>CAWDPM010000015.1:0-888813 GCA_963804185.1 uncultured Candidatus Rokubacteria bacterium
CTTCTATGTTCTTTCGGCGCTTCTGCCTCGCGGCGATGCGGTGTTCAACTTCTTGAGCCGACTGTTCGGCGGTGACATCTCCGCGGCGAAGCCGACGTGTGCACCCGTAGTGTCCGAAAACTCGGCCGGCCGTGACCCGTTACCGGGTTGGGCTGAACCACGGTACGATCGGCCCATGGCGGCCGATGTCTACCCCTTACAGGTGCTGCTCGTGACCCTCGCCGGATGGGTCAATCTCCACCAGCAACAGGTCATCGAGTACCTGGTAGAGGAGAACCGGGTCCTCAAGGCGCAGCTGACGGGGCGCCGCCTTCGGCTGACCGACGATCAGCGCCGACGCCTCGCCGCGAAGGGCCACCGCCTCGGTCGACGGGTCTTGCGGCAGGTCGCGACCATCGTGACCCCCGACACGATCCTGCGCTGGCACCGGCAACTGATCGCCCGGAAGTGGACGTTCACGCCGACGCGGCCAGGCCGGCCCCGGATCATGCCGGAGATCTCGTCGCTCATTCTACGGATGGCCACCGAGAATTCGACGTAGGGCTACACGCGGATTCAGGGAGCGCTGAAGAACCTGGGCCACGACGTGGCCCGGAGTACGGTCGCCAAGGTGCTCAAGGCCCACGGGATCCCGCCGGCTCCGGACCGGCCGACCTCCTGGCGGACGTTCCTGCGGGCTCACTGGGGCGCGATCGCCGGAGCGGACTTCTTCACCACCGAGGTCTGGACCCCTCGCGGGTTGATCACCTACTACACGCTCTTCGTGATCGATCTCCGGAGCCGACGGGTTCACGTGGCGGGCTCGACGCCCACCCCGGATGCGTGGTTCATGGCGCAGGCGGCGCGGCGACTGACCGATGCGGTCGATGGGTTCCTGGTGGGCCACCCGATCCTCATCTGCGATCGTGACAGGAAGTGGACCCACGGATTCCGCCACATCCTCCAAGGCGCCGGGGTGCGGATCGTGCTGACGCCGGTCCAGGCGCCGAATGCCAACGCCTACGCGGAACGGTTTGTGCGCTCGATCCGCGAGGAGTGTCTCGACCGCCTCATCTTCTTCGGAGAACGTCGGCTGCTCCGCGCCCTCGATGAGTTCGTGGCGCACTATCATCGAGAACGGAATCACCAAGGGCTCGGCAATGAATTGATCACCCCGGCAACCGCTGCCGCTCGCGGGACCCGGGTTCGCTGCCGGGATCGGCTGGGCGGGCTCTTACGGTACTACCACCGCGCGGCCTGAGCCCCAGGATGGGATGAGTTTTCGGACACTACGGGTGCTCGACGTCGTGCTGGATCTCTGGAACGACCCGAAACCCGGTGTCTACAAGTCCAAGCACTGGAGTTCCGCGTTCCCGAGCCGCAGGACGACATCGGACTGCAGCTCCACCCTGCGCCCCTACCAGCGGCCGCATCCGCCGATCGGTGTGGCCGGCCTGTCCCCCAGGTCCGAGACGCTGATCATGGCGGGCGAGCGTGGCTACATCCCTATGAGCATCAACATCGTGCCCCCGCGCATCCTCACGTCTCACTGGCAAGTGGTCGAGTCGTCGGCGAGAGCGGTCGGTCGGACAGCGGATCGCGCGACCTGGCGGATCGCGCGGGACGTGTACATCGCCGAGACGAGCGCCCGGGCACGACGCGAGGTGCTGGAAGGCACGCTGGCCCGGGACTGCGGCAGTACTTCCTCCCGCTGCTCCGGAAGACCGGGATGCTCGCGCTCACGAAGGTCGACCCCGAGATGCCCGACGATCGGGTCACGCCCGAGTACCTCCTCGACAACATCTGGATCGTCGGCGACGTCGACGAGGTGACCGACAAGCTCCAGAAGCTCAAGCGCGAGGTCGGCGGCTTCGGGGGCCTCCTGGTCATCGGCCACGAGTGGCAGCCCCGCGAGGCGTGGCTGAACTCCATGACCATGCTCCACGACCGCGTACTGCCGCATCTGTGAGCCCACAGGCCGCTCGAGAGGAGTGACGCGTGACGACGCCAGGCCAGAATTTGAAGCGGCGCCTCCGGGCCGGAGAAGTGACGATTGGCGCCTGGATCTCCTTCGCGGAATCCGCGGTCGCGGAGATCATGGCGGGTGCGGGCTACGACTGGATCCTGATCGACACCGAGCACGCCCCGTTCAGCCCCGAGGGTCTGCAGATCGTCCTCACCGCGTTCAACGGCCGCGAGTCCGTGCCGATCGTCCGCGTCCCCTGGAACAACCCGGCGATCATCAAGCAGGCCCTCGACCTCGGGGCGGGGGGCGTGCTTGTGCCCATGGTCAACACCGTGGACGAGGCACGGGCCGCGGTCGCGGCGTGCCGCTACCCGCCGGAGGGCATTCGCGGGTTCGGGCCACGCCGCGCCTCCGATTACTACCGCCGCGTGACCGAATACGTCGCCTCGGCGAACGACAGCGTGATCATCGCGCTGCAGATCGAGCACATCGAGGCGGTCAAGAGCATCGCGGACATCGCGGCCGTGCCCGGGATCGACGTGCTCTGCCTCCGTCCCAACGACCTGTCCGGCTCGGATGGGCCTTCTCGGTCAGATCGAGCACCCGTCTGTCGTCGACGCGATCCACCGCGTCCTCGACGAGGCGGCCCGGCGCCGGATCACCACCTGCCTCGGGATGGCCTTCACCCCCGCGGTGAACCGGCAGTGGGTCTCGCGGGGCGCCCGCTTCATCATCGCCGCCGAGGACCAGACGGTCCTCCGAGTGGGAGCCGCCGAAGCCCTGCGTGAGAACCGGGTGAGCCTGAAGGGCTCCTGAGGTGAGGGTCGCCGTCCGATCAGAGCTCGACGAGCGGGCCTTGACACCCCCTGCGCCATCGTGACATCGTCCGTTGTCGACAAGAAACAGCCCGTAGGCACGCACCAAGCTGCCAGGTGATCCTCGTCCCAGGCCCGCAAAGGAGTTGTGCGTGACCACCGACCGCCCTCGCTACGCCGCCGAGGACCTCCGGCGGTTCGTGACGGAGGTTTTCGTATGCCTCAATGTGTCCGAGGAGGACGCTCGGGTGGGCGCCGAGACCTTGGTTCACGCCGACCTTCTCGGCATCGACTCGCACGGCGTCGCCCATGTGGCTCGCCACCCAGGGTACGTCGTCGGCCTGCGAGGCGGCTGGGTCAACCCGCGCCCGGAGGTGCGAGTCCTCCGGGAGACGCCCTCCACGGTCACCCTGGATGGCGACGGCGGGCTCGGCGTCGCGGTGGCACCTCACGCGATGGTGCGGGCGCTCGACAAGGCGGCGGCTGTTGGCTGCGGCTTCGCCGCCGTCCGGAATAGCCGGCACATCGGCGCCGCGGCCCACTACTCGCTCATGGCGCTAGACCGGGGCATGATCGGCATCGCGATGTGCAACGGCCCCGGCACGGCCATGGTCCCGACCTTCGGGCGGGAGGCGCGCCTGTCCACCAACCCCGTGAGCGTGGCGGCGCCGGCCCGACAGGGTCCTCCGTTCATGATGGACTTCGGGACGACCGTGGTTGCGGGCGGCAAGATGGAGCTGGCGCTCCGTGACAACCGGCCGGTGCCAGCGGCCTGGCTTCGCGACAAGCAGGGGCGCCCGAGCACCGATCCCCGCGACTTCTGGGCGGGCGGCACCATCCCGCCTCTGGGCGGCGATGCCGAGACCGGCGGCTACAAGGGTTACGCCCTCGCGGTGATGGTCGACATCATGAGCGGTGGGCTCTCCGGCACCGGGTATGGGTCGATGATCACGCTCCAAACGCAGGGGGTCTTCCTCGGCGCCTGGCAGGTGGACGCGTTCCTGCCGATGGGTGACTTCACGAGCATGCTCGACAAGGCGCTCGGCACGCTTCGGGAGACACCGCCGGCCGATGGTCACGATCGGGTCCTCACGCCTGGTGAGCGGGAATGGAGCACGCAGGAGGAGCGGAGCCGCCTCGGCATCCCGCTCCACCCCACGGTCGCGGAGGAGCTCCGGGAGGTGGGTGCGGCGCTCGGCGTCGGGTTTCCGTTCGCGGTCCCGGTCTCCGCGTGACACAAGGAGGAGGAGTCATGCGCAACGCGCTGACCAGCCGTCGGCAATTCCTCAAGACGGCCGCCGCGACGGCCGGGTTACTGACGGGGCCGCCGTTCGTGTCGACCTCCCGGGCGGCTGGCAAGCTCGCCATCGCGATGAATGACCACTTCGTACCCGGCCACAACGATGTATCGCGGACGCTCATCGAGGACTGGGCCAAGGCCAACAAGGTCGAAGTGACGATCGACTATCTGCCGCCAGCCGGGGAGAAGATCTACCTCACCGCCGCGGCCGAGTTCAGGGCCGGCGTCGGCCACGACGTGTTCTCCCTGGCCAACTGGCAGGTCACGCTCTACAAGCGTCGCCTGATCCCGGTGGATGACGTCATCAACGAAGTCACCAAGAAATACGGACCGTACGACGCGGGCGCCGAGTATCTCGGGAAGCACGACGGCCGGTGGTACGGCGTGCCGCTGTGCCTGAGCACGAACAGCTATCCGATGAACTCGCGCCTCGACCTATGGAAGAAGCACGCCGACATCGATCTCCAGAAGGTCTTTCCGGCCAGCTTCGATCGGGACAAGGTGCTCGTGGACGGGTGGACGTCCGACCGCTTCCTCGCGGCGTGCCGAAAGCTCCACGCGGCGGGGTTCCCCTTCGCGAATCCGATCGGCGCGACGAACGACACCGGCATGTGGCTCGGCCCCCTGTTCACGTCCTTCGGTGCCCACCTTGTCGACGCCAAGGGCAACATCACCGCGAACTCGGACCCCGTGCGACACGTGCTGGAGTTCATGAAGGAGCTGGCGCCGGTCATGACGCCCGACGTGTACGCCTGGGACGACGCCGGGAACAACCGGTGGCTGCTCTCGGGCAAGGGCTCCGGCATCAACAACCCGCCGAGCGTCTGGGCGGTGGCGATGAAGGACGTTCCGGAGATCGGGCGCGAGATCTGGCACCACGACAACCCGCGCGGGCCCGCAGGCCGGTTCCGGGGAGGCAGCAAGATGCTCCTCGGCACCTGGGATTTCTCCAAGAACCAATCCGCGGCCAAGGATCTGCTCCTCCACCTCTCTCAGAAGGAGCAGGTTCACAAGCTCGTCGAGGCCGGCAAGGGCTATGACATTCCGGACATCCGGTCCCTGCGGGACCATCCGATCTGGGAGCAGATCGGACCCCCAAAGGGGACCCAGTTCAACTACCCGATCCGGGGCGACGAGGTTTTCATAATCCCCGGCTATCCGGCACCGCAGGCGATCGCCGCCCAGATCCACTCCAAGTCGACCTACGGCCGCCTGGTGGCCCGTGTGACCCAGGGCGGTGAGTCGACCGCTGCGGCCATCAAGTGGGTGGAGGGCGAGCTCGAGGGATACTCGCGCTCCTAGCGCGCCCTTGCCTGGGAGCCCCCTCCCGGGCCGCGCCGGGCGGGGGCTCCACCCCCCGTGGCGGGGCAGGGTCGCCGGTGCCGACGACCGAGACGCGCGATGCGTAGGTCGGCCACGCTCGCCTTTCTCCTCTGCCTGCCGCTCATCCTTCTCCTTGGCGGCCTCGTCCTCTACCCGTTCCTGGTGTCGATCCAGCTGGCCACGCTCAACAAGAGCGAGACGCGCTTCGTCGGCCTCGGCAACTATCTCTTCCTCTTCAAGCGGGACACCTTCTGGATGGTCGTCCGGCAGTCGATGCTCTTCACCGTCACCGCAGTGCTCCTGAAGACCGCGCTCGGGTTCTTCCTCGCCCTCCAGATCAACAACCTGCCGGTCCGTCGCCAGCGGCTCTGGCGGGGGCTGTTCCTGATCCCCTGGGTCATGCCGGCCGCTCTCAGCACGCTCGGGTGGCTGTGGCTGTTCGAGCCCACCCTGGGGGTGTTCAACGCGGTCCTCGCGAGGCTCGGGGGCCCCCACGTCCCGTGGCTGAGCCAGCCGGGCTGGGCCCGGTTCTCCGTCATCCTGGTCAACGTCTGGATCGGCACGCCCTTCTTCATGATCATGTTCCTGGCCGGGCTCAAGTCCATCGCCGACGAGCTGTACGAGGCCGCCTCCATCGACGGCGCAACCACGCTGCAGCGGCTCCGCTTCATCACACTCCCGATGATCCGGAACATCATGGCCATCACCGTGCTCTTCTCGACCATCGCGACGTTCGCGAACTTCGACATCGTCCGCGTCCTGACGATGGGCGGGCCGCACGACACGACGCATCTCTTCGGGTCCTACGCGTTCAACCTCGGGATCGAGTCCGGGGACATCCCGCTCGGCGCGTCGGTGTCCCTGTTCATGCTCCCGATGCTGGCGGTCCTGGCGATGCTCATCCTGCGGAGTGTCCGCCGGAACGTCCGGGCGGGGCGGTGATGGCCAGCCCGAGCCTGGCGCAGCGCCGGCGCTGGGCGCTGATCGGCTCGTATGCGAGCCTCGGCTTGTTCGCCGTGATCTTCCTTCTGCCCCCGTACTACATGCTCGTGACCTCGTTCAAGACGCCGCACGAGATCCAGACGATGCCGGGCTTCCCGCTCATCATCAACGAGGGCGCCACGCTCGAGCACTACCGGCGCCTCTTCCTGGAGACCCCGTTCTTCACGTTCCTGCGGAACACGACGCTCGTGACGGCGCTGGTCGTGACGATCTCGATGGGGATCAGCCTGCCGGCGGCGTACGCGCTCGCTCGGCTGCGCTTCGCCGGCTCCGCCGGTCTCGCGACCGGCGTCTTCCTGACCTACCTCGTTCCCGAAACCCTGCTGTTCATCCCGCTGTTCAAGGTCCTCTCCGCCCTTGGTCTCCTCAACTCGCTCGGGGCCCTGGTGGTCGTCTTCCCGACGCTCTCAGTGCCCTTCTGCACGTGGATTCTCATCGGCTACTTCGGGTCGATTCCACGAGAGCTCGATGAGGCCGCCTACATCGATGGCGCGAGCCATCTGCAGATGCTCCTCCGGATCTTCATCCCCGTGGCAATGCCCGGGATCGTCGCGGCCACGATGTTCTCGTTCACGGTCTCCTGGGCGGGATTTCTCTACCCCCTGGCGTTCATCTTCAGCCGTGACAGCGCGGTCTTGACCACGGGGGTCGTGGGCTCGCTCATCACGGGTGACGTCATCTACTGGGGCGGGTTGATGGCGGGGGCGCTGATGGCGGCGCTCCCCCCCATCGTCGTCTACGTCTTCCTGATGGACTACTACGTCTCCGGCCTCACCGCCGGCGCCACCAAAGGGTAGCGAGCCCTTCCCGGCCCCTACGCTTTGACCGCCCCGCTGTCCCTTCCGTTTAACCCATCCAGGTGTTCGGAGGACCGGCTGCGGCCGTTCGTCAGGAGCACCGGCCTTGGCTCCGAAAGGACACCCCGCGTGAACCCAGGTGTTCCGTGTGGTGTTTCAGACGCCAGGCGGAAGAAGACCGAGGCGAACCGCGCTGACCGGCCGACCGGAGCCTTCCGCGTGGCCGGTACCCCCGCTGGCCGGACAGTCTTACGCCGCCTGGCGCGTGGAACGATGATGGAGGCCGCCGACCATGGGGGTCTCGACGATCCTGCCGTCGTCAAGATGCTCCACTGGTCGTGGCTCCGGGGCGTCCTTCTCTAGGGAGAGGTGTGTTCGGGCCCCGTGGTAGTAGATGAGGTACCCGCTCAGCAGGCGACGCAGATGGGTGTCGTTCAGCACCACGACGTGGTCGAGACACTCGCGGCGGAGGGTGCCGATGAGACGTTCCACGTACGGATTCTGCCAAGGCGACCGAGCCGCCGTCTTGACTTCGTGGATCCCCATGGCCTGCGCGCGCCTCGAGAACGCGACCCCGTACACCGCATCGCGATCGCGCAGGAGGTATCGCGAGGCGGTCTCCCAGGGGAACGCCTCCACGAGTTGCTGGGCCGTCCACTGGGCCGTGGGGGCGTCGGTGACGTTGATGTGGACGACGCGGCGCCGCTCATGCGCCAGGACCACGAAGACGAACAAGACCTTGCACATCACGGTGGGGACGACGAAGAAGTCCACGGAGATCAGCGTCCCAACGTGGTTGGCCAGGAAGGTCCGCCAAGTCTGTGACGGGGGCGTTCGACGGCGGACCAGGTACTTCGAAACCGTCGCCTGGCCGATCTCGAGGCCGAGCTTCCGGAGCTCCCCGTGAATGCGGGGCGCGCCCCATAGGGGTTGGCCTCGGCCATCCGGCGGATGAGCGCTCGGAGCTCCGAAGCGACCGCCGGGCGGCCGGGCCCGCGCTGCCGGCTCTTCCAGGTCCACAGGAGCTTGAAGCCGGTCCGCTGCCACCGGATCACGGTGGCCGGTTGGACGACGGAGACGGCATCCGTCCAGCCGTTCCATATACGGGACAGCAGGACCCACAACAGCCGGTCGGACGTCCGCAGGCGTGGGCGCGGCGCGGTGCGCTGGAGAACGGCCAGTTGGTGCCGTAACGCGAGGTTCTCGAACACCAAGGAGCGCTGGGTCCTGACCCCGCGGAGGAGGCCGATGAGGATGAGGGTGATCATGTCGGCCATCATCGATCAGGCCGGCCGACCGTTCAATCTTGACGAGGCAGACGGAATAAGTAGAAGGCACAGGTTCCCGTCGGGGGTTCCGGCCCCAACCTGACCGGGGAGGCGCTCCCAGTGGAACGAACCTCTGAATCGGTCCAACTTCAGGCTAACCCGTCCCGCGGCCCCGACCGCTCCACCACCGGGCAGGTGAGCATGAAGGGAAACGGTTCCGGCCCAAGACTGTGGAATTGTCTCCCGGATCGACATCCTGGAGACATGGAGACCTACGGCCGGCTGCTGACACGAAGATCCGGACCGTGGCATGATCAGATTGATAAATCCCCCACTTGCCACCGGATGGAGGTTTGGCGCACGACAGGGTGTTATGGGGATTCCGCCGATCGCCTCCACGAACTATGCTCGGGCGTACGGACGGCCGTGGCTGAGAACCACGCCAGAGGCACACGACCCGTCTGAGCTTCGGGTCCAGCACGAAAACCAAGGAGGGCGCCATGAACGAGTTGACACGGCGAGATCTGCTGAAGGGGATCGCAACGGCGGCGGCCGCCGCGTCGACTCTCGGGCAACCGGCCGTCGAGGCGCAACGGCGCTTCGACGGCGAGACGCTGCGCGTTCAGTTCTGGGCGGGAGGCGAAGGACAGACGATCCGATCCCACGTGGTTGAGCCCTTCATCCAGAAGACCGGGGCCAAGGTCATCGTCACGGAAGGGTGGACTTCGGCCTCTATCGCCAAGATCCGGGCCGAGAAAGCCAATCCCAGCACGACGGTCTATATGATGGATGACATCGGGGTGGTGACGGCAAGTCGCGAGGGACTCCTAGAGCCGCTGGACCTTGCACGCTTGCCCAACGCCGTTGACATCGATCCCCGGTTCTTCGTCGAGGGGAAGGGGATCGGCTTCTACGTCTACACGAGCGCGATCGCCTACAACACGAATCTCGTCAAAACCCCGCCCACATCTTGGCGCGTTCTGTGGGAGCCAGAGTACAAGGGGAAGGTGGCCATCCTACCGGTGGGCGGCGGCCCGGTCCTCCACTTGGCCATCATCGCCGCTATGCTGAACGGCGGGAGCCAGTACAACATGGAGCCGGCCTGGGACGCGCTGCGTGCCCTCAAACCCAACATCGCGGTCATGGAGCAGAACGCGGCCGTGGTGGCCGAGCTGATCCGGAACAACGAGATCACGCTCGTCATGCGGACGCCTTACGTGCTGAAGCCGTACATCGAGAAGGGATACCCGATCGCGATCGCGCACAACTTGAAGGAGGGGATCTTCGCCACGCCGGGCTGCGCGGCCATTGCCAAGAATCACCCCGACAAGCGCGAGGTGGCGGAGGCCTTCATCAATGAAGCGCTCGGCGTCGACGCCCAGACGCGGATGGCCCAGGCCCAGTGGTTCGGGCCTACGAACCGCAAGGTGAAGCTGACGTCGGAGGTTTCGCGCAATCTCGTGAACACGCAGGCGCAATGGGACACGATCATCCCCGTGAATCTGGATAATCTGGCCGCCCGCCGTGAGGAGTGGGTGCAGAAGATCACCCGGGCCCTGCTATAGGCGGGCGGCGACGGAATCGACGAGCAGGAGTGCTGGCAGGATGGGCGGACGGATGGCCCGAGCCGGTCCCCCGCGCTCGGGGGCAACCCGTACCTACGGGGCGGGTTCCCGCTCCGCGGTGTTGCACGCGCGCATCACACTTCATGCCTGGAGGGAACACTCGCCTCTGTCTACACGCCGCCCCATCCGCCGTACTCCGGCCGGGGCCGCGGCTGCCGGATCGGGACGCCATCAAGGGGGGCGCGCACCTTTAGCGGCACGCCGAACATCGCAAAGTTCGAGAGCGCACTTCACGAAAGGTACGACTTCGTCGAGGTGAACCTCCTCCCGGATCCCCGTCGAGGTGGATGCGTTCCTCGAGAGCGTGGATGACACGCTGGCCGTGTTGAAGCCACCAGATCTCTGAGGGAGGGCCTGCGGTGCAGATCCAGAAGCGACTCGCGTTTTCGGTGGCGGAGTACGAGGGACGGATGCAGCGGGCCCGGCAGGAGATGGCGCGGCGGGGTCTCGACGTCTTGCTCGTTCACACGCCGGAGAACATCTGCTACCTGTCCGGCTACCAGACGCCCGGCTACTACATGTACCAGGTTCTCGTCCTGCCGCTGGTAAAGCCTCCGCTGCTGATCACCCGCCTGATCGAGCAGACGAACGTCTTCGGCTTCTCTTGGTTCGAGAACAGCGTGGCCTACGTCGACGGGCAGGACCCCCTCGAGCTGACTGCCGAGTCGTTGCGCAAGGCGAGGCTCGACGCGCAGCGCATCGGTGTGGAGACGGGGTGCTGGTTCCTGACCGTGAACCAGGCCGAGAGACTGCGGACCCTGCTGCCACGGGCTACATGGGTCGACGCCGCCGGCACCATCGAAGGCGCGCGGGCGGTGAAGTCGCCGGCCGAGATCGTGCACTTGCGCAAGGCCGCGAAGATCGCGAGCCTCGGCATGCGGGCGGGAGTCGACCGTATCGAGGTCGGCGCGTCCGAGCGACGGGTGGCGGGCGCGATCCACGAGGCGGTGATCGGGGCTGGCGGCGAGCACATGGGAATGCCACCCTTCGTCTCCGCAGGCAATCGGACGATGCTCGTCCACCACACGAGCTATTCGGCCGAGCCGTTCCGCCGAGGCGACGTGGTCTTCATCGAGCTGTCGGCTTGCGTGTGGCGGTACACTGCGGCGCTCCTCCGCTGCGCCTTCGTCGGCCCCGTGGATGCCGAGATCGAGCGGCGGGCCCACGTGAGTCTCGACGCCCTTGACGCGGCGATAGAGACGGTCCGACCGGGTGCCACGTCTGGTGACGTCCACGACGCCTGGCACCGCGCGGTCGTGAAGGGCGGCTACCAGATCAACAAGCGCGCCGGATACTCGCTAGGACTCACGTTCGCGCCTGACTGGGGGGAGGGGTACGTGCTGGGCCTCACGGAGGGCGACCCGACCGTGCTCGTCCCCGGGATGGTCTTCCATATCCCCTCCTCGATACGCCTGCCAGGCCGACAGTCTGTCGGAGTGAGCGAGACGGTCCTGGTCACCGCAGGGGGGCGCGAGGTGCTGACGGACCTGGACCGACGGTTCTTCGCCCGTTAACTCGCCGCGACGGGCCGGGATAACCCGCATGAACGAGCGACCGACTAAGATCGTGCCGGTGGCGGTGCTGCGCGATCTCGTGCAGCGGCTGCTGGCCGCGGCCGGCTGCGGACCCGAGGCCGCGGCGATGGCGGCCGACGTCTTCGTGACGGCGGACCTGCGGGGAACCGGTGTCCAGGGCCTCGACCACCTGCCCAGCATGATCCGCGGCCTGCGCAACGGCAAGATCGATCCGCACGGGCGGCCACGGGTGGTGCGAGAGGCAGACGCCAGCGCGCTTGTGGATGGAGGCCGCGGTCCCGGGCAGGTGGCCGCCATCTTCGCGGTGGATCTTGCCGTGCGCAAGGCACGACGGGCCGGCTGCTGTGCGGTCGGCATCGTGAACAGCAGTGACATCTTCATGCTCGCGTACTACGCCGACCGCATCGCGCGGGCCGGGCTCGTCGGGATCGTGGTGACCAATGCCCCGCCGCTGGTCCATCCCCATGGGGGCACTGAACGGATCCTCGGCACCAATCCGATTGCGATCTCGATCCCGACCGACGGCGAACACCCGCTGGTCGTCGACATGGCGACGAGCGCCCTGTCAGCCTCTCGCGTCCGCCAGGCCGCATACTTTGGCGAGTCGCTCCCGCCGGGCCTGGCCGTCGACCCGGAAGGGCAGCCGACCCGGGACGCCGCGCTCGCGGCGCAGGGGGCGATCGGCCCGTTGGGCGGGCACAAGGGATTCGGGCTCGGCCTCTGCGTGGGACTCCTTTCGGGCCCGCTGGTCGGGGCCGCGGTAGGGAAGGCGCTGAGCGGCTGGCTCGGTCACGAACCGGCCGGTGCGAAGGGGCATTTCCTCCTTGCCGTGGATCCCTCTTCGTTTGGTGATCCGGCCGTGTTCCGAGCGGCCGTCGGCGCCCACTTGCAGGAGGTCAAGGCGTCCCGGAAGGCGCCCCACACGCCGGAGATCCGGATTCCGGGTGAGCGCGGCGCCTTGGAGGCCGCGCGCCGTCGCCGCGACGGTGTGCCGATCTCCGAAGTGGTCTGGGCCCGGACCGCGACGCTGGCAGCGGAGCTCGGCGTGTCGATGCCGGCATAGCGACGGTGAGTGGGGAGGTGGCGATGACAGGTCCGGTGAGTCGGAGGGAAGCAGCGATGGCGATTCGGAAGCGCCTGGCCTTTCCCATCGCCGAGTACCGCGAGCGGCTGCGACGGGTACGCGTGGCCATGGCCGAACAACGTTTAGACGGGCTGCTCGTCCACACGCCCGAGAACATCTGCTACCTGACTGGCTATCACACGACCGGCTACTACATGTTCCAGATGCTGATCGTGCCGCCGACGGGAGATCCGGTCCTCGTCACCCGGCTGATCGAGCGGACCAACGTGGACGGCTTCGCCTGGCTCGACGACGCGGTCGCCTACGCCGACACCGACGATCCGCTGGCCGTGACGGCTGGGACACTCGCCGACCTCGGGCTCGGCCGCGGCCGCGTGGGCGTTGAGCGGTCCGGCTGGTTCCTGTCGCTCGACCGCTATCGGCAGCTCGGCACCCTGCTCACCGGCGCCGAACTTGTAGACGGCTCGGGAGTCATCGAGCAGGAGCGGGCGGTGAAGTCGCCGGCCGAGGTGGCCCGCATCCGCGAGGCGGCGGCGATCGCGGACCAGGGGGTGAGCGCGGCAGTCGAGGCCAGCCGAGCGGGACGGACCGAGCAGGCGGTGGCGGCTCACGTTCACCGTGTGATGATTGAGCAGGGCGGCGAATACGCGGGCCTGCCGCTTTTCATCGCCTCGGGGCACCGCACGCTGCTGGTCCATGCCACGTGGACCGACAAGATCCTGGAGCCGGGTGACAACGTGCTCTTGGAGCTGGCGGGGACCGTGGCCCGCTACGCGGCCCCGATCTTTCGCACACTCAGCATCGGGCGACCGTCGGAGCAGCTAGCGCAGTCCTCTGCAGTCGCCGTGGAGATGCTGGAAGCCGTGATCGATGCGATCCGTCCCGGCATTAGTGCGCACGACGTCGATGCCGCCGCCAAGCGGGCGGCGGCCCGCGTTGGAATGGATCGGGGGGTCAAGAAGCGTGCCGGGTACTCGGTCGGGCTGAACTTCCCACCCGACTGGGGCGAGGGCCACTTTCTGGAGCTGCGGGAAGGCACCCGGACGACGCTACGGCCGGGGATGGTATTCCACGTGCCGCAGACGTGTCGGGTGGACGGCTACCCACCGGCCGCCGTGAGCGAGACCGTTCTAGTGACCGAGACCGGCCACGACGTCCTGACGCGCTTCCGGCGCGAGCTCCTCGTGGTCTGAACGGGCGGAGCGGGATGGAGACCAGCTGGCCGGATGATCAAGGGCGCGGGCGTCGTGGCGCGCGCGAGCGGCGGCTGGGGCGACTTTGACGTGGTGTGCCCTCCGTTTAACCCATCGCGGCATTCGGAGGACCGGCAGCGGGTCGTTCGTCAAGATAGTTGGCCTTGGCTCCGAGGGACACCCACTGTGGAGCCATAGACGCAAGGCGGAGGAAGACCGAGGAACCGCGTGGACCGGCCGACCGGCGACTTTCGCGTGGCGGGACACCCGCAGGTCGGAAGGATCTTACGCCGCCTGGCGTGTGTACCGATGATGCAGGCCTCCGACCATGGGCATCTCGACGATTCCACCCTGGTCGGGGCGCTCCACCAGTCTCGGCTCCGGTGTGTCTTCTCCAAGGAAAGGTGAGTCCGGCAACGGTGGTAGTACGTGAGGTAGTCTCGCAGCAGGTGACGAGATGCGTTTCGTTCCAACGAGCGGCATCTGCAGCGCGTCCTGGACGAGTACGTCGCCTACTTCAATGCGTGGCGTCCCCATCGGGGGTTGCGCCCTACAGGGCAATCTAAGCATGTTCTAACCTAGCATCAAAGGATTGATCCATGGCACTCGCCCTCGTCAGCAAGTTTGAGAACCTGGATCTTTGGCGCCGTACGATGGCGGCGGAGATTCCAGGCGTCGATTTTCGTGTCTGGCCGGATCTCGGCGACACGGCGCAGATCCGCATGGCCGCCTTTGAAAGTAATCTCGCTCCGCCCGGTATCTTCGCGACCATGCCGAACCTGGGCTGCATCGTCTTCCTCGGTCACGGCGCCAACGATTTCCTGCAGCGGCCCGATCTGCCGACAGGCGTGCCGGTGATGCGGCTGAAGGACCCGGGCATCATCAGTTTCATGACCGAATACGTCCTGCTCTATGTCCTGAGCCACCGTCTCTTCGAGGGGACGTATCGCCTGTATCAGGCCGAGCGACGCTGGCAGGAGCACATTCCGCCCTTTCCCGGTGACGTGCGGATCGCGGTTCTCGGCCTCGGCTCGATCGGACAGCGGTTCGCCGAGGTCTTTGTCAATCTTGGTTACAAGGTCAATGGCTGGTCCCGCGGGCCGCATCCATTGCCTGGCGTTGCCTGTTATCACGGACCCGATCAGTTGACCGGCTGTCTGGCGCCTTGCGACTATGTCGTCTGCATTTTGCCCGAGACGACCGAGACGCGCGACATCATCGATGCCAAGACCTTGGCATCAATGAAGCGAGGCGCCTACTTCATCAACGTCGGCCGCGGCCGGTTGGTGGTCGAGGAGGACCTGCTGGCGGCGCTCGACTCCGGCCAGCTCTCAGGTGCCGCACTCGACGTCTTTCGCACGGAGCCGCTGCCGGCCGACAGCCGTCTGTGGACGCATCCGAGGGTCGTCGTGACACCGCATGCAGCGGGCGGCGTGCCGCAGGGCTCGCTCGCCCACATCGCCGAGAACTACCGGCGACTCCTTGCCGGCCGGCGGCTCATCAACATCGCTGATCCCGCGCGAGGATATTGACACTTGCATGATCGCGTCCGGAGCCGCCGGAGGTCGCGTCCCGCCTCGGTGCTGGCGTGGGGCCCAATCATGGAGGACTGCGTTTCGGGCAACTCGTCCTAGAACTTACTGATCCAGCACCTCAGCCCGAACTAGGAGAGTGGAAAGTATTCTCAGATCAGGCGAGGACGTCGAGTCGTGTCAGGCTCGGTGCCGGCCGGGCAGAAGAGATCATTGACCATCGCACATCGCCGCCGCGCGCCTCGGATAAGTGGCGGCGGCCCTGGAGTAGCGTCTGACTCCCCCCGCTTATATGGGCATGGGCCAGCCACCCAGGCGCGATTCTGGCCGACGGAAGCGGCAGTTTGTCCCGGCCTGGGACCGGCGATGTCCGGGCGCGTGGCCTGTGGGGCGTGGAGCGGAAACCAGGGCAAGTCGAGTCACGGTAGGACCCGCGCAAACTCAGCGTCCAAAGGCGCTCTAATCCCGTTGAAACCGCCACCATATGGCCCGTCATCCCGGCGGCTCCGGGGACCTGCCCTCAAGCCACATCCGTCCCGCAAACCGATAGTTGCGCCGGCCGACCGGGCTCATCGCGATCTTGGCCTCGCCGGCCCTCGACTACCGGCGAAGGCTCCGGCGTCGAGGAAGGCGTAACAGGCGGGGGGTTACGCGACGCCGGCAATCGGAATCTCGACGAAACACGCGGGTGCGCGGTCCCTGTCGAGGACACCACCATCGTTGACAATCTGACTGCCGAGCAGCCGCCAGTACGTCCCGGTGCCCGTCACGCGATAGCCTCGGCGCCCGCCCTCGTCCACGATCGGCTCGCAGAGCAGCCGGCCATCGATCTGCGCCCCGTTCCATGAGGCCACACGGGCTCCGCCAGACCGGCGAGCTCGGCGGCGAGCGCCTTTCGCCGCTTGTCCTCCGCGTCCAGTTCGACGAGGAGGGCCTCCGTACCGAGCCCGCGCTTGACCGTGTCCAGGAGATGCCGCACCCGCGTCTCGATCAGCGCCTGTCCTTCGCCAAAACTCATCTGTGCTCCCTACAACGGCCGGCCGGCCAACTTGACAGACACTGCCCGCCGGTCTTGAATTCCTTGAAGGCGGCGCGGCCGGCTGCGGCCCTATGGGGGACTGATGCGGGAACGCCATGATGGAGCCGGCGTCGACGGAAGCATGGCACACGAGGAGGGAATGGCGATGAGTGTCCGACCAAACGGGGCGCCTCGACCGAATTCCGGGGAGCGCTACTCGCCGGCGGAGTGGGAGACTCGGGTCCAGCTCGCTGCCTTCTACCGGTTGCTCGCGCGATTCGGGATGACGGATCTCACAGCCACTCACGTCTCCGCGATGGTCCCGGGTGTCCGCAATGAGTTTCTGCTGAACCCATATGGCCTCCTGTTTCAGGAGGTGACTGCCTCGAACCTCGTGAAGTGCGACTTCGACGGCAAGATCCTGGACGACACACGCTACGGCCTGAACCCGGCGGGCTTTGCGATCCACGGGGCGATTCACCGCGCCCGAGCGGACGCGTCCTGCGTCGCGCACACGCACACGGCCGCGGGCACCGTGTTCGCGGCGCTCAATTGCGATCTTCTGCCCGTCAACCAGATCAACCTCATCTTTTACGACCGGGTCGCATACAACGACTACAGCTTCATCGAGCACATCGACGAGTGCGCAACCATGGTCGAGGATCTCGGGGACAAATGCGCGATGATCATGCGCAACCACGGACTGCTCACCGTCGGGCGTACCATCGCCGAGGCCTTTGTCCTGATTTACTACCTCGATAAGGCCTGCGAGATCCAGGCTCGGGCCCTCGCGGCCGGTCCGGACCTGCGGCTGCCACCGCGGCAGGTGTGCGAGGACGCGGCGCGAAGGCACTGGGCCGCATATAAGGATGAGCCCTTCGGTCAGCTCGACTGGGATGCGCTGGTCCGTCGGCTCGACGTCGACGACGCGTCGTACCGGACCTGACGCCGTGGTCGCTGGGCGGTGAGCGCCAGGGGCCGGGTCACCGTTCGCTTGTACACGGCGAGCTGGTGACGCAAGGCGAGGTTCTCGAGGCGAGCTGGTGGTGGCCGCCGCAAAGGAACGGGAGGAGTCGAAACAGGGGGAGCAGCGTGTTGATCATGGGACGGCAATGGTCTCCGGACTAGAGCCGAAGGATCAACTGCTTGTCCGCTGGACGGGGTTTTGGCGAAGGACAGGCTTACGGAACTGAGGATGGACACCCATCGGGTGCCACCGGCCGAGTTAGATTGACTGCCAGCAGGGCCGCCGCGCACGCTACTGTGTGCCACCACTGATCAAAGAACCTTGCTAGAGAGGGCATTCGATGAAAGCCGTGGACCGTGAGATGCTGGCCGGCAAAGTCGCCTGGGTTACCGGCTCGGCGCGAGGGTTGGGACGGGCAATCGCCGAGCGGCTGGCGCACTGTGGTGCGGCGGTGGCAGTACACAGCCGGTCCGATCGAACAGCGGCGGAGTTCGGCGAGGCACCCTCCACGTGTCATGTCGCCGAGGAGATTCGGCGGTTGGGTGTACCCGTGACGACCGTCTTCGCCGATGTGGCGGACCCGGTTCGGGTGCGCGCGGCCGTCGAGCAGATCGAGGCGGAGCTTGGCCCGATCGATATCCTGATCAACAACGCGGGCGGGGACATCGCGGCTGCGGGCGGAAGGCCGAAGAACAACGATGCAACTGGCATCGGGCTGGAAGACATCGAGGCTGTGATGGACCGCAACCTGATGACGACGATCCTCTGCTGTCGGGAAGTCGTACCGAGCATGGTCTCCAGAGGAAGGGGACGAGTCGTCAATATCGGCTCGGTGGCTGGCTTCGACGGGTGCACGGATGGAGTGATCTACGCCATCGCCAAGGCGGGTCAGGCGCACTACACACGATGCCTAGCGAACCAACTGCGAGAACACGGGATCACGGTCAACATGGTCGCTCCCGGCGGGTCACTGAGCGCGCGCTTCATCGCCACCGGTCAGGCCCGCCCGGAGTTCCTGGCCGCGATGGATACCGGCAGCCTGGTCCGCCATGCTCGCCCGGACGAGGTGGCGGCCGCGGTGCAGTTCTTCGTTTCGCCGCTCGCGGACTTTGTCAGCGGGCAGGTCCTGCGCGTCGACGGCGGAGCGCAGCTCACCCCGGCATAGCCTGTCCCTTCCGTTTACCCTTTTCGGGTGTTCATGGGGGACCGCCGGCGGTTGGAGGGTCGGGTCACCGCGCCTCGGACGCCGAGAACGGTCCAGATGAAACGGGTTCCGCGCCCATTTGGGGACCGACGGCGCCGGCGGGAGGGAAGGAGAACCCCAGCCGAGGCGACCCACGGGCCTGCGGCGACGGCGTGGCCGGTACACCCCGCGGGAGGCGAGATCTTACGCCGCCAGCCGGCTGTAGCGATGATGGAGGCCGCCGACAAGGGGCGTCTCAACGATTCTGCCCAAGTCGGGACGGTGCACCGCTCTCGGTTCCGGGGAGACCTTGTCCTGGGAGAGGTGCGTCCGTGGACAGGGAGAATTGAACTCCCGACACCGGGATTTTCAGTTCTTCGGCCGTGGAGGGACTATGGGACACCGTGTGACGTGATCCCCATGAATTCATGGAGTTCCGGACCTTGTCGCGACGGGATTCTGGCCGATGAGGACCAGTGGTGGCCAATGGTTCGGGCAAAGTCGGAACAAAGTCGGACGGGCCAGAGCCAACCCTGGTTCCCCGCTCCGCGCACCCTATCTGAGCAGGAAATCCTTCCGGGAATGACCCCGGCTGCCGGGAAGATGGGCGAGTGCGGGTCTTCGACCGGAAGTTCGGGGAACCTTGCTATACGTCGGCAAGGGCCGCGATCTGCGGCGGCGGCTCGCCCAGTACCGGACGACGCGGCGGACGAAGAAGGACCGCAAGCGCCGCGCCCTGGTGCGGTCGGCGGAGCGCATCGTCTGGGACGTCTGCGAGTCGGAGCTGGAGGCGACGCTCAGCGAGATTCGCCTCATCCAGGCGCTGCGCCCCCGCGCGAACCTGACCGGCGCGTTCCCGTTTCTCTATCCGTTCATTGGAATCCGTGCCGATGGCCGCGAGACGTCCTTCTGCCTGACCACGTCGCCGGAGTCGTTTCCGGGGTTCGACCTCCACGGGGCGTTCCGCTCTCGCGGGGTGACCGGCGAGGCCTTCTTCTCGCTGATGCGGCTGCTCGGCATCGTGGGCCACCCGGTTTCCCGGCAACCCCGGCGAGCGCGTGTGGCCCACTCGTACGTCTTCGGGTTCCGGCAGCTTCCGCGTGACTGGCCAGCGTTGTGGAGCTGCCTGCTGCGCGGGCTCTCGCGCGACGCGCTCGAGCACCTCGCCCTGCGCCTGCTCGAGCACGCGAGCGCCCGCGCGCGCCGCGCCCAGGTCCAGGAGAGTCTCCGGGCCGTCGGCCGCTTCTTCGACGACGAGGCACGCGTGCTGGCAGGAGCGATTGCTGCCACGGGCTACGCGCGCTACCCCGTCCCGCAGCGCGAGCGCGACCTCCTGATGCTCGAGTACCGCCAGCGAGCCAGCGCGACGCCCTGAGCGGAGATCCCAAGCCAGGAACCTCGCAGCCTGAATCGACGGCTCCGGCTCAGGCGTAAGGTGTCACCTAAACATCCCGAGAAGCTGCTGAGCCAAGGCCCGCGCCTCGGAACGGGCTCCAAACCAAGCCCGGCGCGCAGAGACGATTGGGCAAGGGTGAGAGACTCCTGTTCAGCATCCATCTGGCCCTGGCGATGCGCCTCCTGCGCAAGTTTCACGTACACATAGCCAGGAAAGCAGCGACTGTCGCCTTCCACTTCTCGGCCGAACTTGACACTGTGGAGACGACTATGCCGAGCGCACCTGTCCCCGGAGCGGCACCGTCAACCTAAAGCGGTGGTGGCTCCACGCACTGAGCCGCGCGACCGCCGCGGCGCCGAGAAGTGCGATCAGATCTCTCCGTCTCATTCGATCACTTCGTCAGCCGCCGCTCGCAGCGTCCGCGGAACTGTCAGGCCGAGCGCCCTGGCGGTCTTGAGGTTGATGATCACTGGACACTTCTCCGGGCCGGCGTCATCCAAGCCGGCGACCCGGGTAAGTCGCGGGCGGGCCGTTGGCGTCACCCCCAGGTCGCGATGGTAGCCGATGACGATGGCAGGCTGCCGCGTCTGCGGGAAGCCGAACCGCGGGGTTCAGGACGCCCTTCCAGAGCCGGTACGTTTCTTCGACCTGGTGAAGCATCTCCTTGGGACTCCGGCAGCAGCGAACTCTGAGTGCACGGGCCTCGGCGCTCACCCACGGTGCCACTCATGGTCGTATCTGATCACCGAGCAGCTTCCGCGGCGCCGACGATGTCCAGGGACAGGATGTCAAATCGGGAAGCGGCGCGACGCAGGAACTACCGGAGGGACGGGACGGCGGCGCGCTGTCCTCGGGCGGTTCGAGGGCAGCACACCGATGGGTGCCGCTAGGACGCCTTCTTCACGACCACGGACTTCGCGTGCATCTTCCCCTCGGTTTCGGTGTACGTCACCGTTTCCATGTCCTTGTCGGCGAGGTCCTTGGCCTCGGCGGGCTTGCCGGCCTTCGTGATCTTCGTGTCCTTGTCCAGGACGAAGGTCCACTCCTTCGTTTTCTTGTCCTTGCCCTTGGTCACGAGCATGAGACTGTCGGCCGTCGTGCTCTTCACCGTCCCCGTGGCGGACTTGGTCGCCACCTTCTTCGCGGCGGGCGCCGCCGGCGGATCAGCTCCGACGGCCCCGTCCAACCCGACGGACCGGATCATCGGGCAGCCGGTGCTCGGGGGCCTGCATTATGTGTATCAGCATGCAGCCTGATGGTCGGATGGAGTTGTTGCGCCCTACAAGGGGTCGGGCCCAATCTTCGCGGCGTCATTCCCAGGCCGTCGAATGGTTGTGGAAACGCCGATCACCCGAGCGGCGCCTCGTTCATCGTGGAGACATGCGCGGAGATCACCTTCCACCCGAGCTCGGGAAAGCGCACCCATGTCTGACTCTGACGGCCGATCAGATCGCGGCCGCGGACCTTGAACTCGAGGTTCACGGTGGCGAGGTCGCGTCCGAGCGTGAGGATTTCGAGGCGGATCCGCTTCTCCTTGATGCCGGGTCCCGACGGGCGCACCACCCGGTGCGCGTGGATCGCCTCGAAGCCGTAACCGTTCTCGTGGAGCGCGTAGCGAATCGTGTGGGGGCTATCCCAGAACGCCGCGTCGAGCACCTCCACGTCCTTGTCGATCAGCGCCTGCTCGTAGCGCTCGAAGATCTCGCGCACCTCGGCCACGACGGCCGGCAGGTTCGGCGTCACGTCGATCACCGCAGCTCCTCCATCGCTTTCGCCACCGCCACCAGCATGACGTCGCTGCCACGCGCGGCCAGGATGGACAATCCCACCGGGAGACTGGCCACCTGGGCCCCCGGGAGACTCACCTGCGGCACGCCGGTGAGCCCGCCGTGCGCCTGCAAGGCGAGGAGGCGCCCCAGGAGCGGCGTGAGCGTCGGGAGCGACAGGCCCTTGGGTGGCGCCGGGAACGGCGTCGACGGTAAGCAGAGAATCGTCCGCGGCGGCAGCAGCCAGGCGAGCCGCGCGCGCGCCTCAAGGCGGATCAGCTCCGCCCACTGCCGCTCGTTCTCCGGAATCGTGCTCGCTAGGACCAGACGGCGGGCGACGCTGAACTGCATGCGTGGATTGTCGCGCTCGATCCACTCCCTGAAGGTCAGCCATGCCTCGTAGGGCTGCAGCGTGCGCTGCGCCCGCGCCCAGACCGACAGTCCCGGTGGCGCCAGCACGTCCTCGCGCAGATCCCTGACGATCGTCGACAGCTTGCGCACCATCGCCTGCAACGCCGCCGCCGTCTGTGCGTCCGCGAGGCCGAACGCGTCGACGGCGACCACGAGCTTGGTCGGGAGGCTGGTCGGGATCGGCTCGCCCAGGAGCACTTCGGACACGCGCGCGAACGTGTCGGCGTCCCGCGTGAACCAGCCAGCCGTGTCCGAGCTGGGGGCCTGAGGCATCATGCCGCTGAGATCGAGCCGGCCGTGCGTGGGTCGGATGCCGTAGAGACCGCAGAAGCTCGCCGGTACGCGGACCGAGCCCCCGGTGTCGGTGCCGAGTGCGGTGTCGCACAGCTTCTGGGCCACGGCGGACGCCGAGCCGGACGACGAGCCGCCGGGGACGTGGTCGGGCGCCGCCGGGTTCAGCGGAGTGCCGTCGAACGGGTTCTCGCCGAGGATGCCGAGCGACACCTCGTCGGTCACGGTCTTGCCGATCAGCGTGACGCCGGCGTCGAGCAGGCACTGCACCGCCCAGGCATGGCGCGTCGGCACCGGGTTCTGCCGCGCCCAGTCCGGGTTGCCGCCACCGGTCGGATGGCCCGCGACGTCAAAGAGATCCTTGGCCGCGAACGTCAGGCCCGCGAGCGGACCGCGTGGCGCCCCCGGAATCCGCAGCGGCGGGCCGGCGACGAAGGGGCTGGTCGCGGTAGCGGCAGCATTCATGCAGACACGTTATTACCACGAATCCGGTGGGGCTTCCGTGGTGGAGCGCAGCGAACCGGCCGGGCCGACCGATCAGCCTCATGCGGAACGACCGGCCCTTGGCGGGCCGAGCCGAGCGCGCTAGTGTCCTGTCCCCGTGGTTCGCGCCATAACTTCAGTGGGGTGATCATCAACGGTGCGCCGGGCGAAGCGGGCGATGCTAGCGAGGATCTGGTCGGCGGTCTTGGTCCGTAGGAGGCACAGGATACCAGCGGATTCAAGGGGAGCTGGCGAAGCTCGGCCTTCGAGTGTCGGCCACCGCGATCCGGATACTCCTGGGCCGCCACGGGCTCGGACCGGCCCCGCGCCAGGGTGGAGTCAGCTGGCGGGTGTTCCTCCGTCAGCAGGCCGCGAGCATCCTCGCGTGTGACTTCTTTACCGTCGAGACGGTGTGGCTGAAGACGCTGTACGTGCTGTTCTTCATCGAAGTGAACAGCCGGGGGTGCACGTCAGCGGCTGCACCGCGACGCCGGACGTCGCCTGGGTCACGCAGCAGGCCCGAAAGCTCGTCCTCCAGCGCCCAGAGCTCGACGGTGGCCGCCGGTTCCTCGTGCGTGATCGGGACAGCAAGTTCACGCGGGCCTTTGACGAGGTCTTCCGCAGTGCGGCCGGCAAGGTGATCCGCACGCCGGTGAAGGCGCCCCGGGCGAATGCGTACGCGGAACGCTGGGTCCGGACGGTGCGGACCGAGTGCCTGGACTGGCTCCTCATCCTGAATCAGAGGCATCTCGAGCGCGTGCTCCGAGTCTACGTCCACCACTACAATGCCGAACGGCCACATCGGAGGCTCAAGTTGTCCCCGCCTGAGGGACCCCGTGAGCCGATGGCCTCCGCGGTGCAAGCGAACGTGTGTCGGCGGGACCTCCTGGGCGGTCTGCTGCACGAATATTACCAGGCCGCGGCATGAACCCGGGTTTGTGCACCCTTCACGTGGCGCGGACCGGCGCGCACGTGTACGTGGAGTACGCACGCTGGGCCGACGACCTGGTGGTCCTCGTGAACAACGATCGGCGGCAAGACTGGCTGGTGGAGGCGATACCCCGGCGGCTCCGAGAGGAGTTCGCCAAGCTCGATCTGCGGGTGAACGAGGGGAAGAGTCGGATCGTGGACCTGGGTCGGGGGGAGAGCTTCGGGTTCCTGGGCTTTGACTTCCGGCGCGTCCGCTCGCGGCGGGGGCGCTGGCGGCCGCAGTACATGCCGCAGCTGGCGAAGCGAACGGCGGTGCTGCGGAAGCTCAAAAAGTTGTTCCGGCGCTACGTCTCATGCTCGGTGGCACGGGTGAACGCGGTGATCAATCCGATCCTCCGAGGGTGGACCAACTACTTCCGGATCGGGCACGCGAGTCGGTGCTTTGGCTTCGTGCGCACGTGGGTCGAGAAGCGGGTGCGGCGTCACATGATGCGGGCGAGGAATCGACGGGGCTTCGGCTGGACGAGGTGGAGTACGGCCTGGCTCTACGCCACGCTCGGGCTCTATGCGGACTACCGAGTGCGGTATGTGGCCCGGCCGGGCAGTGCTCCCAGCCGATAGGTCGCATAACCCATGACGCGACGCGATCAGGAAAGCCCGGTGCCGGAAATCGGCACGCCGGGTTTGATGCGGCGGGGGCTGGAAACGGGCCGACGGGTCCCGCGTCAGTCCTCGACCCTACTCAAGACCGCGAAGGCACTCGGGTTGACGATCCCGCCGTCGGTACTGGCGCGGGCGGACGCGATCATTGAGTAGTGAGCAAGCTGACGAACCGGAAGGTCGCCGTGTATTTTTCACCAGACCGGGGACGCCACCCCCTCGGGAATCTGCGCACTCTCGGGGCTGAAGCCCTGCTGGGTGGCCGGGATCGACGCCGGCGCAGCAGTCTCGTGTCGTCCGCGGTCGACGTCGGGGCAGGCAACGATCAGGCGGGCCTCGTCTACGCTTCGACCTGACCACGGGAGACCCGCCCCACCGCCCGCGACCTGGCCCCACCCGGCTGACCGAGTGTGACCTAGCCCCCGTCGCGCTGGGCGGGACGCTTGAGCCGGTCTCCCGGCCTCAGGTTGAGAATCGCCTCGGGGAAGATCGCGGCGAGCCACTTGGCGACATCGTCGACCGTCAGCACGCCAACGGGCCGGCGGTCCTCGTCCACGAGGGGTATGGTGCGACAACCCATGCTCGTCATGCGATTCACCGCGTAACAGACCCGATCATCGGGCCTCACCACCTCCGGGTCGCGGATCATGACCTCGGACAGGCGAGTGCGCTGCACATTACGCGCCGGCCCGAGGACCCGTGGAATGACCTCTTGATCGGTGAAGATCCCGGCGAGACGTCCCTCATCGTCGATCACCACGACGGCGCCGCGTCCCTGCTCGGTCATTCGTTGGAGCGCCTCCGCGACCGACGCCGATTCGCGGAGCTGGATCGGTTCCCTGGACGCCAAGAGGCCGACGGTGTCGCTCAGCAGCGCGTCCTCGAGCTTGCGGAACTCCGTTCCCAGCGTTTCCGAATATTCGTCGTGATATTCAGTTGGATCCACCCTCGGCTCTGTCATGTCGCGACACTCCTTCCGCGCAGCCGCTGGACGTACTGGCCCTGGCGCCCGTGGCCTTGCGTCGGGACTCGCATCCGGAGGGTGCCGAGGTTCCGGCGCCTCCCGGTCCGCGGGTCCTTCCTTCGTGAGTATAGCCGGTGGTTGATCCGAGGCGTCGAATCATGACTCCTCGCTCCCGTTGTGCCTTCTACTTATTCCGTCTGCCTCGTCAACGTTGAACGGTCGGCCGGCCTGATCGATGATGGCCGGCATGATCACCCTGATCCTCACCGGCCTCCTCCGTGGTGTCCGGACCCAGCGCTCCCTCGTGCTCGAGAACCTCGCGTGGCGGGCACCAACTGGTCGTCCTCCAGCGCACCGTGCCGCGTCCACGGCTGCGAACCGCCGACCGCCTGTTCTTCGCGTCGAGACGCCCCTGGCCGGCGGCCTCCATCATCGCTACGGTCGGCGAGCGGCGTAAGCTCCTGTCTGGCGGGCTGTTCCGGCCACGTTGACGTCGCCGGTCGGTGCGTGTGTCGGTGCGCTGAACCCACTCCTCGGTGGCTCCGGGCGGAGCCAAGGTGGTCCACGCTGCGCGTCCGTCGTATCAGAAGCCCATGACCAAGGGCGCCTGGATCGACTAAATGGAAGCGACAACTAGGCACCGACTGGGGCCGGGGGGCGGTCGGGCTCGACCCGGAGGGATCCATCAAGCGGTCAGCCGCGGATCATCGCCATCCCAGACGTGGCATCGTCCGGTGACGTCTCCCGGACCGATCGGGTAAGCCCTGCAACCCCAACGATCGACTCGGCGCAGGCGACGCAATACGTGGCGGACTCCAAGATGACCGTGCAGGAAGGGCAGCAGGGCCTGCTGCACTGGAGACACGTGAGACACGTGACGTAGTAGGGCTCGTACCTGACGGAGCTGCTGCAGGACCACCAGAACCTCATGTCCTCCTCCGTTGCGGACGCTTCAGTCAGCGAGGACGCGAACGGCCCGGCCACGCCGCGCAACCTTCGAGCGTTGGCGGCGGATCTGTCACTTCTTCTCGAGCCCGCTCTCGCATCCGCTTCGATCCGCCCTGGTTGCGACATGCCGGGATCTGATGCTGGGGGCAGGGGCAATTCAGAACGAGGCAAACCCTGTGCCACGGGCCATCCCCGGGCCGGCAGGGCTGTGACTACCAAGGTCGAGCGGGAGCCTACTCGAGGCGGCCAGCAGGTGAGGCAACCAGACAGCCTCGCTTCGGTATAACAACTACCGTGCAGGATTGACCGGCTTCCCCCGGCGCCACGCCATCCGGCATTGTGAGACGGAGAGCCCGTGTTGACGGAGAATCGCCACCACGACTGCTACCAGCACATCTCCCCGGGTCACGTGATGGCGGCCTCACTTCTTCCCGCTACCTAGGGGGATGTTCGCTACGCTTCGCTCCGGTCAGCCCACCAGCGCAGCCATGATTGCCGGCTCTGACTTGACACTACTGTGTCACTACCATTGGCGAACACTACAATTGGCGGGGGTTTATGGCAGCATTGCCACCAGTTGGAGGGGAGCCGCACACCCAGTGTTCACGCGGGTCCGCAAGTTTTGTGACACTGTAGTGTTAACCGGTGGACCACTCGACGAGGCCAGGTCAATCCGCCAGAAGGAGAGCGGAGTCTACCAGCCGAACCCACGTCGCCGGCACCGTGTAGCATTCCGCAAATCCAGGTCCCACAACCACGAAACAGCGAAAGAGGCCTCTTCCTTGGCCTTTCAGAAGGCCGTTGAGTCTTGCCCGCGCGCGGATCTCCGCCGTCGCCCGCGTGCCCCCCGAAGGCAATGGCGTCGGCACGAACTGTCCGTCGAGGCGCCTGGCGAGCTCCGCCATCGCCCCCACCGGATCGCGATGCTGTTGTCTCGCGAGTCCGAAGGCGTTTCGGGGGACTACCATATTCAGCGCTAACCCTCTTCGCCAGAGTTCGCACGGCCCCTTCTTCGTCCACGATCAGATCGTGTCGATCATCCGATTCCTCGCCCAAGGGCTTGGGACGGACCAGCCTGGCGCAGGTACCCGCCGCTGGCGAGTCGGCGACGGGCCCTACCCTCACGCCTCATTCACGAGTAGCGCCACCGGAAAGCTCATGAACACCTCGGCTAGTAACAGGGCTCCGCGGTCCACCGTGAGGCGCTCACCGGTCAGTGGATTGACCAGCCATGATCCCGCCTCGGGCGGCGCGAGCACCCTGGTCTCGTCGCCCCAGTAACTCTTGCCCAGCGGAAGCTGTTCGACCCCACGGCGGGCCAGCAGGCGGGGGACGACGGTGAGCGCGATGGCCTCCTTCGCGACTCGACCGAAGGCGAGTACGTGGTCGGCGAGCGGTCCGCGGCTTTCCAGGAGTCGGTACTCGCCGTCAGTGAAGAGTGTCGCGTGAGCCTCGCGGCATGCGAGAGCTTGACGGATCAGGTAAAGTTTGACCCGACCGTCATCTTTCCCGTCTACAAGCTCCTGGACGAAGGCCGCCCGATCCGCGGTGTCCGCCACCCTTGCCAGCTCCTCGAGCATGTGTCGCCGGAGTGGCCAGTCGACAGGACGCCGATTGTCGGGATCGACCAGGTTGAGATCCCAGAGCTCGCTGCCCTGATAGAAGTCGGGAACGCCCGGAGCCGTGATCTTGACGAGGGTCTGGGCCAGCGAGTTGAACGCGCCGTAGTGGGCCACGCGAGCCTGAAATGGGACGAAACTCTCGAGAAAAGCGGACGAGCGGACCGGATCGAGGATCGCTTCGGCGAAGCGCGTGATGGCCTCGTCATAGCGCGTGTTCGGATTGATCCAGCTCGTATGCGATTTGGCTTCACGGATCGCCTTCAGGAGGTAGGCGCGGAACCGCTCGATGCCGATGGGCCAGGCCCCGACGAGCGTTTGGTAGATCAGGTATTCGGTATTCGCCCCCGGCGTCGGCCGGGCGTCGACGGTCGTGCGGTGACTTCGGTTCAGCTTCTGCCAGACGCTGACTCGGCGCCGCCATTCATCCGGAATCTCCGAGAGGACGTTGATCCGGGCTCGCACGTCCTCGCCCCGCTTGGTGTCGTGGGTGGACGTGGCGGACAGCCCATGGGGGTACGTCCGCTGCCGCTCGTCCATGGCGGTATGGAACTCCGTCACCGGGGTACCGAAGCGGCTCGGGTCGGCTCCGACCTCGTTGAGCGACACCAACCGGTTGAATCGGTAGAGGGCGGTGTCCTCATACCCTTTGGCGGTCACCGGCGAGGTGATCTGCTGGAACCGCATCGCGAACTCGAGCCGCTCGCGCCGTTCGGCCTCCTGCGCCCAGGGTGGGAACCGCAGCGTGAGGATGTCCTGGATCCAGTCGTAGATCGACGGACTGGTGAGCGGCGAGCGGCGTTTCGCCTGCGCCACCGCCCGGGCAATGAACTCGCGGTCGCGCTCGCTCACGCCCCGCTGATCCTCACCCACGTACGTGCGGTAGACGGGAAAGTTGGCGATGATCTCGGTCAGAGCGTGCGTGAGGCTGCCGAGCGTGAAGTCACGGGAAGAACGATGCTTCTCCGAGATCGCCTTCAGCCGGTTCGCGAGCATGTTGAGCTCGGAGGACATCGCGGTCTGCATGACGAGGCGCTTGCATTCGTAGACGACCTCCCCAAAGGGCGGGCGCTCTTTGATCAGGCGGGCGTACAGCTGCTCCATCGCCCGCGCCTGGCTGCGGTCGACGAAGATCCCATTGAGGAGATTGAGGAACTCGTAGCCGGTGGTCCCCGCGATGGGCCAGCTCTGCGGCAGCGACTCGCCGGGGCTCAGAATCTTCTCGGCCACGATGAAAAATGGTCCATCGACCCCGTGAGCGACGCGGGCACACTCGAGTTGCACGCGCCGGAAGTATTCGGCCGGGGCGTAGAGCCCGTCTGGATGGTCGACGCGGAGCCCGGTGACCCGCCCGGCACCGACGAGACGAAGGACGAGCCGGTGCGTCTCGGCGAAGACGTCCGGGTCCTCCATGCGGATGGCCGCGAGCTCATTGATGTCGAAGAAGCGTCGGTAGTTGATCTCCTCCCCGGCCACCCGCCAAAAGGCGACCCGGTACGCCTGCTCACCCAGCAGCTCGTCGAGAAGGTCGAACGAGCGCGGATCCTCGGGCGTCCCGTTGAAGCAGCGGATGGTCTCGTCGAGGAACGTCTGGACCTCGGGTGACTGCCGCAGTAAGGCCGCCAGGCGCTCGACTCCCGCCGCTTTGTCCTGAAGGCGCCCCCTCGGTCGCTCCCGGTCCCGGTCGGGCCGTCGGGGCAAGGGCCGCGAACCAGGTGGTCAGAGCCTTCAGCTCCAGCAGACCGGGGTGCGACGGCCCCAACGCTGGCTTCAAGCTCGTCGATCCGGTGGCCGAGGATGCGGCTGTAAGACCGCGGGGCGATCGGCAGGACCGTCTCGTAATAGCGAACGGTGAAGACGCCGTCATTCAGCTCGAGGCGCAGTTCCCCACGCTCCAGCACGATGCCGTACTGGTCGCCGAGAACGGGCAGCAGTACCTTCCCGGCTAGCTCAGGTTTGGCACGGTTCCAATCGATATCGAATACGTGAGCGTAACGAGAGCCGGCGCCGTGCTCCAGGAGGTCCAGCCACCAACGGTTGCGATTCCCGGCGATACCCATGTGGTTCGGGACCAGGTCGACGAGGAGACCCAGGCCGTACCGGCGGAGGGCGTCCGAGAATCGGATGAAGGCGGGCTCGCCGCCGAGCTCCTCACGGATGCGGTTGTGATCGGACACGTCATAGCCATGCGAACTGTCCGAGCTCGTTTCGAAGAACGGGGAGACATAGCAGTCGGAGATGCCCAAGGCCGCGAGGTAAGGGACGAGCTCGGCCGCATCGTCGAACGTGAGCCGAGGCCCGAGCTGGAGACGATACGTGGCGAGCGGAATCCGGGGCGAGGCGGGCATGGCTTACGGGGTCGCTTGGCCCGCGAGGGCGAAGCCGAGCGCATGGAGGAGGGGCCCCAGCGTGTCACGCGCCTCCGGGTGGTCGCGCCACAGCGCGAAGACTCGGTTCTGCGTGTGCCAGAGCCCGAACCGGAGGCCGATCCGCCTGGCCCCGAGGACAAGCGTGACGAGGGGGGCCACCCGCTCCGCGGTCACCCGCTCGGCCAGCGCGTCCAGGCTGAGCCCGACCATCAGCCTGATGCTGGGGCGGGCCGCGGTGCAGTCCAGCTCGAGCCCCAGGGAGCGCGCCTCCTCGGAGATCTCGAAGGCCCGCTCGGGCAGCGTGGTCGAATCGGCGGCGCGTGCGACCTCGGCCACGAGCTCCTCCTCGAGGACGTACTTGGTGGTGATGCGGAGGACCTCGGGGATCGGGGCGTCGGCCTGGCGCAGATACCGGACCAGCTTGCGGCTCTCTTCCCAGACGCGTCGGTACGTTTGCTCGTGCTTGCTGAGCACCGCCTGCATCACGCTGGCCAGCACGCGTCGGCGCTGCTCGAGGAACAGGTGCGTCAGGGAGAACAGGCCCTCGGGGAAGTGCTCGTCGAGCCCTCGCACCGTGTCGGCCATGCTGCGCTGACCGTACCGACGCAGCAGATCGGCCTTCATCGTGTCGTAGGCGGCCGGATCCTCGTAGGTCCGGATGCCGCACGAGAAGTCGTGGCCCCCGAAGTGCAGGACGGTGTACTGGAGGTCCCGACTCTCGCCGGTGATCTCGGTGGCGACCCGGACACGCCCCACGCGCAGCCGGCTCCCATCGTAGTTGTCACCGGCGTCGTCGAGCCGCTTGACCCGCCACGCGTAGATGGACGCCTCGTCCGGATACTCCTCGAACAACCCACTGATCGCGTAGTGGGCGACCACCCGGCGCAGGTCGACGACGGCTGGCTTGATCAAGGCGCGATAGACCTCGCCACCGTTCGCGAAGAGCGGCACGTTGGTCGGGGCGGCCTCGAGCCGCCGGACGAATTCGTCCTCCAGGTCTTCGCCCCCAAGGTCCTTCAGGTACTGGAGGGCCATGGCCGCGTACTTCAGGATCTGGGTGGGCTCGAGCGCCGAGATTTCATCGAAGAACCACCCGCAGGACGTGTACATGAGCAGCCGATTGCGCTCCATCTCGAGCAATCGGCGAGTCTCCACCTGAGCGGCCGCGTCCAGCAGGACTCGCCGATGACGAGCAAGCCAGGTGGCCAGCCCATCCTGACTGCGATCGAGGATCACGTCGATGTACGCATCCCGTGCCTCCCAGGGGCTCTTGAGGAGGGCCGAGGCGCGCGATTCGTAGAAGGCGTCGATGTGGTCCCGCAGCCAATCCAGCGACTCGCGCAGGGGGGCGCGCCAGCGTTGATGCCAGTCCGCGCGCGTCCGGCATCCGCAATCGCTCCGCCACCGGTCGACCCCATGGGCACAGCTCCACGAGGTGAGCTCCCGAATCTCGACCTCGAAGGTGGGCGGCTGCTCGGCCAGAAATGCGCCGTAGTTCGTCGGCACTGCGAACCCGTCCGCCTCGATCTGGGCGATCGCGGCCGCCAACGCCATGTCCCCGAAGGGCTTGTGGTGGCCGTAGGACTCGCCGTCGGTGGCGCAGTGGACGAGCTGCGCCCTATCACGGTCCGGGACGAAGCCGTCCTTCAGGCGCGCGACGAGGTTCTCGCCCCGGTCCAGGGCGTTCTCGAAGGCGATGGCTCGCGAAATCGGTCCGTCGTAGAAGAAGATACTGAGCGTCCGGCCTTCAGATCCGCGCCAGAGATAGGGCCGACTCGGATCGACCCGATCGTTGACTTCCTGCCACGCCTCGGTGCCGATCCGGCGGATCCGCCAGGCCTGGTGGGGCGCCAGAATCGTGAACTTCATGCCCGCATCCGCGAGAACCCCGAGCGACTCGTTGTCGACGGCGGTCTCCGGCAGCCACATTCCCTCGGGGTCACGCCCGAATCGCTCTTGGAAATCCTTCCGTCCCCACAACACCTGCGTCACCTTGTCGCGGCGCGAGGCCAGCGGCAGGATCATGTGATTGTAGACTTGGGCGATGGCGTTGCCGTGACCCCCGTGGGCCTGTGCGCTGCGACGGTCGGCCTCGAGGATGCTCTGGTAGACGTGAGGCGCGTGGCGGTCGAGCCACGAGAGGAGCGTGGGTCCGACATTGAAGGAGATCTTCTCGAAGTTGTTGACGATGTCGATGATGCGGTTGTCCTGGCCGACCCGGCGGGCGGCGGTGTTCGGCGCGTAGCACTCCGCCGTCACACGCTCGTTCCAGTCATGATAGGGCGCGGCTGAATCCTGAACTTCGACCGCCTCGAGCCACGGATTCTCGCGCGGTGGCTGGTAGAAGTGGCCGTGGATCGCGACGTAGCGGCCACCCGTCAGAGGACGCGCATTCATCGCTGGTGCTTAGCGCGCACCGGATGCTCGGTGTCCCACAGGAACCAACCGACACTCCACGGCGGCAGCGCCGCCCAGCCAGAAGCCGCGAGGCCGAGCGCGTAGAGCCGCCGTCCCCAGTTCTCCTCCGGGCCCTCGTGCATGACGGCTTTAGCCCCCAGATTCGCCACGAGACGCAGGACTCGTGCACTCGAGAAGATCCACACTATCTCCAAGCCCGTTTCTCCGAGCAGCCTCGAATCAACCTCGGGTGCGGTCTCTCCGGCCATGAGCGGCGCGATCTCCCGCTCTCGGAGTCGCAGCAGGCTTCGGTGGAAGGCCACCCATTCCTGGTGGAGGGCCTCGCCGGCCCAACTCCAGTCGAGTGCCGAGCGCTCCCGGCTCTCTGGGGCCTGCGGATCGGGGATACGGCGGCGAGTGTCAGGACTGGCGAACGCCGGAAAGCGGGCAAACTCCTGCCTCCGTCCTTCCGATACGCGGGGCCCCAGGTCGGGACCCAGATCGCTGAAGAACAGAAACGGCTCACGGGCCGCCCATTCCTGCCCCATGAAGAGTAGAGGCAGCGACGGGGCCAGAAGCAGCACGGCCGTGGCCGCCCGGACCGCCTCCGCCGAGGCCAGGGTCGTGATGCGCTCACCGAAGGCCCGGTTACCAACCTGATCGTGATTCTGGAGGAACCCGACGAAGGCCGTCGGTGGCAGGTGCCCGCTCGATTCGCCGCGCGGCCGACCCTGGAACCGTGAGTAGTCGCCCTGGTACGCGAAGCCCTCGGCGAGGCACCGCCGCAGATGAGAAAGCGGCGGGTGGTAGTCCTGGTAGTAACCACCGCGCTCACCCGTGAGGAGCACGTGCAGCCCGTGATGGAGATCGTCGTTCCATTGCGCCTGATAGAGAGAGCGACGGCGGGCACCTCGGCGCTCGAGATACCGGGCCTCGTTGCCGTTGTTCTCGAGCACGAGGTGGACGGCCCGAACCCGACCCGGCCCCTCTGCGACCGCTTGCGCCAGCTCCGTCAAGACGTGCGACGCAGACGTGTCGGCCATCGCGTGCACGGAATCGAGGCGAAGGCCGTCGAGGTGATACTCCTCCAACCAGTACAGCGCGTTGTGGATCACGAATGCCCGGACCGCGTGTGACCCGACGCCATCGAAGTTGATGGCGTCACCCCACGGGGTGTGCCGGTGCGGATTGAAGAAGGCCGGCGCGTAGTGGTGCAGATAGTTCCCCTCGGGGCCGAAGTGGTTGTAGACGACGTCGAGAAACACGGCGAGCCCGCGTTCGTGACAGGCTTCCACGAGCGCCTTGAGAGCCTCGGGCCTGCCGTAGCTTGAGTCCGGAGCGAAAGGCAGGACGCCATCGTAACCCCAACCCCAGCGTCCGGGAAAATCGGCAACCGGCATCAGCTCGATCGCCGTCACCCCCAGCGACACGAGGTGATCGAGTCTCTCAGCGATGCCGGCGAAGGTCCCGGCGGGCGTGAAGGTCCCCACGTGAAGCTCATAGAAGACGAGCCGCTCCGCCGGGATGCCTGTCCATCGGGCGTCGTGCCACACGTGCGATCGAGGGTCGATCACTTCGCTCGGCCCATGTACGTCATCGGGTTGAAATCGGGATGCCGGGTCCGGGACGAGCACGTCGTGGTCGATCCTGAACCGATAGCGTGTACCCATTGGCGCGTGGCTCGTGATGATCTCCGCCCATCCCTCGGCGTTCATCGTCATCGGATATCCTCGAGCGAGATCGTCAAGCCACAGTTCGACGGTTCGGGCGGCCGGGGCCCACAGGCGGAACCGTGTGCTTCCATCGTCCTGCAAGCGGGTGCCAAAGGGCATCCGGTACTCACGCCGTGTCGGGTCAGTCGGGTCGGCCATAGCCTCGCCAAGGCTTGTGGGCCCGGTCGCTCTATGCGCCGGGCCTCTGTCGGCTAACCCCGCGCCATCATGGGTAACCCAAACATGCTCAGTGACCGTCGGGAACCAGATCCTTTGTGACGGGCTTGACGGCGTGGTCGGCACGACATCCAGAAACCCAATGATCTTGGCCAAGGCTACGATGGATACGACTGTCGCGCCCGCCCGGAGAGATGACGTCGACGCGGATGTCCACTACAGGCGCATCCGACTCGGGAGCTGTCACATCGAGTTCGAGGACGCCGCCGCAGAGTCGCGTGCTCGTGGCAGGGACGACCCTCAACACGGGTATGCGCTCTTGCCGTAACGCCGGCAACGGCAGGACAGGGCAGTCACACGCGATTCGTTGCGGCGTCGCCACGCATCAGGCTCCTGTCCGGGAGGCGCGGGGGCTCATGTCGTTCGCCCGAGCCGGCGGTACCGGCGAGCTGCTCATGCTCTGACGCCGTCGGCGAGACCGCCGGCTCGGCGAATGTGCGCATGTCGGCGGCTCCGATCTCGCCGGCCTTGGTCCGATTGTACGGGAAGGCTGCCGCCAGTGCCTGAGTCTTCTGCATCCGGGTCACGGCGCCGTCGTCCTTGGGGCACGTCGCGACGGCATTCTGATCTGGTGTGACAATCGCCTGCAGGCCGTCAAATGGCGGAACTACACAGTGCACTTCTATCAGCAAGAACCATGGTGTCGCCCCCAGTGAAGCGTGCGCTGCCGCACCTCTTCAATCTTTACACGAACCCTCGCGAGGATCAGAACAAGCCAGTCATGGATAGCTGGATCCTCGGACCGGTCCTGAGGATGGTGGCTGACTTCGAAGAGAGCGTGAAGAAGCACCCGCTCATCCCGATGGGTACCCCGGACCCGTATCAGCCATGACTAGCGGGTGGTCGGTGCGCCGAAGTTCGCGCCGTACCACCTCGAGATCATCTCCACGCCGATCGATCTCGTCGCATCCACCATCAGGACCTTGAGCCCGGCGAAGGGTGGATCGTCATCGAGCGAGGCCACCTCAGGCCCCGTCGTCGAGCCGGTAAACGCGGGCGGCGGTGTCGTGGTAGAGCTTCGCCTTCTCCACGGCGCTGTAGCCGGCTGTGAGGCGCTTGAACGAGTTCCAGAGCACGTTGTAGCTGCAGGTGACCATGTCGACCGGGAAGTTGCTCTCGAACATGCAGCGGTCTGTGCCGAAGCACTCGATGGTGTGCTCGTAGTAGCGCCGGGTGGCCTGCATCAGCTCTTCGCTCGACGGCGGCTTCGCCTTCTGGTGCCAGCCGAAGCCGTTCAGCTCCATGTTGATGCCGCCGAGCTTGGCGACCACGTTGGGACAGCGCGCCAGCTCGGCGATGTCCTGCCGCCAAACGGGGAAGATCTCATCCTGCCTGCCTTCATAGGGGCCGATGCCGAGCGGGCCGCCGAAGTGGTTGAGGACGATCGTGGTGTCCGGATAGGCGCGGGCCAGCTCGGTCAGCTCCGGGATCTGCATGTGGTAGCACCAGCCCTCGAAGCTGAGCCGGCGCGGCGCCAGTTCAGCGAGGCCTTCGCGGAACCTGGGGTCGCGATACTCGTGCGGGCTCTTGACGCCGCGGCCGTTGGCGACCTGGTCGCTGGCGTCCCAAGTGCCCTGGTCGCGGATGCCGCGGAAGCGGCCGCCACCCGCGGCGATGTGCGCGTCCAGTACCTCGCCCACTTTCGCGCCCAGCATCAGCTCGGCGGTGGCGACGATGCCGGCGGCGATGCGACAGTCGCCGTAGAGCTCGGAGGCGCTCATCGCCGCGATGCCGTTAACGAACTCGGTCTCGCCGACGACGCGCAGGTGCTCCGGTCCCGAGCGCTTGTACATGGCACCGCACTCGATGAACACGGTGGAGACGACGTTGTGGCCGGCATTCACGTCCTCGAGGAGCTCGTTCAGCAGGTAGCGATGCGCCACCCGCTCGTGACGGAACTCCCAGAGATGGTGGTGCGGGTCGCAGATCGGCAGCTCCGGCTCCAACGTCTCCTCGACCGTCAGGTCGAGCCACGTCTTGTTGCTCGGGCTTGGTTGCATGTGTCCCTCCGTCACGAAATCCCGGCGATCGCCCGGTGCCTCAGCCGGGCTGCGGGTCCCCTCAGTCCTACGGTGTGACGTTCCATGCCCCGTGGCAGGCGTGTCGTTCGACACCGAGCGCATCCCAGCTCCCGTGTGGGCGACTGCACATTAGATAGTGTAGGCTGCACAGTCTAGTGTGCAGTGTCCGCGAACCCTGCGATTTGTTGGTGGTTCGCGTCGCTCGACGTGCCCGCCGCGAAACCCGGTGCCTGTCCAGTGTGCACTCCATCCCGGGCAGCACGCGCTGCCAGCGCCCAAGTCCGCCGGCGTGAAGGCGAACTAGCGCTTCTCGCCGGGAAGGCGCACCCGCGTGTCGCCGGATTCTGGGTGCGGCCGGACGCTGGTGTAGCCCGCGTCGGTCGTGTAGATCACGACCATGCGGCTGTCGGGCGCCCGCCTCGATGCAGTGCGCGAGCCCGGCCGGCAGGCTCACCAGGCTGCCGGGCGTGAGCGGCACGGCTTCCCGCTCCTCGAACGTCACCGCGCCCCGGCCCTCGACGCAGAACACGACCTCGGCGCGAAGTTCGGGTCGGCTACCACGGCCTCGTGGCCCAAGGCCTCCAAGCACCGGGCTACCCACTCGCTTTCTGTCGACGCCTCGAGCAATCCGGACCCGCGGCCGCCCGCCCAGCACCTCGGCGAACCGCTGGGGCTCGGTGCGGATCCGGCATTCCCTCAACTGACCCCCTTCGCTGAGGATGCAGATCTGGCTTTCCTTCTTGTGCAGGGCGATGCCAACATAGTCCATGGCTGGCCCCCTCTCGTGCGCCCGTGAACGCGTGTGCTTTCGGTGGGGCAGTGTATGCCACCACGTCGAGCTGGGGGTCAGCCGCTTCATCCCTTCTATGCGCTTTACCCGGCCTTCACGCGGTTCAACGTTTTCTTGCGCGACCGCTTCACCTGCCAATATTGCGGCGACGACGAGGACCTCACCTTCGACCATCTCGTGCCGCGCTCGCGCGGCGGCCTGACGCGCTGGGAAAACGTGGTCACGGCCTGCGCGCCCTGCAATCTGATGAAGGGCGGCAAGCTGCCGGCCGAGGCGCATATGCACCCGGCGCAGAAGCCCTACCGCCCGACCGTGTTCGAGCTGCACCGCAACGGCCGGCTCTTCCCGCCGAACTATCTGCACGAGAGCTGGGTCGACTATCTCTACTGGGATACTGAGCTCGAGCCGTAAGCGCGCACGGCTATCGTGCTTTCGCCGCCGCGACCTTCAAGCCGATCGTCTTGATGACCTCGTCGAGCGTGCCGGTATAGGTCTCGTTCAGAACCTCGGTACCTGCGCCTTCATAGGCCAGGCGTCGCTCCGGCGATGCCTTGTTCAGCAGCTCGGCAACTTGCTTCAGGGTTGCGCCGTTCAGACAGACTTTCACCTCTGTGGACCCCCTCAGCTTGAACGCGTGCTCGCTCTTGGCCGCGTCGCTGTTGAGATCGACGACCATCCGCGCCAGCATCGCGGGCGCGTCGACCCAGCACACCGAACAATCCGAATAGCAGATGATCGCGCAGGGGCTATCGACCGATACACCGCACACTGAGCAGCCCATGGGAGGCCTCCTTTGACGTCGCAAAGGGCAAGCCTAGCACATGGCGGTTCTGGGGGATGGCGCAACGCGAATCGCGTTGTCAGCGCGGTTAACCATGCGGCCGACGTTATCAATCAGCGCTTCCGCGCCGCACCCCAGGCCGCTACGCCCGCCAGGAAGGCGGACGCTACGGCATTCCATCCCGCGAAGGACAGGCCGAGGAACCGCAAGGCGGCCTCGTCGCAGCGGATCACCTGCGCGTTGGCGAGTTGCTCGGCGACGCTGAGCGCGCCGAGATCGGTTGCGGCGCCGGCCGCGCAGGTGTACGGCCCGAGCCACCATTTCCGTGCAGGACCCGGCCGTCGTGCGGACCCTCCTCGCCCAGGGCGGGCGCGCGCGCGCCCCGGCGGCGCCCGGCCCCGCCCCGGCCGCGATCGGGTAGCCTCGCCGCTCGGCCAGACCCGCGCGGGGTCCCGCTCGCCGGGGCCCGGCCCCGCCCGTGCGTCGCCTGACCGATGCGGTCGATGGGTTCCTGGCAAGCCACCAGGTTCTCATCTGCGATCGCGACAGCAAGTGGACGGACGCATTCCGCCGTATCGTCCAAGGCGCGGGCGTGCGGATCGTGCTGACGCCGGTCCAGGCGCCGAATGCCAACGCCTACGCGGAGCGCTTCGTGCGCTCGATCCGCGAGGAGTGTCTCAATCGCCTCATCCTGTTCGGGGAGCGTCGGCTGCTTCGCGCCCTCGACGAGTTCGTGGCGCACTACCACGGAGAGCGGAACCATCAAGGGCTCGGGAATGAGCTGATCACCTCGGCAGCCGCTTGCGCTGGCGGGACCCGCGTTCGCTGCCGGGACCGGCTGGGGGTGCTGTTACGGTACTACCACCGCGCCGCCTGAGCCCGAGCATGGATGAGTTTTCGGACACTACGGGCTAGGCTTGCCCGGCGAGAACGCCGTTCGGGACCTCAGTGAGGAAATGCCACGTTTCGCGGGAGCAACAGATCGGCATCAACGACGTTGCCGGTCTTGACGAGGGTCTGGTATCGATCGCGACCACGGCACTCTGGCCGTGGAACGTGGACCCATACGTCATGTAACCGAGTACGGCATAAGGAGCCGTCCGTCGCCAAAAGGTCGTCCGACTCGCTCGGGATCGTCTGGAATCCGCGTGCCACGGCCGCGAGTCGAGCTTGACATAGGGCGACCGGTATCCTCAAAATCGCGGCTCGTGCATGGTCACACCGGACTCGCGATGGATGAGCGAGAGCGGACAGGCGACGCTGGTCAGGCACATTCAGCTCAGGCACGTTCAGCGGCGCAGAAGAGCGAGGATGCGGAACTACGCCGCCTGGCGAAGGTAGCGGTGATGCAGGCCGCCGACTTCGGGAACCTGCACGATCTTCCCCGCCGTGGGGAGCTCGATCGGCCTGAGGTCGGGTGCGTCCTTGTCGAGCGCGAGGTGGGTACGCGCCTGATGGTAGTAGGCGAAGTAGCGGGTCAGGATGCGGTGGAGGTGTCGCTCGCCGAGCACGAGCACGTGATTCAGACACTCGTGCCGGATCGATCCGATCAAGCGCTCGGCGAAGGGATTCTGCCACGGGCTGTGCGGTGCCGTGAGGACTTCGTCAATCCGCATGCTCTTCACTCGGTAGCGAAACTGCTCGCCAAACACCTGGTCACGATCGCGCAGGAGATAGGCCGGCGTGGACTCGTCCGGGAAGGCGTCCACGATCTGCTGAGCGGTCCAGGCCGCGGTGGGATGTTCGGTGATGTTGAAGCGGACGATCCGCCGGCGATGGTGAGCGAGCACGACGAGAACGAAGAGGACACGCAAGCGGGCGGTGGGCACGGTGAAGAAGTCGATCGACACCAAGTCCGGGACATGGTTAGCGAGGAACGTCCGCCAGGTCTGAGAAGGTCCGGGTCGACGCTTCGGCATGAGGCGGGAGACGGTGCGCTCGGCGACGTCGATGCCGAGCTTCAGGAGCTCGCCATGGATGCGCGGGGCGCCCCACAAGGGATTCGCCGCGGCCATCTTTCTGACGAGGGCAGCGATCTCGGCGCGGATGGGTGGGCGGCCTCCGGTGGGCCGGCCCGAGAGCTGGGTCCAGTACTCGCGGAAGCGGCGGCGCTGCCATCGTAGGACGGTGTCGGGCGAGACGATGACCAGAGCCTGTCTCCAGCTGGTCCAGACTCTTGCCAGCCCGACCCACAGCAGGCGGTCGACCGTGCAGAGCTTCGGGCGGGGCCGCGTTCGCTTGTAGACGGCGAGCTGTTGGCGCAGGGCCAGGTTCTCGAGGGCGAGCTGGCGATGGCCGCCGAAGAGGAAGGGAAGGAGCCGGAGCAAGTGGAGGAGGAGGGTGATCATCGAGCGGGAATTGTCTCTGGACCAGAGCCGAAAGATCAACCACTTGATCGCCGGACAGGGTTGTGGCGAGGGACAGGGGGGCATCACCCGCCACGTCGTCCATGTTGGTCGTGGATCCACGCCGGTGACTCGTACGGGCTATCGCCGGGAGCAAGAGTCCGACTCCGGAGACGAGGAGGAGTGAAGTCATGCCAAGTGTCACGATGACACGCCGAGCCATATTGCGGACGGCAGTGGCGACCCTTGGGGTCTACAGCGTGACGGCTCGGAGGCTCGCCGGGGCGGCGGCACCTCCCGAGCTCGCATTGCCGGGGGGCACGCCCGAGGAGCGGTTCGACTTCGAGACCAAGGGCGTCGAGGGCTGGATTCGGGTGAACGGCCAGTGGGCGATCGAAGAGCATGAAGGGACGCCCAGTGGAAAGCGAGGGCTGATCCAACGTCTCACCAAGGACGAGTTCAACGTGATCGTGGCGCCCCCGGGGCCGTACATGGATCTCGACATCTCGATGAAGTTCAAGCCGATCTCGGGCCGGGAGGATGCGTCCGGCGGGATCGTCTTTCGCTTCGCCGACGGGAAGTACTACGTCGTCCGGGCGAATGCCCTGGAGGATAACTTCCGCCTCTACTACTACGACCGCGGCCGGCGCCAGCTCGCGAGCGCCCGGGTCAAGGCGCCGGCGCTCGGGCAGTGGCACACGGTGCGCGTCGTCGCGGTCGGCGATCACATCCAGGCCTGGCTCGACGGCGCCCTATACCTCGACCATCGCGACGCGCGCTTCAACGCCGGCCGCGTGGGATTGTGGACCAAGGCGGACTCGGTCACCGCGTTCGACGACCTCACCATTCGAGGCGTCCGGGGAGGTTCCTCATGACGCGGCTGATCGCTGCAGCCATCATCCTCGTTACGGGGCCCCTGCTCGGAGCGGTGTCCGCGCAGCCTGGCCCGGCCCCGACCCACCGAATCTACCTGTCTGCCGTCGAGTTCAAGGGGACAACGACACGCGACAAGCTGGCACCGCCGCCGCTGAATCCGGGCAATGCGTCTCGGGGATACGAATACAAGGGCCCTGGAGACGCAGATCCGAGCAATCCACAGCGGTGGGAAGTCGCGAGCTACCAGTTCGCTCCGGCCTGGGCCATCGTCCCGGAGGGGGCATCTGTGGTGATGAGCGTGTTCATCGTCAACGGCGACCACCACGAGTGACGCTGACCGCCCCGGACGGCCAGCTCCTCATCTCGAAGGTGACGTGGGAGCGCGGTCGGGAGTACGTGGTGTATTTCGTTGCGAGCCAGATCGGCGCTTACCGGCTGACCTGCAGGACACACGAGCCCACCATGACTGCGACAATCGCGGTCTTGCCCCGGTAATAGGGACGAGGACGATGCGATACGAGAGGAGAACGCCATGCTGCACATGGTTCGTCGATATGCGCTGACTGGCATCACGTCGATGATGATGGCTACGGCCGCCTCTGGACAGCCTGCCGCCGAGTGGGCAGCCGTCGAACAGGCGCTCGGCTTTAAGGGCGCGGAGCAGCCCGGAGACGTGTTCCGCGTGGGCATGCCAAGGACTGACCTCAAGGTCACCGTCCAGGGCATCCCGGTCCGAGCGGGGTTTGCGCTCGGCTCGTATGCGGCCTTTCGGAGGATGGGCACAGAAACCATGGTCATGGGTGACCTCGTTCTGCTCGATCAGGAGGTGCCGGCGGTCATGTCCGGACTGCTTGCGGGCGGGCTCGACGTCACCGCCGTCCACAATCACCTCAACGAGATCTCGCCACACGTGATGTACATGCACTACGAAGGGCACGGCGAGGCGGTCCAGCTGGCAAAGGCCTTGCGCCAGGCGTTGTCCGCAAGCGGAACGCCGCTCGGCAGCAGCGCAGCGCCGGCCGTAGTCGGTGGGCCGACGCTCGACACGAAGCAGATCGAACAGGTACTGGGGCGCTCTGGGCGTGACATCGGCGCCGGTGTCTTTCAGGTCACCGTGCCACGGGCCGAGTCCATCACCGCCATGGGGATGCCCCTGTTGCCTGCGATGGGCGTGACGACGGTGATGAACTTCCAGCCCACGGCCGACGGGAAGGCGGCCATCACCGGCGATTTAGTGCTGATCGACAAGGAAGTGAATCCGGTGGCCCGCACGTTGCGGCAGCACGGCATCGACGTGACGGCCCTGCACAACCACGGGCTCCAGGACAGCCCGCGGCTGTTCTACATGCATTTCTGGGCGACCGACGACCTGGTCAAGCTCACGCAGGGCCTGAGGGCCGCCCTGGATCAGACGAATAGCCAGAAGCCGTGAAGAGTGCGGTGGGAACAGGAATCCCTTCCATTTGGTCGATCCAGGCACCTTGGAACCGGCTGCGGCCCTTGGGTACGACGGACACCCAGCGTGGATCACCTTGGGTCCGCGCGAAGCCACCGAGGAGTGGGTTCCAGCGCGCCGAGGCGCACGCACCGAACGGCGACCTCAACGTAGTCGGGACAGCACGCAGACAGGAGCTTACGCCGCTTGCCGACCGTAGCGATGATGGAGGCCGCCGACCATGGGCGTCTCGACGACCTGGCCTTCGTCGAGTCGCTCCACCGGTCTTGGCTCCTGGACATCTTTCGCCAGGGAGAGGTGTGTGCGGGCTCCGTGGTAGTAGATTAGGTACTCGCGCAGTAGGCGGCGCAGATGGATTTCGCTCAGCACCACGACGTGGTCGAGGCACTCGCGGCGGAGGGTGCCGATGAGCCGGTCCACGTAGGAATTCTGCCAAGGAGACCGAGGGCCCGCCTTGACTTCGCGCATCCCCAGGGATTGGACGCGGCTCGAGAACAGGACCCCGTACACCCGCATCGCGGTGGTGCCGCAGGTATCGCGGGGCCGTCTCCCAGGGCACGCCTCCACGAGCTGCTGGCCCGTCCAGTACGCCGCCGTGGGTGAGGCGCTCACATTGAAGTGGACCACGCGTCGCCGCTCGCGCGCCAGGACCACGAAGACACACCCTGCAACTGTTGGGTTCAAACTGCCGAGCACCGCACGCGAAGAGTTGGTCAGCGGCCGCTGAACATGGGCGCGGTCGCGCTTACCTTTGACGTTCAACGTGTCCATCTCGAAGGGCGTGAGGTCATGAGTTAGCCACGGGCAGACCGCTGGAAGTCGTCGGTGCCCGAAGTGGCCGCGGACGGTTCCACCTGTGGGTTACGTGGGTCAGTTGGGGCCGGGAGCGCATCGCGCCCAAAGATCACCGCGCGCCATACCGTCGCGGGATCCGTGGGGGGAGCTTGCTCACCCCGCCGCTCACGCACGTGGCATGGACCTCAGGTGACCCGGGTTGTGGGGGCACAGCGGCCGAGCGAAATCACGAGGAGCGGTCCTCGCCGTGGACAGCCACTGGCGGTCGCTACATGTCCATCACGCCGCCCCTATACCGGCCTTACGGCTCCGCCGCATGGGGGACGAGGAGGTTCACCTTGCGCGCAGCTAGGAAGCGCGCCTCGACATCGTCCCAGTTCCAGGTATTCCAGACCGCCTGGAAGAACGCCGTCTTCTGGTTCTTGTACTGGAGATAGTAGGCATGCTCCCAGGCATCGATCACGAGGAGGGCAATGCCGCCCTGGCTCAGGTTCGATTGGTGATCGTAGATCTGGCAGGTTAGGAGCCGCTGGGCGATCGGCTCGTACACTAGCGCGCCCCAGCCCGAACCCATCACCGTGGCCGAGACCTCCGTGAGCTGCGCCTTGAACGCCTCGAAGCCTCCGAAGTCGCGCTCGATCGTGCGCGCGAGCTCGCCCGTCGGCCGGTTGCCACCCTTGGGCTTCATGTTCTTCCAGAAGATCGAGTGCAGGACATGACCGGAAAGGTTGAAGGCCAAGGCCTTCTCGAGACTCGCGATCCGGGAGAAGTCCTTCTTCTGACGAGCCTCGTCCATTTGCTCGAGCGTCTCGTTGGCCTTGTCCACGTAGGTCTTGTGGTGTTTCCCGTGGTGGAGCTCCATGATCTGGCCGGAGATGTGCGGTTCCAGGGCTCCGAAGTCGTAGTCCAGGTCCGGAAGGGCGTAGCGTGCCATGGGAACCTCCTTGTGCCTCTCTTGGACTGTAGGCCGGCCTTCACGCCGCGGTCAAGGCGCGCATCCGTGCGTAGCCAGTCCTCGCATCGACGCCCGCGTTGGCGAGGACTCGCCGGGCGCATCCGGCCGAGCAGGCTCAGGCGGCCATCGTCCCATCCAATTCGCTCCCCGCTCCGGCTCTCTGAGCGACGATAAGGTCCAGGGGGTACGATGTGAACATGGCGGCAGTTCCACGTCGAGGTGGCGACGGCTCACCGGCGACGACGCGAACCAGCCGGCCGGCCGCCGGCAGCCGCGGGAAGCAGTGGTCCCAGCACGTCATGCGGACGAGTAGGGCACTAGATTGCGAATGGGGCGCGACAGGCCGGTGGCAAGCATTCCCAGCGCCAAGGGCGGCGCGATCAACTTCGCCGACGCGCGTCAGGCCTTTCTGGCAAGTGTTGAAGGCTTCTGGGCGCTTGTCTACTCGGCGATCATTGGAGTGGAGGACGAGCGCGGCGGGTCCGGCTCCGAGGCGGCTACGCGCGACAGCCCAGGTGACGAGCCAGCGCCACCGCGCCCGGATCGCCGGCCCGCGTGAGCCGGCCGAGAAGACGGAGCATCGCGGGTGTGTCCAGGTCCCGGTCAAGCATCCGAAGGGCGGCGCGCGGAATGATTGCGGACGAGCACTCCCGGCTTCCGAGACGGTCGGCCAGCCGGTGAATCGCGACGGCCAGCGCGTCGGCCTTGGCCATCCGACGGGCGTCATGGTCGAAGGGACGCCGGTAGTGCTCGCCCAGCAGGTAGAGCCGAAGGCCGTCGGGGTGCGTCTCGCGCAACGCGTCGCGCACGAAGATCATGTTGCCTTTCGACTTGGACATCTTGTCTCCGTCGAGCCGCATGGGGGCCACGTGCACCCAGCACCGGACGAATGGCCGATCCCATGCCGCCTCGCTCTGCGCGAGCTCCGCCTCGTGATGCGGAAAGATGAGATCGGCCCCTCCCCCATGAACGTCCAGCGGCACGCCAAGGTAGCGTTGGGCCATCGCCGAGCACTCGAGGTGCCAGCCCGGTCGGCCGCGACCGAATGGGCTCGGAAAGGTGGGGCCAGTCGGGACCTGGCGCCAGAGGGCGAAATCCAGCGGGTGGCGCTTGCCAGGGTGCTCGAGTCGGGCGTCGTCCTGGGCGGCGAGGAGCGCCCGCATTCGCGCGGGACGGAGCCGTGAGAGCTGCCCGTATCGCGGGAAGGTGCTCACGTCGTAGTAGATCCCGCCGCCGGGCACCGGGTAGGCATGCCCCTTCCGCATGAGCCTTCGGGCCAGGGCGCACATGGCACGGATCTCGCGCGTCGCATGTGGCATGACATCGGGCGGGCGCCACCCGAGCGCCCGCATGTCGGCGAGGAAGCTGCGCTCCTGCCGCTTACCCAGTCCGCGCCATGACTCTCCGTCTCGAGCCGCCCTCTTCAAGATCGACTCGTCGATGTCCGTGACGTTCTGAACGTAGCGGGCGCGCCGTCCCGCCGCCTCGAGGTGGCGGATGAGCAGATCGAAGACGAGAAAGGTCCGTGCGTGGCCGAGGTGGGTCGTGTCGTACGGGGTGATGCCGCACACGTAGAGCGTGACCCGCCGCCGAGGCAGGCGAAAGGCGACAGGACGGCCGCGGCGGCTATCATAGAGCCTCAGCATGATGACTCCATCACCGACACCGGATCCTTCCATGATCACTCTGGTCCGGCTTCTCGGCCATGGATATCTTCCGAGCTTCCACGCGCTCTACGTGCCGCGGTGTGGGCTTGATCACCCTCGCCACCGCGGTTGTGCTCGGCAGGTTCGGCTCCGCACGGCCGTGGTGGCCCAGCCGAGGGCCAGATGATTCAGGGGCCGAGTGCCTCAGCCTACGATCCGACAGACGCCCACCGCACGATCCGGCGAGTCCTTGACCCATTCGACCACGGCGCGGTAGCCTATCCAGCACCCCAGCGACAGGAAAAGGACGGGCCACGACACGGCGGAATGTTTTCTCGGGAATTCGCGCGAGCAGGAACGGCTCGCGCGTGCGTCGACTCGTTCGCTGAATCGGATTACGACCTCGTGCGGGGCGTCGGACAGCATGGCATTCGGCGCGGGATCACTCGTTCGGCAGGAGCGCGCGGTAGTCCTCGCGGAGGCCCGCCCTCACCACGCGGGTGGGCGACCGTCACCTCTCGGCCGGGCCGCCGCCACGGACGTCTGCGCCACCCTCGTCCCGCGGCCCCGTCAATGCTCAGTACTCCGGGCACGCCGTGTCCTCATCGCTCTCCCCGTGGGGAACGCAGTCCCCCGCCCGCCTGTGAGGGCGAGCCCTACCAATGGGGTTGAGGCAGCTTCCGATCGAGGGTTACTTGGATCCGGCAGTTGCGACGTTCTGGTTGCTCCTGAAGAAGTTGTCGGGGTCGTATTTCGCCTTGACGGCGACGAGCCGGTCAAAGTTGGCGCCGTAGGCGGAGCGGACGCGGTCGGCCTCGTCGTCGCCGAGGTTGTTCACGTACACCGCGTCCTCCACCCACGGCTGCAGTGCGGCGTGCAGCTCTCGCGTCCAACGAATGTTGCGCTCGTCGTCGGCGGGATCGTCCCACTGCGTCAGCATGAGACAGTCCCACTGGTCGTGACGATGCGCGAAGGCCGTCTCCGTCGGGGACACCCGCGCCGCCTGCCCATGCATCTGCTGGAGACCGACCTGTGTGTACGGTGAGGGGCAGGTGCCCGCGAACTCGACCAGCACGTCGATCGCGCCCGGCCCGAGACGGCGGAGAAAGCTCGCCTTCCAGTAATGCCGGCGGCCGCGTGGAAACCCGCCATCACCGCCCCGCTGCAGATCCACGAAGCCCATGGGGGCGATACCGTCGGCGACCGGGCTGTCAAGTGACCGGAGCGGCTTGAGCCACCGCTCGCCGGCGTCGAGCGGACCGATCCACGCGACGTTGACGCCGACGAGCTTGGTACCGTCTTCCACGGTGAAGAACCCGGCGTTGAGGCTCAGCTCGTCCGGACAGGCGCGCGCGAGCTCGTGGTAGACGGGTAGCACGTGCTTGGCGCGGACAAGCGGCCAGGCGATTCCACCGCCGAGCACGGGTCCAACCTCGTGCAGCCGGTACTCGAAGGAGGTGACCACGCCGAGGTTGGCGCCCCCGCCACACACCGCCCAGAAGAGGTCAGGATGCTCGGTAGGGGTGGCGACCAGCAGGCGGCCGTCGGCGGTCACGATGTCGACGGATTCGAGATTGTCGCACGACAGGCCGTGCTTGCCTCCGAGCCACCCGATGCCGCCGCCCAGGGTCAGACCGGCGATCCCGGTTGGGGAGACAATGCCGGTGGGCGTGGCCAGGCCGAAAGCCTGGCAGTCTCGGTCGAGCTCGGCCAGGCTCAGGCCCGCCTCAGCGCGGGTCCTCCGCCTCACGGGATCGACGCGGCAGCCCTTCATCCGCGCGAGATCGATCATCAGCCCGCCGTCGCACACCGCCTTGCCGGACACGTTGTGCCCGCCGCCCCGCACCGAGATCTCGAGCGCCTCCGCCCGCGCGAACCCGATACAGGCGACCACATCGGCCGCGCTCGCACAGCGGGCGATCAGGGCCGGCCGCCGGTCGATCAGGGCGTTGAAGATCCGGCGGGCGGCCTCGTAGTCGGCGTCGTGGGGAAGCAGGACGTCGCCACGAAGCGTGGAGCGGAAGTCGTCGAGCGCGCGTGGCTTGATCATCTTTGTGCTCCTGTAAGCATCTCCTACGAGACGGCGGTCGTGAAGCGGCTCCGGTAGCCCTTCGGGCTCACGCCCAGCGCTCGCCGAAAGGCTACGCGCATCGTTTCCTGGCTTCCGAACCCGCACGTGGTCGCGACGTCTGGAACGCCGCGCGATGTCTCCTCGAGGAGCCGGCGGGCCGCCTCCACGCGCACGCGCTCCACGAAGCGTCCCGGCGTCATGCCCACCTCGCGGACGAACACGCGGCAGAAGTTGCGCGGGCTCATGTTCACCCGGCGCGCGAGCGCTTCCACGGTGAGGTCGGCGCCCGGATGGTCGAGGACCCAGGCCTGCATATCGCGAAGCGGCTCGCGATCGGCCATCTGCGTGGAGAGTTGGACGCTGAACTGCGCCTGCCCGCCCGGCCGCTTGAGGAAGATGACCATCCGCTGCGCCACGGCTAGGGCCACCCGACGGCCGAGGTCCTCCTCCACCAGCGCCAGCACGAGGTCCAGTCCCGCCGTGGCGCCGGCTGACGTGTAGACGCCGCCGTCACGAACGTAGATGGGATCCGGCTGGACCCTGACGCCAGGAAAGCGGCGCGCCAGTTCGTCACAGAAGGCCCAGTGCGTCGTCGCACTGCGGCCCTCCAGCAGCCCCGCTTCGGCCAGGACGAACGAGCCGACACAGAGCCCGACCACCCGCCGGGTCCGCGGGGCCATGCGCGCCAGCCACCGCACGAGCTCCGGGTCGCGCCTCGCGTCGTCGGGCCCGTCGACCCCGGTGACGATCAGCGTGTCGACGGGACCACGGACGGCGCGGTACGAGCGATCGGCGACGATCCGCAGCCCCGGCCAAGCACAGACCGTCTCAACCGGCGACACTACCTCGACGGCGTAGCCCGCGTCGGATGCACCAGTATGGCGGGCCTGCTCGTTGACGATATAGAAGATATCGAGGATGCCGCCCACCTCGACGACCTCGTTACAGGGCATCGCGACCACTACCACACGCCGGATCGCCATCGCCGCCTCTCCTGTCTCCGGGAGACTCGCTGTAGACTCCCTTGTCTCATCTCGGACCCATGTCAACAATGACAACCTGCCCACGGATCCTGCCAACGGGAACAATGAGAGGGGCGATGGTAGTCGTGCAGGCCTCAACCACGACATCTTGGGTTTGGCGGGACGCAGAGACTACATGTGGGAGTTGTGCTTCGCCAAAAGGGCGTCCGACCCGTTTGGCGAGGGTCCGAACTCCCCCTGACGGGGCCGGAAGATCCGGAGACTGCGGGCGGTAGCGTGAACGACGGAGGGCAGAAGAGGAGAGTCGGGTCGGTCACGTGCGTGGGGTCAGGCGCGCGCGTTGGTGGGTCGGACTGGACTACGCCGCCGGCGGCCGTAGCGATGATGGCAGGCCGCCGACTTCGGAAATCGGGATGACCGCGCCAAGCGCCGGCGGCTCGATCGGCCGTTCGTCGGGTGCATCCTTGGCGAGGAACGTGCGCCAGGTCTGAGAGGGCTGGGGGCGCCGCTGCGGCATGAGCCGGGAGACGGTGCGCTCGGCGACATCGATACCGAGCTTCAAGAGTTCCCCGTGGATGCGAGGCGCACCCCACAAGGGATTCGCCGCGGCCATCTTTTTCACAAGGGCGGCGATCTCGGCATTGATGCAAGGACGGCCTCGGGTAGACCGACCCGAGAGTTGGGCCCAGTACTCGCGGAAGCGTCGGCGCCGCCATCGTAGGACGGTGTCGGGCGAGACGATGACCAGAGCCTGCCTCCAGCCGGTCCAGGCTCGGGCCAGTCCGACCCAGATAAGATGAAGCGGCTAGCCATCCCCTAAAGTGGTGGCGTCAGGAGCCCACAACCTATACGCGGCAAAGCCGCGAAGAGAGGCTAGCCATGGACCATGTTGGCATAGACCTCGGGAAGAGGGAAAGCCAGATTGCGATCCTCACGGAGGACGGTGAGCTGATCAACCGGCGCATTCGCACGGAGCGCCCTCGCCTGGCCGAGATGTTCGGCCGTCGACCACAGGCCAGGATCCTGCTGGAGGCGTCGACGGAGAGTGAGTGGGTCGCCCGCTGCCTCGAAGACCTTGGCCACGAGGTCATCGTGGCTGACCCGAATTACGCGCCGATGTACGCGCGGCGGACGCGTCGGGTGAAGACCGACCGCCGCGATGCGCACGCCCTGGCGCACGCGTGCCGGGCCGGCACCTATCGGCCCGCCCACCGGACGTCGACCGAGCGTCGGGCCTTGCGCGCGCGCCTGGCTGTCCGCGAGGCCGTGGTCCGCACCCGCGCCGCGTGGATCACTCGCATCCAATCGCTCGTGCGCCGTGAGGGGTGTCGCCTCCGCACCGGCGCGCCCGAGACCTTTCTCACGCGGGTGGAGGAACTGGCGCTCCCGCCCGCGCTCATGACGGTGATCGCCCCGCTGGTCGACCTCCTCGGGCCCCCTCAATGCATAGATCGCGGCCCTGGATGAGGAGCTCGAGCGGATCGTCGCGGCCGATGAGGTCCTCCGACGTTGCTCCCGGACGAGCCCGCCATCCGAATGCGATAGCCGCAGCGGCTACCACAGCGAGCATAACCGCGACGCGCCGAGGGCGGCGGTCAGCTCCTCATCCACGGCGACCTCGATCGCGTGTCGCACCGCCGCATGGATCAGCTCGCCGACCCTCATGCGGCCGTCCCTCCATCCTGATATGCTCTGCCATGGCGCATTCCTCCGTGCGCCGGGTTAAACCGGCGAGGTGTTGCGAATGCAAGAGTCGTACGGTGAAGGGTTAGCGACCCACACCGGCCCCGAGTCATGCGTGGCCGCCCGCGAGGGCGGACGCGAAGCATTGACAGGGGTACGGGCAGGCCGGGTATTCAGCCGCGAAAGACAACTCCTCCGGGACGCCGACGCCGTGGAGGAAGGCGGAAGGCCACATCCGGGGCGTTGCCATCGCCAGACGCGCTGGAGTCCCGCGCGGTCAGAGACCCCGTGCATGCCCGGACACACCTCGCGCGAGAACCGGGAGAGCCTGTGGTCGCCCGTCGCGGATGGCGCGGCGGGCCGCATCGGGAAGTCCAAGGACGTACGCCGATGATGCACGGCCATGGGGTATTACGAGGCCATCAACCACGGGTGGCTGGTGCAGTTCGTCGAGCACCGGATTGCGGACCGGCGCGTCGTGCGACTGATCCAGAAATGGCTCAAGGCCGGCGTGCTGGAGGACGGGAAGCGGACATGGCGTGAGGAGGGCACGCCCCAGGGGGCCAGCGTTTCGCCCCTTCTGGCCAACGTGTACCTGCACTACGTGTTCGATCTCTGGGTCCGGCGGTGGCGGCGGACGCAGGCCCACGGCGACGTGATCGTCGTGCGGGTTGCGGACGATTTCATCGCGGGGTTCCAGCACCGGGCGGACGCCGAGCGGTTCCTGGCTGAGCTGCGCGAGCGGTTCGCGAAGTTTGGCCTGGAGCTGCACCCCGAGAAGACACGGCTGCGGGAGGTCGGCCCGTATGCGACCGAGCGCCGGCAGCAGGCCGGCAAGGGGAAGCCGGAGACGTTCGACTTCCTCGGCTTCACGCACATCTGCGGGAAGAAGCGGAACGGACGGTTCACGGTGGTGAGGCAGACGATCCGGAAGAGGTTGCAGGCGAAGCTGCACGAGGTGAAAGCCGAGCTGCGGAGGCGTCTGCACGACCCGATCTCGCAGGTGGGGACATGGCTGGGTCAGGTTGTCGGTGGGCACACCCGGTACTACGGGGTGCCCATGAACAGCCCGGCCATCGCTTTGTTCCGGTTCCGGGTGGGCTGGCTCTGGCACCGCGCGCTGGCGCGGCGCAGTCACACAGGGCACGTCTCCTGGGAGCGGATGCGCCGGCTCGTCGAGCGGTGGCTGCCCCCTGCGCGCATTTGTCACCCGTATCCCCTGAGGCGACTTGGCGTTGTCACCTGAGGCAAGAGCCGGATGCGGTAATGCCGCCCGTCCGGATCCGTGGAGGGGGTTACGGGTAACCGTCATCTCTACTCCGACGGTGGCCGCCAGGCCGGCGGCCGGCTGTGCGTTAGCGAATCCCAACAGACCGGAAGAATGCGCCATTTCGCTTTTCCACCGCAACCGGGCCACGCCACGCTCCCCCCCCCCGCCCGGATGGTACGATCCGAACAACAGGAGGCCGCCATGCCCAGGGAACACGACAAGATCGAGCGGGAGAGCGTCATCACCACTCTCAACACTATTCTCGAGCTGGAGCTCGCCGGCGTCGTCCGCTACATCCACTACTCGCTCATGGTCTTCGGTCACGCGCGCATCCCGATCATCAAGTGGATGCGCGACCAGGCGACCGAGGGCATGAACCACGCGTCGATGGCTGGGGAGCACGTCACATCGCTGGGCGGCCATCCATCGCTCAAGATCGGCAAGCTCGTCGAGACCCACAAGCACGACATCAGCCAGATCCTGCAGGAGGCGCTCGAGCACGAGCGCGCGACGCTGCGCACCTACTACACCCTGCTCGATCAGGTGCGCGACAAGAGCGTGTGGCTCGAGGAGTACGCGCGCGAGCAGATCCAGCTCGAGGAGCAGCACATCGCCGAGGTCGAGAAAATGATGCGCAAGCCGGGCGAGCTCACGCCGGCCGGCTGATCACCATGGACCACCGGCGATCCGCCGGCGCGCGACCGACCGCCGTCCCCCGCCTTGAGACTTGGCCGCGGCGCGCGCCGACCCCAGCGCCGCGTCGCCGGGACACCGTCGCTGCTGCCGCGTGCGCGCCGGCTCCGGCGGTGGTTCGCGCGCGTAGTGATGCCATCCTTCACTCCGAACCAATGGAGACGACCATGCGCGGCAAGCGGATCAGTGAGAAGCTCCGGGCAGGCCGGCCCGTGTTCACGACGGTGCTCAAGTTCCACGCCCCGCGCCTCGTCGAGATGCTCGCCAAGAGCGGCGCCGACCAGATCTTCCTCGACGCCGAGCATGGACCACTCAGCGAGGCCGAGTGCGAAGAGATGGTCCGAGCCGCCGACCTCTACGATGTGCCCGTGGTCATCCGGGTCCCGGTCAACACGCCCCACGTCATCCTCCGCTACCTCGACATCGGGACCTCGGCCATCATGGTCCCTCACGTCACCACGCGGGCCGATGCCGAGCGTGCGGTGCGGGCTGTGAAGTACCCACCTGATGGGACGCGGAGCTTTGCCCCGGGGCGTGGCGCCGAGCTTCTCCACCTCGGTCCCGCCGAATACGTCCGGCGCGCCAACGACGAGACGGTCGTCTACGCTCTCTTCGAGGACGTGGCGGGGGTCGACGAGATCGAGGCGATCTGCCGGGTCCCGGGCATCGACGGCATGGCCGTCGGCGTCTACGACCTCGCCGCGTCGATGGGCCATCCGGGCGAGCCGTGGCGAGACGACGTCCAGGCGGTCGTGGAGCGCGTGCTCCAGACCTGTCGGCGGAGCCGCATGCCGTTCGGGACGGTGCCCCGGGACCGGGCCGACCTCGGGCGTCAGATCGAGCGGGGCTGCCAGCTCATCACGGTGGCGACCATCGAATGGGGCATTCAGGCGACGCGCGACACCGTCGCCGAGCTCTCGGCCCTGGAAGCGAGGTCGGGAGCGTAGCGCCTCCGTCGACCCGTCTCACTTCTGAAACGGGTAGATGACCTTCCAGTCCTGCTTCATGTCCACGACGGTCCAGCCCTTTTGCATCGCTTCGTCTAGCGCCTTGTCGAGGCGGCCGATGGAGGACCCGCCGGTCGTATGCCCATTCCCGTTCGCCGTCGGTGTGGCGGACGATGCCCATGAACCTCGCGCCGTCCCCGGCCGCCGTCCACTGGAGCATCTGGTGGTCGCCGTCGGAGTTGCCGAAAGCGAGGATTGGCCGGCGGCCAATGAACCGGTGGATGCCGACCGGCTTGCCCGCCCGTCAGGCCAGGCCGAGGTTCCGGCGGATTCGCGGGAGAGGCTCCTGCGTGTCGGCGACGAACGCGCGGCCGGTCACCGTCTCGTAGGCCTCGATGTAGCGTCGCGCCGCCTCGACCCGCACCTCATCGGGGATGGGTGGTGGTGCTCCCTGCCCTGTGTAGCCCATCGCGGCGAAGTGGCGGCGCACGTACTCCTTGTCGAGCGAGCGTGGCTCCTCGCCGCGCGTGACCCGACGCTCGTAGTCCTCGGCGTACCAGTAGCGTGACGAGTCGGGCGTGTGGATCTCGTCGATGAACAGGATCCGCCCGTCGGGGGCGCGGCCCAGCTCGTACTTCGTGTCGGCGAGGATCAGACCCCGTGCGCGCGCCCGTTCCTGGCCGAACGCAAACATCCGGAGACAGATCGCCTGGAGCTCGTCGAAGGTCGCCGCATCCACGAGGCCCCGTTCGACGAGGTCCTCACTCGAGACGGTCTCGTCATGCGCCCCTGTCCCGGCCTTGGTCGAAGGTGTGACGAGCGGCCGCGGCAGCGGCTGGTTCTTCCGCATCCCGTCGGGTAGGACGTGTCCAGCGTAGCGCCGCGCGCCTGCCTCGTAGTGCTTCCAGATCGAGGTCGTGGTGACGCCCGTGAGATACGCGCGCACCACCATCTCCACCGGCAGCGGCCGGCACTCGACGGCGCGCGTGACATTCGGGTCGGGCACGTCGATCAGGTGGTTCCCCGCCAAGTGCCTCGTCTCCTCGAACCAGAAGGCCGCGAGTTGGTTCAGGACCTGACCCTTGAAGGGGATCGTGCCCAGGACGACGTCGAACGCGCTCAAGCGGTCTGACGCCACGAGGATCCGCTGGCCGTCCCGCGTGTAGCTCTCGCGCACCTTGCCGTGATGGTGCTCGCCGAGCCCGGGCAGGTCGATCCGGTCGAGGACCTTGCGGAGCTGAGCGCGCAGCACGTCGTCAGGAACCAAGGCCGCCTCCTCCCTCCTCCCGGTTTCCAGAGTCTATCCGATGCGCCGGGGCCGTTCGTCCGGGGCAGGTTCGATACCTCACAAGGGCTCGGCCAACGGCCACGAGCCGGCTGCAAGGCCGGACAGCCGGCGATGTCTTGGATGCATGTCACGGCGAAGGCGCACGGATCGGCGCGGTGCGGAACCCCTCCGGAGTATGGGGAGCGGCCTCCGACCCGGGTCGACGGCGCGGGCGCGCCGGCTGCCCCGTCGGGCGAGCACCGGCGGAGGGTGTTGCCCCGACGACGTTCACGTCGAGTAGCGGGGTACTCGGTCGAAGTCGAGGCCGGCGCGCGGATCATCACGCGCGGGGCGGCGAGACAGGGCGAAAGCGGGCCTCAGTCGCCGGGCGCGCGCTCGAGGATCCCGGTCAGGCAGCCGATGCCGCCCGCCGCGCGGCGAAGCTCGGCGACGGGAGTCGTGCGACAGGCGAGGCCGGCCTTCTCGAAGAAGCGCTCGAAGACCGGGTAGCCCTCGGCCATCAAGATGCGCCCGGGCGCGAGAGTGACGAAGTTCAGCGCGGTGCTCCGGTCCGCCGCGGGGGCGCCGGGCAGGAAGTGCACCCGGTAGCCCCGGCCGCGGAGCGCCTCGACAGCGGCCACAGCCAGGCGCCCGGGCCAAGCGATAGCGAGATCGCGGTTTGCGATCCGGAGCACGCCCATGAGATGCATCGCCCCCCACGGCAGGTCCACCGGGATCGCTTGGACGCCCATGTCGCCGAGGATTGCCGCCACCTGTGCGACGCCCTCCGGGTTGGGCGACACGCTAGCAGAGCTACCGTGTACGGCGCCAGTGGAGCTCACGTCTCGAGCTGGCGAGCGAGGTCGAGGAAGTCGGCGGCGACGACATCCCAGCTGGCGTCGGGCTGGAGATCCGACCGCTGCCCCGGCCCGTGCTCGGCCTGCCGCGGGACGAACGCCGTGCGGAGTCCGCACGCGCGTGCGGCGTGGAGATCGTAGTTGTGGGCCGCGACCATCATCATCTCGTCCGCCCGCAGACCCAGCAGCGTGACGGCCGTCCGGTAGACCTCGGGTCGCGGCTTGTAGCAGCGGGCGTTCTCGGCCGTGATGATGCAGTCCCACGGTAGCCCGGCGAACCGCGCCAGGTGCACCATCCCGGCGAAGCTGCCGTTCGACAGGGGCGAGAGGATGAACCGCGCGCGGAGCCGCCGGAGGCCGGGAACGGCGTCGGGCCAAGGGTGGAGACGCCACCAGACCTGGGTCACGCGGGTGAGATCTGCCTCGCCAATGCCGTCGAGCCCGTAGTGCGGGAGGAGCTCGTCCAGGCGCCGCCGATAGATTGCTTCGACCGTGGTCCATGGCCACTCGCCCCGGTTGACCCGGTCCATCCCCGGCCGGTAGCCGGCCTTCCAGTCCGCGAGGAACGTCGCCCAGTCGACATGGAGCCCTCGCCCGGCGCCGAAGGCCGTGAGCTCGGCGAGGACACTCCCCCGCCAGTCGACGACGGTGCCGTAGGTGTCGAAGGTCAGCGCCTGGACGGCCATCCGGGGCGACGCCCACCTACCGACGAAGGCGGGTGCGGATCCGCTCGACCGCTTCCTCCGTCTGGTCGCGGTGGCCGAAGGCGGTGAACCGGAAGTAGCCCTCGCCGCTCGGTCCGAAGCCGACCCCCGGGGTTCCGACGACGTGGGTCTCCGTGAGCAGCTTGTCGAAGAGGTCCCAGGAGCCGAGGCCCGGCGGCGACTTGACCCAGATGTAGGGAGCGTTCTCACCGCCGTGGACCTGGAAGCCGGCCAGCCGCAGACCGTCGCGAATGATCCGGGCGTTCTCCATGTAGAAGTCGACGGCCGTCCGGACCTGCTTTCGCCCCTCGTCGGTGTAGATGGCGGCGGCGCCGCGCTGTACCACGTAAGGGACGCCGTTGAACTTGGTGGACTGCCGCCGGAACCAGAGCGCGTGGAGGCTCACCGGCTGTCCGCTCGCGGTGCGACCCTGAAGCTCCTTGGGGACGACGGTGAACGCGCACCGCGTCCCGGTGAACCCGGCGGTCTTCGAGAAGCTCCGGAACTCGATGGCGACCTCGCGGGCGCCCTCGATCTCGAAGATGGAGTGGGGCACGTCCGGATCGCGGATGTAGGCCTCGTAGGCGGCGTCGTAGAGGATGACCGCGCCATGCCGACGCGCGTAGTCCACCCAGGTGCGGAGCGCGTCGCGGGGCATCACCGCGCCGGTCGGATTGTTCGGGTAGCAGAGGTACAGCAAGTCCACGGGGCGATCGGGGAGGGCCGGCCGGAAGCCGTTCTCGGCGGTGGCCGGCAGGTAGAGAAGCCCCGAATACCGCCCGTCCGGGCCTGCGGTGCCGGCCCGCCCGGCCATGGCATTCGTGTCCACGTACGCCGGGTATACGGGGTCGACGAGCGCGACCTGCGCGTCGTCGGTGAAGATTTCCTGAATGTTGCCGGTGTCGCTCTTGGCGCCGTCACTCACGAAGATCTCGTCGGTCGCGACCCTCACGCCGCGCGCCCCGTAGTCGTGGGCGGCGATGAGCTCCGTGAGGAACTCGTATCCCGTTTCCGGCCCGTAGCCCCGGAACGTCTCGGCGCGAGCCATTTCGTCGACGGCCTCGTGCATGGCTCGCACAACAGTCGACGCCAGCGGCAGGGTGACGTCGCCGATGCCGAGGCGGATGAGCCGGGCGTCCGGATGGGCGGCCGCGAATGCTTTCACGCGGCGCGCGACCTCGGAGAACAGGTACGTCGGCTTCAGCGTGAGGTAGTGCTCATTGATCCTGACCACGGTCGTCTCCCGTGTGTGAGTGGTTGGCGCCGATTCTAGCATTGGAGCTACCCCGTCGCGCGCGGCGCCGCCAGCGGACACTTTTGTCAACCACAGCGGCGCCGCCCGGGGCCGTCCCGGGGCGATTGACGCCCAGCCACGAATCGCTCACGCTACCAACAGCGGGCCACCCGGCGCCGGGTGCCCCGGGAGGAGGGCCGATGGAAGCGCGCGTGCGTACTGCGCATGAGACCGAGCTCGTGGCGAAGGCCGCCCGCTATCTCGCGGGCGGGACGCTCGGCAACCTGCTCGACGACGTGATCCTGGCCAGTGGGCGCGGCAGCCACGTCCGGGACGCGAGCGGCCACGAGTACATCGACTACCTGCTCGGCTCGGGCCCGATGCTCGTCGGGCACGCGCACCCTGAGGTCGTCGCCGCGGTGCGCGACCAACTCGAGCGCGGCTCGACGTTCTTCGCGAACAACGAGCCCGCCATCCTTCTCGCCGAGGAGATTTGCAAGGCGATGCCGTGCGCCGAGAAACTGCGCTTCTGCAGCAGCGGCACCGAGGCGACGCTCTACGCGATGCGGCTGGCGCGGGCCATCCGCCGCCGTGACTGCATCCTGAAGTTCGAGGGTGGCTTCCACGGCATGCACGACTACGCCGTGATGAGCATGAGCCCTCCTGCGCCGGGCGAGTTCCCCACGCCGGTAGCGGACTCGGCAGGAATCCCGCGGGCCATCGAGTCGACCATGCTCGTGGCCCCGTTCAACGACTTGGCGACCACTGCCGCCATTGTCGACCGGCACCACGACGAGTTGGCCGGCGTCATCGTCGAGCCGTTCCAGCGCGTGCTGGCGCCCCGCCCCGGGTTCCTCGCCGGCCTTCGCGAGCTGACCGCCCGCCACGGCATCCCACTCATCTTCGACGAGGTCGTCACGTCGTTCCGGTTCGCCTACGGCGGTGCCCAGGAGTTCTACGGCATCACGCCGGATCTGTGCGCGCTCGGCAAGGCTGTCGGGGGAGGCTTCCCGCTGACCGCGGTCGCTGGGCGCGAGGAGCTGATGGCGCACTTCGATCAGGCCCGGGTGGGGCGGGATCAGTTCATCCCGCAGGTTGGCACGCTCAGCGGCAACCCGATCGCCACCGCGGCGGGTCTGGCGACCGTGCGGATCCTGAAGCGCCCCGGCACCTACGAGCGGATGCACGCGCTCGGCAACCAGCTCAAGCAGGCACTCCGGCGCGCCTGCGACTCGGCGGGGATCCCAGCGCGCGTCGTGGGCGAGGGGGTGCTGTTCGAGGTCTACTTCACCGACGGCGAGATCACCGACTATCGCTCGACCCTGCGGGCTGACCGGACGCGGCACGCTCGCTTCGTGCGTCTTCTCCGGGAGCGCGGGGTCTTCCGGGGCGCCTCGAAGTTCTACCTGTCCATCATGCACGACGAGGCCGACGTCGCGGAGACGATCCGGGCGTTCGAATCGGCGGTCGCCGCCCTGGCCGACTGACCCGCCAGGAAACGACACCGCGCCCGAGAGCCGCCCCGGGGGTCGGCCGAAGGTCTCCGCGTTTTCTAGCGACCGCGGCCTGTCGGAGTCCCGTCCAGAACCTCCCGGACCTTGTGGGCCAGTACCGTCGCCGTGAAGGGCTTCGGAAGGAAGGCCGTGCCAGTCTGCGAGACACCTTGGTGAAGGGTGGCGTCGTCGGTGTAGCCGGACACGTAGAGAACCTTCGTCTCCTGTCGGCCGGCCTTCAGGCGGTCGGCGAGTTCGCGGCCACCGATCTGTGGCATCACGACGTCGGTGACCAGCAGGTGGATGGGTCCCCTATGCTCGCGACCGATCCGGAGCGCGTCGTCCCCGTCGATCGCCTCGAGGACCGTGTACCCCTGCTGGCGGAGGATGTCGCGCGCGAGCCCGCGGACCTCCGGCTCATCTTCCACGAGGAGAACCGTCTCCGAGCCCTGCGGCGCGGCTTCGGGCACTCCCGGGTCTCCGCGCAGGTCCGCCGGTGCGTCGACCCGCGGGAGATCGATGGTGAACACGGCCCCCCGCCCGGGCTCGCTGTCGACCCGGATCGCACCCCCGCACTGCGTCACGATGCCGTAGACCGTCGCCAGCCCGAGCCCGGTTCCCTTGCCCGGGCCCTTGGTCGTGAAGAACGGCTCGAAGAGATGCGCCTTGATGAGCGCGTCCATCCCGACGCCCGTGTCGCGGACGATAAGGCGCACGTGAGGACCGGGCCGGAGCCCCACGTGCTGCGGGGCGAAGCCCTCGTCGAGCCGGACAAACCCCGTTTCGAGCGTCAGCCGCCCCCCGAGAGGCATCGCGTCACGCGCGTTGACTGCCAGGTTGACGACCATCTGCTCGATCTGGGCGGGATCCGCCAGGACGCATCCCGCCTCGGGGTCGAGATGGGTGGCGAGGGCGACGTCCTCGCCGATGAGGCGGCTCAGCATCGTCTCCATGCCGCGGACAACCTCGTTCAGATCGACCACGCGCGGCTGCACCATCTGTTTCCGGCTGAACGCGAGGAGCTGCCGGGTCAGCGTGGAGGCCCGATGGGCAGTCTCCTCCACCAGTTCGACGTCGCGGCGGAGCGGACTCTCGGGCGGGAGCTTCAGTAGCAGGAGCTGGCTCCGACCGGTGATCACGGTGAGCAGGTTGTTGAAGTCGTGGGCGACCCCGCCGGCCAGCCGTCCGACGGCCTCCATCTTCTGGGCGTGACGGAGCTGCGCCTCGAGCGCCCGGACCGTGGTGAGATCGCGCACGATGATGATCACCCCGAGGTCCTGTCCCTCGCCGCCCTTCAGGGTCGCGGTCGTGACCTCGACCGGCACGACGTCGCCCGTCCGACCGTGGAGGGTCACCGTGCCGGTCCACGCTGTTCGCCACTCGAGGGCCGCCCGCAGCATGCCCACCAGCTCTGGAGCATGCGCTAGGACCTCCGTCACGTGACGGCCCCGGGCCGCGGGGGCGGGCGGGCATCCGAGCAGGGATTCGGCAGCTCCATTCAGGGTGACCACGCGGTCATCGAGGTCGAGGGTGACGATCCCGTTGACGAGAGAGTCGAGGATGTGGTCGTTGTAGCTCTTCATGTCGGAGAGCTCGGCGAAGCGTCGCCTGAGCTCCCCGTGTGCCGCCTCGAGGGCCGTCCGCTGCTCGAGCAGCGCGGTGCGCTGCTCGTGGAGCTGCCCGGCCATGTCGTTGAACGCGGCGGCCAGCTGCCCGATCTCATCGGAGGTCGTCGGCTCGACGCGTTGGAGCAGCTCCCCCCGCGAGATGGCGACGGCGCCCGCCGCGAGCTGCCGCACGGGCCGCGCGATTCGCCGGGCGACCAGCGCGGAGGCGAGCCCCGCTCCGGCCAGGACGAGGACGGCCAGCACGACCAGCTGGCGCCGGGTAGCGGCGATCTCCGCCTCCATCCGACGGCGAGAGAGACCGACTCGGGCCGTGCCCCAGCGCTGGGTTTCCACCCGGATCGGCACGGCGAAGTCGTACAGGGCTCCGTCGGGCCCGTCGAGCTCCTGGACTAGAGTGGCGTCCGTCGACAGGATGCGGTCCAGGATGCTGCCGGAGAGCAACGTCCCTACGATCTCCGGCCGGTCGTTGTGGGCTGCGACCCGCCCGTCCCGGTCGAGGATCATCGCGTAGACGACGTCCGTCTCGGTGTCCAGGCGCGCCACGTTCTGCTCGAGCTGGGTGTAGTTGTAGAGCACCAGCGCGCCTGTGGACCCGGCGCCCAGGTCGCGCGCCAGCGCGTCGCCGCGCTTCTGCACCTCCTGGATGATGGCCTCGCGCTGATGATGCTCGACGATCAGGACCAGGGCGCCCATAACGGACGCGACGACGAACAGCGTACCCACCAGGAACTTCGTCTGGAGGGAGCCGAATCCGCGGGTCGGCTGGCTGGACGCCGAGGCCGGCCGACTCACGGCCGCGACAGGTCGAGGAGGAATGGATCGAACGGTCGTCACGCTCGCATTCTCGCGACCTCGTGGGCGAGGAGGTTTGGCCAAGTAGGCTTGAAACCTAGGGCAACGGACGGTCCCAGTCAAGAATATACCTCCGAATGAACATCGGGGCCGGATCCATGGTCAAAACCCTCGCCGGAAGGGGTTCAGCGGTCACCCCGTCGGGGGCGCTCGTGGACAGCCCCCTACCACGGCAGTAGACTGACGGGAGCGTCGCAGCGTGACGCGTCCAGGGAGGTGCCCAGTTGCGGATCCGAGTCGCGCACCGAGCGGTCGCCGTCGGGTTGCTGGCCGGCCTGCTGGCCGGTTGCGCCGCCCCGGCGCATGAGGGCGCGGCGAAGGGCGGGATCGTCGGTGCCGCAGGGGGCGCGCTGGTCGGCGCCATCGCCTCCTCCGGATCCCACGTAGGGCGCAACGCCGGCCTCGGGGCCCTCATCGGGGGCCTGGTCGGCGCGCTGGCCGGAGAGGTCATTCAGCAGCGGACGGCCGCGGCCGGTCCCGGCGCGCCAGTGCCCCCGCCTCCACCCGCCGGTGACTCTGCCCCGCCGGGCCAGTGGTCAGTGGTGACGGCGCCGCCGCCACCCCCCCCCGTCGGGCCGCCTCCGACCGGCAACCCCGGTCGCCCCCCGGACCCGACAATGGGCGTGATCACGAACGGCACGCAGTGGGAGATCCACGTCTTCATCGACCTTCCGCCGGGCTCCCCCGCGCCGCTCGTGCTGGGGCCCGGGACCCAGGCCCCTGTCGTGCTGGACGTCGGTCAGCACCGAGTTGTGGCGCAGGCATTCGTGGACACGCAGCTCGGGCGCCGTCTCGTCGGGGCATTCGACCGCACGCTGACGGTCGACCCTCGGGCGCCGGGCTGGACGATTCATTTCTTCCCCGCCAACTTCTAACGCAAGCGTAGGAGGAAGCACGGAAATGAGTGGCAACGTACGATGGTTCGCAGGCGCCGGCCTCGGGCTTCTGTTCCTCTCCTTGACCATGTCCTCGTCGGCGCCTAGCGCATCTGCGGGTGGGGCTGCCCTCCCCACGGTGGCGCAGGCGGCGCCGCGGGCGGCCGATCCGGCATTCGCTGGGGCGTTGCCGGAGTCGTACCCGTGGGTGCGGCTGGCGGAGAAGCTCACGCCAGCCGTCGTCAATGTCCGGACGGCCGGCGACACGCGACGTTCTGGGCGGACCCCCAACGTACCCGAGCCCTTCCGGCGGTTCTTTCCGCAGCCCCCACAGGGGCCCGAGGGCGGCGAGCGTGAGCCACGGCCACGCGGGGTGGGCTCCGGATTCATCATCGACGCCGAGGGTTACATCGTCACGAACCATCACGTGGTGGACGGCTCGAAGTCCATCGAGGTGCAGCTCTCGGACGGGCGGACCTTCCAGCCGAAGGTCGTCGGCAGCGACGCGGAGACCGACCTCGCCCTGCTCAAGATCGAGGCGATCGGCCTCCCCATGATCCCCCTCGGGAGCTCCAGCGCGCTCAAGGTGGCCGAGCCGGTGATGGCCATCGGAAACCCGTTCGGGTTCGATCACACGGTGACGGTGGGTATCGTGAGCGGCACGGGACGTTTCATCGGGCAGGGCCGCTTCGACGACTTCATCCAGACCGACGCCGCGATCAATCCCGGCAACTCCGGCGGCCCGCTCATCAACACCAAGGGCGAGGCCGTCGGCATCAACTCGGCGATCCGCAGCAGCTCGGGTGGCTTCCAGGGGATCGGGTTCGCGATTCCGGTCGACCTGGCGAAGCCGATCCTCGGACAGCTCCGTTCCACGGGCAAGATCACCCGCGGCTGGCTCGGGGTGTCGATCCAGCCCCTGACCCAGGAGCTCGCCAAGTCCTTCGGGATCACGGGCACACAGGGGGCGTTGATCGCCTCGGTCAGCGAGGACTCGCCCGCCGCGCGGGCGGGCTTCAAGCCGGGCGACGTCATCGTCTCCTTCGACGGTAAGACCGTCGAGGGCCCCCGCACGCTGCCCACGATCGTCGCCAACACGGTGGTCGGGCGCGCGGTCCCGGTCGTGCTCCTGCGCGACGGTAAGCGGCAAACCCTCCAGGTCACCGTGGGGAACCTCGCCGACTCGCGAGAGGCGCGCGCCGCGCCGGCCGAGACGGCGCCGGAGAGCCGGGTCACCGAGAAGCTCGGGCTGGCGCTCCAGGAGCTAACCCCGGAGCTCGCGAAGCAGTTCGGCGTTCAGGGCGGCAAGGGTGTCGTCGTGACCGATGTGAAGCCCGACTCGCCCGCTGCCCAGGCGGGTCTCGCGCCGGGCGACGTGATCCGTGAGGTGAACCGGAAGGCGGTCCAGGGGATCCAGGACGTCGAGCGAGGCCTCGCTGACGGTCAGGATCCCGCCCAGGTTCTGCTCCGCGTCGAGCGGGACGGGTCCCAGCGGTACGTGGTGCTCGGCACCGGGTAGACGGCGCCTTCCCAGTCTCCGCCGCGGCGCCGGGCTTCGCCGGTCCGGCGCCGCGTGCGTTGCTCGTCCTCGGGGCGCGTGCTACAGTCGCGCCCGCCTTGACGCCCCGGCCTCGCGTTCCCTTCCCCTCAATCCGGGAGAGCTCATGCCGTCACTGACCGCCGCCGGCCGCCTCCACCGCGTGCGCACGCTCATGGGCATCGGGGTGCCGATGCGGGACGGCGTGAAGCTCTCGACAGACGTGTACCTGCCGGAGGGGGCCGGGCCCTTCCCGGTCATCCTGATCCGGACGCCATACGGCAACAACGTCGAGGCCGGGGTGGAGGACGGTGTCTACTTCGCCCAGCGGGGCTACGCCGTCGCGATCCAGGACGTGCGCGGGCGCTTCGACTCGGACGGGGAGTGGTCCCCGTTCGTGCACGAGGCCCAGGATGGCTACGACGCGCAGGAGTGGTGCGGGACGCAGCCGTGGTCGACGGGGAAGGTCGGCACCAGCGGAGCCTCCTATCTCGCGCTCACCCAGTGGCTGGCTGCGCCCCTCCGGAACCGGCACCTGGCCGCGATGGCGCCCCGCGTCGGGTTCTCGAACCTCTACCACAACTGGGTCTACACGGGTGGCGCGTTCCAGCTCGGTTTCAACCTCCGATGGGGCGCGGTGCAGATGCACACGCGCACCAACCGGATCCAGCACCTTTGGATGCCGCCGGAGCAGCACTACTCGACGCTCTTTTCGCACCTGCCGCTTCTCACGGGCGACGAGCGCGCCGGCCGCGTGTGCGAGTTCTACCGGGAGTGGATCCGGCACCCGGACTACGGGTCGTACTGGGAGCGCCTCGGCAACGTCGAGAAGGACTACGTGCGCATCGATGTGCCGGCCTACGGGTTCGGCGGCTGGTACGACGTCTTCCTGCAGGGAACGCTGAACAACTTCGTGGGCGTGCGGACCCACGCCATGTCGGAGCGCGCGCGGCGCCAGAAGGTGCTGATCGGGCCGTGGATCCACTCGCTGGGGGCACGCGGGACCGAGAGCCGGACGGGCGACATCGACTTCGGGCCCCAGAGCGTCGTCGACCTCCAGCGGGAAGAGCTGCGTTGGTTCGACTACTGGCTTCGCGGCGTCGACGACGGGATCATGAGCGAGCCGCCCGTCAAGGTGTTCGTCATGGGAGCCAATCTGTGGCGCACGGCGACGGACTGGCCCATTCCCGGTACGCGCTTTGTCCCCCACTACTTCCACTCGGCGGGTCACGCGAGCACGCTCTGGGGGGACGGCACCCTCGACCGGCGGGAGCCGGGTCCGGAGCCGCCGGACCGGTACGTCTACGACCCGGCGGACCCGGTGCCGACCCTCGGCGGGAGCACGTGCTGCGGCGAGGACATCACGCCGATCTCGATGGGTCCGCGCGATCAGCGGCCCGCGGAGTGGCGGCCCGACGTCCTCGTATACTCAACGCCCCTGCTCGAGGCGGACGTCGAGGTCACCGGTCCTATCACGGTTGTCCTGTGGGCGGCGTCGACGGCGCCGGACACGGATTTCACCGCGAAGCTCGTCGACGTCTTCCCCACGGGGTACGCGATGAACGTCGCGCAGGGCATCCTGCGCGCCCGTTACCGCGACTCCTTCGAGCGGCCGAGCCCCCTCGAGCCGGGCCGGCCCTATCGCCTCGAGATCGATTGCTGGTCGTCGGCGAACCTGTTTCGGCGAGGCCACCGGATCCGGGTCGAGATCGCCTCGTCGAACTTCCCCCAGTTCGACCGGAACCCGAACACGGGCCGGCCGTTCGGAGTCGACGCCGACCTCGTTCGCGCGACCCAGACCGTCTACCACGACGCGCAGCACCCCAGCCACATCGTGCTGCCCCTCCTGGACTGACGTGGCGTCAGAGCGCCAGGAAGCTTCGCCCGACCGTCAGGCCACCCCTGCCGCCGTGCCGAGCTCCGCGCTCGGCGGCTTGACTACCGGAGCGGTGGGCGCCGCTGCCACCAGCCCGCCGCCTGTTCGTAGGCATGGCCGGCGCGGAAGAGCGTCGCCTCGTCGAACGGGCGGCCGATCATCTGAAGGCCCACCGGGCGTCCATCTGCCGCGAACCCGCAGGGCACGCTGAGCGCCGGTAGCCCGAGGGCGTTCCACGGGCGCGTCAGGCGAGAGAAGTGGCCCATGCGACGGACGATCTCGTCGGGTGTCCCCGTCTTGACCGCCGCCAGCAGCGGAGCCGGCGCCGGGATCGTGGGGACGACGACCACGTCGACGCGCGCGAACACCTCGGCGACGAAGGTGCGCGCGGCGCGGGCCCGGAGCCGCATTGCCTGCAGGTAGTCGTGTGCGCTCACGTGGAATCCGATCTCGAGGCGCGAGAGGACTGCGGGCTGGAGCACGTGCGGCGACTCGCGGACGATGCGGGCATGGACGGCCGCGCTCTCGGAGCGGGCAATCACGTTCGCGAGGTCGTTGAGGAGGGCCGGATCGGGAAGGGGGCACTCCACCACTTGGGCGCCGAGCCCACGAAGCGTCTCGATCGCCGCGTGGACCGCCGTCTGGACCTCCCCATCGAGTCCATCGCCGTAGTATCGGTCGGGCACACCGACCCGAAGCCCCGCGATCGGCCGGTCGAGCGAGGCCGTGTAGTCCGGGACCGGGCGGGCGCTCGCGGTCGCGTCGCGGGGGTCGGCGCCCCCGATCACGCCGAGGACAATGGCCGCGTCACGCACGGTCCGGGTGAGCGGTCCCACGTGGTCAAGCGACCAGGAGAGCGGCATCCCACCCGCACGGCTCACGCGGCCGTAGGTGGGCTTGATCCCCACGATGCCGCAGCAAGCCGCGGGCAGGCGGATCGAGCCGCCCGTATCGGTGCCGAGCGCGCCGTAAACGAACCCGGCGGCCACGGCCGCGCCCGAGCCGCTCGACGATCCGCCCGCGCAGTGGCCGGGGCGCCAAGGCGTCTCGACGTCGCCGTGGTGGACGTTTTCTCCAAAGGGTCCGAGCGCCAGCTCCGAGAGGTTCAGGCGGCCCAGCGTGATCGCGCCCGCCGCCTCCAGGCGGGCCACGGCCGTCGCGTCCTGGTCGACCCGGAAGTACCCGGGGAGGGCCGTGCCGCAGGACGCGGGGCGTCCGCCCCAGACGAAGAGGTCCTTGTGGGCAAGGGGGACGCCATGGAGGGGGCCGCGGACGCGACCCGCCTTCGCCTCCGCCTCGCGGATCCGGGCCGTTCGAAGCGCCCCCTCGGTGTCGACGTGGATGAACGCACGGAGCCGGGGTCCGAGCGCTTCGATCCGAGCGAGGCAGGCTTCGGTGGCTTCGACCGGCGAAATCTCGCGGGCCCGGATCCGCGCGGCCAGTGCCGCGAGGGTCTCCTCAACCACGAGCCGGCGACTCGGCCGGAGGGGGGTTGGGCTCGGGCGCCGCTCCCGCCTCGAGGGCGGCCGGGAAGCCTGCGGGCTCCTCGGTCAGGGCCAGGTCGGCAGCGGCTCGCTCGATCGCCGCCGCCAGGTCGGCAAGCACTCCCTGGCGGGCGCGCTCCGCCTGGGTCGTCAAGGGAGACCTCGGTCCCGGGGCAGGCGGGTCATCGGCGACAGCGCGATGCTATCATGACGGTGCTGCTCGATGCCCACCGCGTTCCCGGGTCGGTCCGCTATCAGGCAGGCTCGGGGGGAGGCCAATCCTAGCCGTGCACCCGCTTCTTGCCGCCTGCCACCGCCGCCCGGCGCCGTTCACGCCGGTGTGGCTCATGCGGCAGGCCGGACGCTTCCTTCCCGAGTACCGCGCGATCCGGGCGCGGTTCGGATTCCTCGACCTCTGCCGGACGCCGGATGCCGCCGCCGAGGTGACCGTGCTCCCGGTGCAGAAGCTCGGCGTGGATGCCGCCATCCTCTTTGCCGACATCCTGCTGGTGGTGGAGCCTCTCGACGTGGGCCTCGAGTTCGCGAAGGGAGAAGGACCAGTCGTCCACCGTCCGGTGCGCACCGCGGCCGACGTCGAACGCCTGGTCGAGCGGGATCCGATGGAGACCGTCCCCTTCGTCTTCGAGACGGTCCGCCGCGCGCGCGCCGCGCTCGGGAATCGCGTGCCGCTCATCGGCTTCGCCGGGGCGCCGTTCACCGTCGCATCCTACCTAGTGGAGGGCGGGGCCTCGCGCGAATACCTCGAGACGAAGCGGCTCATGTACGGCGATCCCGGCGCGTGGCACGCGCTGCTAGCGTTGCTCGCACGGACCACGGTGCGCTACCTGAACGGGCAGATCGCCGCGGGCGCTCAGGCCGTGCAGCTCTTCGATTCGTGGGTCGGCGCGCTTGGACCGGACGACTACCGGGCCTTTGCATTGCCCTACACGCGGACGATCCTCCAGTCACTCACGCCGGGCGTGCCCGTGATTCACTTCGGGACCGGGACGGCAGGCCTGCTCGAGGCGTTGCGCGACGCGGGCGGCGACGTCATCGGACTCGACTGGCGGGTAGCCTTGGGAGAGGGCTGGCGCCGCGTGGGTCATGACGTTGCCATCCAGGGGAATCTCGACCCGGCGGCGCTCTTCGCGCCCCCAGCCGAGATCCGGCGGCGTGCGGCGGCAATTCTCGCGGAAGCCGGCGGGCGGCCGGGTCACATCTTCAATCTCGGTCACGGCGTGCTGCCCGGTACTCCCGTCGACCACGTCCGCGCGCTCGTCGACGCCGTCCATGAGCTCTCGCAGCGGTAGGCGGGCCATCGCGCGGCGGGGCCACCGATGTCGGACGGGGCGGGTCATGGACTCGTGACGCCGCTCCGGGTGATCGTGGTTGGCGGTGGGATTGCCGGCCTCGCGGCCGCCCATCGTCTGGTCGAGCTGGCACGCGACGAGGGAGAGCCTCTGGACTTGGTCCTCCTCGAGGCTGCCGACCGGCTGGGCGGGACGATCCGCACGGAGCGAGCGGACGGGTTCCTGCTCGAGGCCGGCGCGGACTCGTTCATCTCCGAGAAGCCGTGGGCACTTGCCCTCGCGGAGCGCATTGGACTCGGGGCGCGCCTCCGCCGGACGGACGACCGCTTCCGGCGCACCTACGTGGTGCGCGCGGGGCGGCTGCGCCCGCTGCCGGAGGGGTTCCTGCTCCTTGCTCCCACCCACGCGTGGCCGGTGCTGGCTTCCGGCGTTTTCTCCTGGCGCGGAAAGCTTCGGCTCGGACTCGACCTGGTTCTGCCACGCCGCCGCGGCGCCGGGGACGAGAGCCTTGGGAGCTTCGTGCGGCGTCGGTTCGGACGCGAGGCGCTCGAGCGCGTCGCCCAGCCGCTCGTCGGCGGGATCTACACGGCCGATCCTGAGCGTCTGTCCCTTGCCGCGACCATGCCGCGCTTCCTCGCGCTCGAGCGCGAGCACCGGAGCCTGATCCTCGGCCTCCGCCGGACGGCTCGGGCCGCCGAGGCCGCCGGGGCGAGCGGGCCTCGTTGGAGCCTCTTCGTCACGCTGGCTGAGGGAATGGAGGAGCTGATCGACGCCCTCGCCGCGCGGCTCCCCGCCGCCGCGGTTCGGCTCGGCACTGCCGCGGCCGCAGTCGCGCCGTCGTCGCAGGGCTGGTGCGTGCAGCTGTCCGACGGGGCGCGTCTCCGGGCGGACGGGGTCGTCCTGGCCGGGCCGGCTCCCGGTATGGCGACGCTAGTGGACAGGCTGGACGCTACACTCTCGACGCTGCTCAGCGGGATCGCGTATGCTTCGTCTGCGACAGTGGCCCTCGCCTATCCACGGGCCGCGGTCCGACATCCGCTCGACGGCTTCGGGTTTGTGGTGCCGCGAGTGGAGCGGCGAGCGACCCTGGCGTGCACCTTTTCGAGCGTCAAGTATCCGGGGCGGGCGCCGGACGGCTTCGCTCTCATCCGCGTGTTCGTCGGAGGGGCGTTGCAGGGCGATCTCCTCGCGCAGGAGGACCGGGCGCTGGCCCGCCTGGCCCACGATGACGTGGCGCCCCTCCTAGGCATAACGGGCGAGCCCGTGCTCTCCCGCGCGTGGCGACACCGCAGCGCCATGCCTCAGTACGACGTCGGCCATCTCGACCGGGTCGCCGCTATCGAGTCCCGGCTCGAGGCCCTCCCCGGCCTCGCCCTTGCGGGCGGCGCCTACCGCGGGGTGGGGATCGCGGATTGCGTGCGCTCCGGCGAGGCCGCCGCCGAGCGGCTCACCTCCAGTCTCAAAGGACGGTTGCCATGAGCGGGATCGTGCGGATCGGCATCCTCGCGCTGGCACTCGCGTTCGCGACGACGCCGGGCTTCGCCCGGGCGGCGGACGCTCCCAGCAGGACGTTCAACGCCCCGGTGGACCGTGTCTGGGCGGTGACGGAGTCGGTTCTGAGGAGCCTCGGTTGGGAGATCGACCAGTCCGACCGGGCCGTGGGCTGGTTCCTCACGGATTCCCGGGGGCTGGAGTTCAAGGACTACGCCGTCTATGGGAAGGGGCTGCGCCACAAGCTGCGGATCGCTCTGAAGGCCGCGGGGGAGGGTCGGACGACCGTGTCGGTCGAGCGGGATCTCTACACCGAGGAGCGGATCCTCTGGATGACGGAGCGGAAGCCGGTGGTGGCGACGGAGCAGACCGTGGAGAACGCGGTCCTGGACGCCATCGAGAAGGCCCTCTGACGGGCGCCGCCCTCGGTCCCGCCCGGGGACCCGGAGACCCGGCGAACCGCTTGCTTTTGCGCCGCGTCACGCCGAAAATAGCGGGCACACCGTATGCCCGGAGGGGCGGACGCGCGTCCGGGCCGCGCATACACGAGCTACCGAGGAGGTGATGGGCGCTCCTCGATCGCGAGGGGCTCCGACGTCGAGCTCCGGTACGATCCAAACCCCGATAACTCTCACTTGGAGGTCAGACGATGATGCGACGTGGCGTAATTGGAGCGCTGGCCGTGCTGCTGGCGGTGGGCCTGCTCGTGGTCCTGCCCGGCGGCGGGTCGGCGCAAGAGAAGGTCGCCAAGATCGGGCTGTCGTTCCCCCTGACCGGGGCGGACGCCGACTCGGCGGATGCCATCACCAAGGGCGCCCAGCTGGCGATCGACGAGATCAACCAGAAGGGCGGCGTGGCGGGCTACAAACTGGAATCGGTGATTTACGACAGCGCGACCCCGGCGGCCGGGCAGTACGATCCCGCCCAGTCCGCGACCAACATCCGGAAGTTCGTAGCGGACCCGCTGGTGATCGCGTCGGTTGGCCCGCAGATGAGCGGTGAGGGCAAGGCCATCTCGCCGATTCTCTCCGAGGCCGACCTGGCCACGATCACGCCCAGCTCCACCAACCCCGACATCACGGATCCGAAGTTCAAGAATCAGTACCGGCCCAAGGGCAAGGCCGTCTACTTCCGCACCGTGACGACCGACGCCTATCAGGGCCCGAACATGGCCAACCACGCCTTCCACAACCTGAAGGTCAAGAAGCTCTACATCCTGGACGACGGTGGGGCCTTCGGGGTCGGCATCGCCGACAGCTTCGAGCGGCGGGCGAAGGAACTCAAGATGGAGATCCTTGGCCGCGACCGGCTGGATCCGAAGGAGGCAGATTACAAGACCATCCTCACGAAGATCAAGGGCTTGAACCCGGACGGGATCTACTACGGCGGCGTCCAGCAGGCGGCCGTCAAGCTCGCCCGGCAGCTCAACGAGGTTCTGCCGAAGGTCCACAAGCTCGGATCGGACGGCATCTACGATCTGGCCTTCCCCGAGCAGTCGAGCAAGGAAGCGGCGGAGGGCTGGTGGGCCTCGAACGCCTCGCCGGACGTGCTGAGCGACAAGAAGGCCACGGAGTGGATCAATGCCTTCAAGTCGAAGTTCAAGCGGGAGCCGCTTAACTACTCGATCACCGCGTACAACAGCGTCAAGGTCATCGCTGACGCCATCGAGCGGACGGTCAAGGCGAACAAGCCGGTGAACCGCTCGAACGTCCGTGACGCCATCCAGAGCGCGAGCCTGAAGGGCACGCTCCAGGGCAATATCGAGTTCGACGAGAACGGCGACATCAAGTCAAAGGTCGTGTCGCTCTATCAGGTCGACAAGGACGGCAAGTTCGTCTACAAGGGGGTCGCACCAGAGAAGTAGCGGGCGAGATCCGGGCCGGGCGGGGCTATCCCCGCCCGGCGGCCACCCCCACCTCGAATGAGCATCGGCGAGATCCTGCTGCAGCAGGTCGTCAACGGCATCGCCCTGGGCATGATGTACGCGTTGCTGGCCCTGGGCTTCACGATGGTCTACGGCATCATCGAGCTGATCAACTTCGCGCACTTCAGCGTGTTCATGACGGGCACGTTCCTCGGGCTGACGGTGCTTCACCTGGCCGGCTTCACGGGCTCGTCCGCGTCGCTTACCGGACTGCCCCTGCTCGGCGTGCTCCTCCTGGTCTTCCCCGTCACGATGCTGCTCACGGGCTGTCTCGGAGTCCTCATCGAGCGCATCTGCCTGCGTCCGGTGCGGGGCGTGTCCGGGACGGCGCCGATGATCACGACGATCGGCGTCGCGTTCGTCCTGATCAACCTGGTCCTGATGATCTGGGGTCCGCAGTCCAAGCCCTTCCCAAGGATCATTCCGGACCGGCGGTGGGCGTTCGGTCAGGCCGAGATCTCGCTGAGCCAGATTCTCCTCGCGGTAACCGGGTTGTGCCTCATGCTCGTGCTGAACTACCTCGTGAAGCGAACCTCGCTCGGCAAGGCGATGCGCGCCACCGCCCAGGACATGGACGCGGCGAAGATGATGGGGGTCGACATCGACCGGGTCATCGTCCTGACCTTCTTCCTGGGCTCGGCCCTAGCCGGGGCGGGCAGCCTCTTCTTCGGCTTCTACTACGGCTTCACCGCTTTCTATATCGGCTACCAGACGGGCTTGCGTGCATTCACCTCGGCCGTCCTCGGGGGCATCGGCAACATCCCGGGAGCCGTGGCGGGTGCCCTGATCATCGGCCTGATCCAGGCCCTCGGCGGACAGGTCCTCGGCGTCAAGTGGACGGACGTGATCATCTTCTCGATCCTCATCGTCGTGATGGTCTTCCGGCCCGCTGGCCTCTTCGGCATTCACACGCCCCAGAAGGCCTGACACGACCTTGAGCGCCCTCACGACCTGGTGGAGCGGCAGGCCCTGGGTAGCGCGGTGGCGGACGGTGGCGCCCGCGCGGCGCCGCCAGATCTGGTCGGTCCTCCTCCTGGCGCTGGGGATTGCGTACCCGTTCGTCCTGAGCGGCGGCGGGTACGTGGACGCCGCCGCGAACGCGTACACGTACGTGCTGCTGGCCTTGGGGCTCAACATCGTCGTCGGCTTCTCGGGGCTGCTCGATCTCGGCTACGCGGCGTTCTTCGCGATCGGGGCATACACGTACGGCGCCGCCGCCTCCGGGCAGCTCAAGATCCCGTGGTCCGACGTGTGGACGCCGTTCCTCTGGCTCGGCCAGGTCCAGCGCGTGCCCGTCGAGGGCGGGACCGATCTGGTGCAGCTCCAGGTCTCGTTCTGGGCGATGCTGGTCGTCGGTGGGCTCGTGTGCGCGCTCTTCGGAGTGCTCTTCGGCGCGCCGACCCTCCGCCTCCGCGGCGACTACCTGGCGATCGTGACCCTCGGCTTCGGCGAGATCGTGCCCGTGGTGGCGCGCAACTGGGACTGGTTCACGAACGGGGCCCAGGGACTGGGCGGCGTCCGAACGCCGAGGTTGTTCGGTTTCGACTTCGGGTTCTCGCCATTCCCCTACTATTTCCTGGGGCTCGGCTTGGTGGCCGCTGCCGTGTTCGTCTCGTTCCGGCTCCAGGAGTCCCGCGTCGGGCGGGCGTGGATGGCGATCCGCGAGGACGAGATGGCGGCAGGCGCCATGGGCGTGGACCACGTCCGCTACAAGCTGCTCGCGTTCGCGATCGGCGCGGGCATCGCCGGCCTGGCGGGGACGTTCCACGTCGCCAAGCTCACCACCGCCACGCCGGAGATGTTCCAGTTCCCCGTCTCGGTGATGATCCTGGTCATGGTCGTGCTCGGGGGCATGGGCTCCGTGCGGGGGGTCGTCCTGGCGGCCCTTCTCCTCGCGTTCCTCCAGTCGATCATTCTCCAGGAGCTCACCCAATGGGTGAACGCCCTCGGACGGGGCATCGGGAGCCCATTCCTCCAGAAGGTCCAGCTCATCACCTCCCTCGAGCTGATCTTCGGCCTAATCCTCGTGCTAATGATGCTGTTCCGACGGGAGGGCCTCTGGCCGGCTGTACGGCGGGTCGCGGCGCTCAGCCGGGATCAGCAGTTGGCCGTGCCGGGCCGCGCGCCGGCGGTCGAGCTTTCCTGGGCGACTCCGAAGTCGGGTGCGGCGGCCGCGCGGCCGCTGCTCGAGATCGAGGAACTGACGAAGCGATTCGGCGGTGTGGCCGCAGCGGACGGGATCAACCTGTTCGTGACCGCGGGGGAACTGGTCAGCGTGATCGGCCCGAACGGCTCGGGCAAGACCACGCTGTTCAACCTGATCACCGGACTCGTCGCCCGCGACAGGGGAACGATCCGGTTCGAGGGCAGCGAGATCAGCGGACTGCCGTCGCACGAGATCGTCCGGCGCGGCGTGGCCCGCACGTTCCAGAACATCCGGCTGTTCAACAATCTGAGCGTCCTGGAGAATCTCCTGGTGGGCGAGCACGCACGGCTCAAGGCTGGTGCCCTCGGAGCGATCCTCCGGCCGCCTCACGTGCGCGCCGAGGAGCGGCGTGCCGTCGAGAGCGCGCTCGAGGTCCTGGGCCTATTCGGCAACCGCCTGATTCCCCGCCTGGATCATCCCGTGTACGGGCTCTCCTACGCGAACCGACGCCGGACCGAGATCTCCCGGGCGATCATGACGCGTCCGAAGCTCCTCTTGCTCGACGAGCCGGCCGCGGGCATGAATCCGGCGGAGACCCTCGAGCTCATGGACCTCGTGAAAGCGCTGCGCCGACTCGGCATCACCATCATCCTGATCGAGCACAAGCTGGACGTTGTCATGGACGTCTCGGACCGGGTGGTCGTGCTCGACCACGGCGTCAAGATCGCCGAGGGCCGCCCCGCGCAGGTGCGGAACGACGACAAGGTCATCGAGGCGTATCTCGGTCGACGGAGACGGGCGGCGTGATCCCGGTATCCGGCGAGCCCATCCTCCGGTTTTCAGACGTCCACACGCACTACGGACCGCTCCACGTCCTCAAGGGCGTGAGCTACGAGATCCACGACGGCGAGATCGTGTCGCTCCTCGGCGGGAACGCTTCCGGCAAGTCCACCACGATGAAGACGGTCCTGGGCCTCGTGCGCCCGACCCGGGGGACCGTGACCTTCCGGGGCGAGCCGATTCACACGCTTCGCACGAGCGAGATCGTCCGGCGCGGCATCGCGCCGGTGCCCGAGGCTCGCCGGGTGTTCCCGCGCATGACGGTCATCGAGAACCTGGAGATGGGCCGCTATACGCGCCGAGGTGAGCCGGGTTGGGAAGCGGACCTGGATCGGGTCTTCGGTCTGTTCCCCGTCCTCAAGGAGCGTCGGAGCCAGCTCGCCGGCACGATGTCAGGCGGCGAGCAGCAGATGCTCGCGATCGGACGCGCCCTCATGGCGAACCCCCAGCTCCTCTGCATGGACGAGCCGTCGATGGGACTCTCGCCGGGATACGTCGAGCAGGTGTTCGACATCATCAGGACGATCAACCAGCAGGGGACGACCATCTTCTTGGTCGAGCAGAACGTCAACATGGCGCTGTCCATCGCCAATCGAGGCTACGTCCTCCAGATGGGCGAGGTCGTTCTCGCCGGCACCGCCAAGGAGTTGCTGGAGAACCCACTCATCCAGAAGGCGTACCTGGGGACGGCCTGACGGCCTGGTGGGGGCAGGCCCGAGTCCGGCAGGGATCGCCCGAAGTCGAGGATTAGGCCTGAGCGCGAGCTCCGCGTATGCGCCGCCAGCGAGGCCTGCCCGAGTCCTGCGGCCGCTATTGTTCGGAACGCTGCTCTTGGGTGCCGGCGGTGGCTCGGGCCTGGCCTGCGAACCAGGGCGGCGTCGAGACCGTGTCCCTGTGCGATAGGCGGGAGCGCTGACCACGGCGGACGCGGAGCGACCGGCGCGGGATCCAGCATCGTCGGCGAGCAGCCCGGCCGGAGAAGATCGGGCGCGCGCGGGGCTCTGCGCGGACTGCCGCTGGGTGCGTCGCGTGCCGAGCGCACGGGGCTCGGTGTTCTTCCTCTGCCGGCGTGCCGAATCGGACCCGACATTCCCGCGCTATCCGCGCTTGCCACGCCTTGACTGCGCGGGGTACGAGCGCGAAGAGGTGCCCCACCCGGCCGACTCGCCCCGGGATCAGCAGGCGGAGTCCGGCTGTCCCTCCAGCTCGAAGCGTACGTAGCGCCTGAGGAGCTCGAAGTCCTCGACGTTCCGCGTCACAAGTGTTGCGCCGATCTGTCGCGCGGACAGGGCAATGAGCACGTCGTTCCACAGGGTCGGCACCTTGGACCGTAGGCGCGGCTCGATTCTTCGGATCCGCCCGAGCACATCGCCCGCGCGTTCCCAGTCGCTCGCGCCGGGGGTCACTACGCGCCCCACTCGGTCGGCCCACCAGATGAACTCGTGAACCGCCCGTCTCGCGCTCTCGGTCGTCGAGCCAGCCCGGAGCTCCGCCGCCACGACCGTTGCCAGGTAGGTATGGGGCAGGTCGTCCTGAAGCATCAGGAGCGTCGGGCTGCTGGGGCCGCTGCGTATGGCGGCGATGTACACGCTCGTGTCGAACACCAGCCACCTACGGATCTTCATCGAGGCTCTCGATGTGGCCGTGCCCCTTGAGGACCAGGCGACGGAGGGCCTTCGCGAGCGCGACCTCGTTCGCCGCGAGATCCAGGGCTCGGTGGATCGTTTCCGTCTCCGTCCGCGCCCCGAGCGCCTTTCGAGCCCGCTCCAGTCTGGTCACGTCGATCCGGTAGTTCTTGCGCGACACCTTCCCGGCCATCGTCACCTCCTCAAGTACAGACATACCCTATCACGGATCTGTACGCATTGATGACCGGACACCGACGGACTCGACCACGACGTCAGGATCGGGGAGCGCAAGCTTGCGCGGGTCCGGAACGCCGGGAAGTGACTCGTGAGCGTGTCAATGGTCAGTTGCCTCATCGCGGCGCAGACGACCGGCGAGATGCCGCGCGCTTCGCGCTCGAGCCGACTTCGCCCGTCTGCGTCCCCACCGGTGCCGCCGATCCACACTTTGGAACTTTCGGACCCTCGGGAGCCTCCGGCCGTCAACGGCCGTGCTGTCAGTGCCGCGGGAACACCACCTTCAGGCAGTCGGCCAGCACCCCAAGCACCGTCTCGACCTCGCCCTCGTCGATGACGAGCGGGGGCTTGATCTTGATGACGTTCGGGAGGGCCGCCGCCGTCGCCAGGATCACACCGCGCTGCCACGCCTCGGCCACGAGGCGCTTGGCCGCGTCGACCGTCGGCTCCCGGGTCTCCGGGTCCGTGACGAGCTCCACGCCGATGAAGAGCCCCGGCCCCCGGATGTCGCCGATCTGGGGATACTCCGCCTGGAGCGCCGTGAGCCCACGGGTGAAGAGCACGCCCATTCGCGCCGCGTGCTCCGGGATCCGGTCGCGCTCCAGGATCTCGATGACCTTGAGCGCCGCGGCCTGGGCCACCGGGTTCGAGCCGAACGTGTAGACGTCCTCCCCCGTCGCTTCGAACTGCTTCAGCCGATCGTCGGCCACGACCGCCGCCAGGGGGAAGCCCCCGCCGATCGCCTTGGAGAGGACCATGATGTCGGGCGTCACGCCGAGCCCCTCGGCGGCGAACATCTGCCCCGTGCGGCCGAACCCGGTCTGGATCTCGTCGAAGATGAGCAACGCGCCGAACTCGTCCGCGATGCGGCGCACCTCGCGGACGAACGCGGCCGGGAAGACGATGCCGCCGCCGTTGCCCTGGATCGGCTCCATCATGATCGCGGCCACCGGCCCGTCCACCCCGCGCTGGAGGGTGTCCCGGATCGGCGCCGCACACCCGGCGTCGCAGTGCCCGTCGGGCCCGTGCTGGGCGCGCCGCCAGCAGCGGTACGCGTAGGGATTCGGCACGCGCACGAAGTTCTGCATGAACGGCATGAACTTCACGCCCGGGCCGTAGGTGCCCGACGTGCGGGTCGGGCTCCACGACGCGGCCATCGTGGCCAGCGTGTTGCCGTGGTACGCGTGGTAGAACGTGACGAAGCGGTGCGCGGCGGGCCGGTTGATCATCGCGAGCTTCATCGCGGACTCGATCCCGAGCGACCCGGTGGGCGCATAGGTCACGATGTTGAGACGGCCCGGACAGAGATCGGCCAGCCGCTTCGCGAGCTGCAGGCGCGGCAGCGTCGGGAAGCCCGCGCGCACGTGGGGCAGGGACCTCATCTGGACGAGCGCGGCCTCCGTGACCTCGGGGTGGTTGTACCCGAGGGCGAGCGTCCAGGCCTGAGCCGTGCAGTCGATGTATGACTTCCCGTCGATGTCGGTGACGCGGGAACCCTGCCCGGCGACGAGGACGGGACCGAGCCAAGTCGCGCCGTAGCCCACATGGCGCTGGAGCTCGGCGATCTGCTGGGGCGTGAGCGGAGCCTGCTGCTGCACGGGCAACCCTCCTGTGTCGTTGCGGACCGACCGGCTCAGACGTACTCCATCCGGCCGCCGTGGATGTCCAGGACGGCGCCGTTCACGAACGCCGCGCCGTCGGAGGTGAGGAAGACGACCGCGGCCGCGATCTCCGCCGGGGTACCGATCCGGCCGACCGGAATCTGCTTGGCGAGCGCGTCGAGGCGCTCTCGAGGCAGCGTGCTGCCCAGCCGCTCGGTGTCGACGTAGCCCGGTGAGACGGCGTTGACCGTCACCCCGTGCGGCCCGAGCTCCCGCGCGGCGGTGCGGGTGAGCGCGACGACGCCGGCCTTCGCCGCGCCGTAGTGACCAAGCGTGGGCCGCCCGCCGATGCGGCCATGGACCGACGACGTGTTGACGACGCGGCCCCAGCGCTGACGCACCATGTGCGGCGCGGCGTGCTTCAGACAGAGAAACGTCCCGGTGAGGTGGGAATCCACCATCAGGTGCCAGGTGGCCTCGTCGAGCTCGAGGAGCGGCACGTTGAGTTGGGCCCCGAGGGCACCGGCGTTGTTGACCAGGATGTCAAGCCGTCCCAGCGCCCGGACGACCTCATCCACCGCGTGGCGGACCTCGTCCGACCGGCGGACGTCCGCCTGGACGACCACCGAGCGACGGCCGGCGACCCGGCATCGGCGCGCCGTCTCCTCGGCGCCGCTCACGTCCGTGTGGGCCAGGACCGCCACGTCGGCGCCGGCTCTGGCCAGCGCGACCGCCTCCGCGCGCCCGATCCCCGCCGCCCCACCGGTGACCAGGGCCACGCGCGGCTCGCTCCACGTTCCGTGAGCCCGGTTACTTGGGTCGCTCACCCCGTCTCCCGCGTCCCCGGTGGGAGCCGCCGAGTGGCGGGCCGTGGGCGGACGCCGATCCCGATGATATCCCGCCCGCTGCCGTCCGTCAGCCCTTGAGGCCAGTCATCGCGATGCCGCGGATCATGAACTTCGGCGTGCCGGGGTCGGCCAGCAGCATCGGCCCCGCCAGCACCACGACCACCTGTCCGTCAGGTCGTCACACCGCTCGTGCGAACGGACAGGAGGCAGTCGTCGGTCAGTGGCACGACGGGCGTGAAATCCCGGTGGTGCTTGTAGTCCGGGCGCGCGAAGCGCGTCTGGGCGTTTGTGATCGGGTTGAGAATGACCGAGAAGATCGACCGGTCCCAGGGCGACATGTTGGGTGGTGAGCCGTGAACGAGGCAGTCGCCAAAGATGAGCGCGGTCCCCGCGACCCCCGCGGCCGTCACGAGCCCACCCGCCTTCGCCAGCCGGGCAACGGTCTCGTTGTCCACGGTCCACAGTGCGTAGCTCGTGGTCTCGGTGTCGAGCGTGGTGCGGACGGGTCCTTCCCGATGCGAGCCGCGGATGAAGACCAAGGGGCCGTTGTGCTCCGTGACGTCGTCCAGGAAGACGTGGAGGTTCAGGGCGAGCGGCTCAGGCACGCCGTCCTCCGCGTGGTGGGTGGCAAAATCGTAGTGCCACTGCCAGGCCTCCCCGGAGAACGCGACCTTCGCGTTGATCTTCGCCTGCTGGATGTAAAGCCGGTCGGTGCCGAGAATCTGGCGCGCGGGTTCAACGAATCGCGGGTGCCGACAGAGGCGCGCGAAGACCTCGTTCCGGAGATGAAGACCCATCATGGTCCGGACCTCGCCGCTCGCCTTCTCGCGAATGTTGGCCGGAGTGTCTTCCGCGAACACATGTGGCAGTTGCGCGCGCAGGACGTCGACCTCCACCCTGGAGAAGAGCGCCGGAAGGACCAGGAAGCCCTGGACGTGGAAATCCGCAAGCTGGGCTACCGTGAGCCGCATGAGTCGAGAATAGTCGCGGCCGTGTCCTTGCTGTCAAGGTGACGCTTCCTGGCTGGTTCCGGGCCCGCCGGGCGGGCTGGAGTTCCGCGCACTACCCGGAAGCCGTAGTCCGAGTAGCGGAGGTGAGGCGGGAGGCTCGATCGGTGGGCTACCGGACTCCAGGGCACTTGGTGACGCCACGCGCCGCCCCGGGACACGCGACGCGAGCCGTGTGACGGCCCTGTCGGGGCACGCGCGGGATCGGGCTCGTAGGCATCGGCGGCGTACCAGTCGAGACACCATTCGTGCACGACGCCGGCGAGGTCGGTTAGCCCGAAGCCGTTGATCGGCCCCTGTCCCACCAGGGGTGGTGCCGCGAGGGGGCCGCCCGGCTCGCCGAACCACCGGGCCGGCGGGTCGTCACCCCACGGATAGCGCGCCCCCTCCTGGCCCCCCCGCGCCGCGCGCTCCCACTCCGCCTCCGTGGGGAGCCGATGGGGGCGGCCAGTCTCGGCCGTGAGCCACTCGCAGAACTGTATGGCCTCGCCCCACGCTACGCCGACCACCGGCTGGTCGGGATCGGCGAATCGCCCGTCGGTCCAGAACGGTGGCGAGGAGGCGCCGGGGGCGCGAAGGAACCCACTGAACTCGGCGTTGGTGACCGGCGTGCGGGAGATCGCGAAGCCGTCGACCCACACCTGATGCGCGGGCCTGGCATCGGGCAGACCGTCGTCCCAGCCCATCCGGAACCATCCCGCCGGGATCTCGACAAGTTCCACGGGTTCCGCGGCCATTCTACGCGGAAGAACACCCTGCTAACATGAACACGTGGCCCTCGCCGCATCGCGGACCGATCCGATCCTCCTCACGCTCGACGTGGGCTCGTCCTCCGTGCGGGCGCTCGCCTTCGACCGCCTCGGCCGAGGACTTGACCTCGGCTGCCAGCGGCCGTACGAGGCGACGATGACGCCCGACGGCGGGGTCGAGATCGATGCCGAGCGACTGTTCTGGCTGACCGTCGAGACGCTCGACGCGCTCCTGGCCGCGCTCGGCCCGAGCACCGGGCGGGTCGCGGCGGTCGCCACCAGCACCTTCTGGCACACGCTGCTCGGGCTCGGGCAGGACGACCGGGCGTGCACCCCCATCTATTCGTGGGCGGACACTCGGAGTGTCGGCGCGGTGGAGGCGCTCCGCGTGCGCGTCGACGAGAAGGCATACCACGCCCGGGTTGGGTGTCGGCTGCACACCTCGTACCTCCCCGCGCGGCTCTGGTGGCTCCGCGAGCGCGACCCTGTCGCATTCCATGTGACGCGGCGCTGGGTCTCGTTCGGGGAGTATATGGGGCTGCGCCTCTTCGGCGAGCTCCGCACGAGCGTGTCGATGGCGTCGGGCACCGGTCTCTTCGACCAGTGGGCGCAGCGCTGGGATCCGGGCATCCTCGACGTTCTCGGGCTGGGCGTGGAGCACCTTGGGTCTCTCGTGGGCCTCGACCAGCCCTTCGGCGGGCTCCGGCCCGAGTTCGCGGCGCGCTGGCCGGGGCTGGCACACGTCCCGTGGCTTCCGGCGCTGGGGGACGGCGCGTGCTCCAACGTCGGCGCCGGCTGCACGATGGCCGAGCGGGCCGCGCTCATGGTCGGGACATCGGGTGCCATGCGGGTCTGCCTGCCCGCGGAGTCCGTCGCAATCCCGGACGGCCTCTGGTGCTATCGCGTCGATGGGCGCCGCCTGCTGCTCGGCGGCTCCCTGTCCAACGGTGGGAACCTCTACGCGTGGCTCACCGAGACGCTCCGCCTGCCGCCCCCAGAGCAGGTGGAGCAGGACCTCGAGGCGATGGAGGCGGACGCCCACGGCCTCACGGTGCTCCCGTTCCTGGCCGGGGAGCGAAGCCTCGGATGGGTTGCCGGCGCGCGGGCTGCCGTCGCGGGCTTGTCGCTGGCGACGCGCCCCATCGACGTCGTGCGCGCCGGTCTCGAGACCGTGGCGTACCGCTTCGCCATGATCCACGAGCGCCTGCGCGAAGCCTGTCCGAGCCTGCAGGAGGTGGTGGGGACCGGTGGGGCGCTCCTGGCCTCGCCGGCGTGGATCCAGATCATGGCCGACGTGCTCGGGATGGCGCTCACGCCGTCGGCCGAGGCCGAGGGATCGAGCCGGGGCGCGGCCCTCCTGGCGAGCGAAGCGCTCGGCCTGATTCCGTCGCTCGAGGCGGCCCCGGCCGCCACGCGGCCTGCGATCCCGACGGATCCCGCGCGGCACGCCCGGTACCGCGCCGGCCTGGCCCGGCACCGTCAGCTCTACGACCTCCTAGTGCCGCACACGACTGCCGAGAGGAGAGCGGCTCCATGACGGATCGCGACCTCGACCAGCTCTGCGTCAACACGATCCGCTTCCTGGCCGCCGACGCCGTGCAGCAGGCGAAGTCCGGCCATCCCGGCCTGCCGATGGGCGCCGCCCCGATGGCCTACGTCCTGTGGACGCGCTTTCTCCGCCACCACCCCGCGGATCCGGCGTGGCCCGATCGCGACCGGTTCGTGCTGTCCGCTGGCCACGGCTCGATGCTTCTCTACGCGCTCCTCCACCTCACGGGCTACGACCTCCCGCTGGACGAGATCAAGCGTTTCCGTCAGTGGGGTTCGAAGACGCCCGGACATCCGGAGTTTGGGCTCACGCCCGGTGTGGAAGCGACGACGGGGCCGCTGGGCCAGGGGCTCGCGAACGCCATCGGCATGGCCATCGCCGAACGCCACCTCGCCCAGCGATTCAACCGGCCAGGCCATACCGTCGTCGACCATCACACCTACGCCATCTGCTCCGACGGCGATCTCATGGAAGGCGTCGCCGCCGAAGCGTCATCACTCGCGGGCCACCTTGGCCTCGGCAAGCTGATCGTCCTCTACGACGACAACCAGGTGTCGCTCGCCGGGAAGGCGGCCCTGTCGTTCTCGGAGGACGTGCCCCGGCGGTTTGATGGGCTCGGGTGGCACACCCAAGCCGTGCCTGACGGCAACGACCTCGATGCAATCGACAAGGCCGTTCGCGACGCGCGGGCCGAGACGGAGCGCCCGTCCCTCGTCGCCGTGCGGACCGTGATCGGCTACGGCGCGCCGAAGAAGGCCGGGACCCACGAGGCCCACGGTGAGCCACTCGGGGAGGCGGAGCTGCGAGGCGCGAAGCAGGCCCTGGAATGGCCGGTCGAACCGCCGTTCCTCCTGCCGGAGCCCGCGGTTCGCCGCTTCCGCGAGGCCCTGGTCAGCGGGGCGCAGGCAGAGGCGGACTGGCGAGCGCGGCTCGAGGCGTGGCGCCAAGCCTTCCCGGACCTCGCGACCGAGTGGGCCCGGGCCCAGGCGCGGGCGCTCACGCCGGGGTGGGACCAGGATCTCCCGCGGTTTCCGGCGGACGCGCCGGTAGCGACCCGCGACGCGAGCGGCGCCGTGCTCGGCGCAGTCTCGCCCCGCCTGCCGCATCTCGTGGGCGGCGACGCCGACCTCGCGCCATCGACGAAGACGCTCGTCAAGACTGCGGGATCGTTCCTGCGCAGCACACCCGACGGACGGCACCTCCACTTCGGCGTGCGCGAGCACGCGATGGGGTCGATCGCGAACGGTATCGCCTATCACGGCGGGCTTCTCGTGTTCTGCAGCACCTTCTTCGCCTTCTCCGACTACATGCGTCCCGCGGTGCGGCTGGCCGCGCTTTCGGAGCTCCCCGTCGTGTACGTGTGGACGCACGATTCGATCGGGCTCGGCGAGGACGGGCCGACCCACCAACCCGTCGAGCACCTGGCGGCGCTCCGCGCCATGCCGAACCTGGTCGTCATCCGGCCCGCCGACGCCGCCGAGACCGTGGTGGCCTGGCAGGTCGCGCTCGCGCGGCGCCACGGCCCGACCGCCCTGGTGCTCACGCGCCAGAAGGTGCCCGTCTTCGACCGCGCGGTCTGCGCCCCGGCCGAGGGGCTGCGGCGCGGTGCCTATGTTCTCGCGGACACGCAGGGTGCCTCCCCTGACATCGTCCTGATCGGAACGGGCTCGGAGGTCCAGCTCGTCCTGGCCGCGCAGAGCAGCCTCGCGAGGGACGGGATCCGCGCCCGCGTCGTGAGCATGCCCTCGTGGGAGCTGTTCCAGGCCGAGTCTCCTGACTACCAGAAGGCGGTCCTTCCCGAGACGGTGTCTCCACGCCTGGCGGTGGAGGCGGGGGCGACCTTCGGGTGGGAGCGCTGGGTGGGGACTGCGGGCGCCGTCGTCGGGATCGACCGCTTCGGCGCGTCGGCACCCGGAGAGGTCGTGATGAAGGAGTTCGGGTTCACGGTGGAGCGCGTCGTGGCCCGGGCCCGGGCGCTCCTCGGCCGCTGACCCAGCTCGCGCGCGACACGCGTGCGGCGACCGTTCGTCGTCCTCTGGCTCGCGACGCTCTTCTTCTTCCTGGGCTTCCAGATGCTGCTGCCGGTCATGCCGCTTTACGCTGCGTGGCTCGGAGCTCGCGAGGCAGACGTCGGATTCATCATCGGTGTCTTTGCGCTCGCGGCGATGGTGGTGCGGCCCCTGGCGGGGGACCTCGCCGACCGGATCGGGCGGCGGCCGCTCGTCCTCCTCGGCACCGCCATCTTTGCGCTGGCCCCGCTCGGCTACCTGGCCATTGGGACGGTTCCCGGCCTGCTGCTTCTGCGGGCATTCCACGGCACGGGCATGGGATTCGGCCCGACGGCCGCGACCGTGATCGCCACGGATCTCACGGCCCCCGAGCGGCGAGGCGCGGCGATGGGCGTCTACGGCCTCGCCTCGGCAGCGGCACTCGCCGTCGGCCCGTACCTGGGCGCCGAGCTGGTCCGTGGCGCGGGCTTCTCCGTGACGTTTCTCGCGGCGACCGCGATCGAGATCGCGGCCCTCGCCCTGGCGTGGGGGCTGCCGGAGACCCGCCCCGTCACCGATTCCCCGCCAGCGGCGGCCCCCGCTTCAGAAGCGCTCGCGTCCTCCGCGGGGAGGCTTGCCCAGTTCTGGCGCCGCTGGTTCAGCCCGGCGGCGATCTACCCATCGGGGCTCGTCCTGGCCCTCTACGTTTCGTATGGCGGCATCGCCACGCTCCTGCCTCTGTTCGCCGAGCAGCGTCAGCTGGGGAACCCGGGACTCTTCTTCACGGTGTTTGCGCTGATGAGCCTGGCCGTGCGATCCCTGGCGGGACGGCTCTCGGACCGCTTCGGCCGACGTACCGTGATCGCGCCGGCACTTGCCCTCAGCGGAGTGAGTCTCGCCCTGCTCGGAATGGCCTTCTCACGAGGGATGTTCCTCGGCGCAGCCGGGCTCTACGGCGTCGGCTTTGGTGCGGGGCAGCCCGCGCTCCTGGCGATGACGGGCGACCGCGTCCCGCCGGCCGAGCGTGGCAGAGCGATGGGCACGCTCTACACCGGGTGGGAGCTTGGGATCTTCGGCGGGTCGGTCCTGCTGGGATTCTGCGCCACCCGGCTCGGGTACGAAGCGACGTGGTGGACCGCCGCGGCGATCGCGGGGATCGGTGCCATCGCTGCGCTGTGCCCGGGGAGCCGGCTACGGGGGGAGGAGGCTCGACGATCTGGAAGCTGAGCCGCGTCCACGGCTCCGGCGGCGCCCGGTGCGCCGGTCGTTCCAGATCTCACCCCGCGTCGCCGCCCGCCTCACCGAAGACGAGGTCCTCCAGCCACTCGATCCGGATCCGGTCCGGCCCCCGGAGGCTGTCCCCGTAGCTCTCGCTCACCGAGCGTCGTGTGGCCCAGAGGATGACCCGCTTCCCCTGAGCCTGGAGCGTCTTGACGACCTCGTGGAAGTCGCCGTCCCCGGTGCCGATAACGTACAGCGGAATCTCGGGATGCTCGCGCAGGACGAAATGGATCTTCTCCCGCAGCACGTGATCGGAGGCGTTGGCCTTGTCGTCTCCGGCGATGTCGGACGCGAAGCGTGCGTTCCGCACGGCCTTCTGGTCGCCTTCGAAGAGGTCCCGATCCCAGTCGGCGACGGCCCATCGCTGCCGGGGCAGGCCATGCCGCCATGCGGCGTCGAGAAGTCGAGAGGCGAGCTCGACGCCGCCAAGCCGGGGGCGCAACGCCCGAGCCTGACCCTCTGGGAGGTCGTCCAGATGGCGAGCGAGGCTGACCTTCACGTTCTCCCAGTCGAGCATCAGTGCGAGAGCCGGCCGCCGTCCTGGCGAATCGCCGGGCCGCAGCCGACTGCCGGCGGGCACCGTGCGACGAGGTGCCCCCCCGACCGCCTCCGCCAGACCCCCCGCTCCCGACCCGGCGTCTCCATCCCTTCCCGCCTCCGCCGCCTCGGCAAGCGGAGCGCCGAGTCGCTCGGCCCACAGGTGCGCGTCGGACTCGGAGAAACTCGTCTCCGACCAGCTCTGCCGGAGGACGCGGAGCGCCTCCTCGCGGAACCCATGACGCTGCCCCCAGGCGAGGAGGGCGCGCAGGAGCTGCGCCTTCCTCCGCGGGTCAAGGTTGCGCCGGTGCTGGGTGACGCGCCAGCTGTGGAGCCGGCAGCGCCAGCTGGCGCGGAGATCTCCGACCTCCTCGTTGAGCGTCGCTGCGCAATCCCAGTTCTTGAAGACGCCGGCCTCGGGTCCCGCTGCGACTCGCTGCTGGAACCACTCCACCCCGGCCGAGACGAGCGAGGCCTCAATGAACTCCCGCGTCAGTTGGTCGAGTTCCTCGAAGAGCATGCGCTCCCGAGGGTCCGGGAAGACGCGGTCCGGGTCCCGGAGAATGCGGTTGATCCGCCGGAAGTGATCTCGGAACCGCCCGGCCATGGCGGCGTTTCCCGGCGTCTCCGCGTCCTGGAGGGCGGCCAGGAGGTGAGCCTCGTAGTGACGCGCCCGGAGGCAGAGGATGGCCAGCACGTCCTGGCGATTCTGCTCGAGCGCCCAGAGCAGGCACAGCTCGAAGGCTTCCAGCGGATGCGCGTCCAGCTCCAGCACGGGCAGGAGGACATCGAGCGCCTGGTCCGCGCGAGATGGCAGGCGCCGGAGCGCGCAGGCGAGGTTCCAGCGCGCCGTCCAGCCACGGTGCTCGTGGAAGCGGTCGGAGGCGATCGCCGCCTCCAGCAGCTCGATGATGTCGTGGATGTCCGTGCCCTGGCCGAAGAGCGTCAGCGCGTATGCATACCACTCCTTAGCGATGGTGTTGGTGCTGCGGCGGTAGTGTAGGTCGGCGAGCTGGTCGAGGGCGCGGGGATCGCGCCGGAGCAGGAGCTCGCGGGCGTGGAGGAACGCAGGGTCGGGGGCACCCACGACGCGTAGCTCCGAGGCCGGCTCGCGATGCTCGGGCTTCGCGTCGAGCCGGAGCCGGAGGTTCCCTTCCAGGTCGTCCCGTACGTCGCCCAAGGCCTGCCCGAGGGCCTCGGTGTCGCCGCGCTCGACAGCCTGTCGAATCTCCTCCCATATGGCCGGCGGCACCAGGGCGGACAGCGGTTCGGCCCGGCGTCCCGCGCGCTGCGCCCGTCGCACCGCCGCCGGAGCCACTCGCTCGCCGATGTCCTCCCAGTCCCGCCGGATGCGCTCGAGCCGTGTCGGCACCTCTAGTTCAAGCACGGCTTCGATGTTTGCTTGGACGAGGCGGTCGCGCTTGTCCGGGTCGCTTTCGGCGGCGAGCCGCGCGCGCTCGAGCTCGAGGAGAATCATCTCGTCCACGGCCAGCGCCACCTGCGTCGGCACCGTGCCCCACGCCGAGCTCACGAACGTCGCGACGGCCGCCCGGACGGAGCGCACGTCGGTCTCCCCGCGCTGGCATTGGGTGATCTGGTCGGTCACCAGAGCACGAACGGCATTTCCGAGAGTCTGGCGCATCGGCCGAGTAGCCCGCATCAGCGGGTTGGCGCCTCGGAACAGCTCATGGGCGGCCTGGAAGAGGCGGAGGGCCTCCACGAGGTCGCCATCTCGGGCTGCGCGGCGCCCCAGCACGTCCAGCGCGAAGCCCAGAGTCGTGAGGTCCCGGCCGCGAGAGCCGTCCCGGACCTGGGCAGTCCCGGGGACGTCGCCCTTCAGGACTTCAACGGCGGCACGGTTCTTCTCGAAGTGCTCGGGAGGGAGATCCGGAAGATGGACCTCGACCTCGGCGACGAGTCCCGGGAGTACCTCGATTATCTGCTCGGCGGACCAAAGTGGCCACTCCACATCCTTGTCCATGCGGGATCACTCCAGCTGTGCTCAAGAATTGACAGACTTGCCGGGGAGCTCCGCGACGGAGGGAGGGTGGGGGCCTAGCGGCCCCGGGCACGGGCCTCCTAGCGCCGGCGCCGCCCCGCGCTCTTCCGAACGACTTCGGCCGAGTGGGACCGCCGGGCTGGGGATGATCGAGGCACGTGGCGAGCGGGCACGGACTTCCGCGCGGGCGCCAGCCGAAGCCCTCGATCTGGGGCCGGCACGGAACCGATCGACCGATTGTCCTTCCCCGGCAGTGGCTTACGGGCCTTTGGGTCGTGCGCTGCCGGAGTCAGGATGGTGCCCACAGGGTCCAAAAAGTGACGGAGCGCAAAGCCGCAAACCTTGCACCGCTTGTAAGAGAAGCGCCGACTCTGCTCGTCGAGCCTCGGTCGTCCGAGGACCTCCATACGCCCAGGGCAACACTTGTTTGGCGCTGGTGGCGAAATGATACGTCTTGGGTAAAGATTCTGCGCCTTTAGCTCACGACTGTAGACGATGATGCTTTTCACAACCCCCCTGCCTCACCGAATATATTTGCCACAACTGCACGAGTTTGCAAGCAGAAATCGGAGGGTGGACGTCAGCCGGCGGTCTCCGGGGGGGCCAGGTCCCGGGCGCTGGGGAACCAACGGGCCAACTCATCGAGCGGGGACGCGGTGAGGAAGGGCTCGACGAGGCGCCGCGTGTACGCCCGGCTTCCCGCGAAGCGGACCTGGGAGGTTGCCAGGATCGTCCCGTCGGGGGCGAAGAGCACCCCGGTCGCCCGGCAGTAACGCCCCCGGGGGTCGTCCTCGCTCATGACCTCGGCCCGGTCGCCGAGGACGAGGAGCGGCGCGAGAGGCAGCGAGTCCAGGAGCGTGATGCGGACGTCAGTCGTCACGCCGCACTCCTTCTGCCTGAGCGCGCCGAGCCACCAGCCCAACTCGTCCAGAAGGACCAGCGCGAGAGCCGGATGTGCGCCCCGGCGCGTCCGATACGCGGGGGGCGGCAGACACTCCCGCCAGAGGAAACGCTCGGTCGCCAGGAAGCGGACGCCAAGCCCGATGGGGTTCGCCGAGCCGCACGCGAGGCAGGTGTCGGTGCCGGGCACCTCCTCGGAGGCGTCGTGATTCGCGGCCCACTGGGCCCGCAGGGGGGCAGCATCCGGCCGCGCAAATCCTTCACGGCGAAGCGTCGCCTCGGCCAGCCGGCGCTCTCCGTGGGTCAGTGCCAGGCGCGCGGTCGCCCCCTCGTTGCCGGTGCTTAGACCGAGCGGCGTGGAGGTGGGCACGCTGCGAAGCAACTGGACGTGCAGCTCCACGGGCGGGCGCGGCAGCGTGAGACGGTGGAACACCGCGGCCACCGCCCCGCCGTGCGCCGTGCCGGGGAACCCGTGGAGGTCCGCGGGAAACGTGATGACACCGCGCGCGGCCTCTCGGGACGCCTGCTGGAGCGCCTCGTCGATCGTCACGACGGGCGCGTGATGGTCAGGGGTCCGAGCAGTCGCGCGTGTACCCGCAGTGCGGGCAGACGATCTTGCACTTGATCTCGCGCATGATCGCCCCGCAGACCCAGCAGCTGTGCACCGGCGCGTCCTGGGCCATGTCGAGTTGGGTGGTATAGTAAGCGCGATGTGGCGCCCGCTTCAACCTTTCAGAGGGCGCGGGCGTCTCGCGATCCTCCTGGCGGGTCTCCTGGGAAGCGGATGCGCGTCGACCTCGCTCGAAGCGGTGCGCGCCGACGTCGGCGCCGGCCAGGGCCACCTGATCGCGACGGTGCCCTTCGTCGCTCAGGACGCGTACCAGTGCGGGCCCGCGGCGCTCGCCATGGTCCTCCGCTACTGGGGTGCCGCCGCTGATGTGGAGGAGATTGGTCGGGCCCTCTACCTGCCCTCGGCCCGCGGCGTCCTGAACATCGAGCTCGAGTTCGAAGCGCGCCGGCGCGGGTTCCAGACCCAGGCGTTCGAGGGTACGCTCGATCGCGCCAAGGCCGAGCTGCGGCGGGGCCGGCCGCTCATCGTGTTCCAGGATCTCGGTCGAGGCTCACTGTCCGTGCCGCACTTCGCTGTCCTCCTAGGTTATGACGACCGGAGCGAGGTCGTGGTGCTCCACTCGGGAACTACCGCGTACCGCATTCTCTCTTACGCCGAGTTCCTCAGGACCTGGGCGCCCCGGCGCGGCTGGTCGCTCCTGATCACCCCGCCCGGCTCCGCATGATGGAGGCCGAGCCCTGCGCCGCCTCCTCGAGGTGGCAAATGGGCGGCGGCCCGGCAACGCTTCGCACCATGACGTCCTCGACGATCCTCACCTCCGCGTTCCTGACGGCGGCGGTGGCGAACCTTCTCTTCTTCACCGGGCTCGGTGGCTTCGTCCTGTTGCCGCTCCACCTCCGAGGCCTCGGCGCGACGGACGGTCAGGTGGGGTTGATCATGGCCTGCTTCAGCGCGACCGCCATCGTCGTCCAGCCGCTGATCGGCGTGTGGGTCGACCGTGGCGGCCGCAGAGCCTTCCTGGTGTGCGGGGCACTTCTCACCGCGGCCGTGGCGTTGGCCTTCGCGGCCGTCCCGGATGCGCTCGGGTGGTTTCCGCTGCTCCGCGCCCTCCAGGGGGCCGCTTTCTCCGTCTTCTTCATCGCGAACTTCACGGTGGTCGTGGACCTGGCTCCGCCGGACCGGCGTGGCCAGGCTCTCGGGATCTTCGGGATCTCAGGCCTGATCTCCGGCGCCATGGGTCCAGCCCTAGGCGAGCTGCTTGCTCAGGCGGTCGGCTTTCGCGGACTCTTCCTGGCCTCGGCGGCCCTCCCGCTCCTGGCCGCCGCAATTGCGGCGCGCCTCAGCCTCCCACCGCCGCGCCCGGTGGCGAGCGAGGGGCTGCCGGGACTCCTGCGCGGGATCGCCTCAGCACCCCGGCTGCCTATGACGCTTGGCGCGGCCTTCGGGCTCGGGCAGGGCGTGATGTTCACGTTCTTCCCGACCTATGCGGTGGACCTGGGGGTGCGATGGGTGGGCGTCTTCGCGGTCGCCTACTCGGTGACGGCCCTAGTCCTGCGGGCAACAACCAGCGGTCTCGCGGATACCGCCGGCCGGCGGGCCGTCATTATCCCGGCGATGATGCTCCAGGTCGGCGCCACCTTGCTGCTCGCCGGCCTCAGTCTGATCGCGCGGGGCGCGAGCGTTCCCCCCGGAACGCTCCTGGGCCTGTCGGGTGTCCTTGCCGGTGCGGCGCATGGATTCCTCTACCCGGCGCTCTCGGCACTCGTGGTGGATGTGACCCCGCCGGAGCGACGCGGCCGGGTCGTGGGCGTGTTCATGGCCTTCATCCTGGTGGGCCAGGCGGCAGGTGCCGCGGGCTTCGGTCCTCTCGCCCATGCGGTCGGCTACGGCCCGATGTTCGCCATCCTGAGCATCCTACTCGCCGGGGCGTGCGTCCTCGCGTTTCGCCTGCAGCGCTGACTCGCGCCAGGCCTCGCTCCACTTCGGGAGGCCGCGTGGGGATGGGGTATACTGCGCCCACGGCGCCGCGGGAGCGGTGCGAGGAGGGGGCCATGCGGGGAGCTCGATCGCGGACGCTGGCCATGGTGGCGCTGGTGGGATTCCTGAGCGCAGGCGCGACCGAGCCGCCGAAAGCTGGGAGCCCGGCGCCGACCGCGCAGGAGGCGGAGGTCACGGGCCTCCTCCTCGACCCGAACACGCGCCAGCCCGTTGTGCTGCTCCAGGGCAAGCGCGACCGTCGGCCGCTGGCGATGACCATCGGCCAGTTCGAGGCCAATGGGATCGCCGTCGCCCTTCAGGGGGTCACGCCTCCGCGCCCGCTGACGCACGACCTCTTCCTCACCGTCCTCGGCGACCTGCGCGCGTCCCTCAAGCGCATCGTGGTGACGGATCTCCGCAACGACGTGTTCTACGCCCAGCTCCACCTGGACGCCGCGGGGGACAGCTCACGATCGATTCCCGACCCTCGGACGCCATCGCCCTCGCGCTCCGAGCGCGGGTGCCCATCATCGTGGAGGATCGCGTCTTCGAGAAGGCGGACCGGATCCTGCCAAAGGCCGGGCCCACGCCCACGTTCTGATCCCGCGTGCGCGACGCACCAGGATCGAGTCGCGCTCTGCCCTCGGTCGAGTGGGCCGTCCACCGCCGTCTCGACGACCTGGTCGCCAAGCTCGAGCCGAAGTTCGGCGACCTCCGGGGACGGGTCGAGGTCATCCCACGGCCGGTGGTGACCTTCTCGATGATCGGCGGCGCCGACAGCGCGAAGGCCGCGATCGGCGGGCTGTCCCACGCACTCCGAATGCCCGACCTGTACCGGCGCTGGGGCATCATCCCGCCGCGCGGCGGACTCCTGTACGGGCCCCCGGGCAACGGGAAGACGCTGCTCGCGAAGGCCCTTGCCACATTGTCGGACGCGCTCTTCTATCACTTCCGGCTGCTGACCCTTACGTCCAAGGTCGGACCGTTGGCGGCCGAAGTCATCAAGGAAGTGTTCCACCTCGCGGGCTCGGAGGGGAAAGGCGTCCTCTTCTTCGAGGACGCGGAGGCGCTCTCGTTTGAGCACATTCTTCCTCCCGAGCGCGCCCGGGAGGCGGCGGCGCCGCTGCTCATCGGGATCTGCGAGCTGCTCGACGGGCTGCGAGCCTTTCCATCGCTCCTCGTCCTCGCCTCGACGAGCCGTCCGGACGGGATCGGCTCCTTCCTCATCGCCCCCGGACGGCTGGACCACCTGATCGAGGTGCCGCTGCCCGACGGCCCGGCGCTGCGCGAGATCGTCGAGATCCAGCGCAAGCGCGCGGAGGCGCTGGCCGAGCGGACGCTCTTCGAGGCCATCGATCCGGAACTGCTCGTACCACGGCTGGCCGGGATGAGCGGCGGCGAGGTCGCCCAGGTCATGCACCGCGCCCTCGAGGCGAAGGTCCATCAAGCCGGCGACGGGCGGGAGCCGGGCCTCGTCCGTACGGCGGACCTTATCACGGCCGTCGACGAGTCGCGCCGCGTCCGGGACGTCGTCGTCAAGATCCGCTACGGCCAGTACCTCTGATGCCGGTGCCTGCCCTGTCGTTGCGGTGTGCCCGGCGCCGGGGACTCCGCGCGGCTCCCGCGGCGAGGCAAGGGCGCCCGGTCGCCCCCGCGTGCCGCTAGGAGACCAAGCGCCGCGTGGCGTGCGAGACGACGATCCGGGTGCGGTACGCCGAAACGGACACGATGGGCGTCGTCTACTACGGCAACTACCTCACCTACTTCGAGGTCGGTCGCGTCGAGTTTCTCCGCCAGCACGGCCTTCCGATGTCGACCGTGGACCGGAAGGTCCACATGCCGGTCGTCGAGGCCTCGGTGCGGTACGTCAGGCCCGCGCGGCTCGACGACCTGCTTCGCGTGCGCTGCTGGATCGGCGAGCGGAAGCGGGCGTCGTTCGTCTTCCGGTACGAGATCCGTCAGGCGGAGACGGGCGAGCCCGTGGCCACGGGGGAGACCCGGCATGCCTGCTGGAATCCGGAGACCCAGCGCATGATCGCTATCCCCGAGTGGCTCGAGCCGCTGCTTACCCCGGAGGCCACGTCTGCGCCGTGAGTGCCGTCCGTGCCGGCCGTCGGGTCTGACCCGGCAGGCTCTCCTGTTGCGATTCGTCGACAGCTCTCCCAGCCCCGCACCCCGGAGGAGGTCCTCGTGTCCAGCATGACCCAAGCCCGTCCGCGGCCCATCTCCGAGGTGGCTGCCAGCCTCGGCCTCGCCGGTGAGGAGCTCATTCCCTGCGGCCGCGAGGTCGCGAAGGTCTCCGTCCGCGCCCTGGCGGCTCGGCGTGACGGTCCGTCAGGGAAGCTGGTGGTCGTGTCCTCCATCACCCCGACGCCGCCGGGTGACGGGAAGACGACGGTCACGATCGGACTGGGGCAGGCCCTCTGGCGGATAGGCCGCCGGGCCGTCGTGGCACTTCGGGAGCCGTCGATCGGCCCTTGCCTCGGTGTCAAGGGTGGTGGGACAGGCGGGGGGCGCGCGCAAGTCGTGCCGGCCGACGCGATCAACCTTCACTTCACGGGCGACATCCACGCGGTGGAGAGCGCCCACAACCTCCTCGCCGCGTGTCTCGACAACCACCTCTACCACGACAACGCGCTGCGCATCGACCCGAGGCAAATACTGTTCCGCCGGGCTATGGACATGAATGACCGGGCGCTGCGCGAGATCGTGCTCGGCCTCGGCGGGCGATTCCAGGGATACCCGCGTGAGGAAGGATTCCTCATCACGGCCGCGTCCGAGGTGATGGCGCTCCTGTGCCTGGCCGAGGACCTCGTGGATCTCAAGGCGCGCCTAGGGCGGATCCTCCTCGGCTTCACCTTCGACGGCCGGCCGGTGCTCGCCCAGGATCTGAGGGTCACCGGGGCGATGGCCGCGCTCCTCCGCGACGCCATCCATCCCAACCTGGTGCAGACGCTCGAGGGCACGCCGGCCCTGATCCACGGCGGGCCGTTCGCGAACATCGCACACGGCTGCAACTCCGTCATCGCGACCAAGCTCGCGCTCAAGCTCGGTGAGATCTGCATCACCGAGGCCGGGTTCGGGTTCGACCTCGGAGCCGAGAAGTTCTTCGACATCAAGTGCGGCTATGCGGGGCTCCGACCCGACGGGGTCGTGCTCGTCGCGACGGCGCGCGCGCTCAAGTACCACGGCGGCGTTCCGATGAGCGCCGTGGACCAGGAAGACCTGCCGGCGATCAAGCGCGGGATGGCGAACCTCGAGCAGCACGTGGAGAACATCCGCCTCTTCGGGCTGCCCGTGGTCGTCGCGCTCAACCGCTTTCCTTCGGATACCGACGCGGAGCTGGCGGCGATCGTCGAGCACTGCGCCGCGCTGGACGTCCGCGCCGTGCCGGCCAATGTCTACGAGGGGGGCGGCGCGGGAGGCGAGGAGCTGGCGGCCGCCCTCGTCGAGGTGCTCGCGCGGCAGCCCGCGCGGTTCCAGCCGCTCTACGACTGGGAAGCGCCCGTCAAGACGAAGATCCACACGATCGCGACCCTGATGTACGGAGCGGAGCGGGTCGGGTACACGAAGCGGGCGGAGGCGCAGATTGCCCAGGCGGAGAAGCTCGGGTACGGCGGGCTCCCGATCTGCATGGCCAAGACGCAGCGATCGCTCTCGGACGACCCGACCCTGCTCGGTCGGCCGAAGGACTTCACGGTCACCGTGAGCGAGGTGAGGATCTCGGCCGGCGCGGGCTTCCTGGTCCCCATCACCGGGGACATCCTGACGATGCCCGGGCTGCCCCGGGTCCCGAACGCCGAGCGGATCGACGTGGACGCCGACGGGCGGATCACGGGGCTCGTCTGAGCCGGGCCAGCCCGACACGCCTGACCCGCTCGCGCCGGCGTGCTGGCAGCGTCCGGGTCGGCGTCGGCGCTATGCTATACTTTGGCATTGGATCGCAGCCCCGTTGTTCCCCAGGGAGCCGCGACAGCGCCCCGATTCTTCGGTCGATGGTCTCCGGTGCACTTTCACGGGAGCGGAGCGACGCGCGATGATCGAGGTTGATCGCCTAACCAAGCGCTACGGGCCGCTTCCGGCGATTCAGGACGTCTCCTTCGCCGTCGAGAAGGGCCAGATCGTCGGCTTCCTGGGTCCGAACGGGGCCGGCAAGACGACGACCATGCGGATCCTCTCCTGCTTCATGCCCGCGTCGAGCGGGACCGCCCGGGTGGCCGGCTATGATGTGTTCGAGCAGTCCCTGGAGGTGCGCCGCCGCATCGGCTACCTCCCGGAGAACGTGCCGCTCTACGGCGACATGACGGTCGCCGCATACCTGGACTTCGTCGCGAACGTCAAGGGGCTCGGTCGGAGCGAGCGCCGGCGCCGGGTTGGCGAGGTGCTCGAGCGGTGCCAGATCCCGGACGTGCGTGAGCGATTGATTGGGCGGCTCTCGAAAGGGTACCGCCAGCGGGTTGGCCTCGCCCAGGCGCTCATCGCCGATCCGGAGGTGCTGATCCTCGACGAGCCGACGATCGGGCTCGATCCCAAGCAGATCATCGGGATCCGACAGCTCATCAAGTCGCTCGCCGGTGCCCACACCGTCATCCTCTCGACGCACATCCTGCCCGAGGTGTCGATGGTCTGCGAGGGTGTGGTGATCATCAACCGCGGCCGGATCGTCGCCTCCGGCCCGCTCGACCGGCTGATGCATGAGCTCTCGCCGGTGGCGAAGGTCCAGGTCCAGATCGAGGGTCCGCCCGAGATGGTCGCGCGGTCGCTCCGGGCTCTGCCCGGCGTCCAGCGCGTGGAGAGCCGGAGCGGCGCCGACGGGGTCGGCACGTTCGTGCTGGAGGCCGACCGGGCACGGGACGTCCGGCGCGAAGTCGCCCAGCTGGCCGCGCAGCAGCGCTGGGGGCTCCTCGAGCTCCGCGCCCTCGGGCTGTCGCTCGAGGACCTGTTCATCCGGGTCGTCGCCGGTGAGGAGCACGACGCGGCGCTGGCCGACGAGGCGGCGCCACCCGAGGAGGTGGCGTCATGAGGGCCTGGGCTGTCTTCAAGAAGGAGCTGCGGGTCTACTTCAGCTCGCCGATCGCCTACGCGGTCCTGACGATCTTCGCGCTGATCAGCGGCTGGTTCTTCTACAACGTGTTCGCCTTCTACACGATCGTCAGCATGCAGTCGGCGATGAACCCCATGATGGCACGCGACCTCTCGATCACCGAGGGGGTCCTGCGTCCGCTCTTCCAGAACATCAGCGTCATCATGCTGCTGATGATGCCGATCCTCACGATGCGACTGTTCGCCGAGGAGAAGAAGAGCGGGACCATCGAGCTGCTCCTGACCTACCCGGTCCGGGACGGAGAGGTCCTGCTGGGGAAGTACCTCGCCGCCCTCGCCGTCTTCGTGGCCATGCTGGCCCTGACCCTCGCCTATCCACTCATCGTGGCCTGGGTCACGCCGGTCGAGTGGGGGCCGCTCGCGAGCGGGTACCTGGGGCTTCTGCTTCAGGGCGCGGCGTTCATCGCGATCGGCATCCTGATCTCGTCCTTGACCGAGAACCAGATCGTGGCGGCCGTCGCAACGTTCGGAACGCTCCTCATCTTCTGGGTGATCGCCTGGGCGTCCGACTCGGCGGGCGGCACACTCGGACGGGTGCTGTCGCACGTGTCTCTCACCGAGCACTTCGACTCGTTCGCGAAGGGCGTCATCGACACGAAGGACCTCATCTACTACGTCAACCTCACAATCCTGGCCCTGTTCCTCACGCTGCGCTCGCTCGACTCGAAGCGCTGGAGAGGCTGACCGGCATGAAGCGGCTCGGAACCCCCGCTCTCTTCCTCGGCCTCGCCGGCCTGGTGGCCGGGTTCATCCTCCGGACGTACCGGCCGTCGTGGACCAAGGTCTGGCCGGCGCTCCTGATCCTCGGCGGCCTCGTGCTCCTGTTTGGCCTGTACGCGAGCTTCGCGGTGAATGTGCGTCGGGCCCTGGCCGGGCGCGCGACCCGGTACGGTCTCAACGCGGCGATCTTGGTCGTGCTGATCCTCGGGGTCATCGCGCTGGTCGAGGCGGTGTCCTTCCGTCACAACTGGCGCGTCGACCTGACCGAGAACAAGCGCTGGAGCCTGTCCCCCCAGACGGTGAAGATCGTCAGCGAGCTGGCCGTGCCGGTGAAGGCCATAGCCTTCTTCCGGCCCGACCAGCCAGGCAAGCGCACGGCGGAGGATCTGCTCAAGCAGTACGCGTCGCGCTCGGATGGGAAGTTCACGTGGGAGGTCGTCGACGCGGACAAGAACCCGCTGCTGGCCAGGCAGTACAACTTCGAGACCTACGGCACGATCGTCCTGGAGACGACCCTGCCGGACGGGCAGAAGAAGCAGGAGAAGATCCAGGACGCGGACGAGGAGAAGCTGACGAACGCGATCATTCGCGTCACGCGCTCCGGAAAGCGCGTCGTCTACTTCCTGAAAGGTCACGGCGAAAAGGACCCGAGCTCGAGCGAGCGGACGGGCTACGGCCAGATGAAGTCCGCTATCGAGAAGCTCAACTACGACGTCAAGGACCTCCTTCTCGCGCGCGAGCCCAAGGTCCCCGATGACGCCACCATCGTGGTCGTGGCCGGGCCCCAGAAGGAGCTCCTGCCTACCGAGATCGAGGCCCTGGTCGGCTACGTGGCCCGGGCCGGCAAGATTTTCTTCATGATCGATCCCTTCCAGGACGCCGGACTCGGGCCGGCCCTCGAGCGGTGGGGGCTCGGCCTCGGGAACGACGTGATCATCGACATCAATCCCCAGGGCCGGCGCGCCGGCGCGGGGCCGGAGATCCCGGTTGTCGGCGACTACGTCGCCCACCCGATCACGCGTGAGTTCAGGTTCGCGACGTTCTTCCCGGTCGCGCGCACGGTGGTCGTGAAGGAGAAGCCGCCCGAAGGTGTGAGCGCGCAAGGGCTCGCGCGTACGTCGGGCGAGAGCTGGGCGGAAACCAGCCAGGACCAGATCCGCACCGGTCAGGTCAAGCCTGACCCTGGCGAGGTCCGGGGGCCGCTCACCGTTGCTGCCGTGTCGACGATCGACGCCAAGGACGCGCCCGCTGAGCGGAAAGGCGCGAAGGCGCGGATCGTGCTGCTCGGTGACTCGGACTTCGCGGGCAACGAGTTCGTCAACCTTTCCGGCAACCGCGACTTCTTCCTCAACACGATGTCGTGGCTCGCCGAGGAAGAGAATCTGATCGCGGTGCGGCCGAGGGAGTCCCGGAGCGCCCCGGTCTTCCTGACTGCCGCCCAGGGGCAGGTCCTGTTCCTCGTGCCCGTTATTCTCATCCCGCTGGCGATGATCGTGGCCGGTGGAGTGGCCGTCGCCCGGCGGCGCGGTCGGTAACGGGGAAGCCGGGTGCGCTGGCTCACAACGGCGATCCTGGCAGTTCTCCTGGCCGGACTCGGCACGTTCTATTACGTCTACGACATCCGGCAGGGGCCCGAGCGCGAGAAGGCGGCCGCCGCCAAGGACCGTCTGTGGAAGGGTCTCGAAGCCAAGGATGTCGAGGAGATCGTGGTGCGAAAGGGTGGGACCGATGCGTTTCACCTGAAGAAGGCCGGCGAGGCCTGGAGCCTGGTGGCCCCCGTGGCGGCGCCGGCCGATCGGCGGGCGGCCGACGACCTTGCGACGTCGCTGGCCACCCTCCGAGTCGAGCGGGAGATCGAGGCCAGCCCCGCCAAGCCGGCTGACTTCGGGCTCGCCCCGCCGGCTGTCGAGGTGACCTTCAAGGCCAAGGGGCAGGAACGGGGTGTCAAGCTGGGCGCGAAGAGCCCGACCGGGACCTGGGCCTACGCGCAGGACGCGAGCAAGGCAGCCGTCCTCCTGGTGCCCGAGAGCCTCCTGCGAGACGTGCTAAAGCCGGCGAGCGACTTCCGCGACCGCACGCTGCTCGCCTTCGAGCGGAAAGACGTCAAGACGGTCGAAGTGCGGGCCCCGGCGGGCCAGGTCCTCGCTGCCGTGGCGGCGAAGGGTCCGGAAGAATGGCAGCTCACCGCGCCGCTAACGGCGTCCGCCGATCGGGAGGCGGTCACCGGGCTCCTCGAGAAGCTCCGGGCTGCGAAGATCAAGGAGTTCGTGAGCGACGCCGGGAGGAATCCGGCGGAGTACGGGCTCGACCGGCCGACGGCGGTCACGCTCGGGATGGGCGAGGACGCGTCCCGGAGCACCCGGACGCTTCGCTTCGGCCGGGCGGCGCCGGACAAGAAGGGCGTCTACGCGCAGCGGGAAGGCGACACCGCGGTGCTGCTCGTCGAGGAGGAGCTGTGGAAATCGATCCCCGCCTCGGCGGTAGCCCTCCGAGACAAGACGGTCTTCAGCTACGATCGCGGAAAGCTCGAACGCGTCGAGATCGAGAGCCCGAAGGGCAAGGTGGCGCTCGCCCTCCAGGACGGCAAGTGGCGTATCACGGCGCCTGTGACGCTCCCCGCCGACGAGGGCGCCATGAGCCAGGTGCTCTTCAAGGCTCGGGATCTCCGGGCCCGCGACTTCGTGTCCGACGACCCGAAGCGGCTCGCCGCTTACGGCCTCGACAAGCCCCAGGTCCGCATCACTGTGTGGGAGAAGGAAGCCAAGGAGCCCAAAATCCTGCTCCTGAGTGCCGCCCGGGAGCCGGACCGCGTCTACGCGACCGTCGCCGGTCATGGCGCGGCGGGGGTGGTGGCGGTCGACCCGAAGACGCTCGAAGAGCTGGCGCGTGGCGTCACAGATCTCCGCGAGCGTTCCCTGGCGGAGGCCTTCGACACGAAGGACATCGCCCGGATCACGATCCAGCGTCCCAGTGTGACGCTGACCGTCGACCGGACCGGCGGGGGCGAGGAGGACTGGCAGCTCGCCGCGCCGAAGAAGGGGAAGGCCCGCGGAGGGCGCGTGAGCGAGCTCGTCTGGACGCTCCGGAACCTCAAATGGAAAGATCTCGTCGCCGAGCAGGGATGGGACCCGGCCCGCTACGGGCTCGACGTCGGCGCCACGACGGTCACGCTGGCCGGCAAGGATGGGCGGGCGCTCGCCGCGCTCGCCGTGGGGAAGCAGGAGGGCGGCCTGACGTACGTCCGGATCCCCGGTCAGCCGGCCCTGTACGCGATCGAGTCGAAGGCCCTCGGTGAACTACCCGCGACACCGGAGGAGCTCCTGCTCTGATCGAGCGATGGCCGACACGCTCCTCCTCGACATCACCGACGGGGTCGCCCTCCTCACCCTGAACCAGCCTGCCCGGCGCAATCCCATGAGCGAGCGCATGGGAGAGGAGCTCGCCGCCGCGCTTCGCGGCGTCGAGGCGCGCGAGGAGGTCCGTGTCCTCGTCCTGGCCGGGGCCGGAGAGGCGTTCTGCGCGGGCGGCGACATGACGCTCATCGAGGCGAACACGCGCCGGGACGTCGAGGCGCGCCGCCAGGTGATGCGTGCGTACTACGACCGCTACCTCTCCCTGTTGCGCCTGGCCGTCCCCACGATCGCGGCCGTCCATGGCCATGCGGTCGGCGGGGGGCTGGCTCTCGCGCTGGCCTGCGATCTCCGGTACGCCGCGGAGGACGCGCGGCTCAGCGTCAACTTCGCACGCCTGGGGCTCCATCCGGGGATGGCGTCGACCCTCATGCTGCCGCGCGCGGTCGGGGCGGCCCGCGCGCTCGAGCTCTTCTACACGGGGCGTGTCGTGTCCGGGCGAGAGGCCGAGGCCATGGGGCTGGTGAACCGGGCGGTGCCGCGCGACGAGCTGATGCCGACTGCGCTGGAGACCGCGCGGTCGATCGCCGCCAGCTCGCCGCTGGTCGTGCGGATGGTGAAACGGGCCGTGTACCAGGGGCTCGAGAGCGCGGTCACAGCGGCGGTCGAGTACGAGGCCTTCTGCCAGGCCATCACCTTCGGAACCGAGGACCTCCGGGAGGGGCTGGCGGCCGCCCGAGAGCGCCGAGCGCCGCGGTTCGTAGGCCGATGACGTCAGCCGCCTCGAGCGAGCTGTACGTGAAGCAGATGGAGCTCGGCCCCATGCAGAACTTCGTCTACCTCGTGGGCGACCGCGAGGCCAGCGAGTGTGTCGTCGTGGACCCCGCGTGGGAAATCGACACCATCGTGCGGACGGCCGAGGCCGACGGGCTCCGGATCACGGGCGCGCTGATCACGCACACCCACCAGGACCACGTGGGGGGGAGCCTGACCGAGTGGGGCATGCCGGGCCGGATCCCGGGCGTGGAGGAGCTCCTCGGACAGGTCCGGGCCAAGGTCTACGTCCACCGGGCCGAGCGCGAGTTCCTTCGCGGCTTTGGCTCCGACCTGGTCCAGGTCGAGAGCGCCCTGGACCTTTCCGTCGGGCGGTTCACGATCACCTTCATCCATACCCCTGGCCACACGCCGGGCTCGCAGTGCTTCCTCGTCGATGGACGGCTCGTCTCGGGCGACACGCTGTTCATCCAGGCGTGTGGCCGGACGGACCTGCCGGGCGGCGACCCCGCCGAGATGCACCGGAGCCTCACGCAGCGGCTCGGGCGGCTTCCCGACGACACGATCCTCCTGCCCGGCCACAACTATGGCGGCCCCCAATCGACCATCGGGGCCGAGAAGCGTGATAACCCGTTCCTCCAGATGGGGCTCGGGGACTTCCTCCGCACGATGGGCGGCGGCCGGATCGTCCTGCCCTAGTCCTGCGGAGCGCAATCCCGTGCGTTGACCCTGCCCGGCGGTGGGGCTACCCTCGCCCGCGTGGCATTCGATCTGGTGGTCCGCGGGGGTACCGTCGTCACGGCGCAGGGTGTCGCCTCGTGGGACGTGGGCATCCAGGGCGAGCGAATCGCCGCGCTGGCACTGCCCGGAGCGTTGCCAACCGACGGCGCCCGGGTCCTCGACGCCTCGGGGCGGATCGTCTCGCCGGGCGGCGTCGAGCCGCACACGCATCTCGCCCACGCGATCCGGACCCATCCCGACGACCCCGGGCTGACCCTTGGCCCCGAGGACGACACGCGCGGCATGGCGTGTGGCGGCACGACCACGCACATCGACTTCTGTTTTGTCCGGCCCGGGAGCGGTATCGCCGAGGTCATCGATCAGCGCGCCGCCCGGTGGGCCGGGCGCTCGTACGTCGACTACAGCTTCCACGTCACCCTGTGCGGGGCGCTGCCGCTTGCGGTCTTCGCCGAGATGCGCGAGGCGATCGAGGCCGGGTTCCCGAGCTTCAAGGTGTTCACGACGGACGTGCTGCCGCCGCACCCGAAGCGACCACCGTTCCGGCTCGACTTCGGGCGGATCGAGCTCGCCATGGCCGAGGTGGCGCGGCACGGCGGCCTCGTCACGGTCCACGCGGAGGACGACGAGCTGGTCCAGACAGCCTACGAGCGTTTCCGTGCGGAGGGGCGGCTGGACGGCTCGAACATGCACCTGGTCCACACCAAGCTCTCCGAGCAGCTGGCCTTCGCGCGGGCGATCGCGCTCGGGCGGGCGACCGGCGCCGGCATCTACTTCGTCCACACCTCGGCCCGGGAAGGGGTCGAGGCGGTCGCGGCGGCCCGAGCGTCCGGCTTCCCGGTCTACGCGGAGACGCTCCACCAGTACACCTGCTTCGACGCCGAGCACTACAAGACCCCCCGCGGCTTCTGCGCCCACACCTACCCCTCGCTCAAGCTACCTGAGGACCGCGAGGCGCTCTGGCGCGGGCTGGTGGACGGCGGCGTGTCGACCCTGGCCACGGACGAGTACCCGACCAGTCTCGCGCTGAAGCTTCGCGGACGGACGATCGAGGACGTGACGGGCGGGAACGTCGGGGCCGAGGCGCGCCTCGGCATCGCGTTCACCGAGGGGGTCGTCAAGCGCGGCATGTCGCTCGAGCGGTTCGCCGCGGTCACGGCGACGAACGCCGCCCGGATCTTCGGCCTTCACCCGCGGAAGGGTGTCATCGCGCCGGGCAGCGACGCCGACCTCGTCCTGATCGACCCCTCCGTCCGGAAGACGCTCACGCGCGACGACTTCCACGTGAGCGACTACAGCCCCTGGGAGGGGTGGGCCGTGTCCGGCTGGCCGGTCACCACGCTCCTCCGCGGCAAGGTGATCGCCGACCACGGCCAGGTGCTCGGCGAGGCCGGGGACGGGCGGCTCGTCCCCCGACGAATCGACCCCGCAGTCCTTCAACGCCCCGTCTGCTGACCGGGCGCGCCGCCGCCGACAGCGGTCGGCGATGACGCCACCACGAAGGGCGAGAGCCGCCGCCAGATCGGCCCGGTCACCCGGGCGGCGCGCCTTATAATTCGAGGGGGAGGACAGGACCATGCCGGACGCGTTCATCTGCGATGCCGCCCGCACCCCCATTGGCCGCTACGGCGGCGCGCTGGCGGGGCTCCGACCCGACGACCTGGCCGCGGTCCCCATCCGCGCGCTCGTGGCGCGCCATCCAGGCCTCGACTGGGCGCGCGTCGACGACGTGATTCTCGGCTGCGCCAACCAAGCGGGCGAAGACAACCGGAACGTGGCGCGCATGGCGACGCTCCTCGCAGGTCTGCCAGTCGAGATCTCCGGTGCGACGGTCAACCGGCTCTGCGGCTCGGGACTCGACGCGGTCGCCACGGCGGCGCGGCTGATCCGCGCGGGCGAGGCGGACCTGATCGTCGCAGGCGGCGTCGAGAGCATGTCGCGGGCTCCGTTCGTCCTCGGCAAGGCCGACGTCCCATTCGCGCGCGACACGCGCCTCTACGACACCACTATTGGGTGGCGCTTCGTCAACCCGCGGATGCACGAACTGTTCGGCACCGACGCAATGGGCGAGACCGCGGAGAACGTCGCCGAGGAGTGGAAGGTCGCCCGCGCGGACCAGGACGCCTTCGCCTTGCGCAGCCAGCTCCGGGCGCGGGCCGCGCAGAAGAGCGGGCGCCTCGCCCAGGAGATCGTTCCCGTCGCCGTGCCCCGGGGGAAGGAGACAGCCCAGGTCGTCGAGGACGAGCATCCCCGCGACACGAGCCTCGAGGCCCTCGCCCGACTCAAGCCCGCGTTCCGGGCCGGCGGGACCGTGACCGCGGGCAACGCATCGGGCGTGAACGACGGCGCCTGTGCGCTGATCGTCGCCTCCGAACGCGCCGCGGCGGTCCACGGGCTCACTCCCCGGGCGCGCGTCGTGGCCGGGGCCACCGCGGGCGTCCCACCGCGCGTGATGGGCATCGGCCCCGTGCCGGCGACGCGGAAGGTGCTGGCGCGCGCCGGTCTCGACGTCGGCCGGGTCGACGTGGTCGAGCTGAACGAAGCGTTTGCCGCCCAGGCGCTCGCCGTACTCCGCGACCTCGGGCTCCCCGACGACGCCGAGCACGTGAACCCGAACGGCGGGGCCATCGCCCTCGGCCACCCGCTCGGGATGAGCGGTGCCCGCCTGGCGACGACGGCCGCGTACGAGCTCGCGGTGCGCGGCGCCCGCTATGCCCTCTGCACGATGTGCATAGGGGTCGGCCAGGGCATCGCCGTCCTGCTGGAGCGGGTCTGAGGCGGGTCCCGGGACGTTACCCGCGGAGGAACGCTTCGACCCGCCGCGTGAACGCCTCGCGCTCCTCGGTCTGGGGTGAGTGGCCGCTCGCCTCGAAGATCGCGAGTTCCGAGTGCGGGATCAGGTTGTGGATCTCGTCCGCCTGGTCGACCGGGCAGATCCAGTCGTGGCGCCCCACCATCACGAGGGTCGGGCAGGCGATCCGCGAGAGCTCGGGACGGCAGTCGTATGTCGGGTACTCGTGCTCGATGACGAACTTCCGAACGGCCAGCCGGTACCGTGTCTCGGCGCGTGCGGTGTTGGCCGCTTCGGCCAGCGCCTTGTCGTGGAAGTAGAGCGGCCGGATGGTCTCGAACGCTCGGCGAAAGGCCGCATCGTCGGGCAGGGACCCGTCCCAGAGCGATCGGTAGGCCCTCCATTGCTCCGACGTCGCCTGCCGGCGGGCGTTGGCGAGAGCCCGGGGCATGAACTCGTGGCTCGCCGACGCCCCGACGACGACGAGCTTCCGCATCGAGGCGGGATGGCGGGCGGCGTACATGAGGCCGAGAAACCCGCCCCAGCTGATGCCGAGCACATGGACCGGGCCGAGCCCCAGCGCCAACCGCACGCCCTCCGCGTCCGTCACCAGCTGGTCCTGCGTGCACTGCTCGACCGAGACCCATGCGGAGCGTCCGTGGCCGCGGTGGTCCCAGAAGACCATGCGCAAACCGAGCGGGTCAGCCAGTGGACCGAGCGAGCGGACAAGCGCACCCGAGTCCGTACCGGGGCCGCCGTGGAGGACGAGGCAGGCTGCCCCCTCCCCCACGACCTCGGCGTGGAGCGTGGTCCGGTTGACCGGTAGGTCCACGCGGCCCCGCACCTAGCGTCCCGTCCAGCGCACGGACTTCATCGACTGGTAGATGCCACCGTAGGCGGGGACGGGCACGAACCCCTCGTAGGCCTGCCGGGTCACGTAGACCTGCTGCGGGAAGTAGAGGAACACGTAGGGCGCGTCCTCCATCAGGATCTTAGAGAACTCCGCGTAGTGCTTCTTGCGCTCGCCCTGCTCACCGACCCGCCGCGCCGCCTCGAGCGCGGCGTCGGCTCGCGCGCTCTTGTAGTGGGCGAAGTTGCGGGCCTTCCACTGACCCGAGTGCCAGATCGAATACGCGAAGGGGTCCGGGTCGTGGAAGTTGGTCCAGGCCACCACGATCCCCTCGAACTCCGAGGCGAAGAGCTTCTTGACGAACGTCGGCCAGTCGAGGGGCTCGATGGTTGCTTCCACACCGACCTTCTTGAGGAACTCCTGGATGATGATCACGGTGTCCTTGACGGTCTGATCGGCCTGGTCGTGCCGGATGGAGAAGGACAGCCGCTTGCCGTCCTTCGCCAGGACCCCGTCGGATCCCGGCTTCCAGCCGGCCTCGGAGAAGAGCGCCTTGGCACGGTTCGGGTCGTAGGCGTAGGGCTTGACCGTGGGGTCGAAGGCCCAGCTTCCCGGCGGGAACTGGCCGTTCGAGACCGACCCGTATCCCTGGAGAACCTCACGCACGATGGCGGGGACGTCGATGGCGTGATACAGCGCCCGCCGGACGCGGATGTCGTCGAACGGCGGGATGTCCTGGCGGAACCCAAAGTACGTGTAGGACGTGTTGTCGGCGGCGAGGACCTTGAGCCCCGGCGTCTGCTTGAGTCGCGCCACCTCTGTGAGCGGCGGACGCTCGATGAAGTCCACGCCGCCGGCCCGGAGCTCCTGCAGGAGCACCACCGCGTCCGGGATCACCCGGTAGATCAGGCGGTCGAGCGCGGGGCGGCCGGCATGGTAGTCGGGGTTCGCCTCGAGGACCAGCCGCTCCCCCCGCTTCCACTCGACGAACTTGAAGGGGCCCGTCCCGATCGGCTTGCGATTGAACTCCGCGGTGTTGAGGTCCTGACCCCGCAACACGTGCTCGGGCACGATGCCCGCGCGCGGATTCACGAGCACGGCGAGGAACGCGCCGTAGGGATAGCGGAGGCGGAAGCGGATCGTGTGGTCGTCGATGACCTCGATCGGCCTCTGCGCCAGCTCCTCCGGCTTCTTGGGGTTGTCCTTGTTCGTCAGCTCCGGGAACCCCACGAGCGCATCGAAGTAGCCGCGATGGGGCGTGGTGACCTTCGGGTCCAGGACCGAGTGGAAGGTGAAGGCGACGTCGCGCGCGGTGAAGGGCTTGCCGTCGTGCCACTTGACGCCCTTCTTGAGCTTGAAGGTATAGGTCAGCCCGTCCCGCGAGACCTCCCAGGACTCCGCGAGGAGCGGTTTCACGCCGAGCTTCTCGTCGAGCTCGACGAGGCTGTCGAAGATCGGCCACTCCGCGATGTACGACTGGCCGTCGGTGGCGATCACGGGATTGAGGCTGGTCGCGTCACCGAGGAAGCCGATGACGAAGTCCTTGCCGGCGGCAGCGGCGTCGGGGGCGGCGCCGAGACCCACGGCCAGCGCGAGCGACAGCATCAGGGAGCACACGATCCGGTTGCTCATGGAATTCTCCTTCCTGTCTAGCGGGGACCTGCGCGGAGCGCCGGGTCCAGCGCGTCGCGGACGCCGTCGCCGAAGAGGTTGAAGCCGAGGACGGTGGCGAAGATCGCGAGCCCCGGGAAGGTCGAGACCCACCAGGCCGAGGCCAGGAACTGCCGACCCTCCACGACCATGTTCCCCCAGCTGGGCGTGGGCGGCTGCACCCCCAGGCCCAGGTAGGAGAGTCCCGACTCGATGAGGATCGTCTGGCCGAGGAGCAGCGTGCCCTGGACGATGATCGCGGGAAGGGCGTTCACGAGGACGTGGCGCGTGAGGATCCGGCCGTGGCTCGCTCCGAGCGCGCGGGCGGCCTCGACGAAGTCGCGGGCGCGCAGGGCGAGGCACTCGCCGCGAACGATGCGGGCGACGGGCGCCCACGTCACCAGGCCGACCACCAGGGCGGTGTTGAGGAGGCTGGCACCGAAGAGCGCCACGACGACGAGGATGAGGAAGAGCGCGGGCACCGACATGAACACGTCGGCCACGCGCATGATCGCCGTGTCGACGGCGGCCCCGAAGTAGCCAGCGGTGCCCCCCACCGCCGTGCCGACGAGGACGGCGAGCCCCGTCGCGAGGAATCCGATCTCGAGCGACACGCGGGCGCCCCAGACCACCCGGGTCAGGATGTCCCGGCCGAAGCCGTCGGTGCCGAGCCAGTGGGTGAGGGTCGGGGGTTTCAGGCGCTGGAGCAAGGACTGACTCGAATAGCTGTAGGGCGCGATCGCCGGGGCCAGGATACCGGCGGTCAGAATGATGCCGACGACGAGCCCGCCGAGGAGGCCGCGGCGGCTCCCGACGAGTCGCGTGAATCCACTCACGAGTAGGTGATCCGCGGATCGATGACGCAGTAGGCCAGGTCAGTCAAGAGGTTCGCGGTAATGACCACCGTCGCCACCAGGAGGTTAACGCCCATGATCACCGGGTAGTCGCGCTCGAACACCGCGCCGACGGCCAGCCGCCCGATCCCGGGCCAGGCGAACACGGTCTCCGTGAGCACCGCGCCGCCGACGAGCGTCGGGAGGGCGAGCCCGACCACGGTGACCACGGGGATGAGCCCGTTGCGGAACGCGTGGCGCCAGATGACCCGTCGGTCCGGGACGCCCTTCGCTTGGGCCGTGCGCACGTAATCCTGACGGAGTGCCTCGAGCAGGCTCGACCGGGTGAAGCGCATGAACGACGCCATCTGGATGAGGCCGAGCGTCAAGGTGGGAAGGACGGCGTGGCGAAGACGGGCACCCAGGTCTCCCTCGCGACCGTACTCGCTGAGTCCCGAGGGCGGAAGGAGGTGAAGGGCCTCCGAGAAGAGAAGGATGAGCATGATCCCGAGCCAGAAGCTCGGGAACGAGACGCCGAAGAGCGATACCGCCGAGGCCAGCGTGTCCCAGACGCTGTCCCGTCGGACGGCGGCCAGGACGCCGAGGGGGACCGCGATGACGAGCGCCAGAAGGAGCGCGCCTCCAGTCAACTGGAGCGTCGGGCCGATCCGATCGAGGACCAACGTCAGGACGGGGTCGCCGGTCTTGAAGGAGCGCCCGAGATCACCTCGCGCCGCGGCCAGCACCCAGGTCCCGTACTGGGCGGGGAGCGGCCGGTCGAGGCCGAGCCGCTGACGCACCTGGGCCGCGACCTCCTGCGAGAACTCGCCCCCGATCAGGACCGCTTCCGGCCCGCCCGGCGCCAGGCGCATGAGCGTGAAGAGGATGACGGAGACCCCGGCAAGCATCAGCCCAGCGAACCCGAGCCGGTTGGCGATGTAACGCCCGAGACCTCGATTCATCTCGCGAGCTGAGCGAAGGTCGCCGCGTCGAGGTTCGCGCCGCAGACGATCACGCCGACTCGGCGACCGCGCAGTCGGTCCCGCAGGGGGCCGAGGAGCGCGGCTGTGGCCGAGGCGCCGGCCGGCTCGACTGCCAGCTTGACCCCGCGAAACAGACACCCCATCGCGCGCCTGAGCGCGTCGTCACTCACGAGCACGAGATCGTCGAGGGCCCGGCGGCACAGCTCGAAGCTGTACGGCGCGGCGTGCGGAGCGCCCAGACTATCGGCGATCGTCCGCACGGCGTCGATCGACTGCGGTGAGCCCGCCGCGAGACTGCGCCGCATCGAGTCCGCGCCTTCCGGCTCGACCCCGAAGACCTGACAGCCGGGCATGGCGAGCTTGACGGCGGTCGCGACGCCGGCGCAGAGCCCGCCGCCGCCGATCGGCACGATGACGGCGTCCAGGTCCGGCGCCTGGGCGGCCAGCTCGAGCCCCAGCGTGGCCGTGCCGAGAGCCGTGAGGGGTCCCTCGAACGGATGGACGAAGGTGCGACCCTCCGTGGCTTCTATCTCGCGGACCCGCTCGAACGCCCGGTGCACGTCCTCCACCAGATCGACGTCCGCGCCCCAGCTTCGGCACGCATCCACCCGTGCGGGGTTCGCGGTCCGCGGCATCACCACCTTGGCCGTCGTGCCAAGAACGCGTGCCGCGTAGCCGACGGCGATCGCATGATTGCCCGCGCTCACGGCCGTGACGCCACGGGCGAGCGCGGCGCGGTCGAGCGACTTCATCACCATCAGCGCCCCCCGCGGCTTGAACGTGCCCGTGTGCTGGAAGAGCTCGAGCTTGAGGAGGACCCGGGTGCCGGCGTCCAGGTGCTCGGTGATCTCGCGGCTGCGCCACCACCACACGGGCGTCTCGACGACCAGGTCGCCGAGCCGCTCCCGGGCGGCGCGGATCTCGGAGAGCGTCGGAGCGGCGACGTCCGTCGTCATCAGACCGCGGGGACCGGGGCGGCGGGCAGCGGCATCCCGTGGTTGCCCCGGTAGGCGGCGGGTTCCGGCGATTGCCAACCGGCCAGGAGCCTGGCTTCTGGCTGCCAGACCTCGACGCCGAGCGGCCGACAGACCTCGATCGGGTCGCGCGCATCCGGTCCCCAGAGCGGGATCGAGAGGTCCCCCCCGGGGCACGTCGAGATAGCGCACAGCAGATCGATCTCGGCGAGGAACTCGAAGAAGTCGCCCGTCCGCGCTGGACTGGCCTTCATGAAGTAGCGGTCGTCTTGGAGACCGGTCACCTGGAAGATGTTGAGCACGTCGTGGACGTCAAGTTCGGTGAGCCGCCACGGGGCAATGGCCCGGACCAGGTTCGAGTGGCAGCAGAAGTCGAATTCCTGCCCGGTCAGGAGCTTCGTGACGTAGGGGTCGCAGCGCGTTCCGAGGAGGTCGTGACAGCGCCCGCCATCGCCGTCGATCCCGTACTTGAGCGTGTCGTTCGTGATCGTCGCCATCGGCCGGAGGTAGGGCAAGGTCGACCAGAGCCGGTCGTACGTCGTGACGTGAGCCCGGTGGAGCTGCTTCGTCCGGGACGCCCAGAAGCGCTCGCGCGGGTTGTGAAGATGCCAGGCGTTGAAGTCGGCCACCTGGGGGCCCTCGACGGTCACGATCCGGCAGAGCTGGCCGGCGCCGACGGGCCAGGCGCGCCCCGATCGGATCGGCACCACGAAGCGGTCGACTAGCGTACGCGAAGCTGTCTCGCGGGCAAGCCGATCGTAGAAGGCGTGGTCCACCGCGAGCGGGCCGCTCGGGATCGAGGGCAGATATGTCCAGGGTCGCGACATCGCCGTCCTCCGGGTCAGAGTGTGCGCGCCACTCTAGCACGCGCGGCTTGGGCGCGCCCCGGGCGTCCTGCGTGTGACGCCGCGGGCACGGCGTCAGCCGAAGCGCCACCCGTCGAGCGCAGCCGGGTCGTCCGGACGAATGCGGAGCGGCAGGTCCCGCGGGCCGAGGATCCCGGCACCGATCAGGGGCTCCAGCCCGGCCGCGAGGGCGAGCGAGCGCGAGAGATGCGGCATGAGGGCGAGGTGAGCCGTGAAGGCGCCCGCCGTGGCGGGAAGCCGCGGTCCCTCGCCACTGAGCGTCCACACCCGGAGGTCCGGTCCACGGCCGGCGCGCACGCTGACGGGCACCTGCGTCCAGAGCGTGCGGACACTCGCCGGCGGGATCGGCTCCGCGAACCCGGACACCACATCCCACGAGAGGTGCCCGGCTGCAGGGTGCTGCCGGCGAGCCGCGCGGTCGGGGGCACCCGATCGCCCCCACGTGAGCGTGACGGCCAGCGAGCGGCGCCGGCAGAGGACCGCGTGCGGCGTTCTGGCCGGAAGATGGAACAGGCTGCCGGGCGGGAGGTCGAAGGTCTGCCACCCCGCCCGACGTCCGCTCCGGGCAAGGTGGTCAGGAAGCTCCTCGGGAGTGCCCGGTGGAAGCCGGGGCCCGATGGTCACCGTCCGGCGACCCTCGATCTGGAGCCAGAACGCGTCGACCTCCCCGTCGTGGTGGAGTCCCATGCCGGGGCGTCCCCCGCCTTCGACGATGAAGAGGAATGAGGCCTCCTCGCGGCCGGCTTCTCGGGCAGAAGCGAGGAAGGCGACCCGGATGGCGACCATGAGCCGCATCAGCCGCGGGAGCACCTGATGGACTTGCGGAAGGTAGACCGTCTGTCCCGCCGCGAGCGCGACGGCGAGGCGCCGCGGGTGGCCCGAGCGGTCGACGTGACGATCAGCGGCGATCTGGAACGGAAGCCCGCCGGCTGCCATGCGGACACACTCGGCGAAGCCGGGAGTGATGGCGCGCCACGCTCGGTCGCGCGGCGGCAGCGCGAGGGGCGTCCGTCCGAGAACTCGGCGGCGGAACCGTCCCAGGGCGCCGTCGTCGGGGAACCAGCTCGCGAGCGGCGACACGATCGTGCCCCGAAGCCCACGCGGCCGCGGACGAGCGCGTGACGCCATGATCGCGAAGGATACGAGAGGCGCACGCGGTGAACAACCGCCAGCGGAGCCGTTCCGGTCGCGTCCCGCCGGCGGCCGGGTGCGGGGCGGCGCCCGCCGACCGCGGAGGCCTCCGACCGGCGCCGGGGCAGCTGGAGGATCGGCCCGGGCCGGCGGTGCTGCGCGTCGCATCCAGCGCGCCCCCCCCACTCGCAGGTATCTCGCAGGTATAATGCGGGCGTTCAGCAGGAGGGGACGCGTGCCGGGGCAGATCCAGTCGTGGTTCAAGGTCCGGTTCTTCACCGGCGTGTTCGTCACCTTGCCGGTGGTGCTGACGGCCTGGGTCTTCTGGCTCTTCTACGCGTCGGTCGACGATTTCATGGCCCCGCTCTACGGGCATCTGCTGGGGCGGCATGTCCCGGGGCTCGGCTTTCTGACCGCCGTCCTGATCATCTTTGTCATCGGGGTCGTTGCCACCAACGTCGTCGGGCGGCGGGTGCTGCTGTGGGGCGAGCGCTTAATCCGCTACATCCCGCTCGTGCGCCGCGTCTATCCGACGGTCAAGGACTTCGTCGACGCGTTCTCGCCGAACCGCCGCTCAGGCTTCCGCGAGTTCGTCATCGTCGAGCATCCGCGGGAGGGAGCGTACACGTATGGGTTCCTGACCGGGGACATGCGCGTTGTGGGCGCGAAGCCCGACGCGCTCGTGTCGATCTACGTGCCGACGAATCACCTGTACCTGGGCGACATCGTCCTCGTTCCGAGGGACGCGGTCGTGCCGACCGGACTCTCGGTCGAGGACGGCATCCGCGTCATCCTCTCGGCGGGCACGGCCGCGCCCTCCCGGCTTCCCCACGGGGGAGGCGACGGGCTCGGCGCAGCCGCCACGTGATGGACCCAAGGAGACCCGCGCCATGAAGTTTCTCTGCATCGCATGCGACCAGGCCATGCGCCTCTCGGGAGCGGCCGGGCCGGACGCCGGCTCACTCACCGTCACGTTTGCCTGCCCGACCTGCGGTCACCGAGTAGCCATGCTGACGAACCCGTGGGAGACGCAGCTGGTACGCACGCTCGGCGTCAAGGTCGGCGGCATGCCCGCCCCCGCCCCCGCCCCATTCGCCGCCGTGCGGGCGGGCCTCGCGCATCAACGAGACGTCGGGCTCGTCCCGGCCGGCCCCGTCCCCGGCGAGGGGACCGGCGCCGCCGCGGCAGGCGCGTCCGCCGCCGCACCAGCGGCGGACGGCCCGGGCTGTCCGTTCGCCGCGATGATCGGGGGAACGGGGACGGCTCAGGCTAGCGTGGGCTGGACGGACGACGCCGCGAGCCGCCTCGAGCGCATCCCGGCCTTCATTCGGCCAATGGCCCGGCAGGCGATCGAGCGGTTCGCGCAGGAAAGAGGCTACGCGACAGTCACAGCCGAGGTGATGGACCAGGCCCGCGACTTCATGGGGATGTAGGCGTCTCCTCCTCGACCTCCACGTCCTCGGTGGCGGGGAGGAGGCGGAAGGGCTCGCGGGCCCACGGCGGAGGTCGGTCGGCCAGCAGGACCTGCTGGAACGCGGCCAGAGTCGCGTCCTGCGGGACCTCGGGATGGCCCTCTAGCGCGGCCCAGAACTGCTCGGGCTGGTCGTGAGCCCACCGTGAGACCCGGGCGACGGTCGTGAAGAACCTGCGTACCTTCCGTTCCGCGGCCCGTTCGACGACCGGCCTGGCGAGGGTTGTGGCCAGCTGAGCGAACGCGCCGACGAGGGGAGTGTCCAGCCGGATGTGGCCGGTCAGGCTCGCGTCCACCCGCGTACCACCCGCCGGATCGTCCTCGTGCGGGAACTCGATCAGCACGAGCATCTGCCCGTGGATCGTGGGCACCTTTTTCCCCTCGTACATCCCTTCCAGGTGGAAGAGTCGCCGCCCTTCATCCGCGTAGAGCGTCCGGATCATGCCGCGGGCGCCGCGGCTGTCATCGCCCCAGTACCCGCCGTCCCGCGCCTCCACTCGATAGCGTCCGAGCCGGAGCGCGCGGGCCACGGCGGCGGCGAAGTCCGGATGGTCTAGGAGGAAACGGAAGACGGGCTCCCGGCTCCGTGCGCGAAGCCCGGTGATCCGATGAGCGAACAGGCTCGTCCCGAGCACGACCTCGGCCCGCCCTCGGGCCTCGTCATCGAGCCGGGCGAGCGGCACCCCGAGCGGTAGCGCGTCGAGGGTGACCATGGGGGCGATCGAGTCGGGTGGCGGCTCGACGGGCTCGGTGCCTGCCCCCAGTGGCACGACGACGAGGGCGGTCGCCACGGCCACGAGCGCGAGGCGGCGCCGCGCGCGGTTGCGGCTTCCCGGGCCAGAGGGAGCCCGGACGGCGAGGGGGGGGACGCGCATGGCAAGCCCTCCGTAGCCCCACCCTACCACGGAGCCCGGGCCCAGTCTCCAGCGCTGCCATTTCCTGCCGGGGTTTGGGGCCCCACTGCTACAATGGCGGCCTCTATGGGGCGCCTCGTAAGGCTGTTCCGGCCGGCCACGCATGGGTGACCTTCGATGGTCCCCCCCCTGGCGCCGTGACTGCCCGCGGCGCGCCTTGGGGTCCGCCCACAGACTCACCGTCGTCGCCATCCTGGCCCTCGCGTTGGCCTCGTGGCCGGCCGCGGCCGCCTCCCCCGGGGGGTCGCTCAACGGCGTTCCGGCGAGCAATGTACCGGTCTCGGCCGAGGCCGTGGTGCTCCTTGACCTCGAGACCGGCAAGGTGCTCTTCGAGAAGAACGCGCAGGGGGACCGGGCGCCGGCGAGTCTCGTGAAGATGATGACCCTCTACCTTGCCTACGATGATCTCCGGGCGGGGCACGTGACACGGGGAGAGCCGGTGAGCATCAGCTCGAACGTGATTCGGACGCCACGCTTCCGAATCGGGCTGAGGAGGGGCCAGGCGGTGCCGTTCGAGACCTTGCTCGCCGCCGTCGCGATCGCGTCAGCGAACGACGCCGCCACCGCCGTGGCGGAGCGTCTGGCGGGCACCGAGAAGCGGTTCGTGGAGCGCATGAACGCCGAGGCGGAGCGCCTGGAGCTCACCCACACGGTATTCGCTAACCCCCACGGTCTGCCGGATGCCCGTCAGCGGACGACGGCGCGGGACATGGCGGCCCTCGCCGAGCACCTCCTTCGTGACTTTCCGGAAAGCCGCGTGCTCCTGGGCGACACGGACTTCGTCTGGCGGGGCCGGGTTTTCAGGCGCCGGATCCCCCTCTTTCGGGACCCGGGGGGCGTGACGGCGCTGAAGACCGGATTCACGCTGGATGCGGGCTACAACATCGCGGTTGCCGCGGGCCGCACCGGCCAGCGCCTACTCTGCGTGGTGCTGGGCGCCGAGACCCGCGGCCTGTCGTTCATCGACGCCGGCCGGCTCCTCAAGTTCGGATTCGGCGACCCGCTCACTACGCGCTCCGGCCGGCGCTGGCGGGTGCGCGGCCGCGCCTTCCCTCAGTAGCGTCCGGCACGCTGCGGTCGCCGGGGTTACTCGGGCTCGATAGCGCGCCGGACGATGCGACCCTCCGCGTCCACGTAGAGAAGGACTAGTTCGTACCGGTTGAAGCGGTCGCCGCGATCCTCACCGTAGTAGCGGTTCGGATTGATGTCGATGACCACGGCGCGCCGGTAGACCAGCACCGGGCCTACATCCGACGACCGGATCTCGTGGGGCGGGCCGAACCGCTCGATGGCCTCCTCGCGGGTGCTCACCGCGGTGAGGTCATCGGCCGGGCTGAGCGGCGGCTCCCGGATCGGGGCCAACTGGGCGCAAGCTCCCAGCGCGAGACCCGCGGCGAACGGCGCGAGACGTTGGAGGCTCCCCCTGCGCCGGTGTCTGAGCGTCCCGGACATGACGCCGCCCATTGTATGGGCTTAGGTCAGGGGCCGGCAAGGCACCCGCTGCGGCCGAGGCGGCGGCCGCCAGCGCCGCGGATCACTCGGTCGACGCTCAAGCCACATCCGGCTGTATATGCCCTCGGGTCTGCGCGGCTCGGGCTCTCCCGGGACACGATCGGCTGCGTGTCCTCGAATGGCTGGGATGTCGCCGGGGCCAAGGCGTTCGGATTCCATGTGGCCTGGGTCAACCGGCAGGGGAACCCGGGGGTGACCCGGATCTCGAGGTGCTCGACCTCAAGGAGCTCGCGCAGGCGCTCGGCGGTAAGGGCGGACGGAAGGTCCGTCGCTTCTGGGCGCGCCGCGTCTCATGCCTCGCCCGGGCGCAACGGCTCGGCGGTGGTCGGGGCCATCGGAAGATCGCGCGACGTCGGCCGCTGCGCGGCGGACCCAAGGGCCGTGACGAAGATCGCCTCCTTGCCGGCCGCGTCCGGCTCGAAGAACCGCACGACGTCGTCGTCGTAGAAGGTCAGCCCGGTGGCCCCGAGCCCGAAACCGTAGGCGCCGAGGTACAGGCGTCCGCCGAGGAGCCCGGCGGCGAGGTTGACGGCCCGGTAACCGCGGCTGCCCCAGCGCGCCAGGACTGACTCGAGGTTCGACAGGAAGAACGCCACGGCACTGGCGTCGGCCCCGAGCGGCTGTTCGAGGCAGAGTTCACCGCCCTCTCGACGGAACTTGCCGGACTTCAAGAGCCGCAGCGCCCGCGTAGCGGGATCCCACAGGTAGGCGCCCGATGCGAGTCCCTCGACGGCGTGGACCAGGAGGTAGGTCTCGACGAGGGCATCGGTGTGGGTGAGATCCAGCGGGAGCGGGCGGAGGGCCGCGTCCAGGATCGCGCCGAGCCGTGCGCTGCCGATCGACTCCCGCCGGAACTTCCGGGTCGATCCCCGGCGGAGAATCGTCTCGCCCAGCGCCCGGGAGGGCTCGTGCGCCGGAGCATCCGGGCGATCCGTTAGGGCGGGCTCAACCGCGACCGGATGGCTGGCGCCCGCGTGGGCGAGCCATGCCCGAGCCGCCGCACCGTCCGGGAGGGCCGAGGCCTCGTAGGCTGCGCGCACCAGCGGGTCGTCCTCCTCGCGCGGCGAGAGGGGCACCACGGAAAGCGCGAGCGGTGGGACGGGTGGGCTCGGCGGGACAGACCCCGCGCCCCGGCCGAGCGGGACCAGGACGAGGCTGCCCTCGCGGGCCGCGTCGATGCCGAGGAGGGCGTTCACGAGAGGATCCGCGAATCCCATGAGGACCCGAGCCCGGACGTCAATCGCCACCGCGGTTGCGAGGAGGTTCGCCAGCAGCGTCCCTGCATCCCAGAAGAAATGGCGGAACGCGCGTGCACGGTACTTCCAGGTGTTTCGCCAGTGGATCGCCGTAAGGATCGCGGTGGCCGGCGCCTCGGCGACGAGGTCACCCCGGCCGGCTGCCTCCGCGAGCACGGCGCGGTGATCACCCGCCCGGAGGCGGCGTAGCGTGAAATCCCCTGGACAGAAGTGGTAGACGCCCGGCTCGAGGCCCGCCACGGCGCCGGCGACGACGTAGACCTCGGTCTGGTAGAGGGCACCGGTCGACGCCGCCGCGCGGAAGTGAAATGTCTCCCCGCCGGGGTAGACCTTCCGCTTGGTAAGTCCCGCCGAGAAGAAGAGGAGTTGCGCCAGGGCGGCCGTGTCGACGACACCCTGCCCAGGCGACACGGCTCCGCGCGCCACCGCCTCGAGGACCGGGAGCGTGGGCGGCGACACCTCTCGCGGCAGCGGCACCGCCGGGGCGTCGGGGTACACCTTGAAGAGGAAGGGCTTGTTCGCCCAGTTGAGAGCGTGGCGGTCACGCCGGACGCTTGCCGACGAGTGCTTGGTCGCGCGGTGGTAGGCGCGGGCGCCGCCGGGACTCTCCCGAGCCCCGCCGGCCGGCGGGTCGGTCACCCGCGGCGTCGCGGGCGCGGCACCGGTCCCGCGCCCGGGGAGCGCGGCTTCACTGCAGCCGCGGCCGCGCGGGATGTCTCCCGGAACGCGGTAGGGTCGCGGTCCACCTTGGCCCCGACCGGGGTGCCGCACTGCTGGCACACGTAGTCGTACTTGTTGCCGGTCGGCAGCACCAGCAGGAGCTTTTTTCGGACGGCTACGGCGCGGCGACAGGTGGCGCAGAACAGGCTCTCCGCCTCGAACTCACGGTAGGCGTCGCTCATGGCCTCATTGTAGCCCGGCCCGCCTGCTTCCCGACCACGGGTAGACGGGCGCTTCAGCTCTGGCGCGGCGTCAGGGCGAGCATTCTGAGTGGCGACCCGGACGCCCCGCGGATTCGGAGGGGCGGAACGACGAGGCAGAAGAGGTGAACGCGCGCCGCGCCGAGCTCCTCCAGGTTCGCATTCTCCACGAGGTAGATACCGTGGTCCGCGATCAGGAGCATGTGGACGGGGAAGAGCTCCTTACCGTGGACAGCCGGCCGCACCTCGTACGTGGCGGTGTCCGTGCCCGTGAGGCGCACGCCCTGGGCGATCAGCCACCGCCCCGCGTCCACGCCCGGCCCGGGCGACTTCTCGCCCAGATAGCGGGCATTGTCCTTGGCGAAGTACTGGCCCCAGCCGGTGCGGATCAGGACCGAGTCCCCGCGGCTCACGCGGACGCCGTGGGCCCGGGCGGTGTCCTCCAGGTGCTTCCCGGTGATCTCGAGGCCAGGGGGGAGGGGATCGGCGGCCCCGCCGGCGACCATGCGGGCGACGTCGAGGAGGATGCCTCGTGAGAGCAGCAGGTCGCGCGGGAAGGTCTCGATCCCGAGGTCGTTTCCGATCCCGTCCGGCCGGCTAGTCGCCTGGACCGCGTCAACCCCCCCGTGGAGTTTCAGATTCCGGCCAATGTGCCCGAGGGCGTCGATCGTGGGTGCCCCATGCTGGCCGGAAAAGTAGAGTATCTCCGAGCTCCACGAGACCTGGCTCCCGGGGGCCGACCCGTAGACCTCGTGGGTCTGCCGGTGAGTGGCGTTCAGCGCGAACACGTATGGCGGGTTGAGCGACAGGACTGGAGCCGACTGGTCCCAAGTGAACCCGAGATCGAACACCCGCGCCGCGCGAAGCCCGCTGATGAACGCCTCGACATTCACCTGCTCCGGGGCTTGCGCGCGGGCGTCCGTCGCGAGTGTCGCGGCGGCCGCCGTGGCGACCCCGCCGAGGAATATCCGGCGAGAGACATCGGCCCCGGCGCCATCTGGTTCAGCGCCGGGACGAGCCGGGCCGTCCTGGGTCTTCCTCCTCATGTCGTCCCTCCTCGGCGATCAGAACCCTCGACCTCCGAACAGTCGCACCACCACCACCAGGCCGAAGACGAGAAGCCCCACGGCGGCGGCCGCGAGCGTGCGCCAGTCGCCCAAGGCGACCGCGCGCTGCTCCTGCGCCTTCGGCCGCGACCGCCGCTCCGACAGGAGCGTCCCGGCCGTCGCGGGGACAAGCCGGAGCAGCGGCGGCGGGACTCCGAGCTCGTGGATGCCCTGGCGCGCGACCTCCGCCTCGTCCGTGGTCAGCGCCAGGAAGGTGACGAACGTGCCGTGCGCGAGGTCCTCCTGGACCTCGGTCAGGCCGTGAGCGGGCGCCCGCTCGACGACCCAGCGGGCGACGCGGTAGCGGATCCGCTCGTCGAACAGCGGGCTGAAGGACAGGGCGTAGGCCTGCTTGGTGCCCGGTGGGGCTTCCGACGGCCCGGTGGCGGCCGGCACCGGCGCCGCGCCAGCACCGTTACCGGAGTGCGGGGTGAGGCTCGGGGCGCCCCTTGCCCCGCACGTCATGCAGAAGAGGCTCTGGTCCGGGACTGCCATCCGGCACTTCGGGCACGTCACGGCCGGTCTGCCGAGTCGCTAGAGTCGCGCCTCGACGGCCCCGATCGAGGCATCCAGGATCGCCACGATCTCGTCCGCCTGAGCGTGCGTGAGGATGAGCGGCGGCGTCAGCTTCGTGTGGTCCCCGAGGACGCCGTCGACCGAGCCCGTGCCAGGGTAGGTCACGAGACCGCGTGGGAGGGCTTCCAGCGCGATCGCGCGCGCCACCTCGCGCTCGGCCGGGAAGGGGGCCCGCGTCGCGCGGTCGGCCACGAACTCGAGCCCGACCATCAGGCCGAGGCCACGCACGTCGCCGATGATGGGGTGGCGTGCCTGTAGCCCGCGCAACCCCTCGAGAAGGTGCGTGCCGACCTCCCGGGCGTTGCGCACCAAGTCGTGCTCCTGGATGTAGCGGAGCACGGCAAGGCCGACGGCGGCGGCGACGGGGTGGCCGGTATAGGTGTGCCCTCCGACGAAGTTCGAGCCGTTGCGTTCGAAAGCCTGAATGAGTTCGTCCCGCACGATGACGGCGCCTAGCGGGATGTAGCCGCCGGAGACCCCCTTGGCCGTCGCGATCAGATCGGGGATCACGTTCCAGTGGTCGACGGCGAAGTTCGCTCCCGTCCGGCCGAAGCCCGTCATCACCTCGTCGGCAATGAACAGGATCTCGTAGCGGTCGCAGATCTGCCGGATCTTGGGGAAGTACTCGGGGACGGGCGGGACGGCGCCGAGCGTCGCCCCCACCACCGGCTCGGCGATGAAGGCGGCCACATTCTCCGGCCCTTGCATCCGCACCAGGCGCTCCAGGTAGTCGGCGCAGTAGGTGTCACAGGAGGGATAGGTCTGCCGGAAGTGGCAGCGGTAACAGTACATCGGAGGGAGGTGGCTCGCTTCGTTGAACATCGGCACGTACTTGCGGCGGCGGATCGTGTGTCCGCCGAAGGCCATCGAGGCCATCGTGTTTCCGTGAAAGGACTGCCAGCGCCCGATCACGATGGACTTCGAGGGCTTGCCCCGCTCGAGCCAGTACTGGCGGGCGAGCTTGGCGGCGTTCTCGGTCGCCTCCGATCCCCCTGACACGAACCATACCCGGTTGAGGTCGCCGGGCGCGAACTTGGCGACGGCCTCGGCCAGGGCCTCGAGGGGCTCGCTCGTGAACAGGTGCATCGGCACAAACGCGACCTTGCGTGCCTGCGCTGCCATCGCGTCCACGACCTCCCGGACGCCGTGGCCGATCGAGGTCACTGCCGACGAGCCGCCCGATCCGTCGATGTAGCGCCGGCCTTCGGTGTCCCAGAGGTAGATCCCCTCGCCACGAACGATGGTAGGGTAGGCGCGGCCGAGGTCGCGGTAGAGCACACTCGACTGGATCAAGGGCCGGCTCATGGTCGCCTCCGGAGGTGAAGGCCTCGCTGGGTCGTGTGGCCGCCGTCAGGGTATCACGGCCCGGCGGCGCTGATGAGCTGCGGCAGCCCTTCGAGCCACTCGGCGAGCGGTACGTCGGCATCGAGGACGATCTCGAGCTTGCCGCTCGGCAGGCGCCGTACCCTCCCCGGCCGTCCGGGCGAGAGCGGGATGACGAGAGCCTCGCGGGAGATCCCGAGGGCGTCGGTCACGTCGAAGACCGCCTGAATCTCGGCCAGGGTCACTCGCTCGAGCACGCCCGTCAGGTCCCGGCGCCTCAGCGGCGCCGCCGGAGGGCCATGGTCCCTCCGGGGAACGCCTGCAGCATCGCCTGGTACCAGATGTCCGCCATGACCCGGTAACCCAGCTCGTTCGGGTGGAGGGGGTCGCGCCCCGGGCTGACCCCGAACAGCTCACGCTGGTTCATGCCGTTGAAGATCTCCGCGACCACGACGTTCTCGGCGCTCGCGAAGCCGCGGATGTTCGTGTTGACCGTGTTGATGAAGTCGTTGGCGCAGCCGATGCTCCGGAAGTTCGGCGGGATCGTCCCGATGATGGGGATCGACCGGTTCGTTCTGGCGATCCGGACCATGTTCTGGAGGTTGCTGGTGGCGACGCTGGTGTCCAGGCACGCCTGGGCGTCGTTGGATCCCTCGAGGATGAGGACGTAGCCAGGTTGGTCGCTCGCGAGGGTCGAGGGCAGCCGGCCCACCCCCTCGAAGGTATGCTCCCCGGCTCGACCGCGGTTGACGACGCGCCACGCCGGGTCGAGGCCCTGGAGCTTGCCCTGGAGGATGGCAGGGTAGTTGTTCGCGGTGGAGAGCCCGAGGTCACGGCGCCTGAGCTCCAGGACCCCCAGCGTGATGCTGTCGCCGAACGCCGTCGCCTTCGTCGGGTTGTTGCCGCCAAAGTCGAAGCTGGCCGGAGTCTGGGACGTGCCCGTCGGGCTGCTGCTGCCCCCCCCGCACCCCGCGGCAGCGAGCAAGGCGACGCCAAGACAGGCGTCGCGGGCCAGACGGCGAGTTCGTGTCATGATTGACCTCCGGAGATGATCTCGCGCACGGTGTAGATGGGTTTCCGTTGCGACTCGTGGTACGTGCGGACCAGCATCTCGCCCAAGAGCCCGATGGACACGAACTGGAAGCCGACGAGGACGAGGAGCACGGTCAGCAGGAGAAGCGGGCGATTGGCCAGGCCCACCCCCTGGAAGATCTTCTGGTACGAGAGCACGGCGCCGACGGCGATGCCGAGCCCTCCCAGCAGCAGGCCGAGAAGACCGAAGATCTGGATCGGGCGCGTCCAGTAGCTCATGAGGAACTTGACCGTGAGCAGGTCCAAGAGAACCCGCACCGTCCGCCCCAGGCCGTACTTGGACACGCCTCGTCGCCGGGGCGCGTGGCCGACCGAGAGTTCACCGACCGTGGCGCCCACCCAGCGGCACAGCGCCGGCAGGAACCGATGCATCTCGCCGTAGAGGGCCACGTCCTGGAGGATCTCCCGGCGGTAGACCTTCAACGCGCAGCCGTAGTCGTGGAGGTGGACACCGGTGATCAGAGAAATGAGGGAGTTGGCGAGCCGGGAGGGTAGACGACGCGACCAGAAGGGATCCTGGCGATCGTGCCGCCACCCGCTGACGACGTCGAACCCCTCCTTCAGCTTGTCGACGAGCCGCGGGATGTCCGCCGGATCGTTCTGGCCGTCCCCGTCGAGGGTGATGACGAGGTCTCCGAGGGCCATGTCGAAGCCGGCGGCGAGCGCGGCCGTCTGGCCGAAGTTCGTCCGCAGGCGCACCACGCGCAGAGCCGGCAGCTCGGCCGCCAGATCGCGGAGCCGCGGGCGGGTGGCGTCCGTCGAGCCGTCATCGACGATGATGAGCTCGTACGGCTGTCCGAGGCTCTCCATGACGTCCCGCAGGCTCGTCAGGAGAGGCCGGACGTTCTCCTCTTCGTTGTAGACGGGGATGACGACGGTGAAAGCGATGCGGATCGGGTGGCCTTCGGCCTTTGGCGGCGCGGGGGGGGCGGTGGCGGCCGGCGCGGTCATGCGCTCTTCTCGCCGGCGGCCCGGATGTCGCCGAGCGACAGATTCAGGGCGCTCAGGTAAGCGAGCCCCACGAGCGTGATCGGGATGTAGTTCGCCAGGTGGTAGATGATCGACAGCGACAGCGCCGTTTCGCGCGCGACCCCGACCAGGGCCAGGCCCTCCACGGTGCCAACCTGGAACGGGCCGACATACCCTGGTGCCGAGGGCAGGACGAGGGCGACCGCGATCGTCCCCAGGAGCAGGAAGGGCGCGTAGCGCGGCAGCTCGAGCCCGAAGGCCTGGAAGGTGGCCTCGACGCCGGCGGCGTTGACGACCCAGATCACAATCGACAGGGCGGCGCTCAGGAGAAGAGCCCGGGCGTCGCTCAGGACGTCGAGTCCTTCACGGAATGAATCGAGGAGGCGCCGCCCCCGATTCGCCAGACGCTCGGGAAGCCAGTCGATCACCCCGATCAGCAGCCCCAGCCCGCGCCCCGTGCGGAGCAGCATCAGGGCGGCGAGGATCCCAAGGTAGAGGACGCACATCAGGGCGGCCGCCCAGAGGAGGGATCGGCTCGGCCGCAGGAACGACAGCCCGCCCACCAGAAAGAGTAGCAGGGTGAAGCCGTCGAAGATCCGCTCGATCACGATGGTCGCGAACGGTAGGGAGGGCGGGAGCGCCTCCGATCGGCCGAGGGCGTAGGCCCGCACGAACTCTCCGAGCCGGGCCGGGAGAACGTTGTTGGCCATGAACCCGATCATCGTGATGGCGAAGAGGCGGTGGACGCCGATCCACTTCACCGGCCGCAGGAGCACTTGCCAGCGGAGCGCCGTCAGCCAGAACCTGACGAAGATCGAGGCGAGGACCGGCAGCAGCCAGACCGGACGCACCTGGCGGAGTTCGTGGAAGACCTCATCCAGGCTGACCCCCCGGACGGCCACCCAGAGAAGCACCGCGCTCACGGCCACGCCGAGCCAGACCTTGCCCCGCATCGCTCAGCGCGCCGGACGCGGGCAAGCCGTTCGCCCCGGGACGCCCCCCGGGGGCGCCGACTTGAGCTTCCCGTCTGGGGGGGCCTCCGGGCGCGTCATCAGCCGTGGGAGTATACCCCCGGCCTGGGCCCCGGGGCAACCGACGGCGCCCGGCGCGCCCGCGTCTCGGCCCGCTCAGACCCGGCGGGCGACCGCGACGAGGGAGAGCCCGAAGGGCAGGTGAAGCGCTCCCTCGGCGCGAAGCAGGGGAACCAAGACGTTCTGGAGCTGCAGCTGAAGGCCGGGGACCCGTGAGCGCCGCAGGATCACGCTGTTCAGATACCAGCCGAGAACGCCAAGCCGGTTGAAGAACTGGGTGTGCTCGAGCTGGAACCCCGCCTCCCGGAGCTTGGCCTCGAGCCCCGTGCGCTCGTACCGGCGGTGGTGATCGATGGCGCGGTCGATCGCCCCGTAGAGCCACTCGTGAGCGGGCACGAGGAGCAGGAGGCGACCGCCGGGCGCGAGCGAAGCGTGCAGGCGGCGGAGGGCGCCGCGATCGTCCTCGATGTGCTCGAGGACGTTGAGGCAGAGAATGGTGTCCAGCGTGCGCTCGGCCAAGGCCTGAGGCTCGAAGCTCGTGAGGTCGAGCGGCAACACCTCGACCCGCGTGTGGCGCTCGAAGGTGTTCGCGAGGATGCGGAGGTACCGGGGGTTGAGGTCGGTCGCCAGGAGGAGCTCACGTCCGACGAGATATCGGGTGAAGCTCCCGATTCCGGAGCCGATCTCGAGAACGCGCTGCCCGAGCCAGGGGGTCAGCTGCTGGAGCATCCACTGGTTGTATCGCTCGGCCCGAGACAGGCGGAGCAGGGTCTTGTAGCCGGGGTCAGCGTTCTCCTGGTCGTCGACGAACGCGTACCGGAAGATCGTCCAGAGGGCGATGAGCCCGTCCCTCCAGCGAATCTTCTTCCCTTCCCAGTAGGCCCGGCCCGAGTAGGAGATCGGCACCTCGAAGATCCGTGCGCGCACCTTGGCGAGCTTGGCGGTGACCTCCGGCTCCACGCCGAACCGGTTGGAGCGGATGGGGATGCTCTTGATGATGTCGGCGCGGAAGACCTTGTAGCCGGTCTCCATGTCGGTGAGGTTCATGTTCGTGACCATGTTGGAAACGAGCGTCAGCAGCTTGTTGGCGACGTGGTGCCAGAAGTAGAGCACGCGGCGGGGGGTGCCCGTGAATCGCGACCCGTAGACCACGTCCGCCTTGCCTTCAAGGATCGGCGCGAGGAGCCTCGGGTAGTCGCGTGGATCGTACTCGAGGTCCGCGTCCTGGACCAGCAGGATGTCGCCGGTCGCCTCGGCAAAGCCCCGGCGCAGAGCGGCGCCCTTGCCCTGGTTGGACTCCTGGTAGAAGATCCGGATCTCGTTCTTCTCGTCCACGGTCCCGAGCCGGCGCGCCGAGACGAGCTCGGACTCCAGCCGGCGCAGGTACTCCCGCGTCCCGTCCGTCGAGCAATCGTCGACGATGACGATCTCCTTGGGGATGGTGACGGCCTGGACGCGATCGAGGATCTCGGGGAGCGTGAGACGCTCGTTGTAGACGGGAACGACTACGGACAGTCGCGCGGAGCGGTAGCGTTCCACCTCCAGCATTATAGCAAGGCCCCGCGTAGCCCTCCCGGAACACGGAGACGCTCCGGACGGAATGGACCGGGCCAGCGGGATTGTTCTAGAATGCAGAAGGTCATGGTGAGGCACCTCGCTGAGCTGTACCGGTTCCCGGCGCCCATCGCGACCCCGGTGCTTCAGGAGCCGCGCGTCCGCCACCGCGCCACCTTCCCCGGCCTGCTGCGGCCGCTCCTGAGCTCCCTGCTCCCCGTGCGGGTCGACGTCAAGGAAGCATGACCGTCGCCCCCGCCATCTCGATCCGCGACGTGTCGAAACGGTTCCGGCTGTACCGTGGTCGTCGGGTCTTCACGGTCAAGGACCTCTTCGTCCGAGGCGGCCGGGTCGGGCTCTTCGCCGGCGAGGAAATGTGGGCGCTCCGGAACGTCAGCCTGGAGCTGGTCAGGGGTCGCATGGTGGGCATCGTCGGCTCGAACGGCTCCGGCAAGTCGACGCTCCTCAAGCTCATCGGGGGCATCCTGAAGCCGACCTCGGGCACGGTTTCCGTGACCGGCCGCCTCTCCGCGCTCATCGAGCTGGGTGCCGGCTTCCATCCCGAGTTCACCGGTCGCGAGAACGTCTTCATCAACGGCGTCCTGCTCGGGCTTTCGCGCGCGGAGATCCGCGAGCGCTTCGACGAGATCGTCGGATTTGCGGGTCTGTCGCCGTACATCGACAATCCGGTGAAGACGTACTCGTCGGGGATGTACATGCGGCTCGGCTTCGCCATCGCGGTGACGGTCGATCCCGACATCCTGCTGATCGACGAGGTCCTGGCGGTGGGAGACGAATCCTTCCAGCACAAGTGCGTGAGCAAGATCCAGGAGTTCAAGGGCCGGGGCAAGACCATCGTGCTGGTGACCCACGACCTCGGGAGCGTGGAGCGGCTGTGCGACGAGGCCGTGTGGCTTGAAGGCGGGCGGCTGATGGCACGGGGCGGGCCCCGCGAGATCATCGACCGGTACCTCGGCCAGGTGGCCCAGGAAGAGGCCGCCGTCCTCGATGCCGCGCACGAGCAGGCCGAGGAGGCGCTGTCTGCCGGAACCGCGCAGCGCTGGGGCAGTCGGGAGATCGAGATCACGGCCGTGCGGCTCACGGACCAGGCCGGTCACGAGCGCTACCTCTACGAGACGGGTGAGCCGTGCACGATCCGACTGGCGTTTCGGGCCCAGCGCCCGATCGAGGATCCGGTTTTCGGGATTGGAATCTTCCGCAAGGACGGGGTGTGCTGCTACGGCACGAACACGGCCATCGACGGGCTTGCCGTGAGCAAGCTCGCCGGAAGCGGCGAGGTCGCGGTGCGGATCGGGCGGCTCGAGCTCGTGGAAGGCGAGTACCTCCTCGACGTGGCGGCGCACGCACGCGACGGCCATCCCTACGACTACCACAGCCGCCTCTACACGCTCGCGGTGCGCTCGCGGACGAAGGATACCGGCGTGGCGCGACTCGCCCACGACTGGGAGATCCGCGAGGAAGGGGACGCCGAGGCGTGACGAACGAGCCGGCCGCGAGCGTGAACGTCGCGCAGCTCATGGAAGAGATCAAGGCCCGGGTCCGCCAGCGCCGGGCGTCCGGGTACTACTCCGAGGAGGAAGTGCGAAGGGTCGCCCAGATGGAGCTGGAAGTCGGCGAGGTGGTGCCGGCGCTGCGCGAAGAGCTCGAGCACCACCTCGCGGCGCTCAACGACTCGTGGGACCCGCTGCGGGAGCCGGTGGTCACGTCACACCGGCCGGGTGGTGGGCCGCGTGATCGTGGGCTTCAAGCGGCTGATGCTCCGGCTGATGCGACCCTACACCACGCTCGCGCTCCAGCGCCAGCTCGATTTCAACACCACCCTCCTCCACCTGCTGAACGCCTTCGTGCTCCCGGTCCGGGACAAGTTCCCGGAGCTCGCGTCGCAGCTCCTGGCGCGCGTCAACCAGGTCGCGAGCGGAGCTCACGGAGCGCCTCAATCATCGTTTGGACTATCATCTGGAGGCCAGGTTCGAGGCGCTGACGCGGACGATGCACGACTGGCTCGCGGCTGGGCGTGGTGAGGCCCAGGAGCGACACCACGCCCTCGCCGCCTCGCTGGACGAACAGCTCCGGGATGTGATCGCCGAGCTGGCCAGCCTCCGGGCCGGGCTCGATCGCGTTCGCTTCCCCGGCGCCGGCGCCCCGCTCGCGCTCGTGCCACCGCCGCCGGTGTCGCCCGGGACGGGCGAGCTCTCGAGCGCGGCCTACCTCGCGTTCGAGGACCGGCACCGGGGGAGTCTCGACGAGATCCGGCGGCGCCAGCGAGAGTACCTCGACCTGTTCACCCAGGTGCCCATCCTCGACATCGGGTGCGGCCGGGGGGAGTTCCTGCAGCTGTGCCGGGAGGCGCAGCGCGAGGCGCGCGGGATCGACATCAACCCCGCCATGGTCGCGTCCTGCCGGGATGCCGACCTCGACGTCGTGCAGGCGGAGGCGCTGGCGTATCTCCAAGGCCTCCCGGACGACTCGCTCGGCGGGATCTTCTGCGCCCAGGTGATCGAGCACCTGACGTCCGAGGCCTTCGTGGCCCTGGCTCGCCTCGCCCACGCCAAGCTGCGGCCTGGCGGCGTGCTCGTCTGCGAGACCCCCAATCCAGCGTCGCTCACTGTCTTCGCGGGACCGTTCTACGTCGACCTCACCCACATCAAGCCGATCCATGCCGAGGCCGCGCGGTTCGTGCTCGACGCGGCGGGCTTCCAGGGCGTGGAGCTCCGCTTCGTCAACCCCTATCCCTTCGAACAGACGCTGCAGCCCATCAAGACGTTCTGGTACATGCGTCCGTACGAGGAGGAGTTTCTCCAGGCGCTCAACGAGAACTTCGCCCGGGTCAACCGCATCCTGTGGGGCCCGCAGGACTATGCCGTCGTCGGCCACAAGCCTCGAGCCTAGCCGCGTGGCCACCCGCCGATCCGCGCCCGAGCGGGTCGGCTTCGTCATTCCCCGATACGGCGCCGGCATCGTGGGCGGGGCGGAGATGCTCACGCGTGGCCTGGCCGAGCATCTGGCCGCTAGCGGGACCGCAGTCGAGGTGTTGACGACCTGCGCCCGGGACCACCTGACCTGGCAGAACGTTCACCCGCCCGGAGTCAGCGTCGAGCAGGGGGTACTGGTGCGGCGCTTCCCGGTGAAGCGGCGGAACACCTACGCCTTCGCCTGGCTGCATCAGCGCATCCTGCGCGGTGGGCGCCTCCGGATCGAGGACGAGCTGCGCTGGGCGGAGGAGTCGGTCTCGAGCCCGGAGCTCTATGCCCACCTCGTCGCGAACCGGCACAGGTACGATCTGGTGTGCTTCGCGCCCTATCTGTTCGGGACCACGCTGTGGGGCGTCCACCTGGTGCCGGAGCGGGCGGTGCTGATCCCCTGTCTCCACGACGAGCCGTTCGCGCGCCTCGCCATCGTGCAGGCGACGTTCGAGGCCTGCCGCGGGCTCATCTTCAACTCGCCTCCAGAGGCGGCGCTCGCGCGACAGCTCTACCGACTGGACGGGCACCCGTTCGGGGTGGTCGGCCTCGGCTTCGATCCGAGCTCACCTGCGGATGCCCGCGTGGTCGAGGCGTTTCGCCGCCGGCACCGCCTCGAAGGCCCGATCCTCCTCTACCTGGGGCGGAAGGAGCAGGGCAAGAACGTCCATCTGCTGATCGAGTACTGCCGGCGTTTCCGAGCCACCCACCGGGCTGACTTCACGCTCGTCCTGGCCGGCGACGGACCAGTGAGTGTACCCCGTGCCACCGAGGGCGTGCGCGACCTCGGCTACCTGGCCCCCGAGGACAAGGCAGCCGCGTACGCGGCGGCGACCGTCGTCTGCCAGCCCTCCCGCAACGAGTCGTTCTCCATCGTGCTCATGGAGGCGTGGCTGGCCGGTACCCCGGTCCTCGTGCACGCGCGGTGCCCGGTGACGACGCACCACGTCTTCGCCGCGGAGGGCGGGCTCGCGTTCGGCGACTTCTACGAGTTCGCCGAGGCCCTCGGCCGGCTTCTCGAGGACGAGCCGCTGCGGCGAAGCCTGGCCGCCCGGGGGCGGGCGTACGTCGAGCACGAATATGCGTGGCCGGTGGTCACCGCGCGGCTACGCGCCACCCTGGAGCGCCTGAGTGCCTGAGACGCTCGCCTTCGTCGCTCCCTGGTACGGGTCCGACATCCCGGGCGGGGCCGAGAGCGAGTGCCGCGTGACGGCGCGCGCCCTGGCGGCCCGAGGCGTGCACGTGGAGATCCTCACCACCTGCGCGCGCGATCACGCCTCTGGCTGGGGTGACTACCATCCTGAGGGCACTTCCGAGGAGGACGGCCTCACGGTTCGCCGCTTCAAGACGCGAGCCCGGAACCCGGAGCGCTACGCCGAGCTCCAGGAGCAGCTCGAGCTCGGCCCCTTGAGTCTGGAGGAAGAGGGGGAGTTCGTGCGGGAGTCCATCAACTCCGACGACCTCTACGCCTACCTGGCCGGCGAGCAGGATCGCTACTGGTACGCGTTCATCCCGTATTGCTTCGGGACGACCTGGGAGGGGGTGCTGGCTGCACCCCGGCGCTCAATCGTGATCCCGTGCCTTCACGACGAGCCGTTCGCGCGCCTCGCTTGGACCCGCCGGCTCCTGCAGACGGCGCGCGCCGTCTGCTTCCACGTTCCTGCGGAGCGCGCTCTCGGGGCGGCGCTCGTCCGGGAGGACCCGGCCAGCTTCGCGGTGGTCGGCGAGGGCGTCAACACCGAGGTCTCGGGCGAGCCGGCACGGTTTCGTGAACGGTACGGCGTCGATGAGCCCTTCCTCCTCTATGCGGGCCGGAAGGCGCGCGAGAAGAACGTACCGCTCCTGATCGAGTACTTCGGCCGCTACCGAAGGAGCCGTCCTGAACGCGCGGTCAAGCTGGTCCTGATCGGCTCCGGGGACCTTCGCATCCCCGCGCACCAGCTGCCGCACGTCCTGGATCTAGGCTACCTGCCTCGGCAAGACAAGTACGATGCCTACGCCGCCGCCGTCGCCCTGTGCCAGCCTTCCCTGCTCGAGAGCTTCTCGATCGTGATGATGGAGGCCTGGCTTGCGGGGACCGCGACCCTGGCGCATGCCGACTGCGCGGTGACTCGCGACCACTGCCTGGCGTCGAATGGGGGGCTGTTCTTCGGCGACTTCTACGAGTTCGCCGAGGCGCTCGATCTGCTGCTCGACGACGCCGGGCTCCGCCGGCGGCTCGGCGCCGGGGGACGCGCGTACGTGCTCGAGCGCTTCAGCTGGGAGCGTGTGACCGGCAACTACCTCGACGTTCTCGCCCGGCTGGGGGCGCGTCTGAGATGACCACTGTGCACCAGCTGGTGCCGAACTTCGACTACGGCGACGCAATCGGGAACCACGTGCGGGCGCTGCGCCGACTGCTCCGGAGCTGGGGCTGGACCTCGGAAGTCTACGCCCAGTACACGCACGAGAAGCTCCTCCAGGACTCGCACTTCTACACCAAGTACCGGGACGTCGCGTCGCCCGATCACACCGTGCTCTTCCATTTCTCGATCGGCTCCGACGTGACTCCCTTCTTCGTCAGCCTGCCGGGACACAAGGTGGTCGTCTACCACAACATCACCCCGCCCGAGTACTTCGTGGGGGTGAACGCGCGGGTCGCCGATCGCTGCCGGCGGGGCCGCGCCGAGCTCCTCCGCCTGGTCGAGGCCACTGACCTCGCCCTGGGTGTGTCCGAGTTCAACCGCCAGGAGCTCCAGGCCGCCGGCTTTCGCCGCACCGGCGTGCTCCCGATCCTGATCGACTGGGAAAACTACGGCTCGCCGCCGATTCCGGCCATCGAGAGCGCATGCGCGTCCGGGACGACCCTCCTCCACGTGGGCCGCGTCGCGCCGAACAAGCGCATCGAGGATCTCATCAAGACCTACTACTTCTACCACCGGCTCGACCCGCAGAGCCGCCTCATGATCGTCGGCTCCTCCGTGGACACCGAGAACTATCAGGCGGCGTGCCGAAAGCTCGCCCACGATCTCGGCCTCGCCGACTGCGTGAGCTTCACCGGGTCGGTGTCCCAGGCCGAGCTGTGCAGCTACTATCGAGCGGCGACCCTCTACCTCACGCTTTCCGAGCACGAGGGCTTCTGCGTCCCGTTGCTCGAAGCCATGCACTTCGGTCTCCCGGTGGTCGCCCGTGCGTCCACCGGCATCCCGGGGACGATGGGCCACGCCGGGCTTCTGGTGACGGACAAGGACCACCCCACCATCGCCGAGCTGATCCACGAGATCGTGCGTGAGCCCACGCTTCGCGACGCCGTGGTGGCTGGGCAGCGCGAGCGCCTGAAGGCGTTCGACGCCGCCGTCATCGGCGGACACCTCCGCCACTACCTGAGCGAGCTCGGACCGTGAGGGCGTGGCGGCGCTGGCGCGTCGGCGGGTCGACCTCCATCGCGCCTGCCGGTGACGGTGACGAGCTGCCGCGCTTCGGCGCGCGGTGGGCCGTCGCGCTGTTCCTCGCGTTCCTGCTTCTCGGGGTGCTCTACACGCTTCCCCTCGCTGTTCACATCACGGACGCCGTGCCGTTCGCCGCCGTGCCCACGCCGCACCACGAGCGCACGTGGCGAGCCCAGGGGGACCACCTGCAGTTCTACTACTACCTGTGGCTGGTGCGAGACCGGCTTCGGGCGGGGGCGTCGATCTTCCGCGACCCCTACCAGTTCTCGGTGAACGGCCCGCACTGGAACCTGCCCAACACCTTCTTGCCGTTCACGCTCCTCTACCTGCCGCTCTCCCTGCTGGGGCCGCGCCTGGCCTACAACCTCCTGGTGCTCCTCTCCTTTCCACTCGCGGGTCTGACGACCGCCCTCCTCGCCCACCGCTACGGGTTCTCTCGCTGGGCGGCGCTCGCGGCCGGCACGGTGTTCGCGTGCGCACCCTACCGGATCGGGGCGCTACTCGGTGGCCATCCCGCCGGCCTCGCCTACTTCCTGGTCCCGCTGTCCCTTTGGGGTCTCGAAGGCGCGCTGGCGGGGTCGGTCGGGGGCGGAGCATGGTGCGGCGTCGCGCTCCTCTCGATTGCCCTGGTCGAGCCTCACTTCCTGTACTTCGCCGCCCTCGGCCTGCCGCTCTACATCGTGATCCGAATCGGGTTGGCCGGCTGGACGCGCGATGCGCTACGGATCGGCGCCCTCCACTGGGCCGCGGCGCTCGCCGTGGCGGTGGTGCCGGCCTGGGCGACCATCGCCCGCCTGCGGCAGCAGGGCTGGGCACTGCCTCTCCAGACCCGGCTCGCCCTGGGCACCGTGGTGGTGGCCGGCATCCTGATCCTGTGGCAATGCGCGGCGGGCGTGCTGCGGGCCGGCGGCGCTGCCGCCGACGGAGCGACCGCGGCCAGGCGGAGCTTGATCGCCTCCCTACCCTGGCTCGGTACCGCGCTCGCGACCAGCCGATCGGGAGCGCGGGCGGCGCTCGTGGCCCTCGTCCTGCCCGTGGTGCTCCACGTTGCCATGCTGCTTCGCGCGTGGCGAAGCTGGCGAGTGCCGGCGCTCCCCGTCGCGCTCGTCGGTATCGGGGCCGCGGCGGGCGTCGGCTACATGCTGTTCCTGAGGCAGCAGGTCCTCGACCACTCCGTGGTGAAGGGAGGACGAAGGCTCCACGACGTGCTCCTCTTCTCGCCGCGACCCGCAGACCTCCTGGTCCGGGTGCCATTCGATGCGGGACATGCGGTCTACCTGGGAACCGTCGCCCTCGTCCTCGCCCTGCTGGGTATCGCTGCGCTCGCACTCCGGCCTCCCATCCCGCGCCGGCGGATTCTCTTCGCCTTGGCGCCCTTGCTCGTCCTCGGCGTCGCGCTCTCGCTCGGGCCCCGCCTCACGGCGTTGCCGCTCTTTGAGACCGGCTTCCGGCTCGTCCCGGGCTGGAACTTCATCCGACAGCCTGCGAAGTTCCAGGTGCTGGCCGGGCTGGCGCTCGGGGTTCTGGCGGCAGCGGGCGTGGAGGCGCTCCGAGCCCGGCTCCGCCCGGGTTGGCTGGCGGCCGCGCTGGCCGTGGCTCTTGCGCTCGCGATCGCGGCCGAGTATCACCCCTGGCGTCCGATCGGGGTGACTCCCCTGCCGACGGGAGGTGGCGAATACGATGCCATCCGCGCCATGGGCCCGCGGGCACTCTACGTCCCCTTGTGGCCGGGCGACAGCTCGTTCTCCAGTCTCTATCTCTACACGACCACCCTCACACAAGTGCCCATGCTGAACGGCTACTCGGCGTGGATCGACCGCGAGTACGTGACCAGGATCGTCCGCCCGCTCGACGCCGTGAACGTCGGGGCGGTTGGCGAGGCCGAGTACGCGGCGCTACGGCGCCTCGGCGTGCGCCAGGTGGTCCTCGACCGCAACGCCTTCCCGTTCGAGGTGAACCCGTTCGGGCCGGCCTACACGCTGGCGAACCTCCGGAGCTCCCCCTACCTCGAACTCGCGCGCGCCCCGGGAGCCGACGAGGACGCCATCTGGATCTTCCGCGTCCTTGACAGCCCGCGGGCGCGCCCCCCCGAACGTCCGGTGAGCCCGGTCGGTGCGTTCTGGGAGGCCGAGGCGCTCGCTCGGCGGAGCGGCGTCATCGAGCACGATCCCGCCGCGTCCAACGGCAAACTCGTTGCCGGCCAAGCGGGTCGGGACCGAGCCGGCTTCCTCACGTTCGGACCGTACCGTTTCCTGCCCGCGGGCCGATTCCGCGCCGTGTTCTGGCTGCGCGGCGATGGAGCCACCACCGACCTCCAGGTCACCACGAGCGGGGGGCGGCAGGTGCTCGGCGCCGAGACCGTGCGGCCGGTCGCCGGGCCAACGTTCCAGGCTGTCGCCGTCCCCTTCGCGCTCGACGCTCCGGCCCCCGTCGAGTATCGCGTGGCCTGGGACGGAATGGGCAGGGCGGCCGTGGACGCCATCTCGGTGGTGTTCGCCGACGCGCTGGATCCAGCCCCGAGCTATGATGTCGAGCAGCTCTACCATGGACTGATCGAACGCCCGGATCCAGACGCCCACGCGAGCAGGGTTGGATACGCGAAGCCCGGGCGCACGCCGCATGACCGCGTGTGGCGGGGGCCCTCGCGGATCTATTCCGCCGGGCGCTACCGCCTCTGGGTACGCCTCAAGGCCGACCAGCCGACGACGACCCCGGTCGCGTGGTGCGGCGCCCAGATCAGCTCCTCTGGCCCGGTGGTGGGCGGCCGTGAGATCGGAGGCGGAGAGTTGGGCGAGGGAGGCCGTTACGTAGAGCTGGCGGTCCCCTTCACGGTATCGCAGACCGCCGTCCTGGAATTCCCCTGCGTCTATCTCGGTGGCGTCGGGGTCTCGTTCGACCGTCTCCGCATCGAGGGTCCATTCTGAGGCCCGCCTTCCTTCTGAAGCCCGCTTTCCTGCTGGCGGTCCTGCTCCTCATCGCCGGCCTCGTAGTCTCGCGGCCACTTCCCCTGGAGTGGCGGCAAGGCTTGCCGTTCACCTCGCGGGGCGCAGGTGCCCAGGCCCTCGTGACGCGCGCCCCCGGTGACGTCCTTCAGCTCTACTACCACCTCTGGCTCGTGAGGGACGGCCTGCTCGGACCGACGCCCCTGTTCTGGGATCCGTATCAGTTCCGGATCGACGGGCCGCGCTGGAACCTCCCGCAGACCTTCTTTCCCCTCTCGCTCCCTTTCACCGTGCTCAGCGCGTTCGGGTCCGCCGCGGCGTACAACCTCCTGGTGTTTCTCTCGTTCCCGCTCTCGGGTCTCGCCGCCTACGCGCTGGCGCGGCGCTACACCGGGTCCACGCTCGGCGCGGCGGTCGCCGGCATCGCCTTCGCCCTCGCCCCGGCCCGTCTCGGCCCGCTGTTCGGGGGTCACGCGGCGGGCTTTGCGGCGGCGTTCGTTCCGCTGGTCCTCTGGGGGCTGGACGTTGCGCTGGTCGACGGTCGGCTGGCGGGCGGGCTGATGGGCGGCGGTGCCCTCCTCGCCCTGGCCATGCTCGACCCGCACTATGCATACATCATGGGCGCAGTTGCGCTCCTGTACGTGCCGCTGCGGTGGAGCGCGATGACGCCGCCCCGCCGAATCTCCCCGGGAGCGCTGGTGGCGTTCGCGCTCCTGGCGGTGGCGGGCGCGGGCTGGCTCTACATGCTGGGCCAGACGTTCCTCCGGGGCTCGGTCGCGTCCGGGGGGCGGAGCATCCATGTCGTCCGGCTCCTGTCACCTGGCCCGGCCAGCTTGCTCTTGCCCGAGACGTACGTGGGGGTCTTTGTGCTTCTCCTCGCCCTGTTCGGTCTCTGGGCTCCCGACCCCGGCCGCCCGGGCAGGGTGCGCGCGTTTTACGGGGTCGTGTTCGCCGCCGGCCTGGTGCTTGGTCTCGGCCCGACCATCCGCTACTTTCCGCTCTACGACCTCCTGCACGCCGTGGTGCCGCTGTTCAGCTTTATCCGGAACCCGGAGAAGTTCCGCATCCTGACGAGTCTCGGGGGGATGATTCTCGCCGCGTACGGGGTCTCTGCTCTGCGCGCGAGGCTGCCGGCCCGGGTCCGGGGCCTGGTTGTTGCCTTCATCGTCATCGCCGTCCTCGTCGAAACGCCCCCCTGGCATCCGATCACCGTGACACGGTTTCTCGACAACCCGGTCTACGCTGCGGTCGCCGCCGATTCGCGGAAGGTGCTGTATGTCCCGATCTGGGGCGGCGACAGCGTCTGGTCGGCCGTCTATCTCTACGCCGCCACGCACACCCGGACACCGATGCTGAACGGCTACTCGCCGATGGTCTCGCGCCGCTACATGACGGATGTCTACGAGCCCCTCCGTGGACTGAACGTCGGCCGCGTGGGGCCGACCGAGCACGCGGCGCTCCGACGTCTCGGGGTCACGCACGTGGTCGTGGATCGGGCCCTCTTCCCGCCGGACGTGAGCCCGCTGCCCTCGGCCTTCACCATCGAGGGTCTCCGGCGCTCGTCCGGGCTCGTGCTCGAGCAGGCTGCGGATTCGCTCTGGCTCTTCCGGGTCGTCGACACGTCCGAGACGACTCAGCCCCCGTTGAGCTCGCCGGTCGGAATCTTCTACGAGGCCGAGACGCTCTATCGGCTGACGGGAGCGCCGGTGGCCGAGGCTGGAGCCTCTGGGGGTCGGGTCGTGGCGGGCCGCCCCGAAGCGGCCCAGCCGGGCTTCCTGGCGTTCGGGCCATATCGGCTCCTGCCCGTGGGCCGGTATCGAGCCACCTTCCGCGTCCGCGGCGAGGGGCTCGTGCTGGAGGTGACGACCCACGATGGGCAGAGGCTCTTGGCCGAGCGGGTGGCCACACCTGGGCCGGGTTGGGTCGAGGAGACGCTCACGTTCGCCCTCGACGAGGCCCGGCCTGTCGAGTTCCGGGTCCGCTGGGACGGCCGCGCGCCCGTCGCCATGGACTGGGTCGCGGTTGCCTTCGCCGACCGACCGCAACCCGAGTACACGTTCGAGGTCGAGGACCTGCCGCACAAGCTCGTCGGCGAGCGCCCCGATCCCGATGCCTCGGGCGGGTGGGCCGGCTACGCCGACCGCAATCAGAGCCTCCGCATCGACCTCGTCACGGGACCGACAAGACTGTACCCCGCCGGCCGGTATCGGCTCACGCTCCGCGCCCGGCCGGAGAGGGTCGTTCCCGGACCCATCCTGCGCCTGTCGGTGACGGAGCCCGCCGGCCGCGTGCTCGCGCGGCGATCCGTGGAGGCCGCCGAGCTGCCGCCCGGGCGCTATGGCCTCGTCAGCCTCGCCTTCGAGCTCAGGCAGCCCACAGTGGTCGAATTCCCCATCGGCTACTTGGGCAAAACCGGGGTATTCTTCGATCGCCTGGAGGTGACGCCCGAGCCGAGGCCCTAGCGCTCCCCGCAGGGACGCGCGTGATGCTCGGCCGTTCGGCCAGGAAGGCTGCCAAGAAGGCTGAAGGAGGGAGAGCCGACCTCCTCCTCGTTCCTTCGTCCTCACTGGGAGGTGCATGCATGAGGTCAGGGCTGCTGGTCCTCGCTGTCATCGCGCTCATCGTGATCATCGGCCTCGGCTGGGCGGTCTCCGTCAACAACCGTCTCGTCGGGCGAGACCAGACCGTCCAGGAGAGCTGGGCCCAGGTCCAGAACATCTACCAGCAGCGCGCCGACCTGGTGCCGAACCTCGTCGAGACGGTCAAGGGATTCGCCGCCCAGGAGCGCACTGTCCTTGAAGAGGTCACCCGAGCCCGGGCGAACGTCGCGGGAATCAAGGTGACCCCGGAGGTTCTGAACGACCCGGCCGCGCTCCGCAAGTTCCAGGAGGCGCAGAACCAGCTGAGCGGTGCGCTGAGCCGCCTGCTCGTGACGGTGGAGCGCTACCCGGAGCTCAAGTCCAACCAGAACTTCCTGCAGCTCCAGAGCCAGCTCGAGAGCATCGAGAATCGTGTCGCCGTCGAACGGCGTCGCTTCAACGAGTCCGTCCGCGACTACAACACGGAGGTCCGGCGCGTTCCCGGCAGTCTCGTGGCGTCCTTCCGAGGCTTCCGGGAGAAGCCCTTCTTCGAGGCCGTGCCGGGCAGCGAAGCTGCGCCTAAGATCAAGTTCTAGCCGGATTGGGTGCGCGTCCCTTGCTGTAAGCGCCGCCCTTCTGGCACTCGCGGCGGTATACGCCGAGGCGCGGCTCGCCGTGCCGCCGGCGCCGACCGCTCGCGTGAACGACTACGCGGGCGCCCTGACACCCGCCGAGCGCCAACGGCTCGAGCGGCGGCTCGCGGAGCGTGAGCGCGGCAGTTCCAACCAGGTCGCGGTGGCGATCTTCCGCGCCCTCGAGGGCGAGAATCTCGAGGACTTCACTGCGCGCCTCTTCCAGACCTGGCGGCTCGGCCAGAAGGACCTCGACAACGGCGTGTTGCTGGTCGTTTTCGTGCACGACCGACGGACGCGGATCGAGGTCGGCTATGGACTGGAGGCCAGCCTCACGGACGCCATCGCCAGCTCGATCTTGAGCCAGGAGGTGGCGCCCCGCTTCCGGGCCGGGCGATTCGCCGACGGGATCGAAGCCGGGCTCGACGCCATCGATCGTGCCATCGCGGGCACCTACCAGCGGCCCGCCGCGCCGCAGCAGATCGACAAGCGGGCGCTCCTCGCGTTCGGGCTCTTCATGCTGCTCTTCGTGGGCATGGCGATCGCCGCGTCGCGACGTAAGCGGCGGCGCCGTCGCTCCGGCTGGACCGGGGACCGGCACGGCTGGGGGCCGATCGTGGTGCCGGGTCCGGATTTCGGCGGAGGATGGAACGGAGGTGGCGGAGGGGGCGGCGGCTTCGGCGGCGGCGGTGGCGAGTCCGGCGGTGGCGGCGCGAGCGGGAGTTGGTGATGGCCCCGGCTCCTCCGGAGTGGCTCCTCCGACTGCTCAACGCCGCGGACCTCGAAGAGATCCGTGCGGCGATCGCGGCGGCCGAGGACCACACGTCCGGTGAGATTCGGGTCCATCTCGACCCCGTCTGTCCCGAGGACCCCCTTGGTCGGGCGCGGGCCGTCTTCGCGGCACTCGGGATGCACGGGACCGCGGCGCGCAACGGAGTCCTGATCTACGTGTCGATCGAGGACCGGAAGCTGGCGGTTTTCTGTGACATCGGTCTCGACGCTCACGTGCCTGCGTCGTTCTGGACCCAGCGGTGTGCAGACCTCGGAGCCCATCTTCACGCGGGTCGGGCCCGGGAAGGCTTACTCGCCGCGGTTCACGATGTGGGCGAGGCGCTCCGCCGGGCCTTTCCGCGCTCGCCGGACGATCGGAACGAGCTCCGGGACGACGTCAGCGCCGGATAGCCGTGCTGGGCGCCGATCGCGGAGCCCCCAGCCCTCGCGTAGAATTTGTTGACCGCGCTCTGCGGAACCAGAACGGTGGTGACATCCATTGGACCGGCGCACGCACGTGATGACGGTGCGGCATCGTTTCAGCCGGCGCCCATAGCCGTCTCGGGTCGATGGCGCATTCGCCAGCCCACGGCCACCCGAGCGACGGCTCGGGGTTCTCGATCGTCGTGCCCGTCTGCAACGAGGCCCGCCGGCTGCCTGGCACGTTGCCCCACCTGATCGCCTACGCGGCTGCACTCGGCGAGCGCGCCGAGGTCATCGTCGTCGACGACGGGAGCGACGCCGGCACGGGCGAGATCGCGGCCGCGCTCGGGGACCCGTACCCCGAGGTGCCCATCGTGTGGCGCGACGATCATCGCACCAACGTGCGGCTCATCCGGGACTCGGGGGGGATGCTCTTGGACCTTGGGCGGGTCCGGCTCAACGCGTGGACGGGGCGCTACCGGCTGGAGCGATCCCGGTCGCCGGCGCCGCCTGGGCGGACGCTATGAGCGGGTGGGGCGGGGGGAGCGGCGTGGAACGCCCTGGCGCCAGTGCCCGGTGGTTTCTCCTCGCCTTCGGCGTGGCGACGGTCGTGAGGCTCCTGCTACTCCGGATACCGACCCTCTGGTACGACGAGGCCACGACGGGGCTCCTGGGTCTGGCGGTGCTGAGGGGCGAGCTGCCCGTGTACTTCTTCGGCCAGGCGTTCATGGGCGCGCTGGACGGTTACCTCGCGGCCCCGGTCTACTGGGCGCTCGGCGTCTCTGCCCGCACCCTGGAGCTGGTCACGGTGCTGCTCGCGCTGGCCGGTGTCGGTCTGACGGTGCGGCTGGCGCACGACGCCTTCGGATCGAAGGCGGCGTTGTTCACGGCCCTCCTGCTGGCGGTCCCGCCGAACTTCCTCCTGTATTGGTCCCACGAGGCCCGCGGCCACTACCCGCTCGGGACTCTGCTCGGGACCCTCGCCCTCCTTCTCGCACTGCGGGCGCCCACCGCGCGCTCGGGCCGGGCCACGCTGCTGTTCGCGCTGCTGGGCGGCACCCTCGGGCTCGCCTTCTGGACCAACTTCCTCTCGCTCGTCTATTACCCGGCGGTCGCGGTCCTGCTCCTGCGCCGGGGATTCCGGCCCCTGGTGCCTCGCCTCCTCGCGGCGTTGCCGGCGTTCGCCATCGGCAGCCTGCCACACTGGCTCTACGGTGTGCCGCACGGCACGGCGTTGCCGCCGCCGGGCGCATGGGTGGGGCTCCAGACCGTGCTGATCCACCTGGGCTTCTTCGGCGAGACGGCCTGGCCCATCGTGGCCGGCGTGCCAAAGACCCTGCGCGCCACCGCCGGGGGGGCAGGGCTCGCCCTGGCGCTGGGAGCGCTGTACGTGACCGCTGTCGTCTCGGCTCTGCGCGCGGTCCGCCGCGCCCCCGCGCCGGCCGGGGCGACCGGCCTCGCTCTCGTCGTCCTCGCGTGCACCAACGTGGGCATTGCGGTGGCGACGCAGTACGGGCGCGGCCTCAACGACAACGACCCCCACTATCTCCTGCCCCTCTACACGGCGCTGCCGCCGCTCCTGGGGCGGTTCCAGGCCGCGCTGCCCGACCCACGGCGCGCGCTCGCCCTGACAGCAGCGGTCCTCCTGTTCCACGCCGTGGGAGCTCTGGAAGGCAGCTTCTGGAATCTCCACCCCGCCCTCGCGGCGGCGGAGCGAGCGTGGCTCGCTGAGCACCAGGCGACCATCGAGATCCTCGAGCGCGACGGTGTTGATCGACTCTACGCCCCGGACGTGGCGAGCCGCGTGCTCACGTTCCTGTCGGCCGAGCGGCTGATCTTCTCGAATCACTACGATGAGGTCCGACCCAGCTATGCTCGCGCGGTGGACGGCGCGCGGCGGGTCGCCTGGCTGATGCCGAAACAGGCGCCCATACTCGAGGAGAACTTCGCGGCGCTCGGCCTCCGCTTCACGTACCGACCCGTCGGCGCGCTCGGCGGCGTCTACGGCGGGTTCGAGCTCTCGGCGCCGGCGGTCCGCGAGCTGGCGCCGACGACACTTCAGGTCACTGCGAGCGACCGCACTTACGCTACTTTCCGGATGACGGACCGGGTCGCGGAGACGGTCTGGAACACCGTGCGCCGCCAGCGGGGCGGGGAGTGGATCCGCGTGGATCTTGGGGAGGTCGTTCCCCTGGCGCTCATCCGATGGCTGCCTGGCATGTACGAAGAGGTGCCGCGAGGTCTGAGAGTGGAGGTCTCCAGCGACGAGGCCGCTTGGCGCACGCTCGTGGACCTACCTGAGTACGTCGGGCCCCTGTACTGGTCGGCGGGGCGACCCATGGCGCGCGTACGGAGCGGCCGGGTGGAGCTCCGGGTGGCGCCGACGCCGGCCCGGTACCTCCGCATCACGCAGACCGGCCAAGCGCACCTCTCGAGGTGGGCGATCAGGGAGCTATACGTGTACGCGGCGACGGGCGGAGAGGCGCCGACGCCGGTCGATGTCGATGGCGCTTGGCTCGCGCAGGCCGTAGCTGCCGCGGGTGTGCGGCACCTCTACGCCGACCACGGCTGGGCGAGCCGGGTCGCCCTTGCTGATCCGAGAATCCGCGTCCCGCCCGCTAACCTCGAGCTGGATGACTACGGCTTCAAGGACTCGGTGGCGACGTTGCTTCCCTTCCACTGGGAGCCGGGGACCGGAGTTCTGCTGGAGTCGATCGACGCCGAGGGCTTCGCCGCGGCGGCCCATGCCGGCGGGCTCGCGTTCGCGCAACACTCCCTCAACGGGCTCACGCTGTTCGTCCACGCGCCGGCCGGAAGACCGCTCGCCATCGGTCCCCATGCGGTGAGCGCCTCTCGCCAGGGAGACCGCGCCGGCCTTGCCGTCGACGGCCACCTGAGGACGCGCTGGGCCACCGCGGCGCCCCGCGCGGCTGGCGATTCGTTTCGCGTCGACCTGACCGCGCCGCGGGCAGTCCGCGGGCTGCGGCTCGCTGCGACCAACCCAGCCGATCTGCCGGCCGAGCTCGCCGTCGAGGGCTCGTCCGACGGCGTGCGCTGGCAGCCACTCGGTGCGAACGTCCGACTCGAACGGCGCCACGGGTGGAGCGGATTCGGCCTCGTTCCCGGTCCTGCCACCGCGGTGGTGATCGACTTCCCGCCGGCGACCGTCAAGGCTCTGCGCATCGTGCTGCGGGCGGGCGACCCCAGTTTTGACTGGTCGATCAGCGAACTCACCGTCTACGGCGACGAGTGACGGCACGACGGCGCGCCCCCGCGCGCGTCCGTCCGGCCCGCACGCGCCGGCACTGACCTACCGCTTCATGGTGCTCGTCCGGCGGGCGCCTGCTATACTCGCCGCATGCGCACCCTCGTCACCGGTGGCACCGGGTTCACCGGCAGCCATCTCGTGCGGCGACTGCTCGCGCGGGGCGACCAGGTGCGCGTGCTCGACGCCGCGCCGGGGCTGTTCCATGACGAGCTGAGACGCCTGGGGGCGGCGATCACGCTCGGCAGCGTGACGGACAAGGCGCTCGTCGACCGGCTGACCGCCGAGACCGACGTCGTCTTCCACCTCGCGGCCGCCTTCCGGAAGATCAACCTGCCCAAACGCGAGTACTGGGAGGTCAACTGCCAGGGCACGCGCTACGTGGCTGAGTCGTGCCTTCGGCACGAGGTCCGCCGGCTCGTCTACTGCTCGACGCAGGGCGTGCACGGGCACATTGCGCGCCCGCCCGGCGACGAGAGCTCGCCGATCGCCCCGGAGGATTACTACCAGCAGACGAAGTACGAGGGGGAGCAGGCGCTCTGGGAGGTCGCCCGTGGTGGGCTCGAGGCGAGCGTGGTCCGTCCGATGGGGATCTACGGCCCCGGCGACCCGGGCCGCTTCCTCATGCTCTACCGCGCGGTCCGGCGCGGCCGCTTCCTGATGTTTGGCGACGGCGAGACGTTCTATCACCCCTGCTACATCGACAATCTCGTCGACGCGTTCGAGCTGGTCGCGGAGCACCCGAAGGCCGTGGGCGAGACCTACCTGATCGGCGACGACCGCTATGTGTCGCTCAACGAGCTCGTGCGGGCGGTGGCCGGGAGTCTCGGGCAGCCGGTGCGGATCGTGCATCTCCCGTTCGGGCCGCTGTGGGTGGCCTCCGCCCTGTGCGAGTCGGTCCTCATGCCGCTCGGGATCGAGCCGCCTCTGTTCCGGCGACGGGCAGACTGGTTCCGCCAGACCCGCGCGTTCACCATCGACAAGGCGGAGCGGGAGCTGGGGTTCGTCGCCCGCGTGCCGCTCGCGGAGGGCCTCCGGCGCACGGCGGCCTGGTATCGCGAGCACGGATATCTCGGCTAGCTAGCCATGTGCGGCATCGCGGGCGTCCTCGAGTTCCGACCTGGGCAGCTGACGCCGCCCCACATCCTCGAGGGGATGGGGAAGGTCATCGAGCACCGCGGCCCTGACCAGGGTGCCGTCTTCCAGGACGGTCCCGTCGGGCTGGTGGCGCGGCGCCTCAAGATCATCGACCTGTCGCCCGCCGGCTCCCAGCCCATTCCAAACGAGGACGGCACGATCCAGCTCGTCTACAACGGCGAGATGTTCAACCACGAGGGGCTCCGCCGGGAGCTCGAGGCGCTCGGGCATCGCTTCCGGGGGCGCTGCGACTCGGAGGTCGTCGTCCACGCCTACGAGGCGTGGGGGCCACGCTGCGTCGAGCGCTTCCGCGGGTTCTTCGCGTTCGCGCTGTGGGACAACGCGCGCAGGGAGCTCCTGCTGGCCCGCGACCGGATCGGGATCAAGCCGCTCTACTACGCGTGGTCCGAGGACCGCGTGGTCTTCGGGTCGGAGATCAAGGCGATCCTCGAGCACCCGGACGTCCCTCGAGCGATGGACCTCCAGTCGATGTATCACTATCTGGGCTACGAGTTCGTGCCCGGACCGGCGACCATGTTCGAGGGCATCCGGAAGCTGCCGCCCGGCACCATCGCGCGAGTCCGCGGCGGTCGCCTCGAGATCGAGCCCTACTGGGAGCTCCGGTTCGAGGACGCCCCCGACGACGCCGCGAGCATGGCCCGCCGGGTCCGCGAGACGCTGCGGGACGCCGTGCACGCGTGGATGATGTCGGACGTCCCGGAGGGCGTGTTCCTCTCGGGCGGACTTGACTCGACGGCGGTCCTGGCCTTCACACGGGAGGCCACGACCGGGCCGCTCCCGACCTTCACGCTGGGCTACGACGACCCCTCGTTCAGCGAGTGGGAGTACGCGCGCGAGGCGGCGCGCTACTACGGGACCGAGCACCGCGAGATCCGCGTGCCCCCGGTCACGCCCGACGTGATCGAGCAGACCGTCTGGCACCTCGACGAGCCGATGACGGACCTCTCGGCGGTGCCGCTGTTCCTGCTGTGCCGGGAGGCGCGGCGAGACGTCACCGTCTGCATGTCGGGCGAGGGAGGGGACGAGGTCTTCATCGGCTACGATCGGTTCGTCGCCTCGAAGGCCGAGCGGTTCTACCGGGTCCTGCCGCGCGCCCTTCGGCGCGGCGTGATCGAGCCCCTGGTCACCCGCCTCCCGGACCAGGAGCAGAAGAAGGGGCCGGTCGTGGTCCTCCGGCGGTTCATCGAAGGGGCCCGGCTCCATCCGGACGGCCTTCACATGCGCTGGCAGTACTTCGGCTCGGATGTCCTCGACGCGCGGCTCTTCCGGGAGACCGTGCTTCGTTCGGTCGACCGCGACCGCTTCGCGCCGATCCGCCGGGCGGCCGCGCGGTGCAACTCACGCCGGCAGCTCGACCGAGAGATCTTCGTGGACACGCGGTTCACGATGCCGGACTCGGTGCTGATGAAGGTCGACAAGATGTCGATGGCGCACGCGCTCGAGATCCGTGTGCCGCTGCTCGACCACCACCTGATCGAGCTGGCGGCCTCGATCCCGCCGCATCTGAAGTTCCCCGGGTTCCGGACTCGCGCGATCTACCGGCGGGCGCTCGCGGGGGTGCTACCCGCGAGAATCCTCCAGCGCGGCAAGCAGGGGTACAGCCTGCCGCTCAAGCAGTGGCTTCGGAACGAGCTCCGCGACTACATGGTGCAGCTGCTTCGGGAGTCCGAGGTGGTGCGGGCGCACCTGGACCCGCCGGGCGTCGAGGCGCTGATCGCCGAGCACCTTGCCCGCCGCGCGAACCACAACCACACCCTCTGGGCCCTCATCAACCTGACCCTGTGGCACCGTCGGTTCATTGAGGGGGCCTGAGCGCGCGCGCCGGGAGGGCGGCCGCCGCGGGCTTGGCCTCCGGATCGCGGTCAGTTTCGCCCTTCTTCTCCTGCTCGCCTTCTTCGTCGACTGGGGCCGCCTGGGTGTGCGCCTTGGCGCGGCGAACCCGATCCTCGTGCTGGCCGTCGTGGCGCTGGCGACGCTCGACCGGTGCCTGATGGCGTGGAAGTGGTGGCTCCTCGTGCGCAGCCGGGACGCGAACCTCGGGCTCTGGCCAACGATGCGCGCCTACTACCTGGCGTCGTTCGCCGGGTACTTCCTTCCCATGACGGTGGGTGCCGACGCGGTTCGGGTCGGGGCGCTGGCCGGCATGAGCCGCCCGGCTGTGCTGGTGGCGTCGGTGGTGCTCGAGCGGCTGATCGGAGCGCTCGCCCAGGCCGTGTTGGCCGGCCTATCAGTGGCGACGCTGATCACGCTCGGCCTCGGGGCCCGGGTGGGGCCGGCCGAGCGCTGGGGCCTGGGTGCCGTCGTCGCGCTCGCGTTTGCGGCCTTCCCGTTCTCGTTCCCCGCGGCGCGATGGGTCGCGGCGCGCCTCGGGTCAGACGGAGGGTGGCGGAGGGCGCTCCGCGTGCTTGCCGAGCAGTACGCGGGATACGGGGGGTCGACTGGCTTGCTCTGCGTCTTCTTCGCGCTGACCCTCATCGAGGGCGGGTTCCCGGTCGTGATCCACTACACGGCCGGCCGGGCGCTCGGTCTCAATCCGGGCTGGAGCTTCTACATCGCCACCGTGCCCCTCGTCTACCTCGTCGCACGCCTGCCCGTGAGCCTCGGCGGCCTCGGGTTCCTGGAGCTGTCGTTCGTGACCTTGGCAGGTTTCCTGGGTGTGAGCTTGACAGATGCCTTCGCCATCGCGGGACTCGCGACCGCGCTGTATCTGGTGGCCCTCGTCCCGGGGGCGGTGCTGTACCTCATCCCCGCGACGGCTCCGGTCCGGCCCGCGCCCCGGGCGCGGCTGCCGTGAGCCCACAGGCCGAAGGCCGTCCGATCCCACAGGCCGAAGGCCGTCCGATCCCAGATCGACTCGCCGACGTTCCCGGGACGCTGTTCGACGGCCGGCGCTCGAAGATGGAGCGGTACGCGGACCTCGTCGTCGGCGAGCGGGGGTGGTGGCCCCTCTTCCGCTACGAGCTCGTCATGCTGCTCGCCTCCTGGATACCCGGTGCCCTCGGCCTGGTGCTGCGCGGGTGGCTCTATCCGCTCCTCCTCGGCGCGTGCGGCCGGAACGTCAGCTTCGGGACGAACGTCGTGCTCCGGCACCCGAGGAAGATCCGGATCGGTGACGACGTCGCCATCGACGACGGATGCGTGCTGGACGCCAAGGGATCGGGCAACCGCGGCATCGAGATCGGCTCCCGGGTATTCCTCGGCCGGCATACCCTCCTCGCATGCAAGGAGGGCGACATCGTGCTCGAGAATGGCGTCAACATCTCCTACAACTGCGCGGTGTTCTCCGCGTCGTCGGTCCGGATCGGGGCGGAGACCCTGCTGGCCGCCTACTGCTACGTGGTGGGCGGCGGCCACGACTTCGACCGCGTGGACGTTCCCGTCGTCCAGCAGGCGCGACCTTCCCGGGGCATCGTCGTGGGCCCGGGCGGCTGGCTTGGCGCGGGCGCGATCGTGCTCGACGGCGTGACCGTGGGGCCGAGCGTGATCGTGGGTGCGCACGCAGTCGTGACGCAGGACGTTCCCGGGTACGCCATCGTCGCGGGCGCTCCGGCCCGCGTCGTCCGGGACCGGCGCCAGCCAGCGTGACCACCCCGGCGACGAGCTCCCCGCCCGCCGCCCGGCCAGCTCCCTCCAGAAGGGTGGCCGCCGCGCGGCGCATCCCCCCGGGGCTTCTCCGCCTGGGGTTGGGGCTCCTGGTCTCGGGCGCCATTCTCGTCTATCTGTTCGCCGCGCAGGGAGCGGACCCGTGGGCGCTCGTCCCGCTCGTTCGAGCCATCTCGCTGCCGGGGCTCCTGGCCTACGTCGCCATCTCGGCCGTCGCCCTGGCCCTGCGCGCGCTGCGCTATCGTGTCCTCCTTGGCGGGTTCGTGCCGTTCTGGCCGCTCGTGCTCGTCACCGCAGTCCGCAACATGGCCGTCGACCTGATCCCCGCCCGGGTCGGCGCCGCCGCGAGCTACCTCTACCTGGTCACGGCGCGGCTCGGGCTTCCCCTCGAGGCCGGCGTCGCGTCGTTCGCGCTCTCCTTCATCCTTGACACGCTCGCCGTGGCGCCGCTCCTCGTGCTCGCGCTGCTCGCGGTGGGCAGCGCGCCCATGCCGCCGGCCGTCCTCGCCGGCGGGAGCCTCGCGATCCTGCTCGGCTCCGTGGCGGCGCTCTGGATGCTCGCCCCGATCCTCCGCATCGCCGCCTCGGTGGCGGGCCGCCTCCCGGCCGGTGGCCGGCTGGTGCCGCTTCTTGGCGCGGCCGCCGCTGAGGTCGAGCGGAGCGAGCGCGCCCGGACCCTGGTGCCGGCGCTCGGACTCTCGCTGCTCCTCCGACTCACGAAGTATGCGTCCTACTACTGCCTCCTCCAGGCACTCCTGGCCTCCCGGGACGAGGCGGGCGCTACCCTCAGCTTCCTGCGCGTTTTCCTCGCGGTCGCGGGTGCGGAGTTGGCCGCGTCCCTGCCGCTGCCCACGATCATGAGTCTTGGCCCGTACGAGGCGGCTGGCGCTGCAGGCTTCGCCTTCTGGCTGGGGCTCCCGCGGGACCTCGCCACGCTCGCCGTGACGGCGTTCCACGCCCTGTCGCAGGTCCACGACTACGGGCTCGGGTTGCTCGCGCTCGTGTGGATCATGGCGGCGAGGCCGCGCCGCGTCGCCCCCGGGTCAGGCCGGGCCGATGAGGGCTCTCGCAGCGATGCGTGAGCGTCAGTCGGCGAGGTGCCCCTTGGCCCGGAGGTAGTCCTCCAGCGCCTCGGGCCACGGACGGAGCGGCGGCAGCCCAAGCGCAGCCGCGCGAGTGTTCGCGAGGACCGAGTAGGGGGGCCGGCTGGCGGGCGCCTTGTATTCGGCACTCGTCGTCGGCGCGAGATCGGGCGCGAGCTTGCAGAGTTCGAAGATGCGGCCGGCGAACTCGAACCAGGAGCAGGCGCCCGCGTTGGTGAGGTGGTAGACCCCGCCCGGGGGCCTCGCCGCGACGAGCCGGGCGATCGCCTCGGCCAAGTCGGCCGTGTATGTCGGCGCCAAGATTTGGTCGTGCACGACCTTGATGCGCTCGCCTTTGCGTGCGAGCCGCAGCATCGTCTCGACGAAGTTGCCCCCCTTGCCGGCGGAGCCCGCGACCCCGTAGAGACCCGAGGAGCGGACGACGAGGTGAGTGGAGCTCGCCTCCTGGATCAGACGCTCTCCCGCTAGCTTAGACTCGCCATAGACGCTCAGCGGAACGGGTGGGGAATCCTCGGCGTACGGCCGTCGCGGTTCGCTGTGGCGGTCGCCGCCGAAGACGTAGTCCGTGCTCAGGTGGAGGAGCCGCGCCCCGCGGCGTGCACAGGCCCTGGCCAGATGCCCCGCGGCCACCTCGTTGACGGCGAACGCCAGCTGCGCGTCCTTCAGCTCGATGTCGTCGACGCGATGGAATGCAGCCGTGTTGATCACCCACGCGGGAGCGTGGGCGTCGAGGGCCCGCTCCACGGCGTCTCGGTCGGTGATGTCGAGATCGGCCCGCGTGAGCGGGACCAGCGCCGCTGCGGACAGCGTGCGGCGGAGGTCGGTGCCGAGCTGTCCGCCCGCTCCTAGGAGGAGAACCGGCTGCACGACCCCATGCTACAGCGAAAGCGGGGCCGGGGGAGCGTCGAGGAAGACGCGGCCGGCGGCCTTGCGATCGTCCTCGGGTGACGTCGGTCCCCGTCGTGTCGGGCCTTTTCCCGGCACGGCGCCAGGACGGGTCAGACGCGGGCGAGCCGGCGGAGCCAGCCGTAGGACATCAAGTGGTCGGACAGGAAGGTCCTGAGGTAGTCCGTGGGGACCGCCATGACCTGGTGACGCCAGATGCGGTCGCACGTGTAACAGGGAAGCTCCTTGGGGACGTCCCCCTTCGCCATCTTGGTGCGTAGGTCGACTAGACGCGAGTCGTTCCAGATCTCGCTCAGCGGCTTCGCCTTGAGGTCGCCCATGCCCAGCTTGCCGAAGAAGTCCTGGGGACAGGCGACGACGGTACCGTCCCAGTAGACCGACGTGGAGTACCAGAGGAACGTGCACGGCGTGAAGCGTCGCCCGTCGGCGAGCAACGCGTCGCGCGAGAGCTCTGGCATGAAGACGTCGCCGGCCCAGTTGTGCGGGGTACGCAAGATCACACGGTCGAGCGGCAATCCCTTGAAATTGTCGAGGAACTTCCTCCGGAGGCGCTTGAGCTCAGGCTTCGGGGGGGCGCCGATCTCCATGACCTGCAGCACGGTCAAGGGATTCTTCACCCCGAGATCCCGCTTGAGCCGAAGGAAGCCCTTCAGGTGATCGAGCGCCCACTCGAACTTCGCTCCGACACGGTTCCTCTCGTACATGTCCTTCTCGTAGCCGTCGAAGGAGCACGAGAGGAAGTCGAGACCGGACTCGATCAGGGCCCGCCCCTTCTTCTCGTTGAGGAGCGTGATGTTGGTATGGACTCGTGTGTAGAGACCCTTGCCCCGGGCGTAGGCGACCATGTCGGGGAGGCGCGGATGCATGAGTGGCTCCCCGCGATGGAAGAGGTTCACGTCGTAGGCGTGGCCCGCAACCTGGTCGACGATCGAAGTGAAGAGCCCAAAGTCCATGAAGCCGTGGTCTTCCTTGACCACGTCCTTGTTCGGACAGTAGCCACACTTGAGGTTACAGCGGCTCGTCGACTCGATCCACAGACGAACCGGCAGCTGGGGGACCTTCGCCGCCCCGGTGCGGTACGCCCAGAAGATTCGGGCGAGACGCCCTATGTGGCGAAGCTTCCGTCCATCCATCCGTTCGAGTATAGCAGAGCGGGTCCGCAGCCCTGCGACGTCATCGGTCAGGACATCGGGTCACGAGGTGGGCCGCACGACCTCCACCCGGCCGAGCCCGAGAGTCGTGTCGAAGGTCGGCAGGATCCCACGCCACCAGCGGTGAAGCCGCCGTCCGGAGCCGGGGCTCCAGAGCCCCGCGACCAGCCGGTATCTCCCGGGCGTGGCCTCGGCGGGCACGGTGATACGACGGCGGACGCTCACGTGCTGCGGGGCGGGGCCGAGCTCGGGCAGGAAACTCGGCAACGGATAGTCATCCCCGAACCGGGTGCCGTGGTTGTCGGCCCGGAAGTGCACCCAGATCATAAGATTCTCGGAGGCCGCCCGGTGCAGACGCCAGTGGGTCGTGAGCTCGACCCTCTCACCGGCTCGGAGCGTCTGTGGCCTCAGATCGTAGCCCACGAGCTCGGCCACTCCGCCCATCACCGCGTCGACACGCCGTTTCGGCCTGAGGGTAGCGTCCGCCCTGGCGGCCAATTGGGCTCCTTCCTGGAGGTCGCCGTCTGCGACGGCGAGACGGGCCCGAATCTGCCAGAGCTCCGTGTGGACCCCGTCCGGTTCCAGGGTGCGCGCCACTTCGGCGTAGGCCGCCCGCGCCTCGTCGAGCAGCCCGAGTTCCGAGAGACGCCCGGCGTGCTCGAGAGGGGAGCCCGTGTTCGCCCGAAGCGCGGTACTCAGTCGCGCGAAGGCCTCGTAACCGGCCGGGTCGTCGGCGGCCAGACGCATCGCCTCGCGATAGCGGACGAGGGCCGGCCCAATCAGCCCAGCGTCCTCGAACCGCCTGCCTTCCGGGACCAGCGCGGCAGTCTCGCCGGGCGGCGCCGCGGAGGAGGAGGGGCCCAAGAGGAACAGCTCCGCCACGCTCCACCCCTTTGCGGCTCCTGTTTCGACGAGCCGGACTCGATGGGCACTCACCGGCTCGAAGCGTAGGGTCAACGTCCGGCTCGGCGCAATCCGAGGCGCGCCGTTCTCCCAGCGGGGCGCGACGCTCCCGAGCCTGAGCGCGCCGACCGGCCGCGGCCCGACGCCCGGGCTCTCCACGATCACGGCCAGCTCGTCCGGTAGGCGCTCGGCGTGGTCGTTCACGAGCGTCACCCCGCTCAGCTGGCGCTCGGCGCCGAGGTCCACCTCGATCCAGGCCGAGCCCCCGGGTTCTCTGGAGCTCGACCATCCGGTGTCGAGCTGGGCGTCGATCACGCTGGCGGCGTCTCCACGTCCTGGGCTCGCACGGACCGTCAAGCCCGAACGAGCCAAGGGGACGGCGGCGGGCGGCGACGTGAAGTCGGAGAAGACCTGGTAGCCACCGACCGCGTGCTCGCGCGCTTGGACGCCTAGCGCGGCGAGCCAGTGCCGGAAGGTCTCGATCCCCCCCTGGACCACGTATGCGGGGCGCGCCGACAGGTCGACGGCCCGGGTGTGCGGGGGATAGCGGTCGTTGAACGGCTCGGCCACGATGATCTCGCCGCCAGCATCGAACGTGAGCCGGGGGGCTGCCCAGTAGTCGAAGTTGTAGGCTCGCCGGAGATCGTTCGCGCGGAGGAAGGCGAACAGCTCACCGTCGGCCTTCCGCTCCTGCGCGTACCGGCCGCGGGTCTCCGCCCGGAGAGCCGTGATGTCGGGGACGAGATCCACGCCGACGGCGACGAGGTACACGGTTACCCACACGACCGTGCCGGCACGTGTCCAGTGCCACGTGAGCTGAGCCGCCCGGGCGAGCACGAGCGCGAGGAGGGGAACCACGGGCAGCAGGTAGCGCGGCACGCGGATGTAGCCCCCATACCAGACCACGCCAAGGGTCACGGCGATAGCGGCCAGAAGCAAGGCCTCGCCGGTTAGCGCCGAGTCCTGCCGCAGGCGTCCGAGCCCCGCGACCACGCGGACGAGCAGGAGCGCGACCGCGCCCGCCACGACCAGCGGGATCGTCCAGGCCAGGGGTCCCGGCAGGTGGGCCGGCTGGCCCGTCCCGGCTCGGACCCCGAGGATCACGGGCAGCAGATCGAGGAACAAGATCCGCGCGGTCTCGTTTCCTGAGGAGTGACCCTGAAAGCGTGCGCCGGTGACGAACGTACCCCAGTGGTGCGTCACGTTGTAGACCCAGAATGGGAGACTGCCGAGCAGGAACGCGCCGAGCCCGAGCCACGCCGCGCGCCGGCGCGGCAGGCCCGGCTCGACCAGCAGCAGGGCGAGCACCGCCGGGACGAGCGCGTCCACGATTTGGAAATTGAAGTAGAGGCCGAGCCCACCGGCCAGGCCCATGGCGACCGCGACTCGGCAGCGGGCCGGCTCCGAAAGCGGCCGGGCCACCCACAGCGCGGCGCCGAGAAGCACGACCTGACCGACCAGCAGATGCTCGATGTAGTACGACCTGGCCAGCGTGTAGTTCGCGGCGACGTAGGCCGACACCACCGTCATGAAGAGGATTGCGAGGCAGCCGACACCACGGCCGAAGAGCAGGGCCCCCGTGCGACGGACGGCCAGGGCGAGGGCCAGCGTGCTGAGCGCCGGCACCAGGTCGAGGATCCGGCGCGAGATCCCGAAGAGGAAGAAGAGGGGAGCGGCGGCGTATGACTCGGGGACCCCGGCGTGGTCCTGAGCCCAGAAGAAGATCGGGAACTCGCCCCGGAGGACGTAGGCGCCCATGAGACCGGTGACCGCCTGGTCGGCGTCGAGCCGGGGAAACGCGAGGTACAGCGCCAGCAGGAGCCCCAGGAGCCCGAACGTCACCCAGAAGCAGCAGTCGCGCGCGGGGCGGGGCGTGACCCACCCCGGGAGCGGCATTCCGGCGCTCACCGCCGAGCCAGCCGGAGTCGGACCACCGAGGTGAGGTATGTCCAGAGGTACGCGAGGAAGCGGGTCTTGGACTCGCCGCCCTTCCGGAACCGGTAGACCGTCGGAATCTCGAGCACGCGCCCACCTCCTCGGACCACGTGGTGCAGGAGGCGAATGGCATAGTCGCCGTAGCCGTAGAACACGGCCTCGTGGTCGAGCCCGCTCAGCAGGGTCGGCCGGAAGGCGAGGTAACCGGAGAGGTTGTCGTGGATTCGTAGGCCGAGGACGATGCGGATCACGAGATTGAAGGCGTAGGACCCCCAGTAGCGGAACCGCGACGTCAGCATGCCGCCCCCGAGGACGTACCGGGAGCCGATCACGACATCGAATTCCTCGGCGCATCGGACCATGAGGGGAAGGAGCGCCGGATCGTGGTTGCCGTCGGAGTCCATGACCACGACCACGTCGCCGCGCGCTTCCCGGATGCCCCGGTGGATCGCGCTCGCCAGGCCCCGCTCACCCCGGCGCACGTGAACGTGCACGGCCGGCTCGCCTCCGAAGGCCGCCTTGACGTGTGCCGCCGTGCCGTCCGGTGACGCGTCGTCCACGACCAGGACTTCCAGGGCGAGGCCAGCCCGGCGGGCGACCGCGAGGACCTCGGAGACGAGCTCCGCGATCCCCTCACGCTCGTTGTACGTGGGCAGTACGACGGAAACCACGGGGGTGCGGGTCAGCTTCGAGGCGTGCACATCAGCCGGTCAAGGTGCTCAGCGAGAGGCGAGTTCCCGTAGCGCGTTGCAGACCACGGCGATCTCGTCGGGGCGGAGCCCCGTGCCGGACGGTAGATTGATCCCGCGCGCCGCGACCGCGGTCGCCACGGGAAACGGCGCGTCCACCCGGTACGGTGGCAGCTCGTGCAGGGGGACGAAGAACGGGCGGGAATCGACGCCCCGGGCGCGCAGGCCCGCCCGTACCTCTTCCCGGCCGATCCCGAACTCCGGCTCGACGAGCACGGAGTACATCCAGTACACGTTCTCGGCCCAGGGCTCGCCAGGCGGGCGCGTCAGCCCGGGGATTCCAGCGAGGCCGACCTCGTAGGCGGCGGCGATCGCCTTTCGACGGGCCAGGATCGCGTCCGCCTGCTCGATCTGGGCACAGCCGATGGCCGCCTGGATGTTGGTCATGCGGTAGTTGAAGCCGATCTCCGGGTGATAGTAGCGACGACGGGAATCCATGGCGTGGTCCCGCAGAAACGCCGCGCGCTCGGCCAGCGCCTCGTCGTTCGTCACGACCATGCCGCCCTCGCCGGTCGTGATGATCTTGTTCCCGTAGAACGAGAAGGCCCCGATGCGCCCGAGGGCCCCGACGCGCCGTCCCTTGTAGCGGGCTCCGTGAGCCTCGGCAGCGTCCTCGACGATGTTGAGCCCATGCCCGGCGGCCAGGGCGAGGAGTGGATCCAGCTCCACCGGGTGCCCGTAGAGGTGGACCGGTATGATGGCCCGGGTGCGCGACGTGAGCTTGCGACGCGCATCGTCGACATCGATGCCCCAGGTCCGTGGATCGACGTCCACCAGCACGGGCGTCGCGCCGGTGTAGCGGACGACGTTGGCCGTCGAGACGAAGGTCAGGTCCGGCACCAGCACCTCGTCCCCCGGCCCGATTCCGAGCGTGGCCAGGCAGAGGTGAAGCGCAGTGGTGCCGTTCGACGTCGCCACGGCGTGGCGGGCCTCGCAGAACAAGGCGAAGTCGCGCTCGAAGCGTCCCACGTACTCGCCGAGCGAGGAGATCCAGCCCGAATCGACGCAGTCGAGCACGTAGCGACGCACGTTCTCCGAGAGCCAGGGGGCAAAGACTGGAATCATCCGCGCTCCTCCCGCGCATCGGCCACGGCCTCGCACACATAGGCGACCTCGGCCTCGGTGAGGGTCGCACCCGAGGGCAGGTAGAGGCCGCGCCGGCAGAGCTCCTCGGCGACCGGAAAGCGCTGCCCGCGGAACAGCTCATAGTAGATCGGCTGCAGGTGGATGGGAATGAAGAAGGTACGGGTCTCAATTCCCCGGCGGGCGAGCCGCCGCCGCAGCTCGTCCCGCGAGATGCCGAACCCGTCCTCGACGACGACACCGTACATCCAGTAGACATTCCTGGCCCAGGGCCGCTCCACCGGCAGCGTGAGCCCGGGGATCCGCTTGAGCTGCGCCGAGTACCGGGCGGCGTTGTCGCGCCGGATTCGCACGAGCTCCTCCAGGCGCTCGGTCTGGGCGAGGCCGACGGCGGCCTGCATGTTGGTCATCCGGTAGTTGAACCCCATGTACTTGTGCCAGAAGTGGCGCTCGTCCGAGAAGGCGTGATCGCGGAGCCGGCGCCCCAGGCGCGCGATCTCGGGGTCGTTGGTCGTGACCATGCCGCCCTCGCCCGTGGTGATGATCTTGTTCGCGTAGAACGAGAAGGAGGCGGCCTGACCGATGCTTCCGGCGGGTTGGCCCCGGTAGGTCGCACCGTGAGCCTCCGCGGCATCTTCCAGCACCCACAGGCCCCGGCGCCTGGCGACGTCCAGGACCGGATCCAGGTCGACCGGGTGGCCGTAGGTGTGGACGACGATGATGCCCTTCGTCCGGGGCGTGACGGCGGTGTCGATCCGCGCCGTGTCGAGGTTCCACGTGTCGCGCTCCGAATCGACCAGCACTGGTGTGGCGCCGGTGTAGCGGACGGCGTTCGCAGTGGCGATCATCGTGAAGGCGGGTAGCACGACCTCGTCCCCCGCGCCCAGCCCAAGGCACGCCAGGGCGAGGTGCAGCGATGTCGTCCCGTTCGAGCACGCGACACCGTACCGGCATCCGACCAGCTGAGCGAAGGCGTCCTCAAACTCCCGGACGAAACGGCCGGCCGAGGAGATCCAGTTCGACTGGACGCACTGGGTGAGATACTGGAGCTCGTTGCCGTCCAGGCGCGGGTCCGCGACCGGGATGATCTGACGCGACAGCGCCTCTTCCACGACGGGGATCCGGGGGAGGCGGATCTCCAGGGGCGGCTCGGGCCCCGGCACGATGCGCAGCAGCTCGGCCATGACGTTGTCGGGCAAGCGGGTCTCTTCGATCACGGTCGATCCTCCCCGGCGCGGCTTTCCCGTCGCAGCCGCCGGATGGTCTGGGCGTACCGTAGCCCCAGCGCGGCGAACCGGCGGAGGCTCGGGCTGGTCTTGGTCGTTCCGGCGCGACGTTCCGTGCACGCGTAGGGGATCTCGACCACCCGGAGGCCGTGGCGGCACGCCCGGTGGAGAAAGTCGATACAGTAGTCGCCGTACACGTGGTCCGCGCGGATGGGCACGCGCGCCAGCGCCGCCCGACGCGCCGCCACGAAGCCGGAGGTCCAGTCCCGGACCGGGCCGCCCAGCCACAGCGTTCCGAAGGCGTTGATCGCCCGGGACGCTACGATGCGCGCGAGGGAGTCCCGGGCGTCCCGGCCGCCGGCGGCGTAGCGTGACGCGACGGCCACGTCGGCCTCGGTTGTCGCGGCGACCAGTCGCGGGATGACCTCGGCGGGCATGGAGCCGTCGGCGTCGAGCCACACCACCACGTCGCCCCGCGTGCTCGCGATGCCTTCGGCGATGGCCGATGGCAGCCCGCGCCGGCCCACTCGGCGGAGCGCGCGTGCGTGCCCGTCTCCGGCGAAGGCGGTCTCCACCGCCTCCCAGGTCCGGTCTGGGGAGTCGTCGTCCACGACCAGTACCTCGACGTCCCCCATCGCGTCGAGGATCTCGCGGACCACAGGGATGATGACGTCGCGCTCGTTGTACGTCGGCAGCACCACCGAGGCCCTCATGCGGTCGCCTTCCGCGCCACCAGCACCACCGAGCTGCCGAAGGGCAGAGGCCCGAGGCGGAGGAGCGCGCGCTCGACTGCCTGCACGCCGAGGAGGGCGGTGTTGAGCGGGCGGGGCAGCGAGAAGACGTCCGAGCCACCGCCGGCGCCGCGCCGGGCGAGGCGTACAGCCGCGATCGCCGGGAAGACCAGACAGTACGCGTAAGAGGCGAGGAGCGGCGTGAACCCCGCGGTCCGGACTCGCTCGACGAGCTCCCGTCGCGTGTACCGGCGCGCGGCGTGCACTGCTTCGTCGTGCGCCGAGCGGAGCCACTTGAAGGCCGAGTCGGTCACGAGGAGCAGACCGTCCGTGCGCAGGACCCGGTGACACTCCCGGAGTGCCCCGGACTCGGACACCACGTTCCGGTGGTAGAGGAGATCGAGGCACAGGCACGCGACGAACGTGCCCTCGCGGAAGGGCAATGCCTCGGCGCCGCCACCGGCGAGGTGCGCGAGCCCACGCCGTCTGGAGAGCCGGAGCGCGGCCGGATCGGCGTCGACGCCGACCCAGGCTCCCTGAGTGGCGAGGACCGCCAGCGTGCCGCCCGCTCCGCACCCCACGTCCAGGCCCGGGCCGCCGAGGGCTCCGTAGCGTTCCAGCAGCGAGAGCACCAGGGCCCGCTTCGACCGGAACCACCAGTGTGTGTCCTCGAGTTCGAAGTGTTCGGCGAATACCTGCGCGTCCATCAGGCTATCCCGGCGAATCGCCGAAGACCTGGGCGATGAAGTCCAGGTACAGACGCGTGATGCGCGGCCAGCGGTAGCGAGCCTCGACGTACGCGCGGCCGCGCTCGCCGAGGATCTTCCTGAGCGCCTCGTCGGCGACCAGCGACCCAACGGCGGCGGCGAAGTCGCCCGGCGCCTGGTCGAACAGGAGTCCCGCGCCCGAGCGCTCCACGTGGCCCCGGAGGACCGGGGAGCGTGCGGTCGCGAGAACTGGCGTGCCCTGCGACCACGCCTCCAGGATCACGAAGGAGAAGCTCTCGTGCCGGGAGGGCATGACGAGCGCGGTCGCGCCGGCGATCGCGTCCCGCTTCTCGGTTTCGGGGCGAAAGCCGAGCGCGCGGAGCGCCGGATGGCGCGGGAGTCTCAGGGCGACGGTTCCCATGAGGACGAGCGTCACCGGCTCGGCCGCCCGCTCGCGCCACGCCAGGAACGCGTCGACCAGCGTCCGGCAGCCCTTCTCGACGTCGACGCGGCCGACATAGAGGAGATAGGGGCCTTCGAGGCCGTGCTGACGCTTGAACCGCGCGGCGTCCGCGTCCGTGACCGGGTCGACGCCTCCGCCGATGACTGCGGACGGGAGGTGGTTCGTGTGAAAGCGACCCTGCACGAAAGCCTGCTCCTCGTCGACCTGGAAGATCAGTGCACGCGGGAGCCGGAACAGACTCCGGAAGAGGTCGAGGTAGATCGGCCGCTCGTCGTGGGCCGTCGGCACCAGCACGGCCTTGTGACCCACCAGAGGCAACCCCAGCGTCGTCGGGAGGTAGAGGTACGTGTAGAAGACGAATCCGTGGTAGTCGTCTGCGTGGGCTCGGATCCACTCCACCAGAGAGAGCGCGAGCGGGCCCTGGCGCCGCAGCCACTCGACCTCGTCGAAGAACGTGTGCGGAGTGGCGTAGAGCCAATCCGCGTAGCGCCCGAACGCGCGAACGCGGCGCGGACGGTCCACGGGGAAGCGGCGCACGCGAACTCCGTTGACCGTGGAGACGCCCGGCCGGTAGACATTCCGCCAGGTGAGGTAGTCACGCGCGCAGGTGGTCAACACCTCGACGTCGTGGTGGACCGAGAGTGCTTCCGCCACGCGGCGGCACTCGTACTCGGCCCCCCCGTCGATCTCCGGGCCGTAGCGCTGGACGACGAACGCCAGCCGAAGCCTTCTCACGTCCCGCTTCGTTACGCGTCCGGCAAGGGCCGGGAAGGAGTCGCGTCGTCGCGGACGCCCACGGACGGCCTCATACCTCCTCGGCCAGGGTGTCGCGCAGATGGTCGAAGACCCACCAGCCGCCGACCAGCGCGAGCACTGCGCAGACGGTCACGGTCCCGAGGTGGATCCAGTGCGGCTCGTGGCCGAAGAAGAAGATGTTCTGGTAGCTCTGCACGAGCCCCGCGATCGGGTTGAGGAAGTAGAGAGGCCGGAGGGGCACGGACAGGGAGTCGCCGAGGTGGAGCGTCGTCGGCACCGTGGAAACCGGATAGAGGATGGGCGAGAGAAAGAACAGGAGCGTCAGGCCATTCGTCAGGATCTGCTCGACGTCCCGGAGGTGAACGTTGAGGGCCGAGAGCGCCAGGGCGAGACCGGTGGTGAGGAGAAACTGGAGGGCGAGGAGGAGCGGCAGGAAGACCAGCACCGCGTGAGGACGGATCCCAAAGATCCAGAGGAAGATGAACAGGAGCGGGAGGGACAGGAGCATGTTGATCAGGTTCGCGAGCACGGAGACGAGCGGCAGGACCTCCGCCGGAAAGAGGACCCGCTTGACCAGGGTCCCCGAGCCGACGATCACGCCGGCAGCATGGCCGAGCGAGGACGAAAACCACAGCCAGGGGAGGAGCCCGGAGAAGAGGAAAACCGGATACCCCTCCATCGGCACGCGGAGGTAAATCGAGAATACGAGGGCGTACACGGCCATGAGGAGCAGGGGATTCAGGAACGACCAGAGAAAGCCGAGGAAGGAACCTCGGTAGCGCGCCCTGAGCTCCCGCAGCACCAGCGTGCCGAGCAGCGTACGGTAGCGGTACAGATCAGTCAGGTGTCCCGCCATGACCCTTCATTGTATCGCTGAGCCCGAACGTCGCGCCTCAAATGCGATGGCGCCAGTCGTCCAGCACGTCCTCGATGCTCTGCCGGAACGAGATGGCGGGTGCCCAGCCCGTGAGGGTCCGGAGCTGGCTCGCGTCTCCCTCGAGCAGCGGGATGTCAATGGGTCGGACACGCTGCGCGACCTGGCGGACCTCGATCGGACACTCGGCGTAGACGCGGAACTCGTCGATCACCGCCTGGATGGAAACGGCCCTGCCCGAGGCGGCGTTGTACGTGCGGCCGGGCGGGGCCTTGGCGAGCAGGAGCCAGTAGGCGCGTACCATGTCGCGGACGTCCGTGAAGTCGCGCCGCGTCGTCGTCGTGCCGACCTCGAGGACCGCCGGCTTCCGCCGCTTCTCGATCTCGGCGATTTGCCGGGCGACGTCGCTCCAGACGAAGCCGAGTCCCTGCCGGGGCCCGACGTGGTTGAACGCACGGACGATCGTCAGCGGGAGCCCTTCGGATCGAGCGTAGTACCCTGCGTAGAGTTCCTGCGACGCCTTCGACAGGGCATAGGGCGAGATGGGGGCCCAGGGCCGGCTCTCGGGGATCGGCTGCTCGACCTCCGGCACGGCCCCGTAGACCTCGCCGGAGGAGACGACGAGGCAAGGCACCGGATGCCGGCGGAGTCCTTCGCAGAGCTGGTAGGTGGTCTCGAGGTTCGTTCGAAGGACGTCCGCCCGAAGTGCCCACGACGTGCTGACCACCGAGGCGCCGGCCAGGTGAAACACTCGGTCCGGACACGTCGCTCGTAGCACCGCGGCCGCGGCGCCCGGCTCCGTCAGGTCGCAGCTGACGGTGGTCACGTCCTTCCCCGAGGCCGCGAGGTTCTCGACCGGGGTGTCCGGCAACACCGTGCCCACCACCTCCGCGCCCTCACGTAGGGCCAGCTCCGCGAGGTGGCTGCCGGCGAAGCCGGCGATACCGGTGATCAGGACCTTCACGTCGCGCGCTGCCTAGACGCGCTTCCGCCAGTGATCGAGCAGGTCCTTCAGCGTGACCTCGAACGGGATCGTGGGCGCCCATCCGGTCGCGTGCCGGAACTTGGAGCAGTCGCCGACGAGGAGCGTGACGTCCGACGGGCGCATTCGGGCGGGATCCTCCCGCACCTCGACCTTCACGTGGGTCAGATCCAGGAGGGTGTCCAGCACCTGCCGCGCCGAGTAGCCCCGGCCGGAGCAGATGTTGTAGACTTCCCCGGCGGTGCCCCGCTCGAGAGCCAGCCAGTAGGCCCGGACCATGTCGCGGACGTCCGTGAAGTCGCGGATCGACTCGAGGTTGCCGACCCAGACGATCGGCTCGCGGAGACCCTTTTCGATCTCGGCGACCTGCCGGGCGAAGTTCGACGTGACGAAGACCTCGCCTCGCCGCGGGCCCGTGTGGTTGAAACCGCGCGTCCGGACCACGTGGATCTGATAGCTCTTCCAGTACTGGTACCCGAGCAGATCCTGGCTCACCTTGGACACGGCGTAGGGTGAGAGAGGCCTGAGCGGGCTGTCCTCCCGGATCGGGATCTCCTCGGGCAGGACCAACCCGTATTCCTCGCTGGATCCCGCGATGTGGACGCGCGCCGGAAGGTCGAGGTCACGCAGCGCCTCGAGGAGGTTCACCTGCCCGAGCACGTTGCCGGCCAGGGTCTCGGCGGGAGCCTGCCATGACGCCGGCACGTAGCTCTGGGCGGCCAGGTGAAAGATGCGGTCCGGTCGAATGTCGCGCAGCACGTGGCGGACGCCGGCGGCGTCGCGCATATCGCATTCGACCCGCCGCACCCGGTCCCCGAGGTGCTCGACGTTCTCCAGGCGGCTTCTCCAGCGGTGGACGCCGAATACCTCGACGTCGCCGCGCGCCATGAGGTACTCCGCGAGGTGGCTGCCGACGAAGCCCGTGAATCCCGTGATCAACACCCGCATCAACGATCTCCTTCGAAGAAGCTCCGGAGGGCGGCGATCACCGTGTCGACTTCGTCAGGCCGGAGCTCCGGGAAGCACGGCAGCGAGAGCACCTCACGGGAGGCGGCCCACGCGGCCGGGAAGGCGGTCGCGTCGTAGCCCAGCTCGCGGAACAGTGGCTGGGCCGGAATGGGACGGGGGTAATGGCAGGCGGTGCCGATCCCGGCGTCCGTCAGATGCTTCGCGAGGGCCTCCCGCTCGGGCGTGCGGATCGTGTACTGATGGAACACGTGCACGGCACCGGGCCGTTCCGCGGGCAGGACGACCGGGAGTCCGGCCAGTCCCTTGGTGTAGCGTGCGGCGAGCGCCTGTCGCGCCTGGGTCCACTCCGGCAAATGCCGGAGCTTCACGCGCAGGATGGCCGCCTGCAGCTCGTCCAGGCGGGCGGTCCACCCGAGCTCGGCGTGGCTGTACCTCAACGTCTCGCCGTGGTTCCGCGCCCGGCGGAGGTGTGCGGCGAGCGCCGGATCGGTCGTGGTCACGAGACCGGCATCGCCGCACGCCCCGAGGTTCTTCGTCGGGTAGAAGCTGAAGGCCGCCGCCCGGCCGTGCCCGCCCACGGGCCGTCCGCCGAGAGTCGCCCCGAACGCCTGGGCGGCGTCCTCTAGGAGGTGGATCCCCTGGGCGTCGGCAAGGACACGGAGTGGACCCATGGCCGCCGGCTGTCCGTAGAGGTGGACCGCCAGGATCACCCGCGTACGGGGCGTGATGGCGGCGGCGACACGGTCGGGGTCCAGCGTGAGCGTGGCGGGCTCGACGTCGACGAAGACCGGCAGGGCTCCCAGCTGCAGCGTCGCCGTGGCGGAGGCGATGAATGAGAACGCGGGCGTCACGACCTCGGTGCCCGGCCCGACTCCGAGCGCCGTCAGGGCGAGCTTGATCGCGTCCGAGCCGGAGCCGAGGCCGATCGCATGGCTCACTCCCAGGTACGCGGCGCACTCGTCCTCGAACGTCTCGCCCTCCGGGCCCAGGATGAAGCGGCCGCTCCGCAGGACATGCCGCACCGCCGCCTCGATCTCTGGCTCGATGCGCTCGTACTGCCGGGTCAGGTCGAACTGCGGAATCTTCACTGCTGGCCAGCGAACGCCCGCCCGAACCCATACTGCCCCAGCTCGAGAAGGTTCACGGTGATCCTGAACTCATCCTCATCGGTCCGGTCGATGAAGGAGGCGGTGATGCCCCAGCACTGCTCGCGGAAGTCGATCTCGAGGCGATTCTCGATCACCGTGCCGGTGTCGACGTCGTAGTCACTCGAAGCGCGGACGGTCCAGCGAGCCCCGAGCTTCGCCTCGATGGCGGACTGGATGAAGAAGAGCTCGCCGTTCTCACCGTGGCGGGTGCCGAAGGCCGCTCGCCAGCGCGCCGCCTCGTAGACGAAGTCCGTCGTGGCCGATGTGACCCGCGACTCGTACGGGTCGAAGGTCGACGTTCCCCGGAACCGGAAGCCGAAGATCGGCTCGAGGATGAGGTCCGCGAGGACGTCCGAGAACCGCTTCGGCGTGACGGTCGGAGGTCCGGTTTCCTGGGGAAGCGGCCGCCGCGGCGTCGCGAACGTGATGATCGGGGGCGGTAGTGGCGGGGGCGCGGTCGTCCCGACGAGGCTCGCCGCGATCGGGTCCGGCTCGATCGTGTAGATCTGACTGAGCGAGAAGCGGATGAGCTCCCAGACGCGGCCCGTGCGCTCCTCCTGGCCCACCGAGCGCGCCTTGAGCCGGTTGATGAGGGAGTAGTTGACCGTGTGCGACGGTGAGATGGTATCGATCCCGTCCCACTGCGGCAAATTCTTCGAATCGTCGCCGTCCAGGAAGTTGTAGCTGACGCGCGGCTCGATCACGTGCTGCAGCTTCTGGATCCCCATGGTGCCGTCGAGCTCGAAGATCCGGTAGGCGCGGGCGTCGAAGTCCACGCCAGCCTCGAAGAGGGAGCGCGCGGTCAGCTCCTTCCGCGTGTCCTCGACGATAAAGCCGCGGTCGATCTCGGTGCCGATGACCTCGGTGTCGTAGAGGGTCTCGCGGATCCCGACCCGTGGGGTGACCGTGAAGAAGCCGCCGGGCGACCACGGGTACGACAGGCGTGGCGCCAGGTCGAGGCGTTGCCCCTCGGACCCGATGTCCCGCACGAAGTTGACGTACGAGCTGTCCAGCTGGAAGAGGAGAAACGGGAGGGCGGGAAGGATGGGCTGCTGGAAGGCGCTGAGGCTGAGGTCGGGGAGACGGTTCAGCTCGACCGGCTCCTCGGTCGTCAGATCCTGATAGAAGAAGAGCCGGCCGACGAAGTTCCACTTCTCCCAGCGCTGCGAGAGCCACACGTTGGACTCGAGGCGCTGCGCGCCCCGCTCGTCCAGGGTGTCGCTGAACTCCCGCAGGAACGTGTTGTCGCTGACGCGGGCGATGTCTGCCCGGAGGGCCAGCCGCGGCGTGAAGATCTCCTCGTGGCGGAGGCTCACCACCCAGCGGTCCGCGTCGTAGTCCGGCGACTCCTCCGTGTCGTGGAGGTAGAAGCCGCCGATCTCCCCGCGTGAGCCCTCCCGCCGGACGTAGCGGTACGTCGCGCCGAGCCCGAACCCACGCTTCTCGTAATAGGCTGGCACCAGCGTGAGGTCCTGGCTGTCGCCCAGCACGAAGTAGATCGGCTGGCGGACGAAGAAGCCCTTCTCGTTGCTGCTCCCGAACGTCGGGGTGAGGAGCCCGCTATGACGGTCCTTCCGCAGGCTCGTGGCGAAGAACGGGATGAAGGGAACGAGCGGGACCTTCCAGACCCAGAACGACGCATTGGTCCCGTGCATCCAGTCGTCGAGGTAGGCCGTGGCCCGGCCGAAGCGGATGGACCAGGCCGGCGTCTCGTCGTCCTCGCACGTCGTGAAGACCCCCTTCGCGACGCGGTACGCCTTGTCGCCGAACCGCTCCATGCTGTCGCCGGCGAAGAAGAAGTGGGGCTCGGCAGCGCCTTCCGCCTTGTACACGATGCCCGTGCCCGACCGGAGGTTGTACTCGACGCGATCCCCGGTGAGCCGGTCGCGGCCGTCGAACAGGACGACGCGGCCGGTCGCGACGGCCTCGCCGGTCTCGGTGTTGACCTCGACCCGGTCGGCCTCGATGCGCACGTCCCCCTGCTCGATCTGAACGTTGCCCTCGGCGAGGAGGAGCCGCTCCCGATCCAGGTTCTCGACCCGGTCGGCGTACACGGTGACCGGGGTCCCGGCTTCCACGGTGAGGCGCTGGCGCTCCTGGCCCCGTGCCAGTGTCGGGAGAAGGGCGAGCCACGCGACGACCGAGAGCCAGACGAGACGCTTTGCGGGCACGGACCTCCCCGTCGACGATGTGGCGCGTCACCTGATCCTGTGAGGCCCGTCCATCGTCGAAGTGACGCGGAGTTGGGGAACGCGGGCATCCTATCAGAGGCCCTTCCGAGACGCAATCTTTGGGACGCTGTTCGACGCGGCCCTGAGGCGTCGGATGCCGAAATCCGGCCGCTTGAGCCGGCTCGTAGGAAGAACGTGAGCGAGGGCCTGGCGGCGGGCGGCCCCGCGGAAGGGACTCCGGATGAGACATCGACGATTGGTGGGGGCGGGCGTCGCCCTCTTGCTGGCCCTCGGGATCGCCGGACCCGCGCGCTCCCAGGGCGCCCCGGTTGCGCGCGCCGCGATCCGGGTCTTTCAGTTCCAGCCCGGGGCTCTGGAAGTCCGCCCCGGCACCCGCGTCACCTGGACCAACCAGGACGACATCACCCACACGGTAACCTCCGGTGTGCCGGGAAGCCCGGACGGGCGCTTCGATGTCCCCTTGGCCGGCAAGGGCGTGACTGGCAGCGCGACGTTCTCCGATCCGGGGATCTTCCCGTACTTCTGCACGCGACACGCGTCGATGCGCGGCGAGGTCGTCGTGCGGTAGCCCGGGCTGCCCAGGGGTGCCTTCAGGACGGAGTGCTGAGCGCCGCGCGAAGTCGCCGGATCTGCTCCCGGTGATCCAGGAAGTGGACCCGCTGGACCAAGGCGTACTCCTTCCAGCTGAGCTCGGCGGCGAATAGCTCCGGCTCGCTCGCCGGATCCGGTGCCCCGGCGGTGAGGATCGTGGGCACCGTGGCCGCGGCCGCCTCGCCGTCCGGGAGCGGGTGACGCGCGGCCTCTGCCAGCACGGCGTCGAGCGCTGCGCTGGCCTCGCGCAGCCCTTGGATCAGCTCCGACCACGGCACGCGATGGGCGGCGCCGGAGAGCAGGCCCTCGTAGACCGGCGGCCCGGGAGGCCGGTGGCCCGCGAGGAGGTGCCGTAGCTCCTCGGCCGCCCGGACCGTTGACTGGGCGATGTGGTCGACGACCTGCGCCACCGTCCATTCCCCGGGCCGGACGGGCCGCCGGGCATCCGTCTCCGCGAGGCCTGCCAGCGTCGCCTCGAGTTCGGCGCCGGCCGAGCGTACGCGCGCCCGGATTCGCGGGGCGTCGAGCTCCGCCGCCCGAGTCCTGAAGTAGTCGAGGGTCCGGGCCCGCGCGACGCCGGCGGCGTCAGACATCGCGTCCTCCCGCACGCCCGTTCGCGCCGCCGCGGCGTGAGAGGCGCTGAGCGCCTCTCGGCCAGGCGAACCGCACGCCCGAGCGGCATCAGGTCAGGTCGAAGGTCGGGCCCGACCGATCTCGTGCCTCGGGCGGTTACTCACGGCCGAATTGTGGGGGCGCACCCTTGGGACCGTCAACCCCCGGATCGTTGCCGCCGACACGCCCGGACTGGGAGGCTATACTGATCGCCGTGGTGCCGCTCGCAGGGCTGACCGTACTCGACCTCACGCAGAACGTGGCGGGGCCGTACTGCACCCAGATTCTCGGGGACCTCGGCGCCGACGTCGTCAAGGTCGAGCGACCGGGCCGCGGCGACGAGACGCGCGCGTGGGCGCCTCCCATGTGGGGGCCCGAGGGGGCGCTCTTCCTCTCGTTCAATCGGAACAAGCGGAGTCTCGCGCTCGACGTCAAGGCGCCCGCCGCGCGCCCGGTGCTGGAGCGCCTCGTCCGCCGGTCGGACGTGCTGGTGCAGAGCTTCCGGTCCGGCAACGCGGAGGCGCTCGGCTTCGGAGCGGCGCAGGCGCGCAACCTCAACCCGCGGCTCGTGTACTGCTCGATCACGGCTTTCGGCACCCGCGGCCCCCTGCGGGAGCACCCCGGCTATGATCCCATGATGCAGGCCTACAGCGGCTTCATGCGGCTGACCGGCCACCCCGGTCAGGCCCCCGTGCGCGCGGGGACGTCGATGGTCGACATGGGGACCGGCATGTGGGCGGCGCTCGCGGTCGTGGCCGCGCTCCGCGAGCGCGACCGGACCGGCGAAGGCACGGAGGTCACCACGGCGCTCTTCGACACTGCGCTCGGGTGGATTCCCTACCAGCTCATGGGGTATCTGGCGACCGGGGAGGTCCCGGAAGCGCAGGGCTCCGGGGCGGCGATGATCGTGCCCTACCAGGCGTTTCCCACGGCCGACGGATGGCTCATGATCACGGCGCCGACGGACGCGCTGTTCGCCCGGCTCTGCGAGGCGCTGGGACAGCCCGCGCTGGCGGCCGACTTGCGCTACCGCACCAACCCGGATCGCGTCCGGCACCGCGCGGAGCTCGTCCCGGCACTGGAGGCGGCGACGCGGCCATGGGCGACCGCCGCGCTCCTCGATCGCCTACGCGCCGCCGGCGTCACCTCGGCGCCGGTGCAGAGCGTCGACCAGGTGGTGACGGACCCGCAGACGAAGGCGAGCGAGATGCTCGTGCCCACGCCCCGCCCCGACATCCCCGACCTCACGACGGTCGCGCTCCCAGTGCGGTTCGGCGAGGCGCGGCCCGAGCCCCGCCGGCCTCCCCCCCGCGTAGGAGAGCACACAGTGGACGTGCTCGGCGAAGTGGGCCTCGGGGCCGTGGAGATGGGCGAACTCCGCGCGCAGGGCGTCGTCGACTGGCCGCTGCCCTAGTGGGGGTCCCGTGACCGAGCCGAGCTTCCGGACGCTGCGTCTCGAGCGGTCGGCGGACGGGCACGTCCTCACCGTCCTGCTTCACCGCCCCGAGGTGCTGAACGCGATGAACACCGCCATGGGCGAGGACCTGCTGGCGTGCTTCCGGGGCCCGGCGGGGGCAGCCAAGGTGCGGGCCGTGATCTTTGCCGGGACCGGGGACCGTGCCTTCTGCGTCGGCGGCGATCTGAAGGAGCGCGAGGGCATGTCGGACGAGGACTGGCGTGCCCAGCACCTGATCTTCGAGCAGGCGGCGATGGCCGTTCTGCGGTGTCCGGCCCCCGTCATCGCCGCGGTTGAAGGGTTTGCGTTCGGAGGAGGGTGCGAGCTCGCCCTTCTTGCGGACTTCATCGTCGCGAGCGAGAGCGCGGTGTTCGCGCTGCCGGAGGTCACCCGTGGGATCTTTCCAGGCGTCGGCGGGACGCAGCTCCTGCCGAGGATCGTCGGCGCGCCGCTGGCGAAGGAGCTCATCTTCACTGGACGGCGCGTGGAGGCGGCCGAGGCGCGGGCGGTCGGCCTCGTGAATCATCTCGCGCCGCGCGGGCAGGCGCGCGCCAAGGCGACCGAGCTCGCGGCCGTGATCGCGGAGAACGGGCCGGTGGCGGTGCGCCAGGCGAAGAAGGCAATAGCCTGGGGCAGCGAGACCGATCTCGAGACCGGGATGGTGCTCGCCATCGAGGCCTACAACATGACCGTCTTCACGGAAGACCGTGTCGAGGGGGTGCGCGCCTTCAACGAGCGCCGGAAGCCCCGCTTCCGCGGCCGCTGACGCTCGGACGGGTGTGTTGCGCGACGCAGCGACGGTCTGCTACGGTCGGGTGGGGGCGACCCGCCACCGAGAGCCGGCCCGGACCGGCGGGGTCCCCGGCGCCTGCGTGCCGAGAGGACCAGCCATGGTGTCGATGAACGCAGCTCTCACCGACGACCAGCGCGCCCTGAGGGCGGGCGTCGCCGAGATCTGCAAGCGCTACCCGGGCGAGTACTGGCGGCAGCTTGACCACGAGCGTGCCTACCCCGAGGCGTTCGTCGCGGAGCTCACCCGCGCTGGTTACCTGGCGGCGCTGATTCCGCTGGAGTACGGCGGCGCCGGTCTCAACATCCTGGATGCGGGGCTGATCCTAGAGACGATCAACGCGTGCGGTGGCAACGCCGCCGCGTGCCACGCCCAGATGTACATCATGGGAACGGTCCTCCGGCACGGTTCGGAGGCCCAGAAGCGCCGTTACCTGCCGAGGATCGCGAGCGGGGAGCTCCGGCTCCAAGCCTTCGGGGTAACCGAGCCGAACTCCGGGTCGGACACGACGAAGCTCCAGACGACCGCGGTCCGGCACGGTGACCGCTACGTCATCAACGGCCAGAAGATGTTCATCTCCCGTGTCCTCCAGTCGGACCTGATGCTGCTCCTCGCGCGGACGACGCCGCTCGAGCAGGTCACGCGGAAGACCGAGGGACTGTCGGTATTTCTGTTCGACCTCCGCCAGGCGCCGGGGCTCGAGGTCCGGCCGCTTCGGATGATGATGAACCACTCGACGAACGCGCTCTTCTTCGACCAGGTCGAGATTCCCGCCGACAGCCTGATCGGCGAGGAGGGGCGGGGATTCTCCTACATCCTCGACGGCATGAATGCCGAGCGGATCCTGGTCGCCTCGGACTCGCTCGGCGACGGGCGGTGGTTCGTCGAGAAGGCGGTGGCGTACTCGAACCAGCGCGTCGTGTTCGGGCGCGCGATCGGCACGAACCAAGGCGTGCAGTTCCCGATCGCGAAGGCCCACATGGCCGTCGAGGCAGCGGAGCTGATGCGAAACAAGGCGGCTGCCCTCTTCGACGCGGACGAGCCCTGCGGGCCCGAGGCGAACATGGCGAAATACCTCGCGGCGGAGGCGGCGTGGGAGGCGGCCAACGTCTGCATCGACTGCCACGGTGGCTACGGCTTCGCGGAGGAGTACGACGTCGAGCGGAAGTTCCGCGAGGCGCGCCTCTACAAGACGGCGCCCGTCAACCAGAACCTCGTCATGGCCTACGTGGCCGAGCACGTCCTCGGGCTGCCCCGCTCGTACTGATGGGGCGTCGAGGCAGCCGCCGCGGGCCTTGGCGAGCGGGGCCTTGATCGCCCACGTCCGCGACCAAGGCTTTGTGGTGTGACTTCCTCCTCCCACCGCGGGATCGTGGGGATCTGCCGCAACGCGACCGTATCAGCGGTGTGCCGAGGATGCATCCCGTGAACGACGGCTTCCACCTCCCCGGTCACACCGCGCGAGACGAGTGCGTCGTCGGAGCGCTGGTCTGGCTCGGCCAGCAGCTTGGGCGGGAGCTGGTCGTGGGCTTCGCAGGCTCCACGTTTACGTTCGGCGCTACCGGGTAGCGTCCCAATCTCCAACCGCCCGTTCCGGCCGGCGCTGCGCGGCCCTTGAGCTCTTGGCGGTTCGGGGGGCGGCTCTGGTACCCTGGATGCTAGCGCGCGGCGCGGGCGCCGCGCCGGGGGACCGGCGATGATCCGCACACCCGCAGCATTCCTGACGGACGGTGAGGTCCGCCGGGTCCACGAGGCCTCGCTCGAGATCCTCGAGCAGGTCGGGCTCCTCGTCCGCAACGCCCAGGCTCGCGAGATCTTTGCGCGGCACGGGTGCCAGGTCGAGGCGGGCGGGGAGAATGTCCGCTTCCCGCGCGCCGTGATCGAGCAGCACCGCGCGGGCATGCCGGGGAAGTTCACCTTCCGCGCGCGTGATCCCCGGTTCGACCGGACCGTGCCCGACGACACGCCGGTCGTGATCTCCGGCAGCTCGGCCCCCGACATGGTGGACCCCGCCACGGGCATCGCGCGGCGCGCCCTGGCCGCCGACATCGCATGGATTGCCCGGCTCGTGGACCAGCTGCCGAACTACGACATCTTCTCCGTCTCGACGCTGGCCGACGACGCCCTGCCGGCCTTCTTCTCGGTGACGCGGCTGTACGCGGCGCTCAAGTATTGCCGGAAGCCGGTGCGGATCAGCGGGCCGCCCGAGGAGCTGGACGCGATCCTCAAGCTGGCCCACATCATCGCGGGCAGCGAAGGCGCCTACAGGGAGCGCCCGTTCATCACGCACCACTACTGCCCGTGCGTCTCGCCACTCACGATGGACTACGACTCCACGGCGACGCTGATCTACTACGCCGAGCGCGGCCTGCCCGGCCACCCGACCCTCGTGCCGAACGCCGGGCTGACGTCGCCCCTGACTCTCGCGGGGACGCTCGTGCAGGGGAACGCCGAGTTCCTGGCCGCGGCCGTGCTCGAGCAGATGGTTCGGCCAGGGAAGGCGACGATCTACTCGAGCCTCCCCACGGTGGCCGACATGCGGACGGGAGCCTACGCGCCGGGCGCGATCGAGACCGGGATGCTGTTCATGGGCGTCGCGCAGATGGCCCGCTTCTACGGCGTGCCGTGCGGGGGATACATCGGGCTCTCGAACGCCAAGGTCAACGATGCCCAGTGTGGCTTCGAGACCGGCATGTCCGCGGTGGCGGCACTGCTGTCAGGGAACCACCTCTTCAACATGGCGGGTCTCCTCGATGCGCTCATGTCGTTCGACTTCGCGAAGGCGGTCATCGACGACGAGATCGTGGCGATGCTCCGTCGCGTCCAGCGCGGGCTCGAGATGAGCGAGGAGAACCTCGCGCTTGATGTGATCCGCGAGGTCGGACCCGGAGGAATGTTCGCCGACCACCTCCACACGCTGGAGCGCATGCGGACCACCGGCTTTCTGCCGGAGATTGCCGATCGCGACCCGCGCCAGGGATGGATCGAGAAGGGCGGCCTCGACGCCCAGGGGCGCGCCATGCTGCGCGTCCGCGACATCCTCACGCGCGACGCGCCGAGCCTGTTCTCGCCCGAGGTCGACGCGCGGCTCCGGACCGAGTTCGCTGGCATGATCGCGGCGGAGTTCGTGCCGCCCGAAGGCTGGACGCGCGCCCCCGACGAGGCGCTGTCCGACCGGGTGGAGCGTCGCCGCCGCCGACTGGCCCAGCAGGCATGAGATGCCCCGGGCGGAAGGCCGTCCCCATGGGCAGAAGGCCGTGTGATGACTGACGACCTCACCCAGCTGCCGCTCGAGGAGCTCCTCGAGCAGATCCAGGACAACCTCTACGGGGGGAACGCCGAGCCCGTCGTCGCCGGCGTTCACGAGCTGCTCGGCCGCGGGCTCACGCCGTACGACGCCCTGACCCAGGGGCTCATCGCGGGGATGGATGTCGTCGGCGAGGACTTCCGCACCGGGAAGCTCTTCGTCCCCCAGGTGCTGATGGCGGCGAAGGCGATGAAGGCCGGGATGGAGGTGCTGCGCCCGCTGCTCGCCGAGACGGGGGCGCCGCGCATCGGCACGCTCGTCATCGGCACCGTGAAGGGCGACATCCACGACATCGGGAAGAACCTCGTCGGCATGATGATGGAGGGCGCCGGCTTCGAGGTCGTCAACCTCGGCATCAACACGGACGTCGAGAAGTTCCTCCACGCGGTCCGCGAGCACGCGGCGGACATTCTCGGGATGAGCGCGCTCCTCACGACGACCATGCCCTACATGCGGGTCGTCATCCAGGCACTGAAGGAATCGGGGCTTCGCGACAAGCTGATCGTGCTGGTAGGCGGCGCGCCGCTCAACGCCGACTTCGCCACACTGATCGGCGCCGACGCCTACTGCCGTGATGCGGCCAAGGCCGTCCAGACGGCGAAACGTCTCATGGCCGAGAAGGCGGGGGTCAAGCTTGCCTGACGGCGCCCGGTGGCGGGCGCTCCTCGGGACGCCGGGCCCGATCCTGGCCGACGGCGCCATGGGGACGATCCTCTTCGAGGCGGGCCTGACGTCCGGGGACTCGCCCGAGCGCTGGAACGTGGAGCGGCCCGACGTGATCCGGGGCATCCATCGAGCTTATCGGGCCGCCGGGTCGCGTATCCTCCTGACCAACACGTTCGGCGGGAACCGATTCCGCCTCGCGCTGCACGGGCTCGACACGCGCGTCGCCGAGTTCAACGAGGCCGCAGCCCGGCTCGCGGCTGAGGTGGCGCATGCGCCCGGCAGCCGCGCGGTCGTCGCCGGCGACATCGGGCCGAGCGGTGGCATCCTGGCGCCTCTGGGCGATCTCGAGCGCGCCGATGCGGTGAAGGCCTTCGCCGAGCAGGCGGCCGCCCTGCGCGCCGGCGGCGTCGACGTGTTCTGGATCGAGACCATGTCGGCGCTCGAGGAGATCGACGCAGCGCTCGAAGGCGTGCGGCAAGCGGGGCCGGGAGTCCCGGTCGTCATCACGCTGAGCTTCGACACCCACGGTCACACGATGATGGGCGTGAACCCGGAGCAGGCTGTGAAGGAGCTGACCGCGCGGGGGGCGGCCGCGGTCGGCGGCAACTGCGGGCTGGGCCCGGCAGAGCTCCTGCCGGCGATGGCCGCGATGCGGGCGTTCGCGCCGGACGCGCTGCTCGTCGCCAAGCCGAACGCGGGCCTCCCCGTGCTGGAGGACGGCCGCGCCGTCTACCGGGGCAGTCCGGGCGAGATGGCCGACTACGCGCGCCGGCTGACCGCGGCGGGCGTGCGCATCGTCGGCGGCTGCTGCGGCAGCGCGCCCGAGCACCTCCGTGCCATGGCCGCGGCGCTGGGAGTCAGACCATGATGAACCTGCCGGAGCGCGTGACCATCTGCGAGGTCGGCCCGCGGGACGGCTTCCAGATCGAGGCCGAGTGGATCCCAACCGAGACGAAGGTCGAGGTGATCGACCGCCTCGCCGAGACGGGCCTCCCGCGGATCGAGGTCACGTCGTTCGTCCACCCGAAGGTCGTGCCCCAGATGCGCGACGCCGAGGAAGTGATGGCGCGCATCCGGCGCCGGCCGGGCACGCAGTACGTTGCCCTGGTGCCGAACGAGAAGGGCGCCGTGCGCGCCGTCGACGCCGGCGTCGATGCGATCCACACGGTCGTCTCGGCGAGCGAGAGTCACAACCTCGCCAACGTCAACATGACGGTCGCCGAGTCGCTGGGGAGGCTCCGCGCCGTGCTCGAGGTCGCCGCGCACGCCCGCGTGCCGGTGAGCTGCGCCGTCTCGACGGCGTTCGGCTGCCCGTTCGAAGGCGACGTCCCGGTCGATCGGCTCGAGCGCGTGGTCGCGGCGCTCGTCGACATGGGCGCGCGGGCGATCGCGCTGGCCGACACCACCGGCATGGCGAATCCACGCCAGATCACAGCGATCCTGGAGCGCTTCGGGCCGCGCTTCCCCGGCGTCGAGTGGACGCTTCACACCCACGACACCCGTGCGCTGGCAATCCCGAACATCCTGGCGGCGATGGCGTGCGGCGTGACCCACTTCGACAGCTCGATTGGCGGTCTTGGCGGCTGCCCGTTCGCCCCCGGCGCCTCCGGCAACGTGTGCACCGAGGACCTGGTCCACGGCCTCCACGCCATGGGGGTGAGGACCGGCATCGACCTGGACCGTCTGCTGGCCGTCTCCCGGCGCGTGCAGGAGGTCGTGGGTCGGGTTCTGCCCGGCCAGGTCGTCAAGGCTGGCCCCGCGACGCGACGCTACCTCGTCCCCGAGGGCGTCGCCACACGCCTGGCGGCCTCCCGACGGGGGACCGACGGCGGATAGCCCGTCACCGCGCGAGCCAGGCGGGCCCGTCCGCAACGAGCTGATCGAGCTCCGTCGACGCGGCGACCGATCTCTCGGGAGGGAGCATCGTGACGCGATACCGATATCTCATCATTGGAGGCGGCATGACCGCCGATGCGGCGGCCCACGGCATCCGGAAGCACGACACCCGCGGCAGCATCGGGCTCATCAGCGCCGAGCCCCACGCGCCGTACAATCGCCCGCCGCTCAGCAAGGGTCTCTGGAAGGGCGAGGCGGAGGACAGCATCTGGCGCAAGACCGCCGAGACTGGCGCCCAGGTTCACCTGGAGCGCCGCGCGGTCCAGCTCGACACGCGCCGGCGCCAGGTCACCGACGCCCAGGGCGCCACCTACGCGTACGAGAGGCTGCTCCTCGCGACCGGCGGGACGCCCAGGCGGCTCGCGAGCGCCCCGGATGACATCATCTACTTCCGCACGCTCGACGATTACCGGCGCGCGCGCGAGCTGGCGGACAGACATTCGCGCTTCGTCGTGATCGGCGGCGGCTTCATCGGGTCGGAGGTCGCCGCGGCCCTGCGGATGCAGCAGTGCGAGGTCACCCTGATCGTGCCCCAGGCCGGGCTCGGGTCCCGTGTCTTGCCGGGTGACCTGTCCGGCCATCTGGTGGAGCACTACCGCGCGAAGGGCGTGACCGTGCTCACTGGCGAGTCCGTCGAGCGGGTCGAGGCGGCGGACGCCGGGTACCGGGTGCACACGAAGCGCGCGGGCGTCGTCACTGCCGACGCCGTGGTGGCCGGCCTTGGCATCGCGCTCAACGTGGAGCTAGCCGAGCAGGCCGGGCTCACTCTCCAGGATGGGATCGTGGTCGACGAGCAGCTGCGGACCAGCCTGCCCGATGTCTACGCGGCGGGCGACGTCGCCAGCTTCCCCAGCCCTGCCCTCGGCAAGCGCATCCGCGTGGAGCACGAAGACAACGCCAACACGATGGGAGATGTCGCGGGGCAGAACATGGCCGGCGCTGGCCGACGGTATGAGCACCTGCCTCTCTTCTACTCCGACCTGTTCGAGCTCGGATACGAGGCGGTCGGCGACGTGGATGCGCGGCACGCGACGGTCGCGGACTGGAAGGAGCCGATGAAGGAAGGGGTGGTGTACTACCTCGAGGGCGGACGGGTGCGCGGCGTGCTGCTCTGGAACACCTGGGAGCAGGTGGACGCAGCCCGCGCGCTGATCGCGGCTCCGGGCCCGTTCCACGCCGCGGACCTGAAGGGACGCCTGCCGGCCCCCCGCTAAGGCAACGCCACGCGCGCCGGACTGGCGCGATCCCTGGACGCTGCGCCTCCCCGTGGTAGAGTCGCCGCCATGCGCATCAAGTACCGCATCGGTGTCATGCCGGGCCCGTGGCCGAGCGGGCCGGACGGCCGCGACTTTTTCTGGCGACTCATCAGGCTCTGCGAGGAAAGCGAGATTGACTCGCTCTGGTTCTCCGAGCGGTTGTCCTCGCCACTGCCGGTCCCCGAGCCGATGACCGCGATGGCGGCCGTCGCCGCCCGGACGAGCCGGCTCAAGTTCGGGCCGAGCGTGTTCGTCACGCCGTTCCGGACGCCGGTCATGGCTGCCCGGGAGATCGCGATGGTGGACTACCTCTCGAACGGGCGCATGCTACCGGCCTTCGGCATCGGCGTCGACCAGCCTCGGGAGTTCGACGCGGCGGGCGTGCCCTTTCGCGAACGCGGGCGGCGCACCGACGAGGCGATCCGGATCATGCGACGGTGCTGGAGCGAGGACGAGGTGACGTTCGCCGGCGACTTCTGGCGGCTCGATCGCATCTCCGTACTGCCGAAGCCCGTGCAGCAGCCGATGCCGCTCTGGATCGGCGGCAACAGCGAGGCGGCGATGCGCCGGGCCGGTCATTTTGGGGACGGGTGGATCCCGTCTTTCATCACGCCTGAGCAGTTCCGCATCGGCGTGGAGCGGACGCGCGCGTTCGCCGCCAAGGCGAGCCGCGAGGTGCCGGCCGACCACTTCGGCGCCCTCTTCTACTACTGCCTCGATCCCGATCCGGCGGCCGCCCGCGCGGTAGCCGATCCCTTCCTTCCGCGCGGCCGCGTCGACGATGCCACACTCGCGCGGTGCACGGCGTTCGGTCCACCCGCGCTGGTCAACGAGCGGCTGGAGGAATACGTGGCTGGCGGCGCCTCGAAGTTCATCCTGCGGCCGATGTGCCCGCCCGATCGGATGCTGGACCAGTTGGATCAGCTGGCCACCCACGTCGTGCCGGGCTTCCACCGTCGGGACGGCTGACCGAGGTCACCATTCCATCATCGTTCCGGCCCCTCACTCGGTGGCCGTGGGCTCGGTGACGCTGCCGTAGCGGTGCAGGAGCCGCGAGACCGCCTGCTCCCGGAGGTACCAGCGGAGCTCCAGGCGCCCGTTGGCGAGGACCGGCGCGTCGATGACGGTTAGGCCGACCCCGTTGGCGGCGACTCGGGCCGCCGGCGAGATCGGCTCCCACACCCGCGCGCGCTCCGCGCCCTCCGGATGCGCCAGGCGCTCGACGAACCCCGCGTCCGCTTCCACGACCAGCTCCACCCCGGCGCACTCCTTGAGCCATGCCGAGGGCGGCAAGTTTGGCGACAGGCTCACCGTCAGCGGTACGCCCGCCACGCAGGCTGCCAGCGCCACCTGGGACTAGCGCGACCCTGCCGGTGCCCCGCACGAGCACGTGCCGGCAGGGTCGATAGCGGAACACGTTCGCCTCGCCGAGGATCGGGCCGGGCTCGTGCTCGCGGCTGAAGTGGCGGCGCCACGCTCGCGCATAGCTGGCCGCGCTGGCCCGGACGAGCGCGCGCTCCTCGGCGTTCGCCAGCTCGGGGAGGCAGCGCGCGAGCAGCGCGGCGATCGGCTCCGGCAGCGGCTCGCCTTCGCCGCGCGGCTGCGTCACCTGCCGCCAGCGCGCGAGCTGGAGGACGTAGTTGGGGCCGCCCGCCTTCGCACCCGGCCCGACCGAGGAGGCCTTCCAGCCCCCGAAGGGCTGACGGCCCACGATCGCCCCGGTGATGGGCCGGTTGACGTAGAGATTGCCGGCCTCGAGCCGGTCGACCCAGCGCGCGATCTCGCGATCGTCGAGTGTCTGGATGCCGCTCGTCAGCCCGAACGCGGTGGCGTTGGCGAGCGCGATCGCCTGGTCGAGGTCCGCGGCGCGCATCAGACCCAGCACCGGACCGAAGCACTCCGTGCGGTGGAGGAACGAGCCGGGCCGCACGCCGAGCTTGATCCCGGGCGACCAGAGGTGGGGACTGTCTCGGGCGGGTCGCGGCTCCAGCAGCCACTCCTCGCCCTCGTCGAGGACGGTGAGGACGCGCCGGAGCGCGGGCCCCGGCGGCTGCGCGAGCGGAGTGATTCGGCTCGTGGGCGCCCACGCGCTGCCCACGGCCAGGCTGGCCGCCGCGTCGCGAAGCTGGCGGCGGAAGTCCGGGTCGTCGTACACCTCCGCTTCGCAGATGGCCAGGCTTGCCGCCGAGCACTTCTGGCCGTTGTGGCCGAAGGCCGAACGGACGAGGTCGCGGATGGCCTGGTCCCGATCCGCGAGGGCTGTGATGATGATGGCGTTCTTCCCGCTCGTTTCCGCGAACAGGCTGAGATCGGGCCGCCAGCCGAGAAAGAGACGGGCTGTCTCCACCGAACCGGTCAGGATGACGGCGCTCACGCGCGGATCGGTCACCAGCGCTTTGCCGGTCTCATCGTCGGAGCACGCGAGGAACTGGAGGACGTCTCGCGGAATGCCGGAATCCCACAGGCAGCTCGCCAGCCACCAGCCCACCAGCACTGCCTCCGGCGCCGGCTTCAGAATGACGGCGTTGCCGGCCGCGAGGGCGGCGAGCACGCCCCCCGCGGGGATGGAGAGCGGGAAGTTCCAGGGCGGCGTCACGACGACGACGCCGAGCGGCTCCATCCGGCAGTCGTCGAGCTCGCCGCCCGTCTCCCGCAGCGTGCGCGCGTAGTAGCGCGCGAAGTCGACGGCCTCGGAGACCTCGGCGTCCGCCTCCGCCACCGTCTTGGCGCCATCGAGGATCATCGCCCCGATGAGGTCGCCGCGCCGGCGGACGAGCTCGGCCGCACAGGCCTCGATTCGGGCGTCCCGCTCCGCGGCAGGGCCCTCGGCCCAGAGCGCCTGCGCGGTGCAGGCCATGGCCAAGGCGCGATCGACGTCCGCCGGGCCAGCCAGCGCGTAGCGATACGCGACGCGCGCCGGACGCGACGGATCGCGCCCCTGTCCCTCCCGCGACCCGGCACGCAGCTCGCCGCCGACCTGGAGGGGAACGACCTCCTGCGGGCGCTCACGCCAGCGGGACAGGACGTCCTCGATCCACGCGCGATTTGCAGCGAGGGTCCAGTCGGTGTCGGGATCGTTCCTGAACGCGGCGTCGAGCGGCCGCAGGACGGGCAGGGCTCGGGCCTCGGCCGACCGGTCCTGTGTCCGGCGGGGCGCGTCTGGAAGCACGGCCTTGATGCCGAACGCGGCCAGGAAGCGGTCGCGCTCGGTGATCCACTCCGCCGAGCCCGGCTCGAGATCGAACACGTGGCGCAGGAAGTTCTCGGGCGCGGTGTTCTCGTCGAGCCGACGGACCAGATAGGCGATCGCGCTGTGGAAGTCCTCCGCCTTGACCACGGGGGCGTAGAGCAGGAGGCCGCCCGCGCGCGCCTGGATGGCCCGCGCCTGGTGGTTGGCCATGCCCTCAAGCATCTCGAACTCGACCCACCGCGCGACACCATGAACGTCACGCAGCAGGAGACCGTAGGCGATGTCAAAGAGGTTGTGGCTGGCGATGCCCAGATGCACGGCCTCCGCGTGCTCGGATTCGCAGCCGTACTCGACCATGCGCTTGTAGTTCGCGTCCACCTCGGCCTTGGTCTCGTAGGGCGTCTGGCGCCAGCCGTGCACGGCGGCCTCGATGCGCTCCATGGCCAGGTTCGCTCCCTTGACGATGCGCAACTTGATCGGTGCGCCGCCGCGACTCCGCCGTGCGGTCGCCCACGCCGTGAGGGCTCGCTGCACGCGGTGGGAGTCCGGCAGGTAGGCCTGGAGCACGATTCCTGCGCTGAGCGGCAAGAACTCCGGCTCGTCGAGCACCGCGCGGAACACGGTCACCGTGAGGTCGAGATCGCGGTACTCCTCCATGTCGAGGTTGATGAACTTCGGCGTGACCCGCCCGTCGGGGTGACGGTAGCGGTACCGGGCGGCCGCGCGGTAGAGCGTTCGAAGCCGCTCGGCCACGCTCTCCACGCTGGCTCGAAAGGCGACGAGATCGATCTGGCTGAAGATCGACGAGACCTTCACCGAGATGTACTCGACGTCGTCGCGTGCGAGGAGTGCCAGGTAGGCCTCCAGGCGGCGCTGCGCTTCCGCCTCGCCGAGGATCGCCTCGCCGAGCTGGTTGAGGTTCAGCCGCAGCCCCACGCGGCGCCGCTCCTCGAGGTAGCGCCGGAGGTCTTCCTCTTCCCCGGGTAGGATGACGTTTTGCGTCTCGTGGCGGAGCCGGCTCACGATGGGCGGCACCACCAGGCTGGGGAGATAGTGCGCCATGGCGCCGCCCAGCTGGAGCGCGACCCGCTCCCACCAGTCCATGTACTGGGGTACCCCGTACCGCTCGAGGAGGTAGGCGAGCTGATCGGCGGTGCGTTCGGGACGGCGGCTCCGGAAGGCCTGGTCCGCCAGCGCGATGGTCAGCTCCTTGCCGTGCGGATCGGCCATCATGCGGGCGAGCTTGCGGGTCTGGGCGCGCTCCTCCGGCAACTGCTGCGCGCGGGCCTCGCGCAGGAGCGCTTCGGCCAGCTCCACGGCGCGGTGGGCGAGGCGGTCCTCGCCCGTGGGGTCGTCTGGTGCAGCCATCTCCGCTTTCCGGTCTCAGTGTACGGCGTATGGAACACCGGATCGGAGCGGACCACGGGCGGCCACGAGCCGGCTTCCCCGAGCTGGCGACGCCGCGCCGGCCCCCCCGACTGTCCCCCCGGCGGTTTACAATCGCCTGACGCCGGATCGACCACCATGGTCTGCCGGCTTTGGGGATTCGATGAGCTATCGTCTGGGCGTTGACGTCGGAGGCACGTTCACCGACCTGGTTCTCGTCGGGCCGGGTGGGCGGGCGCTTGCGCGGAAGGTGCTGTCCTCCGCGGGGAACTACGCGGAGGCGATCGTCCAGGGCGCGCGGGAGCTGATGGCGGCGGCGGCGATCGGCGCGTCTGACGTCGGCGAACTGATCCACGGCACGACCGTCGCCACCAACGCCATCCTCGAGCGGCGCGGAGCGCGGACCGGGCTCCTGACGACCGAGGGGTTCCGGGATCTCCTCGAGATCGGACGGCTGCGGCTGGCTCGGCTCTACGACATCGATTTCGAGCGGCCGCCGCCGCTTGTCCCGCGCCGGTGGCGCCGGGAGGTCGTCGAGCGGCTCGGACCCCGCGGCGAGGTGCTGATGCCGCTCGATCGGGAGAGCGTCGTGGCGGCCGTAGATCTGCTCGCGCGTGAGGGGGTCGAGTCGGTCGCGATCGCGTTCCTCCACGCATACGCGAGCGACGCTCACGAGCGGGCAGCGGCGGCGATCGTCCGGGAGCGGGCGCCCGGCCTTCTCCTGACGCTCTCCTCCGAGATCCTGCCCGAGGTGCGCGAGTTCGAGCGGACGAGCACGGCGGTGACGAACGCCTACGTCATGCCGGTCATGAGCCGATACCTCGGGAGCCTGGAGACGGAGCTGCGTGCGCTCGGCGTCGGGGCGCCGATCCTCGTCATGCAGTCGAACGGTGGAGTCATGACCGCCGCCAGCGGGCGCCGGCGCCCGGTCCACGTGATCGAGTCGGGCCCGGCGGCGGGCGTGATCGCGACCGCGGAGCTCACGCGCCGAATCGGCCAGCCGAACGCGATCAGCATTGACATGGGCGGGACCACCGCCAAGGCCTCGGTCATCGAGGGCGGCGCGCTCAAGCGGACGGGCGAGTTCGAGATCGGCGGCGCGCTCTCTCAGGGAAGCCGGCTGAACCGCGGAAGCGGCTTTCTCCTCCGCGTGCCCGCGATCGACATCGCCGAGGTGGGCGCTGGGGGCGGCAGCATCGTGCGGGTGGATGACGCTGGACAGCTTCACGTCGGACCGCGAAGCGCCGGTGCCATCCCCGGCCCTGCGTGCTACGGCCAGGGCGGGAAGGAGGCGACGCTCACCGACGCCAACGTCGTCCTCGGCTACCTCCATCCGGACCGGCTGCCGAGCGGGCTTGTGCTGGACGCCGGCCGCGCGCGCGCCGCGATCGCCGAGCAGGTGGCGCGCCCGCTCGACCTCACCCTCGAGCCCGCGGCGCACGGTGTCTACCTGGTCGGCTGCGCGCGGATGGCTCGAGCCGTCCGCGCGGTGACCATCGAGCGCGGGCGCGACGCACGCGACTTCGTTCTGGTTGCCTTCGGCGGCAGCGGGCCGCTCTTCGCGGCGGAGATGGCCCGCTCGCTCGGGATCGCCACCGTGCTGATCCCGCCGGCGCCCGGCGTGTTCAGCGCGATCGGGCTCATCGAGGCGGACAGCGAACACCACCTCGTGCGGAGTGTCCTGCGTCCGCTCTCCGCCGAGACGGCCGGCGGGCTGGCGGCGGCGCTCCGGGGGCTCGAGCGCGAGGCTGAGGCCCTCCTCCGCGCCGAGGGCTACCGCGAGCCGGTGGTAACCGACCAGAGTGTCGACCTCAAGTACGAGGGCCAGTCGTTCGAGCTGACGGTCCCGCTGCCCGCCGGCTGGCGCGGCAGCACGGGCGTGGACGCCCTGGCAGCGGCTTTCGCCCGTGAGCACGAGCGGACGTACGGCCATGCCGCGGCGGGCGACCCCATCCAGGTCGTAAATCTCCGCGTCACCGCGCGGCTGGTCCGGCCGAGGGTGCGGCACGCGGTGCAGCTCCCGAGCGAGCGGGCGGCGACGACCGGCGGGATGCGTCGGGCATACTTCGGACGCGAGCACGGGGTGCTGGCGACGCCGGTGCTTGCCCGGATGGACCTCGGCGCGCCCCCGCGTCCGGGGCCGCTCCTCATCGACGAGTACGACGCGACGACCCTGGTGCCGCCCGGTGCGACCGCCTGCCTCGACGACCACGGCGACGTGCGCATCGTCACCGGAGCGCCATCGTGACCTCGAGCCGCCGGCCCCCCACCGATCCCATCACGCTCGAGCTGGTGAAGAACGCGCTCGACGCGATCGTCGACGAGATGGCCATCGCGCTGGTGCGGACCGCCTACTCGAATAACCTCAAGAACTCGATGGACATGTCGTGCGCGCTGTGCGATGCCCAGGGACGCCTGATTGCCCAGGGCCTGACCCTGCCGCTCCACCTCGGCTCGGTGCCCGACGCGATGGCGGCAGTGACGCGTAAGTTCGCCGGAAGGGTCCGCCCTGGCGACGTGTTCATCCTGAACGACCCATTCGAGGGCGGGACGCACCTGCCCGACTTCTACATTCTGAAGCCGATCCACGTCGGCTCCGACCTCGTCGGCTGGTCGGCGAGCATCGGCCACCAGCTCGACGTCGGGGGGAAGACGCCGGGCGGCAACGGCTGCGACGCGACCGAGATCTTCCAGGAGGGCCTCCGCATTCCTCCGGTGCGCCTCTACGACCGGGGCGAGCCGGCCGAAGCGGTCTTCGACTTCATCGACAAGAACGTGCGCGTGCCCCGCCAGGTTCTGGGGGACGTGCGGTCGCAGGTAGCCGCCTGCCTGACTGGCGAGCGAGGCTACCTCGCACTGCTCGGGCGCCATGGTCGCGAGGGGTTTGCCGCATGCACGAATGCCCTCCTCGAACAGGCGGAGCGGCTTGCGCGGAACGCCATCAAGGCCATGCCGGATGGCGTCTACCGGTTCGTCGACCACATCGACGACGATGGCATCGACCCCGACCCCATCCCGATCGTGGTGACGGTGACAGTGTCGGGCGACCACCTGGTGGCCGACTTCACCGGCTCGGCGCCGCAGGTGAAGGGCGCGATCAACTCGCCGATCCCATTCACCAAGTCAGCGGTCTACGCGTGCGTCCGCCATCTCATTGGCGGCGACCCGCCGAACAACGAGGGCTACTTCCGTCCGATCGAGGTGGTGGCGGCCCCCGGGACCATCGTGAACCCGGTCCTGCCGGCGTCCGTTGCCGCACGCGGGCTGACCGGCTTCCGCATCGCGAATGCGGTGTTCGGCGCCCTGGCTCAAATTGCGCCCGACCGTGTGTTCGCATGCGAGGTCGGCGGGGACACGGGCATCAGCATCGGCGGCTACGATGCCGAGCGGCGGGCGTTCGTCTTCCTGGAGTTCCTGTTCGGCTCGTGGGGCGGCCGGCCAACGAAAGACGGCATCGACGCCTGCAGCAGCGCGGTCGTGAACTTCTCCAACAACCCGATCGAGGTGATCGAGGCGGAATACCCGATCCGGATCCAGCGGTACGGCTATCTCCCCGATTCTGGCGGCGCCGGCCGGTTCCGCGGCGGGCTTGCGCTCGTCCGCGAGTATCGCTTCGAGGAGGCCGAGGGCGCGCTCCAGCTCCGCACCGACCGCCGGCGCCATCTCCCGTACGGGCTCCAGGGCGGGCGCGACGGCACGCCGTCGGCGAACCTGCTGAACCCCGGGACCCCGGCCGCGCGAGACCTCCCGGCCAAGTGCACGCTGACGCTCCGCCGCGGCGACGTCTTCCGGCACGTATACGCGGGTCCGGGCGGCTGGGGCGACCCGCTGACGCGCGACCCGGAGCGCGTCCGCTGGGACGTCCTGGAGGAGAAGATCACCGTCGAGCATGCCCGCCGCGCCTACGGTGTCGCCCTGGATCCGGCAACGCTGGAGATCCTCTCCGAAGAGACCGCTCGCCTCCGAGCCGCGCACTGACAGCCGCCGACGGGAGTGGCTTGATCCGGTCCGCCGTCCGGAACCGCCGAACGAGAGCTGAACGAGAATGGAGATCGAGCCCTTTATCGTCGACGTCCCCCAGGCGACGCTCGACGACCTGGCGGCGCGCCTAGCCCGCACGCGCTGGCCCGACGAGGTCGAGGGCGCCGGCTGGGACTACGGCACGAACCTCGCTTACCTAAAGGCGCTCGTGGAGTACTGGCGCACGCGCTTCGACTGGCGCGGGCAGGAGCGGGCGATGAACGCGTTCCCGCACTTCCGCGCGAACGTCAATGGCCTCGGCGTCCACTTCATCCACGCGCGCGGCCAGGGGCACCGGCCGCTCCCGCTGCTCGTCACGCACGGCTGGCCGAGCTCGTTCGTCGAGATGCTCGACCTGATCCCCCTCCTCGCCGACCCGGCCGCCCACGGCGGGGATCCCGCGGACGCGTTCGACGTGGTCGTGCCCTCCGTGCCGGGCTTCGGGTTCTCGGACCGCCCGGTGCGACGGGGCATGACGCGCAGCCGCGTGGCCGCGCTCTGGCTACAGCTGATGGGCGGGCTCGGCTACGACCGCTTCGCCGCCCACGGCAACGACATCGGCGCAGTCATCACGAGCTGGATGGCCTTCGACGCCCCGGACCGCCTGATCGCCATGCATACCATGATGCCGGGCTTCCCGCCCCCGGTCGTCGGCGTGGACGTCCGGCCGCTGAGCGAGGCGGAGCAAGCGCACGGCGAGGTCCAGGCTCGCTGGGAACGGGAGGAGGGGGGCTACAACCTCATCCAGGAGACCCGGCCGCAGACCCTCGCCTACGGGCTCCACGACTCGCCGGCCGGGCTGGCCGCGTGGATCCTGGAGAAGTGGCGGGCCTGGACTGATCCAGCGGGCGACGTGGAACGGCACTTCTCGCGCGATCTGCTCCTGGCCAACGTCACGCTGTACTGGGTGACCGGGACCGCGAATGCAGCCAACCGCTCGTACTACGAGCGGGCCCGGGAGCCCCGGCGCATCACCTCGCGCATCGCGATCCCGACCGGCGTGGGGCTATCGACGGAGGCCGTCCAGCGGACGCCGCGCGAGCGAGCCGAGCGCGCGTATGCTGACATCCGGCGCTGGACGGAGTTTCCCCGGGGCGGTCACTTCTTCGCGGCGGAGGAGCCTCGACTCCTGGCCGAGGAGCTCCGCGCCTTCTTCCGTCCGTTCCGGTAGACGCGGAGCGGGCCGCGCCGGCCACCCGCACCCAGGCATCCCTGCTATCCTGGTCCGCGCCCCATGCCCGAGATCAGCCAGGGCGCGCGGAAGGTCGTGTTCTCGGGAACCCTCACCGCCGACGGCCTCGAGGTCCGGCCGGACGGGGAGCGCGGCGTGCGCCTCGTACGGGAGGGCCAGACGGGGAAGTGGGTGCCGGCGGTCCAGCAGGTGACGTTCAGCGGGCGGTACGCCAGGGCGCGAGGTCAAGAGGTCATGTACGTGACCGACCGTGCGGTGTTCCGGCTCGGATCGGAAGCCATCGAGATCGTCGAGCTCGCGCCTGGAGTTGACCTCGAGAAGGACGTGCTCGCACGCATCGGCTTCCCCGTCCGGGTGCCGGCGCCGCCGCGCCCCATGGATCCGCGCTTGTTCCGCGCCGAACCGATGGGGATCCTCGCCGAGTTTCGGAGGCGGCCGGTATCCCGCCAGAGGAGGCGTCCCGAGCCATGAGCGACCGCCACGAGCTGATTCGCACCACCGTCGAGGCCGGCGTCGCCTTGCTGACGCTGGACAACCCACCCCTCAACCTGGTGACCCTGGACCTGACGCGCCGGCTCCAGGCCGCGCTCGACCGGCTGGCAGCCGATCCGGCCGCGCGCGTGCTGGTCGTCACGGGCGGAGGGACGCGAGCATTCTGTGCGGGATCCGATGTGAGTGAGTTTCCCTCGGTCCAGGACGACGTCGTGCGGAAGAAGCTCGCGCCCGAGAACACCGCGTACAGCCGGCTCGACGACTTCCCGAAACCCACGATCGCCGCGCTCAACGGCCTCGCCTACGGCGGCGGCCTCGAGCTCGCCGTGTGCTGCGACATCCTGATCGCAGCCGCCGACGTGCGACTCGCCCTGCCGGAGGTGAAGCTCGGCGTGCTCCCCGGGAGCGGTGGGACCGTTCGCGTTCCCCGGCGGGTGGGGGAGGGTCGGGCCAAGGAGCTGATGTTCACCGGCGACCCGATCGACGCAGAGACCGCCCGTGGGTGGGGGCTCGTGAACCGCGTCGTCCCGCCCGGCCAGGCCCTCGTCGCCGCCCTGGAGCTGGCGCGCACCCTAGCGGAGCGTCCGAACCGAGCGCTCCAGCTCATCAAGGAAGCGGTCGAGCTCGGTCAGGACACCACCGAGGACGAGGCCATCCGCCAAACCATGATCCTGTCCGAAGTCGTCTTCCGCACGGAGGACGCGCGCGAGGGCGTTCGCGCGTTCTTCGCGAAGGAACCCCCCCGCTGGCGCCACGCCTGAGTCGGGAGCGTCGGCACTCGGCCCGTGCACCCGGGCGCGCTTCGGGAGCCCGGTGCTGGCCGGTGCTGGCCGGTGCTGGCCGGTGCTGGCCGGTGCTGGAAGGACGCGCTGCCCGCCCGGTTCGGCGGCGGCCCGAGGGACTAGCCCGGCACCTTCACACGCGGCGCGAGCTGAACATGTGACGCGTGGCCGCCCCGCGCTCGCGGCGAGCTCGTAGCGCGACTCGACCCGGGCGTCAGTGGGCGTGGATGGCCAGCTCGCGCGGCGGCACGCCGACGTAGTCGGCCCGCGGCCGGATGAGCCGGTTGTCCGCGTACTGCTCGAGCGCGTGGGCGCACCACCCGGCCACGCGCGCGATCGCGAAGACCGACGTGCAGAGGTCGCCTGGGATGCCGAGCGCGTGATACACGACCGCCGAGAAGAAGTCCACGTTGACGGGCAGCGCCGTGCGGGTCTTCATCGCCGCGTACACGCGCTCGGCGGTTCCGAAGAGGCGGGTGTGACCGGTCGCCTCTGCCATCGTCTGCGCCATGTGCCGGAGCACGCGCGCCCGGGGGTCGTCCACCCGGTAGACGCGGTGGCCGAACCCCGGAATGCGGGCCTGCGGGTTCGCTCGCTCGATCCGGCTGCCGCGTGCGTGGGCGTCCAGACGGGCCGCCACGTAGGCCTCGGCCCGGTCGGGCTCGCCGATCTCTAGCAACATGGCCAGCACGTCCTCGTTCGCACCGCCGTGCCGTGGGCCCTTGAGCGTCGAGATCGCGGCGACCACCGTCGAGTGGAGGTCCGCCAGCGTGGCCACGCCGACGCGGACCGCGAATGTCGAGGCATTGAGCTCGTGGTCCGCGTGCAGTGTGAGGACCGTGTCGAGGACCCGCCCGACTTCGGGGGTGGGCGCACGGTCGTGGAGGAGGCGCAGGAAGTAGGCGGCGTGCGAGCCTTCGACCTCGACCGGCACCGGCTCGCGTCCCGAGCGCAGTCGCTGCCATGCCGCGACCACCGCCGGGATGAGCGCGGTGAGGCGCAGGGCCTTGCGGAGGTTCGCCTCGGCGTCGGCGGCCCGGACGTCCGGATCGCCGGTGGCGGCCAGCGACACCGCCGTGCGCAGGGCGTCGAGGGGGTGCGTGTCCGCCGGCAGCGCACGCAGAAGGGCGAGGACGGGAGGTGGGAGAGCGCGGGCGGCGCGGAGGCGGCTCACGAAGACCTCGGCCTCGGCCGGCTGGGGCAGCTCGCCGAACCACAGGAGGTGCGTCGTCTCCTCGAAGCTCGCGCGCGCGGCGAGAGCTCCGATCTCGTACCCGCGGTGGTAAAGACGCCCTGCTGCGCCATCGATGGCGGTGATCGCGGACCGTGCGGCGATCACATCTTCCAGCCCTGCCTTCCAGCGCGTGTCCATGGCCGTCCTCCTTGAAGCGGGCTCGGGGGCCCTGTCTCTGGTCGAATAAGTTGATTATTATTGATTTTGATTGATTTGACAAGATAGTAGTGGACGGGGATCGACCCGGTTGCTAGGGTGGCGGGAAGGCGATGGTCGTCATCGGGGGCGAGGAATATCTGACTGTCGACGAAGCGGCGCAACGGCTCGGCGTGAAGCCCGCCACCCTCTATGCCTATGTGAGCCGGGGACTGCTGCGGAGCTACCGCCAGGGGATGCGGCGGCGGCGCCTCTACCGGCGGCTCGACGTGGACGCCCTCCGCCGCCTCCAGCCGAGCTCGATCGCCCCGCCCTCCCCCGAGATCCCGTTTGCCGAGAGCTGGATCCGAGAGTAGCCGGGCCCTGAGGCGGGCGCGGCTTCTAGGGGTTCGGCGACCCGGCGGTCACCTCTTGCCTCCGCCGCCGCCCACCGCGACGAGCACCGTGGCGACAGCGAGGAGCGCCACGTACTCGTAGCCCGCGGCGGTCGTCCGCCCGATCGCCGCATCGACGATGGTGCCCTTGAGGAGGGCGCCCTGGCGGACGTAGACGATGAGCAGGCCGAGCAGCAGCACGGCGGCGTTGAGCGAGCCCGCCAGGCGCGTCCAGAGCCCGATGACCAGCATGGCCCCCCCGATTCCGTTGATCGCGATCACCGTGACCGAGAGGATCGTGTGGGCCTGAAGGCCGAGGGTGGCGAGGTACGCAGCCAGCCCCTTCGGCGTCGCCGAGAACAGCGCGAGGTAGGCCTGGAACACGTAAACCGCGCCCACGACGGTGCGAAGGCCAATGCCCGCATACCCGCTCATCGAGATCGCCCGAGGGCAACGTGATGGGTTGGCGTCGTGGCCGGTCGCCTTCTGCGCTTGACGTTCCTCATGGGTCGCGCCCTCATGGCGCCAGAATCCGTGGGCGACGTCAAGCGGGGCCCCGCGCGCTTGACAGTCGGCGGCGGCGGCGGGTAGGCTCGCGAAGGCATGGCGGCGCGCTTCATCTTCGTGACCTGGCCGATGGAAGCTGAGGCGCGCACGATGCTCGAGCGGGTCGGCACGGTCGTGACGAGCCCGACCGAGCGCGAGCTTCCCGTCGCCGAGCTCGCCCGCCGGGTCGCCGACTGCGACGCGATCATCCCGATGGGCGCCCACCCGATTCCCGAGACCATCCTCGCCGCCGCGCCTCGCCTCCGCATCGTGGCGGTCGCGGCGGTGGGCTATAACATCGTCGACGTGGAGGCTGCGACCCGGCGCGGAATCCTGGTCACCAACACGCCGGGGGTGCTCACCGAGACCACCGCTGACATGGCCTGGGCGCTCATGCTCGGCGTCGCGCGGCGCGTGCCGGAGAGCGATCGCTTCATTCGGGACGGGAAGTGGACGGGCGTCTACTGGAGCCAGCTGGTGGGTAGCGACGTGCACGGGACGACGCTCGGCATCATCGGGTTGGGGCGGATCGGCCAGGCGATCGCTCGGCGTGGCCAGGGATTCGGCATGCGCGTCCTCTACCACAACCGGAAGCGTGATCTCGAGGCCGAGCGGAACCTCGGCGTGGAGTACCGGACGAAGGCCGACCTGCTTCGGGAGGCGGACTTCATCGTGCTCTCGGTCTCGCTTTCCCCCGAGACCCGGCACTTGATCGGTGCCGCGGAGCTCGCGCTCATGAAGCCTACGGCCTTCCTGGTGAACGTCGCGCGCGGGCCGGTGGTCGACGAGACGGCGCTCGTCGAGGCGCTCCGCGCGGGGCGGATAGCGGGAGCGGGGCTCGACGTCTTCGAGGAGGAGCCGAAGGTCCATTCCGGTCTGCTCGGGCTCGAGAACCTCGCGCTCACGCCCCATATCGGCTCGGCGTCCCGGGCGACGCGGCTCAAGATGGCCACCCGCGCCGCGGAGAACTGCCTCGCCGCGCTCGAAGGGCGTCGCCCGACGAACCTGGTCAACCCGGAGGCGTGGCGGTCGGCATGAAGCGCGGCAGGCTCGGGCTCTTCCTTGTCGTGGTGCTGCTCGCGGGCGCCGGATTCCTGATCTGGCGCCAGCGGCAGCCAGCCGTGCGGGTGACGATCGAGCCCGCGGTTACCGCCCTCGGACACACGGCGCGTCCGATCACGGTGGTGCTCGACGCGCCCGCGGCGAACCTGGCGGCGGTCGAGGTGCGGGTGGTCCAGCAGGGCGCCGCCCGTCCGGTCCTGAGCGAGGATCTGACCTCGGCCGCGAGCCGGACCCTGCGCAAGCCCGTGACGCTGGACGCCGCTGCGCTCAGGCTGCAGGAAGGGCCGGCCGAGATCGAGATCGAGGCGCGGGATACGCTCTGGCGCCCACGGCCTCCGCGAGGACCCCGTCTGGTCCACCGGTTCACCGTCGACCTCACTCCGCCGAAGCTCGAGCTCAAGTCAGCGACGGGCTATATCAAGCACGCGGGTGCCGGCATCGTGGTCTACCGGCCCGAGGGCGCGGCGCGCTCGGGGATCCGGGTCGGGACGGAGTACTTCCCGGGTGTGACGGGGCTGGCCCAGGATCCGGCCCTCCACATCGCACTGTTCGTGGTGCCCTATGACGGGCCGGCGGTGCCGCCCGCCGTCGTGGCGACTGACGAGGCAGGGAACGAACGCGTGATCGGGGTCCCGGTGACCTTCCTGCCGGTGCGGTTCCCGAAGGACACCATCACCCTGACGGAGGCGTTCCTGCGGCGCAAGGTCCCGGAGCTCGTGCCGCAGACGCCGAGCACGGCTTCGCTGGAGGAATTCCTCCAGTCCTTCCTTCGCGTCAACGGCGAGGGGCGGAAGGGTTTCGAGGCGAGGAACCGGGAGATCGGGCGCGGGGAGACCTCACCGAAGCCGCTCTGGACGGGTCCGTTTCGCCAGCAGTCGAACACGAAGGTCTTTGCCAACTTCCCGGAAGAAAGGACGTACCAGCTTGACGGACGCACCGTCGATACCCAGTGGCACCTCGGCATCGACCTCGCCTCCAACCGGCAGAGTTCCGTCGAGGCGTCTAACGCCGGACGCGTCGTGTTCACTGGGCCGAACGGCATCTATGGGAACATGGTCGTGCTGGACCACGGGCTCGGCTTGATGAGCCTCTACGCCCACCTCTCGGACATTGGGGTCAAGGTCGGGCAGACGGTGCAGAAGGGCGAGGCGCTCGGGCGAAGTGGCGAGACGGGCCTGGCGGGCGGCGATCACCTCCACTTCGCCCTGCTCATCCACGGGGTATACACGAGCCCGATCGAGTGGTGGGACAGCCACTGGCTGAAGGATCGGATCGCGAAGCCCCTGGTAGACGCCGGCATCACGCTGCCCGGCATCACCGACGGGGTGTCGGCGGCCTCGTCGACGTCCGGTCCCGTCGCACCCCCGCTGCCCTCGAAGCGCCGACCGCCGCGTCCCCGGCGCTGACAGCGACGGACCCGGATGCAGCTCTCTACCAGGAGCGCGCCGCGCGACCCTCCAGGAGGACGGCGGCGACGGTGCCGCCGACGGCGACCAGCAGAAGGAGCCCCGCGGCGAGGCGCGAGCCGCGCGGCAGCGACTCACCGGCAGGCCGGAGACCGAGCCACCCCCAGATCGCGCCGAACCCCATGAGGCCGAGCGCCAGCGCCAGGTACGCCAGCCGCAGCCGATCCATGCGCGACAGTGTGGCGTAGCGGCCTGCCCTCCGGCAAGGGCTGGCGTCGACGTTTCTGGGCTTGAGTCGCGATGCCCGGGACCGTGGTCGGAGCAAGCCCAGACCGATGGCCCTCGACCGGGCCGCCAGGGGCGCGGTGCTCGGCTCCGGTTGCCTGGTCCACCGGTCGTTCGGACGGGGAGCTCCGGCTTCTCCTCAGGCTCCTGATCGGCTAGACTAAGCTCGGATCTCGCCGGAGGCCGCGTGTGGTACTGGTATGTCGCTGCCTGCGCTGCGGCTACGTTCAGCCCGGGGAAGACCCCCCAGAGCGCTGCCCCCACTGTGGGGCGCCGACGGAAGACTTCGAGCTAGTAGAAGAAGACTGAGCCCGGCGTGGCCCGGGCGGGAGGTGCCCCTATGGCCATCGTGACGATCGCGCACGAGACGGGGTCCGGCGGCCCCGAGATCGGGATCGAGCTGGCCAAGCGCCTCGGATGGCGCTACGTCGACCGGGACATGCTCTCGGAAGCGGCGCAACGTTACGGCGTCGGCGAGGACAAGCTGACCGAACTCGACGAGAAGAAGCCCTCGCTCTTCGAGCGGTTCGACGTCGAGACCCGGCAGTACATCACCGTGCTCCAGTCGGCCCTCCTGGATGCGGCGGAGCAGGACAACGTCGTCATCAACTCGCGAGGTGGCCAGATGCTGCTCCGTGGCATCTCGCACGTCTTGCGGGTCCACGTGATCGCGCCGTTCGAGCTCAGGGTCAAGCGGGTGATGAAGAAGATGGCGGGCCAGGCGCAGGAGGGCGTGGACGTCCGCACCACGATGGAGATGGTGCGACGGAGCGACCAGGAGAAGAATGGACGGATCCGATATCTCTACGACGTGGACTGGGGCGATCCTGCGCTCTACGACGTGGTCCTCAATACAGAGAAGCTCACGGTCGAGGCGGGCGTGGAAGCCATCGCGGGCCTCGTCCGGAGCCTCGCGGCGACCCCCGAGTCGCGACAGCAAGTGCGGGACCGGGCGCTCAGCTCGCGGGTGCGCTCTGCGCTGGCGGCGCATCCCGACACGCGCAAGTACCGCCTGAGCGTGGACGCCGACCGCGGTGTGATTCGGCTCGAGGGGACGGCCGCCCTAGAGCGGGCGACCGAGGTGGCCCGGACGGTGCCCGGTGTCGTGGAGGTGAAGAGCCAGCTGCTCGAGGTGCCGCCCATCCCGCCCTTCGTGGCCTGAGGGGAGCGAGCGGCCTACCGGACCTTGACGACCCGGCTTGTGATCCCGCGGCGCGCGAGCGCCTCCCGGTACGCCTGGGCGTCAGCGCGCCGCGCGAACTGGCCGTATCGAATGTGGTACTGCCCGTTGGGCACGAGCGCCTCGCTGACGCGCACCTCGAATCCCCGGGCGCGGAGCGGCCGCGCTGCCGCGACGGCCGCGGCTAGCGAGGGGTGGCGCCCCAGGGCGACCTCGGTGACTCCGGCCTCCTCGACCACGGTGCCGCGACCGAGCTCTCGCACGGCCTGGCGCGCTTCTTCGGCGGATGCGAAGCCCGTGGCGGTGACCACGAACAGCCGTGTCGTGTCCTCCTTGCGGAATCGCACCGTGGAATGTCCTAGCCGGTTGAGTTCCCCTTCCATGCGGTCCGCAGTCTCCCCCGGTGGCATGGGACCGCTCTCGAGCGCGTACCGTTCCGGCGTGGGTGCTGGCTGGCTGGTTGTCACGGGCGCGCCGCTAGCAGGGGTCTCGGGGCGCCCCGGGGCTCGCTCGGACGGGACTCCACCGCTCTCGGCCGCGTCGGGGCCCGCCGGGATCGCCACCACCGAGGGGCGCGGCGCGGCGAGGCCGGGCCATCGCGGCGAAGGGCCTCCGAAGCGGTCCACGACGAGCCACCCGATGACGGCCACCAGCACGACCACGCTCGCGGCCGCGAGGGGCACATGGGTATACCGCGAGATCAGCCAGCGCATCGGAGGCTCGAGATGATGTTCAAGATCGTGCTCGGAGAAGTCAAGGCGATTGTGGGCGGGACCCGCCGGCTGGAGACGGCGTGAGCCGGCTGCTCCTGAAGGCAGGACTGGCCGTTGTCGTGGCCTTGGCCGCTGGTCTCGGTGTCGGGCTCGGGTTCCAGCTCTCCGGCGTCCGCTGGCCGGGGGCTCCGGTTCCCCCTCCAATTGGGGCGGCGGCGGTCACCCCGGCGGATGTCCAGCGGGCATTCGTGGGCGTCGCGGAGCACCTCCGGCCCGCCGTCGTGAACATCGCGACGGCGCACTTCCTGCGTCGCCAACGTCCCCGCGGCGGGACCCCCGGCCCCGGCGTGCCCCCCAACTTCTTTGACCAGTACTTTGGCCAGATGCCGCCCGGGGAGCGGGAGCGCGCGGGCGTTGGCTCGGGCGTGATCATCGACGCGCAGGGACACATCCTGACGAATCTCCACGTCGTCAAGGGAGCGGACGAGATCACGGTCCGGTTGCACAACAAGCGAGAGGTTGTCGGGAAGACCGTGGGTACGGACGCAGCGACGGACCTGGCCGTGGTCCGGATCCCCGCCGGCGAGGACGTGGTCGCGGCGAAGCTCGGGGACTCCGATCGCATCGAGGTCGGGCAGTGGGCCATCGCGATCGGAAGCCCGTTCGGGCTCGAGCAGACGGTCACGGTCGGGGTCGTGAGCGCGACGGGCCGGTCGGATACTGGGATCGTGCAGAACGAGACCCTCATCCAGACCGACGCGTCGATCAACCCCGGCAACTCGGGCGGCCCGCTGCTCAACGCGCAGGGCGAGGTGATCGGCATCAACACGGCGATCCTCTCGTCCGGACAGGGCATCGGCTTCGCCATCCCGATCAACACGGCGCAGCGGGTCGCGAGCGCCCTCATCTCGCGGGGCCGCGTCGTGCGCGGCTGGCTGGGCGTATCACTCGAGCCCCTGAACGACGACCTGGCCGAGGCGCTCGGCGCGCCGAAGGGCCGCGGCGCTGTCGTCAAGCGAGTGCTGTCCGGTGGGCCGGCGGAGAAGGCGGGGCTCCTCCCGAACGATGTCGTCGTACGCTTCGGCGAGGCGACCGTGGGGGATCTCCAGCACCTTCAGCGGCTCGTCCTGGACGCGCCGGTCGACCGGCCCGTAAGCCTCCGCGTCCTGCGACAGGGTAAGGAGGTCACGCTGTCGGTCACGATCGCCGAGGCGCCGCCGGAACGGCCCGGGGCGTCCTGAGGCTCTTTCCGCTCGATGGTCTTTTCCTGGCGCCGTCTCCGCGAGCGGGCGACCGCCGTCCTGCACCTCGACGAGGAGCCCTCGCATCTGGCGGCGAGCATGGCGGCCGGCGTCTTCATCGGGGTGACGCCGTTCTACGGGCTCCACACCGTCCTGGCCCTCGCCGCGGCCTACGTGTTTCGGCTCAACAAGGCGGCGACGATCACCGGGGCGTGGCTGAACCTGCCCTGGTTCGCGCCGTTCGTGTACGGCTTCTGTCTCGGGCTGGGCGAGGCCGTCCTGACGGGCGACTGGAGCCGCTTCTCGTTCGCCAGCGTGCACGGATGGGCCGAGTCCGCGGGGTCGTCTCTCCGCGCGGGTCCCCGGGAGACCGCCGGTGATCTCTGGCAGCTCGTGTGGAGCATGCTCTTCGTCGCCTCGAAGCCTCTGTTCGTGGGCACGACCATCGTGGGCCTCGTGCTCGCGGTGATGGCCTACTTCATCACACTGGAGGCGGTGCGCGACGTCCGCCGGCTCCGCGCCCGGATGCACCCGGCCCGCGAGCCTTCGGGGCGGCCACCCCGGGGGACGGAGCGGACCCCGTGATCTTCCGGTCACTGCTCGAGGAGCTCTCCCTGCTGGCGGCACGGGCGCTGTCGCTCGGCGAGGAGGCGGCCCATGTCCTGGCCCGGATCGCGACCATCGCGGGCGTAGTCCTGGTCGGCTGGATGGGATACCGCCTCATCGCGGTCCTGGTCCGCCGGCTGCTGCGGCCGCTCGCGGGGGCGACCGAGCACCCGGCCCGGGCCCAGCGCGCTCAGACCCTTGGTCCCCTCCTCACGAGCGCGGCCCGCTACTTCATGGCGTTCCTTGTCGGTGTCGTAATCCTGCAGCAGATCGGCATCGACGTTCGAGCGGTCCTCGTGTCGGCGGGGGTGGTCGGCGTCGCGATCGGCCTCGGGGCGCAGAGCTTGATCCGGGACGTCATCATGGGCTTCTTTATCCTGCTCGAGAACCTGGTCGCCGTCGGAGACGTGATCGAGGTCGGGCCGCACACGGGCGTCGTCGAGTCGGTGGGGCTCCGCGTCACCAAGCTTCGGAAGTTCTCGGGAGAGCTCCGGATCGTGCCGAACGGCGAGCTGACCGCCTTCGGTCATCATACGGCTGGGTGGGCCCGCCTGGTCGTCGAGGTCCCGGTCGACTACGACGAGGACGTCAACCGAGCGCTCCGGGTGCTGGGGGAGGTCGGCAAGGCCATGGCCGACGCCCGGCCCGCGGTGATCTTCGACCCGCCGACCGCCGAGGGTATCCTGCGCTTTGGTCAGGGCGGTGGCCAGGGCGAGGCCATCCTGCGCCTCCACGCCCGCGTCGCCGCGCTCGAGAAGGGTCCGCTCGAGTTCGAGACCCGCCGTCGTGTCAAGGAAGCGTTCGCGGCGCATGGCATTCGTCTCCCGCGCGCCGCCATGGAGGTCCGTCTCACCCCGCCCCCGGGGGGCGGGTCCGCCAAGGACGGACGAAAGGAGTCGGTCGCATGAGCGTCCGTACCGCCGTGTTCCCCGCCGCGGGTCTCGGCACTCGGTTCTTGCCTGCCACGAAAGCCCAGCCGAAAGAGATGCTCCCCCTCGTCGACAAGCCGATGATCCAGTACGTCGTGGAGGAAGCGGTCGCTGCCGGGCTCGATCGCGTCTGTATCGTGACCGGCCGGGGCAAGCGGGCGATCGAGGATCACTTCGACGCCTCGGTGGAGCTGGAGTTCTACCTCCAGGAGCGTGGCAAGTGGGAGGAGCTCGCGCAGATCAAGACGATCTCTGACCTCGCCTCCGTGACTTACGTCCGCCAGAAGGAGCCGCTCGGTCTCGGGCACGCCATCCTCTGCGCCCGCCCGTTAGTCGGCGACGAGCCGTTCGCTGCCTTCCTCGGCGACGACATCATCGTGGCGGATCCGCCGGCCATCAGCCAGCTCCTCTCGGTGTACGAGCAGTTCGGCAACCCGGTGCTCGCTGTCGAGCGCGTCCCCCGCGACCAGCTCTCGATGTACGGCGTCATCAAGGGCACGCCTGTCGGCGACAACGTGTTCCTCGTCGAAGACCTGGTGGAGAAGCCCGCGCCCGAGGCCGCACCCTCCGATCTCGCCATCATCGGCCGGTACGTGCTGACGCCAGATATCTTCCCGATCCTGGGCGAGACCCCGCCCGACTACCGGGGGGAGATCCAGCTCACCGACGCCCTCCGGCGCCTCCGGGCGCGCCGACCCATCTATGCGGTGCGGTTCACAGGTCGGCGCTTCGACACAGGCGACAAGCTCGGGTTTCTCAAGGCGACCGTGGAGATGGCCCTGGCGCGACCGGATCTCGGCGACGCATTCCGGGCGTACATCGACACCGTCCGGTAACACGTCGGAGTACCAGGCCCGCTACGCGCAGTCCCGCGGGCTCGAGAGCGCCGAACGCGCTGATCGCGGCTGGCGACCACGTTGGGGCTGGTCTTGTGGACCCAGAACCGGGACGGAGGCCGGAGCCTCCGCCTTGCTTGTGGGGGTTGGGGGGGGTTTGCTAGAATCCTGGCACCCTTAACCGTTCCCGGGCTCAGGGACAACCTCTTGGCCTCGCTCATATTTGATTACGTCTCCCTCCACGACGACGCCTCGGCGTCGCCGGCGCGTGCCGGCGCCCCGAAGGAGCGCTGAGCGTGCCTGACAAGCGACCCTTCCATCTGGCGACCCACCAGGAGATCAAGGCGGGAGAGGTTGCCGACGTCTACTTCAACCGGACAGTGCAGATCCTCCGGGCCCGGGGCAACCGGGCGCGCGTCAAGGCCGAGGTGTATCTGAAGAGCCTGCCGGGAGACTGGGGCTGGGGGATCCTGGCCGGAATCGAGGAGGCCGCCCACCTCCTGGACGGGTTGCCCATCGACGTGACCGCCATGGACGAGGGAACGGTGTTCGGCGCTTACCAGCCCGTCCTCACCGTGGAGGGCGTCTACGTGGACTGGGCGGAGTACGAGACGGCGCTCCTCGGTCTCCTCTGCCAGGCCTCGGGGATTGCGACGAAGGCGGCCCGCTGCAAGAAGGCGGCGGGGGAGCGCCAGGTGATTAGCTTCGGAGCCAGGCGGATGCATCCGGGGCTCGCCCCCATGATCGAGCGCAACGCCTTCGTCGGGGGCTGCGACGGCGTGGCAGTGACGAAGTCGGCCGAGCTGATCGACGCTGACCCCATGGGCACGATCCCTCACGCGCTGGTCCTGGTGATCGGGGACACCGTCGAGGCGCTCCGCGCGTTCCACGACGTGATCGATCCGAAGGTCCGGCGGGTGGCGCTGATCGACACCCTCCAGGACGAGAAGTTCGAGGCGATCCGGGTGGCCGAGGCGCTCGGGCGGGACCTCTACGCGGTCCGGCTCGACACCCCCTCGTCCCGGCGGGGCGACTTCTACCGCATCCTCGAGGAGGTCCGCTGGGAGCTCGACTATCGTGGGTTCGAGCACGTCAAGATCATCGCCACCGGCGGGATCGACGAGTACCAGATGCCGCGCCTCAATCCGCTGGTCGATGCCTACGGGGTGGGGACGGCCATCGCGAATGCCCCGGTCCTCAACTTCGGGCTCGACATCATGGAGATCGACGGCCGGCCAATCGCCAAGCGGGGCAAGCACTCGGGCTCGAAGCGGGTCCTGCGCTGCCGCGCCTGCGGGAAGACCGTTGTCGTGGCCGCCCACCGAGCTGTCGACCGGTGCGCGTGCGGCGGGCCGTACGAGGACCTTCTCAAGCCGTTGATCCGCGGCGGGCGTCTCGCGCGGGACCTGCCGCCGCCCCGCACGCTCCGCGAGCACGTCCTCGAGCAGGTCCGCCGCTTCCCTCTCGACCTGCCCAGGCCCGACGGGGCTCGAGGTGACTTCTGAGCGAATCGATGCCATGGGCCTTCTGGACGAGATCGTTGGCCGGAAGCGTGTGGACGTCGTCGCCCGCCGGGCCGCGCTCCCTCGCGGCGCGCTGGAGGTCCGCGCCGCGACGCTCCCGCCGCCACGGAGCCTGGCCGCGGCGCTGACGCCGCGCATGGCTGGCGAGGTGCGGGTCCTCGCCGAGCTCAAGCGCGCGTCGCCCATCAAGGGCGCCCTGGCCGAGGGATTCGACCCCGTCGCCCGGGCGCGGGAATACGTGCGGGCGGGCGCGGCGGCGCTCTCCGTCCTGACGGATGCCCACTTCCAGGGAAGTCTCGCGGACTTGGACACGGTGCGGGCTCTCGTGGAGTGCCCGGTGCTCGAGAAGGACTTCGTCGTCGACGAGTACCAGCTGTGGGAGGCGCGGGCCCACGGCGCCGACGCCATCCTGCTGATCGTGGCCATTCTCGATCCGCCGCTGCTCACCGACCTCTTCCAGGCGGCCAAGGGGCTCGGACTCTCGGCGCTGGTGGAGGTCCATCGCGAAGGGGAGCTCGATCGGGCCGCCGAGCTCGGGGCCGGGGTGATCGGCATCAACAACCGGGATCTGACGACGTTCCGGACCGACCTCGCGACCACCGAGCGGCTCGCCGTCCGGGCACCGGCGGGCGCCTGCGTGGTGTCCGAGAGCGGAATCGCCACGCGCGACGATGTCAAGCGCGTCCGTGCCGCCGGCGCGCAGGCCATCCTCGTCGGCGAGTCGCTGTCGCGGAGCGGGGATCCTGCCACGAAGCTCCGCGAGCTCCTCGGGATATGAGAGGACTTTCTCTCTCCTTCGGAGGGAGGGTAGGCCAGTGAGCCACCTGCGGGTCAAGATCTGTGGGGTCACGTCGCTGGACGACGCTCTCCGGGCGGTGGAGGCGGGAGCCGATGCCATCGGGCTGATCTTCGTGGAGGGCACGCCTCGCTACGTCACCCCGGCAGTAGCGTCCGCCATCGTGGCAGGGCTCCCGCCGTTCGTGTGTCCGGTGGGCGTCTTCTGGGACCATCCGCCGGCTCACGTGACCTCCGTCGTCACCGAGTGCGGACTCGGGGCGGTGCAGCTCCATGGTGCCGAGCCCCCGGAGGTCGTGGCGGCCATGTCGCGGCCCACGCTCAAGACCATCAAGGTGCGGGAGTCGAGTGACCTCGCCCAGCTGGACCGCTACAAGCCCGCCGCCTTTCTTCTCGACAGTCCGGCGCGGTGGAGCGAGGGCGAGGCGCGGGCGACGATCTCCTGGAGGCTCGCCCGCGAGGCGGCAGTCCGGGCGCGGGTGATCCTGGCGGCGGGGCTCACGCCCGAGACGGTGGGCGAGGCTGTTCAGGTGGCACGGCCGTGGGGCGTCGATGTCAACTCGGGCGTGGAGGCCGCGCCGGGCCGGAAGGACCCAGTCAAGGTGCGGCAGTTCGTCCGGGCCGCCCGGGCCGCGGCCGAGGCGCTTGCCCCGCCGCGCGAGGATTCCCGTGGGTAGACCGGCGAAACGACCTCGCCTGCCCGACCGCTCCGGCCACTTCGGGCTCTTCGGCGGCCGGTACGTTCCCGAGACTCTCATGACGCCGCTCGTCGAGCTGGAGACGGCATACCGGGACGCGCGGCGTGACCCGGACTTCCGTGCGCGGGTCGTTCAGCTGTCACGCGAGTACGTGGGCCGTCCGACGCCGCTCACGCTTGCCGGGCGACTCACCGCGCATGCCGGTGGTGCCCGGATCTATCTGAAGCGCGAGGATCTCTGCCACACGGGCGCCCACAAGATCAACAACACGCTCGGCCAAGGGCTTCTCGCCCGGCGCATGCGCAAGGGCCGCGTGATCGCGGAGACAGGCGCCGGGCAGCATGGTGTCGCGACGGCGACGATCACGGCCCTGCTGGGCCTCGAGTGCGAGGTCTACATGGGCGAGGAGGACATGCGACGTCAGGCGCTCAATGTCTTCCGGATGGACCTCCTGGGGGCGCGCGTAATCCCGGTTCGCTCGGGAAGCGGGACCCTCAAGGACGCGATGAACGAGGCTCTCCGGGACTGGGTCACCAACGTGCGGACGACCTACTACTGCGTCGGGTCCACCGCCGGCCCGCATCCTTACCCGATGATGGTCCGGGACCTCCAGTCGGTCATCGGCCGCGAGGTGCGGCGGCAGCTCGGCGGACTCCCCGACGTGCTCGTGGCGTGCGTGGGTGGCGGGTCCAACGCGCTCGGCCTTTTCCATCCGTTTCTCGACGACCGCGAGGTCCGGCTGGTCGGCGTGGAAGCGGGAGGCGCCGGGCTCCGGAGCGGCCGTCACGGGGCGCCGCTCTCGGCCGGCAGTCCCCGGAGTGCTCCACGGCAGCCTGTCCTACCTGGTCCAGGACGAGGACGGCCAGGTCCTGCCCGCGCACTCCATCTCGGCGGGCCTGGACTATCCCGGCGTCGGTCCCGAGCACGCCTGGTTGAAGGACACGGGCCGAGCCGAGTACGTCGCGGTGACCGACGAGGAAGCGCTCGAGGCCTTCGGCCTGCTCGCCCGGCTCGAGGGTATCGTCCCGGCCCTCGAGTCAGCACACGCCGTGGCCCACGCGATCCGCCTCGCCGCCACGCTGCCGCGGGAGACTCGCCTGGTGATCGGGCTCTCGGGTCGCGGGGACAAGGACGTCGAGACCGTCCGCGCCACCCGGGGCGCCGGGCGCGACGTGGCCGGCCGGGAGACCGGGGGTGGCCGTGTCGCAGATTGAACAGGTCTTCGCCCGCCTGCGTCTCCGCGGTGAGCGCGCGCTCATCCCGTATTTCTGCGCCGGCGACCCCGACCTCGAGACCACCGCGCGGTTGATCGCGGAAGCCGACGCCCGCGGTGCGGACGTGATCGAGGTGGGTCTGCCCTTCTCCGATCCCCTGGCGGATGGTCCGACGATCCAGCGAGCTGCCGTCCGCGCACTCGAGCGGGGGACGAGTCTCTACCGCCTGCTGCCTGTGCTCGCCGGCGTCAGCGGCCGGATCCGGACACCGCTGGTCGTCATGACGTACCTGAATCCGCTCCACCGCTACGGCCTCGAGCGGGTGACGCGCGATCTCGCGAGCGCGGGCGTGGCGGGCCTGATCGTCCCCGACTGCCCGATCGACGAGAGCCCGCCGCTCGCGCGGGCCGCCGGACGCGCGGGCCTCGACCTCGTCGCGCTGGCGGCGCCGACCAGTGGGCCGGAGCGGCTCCGCCGGATCGCTCGCGCGAGCCGCGGGTTCGTCTACCTGATTCCGCTCACGGGGATTACCGGCGAGCGGACGGAGGTGCCGGCAGAGCTCGTTCGGCTCGTCCGCGATCTCCGCGCCGTCACCACCAAGCCGATCGGCGTGGGATTCGGGATCTCGACGCCTGAGCAGGTCGCCGCGGTCGTCCGCCACGCGGACGGCGCCATCGTCGGAAGCGCCATCGTCCGGCTGGTGGAGCGCCTGGCTGGCGATCCGGATCTGGTCGGCAAGGTAGGTGAGTTCATCGCCACGCTCAAGGCCGCCACGCGCGCCTCGGCCGCCGGCAACGGCCGCGGCGCGGCCTGATAGGAGGCGTCGTGGCCTGGCTGTTCGGCCGCGACCGGCCGCCGCGCAAGGTCACCACCGAGGGGCTCTGGACCAAGTGCGAGGCTTGCCGGGAGATCGTCTATCGGGCGGACGTGGAGAAGAACGCCCGCACCTGTCCGAGCTGCGGGCAGCCGTTCCGGCTCTCGGCGCGCGAGCGCTTGGAATTCCTGCTCGACCCGGGCTCGTTCGAGGAGAGGGACGCGGGGCTTCGCTCCCAGGACCCGCTGGGCTTCAGGGACAACCGCGGACGCTACGCCGACCGCCTCCAGTCGTCCCGGTCGAAGACCGGTCGTGAGGACGCGCTCGTCTCGGGCGTCGGTCGGATCGACGGGCATCCGATCGTCCTGTGCGTCTTCGAGTTCGCGTTCATGGGCGGGAGCATGGCGTCCGTCGTCGGCGAGAAGATCACGCGGGCGATCGAGCTCGCGACGCGGAAGCGGATTCCGCTGCTCATCGTCACGTGCTCGGGCGGCGCTCGGATGCAGGAGGGAGCGCTGTCGCTGATGCAGATGGCGAAGACCTCGGCGGCGCTGGGCCGGCTCGCCGAGGAGCGGGTGCCGTACTTCGTGCTCCTAGCCGACCCCACCACGGGTGGGGTGACCGCGTCGTTCGCCATGCTGGGCGATTTGATCCTCGCCGAGCCGCGTGCACTCATCGGCTTCGCGGGCCCCCGCGTGATCCAGGAGACCATCCGCCAGCCGCTCCCCGAGGGCTTCCAGCGCGCGGAGTTCCTCCTCGAGCACGGGATGGTCGACCGCGTGGTCGAGCGGAAGGATCTGCGCGATCTCCTCCGGCGCCTCCTCGCGTTCTTCGCGGAGCCCGTCGAGCCTTCGATGCCGTGACCGCCCCTCTCGATCGGCTGCTCGGACTCGCGCGCTGGGAACGCGCGGGGATGCGGCTCGGCCTCGAGCGCATCGAGGCGCTCCTCGCCGCGCTCGGCCATCCCGAGGCCGGGCTCCGCATCCTCCACGTGGGCGGGACCAACGGCAAGGGCTCTGTGGCCGCGCTCTCGGCGGCCATCCTCCAGGCCGCCGGGCTGCGAACGGGTCTCTACACCTCGCCCCACCTGCTCGATGTGACGGAGCGGGTTCGCATCGAAGGGGTGGCGGTCCCGCGCGAGGTCCTGGCCCGCCACGCCGCGCGGATCGAGCCCGCGCTCGAGGCCGGCGCCGCCACGTTCTTCGAGGCGATGACGGCGGTGGCCCTGGCCACGTTCCGGGACGCGGCCGTCGACGCGGCCGTCCTGGAGGTGGGGCTCGGCGGGCGCTGGGACGCGACCAACGTCGGCTCCCCCCTGGTTTCGGTGGTGACGCGGATCGACTACGACCACCAGGAGTTCCTCGGACGCCGGCTGGAGGACATCGCCGGGGAGAAGGCCGGAATCATCCGGGGCGGCACGGCCCTCTCGGCTGCCCAGGCGCCGGAAGCGATGGCGGTCGTGCAGGCGCGCTGCCGGGCCGTCGGGGTGCCGCTGCTCGTGGAGGGGCGCGAGCTGACGGTCGAGGCGCTGGCGAGCGACCTCGAGGGCCACTGGCTCCGGCTCAGCGGCCCGGATGGGGCTACGACGACGTCCGCCTCTCACTGCCTGGACTCTTTCAGCCCGGAAACGCCGTCCTCGCCGTCGGCGCCGTCCGGGCCTTCGCGGATGCCTCAGGCCTCGCGGTGCCCGAGGCCGCGGTACGGGCGGGGTGTGCGACGGTCCGGTGGCCGGGGCGCTTCCAGGTCATTCCGGGCGTCGCGGGGCGGCCGACCCTCGTTCTCGACGGCGCGCACAATCCGGGGGGCGCGGCGGCCCTGGCTGCGTCGCTCCGGCACCACTTCGCCGGGCGACGGTTGGCGCTGGTCCTGGGTGTCTCGGCTGACAAGGACCGTGCCGGGATCCTGAAGGCGCTGGCGCCGCTCGCCGCGCGGATCTACCTCGCGCCCGCGGACCACCCGCGGGCGACGCCACCGCAGGAACTCGTCGCCCAGCTACCGCCGGTGGACGCCGCCGTCGCCGTCACCGCCAGCTCCGAGGAGGCCCTCGAGCGCGCCCTCTGCGACTCCGGGATCGACGTGGTCTGCGTCGCGGGCTCGCTGTTCCTCGTGGCGGACGCCCTCCGGTGGCTTGATGCCCGTGGCCTCCTCGCGGCCGGCTGAGGCCGTTCCCGCGACCCGGGACCGGCGAGCGGCGCGGCCGCAGGCGCGGTCTCGACCGAATACCGCGTCGGCACCGCGTCGTGGCTCGACCAGGCGTTGATCGCCTCCGGCCGCTTCTACCCGCGGCCCGGCATGTCGGCCGAGAGCCGGCTCCGCTGGTACGCGCGCTTCTTCGACTGTGTCGAGGTCAACTCCACCTACTACGCGCTGCCGTCTCCGCGGAACGCGGCCCTCTGGGCCGAGCGGACGCCGCCGGGCTTTCTCTTCCACGTCAAGGCCTACAGCCTGATGACGGGCCATCATCCGCGGCTCGACACCCTTCCCGCCGACGTGCGCCTGATGCTGCCGGAGGACGTCCCGTTGCGCCGCCGTGGCGAGCTGGACCGCGAGCAGTTCCCGCCAGAAGCGCTCGATCGCTGCTTTGCGCTCTTCCGGGCGGCGCTCGAGCCTCTCGCAGCGGCAGGGAAGCTCGGCTACGTGCTCTTCCAGCTCGCGCCCTGGGTCCGATACGACGACGCGACGCTGGCCTACCTCGCCTCGCTCCCCGGGCGGCTGCCCGGCTTCACGCTGGCGGTCGAGCTGCGGAACGAGACGTGGATTCCGGAGCGGACGGACGAGGTCGTCGCGTTCCTCGCGCGGCACGGTCTCGTCCTCGCGACGGTGGACGCCGTGTGGCAGCCCTGGGTGGAGGCTGCCACGACTCCCGAGTGGTCCGTCCTCCGGCTCCACGGGCGGAATCTTCGGGGCTGGCTCGAGCAGCGCGCCGGCCGCGAGCCGACCGTCGCCGAGAAGTACGACTATCTCTACGGGGCGGAGGAGCTGGCGGAGCTCGCCGGCCACGCTCGGCGCCTGCACCGTCGTGCCCGGCGCGTCGCGGTCACGTTCAACAACAACAACGAGGACTTCCCCACGCAGAACGCCCTCGACCTGAAGCGGCTGCTCGGGCTCGAAGCTCCGGACCTCGACGCCATGCGTGCGAGCTGGCATCCGGCTCGCCGGAGGTCACAGCCGAGCGCGTCCCCGCCAGAAGCGGAGCTCTGGGGGGACGAGGCGGAGAGGAGACGGCCGTGACGCCAACGGACCTGCCCGGAGCCGCTGTTCCCGGACGCGTCGTCGACGACCGGGTCGTCCCGGCCGGCGGCGAGTGGTCTGGCGTGGTGCCGGCAGGCCAGGTACTCCGGATCGTGGACCTCGAGGGCCGCCAGGCCGTCGACTTCCTCTGCTACAGCGCCGCCGACCCGAGCGAGCGCTACAACGCGGCCGACACGATGAAGTTCGCGGGGACGGTCTTCCTCACGACGGGCCACGGCCTCTACTCGGGGCTGGGGCGTCGGCTCTTCACGATCGTCGCCGATACCTGCGGACGCCACGACACGATCGGAGGCTGCTGCAGCGCGGAGTCCAACCGCCTCCGCTACGGCGTCGAGGGCACCCCGAACTGCCGGGACAACTTTCTGCGGGCTCTCGAGCGGTTCGGACTGGGCCGGAAAGACATCGTCGCGAACCTGAACTTCTTCATGAACGTTCCGGTTGCGCTCGACGGCGCCATGGCGATCGTCGACGGATGGTCGAAGCCGGGCGATCATGTGGACCTTCGGGCGGAAATGGACGTGCTGGTCGCCGTGTCCAACTGCCCGCAGATCTACAACCCGTGCAACGGTGGGCGCCCGACCCCGATCCGGCTGGTGGTCTACGAACCACGCGGGTCAGGCGTCACGCCCGCGGAAACCCGGGGGTCTTCTTGATCCGCCGGAGCTGCTGGAGATGGTCCCGGTCGTGAAGGGCCTGGAGCATCCACCACTGGCCGAGGTCCATCTCCCCGAGCGCGAAGTGTCGCCACGTGAACGCCCGGGGGTCGACGTTCGCCAGCCGCTCGAGCGACTGGCGGCTCCGCTCGCGGGCGGCCCGCATGTCGTGAAGAAGCTGACCGATCGGGTGGCCCTTGTCTGGGCGCACGACGGGCGGCGCCTCGCGCGGGCCGGGCGGCCAAGCGGGCAGTGGGGCGAAACCGGCGAGGTCGGACGGATACGCGCTGCCCGCGCCTGTCTCCTTGAGCAGCTTCGAGGTGAGCTTGCCGGTGTTGATCTCGGCGAGCGTCAGGTGGTGGAGGATCTCTCCCACCGACCAGTCGTCGGCGCTCGGTCGCCAGTCCGCCTGGGCTTGCGAGAGGCCCTCCGCCTCGCGGAGCACTTCCGCGCGGACGGCGTCGAGGTCGCGGGCGATGGCATCGAGGGCGGCGGGTAGCGTCATGGCCGTCTCCTCCGGAGCCGGGGCCGGGAGTCGAGGAACCGCGCGTCCCGGCGGCCGTCGGGGCGGATTATAGCGCGGTCTCGCTCGACTGGGAGGAGGCGACATGACCACCGATCTCAGAGGCGTCATCCCCATCACCGCCACGCCGTTCGACGCCGCGGGGCAAGTGGACGAGGCCAGCATCGCGACCCTGGTCGAGTTCGAGGCGCGGTGCGGCGTCCATGGCCTGAACGTGCTCGGGATCATGGGGGAGGCGCACAAGCTGGCGGAGGGCGAGCGTCGTCGAGTGGCCGAGGTGTTCGTGAAGTGCGCGGCGGGCCGATTCCCTGTTGTGGTAGGGACCTCGCACGGCGGGACGGGCGTGGCGGTCGAGCTGTCGCAGGCGGCGGAGGCCGCCGGCGCCGCCGCCGTCATGGTGGCGCCACCCGCAGGACTGCGCGGCGACGGGGCGATCCTCGCGCACTACCGGGCGGTCGCGGGGGCGATCGGGATCCCAGTCGTCGTCCAGGACGAACCGGTCACGACGGGAGTCCTCATGTCTCCCGACCTGCTCGTCCGGATCGCGACCGAGCTCCCCGCGTGTCGCTACGTGAAACTCGAGGAGCCGCCGACGCCGACGAAGATCACCGCGATGCGACGACTCCCGGGTGGTGACGGAGTGCGGATCTTCGGCGGCATGAACGCGATGTACTTCTACGAGGAGCTGTGCCGGGGCGCGGTCGGGATCATGACCGGGGTGGCCGTCCCCGACATTCTCGTGCGCATCTTCACGGCGTTCGGGCGCGGCGACCGGGCCGGCGCGGCAGCCGTCTTCGACCGCTTCGCGTCCTACATCCGCTACGAGGGCCAGCAGGGAATCGGCCTCGCCCTGCGGAAGGAGTGCCTGCGTCTCCGCGGCGCGATCGCGACCAGCGTCGTGCGCCAGCCGGGACCGGCTCTCGACGACATCACGCGGCGGGAACTCGGCGAGATCCTTGCGCGCGTCGGGCTGGTCGGGACGTAGGCGACTTACCGACATGCTGACCTGGTTGACTGGTCGACCGCCGGCGTTGGCGGCGTTGGCCGCGGCGATCGTCGCCACGCTCGTGTCCCTCGTCACTAACTGAGGTTCCGAGGATCGGCAACGCGATGACGACATCTCCGGTCGTGACAAGTCGTCGCGGCACGGATGCCTGGAGAACTCGGGATCAGGGGCGGTGCGCCCGACACGTCCTGGGCGGGAACTCCGGGGCCGGATGCCGGTCCAAGGGAGAGGGAGGAGGACGTGTCGGGTTGTCCGGGCGTTGCCGTCTGCGATAGGCTCGAGCTGTGGGTGGCGGCACCCGTGGCTGAGCCGGCGGGAGGTGACTCCGCGGAGTTCGTGAGCCGCCTCCGGGCGGGAGACCACCGGGCATTCGAGGAGCTCGTCCGCACCCAGCAGCACCGTGTCTACGGGCTTGCGCTCCGCATGCTCGGGAACGCCGCCGAGGCCCAGGACGTAGCGCAGGAGGCCTTCCTCCGAGCCCACCGTGGGCTGGCCGAGTTCCGGGGTGACGCCAGGCTGTCCACCTGGCTTTACTCGATCGTCTCGCGCCTGTGCCTCAACCGGCTGGCCGGGAGCGAGCGCCGACTGGAGCGCCACGGTGAGGAGACATTGGCTGGCCTCGCCGACGCGAGTCCGAGGCCTGACCAGGCGCTCGAGCGGGGCGAGCTGGACGAGGCGCTGCACCGCGCGATCGCCGAACTCCCCGAGGAGCGGCGAATCGTTGTCGTGCTACGAGACGTCGAGGGGCTTGCCTACGAGGAGATCGCGGAGGTCCTGACGCTTCCGGTCGGAACAGTCCGTTCCCGGCTTCACCGGGCCCGGCTCGATCTCAAGGAAAAGCTGGAGCGGTTCCTTCCATGACGTGCCACGACGCGCGCGAGCAGCTGTCGGCGCTCCTGGACGACCCCTTCGCGGCTTCCGAACGCGAGGCGGTCGAAGCCCATCTGGCCACGTGCTCTGAGTGCCGCCGGGAGCTCGCGCGGCTCCGCGGGACGGTGACGCTCCTGGGACGCCTCCCGCCCGTCCACGCGCCGGCCGGGTTCGTGGACCGGGTGATGGCCGAGAGTTTCCGCCGGTCGTGGCGCCATCGGCTCCTCCAGGCTGTGTTCCTGCCGCTCCGGGTGAAGCTGCCACTCGAAGCGGCGGCGTTGGTCCTCGTCGGCGTCTCGGCGCTCTACGTGTATCAGCACACGCCCGAGATCCGGCAGCTGGCCCCCGAGGTCCCCGGCGAGTCGTCGCCCGCTCCTCACTTGGCCCCCGGCACGCGACCCACGTTCCCTGCCTCCGGGCCCCCGGTCTCCGCGACGGCCGGAAGGCCAGGGCCGTCGAAGGACCGCGAGCTCGACACGAAGCGCAGGCCGGCCGCCCGTGAGAGGGCGCGCGAGGAGTCGCGACAGGCCTCGCCCACCGCGCCTCCGCCGGTGATGTCGGTCCAGCCAGAGTCGGCCGCGCAGGGGAGCGCCTTCCAGGAGGCGCCGGCCGCGAGGGTGGAGACGAGATCAGAGGCCACGGAAGGGGCCGCGCAGGCCACCGGACCGCCGCTCGCGCGCGATACGGTCGGAGGACGCCCTCGGGCCGCCTCGGCCCCGGTCGGGCCCGGCCCGACCGAGACCGAGACCGGCGATGTGGTCGCGGGCGCCAAGTCGTGGTCTGCGGCGCGTCTGATGCCCGCGGTCGACGCGATCGGGCGCCTCGCGGTCGCCGCGCGGGAACCCGCTGAGTCCGCCATCGACGCGCTGCTGCGACGCCTCGATGCCACGCGCGTCGCGCGACGCCTGGAGGGCGAGCAACGCCGGGTCGTCATCGACGTGCTCGTTCCCGGCGCTCGGTACGCGGAGCTCGTCGAAGGCCTCGGGCGGATCGGACGATGGGTCACGGATCATGAGCCGCGCGCTCTCCCGGCAGAGATGCGGGTCGAGGTGACACTCACCGTCGAGCCCTGACCGTCTTCCGCCGCCCTCTTCCCGGGAACTTCTCGGATGGCGGCCGGTCCTAGGGACCGAGCAGTCAGACCCGACGAGGCCCAGGAGGAGCCAACCATGCGCCGCCGCCTCTCCGCCGTGTCACTGGCCCTGGCCATCCTCTGGCCGGGAGCCCCGACCACCGCCTCGCCCCCGCTTGCCATCACGCGCGAGAGCCAGCGGGACGTCATGGTCACGATCTACAACGGCAACCTCGGGCTCGTGAAGGACACCCGGGAGGTGCGGCTCCCCGCGGGGACGAGCGAGGTCCAGTTCGCTGACGTCGCGGCGCAGATCGACCCGACCTCCGTCCACCTGAAGTCCCTGACTGACTCCTCGGGGCTCCGCATCCTCGAGCAGAACTACGAGTACGATCTCCTGTCGTCCCAGAAGCTCCTCGAGAAGTACGTCGGCCGCAAGGTGCGCCTCTACCAGAGCAATGGTTCCTCCCTGGAGGCGACGCTGCTCTCGACCGAGGGACCTGTATACGACATCAACGGGAAGCTCCACGTTGGCCACCATGGTCAAATCGTGTTCCCGTCGCTCCCGGAGAACCTGGTCTCGAAGCCGACGCTGATGTGGCTGCTCCGGAACGCGTCGACCGCGCCCCAGCGGATCGAGGCATCGTACCTGACCGGCGGCATCACCTGGAAGGCGGACTACGTGGTGATCCTCAATGCCGCGGACGACCGGGCGGACCTGACCGGGTGGGTGACGATCGACAACAGGAGCGGTACCAGCTACACCGAGGCCGCGCTGAAGCTGGTGGCCGGCGATGTGAACCGGGCGCGCGAGGACCGGACACGCCAGATGATGGAGGCGGCCGGGAAGTCCGCGGCCGCGCCTGCCTCCCGCGACTTCGTGTCCGAGGGGTTCTTCGAGTACCACCTCTACACTCTGGAGGGGCGGACCACGCTCAAGGACAAGCAGACGAAGCAGCTCACGCTGATGGCCGCTGCCGGCGTGCCAGTGCGGAAGGAGCTCGCCTTCTTCGGCGCCCGCGACTACTACCGGACGCCGCACGGCACACCGATGAGCAACCAGAAGGTGAGCGTGTTCGTCGAGCTGACGAACTCGACGGCGAACAACCTCGGAGTGCCGCTGCCGAAGGGCAAGATGCGGGTCTACAAGGCGGACCAGTCAGGCAGCCAGCAGCTGGTCGGCGAAGACTGGATCGACCACACTCCGAAGGACGAGCGGGTGCGGATCAAGATGGGGGAGGCCTTCGACGTCGTGGGCGAGCGGATCCAGCGCGACTGGAAGCGGATCGGCGGATCGATCCACGAGGTGGAGTGGGAGATCAACGTGAAGAACCACAAGAAGGAGAACGTGGTCGTGAGCGTGATCGAGCCCATCCCCGGCGACTGGGAGGTCCTTCGCGAGTCTCAGCCGCATGAGAAGCTCGAGGCCCACACGCTGCGCTATCAGGTCCCGGTGCCTCAGGAGGGCTCCGCGAGGGTGACCTACCGCGTCCGCATGCGCTTCTGACGACGCGCCAGCCACGCGGGCCTCGCGCGCCACACCCGGACCGCTCGCCGCGGACTATTCGAAGCGATCGGGATCGAGCAGGCGGATGTCAGCCGGGGGCGTCGAGCCCGCTACCAGCTGGGCGACGAGCTTCCCCGTCACGGGCCCGAGCGACATGCCGACCATCGCGTGGCCGGCCGCCACGACGAGGTTGCCGAAGCGGCGGGGGCGACCGACGAGGGGCAGCCCGTCGGGCGTGCACGGGCGGAGGCCTCGCCAGATCTCCAGGAGCTGTAGCTCCTCCGCGCCCTCGATGCAGCGGAGCGCGCTGCGCCGGAGGGCGTTCACGCGGCGGCGGTTGATCGACAGGTCCATCCCCGCGAGCTCGAGCGTGCCGCCGAACCGGAGGAACTCGCCCATCGGCGTGACCGAGAAGCGGCCCTCGGCGGGCAAGAGGGGAATGACCGGCCCCCGGGCCGGGCGACGGTACGTCAGGCTGTAGCCCTTCGCCGGCTGGATCGGCACGCGCAGCCCAAGCGTGCGGCCCACGTCCGGCGACCAGGCGCCGGCGGCCAGGACGACGGTGTCGGCCGAGAGGACCCCCCGCGTCGTCTCGATGCCGGTGACGCGGTCGCCGGTGGTGCGTAAGCCGATCGCGTCCGCGGTCATGACGCGTGCGCCGAGCGATTCCGCAAGCTGAGCGAGCCCCTTGACGAAGCGGTCGGGGACCAGCAGGGCGTCCTCCCGGCAGAAGAGGGCGCCGGCGACGCCCGGTCTCAGCGCGGGTTCGGCCGACCGCGCGGCGGCGCCGTCCAGCAGCTCGACCGCGACACCCGCCTCGCGGAGGAGCCGGGCTTCCTCGCGACCGTGCGCCAACCCCTCGGGCGTGAAGAACACGGTCATCGAGCCGGACTGACGGAAGCCGAAGTCGAAGCCGCCCTTTTCGGCGAGCTCCTGGTAGAGCTCCAGGCTCTCGACGCCCAGCCGCCGGAGCAGCGGCATCGCCTGCCGCATCCGGGCCGGGGTGCAGGCCGCCCGGAACCGCCAGAGCCACTTCGCGAGCTCGACGCTCGGCCGCGGTCTGATGTAGAAGGGGCTCTCGGAGTTCAGCATCCACTTGACGCCCTGCCACCAGACACCGGGGGCGGCGAGGGGCACGACGTGACTCGGGACGATGAGCCCCGCGTTCCCGTACGAGCAGCCAGCGCAGACTCCGCCCTTGTCCAGGAGCGTGACCTCCCAGCCGTCCCGGGCCAGGTAGTAGGCGGACGTGACGCCGATCACTCCGCCCCCGATCACCACGACGCTGCGTCCGCTCATGCAGGTCCTCCGCTGGGTGGTTCAGTGGGAAAGCATCCGGCGTCTCTCGATCGGCCCACGCAGCGTCACGCTCCTCCCCGCCGGAGCACCCGCTCCAGATTGCGCGGTGACGGCTCGAGGGTGCCCAGCTCCACCTCGCGGACCGCCTCCACGGTCGCGGCGGAGACGGGCGTGGCGACGCCCGTCCGCCGGCCCTCGGCTACCACGTGACCGTTCATCTCGCGGATCTCGGTCGTGCGGCGCTTGGCGACGTCCTGGGCCATCGAGGCCCGCCAGTTGCGCGCCGTGGCCTGGCCGGGCGTCAGCATGTGGTCGAGGGCCTCCCACGTCTCGCGCCGGTCGGCGTCGGCCCATCGCTCGGCGGGCGCGCCCGCGAACTCCGGGACCCGATGCCCGAGCGCCAGCCCGACGCGGGCGGACTCGGCCGCGAGCCGGATCATCAGGGTGCGCCCCACCTCGCTGGAAGCGACCTCGGCCGAGCCGAGCCCGGACAGTGCCTGGAGCGGGTTGCTCATGGCGTTCTGGGACAACTTGGCCCAGCGCTCTCCCCAGAGGTTGTCGGTGGCCCTGGCCCCATCGATCACCGAGAGCATCTCGGCGAGCTCGAGGACTCGGGGGGTGATCTGGCCGTCGTGCTCGCCGACGCGGAACACGTCGTGCCCTGCGCCCTTACCCATTTCCACACCGCGCTGCACGTGACCCGGGCTCCAGATGGCGACCCCGATCTTCGACATCACGAGGCCGACCGCCCGGGCCGCCCCGGCGACGCTCGCCACGATCGGATCCGGCCAGCAGTTCTGCGCGGACACGACGGTGGCGGCCGGCGACCCGTGGCGCACGGCGAGCTGGGTCGCCCATGCTGTATCGTAGGCCTTTACCGCCACGAAGATGAAGTCGAAGTCGCTCGGCAGGCGGGCCGCTTCGTGGAGGTGGACGGCGGCCGGCCGGACGACGAACGGGGCGTGCGGGCCCGAGACAGTCAGGCCGTCCCGGCGGACGGTCTCCACCTGCTCCGCCCAGGGGTCGATGAGGGTGACGTCGTGGCCCGCTCGTGTGAGGTGCCCCCCGAGGTAGCTCCCGATCGCGCCCGCCCCGACGAAGAGGATTCGCTTGGCCGCAGGACGTGTCATGTCGAGCATTCGACGACTACGCACTCAGGACGCGGACGGGCGTGCCGGCCAGGAAGGCGCCCACGTCCTCGAGGGCCTGCGCATAGAAGAGCCGGTAGGTGTCCTCGGTTACGTAGCCGAGGTGCGGCGTGATCACGGTGTTTGGCAGCCTACGGAGGGGATGGTCCGGTGGGAGCGGCTCCTCCTCGTAGACGTCAAGGCCCGCTCCGGCGATGGCGCCGGCTCGTAGCGCATCGACCAGGGCGCGCTCGTCCACGATCGCGCCGCGCGAGGTATTGACCAGGTACGCGCTGCGGCGCATCAGCGCGAGCTCGCGGGCGCCGACAAGTCCCCGAGTGCGATCGCTCAGCACCAGGTGGATCGTCACGACGTCGGCGCGGGTGAGGAGCTCGTCGCGGGTACCGGCCAGCATGGCGCCGGCCGCGACGGCCCGCTCTGGCGTGAGGTTCTGGCTCCAGGCAAGAACCTCCATCTCGAAGGCGCGTCCCACGCGCGCCACGCGGGAGCCGAGCTGTCCCAGTCCGAGCACGCCCAGGGTCTTGCCGTTGAGGCCAATTCCCAGAGTCTCCTGCCAGCGGCCGTCCCGGGTCGCCCGGTCCTCCTGGGGCACGTGCCGGACCAGAGCGAGGATCAGCGCCCACGTCAGCTCCGCCGTCGGGTAGGGGAGACCTGCCGTGCCGCAGACGACGACGCCGTGATCCGCCGCCGCGCGGAGATCGATCGACGCGTTCCGCATTCCGGTGGTCACCAGGAGGCGAAGACGCCGCAGACGATCGAGCAAGGACCGCGGGAAGGGCGTGCGCTCCCGCATGGCCACGACCACGTCGAAGTCGGCTAACCGGGCCGCGACGACGGCCTCGTCCACTGCATGGTCCCGGAACACGACGACGTCCACGCCCGCCGGAAGGCTTCCCCAGTCGGCCAAGCGGAGCGCCACGTCCTGGTAGTCGTCGAGGATCGCGACGCGTGTCACGGCTTCACTATGGGGCCGTTCCGGCGGACCGGCAAGAGTCTCTCGATCATTCCGTGAACGGACCTGATGAGTTCGATGGCGCCCTGGCTCGGGCGAAGCGAGATAGGGTCGGCGCCATCCTCGCAACACCCGATCCGGTGACCTTCCTGGACCGCAAGCGGCTTGTCGAGGCCGTGCTTAAGCACCAATTGCCCAGAATCTATTGGACGAGGGAGTTCGTGGAGGATGGCGGGCTCATGAGCTACGGCGCTGACTTCACGGACTTGCTACGCCGTGCCGCAGTGTACGTCGATAAGATCCTCAAAGGTGCCAAACCCGCCGACCTGCCCGTCGAGCAGCCGACGAAGTTCGAGTTGGTCATCAACTCAAAACTGCCAAGGCCCTCGGACTGGCGACCCCACCGTCGCTGCTACTACGGGCGGACGAAGTCATCAAGTGACCCCGCCCATCTGGCTCGACGCCACCGGCCGTCCGCGTCCAATCCGCTTCTGTTGGACCGGTGGACGCTGGCGGCCCGGCTCCTGGGCGAGCAGATCGAGCGAGTCAGGGCCCGTCGAACGAAGGAACGGCCGGATCATCCCGCTCCTGTTCCCGTGTCGCTCCGGCCGGCGCGGGCCCGGCCAGCGGCGCCGCGACTTCCGAAAGGCTTGGGCGAAGGCCTGCGAGAAGGCTCAGCCCCTTGGGAATATGCGGCATGACTTCCGCCGGACGGCGGTCCGGGACCCGCGCCCTGAGCGTGTTCCATCCGTCCCACATCGTCAGCGCGACCGATCTCCGGGCGGTGAGCTGCCGGCTGGCCGAGGCCTACGGGCACGTTCGGACTGCCGGACGTTCGGATCGAAGCTCACTTCGGCGTCCTCAAGCGGCCACCCTCACCGGCAGCGACGACCCCAACCACATCGTTCGCCGCCAGCGCATCTATCGCTACCTTCGCTACCGCAACCGGCGAGCCGGCCATCTCTATCGTCCGCTGACCCGTATCCGCTCAGTTCGCCCGATCAAGGTGGGGCGGCACTAGCGCGTCACGAGGACATCGTGCAACCCTCTCGCACGCATGCCGCCCTAGCACCTAAAGGGCATTCCCGAAACGCGAGCCCATGCACCGTCGTAGTAACCGAGGTGTTGGATCGCGCCCGACGCCGAGCACGCCCAGCACATGCCCTCGCACATCTTCACTCGGGTGGGCCACTGGCGCGACTCGGTGGAGTCCAATTGCCAGTCGGCTCGCGTCGACGGCGACCGGACGGTCCAGAGCCCACATGCGTACGACTACATGGTCTACGCGCAGCTGCAGCTCGGCCAGGACAAGGCCGCGGCCGAGGTGCTGTCGCACGCGGTTCGGGTCACCCCGAAGTGGCACTGCTGGCGATGTGCCTCGCCCTCGGTCCGCGGGGGGCGGGGAGCGGTCGAGAGCGATCCGCTCCCCGTGCCGGAGGGGGCGCTCGCCAGCGAGCGGTCACCGCATACAACGACGGCGTGAAGCTCGTGGTCGAGAAGCGTTACGCCGCCGCCCAGCAGAAGTTCGAGGAAGCGTTGGCGATGGACGAGCGCTTTGCCGAGGCGCACAGGAACCTCGCCTTCAGCCTGCGCATGCAAGGGGCGCACAACGGTGAGCCCGCATTGAAGCACTACAATCGCGCGTTCGAGCTGAAAGCCGGACCTGGCACGAGCCTACATGTATCGCGGTGTCCTCTTCACCCAGATGAGGGATCTTGCTCGCGCTCGCGCCGACCACGCCGGGCTCCGGGAGCTCGACCCGGCACTGGCGGCCAAGCTGGAACAGGTCATGGCCGGCACGGGCGAGCGGGAGCAAATCGACGGACTGGCTCCCAGTACGAGTGAATGAGACGCGGTCCGAGGCGGCGATCCGCGGGATCGTTGCCCGGCGGGCTGCGCCTCGCCGGCGAGTGTCGCGGCGAGGCGACAGCGTGCCGACGACGAACGTGCGCCCGTTTCTCTACTGAATCCCCCGTCCGCCCGCACCCAGCAGCCCGGGCGGACGCCCCGCTGAGCGCGTCGAAGGCCAGCCCGCGGTCCACTGGACTGCGCGCGGTCAGCCCGTCTCAACCCGCCAGTGCTCACCTGATGACCTGATCCGCCCGCGCCAGCACCGCCCGCGTGATCGTCAGTCCGAGAGGCTTCGCAGGTTGACTCCCCTCGGCGAGGCTCCGACACGTAGAGGGCGGCGCCGGGATAGCTGCCGGAGGAGATGAACTGCTCGACCGACCAGCCGAAGGCCGCGGGCCGTGCCGCTAGGCGCCGGGCCGCCTCGGCGCCCCCGCCCCCCTGAAGCGAGCCTCGCGGACCCCCACGTGGGTCACCGTGCCCGGCCGCGCGGACGAAGCGGCGCCCGATCAGGCGGGCGTCGGGTGGTCTCGACTGGGTCGGGGCCAACCGGCCGGGGCGTGCGATCGGAGCAAGGCGGCGGGGCGGTGTAGCATGGGTCGGTGCGGGAGGGTCGGGGATTGCCCGCCCTGGAGAAGGAGTGCGACCGTGAGCATTCTTGACGCCATCGGGAACACGTCGATCGTTCGCCTCCACAAGGTCGTTCCACCCCGCTGTGCAGGCATCCTCGCGAAGCTCGAGTGGGAGAATCCCACCGGGAGCGTCAAGGACCGGATGGCCGATGCCGTGATCTCGCGGGCAGAGGCCGACGGTCGGCTGAAGCCCGGAGGCACCGTTGTCGAGTACACGGGGGGCAGCACGGGGACATCGCTGGCTCTGGTCTGCGCCGCCAGGGGCTACCGCATGCAGATCGTCAGCTCCGATGCCTTCAGCGAGGAGAAGCTGAACCACATGGCGGCGTTGGGGGCGGAGCTGACGCTCGTTCCGAGCGAGGGAGGCCTCACCACGAAGAAGCTGATCCTGGACATGATCGAAGCCGCCCGTGAGTTGAGCCAGAAGCCTTACACCTACTGGACCGATCAGCTCAACAACCAGGACAGCATCGCGGGCTACTACCCGCTGGGCGAGGAGATCTGGAGTCAGACGCGAGGGAAGATCGACGCCTTCGTCCACTGCGTGGGGACGGCGGCCTCTCTGCGTGGGGTCGGCACCGTGCTCAAGCGATACAAGCCAACGGTCAGGATCGTCGCCGTCGAGCCCGCGGAATCCTCGGTGCTGCTCGGAGGTCAGGCCGGGCCGCACAAGATCGAAGGCGTCGGGATCGGCTACACTCCTCCGCTCTGGGACCCGGCTCTCGTGGATGGGATCCTGCCCGTCAGCACGGGTGAGGCGAAGGACATGACAAGGCGACTCGCGCGAGAAGAGGCCCTCTTCGCGGGGACGTCTTCCGGGGCGAACGTCGTCGCCGCGATTCGGGTGGCGGAGCGGCTGGGGCCCGATGCCACGGTCGTCACGCTCATGGTCGATTCCGGCCTGAAGTACTCGAGCACCGACGTGTACCGACGCCGGTAGAGGCGCGAGGCCGGGCTCCGGGCGCCGACAAGGGTCTCACGGGCGCCGGCCTCAGCCCGCCTGCGCCCGCGCGGGTCGCCCGCGGGCCGCTCAGCACAGGCTCACCGAGTAGAGCGCGAAGCCGCTCTGCCCTTCGCCCACGTGACGGATGCGCCCGCCGGCGGCCCGAGGTGACGAGCCTCGGGCGACGATTCGAACACGACCTCGACGGGGTGGCCGATCGGCACGAAGGACCAGATCGGCGTCACCGTCGCGTCGACGGTGCCCTGCGCGATCAGCCAGTCCTTGAGGATCTCCTGGCTGGCCGGATCCGCACACGGGAGGAGTACGAACGACTGCTGACGGGGGCGGACGTCGAGATCGCTCGGGTGGTGCCGACGGCGAGCGAGTTCTCGGTGATCGAGGGCGTCCCCCAATAGGGGGACCCAGCGACTCTGCCCTGCTGCCTGTCATCAACTACCCAGAAAGCGCCGGACCACCAGGCTGCCCGCCCGAACGAGTTTCCGCACCTCTTGATAGGACCTCCCATGGACGTCCCGATAGCACAAGGCCTCAGAGCACGGAGAGTGGGATCGCGTGTCTATGAAGTAGAACTTCACAACGTTGGGGGCGCTCGCCCCACTGGCCGGTGTCCGGTGTCCCCGACTGGCCGGTTTTCTCGTGTCCACCGAGGGCCCTTCCGCAGACAAATGTCTGTGAAGATCGCCGCTGGGCCGGCGCGATTCCATCCAGCAGAACCAGCCGAAACACGCCGGGAGACCCTCGACCAGAACGGAGCGCAGAGAGGCCGGAAGGCAGACTAGGATTGACTCTTGGGTCCGCAGCCGGAGAAGCAGCGAACACGACGGAACCGGCAGTCGTATTCTCATAACCCAAAGGTCGCTGGTTCAAATCCAGCCCTCGCAACCAACGATAACGAACCGGCCTCCTGCGTGTGCCGCGTGGCCCGCGATCCACGTTGCTACGTTCCCCGGCATAACCCGGCAATCCGGGGCACGCTGGGGCACTCATGAACCGTCGCGAACGGTGCTGGGCCGAAATCACGGAAGCCCCCGCGGTGACGAAGAAATCTGGTGCCAGATGTGGTACCCTGCGGCTCCGGGGCCGACGTAGCTCAGTTGGTAGAGCAGTCGATTCGTAATCGACAGGTCATCGGTTCAAGTCCGATCGTCGGCTCCAGTCTTTCGACCACTTCCACGCCAGTTTTCGCTGTATGGACGGGCGGTTCAGGTGGAAAGCACCTGGGCCGCCCATCCTCCCCTCTGCGTGCCCGCTTGTGCCGGAAGGTGCCCGACTGTGCTGGGCAATGTGGCAAAGACGTGGCAAAGTCACCCGAGTCGGCGTTCCCTCGTCTCAACACGCTCCAGCGGGTTCCGCGACCAAGGTGTTCGCGTTGGTTGGCCACGTCTTCACGCCTCAACGCCGAAAACGCCGCCCTCCGGCAGCGGGTTGAAGGACTCGCTCGCTTCCGGCGCACCCGCCCACCGGAGAGGAACACACGATGAGCATTCTTGAGAACAGCGGCTTCAAGTGGGTACGAACCGACGACCTTCCTTGGCGACCCTCGAAGATGGCGGCCGGGGTGCTCGTGAAAGATGTGGCGGTTACGGATGGATGGGAGATGCAGATCGTCCGCGTCGAGCCAGGCGCGCGTTTTCTAAGCCACACCCACGAGGGTCCGGAGTTCGTGTTCATCCTCGAAGGCGAACTCGTCCAAGCTGGACGGCGCTTGGGTCCTGGCTGGGCGAGCGTCGCTAGCGCCGGAACGGTCGATGAAGACGTGCATTCGGAGACGGGCTGCGTATTCGTCCTCGTGGACCGCGCATGACTACAGTGGACGCAGGCACGGCCCGACCTAACCGCCTGGCCGGTGCTGACACCGCGATGGCCACCGGGCACCGGCAGCGTCCGATGGAGCTGGACTGCACCTCGATGTCGTTAGCGTGGCTCGGGCGGCGCGAACCGCCGCAGCGGGTTCGCCACCTGGTCCGGCTCCCAGATCGGAACCAACTGCCACCAGCCCGCGTCCACCGGCACCGGCACGTACTCCGTCGTGCAGCCGCACCAGGCGGGAATGTGGAGCGTCCGGCCGGGTAGCCACCCATGCGGACGCAGGTGCTCGGCACGCATGCGCATGACCGCGACCTCTCGTCCACAGGTCCAACAGGCGCGGGTCGGGCGCCTTCGGCCGGCGGCATCGAGCCAGATGGGCGGGGTCATAAAGGCCGCTCGTTGGCGGTGATACGGGTGCCGATTACCCCTTCAGCTCCTTCTTCAACTCGTCGAGGAACCGCCAGTCCGTGCCCTGGGCGAGGATCTTTTGCGGGCTCGACTTGATGAGCCCTGCCTCGTGGAGACGGAGGGCGTAGAACCGGACCGTGTCCTCGGCGTCGGTGTCCCGCCATCGTCCAAACGGGACATCCTTCAGCGTCTGGAGAACCTGGTCGTAGCGAGTCGGTAGTCCGCGATCTACTACGAGCTGGGCCGCGCGCTCCGGCTCGACGGCACAGACGTTCGCCGCCTTCAGGAAGGCGCGCAGCGCCCGCTTCGCGGCGACCGGGTGCTTCTGGGCGAAGTCCCGGTGGGCGAAGACCATGCAGCAGAAGTACTGGGACCACGGGCGGTCGACCGACGTGTTGACGATCACGTGACCGACCTTCCGCGCCCGTAGTTCCTGCGGCTCGGGCGGGAACCCCATGAACGCGTCGATCTTGCCCTCTGCAAAGAGTCGCATCGATGTCGCCGCCGGCGAGGTCACCCAGTTGAGGTCGCGGCGCGGATCGAGACCGACGTAGGCCGCTATGCTCGCGAGGAAGACGTGCCGCCCGGTCCCGAGGCCGGTCACGGCGACGCTCTTCCCCTTCAAGTCCCGCACGGAACGAATTCGCTCCGTGGCGAACAGCTCGAAGCAGCCCACGTGGAGCCCAGCCAGGAGCGTGATCGGGTCGCCCGCGTCCACCCGGATGATGATCGGGGCTCCCGTGGTGACGCTCACGTCGACCCTCCCTTCGGCGACGGCCTTGAACCGCCCCGGGGCGCCGCCGGTGTCGACGTACTCAATCTCACTGAAACCCTCGGTCCGTAGCAGGTCCTCCGCCACCAACTGAGGCGTCCCGAGGCAGAGATCGGTGATGCGCGCCAGCCGCAGCCTCGTCGTCTCGGGGGGCGGCTCGGCGGCTGCCGGTTCGAGAGGCAGGCCGACGAGCCCCGCAGTCACCGCACCCGTCAGTGTGGACAGGAACTCGCGTCGACTTCCCGGCTGAGGTCGCTGCCTATTCATCAGACCCCTCCTGTCGTGTCGGCTCGAAACAACGGTGTCATCGCACAACACGCCCTATTCGATGACTTCGTCGGCCCGCGCCAGCACCGAGGGCGGAATGGTCAGGCCGAGGGCCTTGGCGGTCTTCAGGTTGATCACGAGTTCGAACTTGGTCGGCTGCTCGACGGGAAGGTCGGTGGGTGGCGCCCTTGAGGATCTTATCCACAAAGGAGGCGGCGCGCCGAAACCGCTCGATGAGACTCGTGCTGTATGACATGAGGCAGCCGGCGTCCACGAATTCTCGTGGCCCGCACACCATCGGCAGTCGGCGTTTGAGCGCCTGTTCGGCCATTTCTCCTCGATTGGCGTAGAACATCGTGCCTCCTACCATGACCACCGCGCCCGCAGCCTCTGTCTTCATGACCGCGAACGCCTCGTTCAGCGCGCCGGGACTACTCACCTCGCGTGAGCGGAGTTGGAGCCCCAGCGTCCGAGCCGCAACCTCTGCCTCTCTCACCGACTGTCGGTAGCCCTGATCGTTGGTGTCCACGAGGAGGGCCACTCGCGCCACGCTCGGGATTGTCTCCTTGAGAAGTTGTAACCGCCTGCCGATGAAGTCTGGTGCTTGCGATGACAGGCCGGTGATGTTGCCTCCCGGTCGGGCGAGGGTGGCAACAAGCCCCGAGCCAACAGGATCGCTCATAATCGCAATGACGATCGGGACGGTCTTCGTCAACCGCTGCGCGGCGCGCCCGACGGCGTCATTCGCAGCAACAATGACATCAACGTTGAGTCCTATCACCTCTGCCGCGAAGGTGGGCAGTCGTTCCGTGGTTCCACCGCCCCATCGCCATTCAATGAGGATATTCTGCCCCTCCACGTAGCCGAGTTCCTGCAGCCCTTGGCGGAAGGCGGAGGTGGTGGGCGACTCCAAGGACGCGGTGGTGGAAATGAACGCGATTCGCGCGATCTTTCTCGCCTGTTGCGCCTCGGCGGCGTGCGGCGAGGCCGCGACGATCAGCATGACCATCGCCAAGACTCGCATCATCGCTCGGCTCCACCCAACTCCGTCTCCGCCTTCTCCAGCCAGAATCCCATGTCCATTTCGCGGTACATCGTCGTCGCGGTGCTCAGATGCTCGCAAGCCTTCGCGTGGTCACCCGTGTGCCGGTACAGCGTGCCGAGGCCGAGGTGGCAGTGGGCGACGAGGGGGCGCATTTCGAGTTGGTTGGCCAGCGCCCGCGCCTCCGCAAAGCGCCGCTCGGCCTCCGCGAACTCGGGAGGATCACGTCGAACCGCCGTTTCCCCTAGCACGTGGAGGAGGTGCCCCTCAACGCCCCGGGCGGCCCCCGAGACACGCAACTTGTCGAGGGCGGTCCGGGCTGTCTCACAGGCGACTTCCAGACGGCCAGCCTCGAGGTGCACGCTCGCCAGCGCCAACCACGCCTGAGGCTGGGCAGCCACGATTTCTTCCTTTTCGTCGAAGGCGCGTTGGAGTTCGGCTAGTAACGCGTCCGCGTCTTCTCGGCGCCCTGCGCCAGCATATGCTCGGGCCAAGCCAGAGATGAGGGTCGAGAGGTACAGCACGACACTCCACTTCCGAGACAGGGCCAGGCCGTGCTCCAGCGCCCGGATGGCGTCGGTGAAGACGCCACGGATAAGATCCACCCAGCCGGCGGCCCACCAGCCGATTATCAGGGTGAATGGGTGATCGGAGGTTTCGGCCAGGCGGACCGACTCGGTGGCGAGCACTCGTGCCTCGGTGAACTCTCCGAGCTCGGCCAGGCTCCGAGCCGCCCACGCCCGCGCGTACGCGGATGGCAACGCCGAGCTGAACCGGTCAGGGGCCAAGGAGCTACCCAACGTCTCAATGTTCCACCGGAACAGTGAGACCGCTCGCCTCAGGTTGCCGGCGTGCACGCAGACCGTGCCGACCGTGTCCCTCGCAAACGCCTGGAGATCGCGCTCACCGACCTGGTCGGCCAGCTCCAGCGCTCGCTCACCCAACGCGAACGCGCTCGCGGCATCGCCACTCGCAATTAGGTTCGTGACCCGGTGCCCAACGACCCACCCGAGGCGGCGTCTGTCCCCGAGGGTTTCCGCAAGGGCTTGAGTCTCGGCGAGGAGATCGACGACCGCCCCTTGACCCCGGAGAAGAACCAGCGCCGTTCGGAGGGCGAGGCGGATATCGACGGCTGCTTCCCACCGCGCCCGATTGTCGGCCAGGTGCCGAAGGGCACCGATCGCCTGCTCGAACCAGCTCGCGGCTTCCTGGAGTGCGGAACGTGCGGCGGCCTGCTCGCCAGCCCGGTGGGCGTACGCCATAGCCCGGTCCCAGGCTTCACCTCGGATGGCGTGGTGCGCGAGGCGGTCAACCTCAGCGTCGCGGAGCTCGGGATCAGGATTCATGCACTCGAGCGCGTCCACGATTGCCGTGTGAAGCCGCCGGCGCCGGTGGTGGAGCAAACTCCCGTAGGCCACGTCGTGCGTAAGGGCATGCTTGAACGTGTAGGCATGCTCTGGCGCCGCGTGCGTCTCGTACAGGAATTCCGCCGCTTGGAGGCGGGCCAGGCCCCGCTCGAGCTCCGCGTCGTCGAGACCGGCGATAGACCGCAGGAGCCACACCGGAACGTCCTTGCCGACCACAGCGGCCGTCTGGAGCAGCGCCTTGTCGTCCTCCGTCAGACGGTCGATCCGGGCGGCCAGCATGGCCTGCACCGTCGCGGGCACTTGCACCGTCAGCGCGGACGCGCCCGGATGATATGCGCCGCGCGAGCCCGTAACGGCTCCCGTCTCCACCAGCGTCCGCACGCTCTCCTCCAGAAAGAACGGGTTGCCCTCGGTGCGTTCGATCAGCGCCAACTTGAGGGGCAGGAGAGCCGGATCGGCACCGAGGAGGTCTTCCAGCAGAACACGCGCGCCTTTTGGCGGGAGGACATCCAGCCGCAGCTGGACGTAATACGTCTCGCCGCTCCGGGGGTGCCCGTATTCCAGCCGATAGTTGACCAGGAGGAGCAGCCGACGCGACGGAAGCGCCTCAACGAGTTCGTCTAGGAGCGCCTGCGTCTCCGCGTCGATCCAGTGAAGATCCTCAAGTGCTAGGAGCACGGGCTGGACTTGGCTCTCCCGTACCAGGAGTCCGGTAAGCGCATCGAGTGTCGCCCGGCGCCGCTGAATCGGGTCCAGGCCGCTCCACTGGGGGTCCTCGTCCGACGCGCCGAGCAGCGAGAGGAGCGCTGGAAGGCTCCCTTCCAGCGACCGATCGAGGGCCAGGATCTTGCCCGTGACCTGCTCACGCACCGCGCGTGGTGGGACGCCCTCCTCGATTCGGCAGTAACGCCGGAGCAGGTCGATCACCGGCCCATACGGCGTCGCCTGCCCGTACGAGTGGGCGCCCGCGTGCAGAACCAGCCACCCGTGCGTCCAATGGGAGTGAGTCATTTCCCAGATCAGGCGCGACTTTCCCACGCCGGGCTCCCCGACCAGGGCGATCGCCCGTCCATGGCCGGCCGCTGCATGATCGAGCGCCTCGCGAAGCTGTTCGAGTTCGCTCGTTCGGCCTACGAACTGCGTGAGACCCCGGGCGGCGGCCGCGCTGAGCCGGGACCGGAGCGGCCCGGCGCCCACCAGCTCGTATGTCTCTACCGGCGCAGCGAGGCCCTTGACCGGGACCGGGCCGAGCGGCCGAACGTCAACATACCCTTCGGCAAGCCCGACGGTCGCGGCCGTGGCGAGCGTAGTGCCGGGTGTCGCGAGCTGCTCCATCCGGGCCGCCAGGTGCGTGGTCTGGCCCACCGCGGAGTAGTCCATGCGGAGGTCACTCCCGACCACACGGACTACAACCTCACCGGAGTGCAGGCCGACCCGTATCTGAACGTTCATACCCTGAGTCGCCCGCAGGTTCTCGGTGTGGCGCCGAAGCGCGGACTGCATGTCGAGTGCTGCGTAGCAGGCCCGTACCGCGTGATCTTCATGGGCGACCGGCGCGCCGAAGAGCGCCATGATCCCGTCCCCCATCACCTGGTTGACTGTGCCCTCGTACCGGTGGACGGCCTCCATCATCCGCTCGAGCACCGGGTCGAGGAGCTTACGCGCGTCCTCGGGATCGCGGTCGGCCAGCAGCTCCATCGAGCCCTTGAGGTCGGCAAACAGGACCGTCACCAGCTTGCGCTCGCCCTCGAGCGCGCTCCTGGAGGTGAGGATCTTCTCGGCGAGGTGCTTGGGGGTGTAGGACTCAGGGGTACCAAACTGCCGGGGGGGCGCCGCCCCGGTCAGCGCGGTTCCGCATTCCCCGCAGAACTTCTGCCCGCTAGGGTTCTCGTGTTGGCACCGGGGACAGTGCATACCGAGCGTCTCCCGATTCCGGATCGCAGCTGCCGGCCAGGATCAAGCGTCACGGCACCGGGCGTCGCCGCAGCTCGGCGTCCCCCGACCGTCCCCGGGGGGTACGGCAGCCCGACCCTACCGCGAGCGGGCCTCCGGCGCCAGCGCCGGCTGCCGCTACCGGTAGGCCCGCTGGCGGACCTGATTCCCTTCACCCTCGGTGGCGCAGCAACGGGGACGGCCGCTCCGTCGCGCCAGTGATCATGCGGGTCCGGGCCGATTCCTGGGACTCGTGTCCTTTTACCGGCCCCCTGGGAGGGCTGCGTTAGGCATCAAGCCAGATCGGTGGCGTCACCGAGAGTGAGCGGGAAGCCGAGCCGCGTCGCCAACGCCTGAAGCCGCACGATGGCGTCCGCTCCGTGTCCGTTCGTCCATTCCCCCCGGGCAGCGCACGCCTCCAAGGCCATCGCTTCCTCGCCGGTCTCCGGCACCAGCCCGACCCAGATGTCTGGCGGTCCGGCGGTGATGGCCAAGCGCATGCGATCGGTCCTCACCCGGGCTGCAGCTTCAGACTACGAGGCGCGCTTCCGCCGAGCCGGCCGTTTTCCCGCCACGGGTTCCCGCTTTGCCTTCCCCGGAGTGACCTTGGCCAGTTCCTTCCGTGCGAGACTCGCCTCGAGCGTCGCCACCAGATCCGTCGTCGGAGGTCGGGTCTCCACCTCCACGCGCTGGATCTCCTGACCCGCGACCTTCTGCTCGATCGCCTTCAGGAGGCGCTGCCGGTACTCGTCCTCGTACTTCTCGGGTGAAAGTCGGTCTCCGACAGTTCGCTGATGAGCCGCTCGGCAAGCGTCCGTTCTTGGTCGCGGATCTTGGGCTCGGCCCCCCGGTCGATCTCAGTTGCGTTGTACACCTCGTTCGCGAAGTAGAGCCGTTGGAGGAGGAGCCCGTCCTGATGCACCCGGATCGCGATCGGAGTCGTCTTCCCGCGCCAGGTGAACGTGCCCACGGCGATCCGGTGCGTCTTCTGGAGGGCTTGGGCGAGCACGCGATACCCACGGTCCCCGTTCTTCCCGGCGCCCAAGTAGTACGTGTCCTCGAAGTACGCGGGGTCGATCGCGCTCTCCGGGACGAACGAATCGATGACGAGCGCCGACGAGGATGCCTGTTCGAGCGCCTTCAACTCTTCCGGCTCGAAACGCACGTACTCGTCCTTGGCGCGTAGTGTCCGAAAACTCATCCCATGCTCGGGCTCAGGCGGCGCGGTGGTAGTACCGTAACAGCCCCCCCAGCCGGTCCCGGCAGCGAACGCAGGTCCCGCCAGCGCAAGCGGCTGCCGGGGTGATCAGTTCATTCCCGAGCCCTTGATGGTTCCGCTCTCCGTGGTAGTGCGCCACGAACTCGTCGAGGGCGCGAAGCAGCCGACGCTCCCCGAACAGGATGAGGCGATGAGACACTCCTCGCGGATCGAGCGCACGAAGTGCTCCGCGTAGGCGTTGGCATTCGGCGCCTGGACCGGCGTCAGCACGATCCGCACGCCCGCGTTTTGGACGATGCGGCGGAACGCGTCCGTCCACTTGCTGTCGCGATCGCAGATGAGAACCTGGTGGCTTGCCAGGAACCCATCGACCGCATCGGTCAGGCGACGCGCGGCCTGCGCCATGAACCCGGCATCCGGGGTCGGTGTCGAGCCCACGACGTGAACCCGTCCGCTTCGCAGATCGAGCACGAAGAGCGTGTAGTAGGTGATCAGCCCTCGAGGGGTCCAGACCTCGCTGGTGAAGAAGTCGGCCCCCGCGATTTCGCCCCAGTGGGCCCGGAGGAACGTCCGCCAAGAGGACGGGCGGGCCGGGGCCGGCGGGATCCCGTTGGCCTTGAGCACCTTGGCGACCGTACTCCGGGCCACCCCGTGGCCCAGGTTCTTCAGCGCCCCCTGGATGCGCGTGTAGCCCCACCCGGGATTCTCCCTGGCCATCCGCAGAATGAGCGACGAGATCTCCTGCATGATCCCGGGCCGGCCTGGCCGCTTCGGCGTGAACGTCCACTTCCGGGCGATCAACTGCCGGTGCCATCGCAAGATCGTGTCCGGCGTCACGATCGTCGCGACCTGCCTCAAGACCCGTCGCCCTAGCCGGCGACCCTTCACCGCGAGGCGTCGGCGCTGGTCGTCGGTCAACCGGAGGCGGCGCCCCTTCACCTGGTCTTTGAGGACGCGGTTCTCCTCCACCAGGTACTCGATGACGTGTTGTTGCTGGCGGTTGACCCATCCCGCGAGTGTCACGAGCAGCACCTGCAAGGGGTAGACATCAGCCGTCATGGGCCGATCGTACCGTGCCTCACCCCGGTCCGTGTGCTCGGTCGAATATTCGGACACTACGCCGTAGGACTGCAGCCAGCGTGCCGTCGAGGATGTCCCGTCCTCGGAGATCGTCGCGCCCGGCCGCCGGGTCGGAGAGCATCATGGAGGATGCTGGGAGACGGTTCGTCGCCATCCCTCACGATCGACCAGGGCATGCCGGCCCCGCCGCGAAAAGAAAAACCCCTCGGCAAGCCCGCGACTTACCGAGCGCCAGGAAAATCGCTAGGCTCAGGATCACTGCTGTCAGCAGGCGGGCAGATCGAGGCCACTCGAGGCCGGCCGCGGGCATAGTTTCGGGCATAGCGAGAACCGGCGTTGAAGACGCGCCCGCGACACCCTGGTCGCTCTGATTCAGCAACCGACGGAACTCCGCGGGATCCACCTTATCGCATGAGCCAAGAACGATGGACACGCCGCCTTCATTGGCCAACGCCGCGCAATACTTCGCGAGCTTGTCGAGATGAAAGCCGTCCTTCGCTTCCTTGAATTCGAGATGCTCATTCTCGCGCGAGGCGAGCCACGCGTTGAGTTGTTGGTGAGTGAGGACCACAGAAATTCTGTCGAATCGAATGCGACGTCCTCAACAGGGACGTAGAACGATTTGTTTTGCAGTCGGAATCTCCGTTGGCGCCAAGCCTTTCTCTGTGCAGAACTGTAGCTGAATTCCCTTGGGATTGTTGCGTTGAGAAGCGCGAAACGAACGCCGCAGACGAAATTGTGCAAGGTGTCCTTGCACCATTGCCGCACGGTTCCGTCTCCGACCCGGCCCCCCTCCGGAGTGAACTTCACCGCGTTGGCGAGAAGGTTCAGCAGGATCTGCTTCACTTCCGCTTGTCCGCGACGATGTCCCCCACTTCCGCCGCCACGGTCTGGGTGAGCGTGATCCCGTGCCGGATCGCTCGCTCCCGGACCAGGGTCAGGGCACCACTCCTCGGTGGCTCCGCGCGGAGCCAAGGTGGTCCACGCTGGGTGTCCGTCGTATCAGAAGGGCCACGACCAAGGGCCACCGTCCCGGGCTCGAGGGCAAGTAATGGGGCCTCTGAGCTCCGTCAATACACTCCGGTTACCTCCTTGGTTGCCTGCGTACTACACGAGCCCATCGTCATTGGGACGCCACCTTGCCTTCCAGCTTTACTGGCGATGGAAGTCACAAGAGGACTCGGTCGGGCCCCCCGACCCGAGTCCTCCTGGCGTGGTCGTGACTGTGGTGGTCGCGGTGTGGCTTGACGTCCGTTAGCTCTCGGGTCACCTCGGGATTGCGTCAAGACCTACGATACGAACTACGCGGTCCGTCTCGGACTCCGGCCGCTGGCGCGCTTCCTCCAACCGCTCGGTCATGCGGTTGAAACGCCGCCGCGACGTGCCCCAACCCGTGGCCGCTCCGGACCGGGACCATCAGAAGCAGAAGCGACATCAGCAGAAGGTTTCCGACAACCACGGGTGGCTTAGTCCTAGCACGTGGCCCGCCGGCCAGATCGGCGTGCGGACGACACGATGGCGTCGCATCCCGTGCTCCATCCAAATTACACGCAGGAGTTACGCGTAGGCGGTCGTGTGGCATGTGCCTTGCGTAGTTGTGGGCGAGGCTAGTCGGCGCGGGGGTCACGAACGTGACCCAGACGTAATTCGCGTGAAAAACCGGGGCACCAAAAGCGGAGGCGGCCACGGGCCGCGGGGGTCCTCGAGCCTGGGGACGGGTTGGGGGGGCGTATGGCACGGGGGCTGGCGAGTCTGCCGCCACTGCGCCTGACGCTCTTGGGCATGGGCGGCGGGCAGCTAGCCTCTGGAGCACCGCTGGTCGTCCCGAAGAAGGCCATGGCGCTGCTCGCCTACCTCGCGCTCGCGGCTTGCGGGGCCTGTGCCCGGGAAGGGCTCGCGGCCCTCCTGTGGGGCGAGACTCCGGAGACCCAGGCCCGCCAGAGCCTTCGAAAGACGCTCTCGATGCTCCGTCAGGCATGCGCCACCGCCGGCGAACCGGTCCTCCTGATTGGCAGCGACACCGTGGCCCTGGATCGCCACGCCGTCGCGGTCGACGTCCACACCTTCGAGCGGTGCGTCGCCGAGGCCACCCCGGCCGCGTGGGCCAGCGCGGCGGCCTTGTACCGCGGGGACCTGCTGGACGGCTTCTGTCTCCGGGAGGCCGCCTTCGCCGAGTGGCTGACCGTGGAACGGGAGCGCCTCCGGGGGATGGCAATTGGGGCCCTCGAGGCCCTGCTCGCCCACGAGCTCCGCCACCAGCGTGTCGAGCCCGCGATCCAGGTGGCGCATCGGCTCATCGCGCTGAACCCCTTGCACGAGGCCGCGCACGGGAGCCTGATGCAGCTGTACGCGCGGCAAGGGCGGCGGGACACCGCCCTCCAGCAGTACCGGCTCTTCGCCGATCGACTCTGGCACGAGGTCGGCGAGAAGCCCGACGCCGAGACGCAGACCTTGTACCGCCGGATCCTGAATGCCCCGGCGTCGTGGACTCCGACCCGCCCGTCCGTGCTCGTGGTCGAAGACGAGATCGTCACGCGTGAGCACCTCGTGGCCATCCTGGCCGCTGCGGGCTACGACGTCGTCACGGCGGCGGACGGCGCCGACGCGCTCCTCCGGCTGAGCGGCCGTCCCTTCGATCTGATCCTCTCCGACATCGTGATGCCGCTGCTCGACGGCTTCAAGCTGCTCGAGGTCGTCCGCGACAAACGCATCGAGACGCCGGTGGTCTTCCTCACCGGCCGCCCGGGGAGCGCCTCCGAGGCCAAGGCCCTCCGGCTCGGCGCCGTGGACTACGTCACCAAGCCGATCGCCCGCGAGGTCCTGCTCCGGCGCCTCGCGAACGCCTTGCGGGCCAGGACTGGAGCCTCGCGGTGAGCGGCGGCCGGCCCGCTCCCACCATCTATCTCGAGCCGGAGGGGGTCGAGCGCCAGAAGGCGCGGCGGATGCGGCAGATCCACGTCCGCGTCGTGCCGGCGGTCCGCGTGGCCGGCTTTGCGCTCTTACTCGGGCTGGTCGCGCTCCACCAGCGGTTTATCAGCGAGGCGTGGTCGTCGGGGGAGCTGCTCCGCGTGGTGGTCATCCTGGAGGGCTACGCGCTCGCCGCGTGGCTCGCCATGGTCGTGTTCGCCGGCGGGCCGCGAACTCAGTCCCTGACGCTCGGCTTCCTCTTCGCCGGAACGTAGAAGCGGCGGCCCTCGCGAATCTCGGTCCCGCAGCGCGGGCTTGAGCATCAGCCGAGCGCCCTCAGCACCGCCTCCGCCTGCTCCACCCAGAACCGCATGTCCATCTCGCGGTACATCGTCGCGGCGGTGGCGAGGTGCTCCTGCCCCTCCTGCCGATTGCCCGTCTGCCGGTAGAGCTTGCCGAGACCCAGGTGGCAGTGCGCGACGAGGGGGCGCATCCCGAGTTCCTCGCCGAGATGGAGTCCGCTCTTGTAGCCCTCCTCAGCGGCGGTCGTGTCCCGGATCGCCGCGGCAACATCCGCCTTCACTCGGCGGGCATGTGCCTCCGCGAGACGGCTGCCCTGTTCTCCCGCAAGGGTCAGCGCGTGCGCGGCATGGCGCTCTGCTTCTGTATGCGCTCCGGAGAGGAGCGTGGCCTCGGCGAGGTAGGCGAGGTGAAGAGGGCGGGTCACGAAAAGCGTCTTGCCCGTGTCGCGCTCGAGCGCCCGCTCGATCAGCCCGCGGCCGGTGTCGATCGCTCCGGTGCACGCTCTCGTCAGCCCGAGGGGAGCGGAGGCGAACCCTTCGAGAAGCCCGAACTGGCCCTCTTCGCACAGTCCGACCGCGGCGTCAAGCCTCGCTGTGGCCTTCTCGAGTTCGCCCTGGCGGAGTCGAGCGATCCCGAGACCGAGGTCGGCGAAGACCCGCACGAATGGATGACCAATGGCATCGGCGAGACTGACGGCGTCCTCGCCGGCCACGAGGGCCGCGGCGAAGTCGCCACGCTCGGCCAGGCACCAAACCCGATATGTGTGCGCGAACACCTGGATGCGTCCGCGTCCGCGCGACAGTTCCCTGAGGCCACTACTCGCGAGCCGCGTGAGGCTCCGTTTTGCCCACTCCATGCACAGTGGAAGGTCGCCGAGGAAATAGTAGGTCATCGCCAGGTATGCGGCGGTTTCGGCCGCGATGAGGACATCGTTCGAGACCGTCGCGGCCTCGAGTGCACGCTCTCCCCAGGCGATCGACGCCGCGGAATCGGCGCAGAGGAAGTGGTAGTTGCCGAGATAGCACGCCGCGCGGGCGAGCCGCCGCTTGTCGTCCAACCTCGTCGCCAGCGCGTGCGCTCGATCGAGATGGTCGCGAGCGCGAGCAAGTTCGCCGAGGGCTTGCAGGCTGCTACGCAATTTAAACCGAATGTCGATCGCCTTCTCGAGTACATCACGACGCTCGGCCAACCGCTCGATGGCACGGAGCGCCTCCTCGAAGGCCGTCACTGCCTCGCGATACGACGCCCCGAACGCGGCCTTCATCCCTGCCCGCTGCGCATAGCCCACGGCTCGCTCCCACAACTCACTGCGGAGAGCGTGCTGCGCCAGGCGCTCGACCTGCTCGTCGAGCCGACCCGCATAGACCTGTTCGATCGCATCTACCAGCCGCGCGTGCAAGGCTCGTCGTCGTTCGCCTAGCAGCGTCCCGTACGCCACCTCATGGGTCAGCGCGTGCTTGAAGGTGTGCTCCAGTTCCGGAAAGAGCTGGACCTCGTAGAGGAACTCCGAATCGCGCAGGCGCGAGAGCCCCGCACGAAGCGCCCCTTCCTCCAAGTCCGCGATGACCTCCAGCAGTGAATACGACACGTCCTTTCCGATCACGGCCGCCGTCTGCAGCAGCCGCTTGTCCTCGGAGGTGAGCCGGTCGATGCGCGCGCTCAAAATGGCCCGTGCCGTGGTGGGGATGCTCAACGCCTCCGGCGCCCGCACGAGCCGGTACGCGCCCTGCCCGCCGACAAGCGTTCGGGTTTCGACGAGATTCGCCACCATCTCCTCGAGAAAGAACGGGTTGCCCTCCGTTCGCTTGATCAGCAGCGGCACCAGCGGCTGGACCGATGTGTCCGGACCCAGTAGGGCGTGGAGCAAGGCCGCCGCGCTGGTCGCCGGCAGGGCGTCGAGGCGCACCTGCGCGTAGTAGGTCTTGCTATTCCACGTGTGACGGTACTCGGGCCGGTAGTTCACCAGGAGCAGCACGCGGGCGGTGGGCAAACTCTCTACGATACCATCCAGGACAGCCTGCGTCTCTCCATCGATCCAGTGCAAATCCTCGAACACCAGTACCAGCAGTTGCTCCCGGCTTTCCCTCAGCAGCATCCTCCGGAGCCCCTCGTGCACCCGCTGGCGGCGCAGGGACGGATCGAGCTGTGCCCAGTTCCCGTCTTCCACCGGCACGTCCAGGAGCCACAATAGTGGGGCCAGGCATGGCTCCAGTGTCCGGTCCAACGAGAACAGCTTGCCCGTCAGCTGCTCCCGGATTTTCCGAGCCTCGTCATGCGGCTGAATCCCCGCATAGCGTTTCAACAGGTCGATCACCGGCAGGTAGGTCGTCGCCTTCCCGTACGATACCGACGGCGCCTCCAGCACCAAGGAGCCCTCGGTCCGGTACGAGCGCATGAACTCCCACACCAACCGCGACTTCCCCACCCCCGGCTCGCCGACCACGGCCACAACCTGCCCATGGCCAGCCTTGGCCTGCTCGAGCGCCCCGAACAGCACCTCCATTTCGGCGTCCCGTCCCACGAACTTTGTGAGGCCTCTCGCTGCCGTCGCCTGGAGCCGCGACCGCACCGAACTCGCTCCGGTCAGTTCGTACACCTCCACCAGTGTCGCCAGGCCCTTCACCGGCGTCGGGCCCAGCGGCTGGACCTGGACGAAGCCCTCGGCCAAGTGCAAGGTGTCGGCAGTCAAGCGAATGGTCCCCGGATCCGCGATCTGTTCCATCCGGGCCGCCAAGTGTGTCGTCTGACCGACCGCGGTGTAGTCCATATGCAGGTCGGACCCGATTGCGCGGACAACCACCTCCCCCGAGTTCAGCCCGACCCGAATGCGCACGGGAACTCCGTACGTGCGGAAGACGCCGTCGGCGTACCGCTTCACCGACTCCTGCATCCTGAGCGCCGCGTAGCAGGCCCGGACGGCGTGATCTTCGTGAGCGAGGGGCACCCCGAACAGCGCCATGATTCCATCGCCCATGACCTGGTTCACCGTGCCCTCGTAGCGGTGCACGGCCTCCATCATGCGTTCGAGCACGGGGTCGAGGAGCTTGCGCGCCTCCTCGGGGTCGCGGTCAGCGAGCAGCTCCATCGATCCCTTCAGGTCGGCGAAGAGTACCGTGACCTGCTTGCGCTCGCCCTCGAGTGCAGCCTTCGAGGTGAGAATCTTCTCGGCGAGGTGCTTGGGTGTATAGACCTCAGGCGCGGTCGCGCGATCCCGAGCCGTGGAGCGGGTCCCGACGGGTTGTCCGCACTGGTTACAGAACTTGACCCCCGGCGGAAGCTCGGCACCACAATTGACGCACGCCAGAGCCAGCCGACTGCCGCACTCGAAACAAAATCTCGAGTCGGGCGGGTTCTCGTGCTGACACCGGGGACACTGCATGGATACGCCTCCGGGACGCCGAAGCAGCGGAGGACGAAACTCTACCCCGGCGGTGCTCCGCGTGCCTGTGGTCGACGATAGACGGTGCGGCGGCCACGAGCGTGACAGAGGTGTGAAATCCGCGTGAAAAAAGGGCTTCGGCCGGCCAGTGGAAGATCGGCCGCCCACCATTTGGCTTGGTGTAGTGGATGACAAGTTGGAAGATGCCGCAGCTTATCATGCTCCGTATAGCCCCCTCCGAGTAGGGGATACGCTCGGCCAGCTGCCGGACTGAGAGATACTCCGGAGTCGGGGTGGCATCAATGGCGTCCGGCGGAGAACCGGGCGGGGGAGAACGGGATTCCGCACGCCTCACATGCCCACCACGCGCGATTTGCTTCAGTGTTGAGCTTGACAGCCGCGTGGGCACAGGCAAGTAGATTCATACGAGCCACCCTGTCATCTCCGCGGCTCCGTCCTCATTCCGCGCAGGGTGGAGTGAGCCCGCCGAGGGGATGCCGATGAAGCGCCCTGGGGGGCTGGTCGTCTACGGCAATGCTGAGGCCCTCTCGGGGATCCGCGGCGGTACGAGCGCCGATCAACGCCGGAGGGTACAGGTCTCCCGGAAGATCAGAGCGCCGGGCCGCACTCTCGCAGGAGAAGGCTGAGCCTGGTTGTCGTGGTCCCCACGAAGAGACTAGTTTCGCTCGCCAACGCCAACTGTCTCGTTCAACCTGCCACCTCGGATGTCGTGGCCGTCGAGCCAGCGCGGATGGCCTTCTTCGCGCCGAGGGCGTCTGTGCGGATAAGGACTTCAGCGGGCCACGAACATCGACCCGATGCAGGAGGTGATGAGCACGGGAAGGCTTTGCATCGGTCCTCCCGGCCTGGCCCGCAGGAACTACGCGTGACCGCGGGTCTTCGCACGCTGAGTCCGGCGGTGGCACACTCTGAACGCGCAGGCCACTCCAATGTTCCCGCCACACGTGATACGGTCGGAGTTCCTATCCGTGCGAAGACTGCAGCATTTCCAGCATCGTTTGGATGAGAGTATTCACACGTATGGGCTTAGTCAGGTAGCTGTCACAGCCAGCTTCCAAACATTTCATGCGGTCACCCTTCATAGCATGGGCTGTGAGAGCAATGATCGGATTCCGGAATCCGTTCGCTCGAATCTTTTGTGTTGCTGTATAGCCGTCCATGACGGGCATTTGAATGTCCATAACGATGATATCGAAGTCATTCTGAAGCGCCTGTTCAGTCCCTTCCACGCCATTGTTAGCCAAGCTCACCGTCATTCCTTGTCTTGACAAAACGTGCTCGATCAAAAATCGATTGTCTTCGCTGTCATCAATCACAAGAACTTTTCGACCCACGAGGGCATCTTTAGCAACTGACCGGGCTGTGTCAGCACTGGGGATCTCGGCCTTTCCCGCAGGATCCTCGAGTTTGACGGAGATCACAAACTTGCTTCCTTTGCCTAGCACGCTCTCAGCCAGAACAACATCGCCATCTAGTAGGCGAGCTAGCCTGCGGGACAGTACCAATCCTAGACCGGTTCCGGTGTACTTTCTTGTCGTAGAACTGTCCACCTGGCTGAATAGCCGAAATAAGTGTTGGCTTTGGGTTGATGTGAGGCCGACGCCGGTGTCCTCAACTTCTATAATGAGATTCTCAGCCGAATGTCGATAGGTGAGCGCGACATCGCCTCGGTCCGTGAACTTGATAGCATTGCCAAGAATATTCAGCAGAATCTGCCGAAGGCGCAGAGGATCGGTGTAAATCAAATCCGGCCCCATTCCTTCCTGACGCATGATCAGTCGAACAGATTTTTCCGCGCATCGAGGCTCCAGCATTAATTTGATTTCATTAAGACACTCGGAAAAAGAAAACGTGGCCTTGTCGATTTCAAAGTGACCAGCTTCAACTCTAGATAGATCGAGGATGTCATTGATGAGTACAGTGAGAGCCACTCCGGTTCGATGAATGACATCTACGAACTTCACTCGGTCATTTTCTCCAAGGTTGGGTTCCTTCAAAAGCTCAGCATAGTTGACAATGGTACCCACGGGCGTTCTGATTTCATGACTCATGTTCGCCAAAAATTGACTCTTAGTGGTATTGGCCATCTCGGCCTCGCGTCGTTGACCATAGCTGTTAGCCAATTCAGCCGTCATCTTATTGAGCGATTCCGCCAATTGACCGAGTTCGTCTCCTGTACGGACGGCAACTTTTTGTCCAAAGTCCCCTTGACCGACCTTCTTCGCTGCACTGTTGAGCTCGCGAAGCCCCCGAGAGAGGGTCCGACTGAAAGTTATGGTGAGCAGAACTCCGGTACTTTCGATGACCAAGACAGCAAAAAGCAGCGTCATCATGAGCACGGACTCCAGCCAACGTGAACCTTGGCCGAGCGTAAACGAGAATCTGTCTTCCAATGTGGTCAGCTGTTCGTTAAGAGTGTCGATTTTTTTTATTTGGGCTGAAACACGGTTGGGAGCATTTTCCTGCACTGCAACCCGCATCTCCTGAGCCGCTAGGATGAAATCTGACATCACGGTGTCGCCCTGTCGCCACACTTCCAGAGCTTCTGCAATATAACTAATCTTATGAAACCGGCGCACGAGTTTAACAAGCCCATCGATATCGTCACGATGAATTCGTCCTCGGCGAAAGCCCTCGTAGATCAATGCAATATCTGGCGTTGGCTTTTCAAGTTCGACTCTGGCCAGACGATCCCCAAGCGGGACGTCAATGTAAGCCAAGAAATCTTGATAGTGTTTCTCGTGGCCGGACTGCGCGTATTTCTGAAGACTGATGACCGCATCTTTTTGAGCCTTGGACCACAAGCCTTCTCCACCGACGAATGCCCTGACGGCCGAGAGTGTGTTCATCGCAAACAACAATGTCAGCAGCTCGATTGCAATGAGGCTGCCCATCACTCCAACGACTAAATAGAGCTTCTTGGATACGGATAGATTTTGCCATGCCTTGCGCATAACGATTCGTTGCCTGTCTTTTAAGGAGCGGAATTATTGGGAGACAGGGAAAGAAAGTGGGGCCACACAACTAGAGTCTTAGACGAGCCCGAGCGACCCAAGGGAGGAGCTATTGTCAAGTCTGGTGTATGGCGTGGAGTTAGGCGACGACTCTGCTCTGTGCGCGCTCTCGCTTGCGAGACGGCGCTTTTCCTTCCGATCGCGGGCTCCTCGACGCCGTCTCGGAAGCGCACCCCGGCAAGCACCTTAGCCAGAGCCTCGAATCCTCCCAGTCGTCGCCAACTGTCCTGCGCCCTCGTCCCCAGCTTGAACAACATCGACAGGATGCTGTCGCGGCTCACGGCCTTTGGCGCGATTGCTACGGTGGCGGATCGTGGCGAAGGCGGACTGAATCACATTGGTGGTGCGAGTATGCACCCACTGCTCGGCAGGAAAGTCGTCGAAGGCGAGCAAGGCTTTCACGGTGCTTGAGCAGAGAGTCGGTGGCCTTGACGTACTTGGCTTTGAAGCTCGCCACGAAGCGATCGAAGGCACACTGAGCCTTGGCTGTGGTCTCGGCCATCCAGATCTCGTGCAGCGCGCTCTTCGACAATCGCATTTCAGCGCAGGCACGCCGCCTTTCTCAACTCATCTGTACACTAGACTCGGTTGTAGGCCTCGTACTAAGGTCTGTGCTTGTCCTCAATGAATTGACGAAGCTCAGAGATAGCTTGGTTGACTTGCAATTCAAGGGCATCAATGAGGTGACTTGCCCCCTGGACATGTTCGTTAGAAGCCAAGTCCTCAAGTTCTTGGCTTCCCATTTGCACTTTGAAGGCACCGAGAGTGCCAGCACTTGATTTTAAAGTGTGAGCTTCTCTCTTAAGTAGTCTCCAATCTTGTTTGCCAAGCGCCTGTCGCATTTCATGAATTCGCTGAGGCGCCGACGCTTCGAAAAGACCAACAAGCTTTGAGAAAACCGAGTCGGCGTATCCCTTATCAAAGTCTAGAAGCTCCTGGATGGTAGTACGATCCACCACTCCACTCACGCTGGACAACGGATGATTGAGGCAAGCTTCATTATTCAAAGGAACCTCCTTGGGTCGTTGGTTACCTCTCAATATGATCAATAGTTGTCCGGTAGAGTGACTAAAGTCTGGAGATTTCGCGAAGGCTCAGGTTTTCTCTTTTTTCGCCTCGTCGGTGGGCCCCGTCATCGCATACTCAGACGCTGGCCCCCGGCCGCCGACCCCCGCTGAGCCGCAGGCACAGGGCACATGAGCTTCCGGGCGCGCCAACCGCGTCCGCCCCACTGTGAGCCGGACACTATGCGCGTAGACCAGCGCTGTCAAGGAACAAATGGGCCGGCCGCATCAGCAGGAGTGACGCGTCGCGGCGGAGGCACGAGGGCCTCCGCCGCCCCACTCGAGAATCGGATCAGGGGGCAACGCCGCGAGACTCGGGTGGGGCGGGACCAGGACTCGGCCGTGATGGGGCCATCCCCAGGTGCACGAGGAAGTTCCGGATCACCGCGGGATCGTGCAGCGTGGCGATCAACCGCAGCCGACCCCCGCACTGCGGGCACGCCAGAACATGAATGGAGAACGCCGCGGTGCATGAGAGCCGCCCAGCTCCAGGCGCACGAACCGCTCTTTGCCTGTCCGCCCTCCGAACCTGCTGTGCCGGTCAAGAACTCCATCTGCTTGCTTACCTGAACGTTCAGCCCCTCGCGCTCCGCCATCAACCGCGCGGTCCTTCAGCGGCCAATCCGCCGGCCCCTGTCGCGGTGGGATCGGATCCTCTGGGTCTGGCTCGCCCAGGTGTGGACCCGCTGGCGCTCCCGCCGGTCCGCCGGACGGGGTTTGGCGGCGGACAGGAGGACACTTCTATAGACCAACAGCACTCGGGAATTTTCCCCCTTGACAACGCGTTTCCCCTGGATCACGCTCGCGCCCCAACAAAGTTGCAACAACCATCTAGACGGCAACCGGCCGGGCCCGAGGGGAAGCAATGGGGCCTCAGAGCTCTGGCCAGTCCATAGACGCTGGTTACTTCCTTGGTCGCCCGCCTCCGACACGAGCCCGGCGTCATTGGGGCGGCACTTGCCTGGCGATGGAAGTCCAAGAGAAACTCGGTCGGCCCCCCCGACTCGACGTCCACCTCGCGTGGCCGTGGGCAGTGTGTGGTCGCGGTGTGGCATGACGTCCGTTCGCTCTCGGGTCACCTCAGGATTGCGTCAAGGCTAGGAAACGAACTATGCCCAGAACCCATCGATCGTCACCAGGGACGTGGGCATCGGATGCCACACATCGGTGTTCCCCACCGCCAACCGGCCTCGTCCAGGTCGCTCCGGGGGACGATCGGCATCCGATCCTCGTGACCGGACTCGAGCACCCCGGTGTCGTTGCGGTCGAGTCTAGACGGCACGGCGGCCACGACCGTGACCGAGGCGTGAAATTCTCGTGAAAAACCGGGGCACCAAAAGCCGAGGCGGCCGGGGGCCGCGGGGGTCCTCGAGCTCGGGGACGGTTCGGGAGGGACTGTGGCACGGGGGCTGGCGAGTCTGCCGCCACTGCGCCTGACGCTTCTCGGCAGGAGCGACGGGCAGTTGGCCTCTGGAGAACCGGTCGATGTCCCGAAGAAGGCCATGGCGCTGCTCGTCTACCTCGCGCTCGCGCCTGGCGGGGCCTGTGCCCGGGAAGGGCTCGCGGCCCTCCTGTGGGGCGATACTCCGGAACCCCAGGCCCGCCAGAGCCTCCGAAAGACGCTCTCGATGCTCCGTCAGGCATGCGCCGCCGCCGGCGAACCGGTCCTCCTGATTGACAGCGACACCGTGGCCCTTGATCGCCACGCCGTCGCGGTCGACGTCCACACCTTCGAGCGGTGCGTCGCCGAGGCCACCCCGGCCGCGTGGGCCAGCGCGGCGGCCTTGTACCGCGGGGACCTGCTGGACGGCTTCTGTCTCCGGGAGGCCGCCTTCGCCGAGTGGCTGACCGTGGAACGGGAGCGCCTCCGGGGGATGGCAATTGGGGCCCTCGAGGCCCTGCTCGCCCACGAGCTCCGCCACCAGCGTGTCGAGCCCGCGATCCAGGTGGCGCATCGGCTCATCGCGCTGAACCCCTTGCACGAGGCCGCGCACGGGAGCCTGATGCAGCTGTACGCGCGGCAAGGGCGGCGGGACACCGCCCTCCAGCAGTACCGGCTCTTCGCCGATCGACTCTGGCACGAGGTCGGCGAGAAGCCCGACGCCGAGACGCAGACCTTGTACCGCCGGATCCTGAATGCCCCGGCGTCGTGGACTCCGACCCGCCCGTCCGTGCTCGTGGTCGAAGACGAGATCGTCACGCGTGAGCACCTCGTGGCCATCCTGGCCGCTGCGGGCTACGACGTCGTCACGGCGGCGGACGGCGCCGACGCGCTCCTCCGGCTGAGCGGCCGTCCCTTCGATCTGATCCTCTCCGACATCGTGATGCCGCTGCTCGACGGCTTCAAGCTGCTCGAGGTCGTCCGCGACAAACGCATCGAGACGCCGGTGGTCTTCCTCACCGGCCGCCCGGGGAGCGCCTCCGAGGCCAAGGCCCTCCGGCTCGGCGCCGTGGACTACGTCACCAAGCCGATCGCCCGCGAGGTCCTGCTCCGGCGCCTCGCGAACGCCTTGCGGGCCAGGACTGGAGCCTCGCGGTGAGCGGCGGCCGGCCCGCTCCCACCATCTATCTCGAGCCGGAGGGGGTCGAGCGCCAGAAGGCGCGGCGGATGCGGCAGATCCACGTCCGCGTCGTGCCGGCGGTCCGCGTGGCCGGCTTTGCGCTCTTACTCGGGCTGGTCGCGCTCCACCAGCGGTTTATCAGCGAGGCGTGGTCGTCGGGGGAGCTGCTCCGCGTGGTGGTCATCCTGGAGGGCTACGCGCTCGCCGCGTGGCTCGCCATGGTCGTGTTCGCCGGCGGGCCGCGAACTCGGCACCTGACGCTCGGCTTCCTCTTCGCCGACATCCTCGTGGCCACGGTTGCGATCGCCGTGACCGGAGGCGATCGGAGTTGGCTCTTTGTCATCCTGGCGTTCCGCCCGGCCGACATCCCGATCCGACTCTCGCGGATGCAGGTGCTCGCCTTCGTGCACGCCTGTGTCGGCAGCTACGTGGCCATGCTGTGCTACCTGGCCGGCATTGAGGGCCAGGACATCGCGTGGCCGGCCGCGCTCGTCAAGGCCGCGATCCTCTACTACGCCAACGGCTACCTCACGCTGGTCTTTCGCACCGGCGAGGGGTGGCGACGGCACACGGCGGACGCGGTCCGCCTGGCGCGCTCACTCATCCCCCAGCTCGAGGAAGCCAGGAGAGTCGCCGAGGCGGCCAACCGAACGAAGAGCGAGTTCCTTGCCCGCATCACCCACGAGCTCCGTACCCCGCTGAACGGCATCACCGTCACCGCGCATCTGATGCGCGGCACCGAACTCACTCCGGAGCAGCGACGGTACATGGCCATGACGGATGCCGCGACGGCGGCGCTGATGGGCACGATCAACGACGTGCTCAATTTTTCGAAGCTCGAGGCGGGCCAGCTTGTGTTGGAACGCACCCCGTTTGGGCTGCGCGACGCGCTCGCCATGAGCGTGGCGGCGCTTGCGAGCGAGGCCCAGCGGAAAGGGCTGGCCCTGACGTCGGTGGTCGCGCCGGACGTCCCGGATTGCCTCGTCGGCGACCCGACCCGCCTCCGGCAGGTCCTCCTCAATCTCGGCGGCAACGCCGTCAAGTTCACCGAGCACGGCGGCGTCCACGTGGGCGTCACGCGTGGCCAGGTGTCTGACGAGTTCATCGAGATCCAGTTCTCGGTCGCCGACACGGGCATCGGCATCGCCGCCGACAAGCAGGACATCATCTTCGAGCCGTTCGTCCAGGCCGACGACTTCACGACTCGCCGGTACGGCGGCACAGGGCTCGGCCTGGCCATCTCCGCCCAGCTGGTGCGGCTCATGGACGGGCGCCTCTCGGTCGAGAGTACCCCGGGACAGGGCAGCCGGTTCACCTTCACCGCCCAGTTCGGGCACGGCTGGCCTGCCGCGGACGACTGGCCACCGCCGGCGGAGCCATCGGCGCTCCAGAGTGCATGTCCCTGCCAGATCCTGCTCGTCGAGGACCACCCCGTGAACCAGGAGGTGGCGATCCGGCTCCTCGAGGCCTGGGGCCACGCGGTGACCACCGCCGAGAGCGGGCCGGCCGCGCTCGCCGCGCTGGCCGACCGACACGTCGATCTGGTCCTGATGGACCTTCAGATGCCGGGCATGGACGGCCTCCGCGCGACCGCGGAGATCCGCCGGCGCGAGCGGGGCCGCGGATCGCGGACACCGATCGTTGCGCTGACCGCGCACGGCACGGCGGCCGACCGCGAGCGCTGCCTGGCTGCCGGGATGGACGACTTCGTCAGCAAACCGCTCGATGCCCGAGTTTTCTTCCAGACGATCGAGCGGTTCGTACGGAGCCCGTCCGGAGCGCCGCCAAGCGTCGCCGAGATCTCGCGCACCGATCCGGCCCTCGAGCGCCGACTCGCCGATCTCTTTGCCGAGCACGCGCCGCGTCTGCTTGCCGCGGTGCGCAACGCGCTCGACCGCGCGGACGCCACCAGCGCCGCCGTCGCCGCGCATACGCTGAAGGGCGCTGTCGGGAACTTGCCGGCGCGCACGGCCTTCGGCGCCGCCGAGCGTCTCGAGACGCTCGCCTACGCAGGCAACCTCGAAGAGGCGCGAATGGCCTACGCCGTGGCCGAACGAGAGATTGCCGACCTCCTCACGAGGCTCCGCGCTGCGGTCTGAGAGCTGTCCCGCTGGAAACGTCAGCGGTGCTAGTGTCGCGGTGGCTCCACGGTGGGTTCAACTATCCAGGGTCGGAGCCGCATCTCCGCTACCGGAGATGTGAAGGACCGCAAGAGGAGGCGGGCGCAGACGCGACCATGGATCGCCACACAGCAGGCGGCAGCCCTGCGGTCACAGGTCACCTGATTTCAAACGCCATCTGCCGCGAGATCGAAACCGAAGGGTCGCATACGCTTGGAGGAGGAGGTACACGCGAGCCAGCAAGTGCGCCAGGGACGTGGCCCGTCGGGGACACCACGCCTTTGTATCGACGATGCCCGCCAGCACCGGCGTGATGGTTCCGACCCCGGTGATCTCGTAGTACCGCCCGGTCTCATCCTCCCGAAGCGTGAACACGAGGCGCTCCTGGAGCAGGGGACGTAGGGCGTGCCGCGCCTCGGACGGCGGTCGACGGAGCCAGCGATCCAGCTGACGAGCCGGGTCCGCAGGACCCTGCGCAGGGTCAGGGGGTCGATCGGCTGGACCGGGGTCGCGTCGAGGTGGGCACGCTCGTCGCGAAGTCGCCCGCGTTCCAACTCACGCGCCTTGATGGCCTTAATGATCGGGCCGAGCGCCTCCCCCTGAGCCAGGGCGGCCGTGAGGGGGCGCAGCTCGTCATTGAGCTGTGCGAGACGATTCTGAAGCTCGTGGCGGCGCCGATCCCCGTCTTCGCTCGTGGACGCCAGGAGACCGTAGGCCTTCCGGAGGGCCGTTCCGATGACAGTGGGGTGGAGGAGGTCCCGCTGCAGCATCTGGAGGACCGCGAGATTGGCGCCGTCGATCGGGATCTCGAGGTTATTGGCACAGGCCTTCCGCCCTCGGAGGTGGTAGGACGTACAGCCATAGCGATGCTCGCGGCGACCCCGACCGTGGCTGCGGCTGCGGACGTAGAGCGTGCCTCCGCACGCGCCGCATGTCACGAGTCCCGTGAGAAGTTACTTCGACTCAACGGCAGTGGGTGGACAACCGTGCAGGTGCCCGATGGTGCCACCGAGGTACGCCTCGCGCGTTGTCCTCAGGCGGCGCTGAACGGCTTGCCACAGATCCTCCGGCACGATCCGGAGACTCGGATCGTGTCTCGACACATGCTCGCCTTCAGGGCGCCGACACTGGTGCCGGCGGCCCCAGCTTTCCCGCTTCTTCGTCCGGTTCCAGACCACGTCCCCTCGGTACAGGGGCCGATGGAGGATCGCTCGTACGGAGGAGGACACCCAGCCCTGGACCGGCCCCGTCGTGGTCGAGGCGCGAGTGCCCCTTCCTCGTTCAGGATCTTGGCTATAGCGGTGAGCCCGCGACCGGCGGCCCGGAGTTCGAAGATCCGTCGCACGACGGCGGCCTCCCCTCATGGATCTGCCGGGCGACGTGGAGCCGTGTCTGGGTGCCGTCGGCATCCGGAGGCCCGAGGACGGGGACGCTAGTGTAGCCGAACACGCGTCCGCCCGTGACGTGGCCGGCCTTCGCCTTCCGGAGCATGGCATCGTGGGTCCGCTGCCGGGCCTTCTCGCGCTCGAGCTCGTCGGCGAAGGCCGTTATCGAGAGGAGAAGCTTTTCGGTCGGCGAGTCCAGGGTACGCTCACGATCCTGCAGGTACGAGAACACCCGGACCCCGGCGGTGATGAGCTGCTCAGGGCCCACGCCGTTTCGATCTGCTCGCGCCCCATGCGATCCTCATCCATCATGACCAGGACGGAGAATGGGGATCGAGGCTTGAGCGCGTTCATCAGCCGCAGGAATCCGGGCCGGCGTTGGAACTCGGCACCCGAGATGGCGTCGTCCGAGTAGACGTGCCTCTCGTCCACCATCCAGCCCTTCCGCGCGGCATAGGCGCAGGCGTGTTCGACCTGGCGCGAGACGGACTTGGCCTCGTCCGCGACGCCGGGTTGATCCTGGCTCTTGCCGGCGTAGATGGCGGCGATCATTGCAAGCGCCTCCTCGGATCAAGCAGCTCCGCGAGGCTGATCCGGAGCACGTGCGCCAGTCGTTCGATGAGGTCCACGGACGGCCGTCGGTTGCCGATCTCGAGGCGCGTGATCGTGTTCTTGGCGACGCCGACCAGCTTGGCGAGTTCGGCCTGGCTCCAGCCGTGCTGGCGTCGGAGCGTTTGAAGATGGTGACCCCAGCGGATCCAATCCATCGCGCTCTTCGTCAATCGCATCTACCTGGTTGGTAGTCAAGAGGAGCGGGTCCGGATTCGTGCATAAGTCGGCGACTAGCGCTCGAGCGAGCGCGTCGGTGACCGCGTCGAAGACATTGGGGGCCACCCCTCCGGACTCGGCGGAGGCGGAGAGGCCACGCCGGGGTGCGGCTTCAGGCGTTGGCGACGCGGCTCGCCGCTCACTCTCGGTGACGCCGCCGATCTGGCTTGATGCCTAACGAAGCCCGCCCGGGGGCCGGTAGGAGGACACCGAGTCCCAGCATCAGCCTTCCAGATCCCTCATAAGGCTGGCGATTCGAGAAGGGTTTCTGTTACTCGAGGACTGCCACCTGCCCGACGGGCGGCCGTCGCCTCGCTATGCCACCGACTCGAAGGTTCGGCAGCGGGCCTAGCGGCAGGGGCAGCCGTCGGCTGGCGCCGGGGGGACGACTCGCGGTAGGGTCGGGAGACCGTTCCCACCAGGGCGCCGAGAGGGTGAGGGCCCGGAGGGCTCGACCTCTCCGGACCCTCGGGCCAAACCGCGGGGACGCGATTCAGCCTGTCCCAGGCTCCATGACTCGCACATCTCCTCGCGCGTGTCCATGCCCTTGCGGGGCGTCCGCGAGGAGCGGTGGACTCGTTCCGGTTCGTGGTCTGCGATCGCGTCGACTGCCGCCAGGTCTTCTTCCTCTGCCGCCGCTGTGATCGCGGCGATCGCTATTGCTCGCGGACCTGTGCCCACCGGGGCCGCGGCACCACCCTCCACGCCGCTAGCCGGCGCTACCAGCGGAGCTGGCGCGGCCGTCTCCGCCACGCCGCTCGGCAAGCCCGCTATCGGGGGCGGCGCGAGAAAGTGACGCATCAGACTTCCTTAGCACCCCCCACGTGCGGCATCGTCTCCGCGCCGTCGTCAGCGCCCGTGAGCCCGTGCGACGGCCAGGAGGCCCGTCCCCATGCCACGCTTCATCGCCTCGCCGTCCTCACGAGCCCCCGCTGTGCCCGCTGTGGCCGCCGCGGCCGGTGGGTGCGCCACGTCACCCTGGCGCACCTCCGGCCCCATCCCGGGCCACGACACTGAGGGCGACCGATGATCTCGCTGCTCGAGCGGGCCGAGATCCGTCGCCTCTTCTACGCCGAGCACTGGCCGATCGGCACCATCGCCGACGCCGTCGGCGTCCACCATGAGACCGTCCGCCGCGCACTCAATCGCGATCGTGGCATCCACCCCGGGCCCCAAATCCGGCCCAGCGCGCTGGATCCGTACAAGGCGTTCATCACCGCGACCCTCGAGCAGTACCCTCGTTTGCGCGCCACGCGTCTCTGGGCCATGCTTCGCGACCGGGGCTACCCGGGCTCCGCCGTCCAGGTCCGGCGCTACGTCCGGACCGTCCGGCCCGCGGCGCGGAGCGAAGCGTACTTTCGGCTGGACCCGCTGGTCGGGGAGCAAGGGCAAGTCGACTGGGGCAACTTCGGCGCGATTCAGATCGGGCGGGCGCGCCGCGTCCTGTCCTGCTTCGTGCTCGTGCTCTCCTGGTCGCGGGCCGTCTACGCCCGCTTCGCCCTCGACCAGACGCTGGAGAGCTTCCTCCGTGGCCACGTCGAGGCGTTCGCCGCGCTGGGCGGGAGCCCGAGAGTCCTGCTCTATGACAACTTGAAAAGCGTCGTCCTCGAGCGGTCCGGCGAGCACATCCGCTTCCACCCGCGGCTGCTCGAGCTCGCCGGCCACTACCACTTCGCGCCGCAGCCGTGCGCCGTGGCCCGGGGTAATGAGAAAGGCCGCGTGGAGCGCATGATCCAGTACCTGCGCCACGCGTTCTTCGCGGCCCGGCGCTTCACGTCGGTCGAGGATCTCAACGCGCAGCTCACGCAGTGGATCGCCGACACGGCCCATCAGCGGCCGGTGCCCGGTGATCCCACCGGCCGGCGCGTCGCGGATGCCCTGGACGAGGAACGCCCCCGCCTGCTGCCGCTGCCGGATCACCCCTTTGCCTGCGAGCTCGTGCGCGCGGGGATCTCGGGGAAGACGCCGTACCTCCGCTTCGACGGCAACGACTATTCGATCCCCCACACGTTGATTCGGCGTCCCTTGACGCTGGTGGCCTCGGAACACGACGTCCGCCTCCTCGACGGAACGACGGAGGTCGCCTGCCACCCGCGGAGCTACGACCGCGGCCAGCGGATCGAGGCCGAGGCCCATCTGGCCGCGCTCACCGCGGCCAAGCGCCGGGCCCACGAACTGCGCGGTCGGGATCGCCTCCGCCAGGCCTGCCCCCACGCCGGCGCCTTCCTCGAGGCGCTCGCGCGCCGCGGGGAGCTGGTCGCCCGCCACACGACGACCCTGCTGCGGCTTCTCGACGAGTACGATGCCGGGGACCTCGACGCGGCCCTCGCCGACGCGGTGGCCCGCGACACCCTCAGCGCCTGGGCCATCGCGCATCGCCTCGACCAACGCGCCCGCGCCCGGCGCACCCCGCCGCCCGTCCCCCTGCTGCTCCCCGCCGACCCCCGCGCCCGGGCGCTCCGCGTCACGCCGCATCGGCTGGGAGACTACGACGGCCTCCTCACCCCGCCGGCCCGCACGGAGGCACCCGATGGCCCCACTCCCTGACGCCCTCAAGCTCCTCGGGCTCCATCACACCGCCGCGCACCTGGATGACCTGGTCGCGCTGGCGACCAAGCGCCGCTGGAGCTCGACGCAGCTCCTCGAACACCTCGTCGAGGTCGAACAACAGGAACGCGCCCGCCGCAGCCTCGAACGCCGCCTGCTGCGCAGTCGGATCGGCCGCTTCACCCCGATGGACGCCTTCGACTGGGCCTGGCCCACGCGCATCGACCGCGCCGCCGTCGAGGCGGCCCTCCATCTCGACTTCCTCACCGCGGGCCGCAACCTCGTCCTCGTCGCCGCTCAGGGCCTCGGTAAGACGATGATCGCCCAGAACATCGCCCACCAAGCGGTCCTTGCCGGGCACCACGTGCTGTTCACGACCGCCGCCCAGCTCCTCCTCGATCTCGGTGGCCAAGAGTCCGCGCGGGGCCTCGCGCACCGGCTCAACTCCTACGGCCAGCGCGGCCTGTTGGTCCTGGACGAGCTCGGGTACCTCTCCTACGATGCCCGCGCTGCCGACCTTCTCTTCCAGGTCGTCAGCCGCCGGTATGAACGGAAAAGTCTGGTGCTGACGACCAACCTGGCCTTCTCCGACTGGCCGACCATCTTCCCCAACGCCGGTAGCGCCATCGCGCTCATCGACCGCCTGATCCATCACGCGGAGATCATTACCATCGAGGGCGAGAGCTACCGCCGCCGTGCAGCCGAGCAGACCCGGAAAGCCTCTCGCGCCAAGCGAACTTCGTGATCGCCGTCGTCTGTTCAAAATTCCGCACTTCTCGGAGTTCAGCAACACTGCCGTACCCCCCAGGGGGACGGGCGGGACGCCGAGCTACGGCAACCGCCCGGGTGCCGTGACGCTACTTCCGCAAGCTCGCCCGAATGCTGCGTACCCATCTGGGCGGCGCGTTGGCGTGACGCCGGGTTACCCAAGGGGCGCTGGAGGGGATGAACAACAAGATCAAGCAGATAAAGTCATCGGGCCTTCGGCTACCGGACGACTTGGCGCAGCTCTCCCGCTACCTTGAGGCCGTGTCACTTTTCGGCGGGGAAGCCTTCCTTTTCACGCGGATTTCACGCCTCGGTCACGCCCGCGGGCTGCCGCCCCGTCTAGCCTCGACGGTAGGTACACGGGGAATGTCGACAAGAATGCGCTGGTCCTCGGTCTGCCGCGTTACCACGAGAGCCAGCCCGAGTTGGCGCGCGCACGGTCTCGCGTTCCTCGTCGAGAGGAGCCGGAGCGGGCGCAGCCGCTCGGTCGGGTTCGACTCCCCCCCGGAGCTCGATGGTGAACCCAGAGAGACAGCCGACAAGGAGGGTACCTAATCGCCACACTCCTCACATAACGGACACAACCAAGGGAGTAAGTACCATGTACAAGAAGATTCTCGACGCGTGTGCGGTAGCGATTCTTGGTTTCGTGGCGGTCTTGCTCATCGGTGGCGGCACGGCGCAAGGACAACACCAATTCCCAACGGCCGAGGTTCCAACCTCGGAGCCAGCGTACCTCGCGAAAGTCAAGACCGCGGCACCCGCAGAGATTGTCAGCAAGGCGACGATCACTATGATGCAGCAGGGCACGCCGCGGGAACTGCAAGCCGGCAGTAATGGCTTTACCTGCCTGATCAGCCCCGACGGCACACCGCTGTGCGCCGACGCGAACGCTCTGGAATGGATGAAGTCGATAGGCGCTCGCCGCGCGCCGCCAGATAAGATTGGCTTCATCTACATGCTGGCCGGGGATACGGGAACAACCAACCACGATCCGCATCAGCGAGACACGCGCCTGCATTGGGTACAGACGGGGCCGCACGTCATGATTGTCGGGCCCAGGGTTCGAGAGATGATGGGTTATCCAAGAAGCCTAGACGTCGCTGATCCTAGCCAACCGTACGTCATGTATCCTGGCACGCCCTATGAGCACTTGATGTTGCCGACGAAGTAGCATGCCGCCTCGGGCCTTGGCGCTCTTGGCTGTCCGCGCATCCTCGTCCCTTGCTGACGGAGGAAACGATGGTCCTTCAAACGAGTGGGCGCCGCTCCGCCTTGTTTGCGTTCGCGTTCGCGATCGGACTGGCAGTTCTCGTGAGCCGGCCGGCAGTGGCTGAGATCAAGCAGCTCGTGGTCAACTCCGTGAACAACACCGGCCCATTCCGCGGCAAGAGCTATCGAGAGATCCAGCTGACCATGAAGGGCGTCGCTCCGGGAGGCGCCTACAGCGTGCCCGTGGTCCTCGCTTTCCCCAACGCCGCCGCGGATTACAACGGGTTCGCCGTCGTGGACATCCTCAACACCGTGACCGTCGGCAACCCGAAGTGGGTTCTGGGTGGCCGCATTATCCCCGTTGCCCGCAGCCACATGGGAGATGAGTTCCTCTTCGGCAGCGGATATGTCTATGTCGGGCCTCTCTGGGACAAGACGGCCGCCGAGTTCTTCCAGACGGGCACGATCGCTGCGCCCGCCGACGGGTACGAGATCTGGCGCGATGCAGCGCTTCTGGCGCGGAACCCCGCCGGCGCGCATTTTCCCACCGGCTTCCCGCTTCCGCGCGCCGCGGACAAGGTCCTCGCGTTCGGCTTCTCTCGGACGGGCAGCCTCTTGCGAGGGTTCTACTTCCGCCAACTCAACACGAAACATGGCGATCTGACGTTTGACGGTGCGCTGATCGCGGGCGCAGGCGGGGGCTGCCGGACGCTGGACGAGCCCCGCCCGCCGTGCGTTGGGCCGCCACCGGCCGGCGGCAAGGTCATTGCCGTCAACCCCGAATCCGATGCGGAGTGGGGTGGCTTCGACGAACGCGGGGAGACCCGCGAGTATCGAGCCTTCGAGGTTCCGGGCACGTCTCATATCCCATCGTCGCGTGTGGACTTCCGGGGTCTCGGGGCTCCCCGTCAGAATCCAGTCGGGGCGTTCCCCGTGTATCGCGCGGCGCTGGCCAGCCTCCAGCGATGGATCAGCGGGACCGAGCCGCCGCCCAGCATTTACATCACACTCCGCGAGGGACCGCCCGAGGACTTGCTCGGCGATCCGTTTCGGCCCGCCGTCCGCGATGCCGACGGGAATGCGCTGGGTGGGGTGAGACTCCCTCATCTCCGAACCACGCTGCCGGATGGCAAGGTGGTCGGTGCACCGCTTGGTACGTACAACGGCTTGGATCTGGCATTCAAGGACACCAACGTGTTCTTCCTGATCGGCGGAACCTTCGCACCTCTTGAACCGGATCGGCTGCGTGCGGTCTACCCGACTCGCGAGGCATACGTGTCTGCGGTTGCCGAGGCCGTGAAGGACCTTGTCGCGAAGCGGTATCTCCTCCAAGAAGACGCGGATGCCTACGTCGAAGCGGCGAGGCGGGCCGAGATCGGAAGGTGAGCGGGGGTCTGCCTAGTCTTTCGCCACTACGCGGCATTACGGGGTACTACCAGATCGAGGAGGGGCGTGAGAATGGAGGGTGGTGCCGTCGAGCCGCCACGGCGGCTCCTCAGAGAAGTCCCCTGAGGACGTCGCTGGCTAGGCCGTCAGGGATGGCGGGCCGCTCGGGAGCGACTTAGGCCCGCGAGCTTGATTCTACGCAGCGACAACTACGCGGCGCGGCCCGCCACGACGAAGGTGGCCCCCGGTGGGCACGTCCCCTCGGGGACACGAACCCGTGCGACATTCCATAGTGCTTCGGTGCGTAGGCCCAATCTTGTGCTTGACCGGCGATGTCAGACGCACGCATGCGCCGCCGAAAATCGGCTACCATTTGGCTACCAAGCCAGACGAACTACCCCGATTTGGGACGGTCCGGCCCATCTGGCTCTTCGCTTAGATTTCGCGAGCTTACGTCGGCTGAGGTAGCCTGAGGTGCGGCATGTTCGCCCTCGTCCTCACTTCGTAATCGACAGGTCATCGGTTCAAGTCCGATCGTCGGCTCCAGTCTTTCCGTGCGGTTAGCGTGCATGACTCCGCAGGCGCCAATCCTCAGTGCGACTTACGGTGCGACTCGGCAACGCGGCCAGCCTGCTCACGCCCTCCGCCAGGTCAGCCTCGGAGACGATGGCGTATCGGCGGTACACGCTCTCGGTCTTGTGACCGGTCAGTTTCATGGCTACCGAGCGCGGCACGCTGGCCCGCTCCATGGTCCGCACAACCGTCCGGCGGAAGTCGTGGGGGATGGGGCCGCGCTTGATCTTGCCTGTGCGCGGGTCCGTCCACTCGCGGTAGATCCCGGCCGCCTTGACCGCCCGCCACCACCGGCGATAGAAGCGTTTGAGCCAGATCGGCTCTCCCTCGGCATGGAACACCGGCGGGATGATCCGTCCCTGCTCACGCTCCAGAACGCGCGTCCTGGCCTTCTGCTCCTCCATGAGCCCCGCCAGTTCAGGCAAGAGGGAGAAGGGGAAGGTCCGGCCCTCGCCATTCTTGGTGTCGCCAGGCTCCAGCCGAATCGTGCCAGCGGAGAAGTCAACCTGAGCCCACGTCAGGGCCAGTGCCTCACCGAGCCGCCAACTCGTCAGCGAGAGGAAACGAGCCAGGGGGGCCAGGTCAGCCGGGAGCGTGCGGAGCACCGCCAGCCGCTCGTGCTCCTCGAAGAAGCCGGTGCGCACGTTGTCCTCTTCCAGCATGGAGAAGACGGGCGCCTTGTCCAACAGCCCGTCACGGCGGGCCAGGGTGAAGCCGCGACGGAGGCAGGACAACTCCCGGTTGACGGTCGCCGGCTGACGGTTGTCCTTCAAGCGCACATCGCGGTAGGTCTTCAGGTCGCTGGCCGATAGGTCCGTCGCCACCCGGCCGGCGCCGAAGTGGCTGAGGAGAGGCTTCTGCGCACAGAGCAGCGTCCGCAGCGAGCGCTTGCCGTTGTCGCGATAGTCCTGCTCGACAAGCGCCAGCAGCGCCTTGACCGTCACACGCTGGCCCTGTTCCCGGGTCGGGCACTAGCCCTCGATACGTGCTCTAGTCCGGCGCCGCTCGCACTCCTCCCGGGCCACTGCCTTCGGCCCAACCTGGGCCCGGTGGAGCCGCCCACAGCCACACGCCCAGCGGACCCACCAGTCGCCACGCCCCCGGCCGCGTAGTTCCTGACTTCCGCGGGGGTTGCTCCGCCAGAACACGCCACGATGGCCTGACTTCGCCACCTTCATCGGGTGGGCCTCTTCGGCTTGCGGGTGAGCACGTATTCAAGCCCCTCAATGACCAGGGCTCGGAGGTCGGTTCGTTCTTCTAGCGCTCGGTGCTTGGCCTTGAGCCATAGCGCCTCAGGTAACTCGAAACTGGTCCGGATCATGGGCTCGGCGGCGGATCGCTGTTGTCTTGGCATGCAAGCATATTAGCATTGATACATGAACATATCAAGCGGCAAAGGGCGGAAACCCATTCATGATCATAGCCTCCGTGTCGCGGCTCCTACCTTCACCTTCGGGATGCGGCGCTGGGTGTGCCACTTGCGGCCCGCTGACGGCGTCACGGCGAGGAGAGCAGCACGGCCGGCCTCTGGCGTCGGGCGACCGGGATGCGGTAGGGTTGGCGCGGTCCCCGACCCGCTCTAAATGGAACCCGGCGCCGCGCCGGCTTCCGAGAAGACGGAAGGTTTCCATGAGGCGAATACGGCTCACGGTCTTGGGAGTCCTGGTGCTCGCCCTTGTCGTCGCGCCGCTCGCCGCCGAGGCGCAGCAGGCGGGGAAAGTTCCCCAGGTCGGGGTCGTGCACATCGGCGGCCCTGCACTGGAGTCGGAAGTCGAGGGCCTGCGAGACGGTCTACGCGCACTCGGCTACGTTGACGGCCAGACGATCTCGATCGTGGTGCGATCGGGAGACGGGGACAAGGAACGCTACGCCGCGTCGGTGGCCGAGTTCCTCCGTCTTCGGGTAGATGTCATCGTGACGACCGACACGATGACTTCCCTAGCGGCGAAGCAAGCGACAAACAGCATCCCCATCGTGTTTGTCGGCCCAGGGGATCCGATCCGCGCTGGGCTTGTCGCCAGCTACGCACGACCGGGCGGGAACCTCACGGGAATAAGTCTGGCCGCCGATATCGGAGCAGGCGCCAAGATGTTGCAGTTGCTCAAGGAAACCATTCCGAGGGTTTCCCGTGTCGCAGTCCTCTGGAATCCTGGGAGTCCCTCCGAACCTCCTTACTTTGACACCATGCAAACTGCGGCTCCGCGGCTGGGTCTGCGACTTCGGTCCGTCGAGGTTCGTAGTAAGGACGATTTCGCGGAGGCATTCGCAGGGATCATCCAGGACCGCTCGGATGCACTGGTCGTGTTCGACAATGGCCCGAACAACGTCAATCAACGTGCAATCTTGGACTTTGCAGCCAAGCAGCGAATGCCGGCGATGTACGGTGACAGAATCTATGTGACCGCCGGAGGGCTCATGTCATACGGAAGCCACTACCCGACGCTAATGCGCCGGGCCGCGGTGTACGTGGACAAAATCGTGAAGGGCGCGAAGCCTGCTGACCTTCCGGTCGAGCAGCCCACCCACATCTATCTGGTCATCAACCTCAAGACCGCCAAGGCCCTCGGCCTCACGATCCCGCCCTCGGTGCTGGCGCGGGCGGATGAAGTGATCGAGTGACCCCGCCCATCTGGCTCGACGGCGCTGGCCGTCGGCGGCCGACCCGGGGCGTGTTGGACCTGTGGCCCAGACCTGCCCTCGCACGGATAGTCCCCGACCTGTGGCGGCTGGAGCCTGGGACTATGAACCTTCGCTCCGTCTGACCCGCCATCAACCCAGGAGCTGCGCGGCGGGCACCTGCCCCGTGACAAGCACGTGAGCACCGATCAAATCGGTCTCTAGTTCCAAGCGGTGATGTCGAGCCCATGCCGGATTGACGATCCAGGAGCACTCTAACGATTCGCCATCGCCAAGGAACGGGGCTTGGCGGTGCTGGGACTGCCGCCCAGTCCTGAGATGGCTGGCTACGCGGTCCCGGATCGGACTCTGGAGGGTCTGGCGCTCCAGCGCCGGCTCGCGGTAGGATCGGGCGGGCGTTGTTGCGGTGTATGGCGACGGCTTGGGACACTCACTTCTAGCAGCGGCCTGCGCCGTAGCGGTATTACTGATCTCGGGAATCGTTGCCGCAGGCATTCTGGACGCGAACTGTCCTGGCCCAGGATGCCCTGCTTTGGTGGAGTGTTCACCTAGCGAAGTAGATGGATTGGCGCGAATGGGTTTGTCCGAACGACAGATTTTCGAGAAGTGTAGCAGGGTGTTGCGGTCGCCTCGCACTCGAAAACTCTTCAATCCGCGTTATTTCTGTGTTACACCTGCGGGCGCGTGTCATCTCTACATCGAGAGCCGCTCTGGAACGCGGTGTATCTGCCGTATTGAAGACAGTTTTGTAGACGGTAGCGTACAGTTTCGTGGACGGTAGCGTGCCGTGACTTAATGGTGGCCGAACGGTGGTATGGGGAACTGGCGCCGGCCCAAGGGGCGGCGTAGCATCGGCCCAATAGACGCCCCGAGCATTGTCACGTACTGCCCGAGCGTAATCCCACCCGCTCCCGTCTGTCCGATGTAGTCGATCGTGTCGGAGCCGACGCGCAGGACTCGATAGAGGCCCGGGACGTTGGGAACCGCAGCGCCCCCGTAGTGTCCGAAAACTCATCCCATGCTCGGGCTCAGGCGGCGCGGTGGTAGTACCGTAACAGCCCCCCCAGCCGGTCCCGGCAGCGAACCCGGGTCCCGCCAGCGCAAGCGGCTGCCGGGGTGATCAGTTCATTCCCGAGCCCTTGATGGTTCCGCTCTCCGTGGTAGTGCGCCACGAACTCGTCGAGGGCGCGAAGCAGCCGACGCTCCCCGAACAGGATGAGGCGATTGAGACACTCCTCGCGGATCGAGCGCACGAAGCGCTCCGCGTAGGCGTTGGCATTCGGCGCCTGGACCGGCGTCAGCACGATCCGCACGCCCGCGCCTTGGACGATGCGGCGGAACGCGTCCGTCCACTTGCTGTCGCGATCGCAGATGAGAACCTGGTGGCTTGCCAGGAACCCATCGACCGCATCGGTCAGGCGACGCGCGGCCTGCGCCATGAACCCGGCATCCGGGGTCGGTGTCGAGCCCACGACGTGAACCCGTCGGCTTCGCAGATCGAGCACGAAGAGCGTGTAGTAGGTGATCAGCCCTCGAGGGGTCCAGACCTCGCTGGTGAAGAAGTCGGCCCCCGCGATTTCGCCCCAGTGGGCCCGGAGGAACGTCCGCCAAGAGGACGGGCGGGCCGGGGCAGGCGGGATCCCGTTGGCCTTGAGCACCTTGGCGACCGTACTCCGGGCCACCCCGTGGCCCAGGTTCTGCAGCGCCCCCTGGATGCGCGTGTAGCCCCACCCGGGATTCTCCCTGGCCATCCGCAGAATGAGCGACGAGATCTCCTGCATGATCCCGGGCCGGCCTGGCCGCTTCGGCGTGAACGTCCACTTCCGGGCGATCAGCTGCCGGTGCCATCGCAAGATCGTGTCCGGCGTCACGATCGTCGCGACCTGCCGCAAGACCCGTCGCCCTAGCCGGCGACCCTTCACCGCGAGGCGTCGGCGCTGGTCGTCGGTCAGCCGGAGGCGGCGCCCCTCCAGCTGCTCCTTGAGGACACGGTTCTCCTCCACCAGATACTCGATGACGTGTTGTTGGTGGCGGTTGACCCACCCGGCGAGGGTCACGAGCAGCACCTGCAAGGGGTAGAGATCGGTCCTCATGGCCCGATCCTACCGCCTCACGCCCGGACCGGACCGGTACCAGGGGTGTCCGACCGAATATGCGGACACTACGGGGTTAGGTGAAGGCTGCCAAGACCGCCATCCGCTTCCTGGCCGTCGTTGTGGGGTTGATCATCGTGGGCAACCTCGCGGCCAGCTACCTGAACGGCCATGACGCGCGGGAGAAGGCCAAGCGCGAGTGGGAGACGCACAGCGCCCAGGCCCAGGCCATCGACGCCTGCCACAAGGGGGCGCGCGAGCAGCTGAAGGCTCCGCGGACCGCCAAGTTCCCGTCGCAGAGCCAGGTGGACGTCCGGAAGGTGCTTCAGACCGCGACGATCCGCAAGCCCACGATCCCGGAGGGCTCGCGGGTGATCGAGTCGTACGTGGACGCGCAGAACAGCTTCGGCGCGCTGATCCGCTCGAACGAGTCGTGCATCGTCAGTCCAACCAACACGATCCTCGCCCTCGACGTCACCACACGCTAACCCAGGAGGAACCCACCCCATCCTGTTCGTCATCCTTGCCCTGACGTTCGCCGGCTGTATCTACGATCCTGGGTACGAGCCTGTGCGCGTCGAGCAGGCCCCATGCGCCACATCGGCCCCAATGACCCTCACCCCCCACCGACGCGCCTCTACTGTGTCATCCGGCGCGTCCGAGAGAAGACTCCGGTGGCAGCGCGCCGGCTTCACGCTCTTCTGGGCCTGGAAGAGTCGCAGGAACGGGCCAGGGCGTCCGGCCGTCGCGCCGGAGGTCCGAGCGCTGATCCGACGAATGTCTGGCGCCAACCCCCTGTGGGGCGCGCCGCGGATTCACGGGGAACTCCAGAAGCTGGGCATCGAGATCGCGCAGGCGACGGTCTCCAAGTATCTGGTCCGCCACCGGGCGCCGCCGTCGCAGACCTGGCGCACGTTCCTCGACAACCACCTCCGGAGCCTGGTCTCCGTGGACTTCTTCACCGTGCCCACGATGACGTTCAAGGTGCTGTTCGTCTTCGTTGTCCTGGCGCACCACAGGAGACGCGTCGTGCATGTCAACGTTACCGACGCCCCCACGGCCCAGTGGACGGCCCAGGAGATCGTCGAGGCGTTCCCCTGGGATACCGCACCGCGCTACTTGCTGCGCGATCGCGATGGGCTTTATGGGGGCGTGTTCTCGCGCCGCGTGCACTCCCTGGGGATCCGTGAAGTCAAGAAGGCGCCTCGATCCCCTTGGCAGAATCCGTACGTGGAACGCCTCATCGGAACCCTATGGTCCGCCTGCCTTGACAGCCCTCACCCTTCGTGAGAATTTCGCCCTCGACTCGAGACACGGGCCGCCCGGCCGAGACATGACGCTCGACACACGGGGGAAGGACCAATGAGAACCGTGTTCGCCGCGATGAGCCTCCTGATCCTCTGCTCCTCCGAGCCGGCGATGGCGCAGCAGCAAGCGACGCTGAAGGTCTGGAGCCACTGGGGAGCAGAACCGAAGAAGCAAGAGGTCGTCATGCACGTGGCGAAGCTGTTTGAGGCCAAGTCCCCTGGCACGAAGGTCGAGATCACGTGGTGGGACAAGACGCAGATGTATCCGGCAGCCCGCGCTGCGCTCGCCGCGGGCACGGGCTTCCCGGACGTCATGTACATGTTCGCCGGCGAGACGGACGAGTTCGTCAAAGCCGGGTGGATGACGGATCTCTCCACCGGGATCAACTGGGAGAACGTGAAGAGCCAGGCCAAGCAGTCGTGGACCCTGCCCGGGCCCGGAGGGAAGACTGGAGTCTGGGCGCTCACTATCGAGGCGTGGACAGACGAGCTCCTCTACAACAAGAAGCTCTTTCGCACGCTGGGAATCCAGGTGCCCGCGGACCTGACGTTCACGCAGGACCAGTTTAAGGAAGTGGTCCGGAAGTGCGTGGCCGGCGGCGTCGCAGGATTCGCGAACAGCGTCGGGGACCGAGATTTTCCCGGCCAGGCGCTCGTGAGTGACCTCTTGCTGAGCAAGCTGGGGGAGGCCGATCTCACCAAGCTCTGGACCGGGGAGCTGTCCTACAAGGATCCCCGGGTCTTGGAAGTGCTGCGGTACTTCAAAGAGCTGGTCGACATGAAGGTCTTCCCGCCCACGTTCAGCACGATGACACTGGCGGAGTCGCATCGCTACTTCCACACGCAGGAGAAGGCGTGCATGTTCGTCATCGGCTCGTGGTACACGGGCCGGGCCTTCGCCGATCCCCAGCGCGGCGGGCAGCCGAAGGAGTTCGAACTCGGGATGCTGAAGAGCACCGCCATGAAAGACGGCAAGGGCGTGGGTATGAAGTTTCTCGGGCTCGGCGGAGGCTTCGGGGCGGTGAGCAAGAGCCCGCTCGCCGCCCAGGCCGTGGGCTTCATCGGCACCTTCGCCGACGAGAGCATCGGGAACATGTGGACGGGCAAGACGTCCGAGCCAACGGCGCTCAAGACGAATCCCGCTAAGATCGAGAGCGAGCGTCCCGAGTACGTCGCGGAGTACGCCAAGGCGCACCAGAACATCCGGTACCCGGCGACCGTCGGCTCGGCGACGTGGCGGCGGCAGATGAAGCCGGGGCTCCGCGAGGCCTGGGTGCAGGTGGTCAACCAGGCGCTGCCGGCCGGGCTGATCTCGGTCGACGACGCGGTGGATCGTCTGGAGCAGGTACGGGTGTCGGGCAAGTAGGAACAGGTCGAGGGCGAACGGCACCACGCAGGCTGAGAGTCCGCGTAGGCCGCCGCCGTTGCTAGTCCGGGGATCGGTCCCGTGCCTGGTCCATCTCGTCGGTCCGAGCCGACGCGGGGATTGGCGCTTGTAGCCTGCAGGCCCTGACGGAGGTGTCGCATAGGCGTCGTATCGGCGAGGTGTAGCGCCGTGCACTGGCCTCTGAACAGGCCGCGATCCCGGGTAGTCGGCAGTCTCCTCTTTCTGAGCCCCGCGATTGTTCTGTACTTCGGCTTCGTGTTCTTCCCGGTGGCGATGACCTTCTACAACAGCGTCCACACGCTCAAGGCCGACTTCGGGTTCGAGACACAGTTCGTCGGTCTCGCCAACTTTGCGGAGATCCTCGGCGAGGACGTCATCTTTCGCCGGGCGGCCGTGAACACCCTCGTTTGGGGGATAGCGGCGGCGCTGCTCGAAATCCCGCTGGGCCTCGCCCTGGCGCTCTGTCTCTACTTCCGCGTGCCGCTGCACCGCGCCTTCCGCGCCCTGTGGTTCACGCCCGTGCTCATGTCCTATCCGGTGGTGGGCATCATCTGGCTCTGGTACTTCAATTACGACTGGGGCGCGATCAACACGGTGCTGAGACTCGTTGGGCTCGGATCGCTTGTGCAATCCTGGCTGTCCAATCCGGCTACGGCCCTCCCGAGCCTGATCCTCGTCACGACGTGGATGTGGGCCGGCTTCAACATGGTCGTCCTGCTCGCGGCGCTCCACGCGATTCCCCCGGAGTACATAGACGGCGCGCGGGTTGACGGCGCCAGCGTCCGGCAGGTCGTCCTGAACGTTCTCGTTCCGCTCGCGCGCCCGACCATTGTCAACCTGATGATCCTGTCGTTCATCGGGAAGATGAAGCAGTTTGCGCTGGTGTGGGTCATGACGAGGGGTGGACCTCTTTGGGCGACGGAGACCGTTGCCACGTACGTCGTGAAGCGCGCCTTTCACTGGCGGACGTTCGACCTGGGATACCCTTCGGCCATCGCGGTCATCTGGTTCGTGATCGTGCTCGCCCTCTCGCTTCTCCTCACGCGCGCCCTCCAGCGACGCGAGCTGATCCAGTACTGAGACCCCTGGAATGAGTCCTGCGCGCCGGATCCTCTCGGGTGCAGTCCTGATCGTGCTGCTCGGGTACACCGTGTGGGCGATGTGGCCCTACGTGTGGACGGCGCTAATGTCGCTCCGGACGACTGAGGAAATCCTCCGAGACTACTACGGCCTCCCGATCCCGGCCCACTGGGACAAGTTCGCCGAAGCGTGGACGCGCTTCGGCTTCGGCAACTATCTCCGGAACAGCATCCTGGTGACCCTGGGCTCGATCGTGATCGTCACGGCGGTGGGTTCCATGGCGGCCTACGCCTTCGGCAGGCCCCGCTACGCGTTCCGCGGCCGGGAGCCCCTGTTCGGCCTGATCTTCATCTCGATCATGTTCCCTCCGCAGATCATGCTGCTGGCGCTGTTCCAGCTCCTCGCGAAATACGGGCTGATCAACACGCGGCTGGGCCTGATCCTTGTCTATGCCGGGGCCGAACTCCCGTTCACGATCTACCTGCTCCGGGCCTTCTTCGCCCAGATCCCGGCGGAGATCGAGGATGCCGCGCGAGTCGACGGCTGCGGCGAGTGGGTCGTGTTCTCCCGGATCATGATCCCGATCGCCTGGCCGGCCCTCACGACCACGATCATCCTGAACTTCATCCTGTTCTGGAACGAGTTCACTTACGCCGTCGTGCTGATCACCGAGCAGAAGGCGCGGACCTTGCCTCTGGCCGTGATGTTCCTTCAGGGGGAGACGTTCGTGGACGTCGGGATGCTGGCGACGGGCATGATGATCTCCACCATCCCGGTGATCGTGCTCTACGTCTTCCTCTCGGAATGGTTCGTCAAGGGCATGACGATGGGAGCGGTGAAGGGCTAGAGCAGCCGCTCGGCGGAGAGTCAGTACCACTGGCGCTTGTCGACGACGTTGCGCAGCGGCTCACTCCGGACGAACCGTCCAAGGTTGTCGAGGAGCACGTTGAGCCAGCGCTCCGAGACGCCGGGCGCGTTGGCGGCCACGTGCGGGGTGATCACGACGTTGGGCATCGCCCACAGTGGATGATCCGCGGGCAGCGGCTCCACCGCGAACACGTCGAGGCCCGCCCCGGCGATATCTTCCGCCCGGAGGGCCTCGGTCAGGTCGGGGAGGTCCACGATCACGCCCCGCCCCACATTGATCAGGAAGGCCGTGCGCTTCATCCGGCGGAACTGGGCCCGCCGGAACATCTTCTCGGTGTCCGGCGTGTGCGGGGCGCAGATGACGACCCAGTCGGACCGCTCCAGGAGGACGTCGAGCTCGGCCGGGCGCAGGACCGCCTCGAGCCCGGCGATCCCTGGCAGTCCGTCGATGTTGGGATCGAGGCCGATAATCTGCATGTCGAATGCTGACGCGCGCCGCGCGAGCCCGGTGCCGATGCCGCCGAGCCCGACGATGCCGACCGTCTGGCCCGCCAGGACGCCGACCTCGTGGGACTCCCAGCGGCGCTCCTGCTGGAGCAGGGCAAACCGGCTCATCCTCCGGGCGAGCGCCAGCATGAGGAGGAACGCGTGCTCGGGAACCATGTCGTGATACACGCCCCGCATGTTGGTGAGCACGGCGGGATGCTCCACCAGCTCGGAGAACATGTATCGCTCGAGGCCGGCGACCGGCGCCTGGATCCAGCGGAGCTGCCGCGCCGCCCGCAAGAGCTGCGGCGTGATGGTGCCGTAGACAGCGTCGGCCGTGGCCACCTCGCGCTCGGCGTCGGTGTCGGACTCGCACTCCACGACGCACAGGGCGGGCGAGACGGCATGAATCCGGCGCAGCCACTCGGCGCTGACCCGTGGATGGATGACGAGCTTCATGATCCGGTCGGCCCCCTCGTCACTTGTCCGCGACCGAGCCGTCGTCGTGCAACGGCGTGTCGATCTCGCGGTAGAAATGCGGCATCTGTCGGAGCGCGTCCACGTTCAGCTCGACGCCGATGCCCGGAGTGTCGGGCACGCGGAGGAACCCACCCTCGAGTCGCAGTGGCCGCTTCAGGATCTGGCTTTCCGGCGGCTGGTCGTTCAGCGCGTACTCCTGCAGGACCTGGTTCGGAATACAGGCGTCGAGCTGCACGCACGCGGCGATGCTCACCGGGCTCATCGTGATGTGTGGCGCCACCCCGGCGAGATGCGCCTCGGCGAGCGCGGCGATCTTCTTCACGTGGGTCAGGCCGCCCGCCAGGCAGAGATCCGGGCGGACGTAAGCGATCCCCCCGCCTTCGAGCAGCTCCCTGAACTCGTAGATGGTGTGGAGGCGCTCGCCGATGCCGACGGGCACCGGCATCTGGGGCGCGAACTGCGCCATCGACTTGATGCTCTCGTAGACGATTGGGTCCTCGCAGAAGAACGGCCGGAACGGCTCGATGCCACGGGTGAACGCCAGCGCCTGGGTCGGACTGAGTCGGCGATGGACCTCGACGCAGAGATCGACGCCAGGGCCGACCGCGGCGCGTACCGCCCCGACGCACTGGATCGCCTCGTCAATCAGTGCGTCGTGACGCCTCGTCTCGAAGCCGGGCATGAGCGGATTGAAGCGCACCGCGGTGAAGCCGTCGGCGACCCGCCGGTGGGCGTTGGCGACGACGCCCTCGACGGTCGGCGCGTCGGCGTGGACGTAGAGTCGAATGCGATCGCGCGTCTTCCCCCCGAGGAGCTGATAGGCCGGCACGTCGAAGTGCTTCCCGGCGATGTCCCACAGCGCGATATCGATGGCGCTGAGTGCCGCGCCCACCGCGGCGCCGCGGAACTGGGCGTTCCGGTAGAGGAACTGCCAGTGATGCTCGATCTCGAGCGGGTTCTTCCCCCGCAGGTACGGCGTCCACGTCTGGACCATCCGCTCCGCGGTCGCTGGGTAGCCCCACATCCCGGCCTCGCCGAGCCCGGTGAGGCCGTTGTCGGTGTGGATCTGGAGATACATCCACCGGTCACCGACCAGGTATGTGTCGATCTGCTCGATCTTCACGGAGCACGGTCCTCCATCGTCAGGGTAGCTCCTCGGGGCGTGCGTTACCCATCAGAGCACGGGCGACATGAAGCACACTTTCCGATGGGGCGTCAAGGCCATCGGCCGGCGCGGGTTGCTCGCGCTGGTCTGGCCTCGAGCAGCAGTCGCGCCCTCGCCGGCGCTCTGGAATCGGCTAGTAATGCAGGCCTGAGAGACGCGTCGATCGTCACGTCACCAGCGGACACGTGAGGTCGAAATGCTCGAGTCGGTCTCGAGGGCAAGATCGCTATCATCACGAGGGGAAGCGACGGGCTGGGCCGCGTCGCCGCGGAGCGGCTAGCGGCCGAGGACGCCCGCGTCGCCATCTGCGCCCGGTGCAAGGAGCCCCTGGAGGAGGCGACGGAAAGGATTCCCAAGGCCACCGGCGGCCGGTGCTGGCGACGTGTCCCGCACCCGCGACTGCGAGGGATTGTGGCCGCGGTGATGGCAGAGTGGGGCGGCGTGGAAATCCTCCTCAAGCCGCCCCCTCGAGAAGGCTTGATCAGTGCATTAGTAATGTCCTGTTTGACAAGAAGAGACAGACCCGAGTGCCGGAAGAAGCCTTTCAGAAGGGCGGGACGACGGGGGCCGCTCCACCGGATCCCTAAGAGCTCCTCGGGAGAGTCCCTCCCGGATGCTGACCGTCCACGGCCAGGCTTAACGGCCGCCCTGTGCGCGAATCAGGCCAGGCGGGACAGTGGGGAGCGAGACAATGGTCGGTGATGGTCTCACTGCCTAGCCCGCCCCTGGCACCGCGTTGCTACATCGGCTATCGTCGGCGTGGCTCGGGAGCAGGCGGTGGCCTGCTGTCGGTAGACTCTGGGGCGACCGCCGAGGCTGGTGAGAGGACTTGGACGATGGCATGCCATCACGGGGGTTGCCCCACGCACGCACCCGGTCGTGGGCGGAAGCAGAGCTAGAACAACGGGGGCCAGTGCTTCTGATCGCGAATGGCCAGATGCTCGAGCCGGGCCAGGCTCGGCCCGTGGCGGGCGATGTTCTCGTCGACGGGGACCGCATCATCGCCGTCGGGCCGCACCTTGTCGCCCCACCTGACGCGGCGCGCCTGGACGCGGCCGGCAAGCTCGTGCTGCCGGGGCTGATCAACGCCCACACCCACGCCAACCACAACCTGATCAAGGGGGAGGCCGACGGCCTCACCCTGGAACTCCTGCTCAACGCCGGTCCCCCGCTTTACCTCAATCGGACCGTGGAGGAGCACTACTTGTCCGCACTCCTCGGCGCGGTCGAGATGCTCAAGACAGGCACGACGGCGACATACGACCTCTTCCTGGCCCTGCCCGGTCCGTCGCTCGAGGGGATCGAGGCGGTGGTACGCGCCTATTCGGACGCGGGTGTCCGCGCCGTCGTGGCCCCGAGCGCTGGTGACATCCTCTTTCACGAGACCGTTCCCGGCCTAATGCAGGCGATCCCTGAGCCTCTCCGGAGCGAGCTCGCCCGGCGGCGTCCTGCCTCCGGCCAACACCTCCTCGCGCCGATCCGCGAAGCCCTACGACGCTATCACGGCCTCGGCGAGGGCCGGGTCCGTCTCGCCGTGGCGCCGACGATCCCGGGTCACTGCACGGACGCGTTCCTGCGGGAGTCCGTTCGCCTTGCCGAGGAGTTTGGGGTCGGTGTCCACACGCATCTGGCGGAGAGCAAGGTGCAGGCGCTGAGCGGGCGGCAGCGGTACGGGGTGAGCCTGACTCGCCGCCTCCACGACCTCGGCGTGCTGGGACCGACGCTCAGCGTCGCCCACGCCGTCTGGATCGACGGCGAGGATATCGGGCTCTTGGCTGATGCTGGCACCTCGATCGTCCACAACCCCGCCAGCAATATGAAGCTCGGCTCCGGGATCGCCCCGATCGCCGAGATACGCGCGCGGGGTATCAACATCGCGCTCGGGACCGACGGGTCGGCGTCCTCAGACAACCAGAACATGTTCGAAGCGCAGCGCTTCGCGGCGCTGCTGTCGAAGGTGCGATCGCCGGACTCTCCAAGCTGGCTGACGGCCACCGACGTGCTCGGGATGGCGACCAGGGGCGGCGCTCGGGCGCTCGGCTTCGGCGATCGCCTGGGTCGGGTGATGCCAGGCTGCCTGGCGGACCTCGTGCTTCTGCGCCTCGACTCGGTCTACCTTCGGCCGCTCAACCACCTGACAGACCAGCTTGTCTACAGCGAAACCGGGAGTGCAGTGGACACGGTCCTGGTGGGAGGCCGGGTGGTCGTCCATGGCGGGCACGTCCTGACGGTCGACGAGGTGGCGCTTCGCGGCAAGGCCCAGGTCGCGGCGGACCGCCTGCGTGAGGCGAACCGGGGAGAGTGGGAATCAACTAACCGCCTCGCTCTGATCGTCGCCTCGGTCTGCGGCGCCCTTGCCCGTCAGCCGTACCACATCCACCGGTATGGCGCCGCCGACTGGATGCCTGCACCATGAGTGGCCGCGCGCCCTTCGTGCCCGGGCCTGTCCGGGCCCGGGAGATGGCCCCTTTCCCAGGTCGTGCGGAGTTCTGGCTCGCACGCGTCGTCCGCGCTGATGCGCGGGTGGAGTGCCAGAGGCGACAAGGAGAAGGACATGACACACGCTGACGGGCTCGTGATGGAGGCTCTGACGCGCATGACCTGCGATGGCCGGATCACGCGGCGCGCCTTCCTGGCCAGAGCGGCGGCGCTCCTTGGCAGCGTGGCTGCGGCCGAGGATCTCTTCGCCCGCGCGGTTGGCGCGCAGACCACGGCTAAAACGGAGCTGGTCGTGGCGCAGAGCGGCGATATTTCGAAGCTGGATCCGCATCTAGCCACCGGCGTGTGGGCCATCCCGATCACCTTCAACCTGTACGATCTGCTGACCCTGAGACGGCCAGACGGCCGGCTCTACCCCGGACTGGCCACGGAGTGGAAGCTCCTGGGCCCGACTAGCTGGCAATTCCGGCTTCGACCGGGGGTCCGGTTCCACAACGGCGATCCCCTGACGTCGGCCGATGTCAAGTTCAGCATCGACCGGACCTACGATCCCAACGTCAAGGTGTCCAGTGTGCGGACCAGTTTCACGACGGTGGAGCGCGTCGAGACGCCTGACCCCCTCACCGTCCACATCCATACCAAGCACCCCGACGCGCTCATGCCGGCTCGCCTTGCGTTCTACGGGGGCCACATCCTCCCGAAGAAGTACTTCGAGGCCGTTGGCGAGGAGAGCTTCAATCAGAAGCCAATCGGGTGCGGGCCGCTCCGGTTCGTCGAGTGGATCAAGGACGATCGCGTGATCTTCGATGCCTACCGCGACTACTGGGACGGCCAGATCGATGCGGACCGGGTGATCTTCCGGCCGATCCCCGAGCCAGCGGCGCGGATTGCGGCGCTCCTTCGCGGCGAGGTCGATCTGATCACCAAGGTCCCACCGGACCACGTGGAGCGGATCGCGAAGCACCCGACCACCAAGGTGGAGCGCGCGCTGTACGCCGGCCTCTACGTCCTGGCCGTGAACTCGAAGCGCCCGCCGTTGGACAACTCGAAGGTGAAGCAGGCCCTCTCGCTGGCGATCGACCGCGAGGCGATCATCAAGGAGATGTGGCACGGCCAGGGCATCGTCCCCAACGGGCCGATCGCAAAGGGCGACGCGCACTACGACGGCACGCTGCCCCCGATCAAGCACGACTCCGCCCTGGCGCGGCAACGGCTCAAGGAAGCCGGCTACAAGGGCGAAGAGATCGTGTTCCAGAGCACGGTCGGCTTGGTCTCGAACGATAAGGCCATGGCCGAGGCCATTGTCGCCATGTGGCGCGACGTCGGCGTCACGGCCAAGCTGGAGATCATCGAAGCCTCGGTCCGCGCCCAGATGGCTCGGGAGAAGTCGTTCAAGGGAATCTTCTGGTCCGACCCGGTCTCGAGCCTCGGTGACCCTGATGGAATGATGTGGCGTCTCCTCGCCCCGGGAGGGTTCCTCGACTACTGGCGCGAACCCCGGTTTGACGAATTGGGCCGCACGGCGCAGGCGAGCGTCGACGACAAGGTCCGGGGCGAGGCGTACCGGGAGATGACCAAGGTGTTCCTGGAGCACCTACCCTGGATCCCGATCCTCCAGCCGATGGAGTCCTACGGCCTCCAGCGCTATGTCGACTGGAAGCCGCACCCGACTCAACTCATCGAGGTGCGCCGCTTCAACTTTCGATTCCAGCGCGCGTAGGCACCTCGCGGAGCGCTCCCCGAACAGAAAACCTTCCGTGCCCGACGTGCGGAACGGGCTGGCCCGTCTTGCTGGCTGCCTGAGCGCGCCGCCAAGCGAGCTATGGGCGGGCGCCGGGGCGCTGGCCGCTCACTGTTCGGGACGGGACTTCCCGAGATGGCTGCGGATCGCCTCTCCGACCGCGCGGAGGTTCTCGAGTCGCATCTCAGCATAGTTCCGGGATACCGTGATTCCGTCCGCGCCGGCCCGGGCGGCGGCCCGGACCGCGTCGACGACGTCCGGAGGCTGCATTGCGCGGTGGAAGCCCGCCTCCCGGACATCAAGGCCGATGCCCGCGTAGATCGGGACCTCTGGGCCCGCCTCGCTGCGGACGATGCGGATGCCCTGCGCCACGTACTCCGCCGGGAGGCCGGTCTCCCCGATCTCCTCGAGAGGTGGCAGGTCCAGATCCAGGATCTTCGCGAAGAGCCCCAAGAGGTGTTCGTGGTCGACGTGGCCGAACGCGCCCGTTCGCAAGGCAGTCAGATAGCGGCGGATCCGAGGGCCCTCCGGCAGGTGGTACAAGATGGGCCGGATGAAGTCCGCCGACCCTGCGAAGTCGGCCAGATTCCACTCGGCCCGCAGGAACGGGCTGATGAAATAGTAGTGCCAGAGTCCGAGGCCGAACGGCCGCGCCGGAGCCAACCACTTGGCCACCCCATAGACCTCCCGGTGTAGAGCCAGGTACCGCTGGGTCCACAGACGTTCCCATCCGAGGATCTCCGGATAGGCTACGAGAATCCGGAGGAACTCGATGAACGGAGAGCGGGCTCCCGCCGCGTTGGACCGCCACCGCCGGTCTGCCTCCGAGAGGGCTCGATACCCTTCGCGGGCGCGGCTCAAGTCGAAGCCCGCCTCGTGGGCCACGGTCCGACAGTGCGAGCAGAAGCAGGCCGGTGTATCCCCGACGAGCACGCGGTGAAGAGGGCCCCAACGCTCGACTCCCCAAAGGAAGCCGTCGAACTCATAGGACTGGTAGAGATCCTCGATCAGCGCGAGCTTCCACCCGCGGTAGGCCGGGTGATTGATGCAGGGAAGCGTGCCGCGCCGGCCGAGAACGTCGATCTCGAGCAGGCGCGCGAAACCCGCGACGTTCCGCTGCCGACCCCCCGTGCTGGCGCTCTCCAAGAGATAGAGGTACACAGCCATCCCGCGGGCGCGCGCGGCGGGCACGGTCTCGGTCAGGATGTCGAAGCCGTCGAACAGGGACTCGCGAACACGGAACTCCCCGAGAGGCAGGTCACGATAGTACTGGGGGTGCGGGGTCGCGAACAAGCCGCCGGCACTCCGGTGCGGTTCGGCCTCGCCATGCCCAGAGTACTGCTCCGGCCGGTCGATCACTTCCGGGTTGAACCCATGGACGGTCAACATCACCGCGTTCGCGGCAGCCGCATTCTGCAGCCGGTCGAGGACGGGCATGACACCTTCGTCGATGAGGCTACTCGCGTTGACCTGGGCCGCTACGAACCACTCTCGTCCCGGCTCACGCCCCATAATTCTTCCCTCGCGCTTTGCAGGCTACGGGGTTCGCCGTCTGCTCCGAGGTCTGCCCGTTGCCTGGTCCAAGAGGTGATGGTATGTCCGCGCGGCGTCCGCGGACAGCTGGGCCGGGAGGAGGCGGCCGGGGAATGCCTGTCCATCCCCCATTGTGGCGAAGGACAGGTTCGACTTCAGGCTATCCCGACCCGTCCCGCGGCCCCGACCGCTCCACCACCGGGCAGGTGAGCATGAAGGGAAACGGCTCCGGCCCAAGACTGTGGAATTGTCTCCTGGATCGACATCCTGGAGACATGGAGACCTACGGCCGGTACTACGGCACGAGTATCCGGACCGCGGCGTTGGCGAAGTACAGGTGGCGCCGAGGCCGCTCGTAGAGTCAGTTGCGCTGGGTCCGAGCCTGCCCGCATCCATCTTGGCTCGGGCCGACCAGAGCATCGATTGAGCAGACCGGGTCGGCGGGGAGCCGAGACAGGGCGTGCCTGACGCCCCTCGACGGCTAAACCGGGGCCGCGGGCTGAGCGAGCACTTCCGCCGCCGGCCTGTCGACCACCGTGCCGTTGAAGAAGTCAGGGTTCACCTCGCCCCAGAAGCGCACGGCGTTGGCGAACATGAAGTCGCGGAAGTCGTCCTCGGTGATCAGCTCGTGCTCGACCAGCTCGTACGCCTCCGGGACGACGGCCGTCATGTCCGGGACGTCGAAGTGCCCGATGTCCGAGCTGAAGATCGCGTTTAGGCGCGCGCCCATCGGGTTCGCGTGGCGGTCGAACGCCCAGGCGTTGATCGGATCGTCGGCCTCGCAGCCGAAGTAGAAGCGCGGGACGAAGAGCTCGCGGATGTCCTCCTTGCGCACGATCCGGCAGCGGAAGTAGTCGTCGAGATCCTCGATGCCGCCGGTCTGGGTCGAGTTCGAGTCTCCCTCGAGACCCTCGCCGCGGCGCACCGCCTGGACCACCGGATCCCGACCGTACTTCTGGACGAGCTCGAGCAGCGCCGGGACGTCGAGCCGGCTCGGGTTGGTGCTCTCGATCGCCTGCCGGTTGCGCTTCTCCCAGTGCCCGATGAGATCGGCGTAGAGCATGCACGCCCAGCCGACGCCGCCCTCGAGGAACGCGAAGTTCAAGTCGGGGAAGCGGCGGGTCACGCCGCCGAAGAAGAGCGCCTTGCAGACCGCGTGGCCCGCGGACGCGAAGTGACCGATGTGGTTGTAGCAGAAGTTCGAGGGTGAGTTGCGGAGGAGCATCGAGCGCGCGCCGTTGTGGAAGCTCGGTGCGACGCGAAGCTCCCGGCACTTCTGCCACACGGGATCGTAATCGTGGTCGCTGTCGATGCCGACCACGTCGTACCACTCGACGAACGTCGCGGCGTCGGGATGCTCCTCGGCGAGGGCGGGGACCGAGCGGCGCATGAGCCCGCCGACCATCATGACTCGGTAGCCGAGCTGCGTCGCGGCGAAGTCCAGCTCCTCGAGCGCCTCCTCCGGCGTGTACATGGGGATGATCGCCGCCGGGATGATGCGATCCCCGAGCCCGCGGAACTGATCGGCGGCGAAGACGTTGTAGGCCCGGCAAATCGCTCGCCGTAATCGCGGGTCCTGCATGCGGTGGTACGAGAGCCCGGCCGTCGGATAGACGACGGCGAAGTCGATCCCGAGGTCGTCCAGGCGCTCGTGCAGGAGCCGCGGGAGCATCGCGGTCGCCCGGTCGAGCACGTTCTCGCATGGGGAGCCCCAGAACGCCTCCTGGCCCACCCGGCGCCGGCGGCGCTCGGCGAGAGACATCTTGAGCGCGTTGGGAACGCGCCGGCTGGCAACCTCGAGCGCCTCGGCCGCCGCAGACCCGCCGATGCGCCGGAACTCCTCGCGCATGACCGGCATGTACTCGAGCCAGTGGCCGTCGGCGTCGATGATCGGGTGATTCAGGCGCGCGCGGAGCGTCCGGGCCTCGGTCGGGGCGCTGGTGAGCATGGGGACCCCCCGGTGACGCGGCCGGACGCCGAAAGAGCCGACTCCGCCCCTGCGTGCCCTCGCCGCGTGTTGCCAAGCCAACGGTCGTCCCGAGCCACCTCGGTGACGGCCTCGGCGGGCCGCCGTCCGGCGGTGGCGCGTTCCCCGGAATGCTCGGAGTGTAGCGCCGTCAGCGCGGGCGCCGCAATGGGGCGCGGCCGCGGGACGCCGCCGAGACCTGGACGATGCGCGCCCGGTCCGCAGGGCGTCTCCGTGCCGACGCGGAAGAGTCCCTAGGGCGATCGGATTAGTTCCCTTGCGTTCGATCGCTTCCGGTCATGACTTCCGTGCGAGCGAGTGACACGGCGGCCGCCGTCGTGTCGCTGAGCGAGTGGCAGCCGAACAGATCCATCTCGGCCGGCACCTCGGGGCTGAGTCTCCGAAGCCGTATGCGCATGACCGGAGACGCGCCGGGAACCACCGGGAAACACGCGGCTGTGGACCCATCGTCGAGCGGCCGCATGGCCTTCCGCGCCCGAATCCGCCTCCGTGCGGCAGGCAGGCATTGGTGCCGTAACGCGAGGTTCTCGAGCACCAGAGAGCGCTGGGTCCTGACACCACGGAGAAGGCCGATGAGGATGAGGTTGATCATGCCGGCCATCATCGATCAGGCCGGCCGAAGGTCAACGTTGACGAGGCGGACGGAGTAAATAGAAGGCACAGGGGAAATCCGCCGGACGCCCAGTGGTCTTGAAAGCCAGTGGGCGGGGCTAAGTGCCCGTCGTATTGACGTCCCCGGCCGCGTGTGCGCCTTCTGTGCGGAGTATTGGAGGCCCGAGGCCGTCCCTGAGTTGAGGGGCGGACCCGGCCCGCATGCCCTCTGAGCCCCTCGTGCCGGCGACCCGTGAGGGTGTCCCTGTCGCCGGGCCCGAAGTCCCGCCGGGTGACGTACGTACGCCGCCAGAGGCCGGGTTGTGCGCGGTCTGCGGCCGCCCCCTGACGGGCCGCCGGCCGCAGCGCGTCTGCTCCCCGCGCTGCCGCGTCGCGTCCTGGCGCGCGCAGCGCGACCAGGAGACCGCTGCCACGCTCGCTCGGCTCCTCGCCGAGAACGCCGCCCTCCGCCAGCGGGTCGGCGAGCTCGAACGCCTGGTCGGTCAGCTCAAGCGCCGCCTCTGGCCACAGGCGTAGTCCGAACTGCCAGCCGCCGCCCTGCGCGGCATTTTCTTCAGCGCGGCTCGGGGGGCGCATACCGCCGCAGCGGGTTCGCCACCTGCTCGGGCTCCCAAATCGGCACCAGGAGCCACTCGCCCCCGCCCACGGGCACCGGGAGGTATTCGATCGAGCAGCCGCACCAGGACGGGATGCGCAGTGTACGGCCCGGCTCCCACCCCTGACGCCCGAGGTGCTCGGCGCGCATGCGCGTGACCGGCACTTCGCGCCCACAGGTCCAGCACGCCCGGCTCGGGCGGCGACGGCCGGCGGCATCGAGTCAGATGGGCGGGGTCATTCGTATGGGTGGCTCATTGCCATCGCGGATCTTCACGCGGCCATCGCGGATCTTCACGCGGATTTACGGTATCGGGCAGACAGAGTAGGCGCGCGGCGAGACTCGCGCCCTGCCTCAACGTCCTCGCCGCCAGGCGATCCCTATCCGTCTCGCACTCGGTCCGCCTAGAGTACGGCCCCACGACCCACCGGAAGGCACGGGCGGGCTCCGTCGGGGATGCTCCCGCCCCGACCGATTCCGTCTCTTCCCAAAGGACCCACTCGAAGTACCCCGGCAGACCCGCCAGAGCTTGGTGAGCGAACAGGCCGCCGCCAAGCGCCGCGAGGACGAACAGCCCGATGCCGACCCGCCTCATTGGATCACCTCATCCGCCCGCGCCAGCACCGAGGGTGGGATCGTCAGGCCAAGCGCCTTCGCGGTCTTGAGGTTGATCACCAGCTCGAACTTCGTCGGCTGCTCAATCGGGAGATCTGCGGCATTACTACCTCCCAAGATCTTCGCCACGTAGTCTGCCGCGCGGCGGAACATTGCCGGAATGCTCGGCCCGTACGCGGCTAGTCCGCCAGCTTCGACTGCAAGGCGGAATTCGTACATGGCGGGAATCCTCGCTTGAAGGAGGGCCCTGGCCACCCGCTCCCGCTCGATGAGAAAGAGTGGCTGAGGCCCGACCACGAGCGCGTCCATACGTTTCCGCGGCGACGTCGCCACGAGGCGGTCCAAGTCCGCGACGTCGTCCACGTCGATCACTTCAAGCCTAATACCAAGGCGAACGGCCGCCCCTTGCAGTGCGCCGGCGTGCGATATGCGGTGCCAGAGGACACCGATTCGGGAACTAGTCGGCACCAATTCCTTCAGGAGTTCGAGACGCTTGGGGCCTAATTCGGCCCACATGAACGTCATGCCAGTCACATTTCCCCCCGGCTTGGCGAGGCTCGCAATCCGGTCCCCGAACCGCCCGCTCATGGGATCCTGAAGTCCGGCAACCACCGGAATCTGGCGCGTCTGCCACATCAACGCTTGGCCCGCAGGGACATCGAGACCGAGCAGTACATCGGGCTTCCCGGCCACGAGATCCCGCGCGGTGTCGAGCAGTCTGTCCTGATCGACCTCGCGGCGCTCGTCGATCACCAGATTTCGTCCCAGCACATACCCGTGTTCCTGCAACCCCTGGATGAATGCGTCGCGTGTGGACTGGGTACAAAAAACCGAACAGAGAAGACCGATGCGGGAGGTCTTCGCCTCGGCGACGAGCGGCGCGGCGAGAAGGGCCAAGGCCAGGAAGACGACCATCGAAACTCGCGTCATGGGTCACCTCCGGCGCACATCGCCTCCGCCTTCTCCAGCCAGAAGGTCATGCCCATCTCGCGGTACATCGTCGCCGCGGTGGTGAGGTGCTCCTGCGCCTTCGCGTCGTCGCCCGTTCGCCGGTAGAGCTTGCCGAGGCCGAGGTGGCAGTGGGCGATGAGGGGGCGCATGCCGAGCTCGGACGCGAGCTCGCTGGCCGCTCGGTAGGAGCTCTTGGCCGCGGCCATATTCACGCGCTCTCGATGGGCGGCGATCTCGCCGATGGTGAAGAGCACCCACGCCTCGTGGCCTCGTTCCCCGTGCTCCCGCACTAACCGGAGGGCTCGCCCCGCCTGATCGTCCGCCTCGGCCATGCGGCCGGCGATCGCGTACAGCTCGGCCAGCCAGGCCACGTGCAACCCCTGGCCGAACATGAACCGGGTGGCCTCGGCTTGTCGAATCCCGTCCTCCAGGAGCACGAGGCCCTCGTCGGAGCGCCCCGACAGGGCATAGGCACGACCCAGCGTCGCCGCCACCCACGACAAGATGGCAAGCCCCGCCTGTCGGCCGACATCGAGCGCGCGTTCCAGCGCCGGGATGGCCGTGTCCGCCCGTCCGAGGCTGAGCTCGAATCCGCCGCGCTCCCACTGGGCGTGCATGATGCTGAGCGGGTCACCGAGCCGCTCGGCGATCGCCACCGCGTCCTCGACCCGCGCCCGCGCGGCCGCGGTCTCCCCGAGCTCGCCGAGACACCACGCGAGCAACGCACGACTGTTAACCGAGTCAAACCCTCCGCCACCGGTCGGGCGCAGGCGGAACCGGTCCTCCGAATAGAACTCGACGGCGACCGTCAGCGGCTCGATGGCCCGGCGATAGTCACCCAGCGCATGGTAGGCCTGACCGAGGCTGAACCTCCACCGGGGACTGTGTTCGTGGCCCAGGCGGTCGAATGCCTCTACGGTCCGGACGTAGTGAGCGAGGGCCCGATCCGGCTGGCCGGTCCACCAGCAGTAGTTGCCCATCCAGGCATCGACCAGCGCGATGCGCAGCGGGTCTCCGAGCGTCTCGGCCAGCCGGCCGGCCTCGGTGAGGTACTCCAGGATCTGATCCGCCTGGCCGAGTGGAAAAAGCGCCCCTCGGAGCTCAAACCGAATGTCGATAGCCTGCTCGGTCCGCTCGCGGCCACCCGGCACGTGCTCGAGGGCATGGAGGGCCTGCCGTAGCTGCTCAGCGGCCTCGCGATAGGCGGACCGGCCGTGGGCCTTGGCACCCGCCTGGCGCAGGTACGCCACCGCCTTCTCCCACGCCTCGCCACGGTAGGCATGGTGCGCGAGGCGCTCGATCTGCTCGGGGAGGCGCTCGCGGTGGAGCGCCTCGATGGCCTCGACAATCCCAGTGTGCAGCGCGCGCCGGCGCTCCTGGAGCAGGCTCCCGTAGGCGACCTCGTGGGTGAGCGCGTGCTTGAAGGTGTACTCGAGATCCGGGAAGAGGCGCGTCTCGTACAGGAACTCGGCGGCCTGGAGGCGGCCGATCGAGCCGCGCAGCTCGTCTTCGGGTAACCCGGCCGTCGCCTGGAGCAGGACGAATGGCACATCCTTCCCGATCACCGAAGCCGTCTGGAGGAGCGCCTTGTCGCCGGGGGCGAGCCGGTCGATGCGGGCGGCCAGGATGGCCTGCACCGTGGCGGGGACCTGGATGGCGGGGAGCGGCCGCGCCAGCCGGTACGCCCCACGCTCGCCCGAGAGCGCCTCGGTCTCAATGAGGGCCTGCACGCTTTCCTCCAGGAAGAACGGGTTGCCCTCGGTGCGCGCAATCAGCATCCGCCTGAGCGGCTCGAGACCGGCGTCGGACCCGAGCAACGCGCCGAGGAGCTCGCCGGCAGTCTCCGGCGGCAGAGGGTCCAGCCGGAGCTGCGTGTAGTAAGTCCGGCTGCCCCATTGGTGCTGATACTCCGGCCGATAGTTCACGAGGAGCAGCAGCCGCGCCGCCGGCAGGCTTTCGACGAGCCCGTCGAGCAGCGCCTGGGTCTCGGAGTCAATCCAGTGCAGGTCCTCGAAGACAACTAGGAGCGGCTGGACCTGACTCTCGCGGATCAGGAGCTGCTTGAGCGCCTGAAGCGTCCGCTGGCGACGCTGCCGAGGGTCCAGCCCTTCCCAGGAGGGATCTCCAGTCGGGACATCGAGCAGGGCGAGGAGCGCCGGCAGGCTCGCCTCCTGGGCGCGGTCCAGCGTCAAGAGCTTCCCCGTAAGCTTTTCCCGCATCGCTCGGGGACCGTCGCGGTCCTCGATCGCGAAGTAGTCCTTGAGGAGATCGATCACGGGCAGGTACGAGGTCGCCTTTCCGTACGAGACCGAGCCGGCCTGCAGGACAAGCCACCCGTGAACGCGGTGGGAGTGCGTCACCTCCCACACGAGCCGCGATTTCCCGACGCCTGGCTCACCGACGATCGCCACGACCTGGCCATGCCCGGCGGCGGCGTGCCCGAGCGCCTGGCGCAGCTGTTCCAGCTCGGCGTCTCGCCCCACGAATCGCGTGAGCCCCCGGGCGGCCGCCGCATGGAGCCGGGAGCGCATGGCCCCGGCTCCCGTCATCTCGTATACCTCGACGGGCGCTTCCAGCCCCTTGACCGGGATCGGCCCGAGCGGCTTGACCGCGATGAACCCCTCCGCCAGCCGCAGCGTGCCAGCCGTGAGCAGGGTCGTGCCCGGGCTGGCCAGTTGCTCCATCCGCGCGGCGAGGTGGGTCGTCTGGCCCACCGCCGTGTAGTCCATCCGCAGGTCACTCCCGATCGCCCTGACGACGACCTCGCCCGAGTTGAGCCCGGCCCGGATGGCCACCCCGCCCAGCCCGTGGGTGCGACGCACCTCCTCAGCGTAGCGACGCAAGGCGATCTGCATGTCCAGCGCGGCGTAACACGCCCGCACGGCGTGATCCTCATGGGCCAGCGGCGCCCCGAAGAGGGCCATGATCCCGTCGCCCATCACCTGGTTCACGGTGCCCTCGTAGCGGTGGACGGCCTCCATCATCCGCTCGAGGACGGGATCTAGGAGCTTCCGGGCCTCCTCGGGGTCACGGTCGGCAAGGAGCTCCATCGAGCCCTTGAGGTCGGCAAACAGCACCGTGACCTGCTTGCGCTCCCCTTCGAGCGCGCCCTTCGAGGTCAGGATCTTCTCGGCGAGGTGCTTCGGCGTGTAGCTGGCCGGACTCAGGGAACGATCGGAAACGCGCCCCGATAGCGCGGCCCCACAGGCGCGGCAGAACTTCTTCCCAGGGGTAATCTCGGCGCCGCACTGCGGGCAGGCGAGCATGAGGCGAGCGCCGCACTCCTCGCAGAAGCGCGCGTCGTCGGGATTCTGCGCCTGGCATTGGGAACACGTCATAGCCGTGGGGGCTCGCCTCCGCCCTGATCGCTCGCGTCGCTTTCGTCAAACCGAGCGGGCAGCGTGAAGCTGAACGTGGAGCCCTGGCCCACGTGACTCTGGACCCAGATTCGCCCGCCGTGCAGCTCCACGAACTTCTTGGCCAAGGTCAGCCCGAGTCCCGTGCTCTCCTGTTTGCGAGCGTCCTCGCGCCCCACCTGGCGGAACTCCTCGAAGATGGCCGCCTGATCCTCGGGCGCAATCCCGATCCCCGTGTCGCTGACGGCGATCGTGATGACGTTCTCCACCACCGTGACGGTGAGGCCGACCCGGCCCCCCTCCGGGGTGAACTTCACGGCGTTGGAGAGGAGGTTCAGCAGGATCTGCTTCACCTTCCGCTCGTCCGCGACGATGTCGCCAATCCGATGGTCCACCGTCTGGGTCAGGGTGATCCCGTGCTGGGTGGCCCGCTCCCGGACCAGGGTCAGCGCATTGTCGAGCGCGGTGGTAACCGGCTGCAACTCGGTCGGTGAGCTCGCGATCACCCGCAGGATCTCGGCGGTGGCCGTCTGCTGCTCCAGCGCCTCACTCAGGGCGCTCGTGATCTCCGCATATAACGGCGCTGGCGGGCCAGTCGTATTGGCGCTGAGGGGCGTGCCGCACGCCTCGCAGAACGTCGCCTGCGGGCGATTCTCGTGCTGGCACCGGGGACATCGCATACCGAGCGTCTCCCGAGTCCGGATCGTCAGCGCCTGCCAGGGAATCCGCCTCACGGCACCCGGGCAGCCGCCGGAGCTCGGCGTCCCCGACCGTCCCCCTGGGGGGCCGGCAGCCCGACCCTACCGCGAGCCGGCCTCGGACGCCAGCCGCCGGCTGCCACTGCCGGTAGGCCCGCTGACGGTACCCAGTTGCCTTCAGCCTCGGTGGCGCAGCAACGGGGACGGCGCTCCGTCGCGCCAGTGCAACCCTGGAGTGAACGGAACCCCTCTCGAATCGCCAGTGATTATGCGGGTTCCAGAGGGCTGAATCCTGGGACTCGGTGTCCGCCTACCGGCCTCCGGGGCGGGCTTCGTTAGGAGTTAAGGCAGATCGGCGGCGTCACCGAGCGTGAGCGGGAAGCCGAGCCGCGTCGCCAACGCCTGAAGCCGCACGATGGCGTCCGCTCCGTGTCCGTTCGTCCATTCCCCCCGGGCGGCGCACGCCTCCAAGGCCATCGCTTCCTCGCCGGTCTCCGGCACCAGCCCGACCCAGAGGTCCGGCGGCCCGGCGGTGATGACTAAGTACATCCGGTCGTAAGTTCGTTCCGGGTTTTTTGGGTAGGTCACTGAACATGTGCTACAAGGAACCCAATGTGTGGCCGCGCTGGGGCAAGGATCCGAGGCCCCAAGCCGAGTCATCGGATCCGACTGGACGCGAAGGAATACGCGACGCTTCGGCGGCTGGCTCGGCGGCGCACCGCGCCGCACGCCGAGGTGATCCGGGCGAAGATTCTGCTCCTGGCCTATGAGCATCCCGAGTGGAGCAATGCGACGATCGCGCAGGCGGTCGGCTCTACCGATCGAACGGTCCGCAAATGGCGCGCCCGGGCTCGGGATGGGCCGCGCCTCGGTGATGCCCCTCGTCCGGGGAAGCCGCGCTTTTTTTCCCTCGGTCCAACGCGCGCAGGTGACGGCCCTCGCGTGCACCCTGCCGCGGGACTCCGGCCGCCCGCTCTCGCGCTGGTCCAGTCCCGAGTTGGTGGCGGCCGCCCAGGCGCGGGGGATCGCCGCCACCATCTCGGCCTCGACCATCCGGCGCTGGCTCCGCGCGGAGAAGATCAAGCCCTGGCAGTACCACAGTTGGCAGCAACCGACCGACCCCCGCTTTCTGGAACGCGCGATCCCAGTGCTCGACCTGGACGAGCGCGCGCAGGCATTGGCGGCCAAGGGCCAGGTGGTGGTCTGCGCGGATGAGAAGACGTCCATCCAAGCGCGGCAGTCTGAGGGTACCCCGCGGCCCACCCGTCGCGGCCTTGTTGGTGTCGACCGGCGAGACCCTGGCGCGCTGCTTCGAGCGGAAACGGTTCGTCGAGTTTCAGACCTTTCTCGGCACGCTCTTCGGGAGCCTGTGGTGTCAGAACATCCGCCGGGTGCATCTGATCCTCGACAACGGCTCCACCCATGCGCCCAAGCAACTTCCCGTCTGGCTTCGCATGCTGCGGTTGCCGTTTGCCGTCGAGCTCCACTGGCTCCCCGTGCACGCGTCGTGGCTGGATCAAGTCGAACTGGTGTTCAGCACGGTGCAGCGCAAGGTGCTGACCCCCAACCCCTTCCGCAACCGCGACGAGTTAGAGGCGATCCTGCTGACTCACTTCGACGAGCGAAACAAGCATCCCGTGCCCATCCGCTGGAGCTATACCTCGGCAACCCTCCGCAAGCAGTTCGCTACCCGCTCCCGACTGCGTGCTCTCATCGAGGCATGAAACCCGGAACGAATTTATGATTTCGTGTCAGCTTGCAAGCCAACCGCAAGACGCGCGAAGGCCCGCCGCACCCCGACCGGGACGCCCAGTTCCGCCACATCACCGCGCAGGTCCGTCACTTCCAGGCCGTGGGGCAGCCGGTGATCTCGGTGGACACGAAGAAGAAGGAGTTGGTAGGCGACTTCAAGAATGCGGGCCGCACGTGGCGCCCGCTGGGCCAGGCCGAGGCCCGTGCGGGTGCACGACTTTCTCATCCCGGCTCAGGGCAAGGCCGTGCCGTACGGGGTGTACGACCTCACGCGCAACGCTGGCTGGGTGAGCGTCGGGATCGACCACGACACCGCCAGCTTTGCGGTGCGGACGATCGGCCGGTGGTGGCAGAAGATGGGGCGCCCCCGCTACCGGCGCGCCCGCTCGCTGCTCATCACGGCCGATGCCGGGGGCAGCAACGGCGCCCGGCTCCGGCTTTGGAAGACTAAGCGCATGCGATTTGTTCCTTCAGGTACCGGAAGTTGCCCAACCAGCCAATCGTCCGCTCGACGATCCAGCGGCGCTAGGTTCATGGTCGAGACCTGGTGTAGCGCGATCCGCGGCGTCCGGTAGCTTGGCCGCGCGGAAGCGGTCATGCCCTGGTCGCTCGTCCTGATTCTGCTGATGGCCCTCGCCCTGCGAATCCTCGTCGTCATCCCTCCGGCGATCGACTGGGACGAGAGCTGGGTCGGGGTCGGCGCCATGAATGTGCTCAAGGGCGTCTTCCCGCCGTTCTTCTACGGCCAGCCGTACATGGCGAGCCTGGAGGATTTCCTGCACGCCCTGGTGTTCGCCGGGGCCGGGCCCGCCCGCTGGAGCCTGAAGGTGGTCCCCGTCATCCTCGCCGTCGTATTCGTGTACCTGGCGTTTCGACTGGCCTGCCGGATCTTCGACGGGGAGGCGGCCTACGCGGTGGCATTGGTCGCCGCGTTCCCGCCGCCGCAGATGGTCTCCTGGACAGTAAGCGCCCGCCTGCACTACTCCCTCACCCCCGTGCTGGGCGTGCTGTTCCTCCTGGTGGCGGTCGAGGTGATGATCAGGCCGGAGGCGCGCCGGCCGGCGCGCTGGTTCGTCCTCGGCCTTCTGAGCGGGCTCATCTGGTGGAACAACTACATCGGCGTGATCTACCTCGGCGCCGTGTGGTGTGTCCTGCTCGCGGCCCAGTTTCGCCTGTTCCTGGCGAGCTTCGCCCGGTATGCGGTCCCGGGAGTCTTCGTGGGGAGCCTGCCTCTCTGGCTTTACAACCTCCGCATCGGGACGCCGTTCGTCTCTCCGCGGGGTACGTGGGCCAGCTGGACCGATCTGCCCGAGCGCGTGCTCGGCTTCGTAACCACAACCCTCCAGATTCTGATTGGCTTCGACTCCCCGCCTCACCTAACCATAGGATGGGCTTTTCGCACCGTCCTCGTCGCCGGGACCCTCGCGCTGGGGCTCGCGGCGAGCCTCTGGCACGCTGCCCGCGGCGACCTCCGGGCGGCACTCGCCCCGTTCGTGTTCCTGAACATGCTGGGGCTGGCGGCGATCAGCGTCTACGGGGTCGAGCTACCGAGCCGGTACCTCTTCCCGCTGTTCGCGGTGATCCCACTCCTCGTCGGCGCTGCCTTCGGCGTGATCGCCCGCTGGTCGAGGGCCTTGGGGTGGGGTGTCCTTACGCTCCTCGTGGTCGTGAACGGATGGTCGTCGATTACCCTCCTCTCGGGGCTGGCGCGCCCCGAGCGGATCCGCGACCTTCGGGCCGAGGAGGCAGACGAAACGAAGCTGTTCGCCCGGCTGCGCGAGCTCGGGCTCACGCACGCATACACCTTCGGCGGCGAGGAGCTGAACTTTCCAAGCGGCGGGTCTCTAGTCTTCTCCTCGACGTTCGACACCCCCTATCCGCCGTTCGGCTGGGCGGTCGACGGCGCCACCCGGATCGCCTACGTGAGCCGGGAGCGAGGTGACTCCCTGAAGTTGGAGGCGGGCCTGGCCGCCCTCGGCGCCGACTATCGCGTGGAGCGTGTCGGCCCACGGTGGCTCTACCATGGGTTCAGCTTGCCCCAACTGCGCTACGAGGAGATTCCGCCGGTCCGATGGACGGCGACGGCAGACGAGATGCCGGAGCGGGCGTTTCACGCCTTCGACCGGAACATCGACACCCTGTGGTACAGCGAGCCGGGTCAGCGGCCCGGGGTCGCCTTCGTGCTCGACCTGGGCCGCGTCGAAACGGTGGGTATGCTCTCCTGGCTACCCGGTCACTACCTGCACGTCCCCCGGATGATTCGCGTGGAGGTCTCCCCCGATGGCCTCGCGTGGCGCACCGTTTTCATGACCCCGGCCACGACGCCGGCCTCCGAGTTCCCGGTCTACTGGTCGGGGACCCACCCGTTCCTCCGGCTGCGGCGCGCCCGGGTGGAGGTCCGGTTCGCGGCGACACGGGCTCGGCTCGTTCGAATCACCCAGACCGGCCTGGAGTCGGAGCACCCTTGGAGCATCCGGGAGCTATTCGTGTACCGCCCCTTGGCGGACCCGCCCGCGCCCCGGTTCGAAACCATCGACGCCATGGCCACGCGGATCGCGGGCGCGGGCTTCTCGAAGGTCTACGGCGATCATTGGGCGCTGGCCCGGCTTTACGTCGCGTCGGGCGGAGCGATTCGCGCCCTCTCCTCGAACGTCTACGTCGACAATCACGGACGCTCGGACCTGTATCGAGGCTGGGCGCACCCGCCCGAATACGGGCGCATCGAGCCCTTCCAGCTGTCCCGGACCGCGGTCGTGCTCGAGGAGTGGACAGGCGCTGCTCTGGCCTTTGAGGAGACCATGCGGGAGGCCGGCTACTCGTACGCCCGTGAGGTCCATGGCGGGTACGTACTCTACTCTCGACTTGCCGCCCCGAAGCGCCCCGAGCCCGAGCTGCCCCGTCCGGGGTGGCGCGCCTCGGCCTCCGTCGCGAGCGAGTGGGCCGCGCTCGTGCTCGACGGCGACGCGGGGGCGGGGAGTCGCTGGACCACGGCCGAGCACACCGCTCAGGTGGCGGGTCTCTGGTTCGCGGTCGACATGGGCGCCCCGACTCCGATCGGGGCCATCGAGCTCGTGTCCGGCTCGACGGTCCTCGACTATCCACGGGGGCTCGTCGTGAGCGGGTCTTCGGATGGTGATCGCTGGGAGAGGCTGCCCGCCAAGCTCGAGCGGTGGGGGCCCCTCGCCTGGGACGGCACCCATGTTCTGTACCGCGGGGTCGAGCGGACCGTCGTGCGCTTTCCCCCGCGGAGCGTCCGCGCGATCCGGGTGACGCAGACGGGGGTCGATGGTATCCACCCATGGTCCATCGACGAGTTCAACGTATACGGCCCGGCCGCCGGGCTCCCTGACTGACGCGGGCGCTCGAGTCTGCGGCCGGTAGCGCGACCGTCCCGCGCGCGCTACGCGGCGGGTGCATCCGCCGGGATCGGCTCGACCTTGCCGGAGGCCGCGGAGCGGTAGAGGGGCGTGAACCCGTAGTGTCCGAAAACTCCGCCCCCGCTCAGGCCGCGCGGTAGTAATATCGCAACAGCCCGCCCAGCCGGTCCCGACAGCGGACCTGGATCCCGCCAGCGATCGCGGCAGCCGGGGTGATCAACGCATTCCCGAGTCCCTGATGGTTTCGCTCCCCGTGGTAGTGCGCCACGAACTCGTCGAGGGCGCGGAGTAGCCGCCGCTCCCCAAACAGGATCAGCCGATCGAGACACTCTTCGCGGATCGACCGCACAAACCGTTCCGCATAGGCGTTGGCATTCGGCCCTTGGACGGGCGTCAGGACGATCCGCAGATCGCGGCGGATGAAATGCTGGCGTACTTCAGTCTCCGCGACACGCCCATGGGCCGGAAGGTGCTGGGGCCGAGGGACCGGGCGCTCGTCGCCTGATCAGCGTCCGCTCGTCGAGCGGATCTCCTCCCGGAGCCGCTCGAGGTTGACCCGGTACTCGGCGCGAGCGGGATCGAGGGCGGCGGCCTCCACGAGGTCGGCGAGGGCCTCCTCGCGCCGCCCCAACAGCAAGTAGAGTCCCGCGCGGTTCGAGTAGGCTCGGGCACGCGGGACCGGCGGCACCCGCTCCGACGAACGGAGTCCCTCGTCGAACGCGGCCAACGCCTCCGGGTACTGCCGGAGCCGGACGAGGGCGATTCCACGGTTGAAGTGGGCGTATGGAAGGCCGGGACGCAGCTCCAGCGCCACGGCGAAGTCGCGGAGCGCCGCGTCCATGCGGTCCAGATCGAGGAGCGCGCGGCCCCGGTTGAGATACACTCGGTAGGCGCCGATGGCGTCCCGCTCGGCCCACCGGTTCTTCTGGACGGCGTCGTCCCACACGGCGTGAGCGGATCGAAACGTGACCAGGCGCTCGTAGGTAAGTCCACCGAGGCCGAGGCACAGGACACACAGGAGCGGGGCGGCCGCGCGTCCGAGGAGCGGCGTGGCCACCGACCCGAGCGCGACGAGCGCCCCCGGAATCCACGGATAGCTCCGGTACAGGACGAAGGCTTCGGTGATGCGCGTGGCGGCGAGCTCGGGCAAGAACAGGAGCCAGGGCCAGAGGAGGCCGAACCCGACGAGGGCGGCGCGCCCACCCATCATCAGCAGCCACCCCGCCGCGACGGGGTAGAGGCAGAACGCGACAGCTCCCGCGCTCTCCGGCCACGCGGAGAGGCGTGAGGCCAGAGGATACTGGAGATCGATCGCCATCCAGCCCACGTACGGGACCACCCAGAGCGTCAGGTAGCGAAAGAACTGGTAGCCCTGAGTGATCGCGCTCCTGGCCCGGAGCGCCTCGGGGGTCACGTCACCCGCGGCCACCGCGTCAGCGGCGGCGCGTCCGGGGGCGTCGCGAGGCTGGTCGATCTCCGCGATCACGACGCCCGCCACGATGAGGCCGTACAGACAGTACCATGGCCAGAGCTCCCGGATCAGCGCCCAGGACGGGCGGCGCACGAGCGCCGTCAGGACCGCGGCCACCGCGGGCATCGCGATGAGGGTTTCCTTCGAAAGCACGGCCAGCACGAAGAGCGCCACGCTCAGGAGGAAGAGGAGCCGACTCGAGAGAACGAGGGCCTCGAGATAGGCCCGGAGCATCGAGAGCCCGAAGAGCGTCGCCAGGACGAGCTCCATCTGTCCGGGATCGCCGACCGCGTAGACCTGGACCGGATGGAGCGTGAACAGCACCGCGGTGGCGAGCGCGACGGCGAATGACGATGGTGCCGGGCCTGTCCGGACCAGCGGAACCACCCGTCGCACGAGGGCGAACAGGGCATACGCCGTGATCGCGTGCAGGACGAGGTGGACCGCGCGAAACAGGTCCATCCGCCCGCCGAGGAGCTCATGCAGCCGGACGGTGAGGGTCTTCGACACGATCCGGTCGATCCCCGTGGCGTCGCGGAGCGCACGCAGGTTGTCCTCGCTAAACCAGATGGCGGAGTCGAAGACGAGCGGGTTCTGGAGGTGGGGCCCGTATACTAGGACCGCCAGCGCGCCGATGACGAGGATGGCGACGCCGGAGTCGGCGGCGGCACGACGATCCTGGGGGATCCGGCCGATCAACCCCACCGCCCGTCCGTGACCGATGCGTCGAGCGCCACCGGAGGTCGCCCGAGCCTCCGCGCGCGGAGCATCGTGGGCCTCAGATGGCTCGGAATCACCCACGCGCTGCGCAGCGTGATCTCGGCCGGAACGTTCCTCGTCCTCGCCCGGCTCCTGTCACCCTCGGACTTCGGCCTGCAGGAGATGGCTCTCGTCGTCGTCGGCCTCGGGCTGGTGATCGCGGAGGCGGGCCTGAGGCCGGCGTTGATCCAGCGGGTCGACCTCACGCCGGCTCTTGCCACGAGCGCGTTCTGGGTAGCGCTGGCCGCCGGCTCCGTGGTGATGCTTCACGTGCTCTTCGGCGCGCCCGCGGTGGGCGCCTTCTACCGCGAGCCGCGCGTGGTGCCCGTACTCCAGGCGCTCTCGCTCCTGTTCCCGATCTCCGCGGCGCGCGTCGTGGTAATCGCGGCCCTGGAGAAACGGCTCGCCTTTCGCCGGCTGGCCGTCTTCGAGCTCGGCTCGACGATCTGCGGGTCCGTGGCGGCGATCGCCGCCGCCATGGCCGGCCTGTCCGTCTGGAGCCTCGTCATCCAGGCGATCGTGGCCTCGTCGAGCCTGACCGGCCTCCTTGTCCTCTTCGGAGGCTGGACGCCCCGCGCGTGCTTCGACCGTTCCGCCGTCGCGCCCGTCGCGCGTTACGCGGTCAGCCACACTGGCACGCGCCTCGTCGAGTACCTGTCGCGCAACCTCCACGACCTGCTGGTCGGTCGGGCCCTGGGGGCGCACGGCCTCGGGCACTATAGCACCGCCTACCTCGTCATGTCGTTCCCCGTTCTCGCGGTGTCGCGCCTCGTGGCTCGGGTGTTGTTCCCCGCGCTCGCCGCGCTCCAGGACGACGACGCGCGGATGGCCGCGGTCTTCCGGGATTGCGCGGCGGCCGTCGCCACCATCACGTTCCCGGTCATGCTCGGGCTCTGGGTGGTGGCGGATATCTTCGTCGCCTTCACGCTCGGGCCGCGGTGGGAGCCGGTGCGCGACCTGATCCGCATCCTCGCGCCGATCGGAGCCCTCCAGTCGGTGACGGTGCTGGCCGACAGCATCCTGCTCGCCAAGGGGCGCGCGGACTGGCAGATGCGCTGGAACCTGCTCCAGGGCCTGTGCCTTCTCGCCGGGATCCTCGTGGGGCTCCGGTGGGGCCTCGTCGGGGTCGCGGCGGCCTACGCAGTCGTCAGCCTCACCCTCGCCTATCCGTGGCTACGGGTCGCGATGCGGCTCGTCGACCGACCCGTGGCCTTCGTCGCCGCCGCGCTCGCGCGGCCGCTGCTCGCGGCCGCCCTGATGGTGGTGGCCGTGACGGCAGTTCGGGCGTGGATGACCGCGGGCTACGCCCCCTGGCCGGAGCTGCTCGTGCTGATCCCGGTGGGCGCGGCGACCTACCTCGCGGCGATGCTCTGGCTCGGCGAGCGGAGGCTCCTCGGCCTCGCGCGCGAGCTGCTGGGCGGGTGAGGCCGGGGTGGCCCGAGTGGCCTCAGGCGCGCGCGCGGCGTAGGGCGACGGCCCCCAGCCCGAGCCCTCCGACGAGTACCAGGACGAGCGTGCCCGGGATGGGGACGGTGGACTGGGGCTCGACATTGAAGCTCGCCGAGAACGACTTCGTGAGCGGCTGCGGGAACGGCTCGCCGGTGCCCAGTCCGAACGCCCCGAATTCGATGACGACCGATGAGGGCGTCACCGTGGGCGTACCATTGACGGGCAGCGTTCCAGTGGCGCCAAAGAGCCCGACGAGTGCGCCTGGGGGCGTGAATTCGAGGTCGCTCAGCGTCAGCCTGAGACCCCCGATGTCGCAGCCGGCGAACGAGGTACAGGTACCGGTCAAGGTGAAGCCCCCGTCGAGGAGATCGAGGGTCCAGTTCGAAGCCGGGTCGAAGGGGAGGCCGGGGAACGTGCCGGTGAACTCCGCTGGCGGGGGGGCCACCACGGTCGCCGTCCCGGTGAAGATCGTGGTAGGGCCAGTCAGCTCTTGCAGCGTGGCCGTCACGTCGTCACCCAGCAACAGCGCCTGCACCGTCCCGGGCGCGAGCACGGCGGCCGCCAGCAGGAGGAGCACCGCCGGAATCCTGACCACCCGACTCTTCATCCCGGATCTCCGCATCGAGCCACGCGGCCCCCACTCGGGGACCACCGTCTCGGGCCCAACCCTCACGAGCCTCGAGGAGACTCGCCCAAGTCTACGGACCTTCTCTTACCGCAGTGCCTGGTATGACGTCAAGCACAATCCGGTGTCCCCACGAAGGGGACGAATGCGATTGCGCGGCGTCGCTTTACAGGACCTCGAGGGTGCGGGCGGGGGCCTCGAGGAGGTCACGGGCGTCCTGCTAGGCCCACCCCTGTCAATGGCTGGCAGGGTGAGCCGGATGGCTTCGGAGATCTGCAGCCCAGCGCCGCAACAGGTGGTCAAGATCGTCGGGGTTGCGGCCGGCGACGCGGTCGAGAAACTGGACGACTTCCTCGGGGCTCAGCACCACCGGGGCTTCTTCGGAGCAGGGATTGACCTCGGCGAGGTCCAGTCCCGCTTGAGCGTGACCTACCAGGACATCAAGCTTGGGCTCGGATGCGTCGCTCGAAATCGGCTACCAATTAGCTTAGCTACCAAGCGAGACGAACTACCCCGATTTGGGACGGTCCGGGCCATCTGGCTCGTCGCTTAGATTTCGCGAGCTTACGTCGTCTGAGATAGCCTGTGGTGCGGCATGGTCGCCCTCGTCCTCACTTCGTAATCGACAGGTCATCGGTTCAAGTCCGATCGTCGGCTCCAGGCTTTCGACCACTTCCGCGCCCGTTTTCTCTCTATGGACGGGCGGTTCAGGAGGAAATCACCTGGGCCGCCCGTCGTCCCCTCTGCGTGCTCGCTTGTGCCGGAAGGTGCCCGACTGTGCTGGGCAATGTGGCAAAGACGTGGCAAAGTCATCCGAGTCGGCGTTCCCTCGTCTCAACCGGCTCCCGCGCGGCCCGCGACGAAGGTGTTCGCGTTGGTTGGCCACGTCTTCACGCCCCCGCGCCGAGAACGCCGCCCTCCGCCAGCGCGTCGGCGAACTGGAGCGGCTGGTCGGGCAACTCAAGCGCCGCCTCTTTGCCGCAGTCGTAGTCCGATCTGCCAGCGCTGCCCGACGAGGCATTTTCTTGGGGGAATGCCGGGGTTCCTGTTGATGCCTGCGGCAACCGCTTGGCGGCGTTGTTAGCGCGGCTCGGGCGGCGCGAACCGCCGCGGGGATTCGCCACCTGATCGGGCTCCCAGATCGGCACGAGCTGCCACCAGCCCGCGCGCACGGGCACCGGCACATACTCGGTCGTACAGCCACACCAGGCGGGAATGTGGAGCGTCCGGCCGGGCTGCCACCCATGCGGGCGCAGGTGCTCGGCACGCATGCGCATGACGGCGACCTCCCGCCCACAGGCCCAGCAGGCCCGAGAGGGACGAGGCCGACCGGCAGCGTCGAGCCGGATGGGCGGGGTCATTTTGGATGCGTTCAAGAAGGAGATGGAAGCGGCGAACGTGAACTACCGCTACATCAACTATCCGGGCGCGGTGCACGCATTCATGAATCCGGAAGCGACGGAGAAGGGGAAGCAGTTCAATCTGCCGCTGGCTTACAACGCGGCGGCGAGTCAGCACCGCCGCCGACATTAGCAGCGCGACCTGGCCTAGAGCGTCGGTCGATACCGACCGCCGAAGCACACTCGGCCGCTACCACTGCGGTACCAACTCGAGTACTCACCACCACAAGCCACTTCGCCGGTCCCGCTCTCATGCCAGCTCGAGTAGCGGCCGCCGGCGCACGCGCGGCCGGTACGGCTCTCATGCCAACTTGAATACTCCCCGCCGCAGGCGACTTCTCCAGTCCTGCTTTCGTGCCAACTGGAGTACTTGCCTCCGGCACACACTTTGCCGGTACGGCTCTCATGCCAGCTCGAGTATTCGCCTCCGCAGGCCACCTCACCGGTGCGGCTCTCGTGGTAGCTGCTGTAACGGCCACCTGCGCAGACCCGCCCAGTGCGGCTCTCGTGATAGCTGGAGTACTCGCCGCCGCAGGACACCTCGCCTGTACGGCTCTCCTGGTAGCTCCCATAGCGCCCGCTGGTGCACACGAAGCCATGGGGCGTCTCGTGGTAGCTCGAGTACTCCATGCCACACAACACCCGCCCACCGGGCAGGACGACGTAGCTTGAGTGGCCCGGGATTCGATACACCTCATTGGCGGCGCGCTGAGCATCTGCCGGCCAGGAAAAAGTGAACAGCCAGGTGCCAACTAGCAGTGCCGTCCCGTAACGCGCCAGCGATCGCATAGCCCCTCAGAATTCAGTTGGTACCCCGCTAGGCTGCCCGAAGAAATGTGGTGAGCGCATAAGGGAACGACTGCCTATCGGGTTGGCTCCGCACCATACAGCCGGTGGTAGGCCATGGAACCGTGGAGCGTCGCGAGGCCCAGGGGCGTCTGGAAGCCCGCCATCATAGTGTGGCGGCCGGTGGCGGGTCAAAACGGAACGTGAACACGTCCAGGCGGTCTGCAGGCGCTTGTGGCTGGCTCGACGATGGGTGTCATGGCGCCACGTCTGGAGATAGGGCGGATCCGCACACCACCCCTGGGGTCATTCGGAGTCAACCCGATAGGCAGTAGGGAACGATTAGCGCCACTCCGTGGGCGGAGCTGAGGTCCGGCCTCCCCGGCGACCGGCCCCAGGCCCGGGGCGACCCCGAGCGCCGCTTTACCCCGCAATCCTACCGCCCTGACGTGGCTCCTGTCGGAGAGTGGGGCATTTTTCCTTACCCCGGGTGGGGGCCATGGGTACTTCGCCACACTGTTGGGGACCCCAAGTAGTGCTGGGAGGCCAGGGGGCCGAAATCCGCGTGGTTGCACCCCGCCGGCGGCTGGCATCAAACCTGCTGCGCTCCTGCGGAGCGCGCGCGCACCGGCGTCACGCGTGGCGCCGTCGAGCGCTGGGCCGACTGGCATCGCGGCGAGGGCTGCGACCACGTGACCTGGGTCGGCGCGAATGACCCTCCCACTCGTGCGCGTGCTGTGGGTGCATCTCGGCCTCATCACCGTGCGGCTGCGCGAGCCGGATAGCAGGATCTACGTGAATCCCAGGCATGCGGGGAGCTTCCACGGGCGCTGCACGCGGACGCCGGAGTGCGAGGTCCACCGCCGGATTGCCGCGGCGCTGCACGCGCATCTCGGCGACGCTCTGGTGGCGCTCGCGGAAGCCGAACACCACGTCTACGGTTGTCCTGAACCGTTCGACCAGTGCGGCCGCGCGCTGTGCCGCAGCGCCCGCACCTGGCGGGCCGCGCGAGCCGGCGCATGACGGTCGGGGCGACGGGGCGGGCTTCGCGTCGCGCCCAGCAGATCACCATCGGGCCGCAGTGCCTGACCCCGATCCGGGATCCGCGGACCCGACGGGAGGTCCCGTGCTGCAAGTGCCCCCAAGAACAGTTCATGGGGTCGGCCGCGGATATCACCATCGGGGGCGGCAGTGCCTTCGGCGGGAAGAGCTACACGCTTCTCCTGGAACGCTGCGCCACAAGGATAATCCAGACTTCAGCGCCGTCCTCTTTCGGCGTGAGATGCCCCGGATCCTCCAGGCGGGCGGACTCTGGCAGGAAGCGGCCCGCATCTACCCGCTCGCGGGCTCGCGGCCGCTTGCGTCGCCTGAGCACCTGTACCGGTTCCCGAGCGGCGCCACGGTTCGGTTCCGCCAGTGCCAGCACGACGACGACCGCTTCAGCTTTCACAGGGCGCAGATCCCGCTGCTCGGGTTCGACCAGCTCGATGAGTTCACCGGGGCACAGTTCTGGGACCTCTTCGGGCGCTGTCGGTGGGCGGGTGATTCGCGGCACGAGCGCAAGCCGAGCCCGTATTTCGTTGGCCGGGAGACTCTGAACTTCAAGTACGACACACCCCGGCGGCTCGGACGGCGCGTGCGACCATGACCCGCTCTCTCGTCTTCTAACTAATGCTCCCGCGGAGGGTAAGCCTCATCCCGTGTATCCGGCGACTCTGTGGGATCCTCGATCGACGCGCACCGGTGATCATGCGGGCGGCGCGGCCCATCTGGCGCACGATAACGCGCGGGCAGATTCCGCTCGGCTACTGGGCGCAGCGATCCGAGTATGCCTACTACCGCGTGGTCGCGGAACTGGCACAACGCTATGTGCCCATGGGCCACGCCGTGCTGGATGTCGGCGCTCGGGACACCCAGAGCTTGCGCGCCCTGGACTGGTTTCCGCGTCGCGTCGCCCTCGATCTTCAGCGGGGACCGTCCATGCCCGGCGTCGAGAGAATCGTGGCAGACTTTCTCCACTGGGAGCCCCCCATCCGGTTCGACCTCGTGCTCTGCCTCCAGGTCCTGGAGCACCTGGAAGACCCCCCCGTGTTCTTTCGTAAGCTACGCGGTGCCGGCCGTGTAGTGATCGTGTCGGTCCCGTACCGGTGGCCCCAAGGTGTTCACCCTGAGCATGTTCAAGATCCGGTCGATGAGCAGAAGCTCCTCGGGTGGGCGGGACAGCAGCCGCTGGAGACACGGATCGTCATGGACGAGCGAGAGCGCCTGATTGCGGTATTCGACTGAAGCAGCCGAGGACAGCGCCGTCACCTACGCTGACCCCCGCCTGACCACCCTCACCTCTACGTGGAGGGATGTTGATGGCTGTCCCAATTTTACCTGACCGGCTCCATGGCGGGACGCTCGTGCGGGTCACCTCGCCCAGCTTCACCGGTGCACTCATCATCTACCGGGGGAACATGTGCGCCCATCCTACGACGGCTGATCCACCAGAAGAGCGCCAGCGAAGCCCTGGACATCTTCTGGAAGAAGGGCTACGGCATCACGTTCCTCCACCTTACAGAATAATGAAGCCTGACACGTTCGCGTTCCTCGTGGCTGGCCTAGTCGGCCTGACCGTCGGCATCGTCATCCTCTCATCACGTGGTGCCCGTATGACGACCAGTACCAACTGGGGTCACCCTGGAGGATGGCGTGCCCGTCAAATTCGGCGGCGACTGTCTGCACGCGGCCCTCGCGAACTCTTGCCTGAAGGACGGCGAGAACTTGCGGGTCTGCATACCCACCATGGCCGCGCATGTCGAGGCCGCGCGGAAGCGGAGGGCAGACGCTGAGCTCGGCGACGAGATTTCGCCCGCTACGCTCGTGAGGGAGACGATCCGCGCACGGCGCCGCGACGCGATGCGTTTCACGTTGTGCATCGGGCACAGACTCCCGCGTGGGGCACTGTGACACCTGCTGGCCGATTCAGTGAGGATGCTCCTGATCCCTGTTCCCCGGACAGCGGTGGCGCACACTCGGCCCCCGCGCGCGACTGGCGCGGCTGCGGACGCGCTGGACGACCGCCTCGGGTCCCCCGCTTACCTGGCCGGCCCTGCCCGAGGCCGTGCTCGAGGCGGCGAGCCGGGAAGACTACCGGGCTCCGGAGGGCTGATCATGGGACTCGTATCCTCCACCGGCCCCTGGCCCGCCCCAGGGCCGGCGGCGCACGCGAGAGTGAGCGGGAAGCCGAGCCGCGTCGCCAGAGCCTGCAGCCGCACAATCGCGTCGGCTTCTCGTCCGTTCGTCCACTCCCCCGGCGGCGCACGCCTCCAAGGCCATCGCTTCCTCGCCGGTCTCCGGCTCCAGCCCGACCCAGATGTCCGGCGGCTCGGCGGTGATGACTAAGCGCATGCGATGGGTTCCCTTCCGAGACTGCAAGACTTCGAACGCGCCCCACTGAACCTACCAGGGAGGCAGCCCCGGTGCCAGACGGCCCCGAGGGGGCGTAGAACGCGGCCTTTTACCGGCGGGTCGGTGAACTTGAGCGCCTGGTCGGGCACTTCAAGCGGCGCCTCTGGCCGACGGCGTAGCGCCGCGCCCTCGCGCGGTCCAGCGCCGATCGAGGAGCTGGCGGCGCCGTGATACGCGTTCCAGGCAGCCCGCCAGCACTTGGACACGGCACCCGCGACCCGAGCACGCCCTCTCGGGTCAGCCTAGATCAGGTCCGGATCAGGCCCGGGGTGTGGAATCGGCCACCTCTGCACGCCCGTGTCGCAATTCGGGGCCGCCGTGCGGAGAGCATCGCAATCTCGTACAGCCCGCTCCGGTAAGTCCCCCACGTTTTCGGCTAGTTGCGAGCGTCCGATGGATGGCTCGGAACTTGCTGGTCCTGGCCCGGCCAGAACTCACCGGCCGCAGTCTGTTACCGAGGAGAACGGCTCGGGTAGCTTCGGGGGGCCAGATGGGCATGGCCTCTGGACCTTGAGAGTCTGAGCGCATTCTTCCGCCCCTGCACGGTGCAGTAGGTCAAGTCCAGTCTCGGGGTCAGGCGTGGCACGGTCGGGGGCTCCCCCTGGCGGCACCCGCCTGGCCAGGCGACGGGGGCGCTCCCGGTCCACGCCGCGAGACCGTGAAAGCCGAGACGAGCGGCCCAACTGGGCGCAGGTGATCGAGGAGGCGGCGATGCGCCCAATGACAGCGGAAGCGTGCGCGTGTTGTCGAGCAAGCCATGAGCGGATGGCAGGGCCAGCCGCTCAAGGTCACTGGTTGTACAAACGTACGCCGAGCATCTTGCCGCAGCGCTCGACTGCCTGGCCGTCCGGGGATGGCGACCCGTGGAGGCCAGGAGATGACGCAACAACCCAACACGAGATCTCAAGGAGAGATCCCGGCCATGAACAAGCTGTGGGAGTTCAAGGAGTTCGTTCGTCGCTGGCTGGAGAGCGATCCGGCTACCAGACCCACCAATGGGGCCACCACACGGTCTGTTGTGCAAGGTCTGCGAGACCTACTGCATGCTTCAGGCAGATCGGGATGAGATGAGTAGGAAAACCCGCATCCTGGTGACGGACGCGACCGGTATCGTGGGATATATCAACCCGGAATGCATCGGCCCAAACGAGACTTGTCGTCGGCTGGCCCAGACGGGAGCGGGGACCTACCACGCCATCCCGCGCGCGTTCGACGTGACCCTTCCGACCAATCACTTCCCGACGCTGGAGGCGGCGGAGGCCGCGCTCCAGCAGGGCTCGCGAGAGAAAGGCGTCCTGCTGCCTCCGACGATTGTGGAGGATGATAGCCCGCTGTCGCCTGATGAGACCCGCGCCAATGCCGATTGGCCGAAGCTCACCCCCGACACCCATGCACGGTGATCTTCGATGGCCGTCGTTCCAGGCGCCATGTGCTGGTGCGCCGGATGCCGGAGGTTCTTCCCGGTCCTCATCGACCAGGGCGACGGTCGGTAACATCGAGGCGTTCAAGGAAAGGCTGCCGCGCGGGATGTGCGATACCTGCTGGCCGCTGCCATGACGCTCCGTGTGGTCTTCTACGGCCTGTTTGCGGTCCTTGTGACCGCCCTGTCCTTCGGCATGCGGGCGTGTTCCGCCGCATGAGCCCGCGCCACCTCGTCACGTGGTGCCCGTACGACCAGTACCCACTCAGCATCACGCTCGACGACGACGACCAGACCACAGAGTTCGGGGGCGAATGTATGCACGCGGCCATGGCGAACCTCTGCCTGGAGAACGGCGACGACCTGCGGATCCAGATGCCAGCCCTGGCGGCGCACGTCGAGGTCGCACTGAAGCGCGCGACGGAGCCGCCGAAATGAAGAAGCATTGGCGCATCACGCGCGACGGCACCGCCTACACGGCGTGTAGCCTCTACCCGAGACGCCTCCTCGATCCAGATATCGGCATGCTCGCCTGCTGGCGGGCCAACTTCGATGACTCATGGATGTCATCGCCACGCTGATTCTCTTGGTCATCGCCTGGCACTTTCTGGCGAACGATTCCTCCCGCTTTGGGGATTGATCACGCGCTGTAGATTTGCCCGGGCTCACCGGGGCCGCCGCGGCTTTGGTACGCGAGATCGCGCCGCACGCTGTGATACGCAAGGCCCAGGAGCGTTCGAAGCCCCGCAGGCTGAACAGGCTGTCGCGAGCCGGGTGCCGCACTCCCCGCAGAACTTCTGCCCGCTGGGGTTCTCGTGCCCACACCGGGGACAGTGCATACGGAGCGTCTCCCGATTCCGGATCGCAGCTGCCGGCCAGGACCACCGGGCGGTCGCCGACGCTCGGCGGCCCCGGCCGATCCTCGATGGGCCGGGAGAAGGATTCAACGATCCCGTGCTGGGGCCACAGCGGACCAACGCCCTCCTGTTCGCGGCTGACCTCTGGAGGACCTTCTTTCTCAGTTCGTTCCCGGGCGAGACGGTTACGATCGGTGCGAGCTTCGACACTCCTCTGGGCGGTGCGTTTCCGGCGCCAGAGGCACAAGGCGGTCCGAACTACATACAGTTCCTCGTGCCATCCCCCGGGGTGCGCACGGATGTCTGGTACGGCTACCCACTCGCCGAACACCTCGTCGGGGCCGATCTCAACCCCGGCGCGCTCGACGGGAGGGTCATCTTCTACGAAGGCGCCACGATTCCGTACTACTACGGCCTCGACGGCAAGCCCGGCAACATGATGGATTTCGTCACGACGGCCTTGCACGAGCTGGGTCACGTCTTCGGGGTCGATACCCAGGTCGCCAGGAACGGCGAATTCGCCGTGGCCAAGCTGTTTTTAAGCGGCGAAACGATCTTCTTTCCGGTGCAGCTTCCCACCGTCTACGATCTGTTCGTCATCGATGAATTCGGTGCTCGGCTCGTTGACCTCGAACCCGCCGAGCGGGTCGCGGCAGCCACTAGCCTGGATGGTCTCTTCTGGGGTGGCGCCAACGGGATCGCCGGAAACGGCGGTGCCCTGCCGAACCTCTCGGCACCGTTCAATCCGAACACCCCCGACATGATCCTGAGCGGCATCGCGATCGCTCATCTCTCACGCACGTTCGGTCCTGGTCCCTTCTTGATGACGACAGGCGCCGGCGGGCCTGGTAACGAAGTGTATCGGAGCCTGAGTCCCGTAGAGACGGCATCTTCACGGACATCGGCTGGGACGCGGTGGCACGCGTATCCCAGCCGGCCACGCTTGTTCTTTTCGGTGTCGGGATCGGCGCCCTCACGATCGCCACGCGCCGCTGCCGCCGACCGTGAGCCTCACTTGGCGATGAGGTTGGCGTTGAACCGCTCGTTCACGAGCCCGTAGTGTCCGAAAACTCATCCCATGCTCGGGCTTAGGCCGCGCGGTGGTAGTACCGTAACAGCCCGCCCATCCGGTCCCGGCAGCGAACCCGGGTCCCGCGAGCGGCAGCGGTTGCCGGGGTGATCAATTCATTGCCGAGCCCTTGGTGATTCCGTTCTCGATGATAGTGCGCGACGAACTCGTCGAGGACGCGGAGCAGACGAGGCTCCCCGAAGAAGAAGATGAGGCGGTCGAGACACTCCTCGCGGATGGAGCGCACAAACCGTTCCGCGTAGGCGTTGGCATTCGGCGCCTGGACCGGTGCCAGCACGATCCGCACCCCGGCGCCTTGGAGGATGTGGCGGAATCCGTGGGTCCACTTCCGGTCTCGATCGCAGAGGAGGATCTGGTGGCCCACCAGGAACCCATCGACCGGATCAGTCAGTCGCCGCGCCGCCTGCGCCATGAACCACGCATCCGGGGTGGGCGTCGAGCCCGCCACGTGAACCCGTCGGCTGCGGAGATCGATCACGAAGAGCGTGTAGTAGGTGATCAGCCCGCGCGGGGTCCAGACCTCGGTCGTGAAGAAGTCGGCCCCCGCGACCTTGCCCCAGTGAGCCCGCGGGAACGTCCGCCAGGAGGTCGGCCGGTCTGGTGCCGGCGGGATCCCGTGGGCCTTGAGCACCTTGGCGACCGTACTCCTGGCTACGTCGTGGCCCAGGTTCTTCAGCGCTCCCTGAATCCGCGTGTAGCCCCACGCCGGATTCTCCGTGGCCATCCGTAGAATGAGCGACGAGATCTCCGGCATGATCCGGGGGCGGCCTGGCCGCGTCGGCGTGAACGTCCACTTCCGGGCGATCAGTTGCCGGTGCCAGCGCAGGATCGTGTCGGGGGTCACGATGGTCGCGACCTGCCGCAAGACCCGTCGACCGAGGCGGTGGCCCTTCGCGGCGAGGCGTCGGCGCTGATCGTCGGTCAGCCGAAGGCGGCGCCCCGTCAGCTGCGCCTTTGAGGACCCGGTTCTCCTCTAGCAGGTACTCGATGACGTGCTGTTGGTGGCGATTGACCCATCCGGCGAGGGTCACGAGCAGCACCTGTAAGGGGTAGACATCGACCGCCATGGGCCGATCGTACCGTGGTTCAGCCCTACCCGGTAACGGGTCACGACCGGCCGAGTTTTCGGACACTACGGGTTCGGATCCGCCGCCCGAAATCAGCTGCCAATTGGCTACCAAGCGAGACGAACTACCCCGATTTGGGGCGGTCCGGGCCTTCTGGCTCGGCGCTTAGATTTCGCGAGCTTACATCGTCTGAGGTAGCCTGAGGTGCGGCAAGTTCTCCATCGTCCTCACTTCGTAATCGACAGGTCATCGGTTCAAGTCCGATCGTTGGCTCCAGTAAAATCACGGGTTTGGTTTGTCAGAAGCCCACACAATTCACGATCACTCTCGGTTCTTTTCGTAGGACCAGCGTGGACCGGAGGCCGCTCCGACGGTCGAGTCGGGCCAGCGCGTCCCGCTGCACCTGGAGGTCGGCGGGAATGTAGCGGCTTGCCATGACGATGGTGCTGTGGCTGAGTAAGCTCGCGATTGTCTTCAGGTCCGCACCTTCGTTAGCGAGTCGGCGAGCGAACGTGACCCGGAGATCGTGCCGGCCCAGCCCCTTAAGCTCGATGGCTCGGACGGCCTTCGCCCAGTAGCGCCGGAGCGTGGTGTCCGTCGGCTCCGCGAAGAGTCGACCGGTGGCGCGCGGTCCGATGGTCTGGAGCAGCTCGAGCGCGCGGTCGCTCAACGGATGCACCTTACTCTTTCCCTTGCTGGTGAAGTGGAGGAGCCGGTTCGCCCAGTCGATCTGGGTCCACTCCAGGTCGAGCACGACGCCCTTTCGCACGCCAAGCTCAAGGAGAAGCTGACCCTTCAATCGTTCCCGCGAGGGGAAGTGGTCAGAACCGCCATTGGTCTCTTGATGTTCCCGAGGGAATGGACAGGCTTGCCATGGCCGGCCGCTTGTTTGATTCAGGTGGGCAGTCCCTAGGCGGCGTCGTTTACTGGAATGACTGGCGCTACACGGCGCAATCAAACATATGGGATGATTGTAAGGGCGAGGGAAATCCGATCTACGCGGTTCAGACATCCTGGCGCGCTATTGAGACCCATCCTCTTGACGACCGATCCAGGCGATATTGTCTTCGACCCGACGTGTGGTTCTGGAACGACGGCGGTTATGGCGGAGAAATGGGGCCGTAGGTGGATCACCTGCGACACATCACGGGTCACTGTCACGCTGGCTAAGCAACGCTTGATGACGGCGGCGTTTGATTACTACCAACTGACGCAGCCTGCCGAAGGCGTAGACAGCGGTTTCGCTTATGAGCCGATTCCGCGTATTACCCTCAACAATATTGCGAACAACGAACCGCCCGTGCAGGAAACGCTATCCAAACCGGCCCACCAGACCGGGTGTCGAAGCCGCTCCCCGTCCCCGGTCTGGTGCCGGTCTGGTGCCGCGTTGACGGGGCCAATTGGTTGGGGGAAACTTGGTCCGCAACAGCCTCATGTGGACACCCCGAACCGGAGGCTCACGGATGAACCGGCGTGAATGGCTTACGCACGTTGGAGTCGGGTCCGTCGGATCAGCGTCGCTGGCCACGATGGTCCAGACCCTTGCCACACCTGCATGGGCGAAGCCGGGGGTGGGGGGGACGGGGGTACGGTCTGCCACCGGCACGGGCCTGAGCCTCGCGAGCGCCGTCGCTGGCGTTGGTCTGATGATTTCCGCAATTGTCAAATTCAAGCAGCACAAGGACAACCCAACCCAAGTCTCGGGACTGCGCGCGGTCGGCGACTATCTGATTTTTCAGTTTCCGCCAGCCCCTCCGACGCCCGTCGCCTTTGGCGAGTTGGAGGCCGGTGAGTTCGGCAGCTTTACGGCCGGATTCGGCACGTTCGGGCCCTTTGAGGCCGGCATTCTGGAATTGACAGTGAGTCTCAACCAGAAGTTCCCATCTCAGGATGTAATCCCGGCGACTCTGCGGATGGTCAGCAACATCCATCATGCGGGCATTACGACCGGTGAAGAGGGGGGCTTCACGCTCACGATTCCGGACTCACCGCTTGGCGCATTCGAACCGGTCACACTGGTTGGGGACCCGATACCTGGGCTGATACCTATCGGTATACCGATAGCTATCAATCTGGGAGATGCTATCGCTCAGCTAGTCGGTCCACGACCATGATCGTCATTCGGCTGTCTCGGATGCACGCGGCCGCGTTCACGTTCCTGTTTCCGTTTTAAGTCGCTGCCCTCCTGTACCCTCTTACGGCACCTTGAGGGTTGCGCCTCGCCCCACGGGTTGGGTAGGGGGCTGCTCTGGCTGTGCTCGGATTCGACAAGCCGAGGCCTTTTGTTACCTCGGGAATCCTGAACTGAAGGCCAAACTGGACCGGGATGAAGCGGTGTTCGTTGGCCCGCGAGTCATCGTGCCGCGGTCTACGAGGAGGGCATAACCGCGTCGCCGTCGACCGCCCGCGGCAACTCACAGCGACAGTGAGGCGTACGTTCTGAAACGATGATTCGAAAGACGGGCGGAGGATTCGTCCGGAGCCGGTCCAAGGCCGAACGCGGTGAAGGCTGCCGCCCGCGATAAGGATAGACGCCATGGAGAACCGAACGATCACACGGCGGACGATGTTGCGGCGCGCGCTGGGCGCGCTCGGCGCAGCTGGCATGACCGTGGGGGGACTGGCGCTGGCAGCCCCTCCGGAGCTCACTTTGCCGTCGGGCGGGCCCGAGGAGCGGTTCGACTTCGACGCCAAGGGCATCGAGGATTGGATCAAAATAAGCGGCCAGTGGGCGGTCGAGGAGCTCGACGGAGGGCCGAGTGGGAAGCGGGTACTGATCCAACGGGCCACGAAGAACGAGTTCAACGTCATCGTGGCGGCTTCGGGATCGTACACGGATCTCGACGTCTCCATGAAATTCAAGCCGATCTCCGGCCGAGAGGATGCCTCCGGCGGGATCGTCTTTCGCTTCAACGACGGGAAGTACTACGTCGTCCGCGCGAATGCCCTGGAGGACAACCTCCGCCTCTACTACTACGATCGCGGGCGCCGCCCGCTTGCCAGTGCCCGGGTGAAAGCGCCGGCGCTGGGGCAGTGGCATACCGTCCGGGTGGTGGCGGTCGGCGAGCACATCCAGGCCTGGCTCGACGGTACGCGGTACCTGGACCATCGCGACGCGCGCTCCGCCGCGGGCCGCGTGGGATTATGGACCAAGGCGGACTCGGTCACCGCGTTCGACGATCTGACCATTCGCGGTGTCCGGGGAGGTTCCTCATGAGACGGCTGGTCGCCATACTAGTCGTACTCTTCGCGGGACCGCTCCTCAGCGAGGTGGCGGCGCAGCCTGGCCCGGCGCCGATTCACCGGATCTTCCTATCTGCGGTCGAGTTCAGGGAACGACGATCCGCGACAAGCTTATCCCGCCGCCGCTGACCCCGCGAGAGCCTCTCGGGGATACGAATACAGGGCCCTGGAGACGCCGATCCGAGCAATCCGCAAGAGTGGGAGGCCGCGAGCTACCAGTTCGTCCCGGGCTTCGCCATCGTCCCGGAGGGGGCGTCCGCGGTGATGAGTTTGCGAGGGCATGGGTCGGGTTTTCCGGACCATGGCGAATCGCGTGGTCTCGAGTGGCCTCGCTCAGGGCCACCAGATTGTTCACGAGCGGATGGTGACCGTTGGGTGACCGGTCTTCCGCGTCATTGGCGGTTTCGCTCAGCCGCTTGTTGCCACGGCTTGTCGCCGTTGCCGGCCCGGCCCCATCGATCTGCCGAAGATCCTCCGCAGATCTTACCGCCGGTGCTTTAGGCAGCTCGATGTCAGCGCAAACCACACAGGCACCCTTCCGAGCAAAGCCGGGGCAATGGTCCGCCCGATGGGGCGCCCGGGTCGAGTTCCGATCACGTTCCCGTCAAGGAGTCGCATCCCGGTGGCCTGGCGTGGATTCACGTCCCCGGTCGAGAAAGCGGCCCCGCCCCGGCAGGCCGACGAAGCGACCCTCCTCGACAATCACCTCGCCCCGGCTGAGGGTCACGACCGGGTAGCCAGTGACGCTGAGGCCGTCGTATGAGCACCAGTCGATCGCGGAGTGCAGGGTCTGGGGCGTGAACGTCACGGTCTTGTCCGGGTCGAAGAGTACGAGGTCGGCATCATAGCCCGGGAGGAGCTGCCCTTTCCGCGGCAACCTGAAGATCTTGGCCGGATTGGTGCAACACACCTCCACCCAGCGGTTGAGGCTGAGACGGCCGGTGCGCACGCCGAAGTGATGGACCAGCGCCAGCCGCGTTTCGATGCTGGAGACGCCCTTGCCGGGCTGCCCCGGTTGGCGCGGCTGCGGGCCGTGATCGCTCGAGACGATGTCGAGCGTGCCCTCGGCCAGAGCCTGCCACAACGCAGCCTGGTGGTGCGCCTCGCGGATGGGTGGGCCAACCAGGATCGTGTGGCCGCGTTCGGGTGTGCGCGCGTAATCGGCACTGGTGTAGACGAGATAGGCCACGCACACCTCCCCGTGCACCGGCTGTCCACGCGCTTTCGCCAGCCGAATCTCGCGCACACCGTCCTCGGAGCTCTGATGGTAGAGGAGCAGGCGGGCGCCGGTGTGTTTGGCAAACGCGATGACGCGATGCACGGCCTCGCCTTCGGTCACGGCGGGACAGGTCGCCACGTGCCACGCCGGGTCAGCCTTGTCCTCCGGCGTCCGGCGGCGTAGTTCCTTGATGATGTCGAAGTTCTCGGCATGGAGCACTGCCAGGCCGCTGCGCGCCGCCACGATTTCCATGGCGCGGAAGATCGTCACGTCATTCAGTGCATAGCCTTCGTAGGCCATGAACATCTTGATAGACGTGACACCGCGCTCGAAGATCGCCGGTAGTTCATCGAGCCGTTCGGGGTTGGTGTCACGCAACGTCAGATTGAGCGCATAATCCGTCACGACCTGCCCGTCGGCCTGCTTCCGGCGGCGTTCCAGGGCCTCCACCAGGTTGAGGCCGGCTTTGGGTGCGGCGAAGTCTACGAAACTGGTGACACCGCCGAACGCTCCGGCCCGGCTCCCGACCGCGAACGAGTCCGCGTTCGGGGGGTACAGCGGCGCGTAGTCCGGATCGGTGAGATGCACGTGCCCGTCGATGGCGCCGGGGACCACATAGAGGCCCCGGGCGTCGATTTCACGCTGGCCGCTCAGGCCGTGGCCGATGGCAGCGATCCGCTCGCCGGCAATACCGATATCGGCGGTGGACGTGTCATGCGGGGTAATGAGTTGGCCGTCTCGAATGACCAGATCGTAGTCCATGCTCGTCTCCTCACACGACCTCTCACCGCTTCAATCGCGGTATTGCTCCCGATATCATGCGCCAGGCGCTGTCGCACGCGTTTCTCGCCATGATCAGCCCGGGCCGGCACAGCGACAACGTGGATGGGCCCATCTACAACCTCGGCGCGGCGATGTCCACGTTCCCTTACGTCGACCTGCCACCGTCTGCACGTGGTAGAGATGACGCCAGCACGCGTTGATGCCCCAGCGTCGTACGGGCAAGAAAGGCGGCCTTCTATGGCTCCACTCGACAATAAAGTCGCCCTGGTCACGGGGGGCGCGCACGGCTTCGGGCGCGTTCTGGCCCTCACATTAGCGCGCGCAGGCGCGGACATCGCCATCGCCGATATTGGCCGCAGTCGCCAGTCGAGCCAGTTTGCAGCGGTGCCGGATCTGGACCAGATCAACGGCGTGGTCAAGGAGGTCGAAGCGCTTGGGCGCCACGCTATCGGCCTGTTGACGGATGTTCGCAAGGGCGACGATTGCCAGCACATGGCCCAGAAGACGATCGAAGCGTTTGGCCACGTGGATATCCTGTGCGCCAACGCAGGGACGTTCCTGGACGACATGCGTCCGGCCTGGGAACTGCCGGAGGCTGATTGGGACGTGATCTTCGATGTCAATCTCAAGGGCGCCTGGCTGACCACCAAGTATGTCGTGCCACACATGCTTTCGCGCCGCGCCGGCAAGATCATCTTCACGGCCTCACGCAACGCGCTCACAGCGGAACCGAACTACGCCCACTATGTCGCCGCCAAGCACGGCCTGCTCGGCTACATGAAGGCCCTCGCCATTGAGTTGGGGCCCTTCGAGATCAACGTCAACGCCGTCTGCCCCACCCAGATGGTGGACAAGAGCCGGCCGCCGCGCTCGATTTCGCGTCCGTATTGGGATCGGGTCGTCGGCCATCCCGACGCCACCCACGAGGAGTTTGATCTCAAATCCGGTGAAGAGAACCTGTTCGACGGGCGCGGCCAGCTCGATTTCGCCGACGTGGCTCAGGCGGTGCTCTGGCTGGCATCCGATACCTCGCGCGCCGTGACCGGCGCCATCTTGCCGGTGGACAATGGCTGGGGGGTCAAACACCGCGGCTGAGCCGCCATGGGTCCCGACAGAATGAGCAGCCGAACTTACAGTCGTCCTGGGTGGACCACGTGATCGCCCGGATCGGCGGCCGCACCCGACCCAGGCGCTCCAAGAGGTGCTGGGCCTCAAGGCTTTCCCGCCCCTGATGGCCGAGGAGCGAGAGGAGGGTGACCGAATGGCAGGGACGTCTTCCCGGATGTTTGCCGTTGCGGCCCGGGCCCGCGATAGGACGCGAGCGACTGGTGCCACTTTCTTCGCGCTGGAGGGCGGAATCAGTCGCGGCCGGTCACTCGGGCCACGACGCAGCAATCGGCCGACAAGTACCAGGAATCAGGTGACAATGGGCTCCCAGACGAGACCGTCGAAGACCGAGCGCTACAAGCCCAGAACGGATTCGAGACTCCGAAGCACGTCGAAATGGCAACCACGTGACAAGTCGTATTCAGCGAGGCCGCTCAGAAGCCCATTCGTCCGCCGCCTCGATGCGCATTTGGGCGTCCTGGGATGACTGGCTATTTGCTGAACGCCGAGGGACGGCCCTCCAGGCGCTTTCAAGTGGGCCAAGCGTTGCGCGCTGATGGAGTTCTTGGCCATGCCTGTGCCCGTCTCTGACGGGGACAGGACTCGAACTACTGGTCGGCGAGCGAGTGCCGCGGACCGGATCCCTGGGAACTAGGGAAAGCCTCCCGTTAGGGTTAGCGCATCGTGAACTCACGCTCCACGTCGGTGAGCGCGCCATCGAGCGTCGAGAGTAGCTCGTCGATCTGCTCCCGAGTAATGATGAGGGGAGGAGCCAACACCAGTTGAGCCAGAATTCGCACGAGGACTCCTCGCTCGTGGAGGAGTTGACCCAATCGCACGCTGAAGGGGCTGTCTTTGGTCCAGGCCTCCTTTGTGTCTTTGCTCTTGACCAGCTCGAACGCGCACATGAGTCCAGCACCTCGCGCATCGCCGAGGCTCGGATGGTCCGGCAGCATCCGCCGCATCCCCGCAAGCAGGTACTCGCCCATGCGCGCCGAGTTCTCCACGAGGCGTTCACGCTCGAGGATCTCGATGTTCTTGAGCGCGATCGCGCACGAGACCGGATGGGCGCCGAAAGTCAACAGATGCGACAGCCGGCGCTCGCCTTCCTGGAACGTCGCGAAGAGGGACGGCCGGACCACGGCTGCGGCGATCGGCGCGTACCCGCTGGAGAGCCCCTTTGCCATGGTCAGGATGTCGGGCTGCACCTCGAAATGCTCGGCGGCGAAGAGCCGGCCCGTACGCCCCCACCCGTCGATCACTTCGTCCATGATGAGAAGAACCCCGTATTGGTCGCAGATGCGGCGGACCTCCTGCCAGTAGGCGACGCTCGGCACGTGGCAACCCATGGCGGTGCTGATCGGCTCGCCGATGAACGCGGCCACGGTCTCCGGGCCCTGGAACTTGATTTCCTGCTCGAGGTACCGGGCCGCCATCAGGTCACCTTCGGGGCCGTTCAGACCGAAATCGTTTCGGTAGTGGTCGACATTCGGAATGTGGGTCACCCCATACATGAATGGTCCGAAGAACGGCTCAGTTTCGGCGCGATTGCTGCTGATGCTCATGGCGCCGAACGTCGCTCCGTGGTAACTACCACGGCGGGCGATGATCTTGTATCGCTTAGGGAATCCCCGAAGAAATTGGACTTGCTTGGCGATCTTGAGGGCAGTCTCGACCGCTTCAGACCCGCCGCTGCAGAAGAAGGTGCGCTCGAGGTCGCCCGGGGTCAGCTCCGCAATACGCGCCGAAAGCTCGGCGGCAGGGACCGAGGTGTAGTTGGCCGCGCTCACGTAGGCTAGCTGACGGATCTGGGCGGCGGCAGCCTCCGCGATCTCGGCGCGTCCGTGCCCGATGTTCACCACGACGAGACCGGCCATGGCGTCGATGTACCGGCGGCCGTGGATGTCGAACAGGTAGATCCCCTCGCCCCGCTCGAAGACCCGGAGCCCCTTGCGCTGGGCGAGGTCGCGCCAGCTCGCCTGATGGATCCACTGGTGCTGGAGTGCTGCGTTCTCGATCTCTGCACCGTAGGCGACGGCCAGCTCTTCCGAAGGGGGGGTCATCGGCGTTCCTCCGTGCGCCGGGTTAAACCGGCGAGGTGTTGCGAATGCAAGAGTCGTACGGTGAAGGGTTAGCGACCCACACCGGCCCCGAGTCATGCGTGGCCGCCCGCGAGGGCGGACGCGAAGCATTGACAGGGGTACGGGCAGGCCGGGTATTCAGCCGCGAAAGACAACTCCTCCGGGACGCCGACGCCGTGGAGGAAGGCGGAAGGCCACATCCGGTGCGTCGCCATCGCCAGACGCGCTGGAGTCCCGCGCGGTCAGAGACCCCGTGCATGCCCGGACACATCTCGCGCGAGAACCGGGAGAGCCTGTGGTCGCCCGTCGCGGATGGCGCGGCGGGCCGCATCGGGAAGTCCAAGGACGTACGCCGATGATGCACGGCCATGGGCAGTCGGACAGCCCCGGAGTACCGACGAAGTCCCCGAACAAAGCCGGGGAACCGGCGGCGGAGGGGGATGGAGGGAAGGGGGCTGGCCAAAGGGAACCCGAGCCAGCACACCGCGCCCCGGGCACAGGACCGGGTCGGCGCGCTCAGTGCGCTGGAGCGGGTACGGCAGGGTGCGGAGCGGGACAAGCAGGTGCGGGTCACGACGCTCCTGCACCACGTCTACCACATCGACCATCTGCGCCGGGCCGACTACGCGCTGAAGCGAGAGGCGGCGCCGGGGATCGACGGGGAGACATGGCAGCACTACAGGGAGGCCCTGGAGGAGAACCTCCGAGACCTCTCGGGACGGCTGGCGCGAGGGGCGTATCGAGCGAGGCCGGTCAAGCGGGCGTACATCCCCAAGGCCGACGGGCGGGAGCGGCCGCTGGGCACTAGCGGCTCTTGCAGGTGGTAGACGCCGAGGAGATCGCGCTGGCCTTGACGGCGGCGGACGAGGTGGCGGATCGCTGCGCGCGCAGCCGCCGGGCTCTGGAGCTGCGTGTGGAAAGGGCTCGCTATGAGGCGGTGCGGGCCGAGCGAGCCTTACACCACTGCGATCGAGAGCACCGCCTGGTCGCGCGGTCGCTGGAGCAGCGCTGGGAGGCGAAGTTGAAGGAGCTGGCCGAAGCCGAGCGCGAGCTCGCGGGCGATCGCGAAAGGGGCCGATGCCCCGCGGGAGGAGATCGAGGCGCTGGCGCGGGACCTGCCGCAGCTCTGGGCCGCGCCCACGACGTCGGCGAAGGACCGCAAGCGACTGGTGCGCGCGCTGATCGCGGATGTCACCCTGATGTCCGACGCGGTCGGTCCCCGACTGAGGATCGGGATCCGGTGGCGGACGGGTGCCAGTGAGGAAGTGGTCGCCTCCCGGTGGAAGTCGGCGGTCCAGTCCAGGCATCCCACGCTGGAAGACAAGCTCGTCCAGCGCACGACGGTCGAGGTGCTGAATGCGATCTACGAGACCGACTTTCTCGGCTTCTCCTACGGATTCCGGCCGGGGCGTAGCCCGCACCATGCCCTGGATGCGCTCTATGCCGGGCTCCTGACGCGGAAGGTGAACTGGGTGCTCGATGCCGACATCCGGGGGTATTACGAGGCCATCACCCACGGGTGGCTGGTGCAGTTCGTCGAGCACCGGATTGCGGACCGGCGCGTCGTGCGACTGATCCAGAAATGGCTCAAGGCCGGCGTGCTGGAGGACGGGAAGCGGACATGGCGTGAGGAGGGCACGCCCCAGGGGGCCAGCGTTTCGCCCCTTCTGGCCAACGTGTACCTGCACTACGTGTTCGATCTCTGGGTCCGGCGGTGGCGGCGGACGCAGGCCCACGGCGACGTGATCGTCGTGCGGGTTGCGGACGATTTCATCGCGGGGTTCCAGCACCGGGCGGACGCCGAGCGGTTCCTGGCTGAGCTGCGCGAGCGGTTCGCGAAGTTTGGCCTGGAGCTGCACCCCGAGAAGACACGGCTGCTGGAGGTCGGCCCGTATGCGACCGAGCGCCGGCAGCAGGCCGGCAAGGGGAAGCCGGAGACGTTCGACTTCCTCGGCTTCACGCACATCTGCGGGAAGAAGCGGAACGGACGGTTCACGGTGGTGAGGCAGACGATCCGGAAGAGGTTGCAGGCGAAGCTGCACGAGGTGAAAGCCGAGCTGCGGAGGCGTCTGCACGACCCGATCTCGCAGGTGGGGACATGGCTGGGTCAGGTTGTCGGTGGGCACACCCGGTACTACGGGGTGCCCATGAACAGCCCGGCCATCGCTTTGTTCCGGTTCCGGGTGGGCTGGCTCTGGCACCGCGCGCTGGCGCGGCGCAGTCACACAGGGCACGTCTCCTGGGAGCGGATGCGCCGGCTCGTCGAGCGGTGGCTGCCCCCTGCGCGCATTTGTCACCCGTATCCCCTGAGGCGACTTGGCGTTGTCACCTGAGGCAAGAGCCGGATGCGGTAATGCCGCCCGTCCGGATCCGTGGAGGGGGTTACGGGTAACCGTCATCTCTACTCCGACAATCATATTTCGATTTAGGGCTTATCTCCCACCATCGTGATCGAAGTATAGGAACTTCGCCTGTGATTAGCAATGGCGCAGAAGGTCACGCTAAGCAGCTTGCTATCTCGTATGTCTTTTATTCTGGGTCACTGCTGTCAAATTGGCTGGGATCTCGGTCGGAGACCACACGATTTTCCACGCCATGATCGAGACGGCGTCTACGGCAAGGAGTTCGCGCGGCGAGTGAAGGGGTGGACGGTCGGCGAGGCGCCCGTCTACGTCGACGACAGGATCAGCGGCGCGGAGTTCGCGAAGCGGCCCGGACTTGTCCGCTTGATCACTGCGGTGTCACCGCGCCCGCCGTTCCAGGTGCTCGTGATGAGCGAGGAGAGCCGCCTCGGGCGCGAGCAGATCGAGATTTGTGCCTTCCACACTCATTCCGTCCACCTCGTGAGCATTGAACTGTCGGCCAGTCCACTGGATGATGACCGGCATGATCACCCTCGTCCTTACCGGTCTCTTCCGCGGGGTCCGGGTCTAGGGCGCAACAACTCCATCCGACCATCAGGCTGCATGCTGGTAGACATGGTGTAGCCCCCCCCGAGCAATCGAGGTGGGCCTCGCCGCCCCGACCATGTACGCGCGCCAGACGCGGCGGGGCACGTCATCTTCGGCGACGGCCCTCACGAATGGACCGAGGTCGTGCCGATGGGAGAGCCGACTAAGCCCAGCCCGGCACTGATGCGGACCATCGCCCGGCGCTTGGCTGAGCTGTTCCCTCCGCTGGCGACGGTCCCCGTGATCCCGCTCATGGGCCGGGATCGTCGAGCAGACGCCGGACTACTCACCCATTCTCGACCGGCTCGAGTCCCCCGCCGGCTTCGTGATTGCGACGGCGTCGGGACACGGATTCGGGCTCTGTCGCGTGTCGCAGTTAGCCGCCAGCAGCCCTCGATGAGCCGGGCGGCCGTGCGTGGATCGAAGAACCGTGCGAGCATCGGCTCCGCGGCCAGCCACCACTGGATCATCGGGTCTGTCTCTGTCTCGATCAGCTCCTCGATGTAGTTCTGCTGAAGCTCGAAAGCCGAGGAGAGGATCGCGACGAGGATCTTGTCCGGTGGAGTTTCAAACCGCAGCATCGGCCCGACGCGAGCGTATGGCGTGCGAGCCGATCCTGACAACCCGCGCGATCGAGCTGGTTGGGCCCGGGATCGTGGAGCTACCCGTGCCTTCGCCCGTACCGGGTCTCGGTGATCGGGCCGCGACCCGGAATGCTGACCGCGGAGCGCGGGGCCCGACGGCTACCGCAGTCGCAGCGCGCGGAGGTACCGCTCCGCGGACCGCTCCACCGCCTGGGCCCCATCGAGCCGGATCGTCCGGCCGTTGAATGCGCCGTAGACCCGCTGGTACCGGTACCTTCGGATCTTCGCCGCGATCCGCTCCACGGTCGCCGCCGAGAGGGGAATGAGATTTGGATAGCTGTACATGAAGCTGACGTGGCGCCGGTCCATCACCACCTGGAGGGTATCGCCGCTCAGCAGGGCGCCCCGCCGGTCAGTGCCGCTTGCCCAGTGAAGGACCGTCGCGCCGTCGAAATGTCCGCCGAGATGAACGACCGTCAGTCCGGGCGCGGCCTCGATGGCGTCCCCCTCCCAGAGTTGGATGCTCGGGCTCGGACGCATGACCCACTCGTGGTCCGCGGCGTGGATGTAGATGGGCACCCCGTCGAACGCCTCGCTCCATTCCACGCACGTGCCGTAGAAGTGCGGATGCGAGATCGCGATGGCCCGAAGCCCGCCACGCTCGCGGACAGCCGCGACAGTGGCCGCGTCGAGGAGGCTGATGCAGTCCCACAGGACGTTGCCGGCCGCTGTCTGGACGAGAAGCGCCTGCTGGCCGATCCCGAATGGCGAGACGGTCGTGATGCTCGTCAGGCCGGGATCCTCCTCCCGGAAGACATTCCGGTAACCGTTCGCCACCATCTCCGGCAGCGTCGTCCATTGCTGCCCGTTCCAGCCGACGTACTGGCGTTCGTCCTCGCAGATCGGACAGCTGGGGGGCGGCACTTCACGGTCTGCGTGCTGCACACCACACGTGACGCAGATGTAGGCCGGCATCGTGCCCCTCTCGAGCGCTCTGGTGAATCGTCGGAATCCCACCTGGCCGGCCGCGATTGTGCGGCGGCGCTCGCTCTCGTCAATGACTCTCCTGGATCGTTCCGGTCTTGCCGATCGACGAAGCCGTCGGCCTGACGCGGGAGCCCGGACCGGTGCCCTCGGCACACGTCACGCGGCTCGCTTCACCAACCTCTCGATCTCGGGCAGACGCTTGTCCACCCGTTCCGGCCGCTGGCTGCCGAGGTTCAGCACCAGCCGGTGCACACCCAGCTCGCCATACGCCGGCATGACGTCCATCGGCATCGCCAAGGGTGGCGTGATGATGATCTCAAAGTTGGCGGGCCGCGTGCGCCCGGCCCGGGCAAAGGCCGCGTCGAGCTGGCGGAGGTTCTCCTTGGCGCCGGCGGGGTCGCGGTTGAAGCCGTACCAGCCCGCGCCGTACCGCACGGCGCGGCGATAGGCCGCTTCTGCGTAGCCGCCGACGATGATCGGCACGTGCGGCTTCTGGATCGGCTTGGGGTCCAGCCGGGCGGTCTCGCACTTCACCCACTTGCCGTTGAAGTCGACCACCGGCTCGGTCCACAGCCGCCGCATAACCTCGAGGAACTCATTGCAGCGCGCCCCACGATCCTCCCACCGGTAGCCGCAAATCTCGACTTCCTCCTTGTTCCAGCCGACCCCAATGCCGAAATCGATGCGGCCGCCGCTCAGCCAGTCGAGCGTGCACACCTCCTTGGCGGTATAGATCGGGTTGCGTTGCGGCACCAGGGCGACGCCGGTTCCGAGCCGGAGCTGGGTGGTCGTCGCCGCCAGGAACCCGAATGTGGCGATTACGTCCAGCAGGCCGCCGCCCGACGGCACGGGAATGCGCCCATCCTTCGATCCGGGGTAGCCGAAGGTCTGCTTGTCGAACAGGACGACATGCTCACCCATCCAGATCGAGTCGAGGCCCATGCCCTCGACGCGGTGGCCAAAGTCGCGGATCATCTGCGGCGTCGCGTTGGGCGACATGAACGTGGAGAAGACTCCGATCCTCATGCAGGTGCTCCTCCTCCTGTCGGCGACGGGCCGGCGCTCGAATAGTGGACGGCGAGCCATACTGTCGGCTCACGCGAATCGGTCCATTCCACCCGGTGCCGTCGATGCGCCGGGATCACCAGATGATCGCCGGCGTGCATCACGTGCTCCCCGGTCTCTCCTTCGAACCGCAAGCCCGCGCTGCCGCGGAGCACCACCACCCACTCGTCACAGTCCTGGTCGTACCATTCGCCGGGGGGTGTCGCGTGCCCTCGCGAGATGATCCGCTCGAGCCGCACGGTCCCTCCGTCGACGAGCACATCGACGCGCTCGGTGGCGAGCCGGCCTTCGACATCGGTGAAGAGGTTGCCGCGTGGCGGTCCCGGCCCGTGGCTCGACATGACACCTCGCAAGGTGGCGAGACGGCCTCAGGCGACTGACCCGATCAATCGCGGGCCGTCCCTGTCGATCAGGTAGCGATGTTCGCGGTGACGCGGAACAGGCTCGTCGGATCGTACACCGCTTTCAGCGCGCGCAGTCGGCCATCATTCGTGCCGGACGTGAGGGCTAGGAAGCATCCCCCTGCGGCGGCGGCGCCCGGACCCCGCTACGTTACAGCCCCTTCAAGAACTCGAGCATGGCGGCGTTGACCTCGCGCGCGCGCTCCTGCTGGGTCCAGTGGCCGCAGCCCGGCAGCATGATCGTGCGCTGCAGCTTCGGCACGAACTTCGACAGGTTCGAGATGAGCTGATCCATCCCGCGGAACCGGACGACCAGGTCGCGATCGCCGGCCACGTAAAGCGCGGGGACGGTGACGAGGGCGCCGGCCCAGGGCGCCAGCAGCTCCCAGTTGCGGTCGATGTTCCGGTACCAGTTCAACCCGCCCCGGAAGCCGGTGCGCGAGAACTCCTCCGTGTAGAAGTCGATGTCCGCCTCGCTGATCCACACGGGGAGAGAGGGTGGATCGATCGTGTGATCGAGGAAGCCACCGCCGCGCTTGACCATCGCGATCCCGCCGCCCGGCGCGCCGCCGGCCCCCGGGCGCAACGCGGCGTCGCCCGAGCCCGAGTACGCCATCCGGCGCATGGCCGCGCGCACGTCGCGCTGCAGCTCGGCCTCGGCCACGCCCGGCGTCTGGAAGTAGATCTGATAAAACACTTCGTGCTCGGTCTGCGGCATGAGCGTGCTCGGCTTCGCGGGGCCGCGCGGCCGGAAGGGCACGCTGAGGCCGATGACGCCGCGGAAGCGATCCGGACGGAGCAGGGCACTGTGCCAGGCCACCGGCGCGCCCCAGTCGTGCCCGGCGATCACCGCGGTCTTCTCGCCCAGCGCGTCGAGCAGGCCGACCAAGTCGCCGACCAGGTGGAACAGCGTGTAGCTCTCAATGTCGGCCGGCGCGTCGGTCTGGCCGTAGCCGCGCATGTCTGGCGCCACCGCGTGGAAGCCGGCGTCGGCGAGCGCGGCCAGCTGGTGGCGCCACGAGTACCAGGATTCCGGGAAACCGTGGCACATCAGCACCAGCGGGCCCGTGCCCTGCTCAGCCACGTGCATCCGGATGCCGTTGGTCTCGACCGTCCGACAGGTGATCTCGCTCATCGTCAGGCTCCTACTCAGCCATCAGGGTCATCACGTGCTGCACGAGCTCGGGATCCAGGTAGGCACTGTCCACCGGGTTCGCGCCGCGAAGAATCCGATCCACGTGCTTGGTGATGAGTCTGTACCCCTCGGAGAGGGTCGCACTCTAGATAGGGGGTAGAATATGTGGTGTTGGTATGTTGATAGGGGGTGTTGAGCGTAGGAGATCAGCGCGCCGTCTACGACCATATCGCGGTCGTCTAGCATGCTTGGCAGGCGGTGCTTGACCGCCAGCTCGGCGATCCGCTTCCGTTCATGCCAGTAGCGCGCGCTCGTCGCGATGATGACAGCTTCGGCGCGGTTGGCCGTCATCCTCGCGAACGCCTCGTTCAGCTGGTCCACGCGGGCCTCTACGGGCTGGATCTCTATGCCGAGCGCCCGTCCGCCCGCCTGAGCCTGTACCACCGCGCGCCGCGCCGTCGACAGATCGGGGTCCACGAGAATGGCAGCCCGCCTGATCCGCGGCATGAGTTCTTTGAGCAACTCTACTCGCTTCGGGTACAACTCGATGTCAGCCCAGTCCAAGCCCGTGAGGTTCCCCCCCGGCCGCGCCAGACTGGCGACGAGCCCTTGTGCGACGGTGTCGTTGGCCGCAAACACAATGGGAATCGTCTGAGTGGCCGCCTTGGCCGCGACGGTCGGGGGGTAGACAGGGTGACGATCACGTCGACCTTGAGACGGACCAACTCGGTCGCGTTCGCCTGGAGATCGGGACCCTCACGGAACTCAAAGGCGACATTCTGGCCCTCGACCCATCCACGCTCGCGGAGCCCCTCGAAGAACGAGTCCAACCAGCTGGGATACGGTCTGTGCGGGGTTGGCGTCGGCGCTAAGCCGAGGAGACCGATTCGTGCCGTCTTCGTCACGGGCTGCGCGTCGTCGGGTAGCACGGCGAGGAGGGCCAGGGTAAGGGCGCCGGGGGCTGCGAGCCGGGCGAGTCTCATGGGGTCCGCCTGTCCTCTCGGAGGCCAAAACCGCGCCGTGGGACCGGGATAGGCGCGGCCCGAGCCTACCAAACGCACTCCCCGGGCGCCAGAAGCCTCATAGAGGCACCGTCGGGTGCCCGATTGCGCCAAGAGACCCCGGTCGCCCTATTTCCTGTCGGCGATCCACGCTATGCATGAGCGTGAGTGACAAGCGGCGCGGCGAGGAGGGCCAGGGCGAACGTCGCGAGGTGAAGCACCCGTGCCATGCCTCCGGTCAGCTTGTCGGCTGTCGCATTCGCCACCAAGACTCCGTGCCTTTTCGAGGCCCCGCCGTCTCTACAGAAGCTCCAGTTCGAGTTCTGTGACGTTCCTATCGTTGATGGCGACAATGTCCTGGGGACAGCTGTAGTCACGAATGATGACGTGCAACTCGGTGCGGTAAAAAACGGAGTCGGGGACAGCTGGAGGCACAAATGATCACGTCCATCTCGGCGCGGAAGACGACGTAGTCGCCCGGGGCGGTGAGCGCGGGCTGCCAGTCCAGCTCGCCCTGCGGGCTGAGGGGAATGTTGGTGAACAGGTTGATGGGTTGCGGAACCTCGACCGTGTGTCCCAGCGCGCGCAAGCAGGTCAGGAGGTTCTCCTCGCAGGACGCGTGCCAGCCCTCCACGCCTAGGAGGGCGTAGCGGCTGGGGTTGCAGGCGGCGACGAGCATGTCGTGTTTGCCGGGCGAATGGTCCTCCTGAAAGAGCAGGATCGGCCGCCGTTGTTGCGTTACGAACGGCTGGCCAACCCGGGGAACAGGTTGCCGTTGTAGACCCGGGTGTGCTCGGCGCTGGCGTACTCGGCGATCTCATGGGCGTTGAACGCGAAGAGATCGCAGCATTGCCGACCCTGGAGATCCGTGATCTTGAATCGGCGACCCGCAGCCAGCTGGGTTGCGCGCCCTTGACGGGCGGGGATGGGAATCCGGGGCGACTTCATATATCAGCCCTCCTGGGCATGGTCGCGGATTGGTCTCGTAGCGCTGGGCGTCGAGTCAACCCTCGAGCGAGGCCGTCTCCGCCTTCTCCAGCCAGAAGCCCATGTCCATCTCGCGGTACATCGTTGTCGCGGTCGTGAGATGCTCCCGGGCCGGCTCGCGCTTGCCGATGCGCCGGTAGAGCGTGCCGAGGCCGAGGTGGCAGTGGGCGACGAGGGGGCGCATCTCGAGCTCGGTGGCCAACGCGATCGCCTCTCGAAAGCGGCTCTCGGCGACGTCAACGATCGGCGGGGTGGCCGCAGCGATCTCCGCCTGGAGTCGGAGGGCCCAGGCCTCGAACCCACGCTCACCCCGCTCACGCGCGAGTGCGAGGACCCGATCGGCGGTGCGCCTGGCGTCGTCCGCGCGATCTGCGAGGAGATAGGCCTCGCCGAGATACTGCAGCCGCGGGCAGTGAAGCCAGGCTAGGCCGAACGCCTCGGCCTGCCGCACTCCCTGCTCCAGTAGGTCTACGGCCCGGGTCGGGTCTCCGGAAAGGGCAAGCACGTGCCCGAGGACGCACATTGGCCCCGCGAGAGTGCGCTGAAAGCTCCACTGCCGGCACAGCTCGACCCCGCGCTCGGCCCACGAGGCCGCTCGGTCGAGCTCGCCCTTGAGACCCCAGAACCAGGCGATCTGCCAGGACGCGTTCGCGAGATTCCAGGGACGGTCCGCAGTGATAAGCGGTCGAGCTGTGATCTCCGCCGCCGTCTCGGCCTCGGCGAATTCGCCAAGCTCCGAGAGGAACATCGCCACGTAGCCAGATTGCGCAACGACGTCACGCAAGCCAGATTCGGCGTGCCGTACCTCCACACCCTTGCGGAGCAGCTCCACGGCGCGCCGGTGCTGGCCGAGGGCGTAGTAGCCGCAGCCGAGCCACAGATAGGCGTCGGCTTCGATCTCCCGGTTTTCGACGGTCCCCGCGATCGCGAGGACCTCGTGGGCGAGCTGAACAGCCGGCCACGGATCGTCGATGAGGACGAGGACATGGCTGATGTGAAGGCGCGCCCACCCGAGGCGCTCGCGGTCGGCGAGCGCGAGCGCCAGCGACTCCGCCTCCCGCAGCTCGGCCAGAAGCGACCGCAGCTCACCGAGGGGAAGCTTAGACCTGTAGAGGTCGAGCCGCAGGTCGATCGCGCACTCTGTCTTCCATCGGCTGTCCGGCAGCCGCCTGAGCGCCTCCAGGGCCTGCGTCAAGTCCGCTGACGCCTCGCGATTCGCCGAGCGTGCGAGGCCTTTGGCGGCGGCCTGGCGACCGAACTGCACCGCCCTCTCCCAGTCCTCGCCGCGGAAGGCGTGGTGGGCGAGGCGCTCGACATGCTCCGGGAGCCGGTCGGGGTGGAGCCGCTGGATGGCTGCAGCGATCCGCCCGTGCAGCGCGCGCCGGCGCTCATGCAGCATGCTCCGATAGGTGCCCTCGTGGGTGAGCGCGTGCTTGAACGTGTACTCGAGGTCCGGGAAGAGGCGCGTTTCGTAGAGAAACTCGGCCGCCTGGAGGTGGGCGAGCCCCACGTGGAGAGCCTCGTCGGAGACGTCGGCGACCGCGTGGAGGAGCGTCCAGGGCACGTCCTTGCCGATGACCGACGCCAACTGCAGGAGGCTCTTCTCTTCGGGGGGGAGTCGGTCGATCCGGGCGGCCACGATGGCTTGGATTGTGGCCGGTACCTCGATGCGCTCGAGCGGCCACGCGAGCCGGTAGCGTCCGGGGTCGCCGGCGAGAACGCCAGTCTCGACGAGTGTCCGGACGCTCTCCTCGAGAAAGAAGGGATTGCCCTCGGTGCGGTTGATCAGGAGCGGCTTGAGCGATCCGACGCTCGCGTCGTCGCCGAGCAACGCGTCCAGCAGCTCGGCGGCGCCCTCCTCGGGCAAGGGATCGATGCGGGCCTGGGCGTAGTACGTCTTGCCGCCCCAGCCGTGGCGATACTCCGGGCGATAGTTCATCAGGAGCAGGATGCGCGCGGCGGGAAGGCTTTCCAACAGCCCGTCGAGCACCGCCTGCGTCTCGTCGTCGATCCAGTGCAGGTCCTCGACGACCAGACAGAGGGGCTGCAGCTGGCTCTCGCGGAGCAGGAACCGCTTGAGCGCCTCGTGGGTGTCCCGGCGGCGCTCGCGCGGGTCCATGGCTTGCCAGCCCGGATCCTCGAGAGGGACGTCGAGCAACGCGAGCAACGGCGGCAGCAGCGGCCTCAGCGTTTCGTCCAGCGTGAGGAGCCGGCCGGTCACTTTCTCCCGGATCTCGCGGTGCTCGTCCCGGTCCTGAATGCGAAAGTAGCCCTTGAGGAGGTCGATGATCGGCAGGTACGCGGTCGCCTTTCCGTAGGAGACCGAGCCGCACTCCACCACGAGCCAGCCGTGTGTCCGGTGCGAATGGACGAACTCGTGGAAGAGTCTGGACTTGCCCACGCCCGGCTCACCGACGACCGCGACCACCTGACCCTGCCCTCGGGCCGCCTTGTCGAGGGCGCCTCGTAGCTGCTCGAGCTCGGCGCCACGCCCGACGAAGCGTGAGAGTCCCCGTCGCTCCGTCGTGCGGAGCCCTCGGCGGCCGGTGCCGGTCCCGACCAGCTCGTAGACCTCGACCGGCTCGCCAATTCCCTTGATGGGCACGGGTCCGAGGGACTTAACCGCCACCTGGCCCTCGGCGAGCTCCAGCGTGTGCCCCGTGATCCGGATGCTCCCCGGCGCGGCGAGCTGCTCCATCCGCGCCGCGAGGTGCGTCGTCTGCCCGACCGCCGAGTAGTCCATGCGGAGATCGCTCCCGATGGACCGCACGACGACCTCGCCGGAGTTGAGGCCCACGCGGATCTGGACCTCGAGGCCCTCCGACCGGCGGAGATCGTCCGAGTATCGCCGCACCGCGTCCTGCAGGCGGAGGGCCGCGTAGCAGGCCCGCGCGGCGTGATCCTCCTGGGCCACCGGGGCGCCGAAGAGCGCCATGATGCCGTCTCCCATGACCTGGTTGACGGTGCCCTCGTAGCGATGAACGGCCTCCATCATGCGCTCGAGGACGGGGTCGAGGAGCCTCCGCGCTTCCTCGGGATCGCGGTCGGCGAGCAACTCCATCGAGCCCTTCAGGTCCGCGAAGAGCACGGTGACCTGCTTGCGCTCACCTTCCAGGGCGGCCTTGGAGGTGAGGATCTTCTCGGCAAGGTGCTTCGGGGTGTAGGAGTCCGGGGTGCCAAGCTGTCGGGGCGACCCCGCTCTAGCCAGCGACGCCCCGCACACTCCGCAGAACTTCTGATCCGGTGGGTTCGAAGCCCCGCAGGCTGAACAGGCTGCCGCGAGACGGGCGCCGCACTCCCCGCAGAACTTCTGTCCGCTGGGGTTCTCATGCTGGCATCGGGGACAGGGCATATCGAGCGTCTCCCGATTCCTCGCTAACTGCCGGCCAGGATCAGCGTCGCGGCACCTGGGCGGCCGCCGGGACTCGGCTCCCCGGGGCGTCCCAGGGGTACGGCAGCCCGACCCTACCCCGAGCGGGCCCCCGGCGCCAGCCGCCGGCTACCGCTGCAGGTAAGCCCGCTGGCGGACCCGATTGCCTTCAGCCTCGGTGGCGCAGCAACGGGGACGGCCGCTCCGTTGCCCGGGGCGGGCTTCGTGAGGCGTCAAGCCAGGTCGGCGGCGTCACCGAGAGTGAGCGGGAAGCCGAGCCGCGTCGCCAACGCCTGAAGCCGCGCGATGGCGTCGCTCCGTGTCCATTCGTCCACTCTCCCCGGGCGGCGCACGCCTCCAAGGCCATCGCTTCCTCGCCGGTCTCCGGCTCCAGCCCGACCCAGATGTCCGGCGGCCCAGCGGTCATGACCAAGCGCATGCAATCCGGTTCTCCCAACCGAAACTGCCAGCGGGGCACCCTGATACCCACGGTCCCCGTTCTTCCCGGCACCGAGGTAGTACGTGTCCTCGAAATAGACCGGGTCGATCGCGCCTTTGGGCACGAACGAGTCGATAACGAGCATCGATGAGGACGCCTGTTCGAGCGCCTTGAGCTCGTCGGGCTCGAAGCGCACGTACTCATCCTGGTTGATCTCATAGCCCTTCACTGTCTCTTCGCGGGGCACGATGCGTGGACGGGGCACTCCAGACGCATCTGGATCCGGCTGCCGCACCGCGCGTGGAGTAGATGGAAGCTGGTAGCGGTGAAGAGCTGGACTGGAATGGTAGCCAGTCCGAGGGAGATGTCGAGGTTCTTCAAGGCGCGAGGCATCGATTTCGTACACCCAGCGCAATCTCACCCTAGCCCCAGGTGGTTGTCGAGAAAGGTCCGCCAGGTCTGCGATGGCGGCCTCCGATGGCGGACCACGTACTTGGAGACCGCCGCCTGCGAGATCTCGAGGCCCAGCTTCTGGAGCTCCCCGTGAATCCGCGGCGCACCCCACAGGGGGTTGGCGCGAGACATCTGTCGGATGAGTGCTCGGACCTCCGGCGCGACGGCCGGACGGCCTGGCCCGGTCCGGCGGCTCCTCCAGGTCCAGAAGACCTTGAAGCCGGACCGCTGCCACCGGATCACAGTGGCGGGTTGGACGACGGAGATGGCATCCGTCCAGCCGGCCCACAGGCGGGACAGCAGGACCCACAACAGCCGGTCGGAGCGCCGCAGGCGTGGGCGCGGCGCGGTTCGCTGGAGGATGACCAGTTGGTGCCGCAACGCGAGGTTCTCGAGCACGAGGGAGCGCTGGGTCCTGATACCACGGAGGAGGCCGATGAGGATGAGGGTGATCATGGCGGCCATCATCGATCAGGCCGGCCGAAAGTCAACGTTGACGAGGCGGACGGATAAATAGAAGGCATACCCCGCGCCGAGAACGCCACCCGCCGCCAGCGCATGACCGAGCTCGAACGCCTGGTCGGGCAGCTGAAGCGTCGCCTCTGGCCGCAGGTGTAGCGGCCCTATCTACTCGAACGGTCGGCCGATCGAGGAGTTACCGGAGCCGGAAGTCGCTAGCGCGGGTCGGGCGGCGTGAACCCCTGCAGTGGATTCGCCACCCGATCGGGTTCCCAGATCGGACGAGCTGCCACCAGCCCGCGCTCACGGGCACCGGCACATACTCCGTCGTGCAACCGCACCAAGCCGGAATGTGGAGCGTTCGCCCAGGCTGCCACCCGTGCGGGCGAAGGTGCTCGGCGCGCGACTGCGTGACCGGCACCTCGCTCCCACAGGTCCAGAAGGCACGGGTCGGACGGCGACGCCCGGCGGCGTCGAGCCAGATGGGCGGGGTCACTGAATGACTTCGTCGGCCCGCGCGAGCACAGCCGGGGGGATGGTGAGGCCAATCTGCTTCGCCGCCTTCAGATTGATGATGAACTCGAACTTCGTCGGCTGCTCGATTGGCAGATCGGCGGGTTTGGCCCCTTTTAAGATCTTGTCCACGAACGTGGCGGCACGCCGGTCCATATCGATAATGCTCGCGCTGTAGCTCATGAGCCCCCCGCCTGCCGTAAATCCTGGAGAGGTGGAGAAATACATCACCGGGAGCCGGCTCGTTGCCGCGAGGTCGACGCCCTGTTCTCGGTGCGAGAAGAGGACGGCGCTCGTCAACATGAGGACTGCGTCAGCGTGCCCCGAGCGTGCGGCTCGGAACGCCGTCTCAATATCGTTGAGACCGCGGACGTCTAGATACTGAAGCTGCACGCGAAGTGTCCGGGCGGCGCGTTCCATCTCTCGTAACGCTTGAGCGTGGGGCGGCTCGGCCGAATCCCCCAGGACCGCCACGCGCGAAAGCCTCGGAACGACCTCCTTGAGAAGCGCGAGTTGCTTTCCGTATATCTCCGCGGACAGCGTGGACAAGCCCGTAATGTTCCCGCCAGGTCGGGCCTGACTGGCGACGAACCCGTTGGCCACCGGGTCGTTGTCATTGGTAATGACAATGGGAATCGTCACGGTGGCTGCCTTGGCCGGACGGGTGGCTGACGGACCCGCCGTGACGATCACATCGACCTTGAGACGGACGAGTTCGGCGGCCAGCGAGGGGAGGCGATCGAGTTGTCCCTCCGCAGATCGCCACTCAATGAGGATGGTCTTTCCGTCCACGTATCCCAGCTCGCGCAGGCCCTGCCGGAATGCCTCGGTGCGGGCCGACATCACGGACAAGGGGACAGCCGTGAGGAATCCTATCCGTGGGATGTTCGTTGCCTGCTGCGTGTCGGCGCCGAGCGGCGCGGCGAGGAGGGCCAGGATTAGCGTAACCAGCGACAAGACTCGCGTCATCCCTCGACTCCACCCCCCACCGCGTCGGCCTTCTCTAGCCAGAACCCCATGTCCATCTCCCGGTACATGGCTCTCGCGTTTGCCAGGTGCTCGGCCGCCTTCGCGTCGTCATCCGATCGACCGTGCAGCTTGCCGAGGCCGAGGTGGCAGTGGGCGACGAGAGGGCGCATGCCGAGTTCGGAAGCCAGGATCATGGCGGCGCCGTAGTGCGCCTCGGCCGTTGCCACGTCGGGCGGGTCGGCGAGCGCGGCGATCTCGCCAAGCAGGTTGAGCGCCCAGGCCTCGTCCCCGCGCTCCTGATGCTCTCGCGCGAGGTGAAGGGCACGCAGAGCAGCCTCCCGCGCTTCGACGGCACGATGCGCATGGTGGTATCCCTCAGCGAGGTACGTTGTGAGGCGCGAGTGCCTCCCGATCACTCCTTCGGATGTAGCACATGCGAGCGCCTCCGTGAGCAGCGGTATGGCGTCGCCGACCCGGTCCGACCGAACGCACCTGCGGACGTGCCTGTTCACCGTGCCACCTTGCTCGTGACGATTGAGGAATGGAGGCAACTCGCCCGGCGCCCTCGTTCGGCGGGTGAGGCAACGGCCATCTTCGTGGAAGTTCCTCCGCGATGTGGCCTGTCAGACGGAGCGGTCGTCTGTCTCCGGGTGCGCTTTGAGCTGGACCCGGAGACCTGCAGCGCGTCTTGCCGAAGGCGTGCGGAGCGTGCGGCCCCCACAGAGGGCCGGCGTCAGCGGTTGCCGGCGTGATCAATTCATTGCCGAGGCCTTGGTGATTCCGCTCCCGATGGTGCTGAGCGACGAACTCGTCGAGGGCGCGAAGCAGACGACGCTCCCCGAGGAGGGTGAGGCGCTCGAGGCACTTCTCCCGGATCGACGTCAAGGTTGTCCTGAAAGTCAACGGCGTGAGGAGAACCCTCGAAGTCGATTCCCGCATGGTGCTGCTCGACGCCCTGCGCGAGACGTCGCCGGGAATCTGTGGCAGCGGCGATGACGTTCGAGAGGACGGAATCGACCAGGTGCCGACCAGCTCGCCCCATCCCCTGCGCGCCGCACGACGGGCAGGGTCCCCGGGCTATGCTGAGCTCAGCATAGCCCGGGGATACCCGAGCGTCTGAGCAGCCGCGTGATGCCGCCACTTCGGGGTCGGGGCGGTAGGTTTTGGATTCGCTCGTTCTTCCGCCGGTACCCTGGTTGGGACCGGTTCCGCGTCACCGGGCTAGGCGCGCGGAATGCTGCCACAGAAGACGTAGGTGCTCGCCTCCTGCGCCGACTTGTGGCCGTTGATCGCGAACTCCCCGTTCCGGAGCGTGGCCAGCGGGACGTCGACGGTCGTCTCCGACCTGCCGTTGATCAGGGTCGTGAGCCCGTATGCGGGCTGGGGGGTGAGCTGAGCGCACGTCCCCCTGTGGATATGCAGCGGCTGGGATACTCCGGCGGGCGCCCCGTTCACGGTCACGACCACCTTGGTCTTCCCTCCCTCCTCGGTGAGCGTCGCGGTCCCGGACTCGCCCGAGTTGTTCTGCGCCGCCAGTTGGACGGTGACAGGCCCAGCCGCCTTCCCCTCACGCATTCGACCACAGCCCGCCCCAGCGACCAGCAGCAGTGCGGCCATTGTCAGTGTCAGACCGACAGATCGCCTCATGGTCTTCCTCCTCTTGAAAGACGTGTGTACCCCGACAGTCCTTGCCTTATCGCGTTCCAGCAAGGACCCTCAACGTCCGTTACGCCCAGTCGGGCGTTCGAGCGCGTCTCACGGCCGCAGGTCGAGGATAAACTTCCGGGAAGCGCGCTGCCCGCCACTGGGTGGTGCGATCGACGGTCATGATTCCGACCGCGAACGTACGCGGCGAAAAAGCACCCCTCCCGGCTTCCTCGCCGGCGCCCGTCACTCCGGCGTGCCCTTCGACCATCGCACGCGGACTGTAGCGCGTCGTCGGATTGGCCGGCAAGGGCCTCGGGCGGGCCGGCACGAGCGGCCCCAAACCGGCCCCCTTCGGGGCAGCGGGCAGACGGGAGGGGCGGCGCCGAGGTCGGGGGCGTGGAGCGAACGCGAGCTCAGGCGGCCGGGACGGCGGGGCCAGGCGGCGGCTCTGCCGCGAGCTGGAGCGCGACGAGCACGTGGCGCACGGGGTGAGCGTAGATAAGCGTAGACAAGGTGAAGCGGCTAGCCATTGTAGGGCGCAAGAACTAGCTCCACCGTCCTTTCCTTCTGCCAGGCCATGTGAAAGACTCCCGGCAGGTCGAGGATGGAAGGGGGGTCAGCATGATCAGGTGCGCGGGGAGGGCGATCGCGGCGTGGGCAAAACCCAGAGCGGACTTGATCGTCGGGAATCTGTGCCTGCGTCAGGGTCCTAGATCGGCGGTTGTCGAGCACGGACTCCTTGGTCGGCTCGAGCAGGGAGTCGAGACGCCGGATCACGATCATCGGAAGAATCACGTCTCGGTACTTGCCGCGCACGTAAAGATCACGGAGCACGTCGTCCGCGATACCCCAGATAAAGTTGGCGATCCTGTGGCCGCCGGCCTTCGAGGTTCTGACTGGGCCGCGTGCCCGTACGTCTGCTCGAGCGCCTTGAGCGTGGCGCGCGTCTCGCTCAGTTGTTTTGGCAGCGCCTTGCGCTCGGGGTTCGGGACGTGCGCTCGGGGTCGGCCGGCTCCACGGCGTAGTTGACCAGCGCTCCAGGGCGAAGTGCTGGCGCATGTAGCGGAAGAAGTTCTCCTGGGTCCAGCGCTCGAACATGCGATAGGCCACTACCTCGATGGGGTGATCGTGCCGCGTGGTCAGGATGGCCGTCTGATGACCGCTGGGGCACAGCCTGCGCACCTCGCGCATGCGAAAGCCGGGCGGCACCTCGAAGCGGCGCTGTGCCAATGCGTAGCGGATCGCCGGCGCCGATCGATCAGCGCGGTGACCGGCCGGAAGCGCGCGCTCGGCCACGGTGCGTAGGCCCCTTTACGATAGCTGATCACATCGAAGCCCGTGCGTGGACACTCCTGGAAGAACTTCGGACTCCAGCCCTCGCGATCGAAGACGATCGTCACGCGACGCTCGCCTATGAGCCGCCGCACCTCGGGCAGGATCTCCCGGCGCAGCATCGCGAGGAGATCGTCATTGGCCGCAGCGGTGACCACGAACAGCGGCTGCGCATCCTGCTGGTTCACCCAGATATCGGTGGTGGCCGGCATGCAGAGGCGGCGACGCGCCACGCACGTCTTGGGCAGCGTGTGGGCCGTGCCGTGGTACGGCCGCACGTGGCCATCGACGTAGAGGAGCCCCACGGCCTCGGCGTTCTCGCGCACCCAGCGCTGCGCCAGATCGCTGGCTGAAATGCGTAGCTTGCTTGCGCGCGACCAACTCCGACAGCTTGCGCCGCAGGGTCTTGACCTCGGGGGCTCGATCGAGACCCGAGCAGCAGGCCCAGTTCCCCGGGTGGATGCCCCTGCAACTGCTCGGGCGCGCGGACGCGCAGCAGCGCCATGAAGGCCAGGACAGAGCAGCGTGGCGCGCAGCCCATAGAAGCCGTTCTTGAGCGCCCGTACGTGTGCTCACCGGCCTCCAGCAGCCCGAGCGCCAGCACGCGCCGGCAGCGCGAGCAACGCCCCGCCAGAGCGCACAGCCTCGGCGGCCACGAACCGCGGGGCCGCTTCAGTCAACCGCCCCATGCGCGCCAGCGCTCGCTCGGTGTGCCGCTGCACCGCCACTCCGCCCGCCGCGCTCGCAGCTTGCTCGCGCCGGCTTCGCGCACCACGACGGGGGCAGCGCGTCGCCGGAGCGCGATGGAGTTCACCGCGGCGCAACGCACGGCGAATCGTGCCTTCGCGTCACGCCGACTTGCTGGGCCGCGTGACGGATCGACCGCCCTGCTCGAGCAGCTGCCGCCGCGCGCTGACGCTTCTCGGCGGTGAAGCGATGCGGGCCGCGCGGCCCGCGCTTGCCGTCGACCACTCCGAGCACGCCGTGGGTCTGGAGCTTGCGATGCTGGCGATACAGCGTGGTGCGGTTGAGACGCAAGAGCGCTCAAGTTAAGTTAGATAACCGTTTTGCATCATAGTGAAGGGCGGCCGCAAGAGTGGATGGCTTCATGCCGCAAAGGCTGTCGGAATCTGGGGCGACGGCATCAGAGATCAAACGGAGTTCTTGACCGGGAGAGCCAGGGAGATGAGGCCGTCGGTGGTCTTGCCCATGGCCGACACGACGACCACCAGTTGATTGCCGGGGGCTTGCTCGGCGACCCGACGGGCCACGTTCTTGATCTTCTCGGCGTCGGCCACGGAGGACGCCGTACTTCTCTAGACGATCAGAGTCATGGCTGAGGCATCGTAGCATGAACCCCGCGCCGGCCGGCGGGGCCAGCCTCACTGCATTCTCAGGGCTGACCCTCCGGTGTCGGCCGCACGTGCGTGGCCTCGCCCAGGCTCAGGTGCTCGCGCAGCAGGAACACCCAGCCGCTCGCCGTGACGGCCAGGATCTGGCTGGCGTGATACACGAGGGCGTAGCTGAGCGCCGCCGGGCGCGGCACGTCGAAGATCTCGAGCGCGAGGACGGCCGCGTAGTGGAAGACACCGACGTAGCCGGGCGCCGCGGGGATGCTGATCCCGACGCCCACGAAGGCCAGAACGGTCCAGGCCGCGATCCACGGCAGGTCGAGGTCCATCGCTCGGAAGATGGCCCAGGCCGCGGCGGCCGGCGCCAGCCACACGACGACAGTCCACAGCGCCAGCGGGAGCAAGTGCCCGGGGGTGCGGATCCCGTCCAGGCCGTCCACGAAGCGCCGGAAGATTAGCAGGCCCCGGTCGGCGAGCCCGGGCCAGCGGCGGGTGGCTCCGCGCAGCACGCGCTCGCAGGCCGCCGGCGCCACGGCAAGCAGGGTGAGCACGGCCACGGCGATCACATCCAGCACTAAGAGCATCGTCGCCGCCCATCGCAATGTCGCCGGGACCGGAATCAGGAAGATCAACACGCCCAGGACGAGGATCAGGACGAGGCTATCGAGGACGCGCTCGACCACCAGGGTGGCCAGTGCCGTCCAGAACCCTCGCCCCCAGCGGCGCGCCACCACGTAGACCCGCACGATCTCGCCGGCGCGCAGGGGCAGGATGTTGTTGACCATGTAGCCGATCATCATGGCCGGCACCAGCGCCGGCGGCTTCGAGCCCGGGGGAAAGAGATAGCTCCAGCGCCGGGCTCGGATCCAGAGCCCGATCGGCGCCAGCGCGGCGCTCACCAGCGTCCAGCTCCACTGGGTCTTCTGAAGCTGGCGCCAGACTTCCGCCAGATCGACCGTCCACAGCAGAGAGACCAGGAGGACGAGGCTGATCGCGACCCCGACCCCGACTCTGAGCCAGGTCACGCGTGCCGAGGGAATCGCTTCAGCGGCCGAGCTGGGCCAGGACGGTTCGGAGATCCGGCGGGACCGTCGTGGGCCGGGTCGCCGACTCCAGCGCCGTGTCGGGATCCTTGAGGCCGTCGCCGGTCAGGGTGAGCATGAGCGTGGAGCCCTCCTCGATACCCCCCGCCTTGACGTTCTTGATGAGACCGGCCACGGTGGCCGCCGACGCGGGCTCCATGAAGGTCCCCTCCTCGCGGGCCAGCAGGCGGTAGCCCTGGAGGATCTCTTCGTCGGTGACGATGTCGATCCAGCCCTTGGAGTCCTTGAGCGCTTCGAGGGCTGGCCCCACAGGCGATTCTCGGCGGACATCCGCCGAATCAAGGCCCGTAGGGCCCGCGGCAGGGGAGGCCGACCGCCCCTCGTTCGTGGCCGGGACCGCCACCGCAATAGGCCGTCCATCCCCGGCGATGCGAGCGGAGCACGGTGTTCGGTTGGACGACGAGGAGCAAGTCGTGCCATGTGGGGAACTAGCGACAGACGAGAATCCAGAACCGGCGGTCGCCGTCACGAAGCCGTGGGCGTGGCGTCCGGCGTTGCAGCACGATCAACTGCTGGCGCAGGCACAGATTCTCGGCGATCAAGTCCGCTCTGCGTTTCGCCCACGCCGCGATCGCTCTCCCCGTCCACCTGATCATGCTGCCCCCTCCCGTCCTCGACCTGCCGGGAGTCTTTCACACGGCCTGGCAGAAGGAAAGGACCGGGGATCGAGTTCTTGCGCCCTACAGCTACGGCTCTGCCGCGTACGCGCCCAGGAGTAGGCTCGCCGCGGAGGAAACGCTAGGGACCCTCTCGCTGGAGCAAGACAATTCCCGTGACGATCAGTGAGAGAGCGCAGAGCTTGCTCCAGGTAAACGGCTCCCTCAGGGCCACGAACCCGACCAGCAACACAACCGCAGTGGAGGTACCGCCGATTATGAGCGTTGACGTGACCTTCAGGCCACTGGCATACGCCGACAACGTGAACAGGTCTGCGCAGGCGGCGGCCAGCCCGACTACGATGACAAAATATAGACTCTGAGTTGTCAGGGTGATGGGAGCGCCGCTCGCCTTCGCCGCGACTGTCAACGCCAGGTTCGCGAGGAACGCGACCCCTGTAATGATGGTCGCACCCAGTAACGGATGAATGCCTGGAGACGCCAGCTTGAGAAAGATCGAATACGTGGCCACCGCCAAGCCTGCGAGCAGGGCGAAGGTCAAGTCGTGCGCCATGCGCGGTACAGTAGCACGCTCATCGGGGGAGGGCTCCAGGCGGGAGGAGAGTGAACTCGCGGACTTGCGGGCGATGCCCCTCGATGAGTCGGGATCGAGCCATGACGAGCAGCTAGTCGTAATCGACAGGTCATCGGTTCAAGTCCGATCGTCGGCTCCAGAATTTCAAACACTTCCCCGACGCCCTCTTTCGCCGAATCGCTCCGAGTGTGCGGGAATTGTGCGGGTTCGTCAGAAACGCGTGTCATCGAGCCCGGGCCTGGCCTTCGTCGCGGAGCGGCGTCACGGTCCCGGGAGGACGCGCGGCGAGGTCGCCTACGTCCGCGCCAACGCCTCTCGCAGGTCGTTCTCGTCCACGATCCGGTAGCGACGGTAGACGCTGGCGGTCTGGTGACCGGTGAGCGCCATCGCGACGGCCTGGCTCACGCCGGCCCGGTCCATGTTCCAGACGGCCGACGCCGAAGGTCATGAAACAGGGTGCCTGATACCCCGGCAGTTTTGCAGGCCGACTCCCACGCCTTCCGGAAGTCGCTGATCGGTTCGCCGTCTCGGTGAAAGACGAGCGACGACAGGGCGGACGTTCCGTCAGCCGTCTGATATTCGCGCGCGTCCAGCGCCGCTCGATGAGGGCGGCCAAGTCGCCGAGGAGGGGGAGCACACGGGGCTCCCCATTCTTCGAGTGCTCGCGCCGGAGGACGATGCGGTCGGCCCCCCGATCCACGGCGGGCCAGCCAGTCTGGACCTCGCAGAAACCGCCGTTGTCCTCGCGCAGCGTCCCGCGCGAGTAAGGGCCGGGGAGTGGCGAGCGGTTAGCTCATGCTCGTGATCCCAGCGCGGCGCCGTCGGAACCACTGCATGAGCTGGCGCCTCTTCCCTCGACGCGGGCGCGCCAGCCGAACCCGCACAAAAGCCGCACAGCGGGTCGGCAGGCCGATCAGACGGGCCTCGGGGCCGGCCGATTGGATTAGCAATCCGCGGGAAGCCGTCCGCTATTAGAGGCGCGGGCCTTCGCGGCCGACGCCAGGCAGCCACAGGACGGCGCCCTCGTCATAGCGGCAAGGCTGAGTAGCGAGACGGTCCCCCGGCGTGGGTTGCCGTTTGTCCTGGTCGCCACGGCGCTCTGGACGGCACGGGGCGCGGTAAGCGGCCTTCCGCCGGCACCATGCTGACGGTCGCGCCAGCGGCCCCTACCCAACGACAGACCAGATAGGGGCGCGTGGCGCCCGGAGGCACGAGCCAAGCGATGACGCTAGGAACATCCCGTCGCCCCGGGCTCAGTAAGGAAACCCTTCATCGTCCGGCAGCGGCGATGCCCATCGCTTCCAGACGTGAGAGCCGTGCCGTCAATTCGTCGATGAGCCGCGCCTGCTCCCGCGCCTGGGCGGCCTGCGTCTCGATCACCCGCTGCTGCCGCTGTAGTTCGTTGAGCAGCATGGCGGGCAGGACGTGATAGCGCACGCCCGCGGGCTGGCCGTCCGTGCCGTGCACGACCAGCTCGGGGTAGATCTCGGCTACCTCTTCGGCGATCAGGCCGTACTGCGCCAGGCGTGCGTCGTCGTCGTGTTGAGGCTTATAGCGGAAGGTTACGGGGCGGAGCTTCAGAACTCCTTCACTTGCCACGCCCATGTCGCGGATCTCGTCCTTCGCCCGCCGGGAGGAAGTGGTCGCCCCGAGCTGGCCGGCAGCATTCACGAGGACGGCGACGCCACTGGCACTCGTCTGGCCTGAGATCCCGGCGATGAAGGTGCTCGTTTGGACGCCCTGGTTGCCGATGCGGATGGTTGCGGTATCAGATTGGACGCCTACGTTGCCGATATGGATGTTGCTGCTTCCAGCCGTTACATTCGCCCCCGCACCGATCCCGATCGCGATGTTGGTGTTGCCCGTGGTGTTGTTGATGAGGGCGCTGTCGCCCAGGGCGGTGTTGTTCACGCCCGTGGTGTTGCTAAAGAGGGCGAGGACGCCCAGGGCGGTGTTGTCTTCGCCCGCGGTGTTGCTGAAGAGGGCGCCGACGCCCAGGGCGGTGTTGGTGAGACCCGTGGTGTTGCTGAAGAGGGCGGAGGCGCCCAGGGCGGTGTTGCTGTCGCCCGTGGTGTTGTTCAAGAGTGCGTGGAACCCCGCAGCGGTGTTGCTGTCGCCCGTGGTGTTGCTGCCAAGGGCGCCGAGCCCCGTAGCGGTGTTGTCGCTGCCCGTGGTGTTGCTCAAGAGGGCTTGGAACCCCGTGGCAGTGTTGCTGTTGCCCGTGGTGTTGCCGGTGAGGGCGCCGGCGCCCAGGGCGGTGTTGTTCACGCCCGTGGTGTTGCTGAGGAGGCCGCGGTCGCCCAGGGCGGTGTTGCCGTTCCCCAACTCCTCCACGTCGGTGAAGTAGCCGTAGACGTCGATCACCAGATGCGTCATCGCGAAGGACTGCACGGAAATCGCGCCGCCCGCCCCCAGCCGCACGTCGTTCCCGTTCGCCACATCCTCGTTGGCCACGTAGTTGAGGATCGAGGTGGCCGGGAACGGCCCCCCAGCGGGCCAGACGGTCAGATGTCCGGTGCCTGTGGCTTGCGTGATCGTGAAGTTGAACGCGACCGCCGTCGCGGTGGCCGGAATGCCGCACTGCCCCTGGATCGTGAAGTTTCTGGGGCTGCCCTCCACCAGCGCCGGCGGGCCGTAGGCGCCCGCAAACCCGGAGCCCGGGCGAGTGTCTGCCAAACGGCAGGGCTCTATGCCGATGAATTCGGGGCCACTAACGCCCTGCGCGGCGGCGGAGGTGGCAAGGCTGAGCGTCAAGGTGAGCAGGATGAGCGTCACGCGCGTGCGAATGGAGCCCATGGAAGCCTTCCTTTCGTTGCTGCGGGTCTCGGCAAGAGCGCTCGCCGATGCCGAGGGCGAATCAGGGGATAATTCTAGCGTTGGAAATCCTAGATCCTTAGGTCGGTGCAAAGCCTGTTTCCCGCCCCCTCCTTGATCCCGCCGTCAGCCCAGCGGGCGCATTCCCAGGATGACCGGACTCTAGCGCGCGGCAGGCCGGCCCGGCAAGGCCCAGACCCCGGGTGGCTCCTATTGGTGACCCGGCCTGGCTCTCTTTGGGTGGCCCTGCTTCCCCGACGCCGGTGCTCAACGCGCGCGTGATGTGTGCCGCCAGGAAGTCCGGTAACACGGTCTCGATCAGGGGGCGGGGCACGGTGCCGCGCGGTGATGTAGGCCACCAGGCCATCGACCCCGTAGCCCGGAATTGGCGTCTGGTCGATGAGCGTCGTGGAGCAGTATGGCGTCGATATCGGCCGCCACACGGGCGGTGAACGTCATGCGCGGAGCCTCCTTCGAGTGCTCCGTTGGCTGGCGCGGTGAACACCCAGGTCAGGAGCCTCTTGCCAGATGCGCCCGAATGGGCGAGACGGCCTAGCGGATCGCGTCGGGCGGGTCGGGGCCGGGGTCGGAACCCGAAATGGTCGGCGGGGCGAGGACTGGCGCGCCGTCGGTGGCGTCGCTCGCCGGGACCGACGCGCCGTTCAACGCGCACGTCAGGATCGCCCTCAGCTGGTCGCGATCCTCGGCCGTCAGCCGTCGCAACAGCTCGAGGCGCTGCGCGGGCGACGCCTCGCCGGCCAGTTCGATGACCTCCTTCGCTTTGCCTCAGCCGTGACTGGCGAGCCATTCGGCGGCTTGCATTCGCTGATCCAGATTCGGGCGCTGGCCCTGTGCGCGGCCCGCCACCGGGATCAGTTCGCCGCGCGCGATCGCGAGGTGCAGCTCAACAAGCTGGCGCCCGCCGCGCGTGGCGCGACGCACCTCGAGGGCCAGGTTGACAGCGAGATTCTCCGGCCGTCCAAGTTGCCGGATTGGCCGGGCTTCCACGCTGGCCGCAGGTTCGGGAAGCGCCCGGTGTTTAGCGATCGAGATCTCCTGCCTCGGTCAGCTGCCGGACTTGCTTTGCCACGGCATCGGGGATCGTCGTCTCGCGGGACGCGGCTTGCCGGATGCAGCATGCTCCACTCTGGTCCACGCGGTAGTGGTGTACGAACAGGGTCTCGCCTCCACGACCCGTCTGATCTGAGCGCGCGCCGACCTGGGCCGCTACGCCGGGCGGCGTGCCTACACTCTCGAGTGCCCTTCGGGATATGCTCAATGCGCTTTCCGGGAGGGAGCGCTCGATCAGGGGGGTCGGGCGCTTCGACCGGGTGGCCGCCCGGTTGAAGGTATTCGAGGGCGTCACGTGGCGGCGAATCGATGCGGCGTGACTCCGGAGCGGCGCCGCGATGGCGCGCCGAAGCGATGTCCGGAATCTGCGAGTGGGAAGAGAAGCGCTCCCCAGGGGAAAGTGAGGGGATAGGATGCCGGCACAGTTCGGAGTGTGTTCCGTGTGCAAGAACCCGATCCCGATGGGGACGAAATACTATCGGTGCTCCGTGTCGACCTGTAACTCCGGGCGGCTGAAGCTCACATTCTGCAGCGTGCGTTGCTGGGACATCCACCTGCCGGAGGCGCGCCACCGCGACGCGGCCGCGGTCGAGGCGTTCGCCCGGTAGCCTCGAGCCCCCCGACATCGGTGACCGCAAGGCAAGTGCCTCCTAGAAAAGCATGCCTCGCACGCTAAAGAACCTCGACATCACGCTCGGCCTGGCACCGGGCCCGGCGACGGCCGGCGTCCGAGACGGCCCGCGGGCCGATCGTGAAGGAGAGACGTGATGGCGAGCTCCGGCCCTGCGCCCCGCTCTGCTCCCATCAACCGGGTGTTGGCGGCGGCCCGCGCCGCGCGCGTGCGCCTCGTGCGCTTTCTCTACACCGACAACGGCGGGATCACCCGCGGCAAGGCGACGCACGCCGAGAGCCTCGCCCGTCGCATGACGGATGGCATCGGCCTCACCGTCGCCATGCAGGCCATGAACATCCTGGATCAGCTGACGCCGGTGGAGGGGATGGGGCCCGTCGGCGAGATCCGGCTCGTGCCGGATCCGGCCACCTTCACGGTCCTGCCCTACGCGCCCCATGCGGCGGCGATGACCTGCGACATGCTGACGCTGGAGGGGCCGCCGTGGGATGCCTGTCCGCGGACGTTCCTCAAGCGCCAGGTCGCTGCTTGCGCGGCGGAGGGCTTCGGCGTCCGGGCCGCGTTCGAGTGCGAGTTCAGCCTGGCGACGCGAGAGCCCAACGGGACGTTCCGCCCGCTCGACCAGAGCCTCTGCTTCTCCACGGTGGGGATGACCAGTGCGGCCCGCGTGATGGACGACCTGGTCGCGGCGCTCGAGGCGCAGGGGATCCAGGTGGAGCAGTACTACCCGGAGCTCGGCCACGGCCAGCAGGAGCTGTCGATCCGGCACGCCGACGCCGTCCAGGCGGCCGATCGCCAGGTCTACTACCGCGAGACCGTGCGGAACGTGGCGTGGCAGCACGGCCTCCACGCCTCGCTTGCGCCGAAGCCGTTCCCGGAGGGAGCCGGCAACGGGGGTCACCTCCACTTCAGCCTGTGGGACCGTCGCGGGCGCCGGACTCTCATGCACGATCCGCGGGGTCAATACGGCGTGAGCCGGCTCGGGTATCATTTCATCGCGGGCGTGCTCCAGCACCTGCCGGCCCTCCTCGCCCTCACGTGCCCCACCTACAACTCGTACCGGCGGCTCCAGCCGCACTACTGGGCCTCGGCCTACACGGCCTGGGGGCCGGACAATCGCGAGGCGGCGGTGCGCATTCCCTCGCCGTTTCGCTCGGACCGCGCGGGGTCGACCAACGCGGAGCTCAAGGCGTGCGATCCCTCCGCGAACCCTTACCTGGCACTGGGCGGCCTCCTGGCCGCGGGGCTCGACGGGGTCAAGCGGCGGCTGGCTCCCGGCGAGGCGACCCGGATCGATCCCGGCAACTACTCCGACCAGGAGCGCGCGGAGCGGGGCATCCGCCGCTACCCCTTGACCCTCAGGGACGCCCTCGACGAGCTCGAGCAGGACCGCGTTCTCATGGATGCGCTCGGGTCCCTGCTGGCCCGGTCCTTCCTGGCCGTCAAGCGCGCCGAGTGGACGGCGTTCAGCAAGGAGTCCGTCGACTTCGAGGTACGCCACCACTTCGGGAAGTTCTGAGACCGGGGCGCCGTGTTGCTCGATCTCGCGACCCTGCCCGTCCTCGACCACCACTGCCACTCGCTGCTCCGGCCGGGCCCGCTCACGCCCGTCGAGTTCCAGCAGTTCTTCACGGAGAGCCTCGACCCGACGGTGCGGGCGCGCGACGTGCCGAGCACCGTCTTCTTCCGCTGGGCGATCCGGGAGCTTGCCGGGCACCTCGGCTGCGCGCCGAGCGTGGACGCGGTGCTGGCGGCGCACGCCGCGGCCGGCGACACCCTGGCGGGCGGGATGCTGCGAGCCGCGAATGTCGCGGGCCTCCTCGTGGACCTCGGCTACCAGGTCGGCGAGATGTGGACGCTCGGCGAGCTCCGCGCGCGCCTGCCTTGCCATGTCCACCCGATCCTGAGGCTCGAGACCCTTGCCCAGGAGCTCATCCTCCGCCACGACCGCTTCGACACGATGGTGGACGGCTTCGTCGCCGCGGTGGAAGGAGCGCGGGCAGCGGGCCACGTGGCCCTCAAGAGCATCATCGCCTACCGCACGGGGCTGGCCGTCGGCGCGCCGCGCCGCGCGGAGGCCGCCCGCGCGTTCCGCCTGCTCCGCGCGCGGGCCCGGCGCGAGGGTCGCCTCCGCCTGGCCGCCAAGCCGCTCACCGACTACCTGCTCCGGCTGGCACTCGACGTGGCGGCGCGGCAGGCGCTCCCCGTCCAGTTCCATACCGGGTTCGGGGACACCGACGTGGACCTCCGCCAGGCGAACCCGCTCCTCTTGCGGCCGCTCCTCGAGGCGCGCCGATTCGCCGCGGTGCCGTTCGTCCTGCTCCACGCCGCCTACCCCTATGTCCGGGAGCTGAGCTACCTGGCCGCCGTCTATCCAAACGTCCATCTGGACCTCGGGCTCGCGATCCCCCACGTGGCGAGCGACCTGCTCGGCGTCGTCCGGCAGGCGCTGACCCTGGCCCCGACCACCCGCGTGCTCTTCTCGAGCGACGCCTCGGGGCTGCCGGAGCTCTACTGGCTCGCCGCACGCTGGGGGCGTCGCGCCCTCGGGACGGTGCTGGAGGAGCTCGTTCGGGGCAACGCCCTCGGGACCGACGAGGCCTCCGAGGTGGCGGCGGACATCCTCGGCCGGAATGCGGCGCGTCTCTACGGCGTGGCGCTGAATGCCTCGTGAGCCCGAGAGCCGCTGGCCATCACGCGATTTGTTCGGGTGCCCGGCCGCCGCTTCGCGCGACGAGGAGGCTGCCGTCTGGATACTGATCGGCTCGGCTGATCAGCTTCAGCCATCCGTAGTCTTTGCATCGGGTTTGAGCAGGATGCAGAAGACGAGGGCTTGTGTCACAAGGAGCAGCGGTACCAACAGGGTCGGAATGAAGTACGCCGCGCCTTGCAGGCCGGGAGTCATCCCGACGCCCAAGCGATCGGCCTGATAGAACGCGTTGAGCAGATCGACGGTGCCGACGATGTTGAACACCCACACGAGGATCGTGCCCGGTCGACTGCCCAGCGCGGCGAGCGCGAGGAGCGCCAGGATGGACGTCGCAAGGTCCCCCTAGGCAGAGGGGCGCGCGAAACCGTCCGCGGCAAGTCTGCGGAGACCACCCCAGGGACAAGAAACGTCAATCCGACGAAACGGAAGGCGTGCAAGAGGAGCAGCGGCCGGTCCACGCGGTTCCTCGGTCTTCCTCCGCCTTGCGTCTGTGGCGCCACTAGGGGGTGTCCATCAGAACCAAGACCCAGCTACTTTGGAGAAAGGCCGCAGCCGGTCCTCCGAATACCCGGATGAGTCAAAGGGAAGGCACAGGGCGGCGACGACGGCCGGGGGCAGCCACCCGCGTGCACGGCGACGAGCCCGCGCCGCAGCTCCCGGGCGTCGGCCGTCTGGTATCGCTCCGGGGTCTAACCGTGGAGTCGCCGGGCCGGATATGGCGTTCAACCCCCGTGCTGTTTCAGAAGTTCGTCGAGCTCTTCGAGCGAGAACTTGTTCAGCCCGACGATCCGCGCCTGCGCACGATAGGCCGGCGGCAGCGTGTTCCGCGCTTCGACCTTGTTGTCGACCTCGACGAGGATCCATCCGCGATGATCGCCGTCACGGCAACCGAAGTCGGCGTGCGTCAGGTAATGGGACCCGGTCTGTAGAAGAAGCCGCACCGCACGCGCACGCAATTTTCTCGGCCTCGTGGGGAACCTCGATGAGAAATCTGGGCATGGGCACCCCCCCTGGGGAAAGTGTGACGCATGTGGAGTGAAGTTCCAATGTGGGCTGACTGCTGCCGCCATGAGGGTGTCCCGCGAGCCCGACCAGAGCCCAACACCGGGAACAACGTTGACAGACTGAGCGCCCGGGCGGCGCGAGGCGGGCCCCGCGAGGATCCATGCCTCCGCTTGCGCGCACTCCTCATCCGTGGTTCCCGTGTGACCGTGACTCGGATCCAGGCCTTGCCAAAAGCACGACCACGGAACGGGCCTCGGTCCAATAGGTGTGACCGGGAACCGACGGTGCGCTCTGCCAGGGGACGATGTCGTCCGGAGAGTCGAGCGACGTGTCGATCCGCCGGCGCCACGGATCTCGGCCGCCGGCACGCACGGGCGGCAGCGCGAAGTCGAGAGGCTCCCAGTACGCGTTCAGGATCAGATGGACCTTGGAGCAGAACCCCCCTGATGTACTCGACGCCGGCGGGACTCATGCGGTCTTGCCCGCGCGGTAGCGACGGATCAGGTTTGGTCGAGCTGGTCCTTTCATCTCCATGGGTCGCTTCACGAGGTCGGCGTGTGGGGAGGGATCGCCGTCGTGATCGTGTCACCGCCCCGGAACACGGGAGGGAGCGAAGGCCTCGTGGCCGGGGCGGCGGTCATGAAGTCCCCAGCGCGTTGTTGACGATCTCCTGGGCCTCGCCGACCAGGGCGTCTAGGTGCGCCTGGCCCCGGAAGCTCTCGGCGTAGATCTTGTAGAGGTTCTCGGTGCCAGAGGGCCGGGCCGCGAACCACCCGCTGGGCGCCACCACCTTCAGGCCGTCGATGGAGACCTTGTTGCCGGGAGCCCGGGTCAGCTTGGCGGTGATGGGCTCACCGGCGAGCTTCGATTCCTGGACCGTTTCGGGCGACAGCTTCTGCAGTCGGGCCTTCTGCTCGGGCGTGGCCGGCGCGTCGATGCGCGTGTAGTAGGATGTGCCGAGCTCCTCCGTCAACTCCTGGTAGTGCTCGCCCGGATCCTTCCCTGTGTGGGCGGTGATCTCGGCCGCCAGCAGGCCCATGATCAAGCCGTCCTTGTCGGTCGTCCACACGGTACCGTTGCGTCGCAGGAAACTCGCGCCGGCGCTCTCCTCGCCCCCGAAGCAGCACGCGCCGTCGAACAGGCCCGCCACGAACCACTTGAAGCCCACGGGTACCTCGTAAAGGCGCCGGCCGAGCTTTTCCACGACCCGGTCGATCATGCTGCTGCTGACAACCGTCTTGCCGACGGCGGCGTGGGCCGGCCAACGGGAACGGTGCCCGAGCAGGTAGCGGACGGCCACGGCTATGTAGTGGTTGGGGTTCATGAGTCCCGCCGAGGGCGTGACGATGCCATGCCGGTCCGAGTCGGCGTCGTTGGCGAAGGCGACGCTGAACTGATCCTTGAGGCCGACGAGCCGGGCCATGGCGTACGGGCTCGAGCAATCCATCCGGATCCTGCCGTCGTGGTCCACGGTCATGAACGAGAACGTCGGGTCGATCACCGGATTCACGACGACGATGTCCAGCTGATAGAGAGCCTTGATCGGCTCCCAGTAGGGCCAGGCGGCCCCGCCTAGGGGGTCCACGCCCAGCCTCAGGCCGGCCCCGCGGATGACCTCCATGTCGACGACATGTCTCAGGTCCTCCACGTACGGCAGGACGAGATCTTCCTGATGTGTCGTCGCCGCCTTGATGGCCCCGGAAAATGGCACGCGCTTGACGTCGGCATTGCCCGTGCGCAAGAGCTCGTTCGCCCGATCCTGGACCCACCGCGTGACGTCGGTCTCGGCGGGGCCGCCGTGGGGGGGATTGTACTTGAAGCCGCCGTCCTCGGGCGGGTTGTGGGACGGCGTGACGACGATGCCGTCTGCGAGATGCGCCGTGCGGCCGCGATTGTAGGCAAGGATGGCTCGCGAGATGACCGGGGTCGGCGTGACGCCATCGTCACGCTGGATGATGGTGTCGACCCCATTGGCCGCGAGAACCTCGACGGCCGTGCGTTGGGCCGGCCCGGACACCCCGTGAGTGTCCTTGCCCATGTAGAGGGGACCGTCGATGCCGTGGCCGCGGCGGTAGTCGCAGATGGCCTGTGTGATGGCCAGGATGTGGGCCTCGGTGAACGAGCCGTGGAGCGGCGAGCCCCGGTGTCCGCTGGTGCCGAAGCGCACGAGCTGGGTCGAGTCTCCTGGGTCAGGCTGGCGCTCGTAGTACTCGCGCTCGAGCCTGACCAGGTCCACCAGCATCGTCCTCGGCGCCGGTTTGCCCGCCAACGGCGAGATCTTCACGCGTTCCCCCGGCTCGTGAACCATTTGGTCCCCGTAATGTCCGAAAACTCATCCAATGCTCAGGCTCAGGCCGCGCGGTGATAATAGCGCAACAGCCCGCCCAGCCGGTCCCCGCAGCGAACCCGGGTCCCGCGAGCGGCAGCGGTTGCCGGGGTGATCAATTCATTGCCGAGCCCTTGGTGATTCCGTTCTCGATGATAGTGCGCCACGAACTCGTCGAGGGCGCGGAGCAGCCGTCGCTCCCCGAACAGGATCAGACGATCGAGACACTCCTCGCGGATGGAGCGCACGAACCGTGACCGCGCCGTGGAGCTTGCCGTCGTTCGTGAGCAGGCCGTCGGCGAGGAAGCTTCGGCGCGTGTCGTCAAACACGCGAGGCGCGTGTTGTTCTCAGCGGCGCGGCCGCGCGCGACGGCGGCCGGGTCGGCGCGCGGCTAAAGGTACCTCGTCGGGAAGTTGATCGTGCGCCACATGTGCGCCGAGGGGCTTGCGTCGAAACCGAGGCCCTCCTTCGGTTGCTTGAAGTGCCGCCCCACGATGTCCGTGAACTCCTCGAGCTCCACCCGGACGGTGGGATCGAACGCGTAGAGGTCGTTCACGCAGATCAGGCGCGAGCTCATGTACCACTGGTGCTCGCGCGCCATCCGGTAATCCCGCTCGATGTAGGCCTCGGGCTGGTAGTCGGCGCCGAACAGCTTGACGTAGAGCTCCGGGTAGCGGTAGCCGACGGATTCGTCCGGGTAGAAGCGTAGCGCCTGGTGATAGCGGATTGCCCAGGACACCTCCTCGTCCACGTAGGGCGCGAGCAGCTGGGCGGCCCAGTACCCATGGTCGGCCCGGATGAAGCCCGAGACGCCGATGTCGTGGAGCAGGCACGCGAGGACGATCTTCTCGCTGACGCCATTCTTCTGGGCGAGTCGCGCGGACTGCAGCATGTGGTTCGCCGGGCCGAAGCGGTACCGGTAGAAGTCGAAGAGCGTCGGCTTCTCCGGCATCCGCGGCAGCCGCGGGTCGTGACCCATCATGAACTGCTTGCCGTTGTCCGGGCGGGTGATAGGCAGGCGGGGATCGCGCTCGCCCGAGGTGTAGATCACCGACTTCACCACGTTCCGGTCCAGCGCCTCGCTGAGCTCGTGCTCCGCCGCCTCGGCTCTCGCCAGCACCGACATGCTCGCATGATCCGCTGCGGGCTCGCCGGCTGTCAAGCGCGTCGCTGATCAGCCACCACCGTACCCTGGGTCAGGCGGTGAGCGCTTGACCGGTTTCAGGGTCTTAGTGACTCCAATGGGGGGGTCGAGTCCCCCCTCGGCACCACAAGATTCTCGGTCAGGGGGCCGCCCAAGTCGGGGAGCGTCCCGGCGGTGGCGAAGCTCGCAAGATCGTGCTTCGCGCGGTCGGTCAATCGGTAGGTTGCCCGTCCGACTCGGGAGAACCAGCCGTACACGTCGCGCTGCACGATGCGGGCGGCGTTGGGTACGAGACCCGTCTCCCGCAGGGCCCTGAGGCTCGCGTCACCACCGCGGTCGATCAGTAACGCGCAACGCACAGCTTCCTGCCGGTAGGCGGTCATGATGGGCGACCGCGTGATGCCGCCGCGATTCGGATCACCAGCCCGGCGCGCGTGCTCGCCGAGCAGCCTGCCCAGGCGCCTGCCGTCGCCTCGTGGCCGGTAGGGCACGGGATCCACCAGTACCTCGACACCGGTAGGCGACGAGCCCGGCCCGATCGTCAGAAGTCCTAGGCCCAGGCGGCGGCACAGCTTCCGGATGTCTCTGCGGTAGACGGCCGCCCGGCGTCGGCCCCGGGGCCTCCCCACCGCGAGATAGACCCGATCGGTCACCCCGAGACGGTCGATGCCCTGGAGCAGGAGTGCGAGGTTGAACGACCGCTTCAGCTCGACGATCACCGGCGGTTCGACGCCCCGCGTCCCGACCACGTCACAGCCTTTGACCTCACCCTTGACCGTGAAGCCCTGCTTCTCGAGGAAGGCCTTGATGGCCGGATACAGGTCAGACTCCGGCGGACCCGGTTGCGAGCGCACGGCTCATGCTACGACGTGAGCCGGGCTTTTCCCCTCAAACGGGACGACGCTAGGCCGCCGGATAGACGACGACGCTGCGCTTGACCTCGCCACCCCGCCGTCAGCCCAGCGGGCGCATTCCCAGGGTGGGCCGGACTCTAGCGCGCGGCCGGCCCGGCAAGGGCCAGAGCGGGCCGGGACGGACTCGGGGAGACGTAGGTGAGAAGCGGCTCCCTGGGTCGGCGGGCAGACTGGGACGGCCGCGCCCGGTGGTGGGCGCGATTCGCGCGCGGGTCGGCGGCGGGAATGGCACGGCCCCGGCGGCGGCTCGGCGGCACGCCCAACGAGGTCGACGCCGGCAGGCGCTGGCATCGCGATCTGCTCGTGAGGTTCCAGGCGCATCGCGCGCACGCCACCGGGCGGCCGGTCAACACGATCGCGGACGATATGAGAGCCGGACGGATTCTCGACGCGGTGGACGCGCTGGCCTACGGGCTGATCGACGCCATCAGCCCCACGTCACGGTGACCCGGACAACGCCAGCCCCCGGGACACGACCGAGGAGGGGCTTTGAGTCGACTACCCTCGTCTACGCGGCACTGCGACTTGCCATCGTGGCGCGTGCTTCTCCGCATCGTCGCGAAGTACTACCTCTCGCCTCGGGCCTTAGGCGTGGACTCTCGACCCTCGCGCGCCCTCTCTGAGAGGCCCTTCGGGCGGGCCAGTGTTGCTTGCCTTCGCGGCGGGGCGCGACTAGGATACCGAGCACCCACCCAGTTTGAGGAGGCCGACATGGCGCTCAGGGCAATGTCCGCCGACAGCCACATGGACCTGATCTACGTCCCTCCGGACACCTTCAGCGCGCGGATGCCCGAGCGCTGGGGCGAGCGGACGCCTCGCGTGGTGGAGCGCGACGGCCGGCGAGTGTGGGTCTCGGGCGAAGACGTGCTCGGGCCCTACGGAGTCTACGGTCCGGGCGTCACGGGGGGCCGGCGCGGGCGGATCCTGGCCGAGGCGGGCTTCGCCTCCGGGCAAGAGACGCGACCATCCGACCCCGTCCAGCGCCGGGAGGACCAGGCGCGTGACGGCGTCGAGGCCGAGGTGATCTACGGGATCATCGGCATCTCGCGCGGCCTCTTCGGCCGGAAGGGCATCACCGACCCCGAGCTCCTGACCGCCGTCTACCACGCCTACAACCAGTACATCGCCGAGTTCAACCGGACCCAACCCAGGCGCTTCTTCGGCCTGGGCTGTCTCCCGAACCACGACGGTCGGGTCGCGGCCGCGGAGCTGCGCCACTGCGCGGCGCTGGGGCTGCGGGGCGCCGTGCTGGTGCCGTGGGGCGCGGCGATGCCCGTGTGGCACGAGATGTGGGAGCCGCTGTGGGCTGCCGGCGAGGACACGGGCCTCGTCGTCTCGTTCCACGTCTTCGAGGGCGGCGGCGCCACCGTGGGCTACGAGATCAAGGGGGTGAGCACCCCGGCCGTGATCGGCTCGTGGACCGTGGTCGCCCCGCTCCAAATGGACGAGATCATGGTCTCGCTGATCCTCTCGGGCGTCTGCGAGCGCCACCCGAGGCTCAGACTCGTCCTGGGGGAGAGTGGGATCGGCTGGCTGCCCTACGTGCTGGAGCGCCTCGACGACACCTACGAGGAGCGCCTCGCCGACGACCTCAAGCTTCCGCTCCCGCCCAGCGCCTACTTCAAGCGGCAGATGTATGCGACCTTCCAGAAGGACTTCCACGGCGTCCGCGCCATGGCGGAGATCGCCCCCGACAACGTCATGTGGGGCTCCGACTACCCGCACCGGGACGGCACCTGGCCGTTCTCGCAGAAGGCCATCGAGGAGCAGTTCCGCGGCATCGACCCCGGCGTGCAGCGGAAGATCCTCTGGGAGAACGTGCGGCGCGTGTACCGGATCGAGGGATAAGAGAGCCCGACTCGCTCGACCTCCGTGAGAGGCGCGCCCCGGGGGGCCTCGGGTCACGCGGGCGTGTTCGCCACGCTGTTCTTCTGGCCCTGAGCCCGGGCGGCGGCCCGCCGCGGCTCTGAGGGCGACGCATCGGAGCGTCGCCGGCGCCGAGGCTCTGCACCGCGCGCGGCGCGCAGGCCAGTTCACAGGTCCGGGCGCCCTTCCAGAGCCAGCCGAGTGAACACCTCGCTGACCTCCGGTTGGCGATCAGCGTCCGGAGGGCGTTCAAGGTCCCCATCTCTCGGCGCATCTTGACCGGCGGTCGCTGTCGCGCAACCTCGGGCGCGGCGTCCGGCGCTCCCGTACAAGCAACTGCTGGCGCAGGCAGAGATTCTCCGCGATCAAGAGGGCCTTCCAGCCGGAGATTGTCCTGTTGGACATCGGCTTGCCGGGCATGAGTGGGTACGAGGTCGCCACGCAGTTGCGCCAATTGCCTGGCATGGCCTCGGTGCTTCTCATCGCGTTGACCGGCTATGGGCAGCAACGGGACCGGGATCGCTCTCGGCAGGCGGGCTTCGATCAGCACCTGACCAAGCCCGTTGACCACCAAGCGTTGCTGCGTCTTCTTCGTTCTCCGGTGCGCGGCGCGTAGGAGAGTGCGCCTCGCCAGCCGCATGGGCGCGTCTCCGTGACGGCGTGATCTCAACCAGAGCCACCATCGGCAGGAACGGCCGCCGCCTCGCACGCCCACGAGGGTACCCGTTGAACCGCGACGTGAGAGGGATGGTCCTCGCGGTCCGGCTAGGCGTCGTCCCGGCCGATGATGGCCACGCTGGACACGTTCTCGCGCGGCTCTCCGCCTAGATTGTGCGTCAGGGCCAAGCGCACGGACTCGCGCTGCCGCGCGCCGGCGCGGCCCAGGAGCTGCAGGTACATCTCGTACAGCATGCGGAGGCCCGAGGCCCCGATGGGATGCCCGAAGCACTTCAGGCCGCCGTCGATCTGGCAGGGAGTTCGGCCGTCCGCGTCGTAGATGCCGTCCAGGACGTCCTTCCAGGCCTTGCCCTCCGCGGAGAACTGGAGGTCCTCCATGGTGACGAGCTCGGTGATCGAGAAGCAGTCGTGGACCTCGAAGAGCGAGATCTCGTCCCGCGGGACCCGGATGCCCGCCTCCGCGTAAGCGCGACGGGCGGCGATGCGAGTGGTGTGAAGATAGCTGCCATCCCAGCCATTGTGGCCAGACTCCCAGCCGTTCGAGACCGCCAGCTGGAGCGCCTTGACGGTGACGAGCTCGCGCCGGCCGAGGAAGCGGGCGATGGCGGGGGTGGTCACGATCGCGGCCGCCGCGCCGTCAGAGACCCCACAGCAGTCGTACAGGCCTAGCGGCGACGCGATGATCGGCGCCTCAAGGATGGTCTCCAGCTCCACCGGCTTCTGGAGGTGAGCCTTCGGGTTCTTGGCCCCGTTCTGGTGGCTTTTCCACGATACGTGGCCGATCGCCCGTTTGAGGTCGCCGTACGCGAGGTCGTGGCGGGCCATGTAGGCAGAGGCGAGCTGGGCGAACGTGCCGGGCGCGGTCATGTTGGCGACCCAGAGCTGCTGGAGCGGCGGGCGGCGCCCTCCCGGAAGGCCACCGTAGCCGGTGTCCTTGAGCTTCTCGACGCCGAGGGCGAGGGCGATGTCGGCGGCTCCTGACGCGACCGCATAGCAGGCGCCGCGGAACGCCTCCGTGCCCGAGGCGCACATGTTCTCCACGTGGGTGACCGGGATGTTCGGCAGGCGCAGCGTCGTCGCGAGGGGAATGCCGGACTTGCCGACGTTCACCTCCTCGATGGCGGTGGCGAACCAGGCGGCCTCGATGTCCCCCACGCCGATCCCGGCGTCCCGAAGGCACTCCTGGAAGGCCTCCAGGATCAGCTCCTCGGCCCCGCAGTCCCACCGCTCGCCGAAGCGGGAGCAGCCCATCCCCAGGATCGCGACCTTGTCTTTGATACCGCTTGCCATGCCGTCATCTCCTCCCGAGGCTCGCCGGGCCCGGCCTCAGATCGGCGCCGCCTTCCAGAAGTATCGCTTGAACCCGCCGCGCAGGCTATCCACATCGCGAATCCGGAACGTCATCCGCATGGGGGCGCCGACCTGGATCTGCTCGGCGTCGCAGTCGGTGAAGTCGGCGGTGAGGCGGCCGCCGTCGGCGAACGTGATCATGCCGTAGTACGACGGCGGATCCGGGGAATAGGTCAGCGAGTCGGCCGACCAGGTCAGGATCGCCGCGGGCAGGTCCGCCATCCGGCAGTCGTCCTGCGTGTCGACGGCGTGGCAGGCCGGGTTCACGCAGACCGCGCTCTTCGGGAACTGGACGGTCGCGCAGTCGCGGCAGCGGCCGCCGATCAGGCCGTAGAGCATGTCGCGCTTGCGCCACAGGATGGACAGGGCCGTCTTCTTGTCGAACTCGGCCCGCACGCCCTTGTCGAGCGGCAGCAGGTCCTGGTTGGCGAGGAACTTGAGGTAGTTCCGCTCTTCCTTGCGGCGGGCCAGCCAGCCCGAGACGCCCTGACGCTTTGGCAGCGCGGCGATCTCCGGCGTGACCTCGAACACGAGGACGTCCACGCCCTGGCCGAAGCCGACGACGAGGATCCGGTCACCGGGCTGCGCGGTCTCCAGCGCATGCGCCAGCAGCAGCAGGGGATGCGCGACGCCCGTGTCGCCCACCTGGCCCGCCAGCGGGTCGCGCACGGCCGCCTCGACGATGCCGACCGATCGCGCCAGCTGCCGCGGGACGGCCGGCAAGAGGCTCGGCATCAGGAAGTGGGTGATCGCCGAGCCCTCGAGCCCCGCGGCGCCGAGCGCCGCGCGAAGGGCCGGGGGCACGAGCTTGAGGTAGCCTTCGTCGCGGACCCAGCGCTCCTCCCAGGCGTAGTCGAACTCGGCCTCGGCGCCGCGGAAATGATCCACGAAGTCCACCGACGCCGCGTGGGTACCGACTAGCCGGGCTATGACGCGGTCGGTGCCGCAGAGCAGGGCGGCCGAACCATCCCCGTACTGGAGCTCCCGGCTCGATGCGATCCGGGTTCGGCGCCGGTCCGCCGCCGCGACGAGCGCGAGGCGGCCAGCCCGCGCGGCGTCGAGCCCGGCCAGGAGGGCCGAGCTTCCCGCCTTCTGGGACCCTGTGAGGTCGAGCGCCAGCAGCGCCTCGTCGAGGCCCAGGGCCGCGCGAATGACGCCGGCGTTCTGCCGGTCCACGAACGGCAGCGTGGTCGAGGCGAAGTAAAGATGCCCAGGCACCGCCCGATCGAGCCCATGCAACGCGTCGCGGGCCGCCTCGACGGCCATGGTGATCGCGTCCTCGTCCCAGTTGGCGACGGCGCGCTCCCCCGTCGCCAGCGCGCGCAGCCCCGGCGCGAACCACTTGTTGGCGTCGTAGACCGCCGGTCGGCTGAGCCGCAGCCGCGGGACGTAGGCGCCGTACGCGACGATGCCGATCATGTCTCTCCGATGCTCCCGCGGTGACGGACGCCATCGAACTTCACGAAGTCCGCCGGGACCTGGCCGGCCATGTGACATAGGGTGGACCGTCCGCCCGCCCCGGGCTGACCCGAGCATTCCAAGTCTACGGTCACCGTCTGTGCGGAGGCCAGCCCCCGGGCGACGTGGCCCTCGGCGACGTGCGCGAGCCTGCCCGCTCTAGGTCCGGCCGCCTGCGTCGCTCGGCCCCGGAGCCTGGCCCGAAGGGCCACCTCGACGCAGCTTCAGGGCCCCCTGTCGTAAAGTTAAGTTAAGTTTGTGATAGCCCTGACGGGTGCGGTGTCCTCGTGCTCAACCGGTCGGAGGTGCCAAAAGTTCCAGCTCGAGACGCGCGAAAACTAGTGACGATCTGCGCAGGAGGTTGATGATGGACAAGGGCGTCCTCGGCGCTTACATCGCCGCTGCCGCATCGTTGATCATTGCCCTCGTTGGTCTTGTGGGTTCTTGGGTTGCCCGTCGGAGCCAGCAGCGACACGAGAGAACGGTCGTCGAGCTCCAAGAGTTGCACGATGCGCGACTGAAACGGTTCGAGGATGAACTAGGCGAGCGCCGGGCCGAACGGGACGCCAGGCGGGAGTACGAGTTTGAGGCCCGGAAGCGCCTCTACGAGGCGCTGGAACCGCTCCTATTCCAGATGATCGAGCTTGCTGAGAACGCTTGGGGTCGAATCATCGGCTTGGCTCGGACAGCGAAAGCGGGGAACCTGTCACCTGGGGCCTCCTGGCTCGGACACGAATCGTACTACTACATATCGACGATGCATGCACTCATGGCACCGGTGGCCTGCGCGCGCCTGCTTCAGAGTCGCCTAACGCTAGTCGATCTAGGCGTTGACTCGTCAGTCGCGGGACAGTACGCGATTGCCAAGCGCGTGTACGCGTCGTTCAATGACGACTTCGCCCTTGCCCAGCAGGCCCCCGCGATTAGCTACGACCCGAGCAACCGGTCGGAACGTCGCCAAGGAATCTACGCCGGTTGGCTCGAGACGGCTGCCGATCTCCTAATTGACGTGAGCGGGGCCGGCGTCTATCGGATCCGGAGCTTCGGCGAGTTCGATAACGAGTACACAGAGCGGAAGTCGACTATCCACGCGCACTTCATCAAGTTGCAGTACCTTTTCTTCGAGTTCCATCCTCGACTCTGCCCAGTGCTTTGGCGTGTGCTGATAATGCAAGCGATGCTCTATCGGGCATTGCTAGACGGCCGGGATGCGAAGATTGCAGGACGTCCCGCTAGCACGCGTCCCGTGCGACAGGTCCCGCCCGACGCAAGACGGGACTTCGATTGGAGGTCTCAGCTCGACGAGGCCTCAGATGAGCAGGTGTTTCAGGAACCGTTCGCCGCTGCCAGCATTCGTCTCAAGGCCCAGATTCCGGATCTGTGCGATTTCTGAGGGGGCCTATCGGGCGCCTCGGGCATGCTGGCTGGAGGGGGAAAAGGACGCCCGTAGGGGCGGCCAGTAGCAGGAGACGCGAGAAGTCAGTCACTAAGGGGTCCCCGGGTCATCTGAGCAAGGGCCGTCGCACGGCGCTTGGATGGACCAAGGCGCCGGCTCACGCCTCATAGCGAAATACCAGACCGCGGACTCCCGTAAATCACTTGCGTGTCGCCGGGGCGTACAGAGGCCGCGCGAGGACCGCGCAAGGAGAAAGACAATGAACGCGCCCCTGAAGCCAGACCGAGTCCTCGAAAGACAGAAGGCATCGCAGCTGCTCGACGTGCTGATCCGCGCCGGCCTTGTTGTCGCGCTGGCGATGCTCTGTTACCAGATCTTCTCGCCATTCCTGACTCTGATGATCTGGGCGTTGATCCTGGCCGTCGCGATGTACCCGCTCCATCAGTGGCTCGCGTACCGGCTGGGCGGCAAGCAGGGAGTGGCGGCCACGCTGATCGCCCTGGTTGGTGCGGCGGTCATCGCGGCACCGACGGGCCTGCTAATGGGTTCGCTCGGCGACTCGACGCAGGAATTCGTGCGTGCCGTCCAGACCAACACTCTGCAGATTCCGGCTCCGCGCCACGATGTGGAAGGATGGCCGATCGTCGGCAAGAAGATCTATGCGTTCTGGTCGGCGGCACACGCCGATCTTCCGGCACTCGTGCAGAGCATGCAGCCGAAAATCGGTGACCTCGCGAGGTGGGCGCTCGGCTTTGTGGCCGGCATTGGCGGCGGTATCCTCAAGTTCCTGGCGTCGTTCCTGATTGCCGGCGTCATCATGGCATTTGGCGAAGCTGGCGCACGCAGCAGTGAGGCCATCTTCGCGCGGATCATCAGCCCAGAGCGCGCTCCCGGGTTCGTTGAACTGTCCACGGCGACCATTCGCGCAGTCGCTCAGGGTGTCATCGGCGTGGCCCTGATCCAGGCGATCGCCGTCGGCGTGATGCTGCTCGTGGCCGGAGTACCGTTGGCGGGTCTGCTCGCTGTTATCGTCCTGGTGCTGGGCATTGCACAGATCCCCGCCTTGCTCGTCACCTTGCCGGTCATTCTTTATATCTGGACGAGCGCCGATTACGGCACTGCGTCGGCTATCGTGTATTCGGTGGTGCTATTCGTCGCAGGTATCTTGGACAATGTCCTGAAGCCGCTGATGCTTGGCCGTGGTGTCGAGGCGCCGATGCCGGTGATCCTGTTCGGCGCATTGGGTGGCATGGCGACCGCAGGCCTAGTCGGACTGTTCGTAGGCGCCGTCCTGCTCGCACTTGGCTACCAGATCTTCATGGGCTGGGTACACGACGACCAGGCGGAGCCTGATTCGCAGCCAGCCGGCTGAGCTCGCTCAGGCGCTCTTCTTCAGTCCGACGACGTTGAACGCCTCGACGGGCTTCAGGAACCCCTTGAGCGTCAGGGTCCCGACCGGCTCGAGGTCGATCCCATCCTCGGCGGCGCCGGCCACGCGAGCCGAGACCAGGATCTGACCCCCCTTGGCCTCGCCGCACAGGCGCGCCGCCAGGTTGGTCACCGTGCCGATGGCGCCGTAGTCCCAGCGGCCCTCGAAGCCGATGGCGCCGATGGTCGCGTAGCCCTCGGCGATGCCGACGCCGAGGCCTAGGTCGTGCCCGCGCTTGCGCCAGGCGGCGGCGAGCTCCCGGACCTGGTCGCGCATTGCGATGGCCATGCGGAGGGCTCGCTCGGCCGGCCGATCCACCGGTAGGGGATCGTTGAAGAAGATCATCATGCCGTCGCCGGTGAACCGCTCCAGCGTGCCCTCGTGCTCGAGGATCAGCCGGCCCATGGCGGCGTGATACTCGCGGAGGACCCCCATGACCTCCTCGGGCTCGGTCGTTTCCGCGAAGGTCGAGAACCCGCGGAGGTCCAGGAAGACGACCGTTATCTGGCGGCGGTGGGTCTTCAGGGGATCGTCGGTCCCTCCCGCCACGATGAGCTCGGCCAGGTGCGGCGAGAAGAAACGCTTGAGCCGTCCCAGCCGCTCGACCTCGGCTACCTTGTCCCGGACCCGCTGCTCGAGCGTCTGGCTCCACTCGAGCAGCTGGTCGTGGAGGCGCTTCTTCTCGAGGCACGCGCCGATCCGGGCACGCAGGAGCGTCGGGTTGAAGGGCTTCGGCAGGTAGTCTGCCGCGCCCAGCTCGATGCACCGGATCACGCTGTCGAGCTCATCCACGGCCGACACCATGATCACCGGGACCGCCCGGAGCCGGTCGTCGGCCTTCAGCTGCTCCAGCACCTGGTAACCGTTCAGCTCTGGCATCATGACGTCCAGCAGGACGAGGTCGAACGGCTGCGATCGGAGGAGCTCGAGCGCCTGACGGCCGTCGCGTGCGGTCGTGAGACTCGCATAGCCCTCACGGCGGAGGCGCTGGGTCAGGGTGTAGAGGTTGTCCTCGTTGTCGTCGACGACGAGGATCGTCGCGCCGTCCGGACTCATGGCGGCGGAACCTTCGGGAGGAGCGCCCGGATCTTGTTCAGGAGCCTCGGCAAGTCGATCGGCTTGGTGTCGAAGTCGTCGCAGCCCGCGGCCAGCGCTCGGGCCCGCTCGCCTTCCATGGCGTGGGCCGAGAGGGCGATGACGGGGATGGATCGCGTTTCCGCCGAGGCCTTCAGTCGGCGCGTGGCTTCCCAGCCGTCCAGGACCGGGAGGCTCAGGTCCATGAGGATCAGGGCCGGCGCCTCCGACGCCGCCATGGCGACGCCCTGCTCCCCGTCCCCCGCCACGACCACCGTGAAGCCCGCCCGCGTCAGGCGGCCACGCAGCATGTAGACGTTGTCGTCGTTGTCCTCGACGTAGAGGATCGTCGTCACGGGGCACCCGTCGCGGGCCGCGCTCGCGCCACGACGCTCGCCAGGACGCGTCCGACCTCCTCCAGGAGCTGCTCGCGCGCCGACGCCCCCTTCTGGAGGATCCGCTCGACCTCGCCGTTCAGCCGCTGCCGATCCTCGGTAGTGAGATCCATGGCCGTCAGGACGAGGACGGGGATGCCGCGCCATTCGGGGTTCCCGCGCAAGGCGTCGAGGAAGTCGAACCCGTTCATCTCGGGCATCATGAGGTCGAGGACGATCACGTGGGGGCGTCGCTCGGCCACGCGGTCCAGGCCCCACCGACCGTGCTCCGCCTCCGCCACCGACCAGCCGGCGCGCTCGAGGGTCTGACGGATCACCGACCGCGTGGTCTCGTCGTCCTCGACCACCAGGGCGTGCGGCGCCGGCCGGTCGCCGCAGAGAGTCCGGAGGACGCTGGCGAGGCGCTCGCGATCGATCGGCTTGACCATGTAGTCGGTCGCCCCCAGCGCGAACCCCCTGGCTTTCTCGTCGACGATGGTCACGAGGATCACCGGGATGTCGGCCAGCGCCGGATCCCCCTTGAGCGCGGCCAGGACGGTCCACCCGTCGAGGTCCGGCATCATGACGTCCAGCGTGATCGCGGCCGGGTGGGCCTCGCGCGCCCGCCGGAGGCCCTCGATGCCGCTGGCGGCGGTGATGACCGAGAACCCCTCCTTGACCAGGAAGCGGTCCATGAGGTCACGGACCGTCTCGTCGTCGTCGATCACGAGTACCGGGCTCGATACCCCCGCGGGCGCCTCGGGTCTCTGCGGAGAGGCGATCGGTCTCGGCCCTGGCTCGGCCAGCAGCGCGTGGCCGGCTCGGGCGTCCGCCGGGAGGCGAATCGTGAAGGTCGAGCCCTGTCCGGGCACACTCGCAACGGTGATGTCGCCTCCCATCAACCGGCAGAGGCGCCGGCTGATCGCCAGGCCGAGGCCGGTTCCGCCATACCTGCGCGTGGTCGAGGCGTCGGCCTGCGTGAACTCCTCGAACAGCCTTCCCATTTGCTCGGCGGTCATGCCGATGCCCGTGTCCGAGACCGCCATGCTGACCCAGTCTCGGCCGAGGTCGTCCGGCTGGCGTGTCACCGAGACCCTGATTCGGCCGCGCTCGGTGAACTTGCCGGCGTTGCTGGCGAGGTTGAGGAGCGCCTGGCGAAGCCGCGTCGGATCGGCCCGGATCACGCCAGCGTCGGCGGGACACTCCACGTCGACCGTGTTCCCGTTCTTCGCCGCGAGCGGCCGGATCGTCGCGAGCACGTCCTCGACCAGGGGGACGACGGCGACCGACTCCAGTGAGAGCTCGAGCTTTCCGGCCTCGATCTTGGAGAGATCGAGGATGTCGTTGATCAGGGCGAGGAGGTGCCTTCCGGCGCGGAGGATGCGCTCGTGGGCCTCGATCTGGTCCGGCTGGGCCGCCGCCTGCGCGTCCTCGAGGAGCATCTCCGAGACGCCGATGATGGCGTTGAGCGGCGTCCTGAGCTCGTGGCTCATGTTGGCGAGGAACTGGGACTTGTGGCGGCTGGCGACCTCGAGCTCTCGCCCCTTGTCCTGGATCTCCTGGAACAGGCGCGCGTTCTCGACGGCGACTGCGGCCTGCGCCGCGAACGTCTGGAGGAGATCGACCGTCTGAGGCGGAATGGGCGCCCGACTGACCTTGTTGTCGGCGGCGAGGACGCCGACGGTGCGGCCGCGGGCGATCATCGGGATGACCAGGAAGCTCTTGACGCGGAGCCCGGTGAGGGCCGAGTAGGGCGCGCGGAGGCGGAGCCCGGCCGGCAGCGGGTTCTCGGCGGTGTAGAGCCGGGGCACGCCCTCCCGGCAGGCGGCCGCAATGGCGCCGGCCTCCTGGAGGGGGATCGTCACGCCCTCAATCGGCCCCCAGTCCTTCTCCGTGAACCCGGCGCCGGCGGTGACCGCAAGGCCGTCCCCCTCCGGGGTCAGCGTCCAGCTGTAGAGCCGGTCGAGACGTACCACCTGGCGGGCCGCGTCGAGCACGCGCGTCAGCTGCTCGCCGAGGGAGAGCGGCTCCTGCAGCGCGGTGGAGAGCCGGTAGAGCTGCTCCATGTTTTGGGAGAGGCTCTCGAGCTCCCGGCTCTTCGCGTCGATCTCGCGGAAGAGCCGAGCGTTCTGGATCGCCAGCACGGATTGGGCCGCGAAGGTCTGGAGGAGGCTCACGATCTCCGGGGCGAAGTTCCCGGCCTCCTGACGCCAGACGGTGAGGGCCCCCATGATTCGCTGCTCCAAGAGGAGCGGAACCGCCAGGAGCGACCGGTAACCGAGCCGCGTCATGACCGCCCGGATGCGGGTAATACTGTATTTCCGCTCGTCCTGAATGTCCGCGACCTGGACCGGCGCCCGGGTGGTGGCCGCTTGCCCCACCGCGCCCTCGCCGAGCCGGATCGGCGCAGCGCGCACCCCCGCCGCCAGCTCGTCCTCCAGCCGGTGGCTGGCCCGGAGGTGGAACTCCTGCGGGCCCTCCTCGTACTCGTAGATGACTCCCCCGTGGGCTCCGGACAGCTGAACGGCGCGGCTCACGACGGTATCGAGGACCGTCTGGAGGTCGAGCGTCGAGCTGACAGCGCGGCTCACCGCGCTCAGTGCCTGCAGCTCCTCGACCGAGCGTGTGAGCTCGCGGGTCCTGGCCTGCAGCTCCTGGAACAGGCGGACGTTCTCGATGGCGATGACCGCCTGATCCGCGAAGGTCCTGAGGATCTCGATCTCCTTGGTGGTGAAGGGCCGGACCTCCATGCGGCGGATCAAGATGACGCCGATCGCGATCCCCTCCCGCAGCAGGGGGGTCGCGAGCGTGGTTCGATGGCCCATTTGCTTCGCGTACGCCGCGCCCTGCGGGAAATCGCGCTCCGATGTGGAGAGGTCGGCCACGTGGACCGTGGCCCCGTCGACCACGGCGCGTCCCGTCACCCAGTCACGGCCGATGGGCCGTGCCTCGCCCATGGAAAAGTGCGGGATCGGTCCCCGGTTGGCGACGAGCCGAAGCTGATCACCGTCGACACGGAAGATGGCCGCATCGGGCACGTCGCACAATCGCGCCGCGCTCTCGGCCACGGCGTCCAGCACTGGCTGGATGTCGGTGGGCGAGCTGGAGATGACCCGCAGGATCTCGCTGGTCGCGGTCTGCTGCTCGAGGGCCTCGGTGAGGTCGTGGTTGCGCGCCTCCAGTTCCGTGAACAGGCGGACGTTCTCGATGGCGATGACCGCCTGGTCGGCGAACGTCTTGAGGAGCTCGATCTGCGTGTCGGTGAACGGCATCGCCTCCACGCGAACGACGTTGATGGCGCCGATCGCCGCGTCGCCTCTGAGCATCGGCACGGAAAGGATGCTGCGGTAACCTATCGCTCTGGCGCGCTCAGCGACGTGGGGGTACTCTGTACCGCTCTGGGCGTCAGCGATTGCGATGACGCGACGCTCGAGAATCGCTTGGGCGGCAACGCTCTGTCGCCCGGGAGGCGCTGGATAGGCGCTCCGGATGACCTTCAGGCGCTCCGGCGGTGAGGAGCCGTCGTCGGCGACCAACGTAATCGTCTTCCCGTCGAACCGAAACACGAGGCTATACAGGGCATCACACAACCGTGTCGCGCTTCGGGCGATGGTGTCGAAGACCGGCTGGACGTCCGTCGGCGAGCTCGAGATGACGCCCAGGATCTCGCTCGTCGCCGTCTGCTGCTCGAGCGTCTCGGTCAGGTCGCGGTTGCGCGCTTCGAGCTCCTTGAAGAGGCGGACGTTCTCGATGGCGATTACTGCCTGATCAGCAAACGTCTGGAGGAGCACGATCTGCTTTTCGCTGAACGGCAGGGGCTCGAGCCGCCCGACCGAGATCGTCCCGATCGGCTCACCGTCACGCAGCATCGGCACCGCCAGAGTGCTCCGGTTCTGGAGCCCCATCGCCACGGGTCTGGCGTAGTCGGGATCCTTGAGCACGTCCGGCACGTGCACTACGGCGCGGTCGAGGATGGCTCGACTCGTGGTGGTCGCCCGACTCGGGGGCATCGGGAACGCTTGCTGCAGAGCCTCCACCCCCTCTGGCCGGACGTGCGCCTGAGCGACCAGATGCACTAGCTGGCCGTCGTACCTTCCGATCACACTGTAAGCCGCGTCGCAGAGCCGAAGCGCGCTCTGCGCGATGGTGTCGAATACCGGCTGGACGTCGGTCGGGGAGCTCGAGATGACGCGCAGGATCTCGCTGGTCGCTGTCTGTTGCTCGAGAGCCTCAGTGAGACCTGTATTCGCGTCCGCCAGCTCCCGTGTGCGCGCCTCGACCTTCTGCTCGAGGTTCGCGTAGGACTCCTCGAGCCGGCCCGCCGTCCGGTTGAATTCCTCGCCGAGTGCTTCGAGCTCGTCCCCCGTGCGGACCGCGATGCGGTGCCCGAGGTCCCCGGCGCCGATTCGCGCCGCTCCGGCCTGGAGGAGGCGGATCGGGGCCACCATCCGCCGGGCGAGGACGATGCTCGCCAAGACGGAGAGGAGGAGGCCCAGCGCGAAGACGATTGCGCTCCGAAGGATCGGGGCCCTGAGTGGCGCGTAGGCGTCCGCGACCGGCCGCTCGAAGAGAACGAGCCACCCGAGGGGGGTGATGCCGGCATGGGCCGCGAGGATCTGGCCACCCTGGAGCCCCTCGGCGACCATGCCGGAGTCATCGACGCCGCCCGGGCCTCCGGGTTGGGCTGGCCGCTCGGTCCGCGCGCCACGCACCTGCGGAAGGGCGGAGAGGTCCCGCTTCTGGCGGACCAGCCGGACATCCGGGTGGGCGAACAGGTGGCCCTGCGAGTCCACCACATAGGCGTAACCGCCCGGGCCGATCTGGGCCTGGGCAATCGCCTGCTGGACGGCCTTGAGGCTGATCTCGGCCGTGGTGACCTCGACGGCGTACTGCCCCACTGGGACGGCGAGCGTCAGGTAGGGCTCGACGCCGTTCCGAAGGTAGACGGGGCTCCAGTACGTCTTCCCCGACTTAGCCGCGAGGAACTTCGGCGCTTGCGCGAAGTCCTCCTGGCTTCCCACGGCGTCGACTGCCACGCGGGACACGCGGAGCTGCTCCCTGCCCGAGACGTCGAGGTGGCTGAGCTCGCTGATCGCGGGCACGTCGCGGAGGAGGCGGAGGAAGTCCAGCTCGCGCTGGTCGGCGAGGGCCGCGCCCAGCCCGCCCCGGAAGGCGAGCTTCCCTTGGCCGAGCTGGGCCGCTGCGGGGTCGTCGGACGCGGCGCGTGTCGTCTCGCGCACCTGGCGCTCGACTTCTTTCACGAATCGCTCGATCTGGGCCGCCGCAGCTGCCGCCCTCGCGCGCTCTTCCCGGACGATCGCCCGCTTGGTCTCTTGGTAGGCGAAGTACAGCTCGACCAGGCTGGAGGCCATCAGCACCCCGCCCACCAGGACGAGGAGGACGACGACGTACTTCCGGACGAGCCGGCCCCGCGGCACGGCGCTCGGCGTCGGGTCGCTCATCGCCGGAACATCTCCGCGCGGAGCATGATCTTCCGCGGCACCGTCAGGCCCAGGAGCTCGGCGGTCTTGAGGTTCACGGCCAGCTCGATGCGGTCGGCGCCCTCGACGGGCACGTCGGACGGCCGCGCACCGCGGAGGATCTTCGCCACCAGCCCGGCTGCCTGGACCCCCTGGGCATAGTAATCAGGCCCGTAGGACACCAGTCCGCCGTGGCCGACCCAGAGCGCGGTGGTGAACACGGCCGGGGTGCGAGACTTGAGCGAGGCGTTCAGGACCGCCACGGGGATGTCGAGCGTGGCGATCTCGGGCGCGAGCAGCGCGTCGCCTGGCCGGAGCTCACCGAGGGCCTGGGCCAGCTCCTGGGCGTTGAGCACCGCCCGCGGCACGACTTCCACTTTCACGCGTGGGGCGGCTTCGCGCGCCTTGGTGACCATCTTGTTGGCGGTCAGGTCGCCACCGTAGTGGATCAGCCAGACGCGCCGAAGGCTCGGGACCAGCGTCTTCAGGACCTCGAGGCGCTTGGCCGCCAGCTCGGTCTGGAGGCTCGAGACGCCGGTGACGTTCGCCTCCGGCTCGGCGAGGTTCGTGACGAGCCCCGCCGCGATGGGGTCCCCGACGAGCGTGAACACGATCGGCACGGTCTTGGTGGCATCCTTCGCGGCCTGGGTCGGGCCGTCCTGGCTCGTCACGATCAGGTCGACGCCGGCCTTCATCAGCGCGGCTGCCGCTGCGCGCGTCGCCTGGGCATCCCCCTCGGTGAACCGGACGTCGAAGCTGACGTCCCGCCCCTCCGCGAGGCCCGCTTCCCGGAGCCCGGCCTTGAGTCCTTCGACGGTCGGGTGGGTCGCTGCGAACGCCTCGTTGAGTACCCCGATACGGTACGGCCGGCGGGCCGGCTGCGCCTCGGCCACGAATGGGACCGTCAGGAGCAGCGCCGCCAGGGCGAGCCGCACGCGCCTCTCTCCCATCACAGCGCCACGAACTGCTGGTAGGCGCCCTCCGAGATGCGGGACCAGCCGACGAGCTGCGCCTGGAACCTCGTGAAGGAGGCGTACACCTTCCTGGCCATGGGGCTCTTCTCGGATTCCTCCTTGACGACGTCGCTCGCCATCTTCTTCAGCTCGCGCAGCACCGCTGGCGGCAACGGGAGGATCTCGACTTTGCCCTTGAACTCGGTCTTGAGCTTTTCCAGGGCGATCGCGTTCTTCGCCTCGTATTCGCTGAGTCCGTATACCTGGGTCGCCGCGGCGGCATGGTCGAGGAGCCGCCGGAGATCGACCGGCAGCGCCTCGTACGCCCTCTTGTTGAAGGCGAACTCGAGCGTGGTGGCGGGCTCGTGCCAGCCGGGATAGTAGTAGTAGCGCGCCGTATTCTGCAGTCCAAGCTGCATGTCATCGTGCGGCCCGACCCATTCGCTCGCGTCGATCACGCCCCGCTCGAGGGCGGCGTAGATTTCCCCCCCCGGCGTCAGCACGACGGTCGCGCCCGCCTTGGCGACGACCTTGCCGCCGAGGCCAGGGATGCGCATCTTGAACCCCTTGTAGTCGTCGATCGTGTTGATCTTCTTTCTGAACCAGCCGGCCATCTGGGGGCCAGTGGCCGGACCCGGGCGCGGGACGAGGTTGAACGCGGCGTAGGCCTCTTCCCAGAGCTTGAGTCCGTCGCCGTGGAAGTGCCAGCTCGCCATACCCTCGGGATTCATGCCGAAGGGGACGCTGCAGAACCACTGGACCGCGGGGTCCTTGGCGACCCAGTAGTACGAGGCGCCCATGAACGCCTCGACCGTGCCCTGGGAGGCGGCGTCGAAGACGCCGAGTGGCGGCACGATCTGGCCGGCCGGGAACACCTCGATCTTGAGCCGGCCTCCGCTCATCTCGTCCACCAGCCCGGCGAGCCGCTGGGCCGAGCCCTGCATCACATTGAGGGCCGCGGTCCAGGTGGTGGGCATCCGCCACTGGACCTTCGGCTGGGCGATGACGTTCGGAGCGTCGACGACCGCGGCCGCCCCGCCGGCCACCAACACTCCGCCGGCCTTTACGATGAATCGGCGTCGCTCCATGGTGCTCCTCCCTGGCGTCCGTCGGTGTGGGGTTCCCATCACAGCGCCACGAATGGTGGTAGGCGCCTTCCGAGATGCGAGACCAGCCGGCGAGCTGCGCCTGGACCTTTGTGAAGGAGGCGTACACCCTTCGGGCCATGGGACTCTTCTCCGACTCCTCCCTGACCAACTCGGCCGCCAGCTTCTTGAGGACGACGGCGGGCCCCCGACCGCCAGCGCCCCCCCCGGCCTTCACGATGATCGGCGTCGTTGCCTGGGCGCGTCCTCCTCGCCCCGGGCGACCGGCTCGGTGTGCTCTACCTCGGTGCACCCCAGCCGAGACGTGGCGAAGGGCGCAATGAGCAGACTTCCAAGCCCCAGCACCCTCCCCGGGTGGGACACTTCGAGGAGCGGCCCGGGCCTGGCGGTTCGGGGCGTCCTTGACCCCTGGAAGCCGAGCGCTCGGGGCGACAACCTGAGGCAACCTACTCGGCCTGGACCGCACCAGTCAAGCCGCGACCGGCCACCAGGCCGCGCACCCTAGCTCGCCTGCCGCCGCCGTATCTCGGCAACTTTCTCGGCCAGCAACACCTTCATCAGCGACTGGTACGGCACGTCCCGATCTTTGGCGAGCACCCGCAACTCCTGGAGGAGCCGCCGGGGAAGGCGGAGCGTGACGGGTCGCGTCGGGCGTTCGACTTCGGGGTCGAACTCGAGCCGCACACCTGGGCGCGACCAATCGATCTCGCCGACGCTGTCGTGGGTCAGCCAGTAGTCCGCTACCTGGGCGTCACTGCGCCTTTTGGGCTTCTTCATAGATCCCACGCTCCTTGCGACTCATCGGGCGCGCCGAGATGATCCGGCCCCGGCTCCCGTATATCGTGAACGCCACGAGCAACGCACGTCCCTCATTGGTGACGCCCAGCGCCACGTATCGCTGCTTGTCGCCCGAGTGAGGTGTATCGACCTGGCAGACCGGGTCGTTCAGTAGGACCTCTTCGGCCTCGGCCGCCGCCACGCCATGTTTCAGCTCAGACTGACGCCAGTTGCCGGGATCCCACTCGAACCCCGACAAGCCGCGTACGACTACCTTCACGATGCTTCAGAATAGCGCGGTGACTGTACGGTATCAAGATGTACGTGACACGCATTAGTTAGGGACTTTGACGACTGCACGTACGGGGTCATAATCGTCTTCGGACTGACGGTGAGGACCGGAGGCTCTTTCGATTTCCTGAGGAGGTGCCCCATGACTCTACGGCGTATCCCGATTGGCCTCGTGACGGTCGTCGCTCTGGCTGGCGTAGTGGTCGCGCAGCCCAAGCACACCCCGCCCAAGACCGACAAGGAGAAGATCGCCAACGCGATGTCGGCGGCTCCGAAGGCGGTTGCCCAGGAGGCAACCATCGTGGACATGGACGAGAAGGGCCAGATGAAGGTGCTTCGCGAGGGGAAGGGGCCCTTCACCTGCATGCCGGACAACCACATGACTCCGGGCAACGACCCGATGTGCCTCGACAAGGCCGGGATGGAATGGGCGAAGGCGTGGATGGGCAAGACCCAGCCGCCAGCGGGGGTCGGCTTCGGGTACATGTTGATGGGCGGCTCGGACGCGAGCAACGACGATCCGTACGCGACGAAGCCGGCGGCCGGTAAGAAGTGGGTCGACACCGGCGCGCACGTCATGGTCTTCAATCCCGGCGCGATGGCCGACACGTACCCGAAGAGTGCCGAGGACCCGCGGAAGCCATATGTGATGTGGCCGGGCACGCCGTATCAGCACTTAATGATCCCGGTGAAATAGCGCTCCTGCGATGTAGCAACGTCCGACGTTCTCGGTGATGGGCGCCGGTGTCCCGGGCAGAGACTCCATCGGCCGACCTTCTCGATTCCTTCGCCGGCCGTACGACATCGACGCCGGGAAGAACGGTGAGCGCGGCTATCGTGTGCTCGTCCAGACGCTCGAGCAGACGCACTGCATCGCGGTCGGCACCTTCACCTGGCGCGGCAAGGCGACTCCAATTGCAATCCGGGTACACGAGAATGGACTCCTCCGCCAACGGCTCTACTCCGCCGACGAAGTGCACAACGCAGTCGAGATCGACCGGGTGCCGAGCCGAAGATCCGCGACCAGGAGCGGACGCTCGCCGAGCGGCTGATCAGCGAGCTCTCCGCGGCCGAGTGCCACCCCGAGAACTACGAGGACGAGTATCGGAAGCGTCTGCTGAAGGCGATCGAGCCGAAGTGGCGGGTCAGGAGATCGAGCACCTCGAGGTCGAGGCCCGGCCGCCGACAACCGACCTGGTCGCAACCCTCAAGGCGAGCCTCGAACGGCAGGGACCGACGAAGGCGGCTCCTGCCAAGGTTGACCAGTAGGCCGCGCCCGCGAAGCAGCCAGCCCGCCAGCGTCGCGCCTCGTAGACGCGGTCGCAGACCACGGCGTCACCAGACGCAAGAGCCCGTCCTATCGACGGGCTCTTCGGCCGGCATTTGGACTCGCCTAGTTCCCCTAAAAAACGCAGACCACGAACGAGGATTCAGCGCTGTGAGCCGCATGTGGCCGTCATCGACCACGGTCATCTCAATGAAGGCCGGGGATTCTGACTCCTTCCACGTCAGTTCCGAACGGATGTTGACCGAGTAGACGACACCCACCCCGACTCGCATCGCCAGCGTGTTATAGGTTCAGAAGGAGCGTTGCTCGCGCTCGTACGCCTGGTGGTTGCAGCGCGTCTCGATGACTCGGCACGCGAACTCCTGTACCGGCCGCGGCACGGCGTTATTTATAGTAAACAGAATGCTGGAGTCGGCGGGGGCCGCCACAGCGAAGCTGGCCAAAGTAAACAGCATCGGGACGAGACTCGCGATCCGCCGCACGACGTCGCTGACGCGTCGTCGCTCTGCCGAGCATGGGAAAGATCACCGGCATAGCTACTGCTTCTGTACTCGCGATCAGGTTGCAGGAGTGGCACGGGACGTTCGAAGGCGGCGTGGTTGCCCAGCCAGCGTCGTGCTGCCTGCGGGGCGGGCGCGGCGAGCGGGTCCTCACAAGAAGCAGCAAAGGCCGCCTGAATGGCGGCCTTGCTGACTGCAAACCAGCGCAGCTGCGTATTCTACGCGAGCGACTTCCAGCGCCTCCACCCGAGCAGCGCGAGCGCGCCGCCGAGGAGCAGAAGCGTGGCCGGTGCAGGGACGACGACTTGGGCTTGCGGCTTCGACTCCGCCTGACCGCGGCTCTCCAGCCTGATGCCCGGCCCGAGTACGATCTCGTTGTCGAGCGTCAGCGAGAAGAGGGCGGGGTCGGGGTTGGTGAGGGTGCCGGACAGATTGAAAGGGGGTACGGGCCCTCCGAACGACTGGACACTAGTCCCGTCCTCCGGTGTGTCGGTAGCGGTGTTGACTAGGAAGCCGGGCGTGTCGCCCGGGGAGTCCGCCCCTTGGGTGTTCGCGGGATCGTTCCACCACTCCATCGTGATCGTCGTGCCCCCAAACGCTGCGGGCAACGTTTGGTCTACCCAGGTACCACTTCCGGTGGTTGTGAACACGAACGCTGGGCCTATGAAATCGGTGTCACCGATTGTGAACAGAATCGTGTGTGCGACGGTGTCGACGTTCTGTACCGCCGTCCCGGCGCTGGAGATAGTGTTGAGCCCGCCCGGGCCCGCGGACTTCACAGAGGTCTGAACGTTGAAAGACACGCTGACCCCGCCGATCGTGACGGGATTGCTCGACAGAACCCCGACCGCGGGATCGATGTCCAGAAAAGTCGGCGCCCCGCCTCCCGCGCACACGTTCTGGTCGCAGGCCGTCAGGGCCGGGCCACCGTCGATGGAAGCCGCGCTCTGAAGAATAGCGTCGGCCCTGGGGGGGAGGGAGAGGAGAATCGCTCCCGCCAAGGCCAGCGCCGGCATGCACTTGCTGATGAGCCGCCTGGTCATTGTGTCCCTGTCTCCCTATTGCGCCGCGTTGTTTTTGCTGGCTGCGAGAGGACAGCAATAGCCGTGCCGAGTGACCTGATACCTTAAAAATCAAGGAGTTATGGTATTGACCAAGGAGCAAAGCCCGCAGCGGTGTAACGCAAGCTGACAGCCCCGGGAACGCCGGGCCGGCCGGACCGGGACTTTTCTCTCGGGAAGTATAGGATTTCTTTGCTGTGTTCCAGAATGGAGCAGCACAGCGAGCTGTAAGGAAAAGATGACAGTTGCCTGCCCTGGCGGGCCTTTGCCCTTTAGAGCGCAGGTAGCTTCCAGCTCACGGCGTCGCAGCTCCTCGCAGGGCGACAGGGGCCGGAGCGCCTCGGACCGCGATGTCCCGGAGCGGGGATTCAGCGTGGATCGCCGCCCCGATTAGTATGAAGGAATCGGTAGCGCGAACTGGCACCCACTCAGAACAGTAGCCGAACAGGCGGCGCCAGCTCGCCATACCAGCCGACAGGACCCAACCGTGACGTGTGGCCACGCGGACTTGGGCGCCCGCTCGACCGCCCCAGCCGCTCCCGTCCGCCGCCGTTCACGGACAGAACACGGACAGCCAGAAATCGTTGCACGCCCTCGCCACTGGATAGGCAAGCCAATGCGCTGGCGGAACCTCGCGCCTGCACAGGGCTCTGCAGCAGGTGTCCGTCGACTGTCCGCGAGCGGTGCAGCCTCCTGGGCCCGTGCCTACCTTGCGCCCTCCTCAGCGCCCGGGACGGCCCCGGCGAGGGTTTCCGTGTGGCCCCATGGCGGACGTTTCGCCGCCTGACGCACGTCGCGCCCGGTCTGTGCGGTCTGCGGCCAGCCGCGGACGAGCCGCCAGCGCCACCAGGTCTGCTCCTCAGGTGATGCATAGCAAGTCGAGAGGGTCCTATTCTTCGTGTCCATCCCCCCTCCGCACCATGAACGGGGGGCAGCATGTCGCGGCGTCCAAGGACTCTGAGTCGAAATGACCGATTCCTGGGAGCCTACGTGAGCTGGAAGCTATCTGCGCCTCCAGAGGGCCAAGGCTGGCAGGTAGGCGTCAACTTTTCTTACAGCGCGGTGTGCTGCTCCATCCTCCGACACAGCTGTAAAATCCTGTACTTCCCGAGCGAAAAGCCCCGGCCAGGTCGGCCGGCATTCCCGGGGCTGTCGGCCTGCTTTACATCGCCGCAGGCTTTGCTCCTTGGTCATACCCTAACTCGTTGATTCTTCGTGGATCGTGTCACTCGGCATGGCTGTTGCTAATCTCTCACGCAAAAGAGATGTCCCGTTTGCCCCTGGCCAGCAGGAACAAACGCGGTGCAAAGGAGACAGGGACAATGACAAGGCGGTTCATCAGCAAGTGCATGCCGGCGCTGGCCTTGGCGGGCGCGATTCTCCTCTCCCTCCCCCCCAGGGCCGATGCTACTCTTCAGGCCGCGCTTGCCATCGACGGTGGCGCGACCGTGCTAGCGTGCGACCAGAACGCGTGCGCGGGAGGCGCGGTGCCGACTATTCTGGACATCGATCCTACGGTCGGGGTTCTCGCGACCCCTGCCGGCACGGTCGGCCCGTTCAGCGTGAATTTCGCCGTTCAGACCTCTGTGAAGTCCACGGGCCCGGGCGGGCTCAACACTCTCTCCAGCGCCGGGACGGTGGTACAGAACCTCGACACCGTCGCACACACGTTTCAGTTAACAATCGGTGACACCGATTTCCTTGGCCCAGCGTCCTCGTTCACAACCACCGGAAGTGGTACCTGGGTAGACCAAACATTGCCCGCCGCGTTTGGGGGCACGACGATCACGATGGAGTGGTGGAACGATCCCGCGAACGCCCAAGGGGCGGAATCCCCGGGCGACACGCCCGGCATCATGGTCAACATCGCTACCGACACACCGCAGGACGGGATTTCTAACCAGTCGTTCGGAGGGCCCGCAACCGCGTTCAACGTGTCCGGCGCCATCAACGACCCCGCCCTCTTCTCGATGACGCTCGACAACGTGGCCACGCTCGGGCCGGGCATCAGGCTGGAGAGCCGCGGTCAGGCGGAGTCGAAGCCAACAGACGCCCAAGTGCCTGCACCGGCCACGCTTCTGCTCCTCGGCAGCGCTCTCGCGCTGCTCGGGTGGAGGCGCTGCAAGTCGCCCGCGTAGAGAATACGCAACTCCGCTGGTTCGCAGTCAGCAAGGCCGCCTGAACGGCGGCCTTGCTGCTTCCTGTGAGGACCCACCTCGCCGCGCCCGCCCCGCAGGCAGCGCGACACTGGCTGGGCAAGGAGGGTGGATTCGGGACACGGGGGACCGCTACCCGTCGGCGAGCTGGTAGCTGGCTGCGGACTTCACGACCCGTCCGCGAGGAGCCGCGCAACGCCTGGCCGGCGCGGAGGTGGGCGGCGCCCTTGCGGGCATGGTGGCCGAGGAGCACGGCGCAGGAGCTGTGGCGCTGAGGTCGCGCAAGTAGGCGAGCACGGGGGCGATGTCAGCGGCCATATTCTCGTCGATGCGATGCAGGCGCACGAGGGGATCGTGAGGAGATGGCCGAGGCAGGCACCAGCTCCTCCCGCGAGGCATACTCCGGCGTGAGGCGAATCCGGATGCGGGAGCCGAGGGGCGTCACGCCGCAGGAGCTCGGCGAAACGGCCGTCGCCGGCCAGGACGACGCTGAGCAGAGGGCGCGAGTCGAACTGGGTGCTGACCAAACAAGCGCAGCTCGCTGAGCACGGGGGGAGCATTTCCTGCACTTCGTCGATGAGGAGCACGGTGCGTAGGTGGGTGTGTTCGAGATGCGACAGCCAGCGGTCGCGCAGGGTCTTGAAGCCCGCCCAGCGATTTGTGGGGCTGAACGGCGACGCCGAACAGGTCGCCGAGCTCCCGGTGGAAATCGGCCAGGTAACTCTGCGGGTGCGTGAGGCGCCGAGGGTGAGATCGGTCAGCCGGCCCAGCCGTTCGGCGAGCAGGCGCAGGGCGACGGACTTGCCGGCGCCGGGGTCGCCGGTGATCAGAGCGAAGCCTCGCTCGCGGACGAAGCTCTGCTCGACGCGCGAGCAGAAGAGCTCGACCTTCGGGGTTACGCAGAGGGCTTCGAGCGGCAGCTCGACGGAGAAGGATCCCACCTCAGGCCATAGATAGAGGGCGAAGGGAGTGGAGGAAGACCAGCCATGAGGGTCCGATCCGAGCTGACTGCTCCGCTGGTCGCCCTGTCCGCGGTCCTGCTGTTTGCGGGATCGGCCACCGCCGCCATCATAACGTTCCAAGGCCGTGCCGCGTTCGGTTCCGGCGTGACCGGAGAGATCGTCGAGACATGGGACGACAACGCGGTCGGGACCGTGATCCCCGATGGGGGGATCCTTGACGGGATCTTCTACTCCACTTCGGGCCCGGACGCCGCCGCGGTGATCGACGACTTCCTGGCGCTCAGCCAACCCAATTCCTTGGGAGACGAGTTCGACGGCTTCTTCTCGACCGGGGAGACGATCAGCTTCAGTTTCCCTGGCCCCATCATCGCGTTCGGGATCTCCATCAACACGCTCGCCCAGGGAACGGGGGCGTTCAGCGCCACCAACGACCTCGACGACGTCGCGCTGAGCTTCTTCGATCCCTTCCCCGTCTCCTCCCCCGGCTTCCCCCCCACCGGACAGTTCGTCGGGTTCAACTCCGACACACCGTTCAGGGCTGTCACCATCGCGGCGCCGGGCGGCTTCTCCTATACCCTGGACGATCTGAACTTTGTGCCCGTGGCCGTGGCCGTTCCGGGGCCGGCGACGTTGATCCTGGTCGGGGCAGGTCTCGCCGGAGTGGGCGCGGCCTCTTGGAAGCGGCGCCGGCGCGGGTAGCCATCGACGGTCAGATTCTCCCCTACGTCGGGGACCTGCGCCTGTCGCCAGGTTTCTCTGGAGGAAACCGATCGCGGTCCTCGGCTGGGACGCCCGGCAGCTCGCATATCCTCGACATGCCGACCGAAGCCTGCTACGTGCTCAGTGAAACACGTGGGGCCGTCGAGCCGTGTGTCGACCTCTGCGACGCGGGGAGCGCGGGTGAAGATCCTGGCGCGAGTCCATGGCGTCCAGCTGACCGGCACGTCCGCGGTCGAATGCCAGGCACGCCTCGAAGGGCTCCTGGTCGGGACTGCCTCGCCGCCGTTGCTGGGCCGGAGAGGTGATTCGAGCCTCCGGGACCCGGAGTCGGAGGACTCCGCGGGCGCTGGGGGCCGGGGTTACCCGAGGTAGGCGCGTTTGACTTCTTCGTCCTCGAGGAGTTGACTCGCGGCACCCGACAGCACGACCCGGCCGGTGTCCAGAACGTAGCCCCGCCGCGCGATCCGGAGGGCCATGCGCGCGTTCTGCTCGACGAGGAGCACGGCGGTGCCGGCCGCATTGATGTCCCGGATGACGCGGAAGATGGACTGGACGAGGGTGGGCGCCAGCCCCAGCGAGGGCTCGTCCATGAGAAGCAGGCGGGGCGCCATCATGAGCGCCCGGCCGATGGCGAGCATCTGCTGCTCGCCCCCGCTCAGGCTCCCTCCCAGCTGGGCCCGTCGCTCGGCGAGCCGCGGGAACAGGGTCAGGACGCGCGCCTTGCGGGCCGCGAGCTCGGCCGGGTCCCGGCAGAGGAACGCTCCCATGTCCAGGTTCTCCTCGACCGTCAGGATGCCGAAGATCTTCCGCCCTTCCGGCACCTGCGTGATGCCACGCTGCACGATGGCGTCGGCCGGAAGCCGCTCGAGCGACTCTCCGCGCAGGCGGACCGCGCCCACCCGCGGGCGCAGCAGCCCGGAGATCGTGTTCAGCAGCGTCGACTTGCCGGCCCCGTTCCGGCCGATCAACGCGACGATCTCGCCCGCGCTGACCGTCAGCGTGACGCCCTTCAGGGCGTGGATCTCGCCGTAGTAGGTGTGAACGTCGTCGACCTCGAGCACGTACCCTCCGCGGCGGCGGTGCCGCCGGCCCACCCCACCGGGTCCGAGCAGGAGAGGTTAGAGGTCCTCGTCGTCCCGGCCCAGGTAGGCCTCGATCACCCGGGGGTCGACCCGGATGGCCTCCGGCGGCCCCTCGGCGATCTTCTCCCCGTGATCCATGACCGCGATCCGGTCCGAGACCTCCATCACGACCTGCACGTTGTGCTCGATCAGCAGCACGGTCACCCCGGTGGCCCGCACCTTCCCGATCAGCTCCATGAGCTCGCGCGTTTCCTGGAGTGTGGTGCCGGCGGCCGGCTCGTCGAGGATCAGGAGCCGGGGCGCCGTCGCGAGTGCGCGCGCCATCTCGAGTCGCCGCTGGAGCCCGTAGGGAAGGCTCCGGGCCATGCTGTCGGCCAGCGACTCCAGCCCGACGAAGCGGAGCCACTCCAGGGCGTGCGCGCGGATCTCGGCTTCCTCGCGGCGCTGCGAGGCGGGGCGGACGACGGCCGCGATCGCGCCCGCCCGTGTCCGGCAGTGCCGGCCCGCCATCGCGTTCTCGAGCACGCTCAGGCCTCTGAAGAGCCGGATGTTCTGGAACGTCCGGGCGATGCCGAGGCGGACGATCCGGTTCGGCTGGAGCCCGGTGATGGACCGCCCCATAAGGGTGATGCTGCCCGCGTCCGGCCGGTAGAGACCCGTGATGACATTGAAGAGCGTCGTCTTGCCCGCGCCGTTCGGCCCGATGATGCTGGCGACCTCGCCCGACCGGACCGTGAGGTCGAAGTCGCGGACGGCGATCAGGCCGCCGAAGGTCTTGGTCACGGCCTTCAGCTCAAGCAGGTCGGCCCTCCACGACGGAAGCCGGCGCGGCCGCCGGCCGCCGCACGGTGCCGGGCAGGAGACCCTGCGGGCGGAACAGCATCATCAGGACCAGGACGCCGCCGAAGACGAACATCCTGTAGAGCGAGAGCCCCCGGAGCAGCTCCGGCAGCACGATCATGGCGGCGGCGCCGAGCGTGACGCCCGCGATGTTGCCCATCCCGCCGACCACGACGATGCAGAGGATGACGAAGCTCTCCACCCAGGTGAAGCTCTCCGGCGCCACCAGCCGCATCTTCACCGCGAAGATCGACCCGGCCAGGCCGGACCACGTGGCACCGAGGGCGAACGCGAGGAGCTTCAGGTGGAGCAGGCTGAGCCCGGACATCTCGGCCGCCAGCTCGTCCTCGCGCACGTACGTCCACGCGCGGCCGATCCGCGAGTCGCGCAGGCGCGTGACCACGAACACCGTCAGCACGCAGAACGCGAGGATCAGGTAGTAGAAGTGGACCGGGTCCCTGATGACGAATTCACCGAGCCGGGGCCGGGGGATCGAGATGATGCCGTTCGGCCCGCCGGTGACCGCGAGGTTGTTGAGGATGATTCGGACGATTTCGCCGAAGCCGAGCGTCACCATGGCGAGGTAGTCGCCGCGGAGGCGCAGCACGGGGATGCCGAGCAGGACGCCGGAGATCGTGGCGAAGCAGGCGCTGACCGGGATGGCGGCCCAGAAGCTCCAGCCGAAGAGCGTCATCAAAATGGCGGTGGTGTAAGCGCCGATGGCATAAAAGGCGACGTACCCGAGATCCAGCAGCCCCGCGTACCCCACGACGATGTTCAGGCCGAGCCCGAGCATCACGTAGAGGCCCGTGAGCGCCGCGACGTCGACCCAGTAGCGGTTCTGGATCACGAGCGGGAACGCCAGCGCCAGGACCAGCACGACCCCCCACCGTACGCGCCGGTCCGCGAGTCGCGGGTGGGCCCAGAGGCGGGCGGAGTGCCCGGCGAGGGTGGCCGGCGGGGTCTCAGACGCTCTGAGCAACCCGCTCTCCCAGGAGCCCCCGCGGCTTGAAGATGAGAACGGTGATCAGGATCCCGAACGCGATGACGTCCTTCCACTCGGCCGGGAAGAGCGCGGCGCCGACCGCCTCGAGGACGCCGAGGAGGAGCCCGCCGAGCATCGCGCCAGGGATGTTCCCGATGCCGCCGAGCACGGCCGCGGTGAAGGCCTTGAGCCCGTAGACGTACCCCATGAAGAAGCTGATCTGCCGGTAGTAGAGACCGACCATCACCCCCGACGCCGCACCGAGCACGGATCCGATGAAGAACGTCACCGCGATGATGCGGTCGACGTTGATTCCCATGAGCCGCGCGGTGTCGTGGTCCACCGAGGTCGCCCGCATGGCTTTCCCGAGCCGGGTGTTCTGCACGAACAGGTGGAGCGCCACCATGAGCACGAGGGCCGCGACCAGGATGAGGACCTGGATCAGCGTCACGCGCGCGCCCCCCACCGTCCACACGCGCGACGGGAGCTCCGGGTAGACGCGGAACTCGGCGCCCCAGGCCAGCATGATGCCGTTCTGGATCAGGAACGACACGCCGATGGCGGAGATGAGGGGGATGAGGCGGGACCCGCCGCGCAGCGGCCGGTATGCGTAGCGCTCGATCGAGACCCCGAGGAGCCCGATGGCGCCCGACGCCACCAGCGTGCCGGTCAGGATCGCCGCGCCGGTGGCCACGCCCGCGCCGGTTCCCCACGCCACGAACTGAGCCACGCTGAGGGCGAGGAAGGCGCCGAGAGAGAAGATGTCGCCGTGGGGGAAGTTGATGAGGCGGATGATCCCGTAGACCATCGTGTAGCCGAGCGCGATCAGGGCGTAGAAGGCCCCGATCGTCAGCCCGTTCACGATCTGCTGCGCGACGATGTCGAGGAGCGGCAACGGTCCGGACGTCTCCGGGCCGGCCGCGCGCGACCGGCCCGGAGCTCCCGGCGCCCTACATCTTGGGCGCCCAGTGGGTGGTGAACTTCCCGTCCTTGATCACCAGCACGATGAACTGCTTCTCGCGGCCGAGCACGTCGCCCTTGTCGTTGAACGTGATCGTGCCGGAGGCGCCCTTGTAGTCCTTGACCTTCCGGATCTCGGCGTTCACGGCCTTCGGGTTGTCGATCTCCTTGCCCGCGCGCTCCATCGCCGCGAAGAGGATGTTGAAGGCGTCGAAGTCGTAGTGGACGAACGGACCGGGGCCCGGTCCGTACTTGGCGATGAACTTCTTGAGGAAGTCCGCGGCGGCCGGCACCTGTTCGGGCAGCGGCGCCGTGCTCATGATCACGCCCTCGGCCGCCTTGCCCGCGGTCTCGATGAAGATCGGGTCCTGGTTGGCGTCGCCGGCGAAGAACGTGCCCGGGACGCCGACGTCGCGGAACTGCCGGACCAGGATACCGCCCTCCGCGTAGTAGCCGGTGAAGTAGGTGAAGTCGGGGTTCGCGGCCTTGAGCTTGGTCATGACAGGGGTGAAGTCCTTCTCGCCCCGGGTGATGGCCTCGAAGAACACGGGCTTGATCCCCACCTTCTCCAGGGCCTTCTGGGTCTCCTCCGCGAGGCCCTGCCCGTACGTCGTCTTGTCGTGGACGATCGCCACCCGCTTGGCCTTGGCGACGTCCTTCAGGTAGTCGGCGACGAAGACGCCCTGCTGGTCGTCCCGGGTGATGATCCGGTAGAGCATCTTGTAGCCGCGCTCGGTGATCTTCGGGTTGCTGGAGGTGGCCGTGATGTGAACGATCGACGCCTCGTTGTAGACGTCCGAGGCGGGGATCGTGCAGCTCGAGTTGTAGTGACCGATCACCGCCTTCACGCCGGCGTTGACCAGCTTGTTGGCGACCGAGACCGCCTCCTTGGGGTCGGACTTGTCGTCCTCCACGAGGAACTCGATCTTGTGGCCGGCCACCATCCCCTTGCGCTCCTCCAGCGCAAGGCGGCCCACCTTCTCGAACTCCTGGCCCATCTTGGCGTCGCCGCCCGTCGTCGGCCCCGCGATGCCGATCTTGATCGTGTGGCTCGCCTCCACGGGCTCAACCGCCGGCAGGAAACCCACCAGCCCGGCCAGCGCCGTCGCCCAGGCCCCTCGTGCCGTCCATCCGTGGGCTCTCATCGGCCGTTCCTCCTCCGCCCCGCGGCCGCTCGGCGCTCCGCGCCGCCCGCCGCTGCTTCCGGTCGTGTCACGCGTTGCCGTCCCACCGCCGCGACAACCATCTCTCCCGCGCCGGATCATCGGCCGGCGCCTTGTTCGTTGGGCCTGTCACCGCGCTTCCGCGGCCCCCCAAGATCGGCGGGCGGCCCGCGTCGATCGGAACACCGGCGAAGACCACGTGCGGGGTTCCGGACATCCGTGAGGAGGGCAGGGACGCGAACTTCGCGAGCTCCGAGTGGCGCACGGATTCGTGCTGCCGGGCAGCTCGGGATGACCCCACGGCACCCGTGCTCCTGAGAGGCTCTAGCCTGGACCTCGCCCGATGGACTCAAGTCACGCGTCCGGGTCAAGTTGGGCGATTCTACGAGGGCCCGGAGAACGTGTCAACGGACGACTGACGGCTGATGAATGGCGGCAAGCGGCACAGACCCGCCACCCGAAAGGTCTACGGAACCCTCTGACGGATGCGGAAGTGGACGCGGCGTTTCGCCGCCTAGACCGGAAGCTTGCACCGACCCGGTAGCGACGGTAGACGCTTCTGCCCGAGCTTGGCGTGCTGGTGATGCCGTGGGCGAGCAGTGGGGTCGCAAAGGCCAATTGACCACCGCTGCGTCGCGGACGGGGCCGTCCTGGCGAGCCCCGGCCCGGGGCACGCCGTGCAAACCTCCGCGTGTCCGTAGCCTGGGTCGCACCTGCGCTCCACGGAGTTGGCATTCAGGATAAAATCAAGGTTTGGGTGCCCCTGGCTTCGTCGAAATTGCGGGGGCTAAGCGTCGTGGATGGGGAGTCGGAGGGTGCAGTGAGCCGGCCGGGAATCCGGGAACTGATCGGGCGGGCCATGGTGGACGAGGGCTTTCGGGCCGCGCTGCTTCGCGACCCGAGCGCCGTTTTGGCCGACTTCGACCTGGAGGCCGAGGAGCGGGCGGCCGTCATGAAGGCGATCACGCAGAACCGTGACAGCGCCCACGGTGAGCTGAGCCGAGCGCTGCACGCGGCCGTCATCAAGCGCTGGGCTACGTGAGCGGCCCGTCCCGCCAACCGACCCGGCCAGGGCCGCCGCCCCCATGAACCCGCCGGTCGACCTGGGGTTCCTGCGCCGGGTTAAGCTCTTCGCGGACGTCGCCGAGCCGCACCTGAGCGCGCTCTGGCCGCGTCTCCGAGAGCGACGCCTCAGGAAGGGCGAAGTGCTCTTCCGAGCCGGAGCGCCGGGCGATGAGGTGTTTCTCATCCGGAGCGGGACCATCGTCATCTCGAGCCCGGTGCAGGGCCGCGTGGAGCAGGTGCTGGCCAAGCTCGGCCCCGGCGACTTCTTCGGCGAGATGAGCCTGTTCGACGAGGAGCCGCGCTCGGCGACCGTCCAGGCGGGGGCCGATGCTCACATGCTGTTGCTCGACCGACACAACTTCCACCAGTTCTTGGAGAGCAACCCGCGGGCTGCGGCGGCGCTGCTCTACCAGGTGGTGCGGGTGATGAGCTCTCGCCTCCGGGCGTCGACACAGCTGGTGGCCGAGGTGACTCGCTGGGGGCTCGAGGCCTCGGGGCTCGACGTGGAACAGACCCTGCCGGAGTAGAGCCATGGCGAAGTGGCAGGCCGCGCTTCCGCTGCTGGTCCGCGACGAGGCCGGTGACAGCTTCCGTCTCGTCGAAATTCCGAGCAGCGTCGCCTACCTGGCCCAGCGGCCGCGCCGTGTGCCCGACGGGGACTACGAGCTGGCCAAGCACCGGCGCGGTGTCGACGGAGCGCCGCTCTACATCCTCAAGAACCGGACGACCGAGCGCTTCGTCCAGCTCACCGAGCCCGAGAAGTTCCTGTGGGAACAGATGAACGGACGGGCCTCGTTGCAGGATCTTGGCACCGCTTACGTGCTGCAGTTCGGCGCTTTCGACTTCGAGGTCATTCCGGCCCTGATCCAGAAGCTGTTCAGCGCCCGCCTACTCGAGATGCCCTCGGCGTCGCGTCTGCGGGGCATGCTCGCCCGCAACCGCTCCAATCCGGCCGCCCGTGCAGTGGAAGCGTTCCTGGCTGGGATCGAGAAGCTCACCGTGGCGAGCCAGCGCGCACACGACCGCTTCGCCACGCTGTACCGGTACGGCGGCTTTCTCGTGTTCTCCCCGGTGGGGATCGTCGCCCTGGTGGGCATGACGATTCTGGGCATCCACGGGATCCGACAGCTCTGGCCGCAGAATCATGAGATCAGCGTGACCCTTGCCGACAATCCCCTGGTGTCCCTCCTGCTGGTGAAGCTCTTCTTCTGGGTGACCATCATCCTGCATCAGGTGGTGCACGCGCTCGCCCTACCGCACTACGGCCGCCGGGTGAAGGAGTTCGGGTTCACGATGCTGCACGGCTTCCTGCCCACCTTCTACGCTGACGTCACCGACCTCTTCATGGCGAGCCGCCGTGCGCGGATCACTGATGCCGTGGCCGGCCCCCTGGTGCACCTGTTCTTGGGCATGCTCTACTTCTGGATCGCGAGCATGCTCCAGCCGGGGATCACGCGGGCCTTCCTGGCCGCCACCGGCCTGCTCCAGCTGCAGTCCCTGGCGGTGAGCCTCTATCCCTTCTGGTTTCTCGAGATGGACGGCTATCACATCCTGACTGATGTGCTGGGAATGCCTAGCCTCAAGGAGGACTCGTTCCACCTCGTGCGGCACCGGCTGTGGCGCGGCGACCCCATCGGGCGCACGGAGCTTATCCAGCTCGGGTACTTCCTGCTGTCTCTCATCTCCATCGTCGCGTTCATCGGCCTGAACGTGTGGCTGGTCGCGGTATCGTTCTGACCGTCGGTCTACCGGCGACCGCGGATCATTCCACGCCGGCCATCTCCACGCGCCAGACGGGACCGTTGAGGAACATCGCGCCCTCGAAGCGCACGAAGGCGGGGATCTCCCCGGCCACGAGCCAGTAGCGGAGGTCGGGCGGGGTCTTCCCGATGAGCGAGGCGACCACGCCGGTGACGCCTCCCACCTCCAGGTTGATGAGGTACCTGATGGCCTGCTTCGGCTCGCCGGCGAACACCGCGCGGTCCTCGCCTTCCCTTAGGAGATCCATCCTGAGGAGCCGGGGCTTCGGGGTGAAGGCTGCCAGCTGAACCGTCGCTCCCTCTCCCGGCGGGAGGTTCCTCAGGAGCAGGAGCGCCATGCCGTTGTAGAGGTCGGCGGGCATCTCGAGGTCGCCGGTCGCGAGCTCTTCCGCCGCACCTGTCCGCTCGCGAGTCTTCGCCTGGTAGCGTCCGCTCTTCCGGTCGAACGAGATCTCGGCGCCCGGAAAGGAAGGGCCGCGCTGTGTGAGCCGGTATGCCTCCAGACGGAAGACGCTGCGCTGGGAGTAGGTCGTCGTCTCGTCGTGGACCGAGCCGTCCTTGAACTGGAGCAGCAGCCGGCTCTGGATTTCATCACCCCGCGGCTTCTGCGTGAGCTCGCCGTGGCCGATTCGATCTCCCTGGAGAGTCCGTATGGCGAGGAACCCCCGGGTGGTTCCCTCCTGGAGACGCACGCGGACCGGCGCGGCGTGGAGCGCTGTGGCACACAAGAGGGACACGAGGAGCGTGGTTCGTCGGACTAGGCGCAACGTCGTACCCTCCTGACCCGGGACGTGGATGCGCGGCCATAGGGAGCCGAGGCAACATACGTGCCGATCCGGGAGATGCGGTGCAGGCCCAGGGAAGAGCCTCAGGTGTGATCAGGCGCTGTCATTGCCTGACTGACGACGAGGGTTGGATCGGTGTCCGTCAAGTTGTCACGAACACGACGCTGTGGCGCACCTGGCCTCTAAGGCCGCCACAATATGTCTTCCTCGGTGGCACGGCCGTTGCTGCCTTCGAATCCGAGCAATCCAACTTCACGATTGGATGAATCATGCGACGGGGACCTTTCACAGCCTGACCACGACCGGATCACTCTAATGCTGGCCGGGGCTGCCTTCGTCCAGACGACGAGTTCTAGTCCCAGTACGGGAGCGGCTCGAGGCCACGCGGGCCGGGTCCAACATCGGCACGGCAGGCCGAATCACGAGACGACTTGATTTCGACCGCCCAGTCCACGATTATCGCGAAGGGCATTCCCCGTCTGGACTCCCCGGCCACACCCCCACGGACGTCGCGGAGGCCACAATGGAAAGCGCAGATGTTGTCGTCATTGGCGGCGGCGTCATGGGCACGAGCATCGCCTTCAACCTCGCCCGGCGACGCGCGGGGCGAGTGGTGCTCCTCGAGAAAGCCACCGTCTGTTCGGGGACATCGGCGAAGTCGTCGGCCATCGTCCGGACTCACTACACGACGCGTCCCACGGCCCAGATGGCGCTGCTGGCCCGCGGGATCTTCGAGCGCTGGGCGGACGAGGTGGGCGGCGAGTCCGGCTTCGTCCGCACCGGCATGCTCTTCGTCGGGCCGCCGGAGAGCCGGGACCGGGTTGAACGAACCCTGCGGATGAACCAGGAGGTGGGCATCGAGGCGACCCTCATCGGGCCCGACGACGTGCGCCAGATCAGCCCGCACCTCCGGATCCCCGAGGGCGCGGCCGTGGTCTGGGAGCCTCGGTCGGGGTACGGGAGCCCCCACGAGGTGGCGTCGAGCTTCGCGCGGCGGTTCACCGAACTGGGCGGCGAGCTGCGCCAGTCGACGCTGGTCACCGGTATCGACACGCACGGCGAACGGGTCCGGGCGGTGCGCACTCCCGCAGGAGAGATCGCCGCGGGCCACGTCGTCATCGCGGCCGGCCCGTGGGCGCGGCCGGTCGGGCAGCTCGCGGGACTGGAGCTGCCGGTCACGCCGAGCCGGGAGTCGATCGTCACGCTGCGGCCCACCTTCGACTGGAGCCCGCTTCATCCAGTCACCGGTGACCTGGCCAACGAGGTGTACCTCCGTCCGGAGACCGGGGGGCTGATCCTGGTGGGCAACACGCGCGACACCCTCGCGCCGGGGGACCCCGACGCGTACGAGGACCGCCCCGGCGCCGAGCACACGATGGAGGTCCTGACCCGGCTGACCCGGCTCATGCCGGGGACCGCCAGTGCGGCCATCACGGGCGGCTGGTCGGGGATGTACGAGGTTAGTCCCGACTGGAATCCGATGATGGGAACCGCGACGGGTGTGAGCGGCCTCCACTACGCGGTCGGGTTCTCGGGCCACGGCTTCAAGCTCTCCCCGGTGGTGGGGATTCTGATGGCGGAGCAGGTCCTGGACGGTCGCGCCCGGACCATCGACATCACGCCCTACCGTCTCGAGCGGTTCCAGGAAGGTCAGGAGCTGCGCGTCGCCTACCAGGGCGCCGGCGTCATGGGATAGGTCCCGCCGGAGCGGCCGTGGAGAAGACCTGGATCCTGATCGAGTTGCTGCCGCAGCAGCTGATCAACGGTCTGACGATCGGCTCGGTCTACGCCTTGATCGCCCTCGGCTACACCATGGTCTACGGCGTCCTCCAGCTGATCAACTTTGCCCACGGGGACCTCTTCATGCTGGGGGCGATGATCGCGGTATTCGTGCTGGCCGGGATGGCGGTGACCGAGGGACTCGCGCTCGTCGTCGCCATCCCCTTGCTCGTCGGCGTCTTCCTCGTGTGCATGACCCTGGTCGCGGGGCTGGGCGTCGCCATCGAGCGGGTGGCGTACCGTCCCCTTCGCACTGCGGGTCGATTGGCGCCTCTCATCAGCGCGCTCGGCGTGTCAGTGTTCCTCGAGAACGCCACGATGAACGTGGTGGGACCGGGCCCGCGGTTCTTCCCGGAGGTCATTCCCGCCACGGAGTTCGTGATCTTCGGCGTCACGATCCAGGACCGGCAGATCCTGATCTTGCTGGTGGCGATGGGGCTGATGGTCTGGCTCCACTACCTCGTCAACCACACGACGTTCGGCCTCGCGGTCCGGGCGACCGCGGAGGACAAGGATGCCGCGAGCCTCATGGGCATCGACATCGACCGCGTCATCGCGATGGTGTTCGTCCTCGGCCCGGCGCTGGGCGCGGCCGCCGGCGTCCTGTTCGCGATGTTCTACGGCATCGTCCTCTGGAACATCGGCTTCCTGGCCGGCATCAAGGCGTTCACGGCCGCGGTGCTCGGGGGGATCGGCAACATTCCGGGGGCCATGCTGGGGGGCCTCCTGCTCGGGCTCATCGAGACCTTCGGCGCGGGCTACCTGCCGATCCTGACCCGTGACGTCATCGGCCCGGAGTACAAGGACATCTTCGCGTTTATCATCCTGATCCTCGTGCTCATCTTCCGTCCCATGGGTATTTTGGGCGAGCGGGTCGCGCGGTGAGGAGGACATTTAGCAAAGTTCGCGTGAGGCCCCCGCGATGACCGCGTTCAACCGGGCCATGAGCGCGCAGCTCCGGGCTGTGGCCGGATGGAGCCGCACGTCGAAGATCGTCCTCTTTCTCGTGCTGGCGACCCTGCCGCTGTATCTCGGCGCGATCATGGCGGCGGTTGGCACCGTCGTGCCTCTCAAGTTCTTCCAGGCCGGGGAGCGCTACCTGTTCCGCGTTCTGGACCAAGCCGGTCTTTACGTCCTGCTCGCGCTCGGGCTCAACATCGTGGTGGGCTACGCGGGGCTGCTCGACCTCGGGTACGTGGCGTTCTACGCAATCGGGGCCTACTCCTACGCGCTCCTTGCGTCCCCTCAGCTCGGACTCCACATTCCCTTCTGGCTGATCCTGCCGGTGGCGCCGTTCCTGGCCGCCCTCTTCGGAGTCCTTCTCGGCGCGCCGACGCTCCGGCTCCGCGGGGACTATCTCGCGATCGTGACCCTCGGGTTCGGGGAGGTGATCCGGATCCTCCTCAACAACCTCGACGCCGTCACGAACGGCCCCCGCGGCGTCATCAACATCGACCCTGCGACCCTCGACGTGGCGCATCTCGATCCCCGATCCGTCGCCAACGCCAAGTTCCTGCTCTACCCGGCGCTGCCCGACCTGCTCCACTACTTGCCGCTGACCCTGTCATCACCAGTGCAGTACTACTACCTGATCCTGATCCTGTGCATCGGAGCCGTCCTCTGCTCGTATCGCCTCGAGGGCTCGCGGATCGGCCGGGCCTGGGCGGCGATCCGAGAGGACGAGGACGCCGCACAGACGATGGGGATCAACAAGACGACCACAAAGCTCCTGGCCTTCGCCCTGGGGGCGAGCACGGCGGGATTCTCCGGCGTCATCTTCTCGGGTCTCCAGGGCTTCGTGAGCCCGGAAAGCTTCATCCTGCTGGAGTCGATCACGATCCTGGCGATGGTCGTGCTGGGCGGTATGGGCAGCATTCCGGGCGTGGTGCTGGGCGCGATCATCCTGGTCGTCGTGCCGGAGGTGCTTCGCGAGTACGCGCAGTACCGGTTCACGATCTTCGGCCTCGGGCTCACCCTGATGATGCTGGTCCGCCCGGAGGGTCTGTGGCCAGTGCGCGTGCGGCCATCGCCGCCGGCCACCGAAGACACCGGTTTGGAGCCCATGCGGGAGCGGACGGCTCCTCACGTGGAGCTCCTGGCCGGCGAGGGGGCCCGGCCGACTGCGGCCGGACGCGAAGGGTTCCTGAGCATCGACGGCGTGGACAAGAGCTTCGGCGGACTGCGTGCCGTGAACAACGTGTCATTCTCGGTGGCGCGCGGCCAGCTGGTCGCTGTGATCGGACCGAACGGCGCGGGAAAGACCACCCTGTTCAACCTGATCACCGGTGTCTATCCTGTGACGGCGGGGATCATCCGCTTTGCCGGGCGGGAGCTCCAGGGCCTGCCCCCCCACGAGGTGACCGCGCTCGGCGTGGCCCGGACCTACCAGAACATCCGGCTCTTCCGAGGGATGTCGGTCCTGGACAACGTCCTGGTCGGAACACACTGCCGCACAGCTGCAAACGTGTTCGACGCCATGCTGCACTCTCGCCGGGCCGGGCGCGAGGAGCGAGAGAGCCGGAAGCACGCGCGAGCCCTGCTCGATTTCTTTGGGATCGGCAAGTACGAGAGCCAGCTCGCGATGAACCTGCCCTATGGCGACCAGCGCCGCCTGGAGATCGCCCGCGCGCTGGCAACCCGCCCCACGCTCCTTCTGCTGGACGAGCCCGCGGCGGGCATGAACCCGGCCGAGACCATCGAGCTGATCGCCCTCATCCGGCGGATCCGTGACCTCGGCGTCACCGTGCTGCTCGTGGAGCACGATATGAAGGTCGTCATGCAAGTCTCGGAGAACATCGTGGTCCTCGACCACGGCGAGAAGATCGCCGAGGGGTCGCCGGCCCAGATCCAACGCGATCCGCGCGTGATCGAGGCCTACCTCGGGAAGGCCAGTTGACGTCGGCCCCCTCCGCACGCGTCACGCCGATTCCCGCCGGCCCGGGGCCGATTCTCGAGGCGACCGACCTCGTGGCCGGATACGGTCAGATCCGCGCGCTGAAGGGCATCTCCTTCCAGGTTGGCGAGGGTCAGGTAGTGGCGCTGATCGGCGCCAACGGCGCCGGCAAGTCGACGACGCTCCGGGTGCTCTCGGGGCTCATTCGCGCCCAGGGAGGCCAGGTTCGCCTCCGCGGTGAGGACATCGCCCGGGCCACTCCCGCCGAGATCGTTCGCCGGGGGGTCGTGCACTGCCCGGAGGGCCGCCGGATCTTCACGCGGCTCACGGTGCTCGAGAACCTCCGGCTGGGGCACTACACGCAGCGCAAGGCCGCCGACGAGGCTGGAGCGCTTGAGCGGATCTTCACCCTGTTCCCGATCCTCCGGGAGCGCCGCACGCAGTTCGGTGGCACGCTGTCGGGCGGGGAGCAGCAGATGCTGGCCATCGGCCGCGCCCTCATGACGGCGCCGAGGATCCTGCTGCTGGATGAACCGTCGCTGGGGCTGGCGCCGCTCCTGGTCCAGCAGATCTTCCAGACCATCCAAGAGATCAACCGGCAGGGAACCGTCGTCCTGCTGGTGGAGCAGAACGCCAACCTGGCGTTACGGATGGCGGACCGCGCTTACGTGCTCGAGGCCGGGCGGATCGTGCTCGAGGGGAGCGGGGCCGAGCTCCTCGCGAACGACGCGGTGCGCCGCGCGTATCTCGGCGAGGCGTAGCGGCCCCGCTCGCTCGCTCGGGACCATTGCGCCTCGACGGGCGTGCTTCCGGCCACGCGCTGGAACGTCACCACCCCTTGAAGGTTCTCGGACCCTTCTGGGGGGGAATGCTTTGACCGGCGGGGAGTCGCCCCTTCCATCCCTCCGCCTTGGCCTTCTCTTCAGCCTGCAGTCTCTTGAGCTGTGCGTCCGTAGGGCCCGGCGGGGAGAAGCTGGCCAGCCTTCGGCCTGCCGCACGCGCGAGCCCGGCGAGGTAGGGCTGGTCCTCTTTCGACGCGGCCGGAATCAGGCTGACCCGCATCTTGAACGCCGAGGTTCCCTTCAACATGTGCACGACGGCGTGATCGGTTTGGTATTCGGCATAGGCGCCGTCGGCCACATCGGGAATGTCCACGACGTGGGGGCGCGGTACCGCCTTGTTGCGGAGCCAGCTCGCGGGGTCGACGGACCCAGGCGTCTCGAAAAGAACTGGCCCGCCGGGCAGTCGTCGCGAGCGACCCGGCGGGCCAACCCTGCGGGACGACAAACGTCAGGCGGCGCGGGAGCTCCCCGGCCGCCGCCCAGTCACTCCTTCCACTGCTCCACCAGCTTAATGGCGCCCTTCTCGACGGTGTACATGTACAGCGGCCCGTTGATGACGTCGCCGTTGTCGTCGAACTTGTACTCGGGGATCAGGAGGCCCGGGATCACCGACTTGTGCAGGACCTCGATGATCTTGTTCTTGTCGGTGCTGTTCGCCTTCACGATCGCGCTGGCGACGATGTTGGCGAAGTCGTAGCCATAGCTGTCGTAGTTCGCCGGATCGGCTCCGTACTTCGCCTTGAACTTCTCGGCGAACGCCTTGACCTTCGGCGGAGCCTGGGGACCCGTGTGGGGCGGGGCCTGGAAGGTGAAGTAGACGGCCTCGAGATCCGACTTCTTGTCGACCGCCGGCCCCGCCGTTTTGATCATGCCCATATCAAACCACCCGTCGCAGCCGATGATCGGCTTCTTGTATCCGAGCTGGCGGGCCTGCTTGACCATCAGGCCGACGGAGGTGGGGAAATTGGAACAGTAGACGAGCGCGTCCGGGTTCTCGGTCTTGACGATCTTCGTCAGGACCGCCGTGTAGTCGACGTCGTTGCGCTCGACGCCCCCCGACGACGTGATGGAGCCCCCCGCCTTCTCGATCGTCGCCTTCGCGACGTCGGTCACGCCCTGGCCGAAGGCCTGCTTGTCGTTGAGGAGCGCGAACTTCTTGGCCTTAAGCTTCTGCATGGCGTAGGCCACGCCGGCCTTGCCCTGGACGTTATCGTTGGCGATCGGCCGGAAGAGGTTCTTGAATCCTTGCTGCGTGATCGTTGGGTTGGAGGACAGCGTCACCATCGGCAGGTTGACCTTGTTGATGATCGGCGCGCCCGCGATGGTGGTGCCCGAGCAGACGTGCCCGATGAACACGACGTTCTTCGCGTCGTCGGCGATCTTGGTGGCGACGGTCCCCGCCTGCTTCGGGTCGCAGGCGTCGTCCTCGGTCACAACGACGAACTTCCGGCCTCCCAGAACGCCGCCCTTGGCGTTCCACTCCTCGAACGCGAGCTGGATGCCCTTGAGGTACCCTTGCCCGAACTGGGCGGCGTCCCCCGTCAGCGGGCCCGCCCACGCAATCTGGATCGGGTCGGCCGCCTGCTGGGCCGGGGCGGCCGACGCCACTCCCAGGACGAGGGTCATGGCCATGAGACACTGGACGAACCGCGAGGCGAGACACACGCGCATGTTCAGGTCCCCCTTTGTTGGGAGTGCAGAGGTTGGAGCGCCGTGCCGGTAGTGACGACACGCGCGCTACGTGGTGATCGGAGCGACTCGTGAGCGGATCACGCCTCCCTTCCGCTCCCACCTCGGTCTGGTGCCGAAATTCTACGGCGGGCTTTCGGGGAGGGTCAAGCGGGGGCCCGACGCCGACGTGACCTCATTCACATGGACGAGCGGAGGGAGCCGTGACCGAGGGACGCTACGAGGCCGTAGTCGTGGGCGCCGGCATCGCCGGCCTGACCGCGGGGTGGATGCTCCGGGACCGGAGGATCCTCGTGCTCGAGGCGACGGACCGGGTCGGCGGGAGGTTGCGCTCGGAGCCCCGGGGGACCTACTGGCTGAACCTCGGGGCCCATCTCTTCGGAGGCCCGGGGACCCTCATGGGACGGCTCGCGAGGGACCTGGGCCTCGAGACGCGCCCCATCCCGGGCAACCGGATGGGGCTCGCGTTCCGCGGGCGTCTGGTCGCCAGCGGGCGACCGGAGACCTATCCATTCCGTCTCCCTCTCTCGTTGGGGGCGCGTTTGTCCTTCGCGAAGGCAGGCCTCCGGCTTCGGACAGCCGCCCGGGAGCACATCCGCGTGGCGCGTCCCCGGCCCGGTGAGTCGTCACAGGAAACCCGCGCGCGGGTGCTCGCCCACCGGGACGACCAGACCTTCGCCGCCTACCTCGGCAACCTGCATCCCGACGTCGCGGCGATCTTTCGGCCCATTGCCGAGCGTGTCACGGCGGAGCCCGAGCAGATCTCGGCCGGGTACGGGGCGGCCTTGTTCGCGCTCGTCTGGGGCGATGACGAGACGGGAAGTGCCCGCAACCTGATCGGCGGCTCGGAGCTCCTGCCCCAAGCGCTCGCCCACAGGTTGGGCGACCGCGTCCTGACGGGCGCGGCTGTCGAGGAGGTCGCCCCGTCGACGGATGGCGTCCAGATCCGCTTCCTGCGCCAGGGTCTCCGGACCGAGGTCTCCGCCGACTATGCGATCGTCGCCACGCCGGCGTACGTGACGCGCGACATCGTACGAGGCCTGCCCGGGGACACCGCCGACGCCCTGGCGTGGATTCCTTACGGCCCCTTCATCGTCGGCGCCTTCCTGACCGAGGAAACCGGGCCGATGCCGTGGGATCACCTTTACGCGGTCGCGGTGGTCGACAAGTCGTTCAACATGCTCTTCAACCACGCCAATCCCCTCCGCACGCCCGACAAGCGGGAGCCCGGCGGCAGCCTCATGGTGTACGCCGGTGGCGACCTGGGGAAGCGCCTTCTGCCCATGTCGAACGACGAGATCCGCGCGCTCTTCCTCAAGGATCTGCACGAGGTCCTGCCGGCGACGCGCGGCATCGTCCGGGAGATGCTGATCCAGCGCTGGGAGCGTGCGATCCCCTATGCGCCCCCGGGGCGCTCCCGGATCCAGCCGGCGCTCGCGAGACCGCTTGGCCGGGTCTTCCTGGCCGGGGACTACCTGCAATTCGCCGAGATGGAGGCGGCCGCCGCCACGGGCCTCGAGGCGGCGCGAGCGGTCCGCGAGCGGCTCGGAGCGGCCTGAGGCGCGAGCCGGTGCCGTCCGGGCGCCGCCGCGTCCCGCCACCTGGGCCCGGCCCCGCCCGGCCTGATCGCCGGTCCCATGGTGTCACAGCAGCATCTTGGTGGCGTTGCAGGAGATCCCGTGTTTCGTGTCACGAGCCTGGCGATCGCCCTACCGCGGAGCGGCCTTGACGCGTCGGAGGGGCCGGGTGTCTATTGCTCTTAGGCCCAGCGCCATCGCCACACGGGCGAGTCCCACGTGGCCCCCCGGATTCCCTCTCACGTGTGGAGGTCGTCATGACGACACGTCGCGAGTTCCTCAGCGTAGCCGTCCCCACCCTGGCCGGCCTCGCCGTCAGCCCGCGCGGCGCCCGGTCCGCTCCGAAGGCCATGTCGGTCGTCCACGAGAGCTCGTTCATCAAGGCCTTCGACGACTTCTTCGTTAAAACCCTGGGACCGGAGTACGAGAAGCTCACCAGCATCAAGATCAACTACGAGCCGGTGAGCGTCGGTAGCATGCTGACCCGGCTCACGACGATGGCCGAGACGAAGTCGGGACCCGAGGTGGGGAACACGTTCCTGAACCAAGCGCATCTGTTCGATCAGAGCCTCGTCGACGTCACGGACGTCGCGACCGAGGTCGGCAAGAAGCTCGGCGGCTGGTACGAGACGGTCCTCGACGCCGCGGTCGTCAACGGCAAGTGGAAGACTCTGCCCTGGGGGAACATCGGCCAGCTCGAGGTCTACCGGACCGACTGGTTCAAGGAGGTCGGTATCACGAAGTTCCCCGAGACGTGGGACGATCTTCTCGCGGCCGGCCGGCTGCTGAAGCAGAAGGGGCATCCCTTCGGGTTCGAGCTGGGGCACGGCTTCGGCGACAACCACGGCTGGCTCTATCCGCTGCTGTGGTCGTACGGCGGACGCGAGGTCGACAGGGACGGCAAGACTGTCGTGATCGACTCCGACGAGACGGCGCGGGCGGTCGACTTCTGCCGGCGCTTCTACAAGGAGACGATGCTGGAGGACGTGCTCGGCTGGACGGACGTGAACAACAACAAGGCCTACCTCGGCGAGCAGGTCTCGTGCACCAACAACGCCTCGTCGATTCTGGTCGTCGCCAAGCGCGATTTTCCCGAGATCGCCAAGGTCACCGACCACGGCCTGAATCCGAGCGGTCCGAAGGGGCGTTTCCACCTGATGAACCCGCCCGGGCACTGCATCATGACCTACGCGTCCGACGTCGCGGCGGCGAAGGACTTCCTCCGGTGGCTGTACGACGACAAGCAGCTGTCGCGCTGGCTCGCCTCGGCGGACGCCTACTACGCGCCCTTCCTGCACGCCTACGACAACCACCCGATGTGGAACGTCGAGCCGCGGTATCTCCCGTACCGCGACTCGCTGAAGACGTCCCATCTCCCCGGCTGGCCCGGTCCCGTTGGCCATGCGACGTCGGAGAGCGTCGCCAAGTACGTGGTGGTGGACATGTTCGCCAAGGCCTGTCAGGGCGAGGCGACCAAGAGCGTCATCGCCGCCGCCGCGGCGCAGCTGAAGCAGATCTACAAAGCGAAGTAGGCGATGGCGGCCCGCCCGGCGTCGCTGGCGCGGTCCGTCCCGGTCACCGGACGATCGCTGACCCTGCGCGGCGTCCTCGAGCGCGAGGGCACGTTCAGCTGGCTGATGCTGGCTCCCGGGGTCCTGTTCCTCCTCGCCCTGGTGGCCTACCCGTTCTTCTACGGCATCTTCCTCAGCCTGCAGGAGCGGCGGGTTGCCAGCACCGGCGTCTTCGTCGGGCTCGCCAACTTCAGCAGTCTCGCGCAGGATCCCGTCTTCTGGCAGGTGGCACGCAACACCCTCGTCTACACCACGGTCGCCACCCTAGTGAAGATGGTCGGCGGACTCGCGATGGCAATCGTCATCAATCAGCAGTTCCGGGGGAAGAACCTGGCGCGGGCCTTCCTGCTGCTGCCGTTCATCGTGCCCACCGTACTCTCGACCGTGGCCTGGATGTGGATCCTCGATCCTACCTTTAGCGTGATTAACTGGACGCTGCTGAACACCGGCCTCGTCCGCACGAACTTTTCGTGGCTGGGCAATCCGACCCTGGCCATGGTCTCGATCATCGCGGTGAACACCTGGCGCGGGCTACCATTCTACGGGATCACGTTGCTGGCCGGGCTGCAGACGATCTCGCCCGATCTGTACGAAGCAGCCGCCATCGACGGGGCCGGCGCCCGCCAGCGTTTCTGGCACGTCACGATGCCGATCATCAAGCCGGTGCTCGTCATCGTGACGATGTTCTCGGTCATCTTCACGTTTTCCGACTTCCAGTTGCCCTACGTGCTCACCCACGGCGGCCCCGCGAACGCGACCCACCTGTTTGCCACTCACGCCTTCGATGTCGGGATGCAGGCGGGCCAGGTTGGCATGGGCGCGGCGGAGGCGCTGACGATGCTGCCGGCGCTCGGCGTCCTCATCGTGGCCCTCACCTTCTACCTGAGGCGAGCGTGATGGTCGGCGCGCGAGGGCTGAAGCAGCGCACGCTGCGGCTCTATCTGCCGCTGGCGTTCTTCCTGGTCGCGATGCTGTTCCCGTTCTACTGGATGGCCATCACGTCGATCAAGCCCAACCGCGAGCTCTACAGCGCCAAGATCATGCCGCTGGTCGTCCACCAGCCCACGCTCAAGCACTACGTGGACCTGCTCACCCAAACGAGCTTCCTCACGTGGACCTACAACACGATGCTGGTGGCGGTGATCACGACGGCAGTGTCCCTCGTGCTGGGCACGATGATGGCGTACCCGCTGGCGCGCATGAACTTCCCCGGCGCCGCCGTCGTCGCGATCGGCGTCGCGGCGACGTACCTGGTCCCGCAGCCGCTGCTCTTCATCCCGATGGCGGACCTCATCAACCGCCTGGGTCTCGGCAACACGTTGACGGCCGTCATGCTGACCTATCCGACGCTGCTCATTCCGTTCTCGGCGTGGCTGCTCATGGGCTACTTCAAGAGCGTGCCGCGCGAGCTCGAGGAGGCCGCGCGCATCGACGGGGCGAGCCGGTTGCAGGCCATGGTGCGCGTCGTGCTCCCCCTCTGTACGCCGGGGCTTCTCTCTGCCGGGATCTTTGCCTTCACCTTGGCCCAGAACGAGTTCCTCTATGCGTTGATTTTCCTGACCAAGAGCGAGATCAGGACCGTCCCGGTCGGCGCGATCACCGAGCTGATCCGGGGCGACGTCTTCTACTGGGGTCAGCTGATGGCCGCCGCGCTGCTCGGTTCGGTGCCGGTCGCGGTGATCTACTCGTTCTTCGTGGATTACTACGTCGCGGGGTTGACCGCCGGCTCCGTCAAGACGTAACCGGCCGGGACCGCACCATCGCCGGCCTCCAGCTACACGAGGTCCGCTGGCGGCAGAGGCCGACCGTCCAGCACTCGCTGGATGTTCCGGAACGCATGGCGCGCGACGTTGGCCACGTTGTCGAAGGCGGAGCCGGCGACGTGGGGGGCCAGGACGAGACCCGGGGCACGGACGCGAAGCAGGGGATGGTCCGGCGGCGGCGGCTCGGCGCCGAAGACGTCGAGCCCCGCCCCGCCCAGGCGTCCGTTGTCCAGGGCCTCGGCGAGCGCGACCTCGTCGACGACCTCGCCCCGGGCGGTATTGATGACGATCGCCCCCGGTCGGAGCCGGGCGATCCGCTCTCTCGACAGCATTCGCCGCGTCGCCGACGTGTAGGGAACGTGAAAGCTGACGATGTGGGCCTCGGCCAGGAGGGTGTCGAGCTCCTGGAATCGAACGCCGAACGCCTCCTCTTCTGCCGGGGTCGGGCGCCGGATGTCGAAGTAGTGGACCTCGGTGTCAAACGCCTGAAGGCGCTTCGCCACCTGCCGCCCGATGGCGCCCAGCCCCACGAGCGCGACGCGCTTGCCATGGAGCTGCCGCGCCTGGATCCGCGCGTCGCCGCGCGCCCGGTGCCACTCCCCGCCCTTAAGCTGCGCCGTCCGGTGGGGCAGCCGCCGCAGCACGGCGAGCATCAGGAGCAGCGTGAACTCGGCGACGGGGATTGCGTTGGCGCCGGCGGTGATGGCCACCGGGATCCCGCGCGCCCGTGCGGCCGCGAGGTCGATCTTGTCGACGCCGATCCCCCACTTCTGGATCAGCCGGAGCCTGGGCGCGGCGTCCATCAACCTTGCCGGGATGGGCGCGATCCCGCCGATGAAGAACGCGGCGTCCTTCGCGAGGGCCAGACGCTCGTCCGGACTTGCCGAGGTGATCATGCGCAGCTCGATCGAGGCCGGGCATTCGCCCGCAATCACAGCCCGAACCTCCGGCTCGTGCCCGTCGAGCAGCACCGCGACCGGCCGGGTCATCGCCTCACCCCTCTCGGCGGCGCGCCGCCGTGGCCGGCGCGGGGAACTCGTCGGGATCGATCGGAATCTCGATGACGGCCGGCTGGCCGGCGTTCAGCGAGTCCAGCACGGCATCGCCGATGAGCTCCGGGCGCTCGACGTAGTACCCCCGGGCGCCGAACAGCTCCGCGTAACGGTCAAACCGCGGATTCCCGAGGTCCGTCCCGACGTACCGCGCCTGGTAGAAGTGACGCTGGTACGCTTTCTCGGAGCCCCAGCAGTTGTTGTTCAGCACGAGCGCGACGGCGGCGATCCCGTGCCGCACCGCGGTCTCCAATTCTTGCGCGTTCATCAAGAAGCCGCCGTCCCCGTGGATGGCGAGAACCGGCGCCTCGGGGCGGCCGAGCTTGGCCCCGAGCGCTGCCGGGAAGGCGAAGCCGAGCCCACCCAGGTCGAGGGGGGTGAGAAAGGTTCGCGGTCGGGAGAAGTGAAGCCGGTCGTAGCCATAGGCAGGGGCGGCGCCGGCGTCCAGCGTGACGATCGTGCCGGGCGGCAGCACCCGCCGGAGCTCCGCGTAGACCCGCTGGGGCTTGACCGGCACGGCATCGAGGGCCGCCTCGTCGAGCAACCGCGATTGGCGCCGGGCCCTGAGCTCACGGGCTTCGCCCTGCCAGGCCTGGGAGGCGGGCCGGACTCGGTCCTGCGCGAGCACGTCCAGGAGCGCGGCGAGCGTCTCGCGTGCATCGGCCTGGATCCCCACTGCAACCGGATAGACGCGGCCGATGTCCCGGCTGTCGACATCGACCTGGACGATCGCCGTCCCCGGCCGGATGTACCGCGTGTCGTAGAAGCTGGTGAACTGTCCGAGCCGCGAGCCCACAACCAGCAGGAGGTCCGCCAGGCGGCACGCCTCGGCGGCCTCGGGAGAGCCTGCCCGGCCGAGTGGGCCCACGTAGAGCGGATCGTCGTTGGGCACGGCGTCGTTCCGGCCGTACGCCGTGATCGTGGGCAGTCCGTGGTCGGCGGAGAGACGGGTGACGAGGTCCGCTGCGGCCGCCCACGTCACGCCACCCCCGGCGACGAGGAGTGGGCGCTTGGCCCGCACGAGGAGCCGCACGGCCTGACGGACCGCCTCCGGCGGGGGCGGTGCGGGATGAGTCGTCCGGTAGCTCTCGGGAGCGAGGGGGTCCATGCGCACGATCTGGTCATTCAGCACGTCCCGCGGGATGTCGACGAATACCGGCCCCCGGCGCCCCGTCATCGCGGTGCGAAACGCGAGCCGGAGCACCTCCGGGATCCGCGCCGCCTGGGTCACTTGGATCGACAGCTTCGTCACCGGCCGAAAGAGGGCGACCAGATCGAGCTCTTGGAAGGCGTCGCGCCCCTGGAGCCCGAGCGCAGACCCGCCGGCGATCGCCACGACGGGCGAGTGTGCGACGAAGGCCCCCGCGATGCCGGTGACGAGGTTCGTCGCGCCTGGTCCGCTCGTCACCAGACACACCGCCGGCATGCCGGTGACCCGCGCGAGACCGTCGGCCATGAAGGCGCCGCCCTGCTCGTGACGGACGTTCACGTACGCCACGCTCTTGTCGTCGTGAAGAACGTCTAGCACGTCGAGGAAGGTCGAGCCGACGATCCCGAACACATGCCGCACCCCCTCGGCCTTCAGGAGCTCGACGACTGCCCGGCCGGCGCTCATCTCGGTCACGGCGGGTTGCCCTGCATGACGCCGCCGCCGGTCGCCAGATCGAGGCCCTCGGGCCAGCGGTCCCGGGGCTCGTAGCCGAGTAGCTCCCGCACGGGCCCGAGATCGTACCGCGGAGGCCCGACCGGCAGGCTGGTCGCGTGCACGACGGTGAAGCGCGGCACGCGATGGATCTCCACCGCGGCGGCGAAACAGCGCCCGGCATCGCCCGGACTCAGATAGCTCGCCCTGCCGTACGGGCTCTGCTCGAGCTCGCGGACGTGCTCGGGCGAGCGGGGGCACCAGCCGCAGCGAATAACGAGCACCTCGAGGCCGTGCGCGTGCGCATACACTTGGGCGGCCGCCTCGGCGAGGACCTTCGTGGCCGCATACCAGTTGCGCGGCGAGACCGGCGTCTCGGGTGTGATCGGGTACGGGCCCTGGTGGCCACGGAAGAGCTGACCGGTGCTCGCGAGGATGACGCGGCGGACCCCGCCCAGCCGCGCCTCTTCGAGCGCGTGGTAGAGGCCCACGATGTTGTTGGGCAGGAGCTCGGTCAGGAAGTCGTCCTCGTCGGGTGTGGCAGCCAGGTGGACGAGCGTCTCGGCGTCGGCCATCGCGCGCGCGAGGTCGGCAGGCCTCGTCAGGTCGCCCTCCATTGCATCCCGGAGACCGGGGGATCCGACGCGATCGAAACCTCGTACGCGGTGGCCGCGTGCGAGCAGCTCTGCCGTGACGGCCCGGCCCAGACGCCCGGCTGACCCCGTGACCAGCACCGTTTGCACGGCCATCTAGGGGGTCGCTGGCGCGGGAGGTGTGTCGGGTACGGGAGCCGCGCGGCCGGGCGTCGCCCCGCCCCCGACGAATGCCACGGTCATCTCGCCGGCTGGCACCGCGGGCGCCTCCTGGTACAGGAAGCAGGACACCACGCGAACAGGTTCGGTCCGGAACAGGGGCGGCGCCGAGACCCGGCAAGCCGGCATGGCAGATGGACAGCGGTCCTCAAAGAGGCAGCCCTGAGTGCCCGCGCCCGGGCGCAGGCTCGCGAGGGCCGGCGCGTTGTCAGCCGTCCACGTCCGGTGGACACCTGGCAGGGGGATCGATCCGATGAGGAGCCGCGTGTAGGGGTGCCGGGGCTCCTTGACCACCAGCTCGACGTCCCCGGCCTCGACCACGACACCGCGGTACAGCACGATGATGTTCTCCGCGATCTGATATGCGGTCGCCAGGTCGTGCGTGATGTAGATCACCGGGATCTGGAGGTCGAGCGTCATCTGGCGCAGCGCGCCGAGGATCGTGGCCCGGAGCGAGGCGTCCACCATCGATACCGGCTCGTCGGCGAGGATCACGCGCGGCCGTAGGAGGAGTGCCCGCGCCACCATGACGCGCTGGCGCTGGCCTCCCGAGAGCTGATGCGGGAATCGCCCCAGCGTTTCGTCGGGGCGAAGGCCCACCGCGCGGAGCGCGTTCTCGATCAGCGCCCGGGCTCCGGCGCGGGACGTCGCCAGGCCGAACTTGGCCACTGGCACCGTCAGGACGTGGTCGACTCGGTAGAACGGGTTGTAGACCTCGTACGGGTCCTGGAAGACAGCCTGGACCTCACGCCGGAACGTCCGCCACTCGGCTCGCGACAGGGTGGTGAGATCGCGTCCGCGATAGGCGACCCGCCCCTCCGTCGGCGTCAGGAGTCCGAGCAACAGGCGGGCCAGCGTCGTCTTGCCGCTCCCGCTTTCGCCGACGACGGCGGTGACGGACGGGCGGCCCTCGCCCAGCTCCAGCGAGAAGCCGCGGAGAGCGATCGTGTGCCGTCGGTCGAGCAGCCCCCCGCCGAAGCTCTTGGTCACCTCGCGGGCTTCGAGGAGAGTCGTCATCGCAGCCCTACGCGAGGTGGCAGGCGGCCCAGCCGCCGGGCCGTGCCTCGCGGAGCACGGGCGTCTCGCTCCGACAGCGATCTACCGCGAGCGGGCAGCGGGGATGGAAAGCACAGCCGGCAGGGAGGTCACGGAGCGGCGGGGGGAGCCCCGGAATCCCCTGGAAGACGCCCTTCCGCACGAGAGACGGCAGACTGGCGATCAGCATCCGCGTGTACGGATGGAGCGGCTCCGTGAAGACGTCGCGGACCGGCGAAATCTCCACCAGGCGGCCCGCATACATGACGCCGAGGCGATCGACGAATTGAGCCATCAGCCCCATGTCGTGGCCCACCAGGATGACGGCGGCGCCTAGGTCGGCCTGGGCGCGGGCCAGCGTGTCCATGACCTGGCGCTGCACGACCACGTCGAGCGCGCTCGTGGGCTCGTCAGCCACGATGACCTTGGGGGAGAGGCTCATCGCGATCGCGATGCAGACCCGCTGCTTCATGCCGCCGCTCAGCTGGTGGGGGAACATGCCGGCGACCTCGGGACCCAGGCCCACGCGCGGGAGGAGATCGTGCAGCCGCGCGTCGAGCTGGCGCCCGGTGGCGGCCACGTCGTGGTCGCGCAGGGCGTCGACGAGCTGGTCGCGGATCCTGAGCACGGGGTTGAGCGAGTTCATCGATCCCTGCGGGACCAGAGCGATCCGAGCCAGCCGGAGTCGCCGCATTTCCTCGTCGGACAGGGTCATGAGGTCGCGCCCGTCGAGCCACACGGAGCCGCCCTCGATCCGCCCGGGCGGCTTGATGAGGCGCAGCAGCGACAGTGCCATCGTCGACTTGCCGGAACCGGACTCCCCGGCCACCCCGAGGCGCTCGCCCGCCCGCACCCTGAACGTGATGCCGTTGGCCGCCTGCACGGCACCCTCCGGCGTGTCGTACCGCACCGAGAGGCCCTCGACCCGGAGCACGTCCCCGGTCACACCGCTCTCCGGAGCCGGGGATTCGCGACCTCGTCGAGGCCGACCGTGACGAAGAAGAGGCCGAGGAACACGACGAGGATGACGACGATGGGCGCGGCCCACCACCACCACCAGCCGTTGATGAGCGCCGCGTTGAAGTTCACCCAGTACAGCGTCATGCCGAGGGTGGGTGAGTCGATCGGCCCGAGTCCCAGGACCTCCAGGAAGACCGAGGCCAGGATGGCGCTGGAGACCGCGTTCACGAGCGTCGCTGCCAGGTACGGCAGGAGATTCGGCACGAGCTCACGGACGATGATCTCGGGCCCGCTCATGCCGGAGAGGCGGGCCACGTCGACGTAGCCGCGCTCGCGGAGGCTCAGCACCTGAGCCCGGATGGCGCGCGTCGGGCTGAGCCACGCGAGGGAGGCGACGACGACGGCCATCTGATCGACCGTCAGGCCTTCCTTGATCGAGACGGCGATGATGATCAGGACGAGGAGGCCGGGGACGGTGAGACCGACGTCGACCACGCCCCGGATGACCGCGTCGACCGTGCCCCGGTAGTACGCCGCGGTGAACCCGAGGACGGACCCGAGTCCCACGCCGATCAGCCCGGCGATGAAGCCGATGCGGAGCGTCAGAGGCGTGCCAGCGACCATGACGGCCAGGAGATCCCGCCCCTGCCGGTCGGTGCCGAGGGGGTACTGCGCCGAGGGCGGCCGGAGCGTTGGGACCGACAGCGGCCGCGCCTTCGCCGTGTCCACCACGAGGTGGCCAACACCGACGAAGGCGGCCAGCGCCGCCAGGAGAACGAGCCCTACGATCAGGGCCCCGTTGCGGCGCAGGTAGCGCACGGCGGCGGGGATCGTGTTCGCTCCCGGGGCGGTGGCCGGCGAGGCCGTCTCAGGGGTCTGCCCGGTCACGGCGACTAGGTCTTCCGGTACGAGATGCGGGGGTCGAGCAGCGGATACACCGCGTCGAGGATCAGGGTGGCGAGCCCGAGGGCGATGATCACGGTGAACACGATGCCCTGGATCAAGAAGTGGTCGTTCTCCCGGATCGCCTGGAACAGGACGGTGCCGATGCCCGGATACCCGAAGATCACCTCGACCAGGACCGCGCCCGACACGATCTGACCGAGCGCGAGGGCCAGGCCGGTGGCCTGGGGGAGGAGTGCGTTCCGCACGCAGTAGCGGAGGAAGATCGTGAGGCTCCGGAGCCCCTTCGCCTCGGCGAAGACCACGTAGTCCTCGCCCTGGGTCGTGACCATCATGCCGCGCATCGACAGAGCCCATCCGCCCGTCGCCACCAGGATGATGGACAGGGCCGGCAGGATCGCGTGCCACAAGAGGTCGAGGACGAAGGGCACGGTCATGGCCGGGAAGGCGCCGGCACTGTAGCCGCCGAACATCGGCAGCACTGGGAACCGGAACGCGAAGAGGTAGATCAGGATGAGCCCCAGCAGGAAGAAGGGAATGGCGTGGAGCGCCCAGAGCGGCGGCATGAGCCACCGCATCCAGAACGGCGCCCGCGGCCAGCCCAGCAGCGCACCGAGGAACGTCCCGAGAGCGAACGACACGGCGGTCGTGGTGCCGAGGAGCCCGACGGTCCACGGGAGCGCTTCCGCGATCATCTCGTTCACGGTCCGGGGGTAGTTGGCGATGGAGTAGTTGAAGTCGAGCCGGGCCGCGTCCCGGAGGAAGGTGAGGTACTGGGCCCAGAGCGGCCGGTCCAGGCCAAACCTCCGGTCGTACTCCTTGACCATCTCGTCGATCCCAGCCTGGACGTGCCCGCCGAGCTGCGCCTGCTGGAGCAGCTTGACCCGGACCGGATCCTGCCCAGTGAGCCGGGGCAGGAAGAAGTTGAGCGTGGCGGCGAGCCACGCGATCAGGAGGAAGACGCCGGCTCGCCGCAGGAGGTAGCTAGCCGGCACGTGCCCACATGCTTCCGCCGCCCCGGCCGGGCGGGCAACGGTGAGGCCACCGGTTCACGGCTCTCGGCTCCGTCGAGTGGCCCCGGGGCCGGGTCTCGCGGCGCCCCCGGGCCCTACTGCGTCGGCTGGAGATTCCAGAGCACCATCGCGTAGGTGAGGTGCCAGAACGCGCCGTTGACGTAGGGGGTCTCCGCCGTGGGCCAGTTCTGCCAGTACGTCGTGTTCATGGGGATCCGGTGGATGTTGTGGACGAGCGGGATGTCCGGAAGCTCGGGGATCCAGATCTCCATCGCCTTGTGGAAGAGCTCCATGAGGCGCGTCTTGTTCCGCATGTCCGTCACGAACACGTCGTCGACGATCTTGTTGTAGGCCTCGTTCTTCCAGCGCGCGAAGTTGACGAGGTGCGCGCCGGGGATGGCGACCGTGCTGCTCTGGTACAGGCGCAGGGTGTAGTACGGGTCGTTGACGCCACCACCGTGCCCGTAGATCGCCCCAGTGTACTGACCCTTCTGGAAGCGGTCGTCGAAGTCGGGCGGCAGGCTCATGCTGGCGTCAACGCCCTGCCGCTTGAGGAGCTCCACGAGCACGGGGCCGATCGCTGGTCCGCTCGACCCAAAGCCGATGATGTCCACCTTCAGCCGGGCGCCTTGCGGGTCGACCCAGATGCCCTGCGCGTCCTTCTTCCAGCCCTTCCGGCTGAGGAGCTCCTCACCCTTCTTCGGGTTGTACTCGAGGGTATTGTGCTTCGCCAGGATGTCCTTGACCCCGTCGATGTAGGGCTTGAGGGCCGGGTACTCGGGCAGCGGCAGCGGCGACACGAGCGACGCCCCCAGGTACCCGACGTCCACGATCTGTTGCCGGTCGATGAAGTAGCTGAGCGCCCACCGCACGTCCTTGTCGTCGAAGGGCGGGCGCTCGTTGTTGACGTAGAGCGAGATCGGCCACCAGTCCATGTAGCCGTAGGGCGGCTTCTGCCCGGAGTGGGTGATGATCTTGGGGTTCTGCCGGAAGATGGTCTGGAACGTCGCCGGCTGCATCGATCCCGCGTAGTCGATCTGGTTCGAGATCAGCAGCTGGGCGTTCTGCTGCTCGGTCGCGTTCGGCAGCCAGATGTTGCGCTCCACCTTCGGCATCGGCGCCAGGCCGGCCTTGGCCGCCCACCACTCGTCCCGGCGGTCGATCACCTTCTGCTGCGGCGACGAGAAGGCGACCTGCCACGGTCCGGTAGTCACCGGCCAGCCCTTGGCGACGTCGAAGTGCTTGAACGTGGTCCAGTCCTGCCCCTGGAAGACGTGCTTCGGGACGATGTAGACACCGATGTCGTACTTGTAGGTCAGGAAGAAGAAAAACCGGGGCGCGGGGACCTTGAACTTGATCACGACCGTGGTGGCGTCGGTCGCGCGCGCCTCCTGCATGAACTGCTGTACGTCGACCCCCCAGCGGACCTTTGGGCCCAGGTCCCGGAGGCTCGTCAGCGTGTACGCGACGTCCTCGGCCGAGAAGGGGGCACCGTCACTCCACTTGATGCCGGACCGGGTCTTGATCGTCAGCTCCTTGAAGTCGGGACTGTACCGGTAGCTCTCCGCCAGCCAGAGGTACTCCTTGTCGGCGAAGGCGCTATAGTACGCCAGGGGCTCGTAGAGAATGCCCGGGCCGTTCTGATGGTTCGACCCGATCGAATACGGGTTCCAGAGCTCGAAGTCGACCCAGCGGCCTTCGCGGCTGCCGATCCACACGAGGCTCAGGGTCCGGTTGCGGGCGACCGTCTTGAGCTGGGCGGCGGCCCGCCGAATGGGCAGTACGGCGTTGGCGCCTGCGGCCAGGGCCCCGGTCCTGATGAGGTCACGGCGGCTCAATCCGTTCGAGGACCCGTCGTGAGACACCCTGCTCTCCTTTCGCCTCGGCCGGGATGCGCGCCGAGTCTACGCTCGTTCAGGCTACTGGGCCTCTTGCGCTCGGGCTGAAGGAAGTATATCTTCCTGCACCGACGCTGAACAATCGCCCACTTAGCCCGCGTTCGCGCTCCCTGGGGGCGCCGGGTGGCGATCGGGGCCAAGCCCGAAAGCCCGATCCAGCGCCTCGACCGCACGGACCTGGCGCTCCCGCCCAATTAGGACACCTGCCTCTCTTCTCTCAAATGGGCGGCGGCGCCGACGTCGCACGCCTTCGGGCAATCGTCAACCTGCCAGGCGCCGATCGGATCGAGCAGGATCGCCCGAACCCCGGCGGCGCGCGCTGCCAGCACGTCGACCGAGTAGAGGTCCCCACGTGAACGGCCTCGTCCGGCCGGACGCCGGAAGCCGACGCCGCGTGGTGGAAGATCCGGGGATCCGGCTTGTCGAAGCCGACGACCGCCGAGTCCACCATGAAGTCGATCACGTACAGGAAGAAGCAGCGGCCGGAGTCCGGCTGCCGACCGGGGTCTACGGCGTCAGGGGAGACCGGCGGGTGTGCCACTCCGTGGCCTGCTCGTACGCGTGCCCGGCGCGCAGCACCGTGGCCTCGTCGAACGGCCGGCCGGCCAGCTGCAGTGAGACCGGCAGTCCCGCGCGCGTGAACCCGCACGGCAGCGCGAGCGCGGGCAGCCCGCTCAGGTTGAAGGGCGGCATGTTGGCCCGCGGGAAGCCCACCGAGGTGTCGTAGGCGGCGGCGAACGTCGGCGCGGGTTTCGGCGTCGTCGGCGTCGCCAGGAGCTCCACGGTGCCGAGCGCCTCGAGCATTTCGCGGCGCAGCCGCTCGCGCAGGCGCATCGCCTGCACGTACTCCGCGCCGGTGTAGAGCCCGCCGTGGAGCAGCCGGTCTCGCAGCATCTCGCCATACAGCCCGGGGCGCTCGCGGAGGTCCCGCTCGTGGTAGGCGAAGGCCTCCGAGGCCAGGATGACCATGAACGAGGGCGAGTCCCAGATGTGGGGGATCGCCACGTCCCGCACGTCCGCGCCGAGCCCCCGGAGCGTCACGAGCGACGCCTCGAACGCGGCGGCCACCTCGGGGTCGGCGCCCTCCAGGAAGAACTCGCGCGACGGCACGCCAACCGTGAGGCCTCGGATGGGTCGCCCCAGCGGCGCCAGGTAGTCCGGAACCGGGGCCCGGCTCGAGGCGGGATCGAGCGCGTCGTGGCCGGCCAGCGCCTGCAGCTGGTACGCGCAGTCCTCGACGGTGCGAGCCATGGGGCCGGTGTGGTCGAGCGTCCACGACAGCGTGACGACGCCCGCGCGGCTGCAGCGGCCGTACGTGGGCTTGAGCCCCGAGATGCCGGAGAACGCGGCGGGCCCGCGGATCGAGCCGCCGGTGTCGGAGCCGAGCGCGCCGGCGCACAGGCCGGCGGCGAGCGCCGCGCCCGAGCCGCTCGACGAGCCGCCCGGGATGTGGTCGAGGCTCCAGGGATTGCGCGCCGCCGGGAAGCGATGTCCCGGCGTCTGGATCCCCCACGCGAACTCGTGGGTGATGAGCTTCCCCAGCATGACGCAGCCGGCGTCCTGGAGGCGCGTGACGCAGGTCGCGTCGTCGTCCGGCACCCAGTTTTCGAGCAGCGCGGAGCCGGCCGTCGTCCGGATGCCGCGTGTCGCGTAGAGATCCTTGTAGGCGACCGGGATGCCCAGGAGGGGCCGCCCGTCGCCGCGGGCGATCGCCGCCTCCGCGGCCTTCGCGTCAGCCAGGGCGCGGTCGGCCGTGATGGTGACGAACGCGTGGAGCATTGGCTCGAGGCGCTCGATGCGCCCGAGCAGGATTGTGATCAGCTCGACCGGGGAGAGCTCCCGTGCCCGGAAGCGCCGGCCCAGCTCGCGGATTCCTGCGTAGGCGAGCTCATCGCCTGCCATCGCCGCCTCCCGCTCCCCCGCCCGCGTCAGCACCCGCATCGAAGGTGACTGCGGGCTCGACCGCTCGCATCGCGCTCACGTCCGTCCGGCGCAGCGGCGCCACGGCGTCGGCCAGCATCGGCCGCACGATCGCCAGCTGCGCGTCGCTCAGCGTCAGGCCGGCCGCCGCCGCCCGCGCCCTCATCTCGTCCAGCGTCACGTCGTTCATGTGACCCTCCTCGGCTACTTCCGGTCCAGCCACACGTTCCAGAAGCGCATGTACGGGCCCGGCTGGTATCCCTGGACGTCGGCGCGCCGCCCATCCATGCGGAAGTAGTCCCCGAGCCTGATACGCGCGGCATCCTCGTAGAACAGGGTCTGGACTCTCTCCTCCTGCCCGGTACCCGAGAGCCAGGTTGAGGCGCTCGGCCTCGCGCGGTGATCGCCATGACATTCTTACCCCGGGACGCGCCGGCGCGCCAGCGGGCGGCCGCACCCCGGAGCATGCCGGGGCCAGGCCGGTCGCGCACCGTACCAGCCACGAAGGGCCGATGCCGGCCGGCCGGATCGCCGTCCCGCGACCGGTGCACAGCCGCCCCGCCACCGCGCGTTGGTTCCCGATCCGCTTCCTCAAGTCCGGACCGGCCGGCGGGCGCTCGTGACCGCCTTCGAGATGGGCGGCACGACGGTGAAGGCGTGCCTCTTCCAGGGCTGGCGCCCCGGACGTCTCGCCGGCATGGAGGCCGCGCGCGCCCACCGCTTCCAAGCGGGCATCGGGATCCCGGTGAAGCGTCGCTGATCGATATGATCGAGATCGGCACGGGCGGCGGCTCGATCGTCCATGTCCACGCGCTCGGGTTCCTCAAGGTTCACGTCCTCGCGGCCTCACCAGCGTCCTGTCCCCAGCCGCCTGGCCGCTGGCTTGACGCCACCTCCCCCCCTCGGACGATTCTCGGGCCCCGTCGGCAACCGCTCGGCGCCCGGTGAACGCGTTGCGTGCTCGTCGCGCTCAAGCTGGCGGCAGAGCCGCCGCCGGGCCCCGCCGTCCCGGCCGCCTGAGCTCGCGTTCGCTCCACCCCCCCGACCTCGGCGCCGCCCCTCCCGTCTGCCCGCTGCCCCGAAGGGGCGGTTTGGGGCCGCTCGTGCCGCCCGCCCGAGGCCCTTGCCGGCCGATCCGACGACGCGCTACAGTCCGCGTGCGATGGTCGAGGGGCGCGCCGGAGTGACGGGCGCCGGCGAGGAAGCCGGGAGGGGTGCTTTTCGCCGCGTACGTTCGCGGTCGGATCATGACCGTCGATCGCACCACCCAGTGGCGGGCAGCGCGCTTCCCGGAAGTTTATCCTCGACCTGCGGCCGTGAGACGCGCTCGAACGCCCGACTGGGCGTAACGGACGCTGACGCGCGCGCGAGAAGCGCGAGCGCCGGGGGGTCCTTCTGGAACGCGATAAGGCAAGGACTGTCGGGGTACACACGTCTTTCAAGAGGAGGAAGACCATGAGGCGATCTGTCGGTCTGACACTGACAATGGCCGCACTGCTGCTGGTCGCTGGGGCGGGCTGTGGTCGAATGCGTGAGGGGAAGGCGGCTGGGCCTGTCACCGTCCAACTGGCGGCGCAGAACAACTCGGGCGAGTCCGGGACCGCGACGCTCACCGAGGAGGGAGGGAAGACCAGGGTGGTCGTGACCGTGAACGGGGCGCCCGCCGGAGTATCCCAGCCGCTGCATATCCACAGGGGGACGTGCGCTCAGCTCACCCCCCAGCCCGCATACGGGCTCACGACCCTGATCAACGGCAGGTCGGAGACGACCGTCGACGTCCCGCTGGCCACGCTCCGGAACGGGGAGTTCGCGATCAACGGCCACAAGTCGGCGCAGGAGGCGAGCACCTACGTCTTCTGTGGCAGCATTCCGCGCGCGTAGCCCGGTGACGCGGAACCGGTCCCAACCAGGGTACCGGCGGAAGAACGAGCGAATCCAAAACCTACCGCCCCGACCCCCGAAGTGGCGGGATCACGCGGCTGCTCAGACGCTCCGGGTATCCCCCGGCTATGCTGAGCTCAGCATAGCCGGGGACCCTGCCCGTCGTGCGGCACGCGGCGGATGGGGCGAGCTGGTCGGCACCTGGTCGATTCCGTCCTCTCGAACGTCATCGCCGCTGCCACAGGATTCCCGGCGACGTTTCGCGCAGGGCGTCGAGCAGCACCATGCGGGAATCGACTTCGAGGGTTCTCCTCACGCCAATGACTTTCAGGACAACCTGGACGTCGATCCGGGAGGAGTGCCTCGAGCGCCTCATCCTCTTCGGGGAGCGTCGTCTGCTTCGCGCCCTCGACGAGTTCGTCGCTCACTACCGACAACCGCTCCCGTCCCTGGTGGCGCCGGGTGGCGCGGGATGCCTGGGTTTGCTACGGTTTGCCGAGGGGTGAGTCGGGAAATCCCGTGATTCGATGGGGTCGACAGAGGTATATGAAACCCATCACGAACGCGTGGTCTGTCAAGCGGACGTGGGTCACGCCGGGCGAGACGCGCGAAGCGAGGAGACGGAAGTGACAAGGTTCAAGGTGGTGACGCCAGAGGGGGTGAGCTTCGGCCCGCCAGACGTGGGCTACGAGTGTGAGATGGAAGCGCTCAGTCCCATCGGGGCGGAGATCGTCGAGATCCCGCCGGGCAGCGAGGAAGACTTCATCCGGGGCGCCCGCGACGCGGATGCGCTCTACGCCAAGGCCCGACGCATCACCAACCGCATGATCGAGGGCCTGGAGCGGTGTCGCGTGATCGCGCTGGGAACTGTCGGCGTGGACTCCGTGGACGTGGCCGCGGCGACGGCGCGTGGCATCCCAGTGACCAACGTGCCCGACACGTTCATCGAGGAGGTCGCCGACCACGCGCTCATGCTCATCCTGGCCACGTACCGACGGCTGACGCTTATGGACCGCTATGTCCGCGACGGCCGGTGGGTCGAGGGGCGTCCGTATCTGTCGCAGTTCCCCCGGCTCTGGGGGCAGACCCTCGGGCTCATCTCCTTCGGGCACGTGGCCCGAGCGGTGGCCGCGCGGGCGCGGCCCTTCGGCCTCCGCATCCTGGCCTACGATCCCTACGTTGACGAGACCGTCATGACCCAACACGACGTCGAGCCAGTGGGGCTGACCGACCTTCTCCGCCGGTCCGACGTCGTCTCGATGCACGCCCCCGCGACGGCGGACGCCTTCCATCTGCTGACCGTAGAGCACTTCCGGTTGATGAAGCGGGAGGCGCTGTTCGTCAACACCGGCCGGGGCCCGACGGTGGACGAGGCGGCGCTCGTCAAGGCGCTAGAGGAAGGCTGGATCGCCGGCGCCGGGCTGGACGTATTCGAGCAGGAGCCGGCAATGGCAACCAACCCGCTGCTTCGCATGGAGAACGTCATCCTCACCCCCCACGTCGCCTCGGCGTCTGCGCGCATGGATCCAGAGCGCCGTCGGCGCTTGGGCCGCGAGATCGCACTCGTGCTGAGCGGGCGCTGGCCGATGAGCTGCGTCAACCCGACGGTGCTCGAGAAGACGTCACTCCGGCGCTGGCAGCCGTACTCGATGGAGCGCGGCCCGGGCGTGTAGATCCCGCCCGGGGAATCTCAAGGCGCGGGGCTGACGTCGCCTCCGAACAGCCCGCTGTCCAGGGCGTACCGGACGAGCTCCGCGCGGCTCTGGAGGCCGAGCTTCTCGACGAGGCGCGCCCGGTAGGTCTCGACGGTCTTGACCGATAGACCGAGGTGATCGGCGATCTGCTGGTTGGTATAGCCCTGCGCCACCAACTCGAGGACCTCGCGCTCCCGCTGGCTCAGGGGCGGCGTCGGGCTCGAGTGGGCCGTTCCGCGACGGCGCAGTCCGCTCTGGACGACGCTCGCCGCGAGCGCGGGATCGAGCGCCGTCCGTCCCGCGTGCACGTCCCGAATGGCGGCCAGGAGAGCCGAGTCCGCGGCGCGCTTGACGACGTACCCCGAGGCGCCGGCGGCGAGAGCGGCGCGAAGGTAGGCCGGCATATCGTGCATCGTGAGGACGAGGACCCGGGTGGCCGGCGCCGCCGCGCGGATGCGCTCGATCGCCTTGATGCCGCTGGATCCGGGCATGCTGATGTCGACCAGCGCGACGTCTGGACGCAGCAGCGCGGCCTTGCGGACGACCTCGTCGCCGTCGCTCGCCTCCCCGACCACCTCGAGGTCCCGCTGGCTGCCGATCAGCATGCGCAGCCCGGTCCGGAGCACGGCGTGGTCATCCGCGATGAGAATTCGAATCCTTGCCACCAAGGCCTCCGAAGACCGGCACTCGGACGTAGATCGTGGTGCCCTCGCCGGGGGTTGACTCAATCGTGACGGTGCCACCCAGCAGGGCCGCGCGCTCCCGCATGCCGTGGAGGCCCAGCTGCGCCCGGGCGGCAGGCGTTCGGAGGGTGCCCTCGACGTCGAAGCCGCATCCGTCGTCCGAGATGATAGCCTGGATCCCATCCCGGCGGCAGTGGAGCACCACGTTCGCGGCCCGGGCGCCCGAGTGCTTCGCGGTGTTCGTCAGGGCCTCCTGAATCACGCGATAGAGGGCCGTCTCGACAGTGGGCGGCAGCCGCTCCGGGCCGAAGCCCACAGCCCTCACATCGACGGCGATGCTGTGCATCTGAGCGTGGTCGAGCGCCAGCTGCTCGACGGCCGGCACGAGGCCGAGCTCGTCGAGCACCCCGGGCCGCAAGCCGCGGGCGAGACGGCGGACCTCGTCGAGCGTCCGCGCCGTGACCCGGCGCAACTCGGCGACCTGCTCGCGGGCGGCATCGAGGCTCCGAGCTTCTGCGAGAGTGCGGAGGCCTACCAGGAGCGAGGTCAGCGACTGCCCCGTTTCGTCGTGGAGCTCGCGCGCGAGTCGGCGCTGCTCCTCCTCATGGGCGGTCGTCACCTGCTCGAGGAGGCGCGCGCGGACCTCCGCGTGGCGGCGGCGCTCGGTCACGTCGTGGGTCACTACGGAGTAGCCCATGAACCGGCCCTCCGTGTCACGGACAGCCGTCACGAGGACCTCGGCCCAGAACTGGCTTCCATCCTTCCGGATGCGCCAGCCTTCCTCGACCGCGCGGCCCTCGGCCGCCGCCCGGTCGAGCGCCCGAGCGGGCCGGCCCTGGCGCGCTTCCTCGGGGGGGTAGAAGCACGCCATGTGCTGGCCGACGATCTCCTCCGCCGTGTATCCGGCGAGGCGCTCGGCCCCCGCGTTCCAGCTCTCGATCCGGCCGGCGCGATCCAGCATGTAGAAGGCGTAGTCACGGACGCCGTCGACCAGCAGTCGGAAGCGCCCCTCCGCCGTCTCAGCATCGCGCCGCGCGCGCTGCTCCGCCCCGAAGAGCCGGGCCCGGCCGATGGCCGTCGCGATCCGGTCCGCCACGAGCTCGAGCAGGCGGATGTCGTCCGGAGTGAAGCGGCGCAGGGACAGGCTGCCGACGTGCACGACGCCGATCCCCCGACCATCCAGCACCAGCGGCGTTCCGAGGAGAGTGCGGAGGCCCTTGGCCCGGAGGATCGGGCTCACGATCTCCACGGTACTCACGTCGTCGATGACCATCGTGGCGCCCCGGGCCGCGATCCGACCGGCGATCCCCCGTCCGAACGGGATCCGCATGTCGAGCTTCACTTCCTCCTCGAGTCCGTGGGCTGCGCGCACAGTCAGCTCCGTTCTCTCGTCGTTGAGCAAGAGGATGACCACCGTGTCGGCGGCCATGGCGTCCCGCACCCGGCCCAGGAGCTCCGGGAGGAGGTCGTCCAGACGCAGGTGCGTGAGCGCCGTGTCGGTCACGTGCTGCACGGCCCGGATCTGGTGCGCTGCAGCCTCGAGGGCCCGACGCGCGGCCTGCTCGCTGGCGGCCAGGGACTGGGCGCGCGCTTCGGTGCGGCGGAGGGCCCCACTCACCGCGCAGATGACCAACGCTTCGAGCACGAAGACGCCCAGTCGGGTCACCGCCGCCGAGTTCAACGGCGCGCTGCCTGCCCCCGTGCCCGCAAGCGCGTTCCCCCCGACGATTGCACCCACCATCGTCGTCAAGAGTCCCGGCCCCAGCCCGCCGTACCACGCGCTGAGCATGACCGCGCCGAGATAGAGCGGGAAGTCGCCCCGGTCGACGTACGGCTCGAGCGGGTAGGACAGGAGCCAGGCAAAGCCGGACGCGGCGGCGGCGAGCAGGTACTCTCGGCTGACTCTCAGGGAGGCGCGCCCGGCCGGGCCCGCGGCAGGCAACACTCCAGCGGTTCTATCGGGGGACATGGATGTCCGGCCACTGGTCGTTTCCGGGGTGGTGCGTCAGACGGACCGCCTCGCTCACCGGGCGGCCTATCGGCCAGACGAAGATCTCGTAGTCGGCGCGGTCATGCTCGTGCCCGCTTGCCGCGGCCCCCCAGGCGAGCCATCGCCCGTCGTTCGAGACCCTCGGGAAGTACTCGTGGCTGTAGGTTCCCGGGAGGTCCATGAAGGGGCTTCCCGCACGCCCGGAACCGCCGGTCACGATCTGGGTGCCGCCGTTCCCTTGGGTGTCGATCCAGAGCAGCGCCTCCGATCCGGGCACCCAGGTGAGCTGGCACGCCTGCCCCGGAGACAGCCGCGTGACCGCCCGTGTCGCGAGGTCCACGACCGCCACGCCCTGGTACTGCCGGCTTCGCACGGTGACCGCCAGCCGCCTCCCGTCGGGCGAGAGCTCGGGGGTCTCCATCCCGCCCTTGATCCCTTCGGTCGTCGGACCGTCCAGGAGGACGGACTCGCGCCCCCGATTGCCCCCTTCGAGTTCCACCCGGACCACCTGATCGCCGCGAAGGAAGATGATCGCATCCCCGGTCGGGGTCCACTGCGGCGAGTAGCCGTTGCGCGCGAGCAGTCGTTCGCCCGTGCCGTCCACGTTCATGAGGTACACGTCCCAGGCGGTCGGGTCGCGGGGGCTCACGTACTCTCGCTGGCTCCGCGTGAACAGGATCCGACGTCCGTCCGGCGAGAAGCGTGCGAAGAACTCGACCTGGGGCGTGTTCGTGAGCCGCCGCAGGGCGCGAGCTCGGAGGTCCAGGAGGTAGAGCTCGTGGTTACCGGAGCGGTTCGAGGACCACACCACGAGGGCGCCGAGCCGCTGCGCCAGGACGCCCACCGCGTCGCGCTCCGCGTCCGTCAGACCGGCCAGCCGGACGCGGCGGGAGACGCGTGGCGGGAGCATCTGGGCGAGGAGCCGCTCCGGCAGGTTCGCCACGGCCGCCAGCGAGTGGGGCAGGTGCGGGCTTAACCGCGGAAGGCCCAGCGCGACGCCGACGAGGGCGGCAATGGCGAGGCCGGCGACGAACAGCCGACGACGCATCTTCCCGCCAGTATCGCATGGGGCCCGCGGAGAGACCCGCCGTCGGACCCCGCGACATCGTCCAGGGCCCCGCGCGGCGGAGGACCACGTGATCGCGTCCGAAGCCGCCGCGGGGATCGAGGGCGCGCTCAGAGGGAGACGTGGCGGTAGCGCCGGCGGAGCTTGCCTTCATCGGCGATCGCAACGGGCTGCCAGTCCACCCACCGTCCGAGGTAGTCCTCCACGGTCCGGGCCGCGGCCCAGAGCCGGTATTCCGCCTCGGCGATAACTGCCTCGGCCAGGCACGCGTACTCCACGTACCCGTCCGAGCGCCCGAGGTCGAGCGCCGCGAAGTCGGCCGGCCGAAACGCCCGGACGTTCAGCACGGTCTCGCTTTCTGGCCCAAAGCGGAACGCCTTGGCGATGTGAGGGAACGCGCAGACGAAGCCGATGCCCTCCACACCGGCTCGCTTGAGGCCCAGCAGGACCGACCCCCGCTCGCGCCCGCTCCGATCCCACTCGTAGCTCTCGGGATGCTGCCGACCCGTGATGTCGAGGAAGTAGACCTTGAAGGCGTGAGCCCCGTTCTCGTAGGCGGCGCGGCCCGCGGGTCGCGCGGCGTAGCTCTGGCAGGCCTCGACCGGATGCACGGCCTACACCCGGTGCAGCGCCTGGTCCAGGTCCTGGACTAGGTCGTCGCCGTCCTCGATGCCCACCGCATAGCGGACGAGGGAATCCCGGATCCCGATCTGGAGCCGCTCCTCGGTGCTGAGCTCGTAGAAGCTCATGAGTGCGGGCTGCTCGATCAGGCTCTCCACGCCGCCAAGGGACGGCGCGATCCGCGGGATGCGGCAAGCGTCCACCAGCCGGGACGCAGCGGCGAGATCACCCCGAACCTCGAACGAAACCACGCCGCCGAAACCCGTCATCTGCCGTCGCGCGAGGTCGTGCTCCGGATGGGTCTTGAGCCCGGGGTAATGCACGCGCTCGACCTTCGGATGTGCCTCGAGAAACTCAGCCACGCGCTGCGCGTTCTCGTTCTGGCGGAGCACGCGAAGGGCCAGGGTCTTGATGCCGCGGATGAGCAGATAGGCGGCGAAGGGGTCGGGCACGGCGCCGGTGACCGAGTGGAGCTCGCGAATGGCGCTGACCAGGCTTCGGCTCCCGAGCACGACCCCGGCCATCAGGTCGTTGTGCCCGGCGAGGTACTTGGTGGCGGAATGGATGACGAGGTCCACCCCGAACTCGAGCGGCCGCTGGTTGATCGGGGTTGCAAAGGTGGAATCGATGACCGTCTTCACCCGGTGCCGGCGCCCGAGGTCGGTGAGGCGCTCGAGATCGACGATGCGGTTGTAGGGATTCGTCGGGGACTCGCTGAAGACGAGGCGCGTGGTCCGTCGGATCGCTTCCTCCATCCGCTCGTAGTCTCCCGCGGGAACCGTGGTGACCTCGACGCCGTAGCGCCGGAGCACCTGGTTGAGGAACTGCCGTGTGCGCCGGTAGGCATCGTCGGTCACGACGACGTGGGCGCCCTTGGAGAGCATGGCGAAGAGCGTCGTGGTGATGGCCGCCATGCCGCTCGAGAAGAGGAGGCCTTCCTGGGCGCCCTCGAGGGCCGCGAGCTTCTTCTCGGCCACCTGCTGCGTCGGGTTGCCGTACCGCCCGTACTCGTCGCGCTCGACCTTGCCCTCGAAGTGGTCCGCGATCTCCTGGCTGTCGCGAAACGCGTACGTCGCCGTCTGCACGATCGGTGACGTCAGCGCGCTGGCCAGCTTCTGGCGCGGCTCGCCACCATGGACCGACTGCGTGCTCGGACCCGGCTCCCGGCCACGCTCACTGCCGGAATCGGCCGCGGGCGCGGAAGTGGCATCCCGGCGCTGCCGCGAGTTGGCCATCAGCTCCCCCCTCGGGGGGTCGGTGCGCGTCCAGTCGATCGCTCCATGAGCGCGTCAGGCCTCCATGAGCCGCATCTTGTCCGCGTGCCGGCGAATCGCGTCGTGGACGAGTCCGGCGTCAGGTCCGAGCTCCAGCGGTCGGTTGGCATACGTGGACTGCAGTCCCGGGATGAGCCCCAAGTGGTACGCGGTCTTCTGCTCGGCGAACTTGAGCCCGTGCGCGGTGGAGATCACGATCACGCGCTGGTTCGAGCGAATGACCTTCCGCTCGACGAGCTTCCGAAGGACGGCCAGGGCCACCCCGGTGTGTGGGCAGTTGAACATCCCCGTCCGGTCGGCGCGTGCGGCCTCGTCGGCGAGCTCGGCCTCGCTGGCCTGCTCGACGACCCCGTTGAACTGACGCAACGCCTTGACCGCGCGCTTGAAGCTGACGGGATTGCCGATCTGGATCGCGCTCGCGAGAGTCTTCTCCGCGTGCACCGGCCGGAACGTCTCGAAGTTCGTCAGGTACGAGAGGTACAGGGGATTCGCGTTCTCGGCCTGCGCCACGGCGATCCGGGGGAGCTTCTGAATGAGCCCGAGCTCCTTCATCATCAGGAAGCCCTTGCCGAGCGCGCTCGTGTTCCCGAGGTTCCCGCCGGGGATGACGATCCAGTCCGGGACCTCCCAGTCGAACTGCTGCACGAGCTCGATGGACACGGTCTTCTGACCCTCGATGCGGAGGCTGTTCATCGAGTTGGCGAGGTAGATCGTACGCTCCTTCGTGATCTCCTGGACGAGCGCCATGCAGCCGTCGAAGTCCGTGTCCAGCGAGAGAACGAGCGCTCCATTGGCCAAGGGCTGCACGAGTTGCGCCGGGGAGACCTTGTTGCGGGGTAGGAGGACCACGGCGGGGATCCCGGCGGCGGCGCAGTAGTTCGCGAGCGCGGCGGACGTGTCTCCCGTCGACGCGCAGGCGATGGCCGCGATCGGGTCGCCTTCCTTGATCATCTGCTTGACGACCGAGACCAGCACGGTCATCCCGAGGTCCTTGAAGGAGCCGGTGTGGGAGTTGCCGCACTGCTTGACCCAGAGGTCCTCGACCCCGAGCATCTTGCCGTAGCGGTCCGCCCAGAGGAGGTTGGTGCCCCCTTCGTACGTGGAGACGATGCTCTCGTTGTCGATGAAGGGGACGACCCACTCCTTCTTGCTCCAGACCCCGGACCCGTACGGGAACACATTCCGGCGGTAGCGGTCGTCGAACAGCTGCATCCAGGCCGCTGCCGACCGGCGCCGGAGAGGCTCCAGATCGTGGACCACGTCGAGGAGGTCGTTGCACCTCGGACAGCGGTAGATGACCTCGAGCAGGCTGTAGCGGCCGGGGCAGCCGTTGACGCACTCGAACCAGGCGCTGTACTCACTCATGACACACCCCTTGGGGGTCGTCGATCCGGCCCTATGGTCACACGGCGGGGCGGGCCTGCTCAACTGCCGGCGGGGACCTCGCCGCCCCTGAACGCCAACCGGGAGCTCGCCATGGCGTGCTGGACGCTGCCTTGCCCGGGCATTGGACGGGGCGGTAGACTCCTTCCGAATAGGGTCTCCTTCCTGGAGGTCTAACAGGACGCGTGGTGGCGATGAGTCCTTACTGCTGGTTCGTTCGACGTCGACTGGGGGGGTACCAGGACGGGGAGCTCTCCCCAGGGGCCCGGGACCGGGTGGGTGCCCATGTCCGGCAATGCGAGTCCTGTGCCCGTGAGCTGGCCGCGCTCAGCCGACTCCGGACCGGTCTGGCCTTCGAGGTGGCCGATCCGCCCGAGGCGGTCTGGGCGGCCTTCTGGCCCCAGGTCCGCGCCCGGATCGCGGTCCCTGCCCCCGCCCCCGAGCCGGTCTGGCGCCGGGTCCGGGAGGCGGTGAGGAGCCGACCCCGCCTGGGTCTCGCCCCGGCTGTCGCGGCGGTCGCGCTTGCGATCTTGGCCGTGGTGGCGCCCTGGCAACGGACTCCCCAGACGCCGCCGCCCTTGGCGCCTGTCACCGGTCCGGATGTGGCACCCGTCCAGCCGGCGGCCTTCGATCAGGTCGTCATCCAGTCGATCGAGACCGATGATCCGGACGTCCCGGTGATGGTCTATGCGAGCCCGGAGTCGGACGTCACCGTGCTCTGGGTCTTCGGGCTTCCGCGGACCGACACCTGAGGGGCTCGGGCCCCTCCGAGCTCAGCGCTTCCGGATCCGAGCCAGCTGATCCCTCGCCTGGGCCGCTTCCTCCGTGGACGGGAACTGGTCGATCAGAAACTGCAGGCGCGCCTCCGCCAGCGGAATCTGACCGAGCTCCCCAAGCGCCAGGGCCTCCTTGTAGAGCGCGGCGGGGACCCGATCTCCCCGCGGATAGGTGATGACGACCTTCCGGAATTCCTGGACCGCCCGTTCGAGTTCCTGGACGGCCCGGTCCGCTTCGCCCTTGGCCTGGTGCGCGCGCGCCAGGCTGAAATGAGACTCGCCAATCCAGAACTGGGCTTTCTCGGCGAGAGCCGTGGTGGGATAGAGCCGGATGTATTCCCGGAACGCCGCCGCTGCCAGGTTGTAGTGCCCCCGCGTGAAGTCGATGTAGGCGGTCTGGTAGAGGTCACTCGCCTGCGTGCCCGGCGTGGCCGGCCGCTGGGCCACCCCGGCGGATGGTTGAGCCGGCCCGGTGGACGGCTGGGCCGCCCCGCCCGACGGTTGAGCCGCCCCGGCCGGCGGCGCGCCGGGGGCGGCACTCCCGCCTGCCGGTGGCAGTCCCCCGGCCTCGAACTGGAGGGCCAGCGTGTCGACCCGGCGTCGCAGCTCGTCGACCCGACCCTGAAGCTGGGTCGCCTCACGCCCGAGCTCGTCCAGGCGCGTGCCGAGGCGGGTCTGGTTTCGCTGGATTTCGGTCAGTGTCTGGGTCGTCCGCCGGTCAGTCGCCTGGATCTCGGTCTGAAGGGTGGAACGACTTCCCTGGACTTCCTGCTCCACCCTCTGCAGGTCAGCGCGGAGTCGGTCGAAGTCCTCGCGGAAGAGGGGGGCGGACTCCGGAGCGCATCCCGCGAAGACGGCGATCGCTCCGGCCACTGCGGTCAGCCGGCCCCCCGGCCTCCACGACGCCACTCGGTTTCTACTGCTTGACGAGGAAGTGGGCGCGGCGGTTCTTCGCCCAGCACGCTTCGGCCTGTTCAGTGCAGGTCGGCCGCTCCTCCCCGTAGCTGATGACGGTGATCCGCCCCGCGTCGACGCCGATAGACACGAGATAGTCGCGCGTCGACTTCGCCCGTCGCTCGCCGAGCGCGAGGTTGTACTCGTTAGTCCCGCGCTCGTCGGCGTGTCCCTCGATCAGAAGCAGGGCACTCTGGTTGGTCTTAAGCCACTTGGCGTTCTCGTCGAGCGTGCCCTTGTCCCCGGGCCGGACTTCGTAGTGATCGAAGTCGAAATAGACGTCGCGGAGCGCGGCGCTTTCCACGAACTCCTTCGGCGACGGAAGTGACGGGATCGTGGTGCCGGTCGCCCCGGCGGCTCCCGCGCCACCCGCACCCGCTCCCGCCCCGCCGGTCCCGGCGGCCCCGCCGGCCCCGGCCGCCCCGCCCGCGCCCATGCTGCCGGCCGAGCCCGGCCCGCTGCCCATCGCGCCGCCGCCGGCGCCGGCTCCGGCCGAGCCCGCGCCGGTCGCTCCGCTGCCGGCTCCCCCCGATACGGTCGGGCCTGCCCCGCCGCCCGGGCCGGTCCCAGCCTGCGGCGCCGGCTTCTTCGGACACCCCGTCAGGACCACAGACGCGGCGAACAGCGCAAGTACGGTGAATGTTGTCTGCCAGGGTCTCCGGGTCATGCCACGCTCCTTTCTCTGGTGGGGCTTCGTCGAGACCTCATTGCGGTCGTGGCGACCACGTGGGGCTGGATGCCTCGCCCCGGTCTCGCGTGAGTGGCTGCTGCTCGGTGCCGTCGGCCAACATCGTGTAGAGCTGCGATCGGCCGCCGCGGGTCGATGAGAACACGACGTGACGGCCGTTCGGCGCCCAAGAGGCTCCCTCGTTGCTTCCGTTGGACTGGGTCAGGGCCCGTGCGTTGGAGCCGTCGGGGTTGATGGCCCAGAGGTCGAACCCGCTGGACGTCCGGCGAGTGAAGATGATGGTGTCCCCGCGGGGCGACCATCGCGGCTGCGTGTCGTACGAGCCCCCGGACGTCAGACGCCGAGCGTTTGTCCCCTCGGCGTCCATCACCCAGATCTGCGGGGAACCCGAACGATCCGACGTGAAGGCGAGTTCTCGGCCGGTGGGTGACCAGCTCGGGTCCGTCTCGATTCCACGGTTGTTGGTGAGCTGCCGGAACTCCGACGTGCCGACGCGCAGGGCGAAGATGTCAGGGTTTCCGCCCTTGGACAGCGTGAGCGCCAGGGTCTGGCCATCGGGAGCCCACGCGGGGGCCGTGTTGATTCCCGGCCAGGCCGACATGAGCTCGGGCTCCTGCCCCCGGCGGCGCGGGTTGAACGGGTACACCCGGAAGACGTACGGGTATCCCTTGAAGAACGAGGTGAACGCCACGGACGAATCCGTCGGGCTCCAGGCCGGCGACAGGGAAGTGCTCCGCAGGTTTGTGAGTGGGGCCTGGTTGAACCCGTCGTAGTCGATCATGACGAGCTCTTTGTTCGTGCCCTGGTGCGACACGTACGCGATCTTCGTTTCGGCGATGCCCCGCTCACCGGTGAACTGGTAGACGACCTCGTCGGCGATCCGGTGTGCGAGCCGGCGGTGATCGGAGAGCGGCTCCACCCAGAACATCTTCGAGGCGATCAGCCGGAACTCCGGGTTCGTGAGGTCGTAGAGGCGGAACTCGATCGTGAGACGTTGCCCGTCGACCCGCATGAGACCGTGCATCGCGGCGTGAGCTCCGGCCTGCTGGAGGCGGACAAACTCCTGTCGGATGGCGTCCTGCGCCGCGGGCAGGGCGGGGGTATTGGCCACGGCGAAGAGTGCCGAGAACCGAAGGTCGTTGCCGATGATCTCCGGGACTCCGCGCGCGAAGCTGCCCTCGTCCGGCGCCGTGGTCAGGCGGGTGAACTCGGGAATCGCGATCCCGAGCTTCTTCGAGCCGCCTTGGGTCACGTTGAGGAAGACCTCGACCCCTTGGGACGGAAGGTGCCGAGGCGACGCCAGGAGCGTCAGCCCGAACCCGACCAGAAGCAGGATCGCTCGAATCGACTGGCCCATGTCAGCCCTTGTCAAGCCCCGGGTCGAACCCGAAGTTCACCTGCAGATACTGGCCGGGGAACTCCCGCGGAAGCGGGGGAAAGGGGGTGGAGCCGACGACCGCCCGCAACGCGGCCTGGTCGTACAGCTCGTTGCCGGAGCTCTGCTTGATTCTCGGTTCGCCTCGCATCTGGCCGTCCCGGGTGATCTCAAAGTAGATCACGGTGGGGGTCTGCTCGGACGACACGATCGGTGGACGCCGCCACTGCTCCGATACCTTCGCGTGCAGCTGGCGGAGGTAATACGTGAACGGGAAGTCGCTTGCGTCCACTGACACCCTGCTGCCGGCGTCAGCGGGGGCATTCGGCCGGCCCGGCCGCAGCGGTTCCGTCCCCGGGCGGCCGGCCACCGCGGCGGGCGGGGCAGGCGACGCGGCCGGGGCCGTCGGAGGCGCCGGGAGCCGGGGGGGCTCCGGCAGTCGGGCCGGCGCCGCCGGGGCCACGGGCGCCGTGACCGGCGGGGTCACCGGCGGCGGTGGCGGCAGGGTTCGCTCGATCGGCCGGGGGGTCGGCGCCGGGAGCGAGGGGTTTTCCTTCTCGGCGCGTCGTGGCAGCGCGAGCTCCGAAGGGTCGGGCGTGGGGCGCACGGTGGCGACCTCGGGGACCCGGGGCGGCGGCGAGACGACCCGTTCGGGCGGGGGTGGCTCGGGCCGCGCCGGCTTCGGGGGGGCCTTCTCCTCCGCCTTGGGCGCGGGCGGGCTCGGGGGGGCCTTCTCCTCCGCCTTGGGCGCGGGCGGGCTCGGGGGAGCCTTCTCCTCCGCCTTGGGCAGAGGCGGGCTCGGGCGTGGGCTCTCGGGCACGCGGGCGCTCGGGGCCGGCGGGGCGGCCGGCGCTGCACTTCCGAACGAAGGCGTGGCCGGGACGAGGTTGACGATGTACACCTTCGACTCGTCGATGCGGGACCCGAGGAACGCGGAGAGCGCGAGGGCGCCACCGAAGCAGAGCATGTGCGCCAGGAACGACACGGCGACGAACCCGTAGGGCGGGGGGTCTGGGCGATAGGTGGTGAAGCGGCGAGGTGCGCGGTAGACCGGCCGGGCGTGCATCGGTTACTCCCGCCTCGGCAACGGCTCGGTGACCATTCCGACCCGCTCGACCCCGGCCCGGCGCACCCGGTCCATGGTCTCCACGACGTGTCCGTACGCCAGATCCTTGTCGGCCTTGATGAAGATGGTCCGGTCCGTCCGGTCACGGAGGAGATCCCGAAGCCGGGTCTCCAGGGTGGCGAGCGGGAGCGGACGCTCGTTCAGGTAGAGGAGTCGGTCCTTCGTCACGGTCAGGACCAGTCGTTCCTCGACGGCCGTGGGCTTCCCTCCGCTTCTCGGTAGGTTCACGTCGATCCCGCGGTACATCATCGGCGCCGTGAGCATGAAGATGAGCAACAGGACCAGGACAACGTCGACGAGAGGAATGACGTTGATCTCGGCCAGCGTGCTGCGGGTGCCGGCACCATCCGCGCCGGCGTCGGCCTTGATCGCCATCCTAGAAGGGTTTCGTGCTCCGTACGAGCCGGCGCTCGACGAGGTTGGCCAGCTCGAGCGCGAAGTTTTCCATCTCGGTTGCCCAGTGACGCACTCGCCCCACGAAGTAGTTGTACCCGACGACGGCAGGGATAGCCGCGGCCAGGCCCGCCGCAGTGGCGACGAGCGCTCCCGAGATGCCCGGCGCAACCACGGCCAAGCTCGCCGAGCCCTGCGTGCCGATCGCTTGGAACGAGTTCATGATGCCCACCACCGTTCCTAACAGGCCCACGAACGGGCCGGCGCTGGCCGTCGTCGCCAGGAACGCCAGATAGCGCTCCATCCGCTCGATCTCGCTCGCGTGCACGCGCCGCATGGCGCGTTGGACCGACTCCAGGCGATCCGACGAGATGCTCTCCTCGCCCGGCTCGGGTGCCCCGTCCATGATGTCCGGCGGCGGCGCCCCGCTCGCGGAGAGCTCCTGGTACGCCGCGAGATAGACGCGGCCGAGAGGGCTCTGGCGCAGCCGCTTGGCCCCGGAGGCCACGAGCGAGAAGCGGCGCGACTCCCGGTAGGTCTTGAAAAACCGGGTGGTCTCGCTGGTGATCAGGCGGAACTGCAGAGCCTTGTGAAGCATGATCGCCCACGAGATCACCGACATCGCCAGGAGGACGACCAGGACAACCTTCTCGAGGGAACCGACATCCGCGAGGATCTCACCGAAACCACCGAGACTGGAAAGCCCGGGCACGACGCTCAGACCCTCGAATCCTTGCAGCGCGCTCTCAGCAACCAGACCTCCTGCAACGTTTCCGCCATCATACCCAGCCCTCGAGAACACTGTCAAACATATTTGCGATTTTCCGAGTGCTTCCGCCGCGCACGGGGGGCTTTTCGTTTGACAGCCCGGAGCGCCGTGGGGTAATAGGGAGCCGTGTTCCGGTCCCCCGGACCCATCGCCCTCGCGTTTCGCCTCCCGGCCGACCTCCCCCTCGTGGGAGGTCTGTCCGTGTCGATCCGCTGGTACGGCGTGCTCATCGCCTCGTCGATGGCGCTCGGCCTGTGGCTTGCCGCCCGGGAGGCCAGTCGTCGGGGCGAGTCCCCCGACGACCTTCTCAAGGCGGCGGAGATCGCCCTGATCGGCGGCCTAGTCGGGGCCCGGCTCTACTACGTCCTCTTCAACCTCGACTACTACCAGACGCAGCCGTGGTGGCGGATCTTCGCCGTGTGGGAGGGCGGCCTCGCCATCCACGGGGGTCTCATCGCGGGGTTGCTTGCGGGCGGGGCCTACGTCTGGGCCAGGGGCCTGCCGCTCCTCACCTATCTGGACATCGTGGCGCCTTCCTTGGCGCTCGGGCAGGCGATCGGGCGGTGGGGTAATTTCTTCAACGAGGAGGCATTCGGCGGGCCGACCAACCTACCATGGAAGCTCTACATCAGCGAGCCACGCCGGCCGCCGACCTTCGGGGACAATCCGTACTTCCACCCAACCTTCCTCTATGAGTCGCTCTGGAACGCGGGCACGTTTCTCCTCCTCTACTTCGTTCTCCGGCGGCGGTTCGAGCGCGCGTCCGGCGCCCTGTTCCTCGCCTACCTCGGGCTGTACTCACTCGGCCGCTTCTGGGTTGAAGGTCTGCGTACCGACAGCCTCATGCTGGGGTCGCTCCGGGTCGCGCAACTGGTGAGTGTCGTGGCGGTCATCGTCGCCGCCGTCGGCATCCCGATACTGCTGCGCCGCCGCTCGGCCTGAGGGCGCCCCCGAGGCGACGGCCCGCGATGGGACCGAGCCGGCCGGCCCTGGTCCCGCGACGAGCCCGGCCGGCCGCCCGGCGCACCGAGGCTCGACGCGAGGCACCGGCGCCGGTCTCGCGGGCCAGGCTCGCGTTCGCATGCCTGGGGACGTCTGGCGCCGTGCCGTCGGCTGCGCGTGACACGACCGCGCTCGTGATCCGGGCGGGGCGTACCACCTGCCTCGTGGATGTGGGGGGCAGCCCCGTCCAGAAGCTTCGCCGGGTCGGCGTCGATCCGGTGGGCCTGTCGGCGGTCGTGGTGACGCACACCCACCCGGACCACGTCTACGGCCTCCCGTCCCTGATCCAGTCCCTCGTGATACTCGGACGGACAGTGCCATTGCCCGTCTACTGCCGCGTGGAGCACGTCAGTCTCGTACAACGGCTCCTCGATCTGTTCGGACTCGCCGACGAGGGGCTGTCGGTGGCGGTCGTCCCGGTCGAGCCCCGCGAGGGTGTCGACGTGTTCCGGACAGCCGATCTCGCTCTGACCGCGTCGCCAAACATGCACGGGAGCATGGCGAACCTGGCAGTCCGCGGCGACGCGGGAGCCCGGAGCGTCGTCTACTCGTCGGACACGCGGCCGTGCGCCCAGGTCGAGGCTCTGGCCCGGGGCGCCACAGCGCTGATCCACGAGGCGACATTCCGGCGGCCGGATCCCACCCAGTGGCATTCCACCGCCCGCGAGGCTGGTCGCGTGGCCAGGGCGGCCGCGGTCCACCGACTGTACCTCGCCCACGTCGGCTACACTGTGCACCGCGGGCTCCGGACGCACGTGGCCGCCGCGCGCGCGGCCTTCGGGGGGGCAGTGACGATGGCGGAGGAACTCCGCTGGTATCCAGTCTGATCCACGAGAGTTGCTGGGCGAGCGACGTCCCCGCGCACCCCGCGCGCGACGAGTTCGCGGTTGTCCTGCCCGACGCCTCGCGCCTGACGGTCCCGCGCCACGTGCTGAAGCTCGTGGATGCATCCTGCGCGTTCCGTTGCCGCCAGGGCTCCCGCGAGTCACCGCGAGCGTCGCAGCGGTGATGCTCGAGCGCGCGCCGGAGTCGCTCGAGGCCGCTTCCTGATGAATTTCGTCCTGGACATCGAGACCATTCCCCGCGACATCAGGGTGGAGCCCCGGAAGATCCAGGAGTACGTCTGGGAGCGTGTCGTCCGGCGGGGAGAAACGCAGAGCGGCGGGTTGGGGCTGGACGACTTCCTGGCTGGACTGGAGGACGAGTCGTTCGCCGTCCTGCGGCGCGATTTGGAGCGGTACATGGCGCTCCGTCCGGAGTTTGGTCACGTGATCTGCATCGGCATGGGTCACGACGGCCGGGGGCGCGGCGAGCTCGAGACGAAGGCGCTGACGGCCCGGGACGTCGAGGACGAGCGCCGCATACTCGAGGCGTTCTGGGAGGTGGTCCGGGCGGGGCGGGACTGGCGCTTCGTCACCTACAACGGGCTGGCCTTTGACCTGCCCTACCTCATCCGCCGCTCCATATACGTGGGCGTGCCGCCGAGCGCAGGGCTCCCCCTCCGGCCGTACGCTCCCGCCAGCCACTTCGACGTCATGCGCGTCCTTTCGAACTGGGAGCGGGCGGACGCCTTGCGGCTCGACGTCGTCGCCGCACTCCTCGGGCTCCAGAAGTGGCCGCCCGGAATGGAGGGATCCCAGGTGCTCGGACTCTGGCGCGCAGGCCGGGTCGAGGACATCGAGGCGTACTGCCTTGGCGACGTCCGGCTCGCCTACGAGATCTTCCTTCGCGTCGAGCCCTACTTCCCCTAGTCCCCGCGCGCACAGGCGGTCAAGGAGCCGCGAGACGGTTCCGGACCAGGGCGACGAGGCGGCCGTATGTCAGGGCCTCCCCGGTGCGGGAAGCGACTGGGGCTTCTGTCTTAAGCCCGGACTCCGTGATGACGCAGCAGATCGTGCTACCCGGGTCGACACCATGAGCGTGTGGAAGAGCGTGTTGCCAAGCAGGCCCAGCAGGAGGACCAGCCTCCAGTCGTGGCGGTGGAGGGCAGGGCGGAGCGCCCCGGTGGCCAAGCCCACCGCGCCCAGGAGGACGGCGGCGATCGCGCACCGGAAGGTGGCGAACGCGATCGGGGGGAAGAACGGCTGCGTGAGCTTGATGGCAGGGTAGCTACCGCCCCAGAGCAGGACGGCGACGAGCAGGATCGGGACGACGGCGGGGTCGGCCGACCGCGGTCCCGCGGAACGGCCCGGATCCGTCAGCGGGTCTTCATGTCCTCCGGGAAGTTGGAAGAGAAGGAATAGGACTTGACGATCCCCTGGCCGTTGAAGGTGACCTCGAGCTGCTTCGCGAGGTCGCTCGCCTTGCCCGAGCCCTTCTGGAAGTAGTACCAGGTCCAGGTCTGGTCTCCGTCCTTCATCCCGACCTGGGTCGGCTCGCCGTACATCTTCAGGAGGTCAGCCTTCGTGGTCGCGCCGTTCTTGATCTCCGCGCCCGGCTTGGGAGACGGGAAGTCCCGGCCCGTCGACAGCGCGGCGCAGGCAGCGAACGAGACGGCGAACACGAGGCAAGTCGTGAACGCGGCCAGACGGTGTCGCATCGCGGGCCTCCCAGTCTCAGATTGAACGGCGCCCACTCTAGCCGAGCAGCGCGAGGGGTGTCAACGCGCGCCCGTACCATTGCTGCGCCCGTGTGCGCGCGCGCCCGTACGCCGCGTCGCGCGTCTCGTCCGGCGCTCGCCCGCCGGCGCCTTGACACCTCGGAGCTGTCCGACTAGCGTGAACCACGCTCCGCGTGTTCGACTGCGCGTTCTCGCGATGGGATCCGCCGTGGCCGATGCCGTCGGCGGGACCCGCGGCTGGATCGGGGGCGAGGCCCGCGTGTGCTGGCCCCAACCTTCGAGGGTGATACCGGGTGGCGGCTGCGGGCCCTCGGGCCGCTCCGCGCACCCCACAGACGGAGGAGACGACCATGCAGGGAGGCTGGCTGGAGCAGTTCCATCGTCGTGCTGCCGCAACACCGAAGACGGAGGGCGAGACCACCGTGCCCCCGGAGGCCCCGGGCGAGGTGTCCCGCCGCGCGTTCATCCAGAGCGGCCTCGCCACAGGCGTAACGGCCAGCATGGCCGCCGGCAGCATGCTCGCCCAAACGCAGGTCGCGCAGGCGCAAGCGGCGGGTGACACGCCGATCGGACCGAAATGGTGGCCGTCCCGATGGGGTCCCCAGGACGAGGCTGGCGGCTCCAACTGGATTACTCCCGCCAAGGTCCTAGAAGCGGCGAGGCTCATCAAGACCGGGAAGATCTACGAGCTCGGGCACGTCTACGAGACCGGCATGCCACTCTTCGGCGCGCGTGTGTTCGCGCTCCGGATACCAGGGACCCCGACGGGGGGACCGTTCGGGAAGAACAAGCTCGTCTTCCACGACGAGTTCGTCTCGAGCGAGATCGGTCAGGTCGGGACCCAGTTCGACGGTCTGGGCCACATCGGCTGCATCACGGGCAAGGACGGCGACATGACCGAGATGCGTTACTACAATGGCGTCACTGAGGCCGAGATGGCCAACGCCTACGGGCTCCAGAAGCTCGGCATCGAGAAATGTAAGCCGTTCTTCACCCGTGGTGTCCTGGTCGACGTGGCCGGGCTCAAGGGTCGCATGCTCAACATGGGCGAGGAAATCAAGGTCGCCGACGTGCAGGCGGCGCTCCAGCGCCAGGGCATTGCGGAGTCCAGCATCCAGTCGGGCGACGGGGTCTTCTTCAATACCGGGTGGGGCAGCCTCTGGATGAAGGACAACGCCAGGTTCAACCAGGGCGAGCCAGGAATCGGGATGGAGGTTGCCCAGTGGTGCGCGGCCAAGCAGCTCGCGCTGGTCGGCGCGGACACCTGGGCCACGGAGGTCGTACCCAATCCGAACCCGGACCTCGCCTTCGTCGTGCACAACGAGCTGATCACGAAGCACGGAATCTTCAACCACGAGAACCTCGACTTCACCGACCTCCTCAACGACAAGGTCTCGGAGTTTGTCTACGTCTTCGCGCCGCTTCGCATCAAGGGCGGGACGGGGTCCCCGGGGCGCCCGATCGCGATCGTCTAGGGTGAAATCAGCGAGCTCCGGGATCGATCCCGACCCCGGAGCTCCTTCCTGCGAACTGGCCCGCGAACTGACGGCATATCTCGGGTGCGCCTGCCGGCCCTCCGTTCCGTGCGGTCGCTGAGAGGTGCCCGCTGAGCACCGGCTCGCCGGAAGTCGGAGGTCGGGGGGCGGCGCACGCCGAGGCCTGGGCTGGTGCCCGCGACACGCTGACGACCGTCGTTCCGAGTATCGTGACGTACGGCATCGTCTGGGGAGGCCTCGCGCGCCAGGCGGGCCTCTCCATGGGCGAGCTGGTGGCGATGTGTCTGCTCGTCACCGCCGGGACCGCACAGTTCGTCGCGCTGCCCATGCTCCAGGCGGGCGCGCCGGCGTGGCTCCTCGTCGTGACGACCTACATCGTCAACCTGCGCCACTACCTGATGGCCGCGAGCCTGGCGCCGTACTTCGCGCACCTCTCACGGGGACGCCTGGCGCTTCTCGCCCACGGCATCACGGACGAATCGTACGCCCTCACGGTGGCGCGCTTCGCCAGCCACCGCCCGGATCCCGCCTACTACGCGGGGTCGGCGGCCACCACTTACGTGGCCTGGTACGTCGGTGCCGCCGCCGGGGGTGTCCTCGCCGGCCGCATCCCCGACCCTCATCGATACGGCCTTGACTTCGTGTTCCCGGCCGTGTTCATCGCGATCCTGGCGCGAACGATCCGCGAGCCCTGGCAGTGGGCGGTGGCAGGCGTCGCGGCGGCGGTGGCGCTCGTGGTCAAGGGCACAGTGGGAGGAAGCTGGCATATCGCGCTGGCCGGGCTCGGCGCCTCAGCGCTCGGCGTCTGGCTCGCGCCGCGCGGGGCCGCCTCAGGCCGTGGAGGCGCGCCGCCGGCCGATGATCTCACTCACCCGGCGGCGCCGTCCGGATGAGGCCAGAGCTCCTCCTCACGTTTGTCGCCATGGGGGCGGCCACCTACCTGACTCGCGCCCCGCTGCTCTTCGCGCTGGCGCGGCGGCGCCTGCCGCCCTGGCTCGAGCGGTACTTCGCGGCGCTCCCGATCGCGCTGATCACCGCCCTCGCGCTGCCCCTGGTTCTGCTCGCCCCGGGAAGCGGCATGCCGGGCTGGGTGACCGATCTCCCGGCGGCGGCGGTGGTCGCGGTCCTCGCCCGCCGCACGGGACACCTCCTGGTGGCCGTCGCGGGCGGCGTGGTCCTGGTCGCGGCGCTCCGCGCCCTGCTAGGATAGGCGCGTGAGCCCAGTCAACTCCGGTGCGGAGGGGATAGCCCACTGAGCGACGCGGCGGCCGAGTCGTTCACGGCGGAGGAGCGGGCCCGGCTCGCGCCGCATGTCACGAGCCTCGACGGACCGGTTTTCGCGCTGGTGAATCTCCCCGAAGTCGTCAAGGGCGCGCTCTTCGCACGCTACTCTCGCTCTCCCAAGACCCTGCGCCGCTTGTTCCTCGACGAGTTCGTCGGCGCGGCAGCGGTGGGAACGGAGGGAACCATGCCTGCGGGCGACGCCGGTGTCGCGCGGGCGGAGCGCCTCTTCGAGCGTGTCTTCGTGGAGTATGGCGACGACTCGGTGGCCCAGCTGGGCGGGGTCCACCTCGCGTGCGAGGGCGTTTCCAACGTGCTCACGAAGCTCCTCGAGTGGGGCCGCCTGATGGCCTATCTCGAGCAGTCAACCCGCTACGTGCCCTACGCCGACCGGCCCGGCGGCCGCTTCCGCTACCACGTGCCGGTGGAGGTCCGGGGCTCGCCAATCGAGCGTGAGTTCGAGGCGGCGCTCGACCTCGCGTTCGAAACCTATGCCCGCTGGCTCGAGCCGATGCAGGAGCACTTCCGGCGGCGCCATCCACGCCAGCCGTCGGATTCCGAGGCCGTCCACCGGAACACCATCCGGGCGAAAGCGCTCGACACCCTCCGGGGACTCCTTCCGGCCGCAACGCGCTCGAACGTGGGACTCTACGGCACAGCCCAGGCGTACGAGGCGCTGCTCCTGCGCCTCCGTGCGTCGCCGCTCGCCGAGGCGCGCGCCTGCGCGGACCTCATGCTGACCGAGCTGCGGAAGGTGATCCCCGCCTTCCTCCGTCGCGTGGACGCGCCCGAGCGGGGCGGCGCCTGGTCGGCTTACCTCGCCGCCACGCGCGAGGCGACGGAGGTCGCCGCCGCGCGCGTCCTGGGAGGGGCGATCCCCGAGCCACGCCCGGAAGTCGTGCTCGCCGACTTCGACCGCGAGGGGGAGATGAAGGTCGTGGCGGCCGCGCTCTACGCCGCCTCGGGTCTGCCGGACGATCAGCTGCTCGCGGCCGCGCGCTGCATGACCGTCGGGGAGCGCGCGGCGGTCCTGCGCGCCTACGTGGGTGAGCGTGGCAACCGGCGCCACAAACCAGGGCGCGCCTTCGAGCGCACCAGCTACCGGTTCGACCTCCTCACCGACTACGGCGCGTTCCGCGACCTCCAGCGACACCGGCTCCTGTCGCTCGAGTGGCAGCCGCTCGGCCCGCGGCACGGCTACGTCATCCCCGAGGCCGTGGAAGAGGCCGGGGGCGGCGCCGACTGGCGGCGGGTCATGGAGGCCTCGGCCGCGCTCCACGACCTGATCTCGGCGGCGCAGCTCACCCCGGTGGCGCCATACGCCGTGTGCATGGCGTACCGCATCCGCTTCTACATGGAGATGAACGCCCGCGAGGCGATGCACGTGCTGGAGCTGCGGACGGGCCCCCAGGGCCATCCCGCGTACCGGCGCGTCTGCCAGGCGATGCACCGCCTGATTGCCGAGCAAGCCGGGCACCGCGCGCTCGCGGAGGCGATGCGCTTCGTCGACCACTCGGCTGTCGAGCTGGAGCGGCTCGAGGCGGAGCGGCGCACCGACGCCCGCCGGCGTGCCCTCTCGGAGGCGGGTCCCGATCACGCCTGATTGCGCGCCCGTGGGTCGGGGGACGCCGCCGGCCGGGGATCACGTGAACCGCGGGGCCGCGAGCCAGGCGAGGGACTCCTCTTTGTGCACCCGCTCGTCGTATCCGATCTGCCGGAACAGATCCGCTTGGGAGCCGAACTGCCCGTAGTCCCGAGCGAGGATGCTGTCGAACGGCGCCTGCTCGAGCTCCGGGTGGTCCCGGACGAACTCCATGTATTCGTGCTCGGCGTGGTCCTCGAACTCGGCGTTCAGGCGGTACGCCAGCGCCGGCCGTACGACGTAGAGCAGCCACACGATCTGGTAGTACACGAACGCGACCAGCTGCGGCACCAGCCAGTACCGGATCCACCCCTCGCGGATGCCGCGGGTCCTGATCAGCTCTTGAAGGATCAGGAGGTGCCATTGCTCGTTGTCCTGTTGTTGCCGGCTCTGCCGCACGCGATCGAAGATGCGCCGGGCGAACCCGGGGTCATGCGCGGTGTGCGTCATCGCCACGTAGCCGACCTGCTCCCAGGCCTGGTAGGGAACCCGGGCGATCAGCTCCAGGACCTTGAACTTGGACAGCGTCCGGCGCCGACCGTAGAAGAGATCCATCCCGACAAACAGCCCCCGCGCCAGGAGACCGTATCGAATACGGGGCGTGGCCAGGGTCCGCGCCTGTTCTTGCCGGAGGGTGTTGCCGTCGAGCTGCTGCATGGGAGAGGCGGCTCCCGGACGGGGGCGACCCCGCTAGACCGCCACCGCGGGCCCGTGCTCGCGGATCGAACCCACGGTCAGGGCGCCGCCGGTGGGGCCGGTCAGGCCCCGTGCCCGTCGCCGCGGCCTCACTCCGCGCGTCGGAACTCCTCCTTCGCGGCCCGGAGGGCGGCCGGCTGAGCCAGGAGGTCGAGCGCGGTCAGGGCCAGCGCCTTGGCGCCCGCCACCATGCCCGCTCGCGCGAGCGGCGTCGCGTTGTGCTCCGCGAACTCACGCGAGTGGCCCGGGACCCCATCGGGGGACGTGCGGATGTACGGGTGGATCGTGGGGACGGCGTGGCTCACGTTCCCGGCATCCGTCGAGCCGTAGCCGGCTTGACCGTCGTCGGGGTCCACGGGGAAATCGATGCGTCCGAGGTTCTCCGCGAAGAGCGCCGCCATCGCGGAGTTCGGCCGGAGCGGGTCGTGGATCCGCGGGTCCACCGTGACCTGGACGCGACACCCCGTGGCCGTCGCCGCGCCTTCCGCGGCCGCCTCGAACCGACGCCGGATCTCCTGGAGATACACCTTGTCGAGCGAGCGGAGGTAGAACTCGGCGGCCGTGTACTCGGGAATGATGTTGGGCTGCTGACCGCCGACCGTGATCACGCCGTGGACGCGGGCGTCGGGACGGAGCTGCTGGCGCATCGCATCGAGCGCGGTGAACAGACCGATGACCGCGTTGAGGGCGTTGACCCCCCGCCATGGCCAGGACGCCGCGTGCGCGGCCTTGCCGAAGTACTCGACCTTGGCTTTCATGAGCCCGAGCGTCGGGCGCCACACCTGGGTTCCACAGCGTGGGTGGATCATCATCGCCGCGTCCACGTCGCGGAACACCCCGGCGTCCAGGAGCTTGACCTTGCCCGCGCCCCCCTCCTCCGCGGGCGTTCCCACCACCGCGATCTTGCCCGGGAACGGTAGGCGCGCCTCGGGGAGGCTCGCCGCGACCGCGGCCAGCGCAGCGCCGGCACCGGCCCCCGCCGTGGCGATGACGTTGTGGCCGCACGCGTGGCCGATGCCCGGAAGGGCGTCGTACTCTGCCATCACGGCGATCGTCGGGCCGTTCCCGGCACCTGCCACCTCGGCGCGGAACGCCGTCGGCAGGCCGCCCACGGCCCGCTCGACGTGGCACCCCTCCCGCTCGAGGAGTTCGGTCAGCCAGGCGGCCGCCTTCTCCTCCTTGAACGCGAGCTCCGGGTTGGCGTGGATGCGAAGGGCGAGGCTCCAGAGGTCCTCGGCCATCCGGTCGACGGCCTCGGTCACACGCGTCTTGAGGCGGTCAAGGTCGCTCATTCCGGGCCTCCTCGACAAGCAGTCAAGCAGTCGGCGCGAGTCGGGCGCCGCGAGCGGAAGGCCGCCACTCGCGGCCGGCGGCGATCCGCGCCTCGATGGAGGGATGCGTGGCGAAGAGCAGCTCGCGGACGCGCCCCGGGCGCCGTTCCGCCAGATTGAGTCGACCGAGTCGCTCCATGGCGGCGACGAAGGCGTCGGGCGCCCTGGTGACGTCGAGGGCGACGCGGTCGGCCTCGCGCTCGAGCCGCCGTGACCACGCCGCCGCCAGGGGCGTGGCTAGGAGCCCGAGGGCGGTGACGACCAGCGCGAAGAACGGCAGGCCGGCAGGATCCGCGGGCCCCGCCAGTCCGATCGCGACGGTGCCCACCCGGAGCGCTCGGTCGGCGGCCCACAGGGCGACGACAATCAGTGCGCTCTGGAGCACGAGCCCCCGGGCCACATGGCCGCGCGCGTGGTGGGCGAGCTCGTGCGCGAGGACGACCTCGACCTCCTCGACGGGGAACGCGGCGAGAAGCGTGTCGCTCACGAGGATTCGCCGGGTCCGTCCGAGGCCCACGACGGCAGCGTTCGCGGCGCGTCCCTTGCTCGAGAGGTCGGCGACGGCCACCTCGACGGCCTGGACGCCTACCCGCTCGGCGAGCGCGAGAATGCGCTCGCGCAGCGCAGCGTCCGCGAGCGGCGTCAGGCGGTAGAAGAGCGGCACGAGCCAGACCGGGACGATCGCGGCCAGGAGGACGATGCCCGCCGCGAGCACGCCGCCAGCCCACAGCCACCACCAGCCCGCGCTCCATCGCAGCAGGGTGTAGGCGACCTCGGCCGCGAGCAGTCCCAGGGCACCGCCGATCGCGAGCGCCTTGGCGCGGTCACGAAGCCAGCTTCCGAAGCGCTGGGTCAGCAGGCCAGCTCGGCGGGGGAGAACAAAGCCGCCCAGGACGTCGAGCGGAAACGTCAGGAGCGCCTGCGAGGCGCCGAGCGCCAGCGCCATGGCCGCGACGACCGCCGCTGGGGAGTCCAGTCGCGCCTCCAGGAAGGCGGCCAGCCGCCCGGCGGCGCCACTCCAGATCCACCACACCAGCAAGAGGGCGCCGATCCCGAGGTCGGCGAGGGTCAGCCCGAACTGTCGCCGATGGTAGCGCCGCGCCTCGGTGTCGGAGGTGTCGTGCATTCCCTTGAAGCGTAGCCTGAGGCCGGGAGGGGCTCAAGCGCCCGCACGCCGGCTGCGCGCACGCAGGTGATACGATGACTCGCGTGACTCGTCCGCCCCCCGCCGAGCGCAGGGCGCCCGACGTCGCCGAAACGCTGCCGGCGAGCGGCGTCGCGGCCGTGAGGGAGCGCCCGAACACCCGTGTGCTCGCATTCCTTGCCGTGGGCCATCTCGTGGTCGACATGAGCCAGGGGGCGCTGGCTCCCCTGCTCCCGTTTCTCAAGACCGCGTTCGGCCTCTCCTACGCCGCGGCCGCCGCGATCTTGCTCGTCGCGAACATGACCTCGTCGCTTGTCCAGCCGGTCTTCGGCTACCTGGCGGATCGTGCGACACGGCGGTGGCTCTTGCCGTGGGCAGTGCTCCTGGCGGCCAGCGGCGTCTCACTGGCGGGCCTTGTCCCCTCGTATTGGGCGTTGCTTGGAGTGGTCGTGGTGTCGGGCCTTGGCGTCGCCGCCTATCATCCGGAGGGCTACCGGACCGCGAACCAAGTCGCGGGAGATCGCAAGGCCACGGGCCTGTCGCTCTTCTCGATCGGGGGGAACATCGGCATCGCCCTGGGGCCGCCGACGATCACCTTCCTCGTGCCCCGGTTCGGGCTCCCGGGGACCCTGGGACTGCTGGCGCCTGGCTTGCTCGTCGCAGGGCTGCTCGCGACCGTGCTCCCGGCCCTCATCACGGCGCCGGTCCCGGGTACGACGGCGCGCGCGATGCGCGCGGGCGGCCGCGACATGCGTGGGGCGATGGCGCTCCTGATCGGTGTCGTGACCGTGCGGTCGTGGACGCAGCTCGGGCTGGTGACCTACGTGCCGTTCCTTTACGTGGAGCTCCTGGGCCAGGATCCGCGCGTCGTGGGAATGCTCCTGTTCCTGTTTCTCGGCGCAGGCGCCGTGGGGACCCTCGCGGGTGGTCCTATCGCCGATCGCTGGGGGTCACGGCGCTACATCGTCGCGAGCCTCCTCCTTTCGACCCCCCTCATCGCCCTCTTCCTCTGGCGTCCCGGCGGCTGGATCGCCGCGGTGGCCCTGAGCGCGACCGGCTTCGTGCTGGTGTCGTCGTTCTCGATCACGGTCGCTCTCGGTCAGGCGTACCTGCCGCGAAGTCTGGGCATGGCGGCCGGATTGATCGTGGGCCTGGCCATCGGCACCGGCGGGATTGGGGTGACGATCCTCGGCTGGGTGGCGGATCACTGGGGCCTCTACGCCGCCCTGGGGATTGTTGCGGCTCTGCCGCTCTCCGGGCTCGTCATCGCGCTCTGCCTGCCAGAACCCCGCCCCTAATGTATGATCACACCTTGTGCCGGGGGGAGGGGCGCGTGAAGGGCGGCCCCGTCGGGGACGTCGCGGTTGGGCGGGCCCCGGGCCCACAGTCTGACAGCTGAGGAGAAGGTATGTTCGCGTCCGTCGAGGAGGTCCAGGAGCGCTTCCACGTCAGTCGCTACATCGCGAGCCGCCGCATTGCCACGGTTGTCTACCTCGCCAGCCGGATGCACCGGCCCGTGTTGGTGGAAGGCCCGGCCGGGGTTGGGAAGACCGAGCTGGCCAAGGTGCTGGCCGAGACGACAGGACGGCCGCTGGTGCGGCTCCAGTGCTACGAGGGACTGGACGAGGCCAAGGCGCTCTACGAGTGGAAGTACGCGAAGCAGCTCCTGTACACGCAGATGCTGCGCGAGCGGATCGGCGAGCTGATCGCCGACGCCCGTTCCCTGACCGACGCGGTCGATCGCATCGCGCGACAGGAGGACGCGTTCTTCTCCCGGCGGTTCCTCTCGCCGCGCCCCCTTCTCGGAGCGATCCTGGCCGACGAGCCGGTCGTCCTCCTCGTGGACGAGATCGACAAGGCGGAGGTGGAGTTCGAGGCGTTCCTGCTCGAGGTGCTCTCCGACTGGCAGGTCTCGGTCCCGGAGCTCGGGACGCTCAAGGCCCGCCACCTGCCACTGGTGGTGCTCACCTCCAACAACGCCCGCGAGCTGACCGACGGACTCAAGCGCCGGTGCCTGCACCTGTTCATCGACTTTCCGGGCGCTGGCGAGGAGCTCGCGATCATCCGGCTCAAGGTGCCCGAGGTGTCCGAGCAGCTCGCGCGTCAGGTGGTGACCGCGGTCCAGAAGATCCGCGCGCTCGAGCTCCGGAAGGCGCCGTCGATCTCGGAGAGCCTCGACTGGGCGCGGGCCCTGGTGATCCTCAACGCCGACCGGCTTGACGCCGCCCTCGTCGAGTCGACCCTCACGCTCGTGGTCAAGCACGAGCGCGACCTGGAGCGGGTCAAGGCGAGCCTGGACAAGGTGCTGGCCGACACGTAGCTCCCGGCCGAGGTTGGGCGTGGACGACCGGATCCTCGAGTTTATCGGCGACCTCAGACGAGCGGAAGTACGCGTCTCGACCACCGAAGCGCTCGACGCCCTCCAGGCTGCCGAGATGCTCGGGTTCGAGGACCGGGACGACTTCCGTCACGCGCTCGCCGCGACCCTCGTCAAGGAGACCCGGGACCTCCCGACGTTCGAGCGGATCTTCGACCTGTACTTCTTCGACCTGAAGGGGCTCGGGGCGGAGGCGGCCAAGGCGCTCGGCCGCGAGGACCCGTGGGCGCGGGCTCTGCTGGAGCGCTTGCTCGCGCAGGACAGCGACCTCGACGTGGATCCCCTGGCCGAGATGCTGCTCATGTCGGACGCCGCTTCCCTCGAGCTGGCGGTGCGGCAAGGCGGGCGGGGTGTCGGGCTCGAGCGCCTCTTCTACTTCCTGCAGGTCGGCTACTTCACCCGCCGGATCTGGGACCAGTTCCCCTGGCAGGAGATCGAGGCAGATCTCGAGGCCCTGCTGCGCGCCGCGGAGGAGCAGGGGATGGATCCGGGTGCGCTCGCCCGGCTCCGCACCTACATGGAGCTTCGGCTCGAGGCCTTCCGCCGGCTGGTCCGGCAGCACGTCGAGCGGGAGCTGGCGCGCCGGGGGCATGGGCAGGCCGACCGCCTGCGGCGGGACCTCCTCGCCGACAAGCCGCTCTTCACGCTGTCGGCCGACGAGGTCGCCCAGATGCAGGCCGTCGTCGCCCGGCTCGCCCGGCGGATCAAGGAGGCCCTCGCCCTCCGGCAGCGGCGCGAGCAGCGGGGCAAGCTCCACATGCAACGCACCCTGCGCGCGAGCCTTCCGTACGGCGGCGTTCCGATCGACCTCCGCTGGCGGCGCCGACGCCGCGAGAAGCCGCGCCTGGTCACGCTCTGCGACGTGTCCGACTCGGTGCGCAACGCCTCGCGCTTCATGCTCCAGCTCGTCTGGAACCTCCAGGAGTGCTTCTCCAAGGTCCAAAGCTTCGCCTTCGTCTCGGAGATCGCCGAGGTGTCCGAGGCGTTCCGCACTCTGACCGTGGAGCGGGCCGTCGAGTACGCGCTCGGCCATGCGCCGGTCGACTACCATAGCCGCTCGGACTTCGGCTACGCGTTCGCGCGATTCTGCCGGGAGTCGCTCGACCGGCTCGACCGGAAGACGACGCTGCTGATCCTGGGGGACGCGCGAAACAACTACAACGACCCGCAGGCCTGGGCGCTCCGTCTCATGCGCGAACGGGTGAAGGGGATCATCTGGCTGAACCCCGAGGGGCAGTGGGGCTGGGGCGTGGGGGACTCGGTGATGCCCCTCTACGCGCCTCACTGCGACGTCGTGCGCGAGTGCCGCACGCTCACCCAGCTGGCGGAGGTCGTCGACAGCCTCGTCCAGGGGTGGTGGCGCCGCCGCGGCGCCGTGCGGTAGCCGCCCAGGGCATCCGGATCGCCGAGCTCACGGCTCGCCTAAGCGACGCGATCGATTTGACCACGGCCCGGCCTCAGCGCAGCACGGCGACCCTTCGTCGTTCGATTAGCTCGAAGTCGATCCGCGCGCCGAGTCCGGGCCCGTTCGGCGCACGGACGAGACCCTGCCCGTCCACCTCGATGTCCTCGGCGAGCCCGTACTTCTGGGCGCCGGCCGGCAGCAGAACCTCGAAGAACTCGCAGTTCCGGATCGCCATGATCACGTGCAGGTTCGCCACGTTGTTGAGCGAGTTGCCGCCGTGGTGCACCTCGTAGTTCATGTGAAAGGCCTCGGCAAGGTGGGCGGCTTTGACGCAGGCGGTGATCCCGCCCTTCACTGCCACGTCGCCGCGCAGGAAGTCCGTGGCCCTCGCGAGGAGCCACGGTGCGTAGGCCGTGAAGCCGCCCGGGGAGTACTCGGTGGCCAGGATGGGAATCTGAAGATGCTGCTTGAGCTTGACGTAGCTGTAGAGATCGTCGTCGGCGAGGGGATCCTCGTACCAGTGGAAATCCAGGGCCTCGATCGCCTTGCCGACGCGGAGCGCAGTGGGATAGTCGTACGCCCAGCTCCCGTCCAGCATCACGGTGAAGCCTTCGCCGACGGCACGGCGGACCGCCCCGCACACCGCGATGTCCGTCACCGGCTCGGTGGGCGGATGAATCTTGTATCCGGTCCAGCCCTCGGCCCTGAAGCGGGCGGCCTCATCCCCATACGCCTCGGGCGATTTCAGCACGGCCGAGCTCGCGTAGGCCCTGACGTGCTCGCGGTACGAGCCGAGCAGCCGGTGCACCGGCAACCCGGCCACCTTTCCGCCGAGATCCCAGAGCGCCACGTCCACCGCGCCAATCGCGCGCGCGGTCGTGGAGCGGCTTCGCTGCCAGAGGGCGTGGTAGAGCCGCTCGCGGTCGAGCGGATTCTGACCCAGCACGACGGGTTTCAGCACCTCGATGAGGGACGCCGCGTCGAGGTGCGCACCGCGCATCGCGGAGCCCAGGAACGCGTGTCCGACCACCCCCTCGTCCGTGGCGAGGGTCAGAAGCCCCAGCTGACTCTCGCCGCTGAACCGGCCGGTGTGGCGCCCGTAGGTCGTCGGCGGGATCCCGGGCCAGGCGAAGAGCGTGAGCGTTACGTCGCTGATCTTCATGCGGGACCTCAGACTGCCAGCAGCGTTCCCGTCACGTCGGCTGCGCCGTCACTGACCAGGAACATGATGGCCCGTGCCACCGACTCGGGCGCCACCCAGCCGCTCCGGTCGGCGGAAGGCATGGCTCGACGGTTCGCCTCGGTGTCCATCGTGCTGGGGAGGACGGCGTTGACCGTCACGCCGCGTCCCCGGACTTCGTGGGCAAGAGCCTGCGTCAGCGCGATCACGCCGGCCTTCGCCACCGTGTACGCGATGAAGCCGCCAGCCGGCGGCACGACGGAGCGGGAGGCGACGTTGACGATGCGGCCGCGGCGAGTAGCCAGCATTCCAGGCAGCGCCGCGCGGCAGCAGAGGTAGGCACTCCGCAGGTTCAGCGTCAGCATGGCGTCCCAGGCGCGCTCGTCGGTAGCCAGGAGATCTCCCCCCGCGAACCCGCCGACGGCGTTGACCAGGGCATCGACCCGCCGGTGGCGCGCCATCGCGTCCTCCACAAGACGGCGAACGCTCTCGCCATCGGTCACGTCTGCCCGGAGCGCGTGAAGGCGCTCGCGCGCCGTCGTGGGGGCGCGCTCCGTCATGGTATCCCGGTCGCGCGCGTCGCGGTAGGTGACGATGGCAGTCGCGCCGGCCTCGAGGACGGCGAGGGCGACGGCGGCGCCGAGCGCGCCCGTACCACCCGTGATCAGCACAACGCGGTCTGACATCGATCCCCTCCAGGGCGGCATCGCGGTTCGCCGCGTGCCGGTCAGCTCGGCAACCGCCAGAGGGGCGCGGCGGGCGGCTCTCCCGTGAGGCGGAACTGCGGGAGGGCCCAGCCGGCGCCGATCGGCTGGAAGCACACCTCGACCCGCGCGCCGATGGCCACACCCTCCTCCGGCTCGGGCTCGAAGCCGGAGGTCACCAGGTTCGTGACGATCCGGATCCCGTCGTCGGGCGTCGGCTCTCCGCGCTGCTCGTCGAGTTCGACCACGACGACCGGGTACGGGGCCCAGTCGCGGAAGCCCGGCTGGATCGCCTGCACCACGACCACGTACGAGTGAATCGTGCCGCGCCCGCTCACCGGCGTCCACGTCCAGGCCAGCGAGGCGCACCACGGGCAGCCCGCCCCCGGCGGGTAGCGGAGGCGCTGGCAGTCCGCACAACGCCGGATAACGAGCCGCCCCTCGCGCGCTGCCTGGAAGTAGCCGTGCCACTCCGAGTCCGTCTCCGGCACGATCAGCGCCATGCCCCGGTAGACCACCGGGTCAGACACGGTGTGACCCGAGGACGAGAGCGCTGCCCGTGGCGGGACTGGCCCATCCCATGTTCATGGCGATCCGGGCGTCACGCACCTGGCGGCAGCCGCCCCCGCGATACTCATAGGTGTGGACGCCCTGAGCCGCGCGCGGGCAGTAGTCGTCGACGGTCCCCCGGAGCTGGCGGACGTTCTCGATCACCATGCTCATGCCGTGCGTGTACCCTTCGCAGAGGTGCCCGCCGCTGGTGTTGTTCGGCCGACGGCCGCCGAGCTCGATGGCGCCGCTCGATACGTACTGCCCCCCTGCGCCCGGCTCGCAGAACCCGAACGCCTCCAACTGGAGCATGGCCGTGAACGTGAAGGCGTCGTACGCGCCCGTCACGTCGACGTCGTCGGGCCCGATCCCGGCGGCTGGAAACACCAGCTCACGGGCGTGCACGCCGGCGACGGTCGTGAAGCGCCCCTGGTAGAAGTAGTCGGGCCGGTCCCGGTTCACGCGCCCGGCGGCGGCCAGGATACGGACCGGGGGCGGACGGCTGTCCCGGGCCCGGTCGGCCGAGGTGACGACGAGAGCCGTCGCATTGTCGGTCTCGAGGCAGCAGTCGAGGAGGTGGAGCGGTTTGACGATCCAGCGCGACGCGAGGACCTCTTCCACGGTGACGGGCGTCCTGGCGAGTGCTTTGGGGTTTGCCGACGCGTGACGGGAATGTGCCGCCTTGACGTGGGCCACCTGGGCCGACGTGGTGCCGTACTCGTACATGTGGCGCATGAAGACGGGCGCGAAGCGCTGCCCCGCGCTGAGCACGCCGTAGGGCCGGTCCACCAGATCGAGACCGCGCACCGGCATCGCCGCGCGGGCCCCGGTGCCGCCGATCCGGAACTCGCTATACCCATTCATCGCGCGAAAGATGACGACGGCGCGACAGAGCCCGACTTCCAGGAGCCCCATGGCGTAGGCTACGAGCCCCTCCGTGCTGCTGCCGCCGCCGATGACATCGGCGTACGTGTTGAGGCGAATTCCGAGGTCGGCGGCGATCGCGATGGACGGGGTGGAGTCGTTCGAATGGTACGACAGCATGCCGTCGATGTCTCGGGGCGTGAAGCCGGCGTCCAGGATCGCCAGGCGCACCGCCTCGACGCCGAGCGAGCGTGTCGACCGGCCAGAGGCACGGCTGTACTCCGTCTCGCCGACACCCACGATGCAGTGGCGGCCGCGGACGTCGCGCACTTCAGTGCCGGAACAGCTCGAGCGCCTGCACCCGTCGCGCGCGGGCGAGGGAGTTGGGCGACCCGTCGGCGAGAATGTTCGTGAGGTGCTCGGCGGTTAGGGCCGAGGGCATCACCACGTAGTCCGCGCCAGCGGCGTAGAGCTGCTCGGCGCCCTCGGGCGTGTCGCCGGTCACGATGATCCGGGCCATCGGCGTGAGCGAGCGCACCGAGCGCAGGATCTGGAGGTTGCTTGTCCCCTTCAGGAACCAGTCCGAGATCCCGGAGATCACGAGGGTCGCCCGGCTGATGCCGGCGTGCTCGAGCGTCGCGATGTTGGAGATGTCGCCGTAGTGATGCTCGACCCCCCGAGCGCGGAGGCGCTCCAGCATCTCGGGGTTGAAATCGATGGCCACGAGCCGGTCCTTCAGGCCTGGCGCGGTGTGGGTCAAGTGCTGCACGAGCGCGAGGCCCTCCCGAGACACCCCGAGCAGGAAGACGTCGCCTCCGCTCTCCGGGTCGCCTCCCGATGGAACACCCGGCGGCCCGGTGCGCGCCGGCGACGGGCCGCCGAACCACCGGCGGAGGCCGAGCGCGCTCAGCAGCCTGGCCAGCCACGTCGCGATGCCGTGGTTGTAGAGGATTCCGTAGGTCGAGATGATCGCCGTCAGGAGCACCGTGTACAGGATGAGCGAGTTTGCCGCCGGGCTGACGTGCTTGTAGATCGCGCCGAGCGAGAAGATCACGAGCGCGAACTCGCTGATCTGGGCGAGGTTGATCGCGACGACTCCAGCGGTGCGCGTATCAAGCCGGAGAAATGCAAAGAGCGGGTACATGGCCGCGAACCGGCTCGCCACGACGAACACCGCCCCGCCGAGGGCCGTGAGCACGGCGGGCCAGGAGGGCTCCGGGATCTTCAGGCCGAGCGCCACGAAGAAGAGCGTGAGAAAGAAGTCGCGCACCCCACCCACCCGCGAGATGACCTCGGTGCCGTACGGATACGACGCGATGACGACGCCGGCGATGAGGGCGCCCATCTCCTTCGAGAGACCCGCCGCCCCCGCGACGCCGGCCACCAGGAAGCACCACGCCATCGCGCTGACCACGACGAGCTCGGACGACTTGGCGATGACACGGAAGTATCCCGGCAGGACGAAGCGGGCGAGGAGCCACGCCCCGGCTACGAGCGCCGCGCCCGCCACCAGCGACTGCAGCAGGAGGATGGCTTTCAGGTTCTGAAGGTTGGGCTGGATCGCCAGGAAGGCGATGGCGTAGAGGTCCTGGAAGATGAGCACGCCGATGGTGACCCGTCCCCCGAAGGTGCCTAGCTCGAACTTGTCCGACAGCAGCTTGACGACGATCAGCGTCGACGACAGCGCGCTGGCGAAGGCGAGGTAGAGTCGATCGAATTGCCCGCCGCTCGACGCGACGAAGGGGCCAAGCGCCACCCAGGCGAGCCCGGCGCAGATCGGGACCTGCAGGAGGCCGGTGACCGTGATCGCGCGCCCGGCCTGCAGGAGACGGGGAACGCTGATCTCGAGGCCGATCAGGAAGAGAAGGAGGATCAAGCCGATCTCGGCAATCAGTTCGATGCTTGCCTCGTCTGCCACGACGTGGAAGCCGACGTGCGGGCCGAGGACCGCGCCCGCCAGGATGTAGCCCAGGATCAGCGGCTGGTTCAGCCGGCGGGCGGCGAACGCGAGGATGGCGGCGACGATGATGCTGAGACCGATCGCGGTCAGCAGATCCATGAGGCGCCGCCAGTATAGCATCGCGTAATTCGCGGGTTCGGAGCAGGACGGCGCTGGGACTCGAGCTCCCCTTCCGCTCCTGCAGTGTGCGGAGCCCGTCACTCGACACGAAGAATCGGATCATGCCGCCAAGGTCATGAAGAAGACCAACCGTCCAGTCGGGGGCCGCCAGCGGCAGTGACCAGCGCGTCGATCTGCGCCGGGAGCCCGAACACTCGCAGGCGGTCGCCGGCACGCAGGATGGCGTCGGCCGGCGGGTTGACGACGTTGGAGCCGTCGAGGCGCGTGATCGCCACGACCGTCACGCCGAAGCGTTCCCGGATGTGGGCGTCACGCAGCGTGACGCCATCGAGGAGGCCCGGAAAAAGCTGTACCTCGCGCACGCCCGGGAGGCCGGGCTCCGAGCCCGGGTGGGGGGGGCCGCCGGCGCTCATTGCCTGGCGAAATCGCTCCAGGTAGACGTCGAGCCGCTCGTCCGGCAGGGCGAGGTGGTGGAGGGCGTGCCGGATGAACGTGGCCGCCGCCTCCACCTCGGGCTCGACCACTACCGTGGCGTCCACTGCGCGCAGCGATTCTCCGACGTCGCGCCGGTGCGCGCGGGCGAGGATCGGCACGCGCGGGTTGATTGCCCGGACGCGCGTGACCGCCAGCCGTGCATGGTCGGCGTCCGGGAGCGTCATGACGACGAGCGCGGCGTGGGCGACACCGGCCGCCTCCAGGAGGTGCGGGTGGGCGGCATCGCCGTAGAGCGACCGAACCCCGCGGGCTCGCAGCGCGCGCACGACGTCGGGATCGGTCTCCACGGCCACGTAGCGCACGCCGAACGTCTCCAGGGCCTCACCGACCGCGCTTCCGATCCGCCCGAACCCACACAGGACTACGCGGGCGCCCCCGTCGTCCCGAGGCGCGTCGGCCTGGCCGAGGCTGCGGTCCGTGAGCCGGCGACCTAGCCACCGCGGCGCGAAGCGCACCAGCGCGGCGTTGGCGAGGATCGTCAGGAGCGAAGTCGCCAGGGTGGCGTTGTACACGTCGGTCCCGACGTGCCCCACGCTGCGAGCCGCCCGGACGAGCAGGAACGAGAACTCGCCGATCTGGGTGAGGCCGACGCCCACCAGCAAAGCCGTCCAGAGAGGGTAACCGAAGAGTCGCACGATGGCGGCCCATATCACCAGGTTGCCGACGAGGACGAGTCCGATCATCACTCCCACGAGGGGCAGGTTCGCGAGCGCCAGTCGCGGGTCCATGAGGGCGCCGAGGGTGGCGAAGAAGAGCGCCACGAAGGCGTCCCGAAGCGGCAGTACCCGGGCCAGCGTCTCGTGCGCGTAGTCCGACTCGCTCACGAGCAACCCCGCCAGGAATGCGCCCAGCGCCAGCGATAGACCGACAGCCTGGCTGAGCGCGGCAGTCCCGAGGGCGATTGCCAGGACGAAGAGAAGGAACAGCTCGGGGCTCCGAGTGCGCGCCATCCACGTGAGGACGCGTGGCATCACCCGCCCCGCGAGCAGCCAGAAGGGCACGAGGATGGCCCCGGCCCGGAGGAGCGCGAGCCCGACAGGGCCCGGTCCCGCGCCCTCACCCGTCCCCAGAGCGGGCATCAGTACGATGAGAACGACGACCGCCAGGTCCTGGACGAGCGTGATCCCGACCATGACCCGGCCATGGCGAGTGTGCAGCTCGCCGCGGTCGGACAAGAGCCGGACCGTGACCATCGTGCTCGCGATGGATATCACGATGCCGACGACGAGCCCCTGCACGGGTGGCCATCCCAGGGCCACGCCGATACCGAGGCTCAGGCCGATTGAGAGCAGAATGCCGAGAGGTGCGCCCAGCAGGGCGACGTGGCGAACCTGGATCAGGTCTCGGAGGGAGAATTCGAGGCCGATCGAGAACATCAGGAGGACGACCCCGATCTCGGCGAAGAGCTCGAACGTGTGAAGGTCGGACACCGAAGGGCCTGGCGTGAAAGGGCTGACAAGGATGCCTCCGAGGACATAGCCGAGGATGAGCGGCTGGCGCATGAGCCACGCCAGGCCTCCGCCGAGGACGGCGGCGGTGAACACGTAGGCCAAGTCACGGAAGACCAGCGGCTCGGTCAACAGTTGGTTCCTCATCGCGGCGCCGGCTCCGGGCGAGAGCCCTGCCCCCGTCGGACACCCGCGCGAAAATTAACCGACCCGCGCCCCGGCGGGTCGCGCGGAGCGCGGCGGGCTAGTGGTCCTCGCCGACGGTCGGCGCGCCCTGGAGGGGCTTTATCGAAGCGCGCGGGCGCCCCGCGGAAGACTGCGGGGATGGGCGGTCGAAGCGTCCCGGCGTCGGACGCGTCGAGGTCAGGGCGACATCGATGACGCGCACCGGCTCGGGCGGGTAGGGCACGGCCCGGGCGGGCCGCTCGTCGGTCCGGGGCCGCTCGGCCCTGAGCGCGTGGACCGACTCTTCCTCCCCGAAGCGGACGACGCCCGGCAGCATGGGATTGGCGAAGTCAATCCCAAGACAGGTCAGGAGAGCCAGCGTGAGCGTCCACACGCGGGTACTGTATCCCGGGTCCTCGGTCGACGGGAAGCGCGCGTCCATCTCCCTCGCCGAGGCGGCCGTGAACGCCCCGGGCGGGTTCGCCGGCCTGGACGTCGGGGGTCGGGCCAGGACCCGCCAGGACCGGAGCAGGGGATTCAACCCGGCCCGAGGCCGAGCGCTGCTACCTGGCGTTAGCGGGTTCCGCGCAGCGCCGGCCAATGCCGTCGGCGGCGCCTCAGCCTCGGGCCCGCCGGAGCTCGGGCCGCTCGTGGGCGCGGCCCTCCCGCAGGAAATCCCGCAGGTACTTGCCCGTGTAGGAAGCTGCGACCTGGACGACGGCCTCGGGCGGCCCCTCGGCCACGAGCTCGCCGCCTGCCTCACCGCCCTCGGGCCCGAGGTCAAGGATCCAGTCCGCGCACTTGATCACGTCAAGGTGGTGCTCGACGACGAGCACCGTGTTGCCGGCGTCGACGAGCCGCTGGAGCACGCCGAGTAGACGCCGGACGTCGTCGAGATGGAGCCCGGTCGTCGGCTCGTCCAGGATGTAGAGGACGTCACGGTCCAGCCGGGGGCCCAGCTCCGCCGCGATCTTCAGGCGCTGGGCCTCGCCACCCGAAAGGGTGGTCGCGGGCTGGCCGAGGCGGAGGTAGCCGAGGCCCACGTCCTGGAGCACCCGAAGCCGGCGCGTCAGGCCCGGCACGGGGGCAAAGAACGGGATGGCCTCGTCCACGGTCATCTGGAGCACCTGGCTGATGTCGCGTCCCTGGTAGACGACCTGCCGGACGTCCGGACGATACCGGCGCCCCTCACACTCGCGGCACGTGACGTAGACATCCTCGAAGAAGTACATCTCCAGCTTCTCGAAGCCGTCGCCCGCGCAGGTCTCGCAGCGCCCTCCGGGGACGTTGAACGAGAAGTGCCCGGGCCCGAACCCGAGCGTTCTCGCCTTGGGCAGGCCGGCGTACAGGCGCCGGACGTCGTCGAACGCCTTGATGTAGGTGACCGGGTTCGACCGCGGCGTCCGGCCGATCGGCTCCTGGTCGATTAGCCGGACCCCGCGCAGGTGTTCGAGCCCGAGAAGCGCTTCATAGGCGCCCGGCGTCTCGAAGGCCGTCTTAAACGCCCGCGCCACCGCGCGATAGAGCGTGTCGTGGACGAGCGTGGACTTGCCGGACCCCGAGACGCCGGTGATGCAGGTGAGCGTCCCGAGGGGGATGCGTGCCGTCACCCGCCGCAGGTTGTGCTCACACGCGCCGACGACGGTGAGCCATCGTCCGTCGCCTTCGCGCCGCCCCGCCGGCAGCGGGATGCTCTCGCGACCCGACAGGTAGCGCGCCGTGAGCGTGCGCATGTCTTGGAGAAACTCCTCGCGCGGCCCCGCGAAGACGATCTCACCGCCGCGCTCACCTGAGCCCGGCCCGAGCTCTACGCAGTGGTCGGCCGCCTCGATGAACGTGCGGTCGTGCTCGACAACGACGACCGTATTGCCCGCGTGGGCGAGCTCCCGGCACAGCTCGGCCAGCCGCGTGACGTCCCGCGCATGAAGCCCGATCGACGGCTCGTCCAGCACGTAGAGCGTACCGACGAGCTGGGCGCCGAGCTGCGTGGCGAGCGCGATGCGCTGGGCCTCACCGCCAGAGAGCGTACGCATCTGGCGCTCGACGGCGAGGTAGCCGAGGCCCACGCGGCGCAGGAAGGAAACCTTGGCGCGGAGACGCTCTAGCACCTCGCGCGCGACCTCCGCCTCCCACGCGGTGAGCGAAAGCGTGTCGATCCAGCCGGCCAGATCGTCGATGGCCAGCCGGGTGACGTCCGCGATGCTCTGCCCGGCCACCGTGACGCCGAGGGCTTCGGGCTTGAGGCGCGCGCCGCCACAGGCCGGGCAGGGGACCTGGCTGCGGTAGCGCGAGAGGAAGACGCGGACGTGGAGCTTGTAGCGGTACCCCTCGACTTCCTCGAAGAAGCCGCGGATGCCGCAGAAGTCGTCGTCTCCCTCGTAGATCCAGCGCCGCACTGCCTCCGGCAGTTCCGCGTACGGGCGATGCACGTCTACCTTCCGGCGGCGAGCGACGCGGAGAAGCTCCTTCTGATACCACTCGCCCGACGGGTGCCGCCATGGCTCGACGGCGCCGCCCGCGAGCGAGGTGCCGGTGTCCGGGACCACGCGCGCCTCGTCGTAGCGCAGGAGGTTACCGAACCCCTTGCACTCGGGACACGCGCCCAGCGGGTGGTTGAAGGAGAAGAGGAGCGGCTGGGGTCGCTCCAGCGCAGTCCCGCAGGCGTGGCAGCCGAACTGCTCGCCATAGCGACGGACCTCCGATGCGCGGCCGTCCCGCAGGATCTCCACGACCGCGCGGCCCGCGCCCTCGCGGAAGGCCTGCTCGAAGGAGCCGGCAAGGCGCGTCCGGGAGTCGGGACGCACCACCAGCCGGTCGAGCACCACCTCTACGGTCTCGCGGCCGCCGAGGTTGACCTCGGGGAGCGGGGACAACGGGACCACGTCGTCGCCCACCTTGATCCGGGCGAAGCCACGGGCCACTAGGCGGACCAGCAGCTCCTGCACCCGGTCGGCGGCGGGCACCGGCAGTGGGAAACCCACCAGGACGCGGGCTCCCTCCGCCTCCGCGAGCAGCGCATCGGCCACGCGGTCGGGGGCGGCCGAGCTGGCGGGGCGCGCGCACCGCGGGCAGTGGACACGGCCGATCTTCGCGTAGAGCAGGCGGAGGTAGTCGGCCAGCTCGGTGGCGGTGCCCACCGTCGAGCGGGCAGTCCGGACGGGGTTCTTCTGCTCTATCGCGATGGCGGGTCGGATATGCTCGACGAGGTCGACGTCGGGCCGGTCGACGCGCTCGAGGAACATCCGAGCGTAGCTCGAAAGCGATTCGATGAAGCGCCACTGTCCCTCGGCGAAGATTGTGTCGAAGGCGAGCGATGACTTCCCGGAGCCCGATATTCCCGTGACGACCGTGACGCGATCGTGGGGAATCGCGACGGAGACGTTCTTCAGGTTGTTCTGCCGGGCGCCCTGGATTCGGAGCCAGTCAGAGCGTGTTGCGGGGCGAGCCTTCACAATCGATCATTTTACCGCGCGCGGTAGTGATTCCGCTTGACAGCCTCGGGCGGGTCAGGAACCATGGCCGCGCCGCGCCACCACCACCACGCGCTGCCGCCCGCTGCGTCGGTGTCCGCCGCCCTGGGCCCCGACCGCGTGCGGCCGGGAGATCCAATGCTCGACCGCCGCGCTTTCGTCGTGATCCCGATCTCCGCGGCCCTGGTGGGCTGCTCCGGTCAGAGCGCGCTCAGCCCGGAAGCCGAGCGCGGCCGGCAGGTCTACCTCGCGCACTGCACGTCGTGCCACTCGAGTGATCCCGCGCAGAACGGGCCACTGGGCCCGGCGGTCAAGGGCTCGTCTCGCGCGCTTCTCGAGGCGCGCCTGCTCCGCGGCGCTTACCCTCCTGGGTACACGCCCAAGCGCCCCAGCGCGGTCATGCAGCCGATGCCTCATCTGGCGGGCAGTCTCGACGACCTGGGGGCCTTTCTCCAGTAGGCCGCTTGGTGACACCGGAAGTGCGGCCGGCGACACGATGACGTCGACGGCTGGCTGAGCTACGGTCCACGCAGATCGGGCCCGGACTTCCCCGGGCCCGACGGCGGACGGCGCAGGACCTGATCCCGGCCTAGCGCATCACCTCGAACCAGACGTAGTACACCAACGAGAGGATGAAGCCTGCCCAGAGCGTCCCACTCACGGTCGCGAGCGGCTTCGCCGCACCCTGCCCGGGCGTGCCCTTGAGGGCGTTTATCTCGATGGCCAGCAGGATTGCCAGCGCCACGATCCAGAATGCAAATCCGCTGCGCGGGACCGGCAGCGTGAGGTGACTCGCCGCGCCCATGAAGAACAGCATCGGGACCGACAACAGCGTGTTCGTCCGAGACGCGAGTCCTCCGCGTGCCCCCGCGGGCGCCGCTGCCGGATTTGCCGGACGCCCGGCAGCCATGTCGACGGCGTTCTGGATGACGACCTTCTGGTTGGGCCAGATCACGAACCAGACGTTGGCCCACATCAGGGTCCCGAGCAGGCCGCCGAGGAGGATCGCCCAGCCGTACGAGCCGGCGAAGAACCCGCCCTGGCCCCATCGATGCAGGATGATCAGCCAGCCGGAGAGGAAGGTGACCATCGCGCCCCAGCGGAACCACCAGAGCGCCCGGGGCACGAGCTTCTGGATCGCTCCGCCTCGCACCGGAGCCTCCGTCTCGGCGAAGAATGGCGTCTGAACGAAGTTGAAGTAGTAGAGCAAGCCGATCCAGGTAATCCCGGCCAGGAAGTGGATCCACCGCAGTAGGAACAGCCAGCCTTCGCTACTCGCCAGCGCCATACCCTGCCTCCCTGTGAGTGTGTGTCAGACGCGTCGAGCGGACGGCCACGGACCGCAGACGATGGAACCGCCACCTCCAATGCCCCGGACGCCTGCCTCGCGCGCGGGACTGCCCGACGAGCGGACCCTACCCTGTTCCCGGAAGACCCACCTGACGCTTGGTCGGGCCCGGAGACGATTACAGCCGGGGGCTCCCAGGGTGTCAACCCCGGCCCGACAGCGCCCCGAGATGCAGCACGATGGGGAGCGGACTCCGCACGCGGTCTGGCGGCCTCTGCCGTGTGGATTCGGACGAAGGATGGTGGCGATGGGAGGAATCGAACCTCCGACACGGGGCTTATGAGACCTGGTCTGCGCCTGTTCCATACCTATACCTTGATATCCCCACGCCGGCCGCTTCCGCCGGCCCGAGGAGGAGGCTTCATGCCGTCAGTCGGGAGGACCTGACACGGCCAACGTGCTGAGAGATGACCAGGACTAGGGGGCAGGAGGGTGATCATCGAGTTGAGATTCTCTTTGACCCTCGGACGGGGTTTGGCGAAGGAACAGCCCTCTCGGCGGCTCTGCCAGCCCTTTCTCTATGCTCGGAAGGGGTCGACCGCGCGAACGGTGCCGTAGACGCGGTCGTGCTGGAAATCTTCTGACAGGAGCTCCTCGAGTCCGTTCACCTCCGCATATGCCCAGAGGTGAGCGTCGAACCAGCCGAGCTGGTACGCGGCCCATCCGCGGATCGCGGTGCGGACCAAAGCCTCGGTCGGGTAGAGGATGACGAACTCCCTCAGGATCTCCTCGGCTTCCCGCCGAGCGTCGTCGGGCGAGAGCAGGGGGCGCCCCCCGTCCAGCGGCCGGGTCACGGCCGCGGCGAACTCGACGACGGCCTGATGGGGAATTCGCACCCGATCCTCGACGAGCCCTCGGCGCAGGAGCTCAGTCGCCACCGCCTGCTTGCGTGGAAACCTCGGATCGAACCGGTAGACGAGGAGATTCGTGTCAACGAGGGCGGCCACGCTCGTAGAGGTCCTCTCGTCTCCAGCCGCGCTCGCCTCTGGATGCCGCCCGGGGCTTCCGTGTCTGGCGGAGTTGCTGGCGTTCGGTCGCCGCATCGAACAATCTCACCCTGAGCTCGAGGTCGAGTACCGCGGGCTTCCGGCCGGGGGGCACTACCCGAATCGTGTCGCCCGCGGGGATCCATTCGATGTCGTCCCCGGGCCGGATTCCGTACTGGTCGGCGATGGCCTTCGGCACGGTGACCTGCCGCTTGCTGGTCACTCTGGACACGTCCTTACCATATCAAGGATAGAATCCTTGTCAACGATGGGCGCACTCTGGCTGCCGAGGATGCCGAGGCCGATCGGGTGGAGACGGAGAGCCGGATCGAACCGTTGGAGAACTGACCGGCACACGAGGCCCCGCGCGGTGCGATGAATGCCGTCGGGTCGGGGATACGCTCGCGCCGCGCGGAAGGCCGGCGCTTGGAGCTGTGAAGGAGGGTCGTGATGCAACAGATCCGGATCGTGGACGAGGCGACTCGAGTCCCTAATACCGAGAACATGCGCCTCATGCTTTCCGAACCTCCGGACCAAACGTGGATTGCTAGGCTGCGCCAACTTCTCGCCACAACGGCGGGCGGACCGGCCCTCTCATTGCACGTGGAGAGAGCCTCGCTCGTGTTCGCGTGCGCGGATCGCGCGGATCTCTTGGAGTGCCGAAGACTCATCGGGCAACTGGTCGACCAGACAAACGCTTCCGGGGACTCCGCATGATGGCCGCCGACCCCAAGGGATAGCCTGGAGTCAGACCGCGTGAGAGGCAGGAGAGCGTGAAGTCGTGGCACCCAGAGCGAGCACCTCGAAAGAGACCTCAAACGAGACCAACAGCGTGGAACTGGGCGGAACGGCCACCTACGCTCGCGTCGTGCCCATCAGGCGCCGTTTCGAGCTGGACGATCGATGCTACACTCTAGACACGGCGCGACCCCGCAGTAGCCTGTCGCATCACCTCACAGATATCCTTTGGGGGAAGGAAGCATGCCAGCCGAACCCGGAACGACGCCGCGCATCGATCGGTCAAGAATCTACGTGTGCCGCTTCTCATGCGGCTTTGAAACGAATTGGCCCGCCGCTCTCGGCCGGCATGAAGCAGCACGACACAATGGCCATGCGACAGTTCACGCAAGCGTTGCCGTGAAGTCGAGTAAGGACAACGGAAAGCCCGTTGGGAAGTCGCGGCCATTGCCGGCGCCAGCTAAGATCGACCGGCTGCTTAACGAGGCGCGCCAGCAGCACGAGGAGGTACTTCAGGCGCTCAAGAAGGCCAGTCTCCTGGTGCTGGCAGAGCGCGACCTACGCACTCGGGAGACTGAGCAAATCAGAGCGGATCTCAACACGATCTACGAGGTGCTCGAGCGGAACCGCGACGCCCGACATCAACGGCTGAGCGCGCTGGTACGCTGACATCGCTCGGCACTGCTCGGACTTCACAGCCTCGGTGAACAAGTAGGCCTCGGAAGCATACTCGAAGTACGTCGTCGTCGACCTCTTCGTCAAGGCGATCCGGGGCATGCCGGCCGAGGATTCCGCGAAGTGGGCCGAGGCCGAGCTGAAGAAGATCTACGGGTAGACACTTGGATCGAGTGCCTGCCCCTCGGCCGGGGTCTCCCCCTCGAGCTGCACCAGATCCCGTCTCGGCCCCGGTCACCGCGAGCTGCAGGGGATCGCTGGCTGGATTGGAGAAGGGCTCCTGGGAGGGAGTGAAGGTGGTGGCGGTGGGAGGAATTGAACCTCCGACACGGGGCTTATGAGACCCTGGCGGGCGCCTGCGACGACGGTGACTTACCCAAACTGGGGTACGGTCGGGGATACGATTTCCCCGCGGAACCACCGATTCACGTGTGTGTCCGTCCGGGGTGAATCGGCCGGCTCCTCTGCTGGGCATCTCCGCTAGCTTCGTCAACATCTCCGGCCTCAGCCGGATCCTCGGGGCTCGCGATCGCCGCGCACCTTTCGCCAGGCCCTGCTCAAGTTTCCGAGCCGCGCGAACCAGCGCCGGATCGTCGGGATGCAGGTAGATTTCCGTCGTCGAGAGCTGAGCATGGTCTAGCCAGGTCTTCACGGTGACAGGGTCCACACCCGCCCGGATCATCACCGACGTGGTCATGTGCCGGGCGTCGTGGAAGCGGAGCGTCAGGAAGCCGCACGCCTTTCGGGTCCGGTCCCAGGCGTCTTTCGGGAACGCGCGGAGCATCTCACCGTGCCGGGCGATCATGCGCGGGTCGTGCCGGCGCCATAGCGGCCCCTTGACGACACCGAGGCTCTTGATGAGCTCGGCCAGGTTTCGGGTCACCGGGATCCAATAGTCCCGGCCCTTCTTCTTCCCGCGGCCGCGCTTGGCGTTGTGACCGCGGAGCCAGCCCGGTCGTTCCTGCAACCGCTCAGCGGTCAGCCCCATGATCGCCCCCTCGCGGAGCCCCGTGTGGAGGCCGGTGAAGAGGATGGGGTGGAGCTCCGGCTCGTGCTCCTGAGCGTAGGCCAACAGGCGGTCCCAGCCGGCGACATCGGGTAGCTCGGGCGCCCGGCGGTCGAGGGTCGGCAGGGGCACCCGCTTCGAAGGGTCCTTGTCGAGCAGCGGCGGATCCCAGCGATTGACGGCGAGCTCGCACAGGTGACGGAGGACCTTCAGGTAGTGGATGATCGTCTGTTCGCTGCGGTAGCGGACTTTTGGCTCTACGTCGGTCCGGTTCGTGTTCTTCGCGTAGGGCTCGGCTTCGAGAGCGGCCCTACCCTTGGCGATCAGGTCGCCGGTGAGGGCCTGCAGGTAGTGGACGCCGTGGCCTTCAAAGAACGCGACCCACCAACGGAGACGTGTGAGATCCTTCGCCAGGTCGACCTTCCCTTCGAGCCGCTTTGTCTCTTCGTACTTCTCGAGGACCTCCTTCCACATGGTCAGCCGCGGCCTCAGCGGACCATAGCTTGCCTCGAAGGCTCTCTCTTCCAGGTCGCGGCGCTCGCGTCGGCCTGCCTCTCTGGCTAGTCCCCGCGTGGGGAACCCCTTCCGCTTGATGAGCCGGCCGCAGTACCAGAAGCGGAAGCCGTAGGTGGTCCGGCGCTTCCCGCTGTAGCGGGTGATCGTGACCTCATCGCGGCCCATGGCGTACTCCTTGCCAGGCCCAACGGCTAGTCATGATCGGCCTCTTCGTGGGTCGCGGCGCGCGCAGCAGCGCTCCCGGAAGGGTCTCAGCGACCCACGCATCGCCATGAGCATAGCACTCGACGCGGCCGCCGTGTTGAAGCAGTCCCGGACGCTGGAGCTCGAGAGCATGTGGCGCTCGTGCTCAGACGGACAGAATAGCCGAGGCACCTCTCCCCCTTTGCACTTGAGGACCGGGAACTCGTTGGCTACCTCGTGCAGTCAGCCAGCAGGACTAGCCGTACGTCGTCAATGGGCAGGCACACTGGGATTTCGGCAGCCGGTCGCATAGCGTCGGCTGAACTCGTTTCAATCACGAAGTTCCGACCTCTGGGGGTTGCGGTCTTCCAGTGCTCTCGGTCAGGATTTCCACGCGGGGGATCCCCAGCTCTGGGGAAGCGGGCTCTTGCCTCGAGGGCGGTGGTCCGCAGAGTGGACCCCTGTTCTGGGTCAGGCGGACCGGCCGGCGCTTGCGGGCGGACGTGGTGCTCGAAGGGACGGCCATCGCGGCTGACGGCCCGCCTCGATGAGACGCGCCAGCTCGGCCTCCTCGATCCGAACCGTGCTACCGATCTTGACGACCGTGAGCCGCCGCTGCCAAATCCACCGCCGGATGGCGGCCTCGGTGACCTTGAGGGCCTCGGCCGCTTCCGGGACGGTGTAGAGACGGCTCAGCGCCACGGTCTGGCGCCCTTCGCGGAATCGGCGCCCTGCCCCGTCACGAGTCGATCACCTCTGAAGAATCGTTCTCGGTGGAGGCAGGGTTACTGCCCGAGGGCTCGACGTGGATGTCGTGCTGCGCGAGCGCGGTCGATCTTTTCGGTCCGGGAGTTGTCCTTCCCCGGACGCACTTCGGCCACCGTGCGCTCCAGCAGCATTAGTGAGCACCCATGAGCGCGCCTCCGTCTGGCGCGGCGACGATCGCCGACATGGCTCGCTCGTAATCGGCCCGCGCGGTATAGACGGTGACCGCCGAGCACCCGCGGAACAGCCGCGGTCCCGCGTGGCCCATCAAGGCGCGAATGGTCTCGATCGGCATCCCGGCGTTCCACGCCAACGTCGCCCACGTGGACCGAACGGTGTGCAGCGACATTGTCTTGGGGTGGATGCCGGCCCGCTGCGCCGCGCCATGGAGCACGGACCGAATCCGGCGAACACTGAAGCGGGTCCCGCCGGTCGACGTGAAGAGCGGCCCCCGGGTGCGGCCGTCGAGATACACGAGGAGTTGCTGAGCGAGCGCGGCCGTCAGGAGTGTCACGCGGCCGTCGGCCCTCCTCCCCCGGCGAACGCGGAGGGTACACTCGACCGGATCCACGTCGGGCACGTCGAGCGCGCCATATGGTCTTGCCCTGCGTCGATGATCTCCCGTGACGAAAACCCCGAGCCCGTTGGGCTAACCGGCCTGTTCGTGCGACTCATTCGGGACACACTCATGGGTCTCCCCCCAATGCGGGTCGCGATGCCTGCGCCGGAGGCGGATGAGCTGGGCGCGGAGCACGTCTTGGGCGTCAACCCAGCCGTGGGCGATCGGCCGCACCCGCTGGTACATCGCCGGAGCCGAGCACTGCAGGAGATCCGCCGCGACGGAGGAGCGGAGCCGGAGGGGTGCCGATTCGGGCATCCAGGCATCCTGCACGACGTCCATCGCGACGTAGTGCGCCACCGTGACCCCGGGGGCCGCGTGTCCGCAGAGGCGGCTGAGTCGGTGCAGCACGAGCGCGTCATCCTCGCCGAGGGCCAGCCGCACGCCGGCCAGACTCGGCGGGGCCAGCGCCGCGTGGCCCCAGGCGTCGGGCCAGCACGCCCGCCCCCGGGCCACCCCCCAGCGGAGGAGGGTGGCGGTCGCGAATCCATGCCTGAGGCTGTGCATCGAGACCGCGCGGCCCGTCACCGCCCGGAGCAACGTGGCGACCAGTCGGCCGAGGTCGTCCGGGTTCCAGGCCTGCCCCCGTGGCGTGACGAGCAACGGGGCCCGCCCGGGGCCGGTGCCGGCCAATCGTGCCCGGCGGTAGTCGTCGACGAGCGTCCAGACGGGGGCCGGCGTGAGGAGGGCCCCCGGGACCGTTCGCCGTCCCGCCCGGGTCTTTGACCGCTCGATCCGAATGGATCCCCAGGGGCCCGGCAGGATGTGATCGACCGAGAGCGCGCAGACCTCGTGCCGGCGGAGGCCGCACCAGAAGGCGAGGATCACCGCCAGGGTGAGCGTCGCGGCCTCCGGTGGCCCGCCCGTCTGGAGGCGGCGGAGGGCCGCCTCGGCCTCGTCAGGGGTCACCAGGGAGAGCGCGGTGGAGGAGGCGGACACCGCGAAGTGAGGATGGCCCCAGTTCAGCGCCGGCCCCCCATAGCGGGCTCGCACGAACGACAGGAACTGGCGCAGGCGCGCTTTCATCGCGCGCTGGGATTCCGGGTGTCGCTGACTGAACACCAGATCGAGCACCACCTCCGCGAGTTCGTCCTCACCCAGGCAGACGACCGAGGCGATGAGGTGGTCGCGGACGTCTCGATACAGGCCGCTCAGCCAGGTGCGGATCGTGTTGCCGCGCACGCGGGGGGTCCGCAGCAGCTCGATCGCCCACGCGGTGATCAACGCCTCGTTCCGCGGGGGCGTGTCGCTCGCCCCCAGGGCCGGCAGGAGCCGGTCGAGTTCGGCGGCGATCCGCCGTCGCTCCGGCGTGCTCATGCTGGCCGACACCCGCCGGAGCAGAAACCGGACCTCGGCCATGGCCTCCGGCTCCTCGTCCGAAGACCCAGAGCCGTGCGGTGCCCGGACCGCGCGGGACCGCGCCCGCGCGCGTGAGAGGCCGTCCGCGCGCGCCCGCCAGCCGGCTGGGAGCGCGCCGGCCTGGAGATGGGCGAAGATGGCCGGCCCGTGGAGCAAGGGGACCAGGCGCAGCGCTCGCAGATGCGCGGGCACCGTCCGGCCCGGCGCGTGCCCCTGCACCCACCGGCGAACGACCGTGGTGAGCGCGCCCGGGCGTCGCCAGCGCGGAGGAAGGAACTCGGGCGTCCCTTCGCCGACGTGCTCCGGGTGCGTGTCGTAATAGAGGGCGAGGCGCCCCAGCGCGAGTCGGGCGAGGATCCCGAGGCGATAGGGGGACCCACCCCCGGTCGTGACTCGGCGCGGCTCCGAGGGACGCCCCAGAAGAATCTCCCCCCGCTCCCAATTGATGTGGCGCCACAAGAGACGAGTGAGAGACCGCAACAGCCGGGGCGGGCTCACCGAGCACGCCAGCGCACCCAGGGCCTCCGCGACATATCGTGGCTCCTGAGAGTCGCGTCGGTGGCGTGACGCAGTCACGAGCGCCGGGGTCCGGGTGTCGGCCTCCATCGCGGCCACCCAGTCCGCGGCGCGGAACTGGACCAGGCGAGGCCGCCCGGTCGCTCGGGAGCGCAAGCGGTCGGCCACGAGCCCGTGGACCCAGAAGAAGAACCAGAGCCGCTCGAGCGCCGGCCCGGCGCCCGCCCCCTGCCGGCGCCCGGCCGTCGCCAGCCGCTCCATCGCCTGGGCGGTCGGCCGCCAGGGGAGCCGCACCGGGCTCTGGACCACGCTCGCCACGACATCCTCGACCGCTCCTGTGCCTTCTATTTACTCCGTCCGCCTCGTCCGCATTGAACGGTCGGCCGGCCTGATCGATGATGGCCGGCATGATCACCCTGATCCTCACAGGCCTCCTCCGTGGTATCCGGACCCAGCGCTCCCTCGTGCTCGAGAACCTCGCGTTGCGACACCAACTGGCCGTCCTGCAGCACACCGCGCCACGTCCACGGCTGCGGACGGCCGACCGGCTGCTCTGGGTCCTGCTATCCCGCCTCTGGAACGGCTGGACGGATGCCCTCTCCATTGTCCAACCCGCCACCGTCATTCGCTGGCAGCGGTCCGGCTTCAAGATCTTCTGGACCTGGAAAAGCCGCCGGCCCGGGCCCGGCCGTCCGGCCGTCGCCCCGGAGATCCGTGCGCTGATCCGCACCATGGCTCGCGCCAACCCCCTGTGGGGCGCACCCCGGATCCACGGCGAACTCCAGAAGCTCGGCCTCGAGATCTCCCAGGCCACGGTCTCCAAGTACCTGGTCCGCCGTCGAGCGCCTCCGTCGCAGACGTGGCGCACGTTCCTCGCCAACCACGTCGGGACGCTGGTCTCTGTGGACTTCTTCGTCGTGCCCACGGTGCTCTTCAAGGTCTTGTTCGTCTTCGTCGTCCTGGCGCATGACCGGCGACGCGTCGTCCACGTCAACGTAACCGATACCCCGACCGCCCAGTGGACGGCCCAGCAACTCGTCGAGGCGTTCCCGTGGGACACCGTGCCCCGATACCTGCTTCGCGACCGCGATGCGGTGTACGGGGCAGTGTTCTCGAGCCGGGTTCGATCCTTGGGGATCCACGAGGTCAAGATCGCCCCGCGGTCCCCGTGGCAGAATCCCTATGTCGAGCGCCTCATCGGGACCCTGCGCCGCGAGTGCCTCGACCACGTGGTCGTGCTGAACGAGAGCCACCTGCGTCGCCTGCTGCACGCGTATCTTGGCTACTACCACGGTGCCCGGACTCACCTGTCCCTCGACAAGGATGCCCCGGACCCGAGACCGGTGGAGCGCCTCGACCAAGGCAGGATCGTTGAGACGCCCATGGTCGGCGGCCTCCACCATCGCTACACTCGCCAGGCGGCGTAAGATCCTTCCGGCCTGCGGGGGTGTACCCGACACGCTGAAATCGCTGATCGGCCGGTCAGTGCGGTTCGCCTCGATCTTCCTCGGCCTGCTGTCTAAACTCCATAGGGAACACGTGGGTCCCCGTTGGGTGTCCTTCGCGGCGCGGACCCGGGGACCCGGTGCGCGAGACGAACGGCCGCAGGTCCTCCAAACATCTGGATGGGTTAAACGGAAGCGACAGCCTCGGCCATCGCCTCGAGCGCGACGTGGCCCGCGGGGCAGCGGTTCACCCACGGGCAGGTGCCACACGCCGTCGAGGGTCTCGGTGGGAACGCCCGCGGATCCTCTGGAGTCGCGAGGGCCACGGCGATCCTGAACGCAAGCGCGCGGGCCCAGGCCAGGGTCTCGGCCGCGTCGGCCTGGGTCAGCACGACACGGGCGACCCGGCCGGTGCGGAGGTACTGATACTCGACCGAGATCTGATCGAGGCGCGGCGCCTACGCCCAGAGGAGGGCCGCATAGAGGCCCGGCGCCCACGCGACCCGGAGCCCGTCCTCGTCCTCGCTGACCCAGCCGCTCTTCCAGTCGACGACGGTGGCGCGCTGCTGCTCGACGCCGACCAGATCGAGGCGACCGCGGATGAAGGCGTCCGGCGCGTCCCACGCGACGAGGTGGCCGCTCGCGTCCACGGCCAGCGCGTGCTCGACGGCCACAAGATGCTCCACTGGCCCCGCCCACTGGGTCAGCCAGCGGGTCACGAGCTCGGCCGCCTCGCGGATCAGCTCGGTGCTCGCATCAGGGACGTCGCCCTCCTCGACGAGCACGGCGGCGCGCGTCGAGACCGTGGTGAGGGGTGGCCGCGTTCCACTTCGCAGGACCGTCCGCAGGTACCGCTCGAGGAGGGCGTGGGCCACCGACCCCAGGAGACGAGGCCGCTGGCCCCCGATCGGCTGTGGGAGTCGGAGCACATGCTCGAATCGGTACGCCGCCGGGCAGCGTTCCCAGGCCTCCAGGCGCGACGGGCTGAGCCGGGGAAGGCTCGGCGCATCGGTGCGGACGTCAACCGTGCTCATGAAACAGTGGCTCCAATGGGTCGTCCCCCGCGGCCATGCGCGGGACCCCGATGTGAAGGCCGAGACCGGACTCACGAAGGAAGCGCGACGGCGGCCGGAAGGCGACGTCGCCCCAGAGCCGCCGCATCCGGGCGACCGAGAAGACGAGCTGGTGACGGGCGCGGGTCATGCCCACGTAGCAGAGGCGCCGCTCCTCCGCGAGGGTCTCCGCGGCTGTATGGCGGTAGTGGGCATCAGCCCCTCCTCGGCGCCCACGATGACCACCGTGTCGAATTCGAGCCCCTTCGCCGCATGGAGCGTCAGGCCGAGCACCTCTGCCGCCGCCCCCGTCGGCGCGTCCTCCTCGGTGAGCGCCACGGTGTCGAGGAACTCGGGGAGACTGCCGTCGGTCTCGGCCTCCCACCGCTGCGCCAAGGCCAGCAGCGTCGCGATGTCCTCGGCCCGGCGGTCTCGCTCGCCGTCAGCGGATTCGGTCCTCGCCCCCGGGCGATGATCGCTACCGCGGAAGAGGAAAAGCAGGAAGAGGAGCACGGCCGCGATCAGGCCGTAGCGGCTGGTCAGTCCCAGGAGCTCCTCGAGTCGATCAAGCGGCCGGATGAGGTCCGGATGGACCGGGACCGGCTGGAGCGGATTCGGTCGTTAGTGCCGTTCGATCGGACTGATGACCTCAGGGGCACCGACCTCAGCAAGCTCGGACGCGGTTTTCTGACCTCCCGAACTCCAGGCGGCCATCCGCCGCGCCCGAGCCTGTCGAGGTCGCTCCTCCTGAGCACTGCCGAGCAACCTCAGCAACCGCCCGCGGCATTGGCTCGTAGTCCTCCGGACCCGCGCGCCGCGGCCACGCCCGCCACCGCTACTGGCTGCCCGTGGGCCTCAGCGTCGTCTGGACACGCTGGCTCGCGCGATTGAAGTCCTCCAGCGCCTTCTGGAGCGCCGCGCCGTCCCGGCGCGCCTTCTCGATGGTCGGCTCCAGGCGCTTGACCCCGCCGGGCGTCAGGTCGTTCGAGAGGTACGTCCGGATGTCCTTCATGTTGCTGATGAACGGGTTGTAGGCGTCCCCGACGGCCTTACCCGTCTGGCTGAGGCGCGCGAGCGTACCTTTCACCTCGGCCTGTCGGGCCTGCGTCGCCGCCTTGATCTGCGGGTTCGTGATCTCGGCGGCCTGCCGCTGCCACTCCGCGAAGTACTCCGCCTCCCTTTCCCGGATCATCTGCTCGCTCTCCCGGGCGCGGGCGGCTGTCTTCTCGGTGTCGTCCAGGGTCTCGGAGAAGTGCTTGAAGGCCGGCCGCATGTCGCCTTGGGCGCGGGTCAATCCGTCCAGCGACGCGAGCATCGCGTCGACCTGCGGCCTGGCTTGCTGCATGCCCTCCACCTGCTTTGCCATCGTCTCGGCGATGTTGGTGGAGCGCTCGAACCCGGTGGTCGCGCAGCCGGTGGCCATGAGGACCACCAGCCCGAGTCCCACCGACGCGTGGATTGCCCATCGTGAACGTGCCATCGTGTTGTCTCCCGTCGTTGACGCAGCCCGCTCCGCGGGCCGTCCGTCTCGAATGGTGATAAGACCTCCTCGGCCGGCACCGCACCGCTCGGTGCGAGGTGGACGGTCCGATCCCGGATGTGTCATGTTCAGCCTCCGTCACGACGCCTTCGACGAGGCGGACGTGATTTGTGTCTGCTCCAGGTACTCTTTCCACTCCTGCTTGAGGTCCGCACTTGAGGGCCGTCGTGTAGACTTGGACCCCCGCCCTGCTCCGTCTTGAGCGCCTGGTAGAGCAGTTCGTTCAATTCGTCCTGGTTCCTCGTGCCGTTCCTTTCATGAGTCTCGCCCGCACGCGCGGGCCACCCGGCGGCGTCATCGAGTCCGCTGGTTCAGACGCCCGTGCGCGCCTGACCCCGCGGGGGCAGGGTGGCCTGTGTGGCCTGCTCGTCGTCAAGCCGGCGATTAGAAATCCCGCTGGCCGAGCTGGACGGCCGTGACGCGCGGCCACCGGACCGGCCGGACTGGCCACGGTCCTCCTGGTTGTGTCTCTCCAGCTTCACCAGCTTCTTGTAGACGCCCAGGATGAGGATCGTGGGGGCCCACTGGGCAATGAAGTTGCCCCACTTCCCCCGACCGCCCAACTGGCCCACGAGCGAGAGCCCGATCGCCCCGATGGCCGCGGCGAGGAGGACGCTCGAGGGAATCCTCGCGGTATATTGCTCGACGGACTTCGTGAACGCATCGTCCGTCGGGGCTGAGGTGTGATCGGCCTTGGGGCCTGACTTTTGGTCGAGAGTTTCATCGACGCGGGTGTGCATGGCGTGCCTCCCTAGGTAGTCTCAACGGCTTCCACGCGACCAGTCTCGTTTGCCGGCCTCCGAGGAAGACTCTGGCCAACGCAAAGGGACTCCGGTGTGCTGGCTCTCCTGTCCCTGAGGATCGCCCGTCCCACGACACCCAAGGCGTCCTTGGTTCGACAGCGCCGCATGCCGGAGTCCTATTCCCGCCTGTGCAGAGCCCGTGCCAGCGGGAGAAACGCTGATCGGCGGCTGCTCGCGTACGATTTGTTCAGAGAATCGAGACACGCTGACGCGAAGCCGCCGGCCTGTCGTGATCGCACCCGGGATTTGGCGCCCTGGTCGGGGCGGTGGCCCAGGCTACTCGCTGAGTCCAGGGCGCCCCCGGCGTGTCTAGGATCCGGTTGGGCAGAGGATGACCGCGGCACCGAAGGGAGCGTCAAGACGACCGCCGCGGAGAACGGCACCGTGACCTGGGTCTCTGCATCCACCTTCATCGGCGAACGTCGCGCCTTCGGTGTGTCCCGCTAACGGTGCACATCCCGTCTCCGCCTTGTAACCGCCCGTGGGCTGTTGATCGCTCACGCGCGACTGCTGGTCAATGGATCTCAGGTCAAGCGGGCGGAGACGCGGCCACTGTCATGGCGGACCGGCGGGGGAGCTTACGGGCAGCTTCAGCGAAATCGGCTCGTCCCACCCCTGGCCGCCAGGCGCGGGCCAGGGCCGCTGCCGCCCGCCTCCGCTCTATACACTCCCACCCTTGGAAAGCCTCTGATCCCCGATGGCGGCAGGTCGCCCTGGGGCGGTGGCCGCCGTCCCGTCAGCCCGGGGGCGCCCAGGCCACCCCCGAGCTGCCGGTCCTGCGCCGGGGGAAGTACCCCCAGCAACGCCGCCACCGGCTCTACACCTAGGTCGCCATGACCCTGACCGGCCACCGCACCCGCGAAGTGTTCGACCGGTACGATATCGTCAACGAGGCGGACCTCAGGAGCGCCGTCGAGCGGCTGGCGACTCGACGCCCCGACGAGGGGCTGGGCCAGATCATTCCGATGAAGCGGGGGGGGGCGCTGGCGTCCCCGTAAGATCGGCCGGCCGGGGGACGAGGAGTCTCACCCCGGGCTGACACACTTCTGGCACGCCCGGCGTGAGGACCCAGTCCTGATGCGGGTTCGAGCGGGCTCGCCCGATGGGGAATCTGACGCGTCGGCCTCCAGAATCGGCCGGGCGAAGCCGCGCCGAGGGGTGCCCACGCCCCTGCCTCGACCTGAACCCGAGCACCCTGCGTAATCGCATGCGGAAGCTCGGGATCAAGCGCTCCACGCGCTAGTCCCTCCCGTCACTTCAGCTCGCACGCGCGGATCACGCGTCCGACCGTCGTCCCCTGGATCACCAGGGTGAACAGCACGACGCCCGCGGTCAGATCCAGGATCTGCTGCCGGTGGGTGACCTCCGAGGGCAGGCTGAGCGCCATCACGAGCGGCAGCGCGCCGCGGAGCCCGCCGCCCCAGAAGATGATCGCCTGATGACGCCAGTCGATCGGCTCGATCCTCCCGACCCGATTCGCGAGGCCGATCAGGCCGTACACGGCGATGAGGCGGCCCAGCAGCACGGCGACGATGGCACAGCCGATGTCGCGGAACGCGCTGGGGCCTCTGGCCATCAGGCGGTAGATGAAGGCGCCGCCCCCGATGCCGAGGATCAGGAACACGAAGCTGTTGGCCACGAACTCAGCATAGCTCCAGAAGTGCCGCAGGGAGGCGCGGGCCTCCGTCGCGAGCCGATTCCGCCGCAACGCGCCGGCCACCAGGCCGGCCGCGACCACAGCCATGATGCCGGACACATGGAAATAGTGATCGGCGACCACGAACGCCGCGTACGCGAGGACCATCGAGAGGGCGACCTCGACGAAGGGATCGCCGTCGGCCAGGCGCACCACCCACGCGTAGGCCGCGGCGAGCAGGGCGCCGACGCCCAGACCTCCCACGGAGACCAGGACGAAGCTCACGGCGCCGGCCGCGACCGACGGGGGACGCGCGACGCCCGACTGCAACGTCGAGAGCACGATCGTGAAGAGCACGACGGCCACCGCGTCGTTGAGCAGGCTCTCGCCATCGACCAGGAGCGACAGGCGGGCGGGCACCTTGAGCTCCTTGAAGAGGGCGACCACGGCGACCGGGTCGGTGGCCGAGATCAGCGTCCCGAAAAGCACGGCAGCGCCCCAGGGCAGCGGGGTCAGCGCCGCCACGACGCCGCCCACGACAGCGGTGGTCACGAGAAGCCCCGGGCCGGCTAGGAGGAGCACGGGCCCGAGGTTCCGCCGAAGCAGCGCCGCGTCCAGATGCACCGCGGCGGGAAACACCAGGGCGGGCAAAAGGAGGAACAGGACGAGCTCGGGAGTGAGCCAGACATGGCGAATCGGCTCCACGAGGCGCAGCCGCTCCGGCAGCGCGGCCAGGAGGATCCCGACGAGGACGAGCCCGATGGTGTAGGGAAACCGGAGGCGCCGGAGTACGATCGCCGACAGCGAGGCGAGGAGGAGGACCTCGACCACCCCGACGACCGCGCGGGCGACGTCGTCATGCATCGGACGGAATTCCGTCGCCTGGCGGCGTCCGGTGGTCGGGAACGGAATCTGCGCGCCGCCAACGCCCGGCCGAGCGTGGGACGGTGGCGATAGTGCCACGCGGCCTCCACGAGCACCCGCCGCGCGTGCGTGTTCCCCGCTTTAGTGATGGCGCCGCGGCGCTGGGTTTCCCCGGAGGAATACTCACTGGGGACCAGGCCCAGGTACGCCATCAGGTCCCGGGGGAGGGGGAACCGCTGGAAGTCGACGAGCTCGGCGAGGAGGATCATGGCCGACAGGGTGTCGATGCCCCGGAAGCAGCGCAGCCAGCCGACCGGCTCGCGATAGGGCGGGTGCTCGGCGAGCGCCGCGATCTCCTTGTCCAGCTCGGCCTGGTGGGCGAGCGCCTGCTCGAGGGCGAACAGGCTCGCGTCGAACGTCCGTTGCGCGGGGCCAGGTCGAACCGCTGGGCGCGGATCCAGGTCCAGTGGCGTTGGCTCCAGTTCTTGCCGGTGACGTAGAGACGCCCGTGCCGGTCCAGGAACTTCAGCAGCCGCTGCCGCCAGCGCAGGACGTCGCGGCGCACGACCTCCCGACACCGCGTCAGGTCGCGGACCGCTTCCTCGGCCTCGTCGGAGACATGGATCGCCGTCAGCTCGCCGGCGCGAAAGAGCCGGACCAGCTTGGCGGCATCGCGGCGGTCGGTCTTAATCCGCTGGCCGGGCCGCCGCGGCGTCAACGCCGGGGCGATCACCTGACAGGTCACCCGCAGGCGTGATCTGCCGGTAGAGGTCGTAACCCGAGACGCCGGCTTCGTAGCAGGCCGCAACGGCCCCCTCGCGCGTCAGTCGCCGAAACAACCGCTGGATCAGCTGGGGCTCCTTGGGCATCTCGCGCTGCTCCGGCTCTCGCTCCCGGGACGCAAGATCGCCACCACGAGCTTCCGCTTGCTGTCATCGAGCCCCACGTAGGTCGTAGAATCCTTCTCCATGATCGGCCTCCTTTCGCATGTGGCTCTGTTCCGTCCCCGGAACAACCCACGCTAATGTGCGATAGGTAGGCCGGTTTCTAGAGAGGAGGGCGACATGCGGCGACTGGGTTGGGCCGATGCGCAGTCGTCAAGATCAGAATTGGTGACCCAGAAGCATGTAGAATATATTCCCTTCGCTCGACCGGCCGAAATCGAAGCTCACGATGGTGGAGAGATTCCACGCCAGGCGGAAACCGATTCCACCGTCGAACTTCCAATTCTCAAGGGTCGTGTCGCCGATCGAATCGAAGACGCGGCCGGCATCGATGAACGGCACGAGCATGAACCGGAGATGTTGATTCCACAGCACCCGTTCGCCGAAGCTCCACCTCAATTCGCCATTTGCATACGCGGCGGCGCGGCCAACGAACCGATCCGTGACGAATCCACGCAGAGTGGCGTGGCCGCCCAGCCCATCGGCGTCGCCGTCGGTAAATGGAATGACCGGAGCAGAGTAGAAGGGCACGTCGCCGAATTGCATGACGTAGGTCACACGCCCGGCCAGGATAAGGCGTCCGGAATTGCCGAGGAGATTGTGGTATCCGCGCGCGCTGAGGGTGGCTTGCTGATAGTTGAACGCCGATCCCAGTGCTTCACTCGACACGCGGCCCACGGCCTGAAGCATGACTCCCGAAGCCGGATCCGGCTCGAAGTCACGGGTATCAAAGGTCAAGCCGAGCTTCAGCGCGTTGTCCCAGCCGCCACGAAAGCCGGTGATCTTGCCGGCCTGGTGGTCGGTGAACAGGCGGGTCGGCTGCATGGTCGCCCCGTCGATGGTGTCGTCGGTGTAGTCCTTCACGTCCACGTGCGTAATCTGCAATCCCAGTAGGGGTCGGAGCCAGCCACCCCAGAAGTCCCGCTCCACAGTCACCAGCGCACCGGCCTCTGTTTTGCGGTAGTCGTTGTAGCGGGCCCAGGTTTGGCCTCCGACGTTCTGATTCAGCGCGTCCTCGTATTCGTCCCAATCGTCGTATCGCTTGGATGAGCCCGGAAACGTCAGCGGGCCGAGGGTCGATGCGCCGATACCCAAATAGTTCTCGAACCTGTTTCGGTCGAAGACGCCCGCCCCGCGAATGCGCCATGGAGAGTCGGCAACGTAAGGCCTGTCGTATCCAATGATCACACTGGTCGAGCCGCCGGTGCTGTCGGTTGCTGCTACAGCGAACCGCTGCCGGTAAGGCGTGTAACGAAAGAAGGGGCTCTCGGCGGGGCCATTGTCGAACCACTGCACTGCGGCGCCGTACGTGACTCGGGTCTCCGGACTCCAGCCGAATGCCGGAAAGCCGGTAAAGTATCGGTTTTCTCGCTTGTCCTTGAGGAGTAGATCCGGCAGGGGAACTCTGTTAGCGAGAAAGGCGGGCGGTGGGAGCACTGGCGGAAGACTTGTTGCTTGCTCCGCAGGCGGATCGATTTCTTCTGCCCCGGCCGCTGGCAGTCCATGCAGAGCAGACAGGGCCGCGCCGAGCGCAAAAATTCCGATGCGCAGTCGGTTTAGCTCAGCGCGTCCGAAGATCGGCTCTTCCTGAAGTACGTGAAAGCTTCGAGGACGGTCGCTCCGTGTTCGAAGAACATTCGGAGACGCGAACCACGTGTTCGACCACGATCGCCTCTTGGCCCATCAATTCGTGCCGCAATCCTTCGTAACGGTAGCCGCTTGAAGCGGGCACGCGCCTCATCCGCCACCCCGGGGCGCATAGGAACGACTAGCGCCACCTCCGCGAGCGGAACTGAGGTCCGACCTCCTCCTGCCTCCCCGGCGGCCGGCCCCAGGCCCCGGGGCGACCCCGAGCGCCGACTCACCCCGCGTCATCGTCCGCCGGCGCGGGGCGCCCCGTCAAGGAGCGGGTGGCGAGGCGGAGCCGGACCCGGACCCCGGTGCGAGGGACACCCCTCGGAGGTCTGGCGGAGCTGCGGCTAGCCGATCGAGGGGCGGCGCCGCCTGTGTCACTTCTGTGCCAGAACCATCCAGCGGGGAGGGGGACCATCGGGCTCGACGCCCCTCGGCGAGCCCCGCGAAGTCTCGATGATTGCGACGATCATGACCGATTGAGACCCGTGGTCTCCTCCCGGGCGCCCAACTCAGAATCTGGTGGGCGCAAGCCCGTGGGAGTTTGATTCCCTCCCGGCACCAACAGATCCGCGCACTTCACGGGGCGGCGATCCCCGCGCGGGCGTCGGTCCCCACTGGGGCCACGAGTGTGCGGGTTTTGTGCGGGGGTCCCTGCCGGCGCCCCCAAAGAGCGCCGAAAGCGTAGTAGCCTATCGGTAGAAAACTCTTGGGGTTCGTCGGCAGGGGCCGGCAGGGGTGACCCCCCGGACCTGGACTTGAAAACCGGTATGGGCGCAAGCCCTTGGAGGTTCGAATCCCTCCCCCTCCGCCACTCTAGAATCAAGAACTTCTGTCCCATCCATCCGATCGCCCGAACGGCGGCGACTTCGGCTTCCCGCTGGGCCAGCAGCGTGAGGGCGACGCGACGACTCCGGGAGCCCGATGACTCGCGGATCTCCCGACGCTGGCTCCGATCCCAGTACGAGATCCACCAGATCGAGTATCGACGCCCTGACCGCGACGGCTGATACAGCCGGCCCACGGGGCTGACCGTACGGGGGTCGCCCGCAATCGGCAACTACTCGGAAAGTGGTCTCAGGGCCTCACTCGACCGGCGGCGTTCGACGCGCCGGGCGTGGGCGAGACGTAGCGACGAGGGTACCGCGCGCAGGCGGCGCGCCCCGGCTGCGGTCGGCTCGAGCGCATGCGTTAGGCGGCGTCCCGGTAGTGCACCCAGGCCCAGCCAAACAGAGTGGTAACCAAGAAAGGGTAAGCGAAGAAGGGTAGCGGCTGGGACAGTGGCGTCAGCGCATGCCCCCCGAACGCTTGCACTGCCACGACCGCGAACAACAGCGCCGCGATGGCGGCGACGACTCTAACCCAAGACGGCATGACATTCGGCGCGCTGACGAGGGCTAACGAGGCGGCCCACAAGCCGGCTCCGGCCGCGAACACGGGACCACTAGCTACGAGATCCATGGCAGCGCTGGCGACAATCAGCGTTTCGCCTACGACGAAGACGAGAAATCCCGCTGCGACAACGTCGTGCCCTCGCCGGAAGTGATGGATCGTGAGCAGCGCCGTTGCGACGATGAGAGCGATTCCGTCAAGGCCCCAAAGGAGTCCACGCAGTGAGGCGGACGGCACAAACGTGCCAGCCATCCCAAGGATTCCACCGGCAACGAGGCCACTCGGTGCAAGCAGTCGTGGACACCGATCGCTCATGTCACCTGGAAGGTAACACCGAAGGGGTGAAGGCTCGCAAGGATACCCATGGCCGGGACCCTACGGAGATCATCACGAATCGGCAACTTGTCCCTTCTGCATAAACCATCCGGGTGTTCATGGAGGGCCCGCGGACGGTGGGCGGTGGGGCTCGCGGCGCCTGAGACCCCAACGACGAGCGCGTGCTGCGTTCTCCACATCTCCTTGGGGATCGGCCAACCGGCTGGAGGAGAGGCGAAGGCCTCGCCGCGAGTCAGACCGCGGGATCGCCGACGTGAGCCCTGGCCGGGATGCCACGCCGGCCGGGCTTATGCGGCCCGGCGGGTGTAGCGATGATGCAGGCCGCCGACGAGAGGCGTCTCGACGATGCGACCCTGGTCGGGAGGCTCCACCGGTCTGGGTTCCGGGGCGTCCTTGTCGAGGGACAGGTGAGTCCGGGCCGAATGGTAGTAGACAAGATAGGCGTGCAGGACGCGACGCAGCTGGGCGTCGTTCAGCACCACCACGTGGTCGAGGCACTCCCGGCGCAGGGTCCCGATGAGACGTTCGACATAGGGATTCTGCCACGGGGACTGCGGGGCGCTCTTGACCTCGTGGATCCCCATGCGCGAGGTTCTCGAGCACCAGGGCGTGCTGGGTCCGGACCCCGCGGAGGAGGCCGGTGAGGATGAGGGTGAGCATGGCGGCCATGATCCATCGCGCCGGCGGAAGTTCAATGTTAACGAGGCGGACGGAGTAAGTAGAAGGGACAGGGTCGCCCCGGCGGCCGGGGCAGGCTTCGGGGGGAGGCCGGACCGGGCCGGCCGCTTCGCGGAGGTGGCGTTACTCGTTCCTGGGCGCTCGCCTCGCGATATGACTTGACGAGAAGTATCTTTACGTTAAGATAACTACAGATGAAACGCACAAAGAAGGCGGCGGCCGACCCGTCGGGCACGCACCTCTGGCTCGTCATGATGAAGGCGCATCGGACGCTTCAGCGCGAGGCGACCCGCAGCATCGAGTCGTCAGACGTCGGCCTCTCTGACTTCGCGGTCTTGGAGATGCTTCTTCACAAAGGACCGCAGCCTGTGAACGAGATTGGTCGTCGAGTCGCGCTCACGAGCGGCGCCATCACCACGGCCGTGGATCGACTCGAGTCGCTGAGCCTCGTCACCCGCGAGGCCCACCCCACTGACAGAAGGGCTCGCATCGTTCGGTTGACGGAAGCCGGCGAAAAGCAGGCGGTCAAGTTCTTCGCGAGTCACAAGGAAGCGATGGATTCGGCTGCGAGCGGGCTCTCGAAGGCCGAGCGCCTCACGCTCATCGAGCTCCTCAAGAAGCTCGGCATGTCTGTCGGAGCGCGCGCATCAGCAGCACAGCGAGAGGGTTAGAGAAATGTTCATCCGTCGGAGTCAGTCCGCGCCGTGGCGCATGAACCCACACTATCTGGCGCCGCATGCGCCAAAGGAACAGCAGATGAACAAGATTCTCGTCACCGGTGCCACCGGCAACATCGCAACCGACATCGTCCCGCAGCTTGTCCGCGCTCGCGCCGACGTACGCGCAATGGTGCACGACGCGGCGAAGGCTGCTCCAATCAAGGCGCTCGGCTCGGAGACCATCGTCGGCGACTACGGCGACAAGGCATCGCTCGAAGAGGCGCTCGACGGCGTCTCGGCGGTGCTGTTCCTCACGCCCCCTGGTCCGGACGCGTGGACTCGAGCCCGCAACTTCCTCGACATCGCGAAGCGGAATCCCACGCTGCGCATCGTGCGGATCTCGGCGCTGAAAGCGTCGGTGAGCGGCCCGACGCCGAACACCCGGCTACACGGTCAGACCGACGACGCGATCCGCGATCTGCAGAACCCGTACGTCGTCCTTCGCCCGCATTTTTTCATGCAGAACTTGCTCGGGCAGCGCGCGTCGATCGCAAGCGAGGGCAAGAGGCCGTCGTGGCCCAGGCGGTCTGGGGGATGGGTCGGAATCTGGCGGCGGATCGCGAACGGGCCTCGCTGGCGATCGTGGCCGCGATCGCGGTCCTGGCATCCCGAACCGCAACCATACAGGTGCTCGTCATCGTCATGGCGGGCCTGCTCGGCTGGATGCTTCTGCCGTCAACCGGGACTTCCACCACGACGGCCATGCGCGTTCCCATCGGCAAACGCGTCGCCATCGGATCGCTGGCCGTGTTCTTCGGCTTGCTGATTGGCCTGCCGATTGCCCGGCAAGTCTGGCCGAGCCACGCCCTGGCGGTCTTCGACAGCTTCTATCGGGCGGGCTCCCTCGTCTTCGGGGGAGGTCACGTCGTCCTGCTGCTGCTCCAGGCGGAGGTAGTCCCTCCTGGCTGGGTGACGAACGAAGCGTTCATCGCCGGCTATGGCGCGGCCCAGGCTGTGCCCGGTCCCCTGTACACCTTCGCGGCGTACCTCGGCGCCGTGATGCATGAGACGCCAACCGGCGCCATCGGGGCGGCGTGGGCGCTAACCGCGGTCTTCCTCCCCTCCTTCCTCCTCATCGTGGGGGGCCTGCCGTTCTGGGAGCTCCTGCGTTGGCGTGCCGGATTTCAGGCGGCCCTCCGGGGGATCAATGCGGCGGTCGTCGGGCTCTTGCTGGCGGCGCTCTACGATCCGGTCTGGAGCAGCGCGATCAAGGGCCACGTGGATTTCGCCCTGGTCCTCGTCGCCTTTGGCCTCCTGATGTTCTGGCAACTGGCGCCCTGGCTCGTGGTGGTGATCACCGCCGCCGGCGCTGCCGTAATCGCGGGCCTCATGTGACAGACCGGACGCCCTTGACCGTGGATTGCGCTAACCGGTGGGAGGGGCTCTGCTCGATTGGGCCGGGGAAGAGCTGACTGAGCGAACGGCCCCCCGGCTGGGAACATAGGGATCGTCGACGCGGAACGAGCCTGCCGTTGGGTCACGGGCCGCCGTCAGGGCCCGGTGACGTGCGGTGGTCCTGGGGTCCGGTGACCTTTGACTGTCGGCGACCGGCCGGAGTCGATCACGTAGGACGGTTTACCGAGACACGACGGATGTACCCTTGAGCCGTGTCGCTCCAGCGACCCGGCGCTAATCACGAGGGGCGTGGCCCATCCGTTTCGGGCCCATGAATCTGCAGCAGGGAGGACCCGTAGTGTCCGAAAACTGCGCCCGTGCTCAAGCCGCGCGGTGGTAGTACCGTAACAGTCCGCCCAACCGCTCACGGCAACGCACCTGGGTGCCCCAGAGCGGGCGGGGCTCGCGGATGATCAACTCGTTGCCGATTCCCTGATGGTTCCGCTCCCGGTGGTAGTGTGCCACGAACGCATCGAGGGCGCGGAGCAGCCGACGTTCTCCGAAGAAGATGAGGCGGTCGAGACACTCCTCGCGGATGGAGCGTACAAATCGTTCCGCGTAGGCGTTGGCATTCGGCGCCTGGAGCGGCGTCAGCACGATCCGCACCCCGGCGTCTTGGAGGATGTGGCGGAATCCGTGGGTCCACTTCCTGTCTCGATCGCAGATGAGGATCTGGTGGCCCACCAGGAACCCATCGACCGCATCAGTCAGTCGCCGCGCCGCCTGCGCCACGAACCACGCATCCGGGGTGGGCGTCGAGCCCCCCACGTGAACCCGTCGGCTTCGGAGATCGAGCACGAACAGCGTGTAGTAGGTGATCAGCCCTCGAGGCGTCCAGACCTCCGTGGTGAAGAAGTCGGCCCCCGCGATCTCGCCCCAGTGAGCCCGCCGGAACGTCCGCCAGGAGGTCGGCCGGTCCGGAGCCGGCGGAATCCCGTGGGCCTTGAGCACTTTGGCGACCGTACTCCTGGCCACGCTGTGGCCCAAGTTCTTCAGCGCCCCCTGGATCCGAGTGTAGCCCCAGGCGGGATTCTCGGTGGCCATCCGCACAATCAGGGTCGAGATCTCCCTCATGACCCCTGGACGGCCTGGCCGCGTCGGCGTGAACGTCCACTTCCGGGCGATCAGCTGCCGGTGCAATCGCCGGATCGGGTGGCCGGGCATCGGCTCCTTGGCGTTGACGGCGTCGGACCCGTGCTAATCCCGGTGTCACTCCCCGCCTCCTCGTCGAACTTGTCCAGATCGACGGTGCCGCGGCTCATCGCGCGCCCTCTTTCGACGCCGGGGGGTGGAACGGGCCCTTGCCCGGCCACACGAAGTGCGTTGCGTACGCCTCCTCGATCTTCGGGTCGCCGGTCTTGGTGAACCGCAGCCGCTGTTTCGGCCCCTTCCCCCAGCGCATGTAAGCGGTCCGAGAAGGCTTGAGGTTCAGGTCGTGTGCGTGGAACCGGAGGATCCGGAGCAGGCGCGAAAGGCACGTGAGGTTGCAGTTGATGACCCGCTCCAGATACGGCACCCGACCGCGGCGCCAGTCCTCAAGCTGTTCTCGGGTGAGCAGCCCCATTCCGATCAGTACGTCAACGGGCGTCACGACCGTCCCGCGATCGAGGAGGCCATCCACTGCGCACGCTACTCTCGGGTAGAGCGGATCCTTGCGATAGGTGGCGACGCTCGCGGGCGGCACGGAGAGCAGAGTGCCGCGAAGAAGCCGCCGAGAACAAGTGCGAACTCGCGCTTTCGGCGATGCGGCTTCAGCCGGTTCGCGCCTCCTCCTCCCACCGCGTGATCGACGCGTGGGCCTCGGCGATCGCCGTCTCGTCGAGCACGGCGGTGAAGTCGTTCTTGGGACCGTCCCATCGAACCTCCCAGACGAGCCGCGCAACCGCGCGGCGCACGGTCTCGGGGAAGAGCACCTCCCAGAGCGGTGACGAGCCAGCAGGCGCGTGAGCGCGGGTCGCTCGATCGTCGCGCCGCTCTCGCCCACGTCGTTGAAACGCTCATCGAGCGCGGTCCATCCGTCCGGCGCACGGGCACGGACAAGCTCGAGGCATGCCTCACGCTGCGCGTCGCACGAAGTGAAGTCTGTGTCGTTCGGGCGGACAACCGACTGGCGCGTGTAGATGGCGCACCGGATCACGCGCCGCTCCATCCAAGCAAGTTACCACGCGCCGCTACTTGCGCGCCCGCTCCCGGCGAGGCGCCCCAGGCTCGAAGCGGCATGGAAACTGCGGAGTTGCGCCGCGGGAACCAACGATCTATATTGATCGAGGCATGGCGAAGAAGCGGACGAAGACGGCCGGCAAGGGCCCGAGGGTCTTGAGCGGTGGGCGCAAGCGCGTCCTCGTGGTCCTCTTCGTCCCGAGCGTCGAACGAGACGGTGCGACTCCCATCGACCAGCCGCACTGGGTGGACTCGTCGCTGGAGATGTTCGGGCGGGTGTTCGGGGGCGCGACGGCCTACCCGAAGGCGAAGGGCATCTGGCGCGACGACGAGCGCGGCGGTGCGCTGGTGAAGGACGAGCCGGTGGTCGTCCACTGCTACACGACGCCCGCCGACATCCAGAACGGCCGCAACCTCGCCGAGCTCGGGAGCTTCTGCCGGAAGATGGGACGCGAGGCGCGGCAGGGAGAGATCGGCTTGGTGGTCGGCGACGAGTACTTTGCCATCCGCGAGTTCGGAGAGGAGTAGACGATGAAGACGCAGCTCGACATGGACAAGATCGCCAAGGGCCTCGGTGCCGAACGCCGAGGGAAGGTGACCTCGATGGGCGGCTACTTCGGGGCCATGCAGCTCCTAGCGGACATCGAAGCCCGGTTCCGCGTGCCGACCGGCGGCGGCCGGCCGACGGATCCCGGCTGGACCGAACGGCGGCTCGTGCCACTCGCGCCGCGAACGCTCGAGCGGCTCGAGGAGATCGCGGCCAAGGTTCGGGAGCACGGCGGCGTGAGCGTCGAGCCGATGCAGCTCGCGGCACTTCTGCTCGAGAAGACAACCGAGGATCTGAGCGAGGCCGAGGCCGATAGGCTCGTCCGTCCGAAGCGGAGCGCCGGCCGCTGAGGCCAGTGGAATCAAAGACTTACGGCGGGCTGTAGGACGCAACAACTCCATCCGAGAGACCATCAGGCTGCATGGTGATACACATGATGCAGGCCCCCGAACACCGGCTGCCCGATGATCCGGCCCGTCGGGTTGGACGGGGTGTCGGAGCTGATCCGCACGGCGCACGCTGGCCGAGCCCCCGATGGGGACGCCACGCATTGAAGATGCAGTTGTTGCGCCCTACAGGCCCTGCCCCAGCCCGAGCCGGGCGCGGCGGCGCGGGCGCTCCTCGAGCTGGCGCGGAAGCGTCCGAAGCCAGACGACGGGGCCGACCGACGTATCGGCACATGTCAAGGAGTACCTGTACGGGGCCGGAAGGCCTGAGTACGGCCGGAAAGCCTGAGGAAGCCCGTGCCCCCGCCCCCGCGGGCCTTCTGCGACACCTCGTACTTCTACGCGTGGCCGACATCGACGACGCCTACCACCGGGCTGCCGTGGCACTGGCGGGCGATGCGGCGAGCCGCGGCACCCAGCTCTGGACCACCTGGGACGTGGTCGGCGAGACGATCACGCTCCTGCGGTACCGCCACAGCTGGACGGCTGCCATCCGCTTTCTCGATGACGTCAAACCCGCCCTGCACATCGCGGAGTACGGTGCGGATGTTCGCGACGAAGCGGTCTTCCGTCGACACGGCCGCGATCATCACCTGTCCTTCTGCGACGCGATCTCGTTCGTCGTCGTCACGACGCTCCTCGATCGCATGCCCTGCTTCGCGTTCGACGAGGACTTCCGGCGGCTCGGCCTGACGGTCCTCCCGGCTCCTCACTGACGCGCCAGGGCCAGCGCCTCGGCCGGCACCCTGTCTCTGAGCTCGGCCTGCCGGACTACCCTTCACGCTCCGGCCGAAACTCAAGATTCACCCGAGCAGCTCTCGCGTGTCGGCGACGCGGAGCGTCATCCGGAGCCGTCCACCCGCCAGGGGCTCCAGCCTATACTCGGCGCATGTCGGCGCCGGCCCAGCTCGATCTCTTCCTCGACGGCGCCGAGACAGCCCTGCTTCACGCCCTCGGCGAGGCCCTGGCCGCCAGGCGTCCCGAGGCCGCGCACGATGCCCTGGAGCGGCTCCGCCGGCAGGACCCCACGCATCCGGACCTGGCGGCGCTCGGACGTCTCTGCGAGGCAGTGCGCCCCGGCCTGCCCGCGCCCGGCTCGCCCAGCTCCCTCGAGGCGCTGGTCTGGGAGCTCGAGACCGTCCTCCTCCCGACCGCCGAGCGGCTGCTCGGCCCGGGGGCCGCGGCCGCCCTCGGGCCCGTGTGGGGGCGTCTCGCCGATTCTGCCGGCGTTCACCTCGCCGGCGTTCACATCGATGGAAGGGAAGGCGTCGGGCCCCTGCGCTTCTGGACCGGCGCGGCCCACCACCACTTCGGACGGCGCAGGCAGGCGCTGCGCCTGTGGCTCTCGCTCGCGTGGCTCGATCCCGGCGCCCTGGCGACCCTGGCCCCGCGCTGCCCGGACGACGCGATGCGGCTCGCCTGGACCGCGTTCGAGCGCAGGCCGGGCTTCGACGTGCCCGAGGAGCCGGAGGCCGCGGCCCGATGGTTTCCCGCCTGGGTCTTCCTCCACGACCGCGAGCTGGCCGGCCTGTTCGCGGCTGACGAGATCCCGGGGGCGGAGCCGGCGGAGGCCGCCGCGCGCGCTGTCCTCGCGCTCCTGCCGCTCGAGACGCGGGGCCTCTCCGAGGCGGTGATCGCTGGACGGCGGGCCCTCAAGACGGCCGCGCCGAGCTTCTTCCCGCACTACCTCCGGCGCGTAGGGCGCTGAGGCGCCGGCTCGCTCAGTCGCGGTCACCCTCCGCCGCGAGGAGCCGCTCGCCTGACCCGTTCGCGAAGGCACGCACGACATGAGTCGCACGGCCCTGGTGGACGCCACAGACGCATCTGACACCTGCTCGAAGCTCGACTGGGCCGAGATATCGCGCTGTGCCGACCGGGGACGCGGTTCCTATCGCGGCTGATAGCACCGCCCGCATGGGGCTCAGGCCCACAGTGATGTGATAAGCACGTTGGCCTCCCGTCCGGCCTGAAATAGGCTGGTTGCTGGGAGCCGGATGGACACCTCTCTGAGCCAGGAGGCCAACACGATGGCACACGTAGGGGTCGACTTGCACAAGCGAACGTCGCAGATCGCGGTCCTCACGGACGATGGCGAACTCACCCAGCATCGACTCGAGAACGATGTGGCCCGCGTGGAGCAATTCTTCGCGCAGCTGCCACCGAAGACGCCGGTCGCCATCGAGGCCTCCGGCACCTGGTGGTGGCTGGTGGATCTGCTCGAGAGCCTCGGCCATCAGCCGATCCTCTCGCATTCCAAACAGATCAAGGCCATCGCCGCCGCGCGTCTCAAGAATGATCGCGTGGACGCGCAGCGCCTGCTGTCCTTCGCCAAACCGTGTCCGGCTCGCTCGATGGATGTCCGTAGTCGTCTGACAAGCTCGAGCTTCGGGAGACTGGTATGAGGTCAGGGGTGTCCGCGTTCTCTGGCCGTCGGCCTCGCCCGGCGGGACGAGGTTCTCGGGGAGGTACAGAGAGCGAGTCAGAAGGAAGAAAGGAACGGCGTGGCGTGGGCGGGTGGCGGGAAAAGAGGGGCCGGTGTTGGACTACGCCGCGTGTGGGACGTAGCGGTGATGCAGACCACCGACTTCGGGGATCGGGATGATCGTACCGCGCTCCGGCGGCTCGATTGGGCGACTGTCGGGGGCGTCCTTGTCGAGCGAGAGATGTGTGCGGGCCTGATGGTAGTACGCGAAGTAGCGGACCAGGACGCGGCGCAGGTGCCGTTCACCGAGGACGAGCACGTGATTCAGACACTCCCGCCGGATCGAACCGATGAGGCGCTCCGCGAAGGGATTTTGCCATGGGCTGTGCGGGGCCGTGAGGACTTCCTTGATCCGCAGGCCCTTCATGCGGCGCCGAAACGGCTCGCCGTAGACCTGGTCGCGGTCGTGGAGGAGATAGGATGGTGCGGAGTCGTCCGGGAAGGCGTTCACGATCTGCTGGGCGGTCCAGTGGGCGGTGGGATGCTCGGTCACGTTAAAATGGACGACCCGTCGGCGATGATGAACGAGCACGACGAGAACGAAGAGGACGCGCAGGCCAACGGTGGGAACCGTGAAGAAGTCAAGAGAGACGAGATCTCGGACATGGTTGTCGAGGAACGTCCGCCAGGTCTGCGACGGCGAGGGGCGCCGCTTTGGCATCAGCCGGGAGACGGTGCGCTCGGCCACGTCGATGCCCAGCTTGAGCAGCTCGCCATTGATTCTGGGGGCCCCCATAGGGGATTGGCGGCGGCCATTTGGGTAACCAGCGCGCGGATTTCAGGGGTGACCGGCGGGCGGCCCACGACGGGGCGGTGGGAGCGCCGGGTCCAGTAGTCGCGAAACCGTCGCCGCTGCCACCGCAGGACGGTGTCAGGGGCGACGATGATCAACGCCTGCTTCCAGCCCCCTCCACAGCCTGGACAGCGCGACCCAAAAGAGCCGGTCGCCACGGCGCAACCTCGGTCTGGCCACCACCCTCCTGTACACGGTGAGCTGCTGGCGCAGGGCGAGGTTCTCGAGGGCGAGCTGCCGGTGGCCGCCGCAGAGGAACGGGAGGAGTCGGAGCAGGGCGAGCAGCGTGCTGATCATGAGACGGCAATTGCCTCCGGATCAGAGCCGAGAAATCAACCACTTGGCCGGCGGATGGAGTTTTGGCGAAGGACAGCCAGAGGTTGAGGCCCCTCATCAGGGGACGGGAACGTCGTGAGGGGGCCCGGCACGGGACCAGACTGATTGGCCTCAAGACCTGAAGGCGCGGCGTCAAACCCTGAAGGCGTGGTCGTCAACTTCTTGAGGGACGCATCTCCGGAATGGCGGCGCCGCCACGCGCCTCGAAAACCCAAGGCGGGGCCTCAACCCTTCACATGGCTGACCGCGAATTGTTGAGGCCTCGTGCTTTGATTTCTCGAAGAGCCATTGTTAACCCGTCGCAGGTCGATGGACGAAAAATCAATGAGTTAGCGGGGCAGATACTTGTCACGGCTCCCGAGAGCATCGAACAGGCGCCGGCAGCCCTGGACTGGCGCGATCACCCGATCACCGGCGCCGGCGAGACACCAGGTCGGCACTGTGACGGCAGCGAGGGCGGCCAGATAGTCGAAGCCGTCGTGGCCGGTCCACCGGGCCGTCCGGTTCCACCGGAACCAGGTCTCGAGCACGCCCTTCGCCTCGTTCTCCGGCCCGAGCCGCCACGCCGGACCCGGGGTGTAACCGAGCAGGCTAGTGGCCAGACGCGAACCCATGACGATCAGCCGTCCGCGCAGGGACGCGCACGCGTCCGTCGCCTGGCTGGCCAGGGTCACGAGGCCGACGACGTCGCTCTGCACGGCAGGCCGGCGGGCCAGATGCATCAGGAACGCGAGCCCTCCGCCACTGTGCCCCACGAGGTACAGCTCCCGCCGTCCCGTGTGCGTCCGGACTGTCTCCATCGCCGCGGGAACGTCCAACAGCCCAAATGCCTCGAAGTCGGGCTTCGGGACGGCCCGCTGGCTGCCGCCATGGCCCCGGAGATCGAGCACCCAGGCGTCGAAGCCGTGCTCGGCCAGGTAGGCCGCGAGACGGGCGCAGATGCCGCCGTTCGAGAAGGTCCCGTGGGTCAGGAGGACCGGTGCCTGACCGGCGCGCTGGGCGGGGAACCGTGTCAGCGCGAGGTCGACGCCGTCCTCCGTGATCGCCCGGTAGGGCGTGCCCGCTTCGCGCGTTCGAGGAGCCGAGCCCACGTCCGTCTCCGTGGTCATTCTGTCACCTCCAGGGCCATCGCGAGCTCGGCACTTCTGGCGGTCCGTCGCCCAAGGCGTGCTCGCCGCATCTCGGCGAGGCGGCCTACGGCCAGAAGCCCCTGGATAAGCGGCGTGTAGAACACTCCGTCCCCGACGAGCGCGATCCTTCCCGGCTCGACTGCGGCCCATTCGCGCTCGACCACCGCACGCCAGATGTCGGCGTGCTCGGCGAGAGGGTCGACACCGAAGAGCTGCCCGTAGAGCGACCGGTCGACGCCGAGCCCGTGGAGCATCTGGTAGAGCACGTAGAGGCGCAGGTCTGCCTCCGCGAACCGAAAGCCGCGGCCCACGGGGATTCGTCCTTCATCGAGAGACCGGAAGTAGTCGTCGACCCGCGGGCAGTTCATGAACGTCCACCCCGGCGCCGAGGGCGACCCGAGACACACCGAGATGCTGGCAAAACCCCAACCCCAGATGTCGTGGCCGGAGATCGTCCCGTCGCCATTCCGCTGGAACGGCGTCCGGGCCAGTTCCTCGTAGACGTAGGCCCCCCCCGCGCCGGCATCGACCCGGGCCCAGTCGTACGCGGTAACCTGGCGATAGCCGCGCCCCGCGAGAAGGTCCTTCCCGACGCGGTACATCTCGACGGTCTCCGCGGTCGACGGCAGCTCGTCCCGGCGGTGTCGCGCGAAGTCCGTGCGGCCGGCGACGTTCAGCTCGTAGTGGGTTACGTGTGGCACCCGGGCTTCCACCAGGGTGTCCAGGCCCCGGAGCATGTGGTCGACCGTCTGGCCAGGCCAGCCATAGATCAGGTCCACGCTGCTCCCGAGCCCGATGGTATGGCAGTACTCGATCATCTCGAGGACGTGGGCGACGTTCTGCTTCCGGCCGCTCAACTTGAGCAGGTCGGGGTCGAGTTGCTGGACGCCCATACTGACCCGTGTCACGCCCGCGTCCCGCATTGCGTCGAGCTTCGCCCTGGTGAACAGCTGGGCCACGCCCTCGATCGTCACCTCGACATCGCCCGTGGCTCGCGGGCAAACTCGCCGCACGAGGTCCATCAGCTCGCCGTACTGACGAGGATGATAGAGGTTCGTCGTCCCCCCGCCGAAGTAGAGGGCTGCCATTTCGCGATCGTCGAACCACCCGGAGACCAGCTGGCCCTCGCGGGCGAGGTATCGGAGGTAGGTGACTAGCTGCTCTGGTCCCTTGTAGACCTCGCTCGGGAAGAGGCAGAAGCCGCAGCGGTCCGGGGTCGTGGGGAGGCAGTACGGCGAGCCGACGTAGACCAAGAGACGTTTGTCACGGATCGCCCGGCCGGCGTGCGGTTCGGCCCCGCGCTGGTCGAGGAACTCGGCGACGGGCACGTCGCGCTCGAGCCACAGGTTTGGCGAGGGGTGGCCATGGAGCACCCGATTGCTGTGCCGACGCGGCAGCTCCCGGTCGATCTGCTCGTGGACGCGCTGGACTGGGTCGTCCATCGATCACCTCTCGCCGAGGTCAGCTCGAGGAGGGAACCTCAAGAGGCCAACGGCGTCGGTGCCTGGTTCCGCTGTGGGCCAGGTCAGGAGACGGTGCCGCGGATCCATAGTGGAAGACGTCGTTGACCCCGGTTGGCCGGGACGAGGCAAGCACCCTGCCAGGAAGGAGGGCAACGTGCCTCGGATGGGGCGGACGGCACAACTGACGATCAGATATGGGAATTCCTCTGCTACTCCGGTGGCACTTACCTTTCCATCGGCGCCCATCCGTTCGCGGACCTGCTGCGAAACGCAGCGGCAACGCGGCAGAATGCGGCGGCCGGTCGGACGCTCGGTCAGCGACATTGCGGCGCTCGCGGTGGTGGAATTCTAGCTCCCCTCTCGAGGTCACGTATGGCTCAAATCTGTGAGCGCCTCGGGGCTGCGGACGTCGAGCTCGACGGTCAGCGGGGATTCCGAAGGCTCGCAGTCTGGGCGCGGGCACACTTTCTTGTGGGCCGTTGGAATCTTATCCATGACTCCTCCTTGCGTGCGCCGTCGCCATCGGGGCCTCGGCGTGACTCGTGCTACGCTTCCCGGCCATGGATCCCACGTGTCAGTCCATCCCGGAAGCCGGCGCGTATGACCTCCTGCGGGAGCTCCTCGCCGATCTGCGGAAGGCCGAGCGCGTCCTGGCCATCGTCGAGGCGGCTGAGCCAGATCCCGAGCGCGAAACGCACCTGGCCACGATCCGAGCGGCCCTCGCCCAGCTCCACCTGATCTTCCCATCGCCGAAGTGAGCCGCCCCTCACCGCGCTCTACGCGTCGCCGGCGGCGATCATGCCGAGCCCTGGGAAGCGTTCACCTGGTCCACCAGCTGCCCGATGAGGAGCCGGCACTCGTAGAGATCCGCCCGATCCGCGCACGCGAAGACGAGCGTAGTGCCCTCGATGTGCGGGTTGAGCAACGATGCGCCCTCTGTCGCGGCGATGAGCTGTCGCATCCGCGCGATCCACATTTGATCCGGGGGATCGGAGAGCATGAGGCGCATGTTCTCAGTGCCAGGAATTCGAGTCGCCTCGTCCACGATCCGAATCTGTTGCATCGCCAGCCTCCAGCCTCCACCCACGGCACCACTGTCCACATGCGGGCGCCGATGGCGGCGATCATCTCCGTAACCGTCCGCGTCACAGACGCCGCTCGAAGGCCTCGAACGTGCCGCCCGTTCCGGGCGCCTCGCAGGTGTACACGCCACTCCAACGAGCCCCTTCGATGCGTCCGACCGCCGTACAGGCGCGCCGGCCGACGCGCGCGCCAAACGTCGCGCGGTAGTCGTTTCGCTCTCGGTACACCTCCACCTCGCCGCTCTCACCCGCGCCGCTCCGGTACGTGCCCTTCGTGAGCGACTCGGCGGACGGCCCGTCAGTCCAGATCCACAGGGCTACACTTCCTCCGTTGACAAACGTGACCCGTCCACTCAGCCACGGCGCGGGGTCACTCTCGCGAGGACGATAGAAACACTCCGACAGCGCGTCATACAATCCGGGAATCGGAACCCCCGGCGCGGTTGGCGGGGCTCCGGCCGTGGAGCGCCACACTCTCGCGGACGCGTCGTAGCGGTACCCCAGCTTCCGCCCCACCTCGGCGCGACACTCATCCGCTCGGATCTCTCTCGGGGACTGCGCAGTCGCACACCCGAACACGGCGAGCGCCAGCATCAGGAAGATGGGCAGGATCCCTTGGTGCAGGGACTTCATCGGTCACCCCTTGTGAGGCGTTCGGATCTCCTCGCACCAGCACTCACACTCAGCCCTACGATCCAGCGCGGCGGCCAGGGCGGGCGGGTCGAGCGGCGGGGGTATACTGGGCGGGCTCATCGTCTCTCTCCTCGCGGTTTGGGTTGATGGGCCGGCCCCCGGCGGTGTTCCTAGCACCGCGCGGGGGCATCTTCGCATCTTACGGCAGCAACTCCGGATCGAGGCTGATCAGGTCGTTATGGGCCATCCCCACGGCCAGCTCGCCGCCCGTCGCCAGGAGCTCGTCGTGTCGGATGGCCCGAGCCGCTCTCTGCCCTTCGACCTCCAGCGTGCGGGCCAGCCAGCCGGCTAGCCTCGGATTGGGCCCCGCAGCGACGGTGTACCACCGCTGCCCATCGAGCTCCGCCGACGCCACCTGTACGTAGACAATCATCCGAGCGGCCCCGGTCTAGGACGCGGCCTCGCCGAGAATCTTGACCTCGATCATCTGGCGCCCGAGCTCCTGGGCCACGAGATACGCGGCGTAGTCGTCATACATCACGAGGGCACCGCTCTCGTCACGGTAGACGTGCCACACTAGGGCTCCCGCCAAGACCCGCTGGACGATGGCCGCGTGGAGCGAGGGCTCCTCGCGGAGCGATGCGCGGACGCGATGGAGGGTCTGCGGGTGATGCACTCGGAGCGACGCGAGCGGGACCGTGGCCCCGACGACAGACACGGTCCCCTGAATCAGACCGACCTCGAGCGCCACCAGACGGTCATCGCGGGGCGAGTTGAGATAGGGCGGCGCCGCAAGGTTCTTGACGGCAATCCTTCTCGCCGGTCGATGCTGCGGCTTCTCAGGCCGACGCTTCCGACGCAGGAGGTCCCTCCTTTCCCATGACGGTCACTCCAACAGCGCCGTCCCCGGCACGCCGAGGGATCATCTGACCAGGTCCTCGACCTTGATCCGAAGCGCCTTCGCGAGGCTGTTCATGGTGCTCAACGGCGGGTCGTAACGGCAGAGAGTCGACGCCCGCTCGAGAGTCTCCGTGGGCCTTCGACGCCGATCAACACACCGGGATCGGAATCGACGGCAAACAGCCTCCGGAGACGAGATGCCCCCGGAGGCCGTCACAATCGCCAAATGCTCTGGCCGGCGGGTTAGAAGTCGCCGCCGCCCATGCCCCCCATGCCACCACCGTGCGGCATGGCCGGCATGGCCCCCTTCTCTTCCGGGATGTCCGTGATGAGCGCCTCGGTCGTCAGAAGGAGCGACGCGATCGAGGCGGCGTTCTGCAGGGCGATCCGCTCCACCTTGGTCGGGTCGATGATCCCCGCGTGCATCAGGTCCACGTATTCGTTCGATTCGGCATCGAAGCCGTACGCCAGCTCCTTGGCGGCCTTCACCTTGTCGACCACCACGGAGCCCTCCAGCCCGGCGTTCTCCACGATCCGCCGGATCGGCTCCTCCAGCGCCCGCCGGACGATGTGAGCGCCGGTCGCCTCGTCGCCCGCCAGCTTGAGACCGTCGAGCGCCTTGGCGGCCCGCAGCAGCGCCACCCCGCCGCCGGGCACGATACCCTCTTCCACGGCCGCCCGCGTCGCGTTGAGGGCATCCTCCACGCGCGCCTTCTTCTCCTTCATCTCGGTCTCGGTCGCGGCGCCCACCTTGATGACGGCGACGCCGCCGGCGAGCTTGGCCAGCCGCTCCTGCAGCTTCTCCTTGTCGTAGTCCGAGGTCGTCTCCTCGATCTGCGCCCGGATCTGCTTGATCCGCCCCTCGATCTCCTTAATCGACCCCGCGCCGTCGATGAGCGTCGTGTTATCCTTGTCCACGACCACCTTCTTGGCCTTCCCGAGGTCCTCCAGCTTGATGTTCTCCAGCTTGATGCCCAAATCCTCGGTGATCGCCTTGCCCCCGGTCAGGGTCGCGATGTCCTGCAGCATGGCCTTCCGCCGATCGCCAAAGCCCGGGGCCTTCACGGCGCAGCAGGAGAGGGTCCCGCGCAGCTTATTCACGACCAGCGTGGCCAGGGCCTCCCCCTCGACGTCCTCCGCGATGAGGAGGAAGGGCTTGCCCGCCCGCGCCACCTGCTCGAGCAGCGGGAGCAGGTCTTTCATCACGCTGAGCTTCTTCTCGTAGATCAGGATGAGGCAGTCCTCGAGGACGGCCTCCATGCGCTCGGGGTCCGTGACCATGTAGGGCGAGAGGTACCCGCGATCGAACTGCATCCCCTCGACGACCTCGAGGGTCGTCTCCATCGCCTTCGCCTCTTCGACGGTGATGACTCCGTCCTTGCCCACCTTCTCCATGGCCTCGGCGATCAGGGTGCCGATCGTCTTGTCATTGTTGGCGGCGATGGTCGCGACCTGGGCAATCTCCTTCTTGTCCTTCGTCGACTTGGTCATCTGCTTCAGTTCGGCGACCACCTGCGCCACCGCCTGGTCGATGCCCCGCTTGAGCCCCATCGGGTCCGCCCCCGCGGTCACGTTCTTGAGGCCCTCACGGAAAATGGCCTGGGCGAGCACGGTCGCCGTCGTGGTCCCGTCGCCGGCGACGTCGGAGGTCTTGGAGGCGACCTCCTTCAGCATCTGGGCCCCCATGTTCTCGTAGGGGTTCTTCAGCTCGACTTCCTTGGCGACCGTCACGCCGTCCTTCGTGATGGTCGGGCTCCCGTACTTCTTGTCGATGACCACGTTCCGGCCCTTGGGGCCCAGCGTGGCTTTGACGGCGTGCGCCATGATGTTGACACCGCGCAGCAGCGCCCCGCGGGCTTCCTCGTTGAACAGGAGTTGCTTGGCCATGGGTTGGTATCCTTCCTCCCGAGTGTGTACGAATGGGGTGACCGTAGCGAGGCCGCGAGGGTCACGCGCTGAGGATGCCGAGCACGTCCTCCTCCCTCATGGTGAGGTACTCCTGGCCGTCCAGCTTGACCTCGCTCCCGGAGTACTTGCCGAACAGGATCCGGTCCCCCGCCTTGACGTCGAGTGGGATCTTCCTGCCCGCCTCGGTCACCTTGCCGGTGCCGACCGCGACGACCTTGCCTTCCTGTGGCTTTTCCTTGGCGGAGTCGGGGATGATGATGCTCCCGTGTTTCTCGTCCCCCTCCGCGAGACGCTGGACGAGAATGCGGTCATGGAGCGGGCGCAGCGTGGTCTTCGTTCCCTGGGTCGTTGGAGTCTTCACTACCTGGGTCGTCGGAGTCTTCATTGCCTGAGCCATGGTACGGGGACCTCCCTCTTCGCGATGGTGGGTGAGCGCGGCGAGTTGTGCGTCGATCGGTCCTAGTGTATCACTAACCTAGTACAGTAATACAATCGCAATCAGGTCCATCCAGCTGGCTGGGCGTCGAGGGTCAGCCGGTTAGAGGAGGGGAGCGGCGGTATTGCCGGGGCGTTTGGGCTTGACTCACTATCCCCTAGTGTACTAATATAGTAATACAGTATCACTCTCGGAGAATCCCATTGGATCTGCACGCGGATGCGCACAGTCCAACCCTGATCCGCCGGCCGATGGCGAAGGCCCCCACAAACGTCATCAAGCGTGGCGGCCTCCCGCGGGAGCAGGCGTTGCCGAGCATCCGGGGGCTGGCCGATTCTTCGGGGGGCGATCCCAATGCGGTGACGCGCGCCATCGAAGATCTCAAGCGAAGCGGGTACCGGCCGCTCCGCCCCCGTCCGGTGGCGCTGCAGCCCTTGTCCAGCCCAGGAGCGCCTCCGGGCCCAACGCGCCACGGGGTTCCCGAAGGCCTGCGATGAACTGGACGGATCCGCCCCTCAAGCCGACGTTGTATCTGAATGGGACCAAGGACGCACACTGGGCAAAGGACCTTCTCGAGAAGTATGCGATCGACTTCGAGGAGCGTCACACACCCGAGCCGTTCGTGTCCCTCCACTGGAACGGGACGACTTATACCGATCTCTTTGGGATCGCAGACTTTCTGATGTTCGCCGGAAGACTGTCGCTGCCGGGGATGAGAACGCGGGACCGAACAGATGACGGTGCGCTCCCTGGTTCCCGGATACCCCTCTCGTGATTCGTGTCGGAGCGGCCTCCGATGTCCGAGGGCGCTCGTCACGGCGAGCCCGCGTGCCTTCACGGTCTGGAGAACAGCCACGCTCTTCGCGAGGAGGGAACCATGATGACGCTACCGGCGGACGTGTTCGTGGGGCGTGGGCTTCACCGCATGCCGGACCCGCTCTCCAGCGGGCCGCCCGTGTCCGCGCCGTGAGCGGGAACACACGCACTGCGCGAGTGTGCGGCACGACCCTGGACACCACGATGGGATGACAGGTCACCGAAGTCCGTCCATGGCGGACTCGACTGAGCACCGGAGCCCGACCGCGGGCATGGCCGCGGGCATCCCGGACGAGTCGGAGCGCGGTGGAGCGCAGAGGACCAGAAGCGCCTCCCAGGAATTTGATGTCCCGCTTCCGGACCCGTGAAGGTGTCTAGGCCGCACGCCTGCGGGGAGCTGACGCGTTGTTTGCCTGCATAGCGCCGCTTGGAATCCCGCTCGTGGCCTTGACAGGCGTACTACTGTACTAGTATCATCATACAGTATGAGAATTCCGATGCGCCTGCGCGTGGATGCCGACAGCCCGATCCCGATCCGCTGGCAGCTGACGGAGCAGCTGAAACACGTCATCGAGGGCGGCGGCGTCCCACGGGACGAGGCGCTGCCGAGCATTCGGGAGCTGGCCGGCTTTCTCGGCATCAATCCGAACACGGTCGCGCGCGCGATCGAGGATCTCAAGCGGAGCGGGCACGTGGAGGCGCGGCGGGGCAAGGGCGTGTTCGTGGCCCCCGCGCTGCCCGCCCGCGCGTTCCCGACGCGCCGCGAGGCCTTTCTGAAGGATGCGGTGATCCGCGCGGCAGCCCTGGAGATGACCCCCGATGACGTGGCGGTGGGCGTTCTGAGCGTGGCCGGCGTCGGGCTGGCCGCCGGCCGGGGGGCCGTCGCGGTGCTCCTCGTCGAGTGCAGCCCGCCGGAACTCGACTTCTTTGGGCGGGAGCTCGAGGCCCAGCTCCCGGTCCGGGTCGACAAGGTGCTTCTCAGCGAGCTGGCGGTGGTCGTGCGGCGCCGGAAGCGAGCGGATCGCTGGGGCGCGGCGGTCACCAGCTTTGGCCATCTCCCGGAGGTGGAGCGCCGGCTGGACGGCCTGGGGGTTCCGGTGGTCGCGCTCCTCGCCGAGGTGCATCTGGAAACCCTCCACCGCCTGGCGCAGCTGCCGGCGGGGACGCGGGTGGGCGTGGTCTCCGCTGAGCGCGAGACCGCCCACAATCTGGAGCATTCGATCGCCAACGCGGCTCTGCCAAACATCGCGCGGGTCGAGGCCGGCCCGGCCGAGGGCCCGGCGCTGGGTCGGCTGGTGCGGCGGGTGGACGTCATCGTCTGTTCTACCTCGGCCGCCGCGCGCGTTCAGGGACTCGTGGGGCCCACGGTGCCGGTGATCGTCGACGACCGGGCCCTCAACCAGCGGGCCATCCAGATGCTGGGGGCGATCCTGGCGCAACAGGACGGCGACCACCCGACCGTCACGCCCCCTCTCGGGGGGCGACTCCGTTCTCGTGCAGTTCAGGCGTCCCCTGCCGGGTCGTATCCCGGAGGAGACGGCGACGGGGCAGTCAGGCGGCGAAGGGCCATAACCCGATGAAAGGGGAATCGTGATGAGTGTCGTCATGTGGGTGCTGGTGGCGGTAGTGGCCGGCTTGCTCGCCGGGTTCGTCCTGAAACGCGGAAGCTACGGACGGGGGTGGGATATCGCGCTCGGACTCATCGGGAGCGTGGTCGTGAGCTGGATCTTCCAGAGCCAGTGGGTCTCTCCCGATCCGGGCCTGGTGGCGGGGACCCTCGTCGCGGCGGTCGGCGCAGCGGGCCTGATCGTCGCCCAGCGCACGATCTTTCCCGCGCGCGTCTAGTCTTAGTCTAGGGCGCCGGCCGATCGACCCATCCCGGCGCGGCGCGCCGGAGTCCGACCAACGTCCTGATCAGAGGGGAGGAGTCAAGGCATGGAAGCGAAGCGAAGCAAGCCGAGTCTGGGACAGCGGTGGAGTGACGCACGACCGACCAAGACCGTGCTCTTCTGGTCGTGTGTGGCCTCGATGGTGCTCACGATGATCGTCGGCTTCAGCTGGGGCGGCTGGGTCACGGGGGGCACGGCCCGGCAGACGGCGGAGAACATGGCCCGTGACGCGGTCGTCCAGCGCTTGGCCCCGATCTGTGTCACCCAGTCCGGGCGGGACCTGGGGAAGGGCCAGAAGCTCGTGGCACTGAAAGACGAGAGCACGTGGCAACGAGGCGAGTATGTCGGCAAGCAGGGGTGGGCGACGATGCCGGGTGAGCAGGAGCCGGATCGCCGAGTGGCCGAGCTGTGCGCGACGCTGCTGATGCCCAAAGCCTAGTTTCTGGAGCGGTGCACGCGGAGATGGCTCCCCCTTGGGCCATCTCCGCTCTCACGCTCGGGGTCTCGAGGCTCCGCCCAGCCTCCGGGAGTCCCCAGCTGTCGGCCCCAGGGTCTCAAGGTCTTCACACTGGGAGCATGATGCGAGCGATGACGAGCATCAATGCACTGCGCGAGCACAGCCGGATCACGTGGATCGAGCAGGAGCACGGTTGGGCTGCGACCCCGGAGGATATCGTGACCGTCCTCTCGAGCGAGGACTTCGAGGAATGCAAGCGTGAGCTGCCGACGAGCCGGCGGAATGCCGACCGGCGGGCGGCCCTGGCAGGGCGTCCAATCCCCACACGGGATCTGTCGCGTCGGCGATCTGGGTGAATCGCCCGGCGTGGCCGCACGACATCGTCTTCATCGAGGTCGACGGGGAGTCGCTCGCGCGCGGAGGATGGGTGTGGCGATCCATGGACTGACCACATCGCTCCGAGAGGAGCGGGGCAGGGTTCCAACCAATGAGGCCCTCCCAGTGGGCACAACGCGCTAGGGAGCGGACGGCCATGGGGCACGAGCCAGACGCGCAGGAGACCACCTCCCGGACGCTGGGCCGCGAGCACGGCAATGACCCGAGCCACGCCGCCGAGGGGGCTCACGCCGTGAGCGGGCCTGCGAGACCCGAGCCGCGTGAGGACGGCCGCGGCGTCCGATCCCTGGAGCGTGATCCGTATCAGGACGAGGGCGGAGAAGGCTAACGCTGACCGTTTCGTCTCGCAAGGCGTCGGGCGCGCCGACAGGAGGAACAGGCGTATGAGAATGCGAGACCTCCGGTGTTGGCCTCCGAAATGGTAAAGGAATCCCCGCGAATCGGGGCCACGTCGCCCACGGCGAAGATGGCATCCTGATCCGGCCCGTCCGCCCGCGCGTGCGTGATCGGCGGGCCACCGACGTGGTAAGAATCCGCCCGGATCGGCCGTCACGTTAGAAGAGAGCGAACGGTCGGGGGCTAAGCGGGAGCTCGAGAACGGGCCGTGCTGTGCGGGGCGTCGAGGAGACCGCGACGATGGAAGACCCAGAAGACCTGAGGCGGGCCACGGAGCTCTGGCAAGAGGCTGGAGTTGCCCCGGTTTCGTGGACGGTGAAGGACTTTCGGCCGAGCCATGTCCAGTGAGAGGTTAGCGCCGAGGGTGGCGTCGGCGCGGAGCGGCGCGGCGGACCGCCCGGGCCAGGCGCCACCGCTTCCAGTTCGGCGCGCCGCCGGGAGCATGACGAGCCCGGCTCGCGTGACCTCGACGCGCAGGATCTCGCCGGCATGGGCGACCATGAGATCGCGGATCCACTCGGGCAGCGTCGGTCGACGCGTCGGCGCGGGATGCTCGGTCTGCCGCGCCTGCTGCAGTGCGCCCCACTCGGTATCAGAGAAGCGGACGAAGACCCCATGCCCGCGGGGATGCGGCAGCGGCGGGCGGCCGCGGCGCGCCATGGACTTTCTGATATCACGATCTCAGGCCGTCGCACCAGCGGCCTCGGCGGGCCCAGCGGAGCCCGGCCGGGGCGGCCGGCGCTCGTAGGCGAGCGGAGACAGGTACGCGAGGGCCGAATGCCGGCGGTCCGGGTTATACCAGCCCTCGATGAAGTCGAAGACGGCGAGCCGCGCCTCGACCTGGGTCGCGAAGCGTCGCCGGTCGAGGAGTTCGCACTCCAGGGTGGCGAAGAAGCTCTCACAGAGCGCATTGTCGTAGGCGTCGCCGACCGAGCCCATGGACGGCCGCACGCCCGCGTCCTCGCAGCGCCGCCCGAAGGCGAGGGAGGTGTACTGGGAGCCCTGGTCGGAGTGATGAATCACCCCCGTGGGCCGGCGCTGGGTCACGGCCATGTTCAAGGCGTCGAGGACCAGCTCGGTCCGGAGGTGGGTGGTCATCGCCCAGCCAATGACGCGGCGACTCCACGCGTCGAGGACGACGGCGAGGTACAGGAAGCCGGCCCACGTCGGGATGTAGGTGATGTCGGCGACCCACAGCTGATTCGGGCCCTCGACGGCGAAGCGGCGCTGGACGAGATCCGGGGCCGGCCGCGCGGCGGGGTCGCGGCGCGTCGTGGTTACGAAGGGGCGCCGGCTCACCCCGGCCAAGCCCGCCGCCTGCAGGAGGCGCGCGACGTGCTTGCGGCTCACGTGGACCCCCTGCGCCGCCAACTCGGCGTGGATCCGCGGCGCCCCATACGTCCCGCGGGAGTGCGCGTGGATCGCCCGGATCTGCTCGAGGAGCGCCTGGTCGGCCTGGGCGCGCGCCGACCGTGGCCGGTGGCGCCACGCGTAGTACCCGCTGGCGGAGACGCCCAGCACCCGGCACACGGTGGCCACGCGGTGAGCGCCCTGGTGCGCCGTCACGAACTCGAATCCCTGGACGGGAGCGAGCTGGTCTCCCGGGCGAACCAGGCCGCGGCTTTTCGGAGGATCTCCCGCTCTTCGCGGCGCGCCTTGACTTCGCGCCGCAGGCGGCGCACTTCCTCCCGCTCCTCGGTCGTCAGGCCGTCCGCCCGCCGGCCGTCATCGCGATCGGCCTGGCGGAGCCAGTTTCGAATGGTCTGCGCGGACGGCTCGAACTGCCGACCCAGCTCCTCCGGCGTGCGCCCGGTCCGGGCCAGTTCAATCAGTCGCGCCCGAAGCTGCGGTGGGTACGGCGGTCGTGTCTTCGGCATCGTGGACTCCCTCCTCCCCCCAAGGGGAACAGTGTCCACGGAACCGGGGCAAGTCCAATCGTGAGATCACCCTTGACCACACGCCGCAGGCTCGCTACGCTCAAACGCATCAGAGGGGCCTCCAGTGTGTGAGGGAGTGCATTGGCGTGTTCTCCCTTGAGACCGCATTGGAAGCCTCTCTGATTCATGTTCCCCGCACTTTCCCGTCCGATTTATTCGCCGATTGGGGTTAACTCGCCCCGAGATGAGCGTCTTGTGGCGCTCGAGGTCGGCCTACTTCAGGGCACCGTGTCCGTCGTTGGGGCCACGGTCCCGCTGGCGTCACTCCGGGTGCATCACCCGCAGACCCTCCATCGCTTCCGCGCGTCGCTCCGCGAGGAGCCCTCGCGCCGCACGGCCATCGTCCCGCGCGTCTTAGAGGGAGCCATGGTGTGGCACGTCTACCGCGACGAGAGCGGCGCGCTCGTGATGTACGACGACTATGCCGCCTACGTCGTGGCTCTGGACCTGGGGTGCCAGATGGTGGCGGTCAAGATTCTCGAGGAGACCGTGGCCTAGCCAACCAAGACGCCCCCGCGCGGTGCGGGGAACACCGCCGGGGGCCGGCCCATCACCCCGAACCCGTGAAGGCAGGAACGAGGAACCCGAGACGAAGCAGCCCGACCGGCGCGTTGAACGCCGACTCACCGGCCCCGTGACCCGCACCGCGGCGACCAGCAGGGCGGCTGGAGTGAGGGAGGGATCGCATGGCACGTATGACCCAGGACGAGGGGCGAGCTATCGCACGGGCGCACCTCAACGCCTCCTTTGGGAATACCCACAACATTAGTGATGAGGGGTCCGGTCGAACCCAACTGGTCAGCTTCGTGTTGAGGCCGGTCGCCGCCGGCGCCACGGACTACGTGCTGGAAATCCACGAGGATCTGCTCGACAGCGAAGAACTGGAGACGCAACTCGCGCAGGCGCACGTCATCGATCAGTTTCGGAACAAGGGCGTCAGGAGACTTCGCATCCCGCCGAACGGACCCGCGGAGGTACTCGAGCGATACGAATAACGCACACGTCGGCCCGGCGGGTGCTGGGCGCCCCCCACCCGAGCCTGGCCGGGGGGCGTGCGGCGACCTCGCGCACATCTCGACGCCGTTGCGGACAGCGACAGTCGCGGGCTGCTGGAGGAGAGCGGGAACATCGATGCGCATCTCAACGACTCACGCGAGTGCCAAGAAGAGGCTCACCCGTCGCCAGACGAGAGCGAGCGCCGAGGCGTCACGTATGTTCAAGCACATCCTGGTCCCAATCGATCTCAGCCATCGGAATGAGCGCACGTTGCGCATCGCGGTCGGACTCACGCGGATCACGCAGAGCCGGGTGACGCTGTTGCACGTCATTCAAGGTGTCGCAGGGGTGTCTACGTGGGAACTACGCAACTTCTACAAGACACTCGAGCAGCGCTCGCTGCGCACGCTCGCACGGGCGGCCAAGCGATTCGTCGACGCCGAGGTGGCCGTCCGCGTCATCGTGGTCATCGGGGATCCCGCCCGCGAGATCATCAAGGCGGCGACGGCCCGAAAGGTGGCCCTGATTGTGATGGGCGCCCACCGTGTGATGCCGGGACGCCCTGGCCGAGGCTTGGGCGCCACCAGCTACAAGGTCGGGATCGCCTCTCTATGTCCCATCCTCCTGGTGAAGTGAACCGAGGTCGACGGAGTCAGGTGCATGCACGCCGTGAGTCGGAGGCTTACTGATCGCCGCCCGCGACGCGACGGTGGCGCGGCGGCTGGCGGACACGTGATCCATAAGCCCGAGGACCTCGCGCCGCGGATGGCGGCGCTGGAGCTGTGAGGGACAAAGCCTAGGGAGCAGGAGGCAATCCATGCAACAGATTCGGATCGTGGACGACACGACTCGCACCCAGGACTCGACGCGAATCCAACAGACCGAGAACATGCGCCTTACGCTCTCCGATGAACCGGACCAAACGTGGATCGCGCGGCTGCGCCAACTCGCCGTCGCAACGGATCCCGGGTTGGCCCTCAGTCTGCGCGTGGAAGGCCGCACGCTCGTGTTCGCGTGCGCGGATCGGGCGGATCTCTTGGAGCGCCGGAGGCTCATTGGACAACTGGTCGACCAGACGAACACGACCGAGGGCTCCACGTGATCGCCGCCGTCTACGCGCGGAAGTCGACCGACCTGGGGAGGGGATAGGTGATGGGGAGCATCTTTCGTCCGACGTACCTCGCCGCCGACGGCACGGGCCGCGCGGCCCGTAGTGTCCGAAAACTCATCCCATGCTCACGCCGCGCGGTGGTAGAGGAATGCAAGCGTGAGCTGCCGACGAGCCGGCGGAATGCCGACCGGCGGGCGGCCCTGGCAGGGCGTCCAATCCCCACACGGGATCTGTCGCGTCGGCGATCTGGGTGAATCGCCCGGCGTGGCCGCACGACATCGTCTTCATCGAGGTCGACGGGGAGTCGCTCGCGGGCGGGGAGGATGGGTGTGGCGATCCATGGACTGAACCCATCGCTCCGAGAGGGGCCGGGCAGGGTCCCAATTAGCCCTGAACGGCGAATCTTACAGGCCAGGAGCCGGCACTCGTAGAGATCCGCCCGATCCGCGCACGCGAAGACGAGCGTAGTGCCCTCGATGTGCGGGTTGAGCAACGATGCGCCCTCTGTCGCGGCGATGAGCTGTCGCATCCGCGCGATCCACATTTGATCCGGGGGATCGGAGAGCATGAGGCGCATGTTCTCAGTGCCGGGAATTCGAGTCGCCTCGTCCACGATCCGAATCTGTTGCATCGCCAGCCTCCAGCCTCCACCCACGGCACCACTGTCCACATGCGGGCGCCGATGGCGGCGATCATCTCCGTAACCGTCCGCGTCACAGACGCCGCTCGAAGGCCTCGAACGTGCCGCGCGTTCCGGGCGCCTCGCAGGTGTACACGCCACTCCAACGAGCCCCTTCGATGCGTCCGACCGCCGTACAGGCGCGCCGGCCGACGCGCGCGCCAAACGTCGCGCGGTAGTCGTTTCGCTCTCGGTACACCTCCACCTCGCCGCTCTCACCCGCGCCGCTCCGGTACGTGCCCTTCGTGAGCGACTCGGCGGACGGCCCGTCAGTCCAGATCCACAGGGCTACACTTCCTCCGTTGACAAACGTGACCCGTCCACTCAGCCACGGCGCGGGGTCACTCTCGCGAGGACGATAGAAACACTCCGACAGCGCGTCATGCAATCCGGGAATCGGAACCCCCGGCGCGGTTGGCGGGGCTCCGGCCGTGGAGCGCCACACTCTCGCGGACGCGTCGTAGCGGTACCCCAGCTTCCGCCCCACCTCGGCGCGACACTCATCCGCTCGGATCTCTCTCGGGGACTGCGCAGTCGCACACCCGAACACGGCGAGCGCCAGCATCAGGAAGATGGGCAGGATCCCTTGGTGCAGGGACTTCATCGGTCACCCCTTGTGAGGCGTTCGGATCTCCTCGCACCAGCACTCACACTCAGCCCTACGATGCAGCGCGGCGGCCAGGGCGGGCGGGTCGAGCGGCGGGGGTATACTGGGCGGGCTCATCGTCTCTCTCCTCGCGGTTTGGGTTGATGGGCCGGCCCCCGGCGGTGTTCCTAGCACCGCGCGGGGGCGTCTTCGCATCTTACGTCAGCAACTCCGGATCGAGGCTGATCAGGTCGTTGTGGGCCATTCCGACGGCCAGCTCGGCGCCCGTCTTCAGGAGCTCATCGTGTGGGATGGCCCGGGCCGTTCGCTGCCCTTCGACCTCCAACGCGCGGGCCAGCCAGTCGGCCAGCCTCAGATTGGGCCCCGCGGCGACGGTGTACCACCGCTGCCCATCGAGCTCCGCCGACGCCACCTGTACGTAGACAATCATCCGAGCGGCCCCGGTCTAGGACGCGGCCTCGCCGAGAATCTTGACCTCGATCATCTGGCGCCCGAGCTCCTGGGCCACGAGGTACGCGGCGTAATCGTCGTACATCACGAGCGCCCCGCTCTCGTCGCGGTAGACGTGCCACACCATGGCTCCCGCCAAGACGCGCTGGACGATAGCCGCGTGGAGCGAGGGCTCCTCGCGGAGCGATGCGCGGACGCGATGGAGGGTCTGCGGGTGATGCACTCGGAGCGACGCGAGCGGGACGGTGGCCCCGACGACCGACACGGTCCCGTGAATCAGACCGACCTCGAGCGCCACCAGACGGTCATCGCGGGGCGAGTTGAGATGGGCCGGCGCCTCACGGTGCTTGACGGCCATCCTTCTCGCCGTCCGATGCTGCGGCTTCTCAGGCCGACGCTTCCGACGCATGAGGTCCCTCCTTTCCCATGACGTTCACTCCAACAGCGCGGTCCCCGGCACGCCGAGGGGTCCTCTGACCAGGTCCTCGACCTTGATCCGAAGCGCCTTCGCGAGGCTGTTCAAGGTGCTCAACGGCGGGTCGTAACGGCCGGCCTCGATCTTGTTCACGTACTCGCGGCTGAAGCCGGCGCGATCCGCCGGCGCTGCCTGACTGAGCGTCCTCGCCTGCCGGAGCTTTCTGAGTGTCACGCCCACTTACCTTGGTGTCGGCGTCATTCGATGTGAACCCTCAGTTTCACTGTCAAGAATCGCTGCCAGCACGAAACCAGGCGTCAGTCACGCCTCCACCGCCGAGTTGGCATACTCGATCCAGCGGTCGATCCGGCGCAGCCACCGGTGGAGATGGGGCGGGCTGGTCCGGAAGGTGACCCGGGCGCCCTCGAGCCCCAGGCGGCCGAGCTCCGGCGTGTACCGCCCGGGCGTCAGCGCGGGCGGCGGCCGGAGAAAGGCGGCGCGCCACGCCGGCGAGGGGACCGCACTGAGCGCGACCTCGTAGAGCGCTTGGGACGGCGTGGTCAGGGCGATCGGGTGGGGTGGGCGCCGGACCTGGCGGATGGCCAGGGGCCGTTCAGCGCGGCCTCGCCGGTCCGGGCTCACGGAGGCGCGTCCTGGCGCGGCACCATGTGGAAGCCCAGCACGCCCTAGGGGTTCGGCAGCGGCCGCCGCCGGTGCCGCCGGCGCCGGTCGACCGCAGCCGACCGGCCGGTCGTCCGTCGCTCGCGCAGCCGCCGGTCCCAGTTCACCGTGACGCCCTCCCATGGCCTCGCCGTCAGCCGTCCATCGAGGGCGCTGCACGACGACCAGGTGCACTCCGTCGTCCCCCAACTCTCCCGGCTGTGGCCCCGCCCGACCCTACCAAGAGCCCGCTTCCGGCGCCAGACTGGGCCTCGACCGCAAGCCGGGAAGCGCGATACCGTGGACGCTCTCGGGACACGCTCGGATCGGCCGTGGCGGCAGCTTCCAAATGCCGGCGGCGCGCGGCTGACCCTCCCGAAGAGTCAGTTTCTGACCCCGCGGATTGCCCGCACTCGGTTGCCGGAGGACTCCCCGCCGTGGCCTCGTCACCGCCGCAGCCATGGCTCTTTGCCCTTGACCCAATATTGTACTAGTGTACTATTATAGTCATACAGTACGGAGGATCCTGATGCGTCTGCCAGTCGATGCCCACGGCCCGATCCCGGCCCGCTCGCAGCTAACGGATCAGCTGAAGCACGTCATCGAGGGCGGCGGCGTCCTGCGGGACCAAGCCGGCTTAGCATCCGGGAGATGGCCGGTGGCCTCAGGCAGCAATCCGAATCCGGCGGCGCTCGCCATCGAGGATCTCAAGCGGAGCGGATACCGGCCGCTCCACCCTTGCCCAGAGGCGCCTTGAGCCCTCGTCCATCCCGGGGGCGCCCACCGTCAAAGGGCGCCACGCGTTGAGACGGCGAAGGGGACGGGACGCGGGTGAGCCGTAATCCGGTGAAGGAGGACGAGTCATGAACAATCTCGTCATGCTTGCGCTGTGGGTGCTTGTGGGGCTGTTGGCCGGCTGGCTGGCCAGGGTCGTCGTGAAACACGGAGGCTACGGGATGCGGGAGGACCTCTCCCTCGGTCTCGTCGGGAGCGTCGTGGGAGGTGGGATCGTCTGGACCCTGGGGGCCTCTCCGGACGCGGGGATGGTGGCGGCGGCGGGTGTCGCGTTCGTCGGGGCGGCCATCGTGATCGTCCTGCAGCGCAAGATTTGGCCCGCGATCGCCTAGGTACTTAACCTACGACAAGGGAGGACGCACCATGAACGTCAGAGAGCTTGACGACCTGCAAAGCCGCCTCGCGACCTTCGCGCAATTCTTCGGGCGCGCCCCGGTGCGGGCACCCAACGGTAAGGAAGAAGCGCTGACCGTCGCGGAGTGGGCCCCTCTAGTGGACATCGTCGAAGACGACAAGCAGTACCTCATCAAGGCCGAACTGCCCCAGGTCACGAAGACCGATGTCAAAGTCACGGTCCAAGATGATGTGCTCACGATCACCGGGGAGCGGATCTTCGAGAAGGAAGCGAATGGCACGAAGTATCACCGCGTGGAGCGGGCGTACGGCCGCTTTGGCCGGAGCTTCACGATGCCGGAAGACGCGGATGGCAACGGGGTGGTGGCCGAGTACAAAGACGGCGTGCTCGAGGTCCACCTCCCGAAGTCGGAGAAGGCCAAGCCCAAGACCATTGAGGTGAAGATCGGATAGTGATCACGGAGGGTGTGCGGGGCGAGCACTTGACGAGAGCCGCGCGAGGATGAGTCAAAGCAGGCCGGTCGAGAGGATCGGTAGGGTGCTGGCCCCGATTCGGGCATGATGGATCGGTCTTGGTTCGGGAGCCTCTTCCCGAGCCAAACCGGTCCAGTCCAGGGTCTCGGTGACCGATCCGTGGTATCGACGGACCAGGGACGAGCGTTGCTCGTGCCGCCCACCCCTCACGCTGGAGGCCACATGCTCACGCCAGGAGACAAGGCGCCCGACTTCGTGGGCCGCGATCACAACGGCAAGACCGTGCGGCTGTCGGACTTCACCGGGAAGCCCGTCGTCCTGTGGTTCTTTCCGAAGGCCGACACACCGGGGTGAACGGCGGAGGGTTGCGGGTTCCGCGACCTTAAATCGGAGTACGACAAGAAGGGAGCCGTCGTCCTCGGCGTCTCCTTCGATACCCCCGCCGAGAACAAGGCGTTCGCCGACAAGTACCGCTTCAACTTCTCGCTGATTTGCGACACCGATCGGAAGATTGGCACGGCCTACGGCGCCAACGCCGATCCCGACAAGGGCGCGCAGCGCGTCGGTGTGGTGATCGCCAGGGACGGCACGATCAAAGAGTGGCACGCGAAGGTGGATGCCCGGAGCTGGCCGGCGCAGGTCGTGCAGACGTTGTAGGTGGGAGCGCCCGGGACCCTCAAAGGGGCCGGTGGCCGGGATGCCCGGGCGGCCCGGAGGGGAGCCCGGAGATGGAAGGCCAGGCGGCGGATCACGTCGAGGCAGCGTGTTCTGTCTCGTCTCTACTCCTGTTAGTAGCCGAGTGCTGACGATTCGAGTTGGGTTGCTACAGTGAGGGTGTATGAAACGACCGAAACATCAATTCGATCGATGGACTCGCCGTTCTAACCCGAGAGGAATTCTTGGCAGTTGGTGAAAGGTTTGAGGGACTGGAGCGGAAGGTTGATGACGGAGTGAAGGCCTTGGTCGACATTCTGGATCTCATGCGTGCCGATCTTCGAGATGTCAAAATTGCACTCGGTCCTTTTGTCCGAACGGTGGCGTCTCTTGAGGACAGCGTACGAGGCCTTGACCGGCGGGTGGTTCGCTTTGAGGAGAAGACCAGAGCGCGAGGATAGGATGGCGATTGAAGATGCGGCGCGATGGCATGAGGCGACGTGTGCACGGTGAAAATAGGGTTCTTCCGGGTTTTCCGTGGGTAGCCCTACATCTTGGGATACCCCGGGGCACCAGACGCCGGGGGTTCCGGTGATTGGTTGGGTCGCTTCCGGTGGACGACATCCCCCGCCCTTGGCTTGGGTGGCCGCTCCAGAAGCGGCCAGGGCCACGCCGCCCACCGCGAGTGCCATGCGGCTGTCCGGCGCCGGAACACGCGGAGGCTCCCTCCCCACGTCTGGGGGTCACCCACGCAGAACCCGGAAGAACCGAAAATAGAGGGAGCCCTTGTTTAGGGGGTTCTCTTTCTGTTGACTAACGTTCCTGGAATCAAGTGGTTCAACGACAAGGGGTATGAGGTATGGCAATCCGGATCGGCGAACGTGTAGAGCTTGTGGTCGAGGGCGCCTGGTTCGAAAAGTTTTCATGGAGCCGACAACTCTTGGATCCGGAATTGGGCCAGGAACGTGGAGCGCCTGCTTTCGCCATCGCATGCGCCGTAGTGAACTTGGGCCATCAGGCGGGCTTAGTGGCGAGAGCCCATAGTAGCTGGGACGGCGAGGGCAGAAAGCACGAGGGGTTCGAGATTCTCGTCCCGTGGTCGTATGTGGTCGCGATTCTGGAAGTCGGTGCGGAGGGCGGAGGCGCCGGGCGGATCGGGTTCCTCTAGAATGTGAAGGTTCTTGGAAGCAAGTGATCCAAAGACTGGGAGCAGGTGATGCTGAACTCGGGCGCTCGCGCTCTTGATGGAGGAACAGTCCATGGTGGAACGGGGACCGGTCGAAACGCACACTCTGTTTCAGAAGGCGTTTATTATAACGCTGGTGACGTACAGGGATTGATGGGGCTGTATGAATCGGATGCCGTCTTGATTCCCCAACCGGGGGCGGAACTTGTGAGGGGCACGCAGGCGATCCGCGCGGCACTCGAGGGCTTTCTCGCGCTGAAAGGTAAGGTTGAACTGCAGACGAAGCATGTCGTTCGATATGGCGACATCGCGCTGTTGCGCGCCGCCTGGCGGCTCAAGGGCACGGGGCCGGACGGCAAGCCGGTGGAGATGGCCCACGGCAGCGCCGAGGTGGTGCGCCGCCAGCCTGACGGAAGCTGGCGCTACATCATCGACCACCCATTCGGTTCGGATTGACGAGTCCGCCAGCGGTTCAACTGGGAGAGGGAGAGAGAAACCACATGGCCAAGTTCGAGGTTGTGGCGCTGGCGGAGCTGAAGACACGTCTGCCGGCCAAACTCCAGCCGCTCGTCGAGGAGTACCGGGACAAGCTCGAGAAGCTCTCTGCGAGCCAGGGCGGCAAGCTGGTCCTCGAGAAGGGGGACGACGCGAAGGATCTCCGGAAGGCGCTGAAGGCAGCTGCCGGACCGTCGAGTCCGATTTCCCTTCCGAGGGGAGGAGGGCTGCGTCAGCTTCTATCTTGAGAAGCCGAGAGGACGGCGACCGAAGAGTGAGCCGGCTGCGCCGGGCCGAAGGCGGAGGGGGAGGCCGAGGAAGGGGGAGTAACGGCCCGATCGCGAGCAGGCGAGGACGTACCGATCAACCGGGTGTTCCTTCGCTTCGTGGCGGCCTTTGCGGTCTCGAAGACGCTGGACATATCCACCTCACTGTTATGGTCAACCCGAGGTTGCCATCTTGCCTCTGGGTCGTCCTGAGGCAGGCCGTCGCCGCAAGCGGCCGAAGTCGTTGGTCGGCCCAACGATGCCGCGTACGGTCTCCCGCGAACGATGTGCCGCCCGACCCTTTAACGGGCGACGATGTTGACGTCATTCGCGGACGCCGCGATGACCTGACTCGCGCCGTGACGAGATCTCTCCGATCAGGCCTCACGTCAGCGGGTCTCGTGGGATTCTACGTAATGACACCGAATCGGACCGGGCGCGCCGGTCGGGGTCTGAGCGCGCTCACACGACGCCGCGAAGGGACCCGAGGCGTGGATCTCCACGGGCGCCGCGGCCCGGAGGGCAAACGCGACGAACATGCCGGGATCATCCACACCGATGTCGATCGTCCCGGGTGGCAGCAGGCGGTCGCGGAGTGGCACGGCGAACCGATACGTGACCTGGCCGCCTCCCGTGCTGACCTGCAGGTTGGTCGGCGCCTCCACCGGGACGGGGGTGCCGTTGAACGCGATCTCGATCTCGAACGGCAGCTGCCGCAAGGACCCTTCGTGGCTGCGCAACACGTCCGCCGAGTCGCCCTCACCGGCGTTGCGAAGGATGATTGCGCTGAACAGCGGGTCAAACGTGAACACGAACCCGACGCGCTCCACGCCGCCTGGGGGCAGGGAAAGCACAATCGAGTACACGACGAGCGCATGAGGGTGCGCCTGGGCGCCGCCCGCCCCAGCGATCAGGAACGTGGCCAGAAAGGGCAGCGCGCACGCTCGCCAGCTACCGGGCTTGCGGCTCCACATGCATGGCCTCGATCACATAGGAGGCGCTCGCCACGTCATTGCGGACCGCTTCCGCTCGAAGTCGGCCGGTGACCGCGACCGTCTGGAACATCTGTTTGACCGTGAATGGCTTGGCCGCCGTCCGGACGAGCACGATTTGATTGGACGGCGGCGGGGGCACATGGATGCACGCCCCAAAGAAGGGGACGAGCAGGAATTCGGACACGGCCTTTCCATCGCCTTCGAGGGTCACCAGGAAGCCCGAAAGCCTCACGACCTTGTTGTTGAGCGCCTCCACGACCGGAGCGCTCTCCCAGGCCTTCCGGAGCTCTTCGGCCAGGCGGACCGCGCGCGGGTCGTTGTCGCGCAGCGTGGCCACGTCCTCGTAGTACTTCTTGAGCAGCCGGTTCGGATCGTACCCGGTCGGCACCAGGTCTCTCCAGTCGATCTTTTGAGGATTCGCGGCCGTCGCCTCCGAATCCTGCGCCTCCAAGGCGGGGACCGCGAACAGCCCGAGCCCGATCGCACCGACGAGAAGGAACGAAACCGTCCGGTTCATCGCATCGCCTCCTTGCGGACTGAGTTAGACCTGGACCGTCATGCCATCGATCAGGGAATAGCGATAGGCTCGAACCGCGGGCCACAGACCAGCGACGACACTTGCGAGCAACACGATGGCAAGAAGCAGCCACTCGTACACGCTCGGGAGCCCGATCTCGATGAATAGACCCATGTGGGTCTGGATGAAGGCCCGCGCGACGAACAGCCCGAGATAGAGAAGAGCCACCCCAAGGACGAGCCCAGCGGCCGCCAGGGCGGTGGCCTCCCCGACGATGAGCGCCAGAACGTGGCTGGGTCGCGCCCCGACCGAGCGCAGCACGGCCATCTCCCGGCGGCGCTCGTTGAGGCCGGTCAGGAGCGCCGTGACCATCCCGCACAAGCCGACCAGGGCGACGAGACCGGACACGGCGAGCAGGGCCTGCTCCGCCACTCCGATCGCATCCCACAGCTCCTGCAACACGACGCCGGGGAGGACGGCGAGCAACGGTTCTTTCCGATACTCATTGATGAAGCGCTGCACGTGGAAGACCGCGGTCCGAGAGTCCAGCCCGACGAGAAACGCGGTGATACTCCGAGGCGTCAGGTCCCGCCGGCGAGCCTCGTCCGCCGACACGGACGCCGCGGGCGCTCGCATGCCGCTCTGCCAGTCCACGTGAATGGCCTCGAGCCCTTCGAGGCTCACGTGCACCGTCCGGTCCACGGGCGTACCGGTCTTTCTCAGGATGCCGACCACACGAAACGGCTTGTCGCTGTGTCGCGCCGAGTCGACATCGACGGCCCCATGGGCGACGACCAGAGGATCATTGAGACGCAGGTTCAACTCTCGGGCCACGTCGGCGCCGAGTACGGCGTCGTAGACATCGTCGAACACCGTGCCGGCTCCAAACTCCAAACCGCGGCGGCCAGCGTAATGGTAGTGGCGGAAGTAGTCAGGGTTCGTGCCGAGCACCGTGAAGCCACGGAACGAGTCGCCGAGCGACAGGGGAATCGTCCAGCGCACCCGCGGGTGGCGTGCGATCTCCTGATAGCTCGTCCACGAGACGTTGTTGGTCGCATATCCGATCCGAAACACCGCGTGCAGCAGCAGCGCCGTCGCTCCGGTGCGAGCGCCGACCACGAGGTCCGTGCCGGAAATCGTGTTGGCGAAGCCGGCGCGCGCCTGGGCTCGGAGCCGCTCGACGCCGAGCAGGAGCATCACGCTCAGGCTAATCGACAGGACCATCAGGGTGGCGGTGAGACGGCGATTGAGCACGCTCTTGAGGGCCAGCGTGAGGACCGGCATCTCAGGTCTCCACTCCAGCCGGCTGACAGCTGACGTCGTCCAGGGCGAGCGACCGGTCGAACAGGCGCTCGAGGCTTCGATCGTGACTCACAAACAGCAACGTCGCCCCCTCGGCCTCGCACTCACGAAAGAGAAGTCGCAGGAAGGCCTCGCGACGATCGGTATCGAGGGCAGACGTCGGCTCATCGGCCAGGACGATTTCGGGCCGCCCGATCAGGGCGCGCGCCGCGGCCACCCGCTGTTGCTGGCCCACGCTCAAGCGCATGACGGCACCCGCCGATCGTGCCTCGCCGGTGAGATCGAGGTGTTCGAGCAAGCGCTGGGCCTCGCGCTCGGGTCCGCCGAGCGCCTCCACCCGTCGACGACGGCGCACCGAAAAGCGGCAGGGCAGCGTGACGTTCTCGACAATCGAAAGATACGGGACGAGATTGAACATCTGGAAAATGATGCCGAAGTGGTCCGCGCGAAACGCGTCCCGCGCCGCGGCGGCCAGCCGGGGCACCTCGGTGCCGAGCACTCGGAGTGATCCCTGCTGCGGCAGGACCATACCGGCGAGCACGCTCAGCAGGCTGCTCTTCCCACTGCCACTCGGCCCGTGCACGAGGACGCGTTCGGTGGCCGCAATCGCGAGAGAGTCGATGCGAAGCAGCGGCCGGCGACCCGACCAGGCGAATTCGAGATCGCGCACCTCGATGACCGGTGTGGTCACGACACGATCTTGAGACGGGTGGCGCCCGGCCGGAGGACGGCGGTCTTCTGGCCTCGAGCGCTGACGATCTGGACCTTGAGCTGCTTCAGCCGCGGGAAGGCCTTGAACAGGCCACCGACGTCCACGTGCGCAAGGGCGTCTGGCTTCCCGCATTCCCAGCGCCATTCCGCCTCGATCTCGGAGTGCGTCTCGCCGCTGCCGGCCGCCGGGAGCTTCATGTCGACCCGGGTCGGTTGCACCTCGCATTCCGCAGCGGGTGGGGTCGCGAACAGCTGGATCGCTTGCTTGAGCTGCTGCTCGGCGCGCTCCACCGTCTTCTTCTGGGCCTCGTTCCGGGGCGCGTGCTCGAAGCCGAGGAGATTGTCGGCCGGACCTTCGAATGCGATGTGCAGGACGCGTCCATCGAGGCTGACGTGCAAGTTCGCGGCGCCGTGCTGATGCGCGGGCGTGGTCTTATCGGCCCCGGGGGCCAGCGTGGTCACGAGCAGAATGGCGATAATCACGGAACCAGCTCGCAGCATGAGCCTCCTCCAGCGCACCCGGTCGCCAGCACGGGTGCCCCGATCTGAGGTGGTCCTACGGCCGCGTGGTCGCGGCGTGGAAGCGTGGACCGTCAGGAAAGAACGGGAGGGCCCCGCGCGCCGCTGGACTGTGCAGGAAGTGAGAGCGGAGCGTCCGGGGACGACAGCAGCGGGTCGGTCGCGGGCGCGGCGACGGCCAGCGCGGGGACTGGCGCGATGGCCATGGCCAGGTGATCGGCCACCACGTGCAGCCCGCATGGCCCATCGTGCCGTTGCAGCACATGTTGTATCTCGTGCGCGAGCGCCGCGGTCTGGACAACGGCGAACATGACGACGACCAGCGTGCATACAGTTCGATGGGCCGACACATGAGGGCCCCTGTGCTTGCCCCACGCTGAGGACACCGCGGCGTGGAATCGCTGGGCGAAGCTCACCGGGCTACCGGCAATGGAAATGATCACCGTGAGGCCAACACAGGCCTCCGTCCACACCAGACGGAGGAAGGCCGTCAGTCATCGACCCGTCACGCGATCTCTCACCGGAGATGCCAGGCCATGCCCGCCAGGGTTGGACGCGGGGCCGCCCGGATGCGCGGGGACCGGTCACGTCCGGACCTATCCCCAGAACGGGGTCGTCGGTCATCGATCGGCGGTCTCCGCTGTCGGTCACGGGTTGGTCCTCCGCGAGGACACCACTCGCCTGCGGGCTCGTCGGCGAGATCAGCATGCCGAGGGCCAGAGCAACGGAGACCAAGGAGAAAGGGACGCGGCGGCGAATCCCGGGTACGGTCGAGGCACGCGCCGATGCACGGTGCCCGGCTGCCGGCGCCTGGAACGAGGGTCGCGTCAGCTGCATATCGGCGCCTCCGACGTCCGTGGCCCATCATACATCAACGGTTCGCCAGACGGCCCGATGCGGTCGCCGTCCCGGGCGCGCGGGCTGAAGTTCAACGAGACAGAAGCACGCGGGGCAAGCCAGTCCCGGCGTGAAGCCTAGGCCCAGTGGTCGCCGGGATCACCTCGTGATCAGGACTGGGCGGCGTGCGGGCGTCGGCGCGGAGCCGGCCTCCTGAGCAAGCTCGCCGCGCAGGACCGCACCCAGGCGGTGACGGGGGGCGTCACGACCGCAGCGGCGTTGGGAGGAATCCGAGGCCCTCGATGTTCATGTTCCGACTCAGTAACCCCCGGAAGCGCAGCGGGGTCAATACGACAACTGACATGCCGCCGTCCCGTGCTCACGTCAGCATTTCGTTGGCGTGCGAATCTTCGTCCGCGGCCGTGTACTTCAGGAGTTCCCTTGCGGCCGCGGCAACGGCCAGATTGACGTCGCCGTCGATGGCTTGCCCCGTTGGCACGCCGTCGCACGCTACGCGTATCTCCGTAAGGCGGCCGCGCGGCACGCGTGTCTTGACCAGTCCACAGGCTTGGGCTAACATGCAAGTCAGTTGCGTATGACGTCCGGAGTATCCGCCGCCGTTCGAGACACGCTGCCGGACCGCCTTGCGCGTCGAGGTCTGCGGTTGACGGGCCCGCGGCGTGCCGTCCTCGACGTGCTGACTGGCAGCCAAGTACCGCTGACGGTGCCAGAGATCCACGCGCGGCTGGATGGACGTCGCGCTCATATCGGGTCAGTGTACCGGACGGTGCACTTGCTCATACGGCTTCGCCTCGTCCGACCGACGGACTCCCGGCCGCTCGAAGCGGCGCTCCGCGGCAGTCAGCGATACGAGCTGGCTGAGGAGTTCACGGGTCACCATCACCACCTGATCTGCCAGGGCTGCGGCGCCATCGAGGACCTCGAGGGGTGCCTCCTGGCTGATGCCGCGCTCACGCAGGCCGCCCGCTATGTCCGCCGGACGCGACGGTTCAAGGTGACGGAGCACGAGGTGCGTCTCTTCGGGCTCTGCCCGCAGTGTGCGACGTGATGCCACGGCCACAAATGCCGCGGTATGGCCATAGACCCTCGCCCTGGGCCCGGGATTGGCGGGTCGGTGCGCTGGTCGGCCTCCTGATCCTGCTCGTCGTGGGCGATCTGCCGGTCGTCCATGACCACGACGAACCCGGCGTCTACAACGAGGAGTGTCCCCTCGGCCGGCTGGCGACCTGCCCCCCCGGCGCTTCGGCTCCGGACCCCATGCCGGCGCCGGGGCTGCTGCCCATGTTCGACGCGCTCGTGCCGAGCGTATCGGTTGAAGCGCCGGCCGGGTCCATCGCCCCGAGCGCGCCCCGCGCCCCGCCCGTCCTCGTCTAGCCCTCCACGTCGCGTCTCGTTTCGATCACGACCTGACCGTCCTGCCGGGCCGTTGATCGGTCCGGAAACCCGGTCACTCGACGACGGACCTCGACGGAGGCGCATATGCGAAAGATCCTCGGGATTTGCCTCGCATTGGGCGTGGGGCTGGTCGGCTCGGCGGCGTCGGCGCAGGATGCCGAGACCCTGCGGCGAGAGCTGGAACAGCTCCAACAGCAATTCAAGTCGATGCAGGAGCAGTACCAGAAGGCGATCGACAGCCTGACCGAGCGGCTTCAACGACTGGAGGCGAAGCCCCAGGTCGCGGCAGCGCCCCCGAGCCCTGGAGAACCCGCGCCGACCCTCCCGCGCCTATTCGAGTGGGCCCGTCCGCACGCGCCCTTCTCGCTCTATGCGCAGGTCCCGCCGGGACCGGGAGCACCGGGCGCCGCGACGCCGCCCACGCGGCGGGGGCAGTTTCTGTTCGACATGGGGATTGTGGGCGATTTCATCACGAACATCACCTCCAGCCGCGTGGAGCAGGATCAGGTCGGGACGTTCGCCGGCCGCGAGAATCGGATCTTCCCGCGGGAGATCGAGCTGTCGTTCTTCGGTCAAGTCGACCCCTACGCGCGGGCGGCGGTCATCCTCGAGGCGGCCGAGGAGTTCGAGGGCGGCGAGCGCGCGCTGGAGTTCGGGTTGGCCGAGGCCTACCTGGAATTGATCAGCTTGCCGTGGGGCTTCCAGGTCAAGGGTGGACGCGAGCGACTCCGGTTTGGGCTCCTCAATGAGCTCCATCTCCACGACCGACCGCAGCCAGACTCCCCGGATGTCCTCACGCAGTTCTTTGGCGAGGAGGGCTTGACCGAGAACGGGGTCGAACTCGTGTGGGTGGCCCCGCTCCCCGTGTATCTCCAGGCCATCGTCGGGATCTTCGACGGTGACAATGAGGACGCCTTCGGGTACGGGAGCCTGCGGGACCCACTGTGGTCCGCGCGGGTGCGGAGCTTTTTCGAACTGGGTTCCTGGGGCGCCCTCCAGCTCGGCGCCTCAGGCCTGTACGGGCGTACCACCGACGGGCCGCGCGCGAGCTATCTGGGTGTCGACGCCAAGTACAAGTACACCCCGGCCGGCTGGCGCCACGCGCTGCTCACCGTCGGCGGGGAGCTCCTCTTTGCCCACCGGAAGGTGGCCAGCGGAGCGGAGAATGGCGAGGGCGGGGAGGCCAGCGAGCCGCTGACCCGACGCCTCCGGCAGGAGCCGGCGGACACGACGTTCGAGAAGCGGGACGCCTACGGCTACTACGTGTGGGCCGACGTCCAGCCCTGGCGGCAGTGGCTGGTCGGCCTCCGCCACGATTGGACCGAATTCCCGAACCAGTCCGGGCACGAGTGGGCGGTCGAACCCTACGTGGTGTGGATGCCGTCTGAGTTCCTTCGGTTCCGCCTGGGCTACAAGTACACGGACCGGTCGGACTTCGGGGCGGGGCCCGACACGCTCAGCGAGCTGTTCCTCCAGGCGACCTTCATCCTCGGGGCACACCCCGCGCACCCCTTCTGAGGAGTCGTGCCATGCGACGTCTTGCCATCGTCCTGGTCGCCGGGCTCGTGGTCCTCGGCTCCGTGGCCGAGCGCGGCCACGCCGCCAGCAAGATCCGCGTCGTCGCCTCGCTGCCTGACCTGAAGGCGCTCACGGAGGCCGTCGGTGGCGACCTCGTCGAGGTCGACGTCCTCGCGCGAGGCGACCAAAATCCGCACGACATCGAGATCCGGCCGAGCCTGATGGTCAAGCTCCGCCGCGCCGACCTTCTCATCCGGAACGGCGTCGAAGGCGATCCCTGGGTCGAGCCGCTTCTACAGGGCGCCGGCAACGGCAACCTGTTCCGGGGACAGCCCGGCCACGTCGACGCCTCCCGGGGGATCTCGGTGTTGGGGATCCCCCAGGGCCCGGTCGACCGCTCGCGGGGCGACGTGCACCCCGAGGGGAACCCGCATTACACCCTGGATCCGGCGAACGCCTCCACGGTCACCGCCACGATCCTGGAGGCGCTCGCGCGGCTCGCCCCCGAGCAGCGGGGCACGTTCGAGACGCAACGCCGTGAGTTCCTCGCCCGCCTGGACGCGGCCCTGACGCGGTGGCAGGCGGCCCTGGCCCCCTCGCACGGCGCACGGGTCGTCACGTACCACGACACCTGGGTCTACTTTCTCCACCGCTTCGGGTTGCTCTCCGCGGGGATCGTGGAGGATCGACCGGGCATTCCTCCCTCGCCCACGCACGTGGCGGAGCTGATCCGCACCATGAAAGCCCAAGGCGTGCGGGCGGTCGTGTACGAGCCGTGGGCCGACCGGCGACTGATCGAACGCATGGCCCAGGAATCGGGCGCCCGTGCAGTCGCCCTGGCACCCGCCGTCGGCGCGACCAAGCCCGCCACCTCGTACCTGGACATGTTCGAGTTCAACGTCACCGCGCTCACCCAGGCGCTCCGCTGAGCCCGAGCGCCACGAGCCAGTGACGATGACCGCCGACCTCGTCGCGCTGATGTGGGCGCCATTTCTGATGTGTCTCGTCTTGACGGGGATTCACGCCTATCTGGGCATCCACGTCATCGCCCGGGAGGTCGTGTTCGTGGACATCGCGCTGGCCCAGATCGCGGCGCTCGGGGCGGCGGCCGCGTCGCTCGTCGGGATCGACGCCGACCATCCCCTCTCCTACTGGTTCGGCCTCGCGGCCACGCTGGCCGGCGCCGTCGTGCTCTCCCTCACCCGCACGCGGAAACGCCAGGTGTCCCAGGAAGCCGTGATCGGGGTCGTGTATGTGGTCTCGGCCGCGGCCGCGATCCTCCTGGTGGACCGCGTGCCGCACGGCGCGGAACATCTCCGCAGCATGCTGATCGGGAGCATTCTCACCGTCACGGGGCCAGATGTCGCCAAGGTGGCGGGGCTATACGCCGCGGTGGGCGTGTTCCACTGGCTCTGCCGGCGGCCCTTCTTGCTGATCTCGACCGATCCGGCGACCGCATTTCGGGATGGGTGGCGGGTACGGTGGTGGGACTTCCTCTTCTATGCCTCCTTCGGGCTCGTCGTGACCAGCTCGGTCCGAGTCGCCGGCGTGTTGCTCGTGTTCTCCTATCTCATCGTGCCGGCCCTGGCGGGCCTCGTCCTGGGCGGGACGATGGCGGGGCGGCTCATGGTCGGATGGACCTTCGGAGCGCTGGTAAGCCTGGTCGGCATGCTGGCCTCGGCCACCCTCGACCTGCCCACCGGGGCTACCGTGGCCTGTGTGTTCGGGCTCGCCCTGCTGCTCTGGTCCGTCGTCGCGCAGTTTCGCGGTCCGGGACACGACCGCGTCGCCGCACCTCCCTCCCCCCAGCCGGCGGTGACCGGCAAAGGAGCAGTGTGATGGCTCTTCATGCTCGCGTTCGCTCGTGGTTCGTGGCGGTGGCTGTTTTCCTCTCGCTCGTCGCGACCGGCCCATCGGCCGCGGCGGACCGGCTGAAGGTGGTCGCCACGACCGTCCAGATCGCGGCGCTGACGAGTGCGGTGGCCGGGAACCTGGTCGAGCTCACGGGCATCATCCCGGCGGGCGTCGACCCCCACGAGTTCGAGCCCACGGCCAGCGACCTGGTGGCGATCGAAGGAGCCACGCTCGTCCTCCGGCATGGGATTGGCCTCGACGACTGGTTGGACCGGACGCTGAAGGCGGGCAAGCGGGCAACCGTGGTCACGGTGACGCGGGGCGTGCGCCTCCAGAAGGGCGAGGAAGACGGCAAGCTGGTGGACGACCCGCACCTGTGGCACGACCCGGGCAACGCCAAGAAGATGGTGGACAACATCGTGGCCGCCCTGGATCGCGTCGATCCGGCCCACAAGATGGCATTCGATACCAATGCCGAGGCCTACACGAAGCGGCTGGACGAGGCCCGCGCCCAGGTGCAGGCGATCATCAACGAGATCCCGCCCGGGGGTCGAAAGCTCGTGACGAATCACGATGCGCTGGGCTACTTCGCCAAGGCTTTTGGCCTCAAGGTCGTCGGCGCCGTCATCCCGAGCGTGTCGACGCAGGCCGAGCCGTCGGCGGGCGAGACGGCCAAGCTGCTCCAGACCATTCGGCGGGAGAAGGTGAAGGCGATCTTCGCGGAGTCCAACGTGAACCCCAAGCTGGCCCAGATGCTGGCCAAGGAAGCCGGCGTGAGCGTCGTCGCCGACCTCTACGGCGATTCGCTCGGTGCGGCCGGTAGTGGGGCGGAGACGGTTGAGGGCATGTGGCGCGCGAATGCCCGGAAGATCGCGGACGCCCTGAAGTAAGGCCACGAGCGAGGGGGCGAACCCGTCCCATGAGCGATTCATCGCCCGGGGGCATGAAGGACAATGGCCAGAGTCTCCTCATCCGAGACCTGGCGGTCGCCTATCAACACAAGATCGTCCTGCGGGGCGTGAATGCGCGCATCGAACGGGGCCAGGTCATCGGCATCATCGGCCCGAACGGCGGGGGCAAGAGCACGCTCCTGAAGGCCATCCTCGGCATCGTCCCGATCGTGCACGGGTCGGTGACCCTGTTCGGTCGCCCGTCGGCCAGCATGCGGTCTCGCATCGCCTACGTGCCCCAGCGCGAGGTCGTCGATTGGGACTTCCCGGTCACCGTATGGGATGTGGTCATGATGGGCCGCTATCCCCACGTCGGGTGGCTCCGTCGGCCGGGCGCCGCCGATGCCGGGCTCGTGGCCCGGGTGCTGCGACAGGTCGGGATGTGGGAGTTTCGTCGTACGCAGATCGGCCAACTCTCGGGAGGCCAGCAGCAGCGGGTCTTCGTGGCTCGGGCGCTCGCCCAGGCCGCCGATGTCCTGCTCCTCGACGAGCCGTTCAACGGAATCGACGCGCAGACCCAGGAGGTGATTCGGACCATCATCGAGAGCGGCCGCCAGGCGGGCAAGATCGTCCTGCTCGCGACGCATGACCTCGTCAGCGCTTCCTGCGCGTGCGACTGCCTGTGCTGCCTGAACCAGCGGCTGGTCTCCTACGGGCCGACACAGGAGACGTACACGGCCGCGATCCTGGCCGAAACGTACGGCGGTCCGGTGATCATGCTGGGGCCGGTCGGATCTGCGGCGACCGTGGCCCCGCCTCACGCCCCCTCGCATCCGCCCCATGCCCCGCACCCCGTCGAGCACCCGCACCATCGTCACGTCCACGAACCCCTCGGGCGCGAGCACGAGTGATGGGGTCCGTCGTCGACTGGATTGTGGAGCCCTTCGTCCACGCGTTCATGCAACGCGCGCTGATCGAGGTGATCCTCATGGGCGCGGTCACGGGCGCCATCGGCACATACGTCGTTCTGCGAGGGCTCTCATTTATCGGGGACGCTCTCTCCCACGCGATCTTCCCGGGCGTGGTCATTGCCTTCCTCCTGGGACGCAGCGTGTTTCTTGGAGCCCTGGCGTTTGGGCTTCTGACATCCGCCTCGATTGTGGTTCTCGCGACCACGCGTCGGGTCAAGGAAGACTCGGCCATCGGCGTCCTGTTCGCGGGCTCGTTCGCCCTCGGGGTGGTCCTGATCAGCACGACGCGCAACTACTCCCGGGACCTCGCTGCCTTCCTGTTCGGCAACGTGTTAGGCGTGACCACCACCGATATCGGATTTTCGGCCGTGGTCGGGGGCCTGGTGCTCCTCCTGCTCGTCTTGTTTCACAAGGAGTTGCTGCTGGTCGCCTTCGACCGCGAGGCGGCGCAGGCCATGGGCGTGCCGGTGTTCTGGGTGAATCTGCTGCTGCTCGTGATGATCTCGCTCACGATCGTCGTGTCTCTGAGCGCGGTGGGAAACATCCTCGTGGTGGCCATGCTCGTCACCCCCGCAGCGGCCGCGCGACTGCTGACGGACCGTCTGCCGGTCATGCTCGGCCTGAGTGCCGCCATCGGGGCGATGTCCGGGGTCGTGGGGCTCGTGGTCTCCTACCACGCAAATGTGGCCGCAGGCGGGACGATCGTGTTGGTGGCCACTGTCGTCTTTGGATTGGTGTGGCTCCTGGCGCCCAACCACGGGCTGATCGCGACGCGTCTCGCAAGACGCCGATGGACACGCCGAGCGGACCCCCAAACCCCCGTGGGCCTCGTGTCCGGAGTGATCGAGATCCCGAACAACGAGTAGCCCGCGGGCTCACCGATCGCCGCGTGCGTCTTCGCGCGACCGGCGATGCTATACTCGCGACGGTGGCGCGAAGGATCCGGGCTAGTCAGGGTTACTCGAGCGTGATGGGCGCGTCTGCCCTCGGTCTGCTCCTGATCTTCCTGATGACGGTCGTGCCAACGTGCCACGTACATCGCGACGCGAGCGACGCCCTGTGCGACGACGCATGTCCGGACGTCCGCCTCGCAATGAGCACGGACGGCGCGGGGCCACGCTCCCAGCCACTTGGCGAAAGTGATGTGCTGCTGCCCAGAGGGGAGTCGTTCACTGCCCAGTCCCCATCATTCGCCCTGGATGTCCGGCTCGCTCAGACCTTCGCGCGCGCTCCTCCGCTTCCTGCCTGATTCGATGTTCTGCGGCTGACGAGCCCGTCGGGGGCCGAATGGCCCGCGCGGTGGCTTGGTTCGGGATCGCTTCCTGCACCCACATCCGGGTCAGGTGGTCGTTCTTTCGTTGGTCGGGGGAGCAGCACCCGTGCATGAACGGTGGCAGAAGAGGCGTGCGTCGTTGCCTTGGGGGCGTTCCGTGCGCCAGGGTGTGGGGATTGCCGTGCTGGCGTTCGGTGCGGTGCACTGGCCATCCAGCGCGACCCCGCACCCGCATGTGTTCATCGACGGCGGCGTGGCCTCTTGTTCAGCGGGGATCGCATCGAGGGCATCCGGCTCACGTGCACCTTTGACGACCTCTTCAGCGGCTTCATCTTGCGAGAGTTCGACCGGGATCGAAAGGGGTCGCTATCGCCGGTCGAGATCCGTCAGATCGAGGAGAAGCATCTCGCCGAGTTTCGCCGGGTCCGGTTCTTTACGGTGGTGAACGTGAATGGCGGGGACGTCACACCGGGCCCGGCGCGTGACTTCAAGGCGACCGCGGTGAAAGGCCTGATCACCTACGAATTCACACTGCCTTTCAGTGCGCCGCTGGCGTCGACGACGGTGGTCGAGATCGTTACCGACGATCCGAGCTACTACATCGCGTACATATCAACCGCAGCGAGTCCACAGTCACAGACGGTCGGCGCCTTCGTCGTGGAGTGCCGCGTGGTCCACGACAAGACCGGCGTGACCCCAATCATGTACGCGAGACGCATGGGTCGTTAGCGTGGCCACTCGGCCCGACCCTCGCGCATTCGACACGGACCTTCGCCTGCCGAGGCGTCTGTTCGGCGCAGCCGGCGCCGCCCTCGGCGTCGCCTTCCTGGCGTTGGTGGCCGAGCAGCTCGTCGACTACAGTCCGCTCACCCCGCTCGCCTCCTACATGGTGCTCCTCGCCGTCGTGCTGTACACGAGCGGACGCGCGATGCGCCTGCGCGGCGTGCTCGAGACGAGCCTGGAAATGCCAGCGGCCGAGGAGCCGACCGTCGAGTCGGCGGCGAGCCCGACGCCCGGCGAGCGGGCTCGGGCAGAGCTGGCGCGCTACAGCCGAGAGGGCGTGGCCTTCGCCTTCTCGCTGGGCGGGGCCGCCAGCCTCGGCCTGAGCCGTATGGCCTGGCAGGGAGGGCTCGGATCCGGGCCCCCGGGCCGGACGATGGTGCTGGCCGGCGCGATGCTGGCAGTGCTCACGTTCGGGCTGATGGTCGCGTCCCGGTGGATGGCCGCGATCGCTGCGGATCGGCTTCCGGAGTCGACGGGGCTCGCCGAGTGGCTCCGCGGCGCCCAGTGGGTCTCGGGGCTGACGGCCCTCGGGCTCCTGTTTCGCGGCGTCGGCCTCATGGCACTCGATCCCGGTCGGCTGATCGCCATCGTGCTGCTGGTTCTCAGCGGGCTGTGCGCGGTGGAGCTGTGGCTCCGGGCCCTTGACGCGTTCTTCCGGAAGCGGGACCCGCGGCCCAAGCGCGTTCTTCCGGTGCGGCTCGTCACGCTGACCACCCTCTTCCACGGGGGAAGTCCCCTCCACGGCCTGCTGGAGGTCGCCGAGCGACGCCTGGGCCTCTCCCTCCGGTCGGCCTGGGCCCTGGGCTTCGTCCGACGGAGCCTCGGCGTGCTCGTGGCGAGCCTGATCCTGCTCGTGTGGGCGTCGACGATGCTGGTGGTCGTTGGCCCCCAGGAGCAGGGGCTCCGCCTTCGGCTCGGTCGTCTCGCGTCGCGGGCGCCCGTCCTGCCGGGCCTTCACCTGAAGTGGCCCTGGCCGATCGAGACCGTGGAACGGTATCCCGTGACGCGAGTGCAGACGCTGGGCCTTGGCTTCGCCGGGCCCGCGAAGGAGTCGCTCCTGTGGGGCCGGCGGCACGCCGGCGAGGAGTACCAGCTCCTGCTGGGCGACGGCCGCGAGCTCGTGTCGGTGGACGCCACCGTCAGCTATCGCATCCGCGACGTGCTCGCCTTCGCCCTCGGCTCGCAGAATCCGCGTGAGACGCTGGACGCGCTCGCCTATCGCCTGCTGATGCAGGAGACCGTGGCGATCGACCTGGACCGCCTGCTCACCGCGGACCGGGCCGCGTTCGCGCGGCGCTTCGCGGTGGCGCTCCAGCAGGCCTCGGACGCGCAGGGCCTCGGTTTCGAGATCCTGCACGTCGGCTTCACCAGCCTGCACCCGCCGGTGGGCATCGCGGGCGCCTACGAGGACGTGGTCAGCGCCGAGATCGAGCGCGAGACGCGTGCCGCGCGGGCGCGCGTCGCTCGGGAGACAACCGTCCCGGCGGCGGAGGCCGAGGCGGCCCGGACGGTGCGGGAGGCCGAAGCCGAGGCGGCCCGCCGGTTGGCCGACGCGGCGGGCGCCGCGGCCGGCTTCCGGGCCGCGCTCGAGGCCGCCCGGGCCTCGCCGGAACTCTTCCGGTTCCGCCGGCGCCTGGAGGCCCTGGAGGACGGCCTGGCCGAGCGGAGCCTGTTCGTCGTGGACTACCGGTTGCGGACGGGCGCCGGCGAGCTGTGGATCGACGTGCGGCCCGGGACGTCGCCCTCAACCCCATGATGTCGGAGACCGGATGATGCCGAGCTCACTCGTCCGCTGGACCGTCGCGCTACTCATCGTAACCCTGATCGTCGCCTCGAGCATCGTCGTGGCCGTGCGCGAGGGACAGGTGGCCGTCGTCACCCGATTCGGCGCCCCGCGGACCGTGTGGCACGACGCCGGCCTCCACGCCAAGTGGCCATGGCCGATCGAGCACGTCTGGACCATCGATGCCCGCAAGCGGCTCTTCAACTCCCGCTTTGCCGAGACCCTCACTCGGGACAAGAAGAACATCGTGCTGCGCACCTTCGTGGTCTGGTCGGTCGGCGAGCCCCTGACCTTCCTGCAGGCGGTCGGTGACCTGGCGAGCGCGGAGGATCGGCTCGACGGGCTGGTGACCAATGCCAAGAACGCGGTCCTGGGCCGCTACGAGCTCGTCGCCCTCGCCTCGACCGAGCCGGCCCGGCTGAAGATCCCTCAGATCGAGTCGGACATCCTGACCGATGTCCGGGCCACCGCGCGGGAGCGGTTCGGCGTGGACGTGCACCAGATCGGCCTGAAGCAGCTCGGGTTGCCTCCCGAGACCGTGCCCTTCGTGTTCGACCAGATGCGGACGGAGCGGCGGCAATTCGCCGCGCGGTACCGGGCCGAGGGTGAGCGCGAGGCGTCGGCCCTCCGCTCGCAGACCGACCTCGACGCGGCGAGGATCCGGGCCGAGGGGACCCAAAAGGCCGCCGAGATCCGCGCGCGCGCGGAGGCCCAGGCGGCCCGCATCTACGCCGAGGCGCAGAGTCGAGACCCCGAGCTCTACCGGTTCCTGCGTTCCCTCGAGTCGCTGAAGACGCTCCTCGGCAAGCGCACGACGGTCATTCTCCGGACAGATGCTGCCCCGTTCACCTTCCTCAACACGCCGGGTTCCGGCGAGGGGGCGGGCGCGGCCCCCCGGGAGCCCAAGTAGGATGCCCGCGTCGAAGACCGGTCCGCTCCTCGAGAGCCTCACCACGGTGTTCCGGCTGCTGAAGTGGGCGGCCGCGCTCGCGGCCCTCGCGATCCTCGTCTCGGGGATCATCGTGGTCAAGCCCGACGAGGTGGCCCTCCGGCTGCGATTCGGGAAGTTGACCGGGCAGACGCGCGCCGAGCAGGTCCACGGGCCCGGCCTGCTCGTCGCCCTGCCCTATCTGGTCGACGAGGTCGTCCGCGTCCCGGTCAAGCGGGTGCACGAGCTGCGCATCGACGCCCTCGCGGGTGGACCGGGCGCCAGCCGGGACCGTCTGGACATCACGGCCGCGGGGTACGCGCTCACCGCGGACCACAACATCGCCCAGCCCGCCGGGGTCCTGAAGTACCAGATCGCCGATCCCGTGGCGTGGGCGCTCCGCATCGTCGCGCCGGAGGCGGTCGTCCGGGATGCGGTGGTGTCGGCCCTCACGCAGACGCTCGGCGAAATGACCATCGACACGGTCCTGGTCGACGGGCAGAAGCAGCTGGCGGCGCAGGCCGTCGGGCGCGCGCAAGCGCGCCTCGACGCGGAGGGGCCATGGGTGCAATTGCTGGCCCTCGAGTTCACCGCGCTCCGCCCGCCGCCGCAAGTGGCGGGCGACTTCGACGCCGTGCAGAACGCGTTCGTCGAGCGGAAGACCCGCGTCGACGAGGCCCGGAGCTATCGCGAGCAGGCGCTGCCCCAGGCGGCGGCCGCCGCCCAGAGCCGCATCCGCCAGGCCGAGGCCGACGAGGCCGCGCGCCTGGCCCAGGCGCGGGGAGCCGCGGCCGCGTTCCTGGCGATCCGGGAGGAGTACCGCCGGAACCCGGCGGTGGTCCGGCAGCGGCTGTACCGGGAAGCGATGGAGCGCGCGCTCTCCACGGTCGGCAGGCGGATCCTGGTGCCGCCGGGCGCGGACACCGGGCGGATCCTGATTCCGACCGATAACGCGCCCGGCGAGTGGGACGGCCCGGACGGCTCATGACGGTGCTCGCAGTTCGGCCTCGGTCCCTCAGCGGGCGTCTCCGAGAGACGATCGAATCCGCGCTCACCGCGGACGAGCGCCGACGGATCGCCCGCCGGCTGGGTGGGGCGCTGGCGGCAGGCGTGCTGCTGGCCGCGGGCCTCGCGCATCGTCGACTCGTCCCAGGCCAGGAGGAGATCGCGGCGCTACTGCTGGCCGCCGGCGCCACGCTCGCCATGGCGCCGGTCCTGTGGGCCGGGGTCCGCGGATTTCTGGCCCGTGACCCCGATTCGACGGTCGACCAGCTGGTGAGCGTCGCCCTCTTCGCCGCCTTCGCGGCCGGGGATTTCGAGACGGCGATCCTGATTCCCTTGGTGATGGAGATCGGCCACTTCCTCGAGGAGCGCAGCATCCTGGGGGCCCGGGCGGCGATCGAGGGCCTGAAGACGCTCCGGCCCAGCCGGGCCGCGAGGCTCGGCCCGCACGGGGAGGACGAGGTGCCCGTGGACCGCCTTACGCCCGGAGACCATGTCGTCGTCCGCCCGGGCCAGACCTTTCCGGCCGACGGGCGGATCGTGCGCGGGTCCTCCGCGGTGGACCAGAGCACGATGACCGGCGAAGCGGTGGCCGAGGAGGTTCGTCCCGGCTCCCGGGTCTTCGCCGGAACGGTGAACCTCTCCGGCGTCCTGGAGCTGGAGGTGACCGATCTCGCCGAGGCGACCGCGCTGGGCCGGATCGTGGAGCTGCTGCGCGCCGCCGAGCGGTCCAGGGCGCCGATCGTCCGGCTGATCGAGCAGTACACCGGGTACTATCTGCCGGCGGTCCTCCTCGCGGCGGGCGCCGTGCTGGCCCTGACCCAGGACCTCACCCGGGCGATCGCCCTCTTGGTCGTCAGCTGTCCCTGCGCCCTCGTCCTGGCCAGCCCGTCCGCGATGACCGCCGCGCTCGCCGTCGCGTCTCGGCTGGGCATCCTGATCAAGAACGCCCGGTTTCTGGAGACGCTCGGGGACATCGATACGCTCATCCTCGACAAGACGGGGACTGTCACGATGGGACGGCTCGATGTCGTGACCGTGCGGCCCTTTGGTGGCGAGACGTCCGACGAGGTGCTGCGCGAGGCCGCGGTCTGCGCAGCGGGCTCGCGCCATCCCGTCTCCATGGCCATTCGGGCGGCCACCGCCGGGGTGGACGTCGGCGGTACGGAGTCGATCGAGGAAGTCCCCGGGCGGGGCGTCGCCGCCCGGCGAAACGGCGCCGTCGTGCGCCTCGGATCGGCCACCTGGCTCCGGGAATTCGGCCTCGAGGCCCCTGACGGTTCACTGCCGCATTCTGGTCCCGTGGTGTGGGTCGCCCGCGATCGGCAGGTGCTCGGGGTGGTGCTGCTCGCCGACCGCCCCCGGCCGGGGAGCCGCGAGGCGATCGAGGCCCTCCGGAGTGCCGGCGTGGCGCGCACCTTGCTGATGACCGGCGACCGCCCCGACGTCGCGGAGCCCATCGCCCGGGAACTCGGGGTGGACGAATGCCTCGCCGGCTGCCTCCCGGAGGCGAAGCTCGCCGTCGTCGAACGCGAGAAGGCGAGCGGGCGGCGGGTCATGGTCGTGGGCGACGGGGTCAACGACGCGCTGGCGCTCGATCGCGCCGACATCGGTGTCGCGATGGGGGCGATGGGCTCGGACGTCGCCGTCCAGAGCGCCGACGTGGCGCTGATGGGCACCGATCTGCGGCGCCTGCCCCAGATGATCCGGCTCGCGCGCGCGACGCGCGCGGTGATCAACCAGAACGTGCTGTTCGCCATCGGGAGCAGCCTCGCCGTCATGACCCTGGCCGGGCTGGGATGGATCAGCCCCGTCGTGGGCGCGGTGGTCCAGAACATCGGCACGTTCGTCGTCGTCGTGAACAGCGCCCGCCTCCTACGCTTCGACTCGGCCGACGCCGGGCTGGCCTCGGACCCCACCCGGACGGATGCCTCGGGCACCACGGCGGACGCGGTCATGACGCCCGCGCCGCGATGAGCGGGATCGGAGGCGTGCTCATCCGGCGGCTCGCGCTGCTCAGCGGGCTCGGAGCGCTTGGCGGGCTGCTGGTCATGCCCTCCGTGACCGTCGCCACGCACGGCGGCGCCGGGGTTCCCGCCGTGGTGGAATCGGAGCATCTCGCCAGCGGCAGTCCGAGATGGGCGGCGATTACCCGTGAGATCCTCCGCCGAGTCTCCGGGTTCATCCGGGGATCCTCGGTCCCAGACTACGGCTCGGGGCAGGAAATTCTTCCGCGGGACCCGCTACGCCGCTCTCCGGTACACGACCCCACGGATTGGCAGCGCCGCAACGGGTAGCGAATCCCGTCCGGGGACACCAACCCGTGAGGATAGCTCGGCGCGGGCGTAAGGTCATCCAGGAGGCGGTCGGAGTCGCCTCCTCCCGGCTCCGGGAATGCAGCCCGTGCTACCACATTGCTACCACTCTGAGCAGAACCAGGGTCACCCGGGGGCACGACCCCTACCAAGAAGGGCTCATAGTCGTCTACGCTTAGCTTATGCGGGGTGCCGGTGATATCCGCCGCGAGAGAACTCTTAATCAGTAGGTTGAAGGTGCGATTCCTTCACGGCTCACCATTCGGGGCGAGGGGTCCTGAACCCCTCGCCCCTTTTGGCTTTTCGGCCTTCCGCCTCTGCACCTTAGCAGATTTCGCACACAGCAGAAGCCGCCCTTGGTCCGATTCAGGCTGGTCGCTGCCGGACAGGGCGAGATGCAGGTTGTCGAGCAAAAGACGAAATCCTTTGGGCGGCCGGTTCTTCGGGATTCTATCGGAACGGGGTGCAGTTCGGGCGTGCCGACTACGCGTAGAGGTGTGGCTCAAGGCTCTCCCGCGCAACTACGCCGTGATGCACCCAGAGTCACATTAACCGGTCGTCGTGGTAGCAGCATGGTAGCCGCATCGTATAAATGATTGAATCAACTAGCTCTTGTGGTGACGCATCTGATAGAGAATCAGTAGGTAGCTTCGCAATTTCGCGGGACCCAGCCCTCTTGTATCTCTCAGAGGCAGCCCGGCGCTACGCTTGGGTGGGTGAAGGTGGGTGGGAGCCCGTCTCCCTCTGGGTCCCGAAAGACCGTCACTTGAGCTCGGCGCCCCGCCCACTGTTCCATCATCGAACCCGAACAGTCGCTTGGGCCGACAGAGCCCGCATGTGCAAGGACGGGTCATGGAACATCCCTTGTGCCGGTCGAAAACCTCATCGGTGCATTGCCGCTTCCGCAGCAGTGGTAGAGGGGTTTGCTGGTGGCACGGCCTTTTGTCGAGGGGTGGACGGTGCCGGCACCCGAAGGGCGAAACGCGGTCCGCGACCGCACGAGGTGGGTGCTGTGTGTACCCGGTTGTGTACCCGGTGAGGCGTCGGAACCCGCCCGCGCGGGCCCACGCGATCCAACGAGATTCGCGAAAACTCCTTGGCAAGTGTGGGTGGGCACGCTCACCTCTGAGCATGGCCCAGGCCTGTCAAGCCAGAGGCCGCGGGTTCAAGTTCCGTCGACGGCGAGACCCAAGGAGACCGCCGACCAGGTGAGTGCGCATCGCTCGCCGGACCGCCGACCTCCTCGGCATCGGCCGTGATCTGCGAGACGAGATCGAGACGGGCTCCGCCGTGCCCCAGGCCCACCATGGCGGCCACCCGGCATTCAACCGGCCGGGCTGGGGCAGGACTGCGGCCGGCTTCCGTCGGGCCCAGCCCGATCGCCAGGAAGCCCGCCTGGCTGCCGCCGGCGCCGCCAAAAAACTTCGCTACGAATTTCGCTACGATTGCCCATCACAACCCGTCTCATCCGATCACAATCCATCCCAGGAGCCACGGGGCCCTGGACAAGAGCTATCCCGCGCCGGAAGCGGGGATTCGGGCTTGAGAGGTGGTGGCGGTGGGAGGAATTGAACCTCCGACACGGGGCTTATGAGACCCCTGCTCTGCCGCTGAGCTACACCGCCCGAGCATCGGACATGGTAGGGCTTGCTCCCACGAGCGTCAAGCAACGGGCGGGCAACCCTGAGTCATGCGTTTACGACGGCGAGGGGGCGCGTCGACGGCGGTACGGCTCGCTGAGCCCCGACATGCGGGCGACGGAGCTTGCGTGTCCGACCCCTCTGCTATAATCCCCACGATTCGAGCATCAGCGGTCAGGGGAGGTCGTATGAAGCCGGACTTGCGCTCACGAATCGACGACGAAGAGAATCCTCACTACGCCGAGGATAAGGACGACGACGAGCTCGAGGACGACGACGCAGAGGAGGAAATCGTCGACAGCGATCTCGAGGACGACGACCTCGACGACGACGACGATGATGATGACGAGGACGACCTCGAGGACGACGAGCTCGACGAGGACGATCTCGACGAGGCCGACGACGAGGACGAGGACTGAGGTCTAGCCTCGGTCCGGCTGCGTCCCGGACGGCAGCACGCGCCGTCTGTCTTCGCGCCCGCGATGCCTGACGGGGCATGGTGTGATGCCCGATCGAGCCTCGGTACCGTGCTGCCTCGTGCCGTGCAGGCCGGACCGGACCGACCAGCCGCCGGCCTGAGGGTGGTGTAAGGAGCGCCTCGCAGGGCGGGGAGGGCGGTTATGAGTGACGAGATCTTGGTCGAGCGGAGCGGTCACATCGCGACGGTGGTGTTCAACCGGCCTCACCTGCGCAACGCGTTCAACCTGGCGATGTGGAGCGCACTGCCGGGCGTGATGGAGGGGCTGGCCCGCGACCCGGGTGTCCGCGCGATCGTATTCCGCGGGGCTGGCGAGGAGGCATTCGCGTCCGGCGCCGACATCTCCGAGTTCCGCGAGAACCGGAAGGACCGAGCCTCGGCGGAGGCCTACAACGCCCGTACGGCTGAGGCCTACCAGGCGATGGAGGCCTGCCCCAAGCCAACGGTCGCGATGATCTACGGGTACTGCATGGGCGGGGCGGTGGCGACCGCGATGGCGTGCGACCTCCGGTTCTCCGCCGACAACGGGAAGTTCGGCATCCCGGCGGGCCGCCTCGGCATCATTTACGGTCTGCACGCCGTCAGGCGTTTGGTGAGCCTGGTCGGCCCGGCGATTGCCAAGGACATACTGTTCTCCGCGCGGTTGCTGGAAGCCCCGGAGGCGCTCCGTGTGGGCTTCGTCCAGCGCGTAGTGCCGGCGGCCGAGCTGGCGGCCTACACCTACGACTACCTCAGTCGTGTCGCGGACAACGCCCCCCTCACCGTGCAGGGCGCGAAGCTGATCGTCGAGGCCATCATGGAGGACGGGGGCGCCGCGAAACGGGACGAGATCGCGCAGCTGCAGCTGCGAGCCTTCGAGAGCGAGGACTACAAGGAGGGCACGGCCGCGTTCCTCGAAAAGCGGCGGCCCCGGTTCGTCGGCCGGTAACCCGCGCGTGGCCGCGGCGATCCTGCTTCCCGCCGCGGTCTTTCTCGTTCCCGCCCTGTGGCGCCTCGGGCGGATCGGAGTGGTTCTCCGCGGGCGGGCGCGCCTCCCCCGGGCGAGCGAAGCCCCTCCCACCAGGGGATCGTGCCTCGTCAGCGTGCTCGTCCCCGCCCGGAACGAGGAGCGCGGTGTGGCCGCGTGTCTCGCGTCCTTGTCGGCACAGACCTTCCCCAATCTCGAGATCGTTGCTGTCGACGACGCCTCGACTGACCGGACACCGGCCATCCTCGCCGACGCCGCCCGGCGCGACCCTCGTCTGCGGGTGCTTCGTGTCGAGGGGCCTCCGTCGGGGTGGACCGGCAAGAGCTTCGCGCTCACCTCCGGTGTCGCCGTCGCGCGCGGGCACTGGCTCTGCTTCACCGATGCGGACACGGTCCACGCTCCCGAGTCGATCGCGCGCGCGGTGGGCTTCGCGGAAGCGCACGGCACCACGCTACTCTCGCTGACAAGCAGGCAGTTGACGGGCTCGGTATGGGAGCGCGTGGTGCAGCCGGTGGTCTTCGGCCTGCTCGACCAGTGGTTCCCCTTGGCGCAGGTGAACGATCCGGCCTCACCGCTCGCCGCCGCCAACGGGATTTTCATCCTGGTCGAACGCCACGCCTACGAGGCGACCGGCGGTCACCGCGCAGGGGCTGGCGAGGTGCTGGAGGACGTTGCGCTCGCGCGGCGCGTGAAGGCCGGCGGCGGACGGATCGCGTTCGTCGACGGCGCCGATCTCGTGGCCGCCCGGATGTACACGAGTCTCGCCGAGATCCGGCGCGGCTGGACGAAGAACCTCTACCGGCTGCGCGGCCGGCGGCCGCTCGTGGCGCTGGGATCGCTCGTCGAGCTCGGGGTCACCCAGGTCTGGCCGGCGGTCGGCTTCCTTGCGGCGCTCCTCGGGGGCCCAGCCGGGTCCGGCTGGCTGGCGGCCCTGGGCCTGGCGCTGGTCCTGGTGGCGGAGGCTCCGTTCCGGGGCGGGAGAGGAGACGATGCTTGCTGGAGTCCCACAGCGCCGCTCGGCGCCGCGCTGGTGGCCGCGTTCTTGCTGGAGTCCGCCGTCCGGGACTGGCTGGGGCTCGGGGTCGACTGGAAGGGCCGCCGGTATACTTGAGCCTGCGACCCTCCCGGGTCGCGAGCCCTCTAAACATGAGACGCGCGAGGCCATGAAGACCACAGGCATCCCCACGGTCGCGCTCACACGGCGGTTCACGTTCTCGGCCGCGCATCAGTACGCGCGTCCGGAGTGGTCCGAGGCCGAAAACCGCGAGCGATTCGGCCCCCTTGCGACGATCCACGGCCACACTTACACCCTGGAGGTGACCCTCCGCGGGCCCGTGGATCCCCGCACGGGCATGGTCGTCGATCTCGAGGAAGTCAAGCGGGTGGTCACCGAGGCCGTGCTCGCCCGCTTCGACCACGCTTTCATCAACGACGATCCTGCATTTCCACCCGGCGTACTGCCGACCACTGAGAACCTCGTCCTCGTCGTTTGGGACGCGCTTGCCGCGAAGCTCGGCGCCGATCGTCTCGCGAACCTCCGCCTCTGGGAAGATCCGACGCTCTACGTCGACTACCGCGGCGAGGCCTGAGTTGAGGCTCGCCGGCCAGGTCGCGCTTGTCGGCGGGGCGAGCCGCGGGATTGGGCGCGCCGTCGCCCTGACCTTTGCCCGGGAAGGGGCCCGGATGAGCTTGCTGGCCCGCGGGCGGGCGGAGCTCGACCGGGTGGCCACGGCGGTCGAGGCTGCCGGAGGCTCGGCGCTGGTGGTGCCAGGGGACGCCGCGGAGGAAGGGACCGCGGCGCGGGCGGTGGAAGCCACCCTCGCCCGGTTCGGCCGTCTGGACTGCCTCGTGGCAGCTCAGGGGACCGGTACGTTCGGCCCCCTGGAGGGGACCCGCCTCGCGGAGTGGGACGCGATGGTGCGGGGGAACCTCACCGCGACGTACCTTCTCTGTCGAGCTGTCCTCCCGCCGATGCTGGCTGCGGGCCGGGGGACCATCGTCGCCGTCGTCTCCCTGGCGGCGGTCCGGGCGATCCCCGGTTGCGCGGCGTACACCGCGTCAAAGGCGGGTGTCCTCGGGCTGGTCCGTGCCCTCGCGGCGGAGGTGCGAACGCGGGGCGTGCGAGTGGCGGCGCTCTGTCCCGGGGCCGTGGACACCACCTTCTGGGACGGGATCCCCGGCCCGCTGGACCGCAGCCGGATGCTCAGGCCCGAGGTGGTGGCGGAGGCGGCCCTCATGGTCGCTGTCCAGCCGCCCGAGGCGTTTGTCGAGGAGATCGTCCTGGCTCCGACACCGGGGGTGCTGTGAATCCCTCCGGGCCAGCAAGGCCCCGTTCCTTTGCTATAATGAGGACCGATCATTGCGATTCGTGGGGTCGTCCTACGTACGCCAGAGGAGGCCAGGAATGGTGACCGTGACGGAAATCGCCGCCAAGAAGGTCGAGACGCTCCGACTCGAGGAGGGCAAGCCCGAGTGGGGGCTGCGGCTGCGCGTGGTCGGAGGAGGCTGCTCGGGCTTCTCGTACGAGCTCGGGTGGGAGGACGCAGCGCAGGAGGGCGACGAGGTCGTCGAGTCCGCGGGCGTCAAGGTCTACGTCGATCCCAACAGCGTGCAGTACGTGGGGGGGCGCAGATCGACTACGTCGACAGCCTGTACGGCTCCGGCTTCTCGATCAACAACCCCAACTCGAAGGGCTCTTGCGGCTGCGGTCACTCCTTCCAGGCCTGATTGCCCCTTCGCGGTAAGCGCCGTGCGGGTCCCGGTGGCGCTCTTCGCACGATATCGCGAGGCGGTAGGTCGGGGACGGGTCGAGGTCGAGGTGACCGAGCGCGCGACTGTCGAGGATGTGTGGACGGCGCTCGTGACTGCACACCCCGCGCTGACCCGGTACCGGCCGCATACGCTGTTCGCGGTCGGCACTGACTACGTCGAGGCAGACCACCCGGTGCGCGCCGGCGAAGAGGTTGCCTGCTTCCCCCCTGTCAGCGGCGGAGCCGCCTGATGTATCGGATCACCGAGGAACCGCTCTCCGCCGACGCCATCGCCCGAGCGGTCACCACTCCGGCAGCAGGAGGTGTGGCCGTGTTCCTCGGCGTGGTGCGCGACAACACGGCCGGCCGCCGTGTCGTGGCCCTGGAGTACGAGGCCCACGTGCCGATGGCCGAGGCCAAGCTCAAGGAGATCGGCGAGGCGGTCTACGGACGGTGGCCCGACGTGCGGCAGGTGGCGATCCTGCACCGGATCGGGCGGCTCTTGGTCGGCGAAGCGAGCGTCGCAATCGGCGTCTCGGCTGCGCACCGCCAGGAGGCCTTCGAGGCGTGCCAGTACGCGATCGACACCGTCAAGCGGATCGTCCCCATCTGGAAGCGCGAGCTGTTCGAGGACGGGTCCGCCTGGGTCGGGCTCCAGGGTGAGTCACCGCCGCCGGGCTGGAATGCCGGCGATGGGCCATGAGAGGCGCAGCCAGGAGCCTCCGACCACACTCTTGCCGGCCGCCGTGCGGGCAGCCATGGCCCGCCAGCGGCTTGTCGACCCGGGATCCCATGTCCTCGTAGGCGTCTCGGGGGGGCCGGACTCCGTCGCCCTCCTGCACGCGCTCGTCCTCCTCCGTTCCGAGTTCACGCTCCAGCTCAGCGTCTGTCACGTACACCATGGTCTCCGACCCGAGGCTGACCGGGACGCCACCTTCGTCGAGGCCCTGGCGGCCCGCCTTCACTGCCCTGCCCACGTCGTCCGAATCCAGGTTCCGCGCACGCGGGGCCGGTCCCCCGAGGAAGCGGCGCGCATCGCTCGCCATGCGGCACTGGAGGAGGTCGCGCGGGCGATTGGGGCCGAGCGCATCGCGCTCGGCCACACCGCCGAGGATCAGGCCGAGACCGTTCTGATGCGGGTCCTCCAGGGGGCCGGGCCCCGCGGGCTGGCCGGAATCCCCGCGCGGCGAGGTCGGATCGTCCGTCCCCTCCTCGATATCGGTCGCGCCACGGTGCTCGCCCACCTCGCGGCCCACGGCCTCGAGGTCGTGGAGGACGGCACGAACCGGGACACGAAGTTCCTCAGGAACAAGGTGCGCCACGAGGTTCTGCCGCTCCTCACCACGAAGGCGGGGCCGCGGGTGCCCGATGCGCTTCGCCGCGTGGCCCGGGTCTCGCGTGAGGCCGTGGAGGCGCTCGATGGCCTCGTGCGGCCCCGCCTTGCCGGTCATCTCACGCTCACGCCCGTGGGGTGGCGTCTATCCCTCCCGGCGTTCGACGGGCTTCCACTGGGCGCGGCGAAAACCCTCGTGCGCCTGGCCCTGGTAGAGGTCGCGGTTGCCGACCGCCTCGGGAGCGGGCTCCGCGCGGCGCATCTCGACGCCTTGGCCGGTCTTCGGGCAGCGGTGGTGGGGGCCCGGGTACGCCTCCCCGGCGGCGTAGTGGTCGAGCGCGGTCGGGACGCCCTGTGGCTCCTCCGGCCAGACCTGCCGGGGGAGCCGACTCCACTCGCCGTTCCGGGAGGCGCCCGGGCGGGGTACATGGCGGCCGTGACGGCGACGCTCGAAGCGCCCGTCGCGGATCGGTCGGTTGACACGGCCTGGGACGCCTGGTTCGATGCCGAGGCCCTCGGCCTCGGGCCGGTCCCCGCCGCGTTGCCCGCGGTCCCGTTGCTGATTCGGCCCCGCCGTCCCGGGGAGCGGATGATCCCCTTCGGTGGAAGCGGGCCGGTGCGCCTGGCGAAGCTGCTGGCCGCGGCGGGCGTGCCCCGGCATGCGCGCGCTCCGTGGCCGGTCCTCACGCGCGCCGGAGGGCCGGGCGACGGTGAGATCCTCTGGCTCCTCGGCATCCGGCGAAGCGCCGTTGCCCCGATCACGGCGAGGACGCGAGTGGCATTGCATCTCCGTAGGACACCCGGTTCGTCGCCGTGGGAGGGGACCCCGGGACCCCCCTAGTTTTCCGGCCGGGGACGCCGTATGATCCGGCCACGCCCCCCACGGAGCGTCGGGCATTCCGAGCCACTCATTTGCTGTCAGGGGAGCCTGGCATGCATCCTCCTGACCCGCCCCGCATCCGATAGCCCGGCCGGGCTGCCGCGCTCGTGCCACGTCCCGATCGCCCCGTGGTAATCGTCATCGACGATGAGCCAAGAGTGCGCGCATGCGTCAAGGAGGCACTCGATGGCGCGTGTGAGGTGCTCGAGGCTCGGGGCGGTCGAGCCGCGATCGAGACCGTGCGGACACACGATGTGGACGTGTGCCTCCTCGACGTGCGCCTCCCTGGCATGGAGAGGATGGAGGTGCTCGAGCGACTCAAGCACCTCGACCCCGGTCTGGAGGTGGTCCTCGTCACTACCGTCCGAACCGTCCGCGCCGCCGTCGAGGCGATAAAGCTCGGCGCTTCCGACTACCTGACGAAGCCGATCGCGGTGGACGACCTGCGCGGGGCGGTCAAACGCGCTCTCGAGCGGCGCTCCCTGCAGCGGGAGGTGCGGTACCTCAGGGGCGAGCTGGCGCGGCACGAGGGCTTCGACCAGCTGGTCGGCCGATCTCCCGCGATGCGTCGAGTGTACGACCTCGTGCGCCGGATCGCTGACACGACGGCCACGGTGCTCATCAGTGGAGAGTCCGGCACGGGCAAGGAGCTGATCGCACGCGCGATCCACCGGCAGGGCAACCGCCGCGACCGCCCCTTCGTGGCCGTGAACTGCGCCGCGCTGCCGGCCGAGCTGCTCGAGTCAGAGCTGTTCGGGCACGAACGGGGCGCCTTCACGGGCGCCCACGCCCGGAAGCTCGGAAAGTTCGAAGTGGCGCACACCGGCACGCTGTTTCTGGATGAGGTCGGCATGCTCCGGCTCGACCTCCAGCCGAAGCTCCTGCGGGCCCTGCAGGAGCGTGAGATCGAGCGGGTAGGCGGAGGGCGGTCGATCCAGGTCGACGCCCGCATCGTCGCCGCCAGCAACACGGATCTGAGTCAGGCGGTGGCAGCGGGCTGTTTCCGAAAGGACCTGTACTATCGCCTGAACGTGGTGCCGATCGCCGTTGCCCCGCTTCGCGAGCGGCGCGCAGACGTGGCGCCGCTCGCCCGGCATTTCCTGGCGAAGTACGCGCGCCAGTTCGGGAAGGCGGTGATGGATCTGTCCCCAGGCGCCCTCGATGCTCTTGAGCGCTACCACTGGCCGGGTAACGTCCGGGAGCTCGAGAATATCGTGGCGCGCTCCGTCGCGCTCGCCGCCGAGCCGCTCGTGCAGCTCGACCAGATCCCGCTGGACATAGCCTTCGCTCCGCTGGAGGCGGCGCCCGAGGATCAGCTCAACCTACGGGCGGCCCGGCAGGGGGTCGAGCGGCAGCTCATTCTGCGCGCGCTTGACCATGCCAGCGGCAACCGGACGGTCGCCGCGCGCCTTCTGGGCATGCATCGGAACACACTCCTCGTCAAGCTCGCCCAGCTCGGTCTTCGCACCCCCGAGACGCGAGGGGGGCGGTCAGCCGGTCAGCAGCTCGTAGCAGACGCTCCAGAGCCGGATCACATCCGCCAGCCGGCGCCACCCCGGCGCCTCCCCCTCCACGTGGCCGATCAGCTCCACGATCACTGGCCGGGCACGGCCCCGGACCGCGGCGGCGAGCCGCATGCTCTCGGTGAACGGGATTGCCGGGTCGTCTTTCCCATGGACGAGGAGGAGCCGGGGCGACGTCCGCCCGAGATGCCGCGCGGGTGACAGCACATCGAGGAGCCCTCGGGTCTCGACGGGAAGGGCGTCCATCAGGGCGTCCACACGCGTCGGCTCGCGGTTCTGAAGCAGCGCGAGCACGGAGCGGGCACCGGGGCCGGTGTCGGGCCGGAGCGGCCGACCCTGGAGCGCGTCCGCGACGGCCGCGCGGTCTCGCGCGTCCGGCACAAGGTCGAGATTTTGGGCGAGGAACGTCAGGGCGAGGGCGGGGTTCACCCCCGCTCGCCCGCCGGCCGTGCCGAAGGCGTACGCCCCGGTCGTGAAGTATCGGATCAGCTCTCGGGCTTCTGCGTAGCCACCGAGCGCCAGCACGACGCCCACACGCTCCGCCTGCCCCGGTTCGCCAAGCGCCACCGCGACCGGTCCGAGCCCGACGCTCACGGTCAGCACCGCGGCTGGCCCGCGTCGCACCGATGGGTGAGCGGTGAGGCGCGTCAGCGTGTCGCGAACGATCAGGGCGTCATCCGGCCGGAGCCGCTGCGCCCGGAGGGCGGGAAGCTCGGGGACAGCCACGGCGAACCCGGCTCGAGCGAGCCGGTCCGCTGTCCAGGCGAGGCGGGCGTCACGCTTTCCCTCGGGAGTGAGACCGTGAACGAGCACGAGACCGGGCCAGGGCCCGCGCTGCCGCCCACCGGGGTGCCAGAGGTCCGGCGGCGCGCCACCGGCGTCGACCGGCCCGGACAGCGCCATGACGATCGGCGGCGCCGTCACGCGGGACAGCCAGGGGTGCTGGCCCTCGGTCAAGAACTCGACGAGGAAGTAGAGCCCGGTCATGCCCGCCGAAACGCGGGTCCCCACGGGAACGATCAGGAGGATGACAAGCCCCGCGAACGCCCAGGCCGCGAGAAGGCGGCCGACCGGCCGTGGGAGGATCATCGCGCACACGCGCCGGTGAGGCGCTGGCCCGCGCCGCGCCCTAGGCGGGGCGTCTTGGCCGTCGAGGCCGGGCGGCCGGTGAGGTTACAGGGCCGGGTTGACGCACTTGACGAGGTGCCAGCCGCGCAACATGTTCACGCGGCGGACGACCTCGGGAATGAGGCCGACGGTCTTGAGCAGCGGCGGCAGCGCGAGGTTGGTCTTCCAGCCGAGATGTGCGCAGACCGGCGCCATCGCGTCCTCGATGTGGCGCATCACCGGGTTCTGACTGCGAAAGTGGTTGAGGATGACGATCGTACCCCCGGGCTTCGTGACACGCCGCATCTCACGCAACACCGCCACGGGGTCGGGCACCGCGCTGATGACATAGGTCGCGAGCGTGGCGTCAAACTCCCCGTCCCCGAAGTCGAGCGCCGAGGCATCCATCACCTTGAGGCTGACGCTGCCCATCCGGAGCTCCTGGATCTTTTCCTGAGCCTTGCGGAGCATGCCCTCGGACAGGTCGATACCGACGAGATCGATGTCCCGGGGATAGAGCGGAAGGTTCAGGCCCGTGCCGATGCCAACCTCGAGCACTCGCCCCGTGAGCCCGGCGCCGATCATCCGGACCCCGGCAATCCGTCCCGGCTCGAAGATCTTCTTGAAGAGGAAATCGTAGACCGGGGAGTAGAAATCGTACGCTCGCCGGACCTGCCCTTCCTCTAAGGAAATGTCCACCGGCCCCCCTCTGCGTCCCTTTTCCGAACGCACAACATGCCAGTTCTACCACGCCCCGTCCCGGTGTGCCAGGTCGAATTTCGATCGTAGATGCGGGCACATCGACGATCCGAGCCGCGACGCTACGACGGGGCGAGAAAGCGCATGAGCAGCGTGGCAAGGCCTAGAAAGGACAGGAAGCCCGAGCAATCGGTGAAGGTCGTGACCACCACCCCGGTCGCCACCGCGGGGTCGACCCGGAGAAGCTTGAGCGCGACCGGCACGAGGGTCCCGGCCAGAGCCGCGACCAGCATGTTGGTGACCATGGCCACGCCTAGGATGACCCCGAGCAAGGGATCGCCCTTCCAGAAGTAGGCGATCAGACCTGCGACCGTCCCGGCTCCCACTCCGTTCGCGAGACCGATCAGCGCCTCCCGGAAGAGAACCTTGCGCGTATTTGCGAGGGTGAGATCGCCGAGCGCCATGGCCCGGACGATGACGGTGAACGTTTGGATGCCGGCGTTACCGCCCATGCCTGCCACGATGGGCATGAAGACGGCGAGGGCCGCCAGGGCCTGGATCGACGGCTCGAAGAGCCCGACCACGGTCGCCGCCAGGACCGCGGTCGGGAGGTTCACGAGAAGCCAGAACAGCCTGCGGCGGACGACCTTGGCGGCTGGGTCGAAGATCGTCTCGTCTGCCGAGACGCCCCCCAGACGATGAATGTCCTCGGTCGCCTCTTCGTGGATGACGGAGATCACGTCATCGATCGTGACCGTTCCCAGCAGCCGGTTGTTCCGATCCACCACGGGCACCGCCAGCAGGCGGTGCTTCGTGGCCAGGCGCGCCACCTCCTCCTGGTCGGTGTCGGCGGTGACGCTCACGACGTCCATCCGACGGATGGCGTGCACCGGGGTCGACGGGTCGGCGGTGATGAGCCGACGGAGCGGAACGAGGCCGACCAGGTGTTCGTGAGCATCGACGACGTACACGTGGAAGACGCCCTCGCGCGTCACCGACTTCCGCAGGTAGTCCAAGGCCTGGCCCACCGTCATTTCCTCGTGGACCGCGATGAACTCCGGCGTCATGATGCCGCCTGCGGTCGACTCGCCGTATTGGAGGAGCTCCTGGATCTCCTCCGCATCCGCTGGCGGCAGCTCGTGAAGGATGCGGGAGGCCTGCTCCTCGGGCAGGGTCTCGACCACGTCAGCCGCCTCGTCCGGCGGCATCTGATCGAGAATCCGCGAGACCTCGCCCTGATCCAGCGCCTCCAGCAAGGCGAGGCGGCTGGCATCGTCCATCTCGTACAGCACGGTGCCGGCCTGCTCTCGCGGGAGCTGGCGCAGCAGGGTCACCTGCTCGGGCAACTCGAGCTCCCGGAGGGCTGCCGCGAGGTCTGCGGGGTGCGTCTCCGTGAGGAGGGCCGCGAGGGTCTCCGGGTGGCCGTCCGCGAGCCGCCGGCGGATCCCCTCGAGGAGATGGCCGGGGTCCAGGACCTCCACCGGCCGGTCCTACGGGCGCGAGGGGGGTGGGATAACCGGAGGAGGCGTCACGGGCCCTGGCCCCGTGGGGCCCGGCTGGCGGCGCGTCCACTTGACGAAGCGCGCCGCGAGGCTTGCCAGCGCAGCGGCGAGCGCCCCGGCCGCCGCCGACGCGATCGCGACGACCGCGACGGGCGCGGAGAGGTGCCAGTGGAGGAAGCGCACGGTGACGGAAGCGGGGTTCTGGAAGGCGAAGACGGCCACCGCGAGGAGCAGAACCGCGACGACCGCGAGGAGGAGCTGCATCGACTACGAGCGGAGGAGATCCTGCGCCCCCGTCGTCCCGCTCTTCACCAGCTCGAGCTGCCCGTCCGGGAAGAGCGCCTTGACGATGCCCAGCACTGGCACCTGGTCGGACACCCACACGGTGCCGTTTCGGTAGGGCGCCTTCACGGCGGTGAACCGGCCCGCTGGCACGGCGACCTCTTCCCGGGGACCCTGCAGAGCCGCCTGGCGGAGTGGCCGGAGGCCGCTCTCCGGGGTGGCGATCACACCCTTCTTGTCACGGGTCACGCTCTTGAGGGCCTTACCCGACGCACGGTCCACTGTGACCTGGGTGACCGACAGCGGTCGCCCGTCGGCCGTCGGCCGAGTCACGATCTGGAGCACGTAGGTCTTGGCGTCGCCCCGAACGACGGAGAACGTCTCGAAGATCGGACGGGGGACCACCTTCTCTTGATCGACCGACCAACTCGTCGTTCCGCCAGCACCGGACTGTTGCACGAGCACGGGGACGTCGACCTTGGCCGCCGACTTCCACTCATACGTGGCCCAGCTGCCAACCGCCGGGCCCTGAGCGGCGGCCGGGCCCGCCACGCCGAGCAGGAGGACCGTCAGGAACGCCACGCCGCGGGGAACGAGGTCGAGTCGTCGCATCAGCGTCCCCTCACGAGGAAGTGGATACGCCGGTTGATGGCCCACGCCAGCTCGTCGTGCCCGGGGTCAACCGGCCGCTGCTCGCCATAGGAGATGGTGTCCACGCGGCTCGCGTCTACCCCTTGAGAGACGAGATAGTCCCTTGCCGCCCGCGCCCGCTGTTCGGCGAGCGCGAGGTTGTATTCGACCGTCCCCCGCTCGTCGGCGTGCCCCTCGATCGTGACGGCGAACTGCGGGTTCGCCTTGAGAGCCTGGGCGAGTTCGCTCAGCGCTGCCTTCGCCTCGTCGGTCAGGGTGTACTGGTCGAACTCGAAGTTGATGTCCTGGATGGCCGAGCGGAGCGACGGTGGTAGCGCGGCCGGCGGCACGGCCGCGACAGCGCCCGGAGCCGCTGGGGCCCCCGGCGCGACGGGTCCCGGGGCCGGTGCGGCCGGGGCCGCGGGAGCGCCTGGAGCGGTAGGAGGAACGCCCGGGGCGGCAGCGCCCGGAGCCGCTGGGGCCCCCGGCGCGACGGGTCCCGGGGCCGGTGCGGCCGGGGCCGCGGGGGCGCCTGGAGCGGCAGGAGGAGCGCCCGGGGCAGCAGCGCCCGGAGCCGCTGGGGCCCCCGGCGCGGCGGCGGGTGGGGCGGCCCCTGGGGCGCCCGGCGCTCCTGGGGCGGTGGCCGCGGGGGCGCCCACGCCTGGACCGGCGTCCGGCGCGGCGGCGCGCTTGAGGGGAGTCCCGACCTGGACCTGGTAGGTCACGAGCGCGAAGGCCCCCCAGTCCGGCGCGTCATTGGTGAAGCCCTTGGTCCCCGCGAGGCTCACCAGGAAACCGCCGTACCGCAGGCGCACGCCAGCGTTCATCCCGGCGATCCAGTCCGAGTGTCGATCCTCCTCCTTCCGCCAGTTCGTGTTGGCGATGCCTTCCGCGAGGGCCGAGATGTGCGGCGTAAAGGCATACTCGACCCCCACCCCGGACACGAACTGGTCATCCACCTGGGCCCCGCCCCGCCCGTTGTACTGGTAGCCCGCGCTCGCGAACGCGCTGAGCGGCCCGACGATCTTCTTGCTGGCAGCGAGGGCAGCGCCCGCGCCCCACTCGTTGGTCCCGAGGCCTTCCTTCCGCTCGGCCGTCGGTGCGACACCATATCCCACGAGGGAGAGCGCCGGCCGCCATCCGGCTTCGTCAAGGAACCGGTAGCCGAGCCCGAAGCTCAGGTCATCCAGACCGTCCCCGGAGAAGTCAGACTTGTCCGCCTCGTACCACGTGTAGGGCACCTGGAACGAGAGCTGGAGCCGCTCGGTGAGACCGTACCCGAGCGCCAGGAAGAGGGAGTTCTGATCGAAGATCCCATCCTCCTGCTGACACACGGCCTCCTGGCCCAGGTACCCGAGCCCGATCGACAAGTCTCCACCGGGAAGCGTGTTGGCTCCGGGCACGACGAATCCAGCGGTGCCGTTGATGGGGATGTGCGGGAGTGGATCGGCCAGTGGTTGGTTTCCCGGAAGCTGCGCGAGCCCCCCGCCACGGGGCGCGCCGCACGGCGAGAGCGCCAGGGCCGGCGTGACGAGAGGGATTATGACAAGGCCCGCCGCTCCGAGGAGACTTACCCGCCAGCGATTTGCTCTCACGTTCATCTTCCTCCGCGCGTGGACCCGGCCGTCTAGCCAAACGGCTCGAGCCGAGCCCCCGTGGCCATCGGACGCCCCGCCTCAACGCGTGGGAGTAGCATATCACCCGGCACGCGAGCGGTGATAGGGCCTCTTTGCGCGGGCTCAGGGCGTCGCGGCGTTGCCGTCGAGGGCATGCACGAAGCGGCCGACGATTGCACGCCGCATCGCGGCCTCATCGAGCGGACCGACTCGGGCCGTCCAGACGCTTGTCGGGATCACCGCCTTGGCGGCCGACCGGTGGCCGCCGGCAGAGCCCAGCTCGCCGAACGCGGTTTGCACCACGTCCCCGGCCGCCCGGACGTAGCCGACATTGCGCACCGAGATGTGGACCTCCTCGCCGGTCAGCCCGGAGACGACCGACCACTCGATGCCCTTCACTTGGAGACATAGGTCCGCAAACTGCGGGATGAGGTCCGGCCGGCTGACGCGGCCCAGGTGGGCGAGGAGAGCGTTCTTGATGATCGTCCGGTGAACCAGGGCGTCGCCAAGGGCGTCGAGGGCGTCAAGCGGGAGCTCGGGACGCTCGATCCGGCGGAGGATGTTGTGGTTGGCCAGCCCGTAGAGATAGGCAAAGGCCTCCATGTCTGCCCGGGTGCCGCTTCGCTCGAGGTGGAGCGTGTCGGTCTTGATTCCGTAGAAGAGGGCGGTCGCCACCCGCTCGGTGATCTTGACCTCGGCCGCCCGCAGATACTCGGTCATGATCGTCGACGTGGCGCCGTACGTGGGGCGGACGTCCCGGAAGGGCGCGCGCCACCCTTTCGCCTCCGGATGATGGTCGATGACCACGGCCACCTGGGGCAGGGCTTCCTCGCAGAACACCGGCTGGATGTCCACCATCGCGAGCGCGTCATAGCCCTGGAGTTCCTCGGGCTTCACCAGATCGACCTCGATCTCCAGCGCCTCCACCATTGCGAGATTCTCCGGCCGGGTCACTCGGCCGAAGGACAGGAGGGGCGCCGTCGCTCGCGTTCGACCCAGCAGGGCTCTTAGAGCAAGGCCCGAGGCCATCGCGTCCGGATCGGGGTCGTCCTGCAGGAGAATGCCTACGCGGTCCTTGCCCGCCAGGAGGTGGCGCATCTGCTCGATGCGCACGCGGAGGAGTGCACGGTCCATCTGGGGACGCAAGACGTCGCGCATCGTGCGCCCGAGCATCACGGTGCTCACGTTTGGCAGGTGGGGCAGGGACGGGGGCCGGGCGCCCTGGTGAACGACCAGGACGGGCACGTCAGGCACTACCGCGAGCATCGTCTCCAGGATCCGCACCAGGCTGGGGCCCCGCCGCGCGCGTTCGGGGGCCATGAGCATCACGAGATCCGACGAAGAGAGGTGGGCCCGCCGGTACAGGCCCGGGTCGTCCAGGGCGCCCGCCAGCGCATTGGCATCCTGCCGCGCCAGGCCGGTCCTGGTCTTCACGTCGCTCACCAGGAAGAGCCATGAGTCCGAGTTGGCGGAGATCCCCTGAAAAAGCCGGAAGAGGAAGTCGGTGGGGCACACGATGACGCGCCGCATGGGCGGACTCTAGTCTACACTCCTCGCCCGGCCAGCCGATCAGGCGCCGTATTTGGTGAGGCGCAGGGCGTGGGCCAGGACGAGCGGCATGAGGTCGTGGGCCGGCAGCGTGCCGAGGCTTCCGGCTCCGCAGGCCCGCTCGGAGAAGCGCTCTACGGCATTGGGCAGCGCGTGTTGGGCCGCCAGTGCCACCGGAACCGGGTGCCAGGAATGTCCCCGCAGGACCGCGGGGCTCGCATGGTCGCCGGTCACCACCAGGACGTCCGGTCGAAGGGCCTGGATCGCGGGGAGCCCTGCATCGAGCCGCTCGAGGGCCGCCACCTTGGCCGCGAAGTCTCCATCCTCCCCCGCCTTGTCGGTGTCTTTGTAGTGGAGGAAGACGAAATCGTAGGCATCCCAGTGGTCCTGGAGCGTCCGTATCTCGTCTGCGAAGGTGCTGCCCGTCTTGAGGACGTCCATGCCGACCAGCCGCGCGAGCCCCCGGTACATCGGATAGGCGGCGATCGCTGCTGCCCGGAGCGCGTAGACCTCCGGGAAGCGCGGCAGCCCCGGTCGCTGGTCGAAGCCGCGCAGGAGCACCATGTTGGCGGGAGCGGCGTCCGCCAGGAGTGGCCGGGCCGCCGCCACGAACCGGTTCACGATGTCGGCGGTGGCTTGTGCTTCTGTGGTCTGCGCGTGGACGGGCAGGGGTGGCCGGCCGAGCGCTTGGGGATCCGTCTCCGTGAGGCGTCCAGAGAGGCCGGTTCCCCGCAGCACCAGCACGAACCGATGCTCCTTGACCGGCTCGACGAGGATCTCGACCCCGGGCACCCGGATCCGACGCAGACGGTCCACCAGCACGGCGCTCCGCTCGGTCGGGATCCGGCCCGCCCGTCGGTCCGTGATCAGTCCGGCCCCGTCCACGGTGCAGAAGTTGCCTCGCGCGGCGACGTCACCGGGCCGAAGGTCGAAGTCGATCCCCAGGGCTTCCAGGACGCCGCGTCCCACCGGGTAGCGAAGCGGCTCGTACCCGAACAGGCCGAGGTGTCCTGGACCGCTCCCGGGGGTGATGCCGGGAGCGACGTGACGCAGGAGGCCGCAGGCGCCCCGCCGCGCCATTGCATCCAGGTGAGGGATCCGGGCGGTTTCCAACTCGGAAAGACCCGTGGCGGGATCCGGAAACCCGCCCAGGCCGTCCGCCGACAGGAGAACGATCTTGGTGGTGGCCGGGACGGCCAGGCTCCGAATCAGATCGAGATCCATCGAGAAGCCTCCTGCGGCTGCAGAGTCTAGCACGGCCGGCGAAGGGCGGCCCTGCAGTCCGGACCCCCTGGCGCCCGAGGATCGGGTCGATTCCTTCCGGTTTGCCGGAACCGCCCGACTTCTCAGTCGTGCGCCACAGGAGCGGGCGCGGTGGTTGCGCCGGGGTTGCGGGGGGCGCATCGTCCAGCCGGTCCACGGCCTGCCGGTTGGCTCCGGGCACGAGATGCCCGCAGACGTCGACGGTGAGCGCGATGGAGTGATGCCCGAGCTGGTCGCGGACGTAGGCCAGCCGACTCGCCCTGCTGGATCTGGAGGCTGGCGAACGAGTGGCGCGCCTGGCGGAGGTTCCGGTACCGCCGGCCGGCCCGTCGCAGGCGCGGGGTCCAGAGTCGGGTCACAAGCCGCGAGATGGTCGACTTCCTCTTCGGTGATGCGCGGCGAGCCGCCCCCTTGCCGGGCCGCTGCGTGATGCGTCGAGTCACTCATGGACAGCACGGCCCGGCAAAGAGGCCGAGCCCATGGGGCCGATGTAGCTACGGGCGATCACGATGTTATCCAGGTACAGGTGAATTGTCCTGTCCACAGGGGTTGTTCCCCCGTGATAGACGTTCATCCAGATGGACTCAATCTTGAGCCTGTCCACTTTGCGGAAGACAAGATCCGTCTTCTGGAACGAGAGGCGGCCGTCGATCCAGCCGCGATAGATCCCGTTACGCTGACCGATGGTGTTCATCTTGATGTGGTGCTCGACGCTGTACCATCGGTTCGTTTCAACACTTCCCCAAAAAAATTGAGTCCCGTACGCGTCGCCTCGGCGGGCCATTTCTCCATCGTATATGTAGGATCCTATGCGAATGCGTCCGCTCGCATCGACGACATCGAACGCGCCGCGTGCCGACCAGCCATCGGTACCGTTGCAGGGTCTGCCTCCACTTCCGCATGTGGACAAGTCCCCCGTCGGACCGGGGAGCTTGCCGCCGTCGAGAGTTCGCCAGTTGTTGCCGAAGCGCAGATAGTAGCGGAAGTAGATCTCCTCGGCCGGACTGACGGTTCTGAAGGCGGAGATGCCGAGGACGTCCCCGGCCGGGATTGTGACTCTCAGGGCCTTGCCCTGGAAGGGCGCAAACCTTTCGGTTGGATCCCAGCTGACCAGATCTCCATTCTCGGGCTTGTTCGTGTCCCACGCGGTATACCAGCTGTCTGACTCGAAGTCTCCGAAATACAAGACGGCCGGATCGTCCTGAATGCCCTTGTCGTCGGCGTATCGGGCGGCGATCCCCTGGCCGTGAGGGGCCTCGGCTTCAAAACGCGTCGTGGAGCACGCGGCGAAAAGCAGGACGCCCACCAGAGCGAGGCCAAACGGATCCATGACGGCACTTGGCCGAGCACGATGCCGATGAGATGCTGAACGATGTGAGAATCTGGTGTCCTGCGTCCGAGATTCGATGGCTACACTCGTCGATGTCGGGTCCACGATCTACCCATCTTTGGAGTGCTCCCAAGTTGGCTAGCATCGCCCAGACGCGGAGCTTCCTCGCCAGCGAGCTGGTCCACGATTGCACAGCCATGACAAGGAGCGCATCCGTAAGATGGCGCGCCAGTGGAAGTAGGGTGCGTGCCAGCCGCAACGGGCTCCTGGTTGCGGCGATGCTGGTGCTCGTCGCCGCACTCGCGTCGGCAACGGCGCGCGCCGACGCCCAGGCCCGAGCCAAGGGCGTGGACAAGTCGTTTTCCGAGCTCGCCCAGGACGTCGTGCGGGCGATGTCTGACTATCAGAACGCGCTGCAGCGTTCGCTGCCCGCGTACGAGGCGGCACTCGACGAGGCCACGCGGGTCCTCAACGAACGCCGCGAGCTGCAGCGCGCCGGTCATCTCGACGCCGCATCCGTGCAGGAGGCCGAGCGGCTGTGGCTCGCCGCGCGAAAGAACCTCGTCGACCACCGCGCGGCGATGGCCGAGGCCGCCCGCATTCTGTTCACGGCCTCGCTTCACGAGCGCCTGTCCAGTCTGGCCCCGCTGCCCAGAAACCGCTACGAGGACGCGCAGGGCTTCGTGCGCTTCAACGGTCAGACGCCATGGTCCCTGCGGAGCCTGCCGGCCATAAGCTTGGCGTTTGAGAAGAAATTCGGTCGCGACCTGTCCGTCAGCGCGCTGGGTCAGACGGCGCTCCATACTCGGCTGGGGCTCGACCATCGGAACGCCGTCGACGTCGCCGTCCACCCTGACAGCGCCGAGGGGCGTTGGCTGATGGCATTCTTGAGAGAGGAGGGCATCCCGTTCCTCGGCGTGCGAGACAGCGTGCCGGGGTCGGCGACCGGCCCGCACATCCACATCGGACCGCCGTCGCTGCGGTCACTGCCGCGGTAAGAGCCCAGGACCACGATGCGCGAGGCCAAATCCAATTACGAGGGGGAGCGGTCACGTGTTGGGTCTGGTCAAGATTGACCGCTCGGTTCGCCGATCGCAGTACTCGATGGTCGTTGGGCCAAGGGGATCCACGTCAGAGAAGACGACGCCGAATCCGCTCGCACCTGCGGGCACCGTGCCATCGCCGCCCGAACACGCGAACGGCGCGTACCGGGGCCGGCCGCGCCGTTTCGTGTGCGGGTGCGGGATCGAGCTAGATGCTCCCGCGGAAGCGAGCGACCCTGACGTACGCGCCCAGCGCGACCAAGCCCAGCCCGAGCAGCACCAACGATCGGGGCTGGGGGACCACCTGGGGTTCCCCGTAGAGGAAGTCGTCCATCACGACGAGATCGACGGTTGCGCTCTCATTGGGTCCCAGCGCGGTCGTGCCGGTAGTTATACTCAACGAGGTGATCAGACCCTCGCCCGGCTCCAGGAAGAGGCCGAGGAACGAAAAGGTCTGATTGCCGGGGAAGGTCGGAACGAGTACCGGGCCGAACGTTTGCCCGAGGTTGGTAACGAGACTGATGGAGGTCGCCGCCAAGTCGACGTCACTGAACACGACGCCGAATCCGCTCACGCCCGCCGGAATGGTCCCGCCGGTACCCGGAATCGAGAAGGACCCATCGGTGATGTTGCTGCCGATCGGCGCGAAAAGCCGGTTCGGGCTGAATGGGGCGAAGAGGGTCGCATACTGTGAGTTAATGAGATCGAGACTGAGCAGGCCCCCAGTCGCGGCCGCCTGAGTCAATCCCATTCCGGGCGTGGTGAAGGTGCCGCCGCGCGAATCTTGAAAGACGACGAACGGCGTGACGGGGGCCGTTCCGTTGACCACGGGCGGACCGCCGCCGTCCCAGTTGATCTCCCTCCGACCAGTCGCTAGTGGTCCCGCGGCATTGCCGTTGTTGGGGTTCCCGAGAAGGGTCCTGAAAGCATCGACGGTGTCGGTGATCGCCGCTACGTCGGCGCCGCTGTCTTGAAGGATCTGCAGCGCCATCCCGTCGGTCGGAGCCGCCAAGACAATCCCCGCCAGTAGAACCGCCACACCCCGCAGCCTCGATCTCATAGAGGGCTCCCTCACTTATCGTTGGCCTGAGTTGAATTCGGCATACGTCGGGGCATACGTCGGATTGATGCGATCAAGGCTGAGGAGGCCACCGGTCACAACGGTGTCCCGGATGTCGGCCGCTGTGGGCGACGTCGGTGATGATGGCCCGCCGCCAGACGTGGCTTGGAAGCTCGACGAATCGCACCGACCAGCGCGATCCCGATCGTTTGCCGCATCAACAGTCTCATGACAGCGCCTTCGGAACTGCGACATGCAAATCTTTTGCAAGGTTGGTGCCAGTTCAATTTACTTGCGGACTTATGGCCCGAGTTGGCCGTAGATTTGAGCGGAACATCAGATCCGTAAAGTTGGCCGACGATGTCACGCCGTAGCGAGTGAGAACGATCAGGCAGAGAAACCGTGGTGTCAGCCACGGCTAACTCCCTGCCACCTATTGCCTATCGCCAAAGGTCGCGTCCGAGGTCTGCGACTCTTGTCTCGCCTGCGTTACACCGAATTGTAAGGAACGTTGACAGATCCGGATGGAGACCTGTCTCCTTCGCTGCGGTTGAGGATCCCGACACCAGTGTTGTCGTCCTCGGCTGGCGTCTCCGTGACGGGGGGAATCGATCCTCGCCGAGCTGATCCTGACGCGTCGAAGGCCAGCGAGCACGACAGCGCGTCGCTGGTGTGGTGTGCCAGAAGTACGGGTCGCTGCGCCGACCCGTCTTCGTGATCTTCCGTCCGTCGCGCAGCACCTGCTCGAGGTGGGCGATCAGCTCGTGGCAGCTCGGGTCGATCCGCACGTGCAACGCGCCCTGCTCGCCGCGTAAGAGGTGGTTGATGGCGTTCCCCCGCATCGACACCAGGAGGTTCGCCTCGGCCACCTTGAGCCGGAGCGGGACCGGTTAGGTCCTCAACGTCGCGGGGATGACCGCGTAATCGGACTGGCCCGTCTGGGCCGGCCCGCCCCCGGCCCGAGGCATCGCGTACACTCACACCTCGCTGTCGTGGCGAGGAAACGCCGTCTCGACGAACCCCATGGTCGATGCCCAGAGCCCCTCGGTGGTCAGCCGATCGGGCGATCCTTCCGCCATGACCGACCTCACCACCGGTGGGGCCCGGGTGAGATCGTCCGCCAAGGCGGAGACTGCGACCCGGACGGCCGGCAAGCCAGAAAAGGGCATACGTCCAAGCATGTGTGCCTGTCAGTACTGCACCGACACGGTGTCGCCTTTGCCGGCGCGGGTGTTGCTCACTTGCGGCTTAACGCGCGCTCCCCGATCAGCGCCCGCACCTGGCCCCGCAGCTCTTCGAGCTCGCGCTGCTGGGCCTCCAGCCGAGCCGCCTGCTCGCGGGCCTGTGCCGCTTGCGATTCGAGCTGGCGCTGCTGGCGCTGGAACTCGTTCAGGAGCATCGCCGGGAGCACGTGGTACTTGACGCCCGCGGGCTGGCCGTCCGTGCCGTGCACGACCAGCTCGGGGTAGATCTCGGCCACCTCCTCGGCGATCAGGCCGTACTCCAGCGGGCGCGGGCCATTGGCGAGTTCTGCTTTGTAGCGGAAGACGACGGGGCGAAGTTTGTCCAGCCCCGCGCTGGCCTCGTCCATCCGGTGGATATCGTCTTTGACGCGCCGCGAGGAGGGCACGTTCCCGAGCCGCCCATTGGCGTCCACCAGAACCTGAGTCCCCCCGGCCACGGTCGTGCCCGAGATCCCGGCGATGAAGGTGAGCGCCTGGACGCCCGGGGTGCCGATGCGGATGACGTTGGTATCGCCGACCGGTAACCCGTCGGCGCCGTTGTTGCCGATGTGGATGTTGTTACCCCCCGTCGTCACAAAGCCCCCGGCGAAGGCCCCGATGGCGATGTTGCTGTCGCCCGTGGTTTTGAGGGTGAGGGCGCCGACCCCCAGCGCAGTGTTGTTTTGGCCCAAGGTGTTGCCGACGAGGGCGCTGTTCCCGATGGCGGTGTTCCCGGTGCCCGTGGTGTTGAGGTTGAGGGCGCCCGCCCCCATGGCGGTGTTGCTGACGCCCGTGGTGTTGACGGCGAGGGCGCTTTCCCCCACGGCGGTGTTGCCGCCGCCCGTGGTGTTGGCGGCGAGGGCGTCCGCCCCCAAGGCGGTGTTCGCAAGGCCTGTGGTGTTGCTCGCGAGGGCGTCCGACCCCGTGGCGGTGTTGCGGCTGCCCGTGGTGTTGAGCGCGAGGGCGCTGGCCCCCAGGGCGGTGTTCTGGATGCCCGTGATGCCGCTCGGGGTGTTGTTGCTGAGGGCTGAGTCTCCCAGCGCCGTGTTGGAGCCCGCCAACTCGCCGCCGGTGAAGTACCCGTAGATATCGACGACCAGATGGGTGGGGACGAGGGGCTGCACCAGGACGGTCCCGTTCGCCGCAAGCCCGATATCCACGGCATTGGCCGCATCCTCGCCGGGGGTGAAATTCACCACCGATGTCGGGGGCTGGGCTCCGCTCGACCAGGCCGTCAAGTGTCCGGGCCCTTGCGCTCCGGTGATCGTGAAATTCAGCGCGGCGCCGACCGCCGTGGCCGGGACGCCACAGGTTCCGCTGATCTGGATGGGGGTTGGCTCGTTCACCGGGATGGGCCCGCCCATCAGGCGAGTGTCGAACGTCCGGCAGGGGGTGTCGAGCGGGATGAAGAGAACCCGTTCGGGCTGCGATTCAGCCGTCAGCGGGAGTCCCAAGGTCAGCATGAACAGGCACGCTACCATCCATCGCAACGCAACCATGACGACCTCCTTGGATTGTGCTAGCGCCGGCGCCTTTCGAGGGCTTGGCGCGCCGGGATTTTCTCAAGGTTGTCACCGTGAGACAAGAGCTCTCGGCTCAGGCCTCCCCGGAGTAGTCGCGGAGGGGGAATGCGGATCGGGAGCCGTCGCGCGGGCTCCTGCCTGAGCGCGGCCGGGGGCACGCCACGCCCCGGCGAGGTAGGGCCGGGGCGTCCGAGTCGTCGCGCGGATGCGGGAGTGCCGGCAGGGGTGGCGCACCGGCAGTTGGCGCGGCGCGGGGCCGCGGATGCCGTCGCTTCCAGACGGTCGGCGACATCGGGGGAAAGTGCTCGCGCGCCGTCTCCCGAGCCAGGCCCTCCGCCTGGCGCGCGGGCATCGGCTTAGAGAGCATCGTGCTGGCCCGCATCTGGCCTGGAGTTTGAGGAGCCTTGGCAATCGGGTAGAATCCTTCCAGGCCGGGTGCCCCCCGGACTTCGCTTGCCGGTCCCAACCTCTCGAGGATGCGAGGAGCGCCATGCCAGAGGCGACGCGAGGCACCGAGCCCATCGAGGCCCTCCTGAAGGAAGGCCGGAAGTTCCCTCCCCCGAGGTCCTTCGCCAAGGCGGCACGGGTCAAGAGCGCCGCGATCTACCAGGAGGCGCGCCGGAATCCGCTCCGATTCTGGGAGCGCCAGGCTCGGGAGCTCCGCTGGATCAAGCCGTGGCGAAGGGCCCTCGACTGGAAGCTCCCTTACGCGAAGTGGTTCGTTGGCGGCAAGCTCAACGTCTCCGACAACTGCCTGGATCGCCACGTCGAGGGCCCGCGCCGCAACAAGGCGGCGATCGTCTGGGAGGGCGAGCCGGGCGACGCTCGCGTGCTGACGTATCGAGACCTGTGGCGGGAGGTCAACCGCTTCGCCGCCGCCCTCCGGCGCCACGGGGTCAAGAAGGGCGATCCCGTCACGATTTACATGCCGATGATCCCCGAGCTGCCGATCGCGATGCTCGCGTGCGCGCGCATCGGGGCGCCCCACAGCGTCGTGTTCGGGGGATTCGCTCCCGAGTCGCTCCGTGACCGGATCAACGACTGCAAAGCCAAGGTCCTGATCACGGCCGACGGGGGCTACCGCCGTGGTGGTCTGGTGCCGCTCAAGAAGAACACCGACGACGCGCTCAAGGAGTGCCCCCAGGTTCACACGGTCATCGTGTACAAGCGCACCGGGCAGGAGATCGGTTGGGAGCAAGACCGCGATGTCTGGTGGGACGACTTCGTGAAGGGCGCCGACGCATACCTCAAGCCCGAAGCGATGGACTCCGAGGACATGCTGTACCTCCTCTACACGTCCGGCTCTACTGGCAAGCCCAAGGGGATCATCCACACAACCGGCGGGTATCTGACGGGCGTGGCGGCGACACACCGCCTGATCTTCGACCTCCGCGAGGAGGACGTGTACTGGTGCACGGCGGACATCGGATGGGTCACCGGCCACTCCTACATCGTCTACGCGCCGCTGGCCAACGGCGCGACGACGGTCATGTACGAGGGAACGCCCGACTGGCCCGACAAGGACCGCTTCTGGCGGATCATCGAGAAGTACGGCATCACCATCCTCTACACGGCGCCCACCGCGATCCGCACCTTCGTCCGCTGGGGCGACGAGTACCCGGCGCGCTGCGACCTCTCCTCACTCCGCCTCCTCGGCACCGTGGGCGAGCCGATCAATCCCGAGGCGTGGGTCTGGTACTGGAAGACCATCGGACGCGGACGCTGCCCCGTCGTGGACACCTGGTGGCAGACGGAGACGGGTCAAATCCTCATCTCGCCGCTTCCCGGAGTGACGGTGAGCAAGCCAGGCTCGGCGACCTTGCCCTTCCCCGGGATCGATGTCGAGGTCGTCAATGACAAGGGCGAACCGGCGCAGGCGGGCTACCTGGTGATCCGGAAGCCGTGGCCGGGTATGCTGCGGGGCATCTACGGCGATCCCGAACGCTATCAGCGGCAGTACTGGAGCCAGATCCCCGGCGTCTACTTCACCGGGGACGGCTGCAAGCGGGACAAGGACGGCTACTTCTGGCTCCTGGGCCGGATCGACGACGTCATGAACGTCTCCGGCCACCGCGTCTCCACGATGGAGGTGGAATCAGCCCTCGTCGACCATCCCGCGGTCGCCGAGGCGGCGGTGATCGGGCGGCCGCACGACATCAAAGGGCAGGCGATCGCCGCCTTCGTCACGATCAAGCACGGCGTCCCGGCGACCGACGCGCTCAAGGATGAGGTCAAGCAGCACGTCGCGAAGAAGATCGGCGCGCTGGCGCGGCCCGATGACGTGATCTATGCGGCTGAGCTCCCCAAGACGCGGAGTGGGAAGATCATGCGGCGCCTGCTCCGCGACGTCGCCGAGGGACGCGCCCTGGGCGACACGACCACGCTCGCCGACCCTACCGTGGTCGCCACGCTCAAGACACAGTACGAGGACCGCGAGAGCTAGAGCCAGTTTCAGGGCGCGGAGGGCGACTCGCGACCTGCGGACCGCCGGTGGTCGTGATCAGGCCCCACGCCTCCCGGGCCACGCCGCCGACGTTGCAGTGGCGCTCGCCCCCGGCACCGCCTCGGCTCGGGCGCGTCGTCGGCGTCGCGAGCCCGGCGGCGATCTGTCCTACCGGCGGCCCTGAGCGAGCCTCGCGCTCTCGGGCAGCCGGCGGAGCAGGGCCATTGCCAGCGTGCCCAGGAAGGGTCCGGGGGCCAGGAACGCGAAGGCCCACGGCCAGTCCCAGGCCTCGACGGCCCGCGGCACGAGCCACGTGGAGAGGAGCGTGAGCAGGAACCCCAGGCTCGTCTGGAGCGACAGCGCGGTCCCGACGTACGGCGGCGGCGCCAGCTCGGTGACCGACGCCGAGAACTGAGCCGAGTCGGCGACGATGGTGAAGCCCCACACGAGGGCCACCAGGACGAGCCACCCCGGCCGGCCGAACGCGAACCCGATCACCGCGGCGCACGTCCCGCTTCCGACCATCGATAGCATGGTCACCGTCGTGCGTCCGATGCGATCGGCCATGAAACCCGCCAGGACGCAGCTCGCCGCCCCCGCGCCGATCACCACGGCCGTGGCGATTGCCCCGAGGCGCGGGGCCGCAGGCACGCCCGCCCGCGTGAACGCCTCGAGAAGGTAGAGCCCGATCCAGGTCCACATGGCATAGAGCTCCCACATGTGCCCGAAGTAGCCAAGGCTGGCGAGGACGACTCCGCGCGAGCGGACGAGCTCCCGCACGCAACCTGGGCTGAAGGGCGCCCGGGCCTGAACGTGGGGGCCGTCGCGGACCACCGTCGCCATGACGATGGCGGCTCCCACCGCCGCGAGCGAGGTCCCGGCAATGACCGGGGCCCAGGCCAGCCCGCCCGCGAAATTGATGAGGTGCGGCAGGGCTCCGCCGAGCGTCAGCGCACCCACCAGGCTGCCGACGGCCAGGCCGCGGTCGGCAGCGAACCAGCTCGCGGCGAGCTTCATGGCGGGCGGATACGTCCCGGCCATGGCGAGCCCGGTGAGGAACCGGGCGACGAGGACCAGCGGCAGGGACTCGATGACCATCAGAAGCGCGGCATTGACCACTGCGCCTCCGATCGCCGTCAGGACGAAGAGTCGTCGAGCGCCGGCGAAGTCGGCCAGGGTGAGAGCGGCGCTGACGATGGTTCCCACGACGAAGCCCAGGGTCACGGCCATGGAGAGCCAGGCCTGGGCGTGGGTCGACATCCAGGTCGTGCGGAGCGCGGGGATGACGGCGGTGGCCGAGAACCAGAGGGAGAGCGCGCCCAGCTCGGCGAGGCAGATCCAGCCGAGCATCCGCCAGCGCATGCGCGGACTCTAGGGAAGTCGGCGTCCGCCTGTCAAGGCGCCGTGGGTCCATCCCTGGCAGTCAGGCGCGAGTAGAGGGCGTCGCCACTTACTTGGCGGTGGGCTCCAGCCGGCGGCCGAGGGTGTAGACACGCCGTCCAGGGGCAATCTCAATCGCCGCGATGTCGGTGAAGCCGTTGCGCGTGTAGAAGCTGCGCGGCGCCGGACCGCAAAAGACGTGGATCCCGGGGACGGCAGCCGCCTGCAGGTCGCGCGCGTACCGCTCGATCAGCGCCGCTCCGATGCCTCGTCCGCGAGACTCTGCCTCCACGTTCATGTGGAGATGGGCCGGGTACGCCCGGCTGAATCCGGCCGGTAGCTCGGGGGCGAGGCGCGATTCCAGGTCTCGGCGGAGGCACAAGGCCAGTTGCACGGTCCGGCGGGCGTCCGTGTTCCAGGCGTAGCGCCCGAAAGCGATCCTGGCCAGCAGCGGAAGCGTGAACCGGAGCCGCCGGGCGCGCCGGAGTGCCGCGGTGTCCGGGCAGCCGGTGAGATAGCCGACGATCCCGCCCTTCGCCTCCGCCAAGTACGTCCAGGCGGGCGCCAGCCGCTGGTAGGGGCCGATCCAGAGCTCCGCGAACAACGGCCAGCGGGCCCGGTCGATCGGGTTCCCTCCGTTGCCGCTTCGGCAGCAGACGCGCCGAACCCCCTCCCAGTCCGCGGTGCTCGCGGCCACCCGGACGAGCGTGGCGTCGCCGCGGTCCTGCGTCATTCCGGCATTTCCTGGTGCGCGCGCTCCGCCCAGGTCACCTCCTCCGCGCTGCCGATGTAGAGCGGCGTGCGTTGGTGGTAGTCGGTGGCGACCACGTCGAGGATCCGGGCGCGGCCGGTGCTCGCGCGCGCTCCGGCCGCTTCGGCGACCAGTGCCAGCGGTGCCGCTTCGTACAGGAGCCGGATGCGCCCATCCGGCCGACCGGTGTCCGGCGGGTAGAGATAGAGCCCACCCTCGACGAGGGTCCGGTGGAAGTCCGCCACCAGGGCGCCTGAGTACCGGAGCGCGTAGGGGACGTCCCCGCGGCGCGCCATCCGCAATCGCTCGACCAGCGCACGGGGGGCCGGGCCCCAGCGTGGCCAGTTCGCGTCGTTGACGGCGTACGTGCGCCCGGCGGTCGGCGCACGCATGCCACTTCGAGTGAGCCGGAACCACCCATCGGCCGGGTCGTGGACGAACGCGTGGACCTGGGCACCCGCCGCGTAGACGAAGACGGTCGCGGGACCGTAGACAAGGTAGCCGGCTGCGATCTGACGCGTGCCGGGCCCCAGAAGCGCTCGTGCCGGATCGGACGTACGCGCCTCCGACCCGGGTCGGATGCCGAAGATCGTGCCCACCACCCCGGCGACGTCCGTGTTGAGCGAGCCGTCGAGCGGATCCAGGCAGACCGACAGACCCTCTGCGCCCTCGTGCGGCCACACCACGGGTGCGGGCAGTTCCTCCGACGCCACGGTCGACACGACACCGCTGTCCCGGAGGGCTGCCAGAAAGAGATCGTTCGCCCGGACGTCGAGTCGCCGCACCCGGTCGCCGTGCGGGTTGACGTCGCCGGTCTCCCCCAGTCCCTCGGTGAGGGGAGCGCGGGCGATCTCGCGCGCCAGCCGCGCCCCCGCGTCGGCGAAGGATTCGAGGACCCGGACGAGGTCTGGCCGGAGGCGCGAGCCGGAAGACTCCCGGCTGCGGAGATGCTCGCCAAGGGTCGGGGGAGTATCCGTGGAGCCGACCCTCACTCCCGCGACCGGACGGCGTGCCCGCCGAACTGGTTGCGGAGCGCGGCGAGCATGCGGTCGGCGAACGAATCCTCCTCACGGGACCGGAAACGGGTGAAGAGCGCGGCCGTGATGGTCCAGGCGGGAACCGACTGGTCGATCGCGTCCTGCACCGTCCATCGGCCCTCGCCCGAATCCTCGACCCACCCGCGGATCTTCCGGAGTGCCGGATCCTCGGTGAGCGCCCGGCCGGCCAGCTCGACGAGCCACGAGCGCACGACGCTTCCTTGCATCCAGAGGTCGGCGATCCGCGGCAGGTCGAGGCCGTACGGGCTCTTGTGCATCAGGGCGAAGCCCTCCGCGATGGCCTGCATCATCCCGTACTCGATCCCGTTGTGAACCATCTTCACGTAGTGGCCGGCGCCGTGAGCGCCCATGTGCCCGTAGCCCCGCTCGGGGGCGAGGGTGCGGAACAGGGGCTCGAGGTGACGGAACGCCGCCTGGTCCCCGCCCACCATCAGACAGTAGCCCACCTGGAGCCCCCAGATGCCCCCGCTGGTCCCGACGTCCACGTAGTGGACGCCAAGCGGCTTGAGGGCCTCGGCGCGCCGCGCGTCGTCATGGAAGTTCGAGTTGCCGCCATCGATGACGAGGTCGCCCTTGTCGAGATGGGGGACGACCGTGTCGATCATCTGCTGCGTGGCGGCGCCTGCGGGAACCATGACCCAGATGGCCCGGGGCCGCTCGAGCCGCGCAGCCAGGTCGGCGATGGATGTCGTGCCCACGGCGCCCTGTCCTTCCGCCTCGCGCACCTTTTCCGGACTGCGGTTGTACACCACCACGCGGTGGCCGCCGCGCACCAGGCGAACGACCATGTTCATACCCATGCGTCCCAGGCCGATGTACCCGAGCTCCATCGAAGGCTCCTCCGTCAAGGATTGGTCGGCGGCCGTTCCGCGCGCCCCGGGTCCCCGGCGCGCCTCAGGACCCGGACGGTTTCCGTCTCCGCGACGAGCACCCGCTCCGCGGTGCCGAGAAAGAAGCCCGTGTCGACGACGCCAGGGATCCGGCGGATCTCGCGGTCGAGCGCGGCGGCGTCGTTCTGGGCCGTGATGCCGCAGTCGAGGATCCAGTTGCCGTTGTCGGTGACGAACGGCCCGTCCCCGGTCTCGCGGAGACGGCCCTGGCACCCAAGCGCGGACAACCGGCGCGCGCAGAGGGACCGCCCGAACGGGATGATCTCCACGGGCAGGCGGCCGCGGGTGCCCAGGCGCGGAACGAGCTTCTCGGGGGTCACGAGGATGACCTGCCGCCGCGAAGCGGCGGCGACGATCCGCTCTCGCGTGAAGGCGCCGCCATAGCCCTTGACGAGGTCGAGCCGCGGATCCACCTCGTCGGCGCCATCCACCGTGAGGTCGAGCGGATCCTCGGTGAGCTCGGTGAGAGTGAGGCCGAGCGATACCGCGAGCGCGGCGGTGCTGCGCGAGGTGGGCACACCCCGCACGCGAAGTCCGCGGTCCGTCTCGGCGGCCAGCGCCCGCACGAACGCCTGCGCGGCCCGGCCGGAGCCGAGCCCGATGCGGAGCTCCGTGTCCGTCCCGCGGATCAGGAGGAGGGCCTGGGCGGCCAGGCGCGCGAGATCTTCCGGACGTGGGGCAGGCGGTGGGCTCGGGGCTGCGCCGACCAGGACTGGCCTCCTCGGAGCGGGAGAGGCCCTAGCCAGACCTCGCCCGCGGGCCTAGCATAGCAGGGAGAGTCGCCATGCCGAACCCGCCGACCTGGACCTTGCCGGCAGATCTCGACGCCGCGGTTCGGACGACGATGCGGGACTGGACCGAGCAAGGGAAGGTCGCGCGGCTCTGGGCGCGCGACGCCACGCTCTGGACGGGCACCGATGAGGCGAGCTGGCTCGGATGGCTCGGGATCGTCGACGAGCAGCTCGCGCGGGTCGACGATCTCCGGCGCGTCGCCCAGAACGCGAGGCAAGCGGGCTTCGCGCACGTCCTGCTCCTCGGGATGGGCGGCTCGAGCCTCTGTCCGGAAGTCCTCCGCATGACGTTCGGCGCGCTTCCGGGATGGCCCGCGCTGTCGGTGCTCGACTCGACGGATCCCGCACAGGTCCGAGCGGCCGAGGCCCGCGTGGACCTCGGACGAACGCTATGCGTCGTGTCCTCGAAGTCCGGCACGACGCTCGAGCCGAACATCTTCAAGGAGTACTTCTTCGAGCGGCTGAGGGATACCGTTGGCCCCGCCACGAGCGGCGACCGCTTCATCGCGATCACGGATCCTGGCTCGAAGCTCGAAGACGTTGCCCGGACCGACCGCTTCCGTCACGTGTTCCACGGCGTGCCGTCGATCGGCGGGCGCTACTCGGCTCTGTCCGACTTCGGAATGGCGCCGGCGGCCCTGATGGGTCTCGACGTCGAGCGCCTGCTCCGCGAGGCGCAGGCCATGGTGCGCGCCTGCGCGGTGCGCGGCCCCGCCGAGGAGAATCCCGGCGCGGTGCTGGGAGCGATCCTGGGGGTGCTGGCGAGCCACGGGCGTGACAAGGTCACGCTGGTGGCGGCTCCCGGAATCCACGATCTGGGGGCCTGGCTCGAGCAGCTCCTGGCCGAGTCCACCGGGAAGGCGGGCAAGGGCCTGATTCCGGTGGATCGAGAGCCGCTGGGGCCTCCGGAGCTCTATGGCCGGGACCGCCTGTTCGTCTACCTCCGCCTCCGGTCGGCCCCGGACGTCGCCCAAGACCGCGCGGTGGCGAGCGTGCAGGCGGCGGGCCACCCGGTGGTCCGGATCGAGGTCCCGGAGCCGTACCAGCTCGCGGCCGAGTTCTTCCGCTGGGAGTTCGCGACGGCCGTGGCGGGGGCGATCCTCGGGATCAATCCCTTTGACCAGCCTGACGTCGAGGCCAGCAAGGTCGCGACTCGGCGCCTCACCGACGAGTTCGAGACAACCGGACGCCTGCCCGCCGAGATGCCGATCCTGGAGGCCGACGGGGTCCGGGTCTTTGCCGATCCGCGGAATGCCGCCGAGCTGGCGGCGGCGGAGCGGACGCTCCCAGGACTCCTTCGCGCTCACCTCGGACGGGTCCGGCCGGGGGACTACATCGCGCTGCTCGCCTACGTCGAGATGGCTCAGGCGCACGAAGAGGTCCTCCAGGGGTTCCGCACCCGCCTCCGGGACCGGTACCGGGTCGCCACCTGCCTCGGTTTCGGGCCACGGTTCCTCCATTCGACCGGCCAGGCGTACAAGGGCGGCCCGAACTCCGGGGTGTTCCTCCAGATCACGTGCGACGATGCCGCTGATCTGCCCGTGCCCGGCCGGCGCTACACCTTCGGAGTGGTGAAAGCCGCGCAGGCCCGGGGCGACTTCGAGGTCCTCGCGGAGCGGGGCCGGCGCGCGCTGCGGGTGCACCTCGGTCCGGACGTCGTGGCAGGGCTGAGGACGCTTGGGAAGGCGCTCGACCAGGCTGTGGGCTGACCCGCTACGCGGCGGCGATCGAGAGAGGACATGGGGACGTGCAGATCGGCATGATCGGGCTGGGCCGGATGGGCGGGAACATGGCACGCCGGCTGATGCGCGGCGGGCACGGGATCGTCGCCTACGCGACGGATGCCGGGGCCGTCCGGCAGATCACGAACGAGGGCGCAATCGGCGCGATGTCCCTGGACGAACTCGTCGAGCGGCTCGCGCCTCCACGGGCCGCCTGGCTGATGGTCCCGGCCGGCGCCCCGACCGAGCAGGTCGTTGCCGACCTCGGCAAGCGAATGGTGCGGGGCGACGTCATCATCGACGGGGGGAACTCCTTCTACAAGGATGACGTCCGCCGGGCGGCGGCGCTCCGGAGCCAGGGAATCCACTACGTGGACGTGGGCACGAGCGGCGGCATCTGGGGACTCGATCGGGGCTACTGCCTCATGATCGGCGGCGAGCCGGAGGTGGTAGCGCGCCTCGAGCCGGTGTTTGGCGCGCTCGCCCCCGGCCGCGGCACGACGCCGCGGACACCGGGCCGGGAGGCGATCGGCGGGACGGCCGAGCTCGGGTATCTTCACTGCGGCCCGGTGGGGGCGGGGCACTTCGTGAAGATGATTCACAACGGGATCGAGTACGGGCTCATGCAGGCCTACGCGGAGGGGTTCGACATCCTGCTCAACGCGCGGTCGCCGGACCTGCCGGAGCAGCACCGCTACGACCTCCCGCTCCGCGACATCGCGGAGGTCTGGCGGCGAGGGAGCGTCGTCAGCTCGTGGCTCCTGGACCTCACGGCGCAGGCGCTCGTCGAGAGCCCGACGCTTTCGGGGTACGCGGGGACCGTCCAGGACTCGGGCGAAGGGCGGTGGACCGTCATGGCCGCGATCGAGGAGAGCGTCCCCGCGGACGTGCTCTCGGCATCGCTGTTCGTCCGCTTCCGCTCGCGCCACGAGCACACCTTCGCGGAGCGGGTCCTCTCCGCCATGCGGCACAAGTTCGGCGGCCACATCGAGCGGCCGTCGGGAGGTTAGGCATCCGTGGAGACCTCGCCCGCCCGCCGGGAGCAGGCGCTGTCGGGGCCCGGCCGTCCGGCGCCCCCGTGCACGGTGGTCATCTTCGGCGCCGCCGGCGATCTGACGAAGCGCAAGCTCGTGCCGGCGCTCTACAATCTCAAGACGCTCGGGCTCCTGCCGCGGGAGTTCGCGGTCATCGGCGTCGCCCGGAGGGAGAAGACGCACGAGCAGTTCCGCGAGGAGCAGACGCGGGACATCCGCGAGTTCGCGACGGCTCGCGTGGACGAGACCCTGTGGGCAGAGCTCCGGGAGGCGATGTACTTCCAGGCGGGCGAGCTCTCGGACCCCGCCGTCTATACGCAGCTCGCGGACCTCCTGGCCCAGGTGACCAAGCGTCATGGCACCGGCGGGAACGTCCTCTTCTACCTCGCGATCCCGCCGAATCTATTCGGCGAGGTCGTGCGCCGCCTGGGCGAGGCGGGGCTCGTCCAGCAGGAAGGCGATTCCTGGCGCCGCGTGATCGTCGAGAAGCCGTTCGGCCACGATCTCGAGTCCGCCCGCGCGCTGAGCGCCGAGCTGGCCACGGTCCTTCGCGAGGATCAGATCTACCGGATCGACCACTACCTCGGCAAGGAGACCGTCCAGAACATCTTGGTCTTTCGCTTCGCGAACAGCCTGTTCGAGCCGATCTGGAACCGGACGTACGTCGACCACGTCCAGCTGACGGTCGGGGAGACGGTGGGGGTCGAGGAGCGGGGCAACTACTACGACACGGCGGGCGTGCTGCGTGACATGATCCAGAACCACATGTTCCAGCTCCTGTCGCTGGTGGCCATGGAGCCGCCGATCTCGTTCGCGGCCGACGCGGTCCGGGACGAGAAGGTGAAGGTGCTTCAGGCGATCCGGCCGATGAAACCGGAGGAGATCCTCGCCCGCACGGTGCGAGGCCAGTACGGGGAGGGCACGATCGAGGGGCGGCCAGTCCCGGCGTATCGCCGGGAGCCCAAGGTCTCGCCGACCTCGACCACCGAGACGTACGCGGCGCTCCAGCTGTTCGTGGAGAACTGGCGCTGGGCCGGCGTGCCGTTCTATCTGAGGTCGGGAAAGCGCCTGGCCCGGCGCGACACGGAGATCGTGTTCGAGTTCCGGCGGCCTCCGCTGGTCCTCCTCGATCGGGCGGCGATGGGCGCGATCGATCCGAATCGGCTAGTCCTGCACATCCAGCCCGACGAGGGGATCGAGCTCCAGGTCAAGGCCAAGCGGCCGGGCCCGCGGGTTCGCATCGAGACCGTGAAGCTCGATTTCAGCTACAAGGACTTCGGCGACACGACGGCGGCGACCGGCTACGAACGGCTCCTGCACGACTGCATGATGGGCGACGGCACGCTGTTCCATCGGACGGACATGGTCGAGGCCGCGTGGCACATCGCGACGCCGATCCTGGACGCGTGGCGCGCCCTCCCGGCGCCCGACTTCCCCAACTACGCGGCCGGCTCGTGGGGGCCGGAGGCAGCGGAGGAGCTCATCGGGCAAGAGGGGCGGCGCTGGTACACCGTCGAGTGACCGCGTTCCCATGAACGCGATGGTCACCGGCGTCCCCCGCGGGGCGGGCCGTTGATCCTGGCGGGGGACGTCGGCGGGACGAACACCCGCCTCGCGTGGTTCGAGGTCTCGGGGGGCCACTTGGTGCCGGGCGTCACCCGGACCTATCCCAGCCAGCGTCACACGAGCCTCGAGGAGATCGTGGCGACGTTTCTCCGCGAGGCGCCCGGGAGGCTCGGGCACGCCTGCTTTGGGGTCGCCGGCCCGGTCCGCGAGGGTCGGGTGGCGGCGACGAACCTGCCCTGGGACGTCGATGCCCGCCCGCTCGCCGCGCACTTGCGCTTGGAGCACGTGCTTCTGGTCAACGATCTCGAGGCGAACGCGTGGGGGCTGGCGGCGCTGCCAGAGACCGACTTCGCCGTCCTCCAGCCCGGTCAGGCGGCGCCGACGGGAAATGCGGCGGTGATCTCCGCGGGCACCGGCCTCGGCGAGGCCGGCCTCGTGTGGGACGGTCGGCGCCACCGGCCGGTCGCCTCGGAGGCTGGGCACGCCGACTGGGCCCCTCAAGACGAGCTGCAGGGGGCGCTGTGGCGGTTCCTCGCGGCCGAGGTGGGCCACGTCAGCGTGGAGCGCGTGCTCTCTGGTCCTGGACTCCACAACATCTACCGCTTTCTCCGTGACGGCCAGGGCCTCGCCGAACCGGGCTGGCTCGCCGACGAGCTACGGGCGGAGGAGCCGGCCCCCGCGATCGCGCGCGCGGGACTCGAGGGGCGGGCCGAGATCGGCGTCCGGGCGATCGGGCTCTTCGTGGCGATCTACGGCGCCGAGGCGGGCAACCTCGGGCTCCGGGTGCTGGCGACCGGCGGGGTGTACCTCGGCGGTGGCATCGCGCCTCGGCTGCTCTCGGCGCTCCGGAGCCGGACGTTCCTCGACGCCTTCGCCGCCAAGGGCCGCCTCCGACCGCTGCTCGAAGCGATACCGGTGCGTGTGGTCTTGAACGATCGGGCCGCGCTCGTGGGCGCGGCCCGGCGCGCCGCGCTCGAGGCTGGACTCTTGGAGTGAGAGCGAGCGTGCGGTTACGGCGGCGCCGGAGGCATTCGCTCCGGGCTCTCGGTGCTGATCGGTCGCCCCGGCGTGAGCTCGCGCTTCAGGTCGTCCTCGAGCTGGCCGAAGCCCGCATCCGGTAGCGCCCCGAGGGCATCGACGAGCTTGCTGAAGAAGCATCGGGCCGCCGCCGCCGCCGCGATGTCGAAGACTTGCGCATCAGTGAAGCCGTGCTCGCGCAGCGATCGCACCTCGGCGTCGGTGATCGTCGTGGCGTCACGGGCAACCCGTTCCGCGAAGCTCATCATGGCGACCTCGGCCGGCGTCAGGTCCGCCCGGGCGAAGTCCACGGCAATGGCCGTCAGCTGGGCGGCCGAGTAGAACTTCTCGCGGAGCACGCGGCCGTGGGCGAGCATGCAGTACGAGCTCCGCAAGGCGCGGGCGGCGGCGAAGGTGATCAGCTCGTACTGGCGGGTCTCGAGATTGCCGCGGATGCTGGCGAGGAGCGCGCTCCACGCCGCCATGACCTGCGGCCGATGACTGAAGACCTTGGCGTAGTTGGGGATGTAACCGGCGCTCGCCTGGCTACGCTCGTATAAGGCGCGGACCTCGCCGGTCGCCTCTTCGACGGGGATCGTGCGGATGAACGCCATGGCAAACGCTCCTTGTCACCGGACACCGGTGGCCGGCGGGGCCGGCGCCAGCAGCTCCAGCGTGTTCTCCCGGAAAATGCGACGCCGGTCCTCGGCGGTCAGGTAGTCGGCGTAGTCCCAGACGTAGCCGAGCGCCTGGCGGTACGTGCAGTAGCGGCCCACGTTCGGCGGCGGTCGCGTCGAGGACGCGCCGCCGGTTGATGGCGGCGTTCATGCGGCGGAGGCGCTCGGCGATCACGCTCGGCGGCGGCCGGAGGGCCACGCCCAGCACGGTGACGAAACCTTACGCAATCTCAGATGGGGAGTCAACCGCGGCCGCCAACGCCCGCGCAGGATGGGCGCCGCCGTTTCGTCGGCCCTAGCCTTTCAGGCCGGTGAGGGCGACCGACTCCATGATGCGGCGGCGCAGGATGAGAAAGGCGATCAGCATCGGCAAGGTATTCAGCACGGCGGCCGCACTGAGGAGGTGGTAGTCCACCGTGAACCGGAACTGAAACGTGGAGAGCCCCAGCTCCATCAGGTACATGCTCTTGTTCGTGGCCATGAGGAGCGGCCAGATGAACGCGGACCACGCCTGGATGAAAGCCAGGATACCGATGGCGCCGATCGCCGACGAGCAGAGCGGAACGATGACACGCAGGAAGATTCGGAGCTCCGAGGCGCCGTCCACCCGGGCCGCGTCGAGCAGCTCGCCGGGGATGCCGTGAGCGATGTGCTGCCGCATGAGGAAGATCCCGAAGCTCATGATCAGGTACGGCGCTGCGATGCCCTGGTAGGTGTTGATCCAGCCGAAGGACTTCATCGTGAGGTAGAGAGGGATCATGTACGTCTCGAACGGGAACATCGCGGACGCCAGGATCACGAGGAACAGGAGCTTCTTGCCGGGGAACTGGTACTTGCCGAAGATGAACCCGGCCAGGAGCGACGTCGCGATCACCATCAGGGTCGAGCCCACCGACACGAGGACGCTGTTGAAGAAGTAGCGGACGAAGGGCGCCGCCTCCAAGACCTTTGGATAGTTCGCCCACGTCCAGTGGATCGGGAGCACACGGGGGGGCCAGAGCATCGTCTCGTCCGCTGGCTTGAATGACGTCCCGAGCATCCAGAGGTACGGGAACAGCATGACGACGCAGCCGGCCATGAGGACCAGATGGGTCGCGAGGGGCACCCCCGTCCGGCGCCACCAGGTCTCCCGTGCGCGTCGAACTGGCATCGCGTCACCCCTCCTCGACCCGGATCACGCGGAACTGGACCAGCGTCAGGACCAGGATGATCAGCGTCAGCACCACGGCCTCTGCCGAGGCGTAGCCCATCCTGAAGAACTGGAAGCCGTTCTGGTAGATGTCGAAGACGAGCACGCGCAGCTGAGACCCCGGTGCCGCCTGGGACCCCGTCGTCATCACGTAGACCTGGGTGAAGACGTTGTATGCGTTGATCGTCGACACGACGATCACGAAGAGCAGGATCGGCCGGAGCAGCGGCAACGTGATCCGCCGGAACATCCGCCAGCCGAAGGCGCCGTCGATCGAGGCGGCCTCGTAGAGCGTGGCCGGGATGTTCTTGAGGCCGACGAGGAGGAGCACCATGTTGTAGCCGAGCACCTTCCACACGCTCATGATGATGATCGACCAGATGGCGACGTCGGGTGACGTCAGCCAGCCGATCGGCGGGATCCCGAACCACGACAGCAGGTAGTTCAGTATTCCGATGCGCGCGTCGAAGATCCACTTCCACGCGATCGCCATCGGCACCATCGGCGTGATCACCGGCAGGAAGTAGATCGCCTGATAGGCAGCCGTGAAGCGGAGCCTTCCGGCCAGCAGGACGGCGAGCGCCAGCCCCGCCACCACCGACAGCGCCACTACGGCCACCGCGAAGAGCGTGGTGTTCCAGAGCGCCATCAGGAAGTTCGGGTCCTGGAGGAGCTCGCGATAGTTCGCCAGCCCGACCCACGGCTTCAGCGGCCGGATGAGATGCCAGTCGTGGAACGACAGGAAGAACGTCTGGCCGATCGGCTCGAGCCGCAGCACCCAGTAGATGGCGAAGACCGGCAGGAGGCCGAGATAGCAGAAGCGGTACTTCGCGAGCGTCAGTCGGTTCAGACGGAGCGTGGTCGTGGCCTCGACGCGCACCCCGCCGCTCCCGTGGTCGAGAGCGGCGGGGCGTCCAGCGTCACGACGGGCAGACGGGCCTACTCGGTGCCGTACACTCCGGCCTTTTTCAGGAGCTCGTCGCTCTGAGCGGCCATGTCCTTCATCGTCTTGGCGATGCCGGCTGGGTTGTCGAGAAGCGACTTGTCGGCGAAGGCGGTGACCAGGCGATCCGCCATCTTGCTCTCCAGCTCGTCCCATACCGGGAGAGCTGGCTCTGCGTAGATGGCGCGACCCTTGTCCCACTGGACGAACGGCTTGTACTGTGGCGTCTCCTTGAGGAGCGGCGTCCAGTCGACGTCGTCGCGCAGTGAGAGCCAGCCCACCTCGCGGGTGAGCTTCAGGGCCATCGGCGGGCTCACCAGGAACTGGGCGAAGTCCCAGGCGGCCTCCGTGTTCTTGCCCTTGGTGACGTAGATGCTCCACGGCTGGGTCATGCCGCCCCACCGCTTGGCCCGCGGGATGGGCGCCGTCATGTACTCTACCTTCGGGCCCTTCTCCTTCAGGGTGCCGATGACGTCCGCCTCGCGCATGTGCATCGCTGCCTGCTCGCTGACGAAGGCATTCGTGTCCCGCGGCAGCTTTTGATCGTCGACGCGGTACTTGTGGACGGCGTCGACGTAGAACTTCAGCGCAGCCCGCCCGGCGTCGTTGTCGTAGTTGTTGTGCCACTTGCCGGACTTCGTCTGGACGATCGGATCACCGCCCATGGCGTAGAGAACGTACCAGAACTTCTCGGCGACGCCCGCGCCCTGGCCCAGCAGGCGCAGGGTGATGCCCGCGCGCGTCGGGTTCCCGGCCGCGTCCTTCTTCGTGAGCTTCTGGGCGTACGTCAGCAGCTCGTCGAAGGTCGTCGGTGGCTTGTTGGGGTCGAGCCCGGCTTCCTTGAACATCTTCGTGTTGTAGTAGAGCGCCGGCTTCGAACCTTCCAGGAACGGGATGCCGTAGACCTGCCCCTTCCAGGTGTTGTACTCGACGACGACCGGGTGGAAGGCCTTGCTCTTCAGCAGCGCCACGACCTTCGGCGGGTTCGGCGGGAGAAGGTTCGCGTCGGCGAGACTGATCGTGATGTTCCGCGCGATGTCGAAGAGATCGGGACCGGTGTCCGTTGGAATCGCGGTCGCGATCTTCTGTTCCATCTCGCGGAGCTGGCTCGAGAGCGTCTCGAGCTTGAAGCCGGGGTGCGTCTTCGCGTACTCGTCTCCAGCCTTCTTGTAGAACGCCTCGATCTCGGGGAAGCCCGTCCAGATACTGAGGGTGACCGGGGCCGCGACACTGATGCGCGGGCGGAGCGCCGCCGCCCCGGCCGCCCCGGCCAGACCGGCGCCGGTGCGCTTCAGGAAGATGCGTCGGGAGATGCCCGAGGTGGTCCGTTTGGGCGTGGTCGACTGGGTGCGCTGTTTCAAGGCTGGCCCCTCCCGGATCGTCGCGTTGCGGATACGCGTCCCGTCCGCCCGTCCGGGCGGACAACGTCGGTGTCAGCGACCGCGAAGCTCGCTCCGGCGAGGAGGACGCAGTGGGGACTCTAAGCGATGCCGGACGGCCCGTCAATGAGCGCATCGGATCAAAATTTCGGTTACCGAACGGAGGGGACGCCATCAAAAGTCACGGTTACCAACTCCCACCAGGAGGTGACCGTGACGCGAGCCAGTTTGCGGGAGTATGCCGCCGTGCAGCGGGAGCGCTATCTACAACGCCCGGTGGGCAGAGAAGCATCGGCTGCTGAACGAGGTGGTGGCGGTCACCGGGCTGCATCGCAAGGCGGCCATCCGCCTGCTGCGACGCCCGCGGTGCCCGGTCCCGAGTCGCCCCCGCTCGGGCCGCCCGCGTCGGTACGGCCCCGCCGTGGCCGCCGCGGCCCAACTGCTCTCCGAGGCCACGGGCCACATCGGCCCCCACCGGTGGCACCCCTTCCTCCCCGAACTGCTCGATCGGCTGACCCGGAGTGGCGACGTGGAGATCCCCCCGGAGATCGACAAGCACCTGCGCCAGGTGAGCCCCGCCACCCTCGCCCGCCTCTTGGCGCCCGTTCGGCGCACTCTGCCGCACCGGGGCCTCACGACGACCCGCCCCGGCGCCTGGCTCAAGCACCAGATCCCCGTCCGCACCTTCGCCGAGTGGACCGACACCGAGCCGGGCTTCCTCGAACTGGACTTGGTCGCCCACTGCGGCCCCACGACCCAGGGCTTCTACCTCTACACGCTCTGCGCCGTCGATGTCGCGACCACGTGGGTCGACCTCCAAGTCGTCTGGGGCAAGGGCCAGAAACGGGTCGGCACCGCCATCCACCACGTCCGCCGGCGTCTGCCGATGCCCCTGCGCGGCCTGGACAGCGACAACGGCTCCGAGTTCATCAACCACGCCCTGTATGCCTGGTGCCAGCGCGAGGGCATCACCTTCACCCGCAGCCGCCCCTACCAGAAGAACGACAGTGCCCATGTCGAGCAGAAGAACGGTGCCATCGTCCGCCCCCTCATCGGCTATGATCGCTACGCCTCCAAGGCCGCCTATGCCCAGCTCGCTCGCGTGTACGATCTCGCGCGCCTGCACATCAACTTCTTCCAACCGGTCCAGCCGCTCGTGCGCAAGGAGCGCCGCGGCCCACGCGTGCATCGCGTGTACGATCGCGCCGGCACCCCGTATCAGCGGCTCGGGGCGACGGGTGTGCTCTCCACCCCGTGTCGGCAGGAGCTCGAGGCGGTGTATCAGCGCCTGAACCCACTCCATCTCCGCCGTCAGCTCGAAGCCGCTCTGGAGCGCCTCTGGACCTTGGCGGTCCCACCCCGCGGCCAGGAAAACACCTCGGCAGGGGGATAGGCAGATATGGCCTCGCGCCCAACTCGCGCTCCTACGGGCTCCCAGTGGCCTGCCGCCCTCACCCCACGGCCTCGGGTAACCCTGACTTCTGATCTGACAGGTCTCGGAGGGTAACCCAGACTTATGAGTGACCGCGTGAGCTCATGGGAGCTCACGAGCTCACGGGAGCTCACGGGAGTGCGCACGAGAGGTTGCGGGAGCCTGAGGCTGGTCCACGGCTGTGGCGTCTGAGCCGATGCTAGAATGACGCGCGACACGACAGAAGGAGCTTGCGATGCTGTTGCGCAGCAAGGTTGCCGTCGTCACCGGATCCGGCCGTGGCATCGGCCGGGGTATCGTCACGCGCTTCGCGCGCGAGGGCGCGCGGGTCGTCGTCAACGACCGCGATGACGACGTGGTTGCGCGCACGGCCAGGGAGATCCGCGAGGCGGGCGGGGCCTGCATCGCAGTGGTCGCCGACGTCAGCGTGGAGTCGGAGGTGACCCGGCTCTTCGACGAGACGCTGCGCGCGTTCGGAACGCTGGACATCCTCGTCAACAACGCCCAGATGTCCGTCAACAAGGGCGAGAGCGGCGCGTTCCTCACGATGACGAGCGCCGGATGGGACGCCTACGTGCGCGCGAACATGGGCATCCTCTTCTACTGCACGCACCAAGCGTCGCGGATCATGGCGCGGCGCGGCGTCCGTGGCAGCATCATCAACATCAGCAGCAATGGGGCCAACCGAGTCCACCGGAACCTGATCGCGTACGACTCGGTGAAGGGGGCGATCGACACCTTCACGCGAGCGGTTGCCGTCGATCTCGCTCCCTGGGGGATCCGGTGCAACGCCCTCCGTCCGGGGATGATTGCGGTCGACTACTGGGAAGGTCTCTCGGCCGAGGAGAAGAGCCGCCGGATCGAGGCCATCCCGATCGGTCGTGAAGGCCGGCCGGCCGACATCGCCTGGGCCGCGGTCTTCCTGGCTGCCGACGACGCCGGGTTCGTCACCGGCCAGAACTTCGAAGTCGACGGCGGCATGCTGGCGCCGGGACGTTCGGCACAGGCCGAGCTCGGGCCGGTGAACACCCCGGAGAACATCGGCGACTTCTGAGGGCGACCACCGGTCATTCCGTCGCCGTGACGTGCGAGAGTCGGTCCGATCCCGGATGGTCGGCCGGCTTGCGTCCCAGCCCTCCGGCGCCTACTATCGAGGCCGATGGCTGCGCGGTAGCGTTCCGCCGGGCCCGGCATCGGGGGCGACGCTGCCACGGGTCGTCTGGCCCGAGACCCGCATGAAGACGCCGCGGCGTGCTGCGTTTCGCTGGCTGGCTCTTCCGCTAGCTCTGGCGGTGTCGCTCGCACTCGCCCAGGCGCCTGTCGTCGAGCGGCCGACGCTGACTAAAGGCGATCGCTGGGTGCTGGGCGAGGGCGCCTTTGAGCTCGTCCGCGTCGAGCGCGATGCGTACGTCTTCGCGCTCCCGGCCGATGGCCGGGAGATCCACCTCAACCGGGACCTCGCCCCCGGCGCGTTCCTCCGGAAAGGTGTCGCGGACTGGCAGCTGCGCCCGGCGCCGTCTCTTCCCTGGCCGCTGCGCGTGGGCAAGTGGGGCGTCGGCGTCGGGCAGCTCAGGCTCCGGAGTGAGTTTGATCCCATTCCCGTGAGGATCACGTGGCAGGTCGAGGCCTACGAACAGATCAAGGTCCCGGCCGGGGCGCTCGGGGCGTTTCGCATCGCGTATCGCCTCGACCTCGACGGCGTCGGCACCGGCGGCGGCGGACTCCGGGGCGGCCGGAACTTCTGGTCGGTCACCACCTGGTACGCGCCGGCGGTGCAGAGACTCGCCAGAGCTCAGTTCATCGGCGCCAGTGGCCTCGACTTCGAGCTGGCGGCCCTCGAGCCGCCGGCCACGTCGCCGGCGCCCTCGCCGCCCCCAACGGTCGCGAAGCCGGCCGCGCCCGCACCAGCCGCGCCTTCATCGCCGCCCGTCGCGGCACCGCCGGCCGTCCCGCCCTCTGCCACGCCGGCGCCGCCCCCTGTCGTGGCCAAGCCGGCCGCGCCCGCACCGGCCGCGCCTTCATCGCCGCCTGTCGCGGCACCGCCGGCCGTTCCGCCCTCTGCCACGCCAGCGCCGCCCCCCGTCGTGGCGAAGCCGGCTGCACCTGAGCCTCCAGCCGCCGCCAAGCCCGCCGCGCCGCCTGCCGCGCCCCTGGCTCCGGCGGCGCCCGACCCCGGACTTCCGAGACCAGAGCGCTGGGCCGTGGTCGTGGGGATCGGGCGATACGAGAACCCCGCGATCCCGCCGCTCCGCTTCGCCGCGGCTGACGCGGAGGCGTTCTACGAGGTCCTCGTGACCAAAGCCGGCTTCCCTAAGGACCAGGTGCTCCTCTTCACGGAGCGCACGGAGCGAAAGCCGACGCTCCGGAACCTCAAGCAGGCCCTGGGCACGTTCCTCGCGCGCCGTCCGCAGAAGAACGACCTGGTCGTGGTCTTCTTCGCCGGCCACGGCGCGCCAGAGGTGGACCCGCGCGGGCTCGAGGCGGATGGGCTCGCCAAGTACCTGGTGCCGATCGACGCGGATCCGAACGACCTCTATTCGACCGCGCTCCCCATGGACGAGTTCCAGACGATCTTCGACCGGCTCGAGGCAGAGCGCGCCGTGGTTTTTCTCGACACCTGCTATAGCGGCGCCGCCGGTGGCCGCACATTCGCCGCGGCACGCACGCGGGCGGCGCGTGTGGATGATTTCTTTCTCGAGCGCCTGACCCGCTCGCGGGGACGGGCCATCGTGGCGGCGTCGCGGGCGAACGAGGTGTCCATCGAGCTGCCCGAGCTCGGCCACGGCGTCTTCACGTACTACCTCGTCCGAGGCCTGGCCGGGGCCGCCGACCTCGATCGGGACGGCATCGTCGTTCTCCAGGAGCTCTACCAGTACCTCGAGTATCAGGTGGCGCGAGAAGCCCGCGGGGCGGGAGGCAACCAGCATCCGGTCCTCAAGGGCGAGCTCGCGGGCCCCCTGCCACTGGTCCGGGTCGGCCCCCCGTGAAGGGGACCGCGGGGACGTTGGCAGCGGTGCTGGTCCTGTCGCTCGGCGTCTGGACAGTCTTCTTCCTGTTCGTACCGGAGTCGCCGCTGACGTCACAGGAGACCCTCGTCGTGGTGGGCGCGTGCGGCGCGGCAGTCCTCGGCGTGCGATGGGTTCTGGGTCGGGTACGAGGACGCTAGGATGCTGCCGACAGTCGGAACCGGTGGTCGGATCGCTGCCGCGGGCCTGGTGCTCCTGTCAGCCTCGTGGCTGACGCTGTGCCAGCCGACTGTCAGGGCCGCCGACCTGCTGCTGCTCGCGTGCAGCGCCGAACGGCCGACCGTCGCCCTGGGGGCCCGGGTCGGCCTCCGTGCCTTTGCCGAAGGGGATCCGGGGAGCGCGTGCGGCTTACGTGGGAGGTGCCCGTTGGCCGCCTCGACGGCAGCGGCGACCAGCCGCGCTGGGACCTCCAGGACCTGCGACCGGGGACCTACGCCGCGTCCCTCCGTGCCTCGACCACGTCGGGGGCGACCGCGGAATGCATCGTGCGCGTGACCGTTCGAGCGGACCCCGGCACGCGGGGCGACTTGCCTCGGGAGACCGGCGCGGCCTTCCTGCTTCCTGACGCTACGGAACGGGCGGGCTACGGGCTCTACAGCTATCTCTTGCTGGGCGCACCGCCGACAGACGCGACGCGCGAGCGCTACGTGCGGGCCATCGCGAGCTTCCTCGAGATGATCCCTGAGATCGGTCGGCTCGAGGCCCACGTGCCCCGACGGTCACTGAACGTCGCCTACGTGCCGATCGACCAGGATTCCGGCACGGCACCGCTCACGGCCAACTGGGTCCTTACCCATTACGACCACGCCCGGGCGCGGAGCCTCCTCCGTGCCCTGCCGGGCCCTCTTCGCGGCGGTCCGTACATCGTCTCGACCCTGACACCACTGTCCCAGGAGCGCACCGCCGAAGGCCCGCGCCTCGTCCAGGATCTATCCCGCGTCCCGCCACACCTGGTCTCGACCTGGGTCCTCGAGTTCCTGAACCAGGCGGCGCAGGAGCGGTTCTGGGAGGAGCGGTCGGGTCGCGCCCTGGCGCTCCGCATGCGCCTCGCGGTCGGAATCCTGGGAACGGGTCTCCCGGAGGTTCGCAAGGCCGTGGACGACTGGGTCGCCGGGCTCCCGGCCCCGGGAAAGTAGCGCGGCCCGACTCCCCCTGGGCTCGTCGCCTCACCAGATCCCGGGGATCAGCCGATACGGGACGAGAGCCCGATAGGTATCCCACGCAGGCCCGTACTTTGCCTGGCAGCGTCGTTCGTCGTGGCGCACTCGCCGCACGAGCAGGCCGGCCAGGAAGATCGTGTACGACCAGGGCAGGAAGTGACGCACGCCACATGTGAGGCCGATCGCGGTGGCGATCATGAGATCGCCGACGTAGTTCGGATGGCGAACGATCCCCCACCAGCCGGACGCGAGGAGGACGCTCGTGTGCCGCGCGCCGTCTGCCGTGAGGACTCGGCGTCGATCAGGCGCGGGGGAAGGCCAAAGATCCGACACCGACTCCCCAGGCGACGCGCTCGGTGGCGCTGTCCGTTCGCCGAGAGGAAGAGCCCGTAGCCGAGGACGCCGAGCGCCGAGATGGCGACGAGCGCCTCCGGGCCGAGCACGACGGGCTGGCGCGCCTGATACACCGCCGGCAGGGAGTAAAGAACGGAACCAGACCAGGCTGCCCCAAGCGAGGAGAAATCCGAGCCGCGCGTCGACGATGTCGAGGGTCGTGAGGTACCAGGCCTCGCGTGCGAAGAAGTCGAGCGCGTACAGGAGCTGGAGCGCGATCAGGACCACCATCGGCGCGGCGATCGTCCCGCGCGCGGCGAACTGCGCGGCCGCGAACGAGCAGACTACGGCGGTCCAGCCGATCATGCCGACGCGGCCGATGAGCAGGAGCTTCAGGTCGAACGGACCCACGCGAGGGTTCAGCTCGATCCCGTGGGTGAAGTCCGCGAGCGCGCTTCCACGAAAGAGGCGCTCGTCGGCCCACGTGGGCCAGCGGTGCGCCTTGATCCAGACGCCGCCCGCCGCCAGGAACCCTGCGAGGTTCGCGGCGCCCAGGAGGCCGGCCCACTGATCCGGCACGAACGTGGCCGGCACTCCGCCCGCCATGACGGCTACTCCCACCAGCGTGGCCGTCACGACCCAGGCCCCGAGGCCGTTCACACGGTAGATGAGTCGCCGGCCCGCCGGCGTCACCGTACCCAGGCGCATCGGGCCGGGGACGGTCTGGGCGAGAAGCGCCTGGAGCGCGCACCAGCCCGCCACCGCGGCCATGGCCGCCCCCGTGGGCCACGGCAGCCGCGCCGCGAGGCCAGCGAGATGCAGCGTCGGATGGCGAGCGGACCGGAGAGAGCGCAGCCGTAGTGCTCACACGCGAGCCAAGCCCACGCCATGAAGAACGGCGCGGCGCCGACGATCGCGAGCCGGCCGAGAAGCAGGGCGAAACGAGGGTTCACGTTGACACTCCGGCCATCCTCTTCGCCCGGAGTCTATCCTGCTTCGCGTGGTCCCGGCGCTCCCCATCGCCGGGCGCCCGGGGGCTTGGCCTCGGCGCCCGGGGCTTGGCCTCGGCGCCCGAGGCCCCGGGAGACTGTCGCGGGCCGGGCGGGGGCTCTCATCGACCGCCCCATCCGCCCTCGATGCCGGGTCGTGGTATAGGCTCGTGGTATAGCACGCGCGGGAAGGGAGCCACTCGTGGTGACACTTCGGCACACGCTGGCGACGCACGACTACGACTTCTGTGACGCCAATCGCGACGGGAGACGTGACCGCCGTCGGAATTGAACTGACGCTCGTCCGCTCCTTCGACGCGACCACAGCGGGTGATGGCGGACCGGGACGTGCACGGCGGGGAAGCGCCGTTCAGCCGCCTCGCGGCTCGCGGCGGGGACGGTCGCCGCTAGGGCTGCCGCTCTTCGTGATGGCGTGAGTTCCGCCACTTGAATTTCAACGTCGCCCGCGACAGCCAGCCCACCACCATTGCAGAGCCGGCCGGCCGGAGCGTCGGGATGGATGCCTCGCCCTAGCGGTACCGCGGGCCCGGGACCCTGACTCGGATTTCGCCGAGTTCGAAGCGCTCGTCCGCCCGGTCGCCCCGTGACGCGAGTCGCGGTGCGGTCGCTCCCGACCGCGTCTGCGCGGAGGGGTCTCGACGAGCGAGCGACGGCCTACCTCTTCGTCGCGCCAGCCGTGGCCATCCTGCTCCTTGTCGTCCTCTACCCGTTCGCCTCGGCCGTCTGGATCAGCTTCCAGAACAAGGACCTCGCCGCCCCGGGCCGCTTCGTCGGATTCGCCAACTACGTCGAGCTGTGGAACCAGAGCGGGTTCGCCCGGGTGGTGCGGAACACGGCCCTCTACGTCGGTGCCGCCGTCGCCGCCAAGTTCGTCCTCGGCCTTGCTGGCGCGCTCGTCCTGTCGATGGAGCGACGGGCCAGCGGGCTGTACCGGACGATCCTCTTCGTGCCGTGGGCGCTGCCGACCGTCGTCGTCGCCCTCGACTGGCGCTGGGTCTACGACGACTTCAGCGGTCTCCTGAACGGCCTCCTCGGCCTGGCCGGCATGGAGGAGCCAATATCGTGGCTCTCCGACCCACGATTCGCCATGGCCTCCGTGGTGGCCGTCGTGGTCTGGCAGGGCACGCCCTTCTGGACGATGAGCTTCCTGGCTGCGCTCCAGGCTATTCCCAAGGAGCTCTACGAGGCGGCCCGCATCGACGGTGCCACTCGCGTCAACGAGTTCCGGTACGTCACGCTGCCCCAGCTCCGGGGCGTCGCGCTCATCACCACCATGCTGTCGGTCATCTGGACCTCGACCAATCTGGTGGCCGTGCACGTCCTGACCAACGGGGCTCCGGCGGACCGGACCCAGATCGTGCCGAACCTCGCCTTCGAGACCGCCATCCGGGGCGGGCGCCTCGGCTTCGGCTCCGCCATCAACATGGTGTTCTTCCCGCTCTGGGGCCTTCTCATCGTGCTGATGACTCGAGCGGTCCTCGATCGGCGAGCCGACGCGTGAGCACAGGCCAGCGGGCAGCGAGAGTAGCCGGATGAGCGGCGGTCGGCTCGCGCACGCTGGTGGCTTCACGGTCCTGGGGAACCTCGTGCTGGGACTCCTCATCCTGTGGACCCTGTTGCCCCTCTACTGGATGGTGACCACGTCGCTGAAGGTCGAGGCCGACATCTACGGCCCCTCGACCGCTCTCTGGCCCCGCGCGCTCACCTTCGCCAACTACCGCCTGCTGTTTGCCGCCGAGACGCCCTTCCTCGGTCTACCTGCGCAACAGCACGCTGGTCGCCCTCACCACCACCGCCGGGTCCCTCGTCGCGGCCTCGCTGGGCGCCTATGCCATCGCGCGGTTGCGATTCCCGGGCCGCAGGGCGCTCGCGCGGGCCATGGTCTACTCCTACCTGGTCCCACAGTCCCTGCTGTTCATCCCGCTGTTCGTGATCCTCGTCCGGCTGGGGCTCCACAACTCGCTGTCCGGTCTCGTCCTCTCGTACCTCGGTTTCTCCGTGCCGTTCTGCACGTGGCTCCTGATCGGCTACATCTGGTCGGTGCCGGTCGAGATCGAGGAGGGGGAGCGCTGGTCGACGGCTGCGGCCGACTCGGCGGCGCCGCTCCTCATCGTCGTCCCCATCATCGTGCCGGCGCTGGCCGTGGTCGCGTTCTTCTCCTTCACCCTCTCCTGGAACGAGTTCCTGTACGCCGACGTCTTCACCACGAGCGTCACGGTGAAGACGCTGCCGACCGGCCTCGCCGGCTTCAAGCAGCGGGACGTGTTCTTCTGGGGTCCGATCATGGCATCGTCCCTGATCAGCGCAGTGCCGCCGCTGCTGATGTACTTCGTGCTGCAGCGCTGGCTGCTCACGGGGTTGACCATGGGAGCGGTGCGCGGGTGACGCCCGCGCCGCTCCTCGCCACACTCAACCGAAGGGGGAGTCCAATGAACCGGAACGACCTCACGCGAAGAGGGTTTCTCTCAAGCGCGGCGGGGCCGCCATCGCGGCCGCGGCCGTTGGCGGTGCCGTCCCTGCCACGCCCGGTGGGGCGGCGGGCGCGAAGCTGGTCTTCTGGCAGCTGCCGATGTTCTCGCCCCAGGCGGACAAGCTCCAGAAGGAGCAGGTCTACGCCTACGCGAAAGGGGCAGGCCTGCAGGAGGCCGACGTCGAGTTCGTGGTGGTGTCGGAGGACACCTACATCGCCAAGCTGACCGCGGCAATCGAGGCGGGGACGCCGCCGGACCTGGTGCTGGTCGCCGACAGCGACGCGGCGCTCTTCCTGGGGAAGGGGCACCTGCTCGACGTCACCGCAGTCGTCGACAAGATGAAGAAGGAGCCCGGGGGCCTGAATCCCGCCTGTCTCATCCCGGGCACCGCCGGCGGAAGGAACTACGGCGTGCCGGTCGGCATCAACGCTCTGCCCTTCCATTCCCGCATCGACCTGCTCGAGAAGGGGAAGCTCGAGTACCCGAAGACGTGGGATGCCTTCGTCGAGGCGTGCAAGAAGGTGCAGAGTCGCCCTTCTACGGCTATGGGATGTCCCTCGGCTTCAACGACGACTCCGAATACAACATCCTGACCGTCTGCTGGGCGTTTGGCGGGACGGTTCTCGACGACAAGGACGCGGTGGTCTTCAACTCGAAGGCCAACGTCAACGCGTTCCAGCTCATCGCCGACATGGTGAACAAGCACAAGATCATCCCGCAGGCGGCGCTCAGCTGGGATTCCTCCGGCAACAACAAGGCATACATCTCCGAGCAAGTCGCCTTCGTCCAGAACGCCATGAGCGTCTGGTCCAACATCAGCCAGAACAGCACAAGCCCGAGCTCGCCGCGCGAACGGGCCTCTTCCCGGCCCCCGACGGACCGGCCGGCTCGCAGAACCCGCTCGTGATGGACTACCTGATCGCGTTCAAGAAGTCGCCCAATCCCGAGCGGGCGGCCGGACTGCTCGAGTACATGTTCAAGCCGCAGAACTACGAGCGCCTCATCGTGGAGACGGGCGGCCGTTTCATCCCGATTTACCCGAAGCTGTTCGAGACCGACTTCTGGAGGACGCGCCCGCAGTTCCGGCACCTGCCGAAGATGGCGCAGACAGGCGTCCTCATCAGCCACTCCGGGCGAATGTCGAGCAAGATGGGCGAGGTCGTCAACCAGCACGTCATCGTCAAGGGCCTGCAGCGCGTCATCGTGGACGGCGTGCCCGCCGAGAAGGCCGTCGCTGACGTCCACGCCCAGATCGAGGCGATCTACCGGCGCCCGGCCTGACCGCGAGCGACCAGGAGCCGGGCGGACACCCCCGGACGTGCATCCCGGGGACCGCCCGGCCTCCCACTCCAGCAGCGCAAACAGGAGCGTCATGTCAACGCCTCGCCGCCACCGCTTCGTCGTCGATCGTCACCGGCTGCCGGCCTCCGAGCTGGTCGAATTCCCGGTGCTCGTGACCGCCCAGCTCGCCGCCTTCGACGGATTGCCGTCGCCGACCTTCCAGCTCGAAGGCCGTGACGCTCCTTTGCCGCACGAGGTCGTAGCGCTCGAGCCCGGGGCCGGTCGGCTCGCGGCCTGGATCCAGGTCCCGCGGCTTGCGTCGCGCGTCGAGACCATGCTCACGCTGAGCCTGGGCGTCCGGGCGACGGTCCCCTGTCCCCCGGGGACGAGGGCTATCGCAGGATTGAGCACGGTCCCACGGTGAGCCGCGCGGGCGACCTCGACATCACCGACGCGATCACCGTCGAGGCATGGGTTTACTGCCCCGTCGCCCGCGCCGAAACGATCCAGACGCTGGTGTCGCGGTGGGCGCTCACCGAGCCGTTCGGCGCGTTTGCTGCGTACGATGCCGGCCGTACGGGCGGGCTCGACACCACGGGGTTCTTCGGCGCGGTGTTCGACGGCCGGCACGTGTACTTCTCTCCCCAGCACGACACAAACACCCGGCACGGACCGTTCTCCGCTACGACACGCACCAGGAGTTCGCCCATCCGGTCAGCTGGGGAGGCGTACGACGCCGGGGCGACTGACGGTCTCTCCACCAAGGGCTACTACGGGGCGGTATTGATGGGGCGGCACGTGATCTTCCCGCCTCGGCGGGACCCGGAGAGGTTCCATTCTCGAGTCCTCCGGTACGATACAACCCGCGCGTTCCGCGATCCAGCGAGCTGGACCGCGCACGACGTCGGGGCCGCCCATTCCTCGCAGAGCGCCGCCTTCGACGGCCGCTACGTCTACTTCAATCCCGGCCAGCGTGCCGAGCCCCGAGCCGGAGGCCCGGTGGTCTCGGTCCGGTCGCCACGAGTCACCGGGATGAGCGCCGATCAGGCGCTGGTGCCCAGTGGCACCGTGCTTCGCTACGATACGCGGCGCGAGTTCAAGGACCGGGCGAGCTGGGAAAGCCACGACGCCTCTGGCACCGACGGTCACGACACCCGGGACTTTGACGGCTCGGTCTTCGACGGCCGCTACGTGTACTTCGCTCCGCTCACGCATGGCGCCGTCCTGCGGTACGACACCACCGGCTCCTTCGGGGACCGTGCGAGCTGGGCCGCCTACAACGGGGTCAAGCGCGGCCTCGGACGGACGGTCGGCGCGATCTTCGACGGCCGGTATGTGTACCTCGTGCCCTACGGCGGGTGCCCCATCGTGCTCCGTCACGACACCTCCGGAGACTTCCGGGACGATGGAGCTGGAAGCCTACCGACTCCGGGACACGCCCGGGCTCGAGGTGCTCGGCTACGATGGCGCCCTGTTCGACGGACGCTTCGTCTACTTCATCCCCTACTGGGACGAGGGCACGGTCTGCTCGACGGGGTCGTCCTGCGCTACGACACGCTCGGGCCGTTCGGTGAGCCGCGGAGCTGGGGCTGCATCGATGCGGGCGAGACCGATGGACTCGTGACGACCGGGTTCAATGGCGGCGCGACCGATGGTCGCTTCCTCTACTTTGCGCCCTGGATGGACGGCACCACGTTCACCGGGCGGATCGGGGGGAGCGGCCGGGTGCTCCGGTACGACACTGGGCTTGCACCCGGGGCGCGTTCAGTCTCCGATTCTCGGACCTGGGCCACAACGGCGGGTTGAACGCGGCCCTGCCTGGGTCGCGCTTCCTGGTCAACACGGAGCACGGGCCCGTCAGCGCCGCCGCCAACCGGCGGCCCGAGTCCGGATGGCATCACCTGGCGGGTGTATACGACGGCCACGCCATCAAGCTCTACATCGACGGCGAGCTCGCCGGCTCGCGGTCCGCGAGCGGCCGCATCGTCTGCCCGGGGGTGCCACTGACCATCGGGCAATTGGGTGGGGGTGGGGGCCGATTCGATGGCACGATCGCCGGCGTGCGCGTATCGGCCGGCGCGCGCAGCGCCGGATGGGATCCGCACGACGTACGAGACCCTCCGAGACCCGACGGGCTTCTGCCGGCAGATCGAATGACGTTCGCGGGAGTCTCGGTGAATGGGCCGTGAAAGCCGCAACAGCAGTGTCGCGGCAACATGAAAATGTCACGCTAACAGGGGCTCGCCGAGCGTGGCCTCGACGGCCTCGTCCTGTTCAGCCCGGCAACATCAACTACCTCACCGGAGGGGACAGCGAGAACCTCTTCGATACCCAGGCCTGCATCCTCGCGCGCGACGGGGACCCGAGCCTCGTGCTGTTCGACTTCGAGCCGGGGCGCTTCGACAACAGCACCTGGTCGCCGAGCCGGTCCCGTACGGGCCATTCGACGATCCGATCACCGCCGTCGTCGACGAGCTCCGGCGACGCGGTCTCGATCGAGGACGCCTCGGCATCGAGAAGCGGCAGGCGGGGCTTTCGCCCCCAGCATTTCCTGCGGCTGCAGGCCGCGCTTCCGACGGCGAAGGTCGAGGACGCGTTCGGCCCCGTCGATCGCGCACGCCTGGTCAAGTGCGATGACGAGATCGCCCTCATGCGTCAGGGGCAGCCTCCTTCTTCCACGGATGAAAGGCGTCCGAACCGACTATGCGGCGATCGCACCCGGCGTTCGCGACGCGACCGTCGCCGCCGCCGTAGTGGACGCGATATACCGGGCGGGCAGCGACCCGGTGTGCTGGGGCCCGGTGGTGGCTGCCGGATACCGGGCGGGTCTGGCGGTCAGCGACGGCCTTCCAGGCGGCGATACGTGAGACGTCGCCCACGCTGCCCCTGCGCCAGACGTCATGCATGGCCCGGGCCATCTCCTCGAAGCCCTCCACGATCGTCGCGTAGACGTTGCCGGGAACGAAGCCGACGGCCGGGTTGAACAGGAAGTTGTTCCGGCCGTAGAAGACGGCGAGGTCGACGACGCCCGGCAGACGTCGAGGCCCCGGTCCTCGCGCATCGACCGGGCCAGGTGCCCCTTGGGGAAGTAGAAGTACACGACGTCGCCGGCCGTCGGGCACGTCGTGGAGTTCTTTAGCCCGGCGCGTCCCCGCGGATCGGCGGGACCAGGCGTAGAACTCGTTCATCGCGTACTTCGCGTGCACACGCGCCGGTCAAGGCAGCGCGTTCCAGACGATGTCGACGTCTCGGGCGCCTCGTATCGAGCAGGCGTGCCACGCACGCTCACGCCGCTTCGAGCCGGATCTCCATGTACCGGGCCATGCCTTGCGTCTCCTCGGGTGAGCGCGCGCCGGCGGACGCCAGGCACGTGCTCGTGGGTGGATGCGGAACCGGGCCGCCCAACCCTATCGTCGGGGTCACCGAGTGTCAAGCAACCGGATCCCGACCGTCCCTCCGCCCCGGAGGTGCAGGCGAGGAAGTGCGTCTTGACACCAGCAGACGGCTCTTCGATGCTACTGACCGCGTCCGGACTCGGTACGATCGACTCACGTCATCCTGGGGAGGAGTTCCGTGCCCGAACAACAGGCCGTGTCCTCCGCGCTCGCGTCGATCTCCCCCGACCGCGTCACCGAGATCGCGCGGGCGCTCTGCGCCGTGCGGTTGCCGGAGGGCCGGGAAGGACCTCGGGCCGAGGTCGCTGCGTCCTTTCTCGGCCACCGACGGATCGAGGTCCTACTCGACCCGGTGCTCCCGGGCCGACCCAATCTGATTGCGCGGTTCCGGGGCCGCGGCACCGGCCCTTCGCTCCTGCTCAATGGCCATCTCGACGCAGGCTGGGCGCCCAGGGGCTGGACCCAGGATCCCTTCACGCCCTGGGTGCAGGAGGGCCGCCTTTACGCCGCGGGCGTGCGGCAGCGACATGCTCGGGGGCGTGGCGTCGATGATCGCCACGGTCGAGGCCGCCGCCGGGTTGGACCCACTGCCGGGGCTGATCTCGTGCTGCTTGCCAACATGCACCACGACAGCAACGGTCTCGGGACCAAGTACGCGCTTGCGCACGCCGACGACTGGCCCCGGTACGGGATCAACGGGGAGCCTACGTCGCTCACGCTGATGACGGCCCACGGCGGGTGCACGAAGTTCGAGGTGGCGTTCACCGGGAAGCCGGCGCATGTCTCCCGGAAGGAGCGCGGCGGGGATGCCCTGGCGGCGGCTGTCGACACGCACGTGGGCCTGCGCGATCTGCGTTCACGCACACGCCGGCATCCCGCGCTGCCCGGCCATCCGAAGTTTCTCGTGGGCGCGCTCCTGGCGGGCGACGCCCCGGGGAGCATGGCCGAGGAGGCGGTGCTTCGGGGCGATCTCAGGACGGTGCCAGGGATGACGTGGGGCAGCGTGAAGACGGATCTGGAGGGCGTCCTGCGCCGCGCCTGCCCGCCGGGGGTGACCGCCCGGTTCCTCGCTGTCTCGTCCGGCAGCAGCCGTTCATCGGCCCTACCCAGAGCCCGCTGGTCGACGCGCTCCACGAGGCCCACCGGCTCGTCCGGAAGGGGGAGCTCCGGGACGAACGTGGATCAGGGGCTGCCAGGCCTTTGTAACCGACGCGGTGGACATGCAGGCGGCCGGCATCGAGTCAGTCGTGTACGGGCCGGCCGAGTGGCACTACGCCCCGGACGAGTTCATCGACGTCGACGAGATGGCCGACGCCGCCCGAGTCTACCTAGCCGCGGCGATCCACCTCATGGCGGGCGGCGCGCCGCGTTCGAGCCGCGATCGCCGCGAGTCTGGGGACGCGGGAGGGTGAGTTCGCGTCCCACTGGAGCTGGTTCAGGAAGCGCCGCGTCGTTCGTGGGTCGCCTTCGTGAAGATCTGCTGCGGTGGCTCCCTGCTCGATGATGACGCCCTCGTCGATCATGACGACGCGGTCGGCGACCCGCTCGCCGAAGTGCATTTCGTGGGTGACCACCGACATCGTCCTGCCCTCGTCCGCCAGGCGCTTCATCACGATCGCGGGCCTGACGAGGCCTCATGGGGCGTCGCGCCGGTGTCAAGCGAACAACGCCGGCGCAGGCTGCGCCGCTGGCCGCCGTCGGCGGACTGGCGTCTACGGCAGCGGCCCAGAGCCTCCTCGGGACGGCAGCCGAGCAACCGGCCGTGATTTCGGTACGCCTCCAACTCGTCGATTCCCGGCTGGACCCCTGGGTTACCGGGGAGGCTGATCCCAAGCCGTTTGGCCCAGTGCCGGCCCCGTTGAGCCCGGCACCGCCGGATGCGCAGGCCTTGCAGCGCGCGGCGTCCGCGGCGCCCCTGTCCGCTGCTCGCCCGGTCATGGTAGTCTTGGACACCCGCATCGACATTCCCTCGCCCCCCGCGGGGGCTCATCGCACCAAGGAGGTCGCAGATGGCGAAAGGCGTCCGGCTCGTCCTCGCGCTCGTACTGGCCGCTGCCGTAGTACTCGGATTCGCGGCGCCTCCATCCGCGGACGCGCAGGGCCAGACGATCAAGATCGGCATCCTCTACGACCACAGCGGCCCGTTCTCCGCGGCCGGCTCGCTCAACTGCTACCGCGGCGCCAAGATGATCATCGACTACGTCAACGAGAAGGGCGGCGTCCTCGGCAAGTACAAGATCGTCCAGGTCGACGGCGACAGCCAGTCGAAGACCGAGACGGCGATCAACGAGGCCGAGCGGCTGCTGAACGTCGAGAAGGTCGACATCCTGGCCGGCGTCTACTCGAGCGCGCACGCGGTGCCGCTCGCCGAGAAGGTGGACCAGCAGAAGAAGTTCCTCTGGATCACCACGGCCATCGCGGACGCGGTGCTGAAGGACCGCAACCTCCAGTACACGTTCCGTCCGCAGCCGAACGGGGGCCTCTTCGGCGAGAATCCGTGAAGTACGTCGGCGACTACGCGCAGGAGAAGCTGAAGAAGGCGCCGAAGGACGTGCGGTCGCCATCATCTACGAGGACGGCCCCTACGGCGCCGGCGTGGCGGCCGCCAACGAATCGGAGGCGAAGAAGCAGGGCATGACGTCGTCCTGAAGGAAGGCTTCTCGCTCAGCGCGCCCGATCTGTCGTCGCTGGTGACGAAGCTTCGCGCGGCACGGCCCGACGTGCTCTTCCACACCGGCTACAACCCCGACATCACCCTCTTCCTGCGCCAGGCCAAGGAGCAGGGGCTGCGCGTGAAGATCTACATCGGCCACGGCGCCGGCCACAGCCAGCTCGCCAAGCTGAAGGAAGGCTTCGGCAACGAAGTCGAGGGCTTCCACACTATCGATCCGCCGGCCTCGCAGCTCATCGACCGAGCAAGCTGAAGCCCCAGGTGGCCGACGATCACGCAGGAGATGCTCAAGCGCTACAAGGCAGTTCGAGCCGAGCATCCCGGCCGGCAGCGTCGCGCCGCACGTCTCGATGGGCTTCAACAACATGTGGATCCTCCTCAACGACGTGCTGCCACGCGCGATCCAGAAGCACGGCGGCTTCGGGCCGGACGCGCTCGCCAAGGCGGCGCGCGAGACCGACATTCCCGAGGGCGGCACCATGCAAGGCTACGGCGTGAAGTTCTACCCGCCCGGGCACCGATGCGCGGGCCAGAACAAGCGCGCCGTCGCGGCCGTGTTCCAGGTGGTCGACGGCGAGTTCAAGCACGTCTATCCCAGGTCGTCGCGCATGGCGAAGCCGCCCGTGCTGCTCCCGGCGTCGTCGCCGTTTCCGCTCGCTGAGCGCTCGGAGGGGGGCTTCAGGCCCCCCTCCGACGGGCGTTCGCGGGCTGGGGCCGCTGACGGCCTCCCCCCGGCCTCGTCGCGGCCCGCGCTCGAGACGCCGTGCTGACCGTTGCGGGATTGACCAAGCGGTTCGGCGGCTTCATCGCCCTCAACAGCGTCTCCTTCGAGGTGCACGAAGGCGAGATCCTCGGGTTGATCGGGCCCAACGGGTCCGGCAAGACCACCGCGTTCAACTGCATCTCCGGCGCGCTGGCCCCGAGCGCGGGGTCCATCCGCGTTCCGGGGCGAGGGATCGCCGGCCTCACGCCCGACGCGATCTGCCACCGCGGCCTCGCCCGCACGTTCCAGATCCCCCGCCCGTTCCGCAAGCTCTCGATCCTGGAGAACGTGGCGGTCGCCGCGCACTTCGGACGCACCGGCGGCGCGAGCGAGGCGGAAGCGCGCGCGCGGGCGCGCGAGGTGCTCACGCTGGTGGGCCTGCCCACCGACGGGGCGGCGGCGCACCGCGCTCCTCGGCGCGGGCGGGCTCAAGAAGCTCGAGCTCGCGCGCGCGCTCGCCACGCGGCCGAAGCTCCTGCTCGCCGACGAGAGCCTGGGCGGTCTCGACCCCGCGGAGATGGCGAGCGCCGCCGAGATGCTGCGGCGCGTGCGCGGCGAGCTCGGCATCACGATCGTCTGGGTGGAGCACATCATGGCCACGCTCATGCGCGTGGTCGACCGCGTGGTCGTCCTCGACCACGGCGAGAAGATCGCGGAGGGGCGGCCCGGCGCGATCGCCGAGGATCCGAACGTGATCGAGGCCTATCTCGGCGAGAAGCTCGTGCTGAGCGTGAGGGCCGAGGAGCCGTGCATGCTCGAGCTACCGGACATCAGCGCCGGCTACGGCCACTTCACCGCGCTCTGGGACGTGGCCTGCGCGTGAGCGCGCGGCGAGGCCGTGGCCGTCGTCGGGCCAAACGGCGCGGGCAAGACGACGCTGCTGCGCGTCATCTCCGGCGTCATCCGCCGCGCACGGGCGCGCTCGCGCTTCGAGGGCGCGCCATCACCGGGCCGCCCGCGCACGAGATCGTGGCGCGCGGGCATCGCCCACGTGCCCGAAGGGCGGCGCCTCTTCCCCGGCCTCACCGTGGCCGACAACCTGAAGATGGGCGCCTTCCTGCCGTCGGCGCGCCGGCGCTATCGCGGAGAGCCTCGAGCGCGTCTACGACGCTGTTCCCCGTGCTGAAGGAGCGGCGCATCCAGCGGGCGGGCAGCCTCTCGGGCGGCGAGCAGCAGATGCTGGCGATCGGCCGCGCGCTGATGTCCCGGCCCAAGCTCATCCTGCTCGACGAGCCGTCGATGGGCCTGGCGCCCGTGATGGTGCTCCGCCTCTTCGACCTGATCCGCCGCGTTCGCGCCGAGGGCTACACGATCCTGGTCGTGGAGCAGAACGTCCGCCAGGTGCTCAAGCTCGTGGACCGCGCGTACCTGCTCGAGGTCGGCCGCATCCGGATGGAGGGCCGCGCCGACGAGCTCGTCCGAGCAGGACTTCGTCCGCAAAGCCTACGTCGGTCTATGAGCGGCCTGTCATCGCACCTGGTCGACTGTCGAACGAAAGGCCTCCCCTTGACCTGCTCGCCGAGGCCGCGCGTCAACGGCATTCTCCTCGGCGGGGTCCTCGCGCTGCTGGCGCTCGGGCTCAACTTGATCTTCGGCGTGCTCGACATCGTGTGGATCGTGTACGTCGACCTCTCATGCTGTGCATGTACCTGATCTACTTCATGGTGACAGGTGCACGGCTGGCCGTCTGGCTCGGCGCGGCCGCCGGCGTCGGCCTCGGCGTGGTGCTCGGCGTCGGCGTGCACCTGCTGATCATCACGCCCGATCCTCGGCAAGCCCGCCCATCAACCAGCTCCTCGCCACCGGCGGCCTGCTCTTCTTCATCCAGTCGTTCGCGACGTTCCTGTGGACCACCGATCACCGGTCGGTGCGGCTGACGCTGCCCGATCGTCGAGGTCGGCGGCATGTTCCTCTCGTTCGCCCGGCTGGTCGCCTTCGGGCTCTCGATCCTCGCGATGATCGGCCTCTACCTGTTCCTCACCCGCACCTACATCGGCACCGCGATCCGCGCGGTGTCCCAGGACCGGGACGCGATGGCGCTCATGGGCGCCAGCCCCCAGCGCATCTACGTCGTGACCTCCGCGGTGGGCGGGGCCATGGCCGGGCTCGCGGCGGCGCTTCTCGTCTTCCAGTACTCCGTCCACCCGTACTTCGGCGCGCCTTCGGGCCCATCACGTTCATGATCTGCGTGCTGGGCGGGCTGGGGAACATGGTCGGCGCCTTCGTCGCCTCGTTCATCATGAGCGAGATCATCTCGATCGCCGGCGTGATGTGGTCGACGGAGATGGGCTACGTGATCGCCTTCGCGGTCTTCATCGTCATGATGTTCATCCGGCCCGGCGGGATCCTGGCGAAGCGGGAATGAGGCGACGCCTCCGTGCGGCCGCGTGATCGCTGCCGCGCTCGGCGCCCTGCTGCTGGCCGGCCGTTCGTCCTGATGGGCGGGATGCGCCAGTACGTCCTGCACGTCATCATCCAGATCTTCATCTGGTCGTTCATCGGCGGCGCGTGGTCTCTGATGGGCCGGTTCGGCCTCGTCTCGCTGGGTCACGGCGCCTTCCTCGGGCTGGGCGCTTACACCATCGCGCTCCTCTGGAACTTCTTCGGGCTGACGCCCTGGATCGGCGTCATGGTCGCGGTCGGCGCGCACCGGTCGTCTTGGCCGCCGTCGTCGCGTATCCGTGCTCGCGCTTCCGGATCGTCGGCCACTACTTCGCCCTCGTGACGCTGGCGGTCGGCGAGGTGGTCCGCCTGCTCATCATCGCCGAGCGCGACTGGACGGGCGGCTCGCTCGGGCTCACGCTCAAGACGGCGCGGCGCGACACGAGCCTGGTGGGCGATCCAGTTCGCCGACAAGCGCGTCTTCTACTACGGCGCGCTGGTGCTGTGGATGGCCGGGCTGTGGGTGTGGCGCGCGGCTGGACCGGTCGATGGCGCGGTCGGCCATGGAGGCGATCGGCGAGGACGAGACGGCGGCGGCCTCCGTCGGCATCCACGTCACCCGGTTCAAGCTCGGCGATCACCGTGCTCTCTGCCGCCCTCACCGCGCTCGGCGGCGTCGCCTACGCGCAGTACATCACGTACGTGAACCCGGAGACCCTGTCCGGTATCGGCGTGTCGCTCCGAATCGTCTTCGCGGTGGTGCTCGGCGGGATGTACTCTCTGCTCGGGCCGACCGTCGGGACGGCGTTGACGATCGCACTCTGCGAGTACCTGCGCGTGGTGTTCGGCCTCAAGTTCATCGGCATGGCCGAGACGATCTACGGCCTCCTGCTCGTGCTCTTCATCATCTTCCTGCCGGCCGGGATCTACGGGTCGCTCGCCCGGCTCTTCCTGCGCCGTCACGCCGGGGTGCCGGCGTGAGCTCCGCGGCGGCGGGACGGGCGACCGCGACGCGGCGGCAGCGGCTCCGCGCGCTGGTGGCCGAGCGGCGGGGGCTCGTCGTCCCGGGAGCGTACGACGCCGTGTCGGCCCGGCTCGTCGAGCAGGCCGGATTCCCCGCGGTGTACATGACGGGCTTCGGCGTCTCGGCGGCGCGGCTCGGACTGCCCGACCTCGGGTTCGCGGGACTTGCGGAGATGGTGGACCAGGCGCGAAACCTCGCGAGCGCGGTGTCCATTCCGCTCATCGCGGACGCGGACACCGGTTACGGCAACGCCCTCCAGGTCCGCCGCACGGTCCAGCAGTACGAGCTGGCGGGCGTGGCCGGGCTCCACCTGGAGGACCAGGCCGCGCCCAAACGCTGCGGCCACCTGGCGGGCAAGCAGGTGGTGCCGGTGGAGGAGTTCGTCGGGCGCATCCGGGCGGCGGTCGAGGCACGGACCGATCCGGATCTCCTGATCATCGCGCGGACGGACGCGATCGCGGTCACCGGCTTCGAGGACGCGATCGGACGGGCCGCGGCAGCGGCCGGGGCGGGGGCGGACGTCCTCTTCGTCGAGGCGCCGACCTCGGAGGCGGAGATCGAGGCATTGCCGCACCGGCTCGACCGACCCCTCCTGTTCAACTACGCTCCGAGCGGCCGGTCCCCGCTCCTCCCGTTCGCCCGGCTCCGCGCGCTCGGCTACGCGATCGTGATCGTGCCGGTGGACCTCCTGTTCATCGCGACCCGGGCGATGCAGCGCGCGCTGGCCGAGCTGCACGACGGGGACGCGCCGTCGCAGGATCCCGAGCGCCGCGTGTCGTTCCAGGAGTTCTGCGACTTGGTCGGCTTGCCGGAGCAGCTCGCCCTTGGACAGCGGTACTGAGCGGGGGAGCAGCTGCACGCTCGAGGGTGACGAGCTATCTCGTCCGTCACGGGACGGCGGCCGCCGGGCCCGCCGATCGGGCGCGTCCGCTGACGCGGAGGGCCGCGCGGAGATCGAGGCGACTGCCGGGCCCTCGTGGGCCACGGAGTTCGGATCGCCGAGATAGCCACTCGGGCCTGGTCCGGCGCGAGAGTCCGCCGAGATCCTGGGCGGGGTCCTCGCGCCGGCACGCGGCGTTCGTGCGACCGCCGGCCTCGCGCCCGACGACGACCCCGACATCGCGGGGGCTGAGCTCGATCTGGCCAGGGAGCCCCTCATGCTCGTCGGTCACTTGCCCCACCTCGCGCGCCTCGCCACGGCGATGGTCGGAGAGACCGAGGTGGGGCGCGTGCCACTTCGCTCCGGGGACGGCCGTGGGTCTCCGGCGGAGCGCGATCGGTTGGCAGCTGGATCTGATCGTGCCGGCTTCCGGAGGAGGGCGGTCCTAACACGCCGGTCAGCGTCCGGCCCGGCGCGGTGGAAGAGGATCGGCCAGGACTGCCTCCACGCCGTGTCGCTCACGATAACGCGAGCATTCGGCTTCGAGAGGGCCGTGGCCTCGATGACCGGGAACCACGGCACGCGGCTGGCGCGTGGCTCGAAGCGCTGGACGGGCCGGTACCGGCGATCGCCATGCGATCCGCGACCTTGACAGGTCGAGGCGGCTCCGTCAGAGTTTCCCCCGGGCCTTGATCCGAACCGACTGAGGGATGCGCCTGAACGCGCGTCGAGGGAGACACTCATGAGCGGAGCGCCCACGCCCCCGATCTCACGCCGTCGCTTCCTGACCACGACTGCCGCGCTCGGAGGCGGAGGTCTCGTCGCGGCCGGCAGCATGCGACCGCGTCCAGCCCGCGCCCAGGGCTCCCTCAAGGGGACCAAGCTCACCATCATCGCGGGCGACTGGTATGTCCCGGAGACGAACAAGATGCTCGACGAGCTCGTCGCCTCCCTGTCGAAGGACACGGGCATGGACGTGCGGGTCGAACGCTTTGCCGGCGAGCAGCAGGTGGCCAAGGTGGCGGCCATCGTGGGCAGCGGCCAGGGCGGCGATATCGCGGTGGTCCGGGACTTCGACGCGTATCTCTATGCCGAAAAGCTGATCGACGTGACGGATGTCGCGAACGACGTCGGGAAGATGTACGGCGGCTGGTTCGACGTCGCCCAGCAGGCGTGCGTGGTGAAGGGCCGGTGGAAGGCGCTCATGATCGGTCAGGCCCCTGCCGCGTGGAACTACCGCACGGACATGTTCCGCGCCGCGGGGGTCGAGAAGTTCCCCGACACGTTCGACGAGCTGCTGGCTGCCGCCAGGAAGCTCCACGCCAAGGGCACGCCGATCGGCATGACGCTCGGGCACGCTTCCGGCGATGGGCGGTCCACCAATTACCCGGTGCTCTGGGCGTTCGGCGGCAAGGAGTTCGAGGCCGACGGCAAGACCGTCGCCATCAACTCGCCGCAGACCCTGAAGGCGGTCGAGTGGTACACGGAGATCTACAAGGTCATGGATTCGGGCGTCACCGCGTGGCTCGACCCGGACAACAACCAGGCGTTCCTCGCCGGCAAGGTGTCGGCCACCGTGAACGTCAACACGATCTACCTGGCCGCCCGTGCGGCTGCCCCGACCGACCCCGCCAAGAAGACCCTGATCGACAACATGGACCATGCCAACTGGCCGGCGGGGCCGGCGGGCCGGTTCGGTCACTACAACATCAACCTGTGGGCCGGCTTCGCCTCCAGCAAGAACCGCGAGGGGCAGCTGGCCTTCCTGCGGGCCTGGCACGACCGGAGCTTCCTCCCCAAATGGACGAAGGCGGGGCAGTCGTACTTCATCCCGCCATTCGTCGGGTTCGAGAAGGAAGACGTCTGGCCGGACGATCCCAAGCTCCGGATCTTCCGGGAGCTGAACAAGGTCAACCGTCTCACCGGCTACGCGGGCCCGCCCACGCCGGCCGCGGCCGAGGCCGTCAACAAGTTCGTCCTGGTCGACATGTTCGCCAAGGCGGCGACCGGTCAGCTCAAGCCGCCGGACGCGGTCAAGTGGGCAGAGAAGGAGTACCAGCAGATCGCCCAGAAGCGCCTGGGATAGGCTGAGCTCCGACGGCGTCCGCGGCGGGCCCGAAGCCCGTTTGGCGGGGCCGGCTCGCGGCATGGCGCGTCTCTCGGTGCGACGCTGGCTCGACCAGGAGCAGACGCTCGCCTGGCTCCTGGTCGGGCCCCTGGTGCTCCTCCTCCTCGGGCTCGTGGCCTACCCGTTCGGGATGGCCGTCCAGTTCGCCCTCTCCGACCGGACGCTCGCCGAGCCGGGACGCTTCGTCGGCCTCGCCAACGTCTGGAACCTCTGGGAGAACCAGATCTACCGGCAAACCCTCTGGAACACGATCGTCTACACGATCGGGGCCACCATCCTCAAGCTGGGGCCGGCCTCGGCCTCGCCCTGGTCCTGAACGAGCGCCTCCCGCTGAAACGGCTCGTCCGCTCGGCCGTGCTCCTGCCGTGGATCGTGCCCACCGTCCTGAGCGCGATGGCGTGGCTCTGGCTCCTGACGCCGAACTTCAGCGTGCTGAATTGGATCCTGGTGCACACCGGGGTCAGCCAGCGAGGCCTGCCATGGCTCACCAGCCCGTCGCTGGCGATGTTCTCGGTGATCCTGGTCAACACCTGGCGCGGGATCCCGTTCTTCGCGATCACGCTCCTCGCCGGGCTCCAGACCATTCCGGGCGAGCTGTACGAGGCCTCGGCCATCGACGGGGCCGGGACCTGGCGGCGCTTCCGCCACGTGACCCTGCCGCTCCTCCAGCCAATCCTGCTCATCACGCTCGTGCTCTCGGTGATCTGGACGTTCTCCGACTTTCAGGTGGTGTACGGCCTCACCCAGGGCGGTCCCATGAACTCCACGCACGTCCTGGCGACGCTGAGCTACCAGGTGGGGCTGGCCTCGGGGAACATCGGCGAGGGCGCAGCGATCTCGCTCACGATGCTGCCGCTCCTCCTCGTTCTGATCATCTGGCAGATCCGGCACCTGCGTCGGGGCGTCGACGCGTGACCCGTCGCCCCGGCGTCGAGCGCGTGCTGTTCGTGTATGTGCCGCTGGCCTTCGCGCTCGTGTTCTTGTTGGGACCGTTCTACTGGATGATCATCACCGCGCTCAAGCCGAACTCAGAGCTGTACAACGCCGCGCGAAGCCCGCTCTACGTCGCCACGCCCACGATCGAGCATTTCGTCTTCCTGTTCAGGAAGACGGCGTTCCTGGAGTGGACCAAGAACACGATGATCGTGGCGACCGGGGCCACGGCGCTCGCCCTCCTCCTTGGTGTCCCGGCCGGCTACGCGCTGGCGCGGTTCCGCTTCCCCGGAGCGGGCCTGGTCGGCACCGGCGTCGTCGTCACCTATCTCGTGCCGACGAGCCTGCTCTTCATCCCGATGGTCCAGGTCATGAGCACGATCGGGCTAGTCGACAGCTACTGGGCGCTCGTGGTCGTCTACCCGACCTTCCTGGCGCCGTTCGTCGCCTGGCTGATGGCGGGCTACTTCCGCACCATCCCGGGTGAGCTCGAGGAGTGCGCGCGCATCGACGGGGCCAGCCGGCTCGGGGCGCTGTGGCGGATCGCCATCCCGCTCGCGCGGCCGGGGATCGTGTCGGCGGGGATCTTCGCCTTCACGCTGTCCTGGAACGAGTTCATCTACGCGCTCACGCTGGTCACGGCCTCGAGCGAGCGGACCATCCCGGTGGGCGTGCTGGTCCAGCTCACGCGGGCGGACTTCTACTTCTGGGGCCCGCTGATGGCAGGCGCCCTGGCCGGCTCGATCCCGGTTGCGCTGATCTACTCGTTCTTCGTGGACCAGTACGCGGCCGGGCTCACCGCCGGGGCCGTGAAGGGCTGACGCCGTGTCGGGCTATCGCGAGGAGGAGCGACGGTGCGCGCGGCCGGGCCGCGCCCGGGGGGGAGAGGGAGGGGCCAGCACAAGAGGGGAGAGGAGAGAGCGAGGGGGCGGGGGGGAGCGAGTTCAAGGTCGAGTTCCGCTACAACAGCGAGCCGGCCCCGGGCCGGGAGACCACGGATGTCCGGTACATCGCCGGGGTCGGCTGGCAGTTCTGACGGCGTGCAGGGGGCGGGGGAGGGGGGGGGGGAGCGGGAGAGAGGGACGGGGGGAGGGGAGAGCGACGAGCAGCGCGGGGGGGGAGAGGGCGGGGGCAGGGCAAGGGAGCGAGCCGGGGAGACGGCGCGCGGGGGCGAGCGCGCCGGGGGGCCCGGGGGGCGGAGGCCCGAGGGCGGGCGCGCCGGGGGGACGGGGGAAGAGCGCGGAGGGGGCGGGCGGATAGACCCCGTGTTCGACGGAGTCGATCCGAGGGGAGGGACGGGAGCCCCGGCGAGCGGCGGGAAGGACGACGGCGGAGACGCGGAGCACGCGGGGCAGGAACGAGGCAGCGGCGCGGAGCGCGCACGGCGGCGCACCGCGGGCCGGGGGGAGAAAGGGGGAGCAGATGATCGCACCGGCTGCCGCATCCGCGGTCCGGGCAGACGGCCGGCGGCGATCGCCTCGCGGAGCCGATGGCCACGCGGGCCGCGGACCACGTCACGGACGGTGGTGACGCCGCCGTCGAGGGTCTGCCGGGCGCTTGCCGCGGCGTCCAGGCGATGTCCGGCACGGGCACCGTCGCGGCCGCTCCACCTTGCGGCTCGCGGAAAACGTCAGATGCACGTGGCAGTCGATCAGGCGGGCATGAGCGTGGACTGGAGGTCGACGACCTCGGCCTCGCCGGGCGGCTGCACGACGGCGGCGATCGTGGAGCAAGGAGGGGGGGGGGGACCGTCGAGGAGGCGAGCGTTCCGGAGGACCGTCCAGCGCCGCGGATGCGGGCAACAAGACTGCCCGGTCAGCCGGCCTGGTGGCCGGGGTCCATCCCCCGCAGGAAATCGCGCACGAGCCGCAGCCGGGGCACGGCCACGCCGGCGCGGTCACCGCGGTCGACCAGGTCGGCGAAGACATCGTCCACCTCGATCGCTCGCCCGGCGCGAAGATCCTGCGTCATGGACGCGAAGCTCTCCACGCCCCCGGTGGCCGCCGGGGCCAGGAACGCCCTCTGGCTGAGGGCGGCGACGGTCTCCTCGTCCGGTCGGGTCACGTATGTCCGGATCGGAAAGTTCGTGTAGTCGCCGACGGGGACGCCGTGGGCGGCGGCGATGGCGGCCGTCTCGCGAACGAGGCCGAGATAGGCGCGAATCAGGTGGGGGTCGCGGAACAGCCGCGGGGTGCTGATCCGCAGCACCGAGGTGACGCCGAAGACGCCGGCGGCGTTGCAGGCCTTCGACCAGAGAACGGTCCGGATGTCCGGGGGTGCCTCGGCTGGGATCCCGGCGGCCTGAAGCCGCGCGACGGCGTCCGAGACCCGGCCGCTGGGCTCGGCGGCCCCGGTTCGGAGCTCCCCCAGGTAGGTGCAGCCCAGCGACGCCACCGCGATCTCCCCGTCGGATCGGCGCTCGCCTCCGAGGATCGTCACCGCCCCCACCACCCGGTCGGCGCCGAAGACCGCGGCCAGGACGTCGTCCTTGGCCATCCCGTTCTGAAGGCCGCCGACCCAGCCGACGCCGTCGCCGCTCCCTGGCCACGCGGCCTGAACGTGGGCGGCCGCCTCACGGAGTTGGTGGCCCTTCGTCGCGAACAGGATCCCCGCGCCCCGCGGCAGATCGGCGGGATCTCCCGTGAGGCCAATCGTGCCGGCCGGCGCCGGGGCGGACGCGACCGGGACGTCGAGCGTCACGACTCCCCTGAGCCGGATCGATCCCGCTCCCTGCAGACGGCTCAGGGTCGCCGGCGTGGCGACCAGCGTGACGGGCTGGCCGCTCCGGGCGAGCAGGGCGGCGAACGCCTGGCCCAGCGATCCGGCGCCGACGAGGGCCAGTTGCTCCACCGAGCGCGCGTTACTCGGCTCGGAGGTCACGAACGGCGCGGACGACAGCGTCCACGTCCGGCACCACAGCCTTCTCCAGAGGTGGGCTGTAAGGGATCGGGGTGTGGAGCCCATTGAGCCGCCGGATGGGGGCATCGAGGTCGTCGAAGCCTCGGTCCGCCACTTGAGCAGCGATCTCGGCGCCGACCCCGCACGGGCCATAGGACTCATCAGCGATCAGGAGGCGGCCGGTCTTGTGGACGGACTCGAGGATGGTGTCGAGGTCGAGCGGGGCCAGCGTCCGCGGATCGATGACCTCGACGGAGACGCCCTCCCGCGCCAGCACGTCGGCAGCGGCCACGGCTCGCTGCACCATGACCGTGATGCCGACCACCGTCACGTCCGATCCGGCCCGGGCAATGGCCGCGTGGCCGAACGGCACCAGGTGCTCCCCGTCCGGCACCGGCCCCCGGGTCTGAAGGAGCGAGCGATGCTCCATGAACACGACGGGGTCGTCGGACCGGATCGCCGTCTTCAGGAGCCCCTTCGCGTCGGCCGGCGTCGTCGGGACCGCGACGCGGAACCCCGGGATGTTGGTGAAGATCGGGTAGTAGCTGCCTGAGTGGTGGGTGGCGGCCGAGTGGCCCACGCCCACGCAGCCCCGGAGGACGATCGGCATCCGGAGGCGGCCGTCGGACATGTACTGGATCTTCGACGTCTGGTTGAGCAGCTCGCCGAGGGCGTCCAGCGCGAAGTCGAAGAACATGTAGTCAACGACTGGCCGCGCGCCCGCCATGGCCGCTCCAGTGCAGAGGCCCGTGAAGCCGCGCTCCGTGATGGGCGTATCGCGCAATCGCTCCGCCCCGTGTCGCTCGAGGAGCCCGGTGGTGGTGTTGAAGTTGCCGCCCCGCGCCCCGATCCCTTCGCCGACGACGAAGACGCTCGAGTCTCGGGCCATCTCCTCGCTGAGCCCCTCGCGAGCCGCTTCAGTGAACGTCAGCTCGCGCATCACCCGGTCTCCCCCGGCTCCGCGTACACGTGCCGCGTGGCGGTCGCGGGGTCCGGCCACGGGCTCGCCTCGGCAAACTCGGCGGCTTCCTTGACCAGCGCCGCCACCTCCTGATCGATGCGGTCGAGGTCCGAGGCCGCGACCCCTCCCGCCGCGAGGAGCCGATCCCGCCAGCGCGCGATCGGACAGCGCGCTTTCCACGCCTCGACCTCGTCGCGCGTCCGGTATCCGGCGTCCCGCATCCCTTCCGAGTGGGCGCGGGTGCGGTAGGTGAGGCATTCGAGCAGGGTGGGTCCGTCGCCACGCCTCGCCCGCCGCACCGCCTCGCCGGCGGCCTCGTGGACGGCGAGGACGTCATTCCCGTCGAGCCGGACGCTCGGCAAGCCATAGGCGACGCCCCGCGCCGCGACGTCCGGGTTGCCCGCCACGGTCTCGAAGGGCACCTCGGTTGCGTACAGGTTGTTCTCGCAAACGAACAGGACTGGGAGGCTCCAGATGGCCGCCAGGTTCAGTCCTTCGTGGAACGCCCCGTTGTTGACGGCCCCGTCTCCGAAGAACGCGACGCTCACGCGGTCGTTCCCGAGGAGGCGGTAGCTGTATCCGGCTCCGGTCGCCATGACGATGCTGGGCCCGACGATCCCGCTCGTACCGAGGAGGCCGACCTCGGGGGCGAACAGATGCATGCTGCCACCCCGCCCGCGCGAGCACCCGGTGACACGCCCGAAGAGCTCGGCCATGAGGGCGCGGGGTGCTACCCCCTTGGCGAGGGCGTGGCCGTGCCCGCGGTGCGTGCTCAGCACCGTGTCGTCCGGCCGGAGATGGGCGGACACGCCCACCGCGACCGCTTCCTCGCCAACGTAGGTGTGACAGGCGCCGTGAACCAGCCCCGCGGCGTGCGCCCGGGCGAGTGCTTCCTCCGTCCGCCGGATCACGACCATCTCCCGGTACAGCGCCAGGGCACGCTCGCGCGCCAGCCCCGGAATGGTCTCGGCCACGGTCGCCATCGAAGTCCCCTCAGCGACGCCCGTCAGGGGTCAGTGGGCCAGAGCTTGCTACCGCCCGCGTTCATGGCAAGGTTGCCGCCGTCGACGGGCAAGCTGTGGCCGGTGATGAAGCCAGCGGCGTCCGAGGCCAGGAAGACGGCAGCCTTCGCGATATCCTCGGGCTCGCCGATCCGGTCGAGAGGGATGCCTCTCAGGAAGCGCTCCTTCAGCGTCGCCGGGTCGAGCCGGGGATCGGAGAGCATGCGGTCCATCGCCTTCGTCATGGTCTGGGCCGGCTGGATCGCGTTCACCCGGATCCGGTGAGGCGCCCACTCGACGGCTAGCTCGCGCGTGAGCTGGATGATGCCGGCCTTGGTCACGCTGTAGACGAAGTTCCCTCGGCCCAGGGCCGAGCTGCCGGCGATCGAGCTGATGCTCACGATGCTACCGCCCGCTTTCCGCGCGATCATGCGCCGGCCGGTCTCACGCGTCACCAAGAAAGTGCCGTCCAGGTTGACGGCGACCACCTTCCGCCAGTCCTCGATCGAGAGGGACTCGGGGCGGGCCCGATGGCCGATGCCGACGTTGTTCACCAGGATGTCCACGCGGCCGAACTCCCGGTCCACCGCCTCCATCATGGCGAGAACGTCGGCCGGCTGGCCGAGGTCGGTGCGCACGGCGACCGCGCGCTGGCCGAGACGCAAGACCTCGCGCGCCGTCTCCGCCGCGCCCTCGGCATCGACGTCGCTGACGAAGAGGTGTGCTCCCGCGTGGGCTAGGCCAAGGGCGACGGCGTGGCCAATGCCGCCGTTGGCGCCGGCTCCGGTAACGACGGCCACGCGGTCGTCGAGGCCGAACCACTCGGCGAGCTTCGGCCGGGTCACCGGAACGCCCCGCCATCCCCCAACCCTCCTCCCCACCGACCGGGGGACGGGGGGCCGGAGCTCCGCGTGGGGAAGGTGGACGCAGATTGTGTCATCGGTCCACCCAGAGGGCCGCTCCGCCTCCCCCAACCCCTGTTGCCACCGACCCGAGGGGGAGGGGGGCCGGAGCCCCGCGGGGCGAGGACGGACAGAGGTCGTGTCATCGGTCCACCCAGAGGGCCGCTCCGCCTCCCCCAACCCCTGTTGCCACCGACCCGAGGGGGAGGGGGCCGGAGCCCCGCGGGGCGAGGACGGACATAGGTCGTGTCACCGGTCCACCCAGATGGCCGGCTGCTCGACGAGCTGCTTGACTCGCTGGAGAAAGCGGGCGGCGGGCGCGCCGTCGACGACGCGGTGGTCGAAGGTAAGGCTGAGCGCCACCATCTTCCGGGGTGCGATCGTCCCGGCCGCCTCGTCGACGACCACAGCGCGAGCCACGATGCGCCCGACACCCAGGATCGCGCACTCCGGCAGGTTGATGATCGGGGTGAAGGCATCGACCTCGTAGGCCCCGAGGTTCGAGACCGTGAAGGTGCCGCCCCGCAGCGCGTCGGGGGACACGGTCCCCGCCCGCGCCGCCGCGATGAGCGACGCGGACTCGGCCGCCAGGACCCGAAGCGACTTGCCTGGGGCGTCGCGCAGCACGCACGCCAGGAGCCCGCGCGGCGTGTCGACGGCGATCCCGACGTGGACGGCCGGGTGCCGGACGAGACGCTCGCCGTCCAGCGAGGCGTTCAAGGCGGGGTGCTCGGAGAGAGCGACTGCGACGAGCTTCACGAAGCAGTCCGTGTAGGAAGGGGGCGTTTCGTCCGTTGCGCGAGCCTCGCCCTGGAGGGCGGCGCGGACACGGACCAGCTCGGTGGCGTCGGCGTCGGTGGTGAGGGTGACCGGCGCCGACGTGCGCACGCTCGCGCTCAGCCGCTCGCCGATGAGCCGGCGCACCGAGTTCGGCCGGTCGGCTCCCGCCGCGCGGACGTCGCGCTCCACGATGCGGCCCGTCCGGCCGCTGCCGCGCAGGACGGTCCAGTCCACGTGGAGCTCCGCGGCAACCCGGCGCGCCCGCGGGCTCACCGTCGGCCCGGCGCGGTGCGCGCTCGCGGACTCCATCGCGCGCGGCGCCAAGGCGCCCTCCCGGGTGATCCCGCCGTCGACGGTCGCCGGAGCGGGGCCGGGAGCGGGACCCAGGCGCGATGCGGGAGGAGGCAGCGCCTCACCCGGAGCGAGGACGTAGCCGAGCAGCGTGCCGACCGGGACCTTGGCGCCGAGGGCAGGGGAGTCGGCCGGGATCCGCAGCACGCCCGCATCGAAGGACTCCACCTCCAGCTGGGCCTTGTCGCTCTCGATGACGCAGACCACGTCACCGGTCCGGACGGGATCACCATCTTTCTTCAGCCATTCGATGAGGGTGCCCTCCTCGGTCGACCAGCCGAGGCGGGGCATGACGATCTCGTGGGGCATGTCGGCGCTGGATCATACCATGCGCCTCTGTACCCCGGGGGCCCCTCGCTCGCCACCCCGGGGCGCATGCCCTTGCGCCGACGGGTGCCCGGCGGGATCATCGGAGAGGTCGACCAGGACGGCCGGCGAGGTATGGCGGCTCGCCGAGACCGCTCGCGTCGTTACCGGAAAGGAGATCCGATCGCATGGCGTTCGAGACCCTCCTCGTCGAGCGCGAGCGTGATGGCATGCTGGTCGTCGTCACGTTCAACCGACCGAAGCAGCTCAACGCGATCAATGCGATCGTGGTCCGCGAGCTGGACGAGCTGTGCGACGCCCTCGAGACAGACGCGGCTGCGCGCGTCATCCTGTTCACGGGAGCGGGGGATCGCGCCTTCGTGGCGGGTGCCGACATCCGCGACTTCGTCGGCTTGACCCCGGTCGAGGCGCTGACCTTCGGGCAGCGGATCCAGCGGCTCTTCAGCCGGATCGAGGCACTTCCCCAGGTCACGATCGCCGCCGTCAATGGGTTCGCCCTGGGCGGGGGCTGCGAGCTGACCCAGTGCTGCGACCTCGTGGTCGCCGCCGAGGCCGCGCGATTTGGCCAGCCGGAGGTCAACCTCGGCGTCATCCCAGGCGCGGGAGGCACGCAGCGGCTGGCCCGAATCGTGGGCATGCACCGGGCAAAGGAGCTGAACCTCCTGGGGGAGATGATAGATGCCCAGGAGGCTCACCGCATCGGCGTCGCCAACCGGGTGGTTCCCGGCGACCGCCTGATGAGCGAGGCCCGCGCGCTGGCGGACAAGCTCATCGCGAAGGCGCCCATCACGCTCCGGATGATCAAGGAAGCCATGAACGAGGGCTACGACCTCGACCTCTCGAAGGGGCTCGCGATCGAGGCCAAGGCCTGGAGCGTCGTGTACTCGACGGAGGACAAGACCGAGGGCGTCGCCGCGTTCCTCGAGAAGCGGAAGCCCGGCTTCAAAGGACGGTAGAGACAGGCCGGCGCGCCGACGAACGGAGGGCAAGTGCAATGCTGACCAAGGAAGACGTCGCCCGGATGCCGCGCGCGGAGCGGCTGGAGCGGCTCGGACGCACCGGACACGAGCTGGACGCCGCCATCGCCGACTCTCCGGAGGCGATGCTCTGCCGCCGTCCGGACGAGAAGAACTGGGCGCCCAAGGAGGTCGTGTGCCACCTCCGTGACACCGAGGAGTTCTTCATGCTCCGATTCCAGACGCTGGCGGCGGCTCACGAGCCACCGCTGGTGCCCGCGGATCCCGAGCGCTGGGCCGAGGACCGGCAGTACATCCGCAGCGACGCCGTCGAGGCCGGGCGCGCGTTCCGCCGGCGCCGCGAGGAATGCCTCGCCCACCTGCGCGGGCTGTCAGACGCCCAGTGGTCGCGGGCGGGCCTGCATCCGACGTACGGCCGAATGACGGTGGAGGACGTCGTGAACCTGATGGTCTGGCACGACGCCAACCACTTGGACCAGCTCCACCGCGCGATGCGGGGAGAAGCCTAGGCCGGCTACACCAGACCCGCGTAGGACCCGCCGTCCACGAGCACGCTCTCCCCGGTGATGAAGCGGGCCTGCTGGGAGCACAGGAAGGCGACGACGGCTCCGAAGTCGCCCGGATCGCCGATGGCCCGCATCGGATTGCCGGCGCGGTGGGACTCCATGGCTGCTTCGAAGGTGATCCCCTCGCTCGCGGCGCGGCTGCGCGCGGTTTGCTCCACGCGATCCGTGGCGTGCGAGCCAGGCAGGACGGCGTTGAGCGTCACGCCAGTCTGCGCGATCTCACGCGCCACCGTCTTCATGAACCCCGTCAGGCCCGCCCGTGCGGTATTGGAGAGGAGAATGTGCGGGATCGGCTGCTTCACCGAGACCGAGGTGATGTAGACGACCCGGCCCCACTTCTTCTTGACCATGGCCGGCACGGCCCCGTAGGTGAGCCGGATCGAGCTCATCATCGAGAGCTCGACGGCCGGGAGGAACTGGTCGAGCTTCGTGCTGGCGAAGTTCCCCGCCGGCGGTCCGCCGGCGTTGCCCACGACGATGTCGGGGTCACCGAGCTGCGCGCGCACACCGGCGAGCAGTGCGTCGATGTCCTCGGCCTTCGTCATGTCGGCGACGAACGGCACGACCTCGTGACCGGACCGGGCCGAGATCTCCCGGGCCGCCCGGTCCACGTCCGCGCGCGTCCGCGCGCAGATGGCGACACGGCAGCCCTCGGCCGAGAGGGCCTCCGCCGAGCCGCGGCCGAGTCCCTTCGACGCCGCGGTGACGAGCGCGATCTTTCCCCGGATTCCGAAGTCCATCGGTGCGTCCTCCGGTACGGTGTGCGGTCCAGATTCAGACCGGCCAGGTCTCGAGAAGCCAGGCCATGTCCCAGAACAGGTACTCGTAGCGGCTCGAGGTGAGAAAGGCGTCCTCCATCCGGTGGCGGGTGGCGTCGTCGGCCCCCGCGGCCAGACGATCCACCAGTTCCCGACACCATCCGGCCAGCGCGGCGAACTCGGGGTCGGCGTATGCTCCGATCCACTTTGCGTAGCGCCGCTCCGTCGGCAGGCCCTTCGCGGCGAGGACCTGCCCGATCTCCGAGAAGCCCCACATGCACGGCAAGAGAGCCGCCGCCAGCTCGGCGAAATCCCCCGTGGCCGCGACTCGCACCAGGAAGTCGGTGTACGCGCGGGTCGTCGGTGCCATGGGCTCCCGTTCGAGCGCGGCGGGGGCGATGCCGAGGTCCGCGGCATACGCCCGGTGGAGGTCCATCTCGGTGCGCGCCGTGGCCTGGAGAAGGTCGGCGAAGCGCGCGAGCGTGTCGAGGTCGGGGGCCCGCGCCGCGGCGAGTCCAAACAGGCGGCAGTACTCGACCAGGAACCGGTAGTCCTGCCGGACCCAGTGCTGGAAGCGCTCGAGGTCGAGCGATCCGTCGCCGATGCCCCGGACGAACGGGTGTGCGTGCTGAGCTTGCCACACCGGGTCCGCCAGGCGACGGAGGTGCATCGAGAAGGGCTCGCGGCCGGGACCGTCCACTGGCGCGCTCACGGAGCCAGAGACCGGGCTCAGGGAGCGGACGGTTCGGCGCCCGGCTCTCCGGTCCCCGTCCATTCGGTCACGAGCCCGTGCGCGATGCCGATCCGGTCGAGCACGCGGCCCACCGTGTGGTCGACCAGGTCGCGGATGGTCTTGGGACGGTGGTAGAACGCGGGCACTGGCGGCAGTATGACGGCGCCCATCTCGGCGAGCGCGAGCATCTGGCGGAGATGGCCCACGTGAAGCGGGGTCTCCCGCACCACCACGACGAGCGGTCGGCCCTCCTTGAGGGTGACGTCACCCGCTCGGGCGATGAGGGTGTCGGCGTGGGAGGTGGCCAGCGCGGAGAGCGTCTTGATGCTGCAGGGGGCGACCACCATGCCGGCCGTGCGAAAGGAGCCGCTGGCCAGGGCGGCGCCGATGTCCCGGTCGTCGTAGACGCGGGTGGCCAGTGCCTCGACGTCCCGCACCGTGTAGTCGGTCTCGTCCACGAGGGTGCGCTTGGCCGCCCGGCTCACGATCAGGTGAGTCTCCAGTCCGGACAGCTCCCGCAGCACCTCGAGAAGCCTGATCCCGTAGATCGACCCGCTCGCCCCCGAGATGCCGACGACCAGGCGCACTGGGGCCCGACGGTCAGCGGAGCTGACCGGACCGCGACGGCCTCCCGTCATGGGGCGGTGGGCATCGGCGGGGACCCTCCGAGCATCGGGCCGGGTAGCCTGGCCTTGGGTGGTCGACGAGCGGCTCTAGCCTACCACTACGAGCGGGTCCAGGCTCGCCCGCCGGCCTAGCTTCCGATCCCTCCGGCCGCCCGGCTCGGCGCGCGCCGCGGGCGGCGTCTCACGGCCCCCCAGATCCCGGGGCGCGCGGGGCAGGCTTCTCACGTACTGGATCACAGCGCTGATCTCGGTGTCGTTCAGGACGAACCCGAAGGACGGCATTCCCGGCTTGCCGAAGCTCGAGCCGCCGTGGCGGATGAGATCGGCCAGGTATCGGTCGGGAAGGGACGCGATCGCGTGGCTCGAGAGATCGCCGGGTCGCAGAAAGAGCAGGCGCGCTCGCCAGGAGTCCCCGCGGCCTGCGGCTCCGTGGCAGGTCGCGCAGTGGGTCTGGAAGAGGGTGCGGCCAGGTTCCGGCCCCCTGGGCGAAGGCGGCAGCGGCGCGCGGACCAAGGCCACGCCGGCGACGAGAAGCGCCAGCACGCCCCCGGCGACTCCCGCGGCCAGTACCCGCCGTGTTCTCAGGGCGGCGCCCGGCGAGCAGCGTCCAGCGGCGTCTCCCGGACGTCCGGGTCGTGGGCCGGGAGAGTACGGACGTGCTGGACGGCGGCGAGAACGAGGACGGCGGGGAGCCCGGGGGCTCCCCGCCGCGGCGTGCGGGAGCGACAGCGCGTACGCGCTCCGACGCTATTCGATCGCCTGCTCGGTCCGCGCGTCGAAGAAGTGGAGGCGCTCGGGGTCCAGTGACAGTCGGACTTGCTCGTGCATGCGGAGCCGCGAGGTCGGCGGGACGCGCGCGACCATCGGATTCGGGCCGACCTTGACGTCGATGAGAATCTCGTTGCCGAGCGGCTCGACCACCTCGACGACGGCGTCGACCTGGGAGTCCTTCGGATCCCCCGGTTGGCTCTCTCGGATGTCCTCTGGTCTGATCCCGAGCGTCACCGGCTGGCCGCGGTACTTCTGGAGCAGCACGCGGCTCGCGGCGGGCACCGCGATCAGGAACCCTCCGGGCGCGTCGATGGCCAGGTTCCCGTCGGACCCGGTCACCGTGCATTCGATGAAGTTCATCGCGGGAGACCCGATAAAACCCGCGACGAACCGATTCCGAGGTTGCGCGTAGATCGTGAGCGGCTCGCCCACTTGCTGGACGAGGCCGTCCTTCATGACGACGACGCGGTCACCGAGGGTCATCGCCTCGACCTGGTCGTGGGTCACGTAGATCGCGGTCGTCTCGAGCCGGTCGTGCAGGCGCTTGAGCTCGACGCGCATCTGGACGCGGAGCTTGGCATCCAGGTTTGACAGGGGCTCGTCGAAGAGGAACACCTGCGGATGCCGCACGATGGCGCGCCCGACGGCGACCCGCTGCCGCTGACCGCCCGAGAGCTGGCGGGGCTTGCGGGTCAGGAGCTCCTGGATGCCGAGCATCTGGGCTGCCTCGCGCACCCGCGTCTCGATCTCGGCCTTGGGGAACTTCCGCATCTTCAGCCCAAAGGCCATGTTGTCGTAGACGGTCATGTGTGGGTACAGCGCGTAGTTCTGGAACACCATCGCGATGTCGCGGTCCTTCGGCGGAAGGTCATTGACCAGCCGCTCCCCGATGTAGATCTCGCCGGAGCTGATCTCCTCGAGGCCTGCGATCATGCGGAGGGTCGTGGACTTGCCGCACCCCGATGGTCCGACGAGGACCATGAACTCCTTGTCTTTGATCTGGAGATTCACGTCGCGGACCGCGACCACCTCATCGAACTTCTTCGCGAGATCCTTCAGGATGACCTGTGCCATGCGGCGCTCCTCGGGTGAAGGGTGAGCTCCCATGGTTAGGCCGGCGCCCCACCCTGGGCTCCGGCAACCGCTGCTGGCCCCCTGACGGAGGCAGCCCACAAGATCGGCCGGAATGGCCGTCCCTGTCAAGGCCTCCCTGGTCAGCAGGCCTCCCTGGCGGCATTCGAATGGCTTGACCGGGGGGCCTCCGCGCCGGGGCGGCGCCCTCGCCGCGTGTGGCCCGACGCCGGCCCTTGGTCGGGGTCCTAGTCGGTCCTTGACGTCCCGGACGCCGACGGCTAGCATGCCCCGAAGCGCGAGGGGTTGGCATGACGGGATCAACCCGCCTGGAGAGTCTCCTGAGGATCGGTGGCCGCCGCCCCAGGCGCTGCTCTGCGGGTCCGTCCCCCAGGCCTACGGGGCGACCCGCCGGAGCTCGGGTGCCTCGGTCCTCCTCTTCACCTCCGCTGCCTTCGGAGCCACGAGTGCCCTAAACCGGCCGCCTCACAGGAGGGATGCGTATGCGCAAGATGGTGCCCTTGAGGTCCGCTATCGCGCTCGCCCTCGCCCTGGCCTTCCTCGCCTTCCTAGTCGGGTCGCACAGCGTGCCTCGTCCCGCCACGGCCCAAGCCCCGATCGTCTGGAAGGCGCAACACGCCTGGCCGACGGGGACCTTCCCGGAAGACGCCGCGAAGCTGCTGGCCCAAACGATCGACCGGAACTCCGGCGGGCGGCTCAAGGTGGAGATAGCGCCTTCGGGTGCCGTCGTGCCGCCCTTCGAGATCCAGGACGCGGTGAGCCGGGGTGTGCTGGACGCCGGGCACACCACGCCCGGGTACATCCTCGGGAAGCTGAAGGCGTTCCTCCCGCTGACCCACGGTCCCCTCTTCGGGATGGACTTCATCGACTACTACGGCTGGTACTGGGAGGGCGGCGGCCAGGACCTGCTGAACGAGGCGTACCAGCAGCGGCTGAAGATGAACGTGGTCACCTTCCAGGTCCACCCGGAAGGGCCTCAGGCGATGGGCTGGTTCAAGAAGGAGATCCGCTCCTTCAACGACATCAAGGGGCAGCGGTACCGCATCTACGCGGCGGGAGCCGAGGTGTACAGCAAGCTCGGCCTCGCCCCCGTGACCCTCGCCGGCGGCGAGATCGTCCCGGCGCTCGAGCGGGGCGCGATCGACGGCGCCGAGTGGGTCAACTGCTCCGACGACAGGATCCTCGGCATCGACAAGATCGCCAAGTTCCACTACGCCCCGGGGATGCACGAGCCGGTGACGGTCGGCGAGTTCATCATCAACAAGGCGAAGTGGGATGCGCTGCCGGCGGACCTGAAGGAGATCGTCAAGACCTCGGTCCAGGCCTCGTACTGGAACCACTTCGTCCGGTTCCAGGAGAAGACCGCGAAGGCCTGTCAGGAGCTGCTGGCGCAGGGGGTCAAGATCATCAAGACCACCGATGAGCTGAACAAGCAGTTCCTGCGCGCCTTCGACGAGGTCTGGCAGGCAGAGGCGGCCAAGGATGACTTCTACCGGAAGGTGATCGACTCGCAGAAGAAGTACTCGAGCCTCGTGGTGCCGTACCGCCTCTCCTACTGGCCGAGCTACAACTTCATCGGCGAGCACTACTACAAGGACAAGATCTGGTTGAAGTAGGAGGCTCGACGATCGGACCGTAAGACTGCTCGCCGGGCGGTGGGGTGGCATCGGCGCTCCACCGCCCGGTGCGCCGTCGGATCGTCCCGCCGACCCACGGGTTCGCGCCCCATTGAACCCGGCGCTCTGCGTGCACGAACAGAAGGGAGGATCCGTGTGGCGACGGCGGCACCGGTAGCGTCCAACCATCGCGAAGTGTCTTCAGGCTTCCGGACCACGGTCGAGGTGATCGACCGTTTCGCGAGCTACTGCGGCCGCGCGGTCGCGTGGCTCATCATCCCCATGACCATCGCCGTCACCTGGGAGGTCGTGTCCCGCCACTTCTTCCGCGCGCCCACCATCTGGGCGTTCGACGTGACCTACATGCTGTACGGCACGCACTTCATGCTGGGCACCGCCTATACGCTGATGCGGATCGGGCATGTGCGGACCGACATGCTGTATTCTCGCTGGTCCATCCGTCGTCAGAACAAGATCGACGCGATCGGCTACTTCTTCTTTTTCTTCCCGGCGATGCTCTTCCTGTTCTATTTCGGCTGGCAGGAGGCCTACCACTCGTTCCAGATCCGGGAGACCTCGGACGCGAGCCCCTGGCGCCCGATTGTCTACCCGTTCAAGTTCGTGATCCCATTCACCGCGCTGTTCCTGCTCATCCAGGGCGTCGCGGAGCTCCTCAAGAGCCTCTACGCGATTCGAACGGGTCGCGAGTGGGAACACCGTGAACACCTGGAGATCGGATGAGCCCCGAGCTGCTCGGCGCCATCATGCTGGTGGTCATGCTGGGGGCTATCTTCATCGGCTTCCCGATCTCGTTCACGCTGCTGCTCCTCGCGCTGATCTTCGGCTGGATCGGGCTCGGGGATCGGGCCTTCTACATCATGGTGTTTCAGACGATCGGCCTCATGAAGGAAGAGGTGCTGGCGGCCGTGCCGCTGTTCATCTTCATGGGCTACCTGATGGAGCAGGGCGGGCTCATGGAGCGCCTGTTCCGCGGCTTCCAGCTCATGATGGGTCCCGTGCCGGGGTCGCTGTACGTGGGGGTGCTCATCACCGCCACCATCTTCGGCATCGCCGCCGGCACGGTGGGGGCGACCGTCGTTCTCATGGGAATCATGGCCGTACCCATCATGACCAAGGCCGGCTACGACGTCAGGATGTCCGCCGGCGCCATCACCGCGGGCGGCACGCTGGGCATCCTGGTGCCTCCGAGCGTCATGCTAGTCGTCATGGGTCCGGTCATGGGCGTGTCCGTCGCCGAGCTCTATGCCTCGTCCTTTGGTCCCGGCTTCCTCCTGGCGGGCATCTTCATCGTCTACTGCCTCGTCCGCAGCCTCATCAACCCGACCCTGGGACCCCCGCTGCCGCCCGAGGAGCGAACAGGCAGCATCAAAGAGATCGCCATCGAGCTCACGCTGGGGATGCTGCCGCACGCCATCCTTATCATCGCCACCCTCGGGACCATCATCTGGGGGTGGGCAACGCCCACCGAGGCGGCGGCCATGGGTGTCGTCGGCGCCGCCTTCCTGGCCGTCCTCTACCGCGAGTTCACGTGGCAGCGGCTCAAGAACGCGGTGTACAACACCCTGCTCCAGTCCAGCACCGTCATCTTCCTTGCCGTCTGCGGCAACGTCTTCGGCGCGGTGTTCTCGCGCCTGGGGACCGCGACGGTGGCCACCAACGCGCTGCTCGCCTGGCAGATCCCGCCGGTGGCGATGCTGACCGTCATCATGGTCGTCATCTTCCTGCTCGGCTGGCCCTTCGAGTGGCCGGCGATCGTCCTGGTCTTCGTGCCGCTGATGCAGCCGATCATCGCGGCGTTGAAGATCGACATGCTGTGGTTCGCGACGCTCATCGCCGTGAACCTCCAGACGGCCTTCCTGTCGCCGCCGGTGGCGATGTCGGCGTACTACCTCAAGGGCGTGGCGCCGAACTGGGGGCTCGGGGACATCTACCGGGGCATGGCCCAGTTCATGGTGCTCCAACTCATTGGGCTGGCGCTCTGCATCATGTTCCCCGAGATCGCCCTGTGGTTCCCGCGCTGGTTGTTCGGCAAGTAGTCTGCGCGATGAAGGTCCTCCACCTGTTGGACCGGATCCCCTACGGTGCCTCTCCGGTCGCGCGCGGCAGGGCGCCCTTGGCAGGCTGGCGCATGACGAAGACCGGCATCTCCGCGTGGCGGAGCACCGACTCGGTAACCAGTAGAGCACTTGCGCAGTAGAGCGGCAAGAGGCCGGATCCGGCTCGGGGACGCGGTGAACGCCGCGCAGTGACCCCCCGACGCCGCTGGGCGTGAGGCGGCGGTACAATCCCGCCGAGACGCCTCGCTGAGGAGGGACCCGTGGAGAAATACGACTACTTCCGTGGCCTGCCCGAGGCCGGCATCGTCCCCCGGGCACCGCATGCCGGCCCCTTGCTACGCCACGTCTTCGAGCAGGAGCACGGGCGCGGCGGCTTTGCCGGCAAGGTCAGCCACACATATCATCTGTATCCGCCGACCAACTGGCTGCCTGGTGAGACCCGGCGACTCGACGCGTTCGCGCCTGACTGGGAGTCGCCGCTCTCGCCGATCGGCGGCGTCCACCACCTCCTCGGGATGGCGCCGGCGCAGCCCGCCCGCGATCCCTACCGGGGCATGGCTCGCATCGTGGCCAACGCGACGGCGGCGATGAACGTCACTGCGCCACGGGCGGCGATGGACTACTTCTTCGAGCACCACTCGGCCACGATGGTGTTTTTCGTCCACGAGGGGGGCGGCGCGCTGGAAACCACGTTCGGGCCCATCGAGTACGGGAAGGGCGATTTCCTCATCGTGCCCAAGGGCGTGACCCATCGATTCGAGACGGGCCCGGGCCCCCAGTACTACTGGATGTACGAATCGTTCGCCGGCGATCCCGAGAAGTCCGAGGCGCCGACGACCGGACGCTTCCTGACCCACAGCGCGAGCGACTACCGGTTTCCCCGGTCGCTCGACACGCGCAACGAGGCCGGACGCTTCGAGATCGTCTCGAAGGTCGACACGGCCTACACGCGGCGCGTGCACCCGACCCATCCCTTCGACGTCATCGGCTGGCGCGGGGACTACCTGCCCTACAAGCTCGCCGTCGAGGACGTGCGCCCGCTGGTGGCCGACCGCTCGCACCTCCCGCCGTCCGGTCACACCATCTTCAAGCTCCCGGGCTGCTACCTCTGCGCGTTCACGGTCCGTTCGGTGGAGAAGGAGGCCATGTGGCTGCCCTTCTTCCACAAGAACCTCGACTACCTGGAGACGCTCGCGTACCACTACGGCGACTTCTTCAGCGGCGGCGGGGTCACGAGCCGCGGGATGGTCACGCTCCATCCCGTGGGCCTGCCGCACGGGCCCAAGCCGCGGGCGCTGGAGGCGTTCATGGAGGGCGCCAACGCCGGCGTCCACAACGAGGTCGCCATCATGGCCGACTTTGCCAACCCGACGTGGGTCTCCGAGTTCGCGCTGGGCCTGAGCCGGGCCGACTACATGAGCGCTTGGGGGGCGTACGCCACCGGCGCGCGGTTCGCGTATCGCGCCGACCGCCTGGCCGAGGCCCGTGCGCTCGGAGAGCGGCTGGCCGACGCGCGCGACGCGCTGCGGCCGGCGGAGGACGAGAGGCAGACGTGAAGCCGCAGGCGGCAACGCCGTTCGATCAGCTCCGGCGGAGCCAGGACATCCCCGTGAGCGGCGCGGCCGGCGCCGAGGCAGCGGAGCGGGCGGCCGCGCGCGCCTTCGACCTTCGCCGCCTGTCCGACGAGTTCTACCAGGACCCCTTTCCCTTCTACCATCAGCTCCGGCGCTGGGACCCTGTGCACCGCGAACCCGACGGCTCGTACTTCCTCACACGCTACGACGACGTGGTCGCCGTCTACCAGGACCATCACCGATTCTCGTCTGACAAGCGGGTGGAGTTCGCGCCGAAGTTCGGGGATTCGCCGCTCTACGAGCACCACACGACGAGCGTGGTCTTCCGCGATCCGCCCGACCACACGCGGATCCGCAAGCTGTTCGCACCGGCGTTCACGCCGCGCGCCCTGGCGGCGCTGGAGCCGCGAGTGGTGGCGCTGGTGGACTCGCTGCTGGACCGGGCGGCGGCCCGCGGTGCGATGGACGTCGTCGAGGACTTCGCGGCGGCTCTGCCGGTCCAGCTCATCGGCGACATGCTGGGCGTGCCCGGCCAAGAGCGCGGGCCGTTACGAGGCTGGTCGCTGGCGATTCTCGGCGCGCTCGAGCCGGAGCCTGGCCCGGAGCGGCTCCGGGCCGGCAACCGCGCGGTCGATGAGTTCAAGGGGTACCTGCGGCGGCTCATCGCCGAGCGCCGGCGACGGCCGAGCACCGATCCGGGCGAGATCCTGAGCGCGCTCCTGGCTGCCGAGGATGCCGGTGAACGTCTCAGCGAGGTCGAGCTCCTCCACCAGTGCATCTTCCTGCTGAACGCCGGGCACGAGACGACGACGAACCTGATCGCCAACGCGGTCGCGGCGCTCACCGAGGAACCGGCGGCGTGGGCACGCCTGCGCGCCGAGCCGACGCTCATCGACAGCGCGGTGGAGGAGTTCTTGCGCTACCAGAGCCCGAATCAGCTCGGTAACCGGCGCGTCGTGGCCGACGCCGTCGTGGGCGGCGTGGCGCTGCCGGCCGGGACCCTGGTGACGCTCGGCATCGGGGCGGCCAACCGCGATCCCGCGCAGTTCCCCGACCCCGACCGTCTCGACCTCGGGCGCACCCCCAACCGCCACCTGGCCTTCATCACCGGCATTCACGCCTGCGCCGGGATGTGGCTGGCGCGGATGGAGGGCCGGATCGCCATCGGGCGCCTCGCGATGCGCTTCCACCGGCTGCGGGCCGACGCCGCCCCGGTCCGCGCGCGCCGCGCCCGCTTCCGCGCCATCTCGTCGTTCCCCGTCACGGTGGCCTGAGATACGGGGTCTCGCCAATTCTCGGCAGCGACGGCGCCCGCGTGCCCCTGCTGGCCCTCCGCGCCTCGGCGTTCGGCCCGTTCCTGGCGTGCTGGGGCCTCGAGGGCGGGGGGTCCTGGCGCGGCGCCGGCGGGCGCGCCCCGGCGACGCCGCTCTGACGCGGCGCCGCCGGGAGGGAAGACGGTCAGCGCCAGCCGGTCACGGCTACGGCTGCTTGAGGATCTTGTAGGGGTTGGCGCCCTTCCAGTAGTAGTCGGCGGCGAACTCGTAGGGCGGATGGCAGCAGCGGCGATACGGCACCACGCGCTGCGCCCACGCCTTCTGCGACTCCAGAACCCGGGCGAAGAAGGCGTTCTCCTTGGCCTTGCGCTCGGCGACCTTGTCCCAGGCCTTGAGGATCTCCTCGAACACCTCGCGCGGCGTCTCGACGACGGTGACGCCGTGCTTGGTCACCAGCGTCACCAGATCCTGGCTGTTGCGGTCGAGCATCTTGAGCGTGTAGTGGAGCGCCTCGGCCATGGCCGCGTGCTTGACGATGGCCTTGACGTCGGCCGGCAGCGCCTCCCAGTTCGCCTTGTTGATCTGCAGCTCCATGATGCCGGTCGGCTGGTGGATGCCGGGCATGTGGTAGAACTTCCGCACCTGGTGCAGCCCGATCGCCATGTCGGCGCTCGGATCGCTGAACTCGGCGGCCTCGACCACCCCGCGCTCGAGCGACGAGACGATCTCGCCGGGCGCGATGCTGGCCACCGACATTCCCATCTCCTTGAAGACCTCGGCCGCGATGCCGGTGGCGCGGAACTTCAGGCCCTTGAGGTCCGCGGGAGACCGGATGGCCTTGCGGAACCATCCCTGCGGCTCCGGGGTCTCGCCGAAGGTCGGAAAGGCGACGACGTTCAGCTTGAGCTCCTTCTGGAGCAGTTCGTTGTAGAGCTCGAGCCCGCCGCCGAGGTAGACCCACCCCAGGAAGTCCTCGGCATTCATGCCGTAAGGGCCGCCGGGCGCGCTGCCGAACAGCGTGGCCGCGGGGTGCTTGCCGGTCCAGAACCCCGGCCACGAGTGTCCGGCGTCGAGCACGCCGCGGTTCACGGCGTCGAGCACCTCGAAGGCCGGCACGACGGTGCCAGCCGGCTGCAGGTCGATCTGCAGCCGCCCCCCCGTCATCTCGGCGATCTTCTCGACGAGCCCCTTGGGATTGACCTGGTGGAAGTCCGCGGCCGGCCAGCTACTTTGCATCTTCCACTGCGTCTTCCCCCCCGGCCCCTGGGCGCCCGCCGGCATGGTGAGCACGGCGACGACGAGCAGGAGCAGGGAGCCGATCCTCAGCAGGGACTGCACGGTGCGCATAGCGCCCTCCTCTCCGTTGGAGTGAACGACGGCCGTGTCGCGATCGGGCCAAGCCCGCGCGCACTAACGCTACACCATCTGCCGGCGGCGGTCGCCCGGGGGATCGTGCCGGGCCCCTTGGAAGGCTCCGGTCCGCCACGTGGGCACGTCGAGCGGGCCTCGCGCATTGGTCCACGACGGGGCTCGGGCGCGGGGGTCATTGACTTTCCGGCAGCGCGTACTGTATTCGGGCAGTGCGCTACGCGCGGAGCGAGCAGGCGCCGGCTCTGCGTGCGGCGATCGAGCGCCACGACCCACCCGTCACGAAGGGAGGAGCCATGAACCGACGAACGATCGTCTTGGTGTGGATCGCGTTCGCGTTTCCCGTCTTGCTCCTGGCTGCGGTCCTCTGGCGCGGACCCGGCTCGGCGGTCGCGCAGCAGCGATTCGTGTGGAAGGTCCAGAGCGCCTGGCCAGCCACAAACCTCCTCCATGTCTCGGCTGTCGAGCTGGCCAAGATGATCGAGGAGATGTCCGGCGGCCGTCTCAAGTGGGAGATGTCGGCGGCCGGCACGGTGGTCGGCGCGTTCGAGGTGCTCGACGCCGTCAACCGGGGGATCATCGACGCGACCCATGCCTGGCCGGGCTACTGGGCGGGGAAGAACTCGGCCGCCGGGCTCTTCGCGCCCGGTCCCGCGGGACCGTTCGGGATGGATCGCGAGGAGTACCTCGGCTGGCTCTTCGCCGGCGGCGGCCTCGAGCTCTACAACGAGCTGCTCCAGAAAGAACTGAAGATGAACGTGGTGGTGCCCGTGTTCACCACCAGCCTGCCTTACTGGGAGCCGCTGGGCTGGTTCAAGAAGACGTTCAACAACCTTGACGATCTCCGGAAGCTGCGATTCCGCACCTCGGGGCTGGGCATGGAGATGATGAAGACGATGGGGGTGTCGGTCGTGACGCTCGCCGGCGGCGAGGTCATCCCGGCCCTCGAACGCGGGGCGATCGAGGGCGCGGAGTGGGCGATCCCCAGCCACGACATCCTCATGGGCTTCCAGAACGTGACGAAGTACTACTACATGCCGGATCTGCGTCAGCCCGCCTCGTACCAGGAGGTGGTGATCAACAAGAAGAAGTGGGACGAGCTGCCGAAGGACCTGCAGGCGATCGTCAAGTGGGCCGGCATGGCGGAGATCATCCGGATGACCGCCTACAGCGTGGACCTCGACAGCAAGGCGGCCGAGGAGCTGGAGAAGAAGCACGGCGTGAAGATCCTGAAGACTCCGGATGACGTCCTCAAGGCGCAGGTGGAGGCGATCGACAAGGTGTACGCCGTCGAGGCCCAGAAGAACCCGTTCTTCGCCAAGGTGCTCAAGTCGCAGAAGGACTTCGCACAGCGCGCGGTGCCTCATGCGCAGAAGATTCGCCCGCCGATCGAGGTGGTGATCGCCCACTACTTCAAGAGCTAGTACATCACGACCCAGACGGCCGCGCCGAGTCGGCTCGAACGCAGAGGGGGCGTCGGGGATCGGGAATCCGGTCCCCGACGCCCGGAAGATTCCTTCTTGACACGGGCTTCGGCCGGCGGCTAGGGTACGCGCACGCAGGTCGCCTCCCCGCGCTCCCCTCGTGCCGGTTGGGTAGCCGCGGGTCGGGCTTCTCAGTCCTGGCTCCAGGCATGGCCGGTCATGTAGCGCGGGAGGGACTCATGGTGTGGCGTGTCTCCGGCAGCCTGACCGCGAGCGGGCCACGGCGCCCGGCGCGTGGCGAGGCGCGTGGTCACGGGCCGTCCACCCGGTACTCGGCCCGATGAACGCCCTGCTGAGTCTGTCCGACAGCTTGCGGCGGATGCTCGAGTCGGTCGCCCGGGCGTCTGCATGGCTGCTCCTGATCATGGCGGCCGTCACCTGCTTCGACGTCCTGGCGCGCAAGACCGGGATCCCCGCTCCGCTGACGAAGCTGCAGGAGCTGGAGTGGCACTTCCACGCCGCGCTCTTCTCCCTCTGGATGGGCTACGGCTACACGATCAACGCGCATCCAAGGGTCGACTCCTACACCGAGAACATGACGCTGCGGCGCAAGGCCTGGTTCGAGCTCTTAGGCTGTCTGCTCTTCGCGTTGCCGTACATGGCGCTAGCCGCGTACCACACCCTGGATTTCGTCTCGGAGTCCTACTTGCTGTCCGAGCAATCGGACAGCACGGTCGGGCTCCGCTACCGCTGGTTCATCAAGGGCGTCTACGCCGCCGGGATCTGGCTGGTGGTGCTGGGGATCTTCAGCGTCCTGCTGCGCGTCATCGTCTTCCTGTTCGGTGGCCCGTCGAAGGCGAAGGTCGATCTACCCATCGGCCACGTGGAAGCCGATATTTAGGTCGCGATAGGGGGCGCCGTGCTCGACTTGCTTGCCGACAACCTCGCCCTGATCATGTTCGTGTCGATGTTCTTCGTCATCTTCACCGGCTACCCCGTGGCCTTCATCATGGGCGGGATGGCGTTCCTCTTCGCGATCGTGGGCTGGCTGCTCGGCGTGTTCAACCTGATCGGGCTCTACGACATCGTGCTGCGCATGTGGGGCCAGGCGGCCGCCGATCCGGTGCTCGCCTCCATTCCCATGTTCATCTTCATGGGCTCGATCCTGGAGCGCTCCGGCTCGGCCGCCGACATGCTGAAGGCGACCGAGGTCCTGATGAGGCGCGTCCCCGGGGCGCTGGCGGTTGCCGTCATGGTGATGGGCACGATCCTGTCCGCGCCGATCGGGACGGTTGGGGCGGCGGTGGTCACGCTCTCGGTGATCGCGCTCCCGCAGATGCTGGCCGCCGGCTACGACAAGCGGCTGGCCATCGGGACCATCGCCTCGGCCGGCACCCTCGGCATCCTGATCCCGCCGGCCATCATGCTGGTGGTGATGGCGGAGATGCTGGTGACGTCGGCGGGCACGCTGTTCCTCGCGGCCACCATGCCGGGCTTCCTGCTCTCGGGCCTCTTCCTGATCTACATCATCATCGTCTCGATCGTTCGGCCTGACAAGGCGCCCAAGCTCCCCCCCGATCACGGGCCGCAGACCCGTCAAGAGTTCTGGATGGCGTTGTGGCGGGGCCTGTTCCCGATGACGGCTCTGATGGTGATCGTGATCGGCTCGATCTTCGCCGGCTGGGCGACGCCGACCGAGAGCGGCGCCGTCGGGGTGTTCGGCTCGTTCCTGATCGCGGCCCTGAACCAGAAGATGACCATGAAGATGACCACCGAGGCCATGTGGTCGGCCTGCCGGGCGAACGGGCTCGTGTTCCTGATCATCCTGGGCGCGACCGGATTCTCCTACGTGTTCCGGGTGCTGGGCGGCGACGACCTGATGATCGGGATGCTGCTGAGGCTCGGCGTCGACACCGGATGGGAGATGCTCGTCCTTCATCATGGTTCTGATCTTCCTGCTCGGCTTCCCCTTCGAGTGGATCGAGATCTGCCTCATCGTCCTGCCCGTGTTCGGGCCGATCCTGGCGAAGTACGACTTCTCCGCCCATCTCGGTAGCCAGAGATACCTGATGCCCTGGTTCGGCGCCCTGGTGGCGGTCAACTTACAGACCGCATTCATGACGCCGCCGTTCGGCGCCACGCTCTTCTACATGAAGGGAACGGCGCCCCCCGGCGTGACCATGAGCGACGTCTACAAGGGCATGTATCCCTTCGTGGCCCTGCAGGTCGTCGGGCTGCTGATCTGCATCTGGCAACCGGAGATCGTGCTCTGGCTGCCGAGGCTCGCCGGCTTCCTCGACTAGCCGCGCCGAGCGTCGGTGCCGTAGCGTGGCGCCTGTCTCGCTTCGCCCTCGGACCTCTTCCGCACGCTGAGCATCGGCGCTAGGCGAGCGCCGCATCGCCGGAGTCGTGTCCCCGCGTCGCCGACCGGTGGGGCTCCAGGCCCGGGACGGTTATCGCGGCTCGGAGTGTCCGGCTGGGCTAACGGCGCGCGGTCGAGTGAGGTCCGCTGCCAGGTGCGACGGAGAGTCGGGCGAGCTCGCGGAGGCCAGTCGCGGCCCCCGCGAGCCGCCGGTCGGGGTCGCCTACTTCTGGTAGGTGGCCTTCAGCTCCTGAGCCTCTCCCCAGATCTGGTACGTCTTCCGCCAGTTGAGGTAGTGGTCGGCGATCTTCTTGAAGATGGGGTCCTTTTCGCTCTGCTCGGCGAGCACCTCGAGCCATGCCTTCTCGAACGCCTTGAGATCATCGTCGGACCAGCGGCGGTTGGTGACGCCGTGCTTCGACTTCATCTCCTGCATGACCGGCGGATTCTTCGCCTCGGTCTCGACGTACGTGTGGACCACGGCGTCGTTGAGGGCGACCTGGATGATGCGCTTGTGCTGGTCGGAGAGCTTGTCCCACTCCGCCTTGTTCATCAGCAGCTCGCTCACCGAGATCTGCTGGTGCCAGCCGGGGTAGTAGTTGTTCTTGGCGATCTGGTGGAAGCCCAGCGCCAGGTCCATCGTCGGCATCGAGAACTCGGTCGCGTCGATGACGCCGCGCTCGAGCGCGGGATAGATGTCGGCCGCGGCGAGGAGCTGCGTGTTCACGCCCAGCTTCTGCATGACCTGGGCGCCGAGGCCGAAGAAGCGCATCTTGATGCCCTTCAGCTCGGCCACGCTCTTGACTTCCTTCCGGAACCACCCGGACGTCTCCGGCCCGATGGCGAAGCAGTCGAGCGCGAAGAGGTTGTGCTTGGCGTAGATCTCGTTCCGGAGGTCGTTGCCGCCGCCGAACCACTTCCAGGCGAGGAACTCTCCGATCTGGGGTCCGAACGGCACCGTGGTGAAGAACGCCAGCGCGGGGTACTTCCCGGTGTGGTAGCCCGGCGTCGTCCAGCACGACTCCACGGAGCCCTTGGAGACGGCGTCGAAGCACTCGAGCGCCGGCACCAGCGCGCCGGGCTCGAAGAACTTCAGCTCGAGTGACCCGCCCGAGATGACCTTGACGTTGTCGGCGAAGCGGATGGCCGAGGTTCCGAGATGCGGCTGCTTGCTGGGGAAAGCGCTCGCCATCTTCCACGTCACCTTCCGCTGAGCCTCGGCCGGAGGACTCGGGTGGAGGGCGAGGGCGACGAAGACGGCGAGGGTGGCGAGGATGGCGAGGATCGTGACCGTCCTGGGCATTCTCATTCAGAGTCCTCCCCTCTCGGTGTGTTGGTCTGGGATCCAGGTCGTGGCCAGGCGGCAGCCAGGTGCTGGATCGCTGGTCACGCCCCTTTCAGGGACGGGTCCGTCTGAGCCTCTTTGCCACACAATGGCGCCCATCGTCAAGCGCCTCAGCGCCCGCTCCGACCGCAGGCGGGCCGTGCCCCGGCCCTCAGCGGGGCTTCTACCGCTTCCACCCCCAGACCTGGGCGGTCATGAAGCTCGTGGACACGGTGCCCGGATCGGCCAGGTGGCGCCGGCATGAGGCGAGGGCGGCGTCGAGCTCGGCTTCCGCGATGATCCCCGTACCGATCAGGGTCGACCGGACCGACTCGATCGTGGCCGGCAGGTAGTCGGCCATCGGCTCCCCGCTGGTGACTCCCACCAGGAACGGCCGGTACCGGACGTCCTCCAGCCCGGATGCGCGAAACAGCTGGTAGAGCCGCTTCGCGAGGCGCGTGTCCGCGCCGACGCTGGCGAAGGCGTCCTGGAGAGCAGTCTTCAGGCGGTTCCAGGCCGGGTGGGGCGGCTGGCAGTCGAGCGTATCGCTGTCAGGCTCCTGGAACGCGACCACGCCCCCGGACCGGGTCAGGCCAATGGCCTCTCGAAGGAGCTCGTCCGGCCGGCCCGCGGTCCCGGCGAGGTATCGAACGTGGACGAGGTCAAAGGCGTCGCGAGGGAGACCCGTCCGGTACGCATCGGCCTCCACGAACTCCATGTCCTCCACGTCGGCAAGTAGCCTCGCCTTCGCCCACGCGCGGGCCGCTTCGAGCATGACCGGGTCGGCGTCAACGCCTACCACGCGCCCGCCCCGCCCCACCCGGCCGCGCAGGAGGTGCAGGATCCCGCTGGGGCCGCACCCGAGGTCGAGACAATGCCAGCCTGGCTGGACCCCGATCCGGTCGAGCATGACCCCGGCATCGAACTCCATGGCAGCGGCCTGGACCCGCAAGCGCTCGATCTCACCGGCTCGCCGGACGATCGGATAGCTTCCGGACCGCGCCCCCATCGGCGATCAGGACCCCCAGAGCCAGGGCCGGATCCTGCCGAGGTTGTCGCGTACCGATACCACGCCCGGGACGTTCTCGACGGCCACCCGGATCGCCTGGCGCTCCTCCTCGGACTCGACCAGTCCCCAGAGCTCGGCGACTCCATTCGTCACGGTCACGTTCAGGGGACCGTGCGCCGTCAGGCCCTCGCGCTGCAGCACCCGCAGCACTTCGTCCCGCATGGAGCGGTCGTCCATCGACCGTGCGGGCCGCGCCGGGGCCGGGCTCGCGGCCAGGCTGTGCAGCAGGTTCGCCCGGCTCACGATCCCGACGACCTTGCCGTCACGGATGACCGGCACTCGCTTGATGCGGTGCTCCTCGAGGAGCCGGGCGATCTCGCCCAGCGGCGTCTCCTCGGTCACGGTGACCACGTTGCGTGTCATGACCTGCTCGGCCCGGGATCCGTGCGCCCGCGCGTACTCCGCGGCTCGCTCGCGCTCGTCCCCGAACATCCGGAGCCACCATCCGCGGTGGCGCTCGGTCCCGATCTCGGGCCGTCGCATCAGGTCGCCCTCGGTCACGATGCCAACCAGGCGTCCGTCTGCGTCGACCACCGGGACCCCGCTGATGCGGCGCTCGAGGAGAAGCCCGGCGATGTGCTCGACGCGCGTGTCCGGTCTCACGGTCACCACGTCCGTCGTCATGACGTCGCTGGCTTGCATGGTGCGATCCCCCTTTCCGTCCTGCGCGGCTCCCGTCACCGGCCGGCCGGACCGCCGCGCTCCGTCAACAGGGCGGTCATCGCCGAGACCCGGCCACCGGCCACGTCCGGGTCGCCCGAGCCGCGCCTTCGCCGAATCCTGGGATGCTGCCCGGTCGTCGTCCTTCCCGGGTCCATCGCCGCGACAGTGCCACTTGTGCCGCCCGCCACGGCGTCTCGGGCAGGGACCGACACCGGTGCCCCTCAGGCCCGGGGCCATTGCCGTTCTTCGCGGCCGGAGAACGAGGTCGGGAGCAGCGGCAGCCTAGCACGGAAGGACGCGCCACGCAGGACCGCTCGGGCGCGCGAGCAGGCGGGCCGGCGCGAGGCCCCGCCGCGAGGTCTCGGCCGGCGTCAGCCCTTCACGGCGCCGGTGAGGCCGGCCACGTAGTGCTCGACGAAGAACGAGTAGATCAGGGCCACGGGGACCGATCCGAGCAGCGCACCGGCCATGAGCGGCCCCCAGAAGAACACGTCACCCCGGATCAGCTCCGACACGACGCCCACCGGCACCGTCTTCTGCTGGGGCGAGGAGAGGAACACGAGGGCATAGATGAACTCGTTCCAGGAGAGCGTGAAGGCGAAGATCCCGGCCGAGAGGATGCCGGGCGTGGCGATGGGAAAGATGATCTGGACCATGGCCCGGATGCGGCTGGCGCCGTCGATGCGAGCACACTCCTCCAGCTCCTTCGGGATGGTCTTGAAGTAGCCCATCATCAGCCAGGTGCAGAAGGGGATCAGGAAGGTCGGATACGTCAGGATGAGTGACCAGGGAGTGTCCCCCAGCCGGAAGTTCCGGATGATGTCCGCCAGCGGGATGAACAGGAGCGTCGGCGGCACCAGGTAGGTCACGAAGATCCCGGTGCCCAGCGGGCCGGCCAGCGGGAACCGGAGCCGCGCCAGGGCGTATCCGGCCAGGATGCCGCAGAAGATCGAGATGAGGGTCGAGACGATGGCAATGAACATCGTGTTGTAGAGCCACGTCCCGAACATGGTGTGCTTGAAGAGATAGATCACGTGCTCCCAGGTCGGGTTCGTGGTCCAGAAGGGGGTGTTGTTGACCGCCCGCCACGGCCGGTAGAGCTCGCCATCCGGGCGGAAGGCGGTGATCAGCATCCAGTAGAACGGAAAGAGCAAGCCGACCACGAAGGCGGTCAGGGGCACGTAGAAGTAGAGCCACTTCTTCCACAGCGCCCCCTCGACCATGCCGGCGCCCGACCCGCCGCGTCCGGCCATCAGGCGCCCTCCACCCGGCGGATGTACCAGAGCTGGATGACGACGATGATGAACAGGAGCGGGAACATCGCCAGGGACGCGGCGGCGCCCTCGCCCAGGAGCCCCGTGATGATGCCGATCTGATAGGCGTAGGTCGCGAAGAGGTGGGTCGAGTTCGCCGGGCCCCCGCCGGTGAGCACGTAGACGAGCTGGAAGTCGGCGAACGTCTGGATGACCGAGAACAGCGTCACCACCATCGTGACCGGCAGGAGCAGCGGCCACGTGATCCGCCAGAAGCGCTGCCACGCGTTCGCGCCGTCGATGGCCGCCGCCTCGTGGAGCTCGGGGCTCACCGTCTGCAGGCCGGCCAGGAGCGTGATGGCGTAGAAGGGCATGCCTCGCCAGACGTTCACGATGATGACGGACCCCAGCGCGAGCGTGGGGTCGGTCAGCCAGCCGATCCGGGTTTGGATGACACCGGCGTGGTACAAGGTCCAGTTCAGCACGCTGAAGGTCGGGTCGAACATCCACTTCCAGGCGAAGGTGGACAGGACGGTGGGGATGATGAACGGCAGCAGCATGGACGCCCGGACCAGGCGCTTGCCCTTGAAGTGCCGGTTGAGGAGGAGGGCGAGCCACATCCCCAGCACGAGCTTCCCGACGGTGGCGATACCCGTGTACACGAACGTGTTGTAGGCGGCCTGCTGGAAGATCGAGTCGTTCCAGATCTTGACGAAGTTCTTGAGGCCCACGAAGACCCCCGGCACCCCGACGGTGGCGCTGGTGAGGGAGATCCAGACGCCCTTGACGAACGGATAGGCGATGAAGAGCCCGAGCAGGACGATCGTCGGCACGAGGAGGAGCCACCCCAGGACCCGCTCGTCCTCCAGGAGCCGGGGAATCAGCCCCATGCGCGGGAGGGCCGGGGCCACCGCGGCGAGACGAGCGGTGGCCTCGCCCGCCTCGCCGCGTCCACCCGTGATCGGCTTCACGCCGGTCTCAGCCACGAGGGCTGGTTACCCGTAGATCTTCCTCAGCTCGCCCTCGGCCCACTTCACCGAGTCCTCGGCCGACATGCCCTGAATGGCCTTGGCGAAGGTATCGGTGATGATGTACTTCGAGTAGACCTCCGATGCCTTTGCGTTGGCAGGGCCGGCGTACCCGAAGAGCCGGAGCTTGCTGGCGGCATCCCGGAACGGCAGCATGACGGGATCCTGCTGCCACATGGCGTGGGACTCCCACATCTTGGTGAGCCCCTGGGCGAAGCCTCTCTGGGCGGTGAACCAGACCTCGAACTGCTCCCTGGCCTGCCACCACTTGAGGAAGTCCTTCGCCAGCTTCTGGTTCTTCGAGTAGCTCATGATGCCGTGGTTGAAGGGCGTGTGGTACGCGTAGGCCCCGGCCGGTCCGGCCGGTAGCGGGGCGTGCTGGATGTCGGTGTGCATCAGGGCGCCCTTGTCGGTCTTGTACTTCTCCTTGTTGCGGAGCGACTCGATGTAGATCGACGCCCCGTTGAGGGCTGCGCAGATGGTGCCAGAAAGGAACGCCCGGTTGTTGTTCGAGTCGTCCCAGGCGAGCCCGCCCTCGTCGAGCGCGTCCTTCCAGAAGCCGACGGCGAACTTGACGCCCTCGACCATCTCCTTGGAGTTGATCGCAACCTTGCCGTCGCGCTCGACCTCCTTGCCGCCCCATGACCACATGTACGGATACCAGAACGCCGGCGCGTCGCCGAACGTGTGACCGGCCGTCTGGCCGATCGGGTAGCCCTTGGCCTTGAGCTTCTTGCCAGCCTCGCGGTAGGCCTCCCAGGTCTTGGGGAATTCGGTGACGCCCACCTCGGCGAACAGAGACTTCCGGTAGGCGATGAGACCGCCGACGACGACGTGAGGCACCGCGCGCCAGGTCCCGTCGACCCGGCTGAGGCCCTCGGCGGCCGGGTACCAGCCACCCTGCGCCTTTCCGATCTCGTCGACGACGTCGCCGACGTCCACCAGGTTCTTCGCATAGAGGTGCGCCAGGTTGTGCTGGAGGAGGAAGATGTCGGCGCCACTGCCCGACGAGATGGCAGCCGTGATGCGGGGCTGGATGTCGTTGGCGTTGATGGTCTCGACGGTGACCTCCGCCCCCAGCGCCTTCCCGGCTTCCACCGCCTGCTTCTTGAGAGCCTCGTCGGCCGCCGGCACGAAGTCGACCCAGCGGACCACGTGCAATTTCTGTCCCTGCGCATAGGCCGGCGCCCGGCCTGACACCAGAATTTCCGCCAGCCCGGCGGACGCCGCGGCAGTCGTGGTGCCCGCGACCTTGAGGAACGACCGGCGATCCAGCGTACCTGCCATCAGCGCCTCCTTGCGCTCGGGCGCGCGTTCTGACCGCACCCGTTAGCCGTAGATCTTCTTGAGCTCACCTTCGGCCCACTTCGCGGAATCCTCGGGCTTCGCCGGTCCATCGCGGCCTCAGGAGACACGGCAACCCACGCCCGCGACAGGGGTCCGGGTAACCATGAGGGGCCGTTGCCCAGGGACTTACTCACCGGGGGTTCGAGGCCGACGTGCCGACCTGGAGTTGCCCGAGTCTATAGCATTCGTGCGGGAGACTGTCAACGGGGCAGCTACCCGGTTCAGCCCATGGTGCGCGGTCAGTGGCCCGGGACGAGGGCGGGGGTTGGCGCCGGCGCCCGGAGCGTGAGGGCCACCGTCACGGCCCCCACCCCGACGAGCGTGCTGGCGACATGCAGGCTCCAGTACGTCCCGAGATGGTCGAAGAGGAATCCACCGCCGTAGGCGCCCAGACCCATCCCGATGCAGGAGATGAAGAAGATGCCCCCGAAGGTCGTGCCGACCACCCGCTCGCCGAAGAACTCGCGAGCGACGAGGGCGTAGAGGGGCATCGCCCCCCCGTAGGAGGCGCCGAAGCCCAGGGCGACGGCGAAGAGGGAGACGGCCCCGTCCGCATACAAGTACGTGGACAGCGTAGCCGCCTGCAGCGCGAGCATGCCGACGAGCGCGGGCTTGGCGCCGAACCGGTCGGCGAGGATGCCGCTCGACAGCCGGCCGGCGATGCTGGTTGCTCCGGAAAGACCGAGCATCGAGGCCGCGGCCATCGTGGGAACGCCAAGCTCCATGGCGTGGGCCACCATGTGGAAGATCGGTCCCGAGTGCGCCGCGCAGCACGCGAAGTGGACGAGCGCCACGCCCCAGAAGGCCGGGTGCCGGACCGCGTCCGCCGGGGTCAAGCCTCGGTCCGCCACCGCGGGCGTCCCGCTCGGCACGAGCGCCGCGCCGTAGCTCCGGAGTCCGCGGTCCTCGGGCCGGTCCGCGAGGTACCGGACAGCCACGCTCCCTATGAGCCAGACGAGCCCGCCGAACAGCGCGAAGGTCGTCCGCCACCCGAACGCGGTGATGAGGGCGCGAGCGCTGGGCGGCACGGCGAAGATGCCGAGTCCCATGCCGCTCGAGATGATTCCCATGGCCAAGCCCCGGCGGGCGGCGAACCAGCGCGTGGCCGTCGCCGAGAGCGGCACGTAGGCAGCGCTCGCGCCGAGTGCCCCGAGAATGCCGAACGCGGCGTAGAGCTCCCCGGCCGTGCGGATCTGACTGGACAGGAGGAGGGCGGCGCCAAGGAGGCCAGCGCCGCCGGCGACCACGCGCCGGGCTCCGATCCGATCGGAGATGACCCCGGCCGCGAAGGACCCGGCCCCGAAGATGGCCCAGTTGACGAAGGCGATGCCGGAGATGAGGGACCGGGTCCAACCGAACTCCTCCTCGAGGGGGCGGAGGAACACGGCCAGGGAGAAGATCGTACCGGTGCCGACGGCGATGATCGCGACCGACGCGGCGAGCACGACCCAGCCGTAGAAGAGGCGGGGGGCGGTCACGGCCGGAGCGGTGACGGTCACAACTCGGAGTATACGCGTCCTGGGCGGCGCCGGCTCAGCGCCACGCGCGTGCGATCGGCTCGCGCACCCTGAGCAGGAGGAGCACGGCGAGGGCCATCGCGCCGCCGAGACCGAACCAGGCCGGACGGTAGGAGCCGAGCCGGTCCGCCAGCGCGCCGACCAGCGGCGCGCCCGCGACCCCCAGGTTGCTCGCGGTCTGCGCGGCCATGATCAGCGCGAGGACGATGAAGCGATAGGGTGGGAAAGCCGGGGACGCCTCGGGCACGTGGCCGAGTAACACCCGCGTCGGCGGCTCCCGGAGATCCGGTCCGCGGCTCCGCCCGGCTGGCGGAGCGTCCGGCCACGCTTTGACGCCGGTCGGCGCGCGTGACACGATCGGACCGTGTCGGAAGCGCCAGGCGCACCGCGCGCCGGTTCTGGCTCTGCACCGAGACGTCGATCAAACGGAGGACGCATGGTCACGGTTATCCACGAGGAGCGGGAAGTGGAGATCGCCGCGGCGCGTGTGGAGGGCGATGCCCTGTGGCTGTCAAGCTCCGATGCCCACCGGGCGACCGGCTGGACGCTCACGTCGGAAGGACTCTGCGCGGAGGACGCCTGCGTCCCGCTGCCGCCTGGTCGCGAGGCCGAGTTCGTCCAGGGCGACACGGTCAACATCGCCGCGTTCTGGCGGCACCTCGGTCATCCGGTGGCGCGCGACGATGCCGGCCAGGCGTGGGTACTGGGCACCGGCGCGCGGGACCGGGCACGGGCTCTTCAGTCGCTGCAGGCGCCCGACTTCACGCTTCCCGATCTCGACGGCCGCATGCACACCCTGTCGGAGCACCGCGGACGGAAGGTGCTCCTGGTGACGTGGGCCTCCTGGTGAGGCTGCCGCGGCGACCTGCCGGTCTGGCAGGCTCTTTACGAGGACCTGAGGACTCGCAGCTTCACGGTGGTGGCCGTCGCCATGGATGCGAGCTTCGAAGCGGCGCGCCCCTGGATCGAGGCGGCGAAGCCGAGCTATCCGTGCGTGATCGACCGCGATCATCGGGTGGCCGACCTCTACAACATGGTCAACGTGCCGCAGGCGGTCTGGATCGACGAGGCCGGGCGCATCGTGCGCCCGACCGAGAGCGCCGGCGCCCACGAGGGCTTTCGCGCGATGGATCGCGCGACCGGGAAGGTCCCCGACGAGGTGGCCGCGATCACCAGCCAGGCCAAGCGCACCTACGTCGACGCCGTGCGCGACTGGGTCATCCATGGCCGATCCAGTGTCCACGCGTTCGGTCCTGACCAGGCCATCGCCCACCTGACCTTCCCCGACACGAGCAGTGCCCAGGCGCATGCGCATTTCCGCTTGGGGCAGCATCTGCGGAGGCATGGAAGGCAGGCCGAGGCGCTGGTGCACTTTGCCGAGGCGCGCCGTCTCCACCCGGATTCCTGGAACATCTGGCGTCAGACGGCGGGGGTCGACTCACGGGGCCTGGCGTCCGGTCCGGAATTCTGGGCGCGGGTCGATGCGCTCGGCAGCCGCCGCTACTACGCCCCGGTCGACATGAGGGGCATGCCGGGCTGACGCGCCGTCCGGCGCGTGCCCGGACTTCCTGCCTACGCCGCGCCCGAGGTCATTGGGTCGGATGTCAGCGCGTGGCGGTCGGACGCGAGGCGCTGGGCGAGGATCACCGCGACCCGCAGGGCGAGATCGGGGCTTGACTGCAGGAGCTCGAGGAACACCGGGCCGGCGAGCTTGAGGGTCGTCACGTCGGTCTTGGCCTTGATCGTGGCGCTCCGCGGGCCCCGATACAGGACCGCCGTCTCCCCGAACAGCTGGCCGGACCGCAGCGTCCGGAGGAGCAGGGGCCGATCCGGAGCGTGCTCGACCCAGACCTCGGCCGTGCCACTCGATGAGGGCGTACACTGCGTCTCCCGGATCGCCCTGCCGGAAGATGACCTCCCCGGCGCCGAAACGCACGACCTCTACCGCCTGCGCGACGGGCCGAAGGCGGGCGGTCGGCAGCTCCGCGAAAGGCCCGATGGCCCGCAGCGCATCGATTTTCTGCTCCAGACTCTCCATCGCGCGCCCTCCTGTCGCCCGCATCTGTCGGCGGGCCTCCTCGGGTCGATGGCAGAGTACACCGCCCGTGAGGCCATCCGGTAGCAACGGGGACCCTGCACGGATCGCCCGAGGATGCGCCCCATCGAGCGGGAAGTCCCGGTACGCGAGTCTCACCTTGCCGGGTAGCGCTCAAGGAGCTGTGCCAGCGCTGGCTGCACCTGCCGGCAGGAACGGGCAGTGGAACCTCAAGCTTCCTGAGCTTCGCTCCGAGGCCCGATCCAGATCCTCGGCAGTGATCGGGTGCCCGTTCACCTCTGCCAGGCGGGCGGTGGCCGTGACCTCGGCGTCGACGGGGGAGGTCCCCCCGCCGCCGCGAGACGAGGACCACGAGTACCGGCATGGTCCAGCGCCGCGGTGGTCGGGACCCTATCCCGGTCCCGATCGGCGCCCGCGGCGCACGGCCCTCACGGGTCATGACCGGTCGTGCTCGCGACGGCAATCACCCCGGATCCGAAGTTTGGCGAAGCCGATATCGATGCCAAACTCCCACCATCGCGATAGCCTATGCCGAGGGTGCCCAGGAAAATTACACGGGTCGGCGTGCAGTGTTCCGTGCGGCGGAGCGTGAAAAAGCCGTGCGCGCAACGGGTGACCGGGCTCGTTTGCCGCGGCGGGAACGGGCTATAGTGGCCTCCGCCCGGGCACGGGAGGTTGCGATGGCCGGACTGAAGGTGAGGCTGCTTGGCGGCTTCGAAGCGCGGCTGGCTTCGGGCGCGCCCCTGAGCCTGCCGACCAAGAAGGCCCAGGCTCTGCTGGCCTACCTCGGCCTCCGACCCGGCCAGAGCCACCCCCGCGACAAGCTCGCGGCCCTGCTGTGGGGCGAGAAGAGCGATGAGCAGGCGCGGGGCGGCCTCCGCCACGCCCTCGTCGCCCTACGCCGGGCGCTCGCCGGCGCCCCCCCCGCGGCCTTGAGGATCGAAGGCCAGACCCTGGCCCTGGACCCCGTCGGGGTCGAGGTCGACGTTGTGAGCTTCGAACAGCGGATCGCCGAGGGGACTCCCCGCGCGCTGGAGGACGCCGCCGAGCTCTATCGCGGCGACCTGCTCCTGGGCTTCAACCTGAGCGAGCCGCTCTTCGAGGAGTGGCTCGTCGCCGAGCGAGAGCGGCTGCGGGAAATGGCGCTGGACGCCCTGGCGCGGCTATTGACCGAACAGACCAGGGCCGCGGCCACCGAGCGCGCGATCCAGACGGCGGTGCGTTTGCTCGGGCTCGATCCCCTGCAGGAGGCCGCACACCGCACACTCATGCGGCTCTATGCCCGCCAGGGGCGTCGGGGGGCGGCGCTCAAGCAATATCAGGTGTGCGTCGGTGTGCTGCAGCGGGAGCTGGGGACAGCGCCCGAGGCGGAGACCAAGGAGCTCTACCAGGACCTGCTTCGTCGGCCGGCCCAGGTGATGCACGCTTCCGACGCTCAGGAGGGCCATCGCTCTCGCCCCGCGCGGATGGTCGGGCCGGCGCCACCTGCTCTCCCCGCGGCGGAGACGCCGCTGTTCGGGCGGCAGGCGGAGCTCGGGCGGCTGCGCCAGCGGCTCGACGAGGCCATCCGTGGGCAGGGACAGATTGCCGTCGTGGTGGGCGAGGCGGGCATCGGCAAGACTCGGCTCGTCAGCACCCTGGCCGCCGACGCCCTGTCCCAGGGCTGCCGGGTGCTGATCGGCCACTGCCATGAGAGCGACTCGATCCTCCCCTTCGGGCCCTGGGTCGACGCCTGCCGCAGTGGCCAGGTCAGCGCCGACGAGGAGATCCTTGGCGCGCTGCACCCCACCCGGCGGGCCGAGGTGGCCCGCCTGCTCCCCGAAGCAGGCATGGCGGGACTGCCACGCGCCAGTAACGGCGCTCTGCCTCTGTTCGAGAGCGTGGCCCAGCTCATCGAGCAGGCCGCTGCTTGCCAGCCCCTCGTGCTCGTGCTGGAGGATCTGCACTGGGCCGACGAGATGAGCCTCCGGCTACTGGCCTTCGTGAGCCGCCGCATTCCGGCGTGGCCAGCGCTGCTGATCACGACTGCCCGCGAGGAAGAGCTCGCCGAGGCCTCGCCGGAGCGGCGAACCCTGGAGGAGCTGTCCCGCGCGCCCCAGGCCATGCTGGTGGGGCTCTCACCCCTGTCACGGCCCGACACCGCCCTGCTCGTGCGCGCCCTCATCCGCGTCGGGAGCGACGCTCCGACGGTCGCGCAGGTGGAGGAGCGGATCTGGGCCATGAGCGAGGGCAATCCCTTCGTCGCCGTGGAGGCGATGCGCGTCCTCGATGAGACGAGTCTGTGGAGTGGCGCACGCGATCTCCACGCGCCGGCCCTGCCCGCGAGCGTCCGTGATCTCGTCGCCCGGCGGCTCGACCGGCTCAGTGCGCGGGCGCAGCAGGTGGCCGCCGTGGCCGCGGTGATCGGGCGCCGGTTCGACTTCACGCTCCTCCAGTCCGCCAGCGGGGTGGACGAACGCGACGCGGCGGAGGCGGTCGAGGAGATGGTCCGCCACCACGTGCTCCAGGCCGTGGGGAACCAGCTCGAGTTCACCCACGATCGGGTCCGTGAGGTCGCGAGCGGCCGGCTGCTTCCCCCGCGCCGACGGCTTCTCCATCGCGCCGTGGCCGAGGCGCTCGAGGCGGGGGGCGCGGGGATCGTCGACGCGATGGACACGCTCCACCGGGATCGCCTCGACGAGCACATCGAAGAGCTCGCCCATCACGCCGTTCGGGGCGGGTTGCGGGAAAAGGCGGTCGAGTATCTCCGCCGGGCTGGACTCAAGGCCGCCGCGCGGTCGGCGCTCCCGGACGCCCGGGCCCGGTTCGAACAGGCGCTCGGTGTCCTCGAGGTGCTACCGCAGGGCCGGTCCACGCTCGAGCAGGCCTTCGAGATCCGCCTCGAGCTGCGGCCGGTGCTGACCCTGCTCGGTGAAGTCCGCCAGGCGCTGGAGCGCCTCCGCGAGGCCGAGGGCCTGGCCGAGCAGTTGAACGACGACCGCGGGCGAGGCCGGGTGTGCGCCGAAGCGACGAGCGTCCACTCGCAGCTCGGCGAGCCGGACGCGGCGCTCGGGACCGGCACCCGCGCGCTGGAGATCGCCGGGCGCTTAGGGGACTTGAGACTCCGAATCCTCAGCACGAGCTATCTCGAGCACGCGCATTACCTTCGGGGCGAGTACGAGCGGGTGGTCGCGCTGGCGACCGAAAACCTCGCCGCCCTGCCCGCCGATGGGCTCTACGAGTACTTCGGAGGCGCCGCACCGCCAGCGGTCTTCGATCGCTGCTGGCTGGTGATGAGCCTCGCCCAGCTCGGGAGATTCGCCGAGGCGACCCAGCAGCAGGCCGCGGTGATCCGTCTCGCCAAGCCGACGCACCAGCCGTTCAGCTTCAGTCATGCCTACTTCGCCGCGAGCACGCTCCATCTCCTCGAGGGCGACTGGGCCAGGGCACGCACGCTGGTCGAGCGGTGGATCGCGGTGGCCCGGACGGGGAACTTCGTCGTCCATCTTCCCTGGGCGGTCAGTTACTCCGCTTGGGTACTGGCGCGGCTCGGCGAGTCGAGCGAGGCGCTGGAGCAGCTCCGGGAAGGCGAGCAGCTCCTGGAACGTCAGGCGGCGAGGGGAATCGTCGGGCATCTCGGCTGGGCCTACCACTCGCTGGGTCGCAGCAGCCTGCTGCTGGGCCGGCTCGACGAGGCGCGGACCCTGGGCGACCGCGCGGTCGAATTCTCTTCGTGTCAGCCCGGGTACGCGGCCTATGCGCTACAGCTGCTCGGCGACATCGCGATCCATCCGGATCGGGTCGAGGCCGAGAGCGGCGAGACCTACTATCGCGAGGCGCTGGCGCTCGCCGGGCCGCGCGGCATGCGCCCGCTCGTCGCCCACTGCCACCTCGGCCTCGGCAAGCTCTACGCGCGCACGGGCAAACAGCCGGAGGCGCGGGAGCACCTCACCACCGCCACGACGATGTACCGCGAGATGGACGTGCGGTTCTGGCTGGAGCAGGCCGAGGCGGAGATTGACGCGCTACCCTCACCGGAGGTGGAAGGTGACGCGCCTTGCGGCCGGGAGGTCTCACTCCGAGGAGCGTCCACGCGTTCCGTCTCGCGCAGGTGACCGCGCGCCTGTGCCCGCCCGCAATCGGCGCGACCGCGACAGTCTCTCCGCGACGTTCCTCGCTGTCACGACCGGGACAGTCTCGGCGTGAGCTTCCGGGGGCTTTGCGCAGCCTGGTCCTCTGGTCGGCAAGCCCCTGGCCGTCATGCTTGGCCAGCTCTCGCCTCTTCCTCCTCCGGTTCCTTGGGGAGGAGAATGTTCCGAGTATAGTGAGCATGCTCACGAACCGGAAGGTCGCCCTCTCCATTTTCCACCAACACGGGAGCGCCACCCCCGGCCCACTCAGGGCCGGCCCGCTTCTCCCCGCGTGGTGGCGGTCTCCCAGACCCCCCAGGCGAAGGCAGGCATGGTCGCCAGCATCGTGTCGAAGTCCTGGCGGCGCATGACCAGTATCTCGGCATCCGCGGACGCGACGGTGATCGTCGCCGTGCGCCGGCCTCCCTGCAGCAACGCGATCTCTCCAAACCCGTCCCCCTCGGCTAGATCTCTGACGATGCGCCCGCCGGCGGCTGCCTGCAGGTGGCCGGACAGGAGCACGTAGAAGGCATCTGCCGGGTCGCCCTCTCGCACCACGACGGCGCCGCGGGGGAGGGTCCGAGTCTCGCCGAATAGCGCGAACCCCGTGAGCTGGCTCGTCGTGAGGTACTCGAGGATACTCCGTCCGTCCGCGACCCCGTCGGCCCGAAGACGGGCGCGTTCCTGGGCCACCTCCAGGCGCGGCAGCAGGCGCCGGAGGCGGCTGATGCGCTCCTGGATCGCCGGCTGCCGATCGACGAGCCACCAGTACTCGGCCTCGCCGAGACGGATGCACTGGCACCGGCTCGTGGCGACGACATCCGCGACCCGAACCCCCCGCTGGTGGCTGATGCCCCACTCTCCAAAGCTGTCGGCCTTCACCAGCCGGGCCACGAGCCGCCGGCCGTCCTTCACCGCCGCCTCTCCGTCGGCGACGACGAAGAAGTGTAGCGGCTCCCCGGACGCGACCGGCCCCTTGCGGATAATGAATTCGTCCGGTGCCCACTCGAGTACGACTGCGCGGTCGAGCAGCTCGCGGAGCACCTCGAGGGGCGAATCGTACAGATACCCGACCAACCGGATCGTCTCCAGCAACAGGCGCTGCCGGGTGGCGGGTGTCGGGGCCAGCAGCACGTGTGTCGTGAAGGGCGGCGGCTTCGCGAGGCCGTCGGCGGGCGACACCTCCCGATCGGCGATGTGGACGAGCCGGGTGCGCGCCTTGACGGCGGGCGGCAGAGTCTGGAGGTGCGCGAGCTCGGTATGGATCGGCGGGATGCCCGCTTCGTGGAAGAGGAGGTCGACCGTAGGCGTTCCGTCAACCGTCCAGAAGAAGTGCATCAGGGCCTCGTACTGATCGGTGCTCAGGCGCTCTTCCTGGTACAGGGCGGCGAGCCGCCCCGGATCGTACTGGGTATCTCCCGAGTATCCGAAAGTCCGGTCGCCCACCCTGAGCTTGAAGCCGTTCGTCGGAATCGGATGGAAGTTCCATCGGGTGTCGATCCGCACGGACTCTCCGATCAGATCGATGACCGTCGGCTGCCCCGGGTTGGCGGGGACATGGCGCACGAGCCCCCGGCTCTCGACGTCGTGGCCGGTGATGAGCCGCATTTTCTCGAGGAGCGACCGGTAGACCACATCGGAGGCAATGACCGTCGTCCGGCGCCCGCTGAGGAGCTTCTCGAGCAGGCCACCGTCGTGATCCGCGTGCACGTGGGTGAGGAAGACGTAGGGAACGTCCACGGGGGCCACGCCGAGCCGATCGAGATGGATCAGAGCCTCAGGGGAAGGATCCACCAGGATCCCCTTGCCGTTGATCCAGACGACGAAGCTCGTCACGTCACCGACGGGATCGAACCCGTGGCTCGTCCCGAGCGGCGTCACGCCGAAACGCGGGCGCTCGGTTGCAAACCGGACCGCGTTGAGACACGCCTCCGGGATCAGGCCGGACACACGGCGCAGCGGGGAGACCGAAAGCTGCTTGGCCGTGACGCGCCCGCTGGCATCGACGATCCGTGCGTCGCAGCCGCCCGCCGATAGGCGAAGCCGGATCTCGCTCCCGCCGCGGGCCTGCACGATCGTGTCCCCGGTCTCGGCGAGCTCCGTGTAGGCGAAGTACGCGTCGGCCGGAATCACCGGGGAGGCCGGGTCGGATCCTGTCCGCACCGCGAAGGTGTCGTGGGCGAGCCGGAAGAGGTCGTAGGTTTCCTGGTCCGGCACACCATACCGCCGGCGGAGCTCGGCGAACGACGGCTCTTCGTGCGCCCGGGGGTCGAACAATCCGAAGATCGTCAACGTCAGCAGCTCGGCCAGCGGGCGCCGTTGCCGCGTGGCGCCGGCGATCCGCGTTCGCACCCCTCGGCGGATGAAGAAGTTTAGGTAGACGATGAACTCGACGTCACCGTAGTTCGTGCGGTCCGCGACAAAGGTGGCCGGCAGCACGAACAGGTGCTCTCCCTCAACTCCTTCTCGCAGAAGATTGCGCGTGGTCTGCGCTGGGCTTCCGAACTGCACGCGGACCATGCCGTCGGCGCTCCACAGTACGGAGGGATCCAGGACTTGCACGTGTCGGCGAGCCCGTGCCAACAGCGCAGTGAAGGCCTCGATCTCACGCTCGAGCCGGCCGATGGTCGCCCCATGCGTGTGGCCCTCGAGGGCTAGGGCCGCATAGCGCCGGACGAGGTGCCGCTCGGCCTCGCCAAGGTGGCCGAAGACCTCGTGGACGAGCACCACCCGGCCGCGATCGCTCGTCGCCAACACCAGACCGAGCGGACAGTCGCCCCCCGGGGTGACGAGTGCCTCGCGCCACGGGTCGAGCCCTGCCTTCGGCGCTACCAGCACGAGTGGCGGTGCCCCCTCGATGCCCGGCCCGGCCCGGCGGAGGCCGAGGTAGTCGAGCACCACGCCGAGCTTCTTGACGGGCCGCCCGAGCTCTTCGACGAGCGCCTCGCGAAGCCCCGGGTTGGGTTGGTTCGGCGCGAGCAGCTCGAGAAGCAGTTTCGTGATCGGTTCGCGTACCCGACCAGCCGTCAGCCACACGCCGCTCACGGTTGGTGCGGGTGGCTCGATCGACGGGGCCGAGTCAACGGGCGGCGGGGTCTTCCGGACGGACATGTCCCGTCACCTAGCTTGCGCGAACTCTATGGCGCTTCGGACCGCCAGGTCAAGGCGGCTGGGTGGCAGCGGCGTTCCCTCGAGGTGCAGACGCGAACCGCGGCGGCGGCGCGCGCCCTGGAGGCCGTCTGCAAGGTGCCCCCCGACCAAGCCGGATGGCCCTCCACCGTCTGCCTGTGTCCGAGCACGGCCCGTTCTGCGCGGACGCGCGACCGACCGGCCGCGCCCGAGTCCGTCGGGTCGGAACCACATCCAGGGCGACGCGGTTCTGGTCGTGGAAGCGCGGGATGACCTCGACTCATGGCCTGTCTCGCGCGGCGCCCCGCCGGGGGTCGGCCTACGGCCCTAGAACGACCGGATGAGCCGCTCGACCCGCTCGTCGTGCGCCTGGAACGGGTCCTTGCAGAGGATCGTCTCGCGCTCGGGATCGTTCAGCTTCAGGTAGACCCAGTCGACCCGGTAGTCCTTGCCCTTGAGATTTGCCCGGCGGATGAACTCGCCTCGGAGCCGGGCCCGAGTCGTCTGCGGAGGCGTGTGCTTGGCCTGCTCGATCTGCTCGTCGCGCACGAGGCGGTCCACGCGGTCGTTCCGGGCCAGCACGTAGTAAACGCCCTTGAAGGGCCGGATGTCGTGGTACTGGAGATCGATCAGGGACACCCGCGGATCGCGCCACGACAGCCGGTGACGGGCCATGTACTCCTCGATCACCTGGCGCTTGATGACCCAGTCGACGTCCCGATCGCACTGGGTGGCGGGATCGGTCTCGAGCCGCGTCAGCATGTCGGTCCAGCGGTCCAGGACGTCGCGCGTGACCGGGTCGGCATCGACGTGCTGCGCGTAGGCCAGACACGCCTCCAGGTATTCCTTCTGGATCTCGAGGGCGGTCATGGCGCGCCCGTCCTTCAGCTTCACCGTCTCCCGCAGGCCCGAATCGTGGGAGATGTCCCGGATGGCCTGGACGGGCGACTGGAGGCTGTACTCCCGGTCGAAGTAACCGTCCTCGATCATGTCGAGGACCACGGCGGTGGTGCCGACCTTGAGATAGGTCGCGGCCTCCGACATGTTCGAGTCCCCGACGATCACGTGGAGGCGCCGGTACTTCTCGGCGTCCGCATGCGGCTCGTCGCGCGTGTTGATGATGGAGCGGGACGAGGTGGTGGCGCCGGAGATCTCCTGGCAGATGTGCTGGGCGCGCTGCGAGAGGCAGTAGTGGAAGCCCCGGGGAGTCTGGAGGACCTTCCCGGCACCCGCGTAGATCTGGCGCGTCACGAAGAAGGGGATAAGGGCCTCGGCCAGCCGCTGGAACGACACGTCACGCGACACCAGGTAGTTCTCGTGGCACCCGTACGAGTTCCCCGCGGAGTCGGTGTTGTTCTTGAACAGGAGGATATTCCCCGAGATCCCGTCCTCGCGGAGACGCTTCTCGGCCTGGTGAAGAAGATCCTCGACGATGCGCTCGCCGGCCTTGTCGTAGACGACGAGGTCCATGACGTCGTCGCACTCCGGCGTCGCGTACTCGGGGTGGAAGCCGGTGTCGAGATAGAGCCGCGCGCCGTTCTCCAGGAAGACGTTCGCATTGCGCGCGCCCGGGATGACCTTCTCGAACAGGTAGCGCGCGACGTTGTCCGGCGAGAGTCGCCGCTGACCGTTCAGGGTGCAGGTCAGGCCGTACTCGTTCTCGAGTCCGAAGATGCGCCGCTTCATGACGTCCCCATGGGCCGGCTGCCCTCTGGCGGGTCGGGACGCCCGAGGATCGCCCGCAGCTCTCCGTTCGCGATGCGCCGGAATTTTCGGCGCGCCCGCTTCCTGTCGAGCACGGCAACCTCGAGGTCGCGGTCCGTCAGCGTCTTGTTCTGCGTGACCGTCAGCGCACGGATCCCGAGCCGCACCGCCTCGGCGAGGGCGAGCTCGTCCCGGTAGTGCTCCTTGAGAAACCGCCGGATCTCCTCCGCCTGGCCGCCCATCGCCGCGTAGTTGCGCTCGTCCTCGATCGAGCCATCGTAGACGATATGGTACATCTCGTTCTTGCCGTTGGCGCCGTCGGCAAGCTCGACGACCAGGATCTCCACCTCGAACGGCTTGAGCCCCTCGGTGAAGATGTTCCCGAGCGCCTGGGAGTAGGCATTGGCGAGCGCCTTCGCGGTCACGTCCTCCCGGCAGTAGGAGTAGCCCTTGAGGTCGGCGTGCCGAACCCCGGCGATCCGCAGGTTCTCGAACTCGTTGTACTTGCCGACCCCCGCGAACGCGATCCGGTCGTAGATCTCCGAGATCTTGTGAAGCAGCGTCGACGGGTTCTCGGCGACCAGCAGGATGCCGTCCTGGTACTCGAGGGCGACGAGGGACCGACCGCGAGCGATGCCCTTCCGGGCATACTCGGCCTTGTCCTTCATCATCTGCTCGGGCGAGACGTAGTAGGGGAGCGGCATGTATCAGGACCCCTGGCGGCGTGCCGCCAGCACGGCCTCGCACTGGGCACGAACCTCGGCTTCGGTGACTTCCTGGAATCCGGCGCGGGTGACCACCGTCACGCTCGGGAAGATCCCGTGAACGAAGTCGGGGCCGCCCGTCCCGACGTCCTCCTCCGACGCATCCACGAGCGCCTCGGCCGTCCAGCGGAGCCCCTCCTCGCGCGAGGCGCCCGCCCGGAACAGCTTCTTCAGCGTGTTGCGGGCGTCCTTGCCGCCGGAGCCGGTCGCGAAGTAGTCGGTCTCCTCGTACCGCCCGCCCGTGACGTCGTACTTGAAGATCCGTCCCTCGGCGCGCCGCAGATCGTACCCAGCGAAGATGGGCACGACGACCAGGCCCTGCATCGCCATCGGCAGGTTCATGCGGATCATGTGACCGAGCTTGTTGGCCTTGCCTTCCAGGGACAGGCCGTCGCCCTCGACCTTCTCATAGTGCTCGAGCTCCGTCTGGAACAGGCGGGCCATCTCGATCGCCGGCCCGGCCGCCCCGGCGATCGCGACGACCGAGTGCTCGTCGGTCTTGTAGACCTTCTCGATCCGCCGGTGGGCGACCTGATAGCCCTCGGTGGCCTGGCGGTCGCCGGCCACGATGACGCCGTCCGCGTACCGCAGCGCGAGGATTGTCGTCCCGCTGGGCACCCCCGGCACGCCGTGAGCTTCCGTTCGGGGAGCCGTGCCGCCCAGAGTGGGCTGGATGGTGAGCAGGTCGGGCGCCTGCTGGCGCAGCAGGTCCACGAAGCTCGTGCTGACGTAACGGGCGAAGAGACCTTGCCAGGGCTCGTGCATGCAGGCTGTCCGTAGGAGGGATTATACAACCGGGTTTCGCCGGGGACCGTGCCTTCCGGCGTCCCGCGGACGGCGGGGCGCCGGCGGCCGTCGACCCGGCTGTCCGGTTCTACACGATGGTGGGCTTGGACAGGTTCTTGAGGAGGTCCCGCGCGGTCGGCGACTGGTCGAACAGCCGGCGCACGAGGGCCTCGGTGCCCCGCAGCGGCTCCAGCATGAAGATCTTCTTCAGCGGCCCCTCCTTGAGGTCGAAGAGAACCGAGTCCCACGACGCGGAGACGATGTCCTCGGAGTAGCGTTGGAGGCACATTCCCCGGAAGTAGGCTCGGGTATCGCGCGGCGGGTCGTTGACCGCGCGCGCGATCTCCTCGTCGCTCGCGATCCGCTCCACCGCGTCGGACTGCTCGAGCTTGTTGTAGAGGCCCTTGCCTGGCCGGATGTCGTGATACTGGAGATCGATCATCGCCACCCGGGAGTCCGCCCAGTCCACCCCGTGCTTGGCCCGGTAGCTCTCCAGCAGGTCGAGCTTGATCACCCAGTCGAGCTCGCGGCTGAGCGACATCGGATCCTGGGCGAGCCGGTCGAGCACGTGCTCCCACCGCACGAGGACGTCCTTCGTCACGGGGTCGAGCTCGCGATCCCGGTAGTAGCGATGCGCCAGCTCCAGGAACTCCCGCTGGAGGTCGATGGCGGTGGCGGTCCGCCCGTCGCGAAGGCGGAGGGCTGACCGGCAGGCCAGGTCGCGCGAGACCTGACGGAACGCCTGGACCGGGTTGTCCAGCGACAGGTCCCGGTCGATGAAATCGTCCTCGATCATGGACAGCACGATGGCCGTGGTCCCCACCTTCAGGTAGTTCGCCACCTCCGACATGTTCGCGTCGCCCACGATGACGTGGAGGCGCCGGTACTTCTCCGGATCGGCGTGTGGCTCGTCGCGGGTATTGATGATCGGGCGGGAGTGCATGGTCTCCAGCCCGACCTCCGTCTCGAGGAAGTCCGCGCGCTGGGAGACCTGGTACTCCGTGTACTCGAGGTTGTTCTCCGACCCGACCTTGCCGGCGCCCGTGAAGATCTGGCGCGTGGTCAGAAACGGCATCATGTACTGGACGATCCGCGTGAACGGGCAGCGGCGGTCCATGAGGTAGTTCTCGTGGGTGCCGTAGCTGTTGCCCTTCGAGTCGGTGTTGTTCTTGTAGATGAGGATGCGCTGCTCGGGCGGGGAGGCCGATTCCGCGCGGCGGCGGGCAAGGTCGAGGATGCGCTCGCCCGCGCGATCCCAGACGACGAGGTCGCGCGGATTGGTGCACTCCGGCGTGGAGTACTCGGGGTGCGCATGGTCGACGTAGAAGCGGGCCCCGTTGGGCAGGATCAGGTTGATGAGGCGCGACTCCTCCTTTGACGGCAGCTCCTTCTCCTCGGCGTACTCGAATCCCCGGGCGTCGCGGAGCGGGCTTTCGGCCTCGTAGTCCCAGCGAATGCGCGCGGTCCGGTAGGTCTCGTAGGAGTTGATGAGGAGAAGGGAGGACAGGATCGGGTTGAAGTCCGGCTGATTCCGGACCGTGATCCCGTACTCCGTTTCGATCCCCATCACCTTCGGGATTGCCATTCCGTGCCTCGGGCTACCCACCCTCACCGCTGCGGGCCGGGTCCGGGGCTACAGCGGGGACGCGGCCGACAGAGAAGGGGTGAGGGGAACGCCGGTGACTGCCCCTCACCCCGCCGCCTACAGGTATTGGCCGGTGGTGGTCATGCGCTCCACGGGACGGTTCTTGTCCTTGCTTTCGCCCGTGAGCGGCTTGACGTAGACGATCCGCTCGCCCTTCTTGCCCGCGATCTTGGCCCAGTCGTCCGGGTTCGTCGTGTTGGGCAGGTCCTCGTTCTCCTTGAACTCTTCCCGCACCGCCGCCATCAGGTCGTCGAGCTTGACGCCCTTCTCACCGCTCGCGATGTAGCGCTTGAGCGCGAGCTTCTTGGCGCGGCGCACCACCGATTCCATCATCGCGCCAGAGGCGAAGTCCTTGAAGTACAGGATCTCCTTGTCCCCGTTCGCGTAGGTGACCTCGAGGAATCGGTTCTCGTCCGCGACGACGTACATGGTCTCGACGGCCATCTCGATGAGGCGGGCGATGGCCGCGGGAGCGTCGCCGCCATGCGGCCGCCAGCTCCTGCTCGTGCATCGGGATGTCCGGCGTGAGGTACTTCGCCATGATGTCGACCGCCGCCCCGCGGTCCGGCCGGTCGATCTTGATCTTCACGTCGAGCCGCCCGGGCCGAAGGATGGCGGGATCGATGAGGTCCTGCCGGTTGGAAGCGCCGATCACGATGACGTTCTTGAGCCCCTCGACCCCGTCGATCTCGGCCAGGAGCTGCGGGACGATGGTCGTCTCGACGTCGGAGGAGATCCCCGAGCCGCGCGTGCGGAAGAGCGCGTCCATCTCGTCGAAGAAGACCACGACCGGCACGTCCTCCGCCGCCTTCTCCTTGGCCTTGACGAAGATCTCGCGGATCTTCCGCTCCGTCTCGCCCACGTACTTGTTCAGAAGCTCCGGGCCCTTGATGTTCATGAAGAAGCCCTTGATCTTCTCTCCGCGCTTCTCCGAGACCTTCTCCGCGAGGTTGTTCGCGACTGCCTTGGCGATCATGGTCTTGCCGCAGCCGGGGGGGCCGTAGAGGAGCACGCCCTTGGGCGGCGCCAGCTTGTGCTCGCGGTAGTAGTCGGCATAGAGGTAGGGCAGCTCCACCGCGTCCCGGATCGCCTCGATCTGCGATGACAGCCCGCCGATGTCCTCGTACTGGATGTCCGGGACCTCCTCGAGGGCCAGGTCCTCGACCTCGCTCTTCGGGAGCCTCTCCAGGAGATAGCCCGACTTCGCGTCCATCAGGAGGTGGTCGCCGACCTTCAGCTTCACCGGGCGGAGCGGGTCGGCGATGACCGCGACCTTCTCCTCGTCGGCCCGGACCGTGACGACCGCCCGGACCTCGTCGAGGGCTTCCTTCATGATCACGACTTCGCCCTGGATCTCGTAGCCCGCCGTTTCGATGACGTTCAGACCCTCGTTGAGGACGAGCTCCTGGCCGGGCTTGATCGACTCCTTCCCGATCGACGGGTGGAGGTTCACCTTGACCTTGCGCCCGCTCGACAGGATGTTCACGGTCCCGTCGTCGTTCAGCGACAGGAACACGCCGTAGCTCGACGGCGGCGCGCAAAGCTTGTCGACCTCCTCCTTCAGTGAGGAGATCTGCTCGCGGGCCTCGTACAGCGTGTTGACAAGCTTCTCGTTCTGGTTGAAGGCCTGGACCAGCTGCCGGTTGGCCTCCCGCAGCTTGTTCTCCAGGACGACGAAGTCCTTCGGGACCTCGTCGATCTTCCGCCGGAGGTGGACGATCTCGGTCTCCATGGCCCGGACGTGGGCCTGGAGGTCCTGGATCTGGATTTCATACTCAGTGAGGCGACGGCGGTAGGCGGATTCGGTCATGGGCAGGAATTTTGACAGGCCTTTGACACCCTCGGGCTCCCGGGGAGGATTCGCCTTCTTTTCGAACTCTTTCATGGCTCCCGTCCCTCTCGGCGAGCACCGAGACCGCGCCGCGTCGGCCGGGCCCGGCGTGGGCGGTCTGGCTCCCGCCAGCTTGAGCAACTATAGGCGGCACCGGAAAAAAAAGTCAAGTTGTGGCGGCGTTGGGACACGCGGTGTCGCGTGCGCTGGTCGTCTTCGATGCCTCCTGTGCTGAGAACCGTGCAACGTCAGTGCCAGACGCGCCCAGACGCGCATTGATCGCCCCGACGGTTGGCCACGCGGTGGGCCACGGTACGTGGGAGCTCTCTATCTATAATGGACGCCATGCGCCACGAGGCTGTTCGATGGGAGCGGCCGCCTTGGCGGCCGTGGCGATCGGCGTCACTTGCCGCGCTCGGCGTGCTGCTCGCCGTCACGCGCCTTGCCGTAGCGGCCCCGACCGGTGAGCTCCACGTCGGCGTGCCGCGAGTCCCCGCGAGTCTCGACCCGGCGAGCGCGACGGCCCCAGCACAGCTCATGGCGATGCGGCTCGTCTACGAGGGCCTCGTTACGTTCGGTGATCGAGGCGATGTCGAGCCCGCACTCGCGACAAGCTGGGGCGTCTCTCGCGACGGACTCGTGTGGACCTTCCGGCTTCGCCAAGACGTCCAGCTTCACGATGGCACCCCGCTCGGGCCCGTCGAGATTCTCGCGGCACTGGGTGAACGCATCTCCGCCGACGAGTCCCCGGAGGGCGCGCCAGGCTGGCTTCGGCCGTTCCGGGGAGCAGGCCGGATCGTCCGCGAAGTGCGCCGGGGCGACGGCGCGTCGATCCAGGTCGTCCTCGGGCAGCCGTACGCGCCGGTGCTCGCGCTGCTGGCCCATCCAGCCCTCGCGGTCGCCGTCCCGCGGGCGGCCGGTCATCGTGTCGGGAGCGGCCCCTACCGGGTCGTCGAGCTTGCTCCCGATCGGCTCGTGCTCGAAGCGGCCCCCTCGTGGCGAGGGGAGCCCCCCCAGAGTGCCAGACTGACGCTGCACGCCATCTTGGACGACGCGGCTGCTCTCGCCGGGCTCGGTCCCGGCGGCTCTCTCCACGCGGCGCTGGTCAGGGCCCCCCCGGCATGGGCCGCGCTGGGCCTGCAGGTGGTGTCCGCCCCGACTTGGCGGCTCGGGCTGATGGCGCTCCGGACCGACCGCGGACTCACCAGTCGCAAGACGGTCCGGCAGGCGGTGGCGCTCGCGCTGAACCCCGGACGCATCCGGCCGGCCCTCGGTCAGTGGGCGGTGCCGCACGCGGGCTGGCTTCCACCCGGCGCGTGGGCGGCCCGCGACGCTGGGCCCCTTCCCTTCGACCCGGTCCGAGCGCGTCGCCTGCTGGCGCAGGTGGCGCCGGCGGACCCGACGCTGACCCTGCTCGCATCGGACCAGGTCTCGGGTCCGGAGGCCGCCAGCATCGCTGATGCGGTCCGGGTCTCGCTGGGGGCCGCGGGCTTCCGGGTCCGAGTGCGGCTGGAAGCCCCGGATGCGGCTGCGAGCGCCGCGCGCCAGGGAACCGCCGAGCTGACCCTGCACGAGGAGACGCTTGACGTCAACGACCCGGATGTTTTCTTCCGACGCCTTCTGGCGACCGACGGGGCCACTCCCGGAAGCGCCACGAACGTCGCCTTCCTTCGAAGCCCCTTGGTCGATGGCATGCTCGTGCGGGCGAGTCAGCTGGGATTCCGACCCGAACGCTTCCGCTTGTATCAGCGCCTCCAAGGCCTGCTCGGGGAGGAGCTCCCGTACATCCCCCTCTATGCGCGGCTCCAGTGGATGGTAGCGCGCCCCGACGTGCGTGCCGTGCGCCTGGATCCCGGCGGGCTCCACCACCTCGAGCGCATGTGGATCGAGGCACCGGCCCCGCCCCCCGCGCCAGCCGTCAGCGATCCGTCCGGTGAAGCGCCAGCCCCCGCCGATCCGCCTGGTGAAGCGCCAGCCCCCGGCGATCCCTCCGCTGAGGCGCCAGCCGCCGGCGATCCCTCCGCTCCGCAGCCGTAACCGGTTGGTCGGGAGCCGCGACCCCAGGTCGGCCGTGCCGTCTTGACAGGCCGGCGCGCCGCGGCCCGCCCACCGGCCCGCGCGCCGGGCCACCATCCGCACCGAGGTACCTGCCGGTTTGCCGGGCCGCGGGGCCCCGGCTACAATGAAGTCGGCCTCCCACACGACACGGGCCAGACGACGGGAAGGAGTCCGACGGTGCCCACGGTCCGTGAGACCGTCGCCGAGATGGTCCAGTACGTCTTCCCCCAGTACGCCGGCGCACCGGGCCAGATCTACGGTGGGCGGATGATGGAGTGGATCGCCACCGCGGGCACCCTGGCGGCGTCCCGCGTGGCCCGGGGCCCCGTGGCAGTGGGCGCGATGGATGAGATCGACTTCCTCCATCCCGTGCGGGTGGGGGAGATCGCGATCCTCCGGGCTCGGGTGGAGTACGTCGGGCGGACGTCGCTCGAGGTGGGCGTTCGCGTCTTCTCGGAGAACACGGCCACGGGGGAACGCCACGCGACGCTCTCGTCGCACATGGCGTTCGTCGCCATCGACGAGGCGGCGCACCCCCGACCGGTAGGGGCGCGCGTCGTTCCCGCCGACCGGGGGGAGGCCGCCGTCATCGAGGCTGCCCAGGCCCGGCGCGAGGCGCGCCGGGCGCGGCTCGCGTCGCGGGCGGAGCGAGCGCGCGAGGTGACGGACGAGACGGCCGGCTTCCGGTGGCGATTCGAGCAGCACCGGTTCGTGTTCCCGGAGGACGCCCTCTACGGAACCCTGATGTTCGCGGGACGCCTGCTCCTCACGGTGGACGAGGTCGCCGCGATTCTCGCGGTTCGGTATGCGCGCGCTCCCCTCGCGACGGCGTCGATGGACGCGCTGGAGTTCTACGCGCCGATCCGCGTAAGCGACATGCTCACGCTGCGGGGCGCCCTGACGCGCGTGGGGACCCGGTCGATGGAAGTGGAGATCCAGGTGCTTGCGGAGGCGCCGTTCACGGGTGACGTCCGGCACACCTGCACGGCGTACCTGACATTCGTGAAGCTACGCGGGTCAGGGGGCCCGCTTCCGCCGCTGGCGGTGGCGACCGCGGCCGAGCACCGAGAGCGGGACGCGGCGGACAAGCGTCAGGCGGCGCGTGTGGCGCGCGTTCACGCACTCAAGGAGAGCCTGGAGGGCGAGCCCGCCTGGTAAGAGGAAGCCAGCGAGCCGATCGGGTGGACGCACGGAGAGACGGGGGACCCTGCTTCCCTCGGAGAACGGAGAGGGGTGAGACGCGATGTCCGGTCATTCAAAGTGGTCTCAGATCAAGCGCAAGAAGGCCAAGACCGACCAGGCGCGGGGGAAGGTGTTCTCGAAGCTCGTCCGGGAGATCACGACCGCGGCCCGGGCCGGGGGGGACTCCAAGCTGAACAATCGGCTCAAGACGGCGATCGAGGAGGCCAAAGCGGTCAACATGCCCGCCGACACTCTCAAGCGCGCCATCCAGAAGGGGACCGGGGAGCTGCCGGGCGAGACCTACGAGGAGATCACCTACGAGGGGTACGGACCGGGCGGGGTCGCCGTCATGGTCAAGGTTCTGACCGACAACAAGAACCGGACCGCGCCGGAGATCCGGCACACGTTTGCGAAGTTCAGCGGCAACCTCGGCGAGGTCGGCTCGGTTGGCTGGATGTTCGAGCGCAAGGGGATCATCCAGGTCGAGGCCGCCCGTGTGAACGAGGACGAGCTGTTCTCGCTGGCACTCGACGCCGGCGCGGCGGACCTCAGACGGATGGAACCGTACTTCGAGGTCACCGCGGCGCCGCAAGATCTCGAGGGGATGCGGCGGACCCTGGAGGGGCGGGGCGTTCCGATCGTGTCGGCCGAGGTGACCTACGTACCGCAGTCGACGGTGCGCCTCGATGGCAAGGAGGCCCAGCAGGTGCTCCGGCTCGTGGAGGGGCTCGAGGAGCTGGACGACGTCCAGCACGTGTACGCGAACTTCGACATCCCCGACGAGGTGCTGGAGGCGCAGGGCGCTGCTTGAGGGGGACAACGGACGCCTCCATCCCGGGCCGCTCCGGCCCGCGCGCGGTGGGGTTCGACCCGGGGCTGGCCGACACGGGGTACGCGGCGCTCGAGGGGGGACGCCGGGTGCCGAGCGTCCTCGGGACTGGCGTCATCCGGACGAGTCCTCGGGACCCTCTGGAGGTACGACTCGAGGTGCTGTTCGACGGCGCGCGGGACGTGATCGAGCGATTCACGCCCGATGTCCTGATTATCGAGGACATCTTCAGCGCCCCATCGATTCCGCGCACCGCGATCCTGATGGGGCACGCCCGCGCTGCCGTCTGCCTGGCCGGCCGGCGACAACGGATCGCGCTGGTCTCGGTCGCGCCCGCGGAGGTCAAGCGTGCGGTGACGGCCTCGGGGGGCGCGCCGAAGGCGCAGGTGGCGCGCGCCATGCAGGCGCTCCTAGCGCTGTCAGCCCTGCCGCGACCGAGCCACGTCGCCGACGCGCTCGCGCTCGCGTACACGGGGCTGTCGCGGGTCCGAGCGCTCGGCGGCCGATGATCGCGTCGCTCCGCGGCCGCCTGCGTCGCCGCCTGGAGGGCCGCGTGATCGTCGAGTCGGCCGGCGTGGGCTACGAGGTCGTGCTGCCCCCCGTCGTCGCCCGCGGGCTCGATGGCCTGGTCGCGGGCGACGGCGCCGAGGCCGCCGAGCTGGAACTCGTGATCTACTACCACGCCACCCGCGATCAGCCCCGCCCTGTCCTCATCGGGTTCGCCCGGGACGTGGAGCGGGAGTTCTTCGAGCGGCTCATCACCGTCAAGGATGTCGGGCCCCTGGTCGCGGCCCGCGCGCTGGTCGTCTCGATCGCGGACATCGCCGAGGCGATCGTCCGCAAGGACGAGCGCTTTCTTCGTCGACTGCCCGGTATCGGGCCCCAGAAGTGTCGCAACATCGTGGCGCAGCTGGAAGGCAAGGTGGCCAAGTACGCGCTGCTCCCACGCGAGCAGATGCCGAAGCCGCCTCCGCGCGAGGAGGCCGATGAGGTGTCCGTGCTGGTCCGCGACATCCTGGTCCGGCAGATGGGGCTGCGGCCGGGCGAGGCTGATCAGGTGATCCGCGAAGCTCTGGCGCGGCGGCCGGACATCGACGCGCCGGAAGCGCTGTTCGAGGAGATCTACCGCGCCCGCCGAGGGGCTTCATGACGCCTCCAGAGAACCTGCTGAGCGGGACCCCTCTGGCCGACGAGGCACCGTTCGAGCGCGCGCTGCGCCCGCAGCGCCTGGACGAGTACATCGGCCAGCGCGAGGCGGTCGAAAGCCTGCGAGTGTCCGTCGAGGCGGCGCGTCAGCGGGGGGAGTGCCTGGACCACGTGCTTCTCTACGGCCCACCGGGTCTCGGCAAGACGACGCTCTCGATCATCCTGGCCAACGAGATGGGCAGCGGGCTCAAGAGCACCTCGGGCCCGGCTCTCGAGCGCGGGGACGATCTGATGGGCGTCCTCACGAGCCTCGAGCCTCGCGATGTGCTCTTCGTGGACGAGATTCACCGGCTGCCTCGGGTCGTCGAGGAGCTCTTCTATCCAGCCATGGAGGACTTCGAAGTCAACTTCGTGATCGAGCGCGGGATGCACGCCCGGACCATGCGGATCCCGCTCAAGCCGTTCACGCTGATCGGTGCCACGACGCGGCCCGGCATGCTCAGCGCGCCGCTCCGCGAGCGGTTCGGGATCTTCCACCACCTGGACTTCTACGCCGACGAGGAGCTGGCGCGGATCGTCGTCCGGTCGGCCGGGATCCTCGGCGTTCCCATCGAGACGGAGGGCGCCGCCGAGATCGCCCGGCGCGCCCGCGGCACGCCGCGCATCGCCAACCGCCTCTTGCGGCGCGTGCGAGACTTCGCCCAGGTCAAGGGCGACGGACGCATCAGTCCCGGCGTCGCCGACGCGTCGCTCACGATGGAAGGAGTTGACACGCGCGGGCTGGACCGGCTCGACCGGCGGTTTCTCTTGGCGATCGTCGAGCAATACGGGGGCGGCCCGGTCGGGCTGGAGGCGATCGCCGCAACGATCAACGACGACGCGGAGACGCTGGCCGAGCTGGTCGAACCCTATCTCCTCAAGATCGGGCTGGTCGTCCGGACCCCGAGCGGCCGCCGCGCGACGCCAGCCGCCTACCGCCACCTCGGCCATCGGGGGGGCGAAGGGCCCCTCCAGCTCTCCCTCCAGTAAGCGGGAACCGTGGCGGACTTGGGTCGGATGCTGGTGCTGCTGGGAGTCGTGCTGGCCGTGCTCGGGGGGATCCTCTGGCTGGGCGGCGCCTTCGGAGGCAAGATCCCTTTCCTCGGACGCTTGCCGGGCGACATCCACGTCCAGCGAGGCAACTGGTCCTTCTACTTCCCGCTGACCACCTCGATCATCCTGAGCATCGTGCTCACGTTGATCCTGGCGTTTCTCTCCCGGCGATGAGAAGTCGGCTGGTCGGAATGCCGTGCGGCTCTCACCCAGGGCGGGCAATTGCGGTGCTCGTCCTTTGCCTCACATGCGTGGCCGGGACGGCGCGGCTGGCGGACGCGCTGGACCCGGTTCGCATCGCGCTTGCGGACGGTCTTCGCCACGCGGAGATTGGCGCGGCGGACACCATCACGGTACTCGACCCCGTCGCCGGCCGAGTGCTTTTCAGCATGCCCGGCCCCCGGATTCTCCGCGTCGTCCCGTTGGACGCTGGCCTGGACGTGGTCGGGGGGCGGCGGGTCGATCTCCGTGGCGTTCGCCTCCAGGTGCGGCGCGGCCCGCTCCGCGTGGGTGTGCGGGACTATATCGGCCCGATCGAGGTGTGGCGTCAGGGAGAGGGACTCCTCCTGGTGAACGAGCTGGCCATGGAGGAGTACGTGGCCGGGACCGTCCGCGGCGAGGTCTCCGAGCGATGGCCGGCCGAGGCCCTCCGCGCGCTGGCGGTGGTCGCGCGGAGCTACGTCGTGTTCCAGCAGGGCCGCACTGCCGGGAAGCTGTTCCACGTCGTGGCGGGAAATCAGGACCAGAACTTCGCCGGCTGGGTAGCGGAGGGATCGCCGGCCCGGGAGGCCGCCCGGGCGACGGTCGGGCAGGTACTGACCTGGCAGGGTCGGGTGTTTCCGACGTTCCACCACTCGGACTCCGGCGGCTTCACCGAAGCGGCGCGGAGCGTCTTCACGGGGGAGGGCGTCCCTCCGCTCGAAGGTATTCGCGACGAGTTCTCCATGGAGTCACCAAACTACACCTGGACGATGACGCTCCCGCTCACGGTGATCGGCGAACGACTGCGCCGGGGCGGGTTCGAGGTGGACCAGGTGACCCGGCTCACGGTGCTCGAGCGCACGCCGTCGTTCCGCGTGGCCCTGCTCGCCGTCGAGCACTCTCGCGGGACGGCCACGCTCCGGGGGGCCGACTTCCGGCGGCTGATCGGGTACGATGCGCTGAAGAGCACGCTCTTCGTCCCGGTGGCCCAGGATGGTGTGGTGCGGTTCGAGGGGCGCGGCTGGGGGCACGGCGTGGGCCTGTCCCAGTTCGGCGCCAAGGGCATGGCCGACCGGGGATACACGTACACTCAGATCCTCGAGCACTACTACCCGGGCACGACCCTGGTGACCCTCCCGTGAGAGGAGCCCAGGGGGCGCCTCACCAGCCCCGGATCCCATGAGCGAGATCAGCTGGAGCGACTTCGAGCGCGTGGACATGCGGGTGGGCACCATCGTGCGTGCCGAGCCCTTTCCGGAGGCCCGGAAGCCGGCATACAAGCTCTGGATCGACCTGGGCCCCCTCGGCGAGCGGCGGTCGAGCGCCCAGATCACCGACCGCTATCGGCCCGAGGAGCTGCTCGGACGGCAGGTCGTGTGCGTCGTCAACTTCCCTCCGAAGCGGATCGGCCCCTTCGTCTCCGAAGTGCTGGTGCTCGGAGCGTACGCGAACCACACGGTCGTTCTCCTTCGGCCGGACCAGGCGGTGGAGCTGGGGAGCCGGATTGGCTAGCGTGACCACGAGCGCGGGCGATCTCGCCCAGTTCGACTACCCGCTGCCGTCGGACCGGATCGCCCAAGAGCCGGCGGAGCCCCGCGATGCGGCGCGACTCCTGGTCCTCGATCGACGCTCTGGCGTGTCCCGGGACTCGCGGCTGAACGACCTCGGCGCCTACCTTCGGCCGGGGGACTGCCTCGTCGTGAATGACACGCGGGTCGTGCCTGCGCGTCTGCTCGGGCGAATCGTGGGGACCGAGCGTGACGTCGAGGTCCTGCTCCTCCACGCGGATGGCGACGAGTGGGCCGCCCTCCTCCGCCCCGCCCGTCGCTGTCCGGTCGGCACCACGGTCGTCCTGGCCGACGGGGCGGTGCGAGCGACTGTGACTGTGCGAGAGGAACTTGGCCGCGCGCGCCTCCGGCTCGATGGACAGGGCCCCGTCGAGGCGCTCCTCGAGGCCCACGGGCTTCCACCGTTGCCGCCGTATCTCCACCGGTACCGGAAGCCGGGCGGCGAGGACAGGGCGCGCTACCAGACGGTCTACGCGTCCCGGCCCGGTGCCGTTGCCGCGCCGACGGCCGGTCTGCACTTCACGACGGAGCTCCTGACCGAGCTGACTGACCGGGGCATCGAGCTCCATCGGGTGACCCTCCACGTCGGCCCCGGTACCTTCCGGCCAGTTCGCGCGGCGCGTGTGGCCGAGCACCGGATGGAAGCCGAACGCTTCGAGGTTTCCCCGGCGACGGCCGCCGCGCTGACGCGGGCCAGGCGCGAAGAGCGCCGGGTGGTAGCGGTGGGCACGACGACCGTCCGCACGCTGGAAACCGTGGCCCACGCGGATGGCAGCGTGGCTCCCGGCGCTGGCTGGACGGATCTCACGATCCTGCCGGGTTACCGGTTCCGCGCGGTCGACGCCCTCCTCACCAACTTCCACCTGCCACGCTCGTCGTTGCTGCTCCTGGTGTCCGCCTTTGCCGGGCGCGAGCGGGTACTCGAGGCCTACGCCCACGCCGTGGCGGCCGGCTACCGCTTCTACAGCTACGGCGACGCCATGCTGATCGTGGATGGGGTCGGGCCGTGACGGGCGGCGGCGGAGTCCGCGGAGTATCGGGCGGACCAGACGTGGTCCCGTCGTTCGAGCTCTTGGCGAGGGACGGGGAGGCGCGACGGGGCCGCCTCCGCACGCCACACGGCCCGGTTGACACGCCAGCCTTCATGCCGGTCGGGACCCTGGGAGCGGTGAAGAGCCTGACCCCGGCCGACCTCCGGGACATCGGGGCCGAGATCATCCTCGCCAACACTTACCACCTCTTCCTGCGCCCAGGGCACGCGCTGATCGCCGAGCTGGGCGGCCTCCACCGGTTCATGGGGTGGGATGGCCCCATCCTCACGGACTCAGGTGGGTATCAGGTGTGGAGCCTGGCCGCCCTGCGCACCATTCGCGAAGAGGGGGTGCGCTTCCGCTCCCACCTCGATGGTGGGGCCGAGCATCTACTTACACCCGAGCTCGTCGTCGAGGTGCAGCAGGCTCTCGGCGTAGATGTCCTGCACCCCCTCGACGAGTGCTTGCCGCACCCGGCGTCGCGGGAGGCCGCCGAGACCTCTCTTCGGCGGACGACGCGCTGGGCCCGGCGTGCACATGCGGCGCACGTCCACGGGCGGCGGCCCGGACAGGCGTGCTTCGGCATCGTGCAGGGCGGGATGTACCCCGACCTCCGGCAGGCGGCCGTGGCGGAGATCTGCGAGCTCGGGTTCGACGGGCACGCGCTGGGCGGGTTCGCGGTCGGCGAGCCCCGGGGCCTCATGCGGGAGCTGGTCGCGCTCACGGCGGCCGCCCTCCCCGCCGACCGTCCGCGGTACCTGATGGGGGTGGGTCGTCCGGGAGACCTGGTCGACGCGGTCGCGGTCGGGGTGGACATGTTCGACTGCGTGCTGCCGACCCGCCACGCCCGGACGGGCCAGGCGTTCACGAGCCAGGGCCTGCTCGTCATCCGACATGCCGCGCACGCCCGGGCCGCGGAGCCGCTGGACCCGCGCTGCCCCTGCTACGCCTGCCGGCACTTCTCGCGCGCCTACCTGCGGCACCTCTTCCTGGCGCGGGAGCTCACCGTGTACCGGCTCCTCACTCTCCACAACCTGACTTACTATCTCGGCTTGATGGCCGATCTGCGCGCGGCCATCCCGGCCGGCACCTTCGCCGCGCTTCGACGGAGCGTGCTCGAGGCCTACGGCTCGGACGACGCCGAGCCGGTGACCGCGCCGGGCGGCGAGCCGCCCGGGCAAGAGGAGGCATCGTGATCGATCTCGCCTACGCCATGGGGCCGCCGCCACAGTCGGGCGGGGGCGCCGCATCCATGCTGATCCAGCTCGTGCCGATCGCGCTGGTCCTGGGCATCTTCTTCTTCCTGGTGATCCGGCCCCAGCAGCGGGAGCGCCGGAGGCGGGAGCAGATGCTGGCCAGCCTCAAGAAGGGCGACCGGGTGGTGACGTCGGGGGGGCTGATCGGCACGATCGTCGGTGTCACGGACCGGAAGGTGAGCCTGAAGCTCGGCGACTCCGTCCGGGTGGAGTGCCTCCGGAGTGCCGTCACCGGCCTGGAGTCCGACGTGAAGGCCGACGCAGACTCGGCCTGACGGGCACCGACGATGCCGCGCTACCTCTGGCTTCGCATCGCCCTCGTGGCAGCCGTGATCATCGGCTCCATTATCCTGATCTTCCCCCGGGACTGGCGGGGCCGGCCCCGTCAACCGATCAACCTGGGCTTGGACCTCCAGGGCGGGATCCACCTGGTTCTCGGGGTGGACCTCGAGAAGGGAGTCGAGAACGTCCTGGATCGCGTGGCGGGAGACCTCAGGACCGCGCTCCAGAAGAAGGGGATCGGCGCTCAGGTGACGCGGCAGGGTGGGAGCGGCCTCGTGGTCCAGCTCGCATCGCCCCAGGCGTTCGCCGAGGCGCAGCGTGTCCTTGCGGATTTCGCCGAGTTCGACACGAGATCGCAGGACCCGGCTGCTGGCCGCGTCGAGCTGGCCCTGAAGGAACGGGTCATCGCGGACCGCCGGAACTCGTTCGTGGACCAGGCGCTCAAGGTCATACGGAACCGGGTTGACCAGTTCGGGGTGGCCGAGCCCACCATCCAGAAGCAGGGCGACAACCGCATCCTCGTCCAGCTGCCGGGTGTCCAGGATCCGGCCCGCGCCAAGGCTCTCATCGGCAAGACCGCCGTCCTGGAGTTCAAGCTGGTCGACGAAGCGGTGGACGCTGCACGGGCCGCCCAGGAAGGGCCGCCCCCCGGCGACGAGCTCCTCTACGGTCGGCGAGTTGACCGCACGACGAAGACGGAGGTCAAGGTCCCCTACGTCGTGAAGAAGGAAACCCTGCTGACCGGAGACCTCATCTCGGACGCGAGCGTCCGCGTCTCCGACGTGGGCGAGCCCTACGTGTCGGTGGGATTCGACAGCATCGGGGGGCGCATCTTCGGCGAGGTCACCGAGCGAAACGTGGGCAAGAGTCTCGCGATCATTCTCGACGGCAACGTCCACTCGGCGCCGGTGATCCGCGAGCGCATTCCGTCCGGGCAGGCCCAGATCTCGGGCGGCTTCACCTTCGAGGAGGCGAGCGACCTCGCGATCGTGCTGCGAACCGGGGCGCTGCAGGCTCCCGTGCAGGTTCTCGAGGAGCGCACGGTCGGTCCTTCGCTCGGCGCGGATTCGATCAGGAAGGGCGTCGTCTCCACCATCGCCGGGGCACTCGCGGTGTTCCTGTTCATGGTGATCTACTACCGGCTTGCCGGCGTGATCGCCGACCTGGCGCTGGTGCTCAACCTGGTCATTCTCCTGGCGGCGATGGTCTGGTTCCAGGCGACACTGACGCTGCCCGGCATCGCCGGCATCGTGCTGACGATCGGCATGGCCGTCGACACGAACATCCTCATCTTCGAGCGTATCCGGGAGGAGTTCCGCCTCGGGAAGACGGTCCGGGCGGCCATCGAGGCGGGGTTCCGCCGGGCGTTCACGACGGTCATCGATACCCACGTCACGGTCGTGGTGTCAGGTGCCATCCTCTACCAGTTCGGCACGGGGCCGGTGAAGGGCTTTGCGGTCTCGCTCATGATCGGCATCGTGGCGAGCCTCTTCACGGCGGTGTTCTTCACCCGGCTGGTCTTCGATCTGATCTACATGGGCCGCCGGCGGCTGCAGACCCTTTCGATCTGAGGCCGCGGGGGCGGGGAAAAATGCTCCAGATCCTCGTGAACACGCAGTTCGACTTCGTCCGATGGCGGCGATGGGCCTATCTCATCTCGGCGGTCGCCATCCTGGCCGGTCTCCTCCACATCGCGTACCAGGGCGGGCTCCGGTACGGCATCGACTTCTCCGGTGGCACCCTGCTGCAGGTCCGCTTCGAGCGGCCCGTCACCGTGGACGCCGTCCGGGGCGCGCTGGCACGGGTGCAAGCCGGGGAGAGCGTCATCCAGGAGTTCGGCGACGCGCAGGAGTACCTGATCCGCATCCCGGTCGGAGGGCACACGCTCGAGGAGCTTTCCAAGCGGGTCGACGGCGGCCTCCGAGAGGCGGGCCTCCCGGCTTTCGAGGTTCGGCGCCTTGAGTTCGTGGGACCCCAGGTCGGGCGGGACCTCCAGTGGGACGCGCTTCAGGCCGTGCTCTGGGGGATGGTCGGGATCCTCGTCTATACGGCGATGCGGTTCGACTTCAAGGGCGGCGTGGCAGCCATCATCGCCCTTCTCCATGATGTGGTCATCTCGGTCGGCGCGATGTCCATGGCGCACCGCGAGATGTCCCTGCCGGTGCTCGCGGCCCTCCTGACCATCGTCGGGTTCTCCATCAACGACACGATCGTGACGTTCGACCGGATCCGGGAGAACCGGGGGCGCGGGCTCAGGAGGGGCGAGACGCTGGCCGACGTCATCAACGCCGCCATCAACCAGACCCTCTCCCGCACCATCCTGACCTCCCTGACCGTGTTCCTGGTCGTGGCGGTCCTCTTCATCTTCGGTGGGGAGGTGCTGCGAGACTTCGCGTTCGTGCTCCTGGTCGGGGTGGTGACGGGCACCTACTCGACGATCTTCGTAGCCGCGCCGATCATCCTGGACTGGGAGAACTGGAGCCAGGCGCGCCAGAGGGGAGGCAAGAAGGCCGTGGTGAAGGCCGGCGCGGGGCGGTAAACTACCAGGCTACCCGGCGGGTGCGGTTCCGCTTCCCGGGCCGGGGCGCGCGGCGCCTCGGCGGTTGCGGCGCGGACCAGCCGGGACGTGCACATGCGGACGCTGAGCGACCTCCTGACGGAGATTCCCCGCTACCAGGCCGGCGGGGACGTCGATCTCGTGCGCCGCGCCTACGAGTTCACGCAGGAGGTCCACCGGGGGCAGCGCCGGGTCTCCGGCGAGCCCTATGACATCCACCCTCTGGCCGTGGCCGGCCTCCTCGTCGAGTTCAAGATGGACGCCACGACCGTCGCGGCCGGGCTCCTCCACGACGTCCTCGAGGACACGGCAACCAGCAAGACCGTTCTCGTGGAGCGGTTCGGGGGCGACATCGCCGAGCTGGTCGACGGGGTCACCAAGATCGGCAAGCTCGCCTTCGCGAGCCGCGAGGAGCGCCAGGCGGAGAACTTCCGCAAGATGCTGGTGGCGATGGCCCGGGACATCCGGGTCCTCATGATCAAGCTGGCCGACCGGCTCCACAACATGCGGACCCTCCACTACCTGCCGCCCGAGAAGCAGCGCGCCATTGGCCGGGAGACCCTGGACATCTACGCGCCGCTGGCCCACCGGCTGGGGATGGCGAAGGTCAAGGGCGAGCTCGAAGATCTGGCGCTGAGAGCCCTTCATCCCGACGTGTACGACGACCTCCAGCGTCGTGTGGCCAAGCGGCGTCTCGAGCGCGAGGCGGAGATCAACCAGGTCATCACGATTCTGTCGACGAAGCTCTCCGAGGTCGGGATCTCCGTGCAGATCACCGGTCGGCCGAAGCACTTCTACTCCATCTACAAGAAGATGCAGGCCGGGCGGGAGTTCGACGAGATCTATGATCTCACCGCGGTCCGCATCCTCGCCTCGGCCGTGCGCGAGTGCTACGGCGCGCTGGGCATGGTCCACTCGCTGTGGAAGCCGGTGCCCGGGCGCTTCAAGGATTTCATCGCGATCCCGAAGTCGAACATGTACCAGTCGCTCCACACGACGGTCATCGGGCCGAAGGGCGATCCCGTCGAGATCCAGATCCGGACGCCGGATATGCACCGGATCGCCGAGGAAGGCATCGCCGCGCACTGGCTCTACAAGGAGAAGAAGGACCGCTCCGGCCTCGATCAGGCCTTCGTCTGGCTGCGGCAGCTGCTGGAGTGGCAGAAGGAGATGAAGGACCCGCGGGAGTTCATGGAGACCGTCAAGGTCGACCTGTTCCCGGACGAGGTCTACGTGTTCACGCCGAAGGGCGACGTCAAGGCACTGCCGGAGGGCTCGACGCCGATCGACTTCGCGTACGCGGTCCACACCGAGGTCGGCAACCGCTGTGCCGGCGCGCGAGTGAACGGCAAGCTCGTCCCCCTCCGCCATGTGCTTCAGCAGGGCGACATCGTCGAGGTAGCCACGTCTCCTACCCAGAAGCCGTCGCGCGACTGGCTCAAGACCATCAAGTCGACACGCGCCCGATCGAAGGTGAAGCAGTGGCTCCGGACCGAGGAGCGGGCCCGCTCCCTCTCGCTCGGCCGCGAGCTCCTCGACCGGGAGGCGAGGAAGCACCGGGTGCCGCTGGCCACGATCCTCGAGGCCGAGGAGCTCAGGAAGCTCGCCACCGAGCACGGATACACCACGGTCGACGACCTGCTCGCGGGACTCGGCTACGGCAAGCTCGCCGCGTCCACCGTGGTCGCGCGGTTTCTCCCGACGGAGGTGCCGGCGGAGCCCCGGACCGAGACGAAGCCACCGAAGCCGGCCCGCCTGCGGACGGAGACGGGCGGCGTCACGGTCAAGGGCGTCGACGACGTCCTCGTGCGGTTCGCCAAGTGCTGCGGTCCGGTGCCGGGCGACGCGATCGTGGGGTTCATCACCCGGGGGCGCGGGATCACCGTGCACTCCCGGGAGTGTCCGAACCTCGCGGCGGGGGCCGTCGACAGCGAGCGGACGGTGACCGTGGAGTGGGCGTTCGTCGACCAGCAAGCCCTGCCCGTGAAGATCGCCGTGCACATCGGGCGCGACCGGCCCGGTCTCCTCGCCGACATCTCGACGGCGATCTCCTCGCGCCAGGCCAACATCGTGAAGGCGGAGGTGACCGTCACCGAGGACCGCAAGGGGCTCAACCACTTCACGGTGGAGGTGAAGGACCTCGACCAGCTCCAGGGCGTGATGGCCGCGATCTCCGCCATCAGGGACGTCATCGGCGTCGAACGCGTGCGCGGGACCTGAGACAGCGGCGTTGGCCGTCCGCTCGTGGTCAACATCAGCCGGAAGGAGTTCGAACAGCTGGTGGGGCGGGCACTGCGGCGACTGCCGCGGCACTTCCGCCAGCGCCTCGAGAACATCGCCGTCGTGGTGGAGGAGTGGGCCGACGACGAGACCCTCGACGAGATGGGCATCGACCCCCCCGACACGCTCTACGGCCTCTACCGCGGGACCGATCTCACGCACCGCGACACCACCTACGGGAACGTCCTGCCCGACGTGATCACGATCTACCAGGGACCGATCCAAGAGGACTGCGAGACGCTCGAGGAGATGGAGGAGCTGGTGCGGGACACCGTCGTCCACGAGGTCGGGCACTACTTCGGGCTGGACGACGACCGGCTCGCCGAGCTCGAGGAGGGCGCCGACTGACCCTCCCGTGCGGACCTTGTGGGTCCGTGAGCTGCGGGGCGAAGCTGTTTCGGTCACGCCCCCTCCCGCGAAGGTGAACACCCGGAGGACTGGCGTTCCTTTCAGGGAGCAAGGGGCACGGGCCGGGCCGAGGAGGCGCGCCCGCCGGATTCGCATCGCGGGCCTGCCCGGCCACCTCCTAGCGGGCCTGTCCCACTCGGGCCCCGCCCCCCCTCCTCCCTCGCGCTGCCGCCGGACTCCGCTGCGCGCCGACTCGTCCTCTGGGCGCCTAGTTTGGGCTGGCCGCCGCGCCCCATCGACGTCCGCTTCCTGACACTCACCATCTCAGTTACCCCGCTGCGCCTTGTTTTTGGGCTTGACACGACCTTTCAGTCAAAGGTAGGCTTTCAACGCACGCTGAAAATGTGCGAACAAGTGCAACTATGGCCCGGATTGTGGAATTCAAGAAAGAGGCCGCGAATCGCCTTCGCGTGTTGTTCCCGCAAGTCGAGGAGTGGCAGGAGTCTCTAGATGCGACCGTCGGGGACCAGACGGTGGATGTGCTCGTCCGGTTCCGGATGGGGCAGGGGCAGGAGACCAAGACCCTGATCTGTGAGACCCGATCCCGGGGCGAGCCCCGGTACCTCCGGGAAGCGATCACCCGCCTCCGCGAGCTCCGGCCCCACCTCCCCGGGGCCTACCCGATCGTGGCTGCCCCATACGTCACGGCCCAGTCGGCGGCCCTGGTCCGGCGGAACGGCTGCGGCTTCCTCGACCTGTCGGGCAATTGTTACCTGGCCTTCGACAACGTCCTGATCCAGAAGGAGGGCCGACCCAACGCCGGCCTGACCCGTCGCCCGCTCAAGACCCTGTTCGCGCCCCGGGCCACGCGGGTCGTGCGAGCGTTTCTGGTGGAGCGGGAGCGCGCGTGGCGGCTGGACGAGATGGGCCGCGCCGTTGGGGTGAGCCTCGGCCATGCCCACAACGTGGTCAAGCGGCTCGAGGAGTTGGATTGGATCGAGCGGGGCCCCGACGGGCTCTATCGACTGCCCCGCCCTGGCGAGCTCTTGGACGCCTGGCGCGACGAGTACACCTATCGCGTGAACGGGCTCGCCGCGTTCGTCTCCCCGGCCGGGGACAAGCGCCGGACCATGGAGGCTCTCGCCCGCCACGCCACCGAGCTGGGGATGAGCTACGCCTTCACGCTTCATGCTGGGGCTTCCCTGATCGGGCCTCACACGCGGGTCTCGACCGTGCACTGCTACGTGAGCGGCGACACCGAGGCGCTGATCCGGGCGCTGGGGCTCCAGCCGGTGGACGGCGAGGGATCGCTTTATCTCATGACCCCTTACGACCCGGGCGTGTTCTACGCGCCGGTTGTCAAGGGCGGATTCCGGGTAGTCAGCCTCCCGCAGCTCTACGTGGATCTTCATGACCACGAGCGGCGCGGGCGCGAGCAGGCCGAGAAGCTCCGTCGCGACGCGATGGGGTTCTAGCCGCGCTCACGGCGACGGAAGGAGGTGAACACGATGGCGAAGAAGAAGGCGACGAAGAAGAAGAAGTAACGTCACGGGTGTCGCTCGAAGGGGGTGCAGCCCCTTCGCGGGCCCACGACGATATGGAGGGAGGTGATGGTCGATGGCGAAGAAGAAGGCGGCGAAGAAGAAGAAGTAACGTGAGCAAACGGGTCAGGGGACGATGCCAGCCCTGATCCAGTGCGACATCGTAACGCAGGCCGCCGGGGCGACTGGCACCCCCGGCGGCCGGTCCTCAGACGTCCTTGATGACCTTACCGCCTCGCAGGCAGCGTGTGCAGACGCGGACCCGCTTGGCTCGGCCCTTCACGACCGCCCGCATTGACACCAGGTTCGGCAGCCACCTACGCGTGGAGACGTTGTGCGCGTGACTGATCTGGTTGCCCACGACGGGGCCCTTCCCACACACATCACAGCGCTGGGCCATGCTTCTGGACTCCTCGGGAGAGATGAGGCTTCGGCGACCTCCCTGGTCCCGCAGCGGGCCGGCTTGCCGCCGAGCAACGCAGTTCTATACCATGGGGGTCGAGGTGAGACAAGCCTGGCACCTCGCGCCGCCGCCGCGCGGGCCTCGTTTCCGTGAGCCCGGTCGCTAGGTCGCCCGTCGGCCTCGAGTCCCCCCTCCGGTACCTGAAGGGTGTCGGGCCCCGGCTCGCCAGCTATCTCGAGCGCCTGCGGCTCGTGACGGTCCGGGACGCGCTCAATCATTTTCCCCGGGACTATCAGGACCGTCGGGCCTTCGTGCCCTTCCACAAGGTCGCCTTGGGGCAGGCGGCCGTCGTGCACGGGACCGTCTTCGGCGTGGCGTTGCCGCGGCGTGGGTCGCGAGCTCCCGTGCAGGTGACCTTCCGCGACCAGATGGGCTACTTCACGGCCCTCTGGTTCGGGCGGCCCTACCTCGCGCACCACTTCAAGCGCGACCAGCGAGTCGTCCTCTACGGCAAGAAGGTCCTCGCCAAGGACCGCCGCGTCGTCCTCGACAATCCTGATTTCGAGACGGTGGAGGAGGATGAGCTGCCGTCCATCCACATGGGCCGGGTGGTGCCGGTCTACCCGCTCACTGAACGCCTGTCCCAGCGCACGCTGCGAGAGATCCTGTTCCAGGTCGTCGGGACCCACGCCGAGGCCGTCCCCGACATCCTGCCCGAGGAGCTCCGCCGCCGGCGGGACCTGCTGCCGGTTGCCGCGGCCTACCGCACCGTGCACTTCCCCGAGCAGCTCGACGACGTGGGGGCGGCCCACCGCCGCTTCGCCTTCGAGGACTTCCTCGTGCTGCAGGTGGGTCTGGCCCTCAGGCGGAGGCGCCAGGCCCGCGAGCACGGACGCCCGCTCGCACCTCCCGGCGCGCTGGTGGCGCGGCTGGTGCGCGCGCTGCCGTTCGCCCTCACATCCGCCCAGGAGCGCGTCTGGTCCGAGATCCGATCGGACCTCGCGCGCGCGGTGCCCATGAACCGCCTCCTCCAGGGGGACGTCGGCTCCGGCAAAACCATCGTCGCGGTGATGGCCCTCCTGACCGCCGTGGAGGCCGGCTGTCAGGCGCTGCTCATGGCGCCGACCGAGATCCTGGCCGAGCAGCATCTCCGGACGCTGCGGGGTCTCGTCGAACCGCTCGGGGTCACGGTCGCGTGGCTCTCGGCCGGCCAGCGAGTGCGGGAGCGCCAGGCCGCGCTGGAGGCCCTCCGCAGTGGCGCCGCCGCCATCGGCGTAGGGACGCACGCCCTGATCCAGGAGGCGGTGGAGCTCCAGCGACTCGGCCTGGCTGTGGTCGACGAGCAGCACCGCTTCGGCGTTCTCCAGCGCGCGTCGCTTCGCGGCAAGGGGGAGCACCCCCACGTGCTCGTCATGACGGCGACGCCGATCCCCCGGACGCTGGCGCTGACGCTCTACGGAGACCTCGACGTGTCCGTCCTCGACCAGCTGCCTCCCGGGCGGACGCCGATCCGGACCGACTGGCGTCGGGAGCCCTCCCGGGACAAGATCTACGACCACATCCGGGAGGAGCTCCGAAACGGCCGTCAGGCGTACGTCGTCTGCCCGCTGGTGGAGGAGACGGAGGCGAGCGACCTCAAGGCGGCGACCGAGATGGCCGACGGCCTCAAGGCGGGTCCCTTCCGGGATTTCCGGGTCGGCCTCATCCACGGCCGCCTCGCGTTCGACGCGAAAGAGGCGGTCATGCGCGCGTTCAAGGGGGGAGAGATCGACATCCTGGTCGCCACGACGGTGGTCGAGGTCGGGATCGACGTGCCCAACGCCTCGGTGATGCTGGTCGAGCACGCCGAGCGGTTCGGCCTGGCCCAGCTCCACCAGCTCCGCGGCCGAGTGGGGCGGGGGGCGGCCAAGTCCTACTGCATCCTCCTGGCGAGCGAGCCCATCTCCGAGGAAGCCACGCAGCGGATGGATGCGATGACCGAGACCCAGGACGGCTTTCGCCTCGCCGAGGTCGACCTGGAGATCCGGGGGCCGGGGGAGTTCTTCGGAACACGCCAGTCGGGACTCCCGGAGTTCCGCACCGCTGGTCTTGTCACCCACGTCCGCCTGCTCGAGCAGGCGCGGCAGGATGCAGGGCAGCTCGTGCTCCGCGATCCGGGCCTTCGGCTTCCGGAGCACCGGGCCCTGCGCGAGGCGCTCGTCGCCCGCTGGCGCGAACGCCTCGAGCTTGCATCGATCGGGTAGGGGCGCCATGCGCGTCATCGGAGGCCAAGACCGCGGGCGGCAGCTCCGGGCCCCGCGGGGTGCCCGGACGCGGCCGACGGCCGACCGTGTGCGCGTGACCCTGTTCGACGTGCTGGGACCGGCCGTCGCCGGCGCCCGCATCCTGGACCTCTTCGCTGGAACGGGCGCCGTCGGGATCGAAGCGTTGTCCCGGGGCGCCGCCCGCGTGGTGCTCGTGGAGCGCGACCAGTCGGCGCTCAGGGCGCTACGCGCGAACCTGGCAACCCTCGGCGCCTCGCGCGCCGCCGCACGCGTGATGGCGGGCGATGTCCTCCGGCTCTTGCCCGAGCTCGGCGCGCAGGAGGGGCCGTTCGACTTCGTGTTCGTCGATCCCCCCTACGCGACCGCTCTTGCCGCGCACACGCTCGAGAGCCTGGCCGCGGCCGGCGTGTGCCGGGAAGGAACGGAGGTGGTGGTTCAGCACTCCACGCGGACCGTGCTGCCGTCGGTGCCCGGCCTCGCCGCGCACCGACGAGCGCGACGCTTCGGCGACACCGCCTTGACTTTTCTTCGCGCCGGGGAGTACACTCCCGACGGCTCGAGGCCCTGAGTGCGCCACTTCGACGTCGCCGCGCGGCCTGGTCACTCCGTTCCAACGTGAGCCGGCGCCGCAGCCGACAGCTCACCTAGCACCAAGACAGCAGGAGCGATTCGTGGCCGTCCGCGCCATCTACCCCGGCTCGTTCGATCCCCTGACGAACGGACATCTCGACCTCATCGAGCGGAGCCTCCGGCTCTTCGATGAGCTCGTGGTCGCGGTCGTGACGAATCCGGCGAAGACGGCGCTGTTCACCGACGACGAGCGTGTCAACATGATCCGGGAGGCGACACGGCACCTGCGCGAGATCGAGATCGTCGTGTTCGATGGGCTCCTCGTGGACCTCACCGCCCGGCTCGGCGCGCGCGCGATCATTCGCGGCCTCCGCGCCGTGTCCGACTTCGAGTACGAGTTCCAGATGGCTCTGATGAACCGGAAGCTGCGGGAGGAGGTCGAGACCGTCTTCCTCATGCCTCACGAAGCGTACTCCTACATCTCCTCGCGCCTGATCAAGGAAGTCGCCGGCCACGGAGGCTCAGTCAAGGGCCTGGTCCCCGCCGGCGTCGAGCAGCGGCTACTGGAAAAGCTGGGCCGCGTCTGATCCCGACCGCGCCCCCCGAAGAGGAGCGAGCTGAGCCATGCTGGCCGATCGTGCGCGTCGCCTGACCCCGTCCCCGACCCTGGCCCTGTCCGCCCGTGCCCGCGCCCTTCGGGCCCAGGGCATCGACGTTCTGTCCTTCACGGCGGGCGAACCCGACTTCGACACGCCCGAGCGGATCAAGGAGGCGGCCGTCCGCGCCATTCATGAGGGGCACACCAAGTACACCGATGCGGGGGGGATCCCGGAGCTCAAGTCTGCGATCTGCGCGAAGCTCAAGCGGGACAGCGGGATCGCTTACGAGCCTGGCGAGGTCATTGCCTCGGTGGGCGCGAAGCACACGCTCTACAACATCTGCGCCGTGCTCGTGAACCCGGGCGATGAGGTCATCGTGCCTGCACCCTACTGGGTGAGCTACACGGAGCAGGTACGACTCTGCGAGGGTGTGCCTGTCGTCGTCCGGAGCGACGAACCCCGGGGGTTCCAGCTGGACCTGACCGCCCTCCGTCTCGCGGTGACGCCCCGGACCAAGTTCTTGCTCCTCAACAGCCCGAACAACCCGAGCGGCGCCGTCTACCCCAGGGCGGATCTCGAGCGGGTCGCCGCGCTCGCACTGGAGCGCCGGTTCTACGTCGTCTCGGACGAGTGCTACGACGCCCTGTCCTACGAGGGGCCGGTGCCGAGCATTGCCGCCCTGGGCCCGGAGATCAAGGCGCAGACGATCGTCGTCAACACGTGCTCGAAGGCGTACGCGATGACCGGCTGGCGACTTGGTTTCGCGGCGGGTCCGCGCGAGATCGTGAAGGCCATGAGCGACCTTCAGGGGCAGTGCACGTCGAATCCGACCTCGATCGCCCAGTGGGCGGCCGCCGAGGCCCTCGGCGGGCCTCAGGACGAGGTGGCGAAGATGGCCGGCGAGTTCGACCAGCGCCGCCGCGTGATCGTCGCCGGACTGAACCGCATTCCCGGCTGGAAGTGCCCGATGCCGCAGGGCGCCTTCTACGCCTTCCCGGACGTCTCCGGGCTGTTCGGCCGGCGGTTCAACGGCCAGGCGCTGCACGGCTCAGCGGACGTGACGTCGTTCCTGCTGGAAGCCGCCCGGGTGGCGGTCGTGCCCGGGGCGGACTTCGGCTCCGACCGACACCTCCGCATCTCGTACGCGTGCGGGCTCGATCAGATCCGCGAGGGCCTGGCGCGGATCGAGGCGGCTTGCGCCGGGCTCGAGGGCTGAGCCGCCGGGGGCGCTCTCCGGCGTGAGCCCGGCTGCACCGTTCTCGGCTGACGCCTCCTGGGCGGCCACGGTCGCAAGGGCCCGAGAGGCGCGGATCGTCCTCGTGCTCGGCGGGATCGACACGGGCAAGACAAGCCTCGTCACCTACCTGGCAGGCGCCCTCCTCGCGGGCGGCCGGTCCGTCGCGGTCGTCGACGCGGATCTCGGGCAATCCGAGATTGGTCCGCCCACTACGGTAGGCGTCGGCCGACTGCGCGGGCGCTTCGAGCGACTCGCCGACGCCGAGGTCGCGGGCCTGTATTTCGTCGGCGCCACCTCGCCCTGCGGCCGGCTTGTTGAGACTGTCCTCGGGACGCAGCGGATGACGGAGCGAGCTCTCCAGCTCGGCGTCGATTGCGTGCTCGTGGACACCTGCGGGCTGGTCCTCGGGGAATTCGGGCGGCGTCTCAAGCAGGCGAAGATCGACCTCGTCTCCCCGGATCTGGTCGTGTGCCTGCAGCGCGAGGGCGAGTGCGAGCCCATCCTTCGACCCTACGCAAGGGGCCGGTCCCCGGCGATCGTCCGCATGGAAGTGTCGCCTGCCGCGCGCCGTCGGTCCGCGGACGAGCGCCGCCAGCATCGCGAGCGCGCGATGCGAGCCTACCTCGGCAGCGCGCGACCGGTGACCCTTGACCTCGGCCGCGTGCTCCTGCGAGAGCCGGCACTCTACGCGGGGGTGCCGCTCTCGCTTCACGAGACGGAAGCCCTAGCGACGCTGCTCGAGGACGCCGTGCTGTGGGCGGAGCGGCGCGGGCCGGAGCTCGCCCTCGTGACGCCCGGACGGCTGACAGAACCAAAGCTGCGCGCGCTCGCGGCGGGAGACCCCGGGGTGGCGCTCGCCAGCCATTCGCTCGACGACTTTCAGGATGTCGTGGCGGGGCTCGAGGACGGAGGTCGCGAGACCCTGGGTCTCGGCGTCGTCCGGACGGTCGATTTCACCAAGCGAGCCATGGTCGTCGAGACGCCGGTCCCCGAGGCCACCATCGCGGGCGTCCGGCTCGGCCGGCACCGGGTCCCCTGACCCGCGCCCCGTCGGATGAGCAAGCTCCTCCCGCTGGCGGAGGCGCTCCGGCGCCACGTACCGGACGGCGCGACCGTGGCCCTCGGGACCGCGCTGGAATGCCTGATTCCCTTCGCGGCGGCGCACGAGCTGATCCGGCAGCGGCGGCAGGACCTCACCCTGGTCGGGCCGATCTCCGACATCTGCTTCGAGCAGCTGATCGCGGCCGGATGCGTCCGGCGCATCGTCGCGGCGTGGGTCGGCAACGTCCAGCACGGGGCCGCCTACGCCTTCCGCCGCGCGCTCGAGCAGGGCGTCCCGCGCCCGCTGGAGATCGAGGACCACTCGAACTTCTCGATCGCGCTGGCCCTCGAGGCTGCGGCGCAGGGCGTGCCGTACCTGCCGACACGGAGCCTCCTGGGCTCGGACCTCCTGGCCTCGAACCCACGCCTGCGCGTGGCGCCGTGCCCGTTCACGGGCACCCCGCTGGTCCTCGTGCCGGCCCTGACGCCGGACGTGGCGATCCTCCACGTCCAGCGGGCGGACGCGGCCGGCAACTGCCACGTCTGGGGACCGTCTGGCGTGAGCGCGGCCGCTGGCAAGGCGGCCCGGGCCGTGGTCGTCGTCACGGAGGAGCTCGTCGAGCCCGCGGTGATCCGGAGCGATCCCAACCGGACCCTCCTGCCGGGATTCCTGGTGACCGCCGTCGTCCACCTCCCGTGGGGCGCGCACCCGTCCCCGGTCCAGGGCCACTACAACCGGGACCATCCCGTGTACGCGGACTGGCACGCGCGCTCCACCAGCGCTGAGAGTGCGGAGGCCTGGCTCGACGAATGGGTGCGAGGACCGGGCGACCACTCTGGCTACCTCGCGAAGCTCGGGCGCGCCCGGCTGGATCGGCTCCGACCCCGCGCGGCGCAGCTTGCGGCCCCGGTCGACTATGCCTGTTGAGGATCGCCGCGTGACCCCAGCCTACACGGCGGCCGAGCTCATGGTGACCGCCGCGGCACGTGAGATCCAGGACGGCGACGTCGTGTTCGTCGGCATGCGGTTGCCCCTCCTCGCCTTCTGCCTGGCGCGATCGACCCATGCGCCGGCCGCGGTGGGCCTCTTCGAGAACGGCGTCGTCCGCGACTCGCCTGCGCTCGCCTTCCTCGTGACGATGTCGGACGGGCCCAACGTGACCGGAGCCCTCTGGTGCACGGAGATGCGCGAGGTCATGGGTCTCATGCAGGGAGGGCGCGTGACGCTCGGGTTCATCGGGGGTGCGCAGGTGGACCGGTTCGGCAACCTCAACACCACCTACGTCGGTCCGCGGGGCAAGGCCATCCGCCTGCCGGGTTCCGGGGGCGCCCCGGACATCGCCTCGCTCGCGCGCCGACACGTGGTGATGATGGCGCACGAGCGCCGGCGATTCGTGGACCGGGTCGACTACGTCACGTCTCCCGGTCACGGCAGCGGCGGCGAGTGGCGGGCGCGAACGGGGCTGCCGGGTGGCGGCCCATCGGCGGTCATCACCACCCTCGGGCTCTTCCGCTTCGATCACGAGACCGGTGAGATGATCCTGGCGAGCACGCACCCCGGGGTGGACGTGGAGGACGTCCGAGCGCAAACCGGCTGGGCGCTCCGGCTGGCGCCGGACCTGGGCCGGACGCCACCGCCGACCGAGCAGGAGCTGGCCATGATCCGGCGGTTCGATCCCGAGGGCTTCTGGACGGGCGCACGACGGTGAGGGCCGGCCTTCCCGCTTGACGGTGACGGCGCTCCGAGCGCAGGAGGTTCCATGGTTCGGGACACCGACGTTGTCGTGATCGGGTCGGGCGGCTTCGGCGCCGCCACCGCCTACTTCCTGATGCGACGGGGTGGCCGGCGGGTCGCCTTGCTTGACCGTCACGAGCTTGCCTCGCAGACCTCGCCGCGCGCGGCCGGCAACGCCGCCCTTCTTCGCTCGACCGATCTCATGACCCGGCTGGCGCGGCGCGCCGTGGAATGGCTCCTCCGGTTCACCACCGACACAGGGGAACCGCTCGACATCGTGCAGTCGGGAAGCCTGAAGGCAGCGAGGAAGCCGGACGATGCGGCGACGCTGGCGAGAGAAGTGGATCGCGGAGCGCGGCTGGGGCTCCAGACCACGCTCCTCTCCCCGGTGGCGGCCCACCGCATGCATCCCTTCTTCCAGCCCCAAGGGGTGCTCGCGGTCCTCCACACCCCCGGCGACGTCTACTTCGAGCCGTCGCAGGTCGCCAGCGGGTATGCTGCGGCCGCCGGCAAGCTTGGCGCGATGCTCCTGCCGAACACGACGGTGACCGAGATCCACGTCCAGGGGGACGCGGTGCGGGGGGTCGAGACTGACCGGGGGAGGATCGAGAGTCCGGTCGTGGTCGACGTCGCCGGGGCATGGGCCCGTCAGATCGCCGCCCGCGGCGGCATTCACGTGCCCATCGTTCCCACCCTCCACCAGGTCTTCATCACCGAGCCGATCGCGGGGGTGCGGCCGGAGCTGCCGATCGTCCGCGTCATGGATGCCGCAGTCTATGTGCGCCCGTGCTGGGGCGGGTTCCTCGCCGGCGGCTACGAGAGGACGCCCACCCAGTTCGACATGGACCAGCTGCCGAGGACGTTCTCGATCGCGGACACGCCGCTGGACGTGGCGACGCTGCACCGGTTGATGGACGGCGTGCGCGACCAATTTCCCGTTCTCCAGCGGCCCCGGATCCGGGTGCACCGGGGCGGCATTCCGACGATGACCCCGGACGGGCAGCACATCGTGGGGCCGGTGCCGGGTGCGGATGGGCTCTTCGTCGCCAGCGGCTGCAATGTCGCGGGACTGTCGGTGTCGCCGGCGATCGGCGAGGAGCTGGCGCACTGGATCGTCGAGGGCCGGCCCACCGAGGATCTCGGCGCCATGTCGATCGCACGGTTCGGTCCCGAGTGGCGCGACGAGGCGCATCTGCGCCGCGCGGCGGCCTGGGAGTACTGGCACTTCTATTCGTACGAACCCCAGACGGGGTGAGGGCCTGATGCGCACGCAGGCGGAGAAGGCCGCGGCGTTCCGACGCTTGCACGAGCGCCCGGGCACATTCGTCATCCCGAATCCCTGGGACGCCGGCACCGCCCGGCTGCTCGCGTCGCTGGGTTTCGAGGCCCTCGCGACGACCAGCCTGGGGCTGGCGAATACCCTGGGACGCCCCGACGGGGCGGGGGCGGTGAGCCGGGACGAGGTGCTGGACAACTGCCGTGCGATCGCGGGGGCGACCGATCTCCCGGTCAACGCGGACCTGGAGAACGGCTACGCGCATGAGCCGCGGGCTGCCGCCGCGATGATCCGGCTGGCGGCGGAGGCCGGTGTCGTCGGCGGCTCGATCGAGGACGCGACGGGGGACCCGGCGCGCCCGATCTACGACCACGCGCAGGCTGTCGAGCGCGTGCACGCCGCGGTCGAGGTGGCGCACTCGCTCCCGAACCGCTTCCTGCTGACGGCGCGGGCCGAGAATCTGCTGCACGGCCGCTCCGACCTCGATGACACGATCCGGCGGCTTCAGGCGTTCGAGCGGGCCGGGGCTGATGTCCTCTATGCGCCAGGGCTCCGGGACTTGGCCACGATCCGGACCGTCGTCGGATCGGTGAGCCGTCCCGTCAATGTCGTGGCGAGCTTCCTCGACCCGTCCATCACGCTTGCGCAACTGGCCGACCTGGGGGTCAAGCGTGTCAGCGTCGGCGGCTCGCTGTCGCGGCTGGCTCTCGCGGCGTTCCTCAAGGGTGCGCGCGAGATGAGGGGCGCAGGCGGGTTCACTTGGCTGCGCGACATCGTCCCCAGCAGGGAGCTACAGGCGATCTTCAGCGCGCGAATCGCCCCCTCGGAACCGGCTCCGGAGGCCGACTCCAGAGACCGTTGACCCTCCGGGGCCGTGGGCATAGCATCGGAGAGAGGCGGTCCGGCCAAGGGGACAGGGAATGCCCCTGACGCGGTTTTCCGGAGGGAAGTGCAACGCCCCCGCTGGTCATGGCGATGACCGTCGGGGGCGTTCGTGTCTCTCGAGGATCGCGGGCCGGCACGAGGTGCCGGGATGAAGAAGCTGCGCGAGATCATGCGGCCGGGGTTCGTCTTCGTGGTGCCGCGACACGCGACCGTTGCCGAGGCCACGCGGCTGATGGCCGCCGAGAACGTCGGGATCGTGTCCGTCGTCGACGGGGACCGACTGATCGGTGTCTTCTCCGAGCGGGACGTGACGCGGCGCGTGGTGGCGGCGGGCCTGGACCCCGGCGGCGTGCGGGTCGCGGACGTCATGACGACGAATCTCGTCGTCGCCGATGCCGACGAGGACTACCAGTCGGCCATGTTCAAGATGGACCAGGCGAACATCCGGCACCTGCCGGTGGTGAGCGACGGCCATCTACTCTCCATGCTCTCTATCCGGGATCTCATGCGGGTCCACATCGAGGACCAGGGCGAGGAGCTCCGCTACCTCCACGAGTACCTCTACCAGGTGCCCTCCGCCTAGCGAGCATCCGCTTTCGCGGGCGGGTGGCTCCGGAAGACGTGCTGTCGGCTCCCCGCTCGATCTGTCCAAGAAGGGTCGCCTCGCACTCACCGTGACAAGTCTATGGATCTGGGCCGCTGTCCCGGCCGCGGCGGCGCCCCCGGTTAGTCGACGTTGCAAGACAGATGCGCGCGAGAAAGGAGACCGATGAGCAATGGCGACGGAGGACCGGGGGCTGACCGAGGCGCTGGACCACGTCAAGTCGGCCCTCGCGGCGATGGGGTCCGGAAACCCGGAGCCGTACATCAACTGCTGGGCGGATTCGGAAGATGCCACCCTCTTCGGGGCTTGGGGTCCGATCGACAAGGGCTACCGGCGACTCGCGAAGACGTTTCGCTGGGTCGGCAGTCGCTTCAAGAGCGGGAGACTGGTCCCCGAGCACACGGTCGTGTTCTCGAGCGGGGACCTTGCCTATACCGTCGGTTTCGAGCGCGGAGAGGTGGCCGTGGATGACGGTCCTGCACGGCCAATGACGATTCGCGTCACCCACATCTATCGACGATTCGGCGACACGTGGCGACTGGTACATCGTCACGCTGACTTCCCACCGGCGGATCAGCGGAGTGGAGCGTTGTAGGCGCGGTCACGCCTGCCGGCAGGTGACGCGCTGTGGCGGCGTCTACCCTCGGCGACGTGCCGGGGCCTCAAAGGCGCGTTCGGCGACGACGAGCCATAACGAGCTCGAGCGGGCCGGGTAGGCGGAAGCGAGCGCCTTCCGCACGGGGTTGACAGCTTCGGGTGACATTCAGTATGTATTAATCAGACTTCATCAGGCATGAACATTGAATCAGGGGGAGCGCGTCGTGCGAAGCCTCATGACCCTGACCGTGAACGGGGAGCGGCGCGAGGTCGCGGTGCCCGTCCACAGGACACTTCTGGAAGTGCTCCGCGAGGACCTCGCGCTCCCGGGGACCAAGCACGGCTGCGAGCTGGGCGAGTGCGGGACGTGCACGGTGCTCTTGGAGGGCCAACCGGTGCTCTCCTGCCTTGCGCTCGCGGTCGAGTGCCAGGGGGCGGAGATCCTGACCGTGGAGGGCCTCGCCGAAGGCAGCCGGCTCGATCCGCTCCAGCAGGCGTTCGCGGAGCTGGGAGCCGCGCAGTGCGGGTACTGTATCCCCGGGATCCTCCTGACCGCCAGGGCCCTGCTGGACGCCACTCCGCGACCTGACCGCGCGGCGATCCGGGCGGCGCTCGCCGGGAATCTCTGCCGCTGCACGGGGTACACGAAGATCCTGGACGCCGTCGAGCTTGCCGCCGGTCGGATGGCCGAGGCCCAAGCGGCCGGAAGCCCCGCCCATGGATAGCCATCGCGCGCGTCCGTTGTCCGTCATCGGGCACCGGCTCCCCAAGGTCGACGCCTGGGCGAAGGTGACCGGGGAGACGCGGTTCGCCGACGACCTCGTCCTCCCGCGCATGGCCCACGCGAAGCTCCTCCGGTCCCAGCATCCGCACGCCCTCATCCGGGGGATCGACACGACCCGCGCGGCGGCGCTGCCGGGTGTCTACGCGGTCATCACGGGGCGGGACTTCCCGCCGGTCCGGTTCGGGATCATGCCCGTGAGCCAGGACGAGGAGCCGCTCTGCGTCCAGAAGGTGCGCTTTGTGGGGGACCCTGTGGCGGCCGTCGCCGCCGTGGACGAGGAGACGGCGGAGGCGGCCGCGCGGATGATCGGCGTCGAGTACGAGCCCCTCGATTCGCTCATGTCGATCGAGGCCGCGCTCCGCGCGGGCACCCAACGGATCCACGAGTACGGCGACGGCCATAACATCCACAAGCTCGTCTCGCTCGAGTTCGGCGACGTCGAGGAGGGCTTCCGCGAGGCCGACCTGGTCCGCGAAGACGTGTTCTTCTTCGAGGGGAACACGCACCTGCCCATGGAGCAACACGCCGCCGTCGCCCAGTGGACGCCGGACGGGAAGCTCACGCTCTGGTCTTCCACTCAGACCCCGCACTACGTCCACCGCGCGCTCGGGAAGGTCCTCGGGGTTCCGATGAGCCACATCCGGGTGATCGCGACGCCGAACGGCGGCGGCTTCGGGGGCAAGTCCGACCCCTTCAGCCACGAGATGGTCGTGGCGCGTCTCGCCCAGCTCACTGGGCGGCCCGTCAAGACGACGCTCACCCGCGAGGAGGTCTTCTACACGCACCGGGGCCGCCACCCCGTCCTCATGTGGGTCCGATCGGGCGTCCGAAGGGACGGTGAGATCCTCGCCCTTCACTTCCGGACCTGGCTCGACGGCGGCGCCTACGGCTCCTACGGCGTCGCGTCCACGTTCTACACCGGCGCGCTCCAGACCGTGACCTACCGGATCGCGCGGTACAAGTTCGAGGGGTGCCGGGTGTTCACGAACAAGCCGCCCTGCGGCCCGAAGCGCGGCCACGGCACGCCCCAGCCCCGGTTCGCCCTGGAGGTGCACCTTGACAAGATCGCCGAGGAGCTCGGCCTCGACCCCGCCGAGATGCGGCGGCGCACCGTCGTGCCCGAGCACGCGAAGACGGTGAATCATCTCACCGTGACCACGTGCGGCCTTCGCGAGTGCATCGACCGCGTGGCGGCCGCGTCGGGATGGCGGGACAAGTTCGGGAAGCTGCCCCCGGGACGCGGGATCGGCTTCGCGGCCTCCGCGTACCTGTCCGGCGCCGGGCTGCCGATCTACTGGAACGACATGCCGCACTCCGGCGTGATGGTGAAGATCGACCGCGGAGGCGGCGTCGCGGTGTTCTGCGGCTCGGTCGACATCGGCCAGGGATCCGACTCGGTCCTCGCCTACGTCGTCGCCGAGGTCCTGGGCATCCGGCCGGAGGACGTGCGCGTCGTGACCGCCGACACGGATCTGACCCCGGTGGACCTGGGCTCATACTCCTCGCGCGTGACGCTCATGACGGGTAACGCCGCCCGCGAAGCGGCGGAGAAGCTCCGGGTCCAGCTCCTCGCGGCAGCGGCGAGAGAGCTCGAGGTCATGCCCGCCGACCTCGAGGCGCGAGACCGACGGATCTTCCGGAGGGACGATCCGGCCCGTGGCCTCGCGTTCGACGAGGCCGCGCGTCTGGCGGAAGCGGCACACGGTACGCTCGTCGCCGCCGGCTCGTACACACCGCCCCGGCGGGCCGCCAAATTCAAGGGGTCGGGGGTCGGTCCGACGCCCGCATACTCCTACTCGGCCTGCGCCGTCGAGCTGGACGTCGATCCGGAGACCGGGGACATTCGCGTCGACCACGTGTGGATCGCCCACGACGGGGGGACGGCGATCAACCCGCTCCTCGTGGAGGGGCAGGTCGAAGGGTCCGTCTACATGGGGCTCGGGGAGGCCCTGATGGAGGAGTCGGCGTTCCGCGTCCACGGGCTCCACAAGATCCCGTCGCTCCTCGAGTACAAGAGCCCGACGACCTTGGAGACGCCGGAGATCACGACCCTTCTGGTCGAGACGCGGGACCCCGAGGGACCGTTCGGTGCCAAGGAGGCGGGTCAGGGTCCGCTCCTCCCGGTGATCCCGGCCGTCGCCAACGCGGTCTACGACGCCATCGGGGTCCGAATCGACGAGGTGCCGATCACGCCCGAGAAGATCCTGAAGGCCCTCGACCGGAAGGCGCAGGGCAAGGCGCCGCGCGTGGGTCCGGAGCGCCTGCCCCACGTGCCGTTCCCCGATCCGGTCCGCGTCCCGCCACCGTGGATCGACCCGGAGGGGCGCGCGGTGGGCGCCGTCCATGGGAAGGAGCGCATCCGCCCATGATGCGGCTGCCCCCCTTCACGTACCTCGCCCCGCGCGACGTGGCAGAGGCCGTCCGGCTTCTGGGCGACCACGGTCGCGAGGCGAGCGTCGTGGCTGGAGGCACCGACCTGTTTCCCAACATGAAGCGCCTGCAGATGGCGCCGCGGGTCCTCATCGGCCTCCGCGGAATCCGGGAGCTGGCCGGGATCCAGGGGACCGGCCGGGACGGGGTGGTGGTCGGGGCGGGCGCCACGCTCACGCGCGTCGCCGAGCACCCCGAGGTCGCCACCCACTACCCGGCTCTCGCGCGGGCGGCCGGAGTGGTCTCGACGCCCCAGCTCCGCAACATGGGAACGCTCGGGGGGAACGTCTGCGTCGACACACGCTGCAACTACTACAACCAGTCGTACGAGTGGCGCCGGGCGATCGGTTTCTGCATGAAGAAGGACGGCGACATCTGTCTGGTGGCGCCGGGCAGTACCCGCTGCTGGGCGGTCTCGTCTTCCGACACGGCGCCGGTACTGTGGGCGCTGGGCGCCCAGGCGACGCTCGTCAGCCCGGCGGGCGAGCGCCGACTCCCGGTTGCGGAGCTCTTCCGGGACGACGGCATCGAGTACCTCGGCAAGGCCCCCGACGAGATCCTGACGGAGCTTCGCCTGCCCCCGGTCGACGGCTGGCGCGCCACCTACTGGAAGCTCCGGCGACGAGGGGCGTTCGACTTCCCGGTGCTGGGAGTGGCGGCGGCCGTCCGGCTCGATGGCGGCGTGTGCCGCGACGCCCGGATCGTTCTCGGTGCCGTGGCCTCTACTCCCCGCGAAGTGCCGGAGGCGGCGCGCGTCCTCGTTGGGGAGCCGCTCGGCGCCGAGGTCATCGCCCGGGCGGCCGAGGCCGCCGCCCGGCCCGCGAAGCCGCTCGACAACACCGATCTGCTTTATCACTATCGGAAGCGGATGACGCGGGTGTACGTGACCCGCGCGCTTCGGGAGCTGGCAGGCCTGCCCATCGAGGGGATCTGGCCCTCCGGGATGGCGGCGCGGCCACTGGAAGAGGCCCGATGGGCCGGAACGGTCAAGCGAGTCACGCGAGGCGATGATGGCCGGGCAACCCGCTGAAGAGGGCGGCATGGCGGAGCCTGCGGCGCCGCCGGTGGACTTCCGGACGGATCCATCGCGCTACCGACACTGGAAGCTCACCGTCGAGGACTGCGTGGCGACGCTCGCGATGGACGTTCGGGAGGACGGGGGGCTTCGGCCCGGCTACGAGCTGAAGCTCAACTCCTACGACCTCGGCGTCGACATCGAGCTTGCCGACGCGGTCCAGCGCCTCCGGTTTGAGCACCCCGAGGTCGGCGCGGTGATCATCACCTCCCTCAAGGAGCGGGTGTTCTGCGCTGGCGCCAACATCCGCATGCTGAGCCAGTCCGGCCATGGCTGGAAGGTGAACTTCTGCAAGTTCACGAACGAGACGCGGAACGCGATCGAGGAAGCCAGCGCGTCGTCCGGCCAGCGCTACCTCACCGTCGTGAACGGGCCCTGTGCCGGCGGCGGCTACGAGCTGGCGCTGGCGACCGACTGGATCATGATGGCCGACGACGGCAACACGGCCGTGTCCCTCCCGGAGGTCCCGCTCCTGGCCGTGCTCCCCGGTACCGGCGGGCTCACGCGCCTGATCGACAAGCGCCGCGTCCGGCGGGACCGGGCGGACGTCTTCTGCACGCTGGAAGAGGGCATCAAGGGACAGCGTGCGGTGGAGTGGGGACTGGTCGACGAGGCGCTCTCCCGGTCCCGGCTCGCCGAAGCCGCCCGGGACCGTGCGGCGCAGCTTGCCGAGCGGAGCGACCGGCCGGCGGCGGCGCGGGGAATCCTGCTCTCGCCCCTCGGCCGGACGATCGAGGGGGACCGGATCGCCTACGGCCACCTGGCCTGCGCGATCGAACGGAGCCGGGGCGTGGCGGAGATCACCGTGGCGGCACCGGCCGCTGCCCCGCCGGGCGACCTCGCCGGGCTTCACGCGGAGGGCGCCGGCTTCTGGCCGTTGGCGCTGGCGCGGGAGCTGGACGACCTGGTCCTCCACCTCCGCACCAACGAAGAGAAGGTGGGGGTCTGGGTCTTCCGCACGACCGGGAACGCGGATCTCGTCACGGCGTACGACCGGATCCTGGCCGATCACCAGACCGACTGGCTCGCGCGCGAGATCCGGCTCTTCTGGAAGCGGGTCCTGAAGCGCCTCGACGTCTCCTCCCGGTCCATTTTCGCGCTGGTCGAGCCCGGCTCGTGCTTCGCGGGGACCCTGCTCGAGCTCGTCCTGGCGTCTGATCGCTCGTACATGCTCGACGGCGCGCGTGAAGGCGAGGCGGGCTCTCCGGCGACGATCCGGCTGGGGGAGCCGAGCTTCGGGGCGTACCCGATGGTCAACGGGCTCACGCGCCTGGAGAGCCGGTTCCTCGGGGAGCCGCAGAAGATCAACGAGCTGAAGCGGCGGATCGGCGAGGACCTCGATGCTCGAGCCGCGGCGGACGCCGGACTGGTCACGTTCACGCCCGACGACATCGACTGGGACGACGAGGTCCGGATCGCGATCGAGGAGCGTGCCGCGTTCTCCCCGGACGCCCTGACCGGCATGGAGGCCTCGCTCCGCTTCGGGGGCCCGGAGACCGTCGAGAGCAAGATCTTCGCGCGGCTATCGGCGTGGCAGAACTGGATCTTCCAGCGGGCGAACGCGGTCGGCGAGCGCGGGGCGCTCCGTGTGTACGGGACGGGGCAGCGACCGGAGTTCGATCGGAGGAGAGCCTGATGGCGGTCGACTATAAGGAGCGCATCCCCAACAACGTCCGCCTCCACGAGAACCGCCGCCTCCTGCGGGCCCTGGAGGAGTGGCAGCCCCGCTTCCTCCAGTGGTGGGCCGACATGGGGCCAGACGGCTTCCAGGCCCGCGAGGTCTACCTCCGCACGGCGACGAGCGTGGACGCGCAGGGGTGGGCGCACTTCGACTACGTGCGGATGCCCGAGTACCGCTGGGGGATCTTCCTGGCGGAGCCCGAGCCCGGTCGCCCCATTGGCTTCGGAGCCCACCGCGGGCAGCCGGCGTGGCAAGAGGTGCCGGGGGAGCACCGGGCCACGCTCCGGCGGCTGATCGTCACTCAGGGGGATACCGAGCCCGCGTCGGTGGAGCAGCAACGTCAGCTTGGACGGACGTGCCCGTCGCTCTACGACCTCCGCAACCTCTTCCAGGTCAACGTGGAGGAAGGCCGGCATCTCTGGGCGATGGTCTATCTCCTCCAGGCCCACTTCGGCCGCGACGGCCGGGAGGAGGCCGAGGCGCTGCTCCAGCGGCGGTCGGGGGACCGCGACAAGCCGCGCATCCTCGGCGCCTTCAACGAGCGGACCCCCGACTGGCTCTCGTTCTTCATGTTCACGTACTTCACCGACCGGGACGGCAAGTACCAGCTCGCAAGCCTCGTCGAGAGCGGGTTCGACCCCCTGTCCCGCACCTGTCGCTTCATGCTGACCGAGGAAGCGCACCACATGTTCGTCGGCGAGGCGGGCCTCGGGCGCGTCGTCCAGCGCACCTGCGAGCTGATGCGTGATCATCGGACGGACGACGTCCGCAGGCACGGGGGCATCGACCTGGCGACAATCCAGCGGTACCTCAACTTCCACTACTCGGTCTCCCTCGACCTCTTCGGCGGGGAGATCTCGACGAACGCCGCCAACTTCTACACGGCGGGGCTCAAGGGACGGTTCGACGAGGGGAAGAAGGCTGACGACCACCGCCTCGCCGAGGCGACGTACCCGGTCACGCAGATCGACGGCGATCGCATCGTGACGCGGGAGGAGCCGGCATTGCCGGCGCTCAACGAGCGCTTGCGGGACGACTACATCGCGGACTGCCAGCGCGGCGTCGACCGCTGGAACCAGATCATCCGGAAACACGGTATCGACGCCGAGCTCCGCCTGCCCCACCGGGGGTTCCACCGGGCGATCGGGACCTTCGCCGAGACGCGCGTCTCCCCGGACGGCAAGGTCGTCAACCAGCAGGAGTGGGAGGCCGGGCGCCCGGCGTGGCTCCCGACCGAGGCGGACCAGGCGTTCGTTGAGAGCCTGATGGTCCCGGTCGTCGAGCGGGGGAAGTTCGCCAACTGGATTGCGCCGCCCGCCCGCGGCATCAACGGGAATCCCGTCGACTTCGAGTACGTCCGGAGCTGACCGGTGTCCCTCGGAGCGCGGATACGCGGGCTCCGGACGGAGCGCGGCGTTCGCCAGAAGGCCCTCGCAGCGACGGCTGGCCTCACACCCAGCCTCGTCTCCCAGATCGAGTCCGACAAGCTCACGCCGTCCCTCCACACGCTCGGGCGGCTGGCCGGTGCCCTCGGGGTTCCCATCGCCGCGTTCTTCGAGCAGCCGCCGAACGGTCAGTTGCACCTCGGGCGGCGGAAGGACTGCGCGGTCGTCAGCTTCGACGGCTCCACCGAGCGCTGGGAGGTCCTGGCCGCCGGCCTGTTCCGGGGCAAGGTACGCGCCGTGGTCTCGACGCTCGGGCGCGGGAGCGTGAGCGTGCCGCCCGAGCGTGTCCAGATCGAGGCGGGCCAGATGAAGCTCATGTACGTCCTCGAGGGGAAGATCGTGCTGCAGTACAACGGCGAACGCCACGTCCTGGAGGCTGGCGACTCGGCCTACCTCGACGGGGGTGTCCCGCACGCGTGGGAGAACGTCGGGCCGAGGACCGCCCGGACGCTCTGGGTGATCACGGGCAAGGACGCGTGAGCGGGCCGAAGGCCGTCCAATCGGTCGAGGTCGTCCTCGTCGACGCGTTCACGTCCACCCCGTTCGCTGGCAACCCCGCCGCGGTCGTGCCCGATGCGACCGGCCTCGACGAGGCCACCATGCGGGGCGTCGCTGCGGAGCTCGCGCGGCCCGCGACCGCCTTCCTCCGCACGATGGCGAGCGGCGGGGATCGCGGGCTGCGCTGGTTCTCGCCGTCCGGGATCGAGCTGACGCTGTGTGGCCACGGCACGGTGGCGGCGGCTCACGTGCTCGCCGCGCGCGGAGAGGCCCCCCGTGGCCAGCTCGTCTTCGAAACCCCACATCACCGCCTCGCGATCACCCTGGAGGGGTCCGAGACGTCCCGTACCGCGTGGTTCGAGCCGGACTGCCCCCGCTGGGCGCCGGAGAGCGGCGATCTCTCGCCGTTCCTCGCGGCCCTTGGGCTCTCGGCTGAGAGCCTTGCGCGGTGGGCGCCGCCCGCGCGGACGTCGGAGCAGGACCTCCTGATCCCGGTCGACACGCTCGAGACGCTCCGGGCACTGACGCCCGATCTCAGCGGGCTGGGGCGGCTCGCGAAGGCACGCGGGGTCCGCGGGGTCGTCCTCACGACGCGAGAGACCCGCCAGCCCGACGCACTTACGCACAGCCGCAACTTCGTCCCGCATTTCGGCATCGCGGAGGACTTCGCGACCGGGTCCTCGCACGCGGCAATCGGCGCGTGGCTCTGGGAGACCGGCGGCCTGCCCGCCGCCGACGGCGTGGCGCGGTTCCGGGCAGAGCAGGGAGACTTCCAGGGGCGCCCCGGGCGGCTCGCCGTCGAGGTGCACGGCGTTCCCGGCCGCGCGACGCGGGTCCGGGTCGGGGGGCAGGCGGCCATCGTCCTGACGGGCCGGCTCTCCCTGCCGTGAGGGGCGCCGCGCGAGCCGACGCCGGGTCATGACCAGCTCGCCGCATGCGGCGACCGACGTCCCGTTTCTCGACCGCGCGCGCGAGACCGCGCCCCCCGAGGTCCTTCGAAGATGGCAGTGGGAGCGGTTTGTGGCCGGAGTCGCCGAGATCTGGAGCTCGAACGCCTTCTGGCGGGAGCGTCTTCGCGCGGCCGGTGTGCGCGACCCGCACGACCTCGGGTCCTGGGCCGATTTTGCCAGGCTTCCGCGGCTCACCAAGGCGGAGCTGGTCGCCGATCAGGAAGGGCAGCCGCCGTTCGGCACGAACCACACCCACCCGCTGGACCGCTACGTGCGCGTCTTCCAGACCTCGGGTACCACGGGCCCTCCGATCCGATGGCTCGAGACCGAGGCGTCGTGGGCGTGGTGGGCGCGCTGCTGGGCCTTCGTTTTTCGAGCCGCGGGGCTGGGACCGAGCGACCGCCTCTTCTTCCCGTTCTCGTTCGGCCTGTTCGTCGGCTTCTGGGCCGGGCTCGAAGGCGCGCGGGTCCTCGGCGCGTTGGCCATCCCGGGCGGCGGCCAGGACTCACCGACGCGGCTCCACGCGATCCGGGAGCTCGGCGCCACCGCGCTCGTCTGCACGCCGTCATACGGCCTCCACCTGGCCGAGCTGGCGCGCGCCCAGGGCACCGATCCGGTGGGCGCTCGGCGTTCGCACGACGGTCCACGCCGGGGAGCCGGGGGCCGGCATCCCCGCCGTGCGGCAGCGTCTCCAGGTGCTCTGGGGCGCCCAGGCGTACGACCACGCGGGGATGACCGAGGTCGGGGCCTACGGCTTCGAGTGCATCGCGCAGTCGGGCCTCCACGTCAACGAGCTCGAGTTCGTCGCCGAAGTCCTGGAGCCCGAGAGCGGCCAGCCGGTGGCGCCCGGCGAGATCGGTGAGCTGACGCTCACGAATCTCGGTCGATGGGGAGCGCCCGTCCTCCGGTATCGCTCGGGCGACCGAGTGCGGCTCGCCACGTGCGCCTGCGCGTGCGGCCGCACGTTTGCGCGCCTCGAAGGTGGCATCCTCGGCCGGGTCGACGACATGCTCGTCGTTCGCGGCGTCAACGTGTTCCCGTCGGCGCTCGAGGGAATCGTGCGCCGCTTCGCCATGGTGGACGAGTTCCAGATCGAGGTGTTCCACCGCGGGGTCTTGGACGAGGTGCGGCTCCTGCTCGAGATCGACGGGAGCGCACGCCCGGCCGGCAGCGTGCGGGAGACTGTCGACCGGATCGCCGAGGCGGTCCGGTGCGACCTCGGGATCCGGATCGAGGTGGCCGCCGTGCCCGCCCGGACCTTGCCGCGTTACGAGCTGAAGGCCCGGCGCGTCGTCCGGCGCGATGAGCCGCAGTGATCGCCGACGAACCGTCGCCCCGAGGCCGGGTGTATAGTGAGTCCCGCCATGAAGGTGCTTCTCCGCAACCAGGGGCGCGAGGTGGAGGTGAGCGGGCGCCGCCGGGTGCGGGAGCTCCTGGCGGAGCTGGGCGTCCTGCCCGAGACCGTGCTCGTCATCCGTGGACGCGATCTGCTCACGATCGACGAGGTCGTGACGGAGGATGACGTCGTCGAGCTGCGGCCGGTCATCTCCGGGGGGCAGCCGTGAAGTGCCGGAAGTGCGGCGGCCGCGCCGTGCTGGAGCTCCGGCGCCACAACACGGCGTTCTGCAAGCCAGACTACCTCGACTTCTTCCGGCATCACGTCCTGGAGACCATCCGCCGCTGGCGGATGGTCACGCGCGACGAGCCGGTGCTGGTGGCGGTGTCGGGTGGAAAGGACTCGCTCGCGCTCTGGGACGTGCTGCACGCCGCCGGCTATCGCACCACCGGACTCTATCTGGACCTGGGGATCTTCGATTACTCGCGGGCCTCGAAGGCCCGCTGCGAGGCGTTCGCTGCCGAGCGGGGGCTGGACCTTCGCGTGGTGGCGGTGGCCGACGAGGCGGGCGCCGCGATTCCCGCCGTGCGCGCCGCGACCCGGCGCCCGACCTGCTCCGCCTGCGGTCTGTCCAAGCGCTACCTCCTGAACCGCGCGGCGCTGGAGGGTGGGTTCCCGGTGGTGGCGACCGGGCACAACCTCGACGACGAGGCGGCGACGCTGCTCGGCTCGACCCTGCGCTGGGACGAGTCGTCGCTGGCCCGGCAAACGCCAGTCCTCGCGGCCACGCATCCGAAGCTCGTGCGCCGGGTGAAGCCGCTCTTCCGGATGAGCGAGCGTGAGACCGCGGCCTACGCGTTCCTGCGTGGTATCGACTACATCGTGGAGGAGTGCCCGTTCTCGCGTGGCGCGACGTCGATCACGCACAAGGAGCTGCTGGACCGTCTCGAGAACACGTCGCCGGGGTCGAAGGCGATGTTCCTGCAGGGCTTCCTCGACCGGGCGCGCGAGCTCTTCCGGGAGCGGGAGAGCATCGTCCTCGTGGAGTGCGTCCGGTGCGGCCAGACCACGACGGGGGAGGTCTGCGCCTTCTGCAAGCTGCGCGACCAGGTCAAGCGCGGGGTGCGTCCAGCCGACCGTGTCCCGCACCCGGAGCCTGTGGACCCGCCGGCCGCGCGTGGGCTTATCTCGGACCTTCACGCCGCGTCCGAGATTCACGCGTCCTGACGGGCGCCGCCGTGCCCCCGTCGCCCCGCGTCGATGCCGACCAGGTCGTGTTCGTCGGGACTGGCGGCGGGCGCATGACGACGGCGTTCCAGGCGCGGGCGACCGGAGGTCTCTGGATGTGTCTCGACGGGGTCTGGGTCTGCGTGGATCCGGGCCCCGGCGCCCTCGCGCATGCGCGCGGCCGTGCGCTTGGCCTCGATCCGGGCGTTCTCGCGGCCATCGTCCTCACCCACAAGCACCTCGATCACTCGGGCGATATCAACGCGATGATCGAGTCGATGACGCAGGGCGGAACCAAGAAGCGGGGCCGCGTTCTGGCCCCGCGGGATGCCTACGACGAGGATCCCGTGATCCTACGCTATGTCCGGAGCTACCCCGCCTCGACGGAATTCCTCGTGCCGGGCGGGCGCTACGCGATCGGTGGCGACGGCGGCCCCGTGCTCGAGAGTCCGCTCCAGCTCAAGCACCCGGTTGAGACCTACGGGCTCCGCTTCGTGGGCCGCCGATGGACGGTAGGCCTCGTCGCCTGCACGGGATACCTGCCGGAGATCGAGACGGCCCTGCGCGCGGACGTGCTGATCCTCAACGTCGTGTATCGAGAGCCTCGGGACGAGATTCACCTGGCGCTCCCCGACGCGCACCGGCTCATTTCCGCCATGCGACCCCGCCTGGCGGTCATCACGCACTTCGGCCTCACGATGCTCCGAGCGCGCCCTTGGGAGCTGGCCGAGACGCTGTCGGAGGCGACGGGGGTGCGAGTCCTGGCCGCTCGTGACCGCTGGCGGCTCGACCTTGACAGCGAGCTGGGCGTGGACGGCCGGCCGGGGTACTGACAAATCGAGCCCGGCCGGCTCGCGCGAGCCCGGCCCCGCCCATCGCCGAAGCGCTCAGCCGGCCGTCCTGACCTCAGGCGCGGTCGCCATCTTCCAGGCGGCGATCCCGCCGACGAGATCGATCACGCCCGTGCGTCCGGCCTGCTCGAGGAGGCTCGTCGCGGTGGATGAGCGGAGCCCGCTCTGGCAGTGGACGACGATCCGCGGCGCGGCGGGCAGGTCGGCGATGCGCGTCCGGAGCTCGTGCAGCGGCACGTTGACGCTGCCCGGGATCGAGTCGCTCCGCCATTCCGTCTCGGTACGGACGTCGACGATCGGGATGCGCTCGGTCTCGAGAACCTGCCTGAGCGTCTCCGCGGTCACCCGCGCCACCTGCCTCACGAGGTCGGGCCGATCGTGGGCCGCCGCGATGCCTCCGTCGAGATAGCCAGCGACGGCGTCGAATCCGACACGTCCCAGCCGGATGGCCGCTTCGTGCTCCCGACCAGGGGCCGTCACCAGGACGATCGGGTGGGTCGGCGAGAGCAGGATTCCAGCCCACTCGGCGAAGCGGCCCCCGAGACCGACATTGAGGCTGCCGGCGAGATGACCCGCCGCGAAGTCGGCCGGGTCGCGCGCGTCGAGCAGCTGGGCGCCGTCGCGTTGCGCGGCGAGCACCGCGTCGAGCGGAAGCCGGCGCAGCTCGCGGGCGAGAACGGCGTCGAGCGGAGGGTGCTCACGACGGTTGAGCTCGGCGTCGTGGGCGAAGTAGGGCGGCGCTGGCGGCAGCTCGGCCGTGATCGTCTCGACGAACTGCTGCTTCGACATCGGCTGGAGCGCGTAGTTGTGCCGCCGCTGGACGCCGATCGTGGATACCCGCTCCTGGCTCAGGTGTTTCCCGCACGCGGACCCCGCACCATGCCCCGGATAGACCAGTGTCTCGTCGGGGAGCGTGAGGAGCTTCTGGTGGATCGAGTCGTAGAGCATCCCCGCCAGCTCCTGCGCGCTGAGCCCCACCGATGCCATCAGATCCGGCCGCCCGACGTCGCCGATGAAGAGAGTGTCGCCGGTCAGCACGGCGTGCGGCTCACGGTCGCTCACCGCGAGGTCGTAGAGCAGGAGGGAGATGGCCTCGGGCGTGTGACCGGGCGTCTCGAGGACCTGAAGCCGCACCCGGCCGAGCTCCAGGGCGTTGCCGTCGCGGAGCGGCGAGAAATCGTAGTCGGCCTGCGCCCGGGCGCCCAGATGGATGCGGGCGCCGACGCGATCGCGCAGTTCGATGTGACCGGCCACGAAGTCGGCGTGGAAGTGGGTCAGGATGACATGCTCGATCCTGAGCGCGCGACCGGCGGCGTCGGCGACGTACTCGTCCACGTCACGCCGCGGATCGACGACCACCGCCGTCCCCGTGCTCTCGTCGCCGATCAGGTACGACGCCTGCGACAGGCAGCCGAGGTAATACTGCGTGAAGATCATCGTGCCCCCTTTATACCCCATGCCCGCCAACGCCGGGCCGGATGCGTGACCGAGAAGCCGCATCTGGCGAGCCCTTCGACCATGATGCGCGCGGCTGGCCCGTCATTCGCTCAGGATCCTCTCCGACCACTCGACCAGCGCGACGAGTGTCGCGGGCGTCGCGAACGTCGCGTTCTTCCCCTCGAGATCCGCCTCCAGGACCCCACGGGCCCGGGAACAGGCCGTTCAGACGTGGATCGGCACCTTCAGGGCATTGGTCTGGACCAGGATCTCCTTCAGGGGCGGCCAGCCCACCGGCACCACTGCATTCGCCACCGGCGTGCGCATCAGGGAGACCGCTTCGCCGAGCAGGAAGATCTGGACCTCGTGCCCGGCGTCGGCGAAGGCATTCCCGTGGAGGAACGGGAAGGCGGCCTTGGTCGGGTCGTCGGAGCCCCAGGCACTCTTGATGAGGGTCTTCATGGCCCGTTCCTCTCAAGTCGAGTCACGCTACCGGAGACTTGAGTAGTATGCCGCCAGGCTCCGCCAGGGGTTCGGCCGAAATTGCCTGCATGAGCACCTCCTGAGCCCTCAGCGCGGGATCGCCCGGGCTCCGCTGGTCCTGCTTTAGGAGCAGCATCTGGCTCCGCAGGCGCCCGCCCCCTCAGCCTCGAGGATGTGCTGGACGGCCTCCGCCGTCGTGGGCGCCTGCTCGGGCGGGCGACCATCCGACGCCACCTGGCGGCCCTCGCCCGGGCCGGCGACGCCGCCCGGAGCGGCGGCGGTCCCCGCACGGTCCACGCTGCGCGGGGTGAGGAGCCATCCGCTCACACACCGTCCGAGCGGAAGGACGCGGAAAGCCGCGGTATCTCCGCGCCGACGCAGGCGAAACATCCGCTCACCCCGCCGTGTGAGCGGAGAGCGGTACCGGAGAGGGAGGGACCCCAGGGATGAGGGTCCCCTCCCTGGGAGAGGCCTTCCGCTCACCGCTCACTCGTATGGCGCTATATAAGAGCGAGCGGATGAGTGAGCGGATGTCGCCGAGCGTCGGTCTCGGCGGGAGCCCGGGTGCGTGGTCATCGGGCCCCCAGGCCTGGCCAGCGTGGATAGCTCGCGAGCCGCGATGGGCGGCGGATTGCCGGGCGCATCCCGCCCTGGCCAGCGCGGATAGCTCACGAGCCGCAATGGGCGGGCGGATTGCCAGGCGCATCCCGCCCTGGCCCGCGCGGATAGCTCACGAGCCGCAATGAGCAGGCGGATTGCCGGGCGCATCCCGCCCTGGCCCGCGTGGATAGCTCGCGAGCCGCGATGGGCGGGCGGATTGCCGGGCGCATCCCGCCCCGGCGTCAACGGCGGCGCGAGCTGGTCGCGGTTCCCTGGATCGGCGGCACCCCACCCGGCCGCTCGCTTCGCGGTCGGGGCGGTCAGCCTAACTGACGACGCCGAGACCCGCCAGGAGGGCCGTGAGATCCTGGCCGCGGTCCACACGGTAGACGACCCCCCGCATCCCCAGCGCCTCGGCTGCGTGGACGTTGGTTTCGTAGTCGTCTACGAAGACGCACGCCTCGAGCGGAAGGCCGATCCGTCCGGCCGCCCGCCGGTAGATCTCGGGCTCCGGCTTGGCGACGCCTTCTTCGGCGGACGAGACGATCGTGTCGAAGAGGTCGTGGATCCCGAGCTGGCGCAGGCGCGCGCGCAGGCTGTGGTCGGCATTCGAGAGGATCGCGGTGCGGTACGCCGGACGGAGTCGTCGCGCCAGGGCGACGTTGGCCGGAATGAGGTCTCGGCCCGCGATCCAGGCGTCGTGGAGCCTGGGGAGAGGCCGGCCGGCCTGCTCCTCGAGAAGCCGGTGCGCCTGGGCGCGCCATGCGAGGAGGTCACCCTGGCCGCGCTCGATCTCGCTCCAGGTCGGCGTCCGGTACAGGGTCTCGAGGAGGGCGTGCCGGGGGAGTCCGTGGGCTGCCTCGAGCTCGGCAGAGACGTCCCACCGCATGTCGATCAGCACGCCGCCGAAGTCGAAGATAACCCCGCGGATCGCCGGAGCGGGTGTCAGCGAAGGGCCGGCGGAGGCATGCACGAGGCCGTACGCTAGCCGGCAACGTGGGCCGGGTCAAGCACGGGCTTCGCAACAGCACGCCTGTGGTCGGTGCCGGGGTATGAGACCGCCATCGCCCGGCCGCGTGGAGCGCGCCCGTTGCGGCCCACCAGGGGCGCCGGTATGATGTTTCGGCCTGGCGACGATGTGCATCGGATTCGGGCAGGGTATCGAGACAATCGTCGAGCGGCTTTGAGGGGTCAGCGATGCCGGGATTCTACTGTCCGAGATGCCTCAAGACGGCCCCCGTGCAGAAGGTCTGCTGCGGGCGACCGATGAAGCGCGGCTAGTGCGGCGGGCTCCGCCGCGGCGCGCGACGTTCTTCACGCGATCCACCGCCTGAGCCTCCCGACTCCATGACCCCGACAGCGCCGGACGCGCCACTCGTCGTCGTCTGCGGCCTCGACCACGCCAACCTCGCGGAGGAGGAGGAGGTCCTCGCGAAGGCGGGCGTTCGGCTCGAGACGGTGATCGCGCGGACCGAGGCCGACTACCTCGAAAGGTGCCGCGCGGCCGATGGTCTCCTGATCCAGTACGGCGCCATCACGCGCCGCGTGCTCGAGGGGCTCCCGCGCGTCCGGGTGCTGGTCCGGTACGGTGTCGGCGTGGACGGCATCGACCTGACAGCGGCGACCGACCACGGCGTGCCGGTCGTGAACGTGCCGGACTACGGGACCGACGAGGTTGCCAATCACGCGGTGGCGCTCCTCCTGGCGCTGGCCCGCAAGATCGCCCGGCTCGACCGGCAGACACGGAGCGGCGGCTGGGACGTGTTCCGCGTCGGCCCCGTGACCCGCCTCGCCGGCCAGACCGTGGGCATCCTGGGCTGCGGCCGGATCGGGTCCGCCGTCGCGCGGAAGCTCGGGGGCTTCGACGTGCGGCTGCTCGGCTGCGACCCGTACGTCACCGCCTTCCCTCCCGGCGTCCAGCCCGTGGCCTTCGAGCGGCTCCTGGACGAGTCGGACTACGTCTCGATTCATTGCCCGCTGACCGCCGAGACGCGGCACGCCTTCGACGCGGAGTCTCTCCGCTGGATGAGGCCGACCGCGGTGCTGATCAACACGGCCCGAGGCGGGATCGTCGACACGGCCGCGCTCGTCGAGGCCCTGCAGCGAGGCCTCTTGGCCGGCGCGGGGCTGGACGTGCTCGAACAGGAGCCTCTGGATCCGGCCAGTCCGCTGCTCCGCCTGGAGCAGGTGATCGTGACCCCCCACGCTGCCTGGTACTCGGAGCAGGGGCGCTCCGACCTCAAGCGACGCGCGGCCGAAGAGGCCGTCCGGGTGCTGCGGGGCGAGCGGCCCCGGCACTGCGTCAATCCCGAGGTGCTGGGGCGTCTGCGCCCGCCGCCCGCCGGCCGCTGATCGCGGTGCCCGAGCCGCTCTTCGACGTCGTCGCCCCCGGTGAGGTCATGCTGCGCCTGGCCTCGCGGCCGCCCGCGCGCCTGGAGCAGGCGCGCGAGCTGGACGTCTCCTATGGCGGAACCGAAGCGAACGTCCTGTGCGCCCTGGCACGCCTCGGCCACCGCACGGCGTGGATCTCGGCGCTGCCCTCGAACGTCTGGGGCGACCGCTTGGCGCGCGAGCTTCGCGGTCACGGAGTGGACGTCGCGCACGTCGGCTGGCGCGAGGGCGGTCGGATCGGGACCTACTTCATCGAGTACGGGGTCGCTCCGCGTCCGATCCGGGTCGTCTACGACCGGAAGGACTCGGCGTTCGCGTCGCTCGACGAGGCGGAGGTCGACTGGGCGACGGTGTCTCGCACCCGCGTCGTCCATGTCACGGGCATCACGGCCGCCCTGGGTCCCCGACCGAGACGGCTGTTCGAGCGCGCAGTGGAGGCGGCCCGGACGAGCGGGGCGCTCCTGTCGCTCGACGTGAACCACAGGACGGCCCTCTGGACGTACGAGGCGGCGCGGGTGTACCTGGAGTCGATACTTCCGGCAGTCGGACTTCTCTTCGTGGGGATCGAGGATGCGCGGCGCGTCTTCGGGCTCACGGGCGAGCCCGAGACCGTCGCCGCGGAGCTGCGCCGGCTGGCCCCGCAGGCGGTTGTTGCGCTGACGCTTGGCGACCAGGGCTCGGTCGTCCTGACCGACCGGCCGCGACGGCCGACCCGGCTCTACAGCCTCGACGTCGTCGCCGATCGGGTCGGGGCAGGTGATGCGTTTGCAGCGGGGTTCCTGCATGGGTGGCTGACGACCGAGGACGCGCAGCGCGCCCAGGACCTCGGCACAGCACTCGCGGCGTTGAAGTGCACGATGTGGGGTGATATCGCGGTGATCCGGCCGGGTGAGCTCGAGGAGCTCCTGGCTCAGCCGGATCCGCGCATACGGCGGTGAGGCTCGCCGCGCGGCGGGCGAGAAGGGGAGGACGCTTGTGACAACGGGCCGGTACCTTTACCTCAACGGCGAGCTTGTCCCCTACGCGGACGCCCGGATCCACGTCCAGTCGACCGCGGTGAAGTACGGGGGGTCGGTCTTCGAGGGCCTCCGGGCCTACTGGAATCCGGCCCATGAGGAACTGTACGTCTTCCGGCTCCAGGAACACGTCGACCGGCTCCTCGCCTCGATGCGCCTCATGCGGATGCAGCACTCGCTGACGCGCGAGGAGATCGAGCGGTCGATCCTGGACGTCCTCCGGAAGAACCAGGCGCGCGAGGACGTGCACATCAGGCAGACCGCCTACCTCGCATCCGACGGCGACATGGACGACACTGGCCCAGTGGGCCTCGCGGTCGACGCGCGTCCACGGAAGGCGACGCAGAAGCCGGGCATCGCCGCCGGCGTGTCGTCGTGGACGCGAATCTCCGATGGGGCGATGCCGCCACGCATCAAGTGCTCCGCAAACTACCAGAACGGGCGGCTGGCCACCCTGGAGGCGAAGGCGAACGGCTACGACGGCGCGCTCCTCCTGAACACGCGCGGCAAGCTCGCCGAGGCGCCGGGCGCCTGCTGCTTCATCCTCCGCGGCGGGGTGCCGATCACACCGCCGGTGACGGCGGACATCCTGGAGTCGGTGACGCGGACCACGCTCATCGAGCTGTTCCGCGCCGAGCTCGGCCAGCCGGCCCTAGAGCGGGACGTCGACCGGACGGAGCTCTACCTCGCGGAGGAGGTCTTCCTCTGCGGCAGCGGCTGGGAGATCACTCCCGTCGTCTCGATCGACCGGCTACCGCTCGGGGATGGCGTCCAGCCAGGCCCGGTGACCCGGGCGATCCAGACGTGCTACTTCGCCGTGGTCCGGGGCGAGAAGCCAGCCTATCGCCGCTGGTTGACGCCGGTCTACGGCACGCTGACGGCGCCCGCATAGCGAACGCGTCGTGGGCGAGGGCTCCGCCCGCCCGCTTGTCCGGGGTCCTGGCGGGGCGCTAAGATCGGGCGTGCCTCGACCTGACACGCCCGACTCGACCGCTCGCCCGGGCCTGCCGGACGACGCGGCCGCGCGCATCCTGGCCGCGCTGAATCCGGCCCAGACCGAGGCGGTCACCCATGATCGGGGACCGCTCCTCATCGTCGCTGGGGCCGGAACGGGCAAGACGACCGTCCTCACGCGCCGCATCGCTCACCTCATCGCCACGCGCCGGGCGCGGCCGGACGAGATCCTCGCGCTCACCTTCACCGACAAAGCCGCGCTGGAGATGGAGGAGCGCGTCGACGTGCTCGTCCCCTACGGGTACGCCGACGTGCGCATCGCGACGTTCCACGCGTTCGGGGACTGGCTGCTTCGCGAGCACGCCCTCGAGGTCGGGCTGACGCCAGCCTTTCGGGTGCTGAACCGGGCAGAGCAGGTCCTGTTCCTCCGGACCCGCCTGTTCGAGCTGCCGCTCGAGCAGTTCCGGCCGCTCGGCGACCCGACGCGCCACCTCCAGGCTCTCACGGGGCTGTTCGCACGCGCCAAGGACGAGGACGTCACGCCGGAGGCCTACCTCGCCCATGCCGATGCTCTCGCGGCGGAGGCTACGGCGCATCCGGACGACGCCGAGCGGCGGGATCTCGCCGTTCGCACCCGAGAGCTGGCCCGCGCCTACGCGACCTACTGCGACCTCATGGCCCAGGCCGGGTTCGTCGACTTCGGCGACCAGATCTACCTGGCGCTGCGCCTTCTCAGGGATCGGCCCTACGTCCTTGCCCACTACCAGCGGCGATTCCGCTACGTCCTGGTCGACGAGTTCCAGGACACGAACCACGCGCAGTTCGAGCTCGTGAAGCTCCTCGGCGCCCGGTACCGGAACGTGACGGTCGTGGGAGACGACGATCAGGCGATCTTCCGGTTCCGGGGCGCGTCGATGAGCAACATCCTCGGCTTCGACGCCGCATATCCCGACGCCCGGAGGGTGGTGCTCGTCCAGAACTACCGCTCGGGGCAGCGCCTGCTCGATGCCGCCCACCGGCTGATCCGTCACAACGACCCCGACCGGCTCGAGTCTGCGCGAGGAATCGACAAGCGGCTCGTGGCGACCGGTGCCCCGGGGCCGGAGCCGCTCCACCACTCGTACGAGACCGTCACCCAGGAGGCCGATGCCGTCGCGCGCACGATCGAGGACGAGGTCAAGGCCGGCCGGCGCGCCTACCGGGAGTTCGCCATCCTCGTCCGTGCCAACGCCGACGCCGATCCCTTCCTCCGATCGCTCAACCTGCGCGGGATCCCGTGGACCTTCTCCGGCAACCAGGGCCTCTACACGAGGCACGAGGTACGTCTGTGCATCGCGTTTCTCCGGGTTCTCGCTCGTCTGGATGACTCGGTGAGCCTCTACGCGCTGGCGGCCTCGCCACTCTTCTCGGTGCCCGCCGTCGATCTGGCGCGCTGCGGGGCCTACGCGGACCGCCGGAACCGGTGGCTTTTCGATGTACTGCGAGGGCTGGACGACACACCCGAGCTGCGCGCGGCGCTCTCCGCGGAAGGGGCCCAGGCGATCGGCCGTCTGGTGAAGGAGCTGGAACGGTACCTGACGCTGGGGGCGGAGCTCGGCACGGGCGAGCTTCTCTACCAGTTCCTCACGGACAGCGGCTGGCTCGGTCGGATGTCGCGCGCGAGCACGGCGCGGGAGGAGGCCGAGGTCCAGAACGTCGCTCGCTTCTTCCGCCGGATCCAGGACGCCACTCGGGTCCTGCCGCGCGACCACGTGCGCGAGTTCGTGAGTCACCTGGACGCGCTGATCCAGGCGGGGGAGGATCCAGCCGTCGCCGAGGCGGACGTGGACGTGCCCGCCGTGCGGGTCCTCACGGTGCACAAGGCGAAGGGGCTCGAGTTCCCCGTCGTATTCGTGGTGGGGCTGGTCCAGGGACGGTTCCCCTGGCGGAGCCGCGGCGAGGTCCTCGAGCTACCCGACGCCCTCCTCCGGGACCGTCCCTCGTCGGCGGACTTCCGTCTCCAGGAGGAGCGGCGGCTCTTTTACGTCGCGATGACCCGGGCGAAGGACGCGCTCCATCTCACGTCGGCACGCGATTACGGAGGCCGCAGCACGCGCAAGGTGAGCCAGTTCGTCCTCGAGGCCCTCGACCTCCCGCGCGACGCCGTCAGCCCCACGAAGACGACCGCGCTCGAGGAGCTCCGTGGCTTCGCCTCCCCGGTCGAGCTCGAGGGCCAGGGCGAGCCCCCGCTCGATCCGGATGCGGTCCTCGAGCTCAGCCACCGCCAGGTGGACGACTACCGGACCTGCCCTCTCAAGTACCGGTACGTTCACGTCCTGCGGGTGCCGATTCGCCGCCACCACACGGTGGTGTACGGAGAGACGCTCCACCGGGTCGTCGAGCACTACCTCCGCCGGCGCGCCGCCGGCCTCTACACGCCCCTCGACGCGCTGCTCGAGACGTACGAGCGCGAGTGGCGGAACGAGGGTTTCCTCACGTGGGCTCACGAGGCGGCGCGCCGCGACGCCGGGCGCGAGGCGATCCGGCGCTTCTGGCATGAGGAGGAGGCGTCGGGGACGCGTCCGACCTTTGTCGAGCGGGAGTTCGGGGTGAGCCTCGGCGGTGCGGAGGGACGGACCCGGGTGCGCGGGCGCTGGGACCGGGTCGACGAGACGGAGGCGGGGCCTGTCATCATCGACTACAAGTCGTCCGACGTGCGGGAGCCGGAGCGCGCAACCGAGCGCGCAGCCGACAGCCTCCAGCTGCAGATCTACGGACTCGTCTGGCGCGAGATGTTCGGACGGCTTCCCGCGCGGGTTGAGCTGCGCTTTCTGGAGTCAGGGGTGGTCGGCGAGCACGAGCCCACGGAAGCCGACGCGGCGGCAGCGCTGGAGGCCGTGCGCGCCGCGGCGGCGGGGATCCGCGCGCGGAATTTCACCGCGACGCCATCCTACCGAGCCTGCCGGTACTGCGCCTACAACCAGATCTGTCCGTACACGGCGAGTCGCGACGTCTGAGCTCGACGTCGGCTCGCCCCGGGGGAGCGTGGTGGCTCCCCCGGGGTCCTGAGGGTTTCGGAAATCAGCTGGCGAGCGGTGCCGAGCGGTGCCGGCGGAGAGGTCGGAGCTCGCGGAGCTTCTCCCGCTGCTCCGGCGTGAGGATCCGGGCTACCTCCTGGAGCGTGCGGGCGCGAGCCTCGAGGACCTGGCCCGCGAGCTCACGGACCTCGGCGGCCTTGGCGGTGAAGGTCGCATCGTCCGTCTCGGTGAGGGCCATCTCCCGGAGCGCGCGCCGCGCCTGGCGGAGGGCCCGCGTCGTCTCTCGCATCGACTGCCAGTGACGGGCGTGGATCTCGCGGATCGTCTGGACCTGCTCCTCGCTCAGTCCGAGTTGCTCCCGGAGCGCCGGCCGCTCGATCGGCGCGACCCGGCGGCTCAGGTGCGCCTCGCCCGGCGTGGCGCCGCTGACCAGCATGACCAGGCCGCTCAGGACGCCCGCCACCGGCCACTTCGCGTGCAGCTTCGTCATCTCTCTTCCTCCCTGAGCGGGGGGCTTGCCCCGCTCCGTCCGTCTTCTCGCTGGCGGTTGGACGGGGGAGGGCGGCCGGGCGTTCAAACCTTCTGGCGACTGGGCACACGACCGCCGGCGCGCGCCGCCGTGCTTGGCCCCGTGCTTGGCCCCGTGCTTGGCCCCGTGCTTGGCCCCGTGCTTGGATAGATCGCTTGGAAAGATATCGAGAGATTGGAGGGCATCCCCCGTCGCCGCGCGGGCCCGAGGAAGTCCAGCGCCTCGCCTCGACAGTGGCCGAGGTCGGGCCGACCGGAGTCGCCGGTCAGGAGCGGGCGCAGGGGCGCCGAGCGTAACATGGGTCCCGGCCCGCACCTGCGAGCCCGCGCCCGCGCAGCACGCGCTGGCGGGCCTCGCGCCTGCGAACCTTGACGGCGCGTCGGAGGGTCACGTAGGGTGACGGCGCGATTTGGCGGTCCGGCCAGCGTGGGTGGCGTCGCCCAAAGGCGACGGGAGGTGTGAGATGGCTGAGAGCATCCGTCGGATCCAGTACTTCTACGTGATGGCGCCCGACAAGCCGGGGGAAGGGGCGCGAGCGCTCCAGACACTGAAGGAGGCAGGAGTCAATCTCCTGGCCTTTTCCGGGTTCCCCGCGGGCAAGCGCGCGCAACTCGACTTCGTCCCCGAGGATCCGGCCGCCTTCCGGGCCGCCGCCCGGAAGGCCAAGTGGAAGGTGACCGGCCCCAAGGTGGGGTTTCTGATCGAGGGCGACGACCGTACCGGGGTGATGGCGGACATCTACCAGAAGCTGGCGGCGGCCCGGATCAACATCACCGCGAGCGACGCGGTCATCGGCGGAGCGGGTCGATTCGGGGCGATCCTGTGGGTAAACGCCCGGGACGTGAACCGGACAGCCAAGGCTCTCGGCGCCTCCTGACCGTCAGCCCCTTGACGCTCCCGGAGGCTCCCGAATAGGGCGCAGGGGGGAGCGTCGAATGCGGATACAGGAGGGATCGACGATGAAGCTCACGAAGAAGGTGATCACAGGGGTTCTGATCGCGGGGTTCCTGGCCACGATCTTGGCGGTGCCCCAGGTTTCGGACGCCGCTGGTCGCCACTGGAAGCACGGTGGAGGCTACCGTCACCATCACGGTCATCACGGAGGGCATTACGGACCAGGTCCCTTCTGGGGTGGGCTCGCGGTAGGCGCCGTGACCGGGATCGTCGTGGGCAGCATCTTCGCTCCGCGCGTTTACGCCGCGCCGCCGCCGGTCGTGTACCAGCCAGCACCGCCTCCGGTGGTCTACCAGCCGGTATGCTCGAGCTACTGGGTCGACACCCACTGGAACGGCTATCAGTGGGTGCCGGGGTACTGGGCGCAGGCCTGCCGGTAAGCTCGCCCGACCACCGACGGCACGACGGGCCCGGGTTGCCAACCGGGCCCGGTCTTTTTTAGCGCCACTGCGCCCACGCTCCCGGTAGGCTGGCATCGATGAGTGGCACGCTCCCGGGTCGCGTCCGCCTCGCCGCCCTGCCCACGCCGATCGAGCCGCTGCCCCGCCTCGGGGAGGCGCTCGGGCTCGATCTGTCCGTCAAGCGCGACGACCTCACAGGGTTCGCCGAGAGCGGCAACAAGGCGCGCAAGCTCGAATTCCTCGCGCACGACGCGCTGGAGCAGGGTGCGGACACGTTGATCACGGTGGGGGCGCTCCAGTCCAACTGTGCCCGGGCCACCGCGGTCGTCGCGGCCCGCCTCGGGCTTGGGTGCGTCCTGGGCCTTCGGGGGACGGCTCCCGACGTGCCCGACGGCAACCTCTTCCTGGCGCGGCTCTTCGGCGCGCGCCCCGTGTTCGTGCCGTCCGAGGCCGTGGACAGCCCGGACGCTCTGTTCGCGGGCCTGGCCGAGCAGGTGCGCGCGTCGGGCGGCCGCCCCTACGTCATCCCGGAATCGGGCTCGAACGACCTCGGGGCGCTGGGCTACGCGGCGGCCGTCGAGGAGCTCCAGGGACAGATCACGGCTGGCGTCCTGGCGCCCCCGGACTCGCTCGTCGTCGCCGCCTGGAGCGGGGGCAGTCTCGCGGGCCTCCACCTCGGAAAGGCGCTCTACGGCCTCGGCGCAGAGATCTGGGGAGTGCCCGTCGAGTTCGATGCCGAGACGATCCGGGCCACGGTCTGGTCGACCGTGCGGAAGGCGGCGGCTCGCATCGGGGCCGACGTCCACGTCGACCGCGGCGCCATCCGCCTCCTCGACGGATATCAAGGCGGGGGCCGCGCCGGGGTGCGGCCCGAAGAGCTCGCCATCGTGGCCCGGGCGGCTCGCGACGGGCTTCTTCTCGATCCGGTGTACACGGCCAAGGCGTTCCTTGCCCTTCAGGACACCGCGCGCCGGATGCCCGGTCTCCTGGGCCGCCGCGTCCTCTTCCTCCACACGGGCGGCGGCTTCGGAGTCTTCCCCTACCGGTTGCCGCTCGCGCGGCTCCTCGATGCTGACGCGCCGCCGGCCGGAGTGGACCGATGACGGGGGAGATCCGGGTCCTGGCGCCGGAGCTTCGGGAGTTCACGAAGGGCGTGTTCGTGGCTGCGGGGCTGCCCTCGGAGGACGCGGCCCTCGAGGCCGAGGTCCTGGTCTGGGCGAACCTCCGGGGCGTCGACTCCCACGGGGTGCTTCGGATCCCGTGGTACGTGGAGCTGGTCGACCGGGGCGACATCAACCCGCGCCCGAACATCCGGGTCGAGAAGGAGACGGCGGCAACCGTGCTCCTGGACGGCGACCACGCGTTCGGCCCCGTGGTGACGACGGTCGCCATGCGGCGGGCGATCGAGAAGGCCCGTGGGGCCGGCATCGGCTGGGTGGTCATCCGCAACACGACGCACCAGGGGGCGATGGCGTACTACGCCCTGATGGCGGTCGAGGCGGGCATGGCGGGTGTGGCTATCGTGTGCAGTCCCCCCAACATGGCGCCGTTCGGTGCGCGCGCCGCCGGCGTTCACAACAGCCCGATCTCGATCGCCGTTCCGGCCGGTCGGCATCGCCCGCTCTGCATCGACATGGCCACGAGCGTCGCGGCCGGTGGGAAGCTCAGCCTGGCGCGGGACAAGGGCATCCCGCTGCCCCCGGGGTGGGCCCTCGACGCGGAAGGGCAGCCGACCACCGACGCCAGCCGGGCGAAGATCCTCCTGCCGTTTGGCGGCCCCAAGGGGTCTGGCCTCGCCATGATGTTCGAGACGCTCACCAGCCTGATGGTAGGCAACCCGCTCCTCGGGCCGTCGCTTTCGGGGGAACCCGGCGCCGCCCGGCACCGCCAGAACAGCGTGGTCGCGGCTCTGGACATCGCCGCCTTCACCGACCTAGCCGCCTACCGTGCGGAGGTGGACCGGGTGATCGACGGCGTCAAGGCCCTGCCTCGCGCCGAAGGCGTTGCGGAGGTCCTCGTCGTCGGCGAGCCGGAGGACCGCTGCATGGAGGAGCGGAGTCGTCACGGCGTCCCGTTGCCCGCCGGGACGGTGGAGAACCTCCGCGCCGTCGCCGCCCGCTTCCGGGTGCCGTTGCCCGCCGGTCTCTGAAGCCTCTCCCGAGCCCGCCCCGCGTAGACCGGCTTGGCGCTCGTCGGATCGCAGGGTACACTCCGGGCTCGTGGAGCCGTATGCCGAGATTCCGCCATCCGAGCTGAAGCACAGGCTCGACGCCGGGGAGCCGCCCGAGATCCTGGACGTCCGTGAGCCTTGGGAGCACGAGCTCTGCGCGATCCCGGGGGCGCGGCTCATTCCCATGGACCAGCTCGTCGCACGCATCGGCGAGCTGGATCCGGAGCGCGAGGTCGTCGTGTACTGCCACCACGGGCAGCGCTCCGCGGCCGTGGTCCAGTGGCTCCGCCGCCAGGGTATCCCGGCCGTGAACCTGCGCGGCGGAATCGACGGCTGGGCCGTCGAAGTGGACCCCGCGTTGAGCCGCTACTAGCCCCGCGTGGCTCTACTTCGCATCGCGCGCGAGCGCGGCCTTGCGCGCCTCACCCTCGATCGCCCTCCACTCAACGTGCTCACGCCCCCCCTCATCGACATCCTGGGTGCCGCCTTCCGGGAGCTCGGCGCCGATCCGGCCCTGCGCGTCGTCGTCCTGGGCGGGGCGGGCCGCGCGTTCTCGGCGGGTGTCGACGTGGCGGCCATGAGGGACCTGGACGCAGCCGGCGCGCGGGCGCTCATCGGAGCGCTCCGGACGACCATCCGGGCGCTCGAGGAGGTCCCGGTGCCCACGATCGCGCGCCTCCATGGCCACGTGCTGGGGGGAGCCCTGGAGCTCGTGCTGGCGTGCGATCTCCGGATCGCTGCCGCCTCATGCCGGCTGGGCATGCCCGAGATCACCGTCGGGATCCCGTCGGTGATCCAGGCGGCACTCCTGCCCGGTCTCGTGGGCTGGGGCCGCACCGCGGAGCTCCTGCTGGGCGGCAGGTCGATCGACGGCGCGGAGGCGGAGCGCTGGGGGCTGGTCAACCGCGCCGTCGAGGAGGATGCCCTCGACCGGGAGGTCGAGAGCTGGGTCGATCGGTTCCTCGGGCTTCCGCCCGACGCACTCCGACTCCAGAAGGCGTTGCTCACACGCTGGCGTCGCGTCGACCTGGACACGGCCGTCGCGCTCTCCGTGGATGCGTTCGTCCGCGCCTACGCGACGGACGAGCCGCGTCGGGCGATGCAGACCTTCCTCGAGCGCTGATCCAGTGGACCGGCGGCCGCCGCTCTCCGTGCTCTCGGGCGTCCGGGTTCTGAGCTTCACGCAGTTCCTGCTCGGCCCATCGGGCGTCCAGTTCATCGCGGACCTCGGCGCCGACGTGATCAAGATCGAGCCCCCGGGGGGGACGCTCTGGGAGCGGAACTGGGCCGGCAGCGACCTCTACCTGAACGGTGTCAGCGCCTTCTTTCTCTCCACGCACCGGAACCAGCGGAGCCTGACTCTCGACCTCAAGCATCCCGACGGGCGCGCCATTGCGCGGCGCCTCATCGAGGGTGCCGACGTCCTGGTCCAGAACTTCCGACCGGGCGTGATGGAGCGTCTCGGCCTGGGCTGGGACACGGCCCGGACCTGGAACCCGCGGCTCGTCTACGTCTCGGCCTCCGGATACGGCGAGTCGAGCCCGTACCGCGACCGCCCGGGGCAGGATCTCCTCCTCCAGGCGCTCTCGGGCCTTGCGAGCATCTCGGGCCGCGCGGGCCAGCCGCCGACGCCCGTCGGCACGGCCGTCGTCGACCAGCACGGCGCGAGCCTGCTGGCGATGGGCGTGCTGGCGGCGCTTCTCGAGCGCGCGCGCACGGGCCAGGGAGTCCAGGTCGAGGTGAGCATGCTGCGGGCGGCGTTCGATCTCCAGCTCGAGATCGTCACGTACGTCCTGAACGGCGCGCGCCTCGCGAAGAGCCCCACCAGCCTCGCGAGCATGTTTCACCCGGGCCCGTACGGGTGCTACGAGACCCGGGACGGATGGCTCGTCCTGTCGATGTCGCCGCTCAAGGTCCTGCAGGAGGCGCTGGACCTGCCGGCGCTCGCGCCCTACGCGACGGTTCCGTACAACTTCTCGGCGCGCGAGGAGATCGCCCGCCTCCTCGAGCCCGTCATGCGGGGCCGCACGACGCAGGAGTGGGTCGACTTCCTGGCGCCCCGGGGGGTCTGGGTGGCGCCGATCCGCACCCTCGACGAGGCCTTCGCCGACCCGGCTGTCCAGGCCGCAGATGCGGTGGAGGACGTCGACCACCCGATCGCCGGGCGAGTGCGCCTCCTCCGGTTCCCGGTCGAGCTTTCGACCGGTCGGGCGGCCGTGCGTCGGCCGCCGCCCATGCCCGGCGAGCACGCCGAGGAGATCCTGCGGGAGCTCGGATATCCCGCCGCCGACGTGCAGCGCCTGCGCCACCAGAAAGTCATCTGAGCGGCGATGAGCGCTCCGCCCTCGTCGGCCCCGCCGGGCACCGCGCTGGTCACCGGCGCGGGCGTCGGCATCGGGCGCGCGATCGCGCTCCGGCTGGCCCGTGACGGCTGGGCCGTCGCGGTCAACGACCTGGAGCCCGCCCGCGCCAGCGCGGTCGCGCGAGAGGTCGCGGGAACAGGCGCCCGCTCCGCCGCCGTCGTCGCTGACGTCGGCGATCGCGGGGCGGCCCACCGCATGGTCGCAGAGACGATCGAGGCGCTCGGCACCGTCGATCTCCTGGTCAACAATGCCGGGGTCTGCCGGCTCGGCGCGGTCGCCGAGTTCTCGGAGGCCGACTGGCGCGAGACGTTCCGGGTCAACCTGGACGGCGTCTTCTTCTGCTGCCAGGCCGTCCTCCCGCACATGCTCTCGCGCGGGCGCGGGAACATCGTCAGCCTCGCATCCTGGAGCGGGAAGGCCGGCGCGGCCTACTTCGGACCCTACTGCGCCTCGAAGTTCGCGGTGATCGGCCTGACCCAGTCCCTGGCCAAGGAGGTCGCGACTCGAGGCATCCGCGTCAATGCGGTCTGTCCCGGCATCGTGGCGGGCACCGAGATGCGGGCGCAGATCGACGCCGAGTCCCGTGCTCTCGGCCGCCCGACCTCGACCGAGCGTGTGGGCTGGATTCCAATGGGCCGGCTCGCCGAGCCCGAGGACGTCGCGGGCGTCGTGGTCTTCCTCGCATCCGACGACGCGCGCTACATGACCGGCCAGGCCGTCAACGTGACCGGCGGCCTCTGGATGCAGTAGCGCACACTCTACACAGTACTGTCCGGAGCAACCCGGGGAGCAGCCGAGCGCTCGCATCCCCCGCGCGGGGTCCAACGGAGGAGCCCACTCAAGACCGCCGGTGCGCTCAGGCTGGCGATTCCCCAGTCAATGCTGGGAGGAGCCGATGCGCTGGTCCAGTGAGCGAAATGCGAGCGCCCCATTGACAACCTTCCGAGACCTCCCCTAGAGTCCGCCCAGGATCGTCCGCCGAGGTTCCGACCGGGCCGTCCGTCGCCGCGCGCACCGCGACGGCCCGTCACTCCGACGTCCACCCGAAGCCGGGAGGAGGGCGCAACATGACGAGGCTCCGAGCGAATGCGTTCTGGACGCTTGCCGCGCTGGCCGCGGGGGCGTGGCTCCTGCTGCTCGCCGGGCCCGTGGCGGCCGCGGGCAAGCTGTCGATCGCCTACATGCCCCACCCGATCCACGAGCAGCAGCTCAAGTGGATGAAGAAGTGGGGCGAGATGAAGGGCGTGGAGATCAGGCCCACCCCGATCTCCTACGAGGTATACGTCGAGAAGCTCACCGCGAGCTTCCTGGCGAAGTCCCAGGAGTACGACATCATCTGGCACAACGACGACTGGGGCCAGCTCTGGGGTGCCTTCATGGAGCCGGTGGAGGACGTGAAAATCCTCGCCGCCATGGATCGGAAGGTGCTCGTCGACCCAGCGATGCTGTGGAAGCAGCCGGACGGGAAGCGCGCCGCGACGGCGATTCCGTTCAACGAGACGCTCGGGGTCTTCTTCTACCGGAAGGATCTGATCTCCGAGGCGGAGTACCCGAAGACCTGGGCGGACCTCGTGCGCGTCTCCCAGAAGCTCCAGAAGGAGGGGAAGGTGAAGTGGGGCTTCGTGGGCGGGCTGAAGTACCCGCACACGTGGTTCACCCTCCTCTGGTCGATGTGGACGAACGACTGCGACCTCTTCTCGCCGTACAACGAGAGGGACAACGACGTCCTCGCGAAGAACGACTGGAAGAGCATGCTCGGCGAGAAGTGCGCCCGCGAGGCGATGGAGTTCTGGTGGGACAACATCAACACGCACAAGATCTCGCCCCCCGCGCTCGTCAGCTACACGCGGACGGAGTCCGACGGGATCTTCATGGCCGGCGAGTCGTTCATGACGATGAACGACACCCCGCTGTACGGCAAGTACAACGATCCCGCCGCGTCCAAGGTCGCCGGGAAGGTGGCGATGGGGAAGTTCCCCCTGGGTCCCAGTTCGACCAAGACGGGGCTCGCCTGGCGTGCGGCCTGGTTTTGGGCCATCCCGAAGGCGATCGCGCCGGAGCAGAAGAAGCTCGCCAAGGAGCTCCTGACGTGGATGGGGGAGACCGACGAGGTCCAGCGCGACATCTTCAAGGCCACGGCAGGCATTCCGCCGATCACGAAGGTGCAGCTGGCGCTGGCGAAGGAGGAGCCTCTCTTCGCTCAGATGAAGGCGACCCTGATCGACGCGCCGTTCCACATCGTGCCGGCGTACTACTTCAAGCAGTGGCCCGAGGTGCACGCGACGTTCTCCGACGTGGCGTCGAAGGCCCTCATCGGCAAGCGCGAGGACATTCCGAAGGTCCTGTCCGAGGGCGCCCAGAAGCTCTCCGAGATCATGAGGAAGTAGGCGAACGTGGATCGGCCACGGAATCGGGTCAGCGCCTGGAAGGAGTTGACGGCGGAGCGCCGGCCGTTCTCGCTCTGACGGACGCGTGACCGAAGTCCGCGACGATACCCTGAGGGGCGGCGGCCCGCCGGGCGGCGAGGCCGCCGCGTCCTTGTTCCGGGAGCGGCGGCGCTTCACGCTGACGCTCCTTGCGCCGGCCGCCCTCATCCTGCTCGTCTTCCAGGTCGTGCCCATCCTGATGGGCGTGGACGCGAGCCTCCGGCGCTTCTCGCTGACCGACGAGGAGCACCCCTTCATCGGCCTTCGCAACTACCGGCGGATCCTCACCGACCTCCAGTTCCTGGGGGTCGTCCTCCCCAACACCTTCTTCTTCATGTTCGCGTCGGTGGCGGGCGGAGTGGTGCTCGGCCTGGCCATTGCCATGCTGCTGAAGCAGCCGTTTCCCGGCCGCACCCTGGTGCGGACCCTGATCGTCTTCCCGCTCATGGTGGCGCCGGTGGTCGCGTCGATCATGATCGCGTGGATCTTCAACGATCAGTTCGGGATCGCGAACGTGATCGTGACGGCGCTCGGCTTCCCGCCGGTGGCCTGGCTCGTGAAGCCGTGGCTCAGCCTCTCTATCGTCGTCCTCACCGACGTCTGGCTGCAGACCCCGTTCTACGTGATCATCATCCTGGCGGCCCTCGAGACCTTGCCACGCGAGCCGTTCGAGGCGGCGCGGGTCGACGGGGCCAACCCCTGGCAGATCTTCCGCAACGTCACCCTGCCGCTCCTCCGCCCGGTGCTGCTCGTGGCGATCGTGATCCGCTCGATCGACGCCTTCCGCGTGTTCGACACGGTGTGGACCATCACGAAGGGCGAGCCGGGCCGGGCGACCGAGGTGTTCAGCATCTACGCGTACAAGGAGGCGTTCGTCTTCCTGAACCTCGACCGGGGAGCGGCCGCCTCGCTGATCGGCGCGGTCATCATCATGATGGTGGGGATCGTGCTCTACTGGGGCCTCCGCCGGGTCACGGAGGTGTCACGGTGAACGCCAGGCCGGGAGCGGGCGGGGCCGGGAAGAGGGGATGGCGACAGGCCTTCATCGGCCTCGCCTTGGTCGGGGTGCTCGGCTTGTTCCTCTTCCCGGTCTTCTGGCTCACGCTGACCGCTCTCCGGCCGGAGTCCGAGGTGTTCTACGTCCACCGGGGGACTCACCTCACGCTGGTCAACTTCGCGAAGGCCTGGCAGTCTCCGAAGATCCAGGAGTCGTTCGTGAACAGCGCGGTGCTCGCCGTGCTGGCGACGGTCTTCTCGCTCCAGGTCACGGTGATGAGCGGCTACATGCTGTCCCGCTTCAAGGGCGCGACGAACAAGCTTTGGTTCAGCGCGATCTACCTCTTTCGGACGGTGCCGTACATCACCTGGGTGATGCCGCTTTATCTCCTGACCCAGTCCCTCGGCCTCTACGACACGTACCTCGGGCTCCTGCTGCCCCACGTCGCCGTGCACGTCTGCTTCTTCAGCTGGGTGATGAAAGGGTTCTTCGACGGCGTGGAGCCGGAGCTCGAGCAGGCGGCCTACCTCGACGGGTGCTCCCACTGGGGGGCCTTCCTCCGCATCATCCTCCCGCAGGCCCTGCCGGGGATCATGGCGCTCGGCATCCTGTGCTGGCTGTTCACCTGGAACGAGTTCCTGTTCGCGCTGATCCTGACGGGAAGCCAGACACCGCTCCTGACCGTGACCATGGCGCAGTTCGTGCACGAGCTTGGCGTCGAGTGGCACCTCATGAGCGCGACGGCGGTGATGGCGATGATCCCGGCGCTGGTGGTCACGCTGTTCGCCCAGCGCTACGTGGTGTCGGGGCTCCGGCTGTGACCGGCGGCCGGGGGCGGGCATGACGCTGGAGGGGCAGACCGCGCTGGTGACCGGCGCGTCCCGCGGCCTCGGCCGGGCGATCGCGCTGCGGCTGGCCCGGGAGGGCGCTGCCGTGGGCGTGAACTACCGCGAGCAGGCGGACGCGGCCGAGACGGTGGTGCGGGAGATCCGCGCCCGCGGCGGCCGGGCGCTGGCCGTGCGGGGGGACGTCGCGGACGAGACGCAGGTAGGCGGCATGGTCCAGCGCGTCACGTCGGAGCTCGGGCCGGTGGACATCCTGGTCAACAACGCGGGCGTCTCCCGCCCGGGGGACCTCGGAGACTTCGACCTCGCGCAGCTGGAGGGGATGCGACGGATCAATGTCGACGGTTTGGTGGCGGTGACACGCGCCGTGGTGGCCGGCATGAAGGAGCGGAAGTTCGGGCGCATCGTGAACGTGGCATCGGTGGCCGCGCTGGGCACGGCGATGGCCGGCACGACGTTCTACGCCGCCACGAAGGCGGCGGTGGTCGTGCTGACCCGCCGCTTCGCGCTGGAGCTGGGGCCGCACGGCATCACGGTGAACGCGGTGGCGCCGGGCTTCGTCCTGACGGACATGGCCGCGGCCGGCCGCACAGAGGCCGACTTCGCGGCGATCGCCGCCAAGGCGATGGTGCGGCGCGTCGGCCAGCCCGGGGACATCGCCAACGCCGTCGCGTTTCTGGCGTCTCCCGAGTCGGGGTTCGTCACTGCTCAGGTGCTCACCGTGGACGGTGGGCGTATGGACTACATCGGGCACCCATGAGGGGGGTGAGACCATGACAACGCGCACCGGCCCCGACGCGGCCATGGCCGCGCTGACCGTCGGGAAGACGGTCGCCGTCCGCAAGACCGTCGGCGAGACTGACGTGTACCTGTTCGCCGGGATCTCGGGCGACTTCAGTCCGAACCACGTCGACGAGGAGTACATGAAGAGCCACGCGGTACGGCCGCCGGATCGCCCACGGCGCCCTGCTGGTCGCGTACATGTCCCAGGCATCGACCAAGATGTGCGCAAGCCTCCCGGGGACGATCGTGTCGTACGGATACGACCGCATCCGCTTCCCCGGGGCGGTGTTCATCGGCGACACGGTGACCGTCACCTACGAGATCGTCGAGCGGGACGAAGCGGCCCGGAAGTCGTTCGCCAAGGTGACCGTGACGAACCAGCGAGACGAGGTCGTGGCGGTGGCCACGCACATCCTGAAAGTGGTGGATGCGTAGACTCGGTCCGCCGCCGACACACCACTCGCTGCCGACGTGGAGCGACTGGAAGTAGTCCGCAGAGGCCTTGCTCCGCTGGCAGGGGAGGGCGCCCGGATGACTGCGGCTCGAGATCCGCGCCATGCGCGCCTGGCGGACGGGGCGGCGTGATCGCCCTCGTCACGCTCGACTTCTGGCAGACGCTCTTCGCCGACACGTCGAGCAGCCTCCGCCGCGCTCACGCCCTCCGTCTCCAGAGAGTGCGCGAGACGCTAGCCGAGGCCGGGCATCTCTACGAGGCGACCGAGCTGGGCGAGGCCGACGCGCGCGCGGGCGAGGCGCTCACCGCCATCTGGCGGGAGCACCGCGACATCGCGGCGGACCAGCAACTCGGGATCTTTCTTGACGCGCTCGCCCCGACGGTCGCTCGGGCTCTCGCTCCGGTGACCCTCGCCCGGGTCGCTCGCGCATACCAGGAGCCGACCCTGACCCACCGTCCGGCGATCACGCCCGGCGTGGCGGAGGCCGTGAACGAGCTGCGGGCGCGTGGCCTCAGGCTGGGCGTGATCTCCAACACGGGCCGGACCCCGGGCCGGGTGCTCCGGCAGCTCCTGGCTGACGCGGACCTCCTCGGGCACTTCGACGTGCTGGCCTTCTCCGACGAGCGCGGAGTCCGCAAGCCGGCGACCGCGATGTTCAGGTGGGTGCTGGACGCCGCGGCAACGGACCCCGCCCGAGCGGTACACGTCGGCGACGACGCCGTGAGCGACGTGGCCGGGGCGCGGAGCGCTGGAATGCGGGCCATCCACTTCGTCGCCGAGCCGTCCGCGTCGGGGGCGGCCGCCGACGCGGTGTTGCGCGGGTTCGCGGACCTGCCTGCCCTCGTCGCCCGCCTTGGCTGAGAGACCACGCCGGGCGCCGTCAGGGTGCGTGGTGGAGCATCCGGGAGCAATCCGACCTTCGCGCGGGTTACGTAGTCAGATCTAAGGAGGGATGCGTGCGCTTGCCGCCGTCCTCCCCCGTCGACTACGATGACGCCAAATCCACACACCGGGAGGTGCCCATGAGCCGTGCCATCCCCGTCATCGCCGCCTCGATCCTCGTGGCGATCTCGCTCTTGGCAACCGGCGGGAGTGCTGGGCCAGAGAAGATCGCGTTCCCCGCGGGCTGGGAGAAGTTCGTCCTCTACAACACCGTCGACCGGTACGACAACAAGCAGTACCGGGAGCTGTACGCCTCCACCCAGGAGGCCGTGGACGCGGCGAAGGCCGGGAAGCCTTTGCCCCACGGGACCGTGCTGGTCCTGGTCCAGTACAAGGCCCAGGTCGACGCGCAGGGCGAGCCGATCAAGGACGCGAAGGGTCGGTTCGTGAAGGGCGACCCCGTCGCCCTCACCGTCATGGAGAAGCGCACGGGGTGGGGGACCGAGTACCCCGACGATCTCCGGAACGGCGAGTGGGAGTACGCGGCGTTCTCGTTCGACGGGAAGCTGAACACGCAGGCTAACTACAAGGCCTGCTTTCAGTGCCACAAGCCGCACGAGAAGCTCGACTTCGTGATCTCCTACTCGAGCATCGCCGGGCAAGTGGCCGCGGCGGCGCCAGGCGTCGCGCCGGCGACGGATGTGACGATCAAGGGGTTCGTGTTCGGTCCGAACAAGCTCAGCGTCGCCCCGGGCAAGCCCGTCACCTGGGTGAACACCGACGACTCCCCTCACCAGGTCACGATCACCGGGCTCCCGCGCTCGCAGCTCCTGATGAAGGGGCAGAGCCACACCCAGACCTTCGAGAAGGCGGGCGTCTACGAGTACATCTGCGGCCTGCACCCCGCGATGAAGGGGACCGTCGAGGTCAAGTAGAGCCGCCCGCCTGCGCCACGCCCGGCTCTGAGCCTCGCCGGCTTCGCCCGGCTCCCGCTCGGTTGCGCCGTGTCGCGTCCGGAGGCTATCATGAAGGCCCCGCGCGGCGCCGAGGCGCGCCGCGCTGTGTCCGTCCCCGATGCCGAAGGGGGATACGTGACATGGACGTGTCCGAGCTGAGGGCCAAGATCCGGGACATCAAGGACTTCCCGACGGAGGGCATCCTCTTCAAGGACATCACCACCCTCCTGAAGGACCCGAAGGCCTTCAAGTGCGTCCTCGACGAGCTCGCCACCCACTACATCCAGTCGGGCGTCGAGATCGTAGTGGGGGTCGAGTCGCGGGGCTTCATCTTCGGGGGTGCCCTGGCCCACCAGCTGGGAGCGGGGTTCGTGCCGGTCCGGAAGCTCGGGAAGCTCCCGGCCAAGACCATCGAGGTCGAGTACGAGCTCGAGTACGGGCGGGACGCCCTGGCCATGCACGAGGACGCGATCGCCCCCGGCCAGCGTGTCCTGATCGCGGACGACCTGCTCGCCACGGGAGGCACGATGGCGGCGACCCTCCGCCTCGTCGAACAGTGCGGCGGGGTTGTGGTGGGGCTGGCGTTCCTGATCGAGCTGGCCTTCCTCCAGGGCCGCGCGAAACTCAAGGACTACCCCGTGAACGTCGCTGATCGTCTACGAGTGATCGATCGGCGCGCGGGGGCAGGCAGGAGGCTCACATGAGGTCGATCGTGCTTGCGTTGCTCGTGACCGTGACTCCGGCTGCCGTCGTCACGCCCGCCATGGCGGACGCGCCCGGTCCCCTCGAGGAAGCCGGACGGCTGATCGATCAGCTGGCTGGCCGCCTCGGCAGCTTCGGCGCCGAGCTCGCCGAGCAGGTTCGACAGGGGCGCGATCGCATTGGCCCAGGTGGCGGGCTCATGGGACGGATGCCGGGCGATCCCGCTGCGCGGCCGCTCATCACCATCATGCTGCATCACCGGAGCGAGCTCGGGCTCAGCCCGGAGCAGGTGAGCCGGCTGGAAGAGCTGCGGGCCGAGTTCAGCCGGGAGGCGATCCGCCGTGACGCCGACATCCGGATCGCCGAGCTCGACCTGGCCAAGCTGCTGGAGCAGGAGCCGCCGGACCTCGCCAAGGTCGAGGCAAAGGTACGTGAGTCGGCGCAGCTGCGGGCCGACCTCCGAATCGCGAGGCTCCGCGCGGTCGAGCAGGGCAAGGCAGTGCTGACCCCCGAGCAGCGGACTCGTCTTCAGACGATGCTGAGCAGCGGGATGCACCATGGGCCCGACCGGTGCGCCCGCGCCGCGGCGCTCCGCCGACACCGGCACGCGCCTCTAGGATCGACCCCGAGCGGACGACGCATGACGATCTCGAAGGTCGGCGTCGTGGGATGCGGCCTCATGGGCGGCGGCATCGCCGAGGTCGTCGCCCAGGCGGGGTACGCGACCACGGTGGTCGAGACGGAGCAGGGCCTGCTGGACCGGGGGCTCAACGGAATCCACCGGCGCCTCGACGGCCTGGTCGAAAAGGGTCGGCTCGCACCGGAGCAGCGGGACGCCGCGCGGGGCCGTCTGGCAGGCACCCTGCGGCTCGATGACCTCGCGAGCGTCGACCTCGTCATCGAGGCCATCACCGAGAACCCTGCCGTCAAGCAGGAGGCGTTCGCGCGCCTCGACCGGATCTGCCCTCCGCACGCCATCCTGGCGTCGAACACGTCGTCGTGCACCATCACTGAGCTGGCGGCCGCGACGAAGCGGCCCGCGCAGGTCCTCGGGCTCCACTTCTTCAACCCGGCGCCGGTGATGAAGCTGGTCGAGATCATCCGCACGATCCTCACCGGGGATCCGGCCTTCAAGACTGCCTGGTCGTTCGTGCAATCCCTCGGCAAGACGCCCGTCGCCGCCCAGGACACCACGGGGTTCATCGTGAACCGGCTCCTCGTGCCGTACCTCCTCGAGGCGATCCGGCTGCTCGAGTCGGGCGTGGCCTCGAAGGAGGACATCGACCAGGCGATGAAGCTCGGATGCGGGTACCCGATGGGTCCCTTTACTCTCCTTGACCTCGTGGGCCTCGACACGACGATGTACGTGGCCGAGGTGATGTTCCAGGAGTTCCGCGAAGCCCGCTTCGCCCCGCCGTCGCTGCTCCGACGCATGGTGATGGCTGGACACCTCGGTCGGAAGAGCGGCAAGGGGTTCTACGACCATCCGGCGCAATAGCAGGACCTGATGAGGTCCCAGGTTCCTGGGCCGCCCGTCACGACCGGCCGGACTAGACGTGGCGCGTCCGCAGGGTGTCGCCCGGCCGCGCTTCTCGGTGTGCTCCACCTTATCCTTGCCTTCCTCGCCGTCCCGGCGCCGGCGCAGGACCGGGTGGACGGAGACCGCTACCAGAACCCGCGCTACGGCGTCCAGATCGAGAAGCCGCCTGGGTGGCACTTCATCACCGCGTCGACGGTCATGGAACTCGCCCGGAAGAGCGCCGGGATGCCGGCGCCGAAGCGGTGACGTCGATCCCGTGAAGGCCGCCGGGTTTGCGGTGATCGTCTCGAAGGTCCCCGTCCTCGGCCGAGAGGTGGCGCCCCTGGTCGTGTTGAAGGTGCAGGACCTGCCGAAGACTCCGACCGACGTCGTGGAGGAGTGCGAGCGTCTCCGGAGCGGGATGAGCGATCCGGAGACCGTCATGCCGACCCGGCCCCTCCGTCTGGACGGCCGACCGGCGGCGCGGCTCGACTTCAAGGGCTACGTGGACGGGGCGCTGGTGCGCGCGACCGCGCTCTGCACCTTCCAGGACCGTCGCGCCTTCGAGATCGTCGGGCAGGCGCTCGCCGCAGAGTTCGACGGGGAGGCCGGGACCTTCGAATCCATCCTGCGGAGCTTCCGGCTCCGATGAGCGTCGGCGGGCGGGGAGTGGAGCGCCGGCCCGCCCCCGAGAAACGGGAGTAGGCCAATGCACCTCTACTACATCTCCGACGAGCAGCGGATGGTGATGGAGCTCGCGCGGTCGATCGCGCGGGAGAAGATCGCCCCGGTGGCCGCGCACCACGACGAGACGGAGACCTATCCCGACGAGCCCATGCGCCTCTTGGCACAGCAGGGCTTGATGGGGATCTGGATCCCGGAGGCCTACGGCGGCAGCGACATGGGCGCGCTGGCCATTGCCCTGGTGGCCGAGGAGATTGCGTGGGCGTGCGCGGCCACCGCGACGAACTGGGGGGCGACACCGCTCGGCGGATACCCGATCCTGCTGGCCGGCTCCGAGGCGCAGAAGCGCCGCTACCTGCCGCGCATCGCTGCGGGAGAGCTCCTCGCCGCATACTCCCTCTCGGAGCCGGACGCCGGCTCCGACGCGGCGGCGCTCCGGACCACCGCGGTCAGGAAGGGTGACCGGTACGTTCTCAGCGGCACCAAGCTGTGGTGCTCCAACGGATCGCACGCGGGTGTGATCACGCTGTTCGCCACCGTGAATCCCGGCACGGGCCCTCGCGGCATCACCGCTTTCCTCGTCGAGCCGGGATTCCCGGGCTTCGCCATCGGCAAGCAGGAGCGCAAGATGGGGATCCGCGCGTCCCCGACCGTCGCCTTGCACCTCCAGGACTGCGAGGTTCCCGCGGAGAACCGGCTCGGGGAGGAGGGCGAGGGCTTCCGGATCGCGATGCGGACGCTCGACTTCACGCGGCCCATGACGGGGGCGACGGCGGTGGGGGTCGCCCAGGCGGCCCTCGACGCGGCGACCGCGTACGCGAAGGAGCGCCGCCAGTTCGGCCAGCCCATCGCGGCGTTCCAGGGGCTGCAGTTCATGCTCGCCGACATGGCGATGCAGGTGCACGGCGCGCGGCTGATGGTCCATCACGTCGCGAGCCTGGTCGACCGGGGTGTTGCCGGCACCGTGCTCGAGGCCTCGATGGCGAAGTGCTTCGCCGCGGACGCGGCGATGAAGGTCGCCACGGACGCCGTCCAGGTCTTCGGAGGCGTCGGCTACACCCGCGAGTTCCCGGTGGAGCGCTTCATGCGAGACGCCAAGATCATGCAAATCTACGAGGGCACCAACCAGATCCAGCGGCTCGTCATCGCGCGCGAGCTGCTGGGGCTCCGGTAGCCCCAGGCGAGGAGTTGCCGATGAGCCAGAGGCTTCCGATTCGACGCCGGTCATTCGTGATGGGCATGGGCGCGGCGGGAGCGTCCCTCCTCGGGTGTCCCGGGATCCTTCGAGCTCAGGGGCCGACAATCAAGCTCGGCGTGCTGCACACGGTCACGGGGCCGCTGGCCGAGCCCGGGCAGGCCTGCCGGCTCGGCGCCCAGCTGGCCGCCGAGGCCGTCAACCAGGCCGGCGGCATCAAGGCGTTCGGCGGGGCGAAGCTCGAGCTCTTGCTCGGCGACACCCAGTCGAAGCCCGAAGTCGCCCGGCAGGAAGCCGAGCGGCTCGTCAACGCCGGCGCGCAGATGCTCATGGGTACGTTCAGCTCCGGCGACACGAACGCCGTGGTGCCGGTCGCCCAGCAGCGCCGGATCCCCTTCATCGTCGACATCTCGGCGGCCGATCCCATCACGGCCAACGTCGCCAAGTCGGTGAAGGAGGGACAGCAGAAGGTTCAGTACGTCTATCGCAACTTCCCGACCGGCGCCATGTTCGGCCAGCGGGCGGTGCAGTTCATGACCGAGCTTTTCAAGGAGGCCGCGATCTCGCCGAAGCGGATCGTCCTCCTGTACGCCAACGACCTCTTCGGGCAGGTCCAGGCGCGGTCGTTCCAGGCCGCCCACAAGGCAGCGAGCCCGGCGTGGGACATCGTCGAGGTGATTCCCTGGCCGGAGCCGCCCGCCGACCTGTCGACCGAGGTCTCCAGGCTCAAGGCGGCGAAGCCCGACATCATCGCGCCCATCACCCGCCCGGCCAGCGCGCTCCTGCTGCTGCCGGAGATCGAAAAGCAGCGCGTGGAGGCCATGGGCATCGTGGGTCCGGGCAGCCCCGGCCTCTACGAGGCGGGACAGATCGCCAAGCTCAAGGAGCAGATCGAGTTCGTCATGGACAACGTGCCCTGGCCGAACTTCAAGAACCCGAAAACCCGGCAGGTGGCCGAGGAGTACGCGAAGCGAACGGTCGACGCGGCCAACCCTCGAGGCAAGACGTTCGACACGAACTCCGTCTTCTCCTACGACGGCATGATGCTGATAGCCGACGTGCTGGAGCGGGCGGGTCGCAGTGGCCTCAAGCTCGACAAGTGGGACCCGGACGCCGTCGTAGAGGCCATCAAGAAGAGCCAGTTCACCGGGGTCCTGGCGGTGTCGACCGGACCGGTCGTGTTCAACGAGATCGGCGACAACCCCCACGCCTCCACCGCGATGATCCAGATCCTGGGACAGAAGCCGGTCGTGGTCTGGCCCAAGGACGCCGCCGAGCAGAAGTTCGTGCTCCCGCGACCCAAGCGGTGAACGTGCCATGAAGGCGCCCGCGGCGGCGTGCGGGGATCCCGGCCGACACCGGGGTCCGGCCGCCGGTCCCGAGCGCGGCTGAGCCGCCGGCTCCGGGCCGCTTCCCGCCGGGCTCCCCTTCCTCCCGGCTCGATCGGATGGACGCCACACTGGTCGCCCAGAGTCTCGTCAGCGGCATCTTGTTCGGGGGCGTCTACAGCCTCATGGCGGTCGGGCTCACCCTGATCTTCGGCGTGATGCGCGTCGTCAACTTCGCGCACGGGGACATGATGGTCTGGGGGATGTACCTGGCGTGGCTCCTGGCGACCCGCTTGGGCGTCGATCCCGCGCTGGGCTTCGCCGTCTCGGCGGCGGTGCTGTTCGTCTTCGGAGTTGTCGTCCAGCGCGGCCTCGTGGACCGGATCCTGGAAGCGCCGCACGAGATGCAGATCCTCCTGCTCCTGGGCGTGGCGCTCGTGCTCGAGAACACGGCGCTGGTGGCGTTCGGGCCGGATCCTCAGCGGGTGCGCTCTCCCCTCAGCCAGGCGACGCTGTGGATCGGTTCGGTGTTCGTGGACATGGGCCGGCTCGTGGCGTTCGGCGTGGCGCTCGCGCTCACGTGCGCGCTGTGGCTGTTCCTCCGGCGGACGGACCTCGGCCGGAGCATGCGGGCGACCGCCGACAACCCGTACGGCGCTCTCGTGGTGGGGACCGACGTGCGCCGGGTGTACGCCGTGGCGTTCGGGATCGGCGCGGCGTGCGTGGGGGCCGCCGGGGCGCTCGTTTCGCCGATCCTCCCGTTCTCGCCGTCGGCGGGTCTGGCGGCATCCGTGGCGTCGTTCAACATCGTCATCATCGGCGGCATGGGGAGCCTGCCCGGCGCCTTCGCCGGCGGCCTTCTCGTCTCGGTGGCCGAGTCGCTCGGAGCGGTGTTCCTGGCGCCGTCGATGAAGGAGCTCGTGAGCTTCGGACTGCTGATCGTCATCCTCCTCTTCCGCCCCTCCGGTCTCTTCGGGCGCCGCGCGTGACCGGTGAACGGCCGGCGCCTCGGGGTGCGGTGTGGCTGGGCGCCGCGGCGGTCCTGGTGCTGCTGGCCCTGCCGGCAGTGCTCACCTCCTACGCCGTCACGGTATTCATCTTCATCTTCTTCTACGGCTACCTCGGACAGGCGTGGAACGTGCTGGGAGGGTACGGGGGGCAGCTGTCGGCCGGGCACGCCGCCTTCGTCGGGGTGGGCGCGTATGCGACGACGCTGCTTTCGATGCATTGGGGACTCTCGCCCTGGATCGGAATGCTGGTCGGCGCGGTGCTGGCGGGGGGGCTGGGGGCGATCATCGGTGGCCTGGGCTTCCGGTTCGGGCTGCGCGGGTTCTACTTCGTGCTGTTGACCGTCGCGTTCGCCGAGGTGTGCCGGATCGTCACGCTCAACACCGACGCCATGGGCGGCGCGCTCGGTCTCTACATCACGTTCACCGGCAACCCCTGGCACCTCCAGTTCCAGGACAATCGCGCCTACTACTACGTCGCGCTGGCCCTCATGCTCCTCGCAACCGGCGTCGTCGCGCTCGTCGAGCGAAGCCGGCTCGGCGCGTACCTCGTCGCGATCCGGGAGGACGAGGACGCGGCCGAGGCGCTGGGCGTCGACACCTTCCGGTTCAAGCTGGCGGCCATCGTCCTCTCCGCGTTCCTCACCGGACTCGGCGGCGCCTTCTACGCGAACTACCTCTTCTCGCTCCAGCCGAACGCCGTGTTCGGGATCCCGCTATCGGTGGAGATCATCATCCGCCCGGTCGTCGGGGGCGCCGGCACGCTTCTCGGACCGATCCTGGGCTCCCTGATCCTGTCGCCGCTCGCCGAGGTGGCGCGGGTCTACTTCGCCCGGCCCGGGTGGACCGGGCTTCCATCTCGTCGTCTACGGCCTGCTCCTGATCGGGACGGTGCTCTTCCTCCCGCAGGGCGCCTACCCGCACCTCCGGCGGGCCTGGGCGCGGCGCCGATCGAGTAGCGTCTGAGATGACGCTGCTCGAGGTCGTGGACGTCCGGAAGTCGTTCGGCGGACTCCAGGCCGTCGCCGGCGTGAGTCTCCAGGTCGCGCCGGGCGAGCTCGTCGCGCTCATCGGTCCCAACGGCGCGGGCAAGACCACCCTCTTCCACCTCATCTCCGGCTTCCTTCAACCGGACCGCGGTGACGTGCGGTTCGAGGGCGTCTCGACGCGGGGACTCAAACCTCACCAGGTCTGCCAGCGTGGCCTGGCCCGGACCTTCCAGATCGTGAAACCGTTCCAGGCGCTCACCGTCCTCGAAAACGTGCGGGTCGGGGCGTTGGCCCGGATTCGTGCGTTCGGGGCAGCGACCCGGAAGGCCCGCGAGATCCTCGCCCTGGTTGGACTCGACGACCGAGCCGACCGGCCGGCCCGCGGCCTCACGCTGGCGGACCGCAAGCGGCTGGAGCTGGCGCGGGCGCTGGCGACCGAGCCCCGCCTCCTGCTGCTCGACGAGGTCATGGCCGGGCTGACGCCGACGGAGACGGAGCGGGTCATCGAGCTCTGCCGGGCCATCAACGCGCGTGGCGTCGGGATCCTCCTCATCGAGCACGTCATGCGAGCGGTCATGGCCCTCTCGCAGCGGGTCGTCGTGGTCGACCAGGGCCGGGTGATCGCGTCAGGACCGCCGGCCGCGATCGCGAGCGATCCGCGGGTCGTGGAGGCGTACCTGGGCGAGGCATACGGGGCCGTCGGGGAGGACCGGCGTGCTGGTGCTTGAGTCGATCGCGGCCGGCTACGGGGACCTCGTGGCGGTCCGCTCCGTGTCGCTAGAGATCCATCCCGGCGAGTGCGTCGCCCTGATCGGTGCCAACGGAGCGGGCAAGACGACGACCCTCCGGGCGATCGCGGGGCTCCTGCCACTCCGCGCCGGCCGCATCGTGTTCGAGGGCCGCCCTCTGACCGGTCTCGATCCCCGCCGGGTCGTGGAGCTCGGGCTGGCCCACGTCCCGGAGGGCCGCCAGGTGTTCCCGTCCCTGACAGTCCGCGAGAACCTCGAGATGGGCGCCCGGACGTCGGGCGCCAGGGCTGCCCGCCGAGGAAGCCTCGACGAAGTGTTCGCCTTGTTCCCGCGTCTCGAGGACCGCCAGCGGCAGCTTGCCGGAACGCTCTCGGGGGGAGAGCAGCAGATGCTCGCCATCGGCCGGGGGTTGATGGCGCGCCCGCGGCTCCTGTTGCTGGACGAACCGTCACTGGGCCTGGCGCCGCTCGCGGTCCGGGGGATCCTGGAAATCGTCGAGACGGTCAATCGGCGGGGGACTACAATTCTGCTGGTGGAGCAGAACGTGCGGCGCGCGCTCGAGCTCTGTCACCGGGGCTACGTCATCGAGAACGGTGCAGTCACCCTCGCCGGTTCGCGCGAGGCGCTTCTGCGCTCCGACCACGTCCGGCGGGCATACCTCGGGATGTGACCGTGGGTCCCCACCCGTCCGGCGAACGGCGGTCGCAGCCGGGCGGCGCGACGGCGGCCCAGCGGGCCCTCATCGAGCTAGCGGACGCGGCGGCCCCGGGCGCCAGTCTGTCCCAGGTGCTCGAGGGCGTGGCCCGCGCTGCGGCCACGCTCGTCCCGGGGTCGCTGGTCCACGTCTGGCTCGCCAGCGAAGACCAGCGAGAGCTCAAGCGCGTCACCGAGATCGGAGCGCGACCGGATCACGGGGGGGCGGAGCAGTGTCGAGCCGTGCCCATGGACGAGAGCCTCCTGGGAGCGGTCGTGCAGAGCCCGGAGCCGGTGGTCGTGCCGTCGCTCCTCGACGACGAGCGGGCCGTGAGCCGCGCCTGGGCGCAGCATCAGAGTGTCGTCTCGTTTGCCGGCGTGCGGCTTGCCCGGGGCGATCGCCCCCTCGGCGCGCTCTGCCTGCTCACGTGGGAGCCGTACTCCTTCACGCCACTCGAGGTGAGCTTCCTTCGCTCGCTCGGCGCCCACGCCGCCGTCGCGATCGAGGCCGTGGCGCTGCTCGAGGTGGCCTCGACCCGCCGGCGACGGCTCGAGACGCTGCGGGAGATCGAGGGAGGGCTGTCCGCCCAGCGTGACCCGGACGCCCTGATGGCCACGATCAGTCGCCGCGCCGCGGAGCTCCCGGCCGCGGAGCGGGAGTTCCTGGAGACCCTGGCCGCCCACGCCGCGGTCGGACTTGAGAACGCGATCGAGAACGCGCGGCTCTACGACGCCACGCGCCACCAGGTCGAGCAGCTCGAACGCCTCAACCACGTGAATCGCGCGGTGTCCGCGTCGCTTCGTCTGGACGACGTCCTCGACGAGATGACACGCGCCGCCGGTATGCTGTGCGACGCACCCCTGGCAACCGTCTGGCTGGCGGACGAGACCGAGCGCATCCTGGTGCGCCGGGCATTCCACGGGGCCCGGGAGATTCGAGAACAGCTTCCTGACCGTCTGGCGTTTGGCCAGGGTGGCGTGGGAGTGGTGGCCGAGCGCCGTGAGGTCCAGCTCAACGTGCCTGTGGAGGCCAATCCTCAGATAGTGGCGCGGGAAACCCTCTTGGCACACGGCGTCCGCACGTTCAGCGGGCTCCCCGTGATGCTCGGCGACCGCCTGCTCGGAGTCCTGGCCGTCAGCGGCCGGGTCGGACGACTCCACGGCCCGGCGGACGAAGCGCTCCTAGAGGCTCTGGTGGGCCAGGCCGCGGTGGCGATCCAGAACGCGCGGCTCTACGAGGAGGCGCGGGCCCACGAAGTCGAGGCCCAGCGGGCGCTCGACGAGCTGCGGCGCACCCAGGAGCAGCTGGTGCGGGCGGAGAAGCTCCGCGCCCTCGGTGACATGGCCTCCGGTGTGGCACATGACTTCAACAATGTCCTCGCCGTGATCCTGGGCCGGGTGCAGCTCCTCCAGCGCAAGGTCGAGGACTCGACGTTTCGCCGCTGGCTCGCGATCGTGGAACAGGCCGCGCTCGACGGAGCCCAGACCGTGCGCCAGATCCAGGAGTTCACCCGGGTGCGGCGCGATCAGCCGACCCAGACCGTCGACCTGAACCAGGCGGCTCGCGACGCCGTCGAGGCGACCCGCGCCCGGTGGCGAGACGAATCCCACGCGCGCGGGGTTGAGATTCTCCTGGCGCTGGAGCTCGGAGCCGTGCCGCCGGTGGACGGCCAGCCCCTTGAGCTCCGCGAGGTTGTGACGAACCTGATGCTCAACGCCGTCGACGCGCTCCCGCGCGGAGGGCAGATCCGGATCGTTACCCGGGAGCATGCCGGTCGGGTGGAGATGAGCGTTGCCGACACGGGCATGGGGATGTCCGACGCCGTCCGGCGGCGGATCTTCGAGCCCTTCTTTTCGACCAAGGGACCCCGCGGCACCGGACTCGGTCTGGCCATGGTCTATGGCATCGTCTCGCGACACGGCGGAGAGGTCCTGGTGAACACCACCGAGGGCGTGGGGTCGACCTTCACGATCCGGCTTCCCGTTGGCCGGTTGCCGCCATCGGACGTGGCCCGCGCCTCGGCTCTGGGACCCGCGTCGGCGCGCGTGCTCCTCATCGACGACGAGCCTTTCGTCCGCGAGACCCTGGAGGAGATCCTACGCCTGCAGCAGCATGACGTCGTCGTGGCCGACGATGGCATCTCGGGGCTGGCCCGCTTTCGCGAGGGCGCCTTCGATCTCGTGATGACCGACCTGGCCATGCCCGGGATGTCCGGCTGGCAGGTGGCGCAGGCCGTCAAAGCGGCACGGCCCCAGGTTCCGGTGGTCCTCGTGACCGGCTGGGGGGTCGAGGTCCAGGCCGACGACCTGAAAAAGCACGGCGTTGACCGGGTCCTGACCAAGCCCTTCCGGTTCGACGACGTCCGCGACGTGCTCACCGGTGTCCGGTCCGCATAGCGCAGAGGGGGGAGACGCATGACCAGTCCCGTCATTGTGGAGGCGATTCGCACGCTCATCGATCGGCGCGACCTGACGCGTCTCGAGGCGGCGGCTGCGATGGAGGCCCTGATGTCCGGGGCCGCGACCTCCGTCCAGGTCGCCGCGTTCCTCACGGCCCTCCGCATGAAGGGGGAGACCGTCGAGGAGTTGATCGGGCTGGCGGAGGTCATGCGGCTCAAGGCCGTCAGGGTGCGGACTCGCGGCGACGTGGGAACGGCCCTCGCCGGCACGGACCGCGAGATGCTCCTCGACACGGCGGGCACCGGTGGCGACGCATCAGGCACGTTCAACGTCTCCACGGCGACCGCGTTCGTCGTGGCCGGCGCGGGGCTCAAGGTCGCCAAGCACGGTAATCGATCGGTGTCGAGCCTTTGCGGGTCCGCCGACGTTGTCGAGACGCTCGGCGTGAGTCTCGACCTCACACCGGCCAGGGTCGCGCACTGCATCGACGAGGTGGGGATTGGATTCCTGTACGCGCCACTCCTGCACACGGCGATGAAGCACGTCATGCCGGCGCGTCGGGAGTTGGGGATCCGCACGGTCTTCAACATCCTCGGGCCCTTGACCAACCCGGCCGGCGCCAACGCACAGGTCATAGGCGTCTACAGCCGCGCGCTCGTCGAGCCCCTGGCGCGCGTCCTCGCGGAACTGGGGACAATCCGTGCCTTCGTGGCACACGGCGCAGACGGTCTGGACGAGATCTCGACCACCGGCGACAGCTGGGCGGCCGAGGTGCGCGAGGGTGTGGTCCGGACGAGCATGGTCCGCCCGGAAGATTTCGGTGTAGCTCGGGCTTCGATCGCGGACCTCCGCGGCGGGGACCGGGAGGAGAACGCCGAGATCATCCGACGCATCCTCGCGGGGGAGCCTGGTCCGCGTCGCGACATCGTGCTGGTCAATGCGGGAGCCGCGCTCGTCGCCGGTGGTCGCGCCCGTGACTTCAAGGAGGGCGCTCAGCTGGCCGCGCATTCGATCGACACCGGCACCGCCCGGGGGAAGCTCGAGGCGCTGGTTCGCCTGTCCCACGAACTGGCCCAGGACAGGGCGTAGACCCCGGGCTCCCAGCCGGTATCGACCTCGGCCTCGCCTAGAACGGCGTCGTCGCGGGAATCGCGTCGATGGCGCGAGCTTCCGGACGATTGGCGCGGCTCATCACTCGGGCAGCGCGGCGCCGGCCTCGAGGGCATCCAGCAGTCGGCCCAGGGGCGCGAGCGCGGCAGTCGCCATGCCGACCCGGTCGCGGTGGGCTGCGGTCCGGAGTTCCGCCTCCTGCCGCGCTGGGGGGAGGGTGTCCAGCCAGCCGACCGCGGCATCGCGGACGGCGGGACCGATCAGCCCCAGGACCTCGCGGACCAGCCGCTGCGCCAGGACGCGACGCCCAGCAGTCGGCGACGCGCGGGCCCAGGCGCTCCGGTAGACGCGGGCGAGCTTCGGGGACAGCCGGAGCGCCCCGCCCCGCGCCTCGACGAGATCGCCGGGAACGGGTCCCCACGCCAGCCCGAGCTCTCGCCACACGGCTCCGATCGCCCCCTCGAGGAGCGGCGTCGCCTCGAGCGGCAGGAGAGCGCCGAGGGCGTCGCGCCAAAGTCCGGCCAGGGGCCGCTCGGGCCCTGAGTCCGGCCCGAAGGCGCGGCGCTCCAGCGGCTCCCCCTGCGCGTCGAGCAGGAGGTGGTCCTCCACGACAGTCCCCAGGGCCTCGATCGACGCGACGTAGCGCCGGGCCCCGTCCCCGAGCTCGACCTCGCGGACGACGCGATGCTCCCGCCGACGGAGCCCCTGGCACTCTGTCCGGTGATAGCTCCGGCCCTGCCAGGTGATCCGCTCCACCCCGTCCCGAAGCTGGACGACGAGGCCGTCTGGGTGGACTCGCCGCTCGTGGGGTGCCGGTGCCCAATCCACTGGGGCTTCCTCGGGCGCTCCGCGCGCGAACGTCAGCTCCGCATCGGCCAAGAACCGCGCGAGGGGTTCGCTCCCGGGAGCGCGGTCAGGGCGAAACGATTCGGTGAGGCTCCAGAAGAGCTGCTCCGTGGGATATGGGCCTCGATAGCGCAGAGCGGGCCGCCGCTGGTCCCCCGCGAGGGTGGCGAGGATGTTGAGGAGTGCGGCTCCGGCACCGGAGGGAAGCCGGGCGGGCTCGGCGACGGGAGGAATCATGTCCACGGCGTCCCACCTCACTGCCGCCGCAACGGTGAGCGCGGTCGGGCAAGAGCCGCCGATCGAGCGTACCAGGCGATCCGAGGGCCCCCAGAGCGGGTGATGGGCACCGCCCGGGAGCACACCTGCGGCATCTCCGTTTGCCAGGGTGACCCAAAGGTCTCGAAGCCGGCCCTCTGGGCTCCGATTGAGCACGGCGGTCACCGTGGCGCGCGAATCGACCTCGAGGAGGCGATGCGCAAGGGGGGCCGACGGATCGGGGCGGAAGAGAGCCACCGATCCATGGGGGAGAACGCGCCCGACGGGCTGGCCGTCGGCGACGAAGAGGTCTCCGCCCGGCGAAACCGTTGGCGTCGCGCGCGCCAGGGCCGCGCGGAGCGCCTCACGATCGCTGCCGTCCAGGCGCCGACTGGCGGGCTTGTCCAGACAGGACACGAGCGCCCGTGGGTCAAGCGACGCGGTCGAGCGAGGGTGCGCCATCGGATTTCACACCGCAACGGAGGCGTTCGGGCCCCCGGCCGGGCCTTGATCCGGGATTGTACGCGCTCGCGAGGGAGAGGCGCGGCAGGTTCGAGTCGCGTGTCATTGACTTGGTGGTGGCGCGTAAATAAAATCAACGCGTTACCGACCGGGTCCGGAACCGCCCAATCGCACCGCTCAAAGGAGCCCGACGCATGAAGATGCTCGTCCTGGTCAAGCAGGTGCCCGACACGGCCACCCAGGTCAAGGTCGGGAGCGACCCGAGGACGATCGATCAGACCGGTATCACCTGGATCGTCTCGCCGTACGACGAGTTCGCGCTGGAAGAGGCCCTCCGGATCAAGGAGAAGCGGGCGCAAGGAACCGCGGACGAGGTCGTGGCGGTGACCCTCGGCCCCGAGCGGGCCAGGGAGGCCCTTCGCTCGTGCCTAGCGATGGGAGCCGATCGTGCGATCCACGTGAACGACCCGGTGTTAGAGGGTGCAGATACCCTCGCCACGGCCCGGGCGCTGGCCGCCGTGGTGAAGCTGGAGAGCCCGCACCTCGTGCTGTCCGGTCGCCAAGCGATCGACGACGACATGGGGGCGACAGGTGCGCAGGTGGCGGAGATCCTCGGCTGGCCGTGCCTGTCGTGGATCATGGAGGAAACCGTCGCCGCCGACGCGAGCGGTATCCGGATCGGCCGGCAGGTCGAGGGTGGTCTCGAAGTCTTCGACCTGCCGCTGCCGTGCGTGGTGACGGCTCAGAAGGGCATGAACGAGCCGCGGTACCCCACCCTCAAGGGGATCATGGGCGCCAAGAAGAAGGAGGTCAAAGAGCTCAAGGCGGCTGACCTCCAGGCGGGGGGATTCGAGGCCGCGCGGCCCGCGCTCGAGGTGGTGGCGCTCGAGGCGTTGCCGCCGCGGCCGCCGGGGCGCATCCTCACCGGCGACCCGAAGGACATGGCGCGGGAGCTGGTGCGAACACTCCGGGAAGACGTCAAGGCGATCTGAGGGACGGGAGACCGCGATGGCTGGCGCATTCTGGTGTGTGGTCGAGGATGACCGGGAGGGACACCCGAAGAAGGTCACCGCCGAGCTGATCGGCGAGGCTCGCCGGCTGGCGGCCGATCTCGGAGGAGCGGTCGAGGCGGTCTGGCTTGGCGACCGCGCGGCGGCCGAGGGACTCGACCAGCTGGCAGCCTGGGGAGCATCGCGGATCTGGCTCTGGGAGGATGCCGCGCTCGCCCCCTACCGCGGTGAGACGTGGGTCCCGGCGATCGCCGATCTCGCCACGCGTGAGTCGCCGCGGGCGATCTGGGGCGCGGTGACCAGCCGTCACCGGGAGCTGATGGCGCGTCTGGCGGCGCGGCTCGGGGCCGGCATTGCCGCCGACTGCGTCGCGTTCGGACTCGCCGACGGTCAGCTCGTCGCCACCCGTCCGGTGTACGCCGGCAAGCTCCTGGCCCGGGTTCGCTGGAACAGCGGTCCCTGGATCGCCACCTTGCGTCCGAACGTGTTCAAGGCCGCGGAGGCCGAGGCCGGGCACGCACCGGCGGTGGAGCGACTGAGCCTCGGCGCGGTCCCCTCGGTCACGCGCTTCGTCGAACGGCGCGAAGAGGCGCAGACCGGCCTGCCGGAGCTCACCGAGGCCGAGATCGTCGTGTCGGGCGGCCGCGGGCTGAAGGGCCCCGAGAACTTCGTGCTCCTCGAGGAGCTGGCCGGGGTGCTCGGCGCCGCCGTCGGCGCCTCGCGGGCCGCCGTGGACGCCGGGTGGAAACCGCACCGCTTCCAGGTCGGCCAGACGGGCCGGACCATTTCCCCGAAGCTCTACATCGGCTGCGGGATCTCGGGAGCAATCCAGCACCTGGCCGGGATGCGGACCTCCAAGGTGATCTGCGCCGTGAACAAGGACGCGGATGCGCCGATCTTCAAGATCGCCGACTTCGGGCTGGTGGGGGATCTGTTCGAGGTCGTCCCGCTCCTCACGGAGGAGTTCCGCAAGCTGAAGCGGTAGATGGGGGCCCGGCCCCGAGGTTGCCATGAGGCTCGAGCTGACGGACGAGCAGCGGATGGTCCAGGGCCTTGCTCGGGAGTTTGCCGAGCAGGAGGTCAAGCCGGTCGCGGCCGAGTGCGACCGTGAGGGGCGCTTCCCCCATGCCACGGTGAAGCGGATGGGCGAGCTCGGGCTCCTCGGGATCATGGTCCCCGAGAAGCTCGGGGGGAGCGGCGCCGACACGCTGTCCTACGTGCTGGCCCTCGAGGAGATCGCGGTCGCCTGCGCGTCCCACGCGGTGGTGATGTCCGTGAACAACTCCCTCGTGTGCCACCCCCTCGTGAAGTTCGGGACGCCGGCCCAGCACGATCGCTTCCTCGGGCCCCTGGCCTCGGGCCGCGGCCTCGGCAGCTTTGCCTTGACCGAGCCCCAGGCGGGCTCGGACGCGACGAACCAAGCGACGGTGGCTCGACGCGACGGTGACCACTACGTGATCGACGGACGCAAGCTGTTCGTGACGAGCGGCCGGGAATGCACCGTCGCCCTGGTCTTCGTCCAGACCGATCCTGGAAAATCTCGCCACGGCATCAGCGCGCTGCTGGTGGAGAAGGGAACCCCGGGGTTCCTCGTTCCGAAGGTGGAGGACAAGCTCGGGCTGCGTGCCTCCGACACTGCGGAGTTCGTCTTCGAGGGCTGCCGGGTACCCGCGGCGAACCGTCTCGGGGGCGAGGGCGAGGGGTTCAAGGTGGCGATGCGATCGCTCGATGGTGGGCGGGTAGGCATCGCCGCACAGGCGGTCGGTATCGCGCGGGCGGCGCTGGAGGCCTCCGTGGCCTACGCGAGGGAGCGGCGGACCTTCGGTGTGCCGATCGGCCAGCACCAGATGATCCAGTGGATGCTCGCCGACATGGCGACGGCCATCGAAGCGGCCCGGCTTCTCGTCTGGCGCGCAGCCTGGCTCAGGGACCGCGGGAAGCCGTACGGCGCGGCGGCGTCGATGGCCAAGCTGTTCGCCTCCGAGGCCGCCATGCGCGTGACGACCGATGCGATCCAGATCCACGGCGGCTACGGGTACATGAGGGACTATCCGGTCGAGCGCCTCTTCCGGGATGCGAAGGTCACGCAGATCTACGAGGGCACCTCCCAGATCCAGCGCCTGGTGATCGCGCGGTCCTTGATCGAGGGCGCGTGATCGTCCACGGGGTGTGACGGGAGACCGCCAGGGTGACGGAGGAGGGCAACCCTAAGCGTGACCTCGCCGAGCGGAAGCCCGCCTTCGAGACGATGTCCGGCCTGCCCGTCGAGCGCGTGTACACGCCGACCGAACTGCCCGGGTGGCGGTACTCGGAGCGGCTCGGGCTTCCCGGAGAGTCCCCGTTCACCCGGGGTGTCTATCCGACCATGTACCGGGGACGCCTCTGGACCATGCGGATGTTCGCCGGATTCGGGCGGCCTGAGGACACGAACCGACGCTTCAAGTTCCTCCTCGAGCAAGGGCAGACCGGCCTCTCGACCGCGTTCGACATGCCTTCCCTCATGGGCTACGACGCCGATCATCCGAAGGCGCGCGGCGAGGTCGGGCGCGAGGGCGTGTCGGTCTCCACCCTCGACGACATGGAGCGGCTCTTCGAGGCAATCCCGCTGGGCCGGGTCACGACCTCGATGACCATCAACTGCACCGCGTCCGTCATCCTCGCGATGTACCTCGCCGTGGCGGATCGGCAGGGCGTGCCCTGGACCGAGGTGGACGGCACGATCCAGAACGACATGCTGAAGGAGTTCAGCGCGCAGAAGGAGTGGATCTGCCCTCCGACCCCGGCGGTGCGCATCGTCGTCGACATGATCGAGTTCTGCATGGACTCGGTCCCCAAGTTCCACCCTGTGTCGATCTCGGGCTATCACATCCGGGAGGCGGGCGCGACGGCGGTGCAGGAGCTGGCCTTCACGCTGGCCGACGGCATCGCATACGTCGAGACGTGTGTGCGGCGCGGACTCCCGGTGGACCGCTTCGGGCCCCAGCTCTCGTTCTTCTTCGACATCCACTCGGACTTCTTCGAGGAGATCGCGAAGCTCCGCGCGGCCCGGCGCATCTGGGCCACGGTCATGAAGGAGCGGTTCGGTGCCACCGATCCGCGCGCGATGCGGCTCAGGACGCACACCCAGACGGCCGGCGTCTCGCTCACCGCGCAGCAGCCGCTGAACAACGTCGCCCGGGTGGCGCTCCAGGCCCTGGCCGCGGTGCTCGGGGGGGCGCAGTCCCTGCACACGAACTCCTACGACGAGACGTGGGCGCTGCCGACCGAGGAGGCCGTGACGCTCGCGCTCCGGACCCAGCAGATCATCGCCGAGGAGACCGGGGTTGCCAGCACGGTGGACCCGCTGGGCGGGTCCTACTTCGTCGAGGCGCTCACCGACCGGATGGAGGCCGAGGCCTGGCGGCTCATCCGGAAGGTCGACGAGCTCGGCGGCATGGTGAGCGCCCTCGAGGCGGGCTTCCCGCAGCAGGAGATAGCGGACTCGGCGTACCGGACCCAGCTCCAGGAGGATTCCGGAGAGCGTGTCGTGGTCGGAGTGAACCGGCACGTCCAGCCCGACGAGCAGCCCATCGCCTACCTCAAGCTCGACGAGGCAATCGAGCGCGAGCAAGTCGAGCGAGTTCGCGCGATCAAGGCGGACCGGAACCAGGCTGAGGTCGCTCGCCAGCTGCGCCGGATCGCCGACGCCTGCCGAAGCGGGCAGAACCTCATGCCGATCCTCGTCGAGGCTGTCAAGGCGCACGTCTCCCTGGGCGAGATCGCCGACGTGTACCGCGAGACGCTCGGGCGTTACCGGGAGCCGATCATCTTCTGACAGCCGGCGAAGAGTGTCGCCTGGAAAGGCGGGGTGCGTGAGGGGCTCAGCGCTGGGGATGGCAATCTGGCTCGTGGGGGCGGTGGTCGCGCTCGCGGCCCGGGCGGACGTCATCCACCTGAGCAGCGGCAACACGATCCAGGTCGACGCCTGGCGAGACGCCGGGCACGCGGTGGAGTTCACCCGCGGGGGCGGCATCGTCCGGATCCTCAAGACCGAGATCGAGCGGATCGAGGGGACGAATCAGTCGCGCGATCTCCGGATGTACTCGGCCCCGGCGAGCGCCACGGCCGTCCCGACCGTGAACAGCACCAGCGCCACGGCCCGCGAGATGTCGCAGGTCCTCAAGGAAGGCGAGGCGCTGTTCATCCAGACGGTGCTCGACGCCCAGGCCAAGGCCGCCGCGTTCCGGCGGCTCGGCGAGAAGTGGCGGGGCCTCCAGGTGCCTTCGGGCCTCCAGGACCTCCATGGCCGGGCGACCCGCGCCCTCGAGCTGTCGGCGGAGGCCTTCGAGGCGGAATCCGAGGGGACCGCCCCCGACGCCGAGCAGCGCATCGAGGCCGCCAGGGAGGTCTTCACCGAAGTGAAGACGGAGGTGGACCAGCAGTCGAAGGAAGGCTAGCGACAGCAATGGACTGCATCTTCTGCCAGATCCGTGACGGCCAGATTCCCTCGACGCGGGTGTACGAGGACGAGCGCACGATCGCGTTCATGGACATCAACCCCCTCAACGAGGGCCACTGTCTCGTCATCCCGCGTGGCCACGCGCCCACGATCTTCGAGGCCACCGACGCGGACCTCCACGCGGCGATCGTGACGGCCAAGCGCGTCGCGACGGCGATCCGGACCGCCCTCGGTCCCGAAGGTCTGAATGTCCTGCAGGCCAACGGCGCCGCCGCGTTCCAGTCGGTGGCGCACTTCCACCTCCACCTGGTGCCGCGCTGGACCGGGGACGGCAAGGGTTTCGACTGGCCGCAGGTACCCGGGGATCGCGGACGAATCCAGGAGGCGGCCGAGAAGATTCGTCGGGCGCTCGCATGAGGACGCGTCGGTGAGCGGCGAGACGGCACCCGTAACCGGCAGGAAGCTGCGCATCCTGGTGGGCAAGCCCGGCCTGGACGGGCATGACCGCGGCGCGAAGATCGTGGCGCGAGCCCTCCGCGACGCGGGCATGGAGGTCGTCTACACAGGCCTCCATCAGAGTCCCGAAGAGATCGTCGCGACGGCGATCCAGGAGGACGTCGACGCCATCGGGCTGTCGGTCCTGTCCGGGGCTCATAACTACCTCTTCGGCCGAGTGCTCGAGCTCCTGCGCGAGAGGGGTGTCGACGACGTCCTGGTCTTCGGAGGCGGCATCGTCCCGCCCGAGGACATCGCGCAGCTGAAAGCCGTGGGCGTCCGGGAGATCTTCACGCCGGGCACGTCGACGCGCGACATCGTCGCCTTCGTGACCGCCCACGTCCGCCCTGCGCGCAGCTGACCGCCCCCGCCACTCGCCCGAATTTCCTCGTCGGACGGCCCCGCCCGGCGAGGTGCGGCGGTGGCAGTCGTGGTGAGCCTGCCCGATCCGGTGTACGGTGAGAGGGTTCAGGGGTTGTTTGACCGTGCTGGGAAGGCCCTTCTGAGGAGGTCCCTGTGATCTGGCGACTGACTCTCGGCGTCCTCTGCCTGTTCTTCGCCGCCGAGGAGTTCGTCCGCACAGGCTCGGCGGCAGCCGAGGTCGTGCGGCGCCCGGCCCACCTCGTGGACGCGCTGCTCGCAGGCGACGGCAGCGCTGGCCCGTGGCTGCTCGCCGCGTACGGCCTCCTCATGATTGTGCGGGCCTTCTCGGTCGGAAGGACCGCTGAGTCCGGAGGGCGGTGACTCCATGGACTTCGAGCTCACGGCCGAGCAGGAGCTGGCGCGCCGCACCGCCCGGGAGTTCGCCGAGGCTGAGATCGCTCCCGTCATCGCACGGTACGACGAGGCCGAGGAGTTCCCGGCGGAGCTTGTCGCGAAGCTCGGAACCCTGGGGTTCCTCGGCGCGTTGTTTCCCGCGGAGTACGGGGGAGCGGGCCTCGACTATGTCGCGTACGCTCTCGTGGTGGAGGAGCTGTCACGGGTGGATGGCTCCGTCGGCATCACCATGTGGGCCCACAACTCCCTCTGCGCCAACCACATCTACAGCTTCGGCACCGAGGGCCAGCGCGAGCGGTACCTCCCGCCCCTCGCGCGGGCTGAGGTGCTCGGCGCCTGGGGGCTGACGGAGCCCGGCTCGGGCTCGGACGCGGCGGCGCTGCGGACCACGGCAACGGAGACGGGCGACGCCTTCGTCCTCGACGGCACGAAGGCCTTCATCACGAACGGGAGCGTCGCGGGGACGGCCGTCGTGATGGCGAAGACCAACCCGGCCGCGGGGGCGCGCGGGATCTCCGCGTTCATCCTCGAACGGGGGATGCCGGGGTTCCGCCCGGGCCAGCGCTACAAGAAGCTGGGCTTGCACGCCTCGGACACGGCGGAGCTCGTCCTCGAAGGCGTGCGCGTTCCCAGGGCGAACCTCCTGGGCGAGCGTGACCGCGGCTTCCAGGAGACGAAGAAGGTCCTGGAGGGAGGCCGGATCGCCATGGCTGCGATGAGCGTGGGGTTGGCCCAGGGCGCCCTCGACCAAGCCGTCCGGTACGCGAAGGAGCGCCAGGCCTTCGGCCAGCCCATCGGCCAATTCCAGGGGATCCGGGCCATCCTCGCCGATCTGGCCACGGAGGTGGAGGCCGCGCGGCTGCTCACGCTCCGGGCCGCCTACGGGAAGGACCAGGGCCATCCCGTCATGCGCGATGCGTCGATGGCGAAAGTCTTCGCCTCCGAGGTCGCGGTGCGATGCGCGACCAAGGCCGTCCAGGTCCATGGCGGGTACGGGTACACGCGCGAGTTCCCGGTGGAGCGCTTCTACCGTGACGCCAAGCTCTGCGAGATCGGCGAGGGGACGTCGGAGGTGCAGCGCATGGTCATCGCGCGGCATCTTCTCGAGTCACGCTAGCGCCGGGCGACGCGATGGACCGGACGGGGACCGTCGTCACGCCGGAGCGCTACCGTCGGGCATGTCGTTCCAGGAGTGCCTCGCGTACGTGGGCTAGTCCCGAGAACTGCGCCGGAGCCCTCGCCAGCGGCGAGACACGTCTGGACTGGATGCGGAGGATCGCCCTTTCGACTGTTCCCGGTGACTAAGATCAACTTGCGGACCGGTGCGGTGGCTGAATCCCGCGTCCCTGGCGGCCGGGACGATCCTCCTCGCCGTTGGCGCTCTTCGTCACCGGCGTCCCGATCCTCGACCTCATCGAGCTCAAGACCTACGACCTCCGCTTCGCCTCGCGTGGCCCCGTGCGATCCCTCGGGGGCGATCGTCCTGGCGGTGATCGACGAGAAGAGCCTGGACTCGGAGGGCCGCTGGCCTTGGCCCAGATCCAAGATCGCCGCGCTGGTGGACATCCTGTCGCGCGCGGGCGCCCGGGTGATCGGCTTCGACATCGCGTTCTCGGAGCCGGACGAGAACTCGCACCTCGCGCTGATCGACCAGCTCGGCCGGAGGGTCCGAAGCCTGGGGCTCAAGGATTCCCGTCTGGCGGACTTCATCCGCGAGAGCCGGAAAGACGCCGATCACGACCTGACCCTGGCGCGCGCCCTGAAGGGCTCGTCCGCTGCCGTGGTCCTTGGATACTTCTTTCACATGGACGAGACCGGTCTCGGGTACCGCATCGAGCCCGCGGAGGTAGACCGTCAGCTCGAGCGCATCAGCACGTCCAAGTATCCGGTCGTCGTGTACAGGGAGTCGGAGAGCGTGGCGCCGGCCCTCCGTGCCTACGCCCCGGAGAGCAACCTCGAGCTTCTCACCGAGGCCGCGGCCGGCTCCGGGCACTTCACGATCACGACCGATCGGGACGGTGTCGTGCGACGGATGCCGCTCGTCATCCAGGGCGGCGCGGACTTCTTCCCGCCGCTGGCGAGTCCTGTGCGCCTGGCACTATCTCGGCAAGCCTCAGCTGGTCGTCAGCATCGCGCGCCAGCGAGTCGAAGGCGTCAAGATCGGCGAGCGACGCATTCCCACCGACGAGATTGGCCGGTTGCTGGTCAATTACCTCGGCCCGCCAAAGACGTTTCCGCACGTCTCGATCACCGACGTGCTCGGCGGCAGGGTCAGCGGCGACACCTTCAAGGACCGCATCGTGCTCGTGGGCGCCACGGCGACGGGGACGCATGACCTGAAGAGCGCGCCCGTGAGCCCCGTGTATCCCGGGGTCGAGATCCACGCCAGCGTGATCGATAGCCTGCTGAGCGGGAACTTTGTGGTGAGGCCCCGGTGGGCGCTCGTCTACGATCTTCTCGCCATCCTCGCACTGGGAACGGTGGCCGGGATCACGCTCCCGCGGATGAGCGCCTTCCGAGGCCTCCTGTTCACGGCAGTGCTGGCCGTCCTCTACCTCCTGATCGCGCGTGCCCTCTTCGTGCATGCGGGGATCTGGCTCAACCTGGTCTACCCCCTGCTGGGCCTCGGTGTAAGTTACACGGCTCTGACCGTGCATCTCTACGTGACCGAGGAGCGGGAGCGCAAGAGGGTCAAGGAGACGTTCCGGCACTACGTGGCCCCCGTGGTGGTCGAAGAGATGCTCAAGGACCCGCAACGCCTGAAGCTAGGCGGGGAAGAGCGGATCCTAACCGTTCTCTTCAGCGACCTGGAGGGGTTCACGACCCATTCGGAGCGCTACGCACCCCATGAGGTGCTCGGCATCCTGAGCGACTACTACGACCGCATGACCGAGCAGGTCTTCGCCTGCCAGGGCACGCTCAAGGAATACGTGGGCGACGAACTGATAGCGTTCTTCGGCGCTCCCATCCACCAGGATGATCACGCGCAGCGGGCGTGCGCCGCCGCCCTGGCCATGCAGGCGCAGCGCAGGGCCCTCGGCCGGGAGTGGGCCCCGGCCGGTCGCCCAGTCCTGAAGGCCCGGACCGGGATCAATTCGGGCCTGATGCTGGTGGGGAACCAGGGCTCCAGGTACCGATTCTCGTATGGCGTCCTGGGAGACCACGTGAACCTGGCGTCCCGGCTGGAGGGCCTCAACCGGACATTTCGGACGGAGATTCTCATCGGCGAGAACACCGCCCGGCTCGTCGAGGCTGCCTTTCTCCTGCGCGAGATCGACACGGTGCGGGTCAAGGGCCGGCTACAGACGCTGCGCGTCTACGAGCTCGTGGCGCAGTCGGCCGAAGCCTTGCCCCCTTTGCAGGAACAGGCGCTCAAGCTGTACGCCGCTGGACTCGAGGCTTATCGACAGCGCTCTTGGGACGACGCCCTGAAGCTCTTCATGCAAGCCCTTGTGCTCTGGCCAGAAGACGGGCCTTCCCGAGCGATGGCGGAACGTAGTCAGGTCTTCCGGGACGCGCCTCCGCCGCCGGAGTGGGACGGCGCCTTCGACCAGACCTTGGGAGCCTTGAAGGGCTACGTTCAGAACCCGTCGACCGCGCGCGGACCGTCCGAGTAGAGCCAGGCCTCGGTGAGCCGATCGACCACGGCTGGCTCGTCGCGTCGCCCCAGACCGATGTCCAGGGCGATCGCCCGCGGGGCGGCCGTGCTAGGGTAGGTTCCGGTGAAGCTCGCCGGCGCGCACGTGCGGTACGAGGCCGTGGATGGCGTGGGGTGGATCACCCTCACGCGGCCCCAGGTGCTCAATGGCTCGACCATGCCAACACGGCAAAGCTCGTCGCATGGGGTTGCGGAGGTCTCGGTGAGGAAGAAACGGAGCGGATGGTCTCGATGGACCTAGCAATTGATGCGGAAGGATGGCACGCATTCCTGAAAGTGATCAGGCTCCGGTAGAGATGAGCACCCGTTCTCGCTCGCGGTCCGGCCTTCTCATCTCAGTTGGCGTCGTGTGCGTTCTCCTGGCGCTCGCGGCGACCGACCACCGAGCCTCGAGCATGCCCACTTGTCGCGATCTTGCGCACGCCCCCAGCTCGCGCTGGAAGGTCACCGTGGACCAAGGGGTGTCCTGGCTGATCACGCCCTGTGGCGACCGCTTCCTCTCGCTGGGGGTGAACGTGGTCGACGGTGGGGGGACCCAGATCGACAGTCCGGGTTACGCCTGGGTCCGTTACTACCCCGACCCCTTCGCATTCTGGACGGCGACGCGAGAGCGATTGATCGCCTGGGGATTCAACACACTCGGCGCCTATTCGGGTCCGGCCCAAGTCCTCAAACTTCCCGCCACCCTGGACCTGAGACTGGGGCAGACTGCCGGCTTCCACTGGATTGACCCATTCCATCCCGCCATGGGCCGCAAGATGAAGGCATGGGCCGAGTATCTGGTGTGGCCGCATCGTCGGAACCCGCTTCGCATCGGATACTTCAGCGACAACGAAATGGGGTGGTGGAACGGAACCCTCTACACGTTCTTCATCCAGAAGCCTCCCGCCAACCACACCAAGCAGCGCCTGGTCACCCTCCTTCGGGACCACTATGGCGGGGACTGGCGCCGCTTTTCCGACGACTTCGTCGCCGATGGCCTGGACTCGTTCGAGGATCTACTACGCAGCGAGGGGCGCATTCCGACGCTCCGCCCGGGCGGCCAGGGGATCCAGGTCGTGCGACGCTGGACGGCTCAGGTGGCGGGTCACTACTACCGATTGGTCCACGATGCCCTGCGCGCGGCTGACCCCGAGGCTCTGATCCTCGGCGACCGACTGCCCATCTACTACGACCCCGTTGCCATCAGCGCGATGAAGCCCTATGTGGACATTGTCTCCGTCAACTACGATGTCGACAGTCCAGACGGGTGGATCGGCAGCTATTTCTTCGAGGGTATACGGCGTCTGGCGGACAAACCGGTGCTGATTTCGGAATGGTTCTTCTCGGCTCAAGAAAACCGGTCGGGCAACCGCAACTCGGCAGGCCTCATGACGGTCGCTACGCAGCAAGAGCGTGCCCGGGGCGCCGCCGCCGCTGTCCTCAGTCTTGCACGCCGCCCAGCCATCGTTGGCCTGCACTGGTATCTCTTCTACGACGAGCCGTCGGGTGGGCGCTTGCCGGGCGGGGACCACAACTTCGGCTTGATCGACATTCACAATCAGCCATACGAGGAGGTGGTATCGGCCCTGAGGCGGGCGCACGCGCAGGTGGTTGACGCGCACAAGGCATCGCCGGTACCGGGGAACACGCCGACCACGCACCTGCCCCATGCCCGGGTCGATCCCACGGCGCGGGCCCTCACCGATTGGCCGAAGCCCGAGTCACTCATCCTGCCGATGAGGGCTTCGCCGAACGAAGTGCCGTTCGGTGACTTTTACGCCATCTGGAACGAGCAAGGTCTAGGGCTGGCGTTCATCGGCATGGATTACTACGATGTCGATCTCCTCGCCTACCACGGGGAGTTCCCACGGAGCGAGGCCTTTCGGCTCTGGATCGGTATCGACGCCGGGGCGGGACCTCACCGATTCGTGCTCAACATGATTCCCCGCACTCGCAAGGTCGGGTCGGACCCCTACGAATATACGCCCGAACTGTGCCGCGCAGACAGTACGGGATGCGTACCCGTCGCCGGTGTAGAGACGCGGGCCTTCTGGTTCAGTCAGCCGCGCGTCAACGCCAAGGTGTTCATGCCTTGGGAGGCTCTGGGAGCGAAAGGCGAGCCCGCCCCGGTCGAGGTGCGGCTGGATGTGGCCGCCACCGCCTTCTTTCGATCACGATGGATGTCCCTCAGTGGACTGGCGCCGGAGATCGCGCTGGCACGGCCTGACCGGTGGCGCCGGCTGCGCCTGAGGATCGCAGGCGGATCGACGCTCGAGACTGGACCAGGCGAACGTAGGAAGCCGTGAACCCACACCCAGACGGCGTGTCAATCGAAAGGTTCATGGAGGCATTGCGTGACGGATCCGAGGGCGCTGGGATGGTAGACGCGTGAAGCTGGTTGGCGCGCACGTCCGATACGAGGCCACGGACGGCGTCGGGTGGATCACCCTCACGCGACCCCAGGTGCTGAATGCTCTCGACGCCCAGCTTGCGGCTGACCTCGCGGCGGCGGTCGGCACCGCCGCCTCCGATCCCGATGCCTGGGTGGTCGTGGTCACGGGCGAGGGGCGGGCCTTCTCGTCGGGGATGGATCGCACGGCCTTGTCGGCCGGTCAGGTCGGAGAGTCGTTCTTCCGCGACTGGATCCGGGCGCTGAACGGTCTCGAGGACATGGGGAAGCTGGTCGTCGCCGCGATCCGAGGCTACTGCCTCGGCGGCGGGCTCCAGCTCGCCCTCGCCTGCGACCTCCGGTTGTGTGCGGCCGACGTGGTGCTGGGCCTCGGGGCGACCCGGCACGGGCTGATCCCCGACGGGGCCGTGCTCCGCCTCGCCCGGGTCGTCGGCCTCGGGCGCGCCAAGGAGCTCGCCCTCCTGAACGACCACGTCACGCCGGAGCAGGGCCAGGCGATGGGCCTGGTGAACTGGGTGGTGCCGATCGAGACCTTCGACACCGAGCTCCGGCGCGTCATCGACAAGTGTCTGGCCGCTGCGCCCACCGCCGCCCGCCACACCAAGCGCCTGCTGCTGGCCTCGTTCCACACCGATCCGCGCGCGCTCATTGACGATGTGGTCGCCGCGCAGATGGAGTGCATGCGCACCTGGGAGCTCGCCGAGGCCAACCGGGCCTGGGACGAGCGGCGCGAGGCCCGGTTCTTCCCGGCGGCGGACGCCTGAGGGGCCACCGCCGGCAGCCTCTGACTCCGTCCGGAGGCGCTCCGGCACCATCGTCTCGACCCCCGGCAGGGTGCACTGGGTGTAGGTGCGCCGTGTAAGTTGTTCCAGCCGGGCGCGTAGGCTTCCCGCCCGCGCCGCCGACATCGCGACAGCATGACGCCGCGCTGACACGCCTCGAGTCCCGATGTCACGGATGTTTGCGGCGAATGACAGTTCATCGCTTCTTTCCGCCGAGGCGTTACTGGCGCCGCCGAGGCGTTACTGGCATGGACGCTGCACGGATGCGTCGGCAAATGGGGACGCCGTTGGGGCGACGGCTGGGAGCCGCCGGTCACAAGACGAACCTCCCTGGGTTTGCCCTTGCCCCCTTCCTCGGCAGTCCCGACACGCGGTCCTGACCCACGACGAGAATGACCGCGGACTCGCCCTCATCACATCGCCTGCGCCGTCCGGAGGCCCGCGGCAAGTTCCTGTACGTTGGAACCGAGAAGCTCTTGGTCCGGGGTGTCACTTACGGCACTTTTCGGCCAGACGCGCGCGGGAACGAATACGGCGGGCGCGATCGCGTGGAGCGCGACCTCGGCGCGATCCGGGCGAACGGCTTCAACGCCGTCCGAACCTACACCGTGCCTCCGCGCTGGCTGCTGGACGTGGCCTGCCGTTATGGGCTGCGCGTCTTGGTCGGCCTGCCCTGGGAGCAGCACGTGGCCTTCCTCGACGACCGGATCCGGCGAGGCTCCATCGAGCGGCGCGTCGGCGCCGGTGTTCGCAGCTGCGCGGGGCATCCCGCGGTCCTCGCGTATGCGGTGGGGAACGAGATCCCGGCCCCGATCGTCCGCTGGCACGGCCGGCGCCGGGTGGAACGGTTTCTGGAGCGGCTCTGCGGCGTGGTCAAAGCCGAGGATCCGACGGCCCTGGTGACGTACGTCAACTACCCGACGACCGAGTACCTGGAGCTGCCCTTCCTCGACCTGGCGTGCTTCAACGTGTATCTCGAGTCGCAGGAGCGCCTCGCGGCATATCTCGCCCGCCTGCAAAACCTGGTCGGCGACCGTCCGCTGGTCATGTCGGAAATCGGCCTGGACAGTCGACGGCACGGTGCCGCCACGCAGGCCCGTTCGCTGTACCGGCAGGTCCGTGCCACGTTCGCGGCCGGTGGGGCCGGCGCCTTCGTGTTTGGATGGACCGACGAGTGGCACCGCGGCGGCTTCGACATCGAGGACTGGGACTTCGGCCTGACCCGGCGCGACCGGCGACCGAAACCGGCGCTGGCCACCGTGCGGCGGGCGATGATGGAGGCGCCCTTCCCCCGCGACATGCCACTGCCGCGGATCTCCGTCATCGTGTGCAGCTACAACGGCGCTCGCACCATCCGCGACTGCTTCAGGGGGCTGCGGCGGCTCGATTATCCAGACTTCGAGGTGATCGTCGTCGACGACGGCTCGAGTGACGCGACGCCCGCCATCGCTCGCGAGTACGGGTTTCGGGTCATCAGCGGCCGCAACCACGGCCTCAGTCACGCCCGCAACGTGGGGCTGCGCGCCGCGTCGGGCGAGATTGTCGCCTACCTCGACGACGATGCCTATCCCGACCCGGACTGGCTGCGATATCTCGCGGCTGGCTTTCTCGGCTCCACGCACGTGGGTGTCGGCGGTCCGAACCTTCCTCCTCCCGGGGACGGCCTGGTGGCCGAGAGCGTGGCCAACGCGCCGGGAGGTCCGATCCACGTGCTCCTGTCCGATCAAGAGGCCGAGCACATCCCGGGTTGCAACATGGCCTTCCGGCGGGATGCGCTCCTGGCGATCGGGGGGTTCGATCCGCAGTTCCGAACCGCCGGCGACGATGTCGACATCTGCTGGCGACTCCGCGAGCGAGGCGGGACGCTCGGGTTCCAACCGGGGGCCGTCGTCTGGCATCACCGCCGTAATTCGGTGCGCGCCTACTGGAAGCAGCAGGTGGGGTACGGCCGGGCGGAGGCGTTACTCGAGCGGAAGTGGCCGGAGAAGTACAACAGTGCTGGACACGTCAGCTGGGCGGGCCGTCTGTACGGGCTGGGTCTGACCCATGCGATCCCGTGGCGCCGCCCCCGCCTGTACCAGGGCTCCTGGGGCGGGGCGCTGTTCCAGTCGCTATACCGGCCGGCGCCGGGCATCCTCGCCGCGCTTCCGCTGATGCCCGAATGGTATCTTGCCATCCTGACTCTCGCGCTGCTTTCGGCGCTGGGAAGTGAGTGGTCTCCCCTGCTCGTCGCGTTGCCCCTTCTGGGCCTGGCGGTGGCCGCGGTCCTGGTCCAGGCCGGAGCGAGCGCGGCACGCGCGCGCTTCAGGGAGGGCCACCGATCGCCGCGCGCCGCCGTCAAGTTCTACGGCCTGACCGCGCTCCTGTACCTGCTTCAGCCCGCGGCGCGACTGCGGGGCCGTCTCGAGCACGGCCTGACGCCCTGGCGACGCCGCGGCGCTTCTGGCGTCGGGATCTCGTGGTGGTGGACGGGCAACATCTGGCGAGAGCGGGGGCGAACCGCGGCCGAGCACCTGGCGGACGTCAGCCAGGCGCTCCGCCGGGCTGGCGCGGTGGTCCGTCCTGGCGGGGACTTCGACAGGTGGGACCTCGAGGTGCGGCTGGGAGCGCTCGGCGCGACCCGCCTCCTCATGACGACGGAGGAGCATGGTGCCGGTCGCCAGCTCCTGCGGTTTCGCACCTTCCCGCGGGTGTCGCCGGTCTGGGCGATCCTCCTCGCCCTCGGGATCGCGGGTGGCGCTGGCGCGGCCGCGAACCAGGCCTGGACGGTGGCGCTGGCGCTGGGCCTGTCGGCGGGTCTGGTCGCCGTGCGGGCGCTGTCCGACAGCGGCCGGGCCACCGACGCGATCCGGCGCGCGCTGGATGCGGCCGCAATCGAGGCGGTCGACCAGGAGCAGCCCGCCCCCTGGCAGGAGGCCGTCGAGCGCGTGGCCTGACCGTGACCGGACAGTTCCGCCTTCTGAGGTACCTGTGGCCGCACTGGAAGGCCTTGGGCATTGTCGTGGCCACGACGCTTGCGGGCGTTGGGCTCGAGGTGCTTCGACCCTGGCCTACCAAGATCCTGGTCGATCAGGTGCTGGGACAGCAGCCGCTCCCGGAGTCACTGGCGTGGGTTCTGCTCTGGCTGCCGGGCTCGGGTAGCGTGAGAGGGCTCCTTTTCTGGGTATGCGCCTGCACGGTACTGATCTTCTTTGCGGGGACGCTGATGATGATGGCGACCCTGTCGGCCTCGGTGCGCCTGGGGCAGCGCATGGTCTTCGATCTGAGTGCCGACCTGTTCGCTCACCTCCAGCGGCTCTCCCTCCTGTTCCATAGCCGCCGGGCCGTTGGAGACACGATCGCCCGGGTGACCGGAGATGCGTACGGCCTCCAGACCCTCGTCAACAGCGCGCTTCTGCCTCTGTTCCAGTCGGGCGTCACCCTGGTCGCCATGTTCGCGGTGATGTGGCACCTCGAGCCCACGATGACGCTCATGGCCATGAGCGTGGTGCCCTTCCTCGCGGTGGCCATCAAAGTTTTCGGGCAGCCGATGCAGGCGCGCAGCCGAGCGCGCCGGGACCTCGAGAGCCAGATGATGTCGCTCGTCCAGCAGACGCTCAGCGCGCTGCCTGCCGTCCAGGCGTTCACCCGGGAAGAGATCGAGCAGTCGCGCTTCCGGCGCTATGCGGATGACACCGTTGCCGCATACCGGCGGTCTATGGCCGCCGACATGTGGTTCAAGCTCGTGGTGGGCATGGTGACGTCGGTGGGTGCGGCCGTGATGATGTGGCTCGGGGCGACGTACGCCCTCGAAGGCCGCATGAGCGTCGGGACGGTTCTCGTGTTTATCTCGTACCTGGCCTCGCTGTACACCCCGATCAACTCGATCACCTACACGACCTCGATCCTGCGTCAGACCGCTGCGAATGCCGACCGGGTGCTCGAGATTCTAGACACCCCGGCGGACCTCGGGGACGGGCCTGATGCGCGGGAAGCGCGGCTCGAAGGCCATGTCCGATACGAGGCGGTGACGTTCGGCTACGAGCCCGGCCGGCCCGTCCTGAAGGACGTGTCGCTGGAGGCCCGGCCCGGCGAGGTCGTGGCCATCGTGGGACCGACCGGTGCCGGCAAGACGACGCTGGTGAACCTCCTCATCCGATTCTTCGACCCATCGAGCGGACGTGTCCTCATTGACGGGCACGATCTTCGAGCGCTCCGAATCCGCTCGTTGCGCCAGCAGGTGGCGATGGTGCTCCAGGAGCCCTTCATCTTCCCGCTGTCCGCGGCGGACAACATCGCCTATGGTCGGCCGGATGCGAGCCGTGCGGAGATCGAGGCCGCTGCGGTGGCCGCGAACGCTGAGGGCTTCGTCCGGCGGCTGCCCGGCGGCTTCGACGCGGTCGTGGGGGAGCGCGGCGCGACCCTCTCGGGAGGCGAGAAACAGCGTCTGTCGATCGCGCGGGCTCTCCTCAAGGACGCCCCGATCCTGATCCTCGACGAGCCGACGTCGGCGGTCGACGCCCGTACGGAGGGACTGTTGCTCGAGGCGCTGCACCGTTTGATGCGGGGCCGCACGACCTTCGTCATCGCCCATCGGCTATCGACAATCCGGACTGCTGACCGCATCCTGGTGCTCGATGGCGGCGAGATCGTTGAGCAAGGTCGTCATGCAGAGCTCATGCGCCGGGACGGGCTGTACGCGCGGTTCTATCGCCAGCAGATGGATGTGGAAGACGGGCTGCAGCCGCTCGACGCACGTTCGTGAGGAGCAAGGATCACGCGGCACCAGTCGCTCGCCGCCAAGGTTAGCTTGCAAAATATCCCGCGATTCGGCCTCGATTCCGCTTCTCGCACACCACAGCGCGCGATCGATTGTGGCGTGGCCGAGTCGCTCAGTTTCGTCGAACGCGCCGGCAGGGTATGTCCAGACAGGTCCAGGATCATTTCCTGAAGGTCTGCGAACGCTGACCTGGCAATGGCTAAACGTGTTCTCTTCTCAGGTTCCATCGCAGGACACGCGGTCGGCTACGGTGGCAATACGTGGGCGTTCCTGCAATGGGTCCTCGGTTTCCGGCGTCTCGGGTTCGAGGTCTACTACGTGGAGGAGAGCCGAGCCCAGCAATACGTTGACGAAGAAACGAAACCGGCTCCATTCATGGAGAGTGCGAACGCACGTTACTTCCAGAAAGTGATCGAGCGCTTCGATCTCGGTGACCACGCCGCGCTGCTCGAGGCAGGCAGCTCCGCTCACGTCGGCCTGTCCCGTGAGGAGATCAACCGGATCGCACCCGACATCGACCTCTTTCTAAATCAGTTCGGCTCCTACACCGCTGTCCTCGGACAGGTTCGGCGCAGCGTGTACCTCGATCTGGACCCCGGCCAGACGCAGATCTGGCAGGAGCAGTACGGCGTCGACATGGGCCTGCGCGGACACGATCTGTACCTTACGATCGGCTTGAACCTGGGTGAGCCTGACTGCTCACTGCCGACCTGTGGAATTCCCTGGGAGAAGACGCTCTGGCCGATCGTGCTCTCGGAATGGGAGACGGAGGAGCTGCCGGGATCGGCCTTCACGACGGTCGCCAACTGGCGCGACTACAACTGGGTCGAATGGCAAGGCACGTGGTACGCGCAGAAGTCTGAAGCGTTCAAGGCGGTGATCGATCTGCCGCGTCGCGTGTCAGTGCCGATCGAGGTCTGCCTATCAATTGCGGGTTCTGATCCGGACCTTCCTCTTCTCCGTGACAACGGTTGGCGGCTGGCCTCGCCCGGCGAACGAGTCGCGACGGCCGACGCGTATCGCGGATACATTCAGGGCTCGCGTGGCGAGTTCAGTCCTGTGCGACCCATCTGCTCCCTGGGGAGGAGTGGCTGGTTCAGCGACCGCAGCGGCTGCTACCTGGCCGCCGGGCGGCCCGTCGTGATGGAGGATACCGGTCTCGGGCGGCATGTCCCCGTGGGCGTGGGCCTGCTGACCTACACGGATACTGAGACGGCGGCACAGTGCCTCGAGGCCGTGCAGCGGGACTATACGAGACACGCTTTGGCCGCGCGGGAGTTCGCGCGGGTGCATCTCGACTCTGACCGCGTGCTCGGGCGCATCTTGGCTCTGGCCGGTGTCTAAGGGCATGAGGAGCCGTCGAGTCGGTGGCCTGGGCGTGACCGCTTTGTCAGTCGGACTGACCCGCGCGGTGGCGGTTCATGTGAGCGCCCGCTCGAGCACGCGTCGTAAGACCTTCCCCGCGTCGAAGTATTCCACCGCCAGAGCGCGGGCAAGACGGCTCTGTCGCTCGTAGCCGGCCATCACTGCCTCCAGGCAGTCGGCCGCATCCTCCACGGTACGAAACCGAAACACGCCGCCGTCATCCGGTAAAAATCGGCTCGGCCCCGTGTGCTGGATGACAGCCGGTTTGCCACTGGCCAGATAGCACAGCGTGCGATCGCTGACCCACGCGGTCCGCAGGCGAGGATATGAAGGCTTCGCACAGCTGAATTCCCCGAGGGAACTCTGGATGTATTGCTGATAGTCCCACGGGGTTGGTGTAACGTCCCACGCATGGCGTATGCGCCAACCGTTTCGCAGAAGTTCCGCCCGGTCCTCGTCATCACTACGTATACAGAGCGCGAGCTCCAGCGGCCAGGGCGTGCGCTGGGGCAGATTGAGGAAGGGCAGGAAACCCGCCCGCTTGTCGTTCCGCCAAACCTCGCCGCCCCACTCCACCCATTCGTTAGCATCCCAGTGCGACACGGTCGTGAACGACGGGCTCGGGCTCGTCGCAGGTGACGTCGGCGGCCACCAACTCAGGGGCACGGGCGGAGGGGTGTACGTCCACGGCACTCCGGAGTCGGGAAATCCTGAATCCGGATGCCCCACCGTCTCACCGATCGTGAAGTAGATATCGTGCGGTGCAATAAAGATCTCTTGCCTGTGGACCCAGATCTGCAGCAGGCCGGGGTCGATGTCCACCAGCGCCGTCCGTCGAAAATGCTGGACGACCTCGCGAGGCAGGCCGTACCAGAAATTTAGGAGCAGGTCGGCCTCGCTGGCCGCGTCGAGGTCCAGGCATCCTTCCACCCTTAGACGCAGTGAAGGCTCAGCGAGAGAACAGAGCGCCACGGAATCGGCGAGCCCATACGGTTGGAGCCGGTCCTTCAGGGTGGCGACGAACGTCCGCAGCGCGTCCGGGGAAGTATCGGGCCTCACCACTTCCAGCCACACTACGTGGCAGTCGAGCGCGCGCAGGCCCAGGGCCCAGTTGAGGTAAGCCCATAGATGTCCCCCTCCCTCGAGATAGCCCAACGTATTCGCAACGAGGCAAACTGTAGAACTCATATGCTCTTGGAGCCCCCGACACGGCCGATTAGGTCACTGTCCTCCAACGGCTCGTGTTCCAGAAGACGAGACGCCTGATTCCCCCCAGAGTCTCAATCAGGACGCGATTTGAGCTGCGGCCAACATGCCCGCCAGGACCTTCCGCGCCTCGAAGTGTTCCTCGGCCAGGGCACGCGCCGCCCGACTATGCGCCTCGTACTCAGCGTTAACCCGATCGATCGCCGCTATCGCTTGTTCCGAGTGTTCGAACGCGAAGAGGCCGTGCCCAGTTGGGTAGAACTTGCTCCAACCCGTATCCTGCAGAACGCACGGCCTGCCTAGTGCCAGGTAACAGGCACTGCGACAGCTGAACCATCCGCTTCGCGACTTGATGTAGGCTTGCTTGGCAATGCTCCATTCCCCTTTGGAGCTGCGCAGGTAATTCCGGTAACGCCACGGATCCGGCAGGTGCTCGTCCGGCTCGATAATCCGCCAACCTTGCGAGCGCAAAAGCTCGGTCGGCCGTGACTTCCCCGGTCCCATGCCCATGGCGATTTCGAACTGCTGCGCAGTCAAGCTGGGTAGCTCGATGAAGCGCAGGAACTCCACATCCTTCTGGCCCCATTTCTCACCGGCATATTCGCATTCCTTGTACGACACCCAGTTCATCACCGTCGTAAGCACGTCGCGTGGCGGCTCTGTCGCCATCGGCCACCAGTCGAGCACTATGGGCTGCCTGGTGGGGAGCCAGTTAAAGCCTGCCGTGGGAATGCGGCAATCGGGGAGCCCGATGTTCTCGGCGAAGCTGAAGTGCCAGTCGTGGGCGCGCACTCGCTCAAGGACTTCAGCGTTGGCCGACAGCAGCCCGATCTGTGTGAACATCGGGTCGGAATCGATGAAGATCCGGCGAGGAATCGCCCGATACTCAGGCCGGAGCCACGCGGAGCCTGAGACGTTCACAAACAGATCGGCGCTGGCACAGATCTGTCGGGCGTCGGCCACGTCGACGCCGTAGTAGCGGCCGTCGGGACCGTTTCGGTAGATCCAACGATCAGCGAGATCGAGTCTCGCCATGACCTCACGCAAGTATGAAACGTTGTAGCTGCAATCATCGGTAACGGTATTTCTGATCGGATCGTATGGCCAGGTTTCGGTGTCCTCAAGGTAGAAGACGTCATGACCGAGCTGACGAAAGCCTTGGACGTACTGTAGATAGTCCCAGGCCACGCCGCCAAACGCGTACTGTCCCACGAGGCCTGTCACGATGACGCGCATGACTGTCCTAGACCACCGCTCGCCACCGTGTCGCGACGCTCCCCGGCATTCTCGCTCCATCGAAAGTCAGTCATGTCACAATGATACCGTGTACTCGACATCGCTTTCGACCCTGACGGAACGGGGCACAAGCACAGGGAGGTGAACGCCGCTCGTGCAAGGGCCGGGAGGAATCGCCACACGGGTAGTGTTCCCGGGAGGGACGCTTTTCGACGCGCTCGCAAGCGGCGTTTCGGCGCGGGATCTCGTGCGGTACCTGCTCCTGAGGGCGCGCCATTCAGGATCTGTGGCAAGCGTAGGCCGACTGATGCTGGTGTCTCCGACGTAACGGGCTAGTACGCGCTCGCCCGATAGGCGGGCAGTGGCGCCATGGTTTGTTTGGGAGGCGTGGCTGAGGAATTGGGGGAGGTCAGATGGAGAGTCTGTTGCCGGATCGACTGAAGGAACTCTGGGGTCGAGTCGACGCAGGGCACTTGACCGCGGATGCGGCGCAGCAACAGCAAGAAGTGCTCCTGGGTGACTACCGCGCGATCTGGACGAAGGCCTTGGTTCGCGAGGATGGGGGCGATCTGAAGCAAAGCCTCCTGCACGAGCTCGCCGGATACCTGAATTGGGACGATCTGGACGAGATTGAGGCACGTTGTCGTGTAATCGTGCAGGAGCTGAAGGGGGACTGGGAGAGGATCGTGAAGCGCGATGACCCATTGTCGATCGAGCGGTTCTACGATCAGAGCCAGGCTCATCTGTTTGAGCTCACATGGTGGCATACCCTCGCCGAGGATCCGACTCCCTTGGCCTACGTCCTTGCTCTGGACTTCGCTCGCCGCCGTCCCGGTCGTCGGTATCTTGATTTCGGCGCTGGGGTCGGATCCGGCGCGATCCTCTTTGCCAAGCATGGCTTCGAGGTGGCGCTCGCCGACATCAGCTCGCCGCTACTGCGATTTGCTGAATGGCGACTCGCCCAGCGAGGGTTGACAGCGCAGACCATCGATCTCAAGACGCTCAAGCTACCGACGAACGCATTCGATGTGATCACCACGATGGATGTATTCGAGCATCTCGCGGATCCTGTGGCGGCGGTGGACCAGCTGGTGGAGGCACTGAGACCCGGCGGCCACATCTTTGGTCGGTTTGCGGCGGAGAAGGATCCGGAACGACCTCAACACATCCTCTTTGAGTTCGAGCCCACGTTTCGGCGCCTAGCGGCGCACGGATTGGTCGAGGTATGGCGCGATCAATGGTTGTGGGGTCATCAGGTGTTCCAGAAGCCACTCTGAGCGAAAGGTCGTGAGTCGGACGATATCGGTCTGTGCAGCACGTTCCCGCTGGGGGTGGAGCTGCTGACCTGCTCGGACATCGACACGGCAGCGCAGTGCCTGGAGGTCATGCAGCGGACTTGTCTGACGGCCGCGAAGGCGCTATACGAGGGGTGTGCCTGCGTGGCCGGCGTACGCTCCCCCTGACGACCCTCCCGGAGGTGGACCCTTCGAGGAGGGGCTCGGGCGGCGCCCCGCGAATCACGTTCCCCTGACGCCGGCCAGCTTCCTCGAGCGGGCGGCGGCGGTATACCCGCGAAAGCCCGCCGTCATCCACGATGCCCGCGTCTTCACCTACGCGGAGTTCGCGGGTCGGGCCCGGCGGCTCGCGTCGGCGCTGGCCAGACGAGGGATCGGGGTCGGAGACACGGTGGCCGTGATGGCGCCGAACGTGCCGGCCATGCTGGAGGCTCACTACGGAGTGCCGATGGTCGGGGCGGTGCTGAATGCGCTGAACTACCGGCTGGACGCACGGACGATCGGTTTCATCCTGCAGCACGCGGACGCCAAGCTCCTCATCACGGACACCGAGTTCTCCGACACGATGGGGCCGGCCCTCGGGCTCCTGCCTCGGCCGATCCCGGTCGTGGACATCGTCGACCCGATCGCCGACCCGGCGCGAGGGGGAGCTCGCCTCGGCGCGATCGACTACGAGGCGCTGCTCGCCGAGGGCGATGCCGAGTACGACTGGCCGAGACCGGCTGACGAGTGGCAGGCGCTGGCGCTCCTGTACACCTCGGGCACGACCGGGAATCCCAAAGGCGTCGTGTACTCGCACCGGGGCGCGTATCTGAACGCCCTCGGCAACGCACTGGCGCTCGGGCTGACGCCGCGCTCGGTCTACCTGTGGACCCTCCCGATGTTCCATTGCAATGGCTGGACCTACCCGTGGGCGGTGACGGCGGTGGGAGGCACCCACGTGTGCCTCCGCAAGGTCGATCCGGCGCTGATCTTCCGCCTGATCCGTCGGCACGGCGTCACGCATCTCTGCGGGGCGCCGGTCGTGCTCACCGCGCTCATCCACGCGCCGGCGGAGGTGAAGATCCGACCCGAGCGCGTCGTCGAGATCGCGACCGGCGGTGCCGCTCCGCCGTCCGCCGTCATCGAGGCGATGGAGACGATGGGGTTCCGGGTGACGCACCTGTACGGGTTGACGGAGTCCTACGGGCCGGCGACGATCTGCGCCTGGCAGCCCGAGTGGGACGGGCTCCCGCTCCCGGAGCGGGCGGCGCACGTGGCGCGACAGGGCGTGGCGTACCCGACGCTGGACGGCCTCATGGTCGCCGATCCTGACGGACTCGCGCCGGTGCCCCGCGACGGTGCGACCATGGGGGAGGTGATGCTGCGGGGCAACACGATCATGAAGGGGTATCTCCGGAACCCGGCCGCCACGGACGAGGCGTTGCACGGCGGCTGGCTCCACACCGGCGACTTGGCCGTGTGGCACTCGGACGGCTACATCGAGATCAAGGACCGGTCGAAGGACATCATCATCTCGGGCGGCGAGAACGTCTCCTCGCTCGAGGTGGAGGAGGTCCTTTACCGGCACCCCGCGGTCATGGAAGCCGCGGTGGTGGCGAAGCCAGACCCTCGGTGGGGCGAGACGCCGTGCGCCTTCGTTACCCTGCGCACGGGGGTGTCGCCCGTTACGACCGATGCCATCGTCGCCTGGTGCCGGGAGCACCTCGCGCACTTCAAGGTGCCGCGGGCTGTCGTGTTCGGACCGCTCCCGAAGACCTCGACCGGAAAGATCCAGAAGTACATCCTGCGCGAGCAGGCGAAAGCGGTGGATTGACATGAACATCGCGAGCATCCTGGCCCGAAAAGGTGGCAAGGTCGTCACGTGTCGCTCCGAGCAGTCGATCCGGCAGGCGCTGACGCTGCTGGCGGAGCACAACATCGGTGCGCTCGTCGTCGTGGACGAGACCGGGGCGCCGGCGGGCATGCTGTCCGAACGGGATGTTGTCCGGGAGGCCGCCCGCGACGAACGGCTTTTCGGGCGCACCGTTGGCGAGATCATGACCCGCGACGTGATCGTCGGCGTGCCCGAGGACGACCTCCGGTCCGTGCGCCACACGATGACGGAGCGGCGGATCCGGCACGTGCCCGTCGTCGCGGACGCGCGGCTGGTCGGCATCGTCTCGATCGGGGACATCGTCAAGGCCGAGCTCGACCAGTACCTCGGCGAGGTGGACACGCTGCAGATGCAAGTCACCCCCCGCTAGGGAGAGACGATGCCGCGACCAGGCACGGAAGGGCGGCCACTGCGGGTGGCCGTGGTCGGGGCGGGACCGGCCGGATTCTACACGGTCGAGCATCTCTTCCGGCAGCCGGGCCTCGCCGTCGAGGTGGATCTGTATGACCGCCTGCCGACACCCTACGGGCTGGTCCGCTTCGGCGTAGCGCCGGACCACGAGAAGATCAAGAACGTCACGGCGGTCTTCGACAAGACCGCCTCCCGCCCGGAGTTCCGGTTTTTCGGGCACGTGGAGCTGGGTAAGGACGTCACGATCGAGGATCTGCGTGCTCACTACCACCAGATCGTCTACACGACGGGGGCCCAGACCGACCGGCGCATGGGCATTCCGGGCGAGGACCTCCGGGGAAGTCATCCGGCGACCGACTTTGTGGCGTGGTACAACGGGCACCCGGACTACCGGGAGCACCGGTTCGACCTGACGCGGGAGCGAGTCGCAGTCGTCGGCGTCGGCAACGTCGCGGTGGACGTGGTACGCATCCTGTGCCGGACACCCGAGGAGCTGGCGGCGACCGACATCAGCGACGACGCCTTGGCGGCGCTGCGGGAGAGCCGCGTGCGCGAGGTGTACCTGCTCGGCCGGCGAGGCCCCGCACAGGCTGCCTTCACGAATCCGGAGGTCCGTGAGCTCGGCGAGCTTCCGGGCGCCGACGTGGTCGCGATGCCGGACGAGGCCGAGCTGGACCCGCTCTCGCTCACCGAACTCGAGAAGAGCGGAGACCGGGGCACTCGCAAGAAGGTCGAGATCCTGCGCGAGTACGCGCGCCGGAGGCCGCTCGGGAAGCCCCGGACGCTGATCATCCGGTTCCTCGTGTCGCCGGTGGCGATCCACGGCGGCGAGAACGGAGAGGTGACCGGCCTGCGCGTCGTCCGCAACGAGCTTCAGGCGACGGCGGCGGGAACGCTCCAGGCGCGTCCCACCGAGCGGTTCGAAGAGCTGTCCGTCGGGCTCGTGTTCCGTTCGGTCGGATACCGGGGAGTGCCGATCCCCGGCGTGCCCTTCCACGACGCCTGGGGCGTCATCCTGAACGACAAGGGGCGCGTGCTCGAGCCGGACAGCCGCGAGCCGCGGCTCGGGGAGTACGCCGCCGGCTGGATCAAGCGCGGCCCTACCGGCGTCATCGGCACCAACAAGCCCGACGCCGCGGAGACGGTCGCATCCATGGTGGAGGACCTGGGCCGGGACCGCGTGCTCTCGCCATCTGAGGCGGAGCCCGGCGCCGCCCTCTCCCTGGTGTGCCAGCGCCAGCCCCAGTACATCTCGTGGACCGACTGGCAACGGCTCGACGCGCTGGAGGTCGCCCGCGGGCGCGCGTCGGGTCGCCCACGCGTGAAGTTCACGCGGGTCGAGGAGATGCTGGCCGCGCTGGGGCGGTGAGGCCAGCGCTTCGTCCCTCGGAAAGCACCGGGGGCCGCCGGCCCTTGAACCGCATTCGCGCGCGGGCGTACCATCCTGGGTAGTCGTAACGGCCCGGGGGTTGTCGCACCTCATTTCACGAGACGCCGTCCCGGGTGCCGCTTCCTAGTCGTGGCCATCGCGCTCCTCCTGGTGCTGCCCGCCGGCTACACTTTGGCGCGGCTCACTGGGAGGTGGGGAGAGCGGCTCGGCATCGGCATCTGTCTCACGTACCTGGTGCCGCCGACGCTCCTCTTCATCCCCGCTGTCGCGGGTCATCGCGACGCTCGGGCTCCAGGACTCGCTCTGGTCCCTCGTTCTCGTTTACCCATCGTTCACGATTCCCTTCTGCACCTGGCTCCTCATGGGGTTCTTCAAGGCGATCCCCGGAGACCTCGAGGAGGCGGCGATGATCGACGGTTGCAGCCGGTTCGGCGCCTTCCTCCGAGTCGTGGTCCCAATCTCGGTGGCGGGGGTCCTGACGGTGGTGATCTTCGCCTTCACGCTGGTGACGCAGGAGTTCGTCTACGCCATGACGCTCATCTCCGGCGTTCGGCAGTTCACCGTGAGCGTGGGTGTGCCGACCTTCCTGGTCCGTGGCGACGTGTACTTCTGGGGGTCTCTCATGGCCGCCTGCTTCATCGCGAGCGTCCCGATCGCGATTCTCTACAATCTCTTCGTCGACCGCTTCGTCGCCGGGTTTACCGTGGGAGCCATCAAGTAGCCACCGTGTGATCGCTCCCGAGACGCTCGCGGCGCAGGAGCGCGGCTGTCTCGTAAGTCCGCGTCCTGCTTGACAGCCATCGAGTGCTCCGCTACACTCCGCCTACCTTTCCGGGATTCTCGGGCGTCGGGGGCCCGCCGTCAGGTGGGCGCGCCCGGAGCCTCCCGGCCAACGACGGCCCCGAGGCTGGTCAATGCCAGAGCTCGAGCTTCTCGCCGCCGGCGAGGGTGACTATCGGCTCCACGACGCGGATGATTAGCTGATGGCAGACCCGAGCCGAGCTCGCCTGATCAACGAGCCCGCCGACCTGGACCCCGGTCTCGACACGTTTCCGAAGCTGCTCCTAAAGAACCTCGGGCGCTTCGCCGACAAGGTCGCCATTCGCGAGAAGGACTACGGGATCTGGCAGTCGTACACCTGGCGGCAGTACCTCGAGGAGTCGCGGCTCATCGCGCTGGGCCTGGCGGCGCTCGGGTTCCAGCGCGGAGACAAGACGGCGATCGTCGGTGACAACCGCCCGCAGCTATACTGGGCGATGCTCGCCACCCAGGCGCTGGGCGGCGTGCCTGTCCCGCTCTACCAGGACTCCATCGAGAAGGAGATGGAGTTCATCATCGACCACGCCGAGGCCCGCTTCGCCGTGGTGGAGGACCAGGAGCAGGTCGACAAGCTCCTCCAGGTGAAGGTGCGGTGCCCCCGGCTCGAGCACCTCGTCTACGACGATTCCCGAGGGCTCCGTGACTACAAGGACGCGGGCCTCATCAGCCTCGCGGCCGTCCAGGAGCTCGGGCGCCGCTTCGATCGCGAGCACCCCGGCTACTTCGAGCAGGAAGTGACGAAGGGCACGGCGGACGACGTGGCGATGATCTGCTACACCTCGGGCACGACCGGCCAGCCGAAGGGGACGATGCTGTCCCACCGGAACCTCATCGTCACCGGCCGGAACGCCGTCGAGTACGAGGGGCTTCGTGCGACCGACGAGGTCGTCGCCTACCTCCCGATGGCGTGGATCGGCGATCACATGTTCTCGTTCGCTCAGTCGATCCTCACCGGCTTCACGACGAACTGCCCCGAAAGCACCACGACCGTGCTGCAGGACCTCCGGGAGATCGGCCCGACGTACTTCTTCGCGCCGCCGGGCATCTACCAGCGCATCCTGACGACGGCCATGATCCGGATCGACGACTCGGCCGGACCCAAGCGGCGCCTGGTCCGGTTCTTCCTGGACGTGGCCCGGCGGGTCGAGCGGGGGCGCCTGGCCGGGAAGCCCGTGCCGCTCGGGGACCGGCTGCTCCGCGCCCTGGGACGGGTACTCGTCTACGGTCCGCTGCGGGACAACCTCGGAATGAGCCGGGTCCGCCTCGCCTACACCGCGGGGGAGGCGATCGGTCCGGAGCTGTTCGAGTTCTACCGAGCGATCGGGGTCAACCTGAAACAGCTGTACGGCATGACCGAGTCGAGCGCCCTGATCTGCATCCAGCGGGACGGGGAGGTCCGGCTCGACACCGTGGGTACCCCGCTGACCGGCGTCGAGGTCCGCATCGGTGAATCGGGCGAGGTGCTCTATCGGAGCCCCGGGGTCTTCGTCGGCTACTACAAGAACCCGGACGCCACCCGGCAGACCATCGAGGACGGCTGGGTGCATTCCGGGGACGCCGGCATCATCGACAGGGACGGCCACCTCCGCATCATCGACCGTGCCCGGGACGTGGGCCACCTGATCGACGGGACGCTCTTCGCGCCGAAGTACCTGGAGAACAAGCTGAAGTTCTCGCCGTACATCCGGGAGGCGGTCTGTGTAGGCCAGGACCGACCGTACGTCGTTGCGCTCCTCAACATCGACGTGACGGCGGTCGGGAGCTGGGCCGAGCGGCGTGGCCTTGCCTACACGAGCTACGCCGATCTCTCGCAGAAGCCCGAGGTCTACGACCTCGTCCGGGAGGAGGTAGCCCGCATGAACCGGAGCCTCCTCGAGGAGCCGCAGCTACGGGGCGCGCAGATCCGCCGCTTCCTGATGCTCCACAAGGAGCTCGACCCCGATGACCAGGAGATCACCCGGACTCGCAAGGTGCGCCGTGGGTTCATCGCCCAGAAGTACGCCGCGCTGGTGGAGGCGCTCTACTCGGACCAGGACCACGTCGCGGTGGAGGCGAGGGTGACCTACGAGGACGGCCGGACCGGCACCGTGCGGGCCGACGTGCGGATCCGGGAGGCCGAGGTGTTCGCGGGTGGAGCGCCGGCGTGAGCGCACGGGCCGCCACCGACCTCCGTGCCCCATCCGTCCCCGGGAGAGAATCGTAGGCCGGTGAGTCGAAAGACGGCCGGCGGTCCGATCAGTCCGGCCCCCAGGATGCCACGCGGTTCCCGGGAGCGAGGCGAGCCGACGGGGACCACGGGCCGTGGGACGCCCGACGAGCAGCCACTCCTCGAGGTAGACGGGATCACCGTCCGATTCGGTGCGGTCCAGGCGCTCTCGCACGTCAGCCTCGATGTCCGGCGAGGCGAGATCCTGGCCGTCATCGGGCCGAACGGCGCGGGGAAGACCACGCTGCTCAACGTCATCAGCGGCTTCTACCACCCCCACGAGGGACGGATCCTCTTCGCGGGGCGCGACCGGACCCGTCTGCGGGCGCCCGACGTCGCCGCCCTGGGCTTCGCCCGGACCTTCCAGAACGTCGCGCTCTTCAGGGGCATGACGGTGCTCGACAACATCATGACCGGGCGGCTGCTCCGGATGCACGGTAGCTTCCTGTGGGAGGCCCTCTACTGGGGTCCCGCCCGGCGGCAGGAGCTCGAGCACCGGGCCTTCGTCGAGCGGATCATCGATTTCCTCGAGATACAGGCGATCCGGAAGACACCGGCCGGCCGGCTGCCGTACGGCCTCCAGAAGCGCGTGGAGCTCGCCCGGGCGCTCGCCGCCGAGCCGACTCTGTTGCTCCTCGACGAGCCGATGGCCGGCATGAACGTCGAGGAGAAGGAGGACATGTGCCGCTTCATCCTGGACGTCAACGATGAGTTCGGCACGACCATCGTCCTGATCGAGCACGACATGAGCGTCGTCATGGACATCTCCGACCGGGTGGCCGTGCTGGACTACGGCCGGAAGATCGCCGAGGGTCCGCCGGCCGCGGTCCGGGCCAACCCGGCGGTGATCGACGCGTACCTGGGAGTCGCGCACCGGTGAACCAGCGACGCGGACGCCGCCGGCGACGCCCGGGGCCAAGCGTCAGGATCGGTCGCGACGTCCCGTGCGGCGGGACCGGACGCGGGCCGTCCAGCGAGGGCTGATCCCCGTGGGGCTGGTCCACGCGGTTCTGGTCGCGCCCTTCGCCGACATGGCGGCCAACCCGAGCTTCCTGGCCGAGGTGCTGATCGGTGGGGTCGCGGCGGGCCTCATGTACTCCCTGGTGGCCCTCGGGTTCGTTCTCATCTTCAAGGCCTCGGGCGTCTTCAACTTCGCCCAGGGGGTCATGGTGCTGTTCGCCGCGCTGACCCTGGTCGGGCTCATGGAGCGCGGGTCGCCGGTCTGGCTCGCGCTCGGGCTGACCATGGCCGTCATGGTGGCGCTGGCCTTCGCCATCGAGCGCGTGGTGCTCCGGCCGCTCGTCAATCAAGAGCCGATCATCCTGTTCATGGCGACCATCGGGCTTACCCTCTTTCTTCAGGGGTTCGGCGAGATGGCCTGGGGCGCCAACGTCAAGAGGCTCGACATCGGCATTCCCGACACCTCGTTCAACGTCCGAGGCGTCCTCGTGAACCGCCTCGAGCTGACGGCGGCGGTGACCGCTGCCGTGCTGGTCACCGTGCTCGCGATCTTCTTCCAGCGGACGCGCATCGGGCGGGCGCTCCGGGCGGTGGCGGACGATCACGAGGCCGCGCTGTCGATCGGCATCCCGCTCAAGACGATCTGGGTCGTTGTCTGGTCGGTCTCGGGCCTGGTGGCGCTCGCGGCCGGCGTCATGTGGGGGGCCAAGGCGGGCGTGCAGTTCTCGCTGTCGCTCATTGCCCTGAAGGCGCTGCCGGTCCTGATCCTCGGGGGGTTCACCTCGGTGCCCGGGGCGATCGTGGGCGGCCTCATCATCGGGGTGGGGGAGAAGCTCGGCGAGGTGTACTGGGGGCCCCTGGTCGGCGGCGCGATCGAGAACTGGTTCGCCTACGTCGTGGCGCTGGCGTTCCTGGTGTTCCGACCCCAGGGTCTCTTCGGCGAGAAGATCATCGAGCGCGTGTGAGCACGTGATCTATCGGGAGGCGGGGCAGTTCAAGACGAGCTACGCGAGCGACCAGGCGATCTTCCCGATCGTCCAGGACCGCTGGGCAGCCGGCCTGCTGCTGGCGGCCGCCGCTCTCGTGCCGCCCCTCGTGGCGAACGAGTACTGGCTCCAGGCGGTCCTCATCCCGTTCCTGGTCTATGCCCTGGCCGCCATCGGCCTGAACCTCCTCACCGGGTACGCGGGTCAGCTGTCGCTCGGCACGGGGGGGTTCATGGCCGTGGGCGCCTACTCGGCGTTCAAGCTCACCACGGCCTTCCCGCAGGTCAGCATCCTGCTGGTCTTCGTCGCCTCCGGCGTGATCGCGGCGGCGGTTGGCCTGGTCTTCGGGCTGCCGAGCCTCCGGATCAAGGGCTTCTACCTCGCGGTCGCGACGCTGGCCGCCCAGTTCTTCCTGATCTGGCTCTTCAACAGGGTGCCGTGGTTCGTGAACTACGCGTCGTCCGGCACCATCACTGCCCCGGACCGGACCGTGCTCGGCGTGCTCGTGACCGGCCCCAACGCCACGGCTCAGGCCCGCTACCTCGTGGCCCTTGGCGTCGTGGCGGTCTTCGCCCTGATCGCGAAGAACCTCGTGAGAGGACGGATCGGCCGCTCCTGGATGGCCATCCGCGACCGGGACATCGCGGCTGAGATCATCGGCGTGCGGCCGCTCCGGACAAAGCTGCTCGCCTTCGGCGTCAGCTCGTTCTACTGCGGCGTGGCCGGCGCCGAGCTCGTGTTCCTGTTCCTGGGCAGCGCGGAGACGCTGGCCTTCGACATCAACCAGTCCTTCCTCGTCCTGTTCATGATCATCATCGGAGGCCTGGGCTCGATCCTCGGCTCGTTCCTCGGGGCCGCGTTCATCGACGTGGTCCCGATCCTCCTCACCAACGTGCCCCACTGGCTCGGCGTGAGCCTCTCGGTCGCGCTCCTCAAGCAGATCGAGCTCATGGTCTTCGGCTCGCTGATCTTGTTCTTCCTGATCGTCGAGCCCCACGGTTTGGCACGGCTCTGGCAGACTACCAAGGAGAAGCTGCGCCTGTGGCCCTTTCCGTACTGAGGAATGGCTGGGATGCAGAGAGGCGTCCGGGATTTTTCGGTCGGAGCTCCGCGTGCCGACCACAACCACCGACAAGGAGGTCAACATGAAGTTGCGTGCACTCTGGATCACCGTGCTGGCGGCAGGCCTCGCGCTCGGGGCGTGGCTGCCGGCTGCTCAGGCAAACGAGATCTTCATCCCGCTGCTCGTCTACCGCACGGGGGCGTACGCGCCGAGCGGGATCCCGCTCGCCAACGGCGGAGCCGACTACCTCAATCTCCTCAACGAGCGCGACGGCGGCATCAACGGCATGAAGATCGTGTTCGAGGAGTGCGAGACGCAATACGATACCAAGCAGGGAGTCGAGTGCTACGAGCGGCTCAAGAACAAGCACGGCGGCGCGGTCGTCGTGAACCCGTACAGCACCGGCATCACGTACCAGCTGATCCCCAAGGCGTCGGTGGACAAGATCGTCGTGCACTCGATGGGCTACGGCATGACCGCGTCCGCGGACGGCCGTTGGTTCCCCTGGGTGTTCAACTTCCCAATGACCTACTGGAGCCAGGCCTCCGCGTTCGTCCGCTACGTGGGCCAGCAGGAAGGCGGGCTGGACAAGCTCAAGGGGAAGAAGATCGTCCACGTGTACCACAATAGCCCGTATGGGAAGGAAGCGAACCCGACGCTGGAAACGCTCGCCCAGAAGCACGGCTTCGAGCTGACCCTGCTCGCCGTCGACCACCCCGGGCAGGAACAGAAGGCGACGTGGCTCCAGGTGCGGCGCATCAACCCAGACTGGATCTACATCTCGGGCTGGGGCGTCATGAATCAGGTCGCGGTGAAGGAGGCGGCCGCCCACGGGGTGAAGATGGACCACGTCATCGGGAACTGGTGGACGGGCACCGAGGCCGACGTTGTCCCGGCCGGGGACGCGGCCAAGGGATACAAGTCGATGTCCTTCCACGCGGCCGGCTCGACGTTCAAGGTGCATCAGGAGATCTTCAAGCACGTCTATGACAAGGGGAAGGGCGCCTACGGTAGCGACCGGAGCCGGGTGGGCGAGGTGCTGTACAACCGCTTCGTGATCAACGCCATGCTGAATGTCGAGGCGATCCGTACCGCCATGACCAAGTTCGGCAACAAGCCGCTCACCGGCGAGCAGGTGCGCTGGGGCTTCGAGAACCTGGATCTCACCGAGCAGCGCCTCGAGCAGCTCGGCATGAAGGGCATGATGCGGCCCCTCAAGGTCACCTGCGAGAACCACGAGGGCAATGGCATGGCGCAGGTCCAGCAGTGGGACGGCAAGAAGTGGACCGTCGTCTCGGACTGGATCGAGCCGATGCGGGACGTCGTCCGCCCGAAGCTCGAGGCGGCGGCGGTCGAGGAGGCCGGCAAGCTCGGATACACGAAGCGCGACTGTTCTAAGGAAAGCTAGTCTGGTGAAGGAGCCCGCCGGCGGGCGGGTGGCGCCGCCCGCCGCCCCCTGGGCGCGAGGGCTCAGTGGGACCCCCCTTCATCTACCTGCCGCGGCCCAGGAGGCCGCGGCAGGAGGTGAACGGGTGACGAAGCCCTCGGGCACCGGGGGCAGGGCGGCGACAGGATCGGCCCGCTGGGGGGCCGCGCTGAGAACGGGATGAGCGACAAGTCGCTGCTGACGGTCAACAACATCGAGGTCATCTACGACCACGTGATCCTCGTGCTCAAGGGGGTCTCGCTCCGGGTGCCCGAGGGAGGCATCGTCGCCCTTCTCGGCGCCAACGGCGCGGGCAAGAGCACCACGCTCAAGGCCATCTCGGGCCTCCTCCGCACGGAGCGCGGGGAGGTGACCAAGGGCGCGGTGGAGTTCCTGGACAAGCCCATCCACCGGCGAGACCCGGCGGACATCGTCCGGCGGGGGATCGTGCAGGTCATGGAGGGGCGCCACGTCTTTGAGCATCTGACGGTCGAGGAGAACCTCCTGACCGGGGCTTACACGCGGCGCAACGGGCGGTCGATCACGGACGACCTGGAGCTGGTCTTTCGCTACTTTCCCCGCCTGAAGGACCGGCGCACGGTGCGGGCCGGATACGTGTCGGGCGGCGAGCAGCAGATGCTCGCGATCGGACGGGCGCTGATGGCGCGGCCCCGCCTCATGCTGCTCGACGAGCCGTCTATGGGCCTGGCGCCAATGCTGGTGCAGGAGATCTTCGAGATCGTCAGCCGGCTCAACCGCGAGGAGCGTGTGACCGTGCTGCTCGCCGAGCAGAACGTCGCCATGGCGCTCCGCTTCGCCCAGTACGCCTACGTGATGGAGAGCGGGCGGATCGTGCTGGACGGGGACGCCCGCACGATCAGCGACAACGAGGACGTCAAGGAGTTCTATCTCGGCCTCTCCGGCGTCGGCCAGCGCAAAAGCTACCGGGACGTGAAGCACTACCGGCGACGCAAGCGCTGGCTGAGCTGAGCGCCCGTGGAAACCCGAGCCGGTCCTCGCGCAGCGGTGGAGGGACAGCGCCCGGGGACGGACGGCCGGGGTCGCCCGGGCGCCGACCCTGTTCGGGAGCTCGAGGTGCGCGCGGTGTCGAAATCATTCGGCGGGGTGCGCGCCGTCCACGGCGTCGACCTGGCCGTCGCCAGGGGGGCAATCGTCTCGGTGATCGGCCCCAACGGCGCCGGCAAGACCACGCTCCTCAACATGATCAGCGGATTCTACCGTCCCGACGCAGGCTCCATCCTCTTCGAGGGAACCGACGTCACGCGGCTTGCCCCCAGCCGGATTGCCGCCCTCGGTGTCGCGCGCACCTTCCAAAATATCGCGTTGTTCCGCGGCCTGACCGTGCTGGACAACCTCATGCTGGGCCGGCACGTCCACATGCGCACGGGCGTGCTGTCAGGGATGCTCTACGTGGGCCGCGGTCGGCGCGAGGAGGTCGAGCATCGGGCGGCCGTCGAGGACATCATCGACTTCCTCGAGATCGAGCCTCTGCGGCGACGTGTGGCGGGCGCCCTGCCCTTCGGGCTACAGAAGCGAGTCGAGCTCGGCCGCGCGCTAGCGGCCCACCCGAAGCTCCTGCTCCTCGACGAGCCCATGGGCGGCATGAACGTCGAGGAGAAGGAGGACATGGCGCGCTTCATCCTCGACGTGAATGAGGAGTGGGGCACGACCATCGTGCTGATCGAGCACGACATGAGCGTCGTCATGGACATCTCCCATCGGGTGTTGGTCATGGATCTCGGCGATCGGATCGCCGAGGGCAGCCCCGCCGAGGTACGGGCTGACCCGGCCGTCATCAAGGCCTACCTGGGCGACAAGGCGGTCGTGTCGGGAAGCGGTCGATGAGACAGCCTGTGTCAAGCCCTCGTACGTGCGCGTCCGGTCCTCCTCCACGCGGCCACGGGCCGAAGGCCGGTCATCGGCGGGGAGGGGAGTTGGGGCGAGGCGGAGGGTCCCGATGAGGGAGCCTGGCGCGAGTCCCGCGGCGACCTGGCATCCCCTGTCGAGCGACGACCGCATGACGCTGGTGAAGGTCCTGATCGAGCGCGCTCGGACGGGACCTGGCCGGCCGGCAATGCGAGAGCTCGAGAAAGGGATCTGGCAGGAGTACACGCGTGGGGCGGTCCTGGGCCACGTGCGAGCGCTGGCGCTCGGCCTCCATGCCCTCGGTCTCCGACGCGAGGAGAAGGTGGCCATCATCAGCGACAACCGGCCCGAGGCCTACTGGATGATGTCGGCCGCGCAGGCCGTGGGCGCCGTGCCCGTCCCCGTCTACCAGGACGCCATCGCGAAAGAGATCCAGTACGTGATCGACAACTCGGATGCCCGCTTCGTCCTGGCCGAGGACCAGGAGCAGGTGGACAAGCTCCTGGAGGTGCGGGCCGGGCTGCCTCGGGTCGAGCGGATCCTCTACGACGACCCGAAGGGCCTCCGTCACTACGACCACGGCTGGCTCATGCCCCTGGTGGAGCTCGAGCGACGCGGACGGGAGGCGGAGGCGGTGCATCCCGCTCTCTTCGAGGAGTTGGTGGCCGCAGGCCGGGCCGACGATGTGGCGCTCATCTCCTACACCTCGGGGACAACCGGGCTCCCCAAGGGCGCGATGATCACGCACCGGAACCTCCTGGCCGCGGCCGAGGGGTTCCTGGCCCGGGAGCGGGTGGAGGAGGGAGACCACGTCGTCTCCTATCTCCCGATCGCCTGGATCGGCGAGACCATCTGGTCGTTCGCGCTGGCGCTGGTCCGGGGGCTCACGGTCAACTTCCCCGAGCGCCCGGAGACGGCGCTGGCCGACGCGCGCGAGATCGGCATGCACCTGTTCCTGGGCCCCCCGCGGATGTGGGAGGCGAGCCATTCCGAAATCCTCGTCAAGATCGAGGATGCGAGCCGCCTCAAGCGCTGGGTGTTCAGCCGCTTCATGCCTGTGGGGGAGGAGGTCGCCCGGCGAAGGATGGAGCGGCGCCCGGTCCCGCTCGGGCTTCGCGTGGGCTGGCTGCTCGGCGAGCTGCTGCTCTTCGGCCCCCTCCGGGACCAGCGAGGCGCGCGGTGGGCGCGGTACGCCTTCACCGGTGGCGCCCCGCTGGCGCCGGAGATCCTCCTCTTCTACCGCGGTCTCGGGGTCAACGTGAAGCAGGTCTACGGGCAGACAGAGAACACCGCGCTCTGCTGCGCGCAGTCCGACGACGGGGTGAAGCTTGGCACGGTGGGTGTGCCCTTTCCCGGCGTCGAAGTCCGTCTCACCGAGGAGGGGGAGATCGTCTCGCGCGGGCGGACGGTCTTCGCCGGCTACTACAAGAACCCGGAGGCGACGGCCCAGGTGATCCGCGACGGCTGGCTCCACTCCGGAGACGCGGGATTCTTCGACCCGGACGGCCAGCTGGTGGTGGTGGACCGGCTGAAGGACGTGAGCCGCCTGGCCGACGGCACGAGCTTCGCGCCGCAGTTCCTCGAGAACAAGCTCAAGTTCTCGCCGTACGTCCGGGAGGCGGTCTGCGTCGGCCAGGAGCGACCCTACGTGGCGGCCATGATCACCATCGACATGGAGAGCATGGGGAAGTGGGCAGAGCGGAACCGCATTGCCTACACCACGTACGCCGACCTCAGCCAGAAGCCCGAGGTCTACGCGCTGATCGGCCGCGACGTCGAGCGCGTCAACGGGGATCTGCCGCCGTCGACCCAGATCCGGCGGTACGTTCTCCTCCACAAGGAGCTGGATCCCGACGACGAGGAGATCACTCGGACGCGCAAGGTGCGGCGCGCGTTTGTCGCGAAGAAGTACGCGGCGATCATCGAGGCGCTCTTCTCGGACGCCACGGAGGTGGCGGTCACCTCCCTGATCACCTATCAGGATGGACGCCAGGCTACGCTCGAGACGCGGCTCCCGCTGTGCACGGTCGGCGCGCCGACCCGGGCGGTTCCGGCCTAGCCGAGGGTCTTCGATGGCCTTCTTCGTCGACCTCACGGTCAACGGGCTCCTGGTGGGGCTCATGTACGCCCTCGTGGCGGTGGGGTTCGTTCTGATCTACAAGGCGACCAGCGTGATCAACTTCGCCCAGGGCGACCTGATGATGTTCGCCGCCTACGGGGCGGCGGTGATGCTGGGCCTGGGCTGGCTCCCACTCTGGGCCGTGATCCCGCTCCTGTTCTTGGGCATGATCGGCCTGGGCTTTGCCCTCGAGCGGGGCATCTTCCGGCCGCTCATCGGCCAGCCCGTGATCGCGGTGATCATGGTGACCATCGGGCTCGCCTTCGTGCTGCAGGGGGTCGCCGCGATCCTCTGGAAGGCCGGCACGCGACAGCTGCCCCTCCCGGTCCGCGTCGAGCCCTACATCATCGGCGATGTCTTCATCTCGCCGATCAACGCGGTGGCCGCGGTGACGGCCGTCATCTGCCTGGTCGGCTTCGGGCTGTTCTTCACCAAGAGCCGGGCGGGAATCGCCATGCGCGCCGTCGCCGACGACCAGCAGGCCGCGATGACGGTGGGGATCAACGTCCGCCGCATTTTCGCGCTGTCGTGGGCCATCGCCGGCCTCGCCGCCGCCGCCGGGGGGATCATCTGGGGCAACATGCTGGGCGTGGACACCTTCCTCGCCCTCGTCGGCCTCAAGGTGTTCCCGGTGGTGATCCTGGGCGGGCTGGACAGCATTGCCGGGGCCATCCTCGGGGGCCTGATCGTCGGGGCGGTCGAGAGCGTCGCGGCCGGGTACCTCGACCCCTACGTCGGCGGCGGGACGAAGGACTTCGTCCCCTACCTCCTCATGATCGTGGTCCTCTTCGTCCGGCCGCACGGCTTCTTCGGTCGCGAGACCATCGAGCGGGTGTGATCCAGCGCGAGTGCGGGGTCTTCGAGACGACCTACCAGGACGACATGGCGCTCTATCGCCTGCCGCTCGCCCGGGCCACGGCTTGGGGGATGGTGGCTCTCTTGGTTCTCCTGCCGCTCCCGTTTTGGCTGACGCGCGACGAGCACGGGATGAGCATCGCCACCGGTATCATGCTGGCGGCCATCGGCGCGATCGGACTCAACATCCTCACCGGATCGACCGGACAGATCTCCCTCGGGCACGGGGGGTTCATGGCGGTGGGGTCGTACACCGCCGCGATCCTCTCGAGCCGCTACGGCATCCCGTTCTGGATCGGGATTCCCGCCGGCGGGGCGGTGGCGGCGGCCGTCGGCACCTTCTTCGGGATCCCTTCCCTCCGGATCAAGGGACTCTACCTGGCCATCGCCACCCTGGCGGCCCAGCTCATCATCGAGTGGACGATCAACCACGTGACGTGGATCGGGGGTGGGGCGCAGTCGACCATCTACGTGACGAACCCGGCCCTCCTCGGCTTCGAGCTCAACAACGAGTTCCGCCGCTACTTCCTCGTGCTGCCGGTCTTCCTGCTCGCGTACTTCGCCGCGCTGAACCTGTTCCGCTCCCGCGTGGGCCGGGCGTTCATCGCCGTCCGCGACCGGGACATCGCCGCCGAGATCATCGGCATCAACATCTTCCGGTACAAGCTCCTCGCGTTCGCCGTGAGCTCGTTCTACGCCGGGGTCGCGGGCGCCCTCTGGACGTACTACCTCCGCATCGCCAACTACGAGCACTTCACGCTGCTCGTCTCCGTCCAGTACCTGGCCATGATCATCATCGGCGGCCTGGGGAGCGTGCTGGGGTCCGTGCTCGGGGCCATCTTCATCAAGCTCCTGCCGATCGTCCTCGACTTGAGCGTGGTCGGGCTCGCCGAGGCGGTATTCGGGTTGCCCTACACGCGGCTGGCGGACTTCCTGGCCAACTTCCAGCTGGTGGTATTCGGAAGCCTGATCATCGTCTTCCTGGCCATCGAGCCGCAGGGGCTCGCCAAGATGTGGGCCAGCACCAAGACGTACTTCCGCCTGTGGCCGTTCTCGTACTAGGGTCGTGGCCGCGGCGCGCCGCATCGCCGGGCTCCCGGTCGGCGGTCGGCCTCGGGATTGACCGCATGAGTGTCAGCAACCAGACAGGAGGGCAGAGATGAGGATTCGCGGATGGGTCGTCGGACTCGGCCTGATCGCCCTGACCCTGGGGGTCTCCGGCGCCGTGACGCCGGCCCTCGCCGCCGAGATCGTCGTGGGCGGGCAGTGCGACCGCACCGGTCCCACCAAGCTGATCGGCGAGCAGCTCTGTCCCGGCGTCACCGACTACATCGAGCTGGCCAACAAGAAGGGGAGTCTCAAGGGCCACACGCTCCGGTACGTCGAGGTGGAGCACGCCTACCAGGTCGACCGGGGCGTCGAGGCCTACGAGCGGATCAAGCGGGAGGGCGGGGTGGCCATCCTCGACTACGGCACCCCCATCGTCTACGCGCTGACGCCGCGGCACCTCCAGGACAAGATCCCGGGCATGACTCCGGGGTTCGGCCGGGCGGACGCCACCGACGGGCGGGTGTGGCCGTACATCTTCCCGCTGGCCGCCACCTACTGGTCCCAGATGGGCGGGTCCATGCAGTACATCAAGGACAACGGCGGCAAGAAGGGGGCCAAGGTCGCCTTCCTCTTCTACGACAACCCGGCCGGCCGCGAGCCGATCAAGCTCTTCGAGCGGATCTGCGAGCAGGAAGGCTACACCTGCCGGACCTTCGCCGTGCCCGCGCCGGGAATCGAGATGGCGGCCCAGGCGCTCGACATCACGCGACGGATGCGGGCCGACTGGGTGGTCACCCACCTCTTCGGCCGCTCGCCGTCGGTGTCCATCAAGGAGCTCAAGAAGAACGCCTTCCCCATGGACCGGGTGATCAGCTTCGTGTGGGGGTCAGGGGAGGCCGACATGACGGCCGCCGGCTGGGACATGGCCCAGGGCTATCTCGGGCTGCAGTTCGCCGGCGTGGGTCGCCAGTTCCCCGTGATCGAGGAGATCGTGAAGATGTACCGCGACGGGGGGAGGGAGGTGCCGGCGCACGTGGGGTCGGTGTACTACAACCGCGGCGTGCTGGCCGCCGCGCTGATGGTGGAGGCTGTGCGCCTGGCCGTCGAACGCGAGGGGATGCCTATCACCGGCGAGAAGGTGAAGAAAGGGTACGAGCGGATCAAGGACTTCTCGCTAGGCGGGTTCCTCCCACCGCTCACCGTGACCGAGAGCGACCACGAGGGGGGTGGCTGGGTCCGGGTCTACCAGACCCGGGGGACCGAGCTGGTGGCGAAAGGGGATTGGTTCCGGGGCTACCGGGAGATCGTGCAGGATGAGGTGAAGAAGGCCCCGAAGCCGTAGGGCCATCGACGACCTGGACTGTCCCGTGCTCCGGCTGTCCAACGTGGAGGTCCTCTACGACCGGTCGATCCTGGTTCTGCGGGGGGTCTCCTTCGAGGTACCGCAGGGCGGCATCGTCGCGCTCCTCGGCTCGAACGGCGCCGGGAAGAGCACGACGCTGAAGGCCATCTCGGGCATCCTCGGGCCGGAGCGCGGGGCTGTGACGACGGGCTCCATCGAGTTCCAGGGGCCGGACGGCTCGATCCGCATCGACCGGCGAGAGCCCGAGGAGATCGTGCATCTGGGCATCGCCCAGGTGATGGAGGGGCGGCGGGTGTTCGAGCACCTGACCGCGGAGGAGAACCTCCTGGCCGGGGCGCACACCCGACGCGATAAGGGAGAGATCCGGCGCGACCTGAGGCGGGTCTACGAGTACTTTCCCCGCCTGGCGGATCGGCGGCGTGCCACCGCGGGATACCTGTCGGGTGGCGAGCAGCAGATGCTCGCCATCGGCCGGGCCCTGATGTCCAGGCCACGGATGATGCTCCTCGACGAGCCGTCGCTCGGGCTCGCGCCGCTCCTGGTCGAGGAGATCTTCGGCATCATCCGCCGCCTGAACGAGGAGGAGGGCGTGACCGTGCTCCTGGTGGAGCAGAACGCGGCCATGGCCCTGACCATCGCCCGTCACGGCTACATCATGGAGAACGGGCGGATCGTGCTCGACGGCCCGGCCGAGGTCCTGCGCCACAACGAGGACATCAAGGAGTTCTATCTTGGCCTCAGCGAGGTCGGGGTGCGCAGATCGTACCGGGATGTCAAGCACTACCGGCGCCGCAAGCGCTGGCTGGCCTGAAAGGCGGGGGGGCAACGTGGACACGGCCAACGCAGCGCGAAGAGGGGTTCGTGCGGCAGACCGTGGCACCCGGACCAGCGAGGCAGCTACGGACGAGGAGGGGCACTCGCGATGAGATGGAGGGGGCGCTTGGGCTTGGTCCTGCTGGGGTTATGGGTCGTGAGTGGGCTCGCTGGCTGCGCAGCGATGGGCACGAAGTCCGAGCCCTCGCTCTACCGGCGGCTCGGCGGGCGCGACGCCATCGCCAACGTGGTCGGGGACTTCGTCGCCAACGTGGTCAAGGATGATCGCATCAACCCGCGTTTCAAGGCGTTCCAGCCGGCGCAAGTCGAGAAGCTCAAGACCAACCTCGCGGACCAGATCTGCGAGGCGACCGGCGGGCCCTGCGCCTACCTCGGGAGGGACATGAAGACGGTCCACCAGGGGATGCGGATCACCGACGCCGAGTGGAACGCGACGGTTGAGGCGCTCGTCAAGGCCCTCGACAAGCACCAGGTCGGCGAGAAGGAAAAGAGCGAGCTCCTCGCTCTGCTCGGGCCGATGAAGCGGGACATCGTCGGCCAGTGAGCGCCGGGACGACCCTCCCCACCCTCCCGACCTCGGTGGTGGGCAGTCATGCCCTGCCCGGCTGGCTCACGCTCGGGCGCGAGGCCCAGGCGGCGGGCCGGCTCGGGCCAAGGGATCTCGCGGAGCTGGTCGAGGACGCGACACGGGTCGCGATCGCCGACCAGGTCGAGGCGGGCATCGACCTCATCGCCAACGGGGAGATGGGCCGGGAGAACTTCACCCTCGGCTTCTTCAGGCGGCTATCCGGCCTCCGGCCATTGCCGCAGCCGCGGCGCCTCGGCGTCCCCAGCTACGACACCCACACGCCGTACCAGGTAGCGGACCGGCTCGGGGCACCGGAGGGGCTTGGACTCGTCGACGAGTGGCGGATGACGCGCCGGCTCACTGACCGACCCCTGCGCGCGACCTGCCCGGGCCCCTACACGCTGGCGATCCCGCTGCGCCACGCCGGGGGGCCGTACCATGACCGTGCGACACTCCTCGCCGACCTCGCCGCCATCGTCAACGCCGAGCTGCGCACCCTCGTGTCGGCCGGCGCGGACTTGATCCAGATCGACGAGCCCAACTTCGTCATGCTCCGAGGGGGCGAACCCGGCGAGTGCATCCAGCTCTTCAACCGGACCGTCGACGGCGTGCGCGCCAAGCTCGCCCTCCACATCTGCTTCGGCAATTTAAACAACCGGCCGTTCGCCGCGCCGCGGGAGTACCGGCCGCTCTTCCCGGCGCTCCTCGACGCGCGCTGTGACCAGCTCGTCCTCGAGTTCGCCAACCGCGAGATGGCCGAGATCGAGCTGATGAAGGATGCCGGCGACCGCGAGGTGGCGGTCGGCGTCGTCGACGTCAAGGCACACCGGGTCGAGACCCCCGAGGAGGTGGCCGCGCGCCTCCGGCTCGCGCTCGGTCACGTCGAGGCCGAGCGGCTGTGGGTCGTGCCCGACTGCGGGCTCTGGGCGACGCCCCGGGCGGTGGCGGTCGGGAAGCTCCGGGCCATGGTGGCGGGCACGCGCCTGGTCCGCCGGGAGCTGGGGGGGCTGTCGTGAGGTGCGCCGTCCGGATGGTCGACCCTGTGCCGCCGCCGTTGGGAGGCGGCCGACTGCCGTGACCCGGGCCGAGCGCCTCAAGGGCTACTACGACCGGAGGCGCGAGACGCTGGGGATCCGCGCGCGGCGTGCCTACCAGGACCGGTGGGTGCGGGCCCTGGTAGCCCACGCCTGGCGCCACGCGCCGGGCGTGCGGCGTCGCCTGGAGACCGCGGGGCTCCGGCCGGCTGCGGTGCGGACGGTGGCCGATCTGGGCCGCCTTCCGGTCATGAAGAAGGCGGCCATGCCGGACCTGCAGCGGGCGGATCCGCCCTTCGGGGGCTTCTGCGCGGTGCCGCCGGCGGACCTCGGCTCGGTGTTCGTGTCGCCGGGACCGATCTACGAGCCGTTCGCGCGGCGCGATCGGAGTCCCTGGCGCGCGGAGACCGCGGCCTATGCCGGCGGCTTCCGGCCCGGGGACATCGTCGTGAACACGTTCCTCTACCATCTGACGCCGGCGGCCCATCTCTTTGACCGCGGGCTCGCCGCGCTCGGGTGCACCGTGGTCCCGACCGGTCCCGGGAACGCGGAGGCCCAGGTCAAGACGATCCGCGACCTCGGCGTCACGGGTTACGTCGGGACCCCGTCGTTCCTCATCGCGATCCTCAAGCACGCGGACGAAAAGGGACTCGGCCCGCTGCCGCTCGAGGTTGCCCAGGTCGGAGCCGAGGCCCTTCCACCCTCGCTGCGCCGAGCGATCGAGACGGATCACGAGGTCCTCACGCGCCAGGGCTTCGGCACCGCGGACCTCGGGATCGTCGCCTACGAGTGCCGGGAGGCCGACGGCATGCACGTCATGGAGGACGTCGTCCTCGAGATCTGCGATCCGGAGACGGGCGCGCCCCTGGCCTCCGGGGAGACCGGCGAGATCGTGTGCACCGTGAACCATCGTGCCTATCCCATGATCCGCTTTGGGACTGGCGACCTCTCGGTGGTCACGGAGGCGCAGTGTCCGTGCGGACGGACCTCCCCGCGCATGCTCGGCTGGCGTGGCCGCGTGGACGAGGTGACGAAGGTCCGCGGCATGTTCATCCACCCGCGCCAGGGAGACGAGATCGCGGCCCGGTTCCCGGCGGTGACACGCTGGCAGGCGGTCGTGACCCGCGAGGGCCACCAGGACGGGCTCGCGTTCCACGTCGAGCTGGCGCCGGGAACCGACACCGAGCAGGTGAGCGAGGCGATGGTCGAGGCCATCCGCGACGTGATGAAGCTTCGGGGTGAGATCCGCGTGGTCCCTGCGGGCACGATTCCCCCGAACGCGAAGAGGATCGACGATCGGCGGACCTGGCAGTGAGCCGTCTCGCGGGCCCCTCCCCATGAACGACCGGACTGAAACCTTCGAGCGGGTGCTCCCGCTCGAGCTCGGTCGGACGGCCCTGCTCGTGGTCGACATGCAGCGAGGCTTCCTGGATCCGGGCGCCGCGATGGAGGTGCCGGAGGCGCGGACGATCCTGCCGACCGTGGCTGGCCTGATCGCCCTGTTCCGCCGGGCCGGGCTGCCGGTGGTCTTCAGCCAGTTCGTCTACTCCCCGGCCGTGCCGCTCCTCGTGGGGGACCTTCACCCGGAGCATCGACCGGCCGCGCCCGGCGCTCCGACGGGGTTCGGACGCCCCTCGTCGTCCTGTCTGCTGGGCGATCCGAGCGTCGCGGTGGCGTCGGCACTGGCCCCGGCTCCCGGGGAGCTGACCGTGCAGAAGCACTGGTACGACGCCTTCGCGGGCACCCCGCTGGACGGCGCGCTCCGGGCCCTCGGCGTCCGCTCGCTGGTCGTGACCGGCACGATGACCGACATCTGCGTCCTCGCGACAGTCGTGGGCGCGTTCAACCGGGAGTACCGCGTGACCGTCGTCGAGGACGGCGTGGCAACCCTCTGGCCGGAGATCCAGCGCGCGACACTCGACATCGTCCGGCGGGCTTACGGCCGGGTCGTCCCGGCGAAGATCGTCGCGGACGAGATCGCGGCGTGGTGAGCGCCGACGGGCCAGCGGGGGGGCGAGGCTTGCGCGGAGACCCCGCCGTGGAGTATAGAGGGGCCACCCGGAGCGGACCCCTCCGCGGCCGACACTCCAACACCCGGGCCCGGTCACATCCGGGCAGGAAGGAGCCAAGGATGGCGGAACGCTGGCAGGACGAAGCCTGGACACGCGATCTCTGGTGGAGCGGCAAGACGACCCGCCGGCGTTTCCTCGGCCTGGCCGCGGGGACGGCGGGGGCTCTCGGCGCGACGATGCTCGTCCCTGCTCCGTGGCGGGAAGCGTTCGGGCAGGCCAAGCCCTTCAAGCTCGGCACGCTCCAGCCCCTGTCGGGAACGGCCGCGGCCGGAGGCAAGACAGCCCTGGTCGGCGTGCAGATGGCCGTGGACCGGATCAACAAGACGGGCGGGATCGGCGGTCGCCCGATCGAGCTCCTGATCGCCGACTACGAGTCGAAGCCCGACGTCGGCCGGCGCAAGGCCGAGAAGCTTGTCGTCGACGACCAGATCGACGCCCACGCCGGCGGCTACCTCTCCAACGTGTGCCTGGCGTGTATGCCGGTGTACGAGGACCACAAGGTCGTCAACATGATCACGGTGTGCCTCGACACCACGATCACGACGACCAAGTGCAGCCGCTACACCTTCCGGCCGTTCGACTACGCACCGGCGCAGGCGGTCGCCGCGGCGCCGTACCTGGTCGGCAAGATCGGCAAGCGGTGGCACATCGCCTATGCCGACTACGCGTGGGGCCAGTCGACGCGGGACGCCTATGTCCAGCAGATCAAGACGGCTGGTGGCGAGGTGGTCGAGACGACCGGCATCCCGCTCGGCACGGCAGACATGACGCCGTTTCTGTCGAAGGTCACCGGGAGCTTCGACGGGCTGTTCGGGATCTTCTTCGGGCCGCAGGGGATCGCCTTCGTCACCCAGAGCTTCGATCTGGGCCTCAGCAAGAAATACCGCCTGGCTGGCGACGGCGCGATTGCCGTCGCCACCTCACTGCCGGCGATCGGCAGCAAGGGGGACGGGTTCGTCGGCATCGACCGGTACGTCCCCGTGCTCGAGGGAGTGCTCAACACGCCCCACCACAAGCGGTTCTTCGACGACGCGGTGACGCGCCTGAAGCAGATCGACCCCAGTGGCCCTCTGCCCGACCGCTACGTGCAGTCCAACTACGAGGGAGTCAACACCCTCAAGCTCGGGATCCAGAAGTCCGGCTTCCAGGGTCGCAAGGACACGATGAAGCTCATCGAGGCCCTGGAAGGGCTCGACATGAAGGAGGGCGACGATTTCCCGCAGGGTGACAAGCACCTCCGCAAGGAGGACCACCAGGCGTTCCTGCGGGAGTTCCTGTTCGAGATCCGCGGGGGCAAGTACCGCGTCCTGGACGTCATCCCCAAGGAGAAGACGATCTTCCCATCCGGCTGCAAGTTCGCGTAGCGCGGCCGGCGTGACCGACGCGCGCGTCGGCGGGGTGGTTCGTCGGCCCGATCCGGGGACCGCCCCGCCGCCGATCCTCCGCACGGAAGGGCTGACCGTGCGGTTCGGCGGGCTCACGGCCCTCAACCAGGTCTCCCTCGCCGTGGCGCCCGGCGAGATCCGCGCCGTCATCGGGCCGAACGGGGCGGGGAAATCCACGCTGTTCAACTGCCTCACCGGCGTGCTGCGGCCCACGGCGGGCCGGATTGTCCTCCAGGACCAGGACATCACCGGGCTCCCGCCTCACGCGATCTCGCACAAGGGTCTCGCGCGCAGCTACCAGATCACCAACATCCTGCCGGGCGCCACCGTGCTGGAGAACGTCCGCATCGCCGCTCAGTCGCGCCGCCACGGCTGGAGCCTCTTGCGGCACCACCTCGCCTACGCCGACCTCGTGGAGCGGAGCCGGGAGGTGCTGGCGGCGGTGGGTCTGGAGGGCAAGGAAGAGGAGCTCGCGGCGAACCTCTCGCACGGCGAGCAGCGCAACCTCGAGATCGGCATCGCGCTGGCCACCGAGCCGCGCGTCCTGTGTCTCGACGAGCCGACGGCGGGGATGAGCCCCGCCGAGACCCGCGCGACCGTGGAGCTCGTCCGCCGGATCGGCGCCGACTACACCATCCTCATCGTCGAGCACGACATGGAGGTCGTGATGGGGCTCGCCCGCACCATCACGGTCCTCCACTACGGCGAGATCCTGGCCGAGGGCACGCCCGCCGAGATCCAGGCGAACGCCCGCGTCCAGGAGGTCTACCTCAAGACCTGATGCTGGCCCTGGACCAGGTCCACGCGCACTACGGCAAGTCGCACGTGCTCCACGGCGTCTCGCTGCGCGTCGAGCGCGGCGAGGTCGTGGGGCTCCTCGGGCGGAACGGCGTGGGCAAGAGCACGACGCTCAAGGCCGTGATGGGGCTCGTGCGCCCCTCGGGGGGACGCGTGGACCTCGAGGCGCGGGACGTGACCGGGCTGCCGCCCCACCAGCTCGCTCGCCTCGGGATCGCGTGGGTCCCGGAGGATCGCCGCATCTTCCGCCTGCTGACCGTGTTCGAGAACCTCCGGACGGGCCTGGACCGAGGCGGGGTGCCGGAGGCCCGGCGGACCGAGCTCCTGGAGAAGGTCTATGCGAGCTTCCCGGTGCTGGCCGAGCGCCGCCGGCAGGCGGGAGGGACCTTGTCCGGCGGGGAGCAGCAGATGCTGGCCATCGCCCGGGCCATGATGCTGGAGCCCAAGATCATCCTTCTCGACGAGCCCACCGAGGGTCTCATGCCGCGGATGGTCGGCCAGATCCGGGAGATCATCCGCGTGCTCCACCGGGAGGGCGTGGCGATCCTGCTGGTGGAGCAGAACGTGCCGCTGACGCTCGAGGTGGCGGAGCGGATCTACATCATGGAGAAGGGTGTCGTGCGGCATCACGCGCCGGCCGCCGAGCTGCGCAGGGAGCCCGCGGTGCTCCACCAGTACCTGGGCGTGTGACCGCCCCATGGCGATCCCGTTCGACCAGATCCTGATCCAGACCGTCAACGGCCTCGTCAACGGGATGATCCTGGCCCTCGTGGCGTCGGGGCTGACCCTGATCTTCGGCATCATGGACGTCGTCAACTTCGCCCACGGCGACCTCGTGATGCTGGGCGGGTTCGTCGGGGCCGCGACCATCGCGGCCACCGGCAGCTTCTGGCTCGCCCTGCTGGTGGCGGCGCTCACGATCGGGCTCTTCGGGGCGGCTCTGCAGTCGACGACGCTCCGCCCGCTCCTCGGGCGGGACCCCTTGACGACGATCCTGGCGACCTTCGGCGCGTCGCTCGTCCTCCAGAAGTACGCGATCTGGCAGTGGGGTCCCACGGCCCGTCATATCCGGGAGCCGGTGACGGGCCAGTTCGCGCTCTTCTACCTCCAATACCCCTGGTACCGCATCCTGGCGGCCGTGCTGTCCGGAGCGATCATCCTCGGGCTCTGGCTCTTCCTGAAGCACGGCAAGTACGGCGTGTGGATCCGGGCGACCACGCAGGACCGGGTGATGGCCTCGGCGATGGGGATCCCGGTGCCGCTCGTGCACACGGCGGTGTTCGCCATCGGCGCGGCGATGGCCGCGGCGAGCGGCGTCTTGTTCGGGCCGCTCGGCGGCGTCACCCAGACGATGGGCTTCGATTTCACCCTCCGCGCGTTCATCGTGGTCGTGGTCGGCGGTATGGGCAACCTCGGGGGCTCGATCCTGGCCGCGATCTTCATCAGCCTGGTCGAGGCCTACGCCGCGATCGTGGTCAGCCCGGCGCAGGCGGTGATCGTCTCCTTCGTCGTGCTGGTCCTCACCATGCTCGTCCGCCCGACCGGCCTCTTCGTCCCCACGCCGAAATGACGACGGCCGAGCTCCGGGGCGCCCGGCCCGCGACGGGCTACTGGATCGGCTTCGGGGTCGTGCTGGCGCTCCTGGCGGTGGCGCCTCTCGTGCTGCCGCCGTTCTGGCAGCGGTTCGTCACGGAGATCCTGATCTGGGGGCTCCTCGCGATGTCGTCGGACATCCTCATCGGCTACACGGGCATGGTGTCGTTCGGCCATTCCGCCTTCTTCGGCCTCGGCATGTACGGGGCCGCCGCGGCGCTCCTCACGATCAGGCCGCCGAGCCTCTGGCTGGCTCTGCTCTACGGGCTGGTGGGGGCCGGCGTCGTGGCCGTGTTCGTCGCCTTCTTCGCGACCCGCCTTCGCGACATCTACTTCGCGATCTCGACCCTCGTGTTCTCCCAGATCTTCTACGTCATCATCTTCACCTGGACCGAGGTGACCGGGGGGGAGAACGGACTGACCTTCCGGCAGCCGCCGCTCGGTCTCCCCGGCGTGGGCCGGGTCGCGTTCACGGCGGTGACCTTCCACTGGTTCGTGCTCGCCGTGGTGACGGCCTCGTACCTCGTGGTCCGGCGCATCACGAGGTCGCCGTTCGGCATGGTGCTCCAGTCGATCCGGGAGAACGAGCCGCGCACGCGCGCCATCGGCTACCACGTGGAGCGGTACAAGATCCTGGCGGTGATGCTGTCGGGGCTCGTCGCCGGGCTGGCCGGCGTCCTCTACGCGCTGCAGAACAAGTTCGCCGCGCCGGACTTCGTCTTCTTTGTCGTGTCGGGCGAGGTCGTCATCTTCAACGTCATGGGCGGGATGGGTACCTTGGTGGGGCCGTTCGCCGGGGCGGCGTTCTTCCTGCTTCTGCGAGAGGGGGTCTCCCGGTTCTTCACGGAGTACTACCTCATCCCCGTGGGGATGCTGTTCATCCTGATGATCATCTTCCTGCCGCAGGGGCTTCTCGGCTTTCTCCGCCGGACGCTGAACCGGTAGCGGGCGCCGCGCTGCGGCGGCCCGTCCGGCCTGGCTCGCGGCCGTTGACGACCCCGGGGCAGGTGCCCACAATGGAATGTGTATGGCGTACGTGTGCCGCGCGGACGGGCGCGGTCGGTCGGGACGGGAGGCGCCCGGGTACCGCCGGCCGCGATGGCTGGCCCGACCAGCTCTGGCGATGGTCCTGGGGCTCCTCGCGACGAGCTGCGCGAGTGCTCCGCTCGGCGGTTCGCCGACGGCGGCGCGAGGCCGGTTCGAGCTGGAGCACGATGCGTTCGCCTTCGCGAATCTCGTCCGGGCCGAGCGGCCCGGCCGGAACGACAGCTTCGCGAACTACTGCCTCGTGATCGCGCGGGCCGCCAGCCAGTTCTATCGCTTCGCCCGGTTCGCGCCTGACCGACCTGCCGTGTCGCCGGAGGAATACGGGCGGCTCGTGCGTGTCGTCCTGGCCCGGGCGCCCTGGACCGCGCCGGTCGCCGAGGCGGAACGGGTGGTCATTCCCGGCTATGCTGACCTCCACAGCTTCTCGAAGGCGCACGAGGGCCTTCTCAAGGCGGCGTTCGGCTCGAACGTCCCCAGCATGTTCCACTGGCGCACCTGGCGGGTCGGGGTCGATTTCCCGCCGGAGCACCAGGAGCGCCTCGCGGGGGAGCTGATCGGCGAGGTGGATGCGGGGCGTCCGGTTCCCCTGATGATCACCAACTTCCCCCACGAGGATCTGCTCAACCATGCCGTCCTCGTCTATGAGCGCCGGCCTGCCCGGCAGGGGACGGACTTCCTCGCGTACGACCCGAACGACCCGGGTTCCCCGCTGACGCTCTACTACGACGACGAATCACGCGCCTTCTGGGTCGGCCCCCTCACCTACAACCCTCCGGGCCGGGTGCGGGCCTTCCGGCTCTACACTTCGCCGCTGTTCTGACGCGTGTTCGCACGCCCGCTGCACTCGCCAGTCCGGCCTACCGTCGATCGAGAAGCGCCGTGAACGTGACGCTCGTGCCCGGCGTGGACGCTCCGCACGGCCGGTGGCACGCCCATCCGTACAATCGCTCACGCTACTACCGGCTGGCCGCGGCGGCCGCGCCGCGGCTGCCGCGGCCGGTGAGGACGTGGCTCGCCGAACGGTTGGCGGGGGCGCTGGTTGCCCGATTTCCCGCCGAGAGGGCTGCGGTGCGGCGAAACCTGATGCGCGTCCACCCGGAGCGTGGGCCTGCCTGGCTTGATGGCGCCGTCGAGCGCGTTTTCGCGCGCTTCGCCGTGTGCTTCGCCGATCTGCTCTCGCTGAACCGCGGGCCCGAATCGGGTCTCTGGCGACACGTCACCGGCATCGACGATCAGGAACCAACGCGCGAGGCCTTGGCGCAGGGGCGCGGCTGCGTATCCGTCACCGCGCACCTGGGGAACTGGGAGCTGGCGGGACGTCTGCTGGCCGCCTTGGGCCGGCCGGTCCACGTCGTCATGGCACCGGAGGCGGACCCCGCCGTCGGCGCGCTGCTCGACCGGGGCGGGCATCCTGGGCTCCGATTCCTCCGGCTGACCAGCCCGGTGGTGGGCGTCGAGCTGGTGGCCGCCCTGCGCCGGGGCGAGGTGGTCGCGTTCCAGCTCGACCGCGCGCTCGGCGGCCGTGGGGACGCGGTCGTGCCGTTCTTTGGAGCTCCTGCGACATTCCCGCTGGGGCCGTTCGTGATCGCTGCGGCGGCGGGCGCGCCGGTCGTCCCCGCGTTCTGCGCGCTCGAGCCCGACCGGAGCTATCGCCTCCACGTCGAGCCCGCGCTCTCGGTGTCGCGGGGGGCCGAAGTCGGGGCGCTCCATGCCGCAGTCGGCATCCTGGAGCGCTACGTGAGGACGCACTGGGATCAGTGGTTCAACTTCTACGACGTCTGGAAGCGAGTTGCATGACGGGTCTTCTGGCTCCCCGGGTGTCGCGGGTTGCGATCACCGGTGCCGGAGTCGTGACCGCCATCGGCCAGGACCTCGATGCTTTCTGGGCGGGGCTCGTGACGGGGCTGTCCGGCATCAGCGAGATCGAGGGCTTCCCGGTCGCCGACCTGCGCGTCACACGGGGCGGTGAGATCAAGAAGCTCCGGCGCGATGGTCCAGCCGCCTCCCTGGGCGGGGACCGATGGTCGCATCGGCTTGCTCGCTGCCGCACCTCCCGGTTCCTCATCCACGCTGCCCGGGAGGCCCTGGAGACGGCCGGCTTTCAGGGAGCCTTGCCCCCGGGCGACCGGATCGGTGTGGTCATCGGTACCGCACTCGGCGGGATCGACGCGGCGAGCCGCAGCCTGGCGAGGGGCGGCAGCCTCAGTGCGCTGGCCGGCTCCGTCTACGACGGCCCCACGTATAACCTGGCAGGCTGGCTCGGCGCCCGTGGGCCAGTCCTGACCGTCACGACGGCCTGCGCGTCGGGCGCTACCAGCCTCGGCCTCGGTGCGGATCTCCTGCGTGCGGGCCGGGCAGACGTTGTGGTAGCGGGCGGAGCCGACGCGCTGTGCCGGTTCGTTCAACGCGGCTTCAACGTGCTGCGCTCGCTCACGCGCGACGCCGTGCGCCCGTTCGATCGGCGCCGGAGCGGGCTCCTCCTCGGCGAGGGCGCGGGCCTCGTCGTCCTGGAGCGCGGGGACGCCGCGGCCCGCCGCGGACACCAGCCGCTCGGGCACCTTCTCGGCCATGCGAGCACAGCGGATGGCGCTCACATCACCGCACCGGATCCGGAGGGGCGAGGGCTCGAGCTTGCCGTCCGGGCCGCGCTCGCGGAGGCCGGGGTGGACCCGGGTGCCGTCGACCTGGTGAGCGCGCACGGCACGGGGACGCCGGCCAACGACCGCGTCGAGACCGACGTGCTGAAGCGTGTGCTCGGCCCCCGGAGCCACGCGATTCCGGTGAACTCCATCAAGGCGCATCTTGGCCACACGATGGGGGCCGCGGCGACACTCGAGGCCATCATGTGCCTTCTGGCCGGCCGGCACGGCCAGGTCCCGCCGACCCTCAACTACGGCGAGGCCGACCCCGACTGCGACCTGGACTGCGTGCCGAACACGGCCCGAGCGTGGCGGCCCTGCGTGAGCTTGTCGACCTCACTCGGCTTCGGTGGCTGCAACGCCGCCCTTGTACTGGCGAGCGGCGAGGAGCCGGCATGAGAGCGCCGGCGGGCGAGACCCGGCCCGGCGCTGGCGATCCGTCAGCGCCCCTGATTCGCGGAATCGGCGTGATCACGGGCTGGGGGGAGGGTGTCCACGCGCTCCCGGATGCGCCCGCGGAGCGAGCGAGTGGCCTGGTGACGGCGCCAACCCCGGCCCTGGGCGGCGACCGGTTCCGCCGCGCGACCAGGGAGTGCCTGCTCGCCGTCGCGGTCGCGAAGGCGGCGGTGGCCGACGCCGGACTTTCCGAGGCGGAGCTGGCTGGTCCTCGAACGGGTATCCTGTACGTGAGCGCCACGGGATACGCCGCTGCGAATCGCGCGTTCCTCGAGGACGAGACGTCGACCACGCTGCACTTCCCGTACACGTCGCCCAGCGCGGTGCCCGCGGAGGTGACGATCGAGCTTGGCATCCGGGGTTTCTCGATCAACCTCATGGGCGGCGCTCCGGCGACTCTCCAGGCGCTCTGGTGGGCTGCGCGCTGCCTGGCCGAGCGCCGCGCCGACCGATTGCTCCTGCTTGCCGTCGAGGTGTTTCACGACGTGCGAGACCTGTTCGGTCGGGCACGCCGTCTCTACGCCGGCCCTCTCGTGGAGGGGGCGGCGTGCCTGCTGCTGGAAAGGGGGGAAGGAGGTATCCTCCGGTGGGCATCCGCGCAAGCCGGCCCGGCACGGGCGCGAGGGACCGTCGCGTCGGTGCTCGAAGCAGTGCTGAACGGTGACCGTCCCGGTCTCGTCTGGAGCGGAGCGACCGGGGCGGGGCGGGAAGCCGCCGAGGCGAGCGTCCTGGCAGGCCAGGGAGCTCCGGCAGCGATGCCGCGGCTCGGCGAGGCGCTCGCGATCGGACCGCTCCTGGCTCTGGCCGGGGCTCACCGGCGGCATGCGCCCTGCCCCTGGCTCCTGAGCAGCACGTGGCGTAGCGAGTACGCGGCGCTCCTCTGGTCCCAATAGGCACCGGCACGGGAGGACAGATGGACGAGCGAGCAATCATCGGGGAGTTGCGAGACATCGTCGTCAAGCGGCTCCGGTTCGACCCCGCCCGTCTGGTCGAGCTGAACTTCGAGACGCCGCTCCCGAAGGGTGTCGACGGCGCGCTCGGGCTCGACTCGCTCGATTTCATCGAGCTCTCGATCGCGCTGGAGGAGCGCTTCGGCATCGTGATCCAGGAGGGGGAGGATGTCCTGGCGCACTTCGGCACGTTTGGCGCCCTCGTGCGCTTCGTGGAGGTGCGGGTGACGACGTGAGGCGGAGCGTGGCGTGAGGCGGGTTCTCGTCACGGGTCTGGGAGTCGTCAGCCCGTACGGTCGCGGCCGGAACCGCTTCTGGAGCGGCCTGACCGCGGGACGATGCGCGATCGGTCCCATCGGCCTCTTCGACACGGAGGGATTTCGCGCGCGCATCGGGGCCGAGGTCCCGCCCGACACGGTGCTGCCCGGCGTGTCCAGGCGCCGGTCGCGAGCCGACCGGTTCGCGGTGGTGGCGGTGGATGAGGCGGTCGCGGATGCCGGCCTCTCGCGGGGGGAGCTGCGGTCCGCGGCGGTGGTGGTGGGGGGCATCGGGGGCGGCATGCTGGAGGCCGAGACCTGGTTCTGGCGGCGTGCGCGCGATGGCGTCGACGACCCGGATCTCAGAGTGGCGCTACGACGGGTATTGCCGTTCGCCCACGCCGACCTCGTCGCGCGGCGCTTCGGCACCACCGGGCCCAAGGAGACTGTCGTCCTCGCCTGCAGCTCGGGCGGCGCGGCGCTGGGGCTGGCGGCCGAGTGGATCGCCTCCGGGGCGGCGCCGCTGGCCCTCGCGGGCGGCGTCGACGCCATGACTCGCATCTGCTTCATGGGCTTCAACGCGCTCAAGCTGCTCGATCCCGAACCCTGCCGGCCCTTCGCGCGGGACCGCCGCGGCATGTCGCTCGGGGAGGGGGCCGGGTTCGTCGTGCTCGAAGACGAGGCCCACGCCCGGGCGCGCGGGGTCCGCGGCTATGCCGAGCTGGCCAGCTACGGGTTGACCACGGACGCCTGGCACCTGACCGCACCGCATCCGGATGGGGAGGGCAGCGTCCGCGCCATGGCCGAGGCGCTGGAGCGAGGCGGTGTCCCGGCGAGCGCCGTGGGATACGTCAATGCTCACGGGACCGGCACGCCCCAGAACGACCGCGTCGAGGCTACGGCCCTCCGCAAGCTGTTCGACCCCGACAACGTCCTGGTGAGCGCGAACAAGTCTCTCGTGGGCCACGCCATGGCGGCGGCTGGCGCCCTCGAGGCGATCGCGACCGTGTTGACTCTCGTCAACGGGCTGATCCCGCCCACGGCCAACCTGGCCGAGCCTGATCCGGAGGTCGCCTTTGACTGCGTGCCCAACGTCGCGCGCCCCGCGGCGCTGGAGTGCGCCCTGTCGAACTCCTTCGGATTCGGTGGCCAGAACCTCAGTCTCCTGTTTCGGCGCGCCGCCGTGCCCAGGAGGACCGATGACCGCTGAGCAGGCCCGTGGCTTCCGGCCGCGGGTCGTCGTGACGGGCATCGGCAGCGTGAGCGCGCTCGGCTGCGGTGACGGTGCAGCCGTCGGCTCGGCGCTCGCGCGAGGCCTGTCAGGCATCGGGCCGGTGCGCGGCTTCCCGACCGAGGGGTGCCGGAGTCGCCTCGGCGGCGAGGTCGGCGACCTCACGGCGTATCTGCGGGATGGGGAAGCACGCCGGCTGGCGCGCGCGAGTCAACTCGCGGTCGTCGCCGCCCGGCTTGCCGTCGCGGACGCGGACTTCCAACCAGGCCAGATGGCGGCGGCCGGGCTCGTGCTCGGGTCGCACTGGGGCGACTTCCGCTCCTCCGAGACCTTCGCGCTCGGCTTCCTCGAGCGAGGCGTCCTCGCCCTGTCGCCGCTCGTCTTCCCGAACACGGTGATGAACGCCATGGCCGCCCAAGTGGCGATTGCGGTAGGGTTGCGCGGGCCGATGCTCACGCTGAACGAGGTCGACGTCGCCGGTGAGCTTGCCGTGGCTCGCGGCGCCGCGTTGATCGTTGCGGGGCGAGCCAGCACCGTGCTGGCGGGCGGCAGCGACGAGCTGTCGCCGACTCTGTACCGGGAGTTGAGCCGGCTGGGGACCATGTCCCGGGCGGAGCCGGGCCCTGAGGGCTGCTGGCCATTCGACCGCCGGGCGAGCGGCACCGTCCTCGGCGAGGGAGGGACGTTTCTCGTCTTGGAGGCCGCGGAGACGGCCCTGGCGCGTGGCGTGCGGGTGTATGGCGAGCTGGCGGGAGTGGCCTGGGGGAACCTCCCGGCGCCGGCCCACGGATTCCCGGCTCCTCGGCGGCGTGACCCCCTGGCCGTTCGACGTGCCCTCGCGGTCGCCGGTGTCGGAGCGGAGGCGGTGAAGACCGCGTACCTCACGGGGTCAGGTCACCCGGCACACGATGCGTGCGAGCTAGACCTCGTCGTCCGGGCACTCGGAGCCGCGCGAACCCGCTTGACGGCGCTGACACCCCTCACCGGAGAGCACGGGGGGCTCGGGGCGCTCCGCGCCGCCGCGGCAGCGCTGGAGGTGTCGGGCTGGCGGCCCTTCCCGCTTCTCGATGTCGGCGAGCCGATCCGACCGGATCTCCGGTTCTCAACCCGCACGGCCGAGAGTCAGGCGGACCGTGTGCCGCCGACCGCGATGGTTCACGGACTTGCGCGGGGCGGAAGCCACGTGGCACTCGTCCTTCGGGCCTGGGGGGAGGGATCAAAGGCGGCTGCATGACTGCCGGAGTTTGGGCTGTGATCCCGGTGTTCGACGAGGTCGCCACACTGGGGGACGTCGTCCAGAAGCTTCGCGTGCACTGTCCGGTGATCGTGGTGGACGACGCCTCCACCGACGGGAGCGGAGAGGTGGCGGCGCGGGCCGGCGCCGCGGAGGTGCTCCGGCATGCCCGCCGGGTGGGCAAGGGCGCCGCGCTGCGGACGGGGTTCGGTCGCGCGCTTCGCAGCGGGGCGACCGCGATCGCCACTCTCGACGGGGATGGCCAGCACGACCCCGCGGACGTGCCCCGCCTCCTCCTGGCGCACTCCGAAGCTCCGGATTGCCTGGTCCTGGGGGACCGCTTCGCCGCGCGGCGAGGCGACCCGATCCCTCTTCTCCGGCGCGTGGCGATTCGTGCGGCGGACCACGCCCTGGGGCTCATCCTGCCGACATCCGTCTCCGACAGCCAGTGTGGATTCCGGATCTATCCTGGAGCGTTCCTGCGCGACATCATGTTGCGCGAAGAGGGTTTCGTCCTCGAGACTGAGGCACTGGTCGGCGCGGTTCGGGCGGGATACGGTCTCGTCTCGGTGCCGATCCTGTCCGTGTACCCACCGGGCCGCTGTAGCCGGTTCCACGCCGTGACGGACGTTGCCCGCATCGCCTGGTACCTCGCGCGGGTCTGGTTCGATGCCGGGGAGCCAGCCAGCCTCGGCCGACCTGTCCCCGTACCCTCGGACGCCAGCCTTGCACGGGAGCTCTGAGCGGCCTCGCGCCGTCGGTCGCGAGCTGAGGCAAGGCGCCATGCCAGGCCGTCTGACGTCTCCGTCGTGGGCGCCGGCGAGTCGCTCCGGCTCATGCGCGTGCGGCTGGCCGTCCGGCACGCCCGCCGGCAGGGACGGGCGATAGAATCGCAGCGGTCGTGGTGACGGGCCGGGGCGCAGCGCGCCGCCGGCGCTTGCTGCCCCGCGGGTACGGCTTCGCCGTCGCGGGCATTGCCGTCGGCATGGCGGGCCTCGTGGCACTCGGGGCGCTTGCCGATCGCATCAGCCGGTTCATCGACGGCGGGCACCGCTTCGTCCTGGGGCAGATCTCCGTGGCGGGGGCGGGGATCGGGACCGGCGCCGGCTTCACGGCCGGAGGCTTGCTCGCCCGGCGGACCATCGAGGCGATCCGGCGGGTGCCTGGCGTCACCCTCGTCCAGGCCCAGGTGATGCTGCCGCTCAATCCGGGGACGTCCGCGCTCTTCTCGGTCAACCAGGACCTGGTTCTGGGAGTCGATCTTGGCGTGCCCGGCCCGAACCGGAACTACCCGACTCTCCCGCTCGCGCACGGGAGAGATCTCGCCCGTCAGGACCGTGGTCGCGCAGTCGTCGGGGCGGAGCTGGCCGCCGGCCAGACGCTGCGTCCGGGATCCCGCCTCCGGATCGGTGCGCGTGACTTCGAGGTCGTCGGCATCCTCGATCGCCTGCTCACGGCGCCCGACCGGTTCGCCATCGTTCCGATCGAGGACGCCCGGGAGCTGTGGCTCTCCCTGGACCCGACCGTCAACGCGCTGTTCCGCGTCGGTGGTGGGCTCGCTCCAGAGGACCTCAACACGGGAGCAGCCGTGGGCTGGGCCGACGGTGTGGATCCGGACGCGCTCGCGGCGCGCATCCGCCGCGAGATTCCCGGTGTCAACGTCGCCGCGCCGGGCGAGGTCGCGCGTCAGCTCTCGGCATCCACGGCATTTTTCAGGTGGCTGATGCTCGGGATCGCGGGGATCGGGCTTCTGATCGGCGGCCTTTCGCTGTCGAACACGGTCGCAGCGGCGACGTTTGAGCGCATCCGGGACTTCGGGATCAAGCAGGCCCTCGGGGCTACGGACCTCCAGCTCTTGGGCGAGGTGCTCCGGGAGAGCCTGGTGGTCAGCCTCGGAGGGGGTGTCCTCGGGACGGCCATCGCCTTGGTGGCTGGAGCGGCGTTCAACGCGCGCGCGGCGGAAGCGGGGCAGCAGCTGTTCCTCTTCTCCGGCCGGCTGGTCGGCTTCGCCCTTGGATTCGCCGTCGCGCTTGGCGCCATCGCCGGCACCTACGCGACCATGCGGATCCTCCGGGTGCCGCCGGCCGAGGCCATTCGGCGGGGGGCCTGAGGGGTGGCTGCGGCGGCGCTGCTCCGGGCCACGGGGCTCGTGAAGCGCTTCTCCACGCGGGACGGGCGGGTCCTGGAAGTGCTCCGGGGGGTGGATCTGGCGCTCGCGCCGGGAGAGCTCGTGGCGGTGGTCGGCCGCTCGGGCTCGGGGAAGTCCACGCTCCTCAACCTTCTCGGCTGCCTGGACCGATCCGACGGCGGGCAGCTCTGGTTCGGCGACGAGCGCCTGACCGGGGCGAGACGGCAGGTGCTGGCCCGCTTCCGCGGCCGGCACCTTGGCTTCATCTTCCAGGCCTACCACCTGATTCCCGACCTCACCGCGCTGGAGAACGTTCTCCTCGCCGCGCGCTACGTGGGCCGCAGGCGGGCGGACGCCGAGGCGGCGGCCCGCGGTCTCCTGGAGCGGCTCGGCGTCTCGGAGCGGGCGGCGCAGTATCCCCCGGCGCTCTCGGGCGGAGAGCAGCAGCGAGTGGCATTCTGCCGCGCAGTGCTCAACGACCCGACCGTTGTCCTGGCTGACGAGCCAACGGGGAATCTCGACGCGGAGAACGCCGCCATGCTGCTGGCGGAGCTTCGGGCCCGCGCCCGCGGCGGACGCGCGGCGGTGCTGTTGGTCACGCACAGCGCGGAGCTCGCGCGCACTGCCGACCGGATGCTGACCCTGATCGACGGCCATCTCATGGAGGAGGGGCGGGCATGACGACACCGGAGCGCTGCGGGACGGTCGCAGTCATCGGCAACGGCCTCATCGGGCACGGAGTGGCGCAGGTCTTTGCCACGGCCGGCCACGATGTGCGCCTGATCGGACGTAGCCGGGACAGCCTCGACCGCGCCCTGACGCGGATTCGCGGGAGCCTCGGGGCCTTCGTGACGCACCGGTTGGTGGCCGCGAGCGAGGTCGAGGGGATCCTCGGACGGATCCGTGTGTCGACGGCGCTCGATGACGCGGCGGGCGCCGACCTGGTGGTCGAGGCGGTCCCCGAGGACCAGGCCCTGAAACACGCGGTGTTCGGGCAGCTCGACCAGACGTGCCCGCCACCGGCCGTGCTGGCCTCCTCGAGCGGTCAGCCAGTGAGCCGGCTCGTGGATCGCGTCCGCCAGCGGGAGCGGGTGGTCGCCGCCCACTTCTGGAACCCACCCCAGCTCATCCCCCTTGTCGAGGTCTGTGGCGGGCCGGCGACCGGACCCTCCGTCGTCCCGTGGGTGTGCGACGTGCTTCGGGCGGTCGGCAAGCAGCCGGTCGTCTTGGACCGGGAGATCGACGGCTTCCTCGGGAATCGGCTCCAGTTCGCCCTTCTGCGCGAGGCGCTCGCCCTCTGGGCGGGCGGGGTGGCCTCGGCGGAGGCGATCGACCTCGCCGTGAAGATGGGGTTCGGCCGGCGACTCGCCGTGACTGGCCCGCTGGAGTCCGCTGACCTCGGCGGGCTCGACACGTTCCGCGCCTTCTCCGCCTACTTGTTCCCGAAGCTGGACGTCTCATCCGCACCCCCAGACAGCCTGGGGGACCTGGTCGGCGCCGGCCACCGGGGCCTGTCGACGGGCCGGGGGATCTACGACTGGACGCGCCGTGACGGTCAGGCCCTCGCGACCGCTCGAATGGACGAACTGTTCCGGCATCTCCGGTCGGCTGACTGACAAGGCTTCGCGGCGGCCCACCCGGGGAGGGTTCTGGTACCCTCGGGAGTTTCGTGCCGGGCGGGGCGTCGCACGCTGTCGGAGAGTCGGAACAGGAGATCTCGATAGGGGGAGTCGACCGCGCCATTGTGCTGGCGACGGCGCAAGGGGCCCGGGACCGTGGTCGCCGGATTGCCGCTCGCGGTGGGAGCGGTGCTCGCCGCGCGCGACGCTCGGTTCGACGAGGGGGGACTTGTTGTCCCGGACCAACCCCGTTGGGCCGCGGAGCCGCTGGCCCGTCGTGGCGTGTCATCGATGGTATGCTTTTCTTCGTGCCCGCCAAGGTGGGCACGCAGGAGGTGATCGTCCTCGCTGCCCTCGGGCTCAACCCGGCGCGGGGCCTTACGGTTGGCATCGTGCGACGCACCCGGCAGCTCACCTACGCAGGACTGGGCCTGATCGCACTGGGTTGCCTCTGCGCCCGCCTGACCGCGAGCGCCGCTCATGAGCCGGCCCATGCGTCCTCCGGCGACCGCAGTCCCTTCCGTGTCTGACGGGCCCGTGGCGCTCCGGACGCTGTTCCTCCATCCCCCGTCGTTCGAGGGTTTCGACGGTGGCGCCGGTTCCCGGTACCAGGCACGCCGGGAGATCCGGTCGTTCTGGTATCCCACGTGGCTCGCGCAGCCCGCCGCGCTCGTGCCCGGGAGCCGGCTTGTCGATGCGCCGCCAGATGGCCTAAGCGTCGAGCAGATAGCGCCCCTCGCTCGTGAGTATGATCAGGTCGTGATGCACACGAGCACGCCCTCCTTCGCAAGCGACGTCCAGGTCGCGGAACGGCTGAAGGGCGCGAACTCACGGCTGCTGGTGGGAATGGTTGGCGCTCACGCGGCCGTGCTCCCGGAGGCCTCTCTCCGGGGGGCGTGCGCCGTGGACTGGGTGGGGGTGGGGGAATTCGACTACGCCTGCGCAGAGGTCGCGCAGGGGCGACCTCTCGCCGAGGTGAAGGGCATCGCGTACCGCGACGGTGACCGGATCCACTTCACGCCGCCCCGGCCGCCCATCGAGGACATGGACGCCCTGCCCTTCGTGGTCGACGTCTATCAGCGCGACCTCACGATCGAGAACTACTTCATCGGCTATCTCCTGCACCCCTACGTGTCGCTCTACACGGGGCGGGGATGCCGGTCGAAGTGCACGTTCTGCCTGTGGCCCCAGACCGTGGGTGGGCACCGCTACCGGGTGCGAAGCCCGGACAGCGTCGAGACCGAAATGGCCCGCGCCAAGCGCCACTTTCCTCAGGTCCGAGAGTTCTTCTTCGACGACGACACGTTCACGGACGATCTGCCGCGCGCCGAGGCGATTGCCCGCCGCCTCGGCCGGCTCGGCATCACCTGGTCGTGCAACGCCAAGGCGAACGTTCCGCGGCGGACGCTCGAGATCCTCAGGGAGAACGGCCTGCGCCTCTTGCTGGTGGGTTACGAGTCCGGGAACCCGAAGATCCTGAACAACGTGAGGAAGGGCGTGCGCCTGGACATCGCCCGCGAATTCACCCGCAACGCGAAGACCCTGGGCATCACCATTCACGGGACATTCATCCTGGGGCTCCCCGGCGAGACGTCCGAGACGATCCAGGAGACGATACGCTACGCGTGTGAGATCGAGCCCGACACCATCCAGGTTTCGCTCGCGGCGCCCTATCCGGGCACCGAGCTCTATCGCCAGGCGCAGGAGCAGGGGTGGCTCCCGCAGGCCACGCGCGACCTGGTGGACCGCGACGGGGTCCAAATGGCCGCTCTCGGCTACCCTGGCCTCACCCAGAGCGAGATCTTCGACTCGGTCGAGGCGTTTTACCGGCGCTTCTACTTCCGGCCCCGGAAGGTCGTCGCGATGGTCGGCGGGATGCTGCGGGACCCGGCTGTCATGAGGCGCCGGCTTCGCGAAGGCGTCGAGTTCTTCCGGTTCCTGCGGAAGCGCCGCGCGCGTCCGCCCGAGGCTCGCCCGGCGGCCTCGATCGCTGGCGCGTAGGCACGTGGGCGGCCATGCGGGCCCTGTTCGTCTGTCGCGGTAACATCTGCCGGAGCCGCGTGGCGGAGCAGATCTTCCAGATCCTCACCTGGAACCTCGCGAACCGGGGCGACCACGAGGTGCGATCCGCTGGTGTCGACCCGGATTCCGGAGGCCGCCCTCTGTCAGGGCGTGACATCGCGTGGGCCGACGTGATCTGCGTCATGGAGACGGAGCACGCGGCCTACATCGAGAAGCGCTGGCCCACCCAGCTGCCGAAGGTGCGGGTTCTCGGGATCCCGGACGTCTACGAGCCCGACGACGAGGAGCTGCGGGATCGCCTCACGGAGGTGGTGCGTGCGCTCCTGGCGGAAGCGTCGGGTGCCGACTCGGCTCCCGACTCCCGCCCGCCCGGGCCTCGCGGGTGAGCGGTCGCGTCAGCCCCGACGTTGGGCTCTTGGCACGCGCTAGGCGCGCCGGCGGCTGCTGTCCCGGAACCGGATCGCCGCCCGTACCGACGCCACCAACTCGTCGAGGTTGAACGGCTTGACCAGGTAGTAGAAGATTCCTGCCGCCCGAGCCGCCTGCTCCGTCTCGTAGGAGGCATGGCCCGTCATCACGATGATCGGGAGCGCCTCGTCGAAGCGCTTCACCACGGCGATGGCGTCGAGCCCGCCCAGACCGGGGAGCTTGAGGTCGAGGAGCAGCGCATGGTAGCGGGTGCGCATTATGCGCTGGATCGCATCGACCGCGCGAGCAGCGGTGTCGATCTCGAACTTCTCGGTCTTCAGGGCATCGACGATCGTGTCCCGCGTGAGGGCATCGTCGTCGCAGACAAGGATGCGCTCGCGTACCGCCGCCGGGGCGGTCGGCCCCGCGGGAGCGACGCTGTGGCTCATATACGCCTCCGCGCGCTCAACTAGGAGTGGGGGGACGCATTCCCCTCGCTGCGCGAGCCGATGGGGACACCATAACGCCGGAGCTTGTTGTAGAGCGTCTTTGTGTCGATGCCGAGAATACCCGCGACGCGCTTCTTGTTCCAGCGGTGCCGTTCGAGCGTCCGCAGGATGTGACGGCGCTCCACCTCGTCCAGCGTCAGGTCGGGCGCGCCGTCAGGCCGCGCGCTGTCCGGCCGGACCAGGGCTCCCGGCTCGGCCGGCTCGTGGACGGCCTTCGCGATCGCCGGGGGGAGGGCGTCCACCGTGAGCACCTGGCTGTCGGTGAGCACCGAGAGACGCTCGATGACGTTCCGCAACTCCCTGATGTTGCCCGGCCAGGAGTACCTTGTCAGGCACGCCATGGCCTCGGGAGTGACTTGGAGGCGCTCCCGGCCGCCATACACGTTGACCCGGAGGAAGTGTTCGACCAGGAACGGGATGTCGTCCGTTCGCTCCCGGAGCGCGGGCATGTGGATCTCGATGACGGCGATGCGGTAGTAGAGGTCCTCGCGGAACCGGGTCCGTTGGACCTCCTGGCGGAGATCCTTGTTCGTGGCGGCAATGATCCTGATGTCGGCCTTGATGTGGCGGTTGGAGCCAATTCGGCGGAACTCCCCGGACTGGAGCGCGCGCAAGACCTTGACCTGGGTCGCCGGACTCATCTCGCCGATCTCGTCCAGGAACAAGGTGCCCTGGTTTGCCATCTCCAGCAGCCCGTGCTTGAGCCCGTGGGCACCCGTGAACGCGCCGCGCTCGTGCCCGAACAGCTCGCTCTCGAGGAGGGTGTCCTGGAGCGCGCCGCAGTCGACTATGGTCAGGGGGGCCGTCGCTCGTGAGCTATTGGCGTGCAGGGCTCTGGCGACCAGCTCCTTCCCCGTCCCGCTCTCCCCCTGGATCAGGACGGGCGAGAGCGTACGCGCGGCCTTGTTGACCAGCGCGAGGACGCGCTTGATCCCCGGGCTCTGACCGACGATCTCGGGAAAGGGGTCGTGAGCTCTGAGTGCTGCCTCGAGGTGCTGAGTCTGTCGGCGCCGGGCAGCCTGCTCGCAGGCAGCGCGCAGGATGTGGTTGAGGTCCTTGAAGTCGAACGGCTGAGGAACGAAGTCGAAGGCCCCGTGGCGGGCCACTTCCGCGGCAGCGGTGACGGTCCCATGGGCGGAGGTGACGATGACCTCCGGCGCGGGCGACATCGCCCGGATCGCCCGCAGCGTGTCCGCCCCCGAGATGCCCGGCAAGTCGAGGTCGAGGAGAACCACGGCAATGTCCCCTCGGGCGAGCTGGTCGATCCCTTCCTCCCCGGACGTAACCGCGCGGATTTCATACCCGAAGGACGGAAGCATCCGACCTAGGAGCGCCCGGACGGCTGGGTCCTCGTGGACGATCAGGATCGTCGGCAGGTCCATTACAGGAAAAAGGCCACGGAATTTCTCCCGGTTTCACTATCGGGAGTGAAACGGACACTGTCAAGCCCATTCACCATCGACGACCCACCGCACGACGGGTGGTGGATCCGACGCCATTCCACTGGGTTCTCGCGCCCGAAGAGGTGACGCTCACCGACGTAGAGAGTGTCGGGAATCTGCCGTTGCCCTGACACCAGGGCTAAGGACCGGCCAGGTGCGGCTCCGCGTGCGCTTACCGGACCGTGGCGCGGCCGTGCTTCGACTACCTGATGATTAGCCCGGAGCGAGGTGGAGGGCCTCGTATACGGCACGGGCTGGCGCGTCGCACATCTCGTCCGTGACGAGAGCGCGCGCTCCACGTCGTACTCAAGAAGGTCCGTTGCACTCGTCCGAACGGATCTCGAGCGCGAGTTCCGGCTCGTCCTAGTCCACCGGTTCTCGACGCGGCTCCGTCGTCACCGAAGACCCTCTCGCTCGCGGTGAAATAGGCCGGCCGGGCGAGACGATCGGCGCTCCCCCGGTCCCCCTCGAGGAGGCGTTCGCCACATCGTGAAGGCGCGCATGCCGGCCGACGAGCGAGCGGGACGAGATCCGTCGGAGGTGACCGACCGGCGACGGATCGCACCGTACGACGTCCGCAGCGGGCGTCTCCTGGAGGCAGGCTCTCCTGAGAGGGGCCGTACGCTGCTGGATGGGCCCCGCTCGCCCTCTCGGTCAGGGGCGTCGTCCTCGCGTGATTGCATCCTCGGCGAGGCGGAGAATCCATGCGGCCTGCTCGAAAGCTCGCGCAGCATCCGCCCGTGAGTACTGCTCGGTCGGAATGAAGTCGATGTCGCCGTAGAAGGCCAGCTCGCGGTCGTGACGGAGCCTTTGAGAGATCTCGGCCGCGCGACCCAGACGCTCGCCAACATCGGGGACGAAGCGGACTCGGTGCTCGAGGAGGAGAGTACTGACGTCGTGGATCTTCGGCGGCTCGACGCCTACCGAGCGGAGCATGGCCTTCAGCGCCAGCTCGACCAGCTCCTGCGCCTCGCGGACGACGTCGGAGTGCGCCCCCTCGTCCCGCAGCACCGCCAGCGCCTTCAGTCGGGCGCGGGCTTTGACGAGGTAGCTCTTGGCCAGGTCCTCGGTCGTCACAGCGTGACGATCTCGCCGGGCTTGAAGTCCGGCTTCAAGTCCCAGTACCAACCCTCGCCCCGCCAGATCCGCCGGGCGCCGAGCTCGGCGAGGCGTGCCCGGAACCGGTCCAGGTAACGGGCCAGGAAGCCCTCGGCATCGTAGAGGATCCGGGCGTCCTCGACCATGTCCAGAAAGAGTGGGCTGCCGTGCTCGACCTCGGCGGGACTCTTGAACACCGGGGACACCATGACCGGGGTCCCGCCAGGCTCGATCTCCGCGAGGGCAGGCTCGACAGCCTGTTCCAGGGGCAGGAACTCGTCCAACCGGGCGAACCTTCCGTCCGGAAGATCGCGGGCCACGATCAGGAGGTCGATGTCGGATCCCTGTCGCGGGGTCTCTCGGCCCACGGAACCGAAGACCGCCACGGCGACCAGCCGGTCCCCGTAGCCGGCACGGAGAGCGGGAAGGAGCTGATCGAGCGCACGCGCGTACCGTTCCAGGCGGGCCATGCCGTGGTCTCGAGGGTATTGTACTCGGCTCGTCTCACACAGCGGACCGCTTGCTCGTCTCCGGCGGGCGACCGCCTTCGACGAGTCACTGAGGGTCCACCCCTTGCCCACCGCGCACACACCAGACATGGAACGGGAAGGTCTTTGTCAGGTGAGCACGTCGCGATACCGCGCTTGACCGCGCAGCGGGGGCAGGCACAGGATGGCGTGGCGGCGGCAAGCGTGCCCCGGGGGCCGGTGGGATGGGGTCGCGTTCGCGCGTTCCCCCGCCCCGGCTCGATGACCCGCGTGTCAGCCGCGGCGCTTCGCCAGCGTCACGCGGCGGGAGGAATCGAGATGGCCATCATCGCCATACACCCCGATCGCCAGCTCCTGTCGAGCGGTCGCGTCCAGTCGTTCTCGGAACGCTGGGTCGAGCAGCTGCAGGCCGGAGGCCACGAGGCGCGCGCCGTGGATGCTTATGGCCCGGCGTTGTTCGATCAACTCCGGGGGTGCGACGCCTTCATGTGGTGGTTCGCCCACTTGCCGTTGCCGCGGAACCTCGCCAAGCGCGTGGTGCAGGCGGTGGAACACGGTCTCCGGATCCCCGTCTTTCCTGCGTGGCGGACGATATGGCACTTCGACGACAAGATCGCGCAGTACTATCTGCTCTCCGCTGCGGGCATCCCCATGCCCCAGACCTGGGTGCTCTGGCGCCGCGACCAGGCCATGGAGTTCTGCCGCAGCCTTCGGTATCCCGTCGTCATCAAGCTGGCGTCCGGAATCATCTCGGAAAACGTCGATCTCGTCCGGAACTACGATGAGGCTCGCTACTGGATCGCGCGATTGTTCGACTTCGGCGTCACCAACCTCGTCCGCGAACCCGTCCTCCACCGCTGGACTCTGCTCCGGCGAATACGCCAGAGCCTTCGCGTCCTGACCACCGGTGATCAGCGCCGCCCCGGCGTCGGCGGGCGAACCGAGCCGCAGAAAGGCTACATTCTGTTGCAGGAGTTCGTCCCGGGCAACGACTTCGACACCCGGATCACCGTCATTGGCAACCGCGCGTTCGCATACCGCCGCCTGAACCGCCCGAACGACTTCCGCGCGAGCGGCAGCGGTCTGCGCGACAACGACCCCACCAAGATCGATCTGGACTCGGTGCGCCTGGCATGTCAGGTCGCCGAACGGCTCGAGACGCAATCTCTGGCCGTCGATGTGCTGTACCGCGGCGGCGAGCGTGTGCTGACGGAGATCAGCTACTACTACGAGCCATGGATCGTGCAGGCGTGCCCCGGTCACTGGGAGCTCCGCGGAAGCCCGTCGCGCGGCGAGCTCATCTGGGTCGAAGGTGAGGTCGCTCCCGAAGATGCGATCCTCGAGGACTTCCTGGCCGTGATCGCTCGCGGCCAGCCGCCGCGGCTATAGCGGCGCCGGCCCTTGGGGGCCCCCGTGTCAAGCGCGGACGGTCGCCGGCGTCGGCGCCTCGCGCCAGGCGCGGGCGCGGTTGTCGAACCACAGCGCGAGCATGAGGACGGCGAAGAGGGCATGGGCGTGGTCGGCGCGTCGACGCCGGTGCTCCCCGGCGAGAGCCTCGATGGCCTCGAGTCGCAGCAGGGGAGCGAGGTCGTGCCGGCGCGTGGCCACGGCATCGAGGAGGAGGTCTCCGAGTCCGCCGCGCATCCACGCTTCGAGGGGAGCGTTGAAGCCCGCCTTGGGCGCGTCCAGGATGCGGTCGGGCAGGGAGCCCCGGAGGGACTCCCGCAGAATGTGCTTGCGGGCACGCCCGCCGTAGAGCTTGTAGCCCGCCGGCAGATTGGCGGCGAACGCCACCATCTCGACGTCGAGAAACGGCACCCGCACCTCGAGGCCGTGGGCCATGCTCATCCGATCCACCTTCACCAGCATGTCGTTCGGGAGGTAGAAGGTCGTGTCGGCGTGAAGCAACCCCGTCAGCGGCTCGCGGGTCGCGGGCGGGACGGCCATCCGCGCGGCGTAGGCGCCGAGCGGATCGCTCGCGGTCACCGCCCGGCGAAAGTCCTCCGTGAAGACGCGTGCCTTGAGGGTGTCAGAGAACAGCAGGCGCCACGCGGCGTGATCGCGGCCTGGCCCCATCTCCGCGCCCTCGATGAAGCGGGTGGCCCGCTGACGCACGCTGTACTTCCGGTCGGTGACAGGCAAGTGGTGGGCACCGCGGGCGAGCAGGCGCCGCACCGGTACCGGCAACCTCCGGTAGTGTCGGGCGAAGGCGGTGGCGCGATACGTGTCATAGCCGGCGAGGACCTCGTCGGCGCCGTCGCCCGACATCGCCACCGTGAAGCGCCGGCGCGCCTCGCGACAGAGGAGGTAGACGGGCAGCATCGAGGAATCGGCGGTGGGCTCTTCCATGTGGCGAGACAGCCGAGGCAACAGGTCGACGGCGTCGAGCGTGACTTCCTGGGCGGTGAAGGGAACGCCCAGGCACTCCGCCACCCTCGTCGCCGCCGGGCGCTCGTCGAAGCTCGCCACGTCGAAACCGACAGTGAGGGTGGACATGGCTCCTGCCGCGCGCCGCATCGCTCGCACGATCGCGGCCGAGTCGAGTCCGCCTGACAGGAACGCGCCCACCGGCACGTCGGCGACGAGCTGGGCGGCGGTGACCCGGTCGAGGAGCGCGGTGAACTGCGCGACCGCCTCCGGGAACGGGATGGTGTCTGCGCTCTCGCGATATGGGATCGACCAGTACGTCGACACCCGCACCCCGCCGGCGTCGACGAGCGCACACTGCCCCGGCTCGAGCTGGCGCACGGGTGCGAAGCCGGTGGCGGGAGCCGGCGTATAGCCGAGGGTGAGATAGGCGTCGAGCGCCTCCCGATCGACGTCGCGGCCGACCTCGGGGTCGGTCAGGATGGCCTTGATCTCGGAGGCGAACCGGAAGACGCCGTTGACCTCGGAGTAGAAGAGCGGCTTGACGCCGAGCGGATCGCGGGCCACGAGCAGCCGGCGCCGCATGCGGTCCCAGAGCGCGAAGGCGAAGATGCCCGAGAGTCGCCGGACGACGTCGGGTCCCCAGGCGCGGTAGCCTAGCAGGATGACCTCGGTGTCCGTGCGCGTCCGGCTCGCATGGCCGAGGGCGGCGAGGGTCTCGCGCAGCTCGCGGAAGTTGTAGATCTCGCCATTGAAGGTGATGAGGATCTCGCCCGTGGGATCGGCCATGGGCTGGAGGCCGGTGTCCGATGTGTCGATGATGGCCAGGCGGCGGTGGCCGAGACCGATGCCTGGCTCGGTCCATGTCCCCCGGCCGTCGGGTCCGCGGTGCGCCAGGCTATCCGTCATGGCGTCGAGCAGCGCGGGATCGACGGGACGCGCGGGCTCGCGGAAACAGTACACGCCGGCGATGCCGCACATGGCGAGGGCTCTCAGACCCGCCCGCGCGGGTTGCCGTCGGGCGGCGCGTCGGGCGGGTCGACCTGTTCGAACCGTTCCTTGCGAAGCTCGACGACCTGGTCCGCGAGGATGGCCATGTAGAAGGTGAGGAGGCCGGCGATGATCGCCGTCCCCGCGAGGGTCGGGAAGCCCTGGTGCCGGACGAGCGCCACGATCACTCCGTAGACGAGGCCGGGCACGAGCAGAGCGAGGCCCAAGATCGTGAAGACCTTGAAGGCCTCGAAGAGGACCACGATGCGCAGCACCAGCTGCAGCGTCTGCAAGCCGTCTTGGACCACGTGAACAGTCGACTTCCCGATGCGCGCGTTGGTCACGATCGGCACGTGCCCCACGCGGTGGTGGCCCTTGAGCATCATCAGCGTCGAGGTGGACGACGCCGAGAACCCATCGGGTAGGAGGTGCAGATAATGGAGGATGACGTCCCGCCGGAAGCAGCGGAGCCCCGAGTTCAGATCGGGGATGTGCTCGCCGCTGATCAGCCGGGCCGCGATCTTCAGGAGGAATTTGCCGAACACGCGCTCTCTCGCCCGGTCCGAGTCCCGGCCGCGGATGCCGATGACCATGTCCTCGCGCTGTTCGATGGCCCGACGGGCCACCGCCTTGAGATCGTGAGGCAGGTGCTGCCCGTCGGCGTCGTACCAGGCCACGTATGGCCGCGTGCACGCGCGCATGCCGCGCTTGAGGGCGGCCCCGTACCCGCGGTTGCGCTCGGTGGAAAGGACGGTCACGCCGGGGACGGTTCGGGCCCGGGCGGCGGTGGCGTCGATGGAACCGTCGTCGACCACGACGATCTCGGCGCCGTGTAGGGCCTCGCGGAGGCGCCGGACCGTCGGCTCGATAGCCTGCTCTTCGTTGTAGGCGGGAATGACGACCGCGAGCTGGGCGAACACGGCGGATTCGTCGGCCACGGACAGTCCGGAGATGCTCGGCGCACCGGTCTCGACGTCCGAGCTCACCGCCGGGCCACGAACGGGCGATTGACGGAGCGATCGGGAGACGGTTGATCCATCGTCATCGGACGAGTCGGGCGGACGGCGACCCGAGCCTCCACACCGTACCCGGCCCCCCGAACCCCGCGTAGTCTACCACGGGGCACGGGGCTCCGGCGCGAGTCAGCGCCCAGGTGTGCCGTGCCCGGCTCGTTTCCCGCTGGGCTCGGCCGCGCCACCGAGGTCGCGCCAGGTGCGGCTGGCCCCGAGCCATCAATCGAGGAACCGGGCCGCGTCCGACCGCGGAGGAAGGGGCAGCTCTCGAGCCGGCCGAAGATCCGATATCGTACACGCGCCACCAGATCGTAGACGGAGTCGCGCAAGAAGCGCGGAATCACGCGCAGCCCGGCCGCCGCCAGCCGCCACGGACCGCCCAATCCGATCATGATGCTCAGCACCGCGTCCGAGCGAACGTACGCGCGTTCGTGCGGAGATTCCGGCGATTCGAGCAATACGATCGAGGTGGGATCCCCGTCCAGATGCATGCCGTGGCGTGCGAGCGCCCGCGCGCCGAACGCACCCTGAAGCGATGCAAAACGAAACTGCCGCCGCCGGTCCCGCGCGAGCACGAAACGAACGTAGCGATTGCAGAGACCGCAGACGTCGTCGTACAGCACGACCGGCCCTGACGGGGTCGACGACATCACCGGCTCCCCGGCCGTGTCGTCGCGCAACGGACGGTCCGGACGCGGCGCCATTGTCGCCAAGTATACGCCGCGCCCGGCCGCTCACCCAGCCTCCGTAGTTCGAGCCGGGCGCAGACGCATTGGACCCGGTGGCTGACCCCGAAGAGGGCTCCCAGCTCAGGCCGTGTCAGTCCCTCGCGGCCGACGATGAGCCCACCATCGGAATGTCGCGCACCTTGACCTCGCGAAGGAGGTGTAGCCGCGCGCCGTCGTACCACACCTCGCGGAACATCACCTCGACCCGCTCGACCTTGGCGGCAGGCGGCAGGCGCTGCGCCGCCCGCGCGCCGTGCGAGATGTGCATCGGGGCGGTCACGACGGCGAGGACGCGTGGCACGAGATCCCCGCCGCGTCGGGCGCGCGACGAGAGGAAGCTCTGGACGAAGTGGTCGAACCCCTTTGCCCGGTTGTCGTTTCGGCGCACGGTACCACGCGCGATCATCGCGCGCAGGTCGTCCTTCTCGTCGACGCGCTGGATCGCCATGAAGTCGCGATATCTGAGCGTCCCGCCCAACGTCTGGGTGAGCTCCGGCTCGCTGTGGAGATAGCCCCAGCACTGACGTCGGGGGAGTGTCCCAGCTTGGATTGAAACGCCCGCCATCAGGATTTTCAGTCCCTCAGAGGAGGCGTCGTCGAGCACACGGTTCACTGCCACTTGTGGCGATCCAAAGACTTAGCGGGCAGGGGCGCTGACCGAGGTACCGCTTTATCACGCATGATCTCAAGTCACTCCGTCCGAGTACCGTCCGAGTCAGAGATGCCACAGGTGGACAGCGTCGGGCACATCGGCGGCTACGGGATACGGATCTACTCGCGACGACCCGTCGCGTGGTCCCGGAAGGAGGGCGGCATTCTTGCGTACAGCTACCATGCCGCCACGGTGGAGTGGTACCGGCGGCGACAGGCGCTCGCGAAGCTCAGGCGTATGACGGGCGAAACGAAGTCGACGGAACTGGTCCGCCTGATGGCGGAGTGGAAGGTCCGATACGTGGTCCTCGGCGCCGCCGAGCCCATGTTCGCGCCCGGGGACCTGCCCGGCCGTATCCGGTATTCAGAAACGCGCTCGGAACCCTGATCGAGTTGCCCGATCGGTAGGTCGAATCCGAGCGAAGCCGGTTACGGCAACATCGGTCGCACCCGCCGGAGCCACAAGACGAGCATGAGGATGATGAACAGCCGGTGACCGTGGTCCCGGCGGTTCGCCAGATGCTCGTCCAGCAGGCCCCCGACGAGCTGCGGATCGAGGACCGCGATCTCCTTCAGCGCCCGCTCGTCGAGGGTCGCGAGCGCGAGGTGCCGCCAGGGGCCGGCCAGCCACCGGGAGACCGGCGCGTTGAAACCGGCCTTGCGCCGGCGGATCACCGCGTCGGGCACCAGCCCTCGAGCGAGTTCCTGCAAAAGCACCTTGCCACGAGCGCCGCGCCTCTTGAGGGCAGCCGGCAAGGACGCGCAGAACTCGACGAGGCGGTGGTCGAGGAACGGGCTCCGCACCTCCAGCCCATGGGCCATGCTGGCGCGATCCGCCTTGACGAGGATGTCGTCGAGAAGCCAGGTCCGGTAGTCGACGTAGAGGAACCGGTCGAGCGTTCCGAGCTCAGGAACCTCCTCGTACGCCCGACGGAACAGCCCGAACGGAGAGACGTCGGGAAGCCGACCGCTGTCCAGCAGGAGCGCTCGTACCGCCTCCGCGTCCAGCAGCATCCTCCAGGAGGCGTGAGCATCGGACGCATCGAGGTCGATGCCCGCCAGGAACTGCTTCGCCTTGAAGACGGCGTTGACCTTGCGGCGGCTGTCGGGCAGCGCGCTGACAGCCCGGCGGAGACCGCCGACGAGCCAGCGGGGCAGGCGCCGGGCTCGGGCGTGAATCGCGTCGGCCTGATGGGTGAAGTACCCGGCCAGGAGCTCGTCGCCTCCATCGCCCGAGAGCGCGACCGTCACGCGGTGACGCGCCATCCGGCTGAGCACGTACGTGGGGATGATGGAGGTGTCGGCAAGCGGCTCGTCCTGCTTGCTCGAGATCTCCAGCAGCAGCTCCGGATCCTGTCCGCGCACCACCTCGTCGAAGTGCGTGGTACCGAGGGCGCTCGCCACCCGCCTCGCCCACGGTAGCTCGTTGTAGCTGGCATCCTCGAACCCGATGCTGAACGTCTCCACGCGGCCGGCTTCCTGCATCATCAGGGCAGAGATGGTGCTCGAGTCGAGCCCGCCGCTGAGGAACGCCCCGAGCGGCACGTCGCTGATCAACCGCTGGCGCACCGCGTGCCGCAAGAGGCTTCCGAACTCCTCGCGGATCACGGGAAGCTCTCGCCGGTCGCGTTCCCGGCCGCTCCAGACACCAGCGAGGTCCCAGTAGCACCGGATGCCTGGGGTTCCACCGCGACGCCAGCTCAGGACCGTCGCGGGCGGGAGTCGCCGCACGCCGCAGAGCATCGACTCCTCGCCCTGCCCGTAGCCGCCGGTCAGATATTGCGCCACCGCGGACAGGTTCAGGGTCGGCCGGACCTCGCCGCTCGCGACCACCGCGCTGAGCTCCGAGCCGAATACCAGGCCGCCATCGGGCAGCTCCGCCCAGTAGAGCGGCTTCACGCCGAGGCGGTCCCGCACCAGCAGGAGCGTCTCGTCGCGGGCATCCCACAGTCCGAACGCGAACATGCCGGCGAGCCGGGAGACCAGCCCGTCGATTCCCCACGTCAAGTATCCGAGCAGGAGCACTTCGGTGTCGCTCGTGGTCCTGAACGTGACGCCGACGGCGCTGAGCTCGCCCCTGAGCTCGAGGAAGTTGTAGACCTCGCCGTTGTACGTGACGGTGACCTGCCCGGTCGGGTCCGTCATGGGCTGATCACCGGTGACCAGATCGATGATCGAGAGCCGGCGATGGCCGAGACCCACTCCGGGCTCGACGTGGAACGTCTGCGCATCGGGGCCGCGGTACCGCAGCTCGTGCGTCATCGCCGCGAGCTTGTCGCGATCGACGGGCCGGGTGCGGTCGGCATGGACCACCCCGGCGATCCCGCACATCTCAGGACTCCGCGCGGCCGGTAGCCGGGCGAGAACGCTCGCCGACGGCCCACAGCGACTGACCGAACCACCTCGACGTGAGCGGGTCCAGACGGCGCGACACCGGCTGCACGTAGCGGTCGAACCAGAGGATCTGTCGGTTCACCATGGGCGCGGAGAGGTTCTTCGGGCGCAGCAGCTTGGCGTTGACCCACCATCCCAGGCCGCCGAGCGGGTTGACGTATCGCAACTCCCGGACGGCGTACCCGGCGGCCTCGAGTCGCGAGCCGAGGTCCAGGCGCCCGTAGCGCCGGACGTGGCCGGCCATCGCGTCCATCGGACCGTACAGCGCCTGATGCGCAGGAACGATCAGGAGCAGGCAGCCGCCGGGCGCCAGCGCGTGGTGCAGGGCGCGCAGCGCCTGCGCGTCCCCCTCGATGTGCTCGAGGACATTGAGACACACGATGGCGTCGTAGCTCGACGTGCCGACTCGCTGTGCGAAGTCGGGATCTGAGAGATCGGCGACCATGCTATCAACGTGGCCGGGAAGGCCACGGAGACGGGCGAGACACTCCGCATCGCAGTCGATCGCCCGCAACGACTGGACGTGCCGCGCGATCTCGACGGTGTACTGCCCGTAGCCGGACCCCACTTCGAGGACCCGGCCGCGGAGCCACGGCTCGAGAAGGCTCATGAGCCACCGGTGATAGTTGATCGCATCCGGGAGCGCGGAGCTCATGGTCTCGAAGCCGATCGGCTGGTCAGCCACCTGTGACTCCGTGCATCACATCGCGGACCGCCACGATCCTCGCGCGACCGCGCTCGCCCAGGGTCCGAGCTGACTGGCGCGACGTTGCTCCGACAGCAACCCGAGGCCCATGACCACGCACGCGCCGATGAAGAAGAGGCCGAAGACCACGATCCCCGGGGCTAGGCGCGGCACCAGCAGCACGAGGACACTTGCGCACAACCCGACGCCCAGCACGCCCATCGCGTACAGCAGAAAGAACTTGATGGGGTTGAAGAGCAGGATCGTCATCACGAGGATCTGGGCCACCCGGAGCGTGTCCCGGAAGTAGTGCACGTGGGACTTGCCGACGCGCGCGTGGTAGTCGATACCTCGATAGTCCACGAAGCGGTGGGTCATCATCGCGATGATCGTGATCGTCGTCGTGAAGGAGAACCCGCCACAGAGCACCCCCGCGAACTCGAGCATCAGGCTGCGACGGATGACGCGGAGTCCGCTGTTGATGTCGGGAATCTTGCGGCCGCACGTGAACTCCGCGAGAAACTTGAATCCCGCGCGCGCGAATCCCTTCAGGATGCTGCCCTCGTACTGCTTGCCTCGGCGGGCGCCGACCAGCATGTCGAGGTCGCGCCCAACCGCCTCGTCGAGCATGCTCGGCAGCTCGCTGATGGGGTACGTGCCGTCGGCGTCGGTGATGGCCACGTACGGGTGCTTCGCCTGTGACGCCCCCGTGAGGATGGCATTGCCATACCCGATGTTCCGCGGGTGCCTGATGACGGCGGCGCCCGCCTCGCCTGCCCGCCGGGAGGTGTCGTCCGCGGAGCCGTCGTCGACGACGAGGATCTCGAACTCGTGGCCGGTGTCGCGGAACGTCTCCTGGACGGTCTTGACGGTGTCACCGACTGCCGCCGATTCGTTGTACGCAGGGATCACGACGCTGATCTGGGCCAGGATAGTCTCCCGGAGGCTGCGCGTCAGGGTTCTCTGGACTCCGGACCCCGACTGAATCAGTGTATCACGAGTGCTCGGCGTTCCTGGACATCGGCCGCGTCCCCACGGCGGTCCAGCTGTATCCATGCCGGTGATGCAACCGCACGTCGTCGAAGCCCGCCTGCCGCAAGAGCTCGTACGCCTCCGCTCGCGTGTAGTACTTCGCGTACGCGGGGTTGAGCTGGTCGTAGATGACCAGACGCCGTTCCGCGGGACCGAAACGCCCCAGCGTGTCGCGCAGATACCGCCCGAGGGGTACCGGTAGGGCGCGGGCCAGGGCCATGTATCCGAGCAGCGGGACGTCGATCAACCGGCTGAGGGCAGTGAGCGCGACATGGGGCAGGCGCTGGGTGATCGTTCGCAGCGGCAAGAGGAACGCGAGCAGCAGCCCGTTCCCCTCGCGGCCGTATACCCAGATGCAGATCCGCCCGCCTGGCCGCAACGCCCTCAACGCGGCCTGGACGACGGGCTCCGGGCGAGGAATGTGATGCAGCACTCCGATCGAAAACACGAAATCCAGGTCAGCGGCGGGGGGAATCTGCTCGCCGGTCGCGCGCAGCAGCTGCACGCGGTCGGCGCGGTCCCGAGTGTTTTCGCGCAGCGCCTCGAACGCCGCCGACGGTTCGAGGGCGAGGACCGAGGACACCTTGGCGTCGAGGAGCATCCTCACGATCCGCCCCGTTCCGCTGCCGATCTCCGCCACCTTCGCACCCGCGAGCTCGTCGAGCGCCAGGAGCGGCGAGACGATGTCTTCGAAGAGGTCGAGCGACGCGTAGTAGCCGCGATTCTCGGGAAAGGCCGTCCACTGACGGCCGAAGTCCCTGATCGTGCGGGCCTGCACCTCATCGGCATCGCGTCCGGGTGGAGTCGGCGTCACGTCGTCCTCTCCCGGCCGACCCCGTGGCCAGGCGTCACGCTAGAGCGTTCCCGCCGATGCGGTCAGATCGCGGTCCGCGCCGATCGAGGCGAGAACTCGGAGTGAGCCTCATGGGACCGCGCAAAACCGAGTGATCGAACAGGCGGCTCGCAACATGCTTCTCCTCGACTCTATCACAGCGCTCGACATCGCCCGCGAGGGTCCCGCCGCGCTCGAGCGGGACCGACCGCGCGTCGGATCTGGTGAGCCAACCGCACCGCTCATGCTCATCCACTGCGCGGTCCTCGCCTGGCCCAGAGGCGGCTGCGCTCCCACGCCAGCTCCCAGTCGAAGAACAGCAGCAGAAGGAAGAAATACTCCGTGAACCAGATGTTCAGGGTCAATCCGATCAGGAGATGCATCATTCCCAAGCTGGGCACCAGGACCCACTTCGAAGAATCGACGAACACCATGAGAATCGCTCCGGTCTCGAGGATGAGAGTCCCAATCGCGGACACCCGAGCGAGCTCCGGGTAGTCGACGAGGAACCTGCCCAACTCGAAGTAGTGCGTGTCGAGCCAGAGGTGGTCGAAATACCATCCCTGCAAGGTCTCGGGCGCAGTCCACCTCCATCCGGTCGTGGTCAGCTTGCCGATCCCATTCTCGAAATAGATCAACACGAGAGCGAGCTGCATGGCCCGCAGCGGCCAGCGATACTCCCACGACGGACGGCTCTCACTGCGAACCCATAGGTGTCGGAGACACAGGCTGTCCTGGCTCCGCGAACAGCTCATGAGCAGAAGAATGCTGAACAGCAGCCAGCCGCTGTCCCAGACGCCGCCGTCGGCGGCGTTGAAGAGGTACAGCGTCGCGAAGCAGAGGGCCGCCGCCGGCCGCACAGCGATCCCCAACACCCCGAGTAGCGAGGCGGCCGCCAGCACCGCGGTGAGGAGCAGGAAGATGTCCGCTCTGATGTAGGGCACACCCTTCGCGGCAAGGCGCACGAGGAACGCCTCCGGCCAGTCCGGTATCAAGAACCAGGCCCGCGAAAGCGATTTCCAGAAGATCAGTCCGAAGATGATGATCCGCGCACCTGACAATGTGACGGGAGACATCGGCGAGAAGAAGTATGCGGACAGCGAGCCGATCAAACGGCCAGGTCGCCCGAGGGCGAAAGAATCAGGCAGGAAACTCATGGAGCAGCGTACGAGTGTACCGGGACGGATCTTCTCGTCGCTCCGAGGCCTGGTACTGGATCCAATAGATGCGCACGCCGCGGACCTCCTCGGGCTGGGGAAGCTTGGCGTCCGGCGCCCAGAGCACGACGGCGGTCTGGTGCTCCGGATAGTGAAAAGGCCCGAGCAGGTAGGCGTTCCAGCCATCGAAGCCCCCGGGGCGGTGATGGTGGCGAAGCGCCTCCTTTACTCTCTTGACGAGCGTCCTTCCGATCCGGTCCTTCTCACGACTCACCGTCTGATCCGTGAGGCGCCGGCGGAGTATGAAGTTGAACGATCGCGGAATGAAGGGTTGCCACGCACGGAAGTCGACGGGGTACTCGCGGCCGTCCCTCCCCACCATGACGACCTCTCCGTAGCCCTGGGATTCGGGAGCCAGGATGGAGTAGAGGTTGTAGTAGCCGAATGGAATCACAAACTGGCCCAGGCGAATGCCGGCGATCCAGGGCAAGAGGTAGAGGCCGAGAAACAAGGCGATCAGGAAGACTACGCGTGCCCTTCGTCGCCACGGCGTGAGATTCCCGATGATGACGAAGCCGAGGACGATCGAGAGCGCCAGCCAATCCCTTACGCCCATGGAAGGAGGGCCAGCACTATAGGCGCCCCGTGCAGGTCGCGTGGACGGCATCGCGAGCCGATATGCTCCGCGACCTCCAGGAGAGTACCGGTGGCCTACTCGGGGCCGGACGAGCGATCAGCGCCACGGCGCAGCGCATATGGCCACCTCCTCGAGCCGAGACAGCCAGCCTGACTGGCCCGAGATGTTAGCCAGCACCGAGTGCACAGTCAAGAGCACGATCGTACAGAGCACGACTCGTACAGAGCACGACTCGTACAGCGTGAGGAAAGCTCTGTGGCGTCGGCCTGGGGACGGTGGCGGAGTACTGTCGGCGGGCCCGCGCGGCGAACCTGACGTGGCCGCTGCCGGCCGAGTGGGACGACGCCCAGCTGAGAAGCTCGGCTCTTCCGGCGGGCGGGGGACCTCGTTGGCGTCCCCCGACCGCTCATCCCCCGCTGGGCGCCCGGATTATGTGGCCGTCGTCAACGGCGACTCCTTGCTGGTACTGCCGTCCCTGAAAGGGCGGCCACATAACCGTGGAGGGCACGTAACCCTGATAATCTCCGCAGCGGGGTCAGCCACCCCTGCCGCTACGAGCCCGTCGTCAATCGCACCTACCTCGAGTTCGCCCAGCACTACCCGCAGCGATCAACTCCAATATCCCCCCGAGCGACCAGACGAGCCTTGCCAGGAGGGTCATAGAAACGACAATCGTGCGTCGTTGCTGACGCTCCGATGAGCGATCACGATCAGCGGAACCCGTGATCACGATCCCTCGGACTGAGCGATCACGATCGTCGGAAACGCACCCTCCAGCCCAGCGGGACAATAGGAGACGAACGGTGATCCCCCGGGACTGCTCGGGGACGATTGCTCGAACTGCGGACGTTGGGTGAGCTGGGCGGGCGCGCCGTATACCGCCCGGACAGTCCGTTACGCGATGACACAGCCGGGGAGCCGGCGGTGCCGTGGGCCCGTCTGGGCCGATCGTGCTGTACCACGGCGTTTGCGGTTTGTGCAATCGCTACGTCCGATTCGTGCTCGAGCGGGACCGACGGCGGCAGTTTCGTTTCGCCTCGCTGCAAGGCGCATTCGGCACCCGGGCGCTCGCGCGCCACGGCATGCATCTGGACGCGGATCCCGACTCGATCATATTGCTCGAATCGCCGGGGCTCCCCACGAACGCGCGGATATGCGCTCGGACGCGGTGTTGCACAGCCTGATCGGGCTGGGCGGTCCGTGGCGACTGGCGGCCCTCTGCGCGTGGTCCCGCGCTTCCTGCGCGACGGCGTCTACGATCTGGTGGCGCGGGTGCGGTATCGGATCTTCGGCCGGCTCGACAGTTGCCCGCTTCCTCCGCGGCCGGACGCAGCCCGGTTCCTCGATTGATCGAATTAGATAGTGCGAGGGCGTGCGGCATCGCCGGGCCCGATCAGGTCGTCGAAGGTGACCCTTTTACCAGGCCAGGCTCTGGCATAAGTGCCTCTCCGGCCTGCTCGACGCCACGTCCACCCGGCTCTCGGTCGACCGCCCGGCCCTTGAGCGGTCCGCTTCGTTTTCCAGTAGACTGCCACACATGAGCTGTCTCGGAGGGCTTCTGGGTGCCGAGGCAGCTCACACCCACAGGACCTAGAGAACCTGAAGCAGGGCGTTCACGGGCAGGCTGACATCGGAATGCCGTCCGAAAGGGAAGAACACCGCGCGCCACTGACCGGCGGGGACGGTGGGTCAGGGTCGCCGGTGATGACGCGGCACGAATGGATCCTGACGCTCGCGGCGGCCTTCGTCATGGCGGCGACCACCGCGCTGCTCGTCGTTCCGCTCGCGCTCGAGAGGACGCACCTGTCCCCCGACGCCGCCAGCTATCTCGGCGTGGCGAACTCTCTCGCTCACGGCAACGGCTTCGTGGCGCCGATCCAGTGGCATTTCTACTTGCCCGGCGCGCCGCCGCAACCAGCCTGGGCGATCGTCTTCCCCGTCATCACCGTCGTACTGGCCGTACCAATCTGGTTGGGGGCGGACGTGACGACCGCCATCGTATGCCACAGCCTCATCGCCGCCGGCGTGGGCGGCGCGATCGTCGTCGTCGCCCGGCGCTTCATGAGCCTCCCGGCCGCCGTCGCGGCAGGCGCCGGGCTGGCGTGGTCGACGCGGTGGTCCCAGGTCTCGACCTTCGCGTGGACCGAGCCCTATGCCGTGCTCGGCATCCTGCTCATCGTCGCCACGGCGTGCGGGGTCTCTCGATCGTACAGAGGAGCGCTGGTCTGCGCCGCGGTGACCGTCTTCGGGTGGCTGACACGGGCGAATGTGCCCCTGCTGGGGGCCGTGGTGGTGCTCGCCGTCCTGTGGGAGAAGCGGCGTCCACTACGAGAGGGCATCCGCGATCGGCGACTGTGGATCTACGTCGCCGCGGTCGCCACCGGGATTCTCGGGCTTCGGCTGGCCTACGAGCTGGTGTCCGGCCTTCGTCCCTACGCGGCCTACGCCGCCTTCTTCGAGATGTTCCAGCCCTGGGACCTCGTGTTCGTCGACAAGCAGTACGTCGGGGCGCTCGCCTTCATGCGGGCGAACTGGACCATGGTGACCGCCGCCTGGGCCGCCTTCGTGAAGATCTCCTTCCGGGAGCTGTTCCTGCACAAGTCAGTGCATTTCGCCGGGTTCCTGCTCCCGGTCGTCGTCACGTGGGGCATTTTCGGACGCTCGGGTGGTGGAGGGGATATCCCACGCCGCGTGGCCGCCCTGGGCGCAGTGGCCTTCCTGCTCAACACGATCCTAATCTACGGCGGATTCGAGGCCCGCTACCTGCTGCCGGCTGCATGCTGCTTGTGGTTGGCGGGCGCCGGCAGCCTGGATCAACTCGCGCGCAAGTTCTCTCCGCGTCCGGGCCTCGCACAGTGGTCGCTGCTTGCGGTTCTGCTCATCGTGCTCGCGACCACGCTTCCGATGCAAGCGAAAAGAAGCCTCGTGAGCTGGTGGGCCTACTCGGCTCGTGGCGAGACGCTGGTGGTGTTCAGGCCGAAGGCGGACGATGATCTTCGGCGCATGTGCGCGTTCATGAATCCCGACTACGTCGGCGTGGCCACCGAGGGGGAGGCGCTGCACTTCTGGTGCGGGAACCCCACGCTTCGACTCCCCAGAGACCTGGGCGTCGGCAACGCGCTGGAGCGGTTCATCGACCAGCGTGGCCCGCGCTACTTCGTCATCGAGCGGGGCGACCCTCGGTTCGCCACCATTCACTCGTCGGCGCGTCTGAAGCACCTGAGCACCACGCCGCAATACATGCTGTACGAAGTCGTCGACTTCTCGCGACCGCCCGCGTGGCGAGCGCCTCCCGCGCTGGCCTGCATCGGCACGCGGCCTCCGATGTGTCCCGAAGGCGCACCGGGTTCGACGCGCCGCTGAAGCGAGACTCGGAGGATTCCCGAACAGGAACCCGGAATTGCGGCACGTCGAGTGCCCGAAACGACCGCCTGTCGTTCGCCAGAACCCCGTCCGGAAGGCAAGTGGTTGATCTGGCGCATAGATGGGATGAAGCGGCTGACCCCCAGCTCTACGTGGTGGCATACACTGCCCCACCGAAAGCACACGCGCTTACGGGCGCACGAGGAGGAGGCCAGCCATGGACTATGTTGGCATCGACCTGCACAATAAGGAAAGCGAGATCTGCATCCTCAGCGAGGGGGTCAGTTGAGGGAATGCTGGATCCGCACCGAGCCCCAGCGGTTCGCCGAGGTGCTGGGCGGGATGAACTGCGCATCGGAGTGTTCGAAATACTGCTCGAGCACCCGCGAACTCGCGCGCCCGTCGAGGACGAGGTAGTAGATGTTGGGCGCCCCGGCCATGACGCCGGCGGCTGCCACGTCGCGCCCCGGCGACGCGGCCGGCGAGGGCGGCAGCCGGGCGACGCGCACATGGGACAGCGCCACCTGGTCGGCGGTGAGCACGAGGGCGGCGAGCGCGACCATCGCGCACCCCTGGCGCGCCCGCGTCAGCGGACGACGCGTGCGCACGAGGACGAAACATCCGGCGAGGGACAGCAGGCCGAAGCCCGCCCCCAGGAAGCGGTGCCGAAGGACACCGGTCAGACCAACGCCACCCAGCGCGGCGCGAACCCCGTCGAACACGTGGCCGTAGGACAGCGCGAGCGCGAGGGTCAGCGCGACGAGCAACGCAGCTTTGTCCCGATCCCCGAGGGCCCATTCGAGGGCGATGGCCAGCGTCACCGCCCCCGCCGCCAGCACCGCGGTCAAGGTCCACGGGAAATGGCTCTGCCCGGGATTGGCGGCGTAGAGGTGGAGAACCGGATAGACGGCGACGACGAGGGGGAGCACGGCCGGGGCGACCGCGGCCCGCACGGAGTGCGTTACCGAGCCCGGTCGAGCTTGCGAAGGAGATACAGCCGGCGCCTCGATCCGGCGGGCTGTTCGGAGCGGACGATGCGGAAATGGGCCGCGCACGCGGTCTCGAAGCGCTCCCGCGTAAGCCACGTGTAGAGGGCGTCTCGGCCCCGCGTCAGTCGCCGGAACATCGAATCGTCGGGGGCCACGAACTCGATGATCGCGGCTTCCGTCGTGAGCTCGGCGGCGAGGGACAGGATATCGTCGAGGGGAAGACCCTCGGTCACGATCATGTGGTGGATGACGGCCAGCATGAAGACGCAGTGGAACTGGGCGCGAGCGCGGTCCAGAAACGCCGCGCCTTCCCGATTGCGCCATCCCATCGCCGGGGTCGGCCTCGACAGGTTCACGACCAGGGGAAGGATGTCCAGCCCCTCGGCGTGGGCGCGCCGCCACAGCGCGCCGACCACAACGGGATCCAGGTCCAGGGCCACGACCCGCGCGCCCCGGCGGGCGGCCAGCAGGCTGAAGTGCCCCTCGTTGCAGCCGACGTCGAGGACGGTTCGGGGACGCACCTCCCCGAGGGCCGCATTCACGAAGTCCTCCTTCGCCTGGCGGGACCGCTCGGTGTAGTTGTTCTGGCCCTGCGCCATGTAGTCGGACCAGCTCGACCTCCGGCTGACCGCGGGGGCGAGGGCATCGAGCCGCCGCCTCAGCCCGCGGAGCAGCCGGCCGAGCACGAACCGCGCGCGCGCCTCGTCCTTCCACACTCTCTGGGCATAGACGGCGGCGTCGTCGGGGTTCTGGCGCGCTCCGAGCCACACCGGCACAGTGACGAGCGAGAGGAAGGGGGGCAGCAGCCCCCCCAGCGGGCCGCAGAGTCGGTACACCTCGACCGGTTCGATTCCGTCCCGGCGCAGAAGCAACAGCTCCGCCGGGGATAGTCCAAATCGCCGATAGACCAAGAGCGGCAGCAAGAACGTCCGGATGAACTGCGCGTAGGGCCGCCAGGTGGGATCACCGGACACGCGGCGCTCGACCGATGGCAGGTCGACGAAGACCGGCGCCGCGCCGCGGAAGAGCACGTTGTGCGGGGTGGCGTCCTTGAGGCCAAGCCCCTGGTCCAGCAATAGAGCGGCGAGGTCGAGGGTGAGCGCGCCCGCTGCGTGGAGCATCTCGGGCGGCCATTCGTAAGGAAACGAGACGAACGGGACCCGCTGGTGCTCGAGGAGCGCGCCGAGCTCGAAGTCCTTGGTCGCCGACCGGAGCTCCGGGCGTTGGAGTAGTGCCTCCCGGTCGGGAAGGTCGAGGACGGTGCTCCCGATGAGTTTCCCGGCGCCGACGAGGCTCTGGGCCGTGCTGGACCCCAGGAAGCTCTCCAGCGCGGGCCAGCTCGAGGCGTTCACGAGGCGCAACACGCGGCCGTCGCAGCGAACGATGCGGCCGTCCGGGTCGCGGAGCGAGGCGATGCCTGGATCGGGGGCCGGCGCGACCGCCGGCATCACTCCCGCTCGCCCTCGGGCGAGCTCGGCGCGCGGCGTTTCTCACCGAAGAAATTCGAGACGAACGCGCGGATGCGCTTCCAGGCGCGAAACACGTAGTAGAACGCGCCCACGAAGACGGCGGCGAGGAGCTGGAAGAGCATCGCCCCGCTGCCGGGGTCGATATATGCATAAGCCGGGGACACGCCACCGACGAATAGCCACACGATGGCCAGTACCGACAGCACCTCGCTCCGCATGCTCACGGCCGTTCTCGCGACCCGTCGAGTCCTCGAGACCATTTCCATCTCCTTTCGGTCCGCACGCGGAGGGCACTGCCCAACAGTTAAAGAATAGTTACGGACCTGTTTCAGTATAGTGACGGGGTGCGGGCTTGTCTACTCGGCGCCGAAGATGGCGACCGCTTGGCGCTGGTCCCGGGCGCGTTTCGCGCGGAGTCGCAGCCTCAGCGGCAGTCGTCGGGCAGGGCCCACGGTCCGGACTGCGACGCATCCCGGTCCGGGCCGGACAACTGATAGACGGTGTAAGTCGGGTTCCGATAGGCGATGGCAATCCCGAGGTCGGGGCCACCAGAGGCCAACACCACGTAGTCGGTGCCGAGCGCGCGAGCGCACGCCAGGAGCTTCGCGGGATCGCGTCGCGCCCGCTCCAGCGCGTGGTACCGCTCGTGGAAATCCACCATCCGCCCGCGCACGTAGTACGCTACGCCGATGTCCTTCCACGAATGCGTGATGCTCCGCTGGGCCCGAAACCGGAACTGTCCCTCCCGGGCCACGATCGGAACGTCGCCGGGGTGGCCGAAGAAGAACAGGGATTCCTCGGGGGTGTGCTCCCGCGCCCAGGCCGTGAGACCAAGCATGTCGCGCTCGATCTGGCCCAGGGTGGCGAGGCTCCGCGGGCCGAGCATCGTCCACGCCCGCGCCAGGCCCGCGGGCCACAGCAGTCCCGCCGCGAGGACCCCTGTGAGCGCGAGCGGGATCGCCACGCGCCGCGCCGGCTCAAGGGCAGCGGGACGGTATCGCCATATGATCGACCAGGCGGCGGCAACGAGGGCGGCGAGGAGCACCGGCACCAGCGCCAGGCGGAGTGGGAAGTGCCGGTACGCGACGGGCCACACCAGGGCGCCGGCGACGGCGCCGCTGCTCACCGCCGGCCACCACGGCCGCCGCTCGACGAGGGGACGACGCGACCACCACGCCACCGCCAGCGCCACGAGCACGCCGAGGGGGCCGCCTGATGTCCAGAACACTCCCGCCCATAGCGCGAGGACTATCCCCCACGCTTCGACGCGGCGTGGGTGATCGGCGAGAAGACGGGCGCTCATGCGGCCGAGGATCAGGTAGAGCGGCAGGTAGACGAAGCGCGCGCCTCGGGAGTGCTCGGCGGTCACGGTTGTCAGTGACCACGCGTGAGTCAGCTCCCACACTCGAACGAGACTATAGCTCCCGAGCCACCACAGGGCCGTCATGATCACCAAGAGCCGGGCGAGGAGCTTGTCGATGGCGTCGAGCCGCCAGAGCAGGGGGTAGACCGTGGCGACGAGGATCAGCGCCATGCCCCCGCTCTCTCCGCGCCCAGTGATGAGGTAGAGCACAGGCACCTGGCCCATCCAGACAAGACCCCAAAGGGTCGTCAGGTCCCGCCCGGTCGAAGACGCACGCCATGCCGCGATCGCCATCGCGACGAGGAACAGCAGATACCCCCAGGCGGCGAGCTCCTGGACCGCCGGCGCGACGACGCCGGGCGCGTCGACGAACGGATACCGCGGCTGCTTGTGAGGGAACAGTGTCACCAGGCGCTCGTGGAGGAGGCTCGCGAAGCGGTCGAAGCTGATGCCGGGCGGGATCGCGGCCGTCCCGCGCAGCCCTCGAAGGAACGTGAACAGCATCGGCAGGCCGCCGAGGATGGCGCCGACCCCGAGTCCAGCGAGCTGGGCCAGTCCGCTCCGCCAGTGGGCGGCCGTCGCGACGGCGAGCAGGCCCAGCGTCTCGGCAACGGCGAGTCCCGAGACCGGATGCAGGTTCGTCATGATGCCGAGGACCAGCCCGATCAGCAGACCGAGCCGCCAACCGCCGGTGGGGCGACGGAAGACGAGCCAGAAGAGCCAGGGGCTCGCCGCCCAGAACAGCGTACGTGGGCCCACGGTGGCCGCGCCCGCGATGCCCCACAGCTCGGACCCGATCGAGAGGCGCGGGGCGGTGGAGATCACGGCGACGCCGAGCCCGACCCACCGGTTCCCGGTGATGAGCCGCGTCAGACGATACATCCCGAGCACATACACGCCCAGGAGGACCGGCATCAGGGCCGACAGCGCCAGCTCGTAGCTGCCGAGCGCGTTCCAGAGAACCTTCATGAGCCACAGGGGGAACGGCGTGTAGAACCCCCAGAGGCTCAGGTCGTGATAGGCATAGTCCCGACTGAACAGCGCCGGATTCATCTCCTTTGCGAGGGCGGTGCCGATGGCAACGGGATCATTGTTGGGGAACGTCATGGTCCCGCGCATCGCCTCGATCCCGTTCCTGACGGTCAGCGCGCCGATGTACAGAGCGACGGCGGCCCCGCCGAGCACGAGCGGATCGACCCGGCGAGTGGCACGAGCGAAGAACGAGGGCGCACGCGTCGCAGCGGAGCCGAGCGACATGACGAGCCTCAAGCCTAGCACGGAGGGGCCACCTCCCGCCCAGGGGTCGGCGTGAGGTATGATCCTCGCAGTGTCTCGAGCCTACCCGGACCGCGACGGCGAGAACGGGTGGCACATCGCGGGCGCCCAATGGTGAACCGAGCGGACTCCGGCTGGATGGCGCAGCTCCGTTGCCCGCGTTGCGTGGCGTGCGGCGACGACCGGGCGCTCCTCCCGGATGACGGCGCGCTCCGGTGCGGAGCGTGTCACCGCTGCTATCCCGTGCGCGACGGCATCCCGATCTGCGTGGCCGAGGACAGTCCGCTGTACTCGGAGCACGGCACGGGACCGAGCCACGGCCGCGAGACAGACGCGGGGCGCCAGCGGGAGTATTGGGAGGCCGACAGCGTCCACCGCGACGCGCGGCACCCCGTCGTCGCAGGGTTCTCGCGCCAGCGCTGGGCCCACCTCGCGCGGCGCGTCGATCTTGGCGCGGTGCAATCGGCCCTCGACGTGGGGGCGGGCAACGGCTTCTCGAGCATCCATGCGCCGGCTCACATCGACGTCGTGGCCACGGACGGGAGCTGGCGGATGCTCTCGCGCCATCCCGGTCCCGCGCGCGTGATCGCCGACGCCATGGCGCTCCCGTTCGCCGGGGGCGCCTTCGATCTCGTCTTTTGCTGGGAGCTGTTGCATCACGTGGACGAGCCGTGGCGCGCGCTGCGCGAGATGGCGCGCGTCAGCCGCAAGTCCATCGTGTTCTTCGAGCCGAATCCCCTCAATCTCGCGCAGTTCCTGTTCTCGCTCTGCGACCGCGAGCACCGCTGGGTGCTGCGCTTCTCGCGCCGCTACGTCGCCGATCAGGTGAAACGCGCGGGCCTGCGGCTGCTCACCTTCGAGCGCTGCGGCCTGATCTTTCCCAACCGGACGCCGCCGGTGCTGTTCCCGCTGCTCGCGCGAGCGCCGTTCCGATTCCCGGTGGTCGGGATCTCCCAGCTCGTGGTGGCGGAGAAGGAGGTCTGAGAGGCCGATGGACGACCGCGGCACCATAGCGGACTTCTCCGAGCAGTGGCAGAGATACTTCGACAACAGCGGCTACTTCGGCTCCGAGGAGCTGCTCGCCGACGTGCTGGCACCGCTCGTGCGCCTCGAGCAGCTGCGCGGGGCGACCGTGGCGGAGATCGGCTGTGGCAACGGCCGCTTCCTCCGGATCATGGCGCGCCACGCGGCCAAGGTGATCGGAGTCGACGCCGGCGACAGCGTCGAGAACGCGCGCGCGTGGACCCGCGATCTCAACAACGTCGAAGTGCTCCGATCGAGCGTCTACGAGCTCCCGGCGCTCTTGCCGCTCGATCATGTCTTCTCGATCGGCGTGGTCCATCACCTGCCCGATCCGGGCCGCGCGCTCGAGGTCATGCGCGGCCTGCTGAAGCCCGGCGGCCGCTGCACGATCTGGGTCTACGGCCGGGAAGGCAACGAGTTCTACCTCCGGACGTTCGGTGCCCTGCGCCGCGTGACCACTCGGCTGCCGCCCACCGCCTTGCAGGCGCTCTCGACGGCGCTCATCCCGCCCCTGCGGGCCTACATCGCTGCGTGTCGCGCGCTGCCGCTCCCGATGCACCGTTACATGCGGAGCGTCTTGCGGCCGCTGGACGGCAATGCCCTCCGGCTCAACATCTACGATCAGCTGAATCCGACGATCGCGGCGTACTGGACGCGGGACGAGGTGCGCTCGCTGATGGAGCGCGCCGGGTTCCGCGACGTCAGGTTGCACCACCGGCACGGCTACTCGTGGACCGCGACCGGGGCGGCGTGACGCGCATGCCGCTGACCTCACGTCGTCCGCGCCCCCTCGGGAGGGGACGGGCGTTCACGCGCGGCGGCGCTTGTTAGGGACGCCGGGTCGTGTCGCCTCTTAATCAGCGGGTCCAAGGTTCGAGGTAGAGCCACGCTCTGGTGGGACTTGAGGTCGCCCACGGTGGCGGCCTGGTCCCGTGCATGAGGCGGCTGTAGCCGGCGATATCGGCGGCCGAGAATGGCGGCCGAGCCGGCGCCGCGCGGCCTGGCATCCTTGCTGCCCCGCGTGGCCGTCGTGTATCATCGCCACGTTGCGGGCGCAGTTGGTTCGGGCACGCTGAAGATGGGAGCTGGCACCATTTTGGCAGGCGTGCCGATGTGTCCCTTGAAAGGCGACGCGGCTCCGGTGGGCTTCGAGGTAGCGGCAGCGGACCCGACTGGCGGCTGCGAACGGGCTCACGTCACGAATCGGACGCTTCTCGACGAGTGCTTCCGCGTGGCCGGAGTACTGCGATCTCCCGAGCAAATCACCCGGTGGTTACTGCCTCGGGGGCCGGATGCTTGCTCGGCCCACAGGCGGCGCTCGGCCTTATCGAGCGCCTCCTCATCGTGCGCTCTAAGGAACAAAAGGTGACTGAACGCCACGTGGCGTGGTCAATCAAGGGGGCTGGGTCTCGGGTAGACCTCACGTGAACAGCCGGGCCTGTTCGCGAGCCCGACCCGTGGCTGTGCGTCATACGGACAACAAGAGATGAAACTCATCGATACGATTGCTGCTAGCTTCGGAAAGAGAGGACTGCTTCATACGCTGTCCTTGATTGGCAAGAACGTCGCCCACCAAAGTCGATCATACCTCGACCGTTCGTTCGACCGTCGATACGGTACCCATACGTCAGGGGTCGTGTGGCTCGAGAGTCTCGCCATCAGCAGCCCCCATGTTTCCCTGGGCGTTTACTACGAGGCAACGCCAGTGACCGTGTTCCGCCGGCTTATGGATAGCCTGACGGTCGACATTACGCGCTTCGGCTACTTCGATTACGGTTCTGGCATGGGACGAACCCTGCTCATGGCTTCCGACTACCCCTTTAGATTCATTCGTGGAATCGAGTTCTCCAAGACTCTGCACTCGATCGCTGAGCACAACATCTCTATCTACCGCAGCCCAAGACAGCGTTGTTCCGATATTCGATCGCTATGCATCGACGCGACCGACTTCGATCCACCTCCAGACCCCGCAGTGTTCTTCCTTTACAACCCATTCGATGCGCCTATCATGAGAATCGTGTTCCGGAAAATAGAAGAATCGCTGGTGGCGCACCCGCGAGAGATCCAGATCATCTACTTCAATCCCCTGTCCGGATACGTTCTCGACGAGATGGGCTTCATGACACGCAAGCAGGAGATCCCTTTGCGCCACGATTTCACGCGCAAGAACCAACGTCGTGCCATGATCTACACATATGATCCACACGCACCGCGGGGAGATATGCTCGCACGTTCATGAGCTTGGCAGAGTGCGTGGGCGGGAGTTGACTCGATGACCCTACCGTCCGCGCATGCGCTTGCGTCTCACCGCAGAACCGGCCCCGCGAAGTCGCTGCGGCTCACCGTGGCCACGCGCCGTGACCTCCCGGAGCGGCTCACCCTATGAGTCACGCTGACCTTCGAATCGCCGATACCGACGCTGGAACGCCGCGACTGGTCGCAAGAGCGATGTTCGCGAAGGGAGCCCTTACCATGACCCGCTCCACCCGCCAGGTACGGGTGTTGTCCGTGAGTACTACGGCACACTATCGAGCCAGAAGCCTGCATGGAAATCGGTCACGGGAAGGCAGAAGATAACTTTGAATTGAGCTCGCTTTGATGCCAGGGCAGCGAGAGGCAGGTTGGATCGAGGGTCTACCTGGCATCGCTCCAGGCGATTGAAGTGTTCAAGTTCGCGAATTCCCGAGGGGACGCATGGACCCGATTGTCGATGTGATTTTGCCTGCGTACAACGGCAGCCGAGTAATCCATAGGGCCATAGAGAGCGCCCTCGTTCAAGAGGGCGTGAGGAGTATCATCGTCGTCGACGATGGATCAACCGACGATAGTGCGACCATCGCGCGTTCGTATGGCGCGACGGTCACGGTTATCACCCAGACGAACCGAGGGGTAGCCGGTGCCCGTAATGCGGGCGTGCGCGCTTCAACGGCCCCATTTGTTGCGCTCCTTGATCAAGATGACGTGTGGCAACGTGGGAAGCTGAAGCGCCAAATCCGCGTGCTCGAGAAACATCCGGAGATTGGTCTCGTCTTCAGCGACATAGTCGTGCTCACGCTGGAGGGGACCGTCCTCGAGAACGGTTTCCTTCGGGATACTCCCGGATACATGCGCCTCTCTCGGGAGCCGCTCGGCGCATCAGCTTACCGCCTGTCCGAGTCGATCGCCGCAGCGTTGTTGCCGTCGAGCTTCATTCCACCATCGAGTGTCATGCTTCGACGAGCCGCTCTCGATACCGTCGGCGGCTTCGACGAAACGTTCAGACTGATCGACGATGCCGACTGTTGGATGAGACTCCTGGGTAAGTGGCGCGCGGCTGCCATTGAGGAGACTCTTGTTCATTCGTTTGTGTGGGAGCAGAATGCGTCTCTTCTTTATAAGGACAAACTGGTCGAGGAACGTCTAAAGCTGGGGCGGAAGGTGGCAGGGGCTCCTGCGCTGTTCCCGTCGGGAGCTACGGCCTACTTTCGTGGTGAGGAATCGGTCAGCCTGTATCGGCTTGGGGCCCTGGCACTCGAGCGCGGGGATGCGGCTGCGGCTCGGCGGTGGTTTGTGTCGAGCATGCGATCTCACCCCAGACTTAAGGCTATGCTGGCCTTCGCCGCGACTTATCTCGACACCCGGAGCCGCAACGCGTTGCTCAAACTGACGAGGGGGGCCGGTCTAAGATGGAGGATATGAGTAGACTGAATTGCGTTACGATTCAGGGAGGTGAAGAGCAGAAAGCTTGTTTAACGAACATGACGTCGAGGCACATGAGCGAAGCGCCGCATAGCTCGGACGAGGTCGATCGATCGCGGTACACGAACTATAATTGTAGCGGCCGACGGACGAGGTGACGCGGCGAAGAGAGGCCCCCCCGGCAATCTGGGCAGGGGGGGACCGGTCTGTCGAGTGTTGGAGTGTCTGACCTAGCCGCTGGCCGGTGCCCTGTGCACAATCAGCGTTAACTAACTGGCCGTCCGGGGGTGAGGGCCTGCTGCGTGGACGAGGCTGTTGCCCATTCTTCCACTGCCCGGAAGTGGCTGGGAGGATACAGTGGTCAAGGAGAAGATCAGGGAATTCGTCCACGCAACGTTCCCTACCGCTCGTCTGCAAGCACTTGAGGACGAGACGAACCTGCTGGAAACGTGCATGGTCGATTCCTTGAGTGTCCTGGAAGTCGTATCGTTTCTGGAGCGTGAGTTCAACATGGCGTTCGAAGACGATGAACTGGTTCCAGAGAACTTTCAGACCTTGTCCCGACTAACGAGCTTCGTCGAGGGAAAGCTAGGGGTTTAGTGATGGGGGTGAACGTTCGAACCCTTCAGCTTCCCGAGGAATGCGACGTGCTTCTTCGCGTCCTGGAACGCAATCTCGCTGGGCTGGATCACCGGAGGCGATACGAGTGGCTCTACCATCACAACCCGGCAGGGTCTGGGCTTGCCTGGGGCGCTTTCCAGGACCGAGAGGAGGCGCCCGTGGGCGTGGCGTCGGTGATTCCCGTGTACCTGTGGATTGATGGGAAGAGGATGCTCGGTGGGCGCGTTGAGGACTTTGCGGTCGAGCCTTCTCACCGCAGCCTCGGGCCCGCCGTCATCCTGCAGCGGGCAACTTTCCAGCCCGTTGACACGGAGGCAATGGCCCTGTGCTTGGATACTCCACCTCACGCTCTGGGGATGGCCACATTTCGGCGCCTTGGCATGGGGGCCAGCGCCAATGTGTATCGATATGTCCAACTCGTACGGACTGCGCCATGGCTGCAGAAGCGATTCGACCTGAGAGGACCAGTTGCGGCAACGCTCGGGGTGATGGTCGACTCGTGGTTGAGCCTCGGGTGGCGGCGGACGCGGGGGATCGAGATCACTGAGCATGGTGGGAGTTTGGGCGATGAATTCACCGAATTGGACGAGGCAGTTGCCGCCCATTCCCCCGTCGTACGCGGATCGCGGAGTGCGCGGGAGCTTACCTGGTTGTATCGAGAACAGCCGTTGCGCCGGCATGAGCTCTTGACGGCTCGGCGAGGTAGGGACTTGGTCGGCTGGGCAGTCTGCCTGGTCGGAGATGAAACGATCGATCTTCTCGACTGGTTGGCGATTGAGGGAAGTGCGGCTTTCGAGGGACTCGTATCTGCGGTGACAGCTCATGCAAGAGAAATGGGAAAGGTGAGAGTTCAAGTGCTGGTCACGGACGAGCGAAGGATTGGTGATGTCCTAAAGGGTTATGGGTTCAGTCGCCGCGAGCACGCGTGTAGCGTCGTTGTCTACAGGGGACGTGGGATAGAGCCACCCCGTGATTCTTGGTCCCTCCGGGGAGGCGACGTGCGAGCATGATCAGACGCTGCGGTGAGAGAGATCTCTAGTCTGGAGAGCGGGATGGATTACCTCGTGCATCACCTGTTGGAGAGGAGTGCGGCGCGATTCGCCGACAAGGAGGCCTTCGTATGCGGCGGTAGGCGCCTGACATTCGGTGAGGCTCAAGCACGGATCGCTGCGCTCGCGAGCGGGCTGCGTGAAGCGGGGGTTCGCCGAGGAGATCGCGTTGGAGTGCTCCTCGAGCCGTGCGTGGAACTGCCGCTGTCGCTTCTGGCCGTATCGAAGGCCGGAGGTGTGTTTGTGCCGGTCAATGCCACGCTGCTTTCGAACCAGGTCGCACACATTGCACGAGACTGCGGCATGAGAGCGCTCATCGTGAGCGCTGAGAAGTTGCAAGCAGTGTCCCACGTAGTCCAGCAGACGGGTAGCTTGGAGTTCGTGGTCGTCGTTGGTGAGTCGGTTCGGAGTGTTGACAAACCCGCCTACGCCTTCGAGGAGCTGCAGAAGGCGGAGACACAAGGAACCTGGGAGGAGCGATGCATCAGTCACGACCTCGCGGCGCTTCTGTATACCTCAGGTTCGACAGGAAAACCAAAGGGCGTCATGGTGAGTCATTCGCAGCTCATGGCCGGTGCGTCAATAGTGTCGACATACTTGGAGATAGGGGAGCGGGATCGGCTCTTAGCGGTTCTTCCTTTCAGTTTCGACGCGGGCCTCAATCACCTGATGACGAGCATCCAGCAGGCTGCGGCATTGGTGATGATGTCCTTCAGGTTTGGCAGAGAGATCGTCGACGTCTGGTCGCGCGAACGGATCACCGGGATGGGGGGTGTGCCCTCGCTCTGGAGCCTGATTACGCAGCCCAGCTCTGGACTACACAGGCAGGAGTTTCCACATCTTCGTTACATCTCGAACACCGGAGGTGCAATGCCTCAAAAGGTGCTTTCGGCCCTACGAACACGGCTAGTAGGCACGCGCATCTACTTGATGTATGGGCTAACGGAAGCATTCAGATCGACGTACCTCCCTCCTGAGGAACTCGACCGGAGACCCACATCGATCGGTCGAGCGATTCCGAATACAGAGATCCTCGTCTTGAACGAGAGCGGGCAAGTGTGCAAAGCGGGGGAAGTCGGTGAGCTGGTCCATCGAGGGCCGACCGTGTCGATGGGCTACTGGGGGCAACCGGAACTGACGGCCCGAGTGTTGCGACCACATCCCCTGCTTGCGGCGGATGTGGCGGCGGGAGAAAGGGTCTGCTATTCGGGCGATCTGGTCAAGATGGACGAGGAGGGATTCCTGTACTTCGTGGGTCGACGCGATGCCCTGATCAAGTCCGCCGGCTACCGGATAAGTCCGACCGAGGTGGAGGAAGTGTTGTTCGAGAGCGGAAGGCTGCGCGAGGCAGCGGTGATCGGGCTGCCGGACGAAGTCCTCGGGCAGGTTATCAAGGCTCTGGTCGTTCCTCGCGAAGGAGTCGAAGTGAAGGGCGAGGAGCTAGTCGATTTCTGCGCCGGAAGGCTGCCCCGCTATATGGTTCCGAAGTTTGTGGAGATTGTGGGCGACCTCCCCAAGACGACGAGCGGCAAGGTCGACTATCCCGGCCTCCGGAAGCGAGAGGGGATGGCGCAGTGAGCGCGGCCACGCGTTTGGTTGCACGCAACTTCGCGCAAAGAGGCGGCCAGTTGTATGTAGATGGAGTTGGAGTGGAGGATCTCGCCGCCCACCATGGAACACCGATGTTCGCATATTCGACCTCGGTAGTGAGAGGCCGGTGGTCACAACTGCGAGATGCGCTTCCCGATCGGTACGAGATTTTCTACTCGGTCAAGGCGAATCCGAATCCGGCAATTCTGGGACTTTTTCTCGAGCGGGGGGCGGGCCTCGAAGTGGCGTCGGCAGGCGAGTACTGGCAGGCGAGGAGTGCTGGGTGCGAGGCTCACCGGATCGTGTTCGCCGGTCCGGGGAAGACTGAAGAGGAGCTGGACTTCGTTCTCAAGCGCGGTATTGGGGAAATCCACGTGGAATCCGCCCGAGAGGCGGAACGGATCGTCGGCCTTGCGCGGCGTTACGGCATCCGCCCGCGCGTTGCGATTCGGGTAAACCCTGGAACCGTGGCCCTCGGTGGGGCACTCCGCATGGGCGGCAAAGCCAGCCCTTTCGGCGTTGACGAAGAAGTCGCCGAGGGGCTCGTTGCCGAGCTGGCCCGGAGTGGGGTGGTCGAGGTGACCGGCATCCACCTCTTTTCCGGAACGCAGATTCTTGACCATGAGGTCCTGCTTCGGCAATACCGGAAGGGCCTGGAGATTGCTCGGAGCATATCGGAACGGCTTCGGCGACCGCTACACACGCTGGATTTGGGCGGTGGTTTGGGGATCCCGTACTTCGAGCACGAGCAGGAGCTCGATCTTGCGGCGCTGGGAGGCGGCTTACGCGGCCTCGAGGAGGATCTGAGGGGCGACCGTGCGTTCGAGGGGACTCGATTCGTCCTCGAGCCCGGGCGCTTCCTGATCGGCGAGGCGGGAATCTACCTCGCCCGGGTGACGGACGTGAAGGTGTCCAGAGGAAAGAAGTTCGTCATCGTTGATGGGGGTATGCACCATCATCTCGCTGCCTCCGGGAATCTCGGACAGGTCATCAAGCGGAATTTCCCGTCGGCCTTGGTGAACAAGCTGAACGCGTTACCCGTGGAGACCGTGGACGTCGTCGGGCCCTTGTGTACACCCCTCGATACACTGGCCCGGGATGTGGACTTGCCCACTCCGGAGCCTGGTGATCTGTTCGGGATCTTTCAGTCGGGTGCCTACGCGTTGACTGCCAGCCCCCTCGGATTTCTCTCCCGACCAACGCCACCGGAGGTCCTGGTTGAGGCCGGCGTCGACCGTGTCGTTCGTCGCCGCGGAACGCTTGAGGAACCGGAGGCGGGACATGACTGGAGCTACCGTCCCTCGTAAGACTCCCACGATTCAGGGACGTGGTGACGTGTCACCGGTGGTAGCCCATCAGCCGGACCACCTGGATGAAGACCTTGACATGAGGCCTGGATCTGGACATTGTCCTTGCCGGAAGGTACGTTGTGGACCGGCTGGACAAGTGGGTCGAACGAAGTACCGTGCGCTGTCGCCGACGCGGACCGAGCGGTCGCGTCGCGTGTGGGCACAGTGAAGGACTGATGTGTCCTGCTTCTTCAGGCGTGTCCGGCGATCTGCTCGGCGGTGGCGGAGTCCGGCACCTGCCGGTTGTACGGGGCGAGAAGCGGCTCGGGTAGGGGCGGTGCTCCCGACCCTAAGGGAGGCACCAAGGGCGCTCCTCGCGAGGTGACAATGGTCAACGGCACTCTGAGGCATGCATGCTGACGTACCCGCGAAAGCTCCTTCACCGCGCGGCGAAGCAGTTCTTCCGGTCCCTGGGGTACGAGGTGGTCTGGCACCGGCGCCAGGGCGCGGGATACGCGCGACGGAACTCGCTACGTCGTCGAGTTCTCGCCGCGACTGATCTTTGACTACTTCTACACGTGGGAGTCGCAATTCATTGTCGACGGCCAGCGCCTTGGCGGGTCCACGGACTATACGACGCAGCGCGTGTCCATGCTGAACGTGCCCGAACTGCGCGAACACATCGATCTTCGCGGCAAGACGGTGCTCGAGCTGGGCCCCCTGGAAGGGGGCAACACCCTCCTGCTGACCAGGCTGGGTGTCGCTCGTGTCGTCGCGGTTGAGGCCAGGGTCGAGAACTACGTCAAGTGCTGTGTCATCAAGAATCTGCTCGGGCTGGACAACGCTCGCTTTCTGCTGGGCGACGCCCGCGAGATCTCCGTGGAGGCGCACGGGCGCTTCGATCTCGCTCTGGTGGCCGGCGTGCTGTACCACCTCGATGATCCGCACGTGCTGCTGCAACGCCTGAGTGGCATGACGGACACGCTGCTCATCTCGACACACTACGCGGATGAGTCGTCGCCGACTCCGGAGGCCAGGGCGCTGACCCTGTCGACGCCCCACGGGGAGTATCGCGGAAGGGTGTTCCAGGAGGGAGGACTCAGCGAGATAAACTCGGGCGTTCAGTCATGGTCCTTCTGGCCATTCGAGGAGACTCTGTTACGCATGCTGGCCGACGCCGGCTATCGAGACGTGCGCGTGCTCAGGAAGAATCCGGTTCCCGACGAGGCCTACAAGCTCATCTATCTCATCGCCAGGAAGTGACCTCGTCTCTTCAGCAACAACGCTAGATTCTGACAAAGCGACGGCCGGTCTCGCGCTCGAACTCGAAGAAGAACAGACTGCGTCCGGGATACACGGCCGCGAGCCGTCGATTTCGGCGGGGCCGCTGTCCCTCGCGTAGACGGACGTCCCCGCGAAAGTCCAGCGCGTTTAGCGACAGACCGGACAGCGCGTACTCACGCGGCTTTAGGTCACTGCGCTCAAAGAACAGCAGGGTCAGGCTGAGAAAAGGCCGGGCCCCGATCAACACGTGCCCGGCCGTCTCGCCACGTCGTGGATGATAGGGTCTCAGCGGCGGCGGAGCTCGTATACCACGCAGGAGCAGAAGGCGTCCGACAAGAACGGGATGGCCGCCAGCATCTTCTTGAGACCCTTGCCCCGGTTCCCCGAGAACGGGACGATGTCTCTTCGCGCGATCTCGAAGCCGACTCGCCGGCAGACCTGTTCGAACTTCCAGGTGGTCAGCTTGTTTAGGTAGTCTTCGAGCGTGTGATCATTGGCGTACGGATTCGCCTTCTTGTTGCCGTTTTCATCCAGATGCCAGAAGCTTCCGCGGTACTCCGACAGCTCGTACGTCCGGGCGCAGATGCGGAGGAGGGCGGCATCCGACAGGAGCAGGTGTGCCCATGGCACGTTGACGAGCGGATGGCAGTGGTGTCCATATGGATGCATCCACACACTCCACCAGATGAGCACCTTCCCCCCGGAACGAGCACGCGATGCCAGTCTCGGATGATCGCCTCGTAGTCGAGCACATGCTCCATCACGTCGAAGCAGAGGAGAACATCTGCCGATGTCGAGTCCAGCGGGATCGCGTCGGGGCGACCGACGACGAACGAGAGACGCTCGTCGAGGCCGAGGGCGACCACGGCCTCGCGAGCACTGGTCACGATCCTCTCCGAGAGATCCACGCCAACGACCGAGGTCGCTCCCAGTTCGAGGACGACTCTCGCCAGCCGGCCCGATCCGCAACCGAAATCGATGACGCGTCGACCCTGAACTTCCGCCGGGTCGAAGTAGGTCGTGTACTGAGTCTCGAGTCTCGAGTGTCGCCAGCTCGCGTATTCGGAGGTCGTCGTATAGGCCGGATGATTCTGCACCTGCTTCCGCAGCCGACGACGGGACAGCTGATAGAGGATCTCTTCCACAGGGTTCTTCACAGTCCTGCTCCCCTCGGGTCTCGAGCTCGCACTGACGGCAGCGCGTACTCCATCATACCGAAGTCCGCGCGGGCTGGGACCCGACGCTCCTTCCGGCACTGGCGCGCGAGCGCGGGGACCTGACTCTGGCAGTGCGCTCAGTGACGAGCGCCGTCGCCGACGCCGACCGCATTACCGACATCGAGAGCCACCGCCTCACCACCTGTATCACGGTTCCGACCACTCAGGCATCGCGTGGTGCCCCTTCCGGCTCGGGTTGAGCACGCGAGCCCGTGTCCCCGGAAGCTCCCGCGCGGCGGCCGGGCCGCAGCCGCGGTTAGACATGGGCTGATGCGCGTTGTCGCGTCAGCTGCCTCGACGAGCTCGTCCGAGAACCAGCGACCGCGCGTTGCGTAACAACGCGGACAGGCCCCACAGCTCCGCCTCGAACTCCAGCTGTGAAACGGTCTCGCCGTCGAGGAAGCGTCGCAAGCCAAGTGGCGGTGTCGTTGAGTCGTTCAGCCCAGGATCACAGGTCACCGCGCTCTCGATCCCAGCGGCCAAAAGCGGTGACCAGTGGTCCTCTGACCACTCTCCGCTCGGGTAGCAGAAGTGCGTGAGAGGCCGGCCGACGAGTGGTTCCAGCGCTCTGCGGTTGTCGGAGAGCTCGCGCAACGCCGAGGTCGTCTCCAGGGGGAAGCGATGACGATGCGTGTGCAGCTGAATGTCGAGACCGCCCCTGGCGGCTTCGGCGATCTCGTCCGACGACATGAGACTGAAGCGCCGCGCCGCGCACATACGCTGGTAGTCGAGGCCGAGACGATCGGCGAGCTGGCGGGCTACCTCGCCGCGCCTTGTCTCGCTCCAGTCGCTCTCACCTTGCCGAACGATCTCGTTCACGACCCGCTCGCGATCGGACGCGCTCTCCAGCGATACCACGGCACTGGCCATCCCGCGTATGCCGAGCCCGTCGAGCGCGAGCCGCCGCCGATCCGTCTTCCAGAAGATGTACTCGAGGGCGACGCCAAACACCGGACTCTGCTTCAGTACGTAGTAGCTCGTCACATACAGTGTGGCGGGGAACCCGTGCTGACTCAGGATCGGCCAGGCGTGGCGGTGCGCGCCGGTCCATCCGTCGTCGATGGTGATGACGACCGGGCGCTCCGGCAGGCGCCCCCGGCGAAGCGCTTCCAACGCCTCGCTGAGCTTCAGGACGGAGAACCCATTGTCAGTGAGCCACTTCATCCGATGGCGAAAGGTCGCCGATCTCATGAAGAGCTTCGGTCGGAAGGCACTCTCGTCCCCATCGCTGAAGCCGTGGTAGCAGAGGATGCGCAACCGGCCCCGGCTGGCCCGGGCGGCGTACTGGAACAAGCCGGTGCTCCGCGCCGCACGTAGGATCGCCGCTTTGACGAGCGACCGTGGACGAGCGGTCTTCATCGAAGACGCAGCACGAGTCGGCGGGGCGGCAAGTTCGCCCCCTCGCTGCCGTCCGCCGGGCGCTGGGCAAAGACGCGGCACCTGCTGAGGCCTCCATACGGCACATCTTCGCGCCGGCACACGGCGAGGTGCGGCTGGAACTCCTTGGTCATGGTGACGGTGGCATCGGTGCAGTCCGGGTCCTCGGACCACCCGGCGAACGTTGACCCCGCCGCGGGGGTGGCTCCGAGGGAGACTACCGTCCCCGCGGGGTACGTCCCGGCGCCCGTCGTGGTGCCGACGCCGGTGCCCACCGTCTGGATCGTCAGGCCGAAGCTCGATGGCGGCGGCGACGGTGCCGGCGGCGACGCCGTCCCGATGGTTCGAGCCCACGTCTCCCTGGCGTAGTTCAAGCCGGTGTGGAGGAGCAGGCGATTGTTCGCGGGATCGTAGATCATCGCGTTGCTGGCGACCACCCTCCCTGACGGAGCGGCGGTCGTGGCAAGCTCGGCCCACACACCGAGCCCCGGCGTGAAGGTGTACGTCTTGGCGATCACCGGCGCGCCGGTCCCGCCAGCAATGTGCGCCGCGCCGACCCACGCCACGATCCGGTCTGCCTGCTCGTGCCGGGCGAACACCGCGTAGGCATTCGGCGGCGTCCCTGTCGCGGTCTGCTTCGTCCACGTCAGGGTCGCGGGCGTCAGCCACCACACCGATCCGTCCGGGTCCACGTACCAGACTTTCTGCCGCTGTGCGTCCCACCCGGCGCGCGTGTGGGTCATCTTCGCCGCACTGCTGTGAAAGGACGGTCCCGTTGAGGTGGAACGGACCCACGCCGTCGCCACGGGGTTCAGCGCAAAGGTCGCGACGGGGTTGAGACTCCACCCCCCGAAACCGATCAGTCGCTTGTGCGCGGGGTCATAGACCACCGCCGCATTGAGGCTCATGACGGATGGGGTGTGCTCGACGTAGGCGCCCGTCGCCCGCTGCCAGTAGACCGTCTTGTTAGCCGCACCTGTACACCAGAGCCGGTCGTTGACGGGATCATAGGCGCACCCGGCATTGTGGTAGTCGGAGCGCGGTCCCTTCAGTCCGCACTGCGCCCAGGAGTTCGTGGCGACCGTGAAGCACCACAGTTCATGCGCCCAGGTCGTTGCGAGCACCTGGTTTCGCTGAGAGTCCCACGCGAGGTTGAACCACGACGGGTTCGAAAAGAGGTCCTTGCCGGTCGAGAGACGCGTCCAGGCCGACGACGAACCGGCCGCGAGCGGTGTGCTGGCCTGGGCGGTGAACGTCGCCTGGCACGCTCGGCTTGCGACCATGGTGCCAAGGCCATCCGAGCAGTCGGCTTCGTCAGACCATCCGGCGAACGTCGATCCGGCCGCCGGTGTGGCGGTCAGCGTCACTGTCGTGCCCGCTGGATACATTCCCGCGGCGCTGACAGTGCCGGTTCCGGTCTGGGGGCCTGGTAGAATCCAGAGGCCGATCAGCAGGCCGATGAGCATCTAGGCCGAATTAACCATGTCCTCTGGCGGAGCGTCAAGCCGACCGGCAGGCGTTGTGACCGCTGGCCACACGACAGTCACGGGAGGGACCTGTGGTGGCTTCCCACTCGGGGCCGGTGGAGGCGCCGGCTGGTAGGGGCAGGCAGGGGGACTGCTCACGGGCGCCGGGGAAGCGTGAGGAGGCGCGGTCACGCGTTGTCGGCCTTGCCGTGGCGGCGCGGCGGCGGGCGCGCTCCCGGCCCGAACGCGGCGAGGAGGCGCTGCCCCGCGTGGGGCTCCGTCGCCGCGCCCACGATCCGGCGGGGGCCGGCACAGTGCGGGCGGACGAGCATGTTCGAACGGTACGGACCGACGGACTGGGTGCGCGTCGTCACGGACCCGCCGCGCCTAGGGCCCGTACCGCCAGAGGTAAAGGCACGGCGGGTTCGGGGTCTGCCCCTCGCAGAACATGCGCCCGGCCAGCACGACGACGTTCCGCTCAGGGTCGTAGGCCACCGTCGCGCCATGGGTGTTCGCCGGGACTGGAGTGTCCTCCCAGGCGTTGGTGGCGGGATTGTAGACAAGCATCTGCCGAATACGCCCGCATGAGTCGGTCATCACCGGGAAGATGACCCTCTTATTCACGGAGTCCCATACCGACTTGATGTGGTAAGGGGGCGGGACGTCCGCCTGGGACCTGATCGGTGCGCGAGCCTTCAGAGCCACCGCGCCGGTCGCGCGGTTGACCGTCACCATGTACACCGCTCTGTCCACAACCTTTCCGGCCACGTCGTACCGATAGTATTTCAGTGGAAGATAAGCGACTCGCCCAGCGTCATCCCATGCCCACTTGACGCGCTTCGCTTCCGCGGGACCGGTCCACCCACCCGCCGTGCCGGTCCAGGCGGGGCTTGGCGTCACGGTGATCGGATGGGACGACTGCGGCATCGTCGCTTCATCGCTGAGCGAACGCACATTCAGAGCTGGGTTAGTCTCGCTGTCGATGGATAGCAACGCGTCGCCGGTGCTGTCATAGTAGCTGCCGCCGATGGTGCCCGTTCTCCGGTCGTTTACCTTGGTCCACGTGTTCGTATCGGGGTTGAGCCGCATGAATCCGCTGCGGAAGATCGACCCCTTCGGCCACTCCGGGCGACCTTGATTGCAGACTTGCCCCTCCTGATTGGGAAACCCAAAATTGGCCCCCCACCAGACGACGTCGCGCCTCGAGTCGTAGGCCATGATGCCGTAGTCCGTCGGGTGGTTGGGGGTGACCTGGCCCGCCGCGTGGCAGTACGTCGAGACGACGGCCCAGGCGTTCGTGCCAGGGTTGTAGGAAAAGAGGGCTTGGTTACCACTCCCGCTCGCGTAGGTTGACCCTATGTCGCCCATGCCCATGTACAGGAGCTTCCGCTTCGAGTCCCACGTCCACATGAGGTCCTTGCTACCACGCGTGAACGGGGAGATATCGGACCGAGCGTTCGGCGTCGCACAGGCGACGAACTGGCGGGCTGCCGGAAGCTGGCATGCCGTGGGCGCGGGCGGCGGTGGCGGCGGCGGGGTTGACGGTGGCGACGCGCTCACGAAAGTCGCGGTACACGTGCGTGTGGCCGTCATGGTGACGGTGCCGTCCGTGCAGTCCGGGTTCCCGGACCACCCGGCGAACGTCGACCCCGCTGCGGGGGTGGCTCGGAGGGAGACCACCGTGCCCGCGGGGTACGTCCCGGCGCCCGTCGTGGTGCCGACGCCGGTGCCCGCCCTCTGGATCGTCAAGCCGAAGCTCGCCGCCGGCGGGGGCGGCAGGGTTGACGGTGGCGACGCGCTCACGAAAGTCGCGGTACACGTGCGTGTGGCCGTCATGATGACGATGCCGTCCGTGCAGTCCGGGTTCCCGGACCACCCGGCGAACGTCGACCCCGCCGCCGGGGTGGCTCGGAGGGAGACCACCGTCCCCGCGGGGTACGTCCCGGCGCCCGTCGTGGTGCCGACGCCGGTGCCCGCCGTCTGGATCGTCAGGCCGAAGCTCGCCGGCGGGGGCAACGGTGCCGGCGGCGACGCCGCCCCGATCGTCAGGGCCCACGTTTGGCGCCCGTAGTTGGAGCCGGTGTTCAGGAGCACGCGGGTGTTGACCGGGTCGTAGACCATCGCGTTGCTGGCCACCACCCCGCCCGCCGGGGCCGTGGCCGTGGCGAGCTCGGCCCACACACCGAGCCCCGGCGTGAAGGTGTACGTCTTGGCGATCACCGGCGCGCCCTCCCCGCCAGCAATGTGCGCCGCGCCGACCCACGCCACGATCCGGTCTGCCTGCTCGTGCCGGGCGAACACCGCGTAGGCATTCGGCGGCGTCCCTGTCGCGGTCTGCTTCGTCCACGTCAGGGTCGCGGGCGTCAGCCACCACACCGATCCGTCCGGGTCCACGTACCAGACTTTCTGCCGCTGTGCGTCCCACCCGGCGCGCGTGTGGGTCATCTTCGCCGCACTGCTGAGAAAGGACGGTCCCGTTGAGGTGGAACGGACCCACGCCGTCGCCACGGGGTTCAGCGCAAAGGTCGCGACGGGGTTGAGACTCCACCCCCCGAAACCGATCAGTCGCTTGTGCGCGGGGTCATAGACCACCGCCGCATTGAGGCTCATGACGGATGGAGTGTGCTCGACGTAGGCGCCCGTCGCCCGCTGCCAGTAGACCGTCTTGTTAGCCGCACCTGTACACCAGAGCCGGTCGTTGACGGGATCATAGGCGCACCCGGCATTGTGGTAGTCGGAGCGCGGTCCCTTCAGTCCGCACTGCGCCCAGGAGTTCGTGGCGACCGTGAAGCACCACAGTTCATGCGCCCAGGTCGTTGCGAGCACCTGGTTTCGCTGAGAGTCCCACGCGAGGTTGAACCACGACGGGTTCGAAAAGAGGTCCTTGCCGGTCGAGAGACGCGTCCAGGCCGACGACGAACCGGCCGCGAGCGGTGTGCTGGCCTGGGCGGTGAACGTCGGAGTAGGTGCGGCGGGAGGCGGTGCGGCGGGAGGCGGTGCGGCGCGAGGCGGTGCGGCCGGAGGCGGCGAGGTCGGCGGGGGGGGCGACGCAACTGCCATCGTGACGGAGGAGCTGGGCGAAGCCGCCAGCGTCTTGCCGCCCCCGGCCGCGACGTATGCGCATGGCTCAAAGCCACGATGGAAGACGTGGGCACCGACCGTCGGAGCATAGACGCCCGCGTGGCCATGCATCGCCGAAGGGCACGCCCCAGCCGGAGTCGTAGCAGCCGTCTCGTTGCTCCAGGAATTCGACGCGAGATCATAGACCCACAAATCCCTGCCGACATCCCCGGTGGCACTATCGTAGTGTCCGAAGACCACGAGAGCCTGGCTTAACGGGTCATGGGTCATCGCCAAGTCCGGCCCGCCCTGACCACCCGGCGCGAGCTGGGTCCAGACCTGCGTGACGAGATCGAACCTCCACAGATCCTGGAGAGCGACGATGGACACGTTCCCCTGAGCATCCGCCTGCTGGCCTTCGCCACCGTACAGATAGACGTTGGTCCCCACACAAACCATCGAGCTGACCGTGCGCCAGCGTGCGGGTGGGGAAGGCCGGGGCTTGATCGCGCGGAAGCGGTACGGCTCGGGCCCCGAGGGGTTGGGTTCGATCAGGCCGGTGTAATCCTGGACGCCATTGCCGTCGCCGCCACCGAGCCAGACCCCCGTGTTGACGTTCGAGCACCAGGCGGCGGCCGCCGCTTGCCCGGGTTCGGCCAACGAACCGGCGATGAGCCCCGCCGCGAAGGCCGCTGGTGAGTCGAAAATACGCCATTGGCGGGTGGCGATATCGAAGCGTCCACCCCACTGGTTGGCGCGGTTGGGGTCGTACTCGCCGCCGAGCACCCAGAGCTCCCCCTGGGCGCCGCGGGCCGGGACGTAGAACGAGACATGCTCGCGGCGGTTCTGCAGCCCGCTCGAGCCATTGCTGTTCGGCCAGAGATACGACCAATCGTTTGCCAGGGGATCGAAGAGCCGCACGCTGTTGTCGCCGCTCGGGTCACTGCCGCCCCAGATCAGCATCGCCTCGAGAGCGGGCACCCAGTGGGACTGGAACCCGCTGAGTCCCGTGCCGGCGGGATCCGACGCACCCTCGGTCCACGAGTTGGCGACGCTCGCCGAGGCCGAGTGGAGCCCGCCGAGCGCAAACAGCATACCCAACAGGAGGACGCCGACGAATCTTGCCGTCCCGCGCCACAGCGACGCCCGTCGGTCGGGCTCCCGCGCCAAGGAGAGCGTGGCGGGATGGTCGGGAACGAGGGCGGACCGGTACGGGCAGTGGGCCATCACGAAAACCTCCGCGTTCGTTCAGTCGCAGACCGATCCCCCGCCTGGCGGGCGGTTCGGCCCTTCTGCGGCAGTCCGGTAGTCAGGAAGACGCCTGACCCTAAAGCTTTGCGCACCTCGCCTCGCGACGAGTTCGCCTTTTCGGAAGGAGTCCCGTCGGCTAAGGCAAATGACGCGCCACCCTGCACCCCGGGCCGTATTCCTCGATGGAAGTGGCATTTCCTCGATGGAAGTGGCATTTCCTCGACGCAAGTGGCAGCATTTTGTCGCGTCGGCCAGAGTTTAGCAGTTAGTTTGACCGTGTCAATGTAGTCTGGCCGTGTCAAATTGAACGGCCTGGAACATTTGGGACTAGTGGCGAATCACTGACATCGTGCCGTAACGGATCTGTCGGGACCTGGTGGCGGGCGAACGGACTATGCGATCCTGAACGGGTGCAATGTCGGACCCCGTACGAACCGTTGCCCCGAGGATCGGGCCAACCCCGGCTCCACAATCACACTAGCCTCGGCGACAGGAGCACAGCCGAGGCATTTCTTGGGCTTGATCGGAAGGTGGTCGCCAGGCCACTCCAGCTGTCGGGATGTCCATAGTGGGAACCCTTATCGTCCGGGCACTCGGGCTCGCCGGCCTCACGGGGATGCTCGCCTCGGCACTGACGCCGCTCCCGAACATCATCATCGAGCGGATGGGAGGCGTGGAACGACTCGAGCGGAGGGATGCAGTCATCGTGCTCGCCCGCGGCGGGTTCGATCCCGGGACTCGTGTTCGCGCACTGGCTCGAGGCCTCGACGACGCGAGGAGTATCATCCCGCAAGTTGTTGTCGACGACGATCACTTCCCACTGCAGCCACGGCGGGGTCTGCTGACCGGCCAGCGCCGCCAGGGCGTCCCCCAGTAGGTGACCACGGTTGTAGGTCGCGATCACCACGCTCAAATCCAACTCGACTCTCTCATGCAGGTCAGTCTGCACCTCCCTGTGTTATGACTGGATCGAGCCAATTCGCCGCGACGTGCCTTCGGGACAGCTTGGGTCCTCGCCTCCACGGCGCGCCTCTGCGGAGCCCATGACGCTAAGTTTAAGAGTCCCCGGCGGACTCCACGCGCCAGACGTCACCAGCTTCCATCGCCGCGTCAGACCGGGAGTGCGCCGTGAACGCTCCCTCCCATACCTGCCCATGCATTCGGGTGGGTTCGAACCAGCCTGGAACCAAGGATCGACCTACGGGCGGACACCACGGGGCATTTGCAGCTGGTGCCGGGCCGCGCCAGATCCTGGGGACGGTGACGGGGGCGCATGCGGTGCGCCGGCTCTTGGCGGCGCGGGACCTCGACGCCGAGTCGCCGCCGGGGCGGCCCGCCGCCTAGCATGGCTCGGTGCACGTCTCGAGGGACCCGAGCGAGTTCGCCGCCCGAGTCAGCGCGACCGAAAGGCGTGAACGTGATCGCGCACATAGGGTCGTGGATCATCATCCCGGAGCGCGAGTGCGAAGCCCATCTCGCGAAGAATCTCGATCACCGCAGCACGAGTACGAAACTCCTCACCGTCCCCGCGTTCCGCCCGGAAATCGTGACAGGCGACAGCTAAATGCTCGACCCTCGACACCAAACGTTGTAACCCCCGCAGCGCCAGCGTCTCCGCCCCTTCGATGTTGATCTTAAGGAAGTGAATCGTCGTCAGCTGTTCCGCCTCACAGAGGTCATCGACGGTCACGGCCTGGACAGGGGTGGTGCTCCTGTCTCCGACATCGAACCGAACTGCGTTGGTTTCCCATTTCTCTCGGGTGTCAATGTATACAGTGGATGGGCGATCTACGATTGCGTAGTGTAGTGGCTTGACGTTCACCAAGCCATTGAGCTCACAGAAACGGCGGAGAATGAGAAAGCTAGTCGGGTGAGCCTCCACGGCGAGAACCCTGCCGGTCGGGCCGACCGCCGTCGAGAATGGCAGCGTGTCTTCACCGTGACCGGCGCCCACGTCCACAATCACGTCGCCGGCCTTCGGTTTATATACGTGAAACCAATAGTCCGCGGCATCTTGGTAATACTCCGCTAGCTGCCTTGTCCAACTCACGACGGCATCAGCATAGTAATCAAAGGCAAGCGAATCGGGGAAGGTATGCGTTCCAACACGGTGGATCCATATCTCGTCGAAGTAGATCGCGATATCGGCGTTCGTACGACTCCTGGCATACCGGGTGGCCATCTTGGAGAGAAGGAAGCGACCACCAGGTCGGTCGAGCGCACGGATGATGGCGCGACGAAGCGTCAATGGCATGTCCTCACGGGGCGAGTATACTCGTTCAAGATCCGCTGAGTGTACTTCGCCCGATGCCGGTTTCGATCCTCGCCTAGTACTACTGTGTCACGAAAGGTATGGAGTTCGGAGGGTACCTGCCAGCATCGCGGCATGGCCCACACACTGGATCCCCGCGCCCGCGAGCACGCCTGCCCAGCGGAGGTACCGTAGGAAGCCGCGCAGGTGCGAGAGGACGCCTGATCGCGTACTGTTCGAGACACACGTCGTCGCGACCGCGATACAAAGGCCAACACGTCCCCGCCACCCAGCGTCGCAGGGGGTTGCCCCGGTCGATCCTCTCGATGCCACGCCAGCACGCGTCGTGCCAATCGAAGCACATCGTCTCGATACCGGCGCTCCAGGCCTCGGACATCACGCATGTAGGTGTCGAAGCCCGTGAGGAGGGGCCGTCCCATTCCTGGTGGTGCTCTCGCTCACCCGCACGTGGGTCCCGGCGTCCGAGGCGTCGCATGGCGTGGCCGATCGCGGTCTTCGCCTGGGCCCGCGTGCTGGCCGACTTCGGGACCTCTCCCAGGAAGTGCTCGATGAGGCGTGTGTCGATGTCTTCCACCCGAGCACAGCCCTTCTGCGCGGCGTAGCGGCTGAACGTAGCGACCAGGCTCAGGTACCGCTTCCCGGACTCCCGCGAAATATCCGGTTCAGTGAGGTCGGCCGCGAGCCCGTCGACGGCGTCGGTTAAACTTTACGGGTCGGCCTGTCAACCGCGCGCCTCGATTGTCCCTGCGATTGTGCCCGTCAGCTTTCCGACAGCCTCCTGGAGATCGCCGGCACGATGGCGTGGGCGGGCAATGCGGCCCTTGTGACCGGCGCGAGTGGCGCGCGATGGCGATTGCTCTCAAGCCATTGAACCGCTTCCGCTGCCGTGGAGACCTGGCCCGAGAGAATCGCGAGGAGAAGGTCCCTTGTCAATACGGAACTAAAAGGTGGATCATAGCGAACGCCAGCCTGCTGCCCGGCCAGCTTCAACAGGAATGGGATGCGGGGCGATCTCGTCCCGGGAGGAAAAAAGCTGTCCGTAGTGTCGGAGGCCTCCATGGACCCGTCCGCAAAAAAACGCAGGGAGTGATCTGACGTCACCAGAACCGTCGTAGAGCCCCATAGACCCGCCTGCTCCAGTGCGGCCCGAAGTCCAACGAGGGTTTCATCCACCAGCGCCAGATTATCGAAGTAGTTTCCAGCAGGTTCGAGCTGCCCCGTGTGGGGGTTGAAGATTCCGTAGTGATGAGGTATGGGGAAGTGCAGGAAGACAAAGCCAAAGCCGGAGTCCACGCTATACCGGGAGGCAGCGTCATAAATTGTTTGATACTCGCGAATCTGACGTTTGGCGCGAACCGGAACTGGCGCGTGAGTCAGCGCGGAATACTTGACTCCAAGCATCCCCGTCCCCGGCAGCCTGGCAATTGCGGAACGGGCGAGCAGTCCCATCGTGTGGAACGCTCCCTTGATGACGGGAGGGTCCAGGGAGCTGAATATAGATTCCATGTTCGATTCGGCGGCCGCCCAAGTGCAGCCGCTGACGCTATCGCTGAAGAGACGGCAATAGGGATGATACCAGCCGCCGATGGCTGCATTGATTCCGCGACTCCGAAGCAAAGAAAAGATGTTAGCCCTGCTTGGAAACGCCTGCCTGGTGCCATCCTCTAAGGTAAGGGCCAGCATTGACGGACCATCCACATGCGCTCCAGTCACGGTTTGGCCTAACAGTAGAGATGGGATAGCTAACAGCGTATCGTTTGCGCTTTGGTGTGCATTGGTTGCGTAGAGGCTTTGCTCCCTAATGGCATCCAGAGCGGGCAGCTGCAGAGTTGCGGGACGCTTCTCGAAGGACAGTTGCTGATCGAACTCATCGAAGACGATCCATATAACTCTGCGATCCGGAACTCCCGACATCCGGCCTGCCACTTGCGGTTCGACGTAGGCTCCGGCACGAGCAACATGGAGCAGCGAAGATGCAAGCTGCACCACCACGAGCGGCGAGAAAAGCATGACCGCCATTGCCACCGGCCGCAGCAACATCATATGCCACCGGGCTATGACCAAGCCGGTCACGGCCAGCGCCACCAGCGCAATAGGGTTTTTCAGGCTGAACAACCCAAACTCGGTGCGGATGAGGTTGAGCGACAAAGCGAGGGCGCCGAAAAATGCCAATGCCATGAGCCGGGTACGCTGCGGGAATCGCAACCGGCTGAGCAGATGATAAACGCACCATAATGCGAGCGTCACCAGGACAATACTTGCGAGTAGGCCAAGGAGAAATTTCAGAGCCACATCCACCTTGACCGGAGGCATAAGAAAGTAATCGTAGTAGTTACTGTCAAGATGCTTCCATGCTTTCGAGAAGCAGCCATTTGCCAGCGACAGGCAAACCCAGAAAGCGCCTTTCCGATACCTTGCCGGCTCCCATCTTTTCAAAACGGCGGGCTCAACGGCCTGGGTCTTCACACTTTCGATCATTGTGACGGTACAAGGGCAAAGAGCATGCTGACCTTCGTCGCCTCCGGATTGTTCACGTTGAGGCTCTACCCGACACTCAGCCCTCTGGCTGACTACGCCGCGTGTCGGTCACCTCCGCTCCCTCGGCGGGCACCAGGGGCGGCGGCTCGGTGAGGCCGAGCGCCTCCTGGAGCGCCTGGGACGGCGTGCGGCCACCGAGTCGGTAGCCCTGGTGACTCCGCTGGATGTTGTAGTACTCCAGGAAGCGGACACTAGAAAGAAAAGCCTAGGCCGTCACGCAGCCGGTCGGATCTCGACCGTAAGTCCGAGAGCGTGAAGTCGCCGAATGAGGCGGTGGGCGAGCTTGGACTTGTCCCGGCGATCAAAGTGGTCAGCACCGAGATCGTGGTACGCGACACCATGCTTGAGGATGTGATAGCTCGCCGTGAGCATCGACGCGGCGACGGTCAGGATCGCCTTTTTGGAGCCGCGCCGGCTCTTGAGACGGAGGAACTGCGCGCGCAGATACGTCTCCTTGGTGCGTGCCCGCCGCGACGCCGCTCAGGAAGCGCATGCCCTGAGTCCTGTCACCGGACGGTTACGGCGCCACCGTCTCACCGCCGGCCGTGACGTTTTCGCAGGGCTCAAAGCCACAATGGAAGAGGTGGGGACCAACCGTTGGAAGGGGCCTCGCCGGCTACGGCAAATGACGCGCCACCTGCAGCCAGGCCGTCAATCCTCGATGGAGTTGGCATTTCCTCGATGGAGTGGCAGTACTGGCCAAAGTTTAGCAGTTAGTTTGACCGTGTCAATGTAGTCTGGCCGTGTCAAATTTGACATTGTGCCGCACGGATCTGCCTATGCGATCCTGAACGGGTGCAATGTCGGACCTGTACGAACCGTGGCCCTAGGATCGGGCGGCTCCTCCCGGCTTCGCAATCACTAGCGAAGGTTCGCCTCCCGACGAGTAACAGAAGGCATGACTGAACAGCAGAGCGTCCGAGAGCGCGGGACCGCTACTCTCGGACGCGGTTGGGTGGTATCTCTTCCCTGGTCACTACACCGAGGAGGAGCCCCATGCCCAACGTGGCTGAGATTATCAAAGGCACGTGACGTTGGAACTGCAGTGCGTGGATCGGTTGTATCTCAACGGCTATGTACCGCGATTGCTCACGGAGGGCGGCGTGGTGGCGTTTCTCCGGCATGCTGGCGCCACCACGGTGCCCTCCCCGGCACTCTTTGGGCAGATCGCCGACCGCTTCAAGGGGCGGCTACGGGCCTGGTGTGAGCGCCACCGCATTCCCTGGATCGAGTTCAAGAAGGGCGAGCGGAAGGACGACCCTCGTGCAGCCCTACCGGGCGGGCTTCCGCGGCACCGGGGTCGTCCTGGTCGGCGTGACCCAGGAGCGGGCGATGGGCTGGACCGCCACCAAGACCCGACAGGGGCGGTGGGTGCGCTTCGCCTTTCACCGCAAGGCGGTGTGCGTCACTGGGCTTGGAAAAAGGGGCTCGACTGGCGGCGAGCAGCCACCTCCCGACGCGTCGGTCCCGTATTATCCTTGCGGCATGAAACAGCCTGAAGAGTTCTCCGAGTACTATGCTGACCTCCTGGAGGGCCGGTACGACTGCGTGGATCGGATCGTGCTCACCGGCTACTTCCCGCTGGGACAGCAGGGCGGTGGGTTTCGCTACTGGTGGCGCAAGCTGACCGGCTCCGACGAGAGCCTTGACCAGGCGCACCTGCTGCACATGGCGGGCCGGTTCAGTCGCACCTTTGACACGCTTGGCGTGGCTGCGTGACCGTCTGACCAACATGTTCGTTTCGAGCACGCAGCAAGAGGACTAGCCTCGGCGACAGCGCACGCCGAGACATCTCTTGGGCTTGATCGGAAGGTGGTCGCCAGATCACTCCAGCCGTCGGGAAGTCCATAATGGGAACCCTTATCGTCCGGGTACTCGGGCTCGCCGGCCTCACGGGGGTGCTCGCCTCGGCACTGACGCCGCTCCCGAACATCATCATCGAGCGGATGGGAGGCGTGGAACGACTCGAGCGGAGCGATGCAGTCATCGTGCTCGCCCGCGGCGGGTTCGATCCCGACGGTGTCCTGAGCAATAGCTCGCTGCGTCGGACCTTTAAGGGTATCGAGCTCTACCAGCGAGGCCTGGCGCCTCTGCTCGTCCTCTCGGGCGCCACCAAGTCGACGGGGGTCGGCGAAGCGGTCCTCCGGATGCGGCTCGCCCAGGCGCTCGGGGTACCCGCCGAGGCCATACTGGCGGTGTCGAGCGGACGGACCACTCGGGAGGAGGGTCTCCACCTGCGCGAGCGACTCCGCCCACTTGGGGTTCGGCGGATCCTCCTCGTCGCCGACCGCGTAGACATGCTGAGGAGCCGCGCGGTCTTCACGCGGGTGGGGTTTGAGGTGTTCCCGGCTCCGACCGCATCCGGGCTGAGCCGCGACCCTGAGAACCGGCTCGAGATGACTCGAGAGATCGCTGGTGAGCTCCTCGCCTGGCTCTACTACTGGCTACGCGGTCATCTCTGAACACTCGACCGAGCGTTGGAGCCCACATTGCACCCCACCGCGGCGGTCCTCCTCATCCTGGTGGCGTTGACCTCGCTCGGAGCCTATGGGTTCGGCGTGCGTGCGCTCCGGCTCTCCCCGGGGACTATGCCGTGTGCGATCCGCCGCCTGCTCCTGAGCGTGGGTCTCGCGCTCGTGTTCCTCGCAGCGAATGCCGTGCTCGGCGTGACAGCCATCCTGGCCACGAGGGCGACCGGTCGCTCTATCACGCCGTACCTTATTAGTGACGTGATGCTTGTCATCCTGTCGCTCCTTCAGGGACTCGTGTTTGCCTACTGGCTCGAGGTCTCGCGGGAGCGGCCACCGGATTGACATCCACAGGCAGTTCGATCAAGGGAACCTGAGGAGGGCTAGCCCGACAAGCCCGGCGATGACACACAACACAAGCATGACCCAAAACCGACGCCGCTTCGCTTTCCGTCGGCCGCGCCTTCGAAGTGGAGTGGTCAGCTGAGCGTTGTGGAGTTCTCCACCGGATCGAACGGGCGGGCCGTCGTGTCTGACCGGCTCTGGAACGGGAGTGACGGCGCTCGGCAGGGGTGCGTCTGGAACGTGCGGCTGGGACGACGGCGTGAAGTCGAAGGCTGGCCCGATGTGCAGAGCCCGAGCGGACTCGACGATAATCTCCGGCGAGACCAGTGGTTGGCCGGTACGGTGTGCCGCGACGAGCGCGTCTCGACAGAGAACGTTGATGAGCCTGGGCACACCACCGGAGTAAAAGCCGATGGCTTCCACGGCAGGAGGGCCGAACAGGGCGGGACCCCGATAGCCTGCCACCCGCAGTCGGTACTCGATGTAGGCGGCGATCTCCCCGTGTTTCAGCCGGTCTATCCGCCCCCAGAACGCAATGCGCTGCTTCAATGGGGCGAGCGAAGGCCGGTCGAGGTTTGTATGTAGCTCCGGCTGACCGGCCAGGACGATCTGCAGGGCCTTCTCACCATGACTTTCCAGATTGGACAGCAGCCGGACGCCCTCCAAGGCTTCCTCTGGGAGCTGTTGAGCCTCATCCAGCAAGAGGGCGGTGATCACGTTCGCAGCGCGACTGTCAACGAGCGCCTGTTTGAGCGCGCTGACCCGGTCCAGCCGTCCCCCTTGGTCGGATCTCTGCACGCCTAGCTCTCGGGACGCGAACATCAGCAGCTCATCGAAGTTCGAAGCTGGGTATTCGGCGAGGATGCACCGGACCTGAGGCTGCGACCTGGCCACCAGGTGTCGAAGGACGGTTGTCTTCCCGGTCCCCACGGCCCCGATGAGCGTCATGAGATCGCGGTGCTCGGTGAGTCCCCACAAGAGATGGTTGTACGCCTCTCGGTTGCTCGGGTTCTCGTAGAAGAATCGGGGATCCGGGGTAGTCCCGAAAGGTTCCGCGGTGAAGCCGAAGTGTTCCTTGTACATGGTTCCTATCCTATGATGATTCCAACGCGTAGTCGATCACGCGGGCCTTCTGCCGACATCACCGTCTTCGGAGCGTTGCAGTTTGGGGGCGACGACCTCGGGACACCGTGGGCCCCCCCTTCCCCGGCGCGCCCGCGTCCCCCTACCGGCCGAGCGTCTCCAGGACCCGCCTTGCCGTCTCGGCTTGTGGGTTCTTCGGGTCGAGCTGGAGCGCCCGGCGCAGCGCGAAAACGGCCTCGTCCCTCTTACCCAGTTGGTGGGAGGCTAGGCCCAGATGGTAATGAATCGAGGCCTCGCCACCGGCAAGGTCGGCGGCCTTCCGGAGGACGGGCTCGGCCTCGGCATAGGACCCGCGCGCGTAGTGGACCCAGCCGAGCGTATCGAGGGCACCGGCGCTGTTGGGCGCCAGCTCGGTCGCGCGGCTGGCCAGCGTGAGGGCTTCGTCGAGGTTCTTCTTCTGCTCGGCGTACATCCAAGCCAGATTGTTGTACGCCCGAAAGTCGTCAGGAGCCAGAGCCATGACCTTCCGGTAGGCGGCGACGGCGCGGTCACGCTCCCCATTCTGCTGGAGGGCCATGCCCAGCCCGAGGTGAGCCGCCGCCAGGTCGGGCTGGATCTCGGCCGCCTTCGCGAAGGCCTGGACAGCCTGTGGAAAGTCGCCCTTCTTGAGGTACAGTTCGCCGAGCACGACGCGCGAGCTGGCATCCTTCGGCTCCGCGGCAGCGACCTCTCGGGCCCGTGCAAGGCCCTCGTCGACGCGCCCGACGCCGCCGTAGAGGGCCGCCAGGCGGAGCTTCACCGGAAGCAGGTTGGCGTTCAGTCGCAGTGCCGTCTCGTAGTGCGTGATCGCCTGGTCCCGGGCCCCCTTCCGGTCGTAGTACACCCCAAGCAGAGTGTGCGCCTCCGTGTGCGCCGGGTTCGCCCGCACGACGGCCTTGAGGTACTCTGCCCCCTCGTCGGTCTGCCCGGCCGCCAGCCGGAGCTTCGCCAGGGCGAGATTCGCCGGGGTGTGCCCCGGCGAGGTTTCCACGATCTTCTTGAGCTCGGCCTCGGCCTCGGCGATCTGCTTCCGTGCGAGGAGGGCCAGGGCGAGCGCGTAGCGGACTTGAAGATTCCCGGGGTCCTTAGCCAGGGCTTGCCGCAACTCCTCGATCCGGGCTGCCAGGGCCTGATCGTCCGGCTTCTCGCCCGACACCTGGGCCAGCTCTATCTTGGCCTCGTGGAACGTGGGCTGGATGCGTAGGGCCTCCTCGTAAGCCCGCTTCGCGGCGGCCCGGTCGCCGCGCGCGGCGTAGGCCCGGGCGAGCTGGAAGTGGCTTTGGGAAACCTTGGGGTTGATCGCGTTGACCTGCTCGAACTGCTTGATGGCTTCAGTGGGGTTGCCCTTGGCAGCGTAGGCGGCACCGAGGAGGATCCGGGGCGCGACAGCGTTCGGGTTGGCCGTCACCACCGGCTGCAGCGTGGCGATCGCCTCATCGTACCGCTCGGCCTTCACGTACAGGTCGGCCAGTAAGATTGGGAACTCCGGCCGATCAGCCGACGGCTTGCTCCGAGCCACCGGTGCGAGAAGCGAGATCGCCTGCTCGAATCGCCCCTCGCGGCTGTGGAGGTTGACAAGCATGAGGATCGCCGGAAGGTTGCCCGGTTCATCCTTCAGCACGCGCTGCAGATGGCCCGCTGCGTCGGCCTCCTTCTTCTCTGTAAGGGCCACCTGCGCGAGTGCCAGCCGGGCCAGGGTGAATCCGTCGTCGAGCGCCAGCGCCCGCTTGAACTCGACCTCTGCCTGGCGGACGTCCTTCTTGGTGACATGGAGGCCTCCAAGGAGCGTGACCAGGCGAGGGTTTCGCGGGTCCTCCTTGATCGCTTTCTGGACGACGGCGATGGCCTCGTCGGTGCGGTTCTGACGGACCAGTGTGGTCGCCTTGGCGACGAGCGCGGGAGCAAACCGGGGGTCCGCCTGGAGGGCCGCGTCGTACTCCTTCAGGGCTTCCTCGGGCTTCTTGTCGAAGCTGAGGATGGCCCCCCGCGCGAGGTGGCCCGGCGCAAACGACGGGTCGACCTCGAGGGCCTTGGCGTACATCTCGGCGGCCCGCCCGAGCTGGCCCTGCTGGACGTGGATACTGCCCAGTAGCCCATACGGCTGGGGCCGATTCGGCGCGAGCTTGCGCGCGATGCCGGCCGCCATGACCGCCTCGTCGTGTCGTCCCAAGGCGAGATATGCCCGCCCCAGCTGGAGGTGGTACTCCGCAGCCTTCCCCAGGGACTTCCCCACCACCTCGAGGTTCTTCAGGGCGTCTGCCGGTCGCCCCGCGTTGAGTTGCGCCACGGCCAGGCTGTAGCGCACCAGCTCGTCTCGCGGGAGGAGCTTGAGCGTCTCGTCGAATTCGCGGATCGCTTGGTCCGCTCGGTTGGCCCCGAGGGCCGCCTGGCCGAGGGCGTACCGGGCCGGCGCAGCGTTGGGGAAGCGGTTGACAAGCGGCCCGAGGGTCTGGATGGCTTCGTCAAATCGTCGATCCGCGACGTAGAGCTGGCCCAGGGCGAGGACCACCCGGGGCGTCCGGGCCTCGCGTGGCAGCTCCTCCAGTTCCTTGGCGGCATCGCGGATCTTCCTCTCGGCGACCCGCACCGAGCTCAGAGCGAGACGAACGCGGGGACTTGTAGGATCCAGCGCTTTCGCCTCGGCCAGCGTCTTGCCGGCGGACTCTATCTTCTTCTGGCTCAGAAGGAGGGTCCCCAGCCCCACCAGCGCGTCGGCGAACTTCGGGTCCTGGGCGAGAGCCGCCCGGTACGCCCGTTCCGCGTCCTCGGGCCGATTCGCGCGAGCGAGGGCGTTGCCGAGCGCCGTTTGGATCTCAGGAGCGCTCGGGGCGAGACTCGCGGCGCGCGTGAGAATGGCAAGTCCCTCCGTCGTCCTTCCCTTGCCGACCTCGGCGGCCCCGATGAGATGAAGCGCCGAGGCGTTCTCGGGCTCCTTGGCGCGGATCGCATCCCCCTGCTTCTGAGCGTCGTCCCACGCCTCCAGGACGAGGGAGACCTGGCCCAGGTCGACGCGGGTCGCCGTAACGTCCGGCTGGACCTCGACCGCGCGCTGGAGCTCGCGAACCGCATCGAAGTACCAAGCCTTGGCGCGATAGGCGCGACCCAACGCGTGGAGCGCCGGACCGAACTTCGGGTCGATCTGGAGCGCGTTCCGGAGCTCGATGACCGCCTCGTTGGGCTTCCCGTCCTTCGTGTAGGCGATACCCTTCTCGAGGTACCGCTGCTTCTTGACGTTCGGGTCCTGCGTGCAGGCCACGAGGGCCAGCGCGATGAGGCCCGCGATGCTCGAAGCCGCGACGAGATCCAGCCTTGTGCGTCGTCTTGTCATGGCCACCTTACGGCGAAGAGGCCTCCGGCCGCGGAGCGGCCGGGCCGCTCTATAGTATCGCAAAACCAACTCCGGCACGCGGCACCTGGCGGTGTTGCTGCCGAGCCGCCCCAAAGGCCATAATCCGGCCCATGCGGGCGGGTCTGGGCGCGGTGATCGCTGGAGGGCTGCTGGTTCTCGGGCGGCCAGGTCTCGGAGCCGAGGTCGGACCGGGATCCGACTGGTGTCAGGCCCTCCGGGTCCTCCCTGTCGGGGAGGAGCTCGTGCTCCAGCCCGGCGACTACGCCGGATCGTGCACGGTGACCCGTGGCGGCGTGCCGGGGGCTCCTCTCGTCATCCGGGCGAAGGACCCCGCGCATCGCCCGCGGATCATCTACCACGACCGGGCGACGAACGTGCTGAACATCCGGGCGAGCCATGTCCTGGTCCGCGGGCTCGAGTTCGGCCCAACCCAGCCCGACGTGGATGCCATCCGCATCCACTCGGGGGACGACATCACGATCGAGGACTGCCGCTTCGTGGAGCTGGGGAGCATTGCCATCGTGGCCAACTCGCAGAGCCTCCGCGGGCTGACCGTGCGCCGGAACGAGATCCTCCGATCGAAGGCCACGGCCATGTACTTCGGCTGCCACGATGGCGTGGCATGCATCCTCTCCGAGCTTCTGATCGAACGGAATTACATCGACAGCGTCACGGCTCCCGATCCCGAGGTCGGCTACGGCATCCAGGTCAAGCTGAATTCGACTGGGACGATCGCCGATAACGTGATCGTCGACACGAAGGGGCCCGGCATCATGGTTTACGGCGCACGAGACCCCAGCCTCGTCAGCGTGGTGGAACGAAACTTCGTGTCGGGTGCGCGTACATCGTCCGCCATCGTGATCGGTGGGGGGCCCGTCGTGCTCCGGAACAATATCACGACCAGCAGCGCGGAGGCCGGCATCGGTCTGGAGGACTATGGCCGGCGCGGCCTTCTGCGGGGCATCGTCCTCAGCCACAACACGCTCTACGGCAACCAGCAGGGAGGCATCGCCGTTCCGCCGGAGGGACGCCTGGACGCCAAGCTCCTGAACAACGCCGTCCACGCGGCCTCGGGAAGACCGGCGCTGCCCCTCGCACGGATCGGCGTGATGAGTCTCGGGAACGCGACCTGCACCTGGGTTCCCTGCTTCGTGGCCCCCGACCAGCACGACTTCTCCCTCTCGGAGCCTCGACCCGCGGTGATCGTCAACGAAGCCTGGGCGGTCTCCGATGACTACCATGGGCAGAGCCGGGGGCCTCTGCCGAACGTCGGCGCCGTCGAGCATCCCAGCGGGTCCATCCCCCTCGGGATCAAGCGACGTCAGCCCTAACGGCCCGAGACGAGTTCCCCACCGAAAAGCGTCCGCCTACTGCGCCGGCGGTCAATTCCCGGTACGCCACCGGCGGACGAGCGCCATCGCCACAAGCCCAGGCTTAGCAGCACCAGGGAACCGGGCCCCGCCACCATTGCCCGTTCGGTGAGGACCAGCGCGAGATCGTTCGGGTCATTGTCGTCTCCGCGATGGCCGAAGAAGATGGCGAACCGGTTCGGATCGAGGGTGCCTCTATCGATCGCCAGGTCGACGCGGGCGTCGCTCGAGAAGCCATCCGACGTGATGTATTCTCCGTTCAGCTCTCCAGTCAGATTCAAGAGGCGCGGAGGGGGCCGCCATGGATACCGGTTGCGCGTAGCGGGCCGGTAGCCTATCGTGAATGGGTCGATCGTCGCGCTTCGCCGCGACGCGCCAGCCGATCATACCGTAGGCTGACCACGCCGGGGCTTCTCTTTCTCGAGGCACCCGATTGAACGGTCAGACCATTGGTGCAGCGATGCACGATCCGCGTCTCGGTCTCGCTCGGTCGCCGTTCGATGAGGTCGCTGACCCGGACATGCTCTACCCGGGCGTGTTCCACCAGAGCGCGCATTCCGAGCTGGTCTCCGCGGTCAAGACCCGGGAGGGCTTGGTGGTGCTGGTGGGCGAGCCGGGCACCGGAAAGACGACGCTGCTGCGTCGAGTCGTTCGTGACCTTGAGCTCGCCGGCGTTCCCGTCCTGTCATGCGCCGCCTCGGACACGTTCGACGGGATGGTGACCTCGCTTAGCCGACGGCTGAACGTGCCCGATCCGGGCACCGCGCCCGGCCGGCTCACGGCGCTGGTGGCATATGTGACGAGCCGGGCGCAGACGGGCAACTGGGTCGTCGTGGCGGTCGATGACGCCCACCGCTTGAGCGAGGACGACCTGGGGAGTCTGCGCACCTTGACGGAGACGGCGTCGAGCCGGGGCGCGCCGTTGCCAATCCTGTTGGTGGGCCGCCCCGTGCTCGACCTCACGCTCGCCAGGCTTTGCGCGGGCCCGCTCGAGCCGGCCCTGGCTGCACGTGTGACCTTGCCGCGCCTGCCTCACTCCGAGCTGGAGGACTATGTCGGCTATCGGTTGCACCGGGCCGGCTGCCGACGGGTCGAGGTCTTTCGCCCCGAGGCCATCAATCGACTGGCTTTCTATACCGACGGTACCCCACGCCTCGTCAACCGCGTCTGTGACCAGGCCCTTCGACTCGCCCACGAAACGGGCGAGCTCACGGTCTCGGTCGGCGCCGTCACCGAGGCCGCACGATCCCTCGGTCTCGAACACGTTCCGAGGTCAGGTGGCCCACGAGGGCCTGAGGTGGCGCTCGAGCAGCCCAAGCCGCAGCCAAGCTGGCGCTCTCAGCTGGGCGGTGGCGTCCGCGACTTCGTGCGGCCAAGGTTTTGGGCCGTGCTTCTCCTCGGATCAGTCCTTCTCCTCGTTGCCGTCCGGATGTCGCAGACGCTAGCCCCGCCGGCGCCATCGCTGGGCATGGAGAGGGCCGCCACGGGAACGACGGCGCCTGGTCGGCAAGAAGCCGGGAGTGGAGCGTCCGGACGACCGGCGGCGGGAAACCGAGGCAGAACGGCGGACGTCGTGCGGCCTGAGGGGGTGCGAACTGCCCCGGAGAGCATCGAATCGCCGGCTCCCGTCACGCCGCCGATACCCTCGTCGCCTCTTTCGGCGGCGAGCGCCCTGGCCGTCCGGACGCCCCCCGTCCTTCCGCCGCCGCCCAGCTTTCTGAGGTCCTCTCCCCGCGAGCGTGCGCTCGTAAGCGCCGCCGAAGCCGGAGACCTGAGAAAGGTCAGGAGACTCTTCGCCGCCGGCGTTTCGCCTCACGCGCGAGGCGCCCACGGGATGACGCCCCTTATGGCGGCGGTCGCCAACAACCATGTCGAGACCGCCCTCGCGCTGCTCGATCGCGGCGCCGACGTCAACGCACGTGACAGCGGGGGACTCACTCCGCTGATGATTGCGGCGAGCAGCAGCCGTCCGACCCTTCTTCGGGTCCTGCTCGCTCGGGGTGCCCACGTGAATGCACACAGCGAGGAGGGGTGGACGCCGCTCATCTACGCAGCGTGGCAAGGTCACGCCTATCTGGCCCTTCAGCTTCTCGAGGCCGGGGCAGATCCCACCGCCGTCGACAAGACAGGATGGACCGCGCTCGAGTACGCGAAGTGGCGAGACGCGCATCGTGGCCAGCCCCGACTAGGCGAAGGAGATTCCCCGGACCCTACCGCTGAGGCACACCACCGCGAACTGGTCGCGCGCTTGAGCGAGCTGGAAAAGCGCCAGTGATCTGTCCCTGACACCCGGAGAAGCGGTGAAGGCAGGCTGATCAACCGGAGGGCATGTCCCTCGCCCGCGATCCGCCTCGCACGTGCAGCCACCGCTTGACGGCTCGGGCCACGCCGATGCCGGTGGGTCCCGCCAGGCACGCCAACCCGTAGGCGAGGGGAGCCATCCGCCACGGCGTCCAGCGCACAGTACGGAAGTAGAGCCGTCGGGCCGTCACGTAGTCACCACTCAGGAACGCGGCGTAGGCGGCGTGCTGATAGGCTCTGGCGAGTCGATCACGGACGAGTGGAGTGCCGCATTCTTTCCAGATGAGCGGATTGGCGGTCGTGAACTCCATCAGGACCTCTGCTGACTCGAGCGTTGCCCGTTCGCTGGCACTGGCCATCGAGTGATGCTCCCGGTAGATGGTCAACGGCTCATCGAGGAATGCGATGCGGTTCTGCGAGGAGACCCGGAGCCAAAGGTCGTAGTCGGCTGCGATTGAGAACCGTGGATTGAAGCCGCCCAGGCGCTCGAACACGGCACGCCGGAGAAGCACGGAGCTGTGGACTACAAAGTTGCCAAGGAACAGAGGCTGGCTCACTGAGCCCGACGGCACCTGCCAACGTGGGAGGAGCCGGGGACCAGGTCGGAGCTCCCCATCGACGAGCAGGAGATGATCGGTGTGAATCATGGCGACGTCCGGCTGCCGGGAGGCAAGTGCCAACTGCCGTTCGAGCTTCCGTGGATCCCAAAGGTCGTCGTCGTCAAGAAACGCGAGCCACTCCCCGCACGCGAGCCGGACCCCCGTGTTGCGCGCCGCGCTGACCCCTCGATGCTCCTGCCGGTGGTAGCGAACTCGGCCGTCACACCCGCGCAGGGCCGTAGCGGCGATGTCGGAGCCGTCTTCCACGACCATCACCTGGATGCCATCGAACGTCTGGGCAAGCGCGCTGTCCACGGTCTGGCGCAGGAGAGTCGACCGCTCGTACGTGGGGATGATCACGCTCACCAGGGTTGGCATCTATCGATACCGCCACTGTCCTATGCGTCCCGCCGAACCGAAGAGCGGAACTTCCAGTACCCCCACAGCTTGCCGCACTCGTACAGGAAATCCAGCTCTCGCGCGAACGCGTCCGGCCGTGCGAGAAGGGTGTGCGAGGACCAACTGGCGAGCCGTCGGGCAGACAGGAACCAAGCCCAGCGGGGCGCTCCAAGGATCCGCCTCGAATGCGCCGACGTGTCAGCGCGCGCGTGCCCTTCACCGTGGTGGAGAAAGAACTTTCGCAGATAGCCCTTGCGCAGCCGATCGGCACCGATGCGGTGGTACACAGCCACGCTCGGGTCGTAGATCATGCGCCAGCCGTGCTGTAGCGCCCGACTGACGAAGAGCTGCTCCTCTCCACCCCGGTAGAGCCTGTCGCCGGACCTTCCGAGGCCCGTGTCGAAGTAGCCGACGTCGTCGAAGACCTCCCGTCGGAACGCCATGTTGCTTCCCCAGATCTGGCCCCGTCCCTGCACCGGGTAGGTCAGCTCGCAACTCTCAGCATGATCCAGGATGGCATAGCAGTATTGCTGGAGCTGACGGTTGCACGCGAGCCAGCGTGGGGGAGCGGTCTCCCACCGAGGCAAGATCCGCCCACCGATGCCGTCCGCTTTCCACTCCTCCATTCGGGTCACGACGCCGGCGGCCCAGTCGGGCCAGGGCAGCACGTCATCGTCGAGGATGCCCACGACGGCACCGCCGGACTCACGTACTCCGCGGTTACGCGCGTGGCTCATGCCCTGTTTCGTCTCGAGCACGTACCGTGTAGGCATCGGCATGCGGCTGGTCGTGCCCGCGACGACGCGAGGGGTGTCATCCCGCGAGTTGTTGTCGACGACGATCACCTCCCACCGCAACCACGGCGGCGTCTCCTGATTGGCCAGCGCCGCCAGCGCGTCTCCCAGTAGGTGGGCACGGTTGTAGGTGGTGATCACCACGCTCAGATCGAGCCTCTGGGTCATGATCGAGCCTCTGGGTCATTGAGGTCAGTCTGACGTGTGAGCTACACTGATAATATCCTCTACTGTACCGGATCGCGAGTGACTCTGCTAACTGCCGTACGCGCGCTCTCTCGATGGCTCGGGGTCGAAGCCACCGCGCGGCGATTTTACTACCGCGCTCTCGGCACGCTGCGGTCTGCGCGGGAGTTGACGATCAAGAATCCCTTGTACCGCCTCACGGGTCCACCCGATGGCTTGCCGTTACCTCCCCTCGTCTCGTCATTTAGTTCAGGGCACATACGGCCTGAAAGCGTTCTATACAAACGGGGTTCGTGGAGCGGCGTCCATCAACGCGGTGCTTGCTCGGAATGGACTGAGGATGGACGGCTTTCGAGCGGTTCTGGATTTCGGATGCGGTTGCGGACGAATCGTTCGGCACTGGAAAGACCTGAACGGGCCGACGATCTACGGCTCGGACTACAACCCTGATCGAGTACTGTCGGCGTAAACTACCGTTCGCCCAGTTCTCGTTGAACCAGCCTCGCACGCAATCGCCCAGGAAGCCGCCTGAGCCGAGCCACCCGCCAGGCCAGAGCTGGGGAAGTGTCATCGCAGGGCGCCAGACAGACGTCGCCGGTACAGCTCTCGATACGCGCCGACCATGGTCGCCAGCGTGAACTCCGCCTCGACGCGGGTTCGCCCCGCGGATCCATGCGCACGCATGAGCTCCGGATGGTCCAAGTACCGTCGCATCGCCCCCGCCAGAGCCTCGTGAGATCCGCCAGGCACCAGGATTCCGGTCACCCCGTCCGCCACCAGCTCGCCATTGCCTCCAACACGGGTCGCCACGACGGGGAGCCCCGTGGCCATCGCCTCGAGGATCGAATTGGACATTCCTTCACCGAGCGACGCAAGGACGAATAGATCAAGGGTGTTCAGGACCGCCGGGACGTCGCTCCGCTCGCCCAAGACGTGGACGCGGGCACCCAGGCCGAGACCCCTGATCGCGTCCTCGATTCGCCCGCGGCACGGTCCCTCCCCGGCAATGAGCAGGATGGCGTGATGGCCTGTGGTCGCCGCGGCGAACGCGCGGATCAGCCCGATGTGATCCTTGACCGGGTCCAGACGGCCAACCGTTCCGATCACCGCGGTGTCCGACGGCAGGTTGAGCGCACGGCGCGCCGGCTCCGGTGGGCGTGGCGCGAAGCACTCGACGTCCACTCCGTTGGGGATGTGCCGGACCTTCCGAGCTGGCACACCGATCTCCTCGACGAGCCATCGCACGAGGTCCCGGCTCACCGCGGTGAACTCGGTAACGAGGAGCCCGAGGGCTCGTCGGACCCGACGCCGCACCGGGTTCCGACCCTCCGGGTCGCTCACGTCACGACCGTGCTCTCCGTGGACGACCGCTGGCACACCGGCCAGCCGCGCCCCGATGATCGCGTCGATACACGTCCAGTTGCGGCTGTGGACGATCCGGGGTCGCAGGACCCGGAACAATCGGCCCATTCGCAAGGCCATCCACCGGTCTGGTGCGCGCGACTCCCCCAGGGCCACGACATGGGCCACGGCCGAGAACGAGGCCGTGAGGGGACCGTGCCGGGACGGTGTCACGACAACATGCTCGAACTCGCCGGCCAGGTCCGTGGTCAGGCGCAGCAGCGTCCTCTCGAGTCCGCCCGTCCGGAGCGTCGGGATCACGTGGACGATGCGGGGTCGGTCGGCCTTCCCTGTGGTGGGACAGCCGATGCCAGGCCTCCCGAAGGACTTCATCGACCGGTGTCCCGGTGGACGCCGCTACCGCCCGGCCCGATGCGATACGGGGACGTCCGAGCCTGTCGCTCGTCGCCTCTCCCTGGCTCGCGGAGGATCGAGCTCTGGAGCCTCATCGCGTTCTGAGGCTTGTGGGAGACGTGGCCTGTGCGAAGAATCGGTACCAGGAGCGATCGCGAAGACCCCACAACCGGAACGGGAGCTCCCCAAAGCCATGGGTAGCTACCGAGCTCACGCGTCGCGTGCGGAAGCCGAGCGTCCTCGAAAATCTTTCGCGTTGACGCCGTGCCGCTCCAGCAGCCCGTGAAGCGTGGGCCGGCTGATTTGCAGCTCGCGGGCGGCCCGGCTGATGTTTCCGCCATGGCGGGCCAGGGTCTCCACCAAGGCCTCCCGTTCCGCCTCGTCCCGAGTCTCACGAAGCGATGACGTCCGGTCTTGCTCGGCGGCCTTCAGGTCCAGGTCCTCGGAGACGATCAGCCCGCCCCGTGCCATGATGACCGCCCGGCTCACGCGATTCTCCAGCTCCCGGATGTTGCCCGGCCACCGATGAGCCAGGATGGCCTGGAGCGCCCCGGGGCTGAAGCGTAGGCGGCGCCGCTGCTCCTGCCCGACACGCCGCAGGAAGGCGTTCGCGAGGACGATGATGTCCTCCCCGCGCTCACGTAGCGGCGGCACCTGGATGGCGACCACCGACAGCCGGTAGTAAAGATCCTCGCGGAACCCACCCCGCTCGAGCTCCACCTTGAGGTCCCGATTCGTGGCCGCGATGATGCGAGTGTCGACGGGGATCAGCTCCCGCCCGCCCACGCGCTCGATCGTCCGCTCCTGCAGGAATCGGAGGAGTTTCACCTGGAGCACCGGGCTCAGCTCGCCGATCTCGTCCAGGAAGAGCGTTCCGCCCGCCACGAGCTCGACTCGCCCCTTCCGCTGCATGTGGGCACCCGTGAACGCGCCCCGCTCGTGCCCGAACAGCTCCGCTTCGAGGAGCGTCTCGGGGATCGCCCCGCAGTTGATCGCCACGAACGGCGCCCCCCCGCGCGGGCTGCGTCGATGGATCGCCCGGGCGATCAACTCCTTCCCCGTTCCACTCTCCCCCTGCACGAGCACGGTGGCGTCGGACTTCGCGACGCGCTGAATGATCCGGAAGATCTCCCGCATCGCCGGGGTCGCACCGAGGATCTCCTCGAACCGGATCGCGTCCTCCTGGCCTCGCAGCCAGGTCTCTGACTCCTGTTCGAGCCTTCCCAGGTGAGCCGCCCGCCGCAGGATCACCTTGAACTCCTCGAGCTCGATCGGCTTCGCGTAGTAGTCGAACGCGCCATGCCGGATCGCTCGGAGGGCGTTCTCCCGATCGCTGTTTCCGGTGACCACCATCACCTTGGTCCCGGGCGCGAGCCGGAGGATCTCCTCGAGCGTCCGAAGACCTTCCTCGGCCGTGTCCGGGCTCGGGGGCAGGCCCAGGTCCAGGCTCACGAGGTCCGGAGGACCGCTTCGAAGCGCAGCGATGGCCTCCGCCCGGTCACCGGCGAACGCCAGCGTGTACTCGTCACGCAGCGCATACTTGAGCTGCGTCCGGATCGACTCGTCATCCTCCACGACCAGGAGGGTCGTCTTGCGCATCGGCTCCCGCCACCTCCGTTCGGCGCTACTCGGGCAGGGCCCGGAGCAGCTCCGGATAGAACACCCGGACGAACTCCATCTGCCTCGCGACTACCGGAGTCACATCCCGTGTACTGGGGACCGGCGATGCGACCCGGATCAGGGCTCCGTCGCCCCGGCCGAGAGCCAGCCGGTTGAAGAGCAGCCGGGCGCGATACCCGTGGTCACTCCCGACGCTGTGGCGGCCGATCTGGTACCAGTAGAGGATCGCCACCGACCGGCCGTCGGCCTCCACCACGACCTGCGTGGCCGGGATCGCCCCTGCTGGAGGGCCGTCCAGCACGATCCGCGTCGACCCCTCGCTCAGATTGGTCCATCCGGAACCGGGAAATAGCAGCCTCCGAGCGGATGGCCGCCGCCCCTGGGCCTGGCGAGTATAGTACCCGACGGACACCCACACCGTCTGCGTTCCGTTCTGATAGGCGCGGACGAGCTCTGTCTCTGCGGACGGATCGGGCGGCATCACTCCGGCTGGGACTCGGTCCGTGCTGCTCCACCCGGGCAGCACCGTGGGTATTCGCCCGAGGGCGATGCTCGGAGACGATTGCCCAGGCTCGCGCGCCACGTTCGCCATCGCTGCGGCCGCACCGATCAGACCAACGGCGAGCAGGAAGAAGCGCGCGCGCCGTCTCACCGTCGGCGCCATCGCATCACCTGCACGAGCCCGGCATCCAGAAGGACCAGGAGCCAGAACGTCAGCAGGAAGTTGACGGTGCCACTGAACTTGTGGAAGAAGCTTCCCAGTGTCCACAGCCCCATGTGATACGCCGCGGCGGCCGTCAAGGTGATGCGGACCATGTTCGCCCCGATGGCCAGCGGCACCGTCATCAGGATCAACGCCGCTCGCACCGCGATCGGTCGCTCGACCAGGCTCGCGTACACGGTGCCAAGAGACAGCAAGGCAGCGAGCGCCGGGATGCTGCTGCAGTCGTCGGCGACCTCCAGGACGATATTCGGCAGGTGGAGGAGCACGCCTTCCCGATGCACCGGCACGCCCAGCCACCCGAGCAGGTGAGTCGCGACCGTCGCGTCGACCAGCCGGGATCGCGTGGTGAGGGTCTTCAGGGTGATATAGGGGAGCGGCACCATGAAGGCGAGGTACGCGACCCCGGCCCACACGCCTTTCGTCATCTTTGGTCCCGCGAGCAACAGCACGAGGCCGAGCAGCGTCACGGGTATCGAGAACCGGGCGATGACGACCTCCTCCACCGCCCGGCCCAGCACGAAGCTCCCGAGGCCCAGGAGAAGAACCGGTAACCCCCAGAGCGACGGCTCGACCGGCGTCGACGTCAACCGGTCGCGTCTGGACCAGATCAGGTACCCCGCGATGAGAGGAATCGCGAACCCGTGCGAGAGCGTCGGAAACTCCGTCCACTCCCGCACGAGCCCCGGGAAGAGCGGAGCGTACAGGGCCAGAACGAGGAAGCCTGGCACGCCAAGGAACACCCACGGCGACATGAGAGGGTTCGCGACCGTTCTCGTCGTCATGCCTGTTCCTGGCCCGCCGGCGACCGAAGGATCGGGATCCTCACGCAGAAGGTCGTTCCTGCGCCCTCCTTGCTCGTCACCTCGATCGTCCCCCCGTGAGCGTCCACGATTCCCTTCGCATGATAGAGGCCGACACCCCACCCACCCTTCTTCGTCGACCGGAAGGGCGCGAACAGCGAGTCTCGTAGAAACTCCTCGGGGATCCCACAGCCCGTGTCGCTGACGGATACGACCGCCGAACCCGGCTCCTCGTACGTCTTGACGGTGACCGTCCCGGCACCATCAAGGGCCTCGACGGCGTTACCCACCAGATTGTGCACCACGCGCAGCATGGCCTCGGGATCCACCGACACGGGGACCATAGGGGCGAGGTCCTTCACGAGGCACACGCGCCGGTCCCGCTCGAACGGCCGCACGGCTTCGTCGACCAGGCCGTTCAGATCGACAGGCTGGAGACGCAATGCGGCCGACCCGGGGGTGCTGCTAAGCTTTCCGAGCAGTCCCTTCATGCGCTCGACCGCCTGCGACAGGGTCTTGATCGCGTCCCGCTGGAACTCGGGATCCTCAAAGTGCGCGAGTGCGTTCTGGCTGAGCATCGAGAGCGCCGAGACGGAGTTCTTGAGATCGTGGATCACGAAGGAGGTGAGACGGTGGAGAGCCTCGAACTCGCGGGTCTGCGCCACGGTCTCCGAGAGGCGAGCGGTCACGATCGCGCCCGCGGCCTGCTTGCCGACCGTCGCCAGAAACTCGTGGTCCTCCGGGGTGTACCGGGCGCCCGTCCGCTCCGGACCGACCACCAAGAGACCGACCAGGCCACCTCGCCACCGCAGCGGAACGGCAACCGCGCCCTCCCCCAGTCCAGCCGCGAGCTCCGGCCCCAGCGGAGAATCGCTGAGTGGCGCACTGTCGCCGTGCACCCTCCCGTCGGGTCCGAGGCTCGCAATGAGGGGGGAATCCGACGTGAGGACCGGCGGCGGGACCCGGGAGAGGCCGACCGCGCCAGCCACCTGATAGCGCCCCTCGGCGTCGCTGGCCACGTAGAGTATCGCCTGCGTGGTCCCGATCGCGGCCGTCACGGCACCGAGGAGAGACAGTACCACGTCTTCCAGTTTCAGGAGCGAGCCCAGGCGCGTCGTGAACTCCATCCACTGGTCCCGATAGTCGTACTTGCTACGATAGAAGTGTCGGCTGATGAACCGCTTCACACGCCAGCGGACGTCCTCGGAGAACAGGATGACCGCCAGACCGAGCGCAGAGACGAAGACGATCAGCGAGCCCCAGACCATCTCGTCCGGGATTCCCAGGCGGTTGGCGAGCCATCCGAGCGCGCCCACCACGAGGAGGTAGATCCCCAAGACCCCGACGACGACCGATCGGTACACCATGGAGCGGGATACCGTCAGTTCTGCGCGGAGCCCACGATCCCGCGCCAGAGACGTCGCGATCGCCAGGTTCCCGATCAGCTGCGTCACGGCCCCGGTCGTGATGTAGACGGCCATCAACACGTGGAACAGGAGCACGTGACTCAGTAAATAGAACCGGACGAGGAAGATCCCCCCGATGCCCAGGACCAGGTACTTCAGACGCCACCGGCTGTTCGCCCTCAGCCGGCGAAAACAGGCCTCGAGCCCGGCGAGCACCGTCACGGTGGCCAGCAGCTCCACGACCGTCGCCGCCTGACCCACGCGATCCATGCGCGCCGCGTGGAAGGGCCCCGGGATCTCCGAGATCTCGAACGCGGGCAACCCGCCCACTCCCACCAGTGCCAGCAGCACGAGGGCGCCCCCACCAGCGAGGCCCAGCCGCCAGGATCGCGGCAGAACTTTGGTGCTGGGGTGGCTCAGCCCTGCGATGAAGACCCCCCACGGCAGCAGCAGCAGGAGACCAGCCGCTTCAAAGGCGCGAAGCCACAGCACCCGATCATCGGGTTCCTGCGTCCGGAGCAGCATCATGCCGGCCGCGCCCTCGATAGCGAAGCCGAGCATTCCCAGGCTGAATCCGATCCGGATGCGGTCACGCGGCGGTCGCAACAGGGGCACGGCACCGAGCGCCAGGCTACTCCCGATCGTGAGCAGCAGCAGGAGCTCACCCACGCCGAGTACCGCCAGTTCAGCCATCACGCCGCTCGCCAGCGCGCTCCATCACGACGAGCCAATTGCTCTGGAGGAAGTCGAGCCCCAATGCCGTAACACACCAGTCGTAGAGCATGCCGAGCCGGAACAAGACCGGCGAGAACATCAGGTATAGGGGATAGTGGCGGACCGCCCGGATACTCCGGACACTCAGAGCTGCCCGCCGCGCGACCCGGCGGAGGGCGCGTGTGGTGTTGGCGCGGTAGAACACGGGGAAGTGGTGATAGCCGTCCTCGCCGAACATCCATCGCATGTACCACGCCTTCCAGCGATACGGGATCATGAGCGCGACGAGGCACGAATAGTAGTACTTGTTCGGGGTGGCGAAGATCAGCCTTCCCCCGGGCTTCAGCGTACGCCCGAGCTCCCCGAACACCGTGGCCGGGTCCTCCAGATGCTCGACCACGGAACGAGACACCACGAGGTCAAAAGCCCCATCCCGAAACGGAAGACGCGACAGGTCACCGAGCGTCACCGCCGTACGATCAACCCGGTTCTCCGACGGCGTCACGACGTCCACTCCGACGGCGAAGGACACCTTGGAGGCGTATCTCCTGAGGAGCAGGAGCGTGTCACCGCAGCCAGCGTCCAGGAGCGTGTGACCCGCCTCGAGCACAGCCAGCACGGTCTCGTCCAAAAGCGAGTCGCGCGTCGGCACTCCCGCATAGTAGCGGTCCACCATCGCCAGGCACTTATCGTGCCGCTCTGTCATGCCCATGCGGGAGCCCCCGCCGGTCTCTGATCCGAGGGTCCCAGCCGTCGGGACACGAGCATCCTCTCCCATCACCGCGTCCGGGCGGAGGCGCCCGTCGGGAGGCGGCTCACGGACCCGCCGGCGCCTCCGGCGACCAGATCGTCGAGCCGCCTCAGCACTCGATCCCAATTGTGATTCGCCGTCACGTACGCCCTCCCGGCGTCCGCGTATCGCTGGCGCTTCGTCGCGTCGCGGAGCACGCTCACCACCGCATCCGCGAATGTCCCCGCATCGTCCGCGACCAGCAGATCGCGGCCGGGAACCGCGTCAATCCCTGCTCGAGCCGCCGGGCTCGCGATCACCGGCACGCGCATGGCCATCGCTTCCAGAACCTTGTTCTGAAGACCACGCGCAATCCGGAGCGGCGCCACCGCCGCCGCCGCACTCTGGAGGTATGGCCGCACATCGTCGACCCGTCCGGTGACGACGACGCGTTGCCCATCCGCGAGCCGCCTCACCTCCCGCGCGGGATCCATTCCCACCACGTACAGCTCGACGCCCGGCAGCTCGCGCTCGATCCGAGGAAGAATCTCGGCGACCAGGTGCCGCACCGCCTCGACGTTGGGGCCGTAGGACATGTTTCCGGTAAAGACGAGGCGCCTCGGTCGGTAGCCGTTCCCGTCGTTCCCCGACGGCCGGAAGTACTCGAGATCTACCCCGTTCGGAATGACCTCGATGGGCTTGGCGACGAAACGTTCCAAGACACTCCGCTCACGACCCGAGATCACCGAGCACGCGTCGAACTGCTCGCCGAGGCGGCGCTCGGCACGTCGGACTTTCATCCCCTCCAGCCAGAAGCCGAGCGATGCCGGAAACGGCTTCCGCCGCGCGTACTCGAGCCACTTCTCGGAGTCCGCATCACCGAAGTCCATCACCTTCCGGCAGCCCCGATAGTGTCCCACGTACGGCCCCATCGACGAGCAGTGTACAACGATCGCGTCGAACCGTTCGCGCGCAAGGAGCCGCCCGACCGCCCGTCGAAGCGACGGAGAGTGGAAGTATGCGAACGTCGACGGGGTCGGAGTGACCGAGCGTGTCGCGAAACGTGACCAGCCCGCCGCCGGTGGAATGATGCCGATAAGCAGCTCGTGACAGTGCTCGCGGAGCGGCTGTCCCTCGGTGAGCTCCCGTTGTCCGCGCGCGAGCGTGGCCACCGTGACACGGTTGTTCCGTGCCAGATGCCGAATCATGTTGAACGGCCGGATCTTGCCACCGCGCTGCGGCGGGTATGGCAGTCGGTGACAGAGGAACAGGAGGTTCATGGCTTTCGGAACGGCGCTCCGATCGACCCGTAGTGCAACCCCGGCACCGTGTCGACCGTGAGTCCGCGGAAGACGCCCCAGCTGTCGAACAGCACACCTGGCCGCCGCATCCGCCGCGCCAGGCCGACGATGTCCGCCGCCAAATACGCAGGATGGTTGTTCATGACAATGACGCCGTCCGCGCCATCGAAGCCCTCAGCCAAGCCGCACGACCGCGCCCCCAGATCGGCGATCACCTTCTCCGGCGTCACGAAGTCGTGGCCCCACACTTGCGCCCCGACCGCCTGCAGCCGCCGCATCACCGGGATCGCCGCCGACCCCCGCACGTCCTCGGTGGGAGGCTGTCCCTTGAAGGCGAATCCGCTCAGGAGTATCTTCATCTGTCCCGGCGTTCGCCCGGTGGTCCGCAGCTCGTCCAGTACCCGATCCGCTACGTACTCGGGCAGGAACCCATTCGTGTCGCGGGCGGCCGTGATGACCCGCGGCGAGAACGCAAGCCGCTGCAGGCTGTCGATCAGGATCAGGGCGTCCTTCTCGAGACACGGCCCGCCGACGAAGCCCGGCCTCGGAACGCTTGCCCGCGGGTAGTCGAGGTTCGCCGCCCCGATGAGCTCCGCTGCACTCAGGCCCATCTGCTCCGCGATCAGCGCCATCTCGTTGGCAAATGCGAACGTGACGTCTCGGTAGGTGTTGTTGACGAGCTTGACCATCTCGGCGGCTTCGAGCGAGGACAGGCGTATGATCCGCGATGTGAGAGTCCGGAACAGCTCCTCTGCCCGGTCAGCGCTCGCCGCGTCGAGGCCCCCGATGATCTGGGGCAGGGTCCGCATCTCAGGGATCGCCCGTCCCTCGATCGTCCGCTCCGGGCAGAAGGCCAGGCCGAACCGGGCCGCGTGTCGTCGAACCTCTGGCAGCACGACGGCGCGGGTCGTGCCGACCGTCACCGTGCTCCGGAGCACGACGAGCGGGTCCGGGCCGAAGCGTGCGGCGATCTGCTGGATGGCGAGGCGTACCCGGCTCAGGGTCGGGCGGCCCGTGGCCGGGTCGAGCGGCGTTCCCACTGTGATGATGTAGACGTCCTGCGCTGACGGCGCCGAGGACGAGAGTGTAAGCCGCCGGTGCAGATTCCTCAGGAGGAGCTCATCGAGTCCCTCCTCCAGGAAGCCGGCTCGGCCCGTGGTGCTCACCCGCGTGATGAATTCGTCGTTCGTATCGTACCCAACCACGTGGTGCCCCACGTCCGCCAGCAGCGCCGCGAGCGGCAGCCCAATGTGCCCCGTGCCCACGACGCAGATCCGCAGGTCCCGTTCTGGCATCGCTCGTGATTCTCCTCAGGCGCGGCGGCCCATGACCGCCGCGCTCATTTCCTGGAGGACCCCCTCGGTCACCGCGCTCCAGTCGAGGGAGTGCGCGTAGCGGACCATCTCCGCGCGATCCCACGGGCGCTTCAGCGCTTCCAACACAGCCCCTCGAAACGCATCGCCGTCGCCGTACCGCACGAGAATCCCGTCCGTGTCATCGCGCACGATCTCCGGCACGCCACCGACGCGCGTCGCCACCACCGGCACACCGCACGCCAGCGACTCGAGCACCACGTTCGGCCACCCCTCCGATTTGGTGAGCAGGACGAACGCATCGGCCGCGCAGAACCATGCCCTCAGCTCGGCGTGCGGACGGGAACCCGCCAACAGAACATGCTGCCCAAGCCCAAGGCGTTCCACGGAGCGTCGCAGATCGCGCACGTATGAGTCACCCGATCGCTCCCCACCGATCATCACGTACAGGAGGTTCGGCCACTCCTCGATCAGCGCCGGGAGGGACTCGACTACCCGGTGCTGCCCCTTGTGCGCCTCCAGCACGCCCACGGTCAGCAGGATCTTTCGATCGAGCGGGAGTCCGCACAGCGCACGAGCCTGTGTCTGCTCCATCGGCGTGAACACGTCCGTGTCAACGCCGTTTCGGATGACGCGCACCCGCTGGGGAGGGATCCCGAGTCTCCCGGCGATGTCCCGCAGATACTGGCTTACTGCAATGACCCGATCCGCGTGGCGCAACATCCACCGAAGCTGTGGCCGATGCAACCGGTACCCTGACAAGCGGACGAGCTTCCCGCGCAAGGTGACGACGACGGGCCGATGGAAGAGCTTCGCCAGGAGCGTCGCGCCGACGCCGTCGGGAAACTCGAAGTGTGCGTCCACGAGCTCGAAGGGAAACGTCCGCCGAAGCCGTGCAAGGAACGCGACGAGGCAAAGGAAGTAGAGCACTCCATCCAGACACTTCGCGTAGCGAGGAATGGAGAAGAACCGGGGATGATAGACGACGATCCCTCCTCGATGCTCGGTCGAGGGCACGGCCGCCTGCTTCCGTCCGATCCATGCGTCGAAAGGAAACCAGGGGACCGGCGAGACGACGACCAGGTCGCAGTGGCTCGCCAGCCGTCGGATGCGCTCGAGGATGAACACGCCGCGTGTCGGCTCACAGACACTCGGGAACGTCGAGCTCAGGACGAGCACGCGCATCAGGCGGCTCCCGCGTAGACGGGTAGGTACCGGGTCACGAGGCGGTCCCAGGTCCGATCGACGCTCACGTAGTGACGCGCCTCCCGACCCAGCCGCTCCCGGAGACCGGAATCCGACCCGAGCGCTCGGGCACGGGTGACGAGCGAGTCCCGGTTCTCGGCCTCGAACAGGAGGCCAGTCCTCCCGTCCTGGATTAGCTCCACGTGTCCGCCGACGTCGCTCGCCAAGACCGACTTCGACATGGCCATCGCCTCGAGCGGTTTCAGCGGGGTGACGAGCTCGGTCAGCCGGGTCCGCCGGCGCGGCAACACCAGCACATCCAACAGCGTGTAGATGTCCGCGACCTGGTCCTGGGGGACGCGGCCCATGAAGATCACTCGACGCCCGGCCTTCTGGGCCATCGCGCGAACGGGCGCTTCGTCCCGGCCGCCCCCTACCAAGAGTAGATGGCCACCGCCGGAGGACCCGAGGAAATCGGGCGCCGCCTCCACCAGGAACGGTAACCCCTCGTAGAAGCTGAACGAGCCCAGGTATCCAAAGACCGGTCCCCCGCCGATCCCGAGGTCTGCCGCCAGCCAGCTCGCTCGCGGGCGAGGCTCAAGCCAGTCCGGCTCCACCCCGTTCGGGACGACGGTGATCCGCTCCTCCGCCACGCCCCGGCCCGCGACCTCCCGGCGAATCCCCTCGCAGATCGCCACCACGCGGTCGGCTCGGCGCAGCACCAGTGTCTCCAGCGCGCGCGAGATCCGGTATCGCACCGACCCCTCTCCGAAGGTGCCGTGACTGACCGCCGCGTCCTCCCAGAACGAGCGGACCTCATAGACGACCGGCAGGCCCAGGCGTCGTCCCGCCAGCACGGCCGGGAGCCCGTTCAGGAGCGACGAGTGCGCGTGCACGACGTCGACCTGCTCCCGTCGGGCCACCTCGACGAGCCGAGCGGTCACCTTCCACATCAAGGCGACCTCGCGGACGAAAGGAAGGCGCCCTCCCGCCTGTCCGGTGCGGTAGTGGGGAATCCCGTCGACGAGCTCCTGGCCGTCGCGAGACGTGCCCTGCTTCGGCGAGGTCAGCACCACGGGCTCGAGCCCGAGCCTCCGCTGAGCCACAAGCAGGCTCCGGCTCCGGTAGCTGTAGCCGCTGCCGATCGGGAGCGAGTGGTCGAGAACATGGAGGACTCTCACCCGACACGTCTCCCCGTCACACCCCGCTGAGACCCATCACGGCCGGCTCAGAACAGCGTGGCCAGGACAGTCTCGGTCATCTGGAGCGCCTCGTTTAGCCTCACGGAGGCTACGGGGGCGCCCCCCTGCTCGGCCGGATACTGGAGAGCGGTCAACGCCCCCAGGGCGCGGTTCTTGGCGTCGTTCACCTGAGGAAGCGCAATGGCATAGAGCGGGGACGGGAACCCTCGAACGCCGTTGGCGTTCTTCATCATCGCCTGGGCGTCACGGAGCTGAAAGTAGGCCTGGCGGACATACGTCTGGGCCTGTTGGCTCTCCAGGTTCTCGAGCGCCTTGCGGATGTATTGCGTGCCCGTGCGCAGCTGATTGGTGATCTGACTCGGGCTCTTGGCCACCTGTCCTCGCGCGACGTCCGGTGCGGTCACCACCGTCAGGATCGCCAGGCCCAGGCACAACCCCGTTAGCTTCCCCAGCCCACTCATGGTCGACACTCCTCCCCTCAGGCTTCGGCCCTGAGGGCGCCCGACAGGTAGCTGTCGGCGACCTTCGAGATGACGAACCGGTACTTCCCTGAAGGCGCGGGCTCGATCCTCTCGGTCAACTCGACCTCCACCCGCACCGCCGGGCCCATGACCTGCTCGACCCGCTTCAGGATCGCCTGCCGGGTCGCCTCGGTGAAGCCGACATCGGGAACGATTCGGATGCTCAGCCGATCGACATCCTCCTGGACGATCTGGAACTCCTGGATCGGGTGGATCTCCCGGAGGATGAACACGACGGCCTGCGGATGCATCAGCAACCCCTCCGGGGTCACGAGGAAGTCGATACGCCGCCCTTCGAGGCGCTTGAGACACGGCAGGGTCCGCCCGCAAGGGCACGGGGTCGAATCCAGCTCGCCCATGTCGCCGATCCGGTACCGGATGATCGGCATCGCCGCCGAGAGCAGATTCGTGACGACGATCTCGCCCAGGCCGTCGGGCCCCGCCTCGTCGACCTCCAGGAGGATGCCCTCGGCCGGGATGTGAAGCCGACCGCTCGGGCACTCGCTCGCCAGCACGCCGGCGTCTCGGGCTCCATACTCCACGGCGACCCGCGCTCCGAACACCTCCTGGATCGTGCGTCGCTGGAAGTCGAAGAGCATCTCCGCCGTCGTGAACACGGCCCGCAAGCTCGACGGCGGCCGCCACCCGGCACCGCGCAGATACATGGCGAGCACGTAGGCCGCGTGCGCGTAGCACACCATCTTCTCGGGGGCGAACCGCGTGATGGCGCGTCCGTACCGGGCCATCAGCGTCTCGCTCATGCGGAAGGCGGACAGGACCTTGGAGTTGAGGAGGCGGTCTCTCAGGACCCGCAGACGATCCTGTCGCGTCAACTCGATGGGCGAGCTCCAGAGACAGATCTCCCGCGCGCCGGGCTCGAGTCCGAACCACCGATGGGCGCGGAGGCGGACCGCCTCCGCGAAGCCCATTCGGTCCATGTCCACCATGACGACCGCTGGCACCCCCGTCGAGCCTCCCGAGGTGCGGCGCGTGACCCGCGGCAGTCGCACGCGGGCCCGGAGGTCCTCGAAGCTCGACCGGAGCCGGTCCCGCGTCAGATATGGAATGCGCCGGAAATCCTCGGGCGACCGGATACGCCCGGGCGGCACTTCGTGCTCGTCTAGCAGGCGCCGATAGTAGGGGACGTGTGCATACGCGAACTCGAGGTGCTTCCTCAGCGTGACCCACTGCAGCTCGCGGAGCTCGGCCGGCGGCAGCCACTGGCTCTTCTCGAGCCGTCGGAGCCACGGGAACGTCGGCTTGCCCTTCACCCATTCGTGCAGGGGAAAGAGCACGTGACCGACCAGCTTCGAGTCCATCACGCATGCTCCCGGCCCGGCGCGATCAGGGACAACCCTTCGGACGACCGGACGTGTCCGCCAGCGGCCTTCTCCCCGACCAGCCAGAACGCGTGTGCCGTCAGGAGCGCTCCGGCGGAGACCGCATCGAGTAGCCACCGGGCGGTGCGCGAGTCGAGAACCCGACCCAGGGCCGGATAGCGTCGAGGCGGGAGGTGGACAGCAATTCGCCGGGTGAGCGTGATGTCGCATTGCGCGAGCCATCGCGCGACGTGTGACGGACGGAAGAAGCGCACGCGACCGCCCCGGCGGCCGAGCGCCGCGCGGAGCCGTCTCGAGACGCGCCCGGGGCCGAAGGCGTTGAGCACCTCCACCACGACCAGCCCATGAGGCCGCAGCACCCCCGCGATCTCGGCGATCAGACGTTCGGGTCGGCTCAGCGCCTGGAGCACGCCGACGCAGACAACCAGATCGAAGCACGCCGGAGCAAAGGGAAGCTCGTAGCCGTCCGCCGCCACGTAGCGCCCCAAGCGTCTTTGATCCGCCGCCGTCGCGCGCTCCAGGCTCGGGAATGCGTAGTCCACGCCAACCACGTGGTGGCCGAGCCCCGTGAGGTACCGGACGTACGTCCCCGCCCCGCATCCCAGCTCCAGTACCCGGCTACCCTTCTCGAGCGGAAGCTCACCGACGAGGGCGCCGAAGACCTTCAGCCGCCGGGCGAGGCCTTCCGCCGACCACCCGGAGACCGCGTGGTCCTCGTGGTGGCTCCGGCCGAACCGCTCGAACCGCGCCCGCCACTCAGCGTCGAACCGAGGATCGATCTCCTCGACCGCCGATCCAGCCATCCTGGCCCTCCAGCCGGACATCCTCGTGAGCCTGATCTCGTCCGGCCTAGTCGAGGGCGCCCGCCGCCGGGTTCCGGTCGACGAACATGCGCTGCCACTGCTCGAACACCATGAGGGCCCACAGCCGCGCGGCGTGGTCTCGCGCCTCCCGCTGATGGTCGCGCCAGAGCCGACGCACTCGCGCCGGCACGAAGTAGCCGCGCCCGAGCGACCGCGGAGAGAGCAGGAGATCCTCGGCGACCGGCCGCAGGTCCCCCCGCAGCCAGGCGGCCAGAGGGATCACGAACCCCTGCTTCCGCCGGTGGACATTCAGCCCGGGGAGGCGCGCCTCGACGTACCGCTTCAAGAGGTACTTGGACACGCGCCCGCGGTACTTCAGGTGGGTCGACACACCCGCGGCGAACTCGATCACCCGGTGATCGAGGAGCGGCGCCCGCACCTCCAGGCTGTTCGCCATGCTCATCCGGTCCACCTTGACCAGGATGTCGTTCGCCAGCCAGCTCTTCAGGTCCACGTAGAGAAGCTGCTCGAGCGGCTCGCGATCCCGGACGCGCGCGAAGTGCCGCTCGATTGCCGAGAACGAGTCGTGCTCTCCCAGCTGCGCCTTGAGCTCCGGCGAGAGCAGGGCGTCCTTCTCGTCCTTGCGGAAGACCGACAGGTCCTGGAAGTATGCCCGCTCGAACGTCGTTCCAAGGTTCTGCAGGACGTACTTGGCCCGGAGCGGCCGTGGCAGCCCGTCTGCCTTCGGCCACACCGCGCCGAGGGGCCCCAGCACCCTCGGACCGACCCACGGAGGCAGCCAGCGACGAAGCCGCGCCTCCAGGCGATTCAGCCCGTACCGCCGCTGGTAGCCCGCGAACACCTCGTCGCCTCCATCGCCGGAGAGGGCGACCGTCACCCGTTCGCGAGCCGCCTTGGACAGGTAGTACGTCGGCAGCGCGGACGAGTCGGCGAACGGCTCGTCAAGGTGCCACACGAGGCGAGGCAGCACCTCGGCCGCCCGCGGGGTCACCATGATCTCGTGATGGTCGCTGCCGACGGCCCGCGCGACGGTCCGGGCGTACCCGAGCTCGCTGAAGCCCGCTTCGGCAAACCCCACGCTCGTCGTCACCACGGGGCGATCCGACAGGCGCGCCATCTTCTCCACGACCGCGCTCGAGTCGATACCCCCGCTCAGGAAGGCCCCCAGCGGGACGTCGCTGACCAGCCGGACCCGGACCGCCTCGCTGAAGACCTCGTCGAACGCCTCCAGGGCAGCCGCCTCGTCGCGGTATAGCACGCCGCGGCGAGGCACGTCCCAGTACTCACCGATCCGCGTCACCCCCCGCTGCCAGGTCAGGTAGTGTGCGGGTGGCAGCTGCGCGACACTCTCGAAGATCGTGGCCGGGGCTGCCACCGCTCCGAACGAGAGATAGTCCGTGAGCGCCATGGGGTTCAGCCGGTGCTTCAGCTCGTCGACCTGGAGAAGCGCCTTCAGCTCCGAGGCGAACCAGAGCCGGGCCCCGTCGCCCGCGTAGTAGAGCGGCTTCTTCCCGACACGGTCCCGGGCCAGGAGAAGCAGGCGCTCCGTCTCGTCCCACAACGCGAACGCGAACATCCCGTGGAGACGCTCGACGCATCGCACGCCGTACTCCTCGTAGGCGTGCACGATGGCCTCGGTGTCCGACCGGGTCAGGAAGCGGTGCCCCCGGGCCTCCAGCTCGGACCGGACCGCGCGGAAGTTGTAGATCTCACCGTTCAAGATCACGGCTTTCGTTCGATCCTCATTGAAGATCGGCTGGTCCCCCGTGGCGAGATCGATGATGCTCAGCCGGCGGTGCCCGAGCGCGGCCTCCCGCCACACGTGCACGCCCTGCGCGTCGGGGCCGCGATGAGCCATGACGTCGGTCATCCGGCGGACGACCTCCGCGTCCACCGGTCGGAGAGCCTCCCCGCGAGCCAGGCCGGCAATCCCGCACATCGCGCGTTAGCGCTCCGGTCTCATCGATCGACCCAACGCCGCGCCCACTCCTCGAAGGCCATGAGTGTCCAGAGCTGGCTGGACCGGTCACGTCCGCCCCGCTGGTGCTCATCGAGCAGCCCGGCCACGACCCGGGCATCGAAGAGCCCCCGCTCCCGGGTCCTCTGACCGAGGAGCACGTCGCGGGCGTAGTCGGCGAGCTCGCGGCGGAACCAGGCGCCGAGCGGCACCCCGAAGCCCATCTTCGGCCGCCCGAGCATTTCCGCCGGGAGCTCCCCGGCCATGAGCGTCTTCAGAATCGCCTTGCCGTTGCCGTTCCGCAGCTTGAGCCCGGACGGCATCGTCGCCACGAACTCCATCAGGACGTGGTCGAGCAGAGGGACCCGGGCCTCGAGCGACACGAGCATGCTTGCCCGGTCGACCTTGGTCAGGATGTCGTCCGGAAGGTACGTCCGCACGTCCAGGTACTGGAGGCTTGAGACATAGTCCGGCGGGGCTCCCTCGCGGATGAGCCGCCGGAGCGGCTCCGCGCTCACCTCGGGGACGACGCGCGCGCGGGCCTCGGGCGTGAGGAGCCGCCTCAGGCCTTCGCTGTCCTGGCGGCTCATCAGCCCGAGATACCGGTCGACGGGATCCCGCCCGAGGAGGTCGAGATAGCCCCGCCCTCTCACCCCTCGGGGCAAGAGTCGGCTCGCCAGCCGGAAGAGTGACCTCGCCGCGATCCCGGGGAAACGGTCAAGGCGCCGGTGCATCGCCTCTGCTCGCGCGTACCGCCGGTATCCGGCAAAGCCCTCGTCGCCTCCGTCGCCCGACAGCGCCACCGTGACCTGTTCCCGCGTCATCTTCGAAACGTAATACGTCGGGATCACCGAGGAATCCGCGAACGGCTCGTCGAGCTGCCACGCGAGCCGGGGAAGCACCTCGAGCGCGTCGGGCTTCACGACGTACTCGGAGTGCGCCGTGCCGTAGCGACGCGCCACCTGGCGCGCGTACGCCAGCTCGTCGAAGTCCGCCTCGTCGAAACCGATCGAGAACGTCCGGATCGGCGTGGAGCTCGCCCGCGCCATGAACGCCACCACCGTGCTCGAATCCACCCCGCCGCTCAAGAAGGCCCCGACCGGGACGTCGGCGACCATGTGCCGGGCCACCGTCTCGCCGAGCACGTGTGGAAGGCGTTCCAGCCACTCGCGCTCGGACACCGAGTGGTCCGGGGCGAATCGGAGATCCCAGTAGCGCTCGATGCGGGGTGCTCCGCCGTCGAGCGACAGGAGGAGGTACGCGCCCGGCGGCACCTTCCGGATGCTGTCGAAGATGGTCCTGGGGCTCGGCACGTACGCGAGCGCGAGATAGTCGCGGAACGCCTCCCAGTCGAGATCCCTCGGTACGCTCGGGTCCTCGAGCAGGGCTTTGATCTCGGAACCGAAGACCAGGCGCCGCCCGTCCCACGAGTAGACGAGCGGCTTGATGCCCACCCGGTCGCGGGCGAGGAGGAGCTGCCGCCGCCGGCCATCCCAGAGCCCGAACGCGAACATGCCCCGGAGCCTCTGGAGGCACTCGATGCCGAACGTCTCGTACGCCCGAACGATGACCTCGGTATCCGACGTCGTCCGGAACCGGTGCCCTCGCGCCTCCAGCTCGGCGCGGAGCTCCCGGAAATTGTAGATCTCGCCGTTGTACGTGATCCAGATGGTCCCGTCATCGTTGCCCATCGGCTGATCGCCGGTGGCGAGATCGATGATCGCGAGCCGTCGGTGGCCGAGACCGATGCCGCCGTCGACGCGAAATCCCTCTCCGTCCGGCCCTCGGTGGGCGAGGACGTCCGTCATCCGCCGCAGGAGGGCGGCGTCGGCCGGGCGGCCGTCGGCGCTAGCGAACCCGGCTATACCGCACATGGTTTGCCTTCACGACCGTGGCGCCAGCCTTGCCGGCGGTCGCCTCAAGCGGCTCGCGATCAGCCAGGACCTTCAGCAAGATCACGCACGTGATGACGTGGTAGAAGAGATCGACGTAGGCCACGCTCAGGAACGCGCCTGTCACCAGGTAGCCGACGAAGCTCGCTTCCAGCATGTGCGAGTAGCTCCTGACCCAGCTCGGCCGCGTCCTGCTGCGGCGAAGGCTCCTCAGCGTCAGTACCGACGACGCGACCAAGGCCAGGAACAGGCCCAGCCCGAGGAAGCCGTGCTCGCCCATCAGAGAGAAATAGACGCTGTGCGCAGCCACGCCGAACCCTCGGCCCTCTCGGTCCGGCAGGTACCGCGCCACGATCTCCGGTTGCCCGATCGACTCTAATCCGCCACCCAGGAGCGGACGATCGAGCGCCAGACGGTACGACATGTACCACGCGTCCAGCCGCGCCTGCGCGGAGGTGTCCTCCTCGTACGTCTGGATCGTGCCCATCCGCTCGAACCACTGGGGCGGCGCGAAGTTCATCACGAGGACAAATGCCGCGGCAAGGGCGACCGTGGCACGAAGGAGCTTCCCCGACTTGGCCGCGAGGACCAGCAGGACCGCGCACAGCCCGAGCAACCCCCCGCGGGAGTAGGTGAACAGCACCGCCACGATCGAGAACACGAACATCGCCCGGAGGAGCCGCCGGAGCCACCAGGTCTCCTCCTCCCGAGCCCAGGTAGAACAGCATCGGCAGGACCATGTTCAGCGCGAGCGCGGCACCGTTCGTGCCGCTGAACATGGTCTCGTCGGGCATCTCCACGGTGCCGGCTCCGCCCTTCCCGATCGACCAGATCCCGCCTTTCAGACCGTAGAACCCGATCGACAGGGCGATGACGAGCAAGAACCACTTCAGTCGCTTCCGGTCCTGGAGCAGGAGCAGCGGAACGTACGTGAACAGCAGGATCTTGGAGATGAAATACCAGCGCTTCCACGCCTCACCGGGATACAGCGCAAAGACGGTCGACAGGGTGAAGAGGAGCCACAGCGCCGACAGCAGGTAGGTCTCACGGACCCAGGGCATCGGCTTCCGGTCCTTCGTGAAGAGCAAGCCGACGAGCGTCGCGACCGCCACCATGATGGCGTAGGGCATCGAGTACGCGAAGTGCCACGTCAGGCGATGCGGGTTCATGTATCCGAGCCAGGCCCACATCATCATCCCGATCCAGGGGTGAGCGAGGCAGATCGGGAGCATGGCGAACACGAAGGCAGTCAGCGCAATCCCAAGATACACGCTATCCTCTTTCGTCCGCTGGCAGCGTCATCGCGTAGCATGACCTTTAGGATGAGGTCGATTCACCCCGACGGGCCTTCGAGTTTCGGTTCCTCGCCCACAAGAGGAGACGGCCTCACGGAACGCCTCGACCGACTCGGCAGCCACGACCGCGCTCGCGCACGTCCGCTCGACGATTTGGCGGCCGCGTGCACCGATCGCTTCGCGCGTCGCCGGCGACATGCCAAGCGCGACCGAGAGCCGCGCCGCCAGCGCCTCGGGGTCACCCGGTGGCACCGTGAATCCCGACTCCCCATCGACAACCAGCTCCGCCGCTCCCACCGAGCTCGTCACCACGCACGGTCGTCCACAGGCCATCGCCTCCAGCACGACGTTCGGATAGACGTCGTTCAGCGACGGCAGCACCAACAACGCGCATCGCTGATAGAAGGTCGCGAGCTCTCGCTGTGGCACCGGATCGAAGAACCGCACGCACTCGGCGACACCTTGCTCGACGAAGGACCGCAGGAGCCATGCCTTCATCGAGGTTCGCTGAGGCCCGGATCTGTGGTCGTCCCCGACGAACCAGAACTCGGTCTCGGGCTGTCGCCGGATAACGGCCGGAATCGCCGCCGCCAAGGGCTCCACGCCTTTCAGCCGCTGAAGGTGGCCCACGAACAGGATGACTCGCCGACCCGGCGGCCCGCCGCTTTGCCTTGGCCTGAACATGGACAGATCGACAGGGTTCCGGATGATGCGGACCCGGCTCGGGCTCACCGCCCATGCCCGGGCGATCTCGTCGGCGAACCGCCGGCTCGCGCAGACGACGAGGGCCGCCCGCCTCACGGGGCGGCGCTCCATCCATTCCTCCACTCGCGCTCGAATTGGGGGGACCGCGCGTCCGTCCCAGCGCTGGACCACGGTGGCGGGCCCATACAGATGAACGGTGAACGGCGTCATCGGCGAGTAGGAATACCCCCAGCCCTCCCCGTATCCGTCCGGGAAGCTGACGACATCGAAGCCACGCTCCCGCTGGAGCGCGGCCAGCGCGCGCCGTACGGCCCAGGATCGCCGCATCCACGTCACCGGAAGCCAGCGTCCGAGCTTCCACAGCCGCCGGCCGCCTCCTGGAACTGCCACGACGTTGACGTCACCATCCGAGTCCCGGCGTGCGGTTTCGGACGACGCCGTCAGGACGGTCACCTCATGTCCGAGCCCGGCGATCGCCCGCGCCAAGGTCGCCGTGTGCGTCGCGATCCCACCCACCCCGCCCTGGCCCGTCGAATCCGACGGGTAGTCGGCGGACACGAAGCAGATCCTCAGCGCGCCCGGTTCGCTGTGGGGCACTCCGGGCTCCGTCCGAGTCGCGTCAGCGTGTGGCCGGCCGATCACCGGGGACCTCGCGTGGTGACACGCATCGCGGTCCCGCAGACCGTCATACGGACCAATGACATGGCCCCGCCTACTTTCCTTCCGACGCCCCGTCGGCGCTGTCGATCTCCCACGAGTGCGGGTACACGACGTGGCCGCTGACCTCGCGGCTTGCCACGCTTGGACCCTCCACCTTGAACGTGGCGGCGTTCGGTCTGACATCGAGGCATCGTCGGATCCGCTGATCGTAGATGGCCACGCCGACCGTGTACGCGCCCCGGGTCAGGATCAAGGGAGAGAGGACAAGACGGACGACGCCTCCCGGCCTGCTCGCGTCCACCTTCACGCCGTCGAGGCGGGTCGTCAGCCCCCCGAGCAAGTGGCTGCGGACATCGTGGAACGTGACCGACACCACCGGATCGCTCACTGCCCCGGTCACCTCGTACGCCACCTGGACGACGGCGCGCTCGCCATGCTCCAGCGGTCCTCCGTCGTCTCGCGAACCGCGAATCCGTACGTTCCGGATGCGGATCGGCGAGTCTCCGACACTGCGATCCGTCACGGTCTCGCCATCCCCCACCGGCCCGACGGCGACCGATCCTAGATACCTCTCGACAGTCCCTTCCGGATCACCGAAGGCGCGGATCTCTCCACGGTCGATCCACAGCACGCGCGTCGAGTGTTGCAGGATGTTCGGCATCGTGTGCGAGACCAGAATGATCGTCCGCCGCTGCTCCTTCAGCTCGGCCATCTTGTTCAGGCACTTTGCCTGGAACGCCGTATCCCCGACGGCGAGGACCTCGTCCACCAGGAGGATCTCGGGATCGATGTGCGCCGCCACCGCGAACCCGAGCCGGACCTCCATGCCGGAGGAGTAGTACTTGATCGGCGTGTCAAGCAGCCGCCCGATATCGGCAAAGCTCACGATCCGCTCGAACTTCGCGTCGAGCTCCTTCCGCCGCATGCCCATGATCGCGCCGTTCAGGTACACGTTCTCCCGTCCGGTCAGCTCCGGGTGAAAGCCGGCGCCGATCTCGATCAACGCGCCAATCTTCCCGCCCACCGTCACCACGCCGGAGGTCGGCACGGTGACTCTCGAGAGGATCTTGAGTGTCGTGCTCTTCCCCGCCCCGTTCGGGCCGATCAGCCCGATCGTCTCGCCCCGCCGCACGTCGAAGCTCACGTCCCGGAGCGCCCAGAACTCGTCCCGGGGCACCCTGGCCCCGAGGACGAGGCGACGCGCGAGCCTGGCGACCTCGTCGCGCAGCGAGAAGTACCAGCCCTGGTGCAACCGGTACTTCTTCGACACCCGGTCGAAGCGGATCACGACGTCGCCCATGGTCAGATCACGTCGGCGAAGGTGCGCTCGGCACGCTTGAACAAGAGGTACCCGGCGGTCAGCAGCACCACCGCGACGCCGACACCCACGCCCAGGGACTCGAAGTCCGGGGCCTCCCGGTGCAAGATCACGCGCCGATAGGCCTCGATGATCCCGGCCATCGGATTCAGGAGATAGATCGGCCGCAGCCACGCCGGGACCACCGTCAAGGGGTAGGCGACCGGGGACGCGAACATCCAGAGCTGCATCAAGAGCGGCAGCCCGTGTCCCACGTCCCGGAAGTGGACGTGGACGGCCGACGTCACGCAGATCAACCCCAGCGTGAATGCCACCTGGACGGCAAGCACCGGGACGACCCAGAAAACGCTCAACCCCACCGGGATCTGGTAGAAGACCAGCAAACCCGCAAAGATCGTCGCGCTGACCGCGAGATCCAGGCTGGCCGACAGGAGAACGGAGAGGAGGAGCGTCTCGCGAGGGAAGTAGATCTTCCGGACGAGCATCGCGTTCGCCGCCATGGCCAGGGTCCCCTGGGACACGGACATCGCGAAGAACGTCCAGAAGAGGAGCGCGCTGTACGCGAAGACTGGATACGGCACACCGTCGCTCGGCACCCCCGCGAACTTGGAGAAGACCAGCGTGAATACGACCATGAGCGACAAGGGCTGCACGATCGCCCAGGCAATGCCGAACGCCGTTTGCTTGTAGCGAGCCCGGACGTCGCGCTTGGCGAAGCTCAGCACGAGGTGGCCATGCTCCGCCAACTCCGCCAGATGCCGCGTCAAGATCACTGCCGTGTAATCCGGCGCGGGACCGCGGGTTCCACCGGCAGGGCGGGCGCGGCGGACCCGGTCGCCCGGACAGTCGGCGCGGTCTCCACCAAGGGGTCCTCCGGGCATACCGCCGCAATCCGGTACCACGCCAGCTTGGCCGCGAAAGTGGGGAGGTGATGCTCCCAGGGGCCTCCGCGCCGGAGCTCCCATGGGTTAGTGTGCCGGCCGTTCATCCCGAAGCGCGTCGTGGCCGCACACGTGAACCCGGCCCGCCGGACGAGATCGACGACCGCCGGCGTGTAGTCCTGGGTCCCGCCGTTGGGATAGGCGAAGGCGCGCGGCGCGCGGCCACATGCCGTGGCGATGGCATCCCGGGAGCCGGCGATCTCGGCCCACGCCCGCCCGCTCTCGATCTGCGAGAGGATCGGGTGCGACACCGTGTGGGCCCCGATCGAGAAGCCGAGCCTGGCGAGCGTCCGGACGTCGTCCCAGGAGAGCATCGATACCGGGCGGGATGCTTCGTCGGGCACGTCGAGACGCTCGCACAGGGCTTCCACGGCCGCGCGACAGGCGTTGTCCGGCAGCCGCTTCAGGTGCCGCAGCATCAGGCCGAGCACCCGCAGGCGCTCGGAAGACCCTGCGAGGCTGAAAGCCTCCCCCCAGGGGCTGACCACCGAACTATCCTTCGTCCGCTTCAGCGCCAGCGCCAACCGATCCACCCAGGGGATCTCGCCCGTCCCGATGAATCCCGTCGCCAGGAAGATGGTCGCCGGCACGCCCAGGCGCGCGAGGATCGGGGCGGCGTGGGTCAGCGTGTCCCGGTAGCCGTCGTCGAAGGTGATGGCGACCGCCCCAGACGGAACGTCGCCACGCCCGATCCGATCTACGAGCTCCTCCACCGTCAGGACCCGGTAGGCGCGCGCGATGTAGCCCATGTGCTGCTCGAAGATCCGTGTCGGCACCGCCGGGAAGAACGGGTCCTGGTCGTCGTTCACGCGGTGATACGTCAGGACCTGGAACGCAGACCGGCCTCTGCCGTACCGGGCCGCCAGCTCGAGCAGCCGGATCAACCGTGCGTGATACACGGCGCTGGCGACCCAACCGATGACCTCGGAGCGTCTGGATCCGTTCATGCCACCGCGATGCCGTCGACGTGCCGCCGCTGCCAGAGCTCGAGCATCAAGACATTCCAGAGGATGTCACCGTAGTACGGCGTCCGGTCCGCCTCGTGCCGCTCGAACAGCCACTCGACGGCCCCCGCGCGCAGGTGCCCGCGCTGCCGCGCGCGGGCGGACAAAAGCGTGTCGCGTGCCAGCTCTCTGAACCCCGGGTGTCCCTTCAGCCATGCACTGGTCGGCACGCCAAACCCGTGCTTGCGCTTGGCGAGGGTCTCGGGCGCAAGTAGCGCCCCGAACGCGTGCTTGAACAGGTACCGCTTCTCTAGTCCCCTGAGCTTGAACCGCGCCGGCATCGCTCCGGTGAACTCCACCAGCGGCAGGCTCAGAAACGGAAACCGGACCGCGATTCCCGCCATCTCGGCGGTTCGAGTCACCTTCAGGAGGTCGTTGTCGCCGAGAGTCACTTTCAGGTCGATGTACATGAGACGGTTCAGCTCGGCGGTCGCCCGCGCTTGACGATAATACGTATCGAGGATGGCGTAGGGATCCCGTTTCGAGACCGCGTCGCTGACGGCCTCGCCCAGGAGCGTTTCGGCAGAGCGAGCGAAGAGGAACTCGGTGAAGTAGTACCGCTCGGGATTCGGCAGGCGCGCGCGCCGGACGTAGCGACGCGCCCGGCCGAAGAGAGTCATGCTCTCTTCGGGGATCCGGGACAGCGCCGGTTCCAGCAGCCCTCGGCGGACGATCGCGGGAATCCTACCGTACCGCGCGAAGATGCGGTCCTTCCGGTAGCGCTCGTTGCCGCCGAAGATCTCGTCCCCGCCGTCGCCTGCCAACAGCCGCCGGACCCCGTACTCGCGGGCCACCTCGGCGCAGGCGAGCGTCCCGATGGCCGAGTTGTTGCCGGATGGCTCGTCGTAGGCCTCTACCAGCCGGGGGAGACTCCTGAGCGCCTCGTCCGGCCCGAGGATCCGGGTGTAGTGGGCCGCCTCGAAGTGGCGCGCCGTGATCCTCGCATACTTCAGCTCATCGTACGTCTCCTCCGAGAAACCGACCGAAAACGCCTGCACCCGCTCTCCGGTGAGGCGCGTCGCGAGCCCCACCACCGTGCTGCTGTCGGTTCCGCCGCTGAGATACGCGCCCACTTCCTTCGGGGAGATGTCCCGGAGGGCATCGGTGACGGCCTGCTCCGTCAACCGGTACACGGTGGCCGCCGCCTCGGTCCGCCGCATAGGTCGTTCCGTGTATGCCATGTCCCAGTACGGCTCGACGGACAGCCCGTCTGCGCGCAGCCTGCCCAGGTGTCCTGGAAGAAGCCGCAAGAGGCCGCCGAAGATCGAGCGAGGCGCCGGCACGAAACCGAAGTTGAGATAGCTGTACACGCTGCCGAGGTCGACGTTCGGCCCGACGCCGGCGAGGCTCGTCAGCGGGCCGGGTCGCGTCGCGAAGGCCGCACGCTCCGCCGTGCTCGTGTAGTAGAGTCGCTTGATCCCGAAGTGGTCCACGGCTAAGAGGAGCTGCTCCCGGCCTGGATCCCAGATGGCAAGTGCGAACGCGCCGCGCAGGCGTTTGATGAAGCGGGGCCCTTCGGCCTCGTAGAGCCTGGCCAGGAGCAAGCCCGGGGCCGCCGGTGAGCCGGCTGGATTCTCGAGCTCGTGGAGATTGCTCAGCTCCAGATCGGCGACGACGAGGAGGCCCTCCCCCAAGCGAGCCTGCTCGGTTTCATCCGAGGCCCAGAACGCCACCGGCCCCGGGACGGCAGCCGAATCCGATCGAACGGCGGGAAAGCTGCCCCACATCGCGCGAACCCCGGTGGGTGCTGCACCCCCCGCGCCGGTCCAAGAAACGTGACCGCCGATCACGCGCATGAGGGTCTGACCTTGTCCCGCAAGCGCCGGAGAGCCGGGAGGAGCCGGGTCTCCAAGCCATGCAGCATACGCCCGTACGGGGTCGGCGCATAGACAGAGATGCCGTGGGTCTCCTGGCTGCTGGTCGCCAATCTCACCTTGTAGGAATTCGCCCCGGGCCCCATGTTGTACTGATCGACTTCCTGTCGCTCGAACAGCGAGTGGATGATCCGCAGGTTCAGGGCGGCGCCGGGAGACACGGCTTCGGCCTCTGCATCGAAGTCCGCCCGAAGCGCGTAGAGAGTCCCGTTCGACTTGACCTGATACTCCGTGGCGAGCGCCCGCCCATTCACCCGGAGGACCCAGAGGCGAAGCCATCCGTTTGCACTGGCTCGCCGTGTGAACTCGCGGAAGAACCTCGACGCTCCCGGCATGTTCACCATCGCCAGCCCGCGGGGGCCCTTCCAGCTTTGCAGGGACACATCCATGACCTCGGCGAAGGTGGGACCGTCGGGGTCGACCTCACGGTGCTCCTCGACGGATACGGTCCCGCTCTTCTCCAGCCGGTTCTCGATGTTTCGGCACGTCTTCCGGAACCGCGGGCTCCGCTGCCGAAGGTAGTCCTCCCACGTGCCCGAGATGTCGATGCAGGGCGATGCCTCCTGCCTCCCTTCCCGCGACAGAAAGCCGTCTGGCAGCTCAGTCCTGAGCGCCTGCAGGGTCGCTGACTTGAGCGGCAGTCTCCGGAGCGAGAGGACGTCCCAGCCGCCGTCCTGGCTGAGTGCGCGCAGGAACGCGGGAACCACCTCCGCAGGCTCCCTGGCCATCGGGATGTCGACAAAGGGGGTGTCGGGGGACGCGAGGAAGGAGAGGATTCGGACGGGAAGGCCCCACGCGCGCGTTCGCGCGCGCGTCAGCGGCAAGAACGCCACGGGTCCGGCCGCATCCTCCAGCACCCATACCTCCCGGCGGCGGTCCGGACCGGCCGTGCGCCAACAGCACGCGAACCAGTCATGACTGAGGAACGGGGAGTCCTGTCCGGCAGCCTGGCCTACCGTCTGCCAGGCCCGCCCGAGGGCGTCGAACTGACGAAGCGAGGTCACACAGCGTACGACCATGATCAGCTCCCAAACCCGATGGCTCTTGTCACGGATATCAGAAGTACATGCTCGTGACCGTGGGCAACCGTGCGAGCCACCTCTCGGATCCTCCTTCGGTGCTTCTCAGGGCAGGTAGCGGGTGAGACGGGGCCCCAGGAGCTTCGTCAGGCCGATCGGCAGCCGCTTCCAGACCTCTACGGCCAGGCGAAGCTTCGGGTTCGACGGGTTCACGTTCGGGACTTCGCGTCTTCTGAGGAGCGCGTACTGGTACGGGAGCGGAACGGGCTCGAATCCCCAGTGCCGCTTGAAGTGATAGGCGCCCGTCCCTTCTCGGCTACGGCCGAAGTCAAACGTCCGGTAGCCGGCCCGAGCGGCATGGCACATCAGCTCCCAGTACATGAAGTCGTTCGCCGCATAAGGGCTGGCCTCTGGCAACGCACCGCCGTAGTACGGAAGGACCTGGTCCTCGTGGAAGAGCGTCAACACACCGGCAACGATCCGGTCCCCTCGCCAGACCGTGAGGACTTCGCAGTCCTTCTCGAAAGCTTCGAGGAGAGCATGGAACAGCCGCCGCGGGAAGACCGGCGAGCCGAGGCGGTGAACGCTCTGAGCGTAGATGTCGTAGACGGCGTCGACATGCTCCCGGCCAATCTCTGCTCTGAGGCCGTGCTTCAGGCCCTGCCGGGTCATCCGACGCTGCTTTCCCGGGATGGCCCGGGCATTGACGTCCTCGTCGGCGGAGATCGCTCGCGAGAACGTCACGTACAGCGACTTCACCGGGAGCTCCAGGCCCTGCGGCCGACGGTGACGCAGCTCGATGTAGTCGGCCCGGCGCTCACGCCCGAGGATCGTGGCGGCCTCCATGAGCGCCCGGCGTGCCGCGTCCGAGGTAGCGCAGATGCCTCCGTACACTGCATAGGGCACCGAGACCAGAGCCCGGTCCCCGAGGAGGCCCCGCACCTCGAAGAGGGGGAGGACCCCCTCGAGACCGTCACGGCTCTTCGCCATGAGGTAGTGAGAGGTATGCCCGAAGGTCTCGCGAACCGCCCGTCGCCAGGCCGTCAGGTGAAACGGCGACCCGTCCGGGTGACGGTGGACGAACGCGTCCCAGTCGGCGTCTTCGGTTTGAAGTGTCCGGACCCTCATCGGGGCCATCTCATGCCTTGTGGGCCAAGAGCACGCGGGCGATCCGCTGGGCCGCCTTGCCGTCCCAGAGGTCCGGGAGTCGTCCCGTCGGCCACGTGCCCTGACGGATCTCGGCCCACGCCGCCTCGATCCGTTCCGCGTCGACCCCCACGAGCCGGTTCGTGCCCTGGGACACGGTAACCGGACGCTCGGTCGTCGCTCGCAAGGTGAGGCATGGGACTCCGAGCGCCGTGCTCTCCTCCTGGATGCCTCCGGAATCGGTCAGAACACAGCCCGCGTTCGCCATCAGCTGGATGAAATCGAGGTAGGGGACGGGATCGATCGGCCGGAAGGCGGGCCACCCTTCCACGCTCGCCATCGTCGACCGTAGTCGCTCCCGAGTGCGTGGGTGCACGGGGAAGACCACGGGGCATTCCCTCGCAATGCTCGCGAGAGCGTCGAGAACCCGTGCCAATGCGCCGGTGTCGTCGACGTTGCTCGGCCGGTGCAACGTGAGGACGACGAACTGGCGCGGCAGCAGGTCTAGCTCGCTCAGCAACGTCGACCTGGCCGCCCGGTCCCGGAATCGGAACAGGGTATCGATCATCACATTGCCGACGTAGTGCACGCGGTCCGCCGGAACGCCTTCCCGCGCAAGATTCTGGTTCGCCGACGGCTCGGTCGTAAAGCAGTAGTCGGACACGGCATCGGTCAGGATCCGATTGATCTCCTCGGGCATCGTTCGGTCGAAGCTCCGGAGCCCCGCTTCGACGTGGGCCAGCGGAATGCCCAGCTTGGACGCTACCAGCGCCCCCGCCAGGGTCGAATTCACGTCGCCGACGACCAGCACGAGATCGGGACGTGTCACCGCGAGGACCTGGGCCAGCCGTTGCATGATCTCGGCCGTTTGCCCGACGGGCGAGTCCGCTCGAACCCCGAGATTCACCGCGGGCGCCGGTATCCCCAAGTCCTCGAAGAACGCACCGGACATCCCACGTTCGAAGTGCTGGCCGGTGTGGATGAGGCGCAGGTGAATCTCCGGATAGAGCGAGAACTCCTCAATGATCGCAGCGATCTTGACGAAGTTCGGTCGAGCCCCCACGACCGCGGCGATGTTCATGCACAGACTCCCGCAAAGCCCTGCTCGCGGAGGACGTGACCGGCCGGGGCGAACCGGAAGTCCCGCAGGAGGCGCTCGAGCTTCCGACCGGTCTGAGCGAGGTTCACGTAGTGGCGGAACCGTGAGAAGCCATGCACCGGGAGCCGAGGCTGCTTGGGATCGAGCTCCCACGGGTGGAGGTAGATGATGCCCGGCTTCCGCTCACGGCGGTTCACGCGTCTCAGCGCGGCGCGAATCATCGGATACGGAGCCAGACGGAAGTAGCCACCGCCCGAGAACGGCAAGTGCTGTCTCCCGACAGCGAGAGTGGTGATCGGGAACTCCACCAGGTCACCCCCGCCGGGCGCCGCGATTCGGTACGGGAACCGGGGCGCGTCCGGGATGCCGTATCGGTCGTGCCGGATCGGGAAGATGCTCGAATCGTAGCGAAACCCCGTCTCCAGCAGGACGTCCAGGGCCCACAGCGTCTCCCGCACGATGGAGAAGGTCGGTGCGCGGAAGCCGGCCACCGCTGCACCGGTGGCCGCTTCGATCGCCTGCTTGGCACGGCACACGTCTGCCCGGAAGGCCTCTCGATTCATGCCGTAGATGAGCCGGTGCCCGAACCCGTGACACGCCACCTCGTGCTTCCGGCCCTGAATCTCACGCACCAGCCGCGGCTCGCGCTCGGCGACCCAGCCCAGGATGAAGAACGTCGCCTTGACGTCCCGCTCTTCGAGGAGGTCGAGCAGCCGACGCGTGCTCTCGGCCACGCGCGAGGGCAGCAGGGTCCAGTCTTCCCGCCGCACGACTCCGGCCAAGCTTTCCGCGTGGAAGTACTCTTCGACGTCGAAGGTAAGGGCGTTCAGCATGCGAAGCGCATAGCCCGGACTATCGTTCTGAACGACCGTGCCAGCTCTCGCCGGACCGTCGAACGCACGTCTCACACGGCTTCGCTCTTTGCGTAGTAACCCCGGTAGTAGCGATGGTAGTAGCGCTTCAGCTGATAGGGCGGCATCTGGTTGATGACAACTCCAATGATTCGGGCTCCCACGCTTTCCAGCATGGTCTTGACTCGTACCAGATCCGCGCATGGCGTCATGCCCGCCTTCACGACGAGGATGACACCGTCCACCGCTCCCGCCAGCAAGAGATTGTCGTGCACCAGGAGGAGCGGTCCCGAGTCGCACAGGACGTAATCCGCCTGACCCGACATCTCGGCCATCACGTCCCTGAGCCGGCTCGTGGCGAGCATTCCTGCCGTGTCACGGCGCACGACCGCGCCTCGCGTTGCGACCCGCACATTCCCTCTCACCGGAACGAGGGCCTCCTCGACCTGGCGCCCCGAGTGCAAGACCTCGACGAGACCGCCATTCTGTTGCAGATTCAGTGTCTTGTGCAGGGTCGGCCGGACGAAGTCCGTGTCGGCCATGATGACCCGCCGGCCCGACTCCCCCAGCTCGAGACCGAGGTTCACGAGAGTGGTGGACTTGCCTTCGTCGGGGTGCGGGCTCGTGACCATCAGGGTCCGCAGCGAATCGACGCGACCAGCAAGCTGGAGCGCCACGCGGAGATTTCGGAACGCCTCGTGGAACATGAACACCTCGCCGGGCCGCAGTCCCTCCTGCTCGAGTTCCCTGCGCTCGCGAGCGGTGAGGAATACCGGCCGACGGCCTCGCAGGTGCGGAATCACCGTAAGCACGGGAAGGCCCGTGGACTCCTCGACGTCATCCTCGGTCTCGACCGGCCTCTTGATCCACTCGACCACGGCCGGCAGTCCGGCGCCGAACGCGACCGCGAGCAGCAGTCCGATCCCCATGAACTTCATGCGCTTCGTGTTCCCGGCCGCGACCGCATAGCTCGGCGGGTCGATCACCTTGACGACCTTCATCTCGCCTTGCTCGCGAATCCGAGCCCCCGTCAGCTTGTCCGCCAGCATGGCGTAGAGAGTGCGATTGCTGTCGACCTCACGCGCCAGCCGGCTGTATTCCGACTCACTCCGGGAAAGGCCGCTCAGGCTCTGACGCAGGCCATCGACCTGCTTGCGGAGGGCCTCCTCTTGGGCGGACAGGGAATGGAACGAGGTCTCGAGCAACACGACCTGCTCGCTGAAGTTGATCCGCTCGCCAGCGGGAACCGCTCCCGGAGCCGGGGTCGACGGGGTGGTTTCCTTCACCACGCCGCCGAGCTCCCGCTGGAGCTCTTCGATCTGATCCCGCACGAGTATCACCCGGGGGTGTTCTTCGGTGTACTTTGTGCGCAGTTCAATCAGCGTCGATTCGAGTCGAGTCAGCTGGTCACGCAGCCGCTGGAGTGAAGGCGGCATCGGCCGGGCCGGCGCCGGCAGCGCCGGGGCGGGCCCCTGGCTCTGGACCTTCTCCTTGAGGGCCTGCAAGCGCGTCTCGACCATCTTGCGGTTAGCCCCGATCTCGGCCAGCGCGCTCTCCGCCTGGGTCAACCGGACCACGGTGGCCTGGGCCTGCTCGGGCACCTTGATACCGCCATGCCCTGCCGTGAACGCGCGGAGAGCCTCCTCGCTTGCTTGCATGCTGCGCTTCACGTCCGTGGCTTGACTCTCGAGGAACTCCCGCGAGACCCGCGCGTCGTCGATGTTGAAGGATCGGGTGCGAGCCAGGAGCACCTCGATGTACGTCGCCACGATATCCGAGGCCACCTGCGGTTTCGACGCGGCGCCCGAGAGCACCACAATCCCATGACCCTTGCGCGTGTCGAATGAGACCCGAGCTTGCCGGAGCTCCTGCAGCGCCCGCCGCTGCGGGCTCTCGACCTCAGGCTGCAGGCCCCGCAGGCGCCGGTACCAGTTCGTGGCCTGACCCTGATAGTCGACGTAGTAGGTCGTGTCCACGAGATCCTGAAGCGAGGCCTTCGGCAGGTTCTCGAGGACCCCCTCGGCCATGCTCCGGCTGTTCAGGAGGGCGAGCTGAACGGCTAACGGACGACGGGGCAAGAACTCCTGAAAGATCGGCACCCGTTCCGGGCGCGATTCCACCAGGATCGTCGCCTGGCTCTGGAACCGCGGGGGCTCCTCGGAAAGGAGATACGCGGCGACGCCGAACACGATCGCCGCCAGTACGAAGGTCACCGTCAGAAGGGTTCTCCGCCGGTAAAATACTCCGGTGGCGATCCTTCTTACCATCCGCCATGCTTCCATCGATCCCTCTCTTGCGTCCGCTACCGGGCGCCCCGCCCGAACAGCACCACCTGAACGGTGCTGACCAGGATCAGCATGTCGAGAAACAACGACAAGTTCTTGATGTAATAGAGATCGTACTGCAGCTTCTCCAGCGTGCCTTCAACGGAGGCTGCGTACTGGTGACGCACCTGAGCCCACCCCGTGAGGCCGGGCTTCACGGAGTGCCGCTCCACGTAGAAAGGAATCCGCTGCTGGAGCCTCTGGACGAACTCCGGACGCTCCGGCCGCGGCCCGATGAAGCTCATCTCCCCGACCAGAATGTTCACGAGCTGGGGCAGCTCATCCAGCCGCGAGCGCCGAAGGAACCGTCCGATACGCGTCGCTCGAGGATCATCCTCTGAAGCCCAGACTGCGCGCCCATCGCGCTCGGCATCCACCCGCATGGAGCGAAACTTCTTGAGCACGAACACGCGCCCGTACTGTCCAACCCTCTCCTGACGAAACAGGACCGGTCCCTTCGAGTCGAGCTTGACGAGGATCGCGACCAATGCCATCAAGGGCGCGGCTACTGGCAAGCCGAGGAGGGACAGCGCGATGTCGACCGCCCGTTTCACCATCTGGGTGAAGCGCGTCTTCACGAAGCCGTCCGAGAAGATGAGCCAGCTTGGGCGCATCCCGGTGATGAGGATCTTTCCGGTCTGCTTCTCATAAAAGCTGGGCCAGTCCTCGACTCGGATCCCCCGCGTCCGGCACTCGAGCAGAGCACTCGCCGGGAAGGCGCCACGCATGTCCCCCAGCGCCACCACCACAACGTCAGGCTGCAGCTCCTCCACGATCGCCAGCATGTCCCGTGCCTTCCCGGCCAGCTCTGTCCCCGGGGGAAGCTCCTCGAATGCGCCGGGCGCGTCCGAGAGGAACCCCACCACCGTGAAGGGTCTCGCGCCGGTAGCCTGGAGCTCGACGAGGCGTCCGGCCGCCGGACCCACGCCGAGGACGAGGACACGCTCGCGGAGCCCACGGGCGACATGCACGCGCAGCCACGTCATTCGCCATAGCATCAGGCCCACGGCCGACAGGAGGAGGATCTCGATGAACGCGAGGCGGCCGAAGCGCAGGACCGGGAGCGCGAAGCCCAGCGCGGCCGCCAGGGTCCCGCCCCCCAGCAGCCCCAGCAGGAGCCGCGCCCCAAGTTCGCGCTGCGCCACGATCCGGCGCGCGTCGTAGAGCTCCGACACGTAGAGGCCACACACGATCATGCCGGTAAGGCTCATGACCTTGGGCCACAGGGGACTCTGGCCGACCCACCATCCGAAGTGCCACGCCGTCACGGTGGCGCCGACAATCACGAGGACGTCCCCGATCACCGCTGCCACGACCATGCCCGGTACGTAGTGCCGGAAGAGTCTGTACATGAGCCGTTCTCTGCCGCTAGAAGCTCGCGGTCGCCGTCGCGGTCACGCGGTTTTCGGTGAACCCGTCGTCGCCGAGGGCGCGGGTGTACCTGTAGGTCAGCCCCAGACTGAGCCATCGAAGTGCTTGATAGGACAGACCGGCGGTGCCACCGTAGGTCTCTTCGGGGTCCCCGCTGACACCGCCCGCGATACCAGTCTCCTGGCTTGAATTCCAGAAAGCTGACGCGAACGCGCCGACCAGCGGCGTCACCGCGTAGCGGACCGTCCCGGCGACGCCGTAGGTCTGGACCACGCCAAAGTTCTCGCCGCGTGAGAAGCTTTCCGAGAATCCGGAATACCCGCTGAGCGTGAGCACGGTGCGCGCCAGCGCGAAGTAAGACACTTGTGCCGACACGAACGGAAGACTCTCCGAGTCGGTCGGCACTCTCGGGGATTCGTCGATCGCTTTCAGCCATGTGTAGCCCGTGCTCGCCGACGCCGACCAGATTCCACTCACGGTGTACGAGCCGAACACCGATACCGTGACGATGTAGTACTCATCCGAACCGGGCAGCCCACCGCCGCTGACGTAGCGGTGGGCGTAGCTTCCGGAAAGGCCGACCGCAGTTTCCACGTTCAGCTGGTGTGCGAGCGACAGGGTTACCTGATGGCCCGAGACGTCCTCGCCGTCGTCTGAAGTGTCGCTGTAGAGGTATTCGTAGCCAACGGTGGCCGTGTTGCGGATCAGAAAGGTCTTGCCGAGCGTCACGCCGACGCTGTTTGAGATGGTGTCGTCACCACCCTCGTCGAAGAACGCGGAAAGAACGTAGTACGGAGACACCGAGAGCGTGTCACGCCGATAGTCCCCGTAGAGCGAGAATATGTTGCTGATGTACTTCTCCCTCTCACGCCGGAGAGTGAGCGTTCCGGCTGTCAAGTAATCGTCGCTCAGACTCAGCGTGTTAGCGGCGGTCAACGTGAAGAAAGGGGTCGCCGTCCACACCACCGTGCCGCTGAATGCCAGGAAAAGGTTCGTGTCGTTGTCCGAGGAGTCATAGGAGAACGACGGCGTGAACGAAAGCTGACCGCGCGTCCGGGCGCCGTTGATCAGGAGCGTGACGCCGGGCGAGATGAGGGTCCGGAAATTCGACTCCTTGTCCGTCTGCGAGAGGTTGAAGTTGTCCGTGTACTCCTCGGTGACACCAAGCGAGTAGTGAAGCTCGTACGTCGCCCCCGGTCGGGTGGGGGGGTCGAACAGCCGGTAACCGGGAGCCGGCGCCGACGGGATCGTGCCCGGCGCCGGTGTCCGGTAGAGAGGGTCCGTCGGAGGAATTGGCTCGGGCGCTCCCCGTGCCCCGGGAGACGTCGGGCCTGCCGGAGCCTGCTGGGCTGGTTGAGCCGTCGCCTCGCCCACCGTCACAATCAAGATCATCAAAACCAGGCCGGCCGCGCGGGCGCGCGCACATGCCATCCGGGCGCTCAGCATCTTCAGAAGAGCCTCTGGGGCGCGATGATGATGTCGTTTGCCCGCAGAGGGATGTCCGGCGCGGATCCCTTCATCATGTCCTCGACGTTCACCTTGACGGTCTCGCGCTTGGTGCCCTCCCCTCTCACGAGATTCACACGGCCCGGCGCCGCGAGGTTGGTGAAGCCGCCCGTCAGCGCGATCGCCTTCAGCATCGTCAGGTCACTGGTGAACTTGAGCGCGGCGGGACTCTTCACCTCTCCCTGGACGTAGACGAAGTCCGCAAGCGTCACCACAATGAGGTCCTTCGGACGGAGCGGTATGTCGGCCTTGGCGTCCTTCTGCGTGACCATCTCGTTGACGTTGACCTCGATCCGCTCCTTCTTCGGGCCGTCCGTGCGGACGATGCTTACCTGCCGTTGAACAGACAGATCGGTGAAGCCGCCCGCCTCCGCGATCGCCTGGAGCAGGGTCAATTCCCTCGTGTGCTTGATCGCTCCCGACCGCTTGACATCGCCCTCGACGTAAACGAAGTCCGCGAGCGGCACCACGATGGTGTCACCGGGTTGAAGTTGGATGTTCTGGGTGATGTCGCCCTTTTGGATGAGCGCGGTGAAGTTGACCGGGATGGCCTTCGTGCCGCGAAGGACGTAAGCCGATTCCAGATCCGCGGCGGGTACCAGGCCTCCGGCGGCAGAGACCGCCTGGAGGAGGTTGAGGGGTTGGGTGAGTTGCATCGGGCCGGCTCTCCCCACCCCTCCGATGAAGAACACCGGCCGACTACGGATCTCGCGCACCATGACCGTGACGCGTGCGCCCTTGATGGTCCGCTGATACGCCTCGCTCAGCCGGCTCTCGAGGTCCGCGACGGTCAGACCGAGGACCTTGAGCTGGCCGACGAGAGGAAGGGAGATGTTTCCATCCGGGCGGACGAAGACCACCTGGTCGACATCTTTGTGGTCCCAGACTGAGATGGCGAGGACATCGTCGACGCCGATCTGGTATCCAGGCTCTTGGGCCTTCACACCGCCAGCGAGCACGAGGGTGACTCCGAGGGCTGCAAGGACTCCCCAGCATCGGCCCCGCATCTACCGACCTCTCTTTCTTCTGTTCGAGAGATTTCTCGCTCGCGGGGTTCCCGGAGTGGAGCACGGAGGCAGGCAAAGTCTGTGCCGCGAGCAATAGTTAAAGATCGACGACACTTACCCCGGCTTACCCCCACCGGGATGTCCAGGCTTCGCGTACTTTCTTCGCTCGGGAAACTTCCGTCGGGCAGCGAGGCCCCCGGAGCCAGCGGATGGCTCCGGGGGAAGCGAGTGACCAACGCGCGCCCGAAAAGTCTGCCAAGGATACGAGGTCACCTTCGAGGCCACGCCCCAGGTTAGCCCAACTTCCCAGGTTGGGGTAGGGGCATCCCAGGGGTGGTGTATCCCAGGGGCGCCCTGGCTGATCCGGTTGCGACGGAAAACCCCAGGAGGCCAAGCAAGCAGTTCGCAACCGCGAAACGGCGACCCGGCCCCCGTTTACCTCCGAGGCGGGGTAGCGAGCCAAGATTAACCCTGATCGGCGATTCCCGGGACCGCCAGGCCCCAGAATCGACTGACGTGGTGCCGCTGGAACATCGTTCGGTAGGCACATCGCGAAGGCACCTTGGAGGGTTCTTTGGCTCGGCGCATCGAGGTTGGGGATATCCGCGACCAGAGCGGCCAGGGACGAGTCGCTGGCCTGCGGGAATCGCCGTTCAAGGCTAAGACGCGATGACTCCCCGGCTACGAGTGTGTGAGCAGCACACCGCCGGGGAGTTTTTCCTGAAGGATGGAGATATTCTACTCGTTTCAGTCGGGAAGACCCTTACGTCCTGGGCGCGGTCAAGAAGCCCAATCCTACCAACTGGGATTAGACCACCACGGCGATCCAGGGGGTAGTGATGGCCGGAGGCTTCACGGAGCGCGCGGCCCCCAACCGCACGAAGGTCAATCAGGACTCACGTGGATGGCCGGCAGGAGACGATCGTCGTCGACCTGAACGAGGTGATCGAGTGCGGTCGCAAGGAGAAAGATCTCCTCTTGATCGCGAACAGGGTCCTCGTGGGCCCAAGAGCTTCTTCTAATCGCGTCCGCCCGCGGCACGGTACTTGCTAAGCGCACCCCAGGCCTTGCAGGTGGGTCGTGTAAGAAGCAGCAGCTTCAGGCAGGGTCCCGCGCGGATCGGGGATGCTCTTCTCGCGGGCCCGGTCGCGCTGCTGCTCCTCGCCCGAACGGAGGCCACTGCCCCTCCGGAAGGCCACCGATCGGTCCCGGGGACGTCCGAAGACCACGGTCTATGGGCACGAAGACCTCATGAGGCCGGCCGTGGTGGCGGCCGATGGCTGCATGCCCTTCACGCTGATGGGGAAGTCCAGTTCTGCGGCTTGACCCAGACCGAGCAAGTACCAGGAGGTTCTCGCCCGGCACCCGACGCACCAGGCGGGCAGCCGCGGCCTGCGTGACGTCATGAGCCTCCAGCGCTCCGGGTAGGGAGACGGGTAACGAAGATGCCGTTCAGACCGGATCTGTGGGGCATCGAGACGGAGGCCCAGCAGCTCGTGTCGCGGCTTACGCGAACGCTGCCCGTGACCGCTGCCTGCGTGGCCCTCTGGGATCAGCCGAGCCTCACCTTGACGGTGCAGGCAGTGCACCCCGTGAACGGGTCGTTGCTAGTGGGGGCGCGCGTGGCGCTCTCCGATTCCACCTGGCGCCGGATTGTCTTGGCGCCGAGCGAGCCGGACCCGCCGGGGTCCGGAGACGACCGCCGGCTTGACCCCGGGCGGGAGGCCGAGCTGGCGCTCATGCCGCAAGTGCGCTCGATGTACTTGCTTCCGATTCGTTTCGCCGGGGAGGCAGTGGGGGTCCTCGCGCTCGGCGAGGCCCGCTCCGCCGAGAGGGAGCCTTTCTCGAGCGAGAAGCGGCGGCGCTGCCAGGAGATCCTCGAGGAGTTCGTGGCGACGACCGCCCACGCGTGGGAGGCAAGGCGGCTGCACCGGCAGGCGCGCGCGATGTCCTCGCTGATGCGGCTCGTGCGCGGAGTGTCCGCGGCGGGCTCGTTCGACGACGTGCTGGCGAGCCTGGCCGCTGAGGTGGCGGACTGGCTCGGTATCCGCGTGCGCGGCGTCCTGCTGGGCACGGCGGGGAAAGAGATAAAGCTCCTGGCTCGCTGGCAGCTGCCCGATGACATCCTGGGGGACGGTGGCCGTCAGCTGTTCCTGGCGATGACACGGAGCGGAGCTCGAGGCACCGGCCACATCGCCGTCGCAGTCGCGGGGGACGATCCTCTCGACCCGCTCACATCAGTAGAGCCGGCGGCCAAGAACTGGACCCGGATCGGCGTCCCGCTGATGAAAAACGAGCGGTTGGTCGGCCTGGCCTGTCTCTACTTGGAGGAAGAGATTGGCCTGGCGGACTGGGAGCTGGAAGCGCTTCGCCGGCGCGGAGAGATCACGGCGCTGGGCGTGGAGGCCGTGGAGACAGCCCTGACGGTCGAGGCGGAGCAGGAGCGACTGCACCAGGTCGCGTTCGAGCTCCTGACCGGCTATCGCCGAGCGCTGCTCCAGGAAGTGTTCGGGACTCTGACTCGAACGCTCACGGCGTCCGTCGAGCGGCGGCTCCGTGAGGTCCTGCCCGACCTGGTCGATCGAGGCCAGTCGGTCGGCGTCACGGCGGATGCCGATCGACCCGACCTGGTGACGGCGGTGGTATCAGAGGTCGCGGCCGCCTGCGCGGACCTGTGGGAGCCGAACGGCCAGTCGGAGTCGGTCACGATGTCGCTGGACGTGAACGACATCGTGGTTCGAGCGCTGCGCGTCGCGAAGACGAGCCCTGGAAGATCTGTCTCGGCGGCGGGGGGCGGGTGAAGATCGAGGTTCGCTTCGATCCCTCGAGCCAACCGGTCGTGGTCCTGGGATCCCGCGTCCTGGTCGGGGCGCTCCTGCAGGCGATCGAGAGCGCCGTCGAATCGATGCCTGACGTCCGGTACATCGAGAACTGGTCGCTCCTGCTCGATCTGAAGATCCTGTTCCGGACGATCCCCGCGGTCCTCCGGGGAACGGGGGCAACGTAGGCATGCGGGTCGCCATCGTCCACGACTACCTGAACCAGCGGGGTGGCGCCGAGCGCGTTGTGGCCGCGCTCCACGAGATCTTCCCCGAGGCGCCCATCTTCACGAGCGTCCTCGACCGCGCCCAGCTGTGGCCCCAGCTGCGATCGGCCGACATCCGGGTCTCCTGGATGCAGCGGTTGCCTGGGATCAAGCGGCATTTCAAGAAGTACCTCCTGTTGTGCCCGCTGGGATTCGACCGTCTGGACCTGTCGGGGTTCGATCTGGTGCTGTCGTCCAGTTCGGCCTTCGCCAAGGCAGCGCGCGCTCCACGCGGAAGCCGTCACGTGTGCTACTGCTACACACCGGCGCGCTTCCTCTGGAGCTACGACCAGTACGTCGAGCACGAAGAGCTCGGCCGCGTCACGAGAGCGGCGCTTCCGTGGGCCATCCGGGCACTGCAGCGCTGGGACCTGAGGACGGCTGCCCGTCCAGACAAGTTCGTCGCGGTCTCCAGCGCGGTGGCCGAGCGCATCCGGCAGATCTACGGCCGGGAGGCGGCCATCGTTCCGCCACCGGTCGACACCGAGCGGTTCCGGCATCTGTCGGGCCAACCGGGCGACTACTACTTGATCATGTCCCGGCTCAACGCCTACAAGCGCCTTCACTTGGCGGTGCAGGCGTTCAACCGGCTCCGCCTGCCGCTCTTGATCGCGGGTGAGGGCCCCCATCGGGCGACCCTGGAGCGAATGGCGGGACCGACGGTCCGCTTTCTGGGGCACGTAACCGAGGATGCGGTGGGAAGGCTGCTGTCGGGATGTCGAGCCCTGATCTTTCCGGGGGAGGAGGACTTCGGCGTCACCATCGTCGAGGCAAACGCGGCGGGGAGGCCGGTCGTCGCATACCATGGGGGTGGAGCGCTGGACACGGTCGAGCCCGAGGTCACGGGGGTGTTCTTCGTGGAGCCCTCCGCCGACAGCTTGGCGGAGTCGGTGCTGCGCAGTGCCCGGATCTCGTGGGATCCCATGACGATTCGACGCCATGCCTCCCGCTTCGACGTCACTGCTTTTCGAGAGCGGATGGAACGCCTTCTTGTTCCGTCGCCGCTGGTGTCGCGAACCACACCCACCGTCGGTCGGGCGGTCGCCGCTCGCTAGCCCAAGTGCCCTGCCGTCGGTTGACCAGATTCTCCTGGTCCCGATGCTTCCGCCGGGATAGCTTGGTCTCTACCCGGTTTAGACAGTCATGTTCCGCGACAAGAAGATCGTCGTTGTCATGCCGGCCTACAACGCCGCGAAGACGTTGCGGCAGACGTACGACGAGGTCATGGAGCAGAAGATCGTCGACGTCATCGTCATCGTCGACGACGCCAGCCAGGACGAGACGGTCCGCATCGCCACGGAACTCCCGAACACGCGTGTCTTCGCCCATCCCAGCAACCTTGGCTACGGCGGCAACCAGAAGACCTGCTATCGCCTCGCCCTCGAAGCCTGGGTGGACATCGTCATCATGCTGCACCCGGACTACCAGTACACTCCGAAGCTCATTCCGGCCATGGTGTCAATGCTCGCCAACGGCCTGTACTCCTGTGTGCTGGGCAGCCGCATTCTCGGAAATTCCGCGCTGAAGGGGGGTATGCCCCTCTTGGTAGTACGTTTCGAATAGATTTCTCACTTTCGTGGAGAACATCCTCCTCTGGCTCGAAGCTATCCGAGTTTCACACAGGGTTAGGCCCGGCGTTCTCTCCGGACGGAAAGGCCATCGCGTTCTGGCAACAAGGCGCGATTCTACGCGTGGCGTTCGACGGCGGTCCGCTGACTCGGTTGTATTCCGTGGACTCCATGCCTTACGGCATCCACTGGTCCACCGATGGCATTTTTACCGCCCTGCAAGTCTCGGGCTCCCCGCTCAGCGGGACGCGTATCATCCGTCTGGATCCCGACACCGGCGGCGCCCTGCTCTCGATCGCGCAATCTACTGAAAGCGAAACCTTCTACGGGCCATGGCCGCTGCCCGATGGGCTCGGGGTTCTCGTGACGATTGCAGACACAGCGAGCTGCCGGGTCGCTGGGATGCGTCGAACATCGTACTGATCCTCCCGTCTGGTGAGCGGCGCGTCGTGGTCACAAACGCGAGTGATGCCCGCCTCCTTCCCACGGGACATCTCGCCTATTCGATCGGTGGAGTGGTCTTCGCACAGCCGTTTGACATGCGGACGCTGGCAGTCTCCAGTAACCGGGTCGCGGTTCTCGAAGGCGTCAGGCGCAGTGCGCCCTCGACCGCGGCCTCCCATTACGACGTTTCTGATGCGGGGTACCCTTGTGTTCGTCCCTGGCCCTCAAAACGATTAAGTAGGGCGCGCGGTCGCTAGCCGTGTTCGCAATGCAGGGCGAGGCTGTCTCCCCTGCTCCTCCCGCCATGATCTATTACGAGTATCCGCGCGTGTCCCCTGAGGGTCGGCGACTGACGATCGCGACCAACGACGATAACAGCGCCGATGTCTGGGTGTACGACCTCGACGGACGGGCGGATCGACGCAGGCTTACTGTTGGCGGGCGGAATCGGTTTCCGATCTGGACGCACGACGCCCGGCGTATCGCCTATCAGTCCGATCGCGCGGGCGACCACGGCATCTTCTGGCAGGCCGCGGATGGGACCGGTGGCGCCGAACGGCTGACCACCGCCAACGACAACACCGCACACGTTCCGGGCCGTCTGGTCACCCTCCGGCGATGCGATGCTCTTCGAGGTCCTGACGCCTGAAGAGATTCGAACTGTGGTCCCATTCGGTGAGCACCAGGCAGTCACGGCGGTTGGTCACCACCACCCTCTGGAGCGCCGTTCACCCCGGTGTTCTCCCCCGACGGCAGGTGGCTCGCGTATCACACGCAGCAGGAGTCCAGGAGCGGGCAGGGCCGCCGTGCGCAACACCGTCTGGGTCCGACCGTATCCCGTGAATGACGATGTGTATGAAGTGTCGTCGGAGGGCACCAGTCATCACCCGGCCTGGACTGCCGATGGAAGGGCGCTCCTGTACACCATAGGGGCTGGCCAGTTCAGAGCTCGTGAAATCCAGCGAGACCGCGGATTTGCGTTGGGTATGGCGCAGGCACACGGTTCACTGACCTTGCCGACCTTGCCGGCCGATGCCGAGGCGCGCCCCTTCGACGTCCTGCCGGACAACCGTTTTGTCGCTGCCACGGATCCGCTCGACCAGGGAGCCGGCGGGTCGGCGAGGACAGCACCGGAGATCGAGGTCGTTTTGAACTGGTTCGCCGAGCTCCGCAGCAAGTTCCGCACTCCCTGATACCTTTCCGCCTCCGATTGCGCTTCCCCTATTGAGAGGTCAGGAGGGGATATACGTCTTACGGCTCAGGCTCCATTGTCGCTTCGATCGGGCCTGCCGATCCGGGCCGATTCTGGCAGCGGTTCCCCCCCCAATCACCCTCAGTCGCCACGCTCAGCACGGCAACCACGACGGTTTTCAGTCTCGCATTTGCACACTGGCCGCAGCTTCTGAGGCGCCTGCGGCTCATGTCTTCTGCCTCGACGCTTCCCTGAGGTGATTCCGATGTGGATTTTTCAAAGCTCGCCCGCGGCAGGCCGCGTACTGTCCGTTCTACGAATGGTTGTGGCCTTCATGTTCATCTCCGCCGGGACCATGAAGATGTTTGGATACCCGTCCAGGGGCGGCGACCCCATCGGTGGTTCGTATCCGTTCACCCAGATCGGGCTCGCCGCCATCATCGAGGTGGTCGGCGGCACGTTGGTGCTGCTCGGCCTGGCGACGCGGCCGGCGGCCTTCATCATGTCGGGCGAGATGGCGGTGGTGGTACTTCCAGGCCTACGCGCCGAAGGCGTTCTTCCCGGTGATCAATGGCGGCGCGTCGGCCGCGCTCTTCTGCTGGATTCTCCCTTACCTGTCGTTCGTCGGGGGCGGCCCCTGGAGCCTCGACGCGCTCATCAGGGCTTCTTCCGGCCGACGGGTGTCACGCGCTCGATCCACTTCGTAGCGCCGATCCGGAGGAAACCGGCGATCGTTAAACGAGTGCGAAAAGCACAAGCCAGGGAATATCACTGCAGAGACTCACAAGCAGGAATGGCTCCTCAGGCTGGATTCGGAACCGCTGGCACCGAGCGCAGCGTCTTCAAAACGACAAGATGTAGGAAACGGGCGGGAGCCGTTTCTGACAGAAGTGAAGCAGCGGGTTCGCGACATCAAGCGAAGTCCGGACAGTCTGATTTACCTGCTGACGGAAGAAGTCGATGGTGCAGTGCTCAAGGTCGAGCCGGCCGATTAGCCGCTCGCTGGACTGGAGCCATTGACGGTGCCCTCGCCGTAACCGCGCTCCCGCTCGCACTGTCACAGTCGCCGGAACATGGCCATGACTGAGGAGACGAGTGCCACAGGCCACCTCAGCCTGCCCATCGTAGAGTGCCTCCTACTCGACCGGCGGCACGTACGCGATCGGCTCGAGCAAGCGCCGATGATTAAACCGACGGACCCCAGTCGAGTGTGGCTGTCCACCGTAGGGTGTCGACGACAGGCTCTCGGAGAGGATTCTGACCCCTCCGTTGACATCAGGGCTGAATCCGCACGAATTTCAGCACCTTTCTGTCGCCGATCGATCCTCCCCAAATCGTGCCGGTGGCGTCTACCGAAATTCCTTCAGGGAAGCTTGCCCCTCCATTCGGCCTCGGGTCGGGGATGAAGGCCGTCACGACGCCGTCATCGACGCTGCCGATGTAAATACCTCGATGAAAGCCCGGGTTGTATCCGTATTGCCCCGGGATGTTTCGTGATTCGGAATCGGCAACGTACAGGATGTCGTTGTGGATTCTCACGCCGCTCGGCCGGCCGAATTGCCGCCATTCGGCGATGAACTCGCCTCGAGGCGAGAGAACCTGGATCCGGTTGTTCGTGCGGTCGCCGACGAAGATCCGGCCCTTCGAGTCAAGCGCAATCGAATGCGGATTATCGAACTGCAGCGGCCCCGTTCCGCTGGTTCCCCAGGCCTCGATGAATTTCCCATCCTTCGACAGATGAACGATTCGGCGATTCGATTTCTGGTTGATGTGCCCGTCGGCCACGTAGATGTCGCCGTTTGGCGCGATCGTGAGATCCGACGGCTCGTTGAATAGATCCGGAGTGCTGCCGCGAACGCCAGGTTTGCCCAGCGTCAACAAAAGCTCCCCCGCTGGCGAATACTTGAAGATTTGATTGCCCTTGACGTTGTCCACGACGCCGGCATCGACAATCCACATGTTGTCCTCGGCGTCGAGGATGATGCCGTGCGGAAAGACGAATTGGCCGCCGCCGAAACTCCGCAGGAGCTTCCCTGACGGGTCGAACTGCAGAATCGGATCGACCGTGGAATCGGCGCACGAGTTCGCCCCGCAGCGCTCGAAGACCCAGATATTGCCCTTCGAGTCCACGTTGATCGCGTTGGTCGAACCCATCGTCCTTCCTGGCGGCATGGTCACGATGTTCTCGACCGTACGATACGGATTCGGCAATGCGGGACGTGTAAGGTTGTGCCCTTCCGTAGCTGTGGAGCCGCGTCCGGTCGGCGCCTGACCGCGCCCGACCGAATCCTGCGCGGTGGTTCCGCCGGCCGCAACGAGACCAAGACTGAATGGCACACCGATGAGGGCGGCTGCGCCGACGATCACGGCCCGAAAGTATTTGAGATATCGCATGTGTGGCTCCTTCATACTTGGCGGATGCAGACGAGGGTTGACGAGCACCATCGTATCGAGCGCGGCTCGAAGCAGAGTAGGCGAAGCGACCTGCGGAATCGCTTTCCAATCACTACGGCCGGAACAGCCGCGTCACCTTGATGACCAAGGCACGCGTCGACAGCTCCGACCAGCGCTCGCCGAGCGCGCCGGTGTTCCGGTCTTCCGTGTACACGACGAATAGCTCGCTCCCTGGCGCCCACTCCCACCGAAGCCGGAAGTTCCCGCTGACGGTCTGACTCCCGGTGCTGTACTGCACGAGCCCGCTCACATACGCGCGTGGCGTCATCGTGTACGTCACACGCGTCCGGGCGACGTGCTGGTTGTACTGCCCGGAGTGCGTCTGCTGTGGCAGGTCGAGCCAGTTGAACTCAAAACTCGGCTCGATCGAAAGTTGAGGATGGACCTCTACACGGCCGCTCCCGAGGCTGAGGGAGAACCGCTCACCCGAGTAGAAGCCACCCCACTGCACGCCCAGGTTCCCCTGCCACGGCCGTTGCGGACCGAACCGGTAGCTCACCTGGTAGTCCACCCAAGCATAGCGGCCGGCCTCGAAGAGCGCCCCGGAGATTCGCTCACTGCGGGGCAGAAATTCGAAAGTGTCCGTGGCGTTCACTGTGAACGCGTCCCCGTTCTCGAGATCAAGGGAGATCTGACCGCTGCGATCCCGGCTCTCGACGTACCTCGCCCGATCGTTCTCGAAATAGTTGACGTCTCCCTGGAAACTCATCTGCCGGATCCACGGAATAGACGCGGGCCGCGGGCTGAACCGGGCGCTCAGCGCGCTGTTGCGGAAATCGCGGCGGCGCACGAATCCGATCTCCGGGTTGAACTCGTTCCCGACGACGAGGTAGTCGGCCGTGCCTCCGATGAGGTCGGCATCGTAGTTGAACCGGGCCCGATAGCTCTGGTCGTTCCCGGCGAGACGCGGAGTGTGCGACCGCGCATAGTAGGTGACGAGGTTCGCCTCGTCGTTGAAACCGAAGGCGCCGTCGACACCCCACGCCCTGTTGGACTCGCCGGGCGCCGCGATCGACGCCGATCGGTTCTCGAACAGCGCTCCGACGTTGCTCCGGCCGAACACGTCGCGCTTCACGCGGACGACGGAGAAGTTCGTTGAGACCGCGCCGATCGCGTCGTCTTCGGCCGTCTGGATGCTGAGCAGGCCGACGTCGAAGGGGCCGACCTTTCCCGTCAGTCGTCCGCCGGCGAGCACCTGCACGGGGACGCTGCCCTGAAGCCCGATCCGCCGGGAGTAAAAGAGCGTGGGCGCCGCGCCGGCCGCCACCGCCCGGCCCCGAGGAACCCAATCGGCCGATCCCGAAGTCGTACACGCCCCTCCCTTCCAGGAAGAAGTCGCGCTTCTCAGGGAACAGAAGGTTGAACCGCGTGAGGTTCACCTGCTGCTCGTCGACCTCGACCTGTGCGAAGTCGGTGTTCACGGTGAGGTCCAGCGCCAGGTTCTGCGTGACGGCGTACTTGACGTCCAGGCCTGCGTCCGCCAGCCAATCATTCTCGACAGCGGGAGCCACGACCCGATCGGTGTTGATGCGCGAGGTCGCAAACGGCTTCACCTCGAGGTTCAACCCCGGCGAAGGCGCCTCGATTCCGACCAGATCCCCGTACATCGATACGCGGAAGACCGCATTCGGCCCGGACCCCGCCACCTGGATCGGTACCGCGGTGAGGTAGCTCCACTCATTGCTGCGCAGCACGGAGCGACGGATCTGAACGCCCCAGATCTGCTCGACGCCTGGGCGATAGCGAAGCGACTTGAAAGGAATCGCCATCTCAGCCGTCCACCCGCCGTCGAACCGGCCTGTGGCCACATCCCAGACCGGGTTCCAGTCGAAGTTGGGGGTCGCCTCATTGGTGATCTGCACTTCCGCGTAGCCGCCGATCGGGTTCACGAAGAAGCCGACCGCGTTACGGCGGTCGTGGTAGGTGTCGAGGTAGATCCCGAACGAGTCGTTGGAGCGGAGTTGAGTCGAATCCCGGCGCATCTCGTTCGCAATCCACCCCGCCTCGCCGAGCGAATCCCACACGCGGGCGGCGACGTAGAGGTTCGCGTCGTCGAATCCAATCCAGACCTCCGTGCGCTCCGATGGTGCGCCTCGCGATACGGGGACCGCCTGGATCAGGTCGTCAAACGGCGACGCCGTTTCGTAGAAGGGTTCGCTCAGGCGGCCATCCACGACGATTCGTTCGCCGACACGGTGGGCGCGGACCGTCGGATGGCCCTCCGCGTCCCTGGTGATCGTGAGGGGGGCTGGCCCGGCGCTCGGGACCGCTTGCCCGAAGACACCGCTGGGCAGGAGCAGGCTCAGGGCGAGGAGAGCGGTCGAAAGAGTGTGGGAGGCGAGGCATCCGGATCGACCCAAGACAGCCGGAAGGCGACGGGTCCGGATGATAGCGTTGCGTTCTTTCAGAGGGCCTCACGCCTGCGATCCAGCCACGCACGCCGGCAGCCTTGTCAGAGTCGTTGCGTGTATTCATCCGAGGTGCGCCGCGATGCCAGCATCAGCCTTAATCTTAATATCTTAGATGATGTACATCATTCTAATTGCGTCCCACTGCGCCGCCCCGGCTTGCCTCGACACGACTGTTAGCGTTTGGCCGTCGGGGGGGCGGCGTCGAGTTCCGGCAAGGCCCACTTCCTGCAGGCGTGCAGCATGTCGTCACTCAGACGACTGCCCCGCAGGGCGCGCGAGAAGAGCAAGCCGCCGATGGCGAGGGCCAGGGTCGCAAGCGCACGCTCGCGGGCCGTCACGCCAGCCAGCGGTGGCACGTGCGCTTGAAAGGCTCCGACGCGCAACAGGAAGGACTCGGCAAAGGCCTGCCGGACCTCGTCGGGAGCTCCGACCATTTCCGAGAGAACTGCAGGATAGGCGCAGCCGTCTGGTTCATCGCGATGGGTGACGCTGAGATATCGCTCGAGCGCCTCTTGCACCCAGCCGAGACCTGAGAAGCCTTCGAGGCCGGAAAGCCATGGGCCGGGTACGTCGCCCAGCATGCTGCGAATGACCTCGACGTCCATGTCGGTCTTGGACGCAAAATGGGCGTAGAAGCCGCCGATCGTGAGCCCGGCTCCCTTCATGACGCGAGGGACGCTCGCCGCGCGGAGTCCTTCGCGTCGGGCGATCGTGTCCGCTGACTTCAGAATCCGCTCGTGTGTTTCGTGTTTCTTGACGGCGCGCTGAGTCATCCGACGCGGACGGACCTGCCGACGGGTGAGCCGCGCCAGAGTTCGTGTAGGCATGGTCTCGAGATAGTATCATTGCCATCATATGAATGCGAGCTCGCGTCGCCGGCGAGCGGTCGACAGTCCGCTCCACTTCCCAGACCACGGCACTATCGTGGACGAACGTCGAATTATAACAATCATGCGTCTGTTACCAGAATGAGCCCAGTTCCCTTGTGCTTTCCTTGGGGTTTTATGAGAAAAGGTTGGTGGTTAAACGAGAAAAGAGCGACAACCTGAATGGCTAATTAAAGTATGCATATAATTCGATATTTCCATCGCCGCGGGACAACGTCGGCCCTTCCTCCTCACGACAGTTCGGTAGGCGGTGATGCATACAGATGTGAAGCAGGCGGTGGTCGCATCCACCCTCATGGTGTTCGTCTCTGCTGCGGGAGTGACCGCCGTCCAGCAAGATCCCGCGCGGCCGGCCACACCTATCCCGTCAGGTCCGGCTCCTCCCACGCTGCCCGACACCATCGCGCGCGACGACCAGGGACGCGCCACGGTCCGCGCCGTGCGGGTGGACACACCGATGCGCGTGGACGGCACGCTCGACGAGGCGATCTACGGCAGCGTGCATCCCGCTTCGGGCTTCATCCAGATGGAGCCGCAGGCCGGGCAGCCGGCCAGCGAGAAGACCGAGGTCTGGGTCTTCTACGACAAGGACAACGTCTACGTCAGCTTCCGCGCGTGGGAGAGCCAGCCCGAGCGCCGGATCGTCAACGAGATGCGCCGCGACAGCGGCAATATCCGACAGGGCGACTCGGTCGAGTTCTCGTTCGACACGTTTCGCGATCGGCGCAACGCCATCCTCTTCGAGGCCAATTCGCTCGGCGGCCGAACCGATCTGCAGAGCACGAACGAACGGCAGCTCAACACGGACTGGAACCCATCTGGAGCCTCGTCGGCCGGCACGCTTCGACGGCGGCTGGACGATTGAAGCGGCCGTGCCCTTCAAGTCGATCCGCTACGCGCCGGGTACCGTGCAGGACTGGGGCTTCCAGGCGCGGCGCTCGATCAAATCGAAGAACGAGATCGCCTACCTGACCGAGCTCCCACCGTCGCTCGGGCTCGGGCGCGCCGACTTCTCGGCGTCGCTCTACGCGAATCTGGTCGGCCTCGAAGCGCCGCCACCGTCCCGCACGCTCGAACTGAAGCCGTATGCGATTGCCGATGTCACCACCGACAACGTGGCCGCCGAGCGGCGCGCAACGATCCGAGCGGCGACGTGGGCGTGGACGCGAAGTACAGCCATCACGCGAACCTGACCGCTGACCTCACCTACAACACCGACTTCGCGCAGGTCGAAGCCGACGAGCAGCAGGTGAACCTCACGCGCTTCAGCCTGTTCTTTCCAGAGAAGCGCGACTTCTTCCTCGAGAACCAGGGGTTGTTCACGTTCGGCAATAACACCTTCGCGGCCGGGGCACGGCCGAACGTCCGACGTGCCGGTCCTTTTCTACAGCCGGCGCATCGGGCTCGCGGACAACCGTGAGGTGCCGATTCTCGGCGGCGGCCGCGTGACCGGTCGAATGGGCCGATACTCAGCTCGGACTCGTCAACATGCAGACGAAGGACGAACCCGCAGCGAGCGCCCCGTCCACCAACTTCTTGGTTGTGCGCGTGAGGCGCGACATCCTCCGCAAGAGCAGCATCGGCGTGCTCGCCACGCAGCGCTCCGAAGCGCAGACCCTGCCCGGCTCGAACCAGGCCTACGGCGTGGACGGCATATTCGGTTTCTTCAGCAACCTGACGTTCGCCACCTACCTCGCCAAGACCCAGTCGGACGGCGTCACCGGCGACGACATGAGCTACCGGGCGCAGATGGATTACGGGGGCGACCGCTATGGCGTTCAACTCGAACGATTGTGCATCGACAAGAACTTCAATCCCGAAGTCGGCTTCCTGCGCCGCGCCGACATACGCAAGAACTACGCGCAACTCCGCTTCAGCCCGCGTCCGACGAAGATGAAGAGCGTCCGCAAGTTCTCCACCATCGGGCAGTTCACGTACGTCGAGGACTCCTCCGGGCGCCTGACGACCAGAATGGGAGACGGCGAGTTCGCGGTGGAGTACCAGAACAGCGACAGGTTCTCGGTTGGCGTCAACGACGACTACGAACTGCTGCTCCGGCCGTTCCCCATCGTCCCCGGGGCGATTGTTCCGGCCGGCGGGTACAGGTTCACGACCGGCCGCATCGGCTACAACTTCGGACAGCAGCGCAAGGTCTCCGGCAATTTCCTCTACGAGCAGGGCGAGTTCTACAACGGCACCAGGAAGGCGATGACTTTCAACCGGTCGCGGTTCAACCTCTCGTCGCAGCTGTCGGTCGAGCCCAATATCCAGTTCAACTGGATCGACCTGCCGTCGGGTCCGGTCACGACCAGGCTCGTCGGCGGCCGCGTCACCTACACGTTGACGCCGCTGGTGTTCGCCAGCGCGCTCGTCCAGTACAACTCGAGCACCCACACGGTGGGTGCCAACGCCCGCGTGCGCTGGGAGTACCGCCCCGGCAGTGAACTCTTCATCGTCTACAACGAGGAACGCGACAGCGAGGCCGCCCTTGGGATTCCCGGCCTCCTGAACCGTGCGTTCATTGTCAAGGTAAACCGGTTCCTCAGGTTCTAGGGCGTCGATGCTCAATGGAATTGGCGGGAGACGGCGCTGGCGGCAAGGCAGGAAGTCGCGCTGATGGAGCCGCGACTCGTACGCAAGATGATCATCGCGGGGACGGGCCCTGCCGGCGGCGAAGGCATCAGCAAGGTGGCCCGTGTGACGTACCTCGACATGGTGCGGGGCTTTCTCACCTGTCAAGACCCGAAGCAGTTCCTGTTCTTCACCAGGACGCCCGCCGGAATCCGCGCCGGCCAAGCATTCCTGGCGCGACTGAAGGAACGCTCTCACAGGAAGGTCCATGCACGGCGCTTCGCCAGGCGTTCGCAATTGAGGCAGCGACGACTTGACACATTGCATAAACAGGATGCTCGGCGCACTGGCACACCTATAGTGAATCTCGCGGGTTCGGCAAAGTATCTTAAGGAAGAAGACATGTCCAAGCACGTCCTGGAGGCGGGATCGCGGTTGCTTCTTGTAGCTGTGTAATTCACGGTCCTTGCAGCCTGCGGCCAAGCCGCGCGGCCTGCGCCGGGCACGTCGGCTGTCGCCGCGACCAAACCATACGACAATCCAGGATGGCCCGTCGCCTCTGTTGCGGACCCCACCAGACTTGGGTTTACGGCGGAAGGCCTTCAGGCGCTCGATGCGCGCATGAAGCAATCTGTCGACAAGGGAGAACTCGCCGGGATCAGCTATGCACTGGTCAAAGACGGCGAGGTCGCCGCTTTCAAGTTCCACGGCAATCAGTCCGTGGGCGGACGGCCGATGCAGGAAGACACTCTCTTCCGCATCCGCTCGACGGGAAAGACGATCACCGCTGTTGCGATGATGCAGCTGTGGGAGCAGGGCAAGTGGAAGCCTGAAGATCCCATCTCAAAATTCCTACCGGAGCTCGCGAAACTCAAGGTCGCGACGTCAGCCGACAATCTAGATAATTTCGCTCCCGTCTCGCGTACGCCAACGATGAATGAGCTGATGACGCACACGGCCGGCTTTGGCTACGGCCTGTCGCTCGGCACCGCTGTCGACCGTGCCTACAGGGCGCAGGACGTGCTGCGCGCGAAGGATATGAAAACCCTGGTGCAGCTGGTGGCAGGCATCCCGCTGGTGAACCAGCCCGACGACCGCTGGTATTATTCGATCGCGGCCGATCTTCAGGGTGCCATCATCGAAAGGATCACGGGCAAGAAGCTAGGCGACTATCTCGAGGACAATGTCTTCAAGCCGCTGGGGATGAAGGACACCGGCTTCTGGCTGGTCGAGCGTGACCGCGCGCGCCTCGCAATTTGTTTACACCCACAACGCCAGCATCGGGTCGTTGGAGGTTTTTCAGGATACTTCGAACTTCCTCGCGGATGACCCCTTCAGGAAGGACAGCCATTTCGAGTCTGGTGGCGGAGGAGCGAGCGGGCTCATTTCCACGCTGCACGACGTTGTCCGCTTTACCCAAATGCTGATCGACAAGGGCGAACTGGGGGGCCAGCGCATCCTCAAGCCTGACACCGTCGACTACATGATGCAGAACCACATCGGCGACCTGAAGGGAGTCCTGGGCGGCGGCGGGTACGGCTTCGGCTATGGCGGTCGGGTGGTGATCGAGGGATCGACCGACAGCCTGCCGCAACCCAAGGGCGCGTTCAGCCAGTTCAGCATCGAGGGCGCGTGGTTCTGGGTCGATCCCGCGAACAAGCTTTCGTTCGTGGGCCTAATCCAGCGTCGCGGCGGCGCCGGCCCGGGCGCCGTTGCTATGGGCGGTGAGGGTGACGCCCCCCGTCTCGTCTACAAGGCGTTGGTGAAATAGCCGCTCACGATCTACCGCTCCCGCTCTTGCGGGTTCAAGCGGCATCGTCGACCGGCGTCGGCTGTGTCTCCGTCGGGGCGCGGCTTTGTAGCTTGGACTGCGTTCGATCGCAGCGAACGCGTTGTTCAGGGGAGGGGCGGGTCGGAGCCCGTATCAGCAGAATAACGATGCCCGCCAAGGACAAGAAAAGGGCAACGAATGGTGAAGCAGGCATCGGGGCGAAGGCGAAAGTCCGAAGCTCCCAGTGTTTCTGCATTTCAGAAAGGCCGCGAGCATCCGGTTGTCCGTGACGACAATAGCGGCCCGGATCGTCGCCCAGAAATGATTGATTCTTAGATGGTTATGGCTCGCCGCACTGGACGATTTCCGCAACTGGCTCATCCGCGAAGCCGCATAGTATGGCCTGTTTTCGCGGATTCTGAGTTCACACCGAGACGGTGGCGGTCAGACTCTCCCGGTGCCTCTCGACCACGCGGAAAGCCCGAATCTCGTCACGGATCCGTCGCGCCGCCTCGAGGGCTATCCCTTGGGACCTCGAGCGGCCAACTCACGGCGAAATGACTCGCGTAGAGGTCGAGCAACTCCAAGGGCGAGCGCCTCCTGGGAAACTGCACGTCACCGCTGCGCGTACTCAGTGAAGACGTAGTCCTTTCCCTTCGCCGCCGTATGGCAGGCGAACCCGCATCTGGCGTCATTCACCTGGGGCGGCGTGTCAGTCATGGTGAAGGGGGCGAAGGTCTTGGAAGCGGCGGCGTACTTGAACTGAGCCCATCCCCACCCGCCGGAGTCCGCAAATCTCTTGCTATCTCTCACCATGAAACCAACACCTAACAGTTCGCCAGGTACCTTCGAGGAGAAAGGGGCGCCCGGTTGCTGTCGGGAGCCGTACGTAATCTTCGCCATCCTGGAGCCGTCGGGAAAGGGCCTGCCGCTGCCGGGGATGCCGGCCCGGAACGCCGCGACCATGGTGGGATTGGCGACGATCACATTGAGGGTCTGGGCTTCCGAGGGGTGACTGACGCCGACCGCCTGCCAGTCCTCGTATCCTCTGAACTCGGAAAACGCGAGCCCACCAGGCACTTTGACGGTGTACGTTGACTCGGCCGACGCGCTTGAAGCCCCTGTGACTTGAGTGAGCGCTACACCCGCCGCTTGCTTGGCGGACGCCACATTGTTGGTGAGCGTCTCACCGGTCACGCCGCTCATCGGGGCGGCCTCTCGAGCCTTGGCGTCATGACTCGTGGTTACGCTGAGGGCGACATTGCCCACAAGTATCGCGACGGCGACGAGCCAAGAAAGGCTTCGATTCATGATCTTTCCTCCAGTCTTCTGTGATTTCCACTCAGCTACCGCTCACTGCGCCGCGGCATCCCGGTACGGCGCTAGGAATGGACGAGCACCGCTAGCAACTGCTCCGGCGCCTTCTTCACTCGACCAGCGTGAGGAGCGGCCGACCCTTCTCGACGAGATAGGTCGCGAGCTCGGCCGCTTTTCCGGAGCCAACGTTCTTGGCTGAGTGGATTGCTCTGGCCGGGATGAAAAGGACGTCCCCGGCCTTGGCCGTCACCGACTTGGCACCGATCTCGTACTGCCACATCCCTTCGATCACGTAGATGATCTCTTCGCCTGGATGTGTGTGGCTGGGAAAGGCAGCTCCCGGTGCGAGATCCACGCGCATTTGGATCACCTCACGTCCGGGCATGCTGAGATCGTGCCGCTGCAACTCCGTTCGTGTGGCCCCAGCCTGCTGCGCTTGGACGACGTGCAGCGCAGGAGCGCACGCGACGATGAGCACGGCTAGGGCAATGACTCGAATCGTCTTCATCTGAATCTCCTCCCCACTTGTCACGACGTCAGACCAGCGTGATCGTGAAGGGAACGTTGCCTTTGATGGCTTTCGAATATGGACACGTTCGCTCCGCGGCGTCGACGAGTGTTTGCGCGACGTCACGCGGTACGTCTCGTACTTCACGTTCAGGCGAGCGCGGAGCGAGTACTCACCATCGGCCACACACAGATCGACTTCCGCGTCGATCGCCACATCGGGTGGAAGCACGACCTTCATCTTGCGAGCCGCCCCGGCCATGGCGCCTTCGAAGCAGGCCGACCAGCCGGCGGCAAACAACTGTTCCGGGTTGGTGCCGTTGCCGGGCGTGCCGGGCAACGACAGGCTAATAGCGAGCCGACCATCGGAGCTGCGGGATTCACCCTCGCGCCCGCCGGTGGTGTGCGTCTTCGCGGTGTAGAGCACTCTCTGCTGTGTCATCGTGGTCATGGTCCTGCTCCTTCAACGCTTCCCGTACTCCGTAAACACGTAATCTCTTCCCTTCGCAGCCGTATGGCAGGCAAATCCGCACTTGGCGTCGTTCCCCTGCGGCGGTGTGCCAGCCGTCGTGCCGGGGGTGAACGTATCGGACGCCACGTTGTAATCGAACACGGCATATCCCCATCCGCCGCTGTCCGCGAACCTCTTGCTGTCCTTGACCATGAAGTCGACGTTCACCAGATCGCCCGGCACTGTCGCTTGAGCGAAGAACTGGTTCGGTTTGGGTCTCCAGTGGATCTTGGCCATCTTGGCGCCGTCAGGGACGGGCTTGCCGTTGGCGGGTATACCAGCCTGGTAGGCTGCGATCATCTCGGGATTGCCGAGGATTACCGCGACCACCTGCTCGTTCCGGCTCATGGAGATCGACTGCCATCCCTCGTATCCTCTGAACTCGGAGAACGCCAGCCCGCCAGGCACTTTCACCGTGTATTTGTCCTGCGCGGAAGTGACCAGGCCCAAGACAGCGAACCAGACCGTCGCAATCCCAATCGTCACTTTGCTGTAGCGGTTCATCGCACACCTCCCGCATCACGCGTTTCGTCGACTGGTTCCTTTTCGCGAGCCACAA
>CAWDPM010000016.1:0-44316 GCA_963804185.1 uncultured Candidatus Rokubacteria bacterium
TCGCCCAGGCCGTGCGGATGTAGTCCTGCCCCAGCGCGTCGAGCATCACCGACCGGGCGAGCTGGGTCAGCCGACCGAGGGTGCCCATGCCGAGGGTGATCATCGGCATGACCAGCGAGGCCCAGCCGGAGCGGCCGGCCACCGGTAGGAGATTCAGCTGGACGGACAGGATGATGATCAGGATGAGGCCCACCCAGTAGGCGGGCAGCGCCTGGCCGAGGAGGGCCACGGTCTGGGCGAGCGCGTCCCGATCGAGCCGGGCCGGGTGGCCGCCAGGATCCCGAGGGGCACCCCCACCAGGATGGCGAAGCTCATCGCGACGGCGGCGAGCTCGAGCGTGGCGGGCAGCCGCTCCATGATGAGGGACCACGCGGAGGTCCGGTACTGGAGAGACTTGCCGAAGTCGCCCACGACCGCAGGCGCACGAAGTCCCCGAACTGGACCGCGAGCGGCCGGTCGAAACCCATCGCTTCCCGAAACGCGCGACGTCCTCCTTGCTCGCGTCCTGGGGCAGCATGACCACGGACGGATCCCGGTCAGCCGCACCATGAAGAAGACGAGGGCCAGGACGCACCCCACCGCGAGCAGCGACTGCGCCGCACGCGCGAGGAGATAGGCCGTCACGGCCTACCGGGGATCGGTGACGATGAGCCGCCGCATCGGCGCCACACCGGCGGCGGGAACTCACCGTCACGGACTGGCACACGGCCGGGCGCCCGTTTTCTGTGACCCGTGTCACGGGCCGCCCGGCCGGTCGTCGAGGGAGAAGCCGCTACATCCCTTCCGAGCTATTCGACGCCCACGTCGAAGGCGACATGGCCCATGTCCTCGGTCGGCCGCGTCGTGTACCCCTGGACGCGCTTTCGCACGCCCTCGAAGTTCTTCACCTGCCACAGGAACAGGAACGGCGGGTCCGCCTGCATGTCCCGCGCGAGCTTGGCGTAGAGCCGCTTCCGCTGCTCCTGGTCGACCGTGCTGCTGGCCTGGTCCATCAGGTCCGTGAACTCCTTCTTCTCGAAGGCCGTCCAGTTGGAGGCGGGGTGCGCGACCCCACGCAGCTGGGTCGCCGGATCCGCGTAGCGGTCCCCCACGCCGTCGAAGAACAGCGGCGGGAGCTGCTTCTTCGCCTCCAGGTCCCAGAAGCGATTCGACTCCATGATCTGGAGGTCGACCTCGATGCCGAGCTTGCCGAGGGAGCCGGCGATGGCCTGGCAGGCTTCCTTGTCGTTGGCGTACGCGCCGCTCGGGCACGCCAGCCCGACCTTGAAGCCGTTGGGGACCCCCGCCTCGGCGAGGAGCTGCTTGGCCTTGGCCACGTCGTACGCCATCGGCGGGAGCGTCGGGTCATGGCCGAACTGGACGTTGCCGATCAGACTGTTCACGCGCTGGGCCTGGCCGTTGAAGACGCTCCGGATGATGGCCTGGAGGTCGACGCCGTGGTTCATCGCCTGCCGGACGCGCGGATCCATGATCGGCGTGCCCTTGCCCGTCGTCAGGTTGTTGAAGGCGATGTAATAGGTGCGCGTAGACAGCGCCGACGACATCCGCAGGTTCGTGTCGCGCTCCAGCGCCGCCATCTGGTGGGGTGGGATCCGAAGCGCGATGTCGATCTGGCCGGTCTGGAGCGCGGCGACGCGTGCCGCTGCCTCCGGAATGGCTCGCCACACGAGGGTCTCGACCTTGGGTACGCCGGGCACGTAGTAGTTGGGGTTCGCTTTGAAGGTCACGTGCTCGCCCTTGACCCAGGACGAGAGGATGAACGGCCCGGTGCCGATCGGCTTGAGCGAGGCCGCCTCGTCACCCCCGTCCGCGGTCGCCTTGGGCGGGAAGATGGCGCAGGACACATTGGCCATCCTCTTCAAGAGGATCGGGTCGGGCTTCTCGGTGACGATCCGGATGGTGTGGTCGTCCACGACGTCGACCCGCGCGATGGTCGCGCACGTCGATTTGTTGGCCCGGTGCTTCTCCGTGCTCCGCTTCAAGCTGTACTCCACTGCCTGGCCGGTGAACGGCTCGCCGTTGTGGAACTTGACGTTCTTCCGGAGGCGGAAGACGTAGGTCGTGTTGTCCACGACCTCCCAGGACTCGGCGAGGAGCGGCTTGAGATTGCCCTGTGCGTCGAGTCGGAGAAGCGGCTCCATGGCCGAGAACGCGACGTTCAGGCTGTTGACCTCGGGGCCCATGGTTGGGTCGAGGGTGTTGACGTCGGTGGGGATGCCGATGGTGAGCGTGCCCTTCGGGGCTGCCGTTCCCTCGTCGCCGATCCCGAGGCCGAGCGCGAGCAGCGCGGCCAGTCCGAGCAAGAACCGCTTCATGGCTCTCCTCCTTGGGCGCCCTAGGTCGCCGGCCGCAGCGCGGCGACATAGTCCGGGTGGTGGTACCGCCGCCGCCGATGCTCGTGGCCCTCGCCAGGCGCCACCGTTGGCATGGCCCCTACGGTGCGCCGAGACGCCGCGGGTCGTCAAGGCAACGCCGGACAGGCTGGAGCCGGACTTGACGCACCGTCCGAAACTGTGCGACGGGGGAAGCAATGACACCAGCCGACGTCTCTGCCCCGGCCTACCAGCACGAGCTCGAGCCGAGCCCGCGCTGGGTCCGGGTCCGCTTCGCCCCCTCCCAACCTGTTCTTCTCCACCCCCTCCCTCACTCGACGTGCGGTCCGACGTCCTCGTCCCCGCCGCCCACCCGGCGTCGTGCCCCCCGGGGCCGGTCCGGTGCTGGACGGTCCGGACGGGGGACCGGGCGGCGGAGGCTGCCTATAGGCGGCTCCGGTGAAACGAGTGGGTTCGTGGCGCGATTGACCACGGTAGAGCTGGAGACGTCACCCGGCGAAAGCCTGCTGAACATCACCGACCAGGTCAAGGCCGCCGTGAAGGAAAGCGGCGTGACCGACGGCATCTGCGTCGTGTTCGTGCCGCACACCACGGCGGGGCTCGTCGTCAACTCGGGCAGCGACCCTGCCACCGCCGCCGACATTGGATCCGAATTGCGGCGTCTCGTGCCGACGCGCGTGGACTTCCAGCACACCTACGACACGCCGGCCGACGCCGCCGGGCACATCAAGGTCGCGCTGACCGGCACGAGCGTGTCTCTCATCGTGTCGGGCGGTGAGCTGGCGCTGGGCCGCTCGCAGTGCCTGATGCTCGCCGAGTTTGACGGGCCGCGCCAGCGCAAGGTGCTCGTGCGGGTGATGGCCGATCCCGCGTGAGGGTGCCCTGACGCCGACCGCGATGAACTCCATGGTCGCCCAGGTCCGAGCCTGCCTGCGCTCATCCGCGAGCTGGTCCCCGTCCTCGACGACACCGTGCGGAAGACGCTCGACCACAAGCTCTGCCTGTCCGTCAAGCGCTTGTACGTCACCGGCTGCGGCGACTCGCATCATGCCGCGCTCGCCTCGGAGCTGGCGTTCGAAGCGCTGGCCGGTCGGCCGACCGAGCCCATGAGCGCGCTCCAGTTCGCCCGTTACGCGGCCGGCTACCTCCCGCCGACCGGGCCGGGCACGAACCTGGTGATCGGAGTCTCGGTCTCGGGGGAGGTCGCGCGCACGACCGAAGCGCTCCGGCTGGCCAGGCAGGCGGGCGCCCGGACGCTGGCCCTCACCGCCACGCCCGGCAGCCGCGTGGCCGAGGCCGCCGAGCTGGTCGTCCTGTCGACCACGCCCCCGTTTCCCGATCCGCCGGGCGTGTCCACCCCGCGCGTCCGATCCTACCTTGCGAATCAGCTCGGCCTGCTCCTGACGGCGGTCCGCATCGGCGAGGTCCGAGGTCACCTCGACTGGGGCGCCGCCACCGCCGTGCGGCGCGAGATCCTGGCGCTGGCGGACGCTGCCCAGAGGACGGTCGACGCCTGTGACCAGGAGGCGTCCGCCCTGGCGGAAGAATGGCGGGACGCGGCCGAGTTCGTCTTCGTGGGCGGCGGGCCGAACTACGGGACGGCGCTGTTCTGTGCCGCCAAGGTGCTCGAAGCCTCGGGCGACGGGGCCGTGGGGCAGGACACGGAGGAGTGGGCGCATCTGCAGTTCTTCGCCCGGACCACGGCCACGCCGACGTTCTTCATCACCGCGGGCGGGCGGGATCTGTCCCGGGCGACCGAGTCGGCGCTCGCCGCCAAGGCCATCGGGCGGCGTGTGGTGGCCGTCGCGCCCGCGTCCGCCTCGGCTCTCCGCGAGGTCGCCCCCCGCCTGCTCCCCCTCGCGGAGGGGGTGCCGGAGGTGTTCTCGCCCCTCCTCGCGGCCATTCCCGGCGCGCTGTTCGCCGCCTACCGCGCGGAGGTCCTGGGGGAACCGTTCTTCCGCCCCGCCGGCGGGGTGCGCGCGCCGGGGATCAACCGGGTCCGCACCAGCGAGATGTGGGACGCGATCGAGCCGTGACGGCGCCGACCGGCGCCTCGGCGGCGAATTCGACCGAGCGTCCACTGTTCCTGTCGATCGGTTCGGTCGTCATCGACGACATCGTCCTGCCGGATGGCCGAACTCGCATGGGGATGCTCGGGGGCGGGGCGACGCACGCGGCGATGGGGATGCGCGTGTGGAGCGGGCGGGTCGCGCTCCTGGCGACTCTCGGCCGCGACGTCCCCGAAGCGGATCGCCGGAAGCTGGCGCGCGCGTTCGACGTGCGCGGGCTGTCGACCCGTGACGCGCCGTCGCCTCGGGCCTGGCAGCTGTACGAGCATGACGGTCGGCGCACCCACGTGGACCGCACCGACGCGGACCTGTTCATGGCCATGTGCCCGCGGCCGGATGACCTGCCGGCGGAGTATGCCGGCGCCAGGGGCGTCCGCCTCGAGTGCGATGCCCCCGACCCGCTCCGCGAGTGGACGGCGCGCCTGCGGGCGGCTGGCTGTGGCCACATCCTCTGGGAGCCATGGAACGTCTTCTGCCGGCCCGAGAACCGAAGGCTGTTCGGCCAGCTTGCCCCACTGCTGGACGTGGTCTCACCCAATCTGCTCCAAGCCCAGCGCTTGACCGGGCTCGAGGATCCGCGACAAGTCCTGACCGCGCTGCTGGAGGCCGGGGTGCGGGTGGCGGTGCTGCGAATGGGAGAGGCCGGAAGTCTGGTGGCCGGCCAGGGCGAGGTCCCGGTGGCCGTGCCCGCCGTGCCCGTCTCCAGCATCGTCGACGTGACGGGGGCCGGGAACGCGTACTGTGGCGGCTTCCTGGTCGGGCTGGCCGAGACGGGTGACCTGGGGCAAGCGGGGCGTTACGGCGCCGTGTCGGCCTCGTTCGCGGTCGAGCAGTTCGGCGCGATGTTCGCGCTCGAGGACCTGAGGTCCAGGGCCGAGCAGCGCCTGTGGTCCGGGGGCGGTGGCCCACCCGGCTCGAGCTCGGCAACGAGGACGCGCACCGGCTCGTCGGAGGACCGCACTCTGTAGGGGCGTGCATATCGACGAAGACGGCGCCCGCCCGCGGGGGTCGATTCACGCCGTCTCGCGGCGCAGGACGCGCCCAGGCCGCGCGCCGGTGTGTCTGCCGGCCCGCCAGACGACGCGCCCGTTCACCATGACCAGGTCGATGCCGGCGGCGGGCTGGGCCGGCTCGCTGAACGTTCCGGTGTCCTTGACCGTGGCGGCGTCGAAGACGACGAGATCAGCGAAGGCCCCGGGCCGGACGACGCCACGGTCGACGAACCCGAACCAGCCTGCCGGCAGGCTCGTCATGCGGCGGACCGCCTCCTCGAGCGGGAACAGGCCGACGTCGCGACTGTAGTGGCCGAGCACGCGCGGAAACGTGCCCCAGAGCCGCGGGTGGGGGTGCCGGTCGTGCGGCAGGCCGTCGGAGCCGATCATCGTGTGCGCGTAGCCGAGGATGGCCCGGACGTCGCCCTCGTCGAGCTGGAAGTAGATCGCGCCGGCGGGCAGGAGCCGCTCGGCGGCCTCGCGGGCGCCGCACCGCCACTCCGCGGCGATGTCGTCCAGCATCCGGCCGGCGCATCCGGGGTGCGGCGTGGACCACGTCACCATGATCCGGACACCCGGCGTGGCGCGCCCGGGATCGAGGGTCTTCGAGCTCGCGCTGTAGGGATACGCGTCGAGCCCGATTGCCTGCGTCCGGCGCGCCCGGTCGATGACCTCCAGGGTGTGCGGCGCCTTGCCGAAATTGGCGGCCCCGGTGCACTGATGGTGCGACAGCGTGACCGGGACGCCGGTCTCGCGCCCGATCGTCAGCACCTCGTCGATCGCCGCTTCCAGGCCCTCGAAGTAGCTGCGGTGATGCGCGCAGTACAGGCCGCCGTGGGGCCGCACCGCCGCCACCAGCGACCGGATCTCCTCCGTCGGCGCCGCCACCGCGCTCGGATAGTCGAGTCCGGTGGAGAGGCCGATCGCGCCATCGGCCATGGCCGCCTCGACCTGCCGCGTCATCTCACCGACCTCCGCGGCCGTCGCCGCCCGGTCGAAGCCGTCCATCACGCGGTGGCGCAGGGTGATGTGGCCGACGAGGAGGGCGCAGTTCACGGCCGGCGGGCGCTCGCCGAGCGCGCGGACGAACGCGCCGAACCGATCGAAGCGGAACCATCCGGCCTCGCTGCCGAGCAGGTCGAGAGGGGGCGGAGGCACGCCGGCGAGGAGGAGGGGCGCGAGGCTGACGCCGCAGTTCCCGGCGACCAGCGTCGTCACCCCCTGGCTCACCTTGGGGGTCAGATCCGGCATGGAGAGGAGCGCGCGGTCGTCGTGCGTATGCGCGTCGACGAAGCCGGGCGCGATGATGCGGTCGGTGGCGTCGATCTCGCGGGCCCGCCCCCCGTCGTCGACCTCGCCGACCGCGACGATGCGGTCGGCGGCGATGCCGACATCGGCCCGACGCCGCGCGGTGCCGGTCCCGTCGATCAGGAGGCCGTTGCGAATGACGAGCTCAACCTCGGTCACGGGCCTCGTCCTCGGGCCGGTGGATCGCCCGTCGCGCGTCCTCGGCTACCTGACGATGAGGACGCTGCAGCCCGCGAGCTGGCTCACCTTCTGCGACACGCTGCCGAGGAGCGCCGCCTCGAGCGCGCCCAGCCCCCGCGACCCGACCACGAGGAGGTCCATCTGGTGGTCCTTCGCGTAGTCGACGAGGACGACGGCGGGCCTGCCCTCGCGGACCACCGTCCGGATCTTCCGGACCTTGTTCTGCTCGGCGATGGCCTTGGCCTTGTCGACGATCGTCTGGGTCTCCTCGTCGAGCACATAGCTCGGCTCGCCCAGGAGGTTCTCCGCCTCGAGATAGTCCTGCACCGCGGGCGTGACCTCGTGGGGCTTGGCGACCGTCAGGACGTGGAGCTCGGCGCCGAACCGGCCGGCGAGTCCGGCCGCCGTCGCCGCCGTCCGGAGCCCGTGACTCGTTCCGTCGAGGCCGACGAGGATTCTCTTGAACACGTCCCCACCTCCGCTGGCTGACGCGACATCACTCATCATGGGCTCCGGCACGATGGGCTCCGGCGCGCGGGAGATCGTCTCCGCCGAGCGGCAGTCGCGGCGTCCGCTCCACGGGCGCTCAAGCGTGCTGCTTGGTGTGAGGCGGCCTGTCCTCCCGCCGGACGGTGATCACCGGCTCCACGCGGCGCAGCTCCGCGAGCGGGATGTGACAGGCGATGGCGTGCCCCTCGGCCGCCATCTGGAGCGGTGGGCGCTCGTCATCGCAGATCCGGCCGACCTTGCGCGGACAGCGCGTCGTGAACGGGCAGCCCTTCGGCGGGTTCAGCACGCTCGGCAGGTTGCCCTCGAGGACGATCTCCCGCTTGATGACCTGCGGGTCCGCGATCGGGACCGCCGAGAGCAGGGCCTCGGTGTAGGGGTGGTAGGGCGGCCCGAAGACCTGCTCGGTGGTGCCGCGCTCCATGATCTGGCCGAGGTACATCACCACGATGCGGTCCGCGAGGTAGCGCACGACGCTCAGGTCGTGGCTGATGAAGAGCAGCGTGGTCTTGTGCTGGCGCTGGATGTCCATCAGGAGCTCGGTGACGGCGGCGGCGACCGAGACGTCGAGCGACGAGACCGGCTCGTCCGCGATGACCATCGACGGATTGCCCGCGAAGGCGCGGGCGATCCCGACGCGCTGCTTCTGGCCGCCCGAGAGCTGACGCGGGCGCCGGTAGTAGAAGTCCCTCGGAAGCTTGACGGTGTCGAGGAGCGCGAACACCCGCTCCCGGATCTTCGTCTTGTCCGTCTCGACGCCGAACTTCTTGATGACGCGGGCGATCTGGGAGCCGATGCTGTGACTGGGGTTCAGGGTGTCGAACGGGTTCTGGAACACCATCTGCAGCGAGCCGATCTGCTTCGCCGAGCGCCCGCGGACGGGGATCTGCGCGATGTTCTGGCCGTCGTGGCGGACCTCGCCGCCGGTCGCCGTCTCCAGCCCGATCAACACCTTCGCGAACGTCGACTTCCCGCAGCCCGACTCGCCGACGATGGCGACCGTCTCGCCGCGTCGCGCGTCGAAGTCCAGCGACTCGTTCGCCTTCACGTGGCGCACGCGCTTCCGCGAGATGATCGCCGCCAGGGACCGATCCATCACCTCGTAGTACTTTTGCATCCGCTCGACCTCGAGCACCGTGTGGCCGATCTCCAGCGGGTCCTTCGCCTGGCCGCGGGCGACCGTGGCGCCGAAGGCGATCTCGTTCCAGCGGAGGCAGCGCGCGCGGTGGTCCGACGTGGCGCCGTCCCCGGTGATCGCGGCCATCGGGATGTCCGCCGCGTCGCACCGCCCGGCCTGGAAGTAGTCGCACCGCGGACCGAAGTTGCAGCCCGGCGGCCGCTCGTGGGGCAGCGGGAGCTGGCCCCGGATCGGCCTGAGAGGCGCCGCGTTCTTGTCCGCGCTGGGCAGCGGGATGCAGCCGAACAGACCGTGGGTGTAGGGGTGCTTCGGCCGTGCGAACAGCGACTGGATCGTGCCTTCCTCGACGACCTCGCCCGAGTACATCACGCACACCCGGTCGCAGACCTCGCGGATCAGCCCGAGATTGTGGGAGATGTAGATCTGCGAGGTGCCGTACTGCTTGCTGATGTCCCCGATGAGCTTGGTGATGCCGGCCTCCACCGTGACGTCGAGCGCGGTGGTCGGCTCGTCGAGCAGCAGGAGGGCAGGGTTCGAGAGCAGCGCCATGGCGATCACCACGCGTTGCTGCTGGCCCCCCGAGATCTGGTGCGGGTACGCGGCCATGACCCGCTCGGGGTCCGGGAGCCGCACGTCGCCGAGCACGCGGATCACGCGCGCCCGCGCCTCCTGCCCGTCGACGCCCTCGTGGACGATCGGCACCTCCATCAGCTGTCGGCCGAGCGTGAGGCTCGGGTTCAGGGCCGCGAACGGCTCCTGGTAGATCATCGAGATCTTCGAGCCCCGTAGCTGGCGCAGCTCTTCCTGACGGAGCGTGGTGAGCTCCACGCCCTTGAACCGGATGCTGCCGCTCTTGATGGCGCCGTTCCTGCCCATGTGCTGCATGATGGCCATCGCCACCGTGGACTTCCCGCAGCCGGACTCGCCCACGAGCCCGACGCTCTCCCCTTTCTCGACGGTGAGCGAGAAGTCGATCACGGCCGGGATCTCGCCGGCGCGGGTCCAGTAGGAGACGCTGAGATCCTTGATCTCCAGGACCGGCGCGTGCTCGTCGAAGGAGAGGGGCATCGTCGGAGGTTTCGGGGTCAGCGCGTCGCGGTCAATCCCGCAGGGAGATCTCGCGCAATCCGTCGGCCAGCAGGTTGAAGCCGAGGATCAAGGACGAGATGGCGACGCACGGGAAGAGCGTCATGTGCGGGAAGGCCATCGCCATCGAGCGGGCCTCGTTGATCATCCCTCCCCAATCGGGATTGGGGGGCGGGAGGCCCAGCCCGAGGAAACCGAGGACCCCGATGGTGATCGTGACATAGCCAAGCCGCAGGCAGGCGTCGACGATGATGGGCCCGCGGGCGTTGGGCAGGATCTCGACGAGCATGATCCGCCACGGGCTGTCGCCGCGCGTCTCGGCCGCGGCCACGTACTCGCGGCTCCGCAGGTCGAGGGTGAGGCCGCGCACGATGCGCATGATGCCCGGCCCGCTCGCGAAGGTGATGGCGAAGATGATGTTGAGGGGGGACGCCCCGAACGTGGCGATGATGATGACGTAGAGGACGAGGACGGGGAACGACAGGATGATGTCGGCGACGCGCGACAGCACGTCGTCCACCCAGCCCCGCAGGTAACCGGCCGCCAGGCCCATCATGCTGCCCACGGTGTACGCGCACAGCGTGGCCAGTGGGGCGTAGGTCAGCACGGTGCGCGACCCCCAGATGATCCGCGACAGGATGTCGCGCCCGAGATGGTCGGTGCCGAGCCAGAAGGTGCCGGGTGGGACGCTGCTGTTCCCGGCGAACGGGGTCCACGGCTTCTGGAAGGGCACGAGGGTCGCGTTCGGCGCGAACGGCGCGATCAGCGGGGCGAACAGGGCGACGGCCACCCAGGACAGCACGAGGCCCGCCCCGATCATGCCGACCCAGCTCTCGCGCAGGAGACCGAAGGACCGGAGCGCGCGCGCCAGGGCTGAACTCGGCCGTGGGCGCCGGCACCGTCAGCGTGGTCGCGTGTGCCATGGCGAGCCCTCGGTCCCTCTATCTGAACCGGATGCGCGGATTGAGGTAGGTGTAGCCGATGTCGGCCAGCGTCTGGGTGCTGACGGCGACGAACACCGCGGTCATCGCGCACGCCTCGATCAGGAAGATGTCCTGGTTGAGGGAGGCTTCCAGGAGGAGGGCCCCGAACCCCCGGTAGGCGAAGAAGGACTCGACGACGATGACGCCGGAGAGGAGCCAGCTCACCTGCAGCATGATCACCGTGAAGGGCGCGATCAGGGCGTTGCGCAGCGCGTGCTTGAGGATCACCTGCTTGTAGGGCAGCCCCTTGAGGATCGCGGTGCGGATGTAGTGGGTGGTCATGACCTCGGCCATCGAGGCCCGCGTCATGCGCGCCACGTAGCCGAAGTCGTACAGCACGAGCACCAGGATCGGGAGGATCAACTCCCGGAGGGTGAACCCGTCGGTCATGGTGCTCGTGCCGGGCAGCCAGCTGAGCCAGAAGACGAAGATCGCGGCGAGGAACACCGAGCTCGCGAACTCCGGGACCGAGGTGGTGATGATGCTGGTGACCGAGATCGTCCGGTCGAGCTTGGACCCCTCCCGCATGCCCGCGAGGATCCCCAGGGTGAGGGAGAGCGGGATGAGGACCACGAACACCCCGAGACCGAGGATCGCGGTGTTCCGCAACCGCGGCCACAGGATGTCGGCCACCGGCGCCTTGAAGCGCACGGACTGCCCGAGGTCCCCGACGACGAAGTTCCCCAGCCAGCGCAGGTATCGCTGGTGGAGGGGGTCGAAGTAGCCGTTGTCCTTGAGCCAGATCTCGCGCTGATCCTGGGTCGAGTACGGGCCGAGGACCTTGGTCGCGACCCCGTGGATGTTGATCTCGAGCAGCAGGAAGACCAGCATCGACACCACGACCATGGTGAGGGCCATCAGGCCGAGGCGCTTACCGATGAGGATCAGCATCGCAGGCGTCTCCTCAGAGGGGCCGGCCGGCGCCGAGCGCGTCGCCCGGCCCCCGGCACCAGGGGGGCCCCGCCGCACGAGCGAGCGCTCCGGCTCCGCGGCTTCCGGGCGCCGCGCTACCGGAACCCCCTCTCCGCGCGAGAGGAGGGGGAGGGGGCATGGACGCCCCCTCCCCCGGGTGGCATCGGCTACCCGACCCAGACCTGGTTGAGCTGATAGTAGTTGGTCGGGTGCTGCTTCAGGTTGTGCACCTTCGTGCTGCCGGCGGTGAAGACCGAGCGCCACAGCGGCTGCATGATGACCGCGTCGTCCTGCAGGATCTTCTCCACCTTCTCCATCTTCTTGCGCCGCTCGTTCACGTCGAGCGTGCTGCCCGCGTCGTCGAGCGCCTTGTCGAACGCGGGATTGCTGTACTTGCTCTCGTTCCACGGCACGCCGGTGCGGTAGCCGAGGTTGAGGACCATCACCCCGAGCGGGCGGTGCGTCCAGCCGGTCATGCCGAACGGCGTCTTTGTCCAGTTCTCCCAGTACTGGGTACCGGGCAGGACGTTGATCTTCACGTTGATCCCGGCCGGCTTCCACATCTCCACCATCGCCTGCACCGCGTCGATCTCCCACTTCGCGTCGTTGTTGCAATCGATGGCGAGCTGGATGCCGCTCGGGTGCCCCGCCTCCTTCAGCAGCGCCTTCGCCTTCTCGATGTCGGGCTTCACCGCCGGCAGCTTGAAGTACTCGGGGTGGATGGGCGCGACGTGATGGTCCTCGGCGGGCACGCCCTTGCCGCGGTACGCGAGCTGCAGCACCTGGTCGTGATTGATGCAGGCCTGCAGCGCCTGGCGCAGCTTCTTGTCGTCGAAGGGCTTCTGCGTCACCTGCATGCGGGCGACCGCGGTCTGCGCGGTGACCGCCTCGAACAGCTGCACCCCCGGCAGTGACTTCACCACGTCGAGCTGAGCGATGTCCAGATCGATCGTGTAGTTGATCTGCCCGGAAGCCAGCGCGCCGACCATGGCGTTCCGGTCGTCGCCCAGGTCGATGAAGTGGATCTCGTCGAGGCTCACCTCGCCGCCCCAGTACGGGGCCTTGCGCTTCCGGAGTACCGCGCGCTCGCCGACCTTGAACTCGACGAGCTCGTAGGGCCCCGTGCCCACGGGCTTCTTGCTGAGGTCCTTGCCCCACTCCTCGAAGCTCCGGTGGACGATGGCGGTGGGGTAGTTGTAGCAGTTCTCGGGGATGGCGAGCTCGGGCCGGTTCAGGTGGAGGCGCACGGTGTGGGCGTCGACCTTCTCCACCGCGCCCTCGGTCATCTTCTTCACCTTCTTGCCGTCCGCGCCCGTGACCTCGTCGGTCATCGAGGCGAACAGCCCGAGGTTCGACGAGCCGGTCTTCGGATCGAGCCAGCGCCTGAAGTTGAAGGCCACGTCGTCGGCGTTGAACGGGTCCCCGTTCGACCACGTGATGCCCTTGCGCAGGTGGAACGTCCAGGTCTTCAGGTCAGGGGACGGCTGCCACTTCTCGGCCAGGTACGGCCGCGTCACGTTGTCCGGCCCGGTGATGACCAGGTACTCGACCATCAGGCGGGCGACGTTGGACTTCGGTGTCCAGTCGAAGGTCGAGGGATCCGTCATCTCTTGCACCCGCGTTCCGACCTTGAGCACGCCGCCCTTCCCGGCTTGGGCGTGCGCCGTCGGTGTCAGCGGCTGGCCGGTGATGCGGGCGGCGATCGCGTACGCGGTGGTCGCCGACAGGCCGAGGAGGGTCGAGGTGCGGAGGAACTCGCGCCGGCTGACGCGATTCCGGCGGAGCTCCTCGACGAGCTCGGGGATGTACGGGTGAGGGTACTCCCGCTTCCTCGGCATGATGTTCAGCGGTGAGGTCTTCCTGAGCCCCATGTGGCGCCCTCCTTTATCCTGCCTGTGCGTTGGAACGCGGGCTGTCGATTCGCCGTCCTGGCCGCCAGCTTCCTCGAGACTCTCCTGATGAGTGGAAGGCCCCCCGGCCGACCTCCGGCGTTCGGCGTGGGAGATTCCAGGGCGAAGGCTGGCTCTAGGGAATCTCGTCCGGTTCGGCCTTACTTTTCGCCCGAGTCCGGCCCTCCTGAGGGGTGTTCTGTCGCGCCTCTCGGGTTGAGGCATACTGAACACACTGGCGTACAGCGTGTCAAGGGCCGCACGGGCCATGTAGGCCCGGCTGGACGGCGGACGCGCCTGCCTGCGGCACTCGATGGGCCTCGCGGAGGCCACATCGCGCGGGAACGCTGCCGGTGTCGGGGCGTCACGGGCAGGAAGCATGCCCCGGTGATGTCACGGGGAGCGAGTCCGGCCCGGTGGCCTCTTGCGCCCCGCGAGGGCCGTCCCTATGATCATCGCGCGACGGCCCATCCTACCCGTCACATGCTGCATTTCGGGTGGCGATGTGCCGCCACGGCGCGCCGGGCTCGGGGCCGCGGGCGCGAGCCAGACCGAGCGTGGCCCCAACAGGGGGAGGATATGGCCAAGTATCAGGATCTCCAGGACCGTCTCGATCGAGGAGACGTCGTCATCCTAGACGGAGCGGTGGGCACCGGGCTTCAGAACACGGGGGTGCCCATGCATGGGACCGCCTGGGCGGCGGCCGCGCTCCAGACACACCCGTTCACCGTGCGCCACCTGCACGAGACCTACATCAGGGCCGGGGTGGATGTCCTGACGACCAACACGTACTCGTCGGCGCGCCACAACCTGGAGCCGCTCGGCCTGGGGGATCTGACGACCGAGCTCAACATCCGTGGCGTCGCGCTGGCCCGCGATGCGCGGGAGAAGGCAGCGCGGGATCGGCCCGTCTACATCGGCGGCTCGGTCTCGAACTACGGCCTCGTGACCGGCGCGGAGCCACGGCGCCGCGTGTACGGCACGTCGACGCGCCGGACGGCGCTCACCGCCGAGCAGACCCAGGCCAATCTCCGGGAGCAGGCGGCGATCCTCGCCGAGGCGGGCGTGGATTTCATGCTCGCGGAATCGACCGGCAGCATGGAGCACCGGAAGTGGGTGGTTGAGGCGTGCCTGGCGACGGACCTTCCCACCTGGATCGGGATCAAGTGCCGGGTCGAGGGCGACGATCCCACGCCCCGGGTCGGGTACTCCTCCGACGTCGCCCTCGACCGGGGCCTGGACGAGCTCGTCTCCCTCGGGGGCAAGGTCATCAACGTGTTTCACTCGAACGTCAAATCCACAGACGCGGCCCTGCCCATCGTGCGCGAGAAATGGTCGGGGCCCGTCGGAGTCTATCCCGAAGCGGGCCGTGAGGACTACGTGGACCCGGGCCCCGATCCCACGGGCAAGAACGACATCACGCCCGCGGAGTTCCTCGACCTGGCCCGGAAGTGGGTGCAGGAGGGGGTCCAGGTCATCGGCGGCTGCTGTGGCATCGGGCCGGACTACATCCGGCCGCTCCGGGAAGGGCTGCCGGCCCGCATACCCCCGCGCGGGAAGCGCTGACCCGATCGCCGCTCGGCCCGCGATCTTGCGGAGAGCGGAGCTGGCGCCCCCGTCTCCCGGGTCGGCCCATCTTGCCCGGCGAGACGGTTGGCGCCGGCCGGGCGTAGGCCCGCCGCCTCGAGGTCGGCGAGGGCGTCGGGATCGAGCGGCCACTTGGGGCGCGGGATGCGCTGAACGGCACGTTCGAGAACACGTCGGGAGGCGCGACGTAGAGGATCTCGGCGGCGATCTCCTGGAACTTGGCTTCCCCGGGCTGTTCCTGGCCTCCACGGTGCTCTCCATCAACCTCCTGAGCGACGGCCTGCGGGACCTGCTTGATCCGCAGCTCGCCCGGCGCATGTGAGGCCCGCGCCGACCGCGCGGGCACCCGGAGGAATGCGATGGATCTCGACCGCACGCTGATGGGCGGCTTCGTCGTGGACGGCACCGGCGCGCCGGCCTACCGGGCCGACGTCGGAATCCGGCGCGGGCGCATCGAGGCGATCGGCGACCTCGCCGCGGCTTCGGCCGGCGAGCGAGTCGACGCGCGTGGCCGGGTCGTCTGCCCGGGCTTCATCGACATGCACAGTCACTCCGATCTCTCGCTTCTCCTCTGCCCGACCGGCGACAGCAAGATCCACCAGGGCGTGACCACCGAGGTGGTGGGCAACTGCGGGTTCAGCCCGGCCCCGCTCACTGAGGAGCATGCGGAGACGGTCCGATCGCTCCACGGGTTCTTCGGCAGCTTCGTCCACGACCTTGACTGGCGGTGGCGGTCGTACGGCGAGTTCGCGGCGCGTCTGGGATCGGGGGGCCTCGGGCTGAACGTCGCGCCGCTGGTCGGCCACGTCACGGTGCGGGCGGCCGTCATGGGGTACGCTCAGCGACCGCCCAGCGCCGCCGAGCTCGGCGCCATGCAGGAGCTCGTGCGGTCGGCCATGCGCGATGGCTGCTTCGGGCTCTCCACCGGCCTGGTCTATCCGCCGGGCGCCTACGCGGACACCGAGGAGGTGGTCGAGCTGGCTCGCGTCTCCGGCGAGGCCGGCGGGCTCTACGCGAGCCACATCCGCGGCGAGGGCCACTCCCTGCTCCGCGCGGTGGCCGAGGCCTTGGAGATCGGGGAGCGCGCGGGGACCCGCGTCCAGATCTCGCACCACAAGGCCGCATTCCGGCCCTACTGGGGTCGGATCCGCCATGCCACGCGGCTCTCCGAATGGGCGCAGGAGCGCGGCCAGGATGTGACGTTCGACGTCTACCCGTACACGGCCGGCAGCGCGCCGCTCACCCAGATCGTGCCCGACTGGGCGCACGAGGGCGGGCTGGACGCGCTCGTCGCGCGGGTCCGCGCGCCCGCGACCCGGGCGCGGCTGGCCCAGGAGATCGCGGACCAAGGCCGGGAGTGGGACCAGACGCTCGTGGCCTGGATGCCCGAGGGACCCGGTAAGGGCGACGAGGGAGCCTCGATCGCCGACATCTCCGCCCGCCGCGGCGCGGGCCCCGTCGAGACGCTCTTCGCCCTCCTCGAGGAATCCGATGCGCGCGCGATCATGGTCCACTTCGTGATGAGCGAGGACGACGTCCGGCACGTGATGCGGCATCCGCTCGCCACGTTTGGCTCCGACGGCTGGGTGCTGACGCCGGAGGGACCGCTGGCCGAAGGCAAGCCCCACCCCCGCTGCTATGGCACCTATCCGAGGATCCTCGGCCACTACGTCCGGGAGGCTGGGGTGCTGACCTTGGAATCGGCGATCCACAAGGCGGCTTACCGGCCGGCCGAGAAGCTCGGCCTCGCGTCCAAGGGGCGAGTTCAGGTGGGGGCCGATGCAGATCTGGTCGTCTTCGATCCGGCCACTGTCCGCGATGTGGCGACGTACGCCGACCCGCACCGGTTCCCGGCAGGCATCGAGCACGTCCTTGTCGCGGGCGAGGTGACGATCAGGGACGGGCGCCGCACGGGCGCGCGACCCGGTCGGGTGCTGCGGCGCCCCTGACCAACCGGCAGCCGCTACGTGCGCCCTTGATCGGTGTGCGCCCCCTCGCCGATACTGCCGGGGGCCGAGCCGTGCCGGACGGCCCCGACTGGGCGGCGAGCCCGGGCCTCGAAAGGAGAACCTGCGCATGATCACCGACCGCGGTCGCGCCCTGGCCGCCCGTCCGCGCGTCAGCACGCTGCGGGTGCCGAACCTCTCCGAGATCGACTTTGGAGCGCTGCGCGCCGGCCGCCTCGCCCGGCTGCAGGCGATGATGAAGCGGCACGGCCTGCCGGTCTGCCTCTTCTACGGGACGGCCAACATCCGGTACGCGACCGGCGTCGACGTCATGGGGGTCTGGACGGCTGGCACCTTCGCCCGGTATTGCGTGGTGCCCGCCGAGGGCACCCCGGTTCTCTTCGAGTACAAGGGGTCGGTGCACGTCGCCCAAAAGCTGGTCCGGGACGTCCGCCCGGCATTCACCTGGCAGTTCGGAGGGGTCGAGTCGGCCGCCAAGGCGCGCGAGTGGGCGCAGTCCATCCGCTCCGTGCTGGGGGAGCTGGGCCTCGCGCGTGAGCGGCTGGCCGTCGATCGCCTCGATGCGAGCGGGTTCCTCGCGCTCCAGGCGGAGGGGATCCAGATCGCCGACGCGAGCCCGGCGACGGTGGACGCGCGGGAGGTGAAGACGCCTGAGGAGGTCCAGCTGATGGCGATCAACGGCGGCATCGGGGACGCGATGCTCGCCGAGTTCGAAGCGGCCATTCGCCCGGGGATCCGGGAGTACGAGCTCCTCGCCGTGCTGAGCGACTCGCTCCTCCGCCGCCACGGCGAGTTTCTCTTCACCCGGCTCGTGGCGTCCGGCACCAACACGAACCCGTGGCTCACGGAGGCTCACGACAAGATCGTCCAGCCCGGCGACCTGGTCGGCGTCGACACGGACGCCAACGGCTACGAAGGGTACGTCATCGACGTCTCGCGCACGTTCCTGTGCGGGGACGACCCGTCGCCCGCGCAGAAGGAAGCGTACCGGGTCGCCTACGACTGCGTGACCGGAATGGTCGAGCTTGTCCGGCCAGGCATGACCTTCGCGGAGTTCGCCGCCCAGGCGCCGAAGCTCCCCGAGGCCTACCGGGCGATGCGCTATCCGGGAATGGTCCACCAGGCGGGACTCGAGGACGAGGGTCCGGGCATCCCCTACGAGGACGACGACCGGGGCCCCCGGCGAATCCTGCCCCAGCGCGAGATCAAGGAGAACATGGTCCTGAACCTCGAGTGCTATGCGGGCAAGGTGGGCGCCCCGTTCGGCGTGAAGCTGGAGGACCAGGTGGTGGTGACGGCGGCCGGCGCGGAGCTCCTCTGCACCTACCCGTTCGACGCCAAGCTTCTCAGCTGAGGTCGGCTGCCGTCAGCGCAGGGTGAGAAAGCCGGCCGCCTCCGCTTGGCGGACCATCGTCCGGATCGGATCGTAGTCGGCGTCCCGAACGGGAACGAAGCCGGCCATCCGGCCCTCGGCCAGGATGTCTCGGGCTGATGTGTCCGCCGACATCCCCAGGAAGAGGCTCCGGACGCGCGCCTTGAGCGACGCGTCGAGACCGCTCGCGACGACCACCGGGGGGATGGGGCTCGGGCCGATCGCGGCGATGGTCCGCAGCGCCGCCCCGAGCTCCGGCCGCCGGGCCGTCTCGATCTCCAGCACGACGCTGTCGATCCCGGACGCGTCCACCTCGCCGTCCAGGACCATCTGGATCGAGGTCTGATGCGCGCCAGACGCGACAACGCGGCCGAAGTAGCCGCCGGTCTCGCCGCTCGCGAGCAGGTGATGGCGCACGACGTTGTAGCCGGAATGCGACCCCTCGTCGTTGTAGGCCCAGGCCGCCCCCCGGAGATCCGAGAAGCCGAGGAACGGGCGGTCGCGCCGGGCGACGACATCGGTGAAGTACACGGGCCGCCCGCCGTACCGGGGTGCGGCCATCACCGGGGCGCACAGGAGCTCGATCGGTGGCTCCGGGCGGTCGTGCTTCTCGGAGTACGGCAGTCCGCAGATGAACGCCACCTCGATGTCGCCCGTGTCGAGCCGGTGGTGCCGCTCCTCCAGGGACACGCCACTCAGGAGCGACACCGGGGCGCCCAGTCGGCCGGCCAGATAGTCCGCGATCCGCTCGTAGACCGGCCGCGCGTTGTCGGCCAGGAAGTTCGCGAGGCGAAGCATGGCCCCATTCTACGGGGCGCGCGTCGAGCCCGTTGACAAGGCCCCGCGGGGCGGGAATGATCGGCGCGACGGAGTACCCGGTGGACGAGTGCGTGCGGCTGGCTCCGCGGGAGACTGCGGCGGGCCACAAGTTCACGGATCCCGACCGGACGCCCGGGGACCTCAGGTCGGTCCGGGTGATGCTCGGGGAGATCCGGCGGCGCGTGGCGAGCGCGGCCAGCCTGCCACCCGAGCCGCGGCCTCTGGTCCTCGAGGGGTGTGAGGCGGACGGGCGGGCGCACCGGACGGTCGTCTGCGACGAGCGGCGGCTCGCCGACGGCGAGGACCTCACGTGGGTCGGCTTTTTCGCGATGAGGCGCCGGGACCGAGATCACGCGCCGCTCATGGTCCGGGACGACGAGCTGATACAGGAGTTCCCCGCCCACCCCGGCATCCTGAGCTACAGCTCCCTCGAGCTCACCGACGGGGACTGGGGCAACCTGATCCTGCTCGACGGGGACGAGGCCCGTGAGCACTGGCGGACGAGCGCGCGCCATGCCGACGCGGTGCGCGAACTCGCGCCCCGGCACTACACGGACGTGCGGGTTCACCAGGGCGTCCTGGCCGGGGGGGTGCTTGCCGCGCGCGAGCCCCTGCTGCGCCGGACGAAATACTACGACTACCGGGGCGGCGCGACGTGGCGCGCGGAGCGTGAGTGGGCCCCTGGCACGGGCGCTCCGCGGGCGGCAGGGTGACGCCGCGGGCACGGGGTGGGATGCCGGAACCGCACGACGCACCCTTCATGGAGCGCGCGCTCGAGCTGGCCGAGACCGCGATCACCCGGGGGCAGACGCCGTTCGGGGCGGTGATTGTCGATCGGGAAGGGCAGCTCATCGGCGAGGGCCACAACACGGTACGCGCCGACCGCGACCCGACGGCGCACGGGGAGATCGTCGCCATTCGCGCCGCATGGCGACGCCTGGGTGCGTGGCGGCAGCTGGCCGGCACCACGCTCTACACCAGCTGCGAACCGTGCCTGCTCTGCTCCTTCGTCATCACGCAGATCGGGATCGGCCGCGTCGTCTTCGCGGCGCGCGCGACGGACGTGCCTTCCTACCGACCCCTCCTCGGGACCGACCTGATGGTGGCGGCGGCGTGGGTCAACGCCCAACCCGACTGGCCCCCACTCGAGGTCGTGGGCGACTTCATGCGCGCGCGTGCGGTCGACATCATCGCCGCGTTTCCGTGGGGGCCGGCGGAGTCGCGCGACCCGGTGGATCCGCCGGACTAGCGCGCGCCCGGCCCCGCGGCGGCTTCCGCCGGGGGCCCAGGCGTGGCTCAACCCATCGGGCGCGATCCTGACCGCGACGGCGGCGTCCGGACCTCGCGCACTGAATCCGTCCCTTCGGCCTCGCCAGGGGCGATGGCCAGGGGGGCAATGGCCTTGATGCGGTGCCCAGGCCGGCGATAGAGTGGCGCGTGCGTGGTTGACCGGGCGGCGCGGCGACCGTTTCGATCGATGCGCACTCCGGACGCCTCACCGGCTTCAAGCGGTGTCTGGTCGCCCGCCGCCACCCGCAACGCCTGACCCGGGAGGGGGCCCATGCGGTTCGGCCTGTTCACGACGCTGTACGACTGCGGGGGCGGTGCCGCGACGTCGGCCGACCTCCTCGACAACCTCCGCGAGCAGGTCGCGCTGGCCGAAGAGCTCGGGTACGACGCGGTGTGGATGGGGGAGCATCACTTCGGCCCCTACGGTCTCGGCGACCTGCCGAATCCGATCCTCGTCGGCGCGGATCTCGCGGCCCGGACCAGCCGGATGCGGATCGGCCAGATGGCCAACATCGCCGTGTGGTGGCATCCGATCCGGCTGGCCGAGGATCTGGCCATCCTCGACAATCTGAGCCGCGGGCGGGTCGACGTGGGCTTCGGCCGCGGTGTGTGGCCCTACGAGGGCCCGCAGTTCCATCCGCACGCGGACCCGCGAAAGGAGCAGGAGAATCGTGAGCTCTTTCGCGAGACCGTCGAGATCGTGCGGAAGGCCTGGACCGAGGAGCGATTCGCGCACGCGGGCCCGAACTACGCCTTTCCCGCCCCCGACACCCGGTTTGCACACCCTCGCTATCCCGCCGACCCGGCGTGGCAGGACGGGGATCGGGTCCTGAAGCTGCGCGTGACCCCCAAGCCCTACCAGCGGCCGCATCCGCCGCTGTGGATGACCGTGTCGACCGACCGCTCGGTCAGCTTCGCCGCGGAGCTGAGTCTCCGCCCGTGCTACTGGCAGCCGCCGCCGCGGCGGGTCCGGCAGCGCATGGAGCTCTACGCGGAGATTCGGTCCCGGATCGAGGGCCGACGGGTGCCTCCGCCGGAAGGCCAGGCGGTTCTGCGGAACCTCTACGTGGCGCCGACGATGGAGGCGGCCCGGCGAGAGGCCGAGGCGGCCGTCCTGTCCGCATTCATCTACAACGATCCGTTTCGCGGGCGAGACGTGTTCACGAATCCAGGCGAGGAGCTTCGGCCCGGCGCGACGCTCGACTGGGAGTTCCTCGAGCCGAGGAGTCTCTTAGTCGGCCCGCCGGAGCACGTGGCCGAGCGGGTCCACGAGCTGGTCGAGGTCTGCGGCCTGGAGACCCTGCTCGTCGAGCACGCTCACCCCGGGATCCCCCAGCGGCTGATCCTGCGCAACCTCGAGCTCTTCGCCACGAAGGTGATGCCTGCCTTCCAGACGGAGCCGAAGCCGGCGCCCCCCGGTTCCGCCACTCCGCCCGGAAGGGCGGCCGCGCGAGAGGGCGCCGAGCGCCCTCTTCCTGGCCGAGCAAGCGAGCGATGAGGACGGCGCGGCGGCTGAACCGAGGATCCCCGCAGTCTTGATGGAGGAGTACCTGCGGCGGGCGATGCTGCTCTCGCGGGGGAACCCCTGGGTGTTTGTCGAGCGACCGATCAGCGCGACGCTCCTGGCGCTCGCCGCGCTGGCGATGGCCGCCGTCTTGCTCCCGGCGTTCGGGCGGACTCGAGCGCAGGCTTTCTAGCCCGTCCGTTCCATGCGCCACGGGCCCCCGGTCGCCGACCTGGGGATCGCCGGGCACTACCGCGTCACTCGCGCCAGACGAGGAGAGCCCATGGCACAGAGCGCCGGACTCGCAATGAGCTGGAACGAGTGGGGCAAGCACGATGCCACGGCCCTCGCGGCGCTCGTCCGGAAGCGCGCGATCACGCCCCGGGAGGTGGTGCGTCAGGCCGCCCGGGCCGTCGAGCTCGTGAACTCACGGCTGGCCGGAGTGCTCGAGGTCTACGAGGACGTGCTGGACCGGCCCGGGGTCGACGGGCCGGCCCGGGACGGCGCCCTCTACGGGGTCCCGCTGTTCCTCAAGGATCTCGGCTCCGGCCTCCGGGGCCGGCGTCAGGAATCGGGCAGCAAGCTCTTCCGGGGACACGTCATGGCGGCGACGGATCCCACGGTGGCGAACTATCTGGCTGCTGGCCTCATCCCGATCGGCCGCTCCACCACGCCCGAGTTCGGCATGACGTTCGACACCGCCACCGACTACCTCGGCCGGGTGCTGGTGACCCGGAACCCCTGGAACCCGGAGCGGACGCCGGGCGGGTCCTCGGGGGGCTCGGCCGCGATGGTCGCCGCCGGCGTCACCCCGCTGAGCATGTCGTCCGACGGGGGCGGCTCGACGCGCATCCCGGCGGCCTTCTGCGGCCTGGTCGGTCTCAAGGCCACGCGCGGCCGGGTTCCGCGGCCGCTCGTCCAGAGCGAGTACATGACGCGGATCAGCATCGACGGTGTGGTCACGCGCACCGTGCGCGACACCGCCGCCGTGTATGACTACCTCACCCGGATTCCGAGCGGCGGCGCGTTCATTCACATGGACCCGCCCGTCGGCTCCTACCTGCGGGCCCTCCGACGTCCGCCCGGCCGGCTGACGATCGGGCTCTCGACCGGCGCCTGGGGTCGCGACGGCCGCCCCGACACGGAGGTGGCCGCGCGCGTCCGCGAGGTGGGCCGGGTCATGGAGGGCTTGGGCCACCGGGTGGAGGAGGTCGCCGATCGGTCACTCTGCGACTGGGCGGCCATGTGGTCGGCCTACCTCACCCAGTGGATCGGATCGCGGGCGCAGTTCGTCACCACGGCTCGGGACCGGGGCATCGCCCCCGAGGCGCTCGCCCAGCACCTGGGCCCCATGGTCTATCGACACTACGTCGCGGCGGGCCGGTACGACAAGTTCGACATCTGGCGGATGATGAGCGAGAACAACACGGTGACTCGCGCGTTCGGCCGCGCGATGACCCGCTACGATCTCCTGCTGACCCCGACCCTGGCCATTCGGGTGCCAGTGGCGAACGGTCCATACTCGCTCCTGCGGGACGAGGACCTCGACACCTGGGTGGGCCGAATCACGGAGGCATGCCGCTACACGATGCCCGGCAACGAGACCGGCATGCCGGCGATCTCCGTTCCCGCCGGCCTTGACCGCGACGGCCTGCCCATCGGGGTCATGTTCCACGCCGCCTGGGCGCGGGAGGACCGGTTGCTCCAGATCGCGGCGCAGCTCGAGCGGGCCCGGCCGACCTGGTTCAACCAGATGCCACCGGTTCACGTGACCCGGCCCTGAGCGCGCCAAGCTCTCGCGCGCCCGCTGCTCTCTGGTGGTTTCTCGTTGCCTCCTTCCTTCTGAACTTCGGCCAGGGCGTGTACCCGCCCCTCCTGCCGGAGCTGGTTGGCGCTCTTGGCCTGAGCCTCGCTGCCGCCGGATTCCTCGGCACCGCCTTCAGTCTGCCGCGGTCGGTGCTGGCCCTGCCGGCGGGGATGCTCGTCGAGCGGATCGGGCCCACGTGGATGATGCACGTGGGCATGGGGCTCGTCCTGGCGGGGACCCTCGTGGCCGCAGTGGCGCCGAGCCTCGCCACGATGGCGGTGTCGCGCGCGCTCGTCGGGCTCGGCTACGGCACCACTGCCCTGGTGGGCATCGTCTACCTCATGCAGGCGGGGCCGCCGACCCAGCGGACGCGCCGGGGCAACATGTACGAGGGCGCCCTCATCAGCGCCAATGCGGTGAGCGGATATCTGGCCGGCGAGATCTCCGTGCATGCCGGCTGGCGCTGGGGCTTCGGCGCCGCCGCCCTCGCCGTCGGCGCCGGCTGGCTGACCGCGGCCTGGCGTGTCCTCCCCGCCGTCCGGGCCGTCTTCCATGACCGGCCCGCCGGCGCGCCGGCCGCGGTAGCGCCCGGATCGGCGCCTCGTGCCTCGCCGCTCTCGCTGTTCGCGATCTACTTCGTGGTGTTCAGTCTCGCCTTCTGCTGGGCGGGCGCGATCGTCACCCTCGCGCCGCTCTACGGCAGCCAGGCGCTCGGGCTCAGCGCGGCCGCCATCGGCCGGGCGCTGGCCATCGGTTACCTGGTCGAGGCGGTCCTCCTGATCCCCGTGGGCTGGGCCGCCGATACCTTCGGGCGGCTACGCGTGATGCTTCCGGGCGTGGCCGTCCTCGTGGCCGGTGTCGGGCTCCTGCCATTCGTGGGCGGCCTTTCCGGGTACACGGTGGCCTGCGCGCTCATCATCGCGGGAATGACCGTCTGGATGATTCCCGCGTCGCTCCTGGCCGAGCACCTCCACGGGCGCTTCGGGAGCCGCCAGGTCGGGCTCTATCGCCTCATCACCGATCTCGGCATGGTCTTGGCGCCGGCCATCGTCGGCTGGCTCATGGGGCGGGGCGGATTCCGGGTGGGGGCCGGTGCCCTTGCGCTCGTGGTGGTCGCGTCCGGCTGCGTTGCCGGCATCGTGCTGGGGCCGCGCCGGCGCCGACCGCGGCGGCGCTCTGCCTGACGTCGGCTTGGTGGTGGCGGCGATTCCTCGGCGACGAACCGCTGCTCCTGGTCCATGATGGCGGGTCGGGGCCGGGGCCAGGGGCGCGGGCTGGCCGACGGAGCCGCCTCCTGGCATGCTGGACGGTGGAGGACGACGGAATGAACGCGGAAGCGCTGGAAGGGACGGCCCGCGCCCTCGTCGCGCCGGGCAAGGGCATCCTCGCCGCCGACGAGAGTCATCCCAGCATCGGGCGTCGCTTCGAGCCTCTGGGCATTCCGAACACCGAGGAGACCCGTCGCCGCTACCGTCAGATGCTCCTCACCACCCCCGGCGTGGCGGACTACGTGAGCGGCGTCATCCTCTTCGACGAGACGATCCGCCAGCGGACCGACGACGGGACACCGCTGGTCGAGGTCCTCGTCCGCCAGGGGATCATAGCCGGCATCAAGGTCGACCGGGGCACGAAGCCGCTCGCGGACGCAGAAGGGGAGCTGGTGACGGAAGGGCTCGACGGGCTGCGCGAGCGGCTTGCCGAGTACACGGCGCTGGGAGCCCGCTTCGCCAAGTGGCGCGCCGTCCTCGCGATCGCCCCCGGCCTTCCGACCGACCGGGCGATCCAGGTCAATGCCCATGCGCTCGGGCGGTACGCGGCCCTGTGCCAGGAGGCCGGCGTGGTCCCGATCGTCGAGCCCGAGGTCCTGATGGATGGCGACCACACCATCGAGCGTTGCTTCGAGGTGACCGAGGCCACGCTCCACGCCGTGTTCCACGCGCTTGTCGCTCAGGGGGTGGCGCTCGAGGGGATACTGCTGAAGCCGAACATGGTGCTGCCGGGCAAGGAGTGCGCCCGCCAGGCCGGCATTCCGGAGGTGGCGGCGGCGACCATCCGCTGTCTGCGACGCACGGTCCCTGCGGCCATGCCGGGCGTGGTCTTCCTCTCCGGCGGGCAGAGCGAGGAGCAGGCCACGCTGCACCTGAACGCCATGAACGCGTCCGGGACGTCGCCGCCGTGGGCTCTCAGCTTCTCCTACGGGCGCGCGCTCCAGGCGACGGCGCTTCGCGCGTGGCGGGGGGATCCGGCGCGGGTAGCGGCCGGGCAGCAGGCCTTCCACCACCGCGCGCGCCTGAACGGCGCCGCGCGGCATGGCCGGTACACACCCGACCAGGAACGCGCCGTCGCGTAGCCGGTGAAGACCCTCGCGATCCTGGTCGGCGGCGGCCCCGCGCCGGGTATCAACGCCGTCATCGCGGCCGCCGCGATCGAGGCCCGTAATCAGGGCCTGCGCGCGCTCGGGCTCCTGGACGGCTACAAGTGGCTGATGCGCGGGGACCTCTCGCACGTCCAGGGGCTGGACATCGGCGAGGTGTCGCGGATCCACTTCGAGGGCGGCTCGATCCTTCGCACGTCCCGAGCGAACCCGACGCAGTCGGCGGAGTCCCTCCGCCAGGTCGCCGAGAGCCTCCGGCAGCTCGAGGTCTCCTACTTGGTGACGATCGGGGGGAACGACACCGCCTTCGCCAGCGCGCGGATCGCGGCGACGCTCGCCGGGCAGCTGGCCGTCGCCCATGTCCCCAAGACCATCGACAACGACCTGCCGCTTCCCGACGACGTCCCGACGTTCGGCTTCACGACCGCCGTGAACCTCGGCAAGGACCTGGTGCGGAACCTGATGCAGGACGCCGCGACGACGGAGAAGTGGTTCTTCGTCACCGTGATGGGCCGCCACGCGGGCCACCTGACCCTCGGGATCGGTGGCGCCGCCGGCGCGACCCTGATGCTGATCGGCGAGGAGTTCCCGGGTGGGCGCGTGCCCCTGGCACGGGTCGCCGACATTCTCGAGGGCGCGGTGATCAAGCGACGCGCGCACGGGCGGCAGCATGGCGTGGCGCTCCTGGCCGAGGGCATTCTCGAGAAGCTCGATCCCGAGACCGTGGGGCCGGTGTCCTATGACACCTACGGCAACGTCCGGCTCTCCGACCTGGAGCTCGCGCGACGGCTGAAGGAGCTGGTGTCGGCGAGCTTCGCCGCCCGCGGCATCGAGATCGGCATCGCGGCGAAGGACCTCGGCTACGAGCTGCGCTGCGCGCCGCCCGGCGGCTTCGACATCCAGTACGCGCGGAGCCTTGGCTATGCGGCGGCCCGGTTCCTGCTCGACGGCGGCACCGAGGCGATGGTGACCATTCAGGGCGGGCGACTGGTCCCGGTCCCCTTCCGCGACCTGCTCGATCCCGGCACCGGCCGCGTACGGCTCCGCTACGCCGACGTGCTGTCCGAGGCCTACCGGACGCTCTACGCCTACATGATCCGGTTGAAGCGCGAGGACTTCGAGCGCCCCGAGCACCTCGCCGCTCTGGCGGCGGCGAGCGGTCTGGGGGAGGCCGAGTTCGTCGCGCGCTTCGGCTATCTGGTCGGCGACGGGTCGGGGCGCCGCGAGCCGGCCTGAGCGGGAAGTCGAAGGCCGCCACGCACGCCCCGGGCGCCGCAATCGTGCCCCGCGGAGCCTCGACGGCCACGTTGTAGATGCGTCGGTCGTCGCTCCCGAGCAGGCGCGAGACCGTCGTTCCCCGCCCATCCGCGGCTGCTGGCTCCGGCGGTCGGCTCGGAGCGCATCAGCGGCTCGCGTCTGGCGCGCGGGTCCCGTTCACGTCTTGCCTTCAGGGGCCGCGGGCACTGCCTGGTTCCAGCGCTGAACGACCCGGGTCTCGCGTTCCCAGCCGAGAACGCTGATGGAGGCGGTGCCCAGGGCAAACAGGCGCCCGTCGCCGGGAGGCCGGCCGATCCAGCAGGCCGCGAGGATCCGAAGGAGGTGGCCGTGGCCAAAGAAGGCCGCGTCGCCGCCCGCCGCCAGAGCCCGGTCGATGACGCGGCGAGCCCGCACTCCCACCTGGTCGACGGACTCTCCGTCCGGGACCGGGCCGGTCCAGATCGACCAGCCGGGCTCCACGGCCCGGATGGCGGCAGTCGTGCGTCCCTCGTAGATGCCGTAGTCCCACTCGCGCAGGTCATCCGTGGGCTGAGCGACCTCCTCGTAGCCCGCCAGGCGACAGGTCTCGCGGGCGCGGGCGAGCGGGCTCGTGAGCACGAGCGCGAACGCGCGACCCCCCAGGTGGCGTCCGAGGGCCGCCGCCTGTCGTCGGCCAGCCGGGTTGAGGGGCACGTCCGTGCGACCGGTGTGCTGGCCGCTCCGCGACCACTCCGTCTCCCCGTGCCGGATGAGCCAGATCTCGGGTCGGTCGGTCATAGCCCCGACAGGAAGCCGTAGATGGTCGAGGCCGCCACCTCGTTGCCGCGTGGTGACAGGTGACAGTGATCGAGGAAGATCGGTGCCTCCGCGCTCCCCCTGGCTCGGTGGGCGGCCCGGAAGGGCGGCAGCAGATCGAGGTACGGCACCCCCAGGCGCGTCGCGATCGCCCGGAGCCGCCGTTGGGGGTAGTCGAACACAGCATCCGGCTCGACCTGGTAACGAACGGGGAAGGCCACGATGGCTGGGCGGACACGGTGCTCGCGGGCCAGCCGGACATACTCGGTCAGGAGGTCGTCCAGCTTGGTCCACACGTGCGGGCTAAAGGCCCCTCCCCAGTCCTCGAAGGATCGGAGCACCAAAGTGTGGAGGTTGCTGGCCGCGTGGTCGGGGGCGCCGTCACGGGGCAGGACCGTTGAGGCACTGACAAACTCCTGCTGCCATGCGTGGATCTCGTCGGGAGGCTTCAGCATGGGCGGCGCGTCCAAGTTTTGGCGCTCGGATCGGGAGAGGTAGAGGAGCCCGTCAATGAAATCCACAGCCCGATGAGCCAGCCAGCTGCGATCCAGCAACCCGGGAAGCACCGTGAGGTAGATCCCTGGCGATTCCAGGAAGTCGTTCAGGTAGAAGCCCAGAACCACCACGTCGGGCTGCGTCGAGAGCCCGGTCTCCGTGAAGACGGCGATCTCGCCGTTGGTGCCGAGACCGCTGACGCCCGCGTTGACCGTCTCCCACGATTTGCCGTCTCGGCGAGCCAGGGCCTCCACCATCCGAACGAACGTCTCGTCCTCGTTGACACCAAGACCGAAGGTCACCGAGTCGCCGAGAAACAGGATGCGCGGGCTCCCTCGAGGGCCCAACTCCCGGTTCCGATAGCCCAGGGAGTTGGTCCGGTAGACGACCGTGACCCCTGGGCGGGCCGGGGTGTTCTCGACCACGACCTCGCTGTTGGGATTATGGCGGAAACCCCGCTCGGTCGGGATCGTGAGCACGTCGCGAGTCGCTGCGACCGGGCGGTCGCCCGTATGGCCGCGGAAGCTCACCCGCGGGGGTGGGACCAGAACCAGTCGAACGGCCATCTCGCCGGCCAGCACGGTCAGGAGGGTGCTGGTCGCCATGAGGCCAAAGTTCAGGGCCACCTGCCGAATTGTGCCAGCTCCCTGGAAGGCCAGGGCCACCACCAGAAGCAGAATGAGGCTGACCCAGAAGACCGCTCCCCGGAGCCAGTCCAGTCCCCGGAAGGTCCAGCGCCAGAAGAGGGCTGCGGACCTGGCCCGGAGCGGAAGGAGCTCACCAGCCAGCAACGCGGCTTCCCGTCCTCCGGGCTCTGTGGCTCGAAGCGCGAACCACCCTGACCCCCCGTCACTGGTCAGGGACACCACGAGGAAGTGCCGACCAGGGTGAAGCTGCACGGTAGCTCCGGCTGCGTCGTTGCGGGTCCGCCCCAGACACCCCAGCACCCGGTGGCCGTCGACCGCCACGGCTCCTCTCCCGTCACAGTTGAAGACCAACGTGTAGGTGCCCACCTTCCGAACGTCCCAGACGGCGAAGGCGTCCAGCGCCGCGCTGGGATCTTCGATCCGGGCCTGACTGCCACGGGAATAGGCTGTCCGTGGCGGTCCGGACCGGGCAACGCTGTCGTACATCGCAAGTCCCATGCCCTCCCGGGCGGACGTGGCTCGCGGCAGGAGGTGGGCGGCGGCTCGTATCAGTAGGGGCTGTTTCCCCAATAGCAGAAGGGTCAGGAGGATGTGGAGACCCAGGACGGCATAGACGACCCAGCGGACACCCCGGATCGGGGTCGGCGTGCCTCGCTCCTCCCTTGGGGCCGAGTCGGCCGTATCAGTCCGGCTGGTCGGCGTACCGATGGTCGTGATCCTGGTCTTCCGTCCGCCGGTAACAGTTCCCTGCCGTCCGCACTTCGATCTCCATGACCGAGTCTTTCACGTGGGGGTCGCCATCTGGTCAGACGGCTTCGAGGGGGAGAGACCATGGGTCATGGAATGTCACGCTATCATCTTATCGGGTATCAGCTAGCCCGAAGCGCTCATGTACACTCAATTACACCTAATGGCGTACACTCAATGGCGTGCCGGAACACCCATCGAGGGGGTCGAGTATAGAGAGCTCACATGACCCGCCGGCGGGCCCCCTGGCGACGCTCGTCCTGCCCACCTACAACGCCGCCGCGTTCGTAGTCGACACCGTCGAGCGGTTAAGGGGATTCCTGGCGCGCCACCCCGAGTGGCGGGTGATGTTCGTCTGTGACGGCTGCAACGACGGGACCGAAGCGTTGCTCAGGCGCGTTGGCCCGAGCTTCGACGTACAAGCATATTCCCGGAACCGGGGTAAGGGGTTCGCCATCCGTACGGGCTTCGATGCGGCCGCTACTCCCTATCTCGTCTTCACCGACGTGGACCTGTCCTACGAGCCCGAAGATGCCTGCCGGATCGTGGCCCTGCTCCAGGCGGGAGCCGACCTCGTGGTGGCCAATCGGGTAGACCGGGCATCCCGCTACACGATGGGCCCTCGAGACTTTGCGACGATCTACCGGCGCCACCTCATGAGCCGCGCCTACAACGCCTGGGTGCGCGCGATGCTGCCGATCCGGCAGCGGGACGCCCAAGCCGGCCTAAAGGGGATCAGCCGTGTGGCCTGGACTGGCCTGGCCGCCAACTTCACGACCGATGGGTTCGGCTTCGACGTGGAGCTCCTGGCCCGGGCGAGACAGCAAGGTCTCCGGATCGTGGAGATGCCAGTCACCTTCCGCCATGTCGACGGGACCACCGTGGCCATGCTGCGTGACGGGCCTCGGATGCTGGCCGAGGTGATCCGCATCCGCCGGACACTGCGCCGGCGGGCGGCCGCCCAAGCTCTGGCGTCAGTTGCGACTGAGTCGGAGCGGGGATGACGGGAGATCCGGTCCTGCTCGACCGCCGGCTGTTGGTGGTGACCGCCGACGACTTCGGGATCGGCGTCGCCACCAGCCAGGGCATCGTGGAGGCCGCCGGCCTCGGCCCGGTGACGGCCACGAGCGCCTTGGCAGTCGCCCCGGCGTTCGAGGCTTCCCTGCCCCTCCTGGCACAGGCCCCGGCCATGGAGGTCGGTCTCCACATCGCCCTGACCGGCCGGTTCCGGCCCTTGGTGGCAACGCCGGCATCAGGCTTCGTGGAGCGAGACGGCCACTTCGGGACCCCCGGCCGGCTCCTGCTGGCGTGCCTGTCCAGGCGAGTGTCATCCGCGGCGCTGGCGGACGAGATCGAGACCCAGGTGGAGCGGTTCCGTCGGCTCACCGGCCGAAGCCCTGGCCACTTCGACGGCCATCACCACGTGCACGAGTGGCCGGCGATTCGCGACGTCGTGGCGAGGCTGGCGGCCGACGATGTCTTGCCGCGGATCACTCGGGTTACCATCGAGCCCGACGGGGTGCGCCGGCGGGTGCCTGGCGACCGCGTGCGGCGGTGGATTCTCGACGGGCTGGGGCGGAAGGCCCGAGAGGTCTTCAGAGCCGCGGGTCTGGCCATCAACGACTCGATGTTCGGCCCGCTAATGCCATCCCGACCGGATCCGGGCTTCCCGTGGGCCGCCTACCTCGCCCAGCTGCCGGCGGAAGGGACCGTGGAGTGGGTGGTGCACCCTGGCCGGCCCGACCCGACGCTTCGCGCCATCGACTGGTACGCCGAGGGACGGGTGGTGGAGTGGCAGGCTCTGACCACCCCTGAGCACCGCGTCCTCTGGGAGGGTTTGGGCCGGACGCGCTCGGGCAAGAGCGCTCTGCAGGTGCCGCCGGTGTGAGTCGGTGCTGGTCGCGCGCGACTCACGTCTTCCTGGTCGTCGTCGTCTTCCTGGCCCTCACCGGATACTACACGTATCCGCTGATTCTCCACCCGGCCCGCACCCTCCTGGTGGGGCTGGGGGACTACCCCACTGAGACCAGCATGGTGACGTGGAACGCGTGGGCGACGTTCCACGCTCCCGGCCGCCTTTTCCAGCCCCCGTTCTTCTACCCGTACTCGAACGGAGTGGCCTACCAGCAGTCGGCCTTCTTCACCGGGCTCCTGGCCGCGACCCCCTTGTCTCTTGGCCTCCAGCCGGTCCACGCCGTCAACCTTCTCCTGCTGGCCAGCGTGGTGGCCAGCGGTGCCCTGACCTACTTCCTGGCCTATTCGGTGACCCGCCAGGTCCTCCCCAGCCTCCTGGCTGGAGTTGTCTTCGCCTTCTATCCGAACCGCCTCGACCACATCGGCCAGTTCACCTTCCAGCAGGCCTTCCTGTATCCTCTCATCGTCTGGGCCTGGTACCGGTTCCTGCTGGACGGCCGGTGGGTGCACGTTGTCCTCGTCGCGATCGCCCTGTGGGCCCAGACCCTCTCGTCCCTGTACAACGCCTTTGCCCTGGCATTCCTCCTGGCCGGGCTGACGGCAGCGATCTGGCTGCTGCGCCCCGGCCTCTTCACCCTGTCCCGCCTGTCCCGGGCCGCTCTTGCCGCTGCCGGACTGGGCCTGGCCCTTGTTCCCTTCGCCAGGCCCTATCTAGCGATCAATCGGGAGCTTGGGTTCCGGCGCGTCCTGGACGAAGCGGATGTCTTCGGGATGGACCTTCTGTCCATACTGGATCCTGGGCAGTTCAACCTTCTCTACGGCGGCCACCTGATCTCGCTGGGGCGCTCCGAGGGGGGACTGTTCCCGGGCTTCGTGGCGCTCCTGCTGTCGGGACTGACAGTGGCTTTCTACGGGCGCCGACTTCTAGACTCTCCCAGGCCTCGCTGGGTCCGCTTGGCCACCCTGGTCCTGGTCGGGACCGCCGCGGTGGCCCTGGGCGCGATCGGACTGGCGATTGCCGTCGGGAAGGTTCGGATGGCGCTCGGGGACGTCCGGATCCTGAAGTTCACCAGGCTCACCTGGCCTGTGCTCATTCTGCCGGTCGTCGCCCTGGGCGCCGTGGCTCTCGAGGGGCGGCGACGTCGAGAGGGTGCGTTGGATTCGCGAGAGTGGATCTTCACGGCCGGCTTCCTGGTGGTATTCACCTATCTCCTGTGCCTGACCCCGACGCTCCAGGTGCGGGGGGAGTCCTGGGGGACGACGCTCTTCCACTGGGTCTATCACTACCTCCCAGGGGCAAGCGCCTTCCGGGCGCCAGGCCGCTGGAGCCTGGTCTTCGTGCTCCCCTTGGCGCTGCTGGTGGCCCTGGGCGCCCGGGCCCTCGCGGATCGGATGCCTTCGGGATGGGGGCCCGCGGTCTTGGGACTGCTCCTTGTCGCCCTGCTGGCGGAGTACAACATCAAACCGATTCCCTGGCAGACGCTTCCGTCGACCCCGCTGGTCTACCAGCGGCTTCGCGCCGAAGACGGCGACTTCGCCATCCTCCAGATTCCCATCTACGAGCGGGCCTCGGACGCCTGGGCGATGCTGTGGGCGCTGGAGCACGGGAAGCTGGTCGTCAACGGGCACGGGGGGTTCGCGCTCGACACCTGGAATGAGCTGATCTACGCCGCGGACACTCGCGATCCCGACCGGTTCTCAGCAGCCGTCCAGAGCATCTATCCCCTGCGCTATGTGGTTGTGCATCCGTGGCTCCTGGGGCGAGTGTGGGCGCCGATGGTCGACATGATTCGGGAGGGGAAGGTGGCCGCGCTCACCAGCAGCGGGGTCATCGGGGGGGACGAGCTTTATCGAGTGGAAGGGACGCCCCAGACCGGTTACCGGATCCGCCGTCACTTCTCCTCGGCCTGGGCCCAGCGCCATCCAAGCGCGGAATACGCCTTGGCGCTGGCCGAGGATCCCGAGGTGTCGGCCCGGGTCGAAGTCCGCTTCAACCGGCGGCTCCTGCGAACCTATCCGGCGTCTGTTCGGGACCGGCTGCCTCTCGAGCCGCCGCTGCCGGCCGCCGATCGCAACGAGGTGGAGTTCCGGCACGTCTACACCCTGCCGCCGGAGGTCACCCGGACGCGGTCCTACCAGATCGGTCAGTCCGGAGTCACCTCGCCCGTCGACCTCGTGGTCCGAAGCGAGGGGCGCGACGCGGGGCGGCAGGCATCCATCCGGGTCAACGGCCACGAGCTGGTTTCTCGGCGACACCGCGGATACTGGGTGGTCGGACTCGATCCCGGGGATGGTCAACCCATCGGCGTTGGAAAGTTCGATACCCACGGAACAGTCCAGGAGTCGGCGCGCCTGGCCGCGTTCATCGGGGCGTTCCCACGCGGCAGCATCGTCGTGGTCGCGGGGCTGGACGAGACGACCTGGCAACTCACCGACCAGGCGCTGGCGGCGTTCCGCTCGATCGGCGGCCAGGTTGATCCCCGACCCGCGTTCGGTCAGTCCCACGTCCTGGTCGGGGTGCTGGGGGCTCAGCCCGGGCAGGCGATCGAAGCGCTGGGGCCTGGTCCCCTCGCAGTCACCGTCGGCCGGGATCGGCCGGCCGGACTTCGTCTCGAGGCGTTCGAACTGCCCTGAGCCGACCAGCAGCCGGCGTCGGCCGACGCTCCGGTGTTCGGATCAGGTTCAGAATCGAGGGCGCGAATTCCCGGGCCTGTCCCATTGCGGGTCGAAAGCGCAGGAGCCCGCGGCTGCCGGTTCGGCGGGAGATGGTCTGGGGCAACGGAGTGAGACAGGTCCGGCAACCTGTGGTACGCGTGCGGGCGTATACTGCCTATCGCGACACGCTCCGGGGACGCGCGGGTGCGACGCGAGGAGTGCGAAATGGCCGACGAAGAGACCCGCCTGCCACCGGTCGAGATCCCCTGGAAGCTGGCGGCGACGACGCAGCCACTGAGCAGGGACGAGCCCGCGGAGACGGCGCTCTCCCTGTTCTTCCCTTCGAGCCCGACGATGCGACGCTGACGAGTCTCTTCCCCGACGACCGGCTCGTCTTCGTCAAGTTCACGGCCTCGATCGCGCCGGCGGCGTTTCCGCCCGAGCTCTCCCGAGTCGCGGCGAGCTTCCTCGGCGAGGGCATTCCCTGCATGCACCTGCTGCTGGACCTGAAGGTCCGCAACGCGGCGGGGGATTTTGGCACGATCCGGCCGTACTTCCACGCCGCCGCGCCGCTTTCCCGCCGCATGGTGCAGACCGGAGTGGTCGGCGCGGACGCCTACGAGGGCGAGGCCGACGGGGTCGCGATCGGCAAGAGCGGCGCGCAGGTCAACGAGACGCTGCGCAGCCACTCGAGCACGACGTCCTCGAGCGCGTCGGCCGGGCTGACGACGTTCTTGCCGATACCGGTGCTGCCCAGCCTGCTCTCGCTCGGGGGGTCGGTCCGGAGCACGTCCACCGATGTCGCCAGCGACCGCGCGGTGTCGCAGTCCGTCGACACGATGAATCGGCAGGCGTCGGAGGAACGACGCGAGCTGATCAGCCACACCACGCGGGTCGAGAACATCATTTCCCTGCTCTCCGCGAAGTACGTGGGCACGCCGCATCTGAGCTTCTCGGTATCGCCACAGCCGTTGCAGCAGCTGTCGGTCGACCCGTCGGACCCGAACCTGTGGTTCCAGCAACTGCTCGCCCGGCGGTCGAGCGGCATCGAGGGGATCCAGGAATTCACCGCCGTGCTCGTGATCCCGAGGGGCACGGACTTCTGCATCAACGCGCGACTGCGCCGCGTCTGCCTGCTCGACAGCCCGCCGGGGCCGTTCAGCTTCGACGAACGCTTCACGGGCACCCTGCTGCAGTTTGCCCGCATGGTCGACTACCTCAACAACACCTTCCCGCCCGGAGTCCGCCGGGTCTTCAGGAACCGGAAGATCGAGGGCCCACCCCCCGAACCCCTCAAGTTCGCGGTCAGTGCGAAGGACGGCACGGCAATCCTCGGCGCCATCGGCTCGGGCCTCGGCGGCGGGCGCGCCTAGGGCACGAAACCGGTCGTCATGGCCGCGCGCCGAGGCCCGCGGCGGCTCGAGTTGGGGCCGGTCGTCGGGCATACCGACGACACCTCGACGCGGATCTGGATCCAGGTATCCGACGATCCGGCGCGCTACTGGCTGCGCGTCGAGGGCGTCGGGCTGTTCAGGTTCGAAAGCACCGAGTTCGGAGTGGTCGAGTTCGGCACCGCGATCGCGCGGGTCACCGGCCTTCTGCCCGACCTACGCTACCGCTACCGGGTCGTGCGCGCGGGCCGATTCGTGCCCGGAGCGAATGGATCATTCCGGACGTTGCCACCGCCATCGTCGATGACCAACCTGTTGTTCTGCGCCATCTCGTGCAACGGCGCGTCGCAGGACGGCGCGTGGCAGCAGTTCAGCCGGTTCGTCGAGGCGTCGCAGCCGTCGTTCGTCGTCATGATGGGCGACCAGGTTGTACATGGACGAAGACCCGCCGAACGTGTTCAAGCTGCACTTCCACTCCGACAGCGCGACGCGGCGCCGCGCGATGGCCGAGATGTACCGCTTCAACTGGTCGCGCGGCCCGGTCCGGCAGATCCTGGCCAACGTACCGACGTACATGATCTGGGACGACCACGACATCCGCGACGGCTGGGGGTCGCTCGCCTCCGACAGCGCGACGATGGCCGCGCTCCACCGCCGCGGCGCGGCGATCTTCCACGCCTCGACGGCGTTCTTCGAGGACGCGCGCGATGTCTACTGGCACTTCCAGGGCTGCCGCAATCCGCTCCCTGGCGACTACCGCGATCCCCTGATCCCCACGCAGCCCGATCCGGCGTTTCCGAACTACATCGGCGGTCCGATCCCGCATGGCCAGTACGTCGCGATGCCGTTCGTGTTCCGCTGCGGTCGCCTGATGGTGCTCGTGCTCGACAGCCGCGGCGAGCGCGACATCTTCCGGAAGGATTACCCGGTCCTCGGCGAACGCCAGTGGGCCTTCATCGACGACGTGTTCGCCCACCTGCCGGCGGATGTCGAGGCGCTCGCGCTCGTCACCGCGACGCCGATCGCCTCGCAGGACCCGGACGGCCAGACGCAGCGGTTGATGGGCCAGCGCACCGACGACATCGAGGCGTTCAAGCGGGGCGACGAGGAGGAACTGTTCCGCCCGAAGTCGACCAAGGACATCGCCGACCTCCTGAAGGCGATCGCCAGCGCCAAGGTGGCGCGGCTCACGGGCACGCAGCCCAACCTCGGCAACTTCCAGATCTCCAACCTCGACGAGGCGCGCGACCAGTGGTCGCACCGCTTTTCCCGGCGCGAGCAGCAGGCCTTGCTGCAGAAGGCGTTCGCGGCGCGCTTCGTGAACCGCAATGCCGCGTCGGGGCGCGGACTGGTATTCCTGTCCGGCGACATCCACATCGGCTGCATCTTCGACGTCAGCGCCGCGCGGCCGCCTGGCATGGCCGTCTCGCTCACCTCGTCGGGAATCAGTCAGATCGACAGCGCCCAACCGCTCGTCGGCACGTTCGTCGACGAGGAGTTCTCACTCGCGCCGGGCATCCGCTCGACCTTGCGCGACGTGGTCAACGTCTTCAACTTCGGCGTCGTGCAGGTGCAGCCGACCGGCAGCGGCGCCGAGATCTCGGCCGTGCTGGCGCATGAAGGCAATGCGTCCGCTCTGGGCCTGGACGTGAAGGACCTCATCTAAGGGCGAGTGCCGCCCGCCGCCACCCCACGCGGCCCTCTTCATTCTTGCGCCGCGGTCGTCCGCTCCGACCGCCACCCCCGGCCGGTAGGCGTTTCACCGCCAGCTGCCGGGCTCGGGCCCGGCCTGGAGAGAAGATCGCCTTCTCGTGAGAATCTCCCGCGGGACGGCCTGCTATGATGGTGAGCCTCGAGTGGTGGTGGGACGGCCTTGCCCTGGGATCGATCGATCGAGTACTTGGTTGACCGTTACCCCGCCCTGCGGGCGGTGGGCAACACGCCCTTGGTCCCGGTGCCGCTGTTTCGCGACAGCCTGCCCGGCGTCGAAGTGTTGGCCAAGATGGAGCAGCTCAACCCGGGCGGCTCCCTCAAGGACCGCCCGGTGGTGCGCATGTTGCTGAGCGCCTTGGATCGTGGGCAGCTCCATTCCGGGAAGACCATTCTGGACAGCTCGTCCGGCAACGCCGGCATTGCCTACGCGATGATCGGCCGAATCATCGGCTTCCCGGTGGAGATCGTCATCCCGGACAATGCGAGCGCCGAACGGAAGAAGCGACTGCTGGCGCACGGGGCCCGGCTCGTCTTCACCGACGCGATCCACGGGTACGACGAAGCTCTCCGGGAGGTGCACCGCCGCCACGCCGCGGATCCTGACCGGTATTTCTTCTGCGACCAGTACAGCAACGAGGACAACTGGCGCGCTCACTACGAGACGACCGCCACGGAGATCCTCGACCAGACGGACGGCAGGCTCACTCACGTGGTGGTCGGGGTCGGCACCGGCGGCACCTTGACCGGCCTCGGGCGGCGTCTGAAGGAGCACGACCCGCGAATCCGCGTGGTGTCCGTGATCCCCGAAGTCTTTCCCGGTGTCGAGGGACTGAAACCGCTCGGAAACCCGGGAGACATCGTTCCGGCGATCCTGGACGAGCAGCTTATCGACGAGCGGATCCCGGTGACCAGCCTCGACGCCTACGAGATGTGTGGGCGGCTGGCTCGCGCCGGGTTCTTCGTGGGGCAGTCGTCGGGCGCATATCTGGCGGGGGTCGAGCAGGTCGCTCGCCGGGTGGGTGAGGGCCGTCTGGTGACGCTCTTCAATGATCTGGGCGAGCGCTACTTCTCCACCCGCCTCTGGGAGTAGGCTCGAGGAGCCGCGCCAGTCGCGGTCGCCGAGCGGCCGACCGCCACACCGGAACGCGCCTGTCTGGCGACAGACGGACTGCGCCCCGCTACATCTGACATCGCCGGGAGTGGTGCGGGCGCCGAGCCTCGGCGCCTCGGTGCGCATCGCCCGGCGCACCTGGCCAGGCGCTTCGAGGCACCACGCCCACCGGGCGGGCGCCAGCCGCTAGCGCGGCTGCGGCACGATCCGCAGGTACGGTTTCGGCGCCTTCCAGCCCGTCGGGAACTTCTCCTTGGCCTCGGCATCCGAGACGGCTGGCACGATGATGACATCCTCGCCTTGCTTCCAATTGACCGGGGTTGCCACTTTGTGCCGCGCCGTCAGCTGGCACGAGTCGACCAGGCGTAGCACTTCGTCGAAGTTGCGACCGGTGCTCATGGGGTAGGTCAGCATCGCCTTGATCTTCTTGTCCGGGCCGATGACGAATACCGACCGAACGGTCGCGTTGTCGGTTGCGGTCCGGCCCTGAGCCGTGGTCCCGGCACTCTCCGGCAGCATGTCGTAGGCCTTCGCCACCTTCAGCTCGGGGTCGCCGATCATTGGGTAGGTGACGGCGTGCCCCTGGGTCTCCTCGATGTCCTTGGACCACTTCTGGTGATCGCTGACCGGATCGACGCTGAGGCCGAGGATCTTGCAGTTGCGCTTCTCGAACTCCGGCTTCAGCCCGGCCATGTAGCCGAGCTCCGTCGTGCAGACCGGCGTGAAGTCCTTCGGATGGGAGAACAGGATGGCCCAGCCACTGCCGATCCACTCGTGGAAGTTGATCGTGCCCTGGGTGGTCTCCGCGGTGAAGTCGGGAGCTTCGCTGTTGATTCGCAGTGCCATGAGTCACCTCCGACTCGTGAGAGCCTAGCCTGGTCGAGGCATCGCCTCGACGCCATCCCCGCCCTGTGCCGACCTCAGCCGAACGGTCACCGAGTGGACCGAAAATGCCTCGCGCAGTCACCATCCGAACAGGCTCTATTTGTATACGACCGACCGGACCAGGAGGTCAAGCCCTCGGCGCGTCAGCCCTCGCGTCCGTCGAGTGGTCCGTCCCGCCGTGCATCACGTCGCGCGCGAAGGGCCGGATCGTCCCCTAGCAGCGTGCGGTGCTCGGGGAAGACGACATCAGTTGGCCGACGAGGTGGCGGAGGTAGTCTTGACGCTTGCGGTTCGCCGCCTCATTCAGCCGACCCGAGGTTCCTGACGAGAGTAGGACCGACAGTTGGCCGACGCTTTGCACGGTTACTCCTCCTTGGAGACTCACCGATGCACCCCGAGCGTTGGTTCGTCGCCTCCTGTAAGGCCCGGCCTTCGTCTGACCGGCTGAATGCCGCATCATCCGGTAGAGGGGGTGAGATGCAGACTCCCCATTTGGCGCGCTACGTTGCATGGGATAGGAACGCTCCTTTCACTCGCCCGCGCGAGCCATTCTTCGTTGTCGTCGCAAACGGTGCTCTACGTCTGCACAGTGGCGCTGGCAAGGGCGTCGGCCCCGGCCTCGTGGCACATCATCAGAAGCGTCGCCACGAAGCTGAAGCCTCCGTTCGGAGGGGCGGATGCGCAGCTCCCCGCACAGCTGGTGGTTCCGGATGTCAAGCGATTGGCGGGAAATGTCAAGACAACCCGCGCGGGTCGGCTCACAAATTCTTCAATGAACGGACCGTCTCTACAACCCGGCTTCTGCCGCACCGCCCATCTACTATCAGGCTGCCGCTGCTCCGCCAGTCTACCAGCAGGCCCCTGCTGCTCCACCCATCCGTACAAGGTACAGAAAGATGTTCTCAAGAAGGTGGCGAAGGCGACTCAGAAGGGGTTCGAGCGTCAGGGTACCCACACCAACAAGTATGGAGGTTCGATGAAACCCATTGCAGCGGAACCTAAGAGGCAGAAGGAATGAGTGGTGAAGGCGTCATCCTCGGGATGCTGTTCGTCGCGTTTAACTGGGCGGCCATCGTAGCCACGCTGGAGAGGCGATGAGTATGCCCACAAAGATGAAGGTACCGACGCTAGACGAGTTCGAACGAGCCGTAGACCAGATGGTCGAGGAGTCGAAGAAGCTCGGGTACAACCCTGGGTATTTCAACAGGATGCGGAGTCAACTAGGGACGTTGGAGACATTCCGGAAACTGATCGCTAAGCCGGGAGTGAGTGAGGGCTTGACCAGGCTCGCGGAGGTGGATCGTCTCGATCTGTCAGTTGAGGCAATCGCGTTGCGATTCGCTTACTTCTTCTCCGAGGCCGAGCTCTCGGTCTGCAGAGCCCGGCTCCAGAGGTAGACTATTCGGCCGCAATGTATGATCCGGTGGCATTCGTCACGGCTTCATCAAGTTTGACCTGCGGCGCTGCCTGGCGACGCGAGCAGTAGCCGAGGCGTCCTCCGCTTCTGGGTGAACGCAGTAAGCGATCCCGGAGAATTCGACCTCGACGCGGTCGGAGGTCCGTGGAATGATCAGGCCACGGGAACAGACGATCCCGTGCGACGGAGCGCCGTAGATGCCGATGCCCGGGTACGAGCTGCTGTAGCTCGACCACCCCCGACGACCTCCATGCGAGCTAGATTGCCCGGTGTGGAAGCTCCGGAGGCCGGAGTGGGAGGACGAGCTCCGGGCATAGCCTCGGGAACCGGCCTCTCCCACGGAGATGAGACGCAGACTCAGCACGAGGCCGATGACGAGCTTCATCATACTCGGGCATCTCTCATTGCCAGTCTCGATCGCCAATGCTGGGGATCTGCCGAATCCTGTCTGGCATCAGGTGAAAGTGATTCAGGCTGCCGGTTAGGCTCGGCACTCCTGCTGATCATGTTCGAGGCTAACTCACGGTGTATGGGCATCTCCAGGTACAAGGGCTCTACTCGAGCGCCTTTACATTGGTCGGCTTCACCGGGACTCGTACCTCACCACCGTCCCGGTGCGTCGTCGTCCCATCCTCTAAACCTATGGATGATACCTTGACGATTGTGCAGACCTTGCTGGAAGGCTCGGCCTTTCCCGGCATAGCCACGAGGACCGCCCCGATAAGCACTGCGAAGGCGAGCACTCCGCCACTGATCATTCGTCACCTCTCTGGGTTAGGGAGTTCTAGGTACCATGACGCTCAGGGTCGGCTTCAAGATCTCTAGCTCCTCGGATGCCGTCCATCCCCCCAGAGTGACACCTGATGCTTGGCCCCTTCGCCGCGCCTCTCGCCGCCGAGGTACAATCGGCGGGGGAGACCAGGTGAAATCTTGAACCCGTCCAAATACTTCGTGGGGAGTAGCTTTCCGCTGAGTGGACCGACTGACGCTGCAGACCCAAATCTATTAGGAGCACGCTGCGCTGGTTACTTAATCGGATCCCGATCCACCGGGCTGTCGAGCACTCGATGTAGCCTGTGGCCCGGTCGGTGGGGTGTGGGATGCGGTACTTCTTCGTACCGTTGCACCGCCGGATGAGGAGACGCTGCATGCCTCGGGTGTCCGCGTGAGGTGAACCCGTGTCGCCTAAGCGGAGAGCTCGCCTTTGAGCACTTCTCCGGCGAAGTTTCCGGTGGGTTCGCCGTTTTCCAGCGTCACCGCGCCGTTGACGATGGTGGCGCGGATGCCCTCCGCCTTCTGCACGAGGCGCCGGGCGCCGCCCGGCAGGTCCATCTCGATCTTCGGCACGTGCGGGCGCACGCGGTCTGCCTCGAAGAGCACGAGGTCTGCGTGGTAGCCGTCCTTGACCAGTCCGCGGCCCTTGAGCTCAAAGGCTTGCGCATTGTCGGCGTCATCTTGCGCACCGCCTGCTCCAGCGTGAAGGCACCGCGTCGATTCACCCAGTAGTGGAGGAAGTGGGTCTGCAGCGAGGAGCCCATCTCCTGCGCCGCGTGAGCGCCTGAGTCGGAGAACGTCGCCAGCGTGAAGTCGTGTGTGAGCATGCCGAGCACGTCCTCTGGGCTCTCGTTCACTACGGGCTGCACATAGACCTGGTCGGGATTCTCGAGCGAGAGGTCGATCATGGTTTCGACCGGGTGTGTCCCCCGCACGCGGGACAGCTCTTCGACCGTCGGATCGTCCCAGTCAACTCCCTTGAGCACATAGAGGTTGGCGTAGTCGGGCTTGCGCGGATCCGTCGTTGCCGCGCCGCCTCCCTGAAGCTTGTTGTCCTTCGGTTTCATGCGCTGCTCGGCTGCGACGAGCTGCCGGCGTCTCGCGGGTCTCGCAGGCGCTCCATCTGGTCCTCCAGCGGCGAGAGCGGACGGCCTGCCATTCGGGCAGCACGTCAAAAGGAAGGTAGGACTTCAGGGAAAAGATGGCGTTGATCGAGCGGGTCGTTCCCTGGCCGAACATGCGGCCGCCGGCGTCGTTTACATCCTTGATGACCTTGGCCTGCGTCTGCCAAGACACCGGGTCGTCCCCTTGCCGCGTGCCGACAAGCCCAAACATGACGGTGCGTTTGTACCTAAGCGCGAGCTCCTTGATGCGCTCGAGGAACGCGACGTTGTCCTTATGAGAAAGGAGCTCCTGCCCGATCTGGAATATGCCCGTGCCGAGCTCCGTCATGGCGGCGAAAATCGCCTCGACTTCGTTCCACGCCGCCAAGCGGCTTGCGACCGGCGTGCCTTCGGGGGTGAGATGCGTGTGCGAGCGTGAGGTCGAAACGCCCACGGCGCCGCGCGCAGCGGCTCCTTGCGAGCCGCGCTAATGGCACGGATCTCTCGTCGGTTGCTGCGTCGGTCAGCGCACGACGGCCCATGACGTACATCCGCAGCGCCGAGTGCCCGACGTACATCGCGTAAGTGAGAGCCTTCAGCCGCCGCTCGACTACTGCTGAGTACTCCGGAAACGTTTCCCGAGTCCACTCCACGCCAGCTGCCATAGCGGCCGCGGGATGTCCTGGACGTAGGAGCGAAGCTCGCGACCACTCGCGGTCCACAGGCTTGCATCGCGCCAGCGTGAAGCCACAGCTGCTCATGACCACCGAGGTCACGCCATGGTAGCAGGAGCAAGTACCAAGGGTCCCACATGACCTGAGCATCCATGTGGGTCTCGCCGTCGATGAACCCCGGCGCGACAATGAGCCCGTCGGCGTTGATGATGCACCAACCGAGTCGCTGACGCGCCATCGACCGATCCGCCGCCCGAGATCCCCACGTCCGCCGCAAAGCGCTTCGTGCCCAGCCATCGATGACCATGCCGCCTTGACCAGAAGATCCAGCATCGCAAGCTCCTTTACGGTATCGATTATATATGAAATAGGATGATAGTATCGTACAGCCTCACCGGAAGACGATTCCCGATGTTCAGAAGGCGCTCTGGATTACAGCGCGCACGCTCTCCGAGCGGAACGGTGGTGCTCCGCCGCCCGGAAGGTTTCAGCGGCAAGGCGGGCATGTGAGCGAATCCTCATGACCGTCCCGGGGTTCTGTACCTCGAGAATCTGGCACCGGCAGGCGCGTCGTAAGTCACCGGAATAAAGAAAAGCGCCAGAGGGAGCCTGTAAGCCGGG
>CAWDPM010000017.1:0-43855 GCA_963804185.1 uncultured Candidatus Rokubacteria bacterium
GCTGGCGCACGGGGCCCGGCTCGTCTTCACCGACGCGATCCAGGGATACGACGAAGCTCTCCGGGAGGTGCACCGCCGCCACGCCGCGGATCCTGACCGGTATTTCTTCTGCGACCAGTACAGCAACGAGGACAACTGGCGCGCTCACTACGAGACGACCGCCACGGAGATCCTCGACCAGACAGACGGCAGGTTAACTCACGTGGTGGTCGGGGTCGGCACCGGCGGCACCTTGACCGGCCTCGGGCGGCGTCTGAAGGAGCACGACCCGCGAATCCGCGTCGTGTCCGTGGTCCCCGAGGTCTTTCCGGGTGTCGAGGGACTGAAACCGCTCGGAAACCCGGGAGACATCGTTCCGGCGATCCTGGACGAGCAGCTTATCGACGAGCGGATTCCGGTGACCAGCCTCGACGCCTACGAGATGTGTGGGCGGCTGGCTCGGGCCGGGTTCTTCGTGGGGCAGTCGTCGGGCGCATATCTGGCGGGGGTCGAGCAGGTCGCTCGCCGGGGGGGCGAGGGCCGTCTGGTGACGCTCTTCAATGATCTGGGCGAGCGCTACTTCTCCACCCGCCTCTGGGAGTAAGATCGAGGATCCGCGCCAGTCGCGGTCACCGAGCGGCCGACCGCCGCACCGGAAGCGCTGTCTGGCGACAGGCGGACTGCGCCCCGCCACATCTGATATCGCCGGGAGTGGTGCGGGCGCCGGCCTCGGCGCCTGGGTGAGCATCGCCCTGCGCAACTGACCAGGCGCTCCGAGGCGCCACGCCCACCGGGCGACGGCCAGCCGCTATCGCGGCTGCGGCACGATCCGCAGGTACGGCTTCGGTGCCTTCCAGCCCGTCGGGAACTTCTCCTTGGCCTCGGCATCCGAGACGGCTGGAACGATGATGACATCCTCGCCTTGCTTCCAATTGACCGGGGTAGCCACTTTGTGCCGCGCCGTCAGCTGGCACGAGTCGACCAGGCGTAGCACTTCGTCGAAGTTGCGACCGGTGCTCATGGGGTAGGTCAGCATCGCCTTGATCTTCTTGTCCGGGCCGATGACGAATACCGACCGAACGGTCGCGTTGTCGGTTGCGGTCCGGCCTTGGGCCGTGTTACCGGCATTCTCCGGCAGCATGTCGTAGGCCTTCGCCACCTTCAGCTCGGGGTCGCCGATCATTGGGTAGGTGACGGCGTGCCCCTGGGTCTCCTCGATGTCCTTGGACCACTTCTGGTGATCGCTGACCGGATCGACGCTGAGGCCGAGGATCTTGCAGTTGCGCTTCTCGAACTCCGGCTTCAGCCCCGCCATATAGCCGAGCTCGGTCGTGCAGACCGGCGTGAAGTCCTTCGGATGCGAGAACAGGATGGCCCAGCCGCTGCCGATCCACTCGTGGAAGTTGATCGTGCCTTGGGTGGTCTCCGCGGTGAAGTCGGGAGCTTCGCTGTTGATTCGCAGTGCCATGAGTCACCTCCGACTCGTGAGAGCCTAGCCTGGTCGAGGCACCGCCTCGACGCCATCCCCGCCCTGTGCCGACCTCAGCCGAACGGTCACCGAGTGGACCGAAAATGCCTCGCGCAGTCACCATCCGAACAGACTCTATTTGTATACGACCGACCGGACCAGGAGGTCAAGCCCTCGGCGCGTCAGCCCTCGCGTCCGTCGAGTGGTCCGTCCCGCCGTGCATCACGTCGCGCGCGAAGGGCCGGATCGTCCCCTAGCAGCGTGCGGTGCTCGGGGAAGACGACATCAGTTGGCCGACGAGGTGGCGGAGGTAGTCTTGACGCTTGCGGTTCGCCGCCTCATTCAGCCGACCCGAGGTTCCTGACGAGAGTAGGACCGACAGTTGGCCGACGCTTTGCACGGTTACTCCTCCTTGGAGACTCACCGATGCACCCCGAGCGTTGGTTCGTCGCCTCCTGTAAGGCCCGGCCTTCGTCTGACCGGCTGAATGCCGCATCATCCGGTAGAGGGGGTGAGATGCAGACTCCCCATTTGGCGCGCTACGTTGCATGGGATAGGAACGCTCCTTTCACTCGCCCGCGCGAGCCATTCTTCGTTGTCGTCGCAAACGGTGCTCTACGTCTGCACAGTGGCGCTGGCAAGAGCGTCAGCCCCGGCCTCGTGGCACATCATCAGAAGCGTCGCCACGAAGCTGAAGCCTCCGTTCGGAGGGGCGGATGCGCAGCTCCCCGCACAGCTGTTGGTTCCGGATGTCAAGCGATTGGCGGGAAATGTCAAGACAACCCGCGCGGGTCGGCTCACAAATTCTTCAATGAACGGACCGTCTCTACAACCCGGCTTCTGCCGCACCGCCCATCTACTATCAGGCTGCCGCTGCTCCGCCAGTCTACCAGCAGGCCCCTGCTGCTCCACCCATCCGTACAAGGTACAGAAAGATGTTCTCAAGAAGGTGGCGAAGGCGACTCAGAAGGGGTCGAGCGTCGGGGTACCCACACCAACAAGTATGGAGGTTCGATGAAACCCATTGCAGCGGAACCTAAGAGGCAGAAGGAATGCGTGGTGAAGGCGTCATCCTCGGGATGCTGTTCGTCGCGTTTAACTGGGCGGCCATCGTAGCCACGCTGGAGAGGCGATGAGTATGCCCACAAAGATGAAGGTACCGACGCTAGACGAGTTCGAACGAGCCGTAGACCAGATGGTCGAGGAGTCGAAGAAGCTCGGGTACAACCCTGGGTATTTCAACAGGATGCGGAGTCAACTAGGGACGTTGGAGACATTCCGGAAACTGATCGCTAAGCCGGGAGTGAGTGAGGGCTTGACCAGGCTCGCGGAGGTGGATCGTCTCGATCTGTCAGTTGAGGCAATCGCGTTGCGATTCGCTTACTTCTTCTCCGAGGCCGAGCTCTCGGTCTGCAGAGCCCGGCTCCAGAGGTAGACTATTCGGCCGCAATGTATGATCCGGTGGCATTCGTCACGGCTTCATTGGTCGGCTTCACCCGGACTCGTACCTCACCACCGTCCCGGTGCGTCGTCGTCCCATCCTCTAAACCTATGGATGATACCTTGACGATTGTGCAGACCTTGCTGGAAGGCTCGGCCTTTCCCAGCATAGCCACGAGGACCGCCCCGATAAGCACTGCGAAGGCGAGCACTCCGCCACTGATCATTCGTCACCTCTCTGGGTTAGGGAGTTGTAGGTACCATGACGCTCAGGGTCGGCTTCAAGATCTCCAGCTCCTCGGATGCCGTCCATCCCCCCAGAGTGACACCTGATGCTTGGCCCCTTCGCCGCGCCTCTCGCCGCCGAGGTACAGTCGGCGGGGGAGACCAGGTGAAATCTTGAACCCGTCCGAATACTTCGTGGGGAGTAGCTCCGCTGAGTTGGACCGACTGACGCTGCAGGCCCAAATCTATGAGGAGCACACTCGCTGGTTGCTTGATCGGATCCCGATCCACCGGGCTGTCGAGCACTCGATGTAGCCTGTGGCCCGGTCGGTGGGGTGTGGGATGCGGTACTTCTTCGTGACCGTTGCACCGCCGGATGAGGAGACGCTGCGTGCCTCGGGTGTCCGCGTGAGGTGAACCCGTGTCGCCTTAAGCGGAGAGCTCGCCTTTGAGCACTTCTCCGGCGAAGTTTCCGGTGGGTTCGCCGTTTTCCAGCGTCACCGCGCCGTTGACGATGGTGGCGCGGATGCCATCCGCCTTCTGCACGAGGCGCCGGGCGCCGCCCGGCAGGTCCATCTCGATCTTCGGCACGTGCGGGCGCACGCGGTCTGCCTCGAAGAGCACGAGGTCTGCGTGGTAGCCGTCCTTGACCAGTCCGCGGCCCTTGAGCTCAAAGGCTTGCGCATTGTCGTGCGTCATCTTGCGCACCGCCTGCTCCAGCGTGAAGGCGCCTCGTCGATTCACCCAGTAGTGGAGGAAGTGGGTCTGCAGCGAGGAGCCCATCTCCTGCGCCGCGTGAGCGCCTGAGTCGGAGAACGTCGCCAGCGTGAAGTCGTGTGTGAGCATGCCGAGCACGTCCTCTGGGCTCTCGTTCACTACGGGCTGCACGTAGACCTGGTCGGGATTCTCGAGCGAGAGGTCGATCATGGTTTCGACCGGGTGTGTCCCCCGCACGCGGGACAGCTCTTCGACCGTCGGATCGTCCCAGTCAACTCCCTTGAGCACATAGAGGTTAGCGTAGTCGGGCTTGCGCGGATCCGTCGTTGCCGCGCCGCCTCCCTGAAGCTTGTTGTCCTTCGGTTTCATGCGCTGCTCGGCTGCGACGAGCTGCCGGCGTCTCGCGGGGTCTCGCAGGCGCTCCATCTGGTCCTCCAGCGGCAGAGAGCGGACGGCCTGCCATTCGGGCAGCACGTCAAAAGGAAGGTAGGACTTCAGGGAAAAGATGGCGTTGATCGAGCGGGTCGTTCCCTGGCCGAACATGCGGCCGCCGGCGTCGTTTACATCCTTGATGACCTTGGCCTGCGTCTGCCAAGACACCGGGTCGTCCCCTTGCCGCGTGCCGACAAGCCCAAACATGACGGTGCGTTTGTACCTAAGCGCGAGCTCCTTGATGCGCTCGAGGAACGCGACGTTGTCCTTATGAGAAAGGAGCTCCTGCCCGATCTGGAATATGCCCGTGCCGAGCTCCGTCATGGCGGCGAAAATCGCCTCGACTTCGTTCCACGCCGCCAAGCGGCTTGCGACCGGCGTGCCTTCGGGGGTGAGATGCGTGTGCGAGCGTGAGGTCGAAACGCCCACGGCGCCCGCGCGCAGCGGCTCCTTTACGAGCCGCGTAATGGCACGGATCTCTTCGTCGGTTGCTGCATCGGTCAGCGCACGACGGCCCATGACGTACATCCGCAGCGCCGAGTGCCCGACGTACATCGCGTAATTGAGAGCCTTCGGCCGCCGCTCGACTGCTGCTAAGTACTCCGGAAACGTTTCCCAAGTCCACTCCACGCCGGCTGCCATGGCGGCCGCGGGGATGTCCTCGACGTAGGAGAGACAGCTCGCGTACCACTCGCGGTCCGCAGGCTTGCATGGCGCCAGCGTGAAGCCGCAGTTACTCATGACCACCGAGGTCACGCCATGGTAGCAGGAGCAAGTACCGAGGGGGTCCCACATGACCTGCGCATCCATGTGGGTGTGGCCGTCGATGAACCCCGGCGCGACGATGAGCCCGTCGGCGTTGATGATGCGCCGAGCCGAGTCGCTGACGCGGCCGATCGACACGATGCGCCCGCCCGAGATCCCCACGTCCGCCGCAAAGCGCTTCGTGCCCGAGCCATCGATGACCATGCCGCCCTTGACCAGAAGATCCAGCATCACGAGCTCCTTTACCGGTCTGGATTTATATATGAAATGGGATGATCGTATCGACCAGCCTCACCGGAAAACGATTCCCGATGTTCAGAAGGCGCTCTGGATTACAGCGCGCACGCTCTCCGAGCGGATCGGTGGTGCTGCGCCCGCCCGCAAGGTTTCAGCGGGCGAGGCGGGCGTGTGAGCGAATCCTCATGACATTCCCGGGGTTCTGTACCTCGAGAATCTGACACCGGCAGGCGCGTCGTAAGTCACCGGAATAAAGAAAAGCGCCAGAGGGAGCCTGTAAGCCGGGTTCCAGACAGATGGATGGAAGTGTTTGATTTACTTGGATTTGTTTTCGGCAGCTTCTCATTGAGACGCTCGACGCATAAGGGAGGGTCCTGGTCCGGTCACCGCCCTCGCGTAAGTCATCGAGCGCTCGTAGCGCGGCCGTGCCATTGGCCCACGCGAAGGGGAAGCCGATCGGGGAAGTGGCCGATGACCTGGACGCACGCCTGCCTTGGGAGACGGCGGTCGTTTCGTCCCGCGACGTCCCAGCCCTTCCCGCATGGGCACTTGTCCCGCTGGCAGCATCCCCGCCTTTCCCACTGGAACGAGCCGAGTCACTCGAAGACCGGTTGCAAGACGTTGGCGTCCTGAGGGGGCTTCCTGCCACGGTCTCGATAAAATGGCTCCGACCCCGCTGATCCCGCCCAGCGGCCGAAGCAAGGGCGGTCGCCCCGAATCCCGGTAGTGTTGGAGTATCGAGACACCGCGTGCTGCGCTCTGGGCCTGGAGCGCGCTCGCGATCTCGTTGACGGTGATGTCGAGCTTGGCCAGCGTGTCGGGATTGACAACGCTCCGGCGCCGGCTCCCCCTCCGATCGGAGCTGTGGCCGGGTGATGCGGTCGATGCGGGGGAAGTCCTGATCCTCGGCCGTGTCGCCTCGCGGTCCCCTCCGGCGACTTGAGGCGCCCGGACTGCGTCGATGCCCGCGCCGGCTGGGACCAGGTCACTTCGGCGGCGCGGCTCGCGGTGGCGAGCGAAGGGCCGGGCGCCAGACGACGCGGGTCATGCTGCGGAGCGGCGTCAGGACCGCCGCGACCGTGACGGGCTGTCACCGGACGTCGTTGACTCGCCGCGCCGACCCGATGCGCATTGCGTTCGGTGAGGGCGGCGCTTGGCAGCAGCCGGGTGGGCAGACGTCAGGTGCGGCCCCCGCAGCCCGAGTGCCCGCGGCAGCGCGCCCGCCGTCCGTTCGAGAATCAGTTCCCGAATCATCCGCACGAAGGCCGGATGGGGCCCCGCCGTGGCCGCACGGACGAACCGGAGCCCGAGCCCTCTTGCTCGGGCGGCGGCTTCCGTGTCGAGGTCGTACTTGCTCCATGTGGTCCGACACGAACCCGATCGGGACCACGACGACGTCGGTCACCCCGTCGCGGCTCAGCGTCTCCAGGTGGTCGCCGATGTCCGGTTCGAGCCATGGGATCGTGGGCGGCCCGCTGCGGCTCTGGTACACGAGGCGCCATCGATGATTCTCCGCTAGGCGCTCGACCACCAGCGCCGCCGCGCCGAGGAGCTGCGCCTCGTAGTCGCTGGTCTCGGCCATCGACCGTGGGATGCTGTGGGCGGTGAAGGCGAGAGTGGCGGCGGCTCGCCGGCTCGCGGGGAGCCCGGTCAGCGCCGTCCTGGCGTGATCGACCACGGCGTCGATGAAGCCGGGATGATTGTAGAACAGGCGCAGCTTGTCAATGCGCGGCGCGGGGGGGCCGACCGCAGTGATCGCGCGCTCGATGTCCCCGCGGTACTGGCGGCAGGCCGAGTAGGAGCCGAAGCCTGAGGTCACGAAGGCCAACGCCCGCCGGACGCCGTCTCCCGTCATCTGCCGGACGGTGTCCTCCAGCATGGGGTGCCAGTTGCGATTCCCCCAGTAGACCGGGAGGGCGGGCCCATGCGCGGCGAGCTCGGCCCGGATCGCCTCGAGGAGGCGCCGGTTCTGCGCGTTGATGGGACTGACGCTTCCGAAGTGGCGGTAGTGCTCGGCCACCTCGAGCAGGCGCGCGCGGGGGGGACGTCGCGCCCTCGAGTGACGTTCTCCAAGAAGGGTAAGACGTCGTCCGCCTTCTCCGGCCCCCCGAAGGACACGAGGAGGAAGCCGTCGTCCGGCGGGGACAGAGTGGAACTTGCCTCGATCATCTCGGGGACCCTCCACCGGTCGAGACCCGAGCGCCTTGCACGAACGACGCGCCGTTGACCGCCGCCCCGGCCTGGAATCTCGTCATTCGTTGAGCCGCCATATCGCCCAACTGAGGCTCGCGGCGTAGCTCACCCAGGCGAGGTAGGGTACCAGGAGCCACCCGGCTAGGCGGCGCACCCGCCAGAAGGCGACCAGGGTCGCCCCGATGGCCGGCCAGAGCGCCGCGATGCTGACAGACCGGCCCCGGGATCTCGCAGACCGAAGAAGAGCCCGGACCACGCCGTGTTCAGGATCAATTGCGTCGCGTAGAGAGTGAGCGCGGACAGGGACCCTGGCGCGTTCCCGCCAGACGAGCCACGCGGCGACCGCCATCAAGAGATAGAGCCCCGTCCAGACCGGCCCGAACACCCAGTCCGGCGGCGTCCACGCGGGCCTGATCAGCGTGGGATACCAGGTGGTCACGGAGCGCGACGTGCCCCCCCCCCCCCCCCAGGCCCTGCGCCACCGCCGACGCGGCCAGGGCCACGACCAGGGCGCCCCGCTCGGGTGTCCGGGACGGCGGGCCCGGTGTCATCGCTCGCGCTCCCGTTCCGACCCGTCGTATCCACGCGGGTGGCGAGCGGTCGTCGGGTCCGCGCGACGAGCCAGTCCGCGCAGCTCGGCCGCGTACCCGTCGCGGAACGTGGGATGGCGGAACCGGTAGCCAGAGGCGACGAGCCGGTCATTCCGGCAGCGCTTGTTGCCTCGGCGGCGCCGCCAGATCGAGCTGACGGGCCAGCCACCGGAGCACCTCGCGCTCGTCCGCGGGCTCATGGTCGACGGCGAGATAGAGTGACGCTGGTCGGGCGAGCTCGACGACGTGGCGGAGCGCCCCGGCACCGTCGTCGCGGTGGATCCGGTTGCCGTACCGCGGGGGTCCCTCCGCGCAGGCGGCCTGCCCGCGCCGGAGACGGTCGATGAGCCGCGTCCGGCCCGGACCGTAGATTCCGCCCAACGCACGACGGTCGCCGGGCGCCCCGAGGCCTCGAACAGTCGCTCGGCCTGGAGGAGGCGGCGGCCTCGGAAATCCCGGGGCTCTGTCGGCGAGGCCTCGTTGACCCAGCTCCCGTCGGTCTGTCCGTAGACGGCGGTGCTGGAGGTGAAGACGATCCGATGCGGCGCCTGTCCTTGAGCCGCCAAGGCCTGGAGCAGCCCTTGAAGTCCCTCGACGTAGATCGCCCGATAGCCGCCATCCGTCGGCTCGCCGGGCGCGGCCGTGTAGACGACGATGTCGATCGCCCGCGGCAGCCCAATGAGCGTCGCCGGGCGCGTCAGGTCGGCGCGGAGTGGGCGGATCGCGGCGGGAAGGCCTGCGGGGTCCCTCCGGAGCCCCCAGACCTCATGCCCTCCGGTCGCCAATTCGACCCCGAGCGCTGCCCCGACGTCACCGCAGCCTGCGATCAGGATTCGCATCGCGATCCCGTCCCACGCCTGGCCTGGCTCGCGATGCCGCGCAGCATGCCGCCGAAGACGAATCGGTGGACAGGATAGAGGGCGTACCAGTAGACGAGACCCAGGAGCCCCACGGGATCGAATAGAGCGGTCTGCCGAATGACTGACCCCGGGCCGTCCGTTTCGATCTCGAAGACGAGCCACGCTCGACCAGGGAGCCGCATCTCGGCGGCGAGGCGGAGCAGGCGCCCGGGCTCGACGGCCTCCACGCGCCAGAAGTCGACCGCGTCGCCAACGACCAGGTGGCGCGGATCGCGGCGACCGCGGCGGAGGCCGACCCCGCCGACCAGCAGGTCGAGGAATCCGCGCAGGCGCCACAGCGCGTCCGCGGCGTACCAGCCCGTGGCTCCGCCGAGCCGCACGATCGGCTCGAACGCGACCGGGGGCGGCGCGGCGACCCGGACCGCCCGTGAGTCGACGAGGCGGGAGCCGAAGCGGACGCCCGCCCAGCTCCGCGGCAGGCCACCGGCCGACAGGGCGTCCGACCAGAGGGTCTCGGCGAACTCGCGGTCCTCGTTAGCCAGGGCCCGCGCGATCGCCTCCCGGTAGCCTCGGGGCCGCACCGTGAACGTCCGGCGGGCGCCGTCGTCCGTCACGACGGTCGCGTTCCGTAGGCTGTCGATGAGCTTCCGGCCCACGCGCGCGTAGAGCGGTGTCACCAGCCCCAGCCAGAGGCTCGAGAGGGCCGGCGAAAGCACCGGGACCGCCAGGAGCAGCCGCCGGAGTCCCCGCTGGCGCGCGTACTCTCGCATGAGCCCCTCGTACGACACCACGTCGGCGCCGCCGATCTCGAACACACGGCTCTCCGCGGTGTCGAGGTCGAGCCCGGCGAGGAGGTAGGCGACCAGGTCCTCGACCGCGATCGGCTGGGTTCGCGTCCGCACCCAGCGCGGCGCGACCATGACGGGCAGCCGCTCGACGAGGGCGCGGATCATCTCGAACGACAGGCTCCCGGAGCCGAGGACGATCGAGGCGCGGAACTCGATGGTCGGGACGCCGGAAGCGGCCAGCAGGCGGCCGACCTCCTGACGGCTCGCGAGGTGTGGCGACAGGGCGCTGCCCGTTCCGAGCCCTCCGAGGTAGATGATCCGCCGCCCGCCCGCTGCACGGGCCGCCTGGCCGAAGCTCGTCGCCCCCCGGCGGTCCGCTTCTTCGAACCCACCCCCGACTCCCATCGAATGGACGAGATAGTAGGCGACCTCGCACCCGGCGAGGGCACGGTAGAGGGATGCCGGGTCTTGGACATCGCCCGCCACGACCTCGACCCCGGGTCCCGCGCGGTGCTGGAGCGTCTCGGGCCGCCTGGCGAGGCATCGGACGTGGTAGCCAGCAGCCTCGAGAGCGGTCAGGAGCCGACCGCCGACGTAGCCGGTGGCGCCGGTGAGCAGGACGTTGCGGGACGGGTTCACGACGCTCACGGCGCGTACCGCCGGATGTATTCGAGCACGCGGACCTTGCGGGCCATGTTCTCCGAGCTCATGTAGCGCACGGTGCCGAACACCGGTCGCTCTGGCCCCCACGGCCGGTCGTAGCGGCCGAGCACCCAGAAGATGCCGCTGTAGGAGTTCGGATCCCGGCCGTCCAGGGCGTACTTGTTGTTGAGCTCGAGCATCACGGCCAGCGCGTCCTCCGGCCGCCTCGACCACTCGAGGATCTTCTTGCCCCAGAGCATGCGGATGTAGTTGTGGAGACGGCCTTCCCGCACGAGCTGGCGCTGGCCGGCGTTCCAGAGAGGGTCGTGCGTCTCGGCGCACTCGAGCTGTCTGGCCGTGTAGAGCACCGGCCGCCGATCCCGGGCGTGCTTGGCCAGCGTGCGGAGCGCCCAGACCGGCAGGGCCTCGAATAAATCGTAATCCTCGCGGTGGGCGCACATGTTGAAGCCCAGCTCGCGCCAGGTGACGAGCTGGTCCAGAAACGCCTCGGCGGGCCCCTTCATGCCCCACCAGCCACTCCGACTGCCGGTGGCCTTGGCGACCAGACCGACCGGAGACCACGTCTCCTGCTGCGCGAGTCGAGTGAAGACCTCGTGGGCCGAGATGTGGCCGAAGTGGAGGTACGGGGAGAGTCGGCTCGTCCCCTCGGCCTCGGGCTGGTTCCGATCTTCGAGGTAGCGCGGGAGGCGGTCCTTCAGGAAGCGGGTCAGCACGCGGCGCGCCGTCGTGGTGCCGCCGCGGGTCTCGACCGCGCCGACCGAATGGTCGATCGGCAACGCGGCCAGAGCCTCGGGATCTCCGTCGAGGAGTACCGCCGGGGCTGGGGGCCAGCGCGTCGTCACGCTCCGTGGCAGGTGACGCAGCGCTGGTAGGCGATGCCGGGCCAACGGATCCGCCGCCGGCCACTCGCCGAGATGGCGGGGGAGGCTTCGCTGAAGGAAGCGGCGGAAGCCGTACGCGGTCGGGAAGGCGTCCTCAGCGGCCCGGAGCGGCAAGAGCCCGTTCGAGTCCAGCGCCTCGAGGCGGACCGGCACCTGCTCCGCGGCCGCGGCCACCATGCGAGGAACTGTGAATGCCGGGTAGTCGTCCGTCACGCTGACGGCGGCGTGGCCCCCCAAGGCGCGGAGCAGGCCCTTGCCCGCGTCGCGCGCGGGCTCGACGTACGGATAGTAGGCGACGCCGGTGCCACGGAGCCGGCGCGCGGTGTCGGCCATGCCGTCCAGGACGAAGCGGTGCAGCCGGTCCGAGGCCCAGGGATAGCCGGCGCGCAGCGCCTCCAGGATGACCAGCGGCTTGCCGAGCTCCTGGATCCACTCGAGCGCGCGGTCCAGGGCGAAGTTCCAGCCGATCCGCCGGTGGGCGATCATCCAGTACAGGACGAAAGCCCCGTCGGCCCGGACCGGCTTGTCGTTCAAGAGCCGGACGCGTAGCGAGGGGACGACACCGGGGGGCATCAGACGTGGTTCAGGAGCATGAGCTCCTTCGGGTGCGGGTCGAGATAGACCTGATCCCGGAGGTAGTCGAGCCCGAACTTCCCGACGTAGTGCCGGAGCAGCGTGAGCGGCACGATCAAGGGGACGAGCCCCCGGTGGTAGTCGTCGATCGTTCCGTGGAGCTCGTCCCGGTCCCGCCGGTCCAGGGGCTCGCGGAGGTAGCCGGCGATGTGCTGGAGCACGTTCGTGTGCTTGCGCGTCGTGGCCTTGACGCGGAGCCCGGCGAAGAGCCCCTCGGCGTACTGTCGCGCGAGCTCGGCCGGCGACTCGGTCCGCGCTCGGGCAACCAGCTGTCCGAGGGCGCGGAGATGGAGCTCGCTGTGCGCCATCAGGAGGAGCTTGTGCCGGGCGTGGAAGGCCACGAGGTGACCCGGGCGGACGCGGTCGCGCGTGAGCTGCCGCCAGCGGTGACGAGTGAACACGCGCACGACGAAGCTCTCGCGGAGTAGGGGATCGTTGAGCCGTCCCTCTTCCTCGACCACCAGGAGGGGCATGGCCCCCATGAGTGTCCGGGCGAAGAGCCCCGCGCCCGACCGTGACGGCATGCCGGTCTCCGTGTACACGCGGACGCGCTCCATCCCGCAGCTCGGGGATTTGCTCTTCAGGATGTAGCCGTCGAGGTCGAGGTTCCGCAGCTGCTCGACCTTGGCGCGGGCCCAGGCCAGCATGCCTTCGGTGTGGTCCACGTGACTCTTCACGGTCACGAGCTGCGGCGCTTCTGGATCCCCGACGAGGCGCAGCGCCTCGCGCGGCACCCCGAGCCCCATCTCGAGTTCCGGACACACCGGTACCCAGTCCACGTATCGTCCCAGCGTGCCGACTGCGTACTGATCGAGCTTGTGGCCGCCGTCGAAGCGAACCTTCTCGCCCAGGAGGCAGGTGCTGATGCCGACACGGATGGGGTCCGCGTCAGGCCCGGGGGTCTTCATGGAAGGCTCTCCAGTGTTCCAAGGTCCGATTCGGATGTCGACTCCATCGGGTACCCCCGGCTTCTCCGTCCTCCCAGTCATCCGTTGGCGTCCTGGTCCATCACGGCGCCAGCGCCCGGGCGAATTCCTTGAGGTGCGCGAGCCGCGTCCCGAAGGCGGCCGCCACGAGTCGGTGCTGGAGCTCCGGGGTGAGCCCCTGCCCGCCCACGATGACGCCCGCGCGCTCGGCACGCGTGGCGTCGACTAGCCGCGCGTAGCCCTCGAGGAACGCGGGGGCCGGGCGCTGGGTCGTGATCGAGATCCACACGAGGCGCGGCCGGTGCTGGCGCACCGCGGCGGCGAGGGCCGCCATCGGCGTCTCGGGACCCAGGTTCAGGACGCGCCAGCCGAGCTCGAGGAGCGTCAGCTCGACCATCAAGCTTGGCAGCCCGTACGGATCACCCTCGGGTGCCCCGCCGGCCGCCAGCGCCGCCCGCCCCCGGGGCACGGGTACGAGGCCGCGCAGCTCGAGCAGGAGCGACCAGAGTCCCTGCGTGGCCAGGTGCTCCTGGTACACGTCGATCTCGCCTCGGGCCCACAGCGTCCCGACCCGCTCCATCGCGGGCCCGACGACCGTGTCGCCGAGCGCGTCGAGCCGCCGCCCCCCGGCGTAGGCGTCGAGGAGCAGGCGCCGGGCGATGGGGATGTCGCCGGCGAGCAGGAGATCTGCGAGCGCCTCTGGTGAGAGGCTCGCCGCGGGAGACTGCAGCCGGCGGGCGCCGGCGATGAGCCCGAGCGCCTCGAGGCTCGGCACGGAGCGCCCGCGACCGCGGAGGAACGCGACGAGGTCCGCGACCGCGATCCGCCGGTGCCCCCCGGCTGTCTTCTCGGCCCGGATGTGGCCCGCGTCCACCCAGCGCTTGAGCGTGGACTCGCTCACGCCGACGAGCGCGGCGGCCCGGCCCGGGCTCATGGACGCCACGCCCGGGCCGGGTGCCCCCCGGCGCGCCCGCGTCCACCAGGATGAACGAGATGAGCGTTTCATGTATGACAGACTGTAGGGTACTGACGACATTTTACGCAACTAGATACGGGTCATGATCGACAATGTGCCGGTTTCTGTTCATCGTCTTGACATGGACGTTTTGAACGTTATACTCCATCGTGCACCGGGAGCAGGCGGGCCCGTAGTGTCCGAAAACTCGGCCGGCCCTGACCCCGTTATCGGGTCCGGGATGAGGCACGGTACGATCGGCCTATGACGGCCGATCTCTACCCCTTGCAGGTGCTGCTCGTGACGCTCGCCGGATGGGTCAACCGCCATCAACAACACGTGATCGAGTACCTGATGGAGGAGAACCGAGTCCTCAGGGGCCAGCTGACGGGGCGGCGCCTCCGGCTGACCGACGACCAGCGCCGACGCCTCGCCGCGAAGGGGCGCCGGCTCGGCCGTCGAGTCTTGCGGCAGGTCGCCACGATCGTGACCCCCGACACGATTCTGCGTTGGCACCGGCAGCTGATCGCCCGAAAGTGGACGTTCACGCCGAAGCGGCCAGGCCGTCCCCGGATCATGCAGGAGATCTCGTCGCTCATTCTGCGGATGGCCAGGGAGAATCCGGCGTGGGGCTACACGCGCATCCAGGGTGCGCTCAACAACCTGGGCCACGAAGTGGCCCGGAGTACGGTCGCCAAGGTGCTCAAGGCCCACGGGATCCCGCCAGCTCCGGACCGGCCATCGTCCTGGCGGACGTTCCTCCGGGCCCACTGGGGCGCGATCGCGGGGGCCGACTTCTTCACCACCGAGGTCTGGACCCCTCGCGGGCTGATCACCTACTACACGCTCTTCGTGATCGATCTCCGGAGCCGGCGCGTCCACGTGGCGGGCTCGACGCCAACCCCGGATGCCTGGTTCATGGCACAGGCGGCGCAGCAACTGACCGATGTGGTCGATGGGTTCCTGGTGGGCCACCAGATCCTCATTTGCGATCGGGACGGTAAGTGGACCCACGGATTCCGCCGCATCCTCCAAGGCGCCGGGGTGCGGATCGTCCTGACGCCCGTCCAAGGGCCGAATGCCAACGCCTACGCGGAACGGTTTGTGCGGTCGATCCGCGAAGAGTGTCTCGATCGGCTGATCCTATTGGGGGAGCGGCGGCTACTCCGCGCCCTCCACGAGTTCGTGGCGCACTACCACGGGGAGCGAAACCATCAGGGACTCGGGAATGCGTTGATCACCCCGGCTGCCGCGGTCGCTGGCGGGATCCAGGTCCGCTGTCGGGACCGGCTGGGCGGGCTGTTGCGATATTACTACCGCGCGGCCTGAGCGGGGGCGGACCCTCCTGCCATCCGGCTTCAGCCGTCGACTCTCCGGGTGACCGCCAGCGATTTCGCGCCGTACCAGGGCGGCACGACCACCCCGAACCCGCCCGCCGGCCCGCCGGCCCCGACCACGAGAAGGTCGGCCGGCGTGCGGAGGGCTGCCTGGACCCGATCCTCGTCGCCGGGCGCCACGACCGCGGCCTTGCCGACCGTGCGCCACTCGCGGCGCACGACGCGCGCCCGCTCGAAGATGTACTCGCGGACGTCCTGCTTGCGCCAGCCGGCCGCGCTCAGCAGCTCGCGTTGCTGCCTGGCGATGACCAGGGCATAGTGGCCAGCCCAGATCGAGTAGGTCAGCATGTTCGCGCGCATCGCGGCCGCGTAGGTCTCGAGGATCTCGCGAGGGTCGCGGGGCCACTCATTCATCACCTGATGCGGCGACTCCGCCGCCATCACCGTCACCGCCGACTGCCCCGCCGGGATACCACGCTCCTCGGCCAGGGGGACCCACGGGCTGTCCTCCTCGTCCTCGGCGATGCAGAACGCGAGCTTTCCGGGATGACCGAGGGTCGCGCGGTCGAGCTGACCGGGGATGCCGCCCAGCGCGTTGATGATCAGCAGCCGCAGGCTCCGGCCGATGGTCACGTTGGCGCGGCTCCCGTTGGCCAGGACGTTGTGCGTCGCGTTCATCCCGATCGCGCCGCGGACGGGGCCGTTGACCACGACGAAGGGGGCGCTGCCCCCAGTGCTCGCGGTCGAGCCGTGGAGGCCGAACTCCGGCTCGCACATGGCCCGCACGATCGCCAGAACCACCGGCGTGTACTCCGGCCGGCACCCGGCCATCACCGCGGCGATGGCCACCTTCTCCGCCGTGATTCGCCGACGCCGCACGGGCTCCGTCCCGACGACGTCGTCGGGCGCGCACTGCGCCGCCTCGAGACAGCGGCGCACGGCGGCCTCGGTGGGAGGAAGAACCGGCAGCCCGTCGGTCCATCCGTTCGCCTGGAAGAACTCGTTGGCCAGGACGGCGTCGGCGACCTCGTACGACGGCGACCGGAGAGGCCGCTCGGCGCTCGGGCACATGACGCGCGCTACCCGGCCACCCGGGCCATCCTCAGCGCCGTCCGGCCCGACGGGCGCCGAGGGATCCCGGGGACCGAGCCTCATGTCGGCGGGCACCCATGGCCCGGATCATACGCTGACAGGACACTACTAGCGCATGGCGCACGGCGTCGGCGCCATGGTGCCCCCATCTGGCTCGACGCCCAGGACCGACGTCGGCCAACCCGGGCCTGCTGGACCTGTGGACGCGAGGTTGCCGTCAGGCGCGCGGCGCTTCTGTTCCACCGCGTGCCGCGGCCTTGTGGCGGAAAAGCCGCACCGTCACCCTCGCCCGGCTTGAGACCGAGAACGCCCAGCTGCGCTACCGCATCACCGAACTGGAGCGCCTCCTCGGGCTGTTCGAGGACCAGACCGAGAACTCGACGCTGCGCCACCGCGTCGAACGGTCGTCCGTGTGCCGGGGCGGCGGTCGCGGGCACGCAGCTCCCTGCTGGCGGCCCTCGGCGGGCTCGGTCAGCTCGCGGCCGCCGGCGTCTTTATCGTCAACATGTGCACGCGCGTTCGCATGCCCGGAGGCGTCGCCCCACCGCAGCCTCTCCGGTAAGACGGGTCCTTAGCAGGATCTAGTTGAGTCCGGGTCGGCCTCCAGGCCGGAGAATCCATCTTGGTCCTGGTGGCCCTCTGGATGCCGAAGACAGTTGCTCACGTACCTCGACTTCAGGAACTCGATTCCCACTCGCATGACCCTACGCCAGACCCGTTCGGTCTCCTCGCCGAACAGAGGATCGCACTCGCGCACGGCCTGGATAAGGCAGTCGAGCCACAGGTCGTAGAGATGGGGGCCGATGTCCAGACCGCTCCGGCTGTGCCGAGCGGCGATGCGTTCCAGATGGACGGTGCCCTCCGGCTTCCGTTCGATGCTCGCCATGATCATGTACAAGGAGACTTTCAGGGCCGCCTTCTGGACACGGAAGTCCGTGGTCGCGAACTTGGCGGCCACCTCCGCCGAGGAGGCGACGAAGAGCTCGTAGAAGCGATCGAGGAACCGGCGGCTGCTGGTGCAGCGTTCCAGACTGTCGTTGAACAGTTCGGCATCCCGCTCATTCAGCTCGTCGCCGCTCGTTTCTGGCGTCCTCATGCGTGCGCCTTTGCCATCACAACCGGGACCAGTGTAATGCGTGTATGGGCGGGCAGCCGCCCGAGCACGCGGGACGAGGCCAGAACGCCACCGGCCGTTGCCACCGCGCCGAACCCGACTATCGCCGGCAACCGGAGCCACCGTCGTTGGCCCATCAGGGCTCCCTTCTCCCCGCCAGCTCCGCGCAGCCCTCTCTCACACGGTCAGCGTCTTCAGATACGAGCCATCGAAGGAGATCTCGGTCACGTCGCTCGACGTGACGACAATGCCGGCCGAAGGGGGCGCCGATGGGAGGCGGAGGCCGGACGACTCCGATGAGGGCGCGAGGGCGAGCAGCCCTTCGGCCGCACGGGTTGGTTCCTTTCTGGATGGTAAGGTGGGAAACTCACGGGGCGGGATGCCACCGCATCTTCGAGTGGGCAAAGTTCGTGCCACCGTCCGCACGCCGGGTGGGAAGCACGAGGTCTGGTTTGATCATAGGGTAGCTCCGCCCATGGTTGCCTCCAATCCCGAGCCACCACCCCCTGTCCCGACGGCGCCGGAGCTTGGGTTCGCTCCGCCAGTGCTCGATAGCCCGGAATCACGCGGGGTGGAGCAGCTGGCCCCGGTGCCGATCCTACCCCGGCACGAGACTTCCCAGCAGGCAGCGGAGCACCCGAGGCCGGAGTCCGGATCGACCCCGGTCCCGGGTGTGGGAGATGCGACGCCCCCCAGCGGACCACCCGTTACCCGGCCGACGCCTCCGGCCGGGGCCGACTATCCCACCAAGCCGGTCCAGCTCATGGTGGCGTACCCGGCTGGAGGCAGCACGGACGGGGCCGCCAGGATCGTGGGGCGATCGCCGAGAAGGAGCTGAGCCAGCCCCTCGTGGTCGTCAACAAGACTGGCGCCGACGGCCAGGTGGGGTGGACCGAGATAGCCCGACAGAAGCCCGACGGCTACTACATCGGCTTCATCAATCTGCCGGGCACCAACACGGTCATCCTTGACCCGGAGCGGAAGGCGGCGTTTGGTCTCGACGCCTTCACCCCGATCATCAACCAGGTGCTGGACCCCGGCGTCATCTGGGTGAAGGCCGACAGCCCATACAGGAGCCTCATCCGACGTAATCGAGGCCGCTAACCGGTGTGACAGCCAGCCAGACCTAGAGGGTCGATCCCAACGGGAACGGGAGAGCCGGGTCGGGGCACGGAGGGCTGAAGGATCAGCAGTTGATGGCGCATGGCGAGGTTCTCGAACGCGAGGACGGCAGCGCCGGTGAGGAGGGCGCGAAGGAAGGTCCGGAGGCGACGATGAGAATCCAGAGCACCCCGGCATCGGGCATGATGTCTGAATCGAGGCTCACCGGATGAGTGGGAGAGATGTGCGGTAAGTTCAGTCGGGGCAAGTAGATCGGGATTTTTGACCAGGACAGTGATGGGGACGCGGCGTTCTGTCCGCTAGCTCATGTCGGCCACTCGAGTGACTCTGGGACATAGCGTCGCTGCAAAGACATTCTGACGCCATAGCATGCTGCTCCACGCCGTCGTAGGCCAGTTAGCGGTACCAAGATTCAGTGCTTTAGCGCGTGTCCGTCGACGCGAGGGTGGTCCGCACATTGCAACGTCCGCTCGCCGGACGTGAAGTGTCCGACGTGAACGCAGCTCATAAATGCAGCGATAGTTGGCGCACAGCGATCGCGCTGCGCGCCAGCCGAAGAGGAGAGCACCACCATGGCGGAGAAAGACTATCTCGCAACTCGGATGTTCAAAGACCGCACCAGTGCCGAGCGGGAATATGCGGCGTTGGCTGCGCGCGGATACTCGTCCAAAGACGTCAACGTCATAATGACTGAAGAGGGTCGTAAGCGGCATTTTGGGGAGGGTGCGCCGGCGACAGAGCTCGGTAATAAGGCCCTCGAGGGAGCAGGGGTCGGGGGCGGCATCGGCGCGGTCGCTGGAGGGACCTTGGCGGCGATTGCGGCGGCGGCGACGCTCGCGATTCCGGGAGTGGGCCTCGTCGTGGCAGGACCGATCGCGGCAGCGCTGGCGGGTGCGGGCGCGGGCGCGCTCGCCGGAGGGGCCATCGGGGGGCTCGTCGGCGCAGGGATCTCGGAAGAGCGGGTGAAAGATTACGAGAGCGAGTTGAAGAAGGGCGGCATCCTCCTGGGCGTGAAGCCAAGGACGGCGGAGGACCGCACGTATTTCGAGCGAGAGTGGGGCGGTGATTCTGCGGATACGGCCTCTGCCCGCCGGGGGCTATAAGCCATGCGTCGGGTGGCCGAGGCAGGAGTCACGCTGGCGCTGATCCTGGCGTGCTCGGTGGTCTTTGCGGGACCACCAGGCAGGCTCGCTCAGACGACTACGGAGACGCAAAAAGTCACGGGGATGGTCAAGGCCGCAACAGACGACGGGATCGTGGTCCTGGGCCGTGACACGGGGAATACGGACCGGGAGTGGGCGTTCGTTGTGGATGCCGGCACGCAGGTCACCGGCGGTCAAGCCCGCGCCGCGCGGGATCTCCGGCAGGGTGATCACGTCACCGTGACCTACACGAATCGCGACGGTAAAGTGGTCGCCCAGAGCGTGACGGTCCGTCCCCGCTAAACCGTTGCTGACCGCGGCTCCTCTCGGCGCAGGGAGGAGCCGCGAGTTGGCGACGACGGACTTTGGGCAAACGCGGGTGGTCGACCTCTGTCGTGACCGACGCGTCAGTACCGCGGATTCGACGCGTGCGCGAGCGGGGCGACCTTTCGACCCTGCTCGCGTGGGCAAGTTTGCCCCGAGTTTCACGTCGGGCCCTACCATCGCGAAATTTACCCGGCTTAAATCTCCCCGAGATGGAACGGTACCTGAGGGCGTTCGCCGTTTGAACGCCACATCACCAGGAGGAAAAGGATGCCAGCAAAAGCGCGCCGTAAGACATCATCTTCACGGTCTGGGGGATCAAGAACAGGCGCTAAGAAATCTGGCGGCGAGCGGGCTGCAAGCAAGAAGAGCGGCGCGACCAAGACGCTGAACAAAACGGCCGTCAAGGTGATGGCGGGCGCTGCCGCGGGCGCTGTCAGGGCGATCATCCCCCCGCTTGAGGAGGCCGCAGGGACCACCGAGCGAGCGGCGGGGATCACGCAAGGGTCTGCTAGCAAGGGCACGAAGTCCGGGAGTAGCCGGAAGTCCGGCAAGTGAGATGGCGCAATGAAAGGCGATCCCAGTCCGCATGACCTGGAGATCGCCTATCGAGGCTTGGCAGTGACGAAAGTGCAGCATGCAGTCAAGCTCGCCGAACCGTACTGCCCCCTGTCACTGCTTAGCAATGACTTCGCAGCGCTCGTGCCGCTGTATCGTGCAGCGACTATCCTGGCCAACACTGTCCTGGCCAAACAGTAACGATTCAAGCAGACGAGGCGCGCTGCTGATTCGGCGTAGGCTGAGCAGGAGGCAGGTGAATGGCTAATTCGGAGAACAAAGCTTCGTAGCCGGCCGGGAGGCGAGCGGCTAAAGCTTGCCCGGCCTGCTCGGGCGCGTTGGCGAAGACCTGGCGACGCCTCGACGTGAACATGCTCGTGCTTATCGGTGGACGAGTGCGCACGGAGGCGGAGTTCCGGGAGCTATTCGCTTGTGCCTCCCGTTTAACCCATCCCGGTATTTTGACGACCGACTGCGGCCGTTCGTCAAAGTAGTTGGGTCTTCGCTCCGAGGGACACGCCCTGTGGAGCCACAGACGCAAGGCGGAGGAATATCCAAGGTAACCGCAGTGACCGACCGACCGGCGACTTCAGCGTGGCGAGTGCACCCGCAGGCCGTAAGGACCTTACGCCGCCTGGCGTGTGTAGCGATGATGGAGCCCGCCGACCATGGGCGTCTCGACGATCCTGCCTTGGTCGAGGTGCTCCACCGGTCTTGGCTCCGGGGCGTCCTTGTCGAGGGAGAGGTGCGTTCGGGCACTGTGGTAGTAGATGAGGTAGTCGCGCAGCAGGCGACACAGATGGGTTTCGTTCAACACCGCCATGTGGTCGAGGCACTCGCGGCGGAGGGTGCCGATGAGACGTTCCACGTACGGATTCTGCCAAGGCGACCGAGGCGCCGTCTTGACTTCGTGGATCCCGAAGGTCTGGGCTCGGCTCGAGAACACGACCCCGTAGACTGGGAGTTTTGATTACGCATCGCGGTCGCGCAGGAGGTAGCGCGGGGCGGTCTCCCAGGGGAACGCCTCCACGAGTTGCTGGGCCGTCCACTGAGCCGTGGGGGTGTCGGTGACGTTGATGTGGAGGACGCGCCGCCGCTCGTGCGCCAGGACCACGAAAACGAACAAGACCTTGAACATCACGGTGGGCACTACGAAGAAGTCCACGGAGACGAGGCTCCCCAGGTGGTTCTCGAGAAAGGTTCGCCAGGTCTGCGATGGCGGCTTCCGATGGCGGACGACGTACTTCGACACTGTTGTCTGGGAAATCTCGATGCCCAGCTTCTGGAGTTCCCCGTGAATCCGCGGCGCGCCCCAGAGGGCTTTGGCCTTGGACATGTGTCGGATGAGCGCTCGGACTTCCGGGGCGACGGCCGGGCGGCCCGGCCTGTTGCGGCGGCTCTTCCAGGTCCAGAAGAGCTGGAAGCCGGCGCGCTGCCATCGGATCACGGTAGCGGGTTGGACGATGGAGACGGCATCCGTCCAGCCGTTCCAGAGGCGGGATAGCAGGACCCAGAGCAGGCGGTCGGCCGTCCGCAGCCGCGGACGCGGCGCGGTGCGCTGCAGGACGGCCAGTTGGTGCCGTAACGCGAGGTTCTCGAGAGGCGGGTCGCCCTGGTCCGACCGAGCTTCAAGCGTGAGGCACCGCCTATGCCGGCACGGTGAGCGATCGGCCCGGCCGGACCACGGAGGAGGGCGTGAACTCGTGGACGCGCTCTCCGATCTCGAGGCGATGGAGCGTCAGCTCGCCGGCCTCGACGCGCAGCTCCGCCTCCCGCGCAGTGATCCGGACCGTGCCCCACGCCGTCCCCGCGGTGAACAGGCTGCGGAAGTCCGGCACCGTCACGCGCGGCGCGAAGCGGAGCCGCCGGGCCGGCGCGCTGTACTCGTAGCCCGAGAGGGCGAGGAGGAGCGCCCACGACGCGAGCGCGCGAGCGTAGTGGTGGCCGCACTCGAACTCGTCCCAGGGGTTGCGCCGCACGCCGTCGTGGCGCTCACGCACGGCCCGGACGACCGCCACGCCGGCGTCGACCTCGCCCTCGTACATGAGCAGGCCCGCGACGGCGTACTCGCTCCCAGTCCAGCACTCGTCCGCGTAGGGAAAGGGGTACCGCGGTCGCCCGCCGCGAGGCCACGTGCACTGGAGGAGGGCGGCCTCCTCGTTGACGGCGTAGGCGCGCTGGCAGCTCTCGTGCTCGGCCACCGACGGCCGGAAGTTGTGCCGGAAGATGGAGCGCGCCGCCGTCCGGACGTGATCGGCCGGCAGAAGGTGGCCGAGGCCGACCACGTGGGCGAACCACTGGCCGAGGAGCTGGTCGGCCAGACAGCCCGGACCGTACTGGTAGCGCGGGGTGGACTCGCCCTCACGGATCGCCGGCGGGTGCCGCTGCGGATACTTGCCCTTCTGCACCTCGCGAGGCTCCGGCATCCGGACGTGCTGCTCGTAGTACTCGCCGTTCCACAGCTCACGGTCGTACCGCGCGCGGCCCGAGGCATAGATGCGAGCGTACTCGGCGGCGTCAGGATCGCCCAGGTGGCGGGCCATCTCCTCGGCCGCCCGCAGCGCGCCGAGATAGAGGGCGCCGCACATCGTGTTCGGGCCGTAGAACTCGATGTCGTAGGTGTTGTGCTGCTCGCCCTCCATCACGCCGTCACGATCCGGATCCCACAGCTGCCACGCGTAGGCCAGGGTCTTCTTCGCCTGGGGCCAGAGCGACCGGAGGTAGGCGTCGTCGCCCGACACGAGCCACTCCCGGTAGAGCTTCATGATCGTGCCCATCTGGCCGTCGGCCGCGGCGACGTAGTTCCAGAGGACGCCGATCTGGAGCGGCAGCATGGTGCGGAACTTCTGCTCCCCGTCGGGCAGGGTGTTGTACTGGTAGTCGGTGAGCCGCACGGACCGCTCGAGCTGCGGGAACAGGAACGCGAGCGCCTGCGCGTAGTTCCAGACGTGGGTGCAATTCATCGGGCAGCAGCCCGCGTTGTCGTCGCACCCCTCGAAGGCGTGGAAGCGGCCGTCGGCGGTGCGGAGGCACGTCGTCGTGCGGATAATGGACATCTGGCTCGACACCGCGTCCACTACCTCGGGCGGCAGGGTGGAGGTGAAGAGCGCGTCGCGGAAGGTCCGCGTCCGCGCGGCGAGGTCGGGCAGAGTCGAGAGCGTCTCCTTCGCCGCCGCCCAGGCGTCCGGCCACTGGGTGGCGAACCAGTTGGTCATGCGGCCGCCGACGACGCTCTGGCCCGGCAGGGTCTCGAACGGCCCCCAGTAGTTCACCAGGCTCGGGAAGTGCCAGGCGAGGACGACGGGCAGCTCGACCACCTCTGCCGGCCCGATCCTCGCGCGGAGGCCGAGCGTGCCCGCGTCCGTCTCCCCGGCCGGGCTCGGCGTCCCCTCCGCGCGGTCTGGTAGCCGGCCGTCGGCGCGGAAGTCGTCCCAGAAGCTCTGGATGTCGTCGAACCAGCCACTCCGCTCCCAGTGCTCGGAGAACGTGACGTCGCGCCACGTCGTCGCCACCGCCACCGTGCCCGCGCCGGGGTGGGCGGGGTCGAATCCGGGCCGGCTCATCCGGAGCCCGCGGATCCCACCTTCGTCCATCCACTGGTTCACGTTGCCGCCGAACATCGCGTGCCGGCGGCCCCGCGGCAGGACCGCCACCCCGTCGTACCCCACCGGGTTCATCTGGGTGTAAGCGAGGGTGACATCCACGGCCCGGTTGGAGGGGTTCCGCAGGCGCCAGAAGAAGACGGCGACGGGGAGGCCGGAGATCCGGTCGTCGAGGGGGACGAACGGTGTGAACGCCTCCAGCTCCGCCTCCACGGGCAGGCTCGAGTCGTGGAAGCGCACGGTCGCCGTGGGGTACGTCCCGACGAAGGTCGCCTCCTCGAGCCGCGGGAGCGAGGCCACGGCCCAGGGCGACAGGCCCCGGTCGGCCACGAAGGGGGGCAGGAGGCGGCGCTCGAGGATCCGCGCGATGGCGTCGCCGCCTTCCGGTCGGGTCCAGATCGCGAAGAAGCAGAGAGGCAGGTCACACCCCTTGGCAGGGCGGTTGAAGATCTCCCAGTCGCGCAGCTGGCCCCGGCCGCCCAGCGAGATCGTCCCGGTCCCGATCCCCCCCAGCGGGAACGCGATCTCCTTGAGCGCCGCGCCGGTGAAATGGCGAGCACGAGTGGCAGCGCCGGCGCTGATGGCGCCCGGCGTGGTGGTCGACACGGGACGTGGCCGTAGTGGACATGCTGGGTCTCCTAGCGTGAGGTCGTCGACACTCGCCCGATGGCGGCGGCGTAGCCCGCGAGGAGCGGGTGGGGCCGTCCGGGCTCCGAGCGGGTCTGGGGCAGGAAGAGCGTGGCCAGGTAGAAGGGGTGGCCCGGCAGCTCGACGATGCGGACCTCGCCCTCGTCGCCGAGGCCGCTCACCCGCAGGCCTCCTGCCTCGAGGGTCGCCCGGTACGCGGGATTGACGCCGTAGGCGCAGTAGTAGTCCTCGATCACCTCGCCGGTGCCGCCGTACAGCGTGGCCGCCATCGTTCCCGGCACGATCGTCACGGGCTGGGCCGTTCCGACCAGGGAGCAGGAGAGGGCCGTGACGACGGCGCGATCCGCCCCCGGGTTCGTCTCGGCGTGGTCGGCGTCCTCGATCCCGAGGACGTGGCGCGCGAACTCGACGATCGCGTGCTGAAAGCCCCCTCAGGTCCCGACGAGGGGGGCACCGCGCTCGCGGGCGTGACGGATTGCCCGGAGCGCGCCGTCCATGCTGCGGTACGGGCTGGCGGGCGCGATCCAGAGCCCGGCGTACCGCGCGAGCCTCGCCGCCGCGTCGTCGCCCACGGCATCGGTTGGCACCCACTCGGACGCGAGGCCCACGTGGGCGAGCGCCTCGTTCGTGGCGACGTGCGTGTGGTTCCGGGGGTTGAAATCGCCCACGACGCCGACCAGCGCCCTCGTGCTCACGGTGCGGCTCCTTCGCCATCGAGCATGTGTTGCGTGCTGCTGACGAGCGTCAGGGCCAGCGCGGCGGGCAGGATGACCAAGGGCGCCCCGCCGAGCATCCAGGTGACGGACCCCGCGGCGCCGGCCAGCCCGAGCGTGGCGATGGTCGGCCCGGGGTGTCGCGCCGCCAGGACGAAGCCGTTGCGTGCCGCCTCGAGGGGGCCCTGTCCGTATAACCCGGCGAGGGGCAAGGCGTGCACGCTCACGAGCCCGCCGAACGCCAGCAGCGCGACCTGGGCCGCCCATAGCCCGACGGTGCCCGTGGCGGCCCCCTGCTCCACCATGGCGCGCACCGCGACGAGCTGCGCGTGCCAGGCGAGCAAGAGCGCCGTCGCGAGCACGGCACCGGTCCGGAAGCCTCGGAGGCTGCCGAGGCTCGCCGACCACGCGAGGCCCGGCTCCCCCCTCGCCGCTCGCGCGGCGGCGGCCATGAGCGAGACCAGCCCCGGTCCCACGGTCAGCGGGACCACGGCGAGCGCGAGGGCCGGCAGTCCGAGGAGGGCCAGGAGCCCGTAGGGGGCGCACCAGGCCAGGAAGATCGCATTCGCTCCCAGGAGGCGTGGCAGGCTCCGCCAGAGCCGGGCGCCGACGACGATCGCGAGGGAAGCGCTCGGCGCCGTCGCCGCCCGCCGCGATACCGCGTCCCGGCCTCTCATCCCTTCATCCCCGTCAGCGTCACCCCTTCGATGAGGTACCGCTGGGCGAGCAGGAAGACGACGAGCACCGGAAGGATGCCCATCGAGACGCCGGCCATGATGGCGGCGACGTTGCCGACTCCGAGGAAGCCTTTCATGATCGTCAGTCCGAGCGGCAGGGTCATCCGTTCCCACGTGCTGATGAACAGGAGCGGGCGGAAGAACTCGTTCCAGTAGAAGTTGAACGTGAAGATGGTCAGCGTCGCGAGCGCCGGGCCCGCCAGCGGCAGGATGATCTGCACGAACGTCCGCACGTAGCCCGCCCCGTCGACGCGCGCGGCGTCTTCCAGCTCGTTGGGGATGGTCAGGAAGAACTGGCGAAGGAGGAAGGTGCCGAAAGCGCTGAACAGGGCGGGAACGATCAGCGCCCAGTGCGTGTCGAGGAGGCCGAAGACGCGGATCAGGATGAAGACGGGAATGATGGTCACCTGCTGCGGGACCATGAGCTGGGACAGGAAGACGAGAAAGAGCGCGTCGCGGCCCGGGAAGCGCAACCGCGCGAAGGCGTAGGCGGCCATCGAGCACGTCACGAGCTGGCCGAGGGTGATGAGCGCGGTCACCTGGAGGCTGTTCAGCACGAACGCGACGAAGGGAATGTTCTCCAGAACCTCCCGGTAGTTCTCCACGTGCCAAGTGGTGGGCCACCACTGGGGAGGCAGGGAGAAGGAGTCCTTGGCCAGGCGCCACGACGTCGAGAACATCCAGGCGAAGGGCAGCATCATGGTCAGGCCGCCCACCAGCAGCGCGGCCACGATCAGCCGGTCGACCGCGTGTCCTCGCGCCAGGTTGGCCCCGTCCCGCCTGTCGGGCCCCGCCCGACCCCCCGCCGGCGCGATCGCCCGGCTCACTGGTAGAACACCCAGATGCGGCTGAGCCGGAACTGGATCAGGGTCAGGACGACCACGATCAGGAAAAGCGACAGCGCGATGGTCGAGGCGTAGCCCATCTGAAAGAAGCGGAATCCCGTCTCGTAGATGTACATCACGACCGTCCGGCTCGCGTCGCCCGGCCCACCGCTCGTCAGGATGTAGGGGGAGTCGAAGATCTGGAAGGCGTTGATGAGCCCCCACACGATGGAGAAGAAGAGGACGGGCGTGAGAGAGGGCAAGGTCACGTAGCGGAAGCCCGCCCACCGCCCCGCGCCGTCGATCGCCGCCGCCTCGTAGAGGTGGCGAGGAATGCTCTGGAGCCCGGCCAGGAAGAGCACGAAGTTGAACCCGAGGTTCTTCCACACGCCGAGCACGACGAGGGAGGAGACGGCCCACTGGCTCGAGGTGAGCCAGGGAATGCGCGGAATGCCGATCCGGCCGAGGTAGTAGTTGATGATGCCGAAGTCGGTGTTGTAGAGGTACTGCCACACGATGGACACGGAGGCCAAGGACGTCAGGACGGGGAAGAAGTAGGTGGTGCGGATCAGGTAGCGCCACACGGCGAGCATCGGCCGGTGGGCGGCGACGGCCAGCAGGACACCGAGGACGGTCGTCGTTCCGACGTACCACACCACGTAGCTCAGGGTGTTCAGGTAGATGCGGGGGAGCCGGGCGTCTCGGAAGAACTGGACGTAGTTGGCGCTCCCGACGAACCGCGGCGGCGTCAGGACGTCGTAGTCGAAGAAACTGAGCGCGACCGCCGCCACCGCCGGGCCCAGCACGAACACGAGGAAGCCGGCGATGGCCGGCGCCAGGAAGGCGAAGGCCACCCACGCCTCACGGCGTCGGGCGTGTCCGCGGGACCGGCTGGGTCGCATGAGCCCTGGGGATCCGCATCCGGCGCGTGGCGCCGGGGGCCGCCGGCGGCGGCCGCCCTCCGGCGGGCGCGGGTCGCAGCGGCCCCGCCCGCGGAGGGCGCGGCGCGCTACCGGCTCGCGAGAATGGCGGTGAACTCCTTGTCCGCCTCCTCGAGAGCCGCGGCGGGCGCCATCTCGTTGGCGAGCACGCGGCCCAGGTAGCGGCGCCACGTCGCCTCGATCCGGTTGTAGGTCGCCGGCGACGGCACCGGCTTGGCGTTCGGCCCCTCGATCGACTCGTAGAAGATGCGGGCGTTCTTCGGCGGCAGCTCGAACATAGCGGGGCTGACCGCCACCGACCGCCGGGCGGGGATGGCCTGGCCGACCTGGGTCAGGATCTCGTGGGAGCGCTTCGTGGTCAGGAACTTGACCCACTTCCAGGCCTCCTGGGGGTACTTCGTGCTCTTGAGGATCACGAAGCCGCCGACGCCGTACTCGGTCACCTGCTCCTTCCAGCGCGGGAAGTACTGCACGTCGAAGTCGTAGAAGCCCGCCTTGGTCATCTGGAGAACCGGCCAGCGACCGCCGCCCGCCATGGCGATCTTGCCCGCCGCCATGAGGGAGTAGATGTCCGTGTGCGAGGCGGGCGGCTTGGGCGAGACCTTGTGCTTCCAGACGAGGTCCTGCATGAACTGGAGCACCTCGAGGACCTTGGGATCGCGGAGGTTCGACTTCGTCCAGTCGTCGCTCAGGATGTTGGTGCCGTTGACGAACATCCAGGGCATCGTGCCCGAGAAGTACTGGACGGCGAAGCCGAAGCCGAAGACCTCGGGCTCGCCCGACACGGCCCGCTTGGTGAGGCGGTCGGCGAGGGTGACGAACTCGTCCTTGGTCCACTCCTTCCTCGGGGCCGCGAGCTTCTCACGCTCGAACATCTTGGTGTTGTAGTACATCACCATGTTGTTCCAGTCGAAGGGGAACTCGTAGGTCTTGCCGTCCACGCGGAACACCTCGAGGAGACGCGGGCTCACGTCCTTCATGTACTCGTCGATGTCGGCGTCGCCCTTCATGAAGTCGTCGAGCGGCTGGGCGAGTCCGCGGGATACCACGAGGCGCGCGCCCTCGATGGCCACGCGGCTGACGTCGGGCGGGTTGCCGCCCGCGATCATGGTCGCCAGCTTGTCGAAGTAGTCGCCCCAGCTCTCGCCCGGGATCGGCTGGTAGCGGATCGTGATGCTGGGGTTGGCCTTGCCGAACTCCCCGATCAGGCTGTCCCACATCGGCTTGTCCAGCCCCGCACTGTAGTTCACGTAGGTCAGCGTCACCGGCTTCGCCTGGGCGGCGGCGAGGCGCGGCCTGCCGACGACACCCCCTGCGGCGGAGACTCCCAGACCCGTGAGCACCTGCCGGCGGGACACTCTCGTCTTCACTGACTCTCCTCCCCGTTCTGTCGCGGAGTCTCCGGTCGGAACCGCGGCGCAACGCACGGCATGGTAACGTTCCATATCAGGCAAGTCGCCGTGGTGTCAACGGTGGGTGCGGGAGCAATGGCGAGGTCGTCGGGGTGCCGCCCGCCTCGCGGGAGGGAGGGCGTTCGATGATTCGCTTTCACGTCCACGTCACGACTCGCGATCTCCCGGAGAGCGTCGCGACCTACTCCCGAATCTTCGGGCCGCCCGCGGTCGAGAAGCCGGACTACGCGAAGTGGGAGCCGGCCGCGCTCCCGGTCGTCTTCGCCATGTCCACGCGAAAGGCGGTCGCCGGGATCGACCACCTCGGGATCAAGGCGGACTCGGAGGAGGAGCTGGCGTCCATGCGCGCGGGACTGAAGGCGCGCGAGCTCGCCCACGTGGAGCAGCGTGACGCCGAGTGCTGCTACGTGCGCGCGGACAAGCTGTGGGTGACCGACCCCAACGGAATCCCGTGGGAGCTCTACGCTGGGAAGGGCTCCATCGAGGTGTTCGGGAACGACGCGCGGCCGGCCGCCGGCGACGCGTGCTGCGCTCCCGACGCGGCCGATCGGCCGGTACCCGTGCCGCTCGGGCCAAAGCGCCCCTGAGCGATCTCGGCTTTCGAGGCGTCCGGGCGCTCGGTTCGCCCAGAGAGCTCGGCGCGGCGCCGGGTTGCCGGGGAGCCCTCCCGGAGGCGCCGACGGGCGGGACCGAGGTCCGATTCACGCTGGGGGCCGTGCTCGCCGGCGGGCAGGAAGTCACGAGCGCGACGTCGGTGCGCCACGTGGACTCCTGCCCGCCTGTGCCTTCTATTTACTCCGTCCGCCTTACTCCGTCCGCCTCGTCAACGTTGACTTGCGGCCGGCCTGATCGATGATGGCCGACATGATCACCCTCATTCTCACAGGGCTCCTCCGCGGGGCCAGGACCCAGCGCTCCCTGGTGCTCGAGAACCTCGCGTTGCGGCATCAGCTAGCCGTCCTCCAGCGCACCGTGCCGCGTCCACGGCTGCGAACCGCCGACCGCCTGTTCTGGGTCCTGCTGTCCCGCCTGTGGGCCGGTTGGACGGATGCCATCTCAGTCGTCCAACCCGCGACGGTGATCCGGTGGCAGCGGACCGGCTTCACGCTCTTCTGGACCTGGAAGAGCCGCCGGAGCCGGCCAGGCCGTCCGAGCGTCTCCCCGGAGGGCAAGCGCTCATCCGACGAATGTCTCGCGCCAACCCCCTGTGGGGCGCGCCGCGGATTCACGGGGAACTCCAGAAGCTGGGCATCGAGATCGCGCAGGCGACGGTCTCCAAGTATCTGGTCCGCCACCGGGCGCCGCCGTCGCAGACCTGGCGCACGTTCCTCGACAACCACCTCCGGAGCCTGGTTTCCGTGGACTTCTTCACCGTGGCCACGCTGACGTTCAAGGTGCTGTTCGTCTTCGTTGTCCTGGCGCACCACAGGAGACGCGTCGTGCATGTCAACGTGACCGACGCTCCCACGGCCCAGTGGACGGCCCAGGAGATCGTCGAGGCGTTCCCCTGGGACACCGCACCGCGCGACTTGCTGCGCGATCGCGATGGGCTCTACGGGGGCGTGTTCTCGCGCCGCGTGCACTCCCTGGGGATCCGCGAAGTCAAGACGGCGCCTCGGTCCCCTTGGCAGAATCCGTACGTGGAACGGCTCATCGGCACCCTCCGCCGCGAGTGCCTCGACCACATCGTGGTGCTGAACGACGCCCACCTGCGTCGCCTGCTGAGCCACTATCTCCTCTACTACCACGGTGCCCGAACACACCTCGCCCTGGACAAGGACGCGCCGGAGCCGAGACCAGTGGAGCGCCTTGATCAAGGCCGGATCGTGGAGACGCCCATGGTCGGAGGCCTGCATCATCGGTACACACGCCAGGCGGCGTAATATCCTTCGGGGCTGCGGGGGGGGGGCCGCTACGCGAAAGCTGCCGGTCGGCCGGTCAGGGATTCACCTCGCTCTTCGTGCGCCTTGCGTCTGACACTCCACACGGAACACGTTGGTCCACGCGGGATGTTGTTCGGAGCCACGGCCAGGCGCTTGACGAACGGCCGCACCTCTTCCAAACACCGGAATGGGTTAAACAGAAGGGACAGGTGCTGGCGGTGAAATGAGTCGAGCTGTGAGGAAAGGGAGGGCATCATGATGCGTGGTCGAAGGATCCTCGTCGTGCTACTCGCGGTGGCCGCGGCTCGGCTCTTCTGTCTCACCGAACCCGCCCACGCGCAGCCGAGCGCCGACCAGTTACTGACAGATTACGGGTTGTCCGCCGCCGACAAGCAGCGGGTCCTGAACCGGGAGTTCGTCACCGCCGACGCCCCGTCAGTGAGCGAACGGGACCTGTCGTTCGCCAGCGCCTTCCTGGTCAAGGCGTCGCCCGAAGCACTGGGCAATGAGGTGGTGGCCGGTAACCTCGTCAGTGCCGACGCCCAGGCGCAGGCCTACGGCGAAATCAAGGGCGCCGGCAGCCAGGCCGACTTCGCGGGATTGAAGATCACGGGCGACGAGGCTAAGGCCCTGGCGAACGCCAAGCCCGGCGACGCTCTGAACCTCAGTGCTGCCGAGATCGCCGCGTTCAAAGCCGTGCCAGGGGGGAGCCCGGACGCCATCCAGCAGCAGCTCCACAGGATGCTGCTTGCCCGCTACCAGGCGTACCGGGCGTCCGGGCTCGCGGGCATCGCCCCCTACGACCGCGGGGGCGGCCGGACCACGGATCTCGCCGCCGACCTGCGCAAGGCGAGCGAGGCCGCCACGAGGCTGAAGCAATACCTGCCCGCCTTCCAGGCTGTCCTGCTCGGCTACCCGAAGGCGACGGCGCCGGAGATGCGGGAGAGCTTCTTCTGGATGAAGTCCATCATTCAGGGCAAGCCAACCTACGTCCTGGCCCACATCATGGTCGCCCCCTCCGGCGCTGCCCATGCGGTCGCCCGGCGTGAGTACTACGCCAGTACCGGTTACAACGGCGAGCAGTCGGTGGCGGGCTTCCTGCCCGTCCAGGGCGGGACGGTCGTTGTCTACACGAGCCACGCCTTCACCGACCAGGTCACCGGCTTCGGCGGCTCCATGAGGCGGAGCATCGGCAGCGGCGTCATGGCTGGCAAGATGAAGGAGATCCTCGAGGCGGACCGGAAGAAGGTCGAGCAGTAGCCCGGATCTCACCCGGCGGGAGGGTGAAGTGGACTACGCCCGGGAAGCACCGGAAGTCGCTGTCGGCGGAGACGACGGTGCCGCCTTCTCGGAGAGTAAGCGCTCCTATCCTGGAGCGACGTAGGAAGGGTCTCGACGCCGGCCGTGAGAATGGCATCGCCGTCGTCGACTCCGAGGGATATGATCCGGTGAGCGGGAGCCACGGGAGTTCGGCGTGGCGGAAGCCACGATCCGGGAAGAGCCGGCGCGGTCGCGGATCCGGCGGCGGCGGACCCGACAGTCCCTACCCGGGACGCGAGGCCGTCGGTCGAGGAGAACGTCGCCGGGGTGCGAGAAGCCTGAAGGGGCGGCAAGGTGGGTGAACCCGAGAAGCACGGCTTCGTGGACGCGGTCGCGACCGCGTTCCTGCGCCGGCGATTCCACAGTCGGCGCCTGCGTGCCGCTGCGGTGCGCGGAGTCAAGACCGTCTCGGCCGGGACCGGTGGTGCCCTGAAGATCGACTTCGACCACGCCACGCGCTGCTTCGCCCACGCTCCCTCCTGGCTCACGGCACACACCAACGACGTCGTGGCCGCTCCCGGCCGGCCCACCGAGGCACCCCGCGTGCCGCCCATGTCCATCGTGGTCATGGCGGTGGGCTCGCGCGGCGACATCCAGCCGTTCATTCCCATCGGCCGCCGGCTGGCAGAGCGCCACCGCGTGCGCATCGCGACGCACCGCGAGTTCCGGCCCATGGTCGAGCGAGCCGGCCTCGAGTTTTACCCCCTCGGGGGGAACCCGCACGAGATGATGGAGTACATCGTCAAGACCGGTGGCAGCATCCTTCCGACACGGCTCGATCAGCTCTGGGAGGACGTGCCGAAGAAGCGGTCGATGATCGCCGAGATCCTCGCGTCGACGTGGCGGGCCTGTACGGAAGCCGATCCCGAGCAGCCCGGCGCGCGGCAGTTCCGGGCCGACCTCATCGTGGCCAACCCGCCGAGCTACGGTCACATTCATTGTGCCGAGGCGCTGCACATCCCGCTCCACATGATTTTCACCATGCCGTGGAGCGCCACGCGCAGCTTCCCTCATCCCTTCGCCCAGATCGATCCCAGCACCCATCGCCCGGTGGAGAACTTCTTCTCCTACGGGGTCATCGACCTGATCGTCTGGGCCGGCATCAGCGACCTGGTCGATACGTTTCGCACGGAGACGCTGAAGCTGTCACCTCTCACCCTCACCGACGGTGCGGCGCTGCTGGACGATCACGAGGTTCCCTTCACCTACCTGTGGCCGGAGAGCCTGGTACCCAAGCCGGAGGACTGGGGCCCGCACATCGACCTCGCGAACTTCGTCTCGTACGAGCAGGCGCAGACCTATGAGCCGCCGCAGGCTCTGCTCGACTTCGTGGCGGCCGGCGAGCCACCGATCTACGTCGGGTTCGGCTCGGTGGTCGCCCAGGATCCCGTCGCCCTCACCCGGACCATCTTCACCGCGCTGGAGAGAGCGGGCGCGCGGGGCATCGTGGCCGAGGGTTGGGCCCACCTGGGTGGGAGCGCGCTCCCGCCGAACGTCTACCTGATCGGCGACTCGCCGCACGACTGGCTGTTCCCGCGCTGCCGAGCTGTCTGCCATCATGGCGGAGCAGGGACCACATCCGCCGGGCTGCGCGCCGGTCTTCCGACCATCGTGGTGCCCTTCTTCGGCGATCAGTTCTTCTGGGGGCGCATCGTCGCGAAGGCGGGGGCGGGGCCGGAGCCGATTCCCATCCGTCGCCTCGACACCGAGTCGCTCACGGCGGCCTTCGACGCCTGCCGGCGCCCACAGATCCGCGAGCGGGCGAGCGAGCTTGGCGCCCGTCTGCGAGCGACCGACGGTGCGGAGCTCGCCGTGCAATCGATCGAGCGCCACCTCCCGCCCGTCATGTGCTGCTCGCACGACCCGGATCATCTGGCCGTGCTCTATTGCGACACGTGCCGCGTCCGCCTCTGCGAGGGGTGCAGCCACGGGGAGCATCCCGGACACCTGGTACACCCCTATCGTTATGTAGACTGGAGTGAACCGCCGCCCCACGGGATCGTTGCCGATCTCGGCGAGCTGATCGGAGACGCCGCCCACGCCCTCCAGGCTGGCCTGGCGGAGTTCTTGCCGGGCGCGAAGCGGAGACATCAGGGGGTGGTCTTCAGCGACAGGGACGAGTCGGCGAGCACCGGCCGAGGGGGACCCGTGCGCAAGCTTCGGCGCTGGCTTCACCCGTCGTAGGGGCCGAGGCGGGTCCCTCTCCCGCTCGGGGCCTCGGAGAAGACGTGCCGGGGAATCGAACTACTCGGGCTTGACCTTCGCTGAGCTTTGGACCCCGCGTGCTGCTGCCGGCACCCGCCGCCGCGGATGGAGGGTGAAAGCGGTCACGATGACCGTCAGGGCGAGCAACTCGGAGAAGACCATGCTCCAGTGCCGGGCACGGTCCACCCACGCCCCCGTCCAGAGCGCCGGCGCGAGCCCGGCGCAGAGGGAGAGCGCGATCAGCAATAGATAGGGCCGGGGGACGCCGAGCGTCCAGGTGGGGAACCACCAGATCTGGCCCTTGCGGAACCGGCCCACGCCGAAGTGGCGGTTGCACACGAACCAGAGAAAGTCCCAGGTGACGGTGAGGAGGAAGAACATCGCGAGCAGGTCTGCCTCGCGCTCCCAGGAGCCGGCGTAGAGCTGAGGCAGGTGCACGAAGAGGAGGATCGGCGTCACGAGGCAGAGGTGGTATCCCGTCACCGGCTTCCCGAGCCAGCGCCGGACGCCGGGGCCGTCCCAGCGCCAGGTGGGGAGCTTTTCCGCCCACCCATGAGGACCCTCGATCTGGATCTCAAGGTGGGCGAGCATGAACGCGATCAGGAAGAAGTAGGCTCCGATCGCGAGGGACATCATGTCCCTCCGAAGCGCTGCCGTAAATACTGCTCGAAGGCGGACCCGATCTGAGGATGGCGAAGGCCGAGCTCCACGTTGGCCATCAAGTAGCCGAGCTTGTCGCCGACGTCGAACCGTTGCCCCTCGATCACGGTGGCGAGCATGCCCTCACGGCGTGCCAGGCGAGTCATGGCGTCGGTCAACTGGATCTCGCCCCCGCGCCCGGGCCGCGTCTGGCGCAGATCGTCGAAGATTCCGCCCGCGAAGACATAACGGCCGGGGAGGGCCAGGCGGCTGGGCGCTTGCCCGATCTCCGGCTTCTCGACGACCTCGTGCACCGACCACAAGTTGGGACCCTTTTCGCTGACCTTGACGATCCGTACTTGCTGACGTCGCGGTCGGCCACTTCCATAACTGCCACCGTCGACTGCTTCGTCTCTTCATAGATCCGCGCCAGCTGCGCAATGCCCGACGGACGGCCCGGCCCGGTAATCATGATCTCGTCGCCCAGCAACACGGCGAAAGGGTCGCGGCCGATGGCCGGCTCGGGCACAACACCGCGTGACCCAGGCCCAGGGCCACGTGCTGACGAATGCTGACCACGCGCAGCTTCTTGACGACCTCGTGCAGGGGCTTCAGGAGCTCCGTGCGCCCGGCTCTTTCCAGCGTGTCTTCCACTTCGTAGGAGGTGTCGACGAAATCCTCGATGGCGCTCTTGCCGCGGCCGGCGATCAGCACCACGTGGGAGATGTCGGCGGCGACGATCTCCTCCATGATGTACAGAAGCGCCGGCTTGTCGACGATGGGGAGCATTTCCTTGGGCACGGTCTTCGTGGCGGGCAAGAAGCGAGTGCCCAATCCCGCCACGGGATAACGGCCTTCTTGATTTTCATCGCTTCAAGGTGTCACAGGTGTGATGGGCTGACAAGGCCTCGGGCCCGGAACGAGCGCCCAGGCGATGGAGCTTGACACTCGCGCAAGAGTCTCAATTGATATCCGTGTGCTCTGAGAGGCAATACGCTCTCAGCGAACCGTCACATCGTCGAGGGGGTGCGCCCGAGCGGCATGAAGGGCTGAGGCGCTGAGGGGTGAAGGAAGGTTCAGCCCTCCCCCGCATCGCTCGTGACGCTGGTGCTCATGATTGCCTTGTCATGGGTCCTCGGCTACGCATGGGCCTGGCTATACAACATGTTTGCGAAGACGGTGTGATTGCGGGCCAGATAGGGAGATCGGGGCGGGTGCCTCGGTTCTCGGATCCGCCTTGGGCCGAGCGGGGTTCGAGCTGACGAGCGGGACGCTCTGCCTCGCGATCAGGCCGAACCTTCGCCACCGGACGCCTCGCTCAGGATCCTCCCATTGGTGGCGATGACCTGGGCGTAGAAATGCGCGCTATCCTTCGGCGTGCGCTTTTGGGTCTCGAAGTCGACGTGGACGATCCCGAAGCGCTTCGAGTACCCGAGCGACCATTCGAAGTTGTCCAGCAGCGACCACACGAAGTACCCGCGGACGTCGGCCCCCGCGCCGATGGCCCGGTGGATGGCCTCGATGTGCCGCCGCAGGTAATGGATTCGTAAAGGGTCCTCCAGCCGGTCTCCGGCTGCGGTCGGCGGGTCGTAGAAGGCCGCCCCATTCTCGGTGACATACAGCGGCAGGGGGCCATACCGCTTGTTCACCCAGAGGAGAACGTCGGTCAACCCCTGGGCGAAGACTTCCCAGTCCGTTTCGGTGTAGGTCGCGTGTCGCTGGCGCACCGGCGCAGCGTAGAGTGGCCATGCGGTCGGATCAAAGCGCGTCACATTGCGCGTGTAATAGTTCACGCCGAGGAAATCGATCGGCTGGCTGATGAGCGCGAAATCCTCGGCGGGCCAGGCCGGCCACGCCGGCCCGAAGATCGCTTCGAGCTCCTCCGGATAGCGGCCGACGAAGACGGGGTCCAGGTACTGGCGGTTCATGTACGCGTCGGCCCGTACGGTGGCTTCACAATCAGCCGGTGCATTGGACGCGGGATACTTCGGCTCGAGATTCACGACAAGTCCGATCCGATGCTTGCCGTATGCTCGATATGCTTGCACCGCCGCGCCATGTGCACGCAGCAAATGGTGTGTCGCGATCGGTGCTTCGAAACGATTTCGATGGCCGGGGGCGACAGCACCGTGCAAGTAGCCTCCGTCGGTGACGACCCAGGGTTCATTCAGAGTCGCCCACATCGTCACGCGCCGGTCCAGCAGGCGGAACATGAGCGCCGCATAATCGGCGAACCACTTCGGACTATCGGGATTCAGCCAGCCGCCCCGGTCGTCGAGGGCCGCCGGAAGATCCCAGTGGTAGAGGGTGACGAGCGGCTCGATCCCGTGTTCGAGGAGCGTGTCGACCAGGCGGTCGTAGAACGCGAGCCCGGCCGGGTTCACCGGGCCATGGCCCTGCGGCAGGACCCGGCTCCAGGACGTGCTGAATCGGTAGGCTCTCATCCCGAGTCGCCGCATCAGCGCGACGTCCTCGGCGTAGCGGCGGTAATGGTCGCAGGCGACGTCGGCGGTGTCGCCGTCCCGGACCATGCCCGGCGTGTGGACGAAGCGGTGCCAAATGCTCGGGCCCGCGCCGTCGGCCAGAGGCGAACCCTCGATCTGGTAGGCCGACGTCGCGCTGCCCCAGAGAAAGTTGGCCGGGAACTGGATTCGTCGGGCCATGTCCGCCGCTGCGCCGTCTCGGCTAGCCGTGACGTCTCAGGAGATTGCCCGCAGTCGCCTCGACAGGCCACTGATGGGCGGCCGGTCGTGCAGACTCGCATGCCGGTCGCCGGACATTGTGGTTGCGCAGCCAGTGCGGCAGGGCCGCCGTCCGACGGGCCGACGAGCCGCAGGCCATCAGCGGGCTCAGCCAGATGTCGGGGTTCAACGCGAAGGCGACGATCGCCGAGACCGCCACGGGAAAGAGCAGGTTCGCGGGAAAGGCGGCCAGAAACTGCGCGACCGGCTGGACGATTCGCGCCAGCCCCGGGCGCAGGCCCACCCAGACTCCGATCGGCACCCAGATCACGCTGGCCACAGCGATCAGCACGAGCACGCGGACCAGCGTGGCTGTGCCTGACGGCGGGATCGGGGAGGGGGCGGGAAACAGACTTTGCACCGCCTAGCTAGGATCGCGGCTGCTCCGCTCTCGCCATCGTTTCAGAGCCAGCCGCCCTGGAATCCCGCCCGGCGCAGCCCCTCGACGACGTACGGGCAGCGGCGCATGATGTCCCAGATCAGGCCTGAGCGATAGTTCTCGATCATCAACACGACCGGCCCCTGATCGATGCCGAAGTGAAAGGGGGTAACCCACCAGCCGGTCGGGCTGTCCTCCACGGCGAAGGTCTGGTTGAATGACGGCTTGAACCCGTAGGGGGCGGTCATTCCCAGGTTCAGCCTGGCGAACTGGCGAACAGTCGGGATGACGATTTCCGGCGCGAACGGTAGCGAGGCGACCACGACCCACGGAGCGACCGTGCCGTCGTCGGGGCCGAACGGGGCGCCGCGAGCGATGTAGTCGTAAAACTGCCGCTCGACCCCGTTCACCACGCGCTTGATCCAGCCCGGGCCATCACAGGCCGTAAACCCCCAGCAGTGCTCACCGTAGCCCTCGAACTCCAGCGGGTTCCGGACGGCGTACTCCTGCTGGACGAACGTCGCCTGCCGGCTGTTCTCGAAGTAGTCGCTGCCGCGCTCGCGCATGAAGGCGTCTCGGATGCCGCGGAAATCGACCCACAGGTGCGAGAGCTGGTGTGTGAACAGGGGCCCGGAGTAGAGCAGCTCGCGGCCGTATATCTCCTTCCATTGGTAGCTGGCGCAGTAGGCGGCGTAGCTCTCCGGCGGCAGTGGGTGAGTCGGTGAGCCGAGACCCAAGATGTACAGCAAGAGCCCCTCGTCATAGCCCTGGTAGCGGTGAGGCAGGAAGCCAGTCTCGGGCTTCCAGCCGTGGGTGAGCGTCGGGCCGCCGTCGCGCGCCCAGTCCCAGTCGGCACGACAGTAGAGCCCGTCGGCCAGGCGGCGGACCTCGGCCTCGTCCTCCGTGTCGGCGTCGAAATAGGTCGCGCAGGTGAGCGCGCCCGCAAACAGGAACGCCGAGTCGAGCGTGGACAGCTCGCAGTTCCAGACGCGGCGGCCAGTCTCGATGTCGAGGAAGTGGTAGAAGAAGCCCTTGTGCCCGGCGGTGTCCGGCCCCGGCCCCTGCGGGAGGTCGAGGAGGCTGCGGAGTCGGCGGCGGGCGATCTTCGCCGCGAACTTGCGGATGATCACGCCGCGCTTGACGATCGCCGGGATCGTCGCCAGGGCCAGGCCGACGGCGGCGATGCTGCACGGGGCGGCCGGGTCGGTCTTGTCACGGACCAGCCCGTTGTCCGGGTTGGTCTCGTGCAGGTCGTACAGCACCGTGGTCCACTGGAGGCGGCCGAGTTCTTGATCCGTCGGCAGCCGGTCCAGGTCCTCGTCTGCCGGCTGCTGGTCGCCCATCGCTTCCTCCTTCCCCCTGCCCCGGTCGCCCCGCTCAGCCCAGCTCGACCCGGACCGCGTGGGTTTTCCCGTCGTCCACCAGCGGGATCTCGCCATCGGGCACGGTCTGCCCGTCCACCGTGACGGCCCGGACCCCACGGCCGGTGCCGGCCGCGTTCTCTACGACGACGTGGTACGTCGCCGAGCGGTGGCGGTAGGTGAGCTCGTAACGTGGCCAATCCGGCGCGACGCAGGGCTCGATCTTCAGCCGCTCGCCCCGCCGGCGGAATCCGAGGATTGCCTCCAGGCCAACGCGGTAGAGCCAGCTGGCCGAGCCCGTGTACCACGTCCAGCCGCCCCGGCCGGTGTGGGGCGGCGCCCCGTAGACGTCCGCCGCCACCACGTAGGGCTCCACCTTGTAGCGCGCGACCCCTTCGGGGCTGGCGGCATGGCAGACCGGGTTGAGCAGGGCGAACAGCTCCAGCGCCCGCTCGCCCTGGCCCAGCAGGGCTGTCGCCAGCACCACCCAGGTGGCGGCGTGCGTGTACTGCCCGCCGTTTTCGCGAATCCCGGGCACGTAGCCCTTGATGTAGCCGGGCTCGAGCGGGCCGCGATCGAACGGTGGCGTGAACAGCAGGATCATCTGGTCTGCATCGCGGACCAGATGATCCTCGACGGCCGCCATCGCCTGCCGGGCCCGCTCCGGGTCGCCAACGCCGGAGATCACCGCCCACGACTGGGCGATCGAATCGATCTGGCACTCGTCGTTCTGCGCTGAGCCGAGGGGCGTGCCATCGTCGAAGTAGGCCCGCCGGTACCAGCTGCCGTCCCAGGCCTGCTCCTCCAGTGCCCTTCGCAGCGCCTCGGCTCGCTCCCGGCACCAGGCCGCGCGCGCGGCGTCGCTGCGCTGCTCGGCCAGGGCGGCGAACTCGAGCAGGGTCGCGAGCATGAACCAGCCGTTCCAGACGCTTTCGCCCTGACCAGCGGCCCCGACCCGGTTCATGCCGTCGTTCCAGTCGCCGGTGCCCATCAGTGGCAGGCCGTGCGGCCCGAGCCGCAGGCCGTGCTCCAGGGCTCGCACGCAGTGCTCGTAGACCGTCCCGGTCACGTCGCTCACTTCGGGCAGGCCGTAATCCTCCTCCTGGTCGGGCTTCAGGACCGGCGCACGCAAGAACGGCACCCGCTCGTCCAGCAGGGCCGCGTCGCCGGTGGTGGCGACATGGTGGCAGGTGACGAGGGGCAGGAAGTACAGGTCGTCGGAGATGCGTGTCCGAACACCGCGCCCCGCTGGCGGGTGCCACCAGTGCTGCACGTCGCCCTCTTCGAACTGCCGGGCGGCCGCTCGGAGGATCTGCGCCCGCGCCTCCTCCGCGGCGCCGTAAACCAGGGCCATCGCGTCCTGCAGCTGGTCGCGGAAGCCGAACGCCCCGCCCGACTGGTAGAACCCCGACCGGCCCCACACCCGGCAGGCAAGCACCTGGTAGATCAGCCAGCGATTGAGCATCAGGTCCAGCGCGGGGTCAGGCGTGCGGACCTGAACGGCCCCGAGGATGCGGTCCCACCCTGCCTGGACCTCCTCTAGCGCGTGCTGCACCCGGCCGGCCTCGCCGTAGGACCGCACGAGCCGCCGCGCCTCCTCCGCGCTCTCCGCTTGGCCGAGCAAGAACACGATCTCGTCCTCCCCGCCCGGCGGCAACTCGAGCCCCGTCATCAAGGCGGCGCAGGGGTCGCAGAGCTCGCCGGCCCGGTCGGCGAGTTGCGCCCGGCCGAGGGCGGCGGGCGCGTCCGGCGCGCCGTTCCGCCCCAGGAACTCGGTCCGGTCGGTGGTGAACGAGCGCGGGCGGCGCCCCACGTCGGCGAAGGCGACCCGCCCGGAAAAATCAGCCGCCCAGGCGCTTCGGGCGAACAGAGCGCCGCTCTCCGGGTCGAGCGAGCAGACTACCTGCAGCGGGGCCAGGTCGCGGAGCACGCCCAACACCCACTCGACGTAGAACGTCGCTGACAGCCGCCGGGGCCGGTCGCCGGGGTTGATGACCCGCAGCCGGATCAGCTTGACCGGATCGGCAGGGGCGACGAGGACGAGGAGGTCCTGCTCCAGTCCGCGGCTGGTCTGGTTGAAGCGCGTGTAGCCCTGACCATGACGGACGACGGTCGTCGCCTCGCCGCCACAGGGGCCCGGTGTCGGTGTCCAGAAGTCCCCGGTCTCCTCGTCGCGGAGATAGAGGACCTCGCCGGGCGGGTCGGCGACCGGGTCGTTGCTCCACGGGGTCAGGCGGTTCAGCTGGGCGTTGCCCGCCCAGGTGTAGCCGCCGCCGGCCTCGGTGATCAGGCAGCCGAAGCCAGGGTTGGCGAGGACGTTGCTCCATGGGGCCGGCGGCCGCTCGCGACCGCGCAGAGTCAGGACGTACTCCCGACCATCCGGCGTGAACCCACCCAAGCCGTTGGCGAACAACAGCCCCTCGTCGGCAGCAGCCGGCTTGCCGGCGTCAGCCGCCGCCGTGGCGCGTGAGACGGGCAGGTCGGCCGGCAGCGCCGCTGGGGTCGGCGCCCGCTCGAGCTGCGCGGCCAGCAAGCCGTCGCCCCCGCGCAAGATCGCGCGGGCCGCGGCCTCGAGCAGCATCACGCCCTCCGCGGGCATCGCCGCCGCGGCCCGCAAGAACACGCCGCCTGGCTTGTCCACCAGCTCGGCCGTGGCGCCAACCGGACCAGCTCCTCCAGCCGGCGATGTAGTTCATTTTCATCGGCCGGCCCCGCGTCGTTCAGGAGGACCAGGTCCGCCACCAGCCCGCAACGACGCCAGTAGGCGTGGGCGCGGAGGAGTTCGCCGGCCAAGTCGAGCTCGCTGGCATCGGCGAGTCGGCCCAGCACGATCGGCAGATCTCCGGAGATGGCGTGCGGCCACAGGCCCGACTGGCCGAGGCGGTTTCCCGTGACGGACTCTCGCGACCGCAGGGCCGGCCCGGTGAAGAGAACGTGCGCGGCCAGCCGCTGGAACCGAGCGGCGTCCTGGGGTGCAATGCCGAGCTCGGCCAGGGTGGCCTGGTTGTGGATCCCCGCCTGCTCGAACGTGCGCGCTACTTCGGCCAGATCGCTCAACCGGCGGGCCAGAGCCACCGCCTCGTCGCGGTCGGTGGCCACTGCGGTGCCGAAGGCCAGGACGGCGGAGGCGCCCTTGGCGAGCCGGACGCGGCGGCGCAGGCTGAGAATGGGGTCCAGGACCGACCCGATGGTCCCCGATCAGGGCAACTCCGGATTCCAGAGCAGCGGGGCGAGCCGAGGGAGCGGCCCCGGCCGAGGAATCTGGCCCGGTCGGTCTCGAACTCGACTCCTCCGACCGCCGTGCCGGGGGCGCCCTCCGGACCCGCCAGGACGTGCAGGGCCCAGGTCGGCTTCTGATCTCGGGCGCGAGGCCGGCGGCGGCAGAGCAGGGTGGGGGGCGCGGGCAGGTATTCGGTCTGCAGGAAGAGCTTGGCGAAGGCGGGATGAGCCTGGTCAGCGCGGCGATCGTTGAGGGCTATCTCGGCGTAGCTGGTCACCTCCAAGGTCCGGGGCCGGTTCCCGTGGTTGGTCAGCGTGATCCGCCGGACCTCGGCATCCGCGTCGGGCGCAACCGCAACCTCGTAGCGGGTCTCGATGTCTGCATCGCGGCGCCGGAAGACAGCCCGGTCCGAACCGAGCGTCGCCTCGTAGTCGTCGGCGTCTGCGCCGAGCGGCTGCAGACCGGCCGACCAGGCGCGGCCGTCATCGAGGTCACGGATGTAGCAGTACTGGCCCCAGCAGTCGCTGGTCGCGTCCTCGCGCCAGCGCGTCACGTCCAGCCCATCGCGGGTGCTGTATCCGCTCCCGGCCTCCGTCAGCACCACGCTATAGCGGCCGTTCGACAGCAAGCAGACGTTCGGCGGCGAGGTGTCGGTTCCTGCTCCGCGGCGCTGGCCCCCGTCCGGAAGGGACTTCGCTCGAGCGCCCGATCTTGCAGTTGAGTGAGCCATGGCAATCCTCCTGGTGGACCGAGCCGTCTCCACCGGCGCGCAGACCCAGAGCGATCCGG
>CAWDPM010000018.1:0-746170 GCA_963804185.1 uncultured Candidatus Rokubacteria bacterium
GTCGAAATCCGAACACCGCCACGGCGAGAAACAACTCGACGGCCGCGGAGTCCCGGAGGCCGGTGGCCATGTCGATCGCGGTTGGGAAGCCAGGAAGCGTGTCGACAGTCACGATGCCGGCGTCCACGAAATGCCGCCGGAGCGGCCGGAGACAGCGATGGACCTGTGAGCCGGAGGCCACAGCGGCAATGCGAGGGACAAGAGGGCGCGCCGCCAGAGCTCGGGGATCGGCCCGTAGGGCCCAGCCATCAGATCCCCGCCGGATCGTGGGCGCGGTGACCGAGCCCCACGCCATGCGGCGCCTGCTCGGCGCGCTCGGGCTGGCGGCCCAGTCGCCGCCGCCACTTCCTCGAACGGACCGGCGCCAGCCACGGACCCGCTGGACGAGGCTCATCGCGACGCTCCGGCTCTTCGGTCGCCTCGGTGGCGCTCAGCTCCCGGAGGCTGGGGAGTCGGGCCGCGTTCGAGAGACCCTGATCAGCGAGGGACAATAGCCATGAGGACGGCAGGGGCACGACCGGTGGGTGCGAGCGCAGAACGGGAGCACGCCGCGGTGAGCGCGCGATGGTCGTGATCGAGCGTCTCGCCGAGGGCCGAGACCGGCGGACGAAGATCGTCGCCACCATTGGGCCCGCCACCTCCTCCGAGGAGGCCTTGAGGGCGCTCCTCCAGGCGGGGATGAACGTGGCCCGGCTCAACTTCTCCCACGGGACCCCGGAGGAGCACCTCGAGACCATCCAGCGTCTCCGGCGTCTCGCCGCGGAGCTGGAGATTCCCGTTGCGATCCTGCAGGATCTGCCCGGACCCAAGGTCCGGATCGGCACGTTCGCCGACGGGACGGCGGAGCTCCGAGCCGGGGCGTCGTTCACGCTCACGACGCGCGCGATCCAGGGGAGTCCCGAGGCGGTGTCCGTGTCCTACCCCGACCTGCCGGAGGCGGTCGCGCCCGAGGACCGGCTCCTCCTGGCCGACGGCGCGGTCGAGCTCCGGGTCCGGGAGATCGAAGGTCGCGAGATCCGGTGCACGGTGGTCACGGGCGGCACGCTCTCCGCGCGCAAGGGGGTGAACGTCCCGTCGGGCCTCCCCCGCCTGCCGATCCTCGGCGAGTCGGATCTCCACCATCTCCGATTCGGGCTGCAGCACGGAGTGGACTATGTGGGACTCTCGTTCGTCCGGACTGCCGAGGACGTCCGGACGGCCAAGCGCGAGATTGCCGGGCTCGGCGGCCGCGCGCCGGTTATCGCCAAGATCGAGACTCGGGCGGCGCTCCACCATCTCGACGAGATCCTCGTTGAGACCGACGGGGTGATGGTGGCCCGTGGCGACTTGAGCATCGAGACCCCGTTCACGCGCGTGCCGGTGGTCCAGAAGGCGGTCATCGCGGCGGCCAACCGACGGGCGAAGCCCGCCATCACCGCGACGCAGATGCTCTACTCGATGGTCGCGTCCCCGACGCCCACGCGCGCCGAGGTGGCGGATGTGGCCAATGCGATCGTGGATGGCAGCGACGCCGTCATGCTCTCGGAGGAGACGGCGGTCGGACGCCACTCCGTGCGCGCCGTCCAGACGATGGCGGCGATCGCGGCGGACACCGACCGCGCCGGGCCCTGGAGGGCCGGCGGGTCGGGCGGCGAGACCGACGCCTCTCCGACCGAGCATGAGGCCGTGGTCGAGGCCGCGTGCCGGCTGGCCGCGCGTCTGGACGTGGGGGTGATCGCCACCATCACGCGGGACGGGGAGACCGCGCGCCTGGCGGCAAAGTACCGGCCTCGGCAACCGATCCTCGCTGTCACGCCACGCCCCGAGACGTACCGCCAGCTCGCGCTCGTCCGGGGAGTGGTGCCGCTCCTGCTCCCGGCGAGTGGGGAGATGCCCGAGGCGCTCGTGGCCGCAGCGCGAGCAATCGCCCACCAGCACGGATGGGGTGGGCGGCGGGGAATCTTCGTCGCCCGAGATCTCGTGCGGTGCGTGACGGTCTGAGAACAGGCGGCGGTCGGGTAGCTGGCGCGCTCATCTCAGGCCGCAGCACCAGGCGTACACTATCGACGCAGGAGGACGGCGATGGGCCAGCAAGAGCGGGTGCTGATCGGGACGAGCGAAGGGCTTCACGAGCTGGGAACCCCGCATCGGAGTTGCCTGGCTGGTTCCGAGGTGACCGCCCTTGCGACCGCCGCCGGCCACTGGTGGGCGATCGTCGACGGGCAGACGATCCTCCACCGTGACGTAGATGGGCCGTGGGACGAGGTTGCCGCGGTCCCCGAATCGCCCGCCACCTGCCTTGCACCGACGGCGGCGGGACTCCTGGTCGGGACGACCGGCGCCCACCTCTTCCGGGTCGAGGCGGGCGCGCTGGTCCGGCTCGACGCCTTCGAGACGGTTGAGGGACGTGAGGCATGGCACACGCCGTGGGGCGACCCGCCCGACACCCGCTCGATGGCCGCGGATCTCTCGGGCGCGATCTACGTGAACGTCCATGTCGGCGGCGTCGTGCGCTCGACCGACGGTGGCCACTCGTGGCGCCCGACACTCGACATCGAGACCGACGTCCACCAGGTTCTGGTCCACCCGGATCTTTCGGGCCACGTGTTCGCGGCGAGTGCCGTCGGGCTGGCGATGAGCGCCGACGGCGGCGAGAGCTGGCGGATCCTGACCGAAGGCCTTCACGCGCGCTACCTGAGGGCGGTCGCCGTCGCCGGCGAGACCGTCCTGGTCTCAGCCTCCACCGGGCCTGGCGGCCGGCGAGCCGCCCTCTATCGCACCCGAGCCGACGGCCCTGGTGAGTTCGAGCGCTGCCGCCAGGGGCTCCCCGAGTGGCTCGGCGACAACGTCGACACGCACTGCCTGGCCGCCCGGGGAGCGAGCGTGGTGGTCGGCACCGGTGACGGCCGCGTGTACGCGTCTGCCGACGGCGGCGCGAGCTTCGAGCGCCTGACCAAGAGTCTGCCGGCTATCCAGTGCGTGGCCCTCGCCTGATGAGGTGAGCCCTGCGCAGCGGGGGCCCGCGCGCCGTCCTCTGGTATCCAGTGAGCGGCTGGCGCAGGGCGAGGTTCTCGAGAGCGAGCTGGCGGTGGCAGTGCTGAAGCCTGTCCGTCACTCGCATGGGAACTCAGGAATAAGGAGGTCGGGTCTACCCCCTCGCCTAAGGACGCCCCGTCGGATACCGCCCGGTGGTGGTCCGTCCTTGACACCGCCCGCGCCGGCCGCGCACGATTGAGGTCGAGTGGGTCAGGGCTACCTTCGTCCGCCGGACCCCCTGGGAACGAGGGAAACGGCCGAGAAGGGCCCTTGTGTTGACTACCCTCGCACGCGGCAGCTGGAGTGGACGTGAGCGGGCGCGGCATGGCGGATGGCGGCATCCCGGCTGAGCCGCGCGCGGCGGAGCGCTCCCGCGCGGCGCGGCCTCCCCGGGTTCCCGGCCTGCCGCTTCTCGGTAACGTGGTCGAGCTCAACCGTGATGCGCTCGCCGCCTTGGTGCGCTGGTATCACACCCTGGGCCCGGCGTTCCGCGTGAAGGTGCCGGGCCGCCGCGCCACGTTCCTGGCCGGGCCGAGGGCCAACGCCTTTCTCGCGCATGGCGGCGAGCGTTACCTGGACTCGACGAGCATATACCGTGGGCTCGCGCGGGATCTCGGAACCGCTTACTATCCGGTGGCAACCGAGGGCCGCCGCCACCAGCATCTGCGCCGCACGTTCAAGCCCGCCTTCTCGCGTGAGGCGATCGCCCACTACGTGCCCCGCATGGTCGAGGTGGCCGAGCGCATGGCCCGGTCGTGGCGGCCGGGCACACGGGTGCGTCTTCCCCAGGCGCTCCGCTTCATCGTGGCCGAGCAGCTCGGCCTGGCTATGGCCAATCACGCCATCGGGACGATGATCGGCGACGCGATCACCTTCGCGCGGACCTCTGCGGGCGCCGGGCTCGGTGCCTACCCGGAGATCGCGCGGTGGATGCCGCACTATCGGCTCGCCCGAAGGCGGATGCTGGCCTTCATGCGCGACGTCGTGGCCGGCCATCGGGCCGAGGCGCCGGGCGACGCACGCGATCCCGACCTGGTCGATCTCCTGGTGGCGGCCACCGACGAGGACGGACGGCCCCTGGGCCTTGACGACATCGTGGGCAACGCACAGATGATCTTCTCGAACAGCCTGCTCTACTCGGCGCCGACCTGCGCCAACCTGCTCTATGCGCTCTTGCGGGAGCCCGCGTTGATGGATCGGGTGACCGAGGAGGTCGATGCGGTCCTCGGGGACGGCGTGCCGAGCCTGGCTACCCTCATGCAGCTACACCTGCTCCAGGCCGCCCTTCGTGAATCGATGCGGATGTATCCGGTCGCCCTGAGCGTGGTCCGCCGGGCGGCGCAGACGTTCGAGTTCGAGGGTTACCGCGTTGAGGCAGGCGAGACGATCATCGTCGCCACCTCCGTGTGCCACTTTCTGACGGAGTTCTACCCCGATCCCTGGGTGTTCGACCCGTCGCGCTGCCTGGCGCCGCGCAACGAGCACCGGCGCCCGGGCGCTTTCGTCCCGTTCGGGCTCGGGGCGCATTCGTGCCTGGCTGCTGGCCTGGTCGAGGTCATGGTGATGGCCACCGTGGCCACGATCCTGCACACGACGCGGCTCGTGCTCGACCCCCCGGGCTATCGGCTGCGCCAGGTGAACACACCGTTCATAGAGCCCGAAAACCGGTTCGGTGCGATCGTGACGGAGCAGCGTCGCCACGCTCCGGCCCTGCGCGGTGCCCGCCGACCGGTGGAGGACCAGTTCGTCGAGGCGCTGCCCACGCTCGACAGCGACCAGCGCTCGCGCCTGAGCGCCCGCATCCGCCGGTTCGTGTGGTCGGTCGGTGACGAGATCATGCGCCAAGGTGATCGGACCGACCGGTTCTACGTCATCGCCGAGGGCGAGGTCGAGGTGCTGCGGACCGAGCCCGGCCGCGCCAGCCACCTGGTCGGGCGGCTGGGCCGCGGCGACTACTTCGGTGAGATCGGCCTGCTCCACGGTGTTCGCCGGACGGCCACCGTGCGGGCGGTCACACGCGTCGTCACGCTCGCCCTCGAGCGCGATGCCTTCGTGGAGCTGGTAGCGGAGTCCGACCTCACTGCGCACGAGATTGGACGGATCCTGCGGCGGCGAGTCCTCACGAATCGCCTGGCGGCGGCCCTCCCACGCCTGGATCCTTTTCAGCTGGCGGGTCTGCTGCCCCGGGTGGAGTTGGTGCGGTATGCGCCCGGCGAGGTGATCATCCGCCAGGGCGAGCCTTCAGACCGGTTCTACGTGGTGAGCCGCGGACGGGTGGAGGTCGTGAACGACCAACCGCGCGGAGACCACATCCACCTCGCCTGGCTGGAGGCGGGCGACTACTTCGGTGAGATCGGTCTCCTCCAGGGTCGGCCGCGAATGGCGACCGTGCGCGCGGGGGACGACGAGGTCGAGACGCTGGCCCTGGACCGGGACGCGTTCGCGGGCCTGCTGAAGGAATCCCCCGAGGAGGCTCAGGACATCGCGGCCGTGATGTCAGCTCGGCTGGCTTCGCTCCAAGGTTCCGCGTAGCGGGTCAGGGCGGAACGTAAGCGCCCAAAGCGTGTTTCTTGTCTCCCGCCACCGGCCTGGAACGCCTGGTGTCCCAGTGGCCGCGTCGTCACAGTGGGCCCTGGCCGTGGTGTAGGATGCCGCTGAGCGGCCCGGCATGGGTGCCCGGGATCGGCGCAGGCGCCCCGGAGGGATTCTGAGCTGCTGACCCGAGCCTCAGCCCAGGCCGCAACGTGAACTTCCTCGAGAACATTGCGCTCCGCTCGATGGTTGTCAGCAAGGAATTGATATCGTGACCCGAGAGTCTTGAGACCGTTACTCTACGGAATGGTGCCTCAAATGACCGCAAATGCGCGTCACCTTGGAATCGGCTGGTTCTCCGTGGCGTTCTCCTCGGAGCTCAAGGTCAGAAAGGTCCGCGGCCTGCAGCTCGGCGATGAAAGGCTGGTGGCGTATCGCGACGAGGAGGGCCAGCCGCGGCTCTTCAGCGCGATCTGTCCGCATGACGGGGCAGACTTGACATTGGGTAATCTGCAAGGCGGATTCCTCGTCTGCCCGTTTCATGGATGCCGATTCAACCGGGACGGCCAATGTCTCGACAACGAGGGGAATCTTCGTCCCCTGTCGATTCTCGAAAAGAAGCACGTCGCCGAAATCGCCGGGCACGTGTTTGTCGCGCATGGGTCGGCCGCAGCGCAATTTGCGGCATTCTTCAGCCAGGAGCCGCTCGCCGGTTTGAGCTGGAAGCACTCGGCGTGGGTTGTTGATTTCGACGCGATGCGCTTGCCCGAGAACTCTGCGGACCTCTCACACTATCGGTGGGTCCATAAATCGGATTCGTTTCGGTGGGTGGAAGGGCCGATCTTCGATCAGTACACGATGCGGTCCGTGTACGAAGTCAAGCAGCCCGCGCGGGTATTGGGACTTCGAATGGCCACCGCGCTGGTTCGCCTCGACATACGGTTACTCTATGAGAGCGTTGCGCTCGCGATGACTCAGACGAAGCTGGTATTTCTGAACTTTGAAAGCGTGACGGTCAGCACATCCACTCCGTTGAAAGGCCATCGTTGGCTCGTGCACCTCACAACTGCGATCAAACCCACTCGTTGGTACTCGCGTGGCATTTTCAACCGATTTCTACGATTGGCGGTTCACGCGGAGAGCTGTAAGAGCCTCGAACAAGATTTTCGTATCTGGGCCACCCTGGCTCAGGTTCCCGTGGTCGAACCATCAGAAGACATCACCGCGCTCGTTGCAGCGCGGCAGTGGGCCGCCCGATTTCGTGACGTCGGTTCGGAGTAACCGTCATAGGCCCTGGCGCGGCGGTCGGTTCGCCGCAGAACCCTCACGCCGAGCCCTCGGGGCGAGGCCGAGCGACCCCTTTCAAGGGCGCCGACGGCCGGCTCTTCTCGAACGCTCGGAACGGCTAGGCTAACGAACGTCACACTCCGAGGCGGCCAGCCGGGGGTGGCCTCCCCCCGAAGCGTGCCCCCGCCCCCCGTGACGGCGCGCCTCGGGGGGCGAGGGGCGAGCGGGCGCGAACCCGCAGGCACTCCTGTCGCGGGTCCCGACGTTCAGATAGACGCGGCAGCTCTTGTTTAGTTTCCCAGGTCCAGCCGTCGGCCGCTCACCCAGACTGAATCAATCTGCCGCGTATTACGAATGTCGGTGAGCGGATTCCCGTTTAGCACGAGGAAATCTGCCGACTTGCCGGGCTGAAGCGTGCCGAGGTTGCCGTCGAGCTTCAGCGCGCGCGGCGCCGCTGGTCGCGCTGACCAGGGTCTGCATGGGCGTCAGGCCGGCCTTCACCATCAACTCCAGCTCGACGTGCTCGAAGTAGCCCTGCCAGCGGCCCATGAGGTTCGCTCCACTGTCGGTGCCCATGGCAATCGGGACGCCCACATCGGACAGTACTTTGAGATTCCGGCTGGCCTGCTCGAGCCCCTTCTTGATTGCTTGAGAGCTGACGGTGCGCCTCGCGCCGGCGGAGGATGACGCGGGGTGAGCCGGCGCTCGGGGTCGGCCGGCCGCCGGGGGAGGCAGGGGGAGGCTGGACCAGGCCCGCGCCCGCGGAGGGCCCACGACGGCCGCCGCGGTCACCGGGCCCACGCAGGGCCCCTACTACTCCGGGCGTTCGCCTGAAGCGATGTCGTGTCTACACGCGCCCGCCGCCCAAGGCCTGGCCGGTCGTTCCTGATACCGTCGTTATTGCATGCGCACATTGCTCCTGCTACGCTGATTCCTGGCGCCGGGACGGAGATCCGTCGCGACGAGGAGATTTACGAGGCCGACGGCGGCTGGTTCAACACCTGCTGGCACTTCTGCTACGACCGGTACCGGGACCCGGAGCAGATGGGAGTCGGTCCTCTTCGGAGGACGCCGATGCCGCGTGGGACGACGCGGCCGGCGACGCCTCGAGCGACTGGGAGTCGACCCCCGAACTGGACTAAATCCACGACATCCTCCTCGCGACGATGCGGGAGCTGCGCGACCGCGGGCAGGGTGAGACGGCCTAGTTCGGGATGCCGCGGACCCCGCCCGTTCCGAGCGGCCGTCGGCGACCCGGGCTAGCCTCAGGCGCTGGGCCGTGATCGATTGGCTGCTCGAGGGCGACCCCGCCATCCGCTGGCAGGTGCTGCGCGATCTCACGGATGCCTCGCCCGACGAGGTCGCCGCCGAGCGAGCGCGCGTGGAGCACGAGGGCTGGGGCGTCCGCCTCCTGGCGCTCGAGGGCGCCGACGGGTTGTGGGAGGGCGGCGCCTGCTTCCCGGCGGCCTACACCGGCGGCGAACCGGGGCAGCCCTGGACGGCGACGATGCACACCCTGCAGACCCTGCAGATCTTCGGGCTGGACCCGGCGTGCGAGGCGGCCTGTCGTGCGATCCCGCTCGTCGCCGAGCACGGGCGCTGGGAGCACGCCGGGCAGCGGTACTTCGACGGCGAGGTCGAGCCGTGCATCAACGGCCGGACGATCGAGACCGGCGCCTACTTCGGGGTGGACGTCGCCGCGATCGTCGAGCGGATCCTCGGCGAGCGGCTCGCCGACGGCGGCTGGAACTGCGAGGCCGAGAACGGGTCGGTGCGCTCCTCCTTCGACACGACGATCAACGTGCTCGACGGGCTGCTCGAGTTCGAGCGCGCGACCGGGGGTTCCGCCGCGGTGCGCGAGGCCCGCCGCAGCGGGGAGGAGTATCTGCTCGAGCGCGGCCTGTTCCGCCGCAAGAGCACGGGCGAGGTCGCCGTTCCGGCGTATCTCGACTTCGCGTTCCCATACTACTGGCGCTACGACGTGCTGCGTGCGCTCGATTACTTCCGCCGCCCGGGCGCGGACCCGGATCCCCGGATGGCGGAGGCCGTGGAGGTCGTGCGGTCCAAGCGGCAGCCCGGCGGCCGGTGGCTGCTCGACCGCATCCATCCGGGTCGCGTCCACTTCGACCTCGAGGGCGGCGTCGGAGCGCCCAGTCGTTGGAACACCCTCCGCGCGCTCCGGGTGCTCGACTGGTGGGACCGAGGGGCGTGCGCGGGAACGTAGGAGATGCTAGCCACCCTTGGGGGGAGACAAGAACGAGACAGCGGGTTCCTGAGATTGGTGTAGGGAGACGACACGGTTCAGGACGACTTCCTATGGGGCGCTCCCCGCGCCGCCTCCGCCTGCTCCTGCCAGAAGCCCATTTCCATCTCGCGGTACATCGCAGTCGCGGACGCCAAGTGCTCCTCGGCCTTCGCTGGGTCGCCGGTTCGGCGGTAGAGCGTGCCGAGGCCGAGGTGGCAGTAGGCGACGAGGGGGAGCATCCCCAGCTCGGTGGCCAGGGCCAGCGCCTGCTGATAGTGACGCTCAGCCTCATCGAACTTCGGAGTTTCTTGGCATAGGGCAACCTCGCCCAGCAGGCGGACGGCCCAGGCCGCACTACGGCGCTCACTGCCGGTGGTCGCCCGCTCGAGCGACCACCGCGCGAGGCGGGCCGCGTCCTCGATGCGGCTCGACAGCAGGCACGCCTCACCGAGCCAGGTGGCCCGGCAAGCGTCCTCGCTAATTTCGCTGACCCGCTCGGCCGCCTGCTGGAGGAGCGTCTCGCCCTCGTCAACCCGGCCGCTCAGGGCGTACGCCCGGCCGAGCCGGGACGCGGATAGGGGTAGCAAGTGCGGGAAGTCCCACGACTCGCAGATCCTGACTGCCCTCTCCAGCAGGGCCGCCGCGGCGTCCAGTTGCCCCCGCTCGATGTGAACACCCCCCGACCCAGGTGAGCACCAACGCCAGAGTGTAGGGATGGTCGAGCTGCTCGGCGATCCGCACCGCCTCATCGCCCCAGGCCGTCGCCTCACGCCGGACCTCCCCAATCGCAAGGCCCGTCAGTGTCCACCCGCGTCAGGAGTGGTCCGAGCCTACCTGGAGGACCGGTTCGGCCGCCGTGTCTTCATGGCTATTCACCTCACCTCGAGCGCGAATCGTCGTCATCGTCGTCGAGCTCGTCGTCGCGGACCGCGTGGTCCTCGTCGTCGACCGAGTGCCCCTGCGCCATGGCCAAGGCCTCGTGGACCGCGTCGGCGATGTCTTCGTCGTCCGAGTCCGCCAGGTCACCGAGGAGCTCGAGCGCGTTGTGCGGCCGGATGCTGGCGGCCGCGTCGATCGCCGCCAGGAGCAGGGGCTTGGGGGTCTTCCGCGAGGCGACGAGGGCGGCGACGTGTGGCCAGGCGGCGTCCAGTCCCCAATTGCCTGCCGCGACGACCGCCTCGTAGTGGAGATCGGGGTTCGGGCTGGCGAGCGCTTCGAGAATCTGCTCCTCGAATCCGGGGATGAAGCACATGCAGAAGACGGCGGTGAGCCTCCAGGTCTCGTCGCCGCTCCCGTAGGCGGCGCGGATCGCATCCCGGTGCCAATCCCGGGGGGCGCGCACTGAGGCCTCCAGGATCCGCCGCCGCACGTTCCGGGGGACGTTGGCGTCCATGTAGAGCTCGTGCAGCCGTTCCTGGATCTCCTGGAACGTCCGCTCCGTGATCGGGAGGTCGTCGGCATCCTCGAAACCCTCGGTATCTGCCTGCTCGAGCACCGGTCCCAGAGAGATCGCCGCCTGGCCGCGTACGGCCTCCGGCTTGTCGCCGCGGCGCAGGATGGAGAGCAGCGCATCCACCAGCTCGGTACTGATGACCGTGACGTCGCCGGCCAGCTCAGCGGCCAGCAGGAGATCGGACGCCGAGCTCCGGTCACCCCGCAGGATGTCGAGCAGTGTCGCCGCGGTCTCCTCGGGCCACTCCCAGGATGGCGTGTCCTTCAAGGTCGTCAAGTTCATGATGCCTCGCCTGCCGTCGTCCATTCGTACTCCCGAGGGCAGCTGCAGCACTGCTCGAGCGTGTTGGCCGCGATCTGCGTCGAGACCACCGGGCCGCGCTCCCCCATCGCCCACCCCGCGTCGCAGTATATCCCTCTGCCCGCCTCGCGTAGACCACTGCCACCGATGAGAAGGGCGGCCCCTTCTTCCACTAGGCTGGCCGCCTGGACGAGCAGAGAGTCCAGCGTCCCGCCCATCGTGGTACAGTTGGCCTCGGCTCGACAATCCAGACGGTGCCTCGTGAGATCCGGCTACCGGTCTGCCGATCGTGAGTGCCGTCGGCCCTGTGTTTCCACCGGATCTTGTAGGCACCACGGCGGCCGCGCCGCGCTTGCGCGGCTGGAACCAGCAGGCCTGCCGGTTGGTTGTCTCTGTGAGATCGACTCCGAGCGTCGGTAGGGGGCCCACCGAGAAACGTGGTCCAAAGAAAAGGAGGCATCATGCGACGAGCTAGTCTTGGTCGTTGGTCCGTGATCGCCGCGGTCGGTGTGCTGGCCGGCCTCGTGCTGGCCGGCCCGGCCGCCGCCCTGGACGTGGGTCAGAAGGCGCCCGACTTCACGCTCCCGGCGCCCGGCGGCAAGCAGGTCAAGCTCTCGGACCTCACCGCCAAGGGCCCCGTGGTCCTCTACACCTTCATCCAGGCGTTCGCCGGCACCTGAACAAAGGAAATCACGGGCTTCGAGGGCATGCTCGCCCAGTTCGAAGCCCTGAACGCCCAGGTCGTGGGCGTCAGCGCCGATCACGCGGCAACGCTGGAAGCCTTCACCAAGCAAAACAACATCAAGCACCTGCTCCTCTCCGACTTCCGCCGCCAGATGCTCCCGACGTACGAAGCGCTGGTGACCGACGAGAAGAGTCCCATCTATCGCTACGCGAAGCGGACCTACTTCGTGATCGACCGGACCGGGACCGTCCGGTACGTGAAAATCCAGGACAACCCCCTCGATCTCCTGGACCCCGCCGAGGTCCTGAAGGTCTTGAAGGAGAGCGGTGCGTCATGAGCCGCCGGCTCCTCACCGGCCTCCTGGCCGCGGCGTTCGTGGCCGCGCCCGCGCTGGCGGCCGGGCCCGACTTCGAAGCGCTCCAGATCCAGCCCTACGAGCCCCCGAAGGCGGCGCCAGCCTTCTCGCTCCCGGATCTCGACGGCAAGGCCCGGAGCCTCGCGGACGCCCGCGGGAAGGTGGTGCTCCTCTTCTTCTGGGCAACATGGTGACCGGACTGCCGGGAGGAGTTGCCTCCCATCAACCGGCTCTACACGGAGCTTGGGGCACGCGGCCTCGAAGTCCTGCTCGTGAGCTTCCGTGAGGACCCGGTACACGTGAAGCGCACGGCCCAGGAGCGGGGCTACGTCGCTCCCGTCCTCCTGGACCGCAGCGGGGACGTGACCGGGAAGCTCTACGGCGTCTGGGGGCCGCCCACCGTCTACCTGATCGACCGGCAGGGTCAGCTGGTCGGCCGCGCCGTCGGCCCGCGTGACTGGAGCACGCCGGCGGCGCGCCAGCTCCTGCTGGCTCTGCTCGAGGCGAAGCCGTGAGATAGCCGCCCGGCTTGGCCGGGCGGCCGCGGCCTGGTCTCCACGCTAGGCAGAGAATCCGCGCCGCCGGGGCTCATGGGCCTACAGCGGGTAGGCGATGTCTCCGAGGGCGTGCCGCGGGGGAATCGACGGCCTGAAGGGCCGCTTCGCCGCCGCGTTCGTCGGAGCGATCTTACGGCGCGCCGGCTACCCGGGTCTCGCGAAGATGTGTCCGGGCAACGCGCGCAGCAGGAAGAGAACGGCGAGGGTCGCGAGCGCGGGGGGCCAGCGCGACACGCTCTCGACCAGGCTCTCGGCCACGCGGTGTGGATCAGGAGGGTCAGGGAGAAGCCCGCGGCGGCGAAGAGCCACTGGTTACTCCCCGGCGGTCCGCCCGGTCCGCCGGTGATCGCGAGCATGTGGCAGGTCCGCCCTTGGGAGAAACGGCCGGGAACGGCCGTCATGTCGACTACCACTCTGCGAGTGGGTGGTCTACGAAGGGTACTCGTCATGGCGCTTGACCCAGGCCATGCTCCACTCGAGGCCGGCCTCGTCCCGGCCCTTGGGGACGAGGTCGAGGATGCCATAGGTGGAGTTTAGTACCTCCAAGCCGCGTCCGGTGGTGAAGTAAGTGCGGTACACGTCGCTGCCCTCGCGCTTGAAGATGCTGATGCCTGGCGACTCGTTGTCCTTGCCGCTGGAGACTTTGAGGTCCAGGTTGAACCGGCTACTCGATGACGAGACCCAGTCGAAAGTCCATCCCATGCGCTTACGGTACTTCTCGATCTCCTTGAGGGGCGCTCGGGAGATCACCTTGAAGGCGACGTCCCGCTGCGGCAGGTGATAGCGAAACGCGCCGAAGTGATCGGCCCAGAACGAGCAGCTCGGACACCCTTCCCCCCAGCCCGGTCCGAGCATGAAATGATAGACGAGAAGCTGGGACTTGTGCCCGAAGAGCTCGGCGAGCGTCCGTTGGCCCCGGCGCGTTTGAAAGACGTAGGGCTTCTCGATTTTCATCCAAGGCATCGCGCGAAGCTTGGCCGTCAACGCGTCCCTCCTCCGGGTGAGGGTCTTTTCCTCCTTCAGCAGCCTGTTGCGGCGGACCTGCCACTGCTTCTGGTTTACGACCTCGTGCGTGGTTTCCATCATGCCCTCCTGATCACCGGCCACCGTGTCTCCACCCGGCGGCGCGGTTGTCGCGCTGAACCCTCCGCTGAGCTTGCCGATCTTGCCGCTCATGACTATTGGTCCGCGAAGTCCCGATCGTCTATGGCGTCGGTTGGGCGCGCTTGGCTGCAGTCGCGCCCGGCCTTGGGCTATAATCCAGATGCTCCTGGTTCAAATCCAGCCCCGCGACCAACGAAGGTCCCGGGATCTCTCTCCACGGATGGCGCCCGAGCCCGAATTGCAGTATAAAGTTTCGATGAAACTCGCCTCCCGTCTCTACGGCCCATAGACATGGCACGCATCATCGGCGGCATCGGTACCTCGCACGTCCCCACGATCGCGATGGCGTTCGACAAGGGCAAGCAGGAGGATCCGGACTGGAAGCCGCTGTTCAAGGGTTACGAACCGGTGGCGAAGTGGCTCGCCGAGAAGAAGCCCGATGTGCTTTTCTTCTGCTTCAACGACCACGCCACCACGTTCTTCTTCGACCAATACCCGACATTCGCGCTCGGCGTGAGCGACGAATATCCCATCGCCGATGAAGGCCTCGGCGTGAGGAAGGTCCCGACGCTGAAGGGACACGGGGCCCTGTCGCGCCACGTCGCGAGGTCGCTGGTCGACGACGAGTTCGACCTGACGATCTTCCAGGACCTGCCGCTCGACCACGGACTCCACTCCCCCCTCACCATGATGTGGCCTTCGCGTCCCGACTGGCCGGGCCGCGTGGTACCGCTGGTGGTCAACGTGCTGCAGCACCCGCTGCCCAAGCCGATGCGCTGCTACAAGCTGGGCAGGGCGATCGGCAAGGCCATCCGATCCTACTCCGAGGATCTCAAGGTGGCGATGGTCGGCACCGGCGGCCTGTCGCACCAGATGATCGGCGAGCGGGCGGGATTCAACGACGAGAAGTGGGACCGCGAGTTCCTCGACCTCATCGACCGCGACCCCGAGCGCTTGGCGAGGATGAGCATCGAGGACTTCGCCCGTTTAGGGGGCAACGAGGGCGCCGAGGTGATCATGTGGCTCATCATGCGCGGCGCGTTGAACGAGGGCGCGCGCAGGGTCCACCAGAGCTACTACCTGCCGATGACCACGGCCATGGCAGTGGCGCTCTTCGAGTGAAGTACCTCTTCGACCTCGAGCGAAGTGGGCGCGGTCTCCGGATCAACAGGTTTCTGCATGCCTTGACCTCCAGTGACAAGCGGAAGATCTTTCTCGAAACTCCCGAGGAGTCCATGCAAGGCCTCACCGAGCAGGAAAAGGACATGGTGCGGCGACTGGACTGGAAGGCGCTGCAGGATTACGGCGCGAGCTTCTTCTGCCTGGAGAAGCTGGCGCGCACCAAGGGGGTGTCGAACCCCGAGATGGTGGCGGCGTTCCGCGGCGAGACGCTCGAGCAGTTCCTGAAGACCCGCAGGGTCCCCGGAGCGCGATGACATGAGCGGAGCCGCGGTGCGCAACATTCACCGCGCCGACGCCGGCGTGATCGCCACGCTTGAGCGCCTGGGCGTATCGATCGTGCACGAGGCGCAGGGGCGTAGCGGCCTGATGCAGCCCTATATGCGGCCGGTCTCGACATCTAGGACATGCGGAAGAACCTGGCCGAGAAGGGACTGACATATTTGGACGGACCGCTGGAGTGAAGGCGCTCCTCGGTGACTACCCGGTCACGAAGCTCTTCAAGGAACGGTCCTCTCTAGAGTTCGCGGACGTCAAGGTTCCCAATGCCGCGTTCAAGCGCGTGGTTCGGGAGCTCGAGTTCGACGTCGCCGAGCTCGCGCTGATGACCTTCCTGCTCGCCAGAGCCCACGGCAAGCCCTACCGGCTGCTGCCGGCGGTGGTGACGGCGCGCTTCCAGCATTCCACGCTCGCCTACAACCCCGAGCGTGGCCAGCTGTCGCCGGAGAAGCTCGCGGGGAAGAAGGTGGGGATGCGTTCCTATTCCGTCACCACCGCGACCTGGGTGCGCGGCATCCTCGCCGACGACCACGGCGTGGACCTGGACAAGGTGCACTGGGTGACCTTTGAAGATCCGCACGTCGCGGAGTTTCACGACCCGCCGAACGCCACGCGCATGCCGACGGACAAGGACGTGGCCGCGATGCTGCTCGCCGGCGAGATCGACGCCGCCATCCTGGCCGAGCCGCCGAAGGACGGGCCGCTCAGGCCCCTGATACCCGATCCGGCCGCCGCGGCCGCAGCGTGGAAGGCGAAGAACCGGGCGATCCAGATCAACCACATGGTCACGGTGAAGAGCACCGTTTCAAACGAGCAAGCGAAGGAGATCTACGACTTGCTCGTGGAAAGCAGGAAGGCCGCAGGCAACCCCGAAATGAACCCGTTCGGCGTGGAGGAGAACCGCCGCAACCTCGAGGTCGCCATCGAGTGCATGCATCGCCAGCGGATGATCCCCCGGCGCTTCACGGTGGAGGAGCTGTTCCGATGATCGTCGATTGCCACGGACACTACACCACCGCGCCCCAGGCCCTGTGGGACTGGCGCAAGCGGCAGGTTTCGCAAAGGAGCGTGTCTCCTACAGAGTTGAAGATCAGCGACGACGAAATCCGCGACAGCCTTGAGAAGGCCCAATTGAAGTTGCAGCGCGAGCGGGGGAGCGACGTCACCTTCTTCTCGCCGCGCGCCGGCTCCATGGAGCACCACGTCGGAGACGCCGCCATCAGCGCTCAATGGGCGCGCGTGCAGAACGACCTGATCCATCGCGTCTGCATCCTGTACCCGAAGAACTTCGCGCCGGTATGCATGCTTCCCCAGTCGCCGGGCGTCTCGCCGGCGAACTGCGTCGAGGAGCTCGAGCGCTGCGTCGAGGAGATGGGCTTCATCGGCTGCAACCTGAACCCCGATCCGTCCGGCGGCTGGTGGAAGGAGGCCCCACTCACCGACAGCTGGTGGTACCCGATCTACGAGAAGATGGTGGAGCTCGACGTGCCGGCCATGGTGCACGTCAGCTCGTCGTGCAATCCGGCCTTCCACTTCACCGGCGCGCACTACATCAACGCCGATACCACGGCGGTCATGCAGCTCATAGAGGGCGATCTCTTCAAGGAGTTCCCGCAGCTCAGGTTCGTCATTCCGCACGGCGGCGGGGCGGTGCCCTACCACTGGGGACGCTACCGGGGCCTCGCGCAGGACATGAAGCGCCCGCTGCTTAAGGACCACCTGCTGAAGAACGTGTACTTCGACACCTGCGTCTACCACCAGCCGGGCATCGACCTGCTGCTCCGGGTGATCCCCATCGACAACATCCTGTTCGCTTCCGAGATGGTCGGCGCGGTGCGCGGTATCGACCCGGAGACGGGCCAGCACTTCGACGACACCAAGCGCTACATAGACGCGAGCGACCTCGGCGTCGCGGACAAGGAGAAGATTTTCGAGGGCAACGCCAAGAAAGTCTATTCAAGGTGGAGGATATGAGAGCGGCGGCCCCAACTTGTGGGCTATGGTCGCGCGACCGCCGAGGCCGCCGTCCTGGGCGCCACCGAGATCCGTCCGGTCCCCCTGCCCCACTTCGCAACTGGAACCGCGCCGCCCTCACGCGCCGCGCGTTTGCGATCGACGTGTTGGCCTGCTTGCACTGTGACGGGCGACTGGGGTTGACAGGTGGGCTCGCCCTTCTTGCATCTGCTCGACTCGATCCTGCCGCTGGCTGGTTCATGGTGCGGCATCCTGGGGAGCGGTGGCGAGGATGAGCCAGTAGTGGATGCCCCGCCAGAAGACGGCGGGGTCGGGGTCGAACCGGGGCGCGTGGTGATCGGCGGAGCTCGGGCGGTGGGCCCCGAGGAACCAGAAGCAGCCCGGGCGCGCGCGGAGGTACCAGGCGAAGTCCTCGCCGCCGAACCGCATCTCGCCCTCGTCCGTTTCCTCGCCTGACGTCCGGAGGAGCCGGCGGACGCGCTCGACCTCCGCGGGCGCGTTCACGAGCGACGGATGGCCCTCGATCGGGGTCACCGTGACCGCCGCGTCCGGGTATCGCGCCACGACCTGCTCGATCTCGCTGGCGAGGCGCGCGTGGAACCGTCGCCGCGCGTCGGGCTCGAGGAAGTTGCGGGCCGCGAACCACAGCTCCGCCGTGTCCGGGCGAACGTTGCTCGCGGTGCCCGCGCGCACGACGGCGGGGACGAGCGAGACGGGCTCGCAGGGGGCCCAGGGTCCGGAGCGGGAACCCGCGGAGCGCGGCGCAGACGTCGATCGCGATGTCGGCGGCGTTGGAGCCGTGATGCGGGCGGGCCACGTGGCCACCCTGGCACTTGATCTCGACCCTGACGCGGTCGGAGTTCGCCATGAACGCGCCGGCCCGCGACACGAACCGCCCGCTCGGGGCGTTGGCATCGACGTGGAGCCCGTAGACCCGGCTCGTGCCCTCGCACGCGCCCTCCCTCACCAGCATCGCCCCGCCGGACTCGGTGACCGGGTTCTCCTCCGCTCGCTGCCACACGAAGCGGAGGTTCCGAACGGGGCGCACGTCGCCGACGAGCGCCGCGAAGGCCCCGAGCAGCATGGCGGTGTGCGCATCGTGACCGCACGCGTGCATCCGGCCTGGATGGATGGACGCGTAGGGGAGACCCGTCTCCTCGGGCACGGGTAGGCCGTCGACGTCGGCGCGGAACAGCCATCGCTCCTGCGCGGGGTCCACCGTCACGTCGACGACGAGCCCGCCGCCCAGCTCGCGGACCTCGACACGGCCCGCGCCGGCGGCGGCGCGGCGGCCACCCGGGCCTCGAGCTCGCGTCGCACCACCGCGAGGGTCTTCTCCTCCTCGAAGCGCAGCTCCGGGATGCGATGAAGCTCCTCGCGGAGCCGCACCGCATAGGGCTCGAGCTGTCGCGCGACCTGGGCCAGCGATGGGGACGTCATGCGCACCTCCTTGGGTCAGCGGTCAGGTGCCGGCCAGCCTAGCCCGCATTCAGATGGCAGGCCGAGCGGCGGCGGGGTGCGATCTCCTTGAGCGCCGGCGCTTCCGACAGGCAGCGGGCCATGGCGTGGGGGCAGCGCGGATGGAAGTGACAGCCCGGCGGCGGGTCGAGCGGCGAGGGAATCTCGCCCTTGACCGGCTCGAACTTGCGCTTGCGGGTGTCGAGGCGCGGCACCTCGGCCAGGAGCGCGATCGTATAGGGATGGTTCGGGTTGGCGAACAACGCCTCGGTGGGCCCCTCCTCGACGATGCGGCCGAGATACATGATGGCGACGCGGTCGGACAGATGCCGCACGACGCCCAGATCGTGGCTGATGAAGAGATAGGTGAGCCCGAGCTCGGCGCGCAGCTTCATGAACAGGTTGAGCACCTGCGCCTGGATCGACACGTCGAGCGCCGCCACCGCCTCGTCGCAGACGATGAACTCGGGCTTCACCGCCAGCGCGCGGGCGATGCCGATGCGCTGGCGCTGGCCGCCCGAGAACTGATGCGGATAGCGGCGCTTGAAGGACGGGTCGAGGCCGACGCGGCGCAGCAGATCGTCGACGTAGGCGTCGATCTCGCCGCGCCTGACGACGCCGTGCACGACCGGCGCCTCGCCGACGATGTCCTTGGCCCGCATGCGCGGATTGAGCGAAGCGAACGGATCCTGAAAGATCATCTGCACGGCCAGCGCCGCCGCCTTGGCCTCGGCGGGCGGAAGGCTCGCCGTGTCGCGCCCGCGATAGAGCACCTGCCCCTCGCTCGGCTCCATGATGCCGGCGACGATGCGTCCGAGCGTCGACTTGCCGCAGCCCGATTCGCCCACCAGGCCGACCACCTCGCGTTCGCCGACCGCGAGGTCGACCTTGTCGACCGCGCGCACCACCTCCTCGCGCATGCTCGCGCCGAGCAAATTGCCGACCTTGGCCGCGAGGTCGAGCGCCCTTGACGAAGCGCTTGACCACGCCCCGCAGCTCCATCAGCGGCGCGGCGCCTACGCTCACGCCGCCGTCCCCGCCGACGGATGGAAACAGCGCACGCCGCGCGCGCCGTCCTCGATGCGGCGCATCTCGGGCTCGGCCATGCACGCCTCGTCGGCCTTGCCGCAGCGCGGGCGGAAGGCGCAGCCCTTGGGCAGGGCGGCCAGCGACGGCATCATGCCGGGAATCTGAGTAAGCGGCGCGCCGCGCCGGTTGCGGCTAGGCACCGAACCGAGCAGGCCCTCGGTGTAGGGATGGGCCGGCCGGTCGAGAACCGCGTCGATCGAACCCCGCTCGACGATGCGCCCGGCGTACATGACGCAGATCTCGTCGGCTAGCGAGGCCACGACCGACAGATCGTGGGTGATCCAGATCATCGCCGTGCCGGTCAAGCGGCACAGCTTCTGCGTCTCGTGCAGAATCTGCGCCTGGATGGTGACGTCGAGCGCCGTGGTCGGCTCGTCGGCGACGACCAGGTCGGGCTTGTTCAGGAAGGCGATGGCGATGGCGACGCGCTGGCGCATGCCGCCGGAAAATTGATGCGGATAGGACTTGAGGCGCTCGTCGGGACTGGGGATGCCGACCAGGGCGAGGGCCTCCCGCGCCCGCGCCCGCGCGGTCGCGTCGTCGACGCGCTCGTGCGCGCGGATCGTCTCGATCATCTGCGTGTCGACCCGCAACACCGGATTGAGGGTCATCATCGGATCTTGGAAGATCATGGCGATGCGCGACCCGCGCAGCTTGCGCATCTCGTCGTCGGGCAGACCGACGAGGTCGCGGCCCTTGAATCGGACCCGGCCGCCGACGATCCGTCCCGGCGGATCGACCAGACCCATGATCGAGAAGCCGGTGACCGTCTTGCCGGACCCCGATTCGCCGACCAGGCCGAGAATGCGGCCTGCCGCGACTTCGAACGACACGCCGTCGACCGCTTTGACGACGCCCGACTTGGTCTCGAACCAGGTTGTCAGATCCTCGACGACCAGCGTCGGCGCGCCCTGCATCCGCGCTATCTCCTCAGCCGCGGATTGAGCACGTCGCGCAGCTGATCGCCCATCAGATTGATGCTGACGATGGTGATGAGCAGCGCCACGCCGGGGAAGAAGCTGATCCAATACTTCCCGGACAGCATGTACTGAAAGCCGTTGGCGATGAGGAGGCCGAGCGACGGCTCGGTGATCGGCAGGCCGATGCCGAGGAAGGACAGCGTCGCCTCGATCGCGATGGCGTGGGCGACCTGCACCGTGCCGACGACGATGAGCGGCGGCATGCAATTGGGCAGCAAATGGCGAAAGACGATGCGTCCGTGGCCGAGGGCCAGGCAGCGCGCCGCCTCGACATACTCCTTGCGCCGCTCGACCAACGCCGTGCCGCGCACCGTTCGCGCGTAGTACGCCCACTGCACGGCGACCAGCGCCACGACGATCTTGCCCGTCCCCTGGCCGAGCACGGCCAGCAAGATGAGCGCCACCAGGATCGCCGGGAAGCTCAGCTGCAAATCGACGATGCGCATGATCAGCCCATCGACCCGGCCGCCGAAATACGCAGCGAGCATGCCGACCGCCATGCCAAGGGTGAGCGCGATGACGGCGCTCGCCACGCCGACGCCCAACGAGATGCGCAAGCCGTAGAATATCCCCGACAGAAGATCCCGCCCCTGGTCGTCGGAGCCGAGGACGTAGGTGAAACCCGCGGCGGCGGCGCTGCCCGGCGGCATCTTGCCGTCGAGCACGTCGAGCTGGCGCACATCGTAGGGATTCTGCGGCGAGAGCAGCGGCGCGAACACGGCGACGAACAGGACGATCGCGAACGTCGCGGCGCCGGCGACGGCGAGCCGGCTCTCGGCGAAATCGGAGAGGAAGCGGCGGAACGGCGTCTCGATGGTGGGCGGCGCCTCTTCGATCAGATCGTGCGGACGGACGGCGGTCGCCATGGCGCTATCCTTTCGCCTCGGTCAGACGGACCCGAGGGTCGAGCGCCGAGTACAGCAGATCGACGATGAGATTGATCAGGATGAACATGAAGACGATGACCATCAGATACGCCACCACCACCGGCCGGTCGAGCGCGTTGATCGAATCGATGATCAGCTTGCCCATGCCCGGCCAGGCGAAGATCGTCTCGGTCACGACCGAGAAGGCGATGGTCGATCCCAGCTCCAGCCCGAGCACGGTGATGATCGGGATCATGATGTTCTTGAGAACATGGACGAAGACGACGCGGCGCATCGACAGGCCCTTGGCGCGCGCGAACTTGACGTAGTCCATCGGCATGTTCTCGCGCATCCCCGCGTGGGTCAGGCGGATGACCAGCGACAGCTTGAACAGCGCCAGATTGAACGCCGGCATGGCGATGTGGGCGAGCCCGTCGAGCGTCGCCAGGCTGGTTCGAACCCCGAAAATCTCGCCGACTGCGCCCCGTCCGACCGAGGGCAGCCAGCCGAGATAGACGGCGAAGACCATGATCAGCATCAGTCCGACCCAAAATGTGGGCAGACTGAAGCCGAATATCGAACCGGCCATGATCGCCCGAGCGCCCATCGATTCCGGGCGGTACCCGGCGTACATGCCCAGCGGAATGCCGATCGCGACCGCGATGACCAGCGCCGACGCCGCCAACTCGAGCGTCGCCGGCATCCGCTGCACGATCAGCTGCAGCGCCGACATGTTGAACACGAACGAGTTGCCGAGATCGCCGGCGAGGGCGTTGCGGACGAAGACGAAATATTGCTCCCACAGCGGCAAGTCGAGCCCCAGCGCGCGGATGGCGCGCTCGCGCTCGGCCTGATCGGCGTCGGCGGCGATGAAGATGTCGACCGGATTGCCGATGGCGAACACGCCGACGAACACGATCAGGGACATGACGAAGAGCGCCGCGACGCTTTGCATCAGTCGGCGGATCAGGAAAACCGTCATCGCCGGGCGGGTTCCCTCCAGCACAGCGCCACTACAAGGATGGCGGGGTGCTTCGGCGGCCCGGTCTATCTATGTGGAATATTGCAGAGGAACGGCGCGTCCGGCGAATCGATTGCGGACGCGCCGGCCGTTTCCGTCAATTCGCCGGGCGGAGCATTTGCGCCACCATGTAGCTGTCGGTGCGCGCCGTGTAGGCGATGCCCTTGCGCGTCGCGTAGTTGTGAAACTGGTGAAGTATCGGGATGATCGCCTGTTCGGCCATGGCGATCTCCTCCGTCTCTTCCAGGAGACGGCGCCGCTTGGCGTCGTCGACCGTGGTCAGCGCCTCCTTGAGCTTGGCGTCCACCTGCGGATTGGAGTAGCGGGCGCGGTTCGACGTCCCCATCCCAGCCGCCGGGTTGACGGTGGCGAACTGCGCGCGCAGCCCGAACGACGACTCGCCCGTGGTGGCGCTATTGCCGATCAGAAACGAGCTGTAGGCGTAGTTGGGCGGGCCGGCCTGGGCGATGAACACCGCCCACGGAAGCGCCACGACCTTGGTGTCGATGCCGATCCGGCTCAGCATCGGCGCGATCGCCTGCAAGACCTTCTCGTCGTTGGTGTAGCGATCGTTGGGACCCTGGATGGTGAGCGCGAAGCCGTTGGGATAGCCGGCGTCGGCCAGGAGCTTCCGCGCCCCGTCGGGATCGAATGCGTCGGGAACGAGCTTGGGGCTCGAGCCGAAGAACCCGTGGCGCGAGCAGACTGGCGGCCGGGATGGCCGAGCCTTCCATGACGCGCTCGACGATCGCCTGGCGGTTGATCGCTTTGGACATGGCCTTGCGCACGCGGGCGTCGCGCAGCGGGTTCTTCGCCAGGGACGCGCCGGCCTTGTCGGCTACGAACGGCGACTGGTCGCGATGATGATCGACGTGAAGGAAGAGGACCGAATTGGAATGAATGCTCGCCAGCGAAATACTCGGGTTGGCGCGCAGCTTGGCGAGATCGATCGGCGGCACGCTGTCTATGGCCTGCACGTCGCCGGCGAGGATCGCCGCGACGCGCGCCGCGTCGTTCGAGATCAACCGCACCGTCGCCTTCCGCCAATGCGGCTTGTCGCCCCAATACCCTTCATTGCGCTCGAATTCTACGCGGTCGCCGGGAAGGTAGCGGACGAACTTGAACGGCCCGGTGCCGATCGTCGCCCGGCCGGCGTTGAATTCGCCGGTCGGGGTTTCGGCGTGCTTGCGCGAGACGATGGCGATCGACGAAAGATCGACCGGCAGCAGCGGCGCCGGCGCGTGCGTAACAAAGCGCATCGTATGCGGATCGACAATAATCGTTTCCTTGATCGAGCGGGTGTAGACATTGAACGACGAAGGGCTGTTGGGCACCCAGCCGACGCGCTTGATCGAGACGGCCACGTCCGCGGCGTCGAAATCCGATCCGTCGTGGAACTTGACGCCGTGGCGAAGCTTGAACTCCCAGGTCGTGTCGTTCAGCGCCTTCCACTCCGAGGCGAGTCCGGGCCGCAGATTCTGCCGCTCGTCCTGCTCGATCAAGCGATCGAAGACGTGCATGGCGATGTTGATGTTGGACGCCAGATTGTGGAAATGCGGGTCCATCGACGTGACCGCCGTCGCCAGTCCCAGGGTCACTTCCTGCGCGCCGACAGGCGCGGCCATAGGACCAGCGCCGCAAATCCGGCGCCGATCATGCGCCGCAAGGTCGATCTTGACATGTCGTTCCCCCAGAATAGTGCCGAATGCGCTGCATCAACCAGACGCCGGCATACGCCGGCGGCGTGACGAGGAAACGTGTCCACGATGGTCGGAGCAATCTTCCGGCCGCGTAGCCCATCGCACCACCTCCGCCCGCCGAGGTCAAGCATACTCCGATCGCGGCGGGAAGACGAGGCGCCCACACGCACCATCGAGGTCGAGTGGGTGAGGGCTACCTTCGGCCGGCAGTCCGCCTCTACAACGAGCATCATTCTCTTCGCGCCGAACGAGATCAACCGGTATTCGCTCGGCACGAGAACAAGGGCCTCAAGGACGGTCCGGACGGCTCGCTCATCCTCTATGTGCAGGCCGATCCGCCGACAGAGGCGCAACGCGCAAATTGGCTGCCGGCGCCGAAAGGCGGTGACTTCTCGCTGTACGTCCGCGCGTACTGGCCGAAGACCGCGGTTACCGATGGCTCTTGGACACCGCCGGCGGTGGTGCGGACCAACTGATCATTCGCAGGGAGTGCACCCGTCCTGAGCGCTCAGATCCTCCCGGAAGCTCCGGTGAGCGCCATGGGATGCCCCACCGCCTTCAGGCCGGCACGGGGAGGGGGGTCACCTGGCTGGGCCGCGGCAAATCCTGGCGCAAGGAGGGTAGCACCCTCGCGGAGTCGTGGGCCGGACTCCAATCGGCGAGGGTGGCCGGATACGGGCACAGGCCACAGAAGGCCGACGGCTCCAGTCACTTCCCGCCGGTGATCCGAGCTCGCGACGCGTCAAGCGTGACCTGCGTCACGATCCACCGGGCGGTCATGTCGTCCTGGTGCCGCTGGCGGTGACCCCAGATCCCGGGACCAGGCCGGCTATCGACACGCCCGGAGCCACCCAGAAGTTTCGCGTCCCGATCCGCAACCAGCGTCCACCCGGCTCCCAGGTGGGCAATCGTGCCTGTGATGGAGAACTGGAGGGCGTCCGGGCCCGGGGAAGAAGGAAATGGTGTCGTCATTTGAGGGCCACCTCACGGGCTCGGCCCGCCTGGTCAGCCCTCGATCGGGTCAGGACGTCAGCGCCGAGTGCCAAACGTCATAGCACGGTTGATGAAAGTAGATGGTGCCACCGCCAGGCACGTCGCACTCGATCTCGGCGTCGGTACCCAAGATCCGCTGGTCGCATGCGGTACAGTGGCGGCCTCGCCCTGACCCGTACCAGGTCACCACACAGTCCTCACACGGCAGGGTCCCGGCCGCCATGAGCTGCTGGATTCGGACGAGCATCTCCTGTGGTTCGTTCACCGGGTGCCTCGCGCGGAAGTCACCTGCTCTTCCGACTGACGGCAGCATACCCTTTTTCACGGCGTCCGTGATACCAGCCGGGTGTCAGGCGCCCTGGGGCGGGCGGTCCTGGAGGCGGGCGTCAACGGCGCGGTCCAGCAGCCGCGCGATCATCGCCGGAGAGATGGGCTTGACGAGATGGCCGTCGAAGCCGGCCTCGCGGGTCGCGGCGATGTGGATAGGCCAGGACAGTGCGGTGACGGCGACGGTGAGAATCCGATGGAAGGGCCGAGTGCGGCGCAGCCGTCTCACGAACCCGAATCCGTCGAGGCGCGGCATCTGGAGATCGCAGAGAATGAGATCGGGCTGGACTTCGGGGAGGAGCTGGAAGGCCTCTTCACCATCGCGGGCCGCGCGGGCCCGCACGCCGAATGCGCTGAGCAACGCCACCGTGGTGGTCCGGGTGTCCTCGTCGTCGTCGACCACAAGGACACTGACAACCGGGACAGCCGGTGGCCCTTCCGAAGTGGTCGGCATGGGCGCCATGAGAGGACCTCTTTTGCCAGAAGCATGGCCAGTGCCATGCGAGATCGCCTGGAGATGACGGCGGTCCCACCCCATCAGAGGCGCTTGGCACGACACCGCGTCGCGTCGACGACGGGACGTCGTGCCCAGAGGCCGACCGACAATTCGCCCCGCCGGCGGCCGAAGCGACCGCGAGACCCGCCTAGCGCCCCACACGGGCTCTCGGTAGTCCACGACTGACGCTCCCGATCTGGCCGACGCTACCTGCCGGCCACGCCGACGCGCGCGTATTGGGTGCTGTAGTAAGACCAAAGTCCTATTGCCCACATGGTGCGTTTGATCTAGGGTCCATGTGCCGTGGTAGGGAAGGCCCTGTGGTCGTGTGCCTCGCGGTGTCCGGCCGGCGCTTCCGGATTGCAGATTGGCCACCACCACGGCTGTCGAGTGTCCGAGGACCCGGCCAGCGTCCGACCGCGTGCTGACGGCACTTGTCGCATGGTTGGCTAAGAAGCATTGCCGTTGTTTCCTCACCGGTCATGGTGACGTCTCCACGAGCGTGCGGGCGGATGAAGACAAGTCGCTCGGGCTGCAGCGGGTCGTCCTGGCCAAGCACTTGTAGCCCGATGGGCCCGTGAGGTCCTGGGCGGACTGGTGCGCACGATCGAGCTGAACCTCGTCTACACCCTGGTGCTCTCGCTGCTGGTATACTTCGTCGGGCAGTGACTGGTGGATCGGGTGCAGCTGCTCAAGTGCTCTAGCATCCCGGTGCCCGTCGTCGGTGGCAGCCTGGTCGCGGTGGCGCCCGCCCTGGCCGGGCGATCCTGGAGCGGATCGCCGCGACTGCGGGCATCCCCGGGCCGACGCAGCTCGCGCATGCGGGTCAACCTCCACCTCACGCTCGGCGGGAACTTCCAGGCGCCGACGCCCTGAGGGCTCGGCGACCGTGCCGATCGAACGACAGCGGGTTGGTGATGTGATGAAGGATCCGGAGCCTGGAGGTCTCGCCCCCGGACCAGGGGCTCGCGGTCGTCGGTCGGCCGGCGACGATCGCGGTGCGGTGGCGGCCGAGGAGGTCTCATCACCATTCGAGACGGACGGCCCGCGGAGCGGGCTGCCTCGACGACGGGAGACAACACGATGGCACGTTCACGATGGGCAATCCACGCGTCGGTGGGACTCGGGCTGGTGGTCCTCGTGGCCACCGGCTGCGCGACCACCGGGTTCGACCGCTCCACCAACATCGCCGAGACGATGGCAAAGCAGGCGGAGGGCATGCAGCAAGCCAGGCCGCAGGTCGACGCGATGCTCGCGTCACTGGACGGATTGACCCGCGCCCAAGGTGACATGCGGCCGGCCTTCAAGCACTTCTCCGAGACCCTGGACGACACCGAGAAGACAGCCGCCCGCGCCCGGACGAGCGAGCAGACGATCCGGGAAAGGGAGGCGGAGTACTTCGCGGAGTGGCAGCGGCAGGCCGCCGAGATCACGAACCCGCAGATCAAGGCGGCGACGCAGGCCCGACAGGCCGAGGTGAAAGGTACGCTCGCGAGCCTCAGCCAGACGGGTAAGGCCGTCGGGGACGCCTATAACCCGTTCATCAGCAACATGAAGGACATCCGGACGTACCTCTCGAACGACCTCACACCCGGCGGGGTCAAGCGCCTGGAGCCGACAATCGAGAAGGCGCGCCGGGACGGCGCGACGCTCCAGAAGGCGCTGGAGGACTTCAATCGCGCAAGCCAGCGTGTCCAGACGACGCTGAGGCCCACCGGCAGCCAGTAGCGGTGGCGGGCGTGGCCGCGGCGCGCGGGTCCGGAGGACTACGAGCCGTGCCACGGAAGATCGCTGAGGTGACCGCCCGAGCTCCGGGCGGTCATCCGCCGCGCCCACGCCGCCTCGGCAACGCGGCTACGTTCAGGGGCGAGTGAGTGACCCGCTACGCCATTCCAGGCATCCTGGTCGGCGTGGTCCTCGGCGTCGCCGTCGGTGTCGGTGTCTACACGTTCGCCTACGCCCGGGGCTGGTCTTATCTGACGGACGACCCGGGGGCCTGCGCCAACTGCCACGTCATGCGCGAGCAGTTCGACGGCTGGCTCAAGTCTTCCCACCGCGCGGCGGCGACCTGCAACCACTGCCACACGCCGGCGAACCTCATCGGAAAGTATTGGACGAAGGCATCGAACGGTTTCTGGCACTCCTTCTTCTTCACCACGGGCGGCTACGAGGACAACATTCAGATCAAGCCGCACAGCCGGGAGATCACCGAGCAAGCGTGCCGTACGTGCCATGGGGAGATCGTCGACGCCATTGCGCCACCGCACGCGGCAGGGGCCGCCGGACAAGTCACCTGCCTCGGCTGCCACCGGTCGGTGGGGCACTTGCACTGATGCGACCAGGCGCGGAAGCTACCGGTTCAGGAGGAATCCATGCTGACACAACCGGGGCCGACACTACCGGCAACGACCACGCCACCCGCCGCCGGCGCCGGACAACTCACCTGCCTCGGCTGTCACCGGTCGGTGGGGCACTTGCACTGATGCGGCCAGGCGTGAAAGCTACCGGTTCGGGAGGAATCCATGGCTGACACGACCGGGGCTGGCACTAGCGGCAACGACCACTCCACCCGCCGGCGGCGCCGGATGCTCTTCGCCATCGCCGGCGTGGCGGTGCTCGCGACCATCGTCGGTGTCGCCCTGCTGATGAACATCTTCGAGCGCAAGCAGGAAGCGCGCAATCCGTTTTACCGCGTGGTGGAGCTGACCGAAGAGACCGAGGACCCGGCGGTGTGGGGCAAGAACTTCCCGCTGCAGTACGACGACTACCGCCGCACGGTGGACCAGGTGCGCACCCGCTTCGGCGGCAGCGAGGCTCTGCCCCGCACGCCGACCAAGGCGGATCCGCGCGGGGTCGTCTCCCAGTCGAAGATCGAAGAGGACCCGCGCCTTAGGGCGATGTGGGCGGGATATGCCTTCGCCAAGGACTTTCGCGAAGAGCGGGGTCACGCCTACATGCTCGAGGATCAGATCTTCACCGAGCGCCAGCAGGCCGCCAAGCAGCCGGGCACGTGCCTCCAGTGCCATGCCTCGCTCTACGTGCCCTACCGGAAGGCGGGAAACGGCGATCTCATCAAGGGCTTCGAGCAGCTGAACCAGATGCCCTATGCCGAGGCGCGCAAGCTGGTCTCCCACCCGGTGGCGTGCATCGACTGCCACGATTCGAGCACCATGCAGCTCAGGGTCACCCGACCCGGCTTCATCGAAGGCATCCGCGCGTTCAAGGCCGCTCAGGGCGTGCAGAACTACGACGTCAACAAGCAGGCGACGCGCCAGGAGATGCGCGCCTATGTCTGCGGCCAGTGCCATGTCGAGTACTACTTCAAGGGACCGGAGAAGCGGCTGGTCTATCCGTGGGCCAAGGGGCTGAAGGTCGAGGAGATCCAGGCCTACTACGACGAAGCGCAGTTCAAGGACTGGACCCACGCCGACACCGGCGCCCCCGCGCTGAAGGCGCAGCACCCGGAGTTCGAGATGTGGAATCAGGGCATTCACGCGCGTTCCGGCGTGACCTGCGCGGATTGCCACATGCCGTACAAGCGGGAAGGCGCGCTGAAGATCAGCGACCACCACGTGCGGAGCCCGATGCTCAACGTCAACCGAGCTTGCCAGACTTGCCACAAGTGGCCGGAGGAGGAACTGAAAGCCCGGGTAGAGACGATTCAGCAGCGCACCTACAAGCTGCGAAACCTGGCCATGGATGCGCTGATGGGTCTGATCGGGGATCTCAAGGCGGCGAAGGCCGCGGGCAAGACCGACAACGAGCTCGCCAGGGCGCAGGACTTCCAGCGGAAGGCCCAGTTCTATCTCGATTTCGTCGAGGCCGAGAACTCGACGGGCTTCCACGCCCCACAGGAGGCTGCGCGGATTCTCGGGGAATCGATCGATTTCTCGCGGCAAGGCCAGATCGTGCTGCGGGATGGCACGACAGGATCGCGGTCTCAGGCTACCAAGCCCTGACTCCCGCCCCCCGGGAGGCCGGCGAACCAGGTCGATCGCACTGGGAGACGAGGATGAAGAAGGACGATCAGACACAAGAGACCCGCGACGACGCAGCGGCAGCAATCCCCGAGCCACTACGGCCAACGCGCCGCCAGTGGCTCACGGGACTGACGACCGGCACGGTGGCGATCGGCGCCCTGTCGCAGTCGGGGTGCGGCCCGGCGATTCCGCCGCCCAAGACCCTCGGCTCAACCGACACCACGACCGTGTGCCCCTTCTGCGGAGTCGGCTGCGGCCAGGTCGTCTCCACACGGAGCGGCAACGTCATCAACATCGAGGGCGACCCGGGCCATCCGATCAGCGAAGGCACCTTGTGCAGCAAGGGCGCGGCGGCCATCCAGGTGGTGAACAACTCGCGGCGCCTCCAGAAGGTGCTCTACCGCGCGCCGCGCGGCACGGCGTGGGAGGAGAAATCGTGGGATTGGGCGCTGGAGCGGATCGCCGCGCGCGTCAAGGAGACGCGCGACAAGACGTTCCAGACGTCGACAGAGGGGCGAGTGGTCAACCGCACGGAGGCCATCGCGTGCCTCGGCGGCTCCGCGCTGGACAACGAGGAGGCCTATCTCCTGGTGAAGCTCATGAGGGCCCTCGGCCTGGTGTACATCGAGCACCAGGCCCGGCTCTGACACAGCTCCACGGTCGCCGGGCTGGCGGCCTCGTTCGGCAGGGGGGCGATGACCAACCACTGGATCGACATGGTGAACGCCGATGTCGTCCTGATCATGGGCGGCAACCCGGCGGAGGATCACCCGATCGCCATGAACTGGTTGACCCGCACCAAGGAGCGGGGCGCCTACATCTTGCACGTCGACCCGCGCTTCAATCGCACCAGCTCGATCGCCGACGTGTTCGCCAAGCTGCGCTCGGGCACCGACATCGCCTTCGTCGGCGGCATGATCAACTACGCCATCGCGCACAACCGGATTCAGCAGGAATACGTGCGCGAGTACACCAACGCCTCCTGGATCGTGGGCGACGGCTACGGCTTCGCCGACGGCCTCTTCGACGGCTACGATCCCAAAACGCGCAGCTACGACCGCGCGCGCTGGGCCTATGCGCTGGACGCGCAGGGACAGCCGCGGCGCGACCCCACGCTCAAGCATCCCCGCTGCGTGTTCCGGCTGCTGGCGCAGCACTTCGCTCGCTACGACGCCGATACGGTGTGCCGGATCACCGGCACGCCGAAGGACGTCTACCTGCGCGTCTGCGATCTCTACACCTCGACCTTCGCGCCCGACCGGGCCGGCACGTGGCTCTACGCCATGGGCACGGCCCAGCACAGCCACGGCACGCAGAACATCCGGTCCTACGCCATCCTGCAGCTGCTCCTCGGCAACATCGGCGTCGCCGGCGGCGGGGTCAACGCCATGCGCGGCGAGTCCAACGTGCAGGGATCCACGGATCAGGGCCTGAGCAACGACGCCCTGCCGGGCTATCTCAAGCTGCCGGTGGAGGTGGACGTCGACCTCACGAGCTACCTCGGGCGGGTCACTCCGGTGGCGACCAGCCGGGCCAGCGCCAACTGGCTGCAGAACACGCCCAAGTACGTCGTCAGCCTGCTGAAGGCGTGGTGGGGAGAGCGTGCCACGCGCGAGAATGACTTCGCCTTCGCGTACCTGCCGAAGCTCGGCCGTGGATTCCAGGGACAGGGCTACGCCTTTCTCGCGCTCACCCACGCCATGCTCGCCGGCGAGCTGAAGGGCCTCTTCTGCTTCGGCCAGAATCCCGCGGTGGGCGGCGCCAACGCGCGGCTGATCCGGGCCGGGCTGGACAAGCTCGAGTGGATGGTGGTCGCCGATCTGTTCGAGCACGAGACGGCGGGCTTCTGGAAGCGGCCAGGCGCCGATCCGACTCGAATCCCCACCGAGGTGTTCGTGCTCCCGGCCACCTCGGGGGTGGAGAAGGAGGGCAGCATCGTCAACAGCGGGCGCTGGGCGCAGTGGCGCTACCGCGCGGTAAAGCCCATCGCCGACTGCCGCCCCGATCTCGACATCGTCAACGGGCTCGCCCACGCCGTGAAGCGCGCGTACGAGAAGGACGGTGTGTTCCCGGAGCCGATCCGGCACCTCGCCTGGGACTACGGCCACGAGGCCGATCCTCATCGCGTCGCGCGCGAGCTGAACGGCCGCTTTCTGGTCGACGTCGCGGACAAGGACGGCAAGCGCTTCGCCGCCGGCAAGCAGGTGCCCGGCTTCGCACAGCTGAAGGACGACGGCAGCACGATGGCGGGCAACTGGATCTACTGCGGCGGCTACACGGAGGAGGGCAACCTGGCCGCTCGACGCGATACGACCGATGCGCCGAACGGCATCGGGCTCCATCCAAAGTGGGCGTGGGTGTGGCCGATGAACCGCCGAATCCTGTACAACCGCGCCTCGGTCAATCGCAAAGGCGAGCCGTTCAACCCGCGCAAGTGGGTCATCCGCTGGAACGCGGAGACGCAGACGTGGGAGGGCGATGTTCCCGATGGCGCCATGGCGCCGGGCGAGACGAATCCCTTCATCATGCTGGCGTCGGGGGTCGGCCAGCTCTACTCGCCCGACGTCGCGGACGGGCCGTTCCCCGAGCACTACGAGCCGGTGGAGAGCCCGGTGAAGAATCCGCTCTCGAAGACCCAGTCGAGCCCCTGCGCGCAGGTCTGGACGTCCTCCGAGTTTGACCGGTACGGCACGCCCGATGTCTTTCCCATCGTCGCCACCACCTACCGGGTGTCCGAGCACTGGCAGACCGGCGCCATGAGCCGCAACATGCCGTGGCTCGTCGGCCTCACGCCGGACGCGTTCGTCGAGATCGGCACCGCGCTGGCGGAGCGCGAAGGAATCAAGAACGGTGACCGGGTGATCGTGAGCAGCGCGCGCGGGGCCGTCGAGGTCTACGCGCTCGTCACCGAGCGCTTCCAGCCCTTCTTCGTCGACGGTCGGATGATCGACGAGATCGGGCTGCCGTGGCACTGGGGGTATGCGGGCATCGTGTCGGGGGACATCGTCAACGATCTCACCGCCAGCGTCGGCGACGCGATCACGCAGATTCCCGAGACCAAGGCGTTTCTCTGCAGCATCAAGAGAAAGGACCTTGCATGACCACGCCAACCTCGAAGCCGAAGGCGATGATCCAGGACAATACCCGGTGCATCGGCTGCCGGGCCTGCATGGTGGCGTGCAAGTCGTGGAACAACCGACCGGCGGACCATACAGCGTTCTTCGCCGGCGAGGGCTATCAGAACCCGCGCGATCTCGACGCCAACAACTACACGCTCATCACCTTCAACGAGATCACGACCGGCGCCAAGCCCGACTGGGTGTTCGGGCGCCAGCTCTGCATGCACTGCGAGCACCCGGCCTGCGCCTCGGCGTGCCCGACCACGGCGCTGACCAAGACGCCCCTCGGCCCGGTCGTGTTCAACGAGTCGCGCTGCATCGGCTGCCGAGCGTGCATGCAGGCATGCCCGTTCCTCATTCCCAAGTACGACTACGAGAACCTGGCGCCGTTGATTCACAAGTGCACCTTCTGCGCCGACCGCCTGGAAGTCGGGCTGAAGCCGGCGTGCGCCACCGTCTGCCCCACCGCCGCCATCAGCTTCGGCGACCGCGACGACATGGTGGCCGAGGCGAAGCGGCGGATCGCGACGGCCCCGGGCACGTACATTCCGGAGATCTACGGCCTTGAAGAGGTCGGCGGGACCAGCGTGCTGCACCTCTCATCCGTGCCGTTCGAGCAGATCGGCTACATCACCGGCCTGCCGAAGACGCCGATGCCGGACCTCACCCACCGATGGCTGCGCGTCACGGCCCCCGCGTTCGCCCTGCTGTACGGCCTGTTCGGCGCGCTGACCTGGATCGTGAACCGGCGCATGCGGGCCCAGGGCCACCACGGGGAGAAGCCATGAACTGGCGTTTCCGGCTCACCTGGTGGGACAAGACGCTGCTGGCGATCATGGCGGTCGGCGCCGCTCTGGCCGTGGTGCGCTTTGCGGGCGGGATCGGCAGCATCGCCAACATCAACAACGCGTACCCCTGGGGCTGGTGGGTCGGCTACGGGATCATGACGATGATCGCCATGGGCGGCGTCGGCTTCACGATCACGGCGCTGGTGGAGATCCTGGGGGTGCATCGCTACCACTCGTTCCTCCGCCCCGCCGTGCTCATGGGGCTGCTCTGCTACGCGAGCGCGATCGTCATGCTCATGGTGGAGCTCGGCCGGCCGTGGAAGGTCTGGATGATCCTGGTGTCGTGGGCGCCTACCTCCGCGCTGTTCGAAGTCGGGTGGTGCGCGTTCCTGTACCTCAACGTCCTCGTTCTCGAGTTCGCCCAGGTGCCGGCGGAGCAGCTCGGCTGGGGGCGCGCGCTCCGCGTCCTGCGCGCGATCTACATCCCGATCATGCTCCTCGGCGTGACACTCTCGCACCTCCACCAGTCGTCGCTGGGCACCTTGATGACGCTCATCCCGCACAAGGTGAACGAACTGTGGTGGTCGGACCAGTTGCCGCTGCTCTTTCTCTTCTCCGCGATCATGGTCGGCCCCGCGATGGCGATCCTCGAGCACCTCGCTGCCGCGCGCTGGCTCGGCTTCGAGCCGCGCATGGACTTGCTGGCCGGCCTCGCGCGCATCGAGGCCTGGCTCGTCGGGCTCTACCTCGCGTTCCAGATGGGCGATCTCTTCTACCGCGGCGCCACCGGCGCCATGCTGAGCGCAACGTGGCTCGCCCTCTCCTTCTGGGTCGAGATCGGTGTCGGCCTGCTGCTTCCCCTGGCTCTGCTGATCATGCCGGAGGTGCGCGAGAGCCGGGCCGGGCTCGCCACGGCATGCGGACTGGTCGTGGCCGGCGTATTGCTCCACCGGTTGAACGTGGCGGTGATCGGCCTGCGTGTGCGGCACTGGGAAGCGTACGTCCCCTCACTGGGAGAGATCGGCGTGACCCTGGGTATCACTGCGGGGGCCCTGTTCGTGTTCGGCGCGCTGGCGCGCATCCTGCCGATCCACGAGGAGTCGGCGACGCGGACGAGCCCGCGTCCGGCCGCTCATCCTGCCAGCGTGCTACGCGGCGCGGAGGGGATCTCCTGACATGGCGACGGAACGCAAGCTCCGGATCCCGGGTGTCCGCATCGTCGTCGTGCTGGTGGTGCTCGTCAACCTCATCCTGACCATCGCGCTCCTCACCCAGGTGCGCGAGCTACAGCAGCGGGTCGCGACCTTGCCTCTGGATCTAGCCCGCAAGAGCGACGTCGCCATGCTCCGCCCGCTGCGGATTCGGCAGATCGTGCTACAGAACTGCGTGGCCTGCCACAGCGCTCGCCGGCTTGGAGCGACCGCGTCGATGGAGCCGGCGGAGATCCAGCGCACCGTCGAACGCATGCAAGCCCACCCGGGCGCCAAGATCGCGCCAGCCGAGTTCGAGCGCATCACCGCATCGCTCCTGGTGCTTCGCTGCGCGCGCTGCCATGGCGAGGAGACCCTCAACCTGATGGTGCTCAAGACCCAGCCCGAGCGCATTGCCACTATCCGTCGCATGGTGGCGCTCCCCGGGTCGGGCGTGCGGCCAGATCAGGTAACCGCCATCGCTCACGCGTTCGAGAAGCTGGTGGACGATGACCACCGCGACGGGGTGGACAACAGCAGTCCTGGATCGCCCGCCCAGCCGCGGCGCTAGCCAGTGGGGTCGGCCCGAGATGATGGCCCCGCACTGTGGGCTGCGAATCTTCAGGGCAGTGGAGGACGGCGGATAGACTGGACCTCATCCGGACGTGCTGAGGGTGCTGCATGCCGAGGGTGCTGATGGAATGGCCCGACGGCGGCGAGCTCCCGACGGGCCCGGCCGTCCGCCCCTACAGCAGCTGCTTGGCCCGGAGATCCGCCAGCACCGCGCCCAGCAGGAGCGCGAGCGCGACCAGGAAGAGCGGCTGACCGACGAACATGAAGACCGAGAAGGCGATCGGCGTGTCCCGCACGAGCACCACCAGGGCCATCACGACGAAGAGGGCGGTCAGCAGGACCGCGAGCCGCAGGACGCGAACGCGGGCCGGCTGGGTCGTCATCGGGCAGCGGCCTGCGTCGGCGTCGCATGCGCCGGCCCGTGACAGATCAGACAGGACGTCGTGCCGGCCATCAAGTTCGGCACCTCCTCCTTCGGGTGTCCCGGTGAGTTGAGGAACTTCTGGGAAGCCCCGTGGCAGCCCAGGCAGCGCACGTTCTGGTAGGGGTGTGCGATCTTGATCGGCACCGTGTACCTGCCGGTGGTGTATCGCCACACGTGGCCGAGGCCTGCCAGCTTCGCGGCGAACGTCCCCGTGACCCCGTAGTCGGAGTGGCAGGTGTAGCAGTGCTTCTCCTGGATGTACTGGTTCTTGAAGTGAGTGGCCGCGAGGCTGATGCTCTGGGGATTTCGGAGGTCCTCGACGAACGGGGTCATGACGTGGCAGGAGCCACATGACGCGACGGTGGCCGAGCTCTCGAGGCCCTGGGCGAACGACAGGAAGGCCACCATGAACGGGACCAGGCCGACGGCCACCAGGAGCCAGCCGCGCGCAGTCGGGGTCAGCCCGGACGGCCGAAGGTGCCGCCAGGCGACCGCGAGCAGCACCAGATTGAAGAGCCCGAAGGCGATCCCCAGCCCCCGGACCCACTGGCTGGTCGTTCCGATCCAGCCTTGCGGAAGCGGGACAGCGTCCGCGGCCGCAGCCGCGGCGACGGGCGCCAGCAATGCCAGGAGGGCGGGAGCCAGCGCCGATCGGATCACTTCTTCTGTTCCTTGCCTCCCGGGTAGTCCTTCAGCCAGTCGAGGCTGACGGCCTTGGCGTTCTGCTTCGTCTTCTCGGCGACCAGCCACTTGCCCCGGTCGTTCAGGTCCTCGGGCTTGAACTCAGCCTTCTTCGGGAGGGCGGAGACGTGGCAGTACTGGCAGTTCTGGGCGGGGTACCCCGCCTGCTTCACCTTCGCGACCATCTCCGGGTTCCCGACCGCGGCTCCCGGGGAGAACGCCAAGAAGAGAGCCACCGCCACCGTGCTCACGAGCGTTGTCACGTTCATGCATGCCCTCCTGTGGCTCGATTGGTGGACCGATCATAGCGGACCCCCCGCGATTTGCGCAACTCCGGGGACTCCGTGCACGAGTCCCCCCGGCTCATTTTGGAAGCATTGACTCCGTCGGCGGTCCAGCACTGCCATCGCGGACGCGTTCGTAGCTGATGGACGATGACGACCGCGTTGGACCGGATGGAAGCAGGAGTGGTCAGTCCCGCGTGGCGCAATCCGGGCGGCTTTCCTCGGTGAGTGACAGCGCCACCAGCCGGGGCGACCGTGATGGCGAGGTGGAGCTGGCGGTGAGGTGACGGCACCCGTCGATTCCTCGTCCGGGGTGACACTCACCTGGTCTTCCGGGCGAATCTCGGCTGACAGTGGGACCGACCCGTGGCACAGTGGGTGAATCGGGGCTCCACCGATGAAAGTGGGTCGCTGGCTCGCCTGGGAGTGGTGCTCGCGCTGGTTGCGGGCGCGGTTCGGCTTGCGTTGGAGCTGATCCGCGAGACGTGGTTGCGCGCGTGGGCGATCACAGGTCGCGCCGTCAGCCTCGACGGCGTAGAGGTCGCGCTCCTGCGAGGCAGGGTAGTCTTCCGCGGCTTCCGGCTCGCCGACGGGCCGGGGAGCCGGAACCTTCGCGGAATTCGACGGACTCGATCTCCACCTCGGGCTCTCCGCCCTCCTCCGCGGCCACCTCTGGGTGCGCGAGGCGATCCTCAGAGACCACACGTCCGCGTGATCCGGGATCACGGCGGCGAGTTCAACCTGTCGGATCTCATCCGGCAATCGGGCGAGTCGCACCGGGTGCTAGAGGTCACGGTTGACAGCTTAGTGCAGGTGAACGGCACGGCGACGCTAGAGGACCGCGCATAGCGCGAGCTGCGGACGTGGCGGTCCGAGCAGATAGCGTTCGAGGCACACAACCTCTCGTCACGCGCACAGTACGGCACCGCGGTCGGGAGCTCTTTGACGGGGGCGCGCCGGTCTCAGTGCGCGTGGAGCGGCTGCGGCTCTATCCGATCGACTTCGGGCAGAGGTGACGATCGAGGGGCTCGATCTCGCGATGGCGCGGGTCTACCTGCCGCCGGACGCGCCGCTCATGGTCGATGGGGGCCGCGGGAGCACGTCGGTCCACGTGAGCCTGGACGCGGCCGCGGGCCTGCGCCTCGACGGCACCGCACGAGTAGAGGACGTCGTGCTGACGAGCCGCGGCGGCGAGCGTTGGCGCGGGTGCCGACGCTGACGACGACGCTCGAGGGACTCCACTTCGGTCAGGACGGGATGGCGATCGCGCGGCTCGCGGTGGACGGGTAGGCGGCGGTGGTAGATCAGAGCGCCAAGGCGCAGGGCAGATACGTGCGCACGACGATCCGCGCGCGGGTAGCAGACCTCACGTGGACAGTCACGATGCCGGCCGCGGTAGACCTCTCGACTCGCGTGGAAGGTCGCGGGAGCCTGAGAGTCGCGGGCACGGTACAGCCGCGCGCGGTCCCCAGCGAGCTCCGGGTACGGCTCGAGGGACTGGACTCGCGCTCTGGGGCCGCTTCGCGCCGCTCTCGGGGCAGGTGACGGGCGTCGCGGAGGCCGAACTCCGGATCAACGAGCGCCTCCGCGCGAGTGTGCCGTCGCGGGTGCAGGGGACGATGGCCGTAGCAGACGTCGGGCTGACCGACGGCCGGGAGCGTCTCCTGCACGCGCGGCGCGTAGAGGCTCGGGCCTCGAGTTCGACTGGCCGGAGCGGCTGCGGATCAGGCAGGTCGCGATTCGCAAGCCCCGGGCGGTGGTCGAGCGCGACCCGGACGGCGGATTGCCCCTCGCCCGGCTCGGGAGCTGCTGCCCCCGCCGCACTCGCGGAGGAACCCGCGCCCACCGCTACCGCGCCGCCGCCGCCGCGGCCGACGCACCGGGTCGCCGTCGGCGAGGTGGTGCTCCAGGACGGCACGGTCGAGTGGCGGGACCGGGCGGTTGCGCCGCCGGTGCAAGTGACGCTCTCGGGCCTGACGGCGAGCGTGGCCGGCGCGGGCTGGCAGGCTACGGGGCCGCTAGAGCTCCGCGTCACGGGGCGTCAGACGGGCGGCGGTCAGCTGGAGGTGTCGGGGCGGGTAGGGCTGACTCGCTCACGGTCGACGCGCGCGTGACGGCGCAGGTAGTGGCGCTTGCCTAGTATCAGCCCTACCTGTCACCTGACCTGCCGGTCACGGTCGATGGGGGCCGCGGGAGCACGTCGGTACATGTGAGACTGGATTAGGGCGCGGGCCTGCGCCTCGACGGCACCGCACGCGTAGAGGACGTCGTGCTGACGCGCCGCGGCGGCGAGCCGTTGGCGAGGGTGCAGACGCTGACGACGACGCTAGAGGGACTCCACTTGGGTCTGGGCGGAATGGCGCTCGCGCGCCTGCGGTGGACGGGTCGGCAGCGGTCGTCGATCAGAGCGCGCCGGCACCGGGCCAATACGCACCAAGACGATCCGCGCGCGGGTAGCTGACCTCACGTGGCCCGTCACGATGCCGGCCGCGGTAGACCTCTCGACTCGCGTGGAGGGTCGCGGGAGCCTGAGAGTCGCGGGCACGGTGCAGCCGACCGCGATACCCAGCGAGCTCCGGGTACGGCTCGAGGGCCTGGACCTCGCGCCCTGGGCCAGCTTAGCGCCGCTCTCGGGGCAGGTGACGGGCGTAGCGGAGGCCGACCTCCGGATCAACGAGCCCCTCCGCGTCGTGTGCCGTCGCGGGTGCAGGGGACGATAGCCGTAGCCGACGTAGGGCTGACCAACGGTCGGGAGCGTATACTGCAAGCGCAGCGCGTAGAGGCTTAGGGCCTAGAGATAGACTGGCCGGAGCGGCTGCGGATCACGCAGGTCGAGATTCGCCAGCCACGGGCGGTGGTCGAGCGCGACAGGCCGGCGGATTTCGCCTCGCCCGGCTCGGGACTCCGCAGAGAAGGGCGAGGCGCTAGCGCCAGTGACCTGGCCGCCACAGCGGCGCCGCCGTCACAGCCACCGCTCGGGGTCGCTGTCGGCGAGGTGGTGGTACAGGACGGCACGGTCGAGTGGCGGGACAGGGCGGTCACCCCGCCGGTGCACGTGACGCTCGCGGGTCTAACGGAGACCGTGGGCGGTGCGGGCTGGCCGGCCATGGGGCCGCTCGAGCTCCGCGTCGCCGGGCGTCCGACGGGCGGCGGTGAGCTGGAGGTGTCGGGGCGCGTCGGGTTGACTCCGCTCACGACAGACGCGCGTGTGACGACGCGGGCAGTGGATCTCGCCCCGTACCAGCCCTACCTGCCGACGCCGGCGCGGTTCAGCGCCTGGGACGATCTAGATCTGGCAGTGGCTATGGCGGGCACGCACGAGATATAGACAGCGAGGGGGAGCGAGGCACTCTAGCGCGTAGAAAGTAAGGGACGGTGAGCGGACAGTGATGCAGGTGAAGAGAGAAGAAGTAAAGAGTATAGAGGTGGAGTAGAAAAGGAGAGTAGCGGTGGCACGCTGGAGATGGAGGCATATTGGGTACTAGTAGAGAGTGAAGAGAGAGGGGATATGGGGATGAGGTAGATTATGATAGCTGAGGAAGGAAAAGAGTATATTATAGATAGGGAGGTGACGGCTGAAGTAAAGAAAAAAAGGACTCTCACCGTGAGCGTAGAACAAGTAGAGGTGGACGGTGGAGGGGCGAGCGTAGTAGATCGAAGCTCTCCCCCGGTCGCGCTGGATCTCAGAAGTGTGGAACTCCGCGCGGAGGGACTGTAGAAGGTGAAGGGGAGACTGGCACGAGTTGAGATCAACGGGAAGATGAAAAAGAGAACGGCGATCGCGCTACGAGGCAAAGTGGGGTCGCTAGGGGGGAAGATAAGAGTAGATATGAGAGGAGAGATAGGAGAGTTAAAGGTGAAGAGAGAGAACTCTGAGATGGCGAGCCACATCGGGTGGCAGGAGAGTGAGAGGAGACTGACGCTGCACCTACAGTGTAGGATCGCGGACGAGACCCTCGCAGCGCGAGCAGAAGTCCAGCTGAGCCGGCTCTAAGTAGCACGCATAGAGACGGAAGAGGTGAAGGGTGGCGGCGTCGGTTTGCCGCTCTATCTGATAGTAGAGCTGATGAGAGACTATAGAGGTGACATGAGAGTCTATGTCTAGGTAGGTGGCAGTCTCAGAGATAAGAGTTTAGACGTCAGGGATGAGATCCGCACTGATATCCGGACGGTGGCGGTCAAGACGATGACGCTGACCGTGAGCTGGATGGGACGCCTCCAGGTCAGCCCGGACACGAGCGCGGAGCGCGTCCAGGTGGATTTGATTCGCTTTGAGCTCGCAGAAGCGACGTTGACGCCGGAGGGGCAGACGCAGGTGATGCGCGTGGTGGAGTTACTGGAGCAGGTCGGGGAGGTGAGTATGGCTCTCAAGAAAGTAGTGTAGGGAAGAGAGATGGCAGAGCTGCGCAGTCGAGAGGCGGAGGTTGCAGTCGAGTGCGTGGTCGCGGCGGCGCGGACCTCCTGGGAGGCCCGGTTAAGTGTCTTTTTTAGTGAGTGTTTGTTAGATAGGTCAGGTATAGGTCGAGCTGGCGGTGACGCTCGACGAGCTAGTGGAGAAAGAGGTATCACTTGTTCACAAGGTAGATCTTGTATCGAGCTGAAGTGGAGATAATGATAGCAGGATAAGGGAGGGGTGTCGCACGGCGGGCTTGGACGCCGCCGGTCGAGCGCCCGGACTCGGCGGAGGGCGAGTTGAACCTCCTCGTGCCCGAGACTCCCGAGTTCCTCCGGTTCCTCCCCGGGCTCGGCGGCGCGACACGCGGATGACGGCGAGTGAGCCCGGGCCCGCGGCGGTCCGCGCCCGCCTGAACGTGCGCCCACGGCCGGCCGCCACCTGGCGCGGTCTCGGTGTGTCAATCCTCCTCGGGCTGGCGATCGCGACCGGCGCGTGCCGTCCTGCCAATCCGGGGGAGGATGCGCGGATCGAATCGGAGATCAAGGCACGCCTCGTCGCCGAGAAGACCGCCAACCTGACGCGGCTCGGCGTCCTGAGCAGCAAGGGAGTTGTCTACCTGAGCGGCACCGTCGAGTCGGCCGCCGCGAAGGAGCGCGCCGAGGCGCTGTCCCGGGGCGTCCAGGGCGTGGGACGCGTCGTCAACGCGCTCGAGGTCCGGCCCGAATAGCCGCGGAGGGCTCCAGACGGACGATCGCCCGCGTCATGGGTTTGGGGGGGCCGGAGTCCGAGCCGTAGCGGTCAGTCTCGCGGGGGCGGAATCCGGGCGGCCTCTCTCGGCGATCGACAGCGGCACTAGCTGGGCGACCGTGATGGCGAGGTAGAGCTGGCCGGTGACGGCCTCGAGGCCAGGGTGAGGGTGCCGGCCAGGGGCGTGGCCGGGGTCACGTGGCCGTAGCCCACCGTGGCCAGGGTGATGAAGGACACCTAGACGTAACGGAGCAGGCCGGCGGTCTCCCTGGCAGGGGAGCGGAACGGACACGAAGCGACCGTATCCAGGGTCTCGTAGACGTGGGTCCAGGCGAGACCGGGTGAGACCGATCGGTCGGCGGCCAACTCTACCTCGTCATTTCTCGCGCTCACGAATCCGACGCTGGCCACGCAGCGTACAGGGTTTTCGACCGCCTGTTTTGCGCCGTCGACGCGCGGCGGTCGTCATCATGGCGTTCGCGCGTCAGCATGACGGCGTCGCTCCTTTCAGGCACACGCACTGTGCGCCATTCGCCGATGGTACCGACTTTGCAGCGAGGCTAATCATTGCACCGCGTACTGATTCAACCGAGTGCTGACTGATTCAACCGAGTGCTGATCAGAAGAGCCGAGCGATTGACCCGAGAAGCGCCTGCACATCTGATGGTCGAACACGCCGACGCCCGCACTCGTCGAGAGAAGACCAGGATCTGGGGCGACGAAGACACTCCGGGATGTCCGGGCGCGATTCGCTACGAGCGCCGTGGCGAGTCTGGAAGCATATCGTGGTGTTCTCGCCGATAGAACCCAATGCACGCGATCGCAGCCGTGGCGGCGCTCGCGATGGCCATGCGGCCGGGCTGCGTGGTCGGGCGGACTGTCGCCCCGAGGCGTCGGGTTTACGATGACTCATCAAGCGCGGCGGGGGTCCGGTGGCCACCGCGTACCCAAGCTCCACTGCCGGATTAGGCAGCACTGTCGGGCGTCACCGGCGGAAGCGGTTGACACGACGTGCGGGGCGTCGAGCGTTCTTGGATCTCCCGTTGAATCTCTTGGCCGAACAGGAGTCGACCAGGTTAACCGTTAAGACGAGCGTGCGCTCGGCGTGCTCACAAGCCGAGCAGCGGGACACATTTGGTTGCACGGGAGGAGTTCGCTGAAATGAGCGACGTGGCAGTGTCCGGCGCCAGTTCCGACAAAGCAATGCCTGACCGTCCGGAACGACATCTCGCGCTGGTCGGGATGATCGTCGGTGTCGGCGCGCTCTGGGTGTGGTCGCAGCGTCCGCGACGGCGCTCGCTCAAGCGGCGACCGGACATGCCGACCTTGGCGGCTGGGCGAGGGCTGCACATCGAGCGGACGATGACCGTCCGGCGCTCTCCGAACGAGGTCTACCAAGCCTGGCGCGACCTCGAGGGTTGGCCGCGGCTCTTGCCGGATCATCTCGTGGCCGTGACGGCCCTGGAGCCCGGGCGGTCGCGTTGGCTCATGACCGGCCCGGGCGGGATCACGATGACGTGGGAAGCCGAGCTCACTGCGGACGAGCCAGGCCGTCTCCTCGCCTGGCGGTCGACGCCTCGTGCGGACGTCGATATCGCGGGGTCGGTGCGCTTCAGCCCGGCCCCCGGCGGGCGCGGGACCGAGATCAAGGTAATCGTCACGTATGCGCCGCCGGGCGGCAAGCTCGGGGCGGCCGCCGCCTCCCTGTTCGGTCAAGGCGGCGATCGTCTGGTTCGAGAGGCGCTCCGCCGATTCAAGCAGCTGATGGAGACCGGTGAGGTGGCGACCGCCGCGCCGGCCCTGAAGGCCGAGCCGCGCGTCGCGACGTCGCGCCTGGCCCGGAGCGCCTAGCCATGCGCGCGGTCTGCTGGCACGCCCCCGGCGATGTTCGCGTCGAGTCGGTTCCTGAGCCGGAGATCGTCAACCCGCGGGATGCGATCATCCGGGTCACGTCGACGGCCATCTGCGGCTCGGATCTGCACCTCTTCAACGGCCTCATCCCGACGATGGAAGCGGGTGACGTCCTGGGCCACGAGTTCATGGGCGAGGTCGTGGCGGTCGGGTCGAAAGTGTCGTCCCTCACTCGCGGGAGCCGAGTGGTGGTCCCCTTCGCCATCGCTTGCGGGGCCTGTCTGCCGTGCAGCCAGGGGCTGACCTCGCTCTGTGACAACTCAAATCCCAACGCCGAAATGGCCGAAGGCCTGTACGGGTTCTCCGGCGGGGGATTGTTCGGGTACTCCCACATCTACGGCGGCTATGCGGGCGGCCAGGCGGAGTTCGTGCGGGTGCCATTTGCGGATGTCGGGCCGCTATCGGTGCCGGAGACGCTGACGGACGAGCAGGTCCTGTTCCTGTCGGATATCTTTCCGACAGGGTACATGGCGGTCGAGCAGTGTGCGATCGAACCGGGCGACGTGGTGGCGGTCTGGGGATGCGGCCCGGTCGGCCAGTTCGCCATTCAAAGCGCCTATCTGCTCGGAGCCGAGCGGGTGATTGCGATTGACCGCTGGCCGGCGCGCCTGCGGCTGGCCGAAACCGCCGGCAAGGCGGAGACCCTGAACTACGAGGTGGTCGAAGACGTCGTCGAGGAGCTGAAGCAGCGGACGGGCGGGCGCGGGCCTGACGCCTGCATCGACGCGGTGGGCACCGAAGCCCACGGCACGACGCTCGACGCGCGCTACGATCGCGTCAAGCTCGCCGTTCGACTCGGGACGGATCGGGCGCATGCGCTGCGCCAGGCGATTCAGGCCTGCCGCAAGGGCGGAACCGTGTCCATTCCGGGCGTCTACGGCGGCGTTCTCGACAAGATCCCGCTCGGGGCTGCCTTTGCGAAGGGACTGACGTTCCGCATGGGACAGACGCACGTGCACCGGTACCTCCGGCCGCTCCTCGATCGAATCGCTCGCGGAGACATAGATCCGACGTTCGTCATCAGCCACCGGATGCCCTTGTCCCGGGCACCCGAGGCCTACCGGATGTTCAACGACAAGACGGACGACTGCACCAAGATCGTGCTCGACCCGGCCGCATGACCTCCCGGGGCTCGCGAACGTCGCTCCTCCCGCTGCTCGTGGGTGGCGCCGGCGCTCGCTGCGGGCTATCTGATGACGCACCGGCCGCGCCGGTACGACCTCGAGGGCCGGACGGTGCTGATCACCGGGGGCTCCCGCGGCCTGGGGCTGGTCCTGGCGCGGGAGGTCGCCCGTGCGGGGGCTCGTGTCGTGATCTGCGGGCGCGATCCGGCCACGCTGGCCCGTGCCCGCGAGGACCTGGAGCGGCGGGGAGCTCGAGTGCTGGCTATCGCATGTGACGTCACGGTTCGTGGCGACGTGGAAGACCTGGTCCGCGAGGTCGGCGAGCGAATGGGTCCGATCGACGTCCTGGTCAACAACGCGGGAACGATCAGCGTGGGGCCCGTGGAGACCATGGACATTGACGACTTCCGGAGCGCAATGGACACCAACTTCTGGGGAGCCCTCTACGCGATCCTGGCGGTGCTCCCCGACATGCGCCGACGAGGCGAGGGACGAATCGCGAACATCGCCTCCATCGGCGGCAAGATCAGCGTGCCCCACCTCGTTCCCTACAGCGCGAGCAAGTTTGCCCTGGTGGGGCTGTCCGAAGGCCTGCGCGCCGAGCTGGCCAAGGATGGTATCTCGGTCATCACGATCTGTCCCGGCCTCATGCGAACCGGCAGCCCGCGCCATGCGACCTTCAAAGGCCGCCATCGTGCGGAGTACGCGTGGTTCAGCATCAGCGACGCCCTGCCGCTCTTGTCCATGGACGCGGACCGGGCCGCCCGTCGTATTGTCGAGTCAATCCGGCGAGGCGAGGCCGAGCGGGTGTTGTCGGTGCCGGCGAGGGTCGCCGCCGTGGCCCGGGCGCTCGTTCCCGGGGTGACGGCGGAGCTGCTGACGCGCGTCAACCGCCTCCTTCCCGCGAGCCACGGGGAAGGCCAGCACGGACGGAAAGGAGAGGACAGTACGTCCGCGCTCTCGCCATCCATGCTGACGGTTCTCGGGGAGCGCGCCGCACGTCGCAACAACGAGGTATCCGGTATCAGCTGATTCCGCAGGACGCGCCAGAGGAGCGAACATTACCGTGCCTCAGAAGACCTCGCCCAAGCGAGCCCTCCGACCGCCCCAGCGCCAGCGCCGCCAGCCGGGCGTCGAGGCGCGCATGACTCCGCGGCCCCAGGCCGACGAGGCGGGGGCCCGGGGCACGGGGAAATTGCGCGGCAAGGTTGCGCTGATCACGGGAGGCGATAGCGGCATCGGCCGCGCCGTGGCGATCGCGTTCGCCAGGGAAGGCGCGGATGTGGCGATCGTCTATCTGAACGAGCACGGAGACGCGCGCGAGACAGTCCGCCTCGTCGAACAGCTCGGAGCGCGCGCGTTCCGGATAGCCGGAAACGTAGGCCGCGAGCCCTTCTGTCGTCAAGCGGTCCGTCGAACCGTGCAGCGTCTCGGCCGCCTGGACATCCTGGTCAACAACGCGGCCGAGCAGCATCCTCGACCGAGCCTCCGTGACATCACGTCGGCCCAGCTCGAGCGGACCTTCCGGACGAACATCTTCTCGTTCTTCTACGTGACGAAGGCGGCCCTCCCGCATCTTCGCCGAGGAAGCGCGATCATCAATACGAGCTCCGTCACCGCATACCGCGGGAGCCCGCACCTGCTGGACTACGCGGCGACCAAGGGGGCGATCGTCGCGTTCACTCGCTCCTTGTCGCAGGCGCTGGCCGCCCGCGGCATCCGCGTTAACGCGGTCGCCCCGGGACCGATCTGGACCCCGTTGATCCCGGCGTCGTTTCCTCCTCGGAAGGTCGCGACCTTCGGCTCCGATGTTCCGCTCGGCCGGGCCGGAGAGCCAGCCGAGGTCGCGCCCTGTTACGTCCTGCTCGCATCCGCCGATGGCTCGTACATGACGGGCCAGGTCTTGCACCCCAACGGCGGCGAGATCATCAACGGCTGATGGGAGGGGGGGCCGTCAGGTTCCCGTCGGTTTCACGACCCGACGGAAGTCGAGGACGGGCAACGTGTTCAAGACGTCCGCCGCCGCCAGGAGGCCTCGGCGGGCCATGTCGATCCCGAAGCGCAGATTCTGGAGCTCGGCGGTGGAGTGCGCGTCCGTGGACACGACGAATCGAAGGCCGCGGCGACGGGCCTCGCGTTGCCAGCGCGGCTCCATGTCGAGACGGTGGGGGTTCCCGTTCACCTCGATCGCCACTCGCGACTCCGCGGCGGCGTCCAGTACCTCCTCCATCCTGCAGGCGATGGGCGGGCGGCGCAGGACATAACGTCCGACCGCGTGGCCCCAGACCTTGAAGCTCGGGTGGCGCATCGCCCGGACCAGACGTCGGGTCATCTGGGCCTCGTCCATGCGGTGGCGGTTGTGAACACTGGCGATGACGATGTCGAACTGCTCCAGCACCTCGTCGGGATAGTCGAGCCGGCCGTCCGCGAGGATGTCGCTCTCCGTCCCGCGCAGAATCGTGATTCCTTTCACCGTCTCCTGCGCCGTCGCGATCTCGTCCCACTGACGCCGGAGCCGTTCGAGCGTCAGGCCGCCTGCGTACGACGCGGTCGGCGAGTGATCGGTGATGGTGATGTAACGCATGCCCATCGCCTGGGCCGCGCGGGCCATGACCTCGATCGTGTCGGCCCCATCCGAGTAGACGGTATGGCAATGCACCATTCCCTGAATGTCCGGCTCTTGGACGAGCCCGCCGTCGCGGCACCGGGCCGCCGCCATCTCGAGGTCGACCGCATCCTCTCGTACTTCCGGCGGAAGATAGGGCAGTCCGAGGTGCCGGTAGAGATCCGCCTCGCTCTGGATGGGCAGCCGACGCCCGCCCTTTGCCCGCGTGAGACCCCGGCGATCCAGCACGAGATCTAGATCGCGCGCACGCCCACTGAGGCACGCTCGATGGGCCTCTGAGCCGGTGAGGGCGTGGAGGAGCGCCGGGAAGGCGGACGGCTCTACGGCTTCGCTCTCGACAAGGAGACCACTCGCCGTGCGGAACGTCACGCGGCGCGCCCCGCGCGCGAGAGGAGTGAAGGCCGCCGGATACCTCGCCACGTGGTCGAGAGCGCGGGTCGGGTCGTCGGCGCTCACGGCGACGACCAGGCGGTCGACCGTCTCCGCGCGCCGGCGAAGCGCGCCGGCGAGCTCCGCCTGGACCGTCCCCGCCCCCCACCGGACGTAGGTCAAGAGCCGTTCCCCCTCCGCCAGCGCGCGGTGGAGAAGCATGTGCTCGCCGTGCGCCTCGAGGTGGCGGAGGCCGACCAGGAGCTTGGCCTCCGTCTTAGGGCCAAAGCCCCGCACGTTGCGCACACGCCCACTCTCCGCCGCCGCCTGCAGGTCCTTGAGGGAGGTGATCCCGAGCGCCTGGTGGAGCGCGGCGATGCGCGGGACGCTGAGGCCCGGGACCCGGCTCAGCTCCAGCACGCCGGGCGGCAGCGCGGCGCGCAGTCGCTCGAGCTGCCCGCTTCGGCCCGTCTGGTGGAGCTCAACAATCGTCGCGGCCAGCGCCGGACCAATCGCCGGAAGCTCGGTCAGCCGGTTCTGGGCCACGAGCGGTCCCAGGTCGGCCGAGAGCGACTCCAGCGCGCGAGCCCCGCGTTCGTACGCTCGAGCCTTGAACGGATTTCCGCCCTGGATCTCGAGAAGGAGTCCGATCTCGCGCAGCAGTTGGGCGATCGTTAAGCGGTCCATGCTACGAGCTTACCGCCATGGTGCCTTTCCGACGGGCCCGGCAAGCACGGTCGTCTTCCCGCCCTTCGGATGGCTCGAGCAGGGCTGTCGCCGTCGAGGTGAGGCGACCGCCCGGTGGGCGATCACGTGTAACACCGTCCGCGCGGGCCACGGAGTGCTGACCATCCCAGCCACGTGCCAGCGGCGGCCGGCCGATGACATCCGTGGCCGGCCGTAGACTGCGGTCACTACTTGCCGGAAGGCGGCGGCGATAGCCTGCTGTGTCGCCTGATCCGAGCCTCGAACGCTTCCTCGCGCGACTGATGGTGGACCCCAGCAACCCTCTGGGTCTGGTGGGCCCCCGCGTGTGACCGGCTTCCGTGGCTCACAGCTGTCGCATGAAGGCGACCAGATCGCGCTTTTCCTGGGCGGTCAGCCGGAGCTCGAGGACGAGGTTGAAGAACTCGACGGTGTCCTCGAGGGTCAACGCCCGCCCGTCGTGGAGATACGGCGGGCTGTCCTTGATGCCGCGCAGGGTAAAGGTCTTGATTGGCCCACGCGGCGGCTCGGCGAGGAACCGCTCGAGCTTCAGGTCGTGCATCTGGTGGTCCAAGTAGAAGGGTGAGGGGTGGCACCCACTGCACTGGGCCTTCCCGAAGAACAGCGCCTCCCCTCGCCGCTCGCTGTCCGTGGCGTTGGCGGCGATCAACCGACCGTGGACGTCGAGCTTGGGCGCCGGAGGGAAGTCGAGCATGTTCTGCATCTGGGCCATGTGACTCACGGGCACCCGATCGAGAACGTTCACGCCCTTCTTGGCGGCCCGGATCGGATCGCCGTTGAAGTAGGCGGTGCGCTGCTCGAACTCCGTGAAATCCTCGACCGAGCGGAGGCTTCGCTTGGAGCCGTGGATCTGCTGATTGAACAGTCCCCGAAGGCTCGTGGTATCGAGCCTAAACCGGCGGTGCTGGGGCCGGTTGTCCGGATTCAGATGGAACTGCCCCGTGGTATGCCCGTTCACATGGCAGTCGAAGCATGCCACGCCCAGGCTCGGGTCAGCGGACTTTCGATCGTCCGTCACGTTGAACTCTTCTTGCGGAAAAGGGGTGACGAGCAACCGCAAACCATCGAGCTGGGCCGGCGTCAGCAGATCCTTGAACAACCGGTGGAAGTTGTTGATAGAGATGACCTCGCCGCGTGAAACGTCCCCGAGCTCCGGCCGTGCATGCAGGAAGATGGCTGGCGGAAACTCGGGCAGGAAGGCTTCCGGGAGATCGAACTCGACGTCGAAGCGCTCGAGGCGCGGAAAGACAGCGATCTGCATCTGGGGGAATACCTGTCCGCCGGCCACATGCTTCGGATGAGGCAGCGAGGGATACGGGAACAAGCCACGGGTACGGATCTGCTCCGGCCCCATCGTCGCCAACTGCTCCCATGTGACGCCGGAGGCAAGCCGGGCCGTCGGTCCGACAGGTAGCGGCTTGCCCCGAGACATGCGCGTGGTCGGGTCCAGCTTGGCAGCGAGGTCATAGCGGCGCTCGAGGAGCTCCCGCTGGGCGGTTGTCACCCCCGGCTTCGCGGCCACGTCCGCCTTCATGATCTCCTCGAAGGTCTCCATGGGGCGCTTGGCGTTGAACGGGTCGCGCGCGAAGTCGAAGCCGAGACCTTGGCCCTTGTCCGGCTGATTCTCGAGGACCATGGAGCTCGCCGGCGCGCTCTGAGCGCTGAAGACGTCGGACCGATCGTGCGGGGACTTCTGCTGTTCGGGCCTCGTAGCGCCCCCGGTTCGAGGGGTCTGCGCGTCCTGAACCGCATCCGGCGCGCGCGGGGGGACTTGGGAGTCACCGATTCCGAGCCACAGGCCAAAGGCACTTCCAACGAGGAGTGCGGTACCCCATTTTCCACGGGGATTGCGGGAAGCACGGGAACGACGCTGGTTCATTGCACCCTCCGGGAGGTTCAGGTCTTCGTGTGCCTCATTCATCAGTCAAGCGGCTTGTCGGGCGCTCGGCTGTTGCCATCGCGAGAGCAGAAGCCCGAGGCGGGAGCGGCAACATGGCGCCAGCCCGACATGCTGACGTGCGCCAGCCGGCGAGCCGGCCCCGGGATCGCTCGGAGCATGGCGAGTGCCCATTCGGTCGACGACGGTCATCACAGAACCGCCGGGCTCGCTCTGAACAGGCCGACCGTTCGCCCACACGTATCCCCACTCAGCCAGGGTGCTCACCATGCCAGTCATCGCGGTCATCCACTCCAGCAACGATCGCGACGGGGCATGAGCACCCGTGCCACCAGCTCCGACTACGGACCGATAGCGATCCACGCGAGAATGCCCTTGTGTGCCGACACAGCAAGGGAAGTGCCAGACACTATCGCCCTGTCGGGCACGCGGCATCCCCCGAGGAGGCGGGGGCGAGCTACCACCGGAAGGAGCGGGTCGAGAGCGCGGTCAGCCGCTGCGGGCGTTACCGGCGGCGTTCGACGGGACGCGGGTCGACGTGAAGTACGTCGACGAGATCCTCACGTTGACGCTCCCCAAGCCCGAGACCGCCAGGCCGCGCCGCGTGAGGATGCAGACCTCGTAGAATGAGCGCCGAGCCCACGAAGGAGACTTTCCATGGCAACCGACAAGACCCAGGGATTGCAGACCCGGGGGGGCGCGACATCGCTGCTGCCACCGAGGCCACCCGGCCCAGGGGTGGTGCTCACGCCCCCGGTGGACATCTTCGAGGATTCTCAGGCGATCACCGTGCTCGCTGACATGCCGGGCGTCACGCCGGGGCAGCTGACGATCGACCTGCACGAGGGCGTGCTGGCCATCACCGGGCACGCCGACGCGCCCGAGAGACCGAACGAGGTCGCGGTGCTCGGTGAATACCGAACCGGGGCTACATTCCAGCGGAGCTGGCCCTCGCAGCGCCATCGACGACCAGGTACGGGGTCTTCACGGTCTCGGAAGCGATCGACCAAGGGCGGATCCAGGCGACGCTGAAGCAGGGTGTTCTCCGGCTGCGGCTGCCGAAGGCCGAGCGCGTCAAGCCGAGGCAGATCACGATCCAGACCGAGTGATCGCGGAGTCAGGTCTCGCGAGTGACGAAGTACGTCAACCGCGTCGGCTGGCGACGAGCAGAACAATCCCGCCAACCAGCGCCAGCCCGCCCAGTATCGGCGGCAGCGGCACCGAGCGGGTCTTCTCCTTCTCGACCTTAAGGGGTCCAACCTCGGCCACCTTCTCGCTGGTCGTGAAGCTGAACCCACCCAAGGCCAGGGCGATCACGCCGATCACGATCAGGATGATTCCGACTATCGCCGTGAGCTTCATATGGCGCCTCCTTGTCCAATGTGGCACTCCGTCTGTACTCTTCTGCTACTCTAGCAGGAGACGATACTGGGAGGCCGATTCGGCGCGCTCTAGTTGCGGGCGCGGGAACACCGACCGAACGCGAACTCCCGGTCGGGAGCCCGAGCGGCGCGCCTGGCCGAGGGCAATGCGTGGTACCGCCACACCCCGCTCCGCCATCCTGACGGTTGCTGATGCGCCGCGACGCCGGTCTGTCCATGTCCCAGGTCGCGCAGAATCGGCGGGTTGCCAGACCGGGCGACACCGAGAAGGGCAATAGACCCAGATAGTCGCTCGAGACGTCCAGATCGACCGCGGCCCATCGCCACGGCTCGCAGGACTGACCGCCGTGTCGCCCCAATCCCTGCCCGCGCCGCACGCTCCAAGCCTCGAGGGCCATGGCCACCGGACGGGCCAGGTAGGACCACTGCTCTGGCCATGTCGATCTCGGACCGGGCCGTTCGACTACAAGCGAGCAGACCCTACTTGACGCCACGTCGGCGGGTGGACGGCCCTGGCTCGTGGCGAAGCATCGTGTAGAGGCGGGCAGGCGGAGCATCGATCGCCGCCGACCGCTGGCTAAAAAGGCTGGAGCGCTACGAAAGGCAGGAGGCGCACATGGCGAAGCCGATTCCGGACGGATATCGAACGGCCACCCCGTATCTCACCATCAAGGGGGCCGCTCAGGCGATCGAGTTCTACAAGCGGGCGTTCGGTGCCCAGGAAGGTGGGCGCATGACGGGGCCCGACGGCAAGAGCGTGATGCACGCCGAGATCAGGATCGGCGATTCGATGCTGATGCTCAGCGACGAGTTTCCTCAGATGGGGAGCCGCTCCCCGGAGACGCTGGGCGGCACCACCGGGGCCATCTTCCTCTACGTGCCCGACGTGGACTCCGCCTTCAAGCGGGCCGTCGATGCCGGCGCCAAGGCCATCATGCCGCCGACAGACATGTTCTGGGGCGACCGGTTCGGCAAGCTGGTCGATCCCTTCGGTCACGAGTGGGCGATGGCCACCCACAAAGAGGACCTGACCCCCGAGGAGATCCGCAAGCGCGGAGCGGCCGCCATGGCCGCCATGAGCGAGTCCTGCGCGTAGGGCACGAGTCGCAGGCCGTCGCTGGCGCCTCGCTGCGGGCCGTGCACGGGTTCGATCTCTCGTGGCCGACCACGGGCCAAGACGGGGAGGGACTGATGACCAAGGCCGATCGTCTGAGAGTGACCCAGCCGGTACCGGCCAAACGCCAGAAGGTCTTTCAAGGGTTCAGCGATCCCAAGTTGGCCCGCAAGTGGGGCCCGGATGGGTGCCGGGTCGTCTCGTTTGAGGCGGACATGCGCGTGGGCGGGGCGTTTCGCCAGGTCATGAAGTGCGACGGCGAACTGCATACCGCCTACGGCGTGTACAAGAAGATCATCCCAGACAAGAAGGTGGTCTTCACCCATCAGTGGGAAGAGGAACACGCGGTCGAGACCTTGGTGACCTTCGAGTTTCGCGACACGAAGGCCGGGACCGACATCGTTCTCACGCAAACGGGATTCCAGGATGCCTCAGCAGCGAAGGGCCATGAGGAAGGCTGGGCGAGCGCCCTCGCGAGATTCGCCAAGATGTTTCCATCCAAGCGAGGCCGCTGATCGCAGACGAGGATCGTGACCAGCGCGGGGGCGGGGGCCCCTACGATCCGCCTACGCACGGCGCGACCTGTCACCGCGACGCCGCCGCTAGCTGAGCGGAGCCATGACCAGGCCTCAGGCCAGAGGGCGTCACGGGCACCGCGGAGCCCGCCCCTGGCATTTCCCAGATTCGGAGCTTCGATGCCCCACACGTGACTTCGCCGATGATCCGCATGGAGGCATAGTCGAGTTCCTCGGGGGCGAGCCGAGGGTGTGTTGGGCCGGAGCGCTCGGTGAGATGCGCGCGGCGTCGACCGCAGAGGAAAAGCGCCACACCGAATGCGGCTACGGCGCCGGCTGGATCGTCAGCTCGCCCGTCGAACGCAGCGTGATGATGTAGATGAGGTCCTTCTTGAGCCGGGTCGAGACGGCCTCGCCGTGCAGGGCTCGGATCCCGTGCTCGCGGGCTGTCTCGGGATCGTTGGCCAGCTCCCAGAATCGTGCCCAGAGTTCGCGCTCGAACGCCGTCGGCGCGCGCTCCGCGGCGTAGCTCTGCGGCATCTGGCCCTCCCGGTCCAGCACGTCTCCGTCCGCGGGCCGGCGGCGGTCGGTGAAGATCCGACGGAAGAGCAGCAGCGCCTTGCCCTTGAGCGCATCACCGGCGGTCACGAAGGTGTCCTCGAACTTGATGACGAGGGCATCGACGTAGACCTCGTCGCCGTCCAGCACCAGCTCCCGGGGCTCTCCGACGACGTCGCCCTGGGCGTTGAGCTCGGTGAACCGGACGCGTGTGCGGACGTGCCCCTCGGGACCGGGCCCTTGATCCAGCACCACGAGCCGGGCGCGCCGCTCCGTGTGGCGGAGGAGCCGGACGGCCGCCTCGAGGGCCTGGTTTCGCTCCGTCAGGGTGCGTATCTGGGCCTCGCGGTCGGCCAGTTGCTGCCGAAGCGCCCGTCCCGGGGCCAGGACCATCTGGTCGGCGAGGTAGACGCCTCCGGCGCCCGCGGCGACGAGGAGCAATGTCCCGAGGAGCCACGGACGAGGTCCGCTCATGGTGGCGGTGTGTTCGCCGACGTGGCCGCGGCTGCTCCGGGGATAGGCCTCGTTCGGCTGGTCATGACTATGAAATGGTACTCCAGGCCAGAGTACGCGCGGCCAGGTTACCATGGGCCGGATGCCTCGCGTTCCACGAATCCTGATCGTCGGCGCCGGAATTGCCGGGCTGACGCTTGCGCGGGCGCTACGGCAGCGTGGGCTCCCCGCCGAGATCGTGGAGCGCGAGGGCGAACGGGACCAGGTCGGCACCGGCCTCTTTCTCCCGGCCAATGGTGTCCGAATGCTCCGGATCCTCGGGCTCGACGAGGCCGTCTTGAGCGGCGGGTGCCGGATCCCGCAGCAGCGCGTCCTGGACCATCGAGGCCGGCTGCTGTTCGAGATTGATCTCCACGAAATCTGGGGCGCGACGGATCCCTGTGTTGCCGTGCATCGGCGGGAGCTCCACGCGCTCCTGCGGGAGGCGGCCGACGCGCCGATCCGTTTCGGCACGACCATAGAATCCGTCGACGCCGGCGCCGAGAGTACTCACGTGTGCCTGAGCGATGGCTCCGTCGGCAACTATGACGTGCTCGTGGGCGCAGACGGCATCCACTCCTCCGTCCGTCGGCTGATCTTCGACGGGGCTGCACCACGTCACGTCGGGCAGGTGAGCTGGCGCATGGTGGTCGAGGGAGGCCCCGCGATCACCACCTGGACCGTGATGCTGGCTCGGGGCCGGGCCTTCCTCGCCGTCCCCATCGGACAGGGGCGGCTGTACTGCTACGCAGATGTCAACTCGCGCGGTAGAGAAGATCCGACGGAGGGGGTGTTCCATCGGCTGATCGAGCTGTTCGGTGATTTTCACGAGCCGGTGCCTGGCATTCTGCGCCGACTCTCCCCGGCCGAGCCGCCGTACTTCGCGCCGATCGACGAGGTGACACCGCAGCCGTGGGTGAAAGGGCATGTCGTCTTGATCGGCGATGCGGCCCATGCCACGTCCCCCAACATGGCGCAGGGGGCCGCGATGGCCATGGAGGATGCCCTGGTCCTCGCCGAGGTTCTCGCGAGTGGCCATCCGGTCGCAGCGTGTCTGACGGCGTTCGAGGCCAGGCGAGCGCCGAGGGTTCGATGGGTTCGGCAGCAGACGCATCGGCGAGACCGCACGAGGAATCTCCCACCGAGGCTCCGTGACTCTGTGCTCCGCATCGCCGGGAAGCGCATCTTCAGGGCGAACAACCGGCCTCTCGTGAAGGACCCGTAGCGACGCCGCGGTAACGCGGAGCGACTGACGCCGATACGGTAGTCATCGCACCCGCGTCAGTCCACAGGCTCTCTGGCGGGGACATCGAATCGAAGGCCGCGCTTGCCGTGCCGCACCGAGGCTGGGTGGGCTGGTACGAAGACGACACCGGAGCGTCCCGGGGGATACGAACGGTCCTTCTGGGAGGCGATACGATAAATCTCGCCAGGCAGTGGCCTCGTGGCGAGGCGTGCAATACCCGCCTCGAGAGGCGAGAATCAAGGGTGCGTTCGGGTCGGCGGCGCGTGGGGTAGACCGATGCAGGGTGGATGCTGGCCGTCATAAGATCGGGCTGGCGTCATGGCGCTGGCAAAGACGACCGTCCCCACGCTGACGGGCACGGTACCCCGGGCCCGGCTGTTCCGCCAGCTCGATCAAGCCCGGCGACGGCCGGTCACCTGGGTCTGGGCGCCTCCGGGTGCCGGCAAGACGACCCTCGTGGCCAGCTATCTGGCGACGCGGCGGCTCCGAGGGCTCTGGTATCAGCTCGACGAGGGCGACGCCGACGTGGCGACGTTCTTCTACTATCTGGCTCTGGCCGCGCCCCGCCGCCGCCGTGCGCTGCCGCTCCTGACTGCCGAGTACCGTGCGGACCTGCCCGTGTTCGCGCGGCGCTTCTTCCGCGAGCTCTACAGCCGCCTGAAGCCGCCCTTCACCGTCGTCTTCGACAACTACCAGGATGTGCCGCCCGAGGCCGCGCTCCACGACGTCATGGCGGAGATGGTCGCCGAGATCCCGGACGGCGGGCGCCTCGTCTTCATCAGCCGCAGCGATCCGCCGCCGGCCTTCGCCCGTCACCGCGCCCACCAGCACGTCGCGATCCTCGATGGGGCCCAGCTCCGCTTCACGCCGACGGAGGCGGCGGGACTGGCCCGGAAGCTCGCGCCGGGCCGCTGGTCGCGTGGGACGATCCGCGCGCTGTACGACACCGTCGACGGCTGGTGCGCCGGTCTCGTGCTGCTGCTGGAGCAGCTCCGTTCGGAAGGCCGGGCATTGCCGGCCCCACGCGAGTCGACGTCGGAGATCCTGTTCGACTACTTCGCGGGCGAGATCTTCAAGAAGGCCGATCCCAACGTCCAGGACGTGTTGCTTCAGACTGCGTTTCTGCCCCGGGTGACGGCTACCCTGGCCGAGGCGCTCACGGGCCAGCCGGCTGCTGGCGAGATCCTCTCCGCGCTGTACGAGCAGAACTACTTCACGAACAAGCAGGCGGGCGACGGCGAGCCGGCGTACGAGTACCACCCGCTCTTCCGCGAATTCCTCCTGTCACAGGCGCTTCGGGTCTACTCCTCCGAGGATCGCGCCAGGATCTGCCGGACGGCGGCGCGCCTCCTCGACGCCGCAGGCCAGATCGAGGCGGCGGCCCGGCTGCTGCGCGACGCCGAGGATTGGCACACGCTCGCGCAGTTGATCCATCGCTGCGCCCAGAGGCTGATGGCTCAGGGCCGAGCCCAGACCCTGGAGGAGTGGCTGGAGGGCGTCCCCGCGGCCATCTTCGCCGAGCAGCCATGGCTCCTCTTCTGGCGAGGGTGGGTGGCGAGGCGGCACGCCGACCGCCGGCCCAGCCTCGAGCAGGCGTTCACCGTCTTCCACCGGCAGGGGGATACGACCGGGATGTTCCTGGCCTGGGCGGGCGTGATCTTCGCGTACATGAGCGAGGGAGTCTTGATCCCGATGGACCGCTGGATCGCGCTGCTCGACGACATCATGCGGGAGGCGCCAGCGTTTCCGTCGAAAGGGGTCGAGGCGCGCGTCGCGACGGCGATGCTCGTCGCGACCACCATGCGGCAACCGTCCCATCCCCAGGCGACACACTGGGCCGAGCGCGCCATCGAGGTGGCGCGGCAGCCTCGGGATCCGTTCACGCGGCCGATCGCTGCCGTCGCCTGGTTTCACCATCAGCTCCAGGCCGGTGACCTTGCCAGGGTGGCGGTGGTGGTCGATGAGATGCGGACGGTGATGCGTGCGCGCGACGTGTCCCCGATCGCGGCCGTGAACGCCAGCATGGTGGTGGCCTGGTACGAAGCAGCCATGGCGCTGCCGTCGTACCGACGTACGGTGGCCCACATGCTCGAGCTGGTGCACACCACGGGTGGGTTCTCCGCGGCGAGACGCATGGTGCTCTGTGGCGGCCTCATGGGGGCTCTCAGCGACGGCGATCTCGAAACGGCGGCGTCGTGGCTGCAAGAGCTCGAGCGAGACGTCCACCGGCTCGGGCCGATGTTTCGCTTCTGGCACCACTGGTTCATCGTGTGGGATGCCCTGATCCGCCGCGACGTCGGGCGCGCGGCCACCTACCAGCCCGAGATGCTGCGGCTGGCCCTCCTGGCGGGGTGTGCCCTGGACGAGGCAGTCGCCCATCTCATGTCGGCCCAGGTGCTGCACGCGCGGGGTGCGGAGCCAGATGCCCGATCACATCTCGACCGTGGACTCGAGATCGGCCGCGGCATGGGCAGCGCCTACGTCGAGTTCATGGCTCGTCTGACCGAGGCGCAGCTGGGTCTGGATCGTGGCCAGGAGGCCGACGGCCTGCGGGCACTCGCCATCGCGATGGCGCTCGGCCGCGAGCGGGGCTACGTGAACTCTCACGTCTGGGTTCCCGCGGTCATGGCCGGGCTCTGTGCCCGCGCGCTGGAGGCGGGCATCGAGGAGGACTACGTGCGTGGCCTGGTCCAGAAGCGCGGGCTCGTCCCGGAGAGCCCGCCGGTGGAGGTGGAGGCGTGGCCCTGGCCCATCAGGATCTTCACGCTCGGGCGTTTCGAAGTGATACGGGGCGGAGAGCCTGTCCGGTTCGCCCACAAGGTGCAGCGAAAGCCCCTGGCCCTCCTGAAAGCCCTGATCGCCCTCGGTGGAGGTAGCGTGCGCGAGGAACCGGTGATGGACGCGCTCTGGCCCGACGCGGAAGGCGACGCGGCCCGCGTGGCGCTGGCCAGCGCGCTGCACCGGTTGCGTGGCCTCCTGGGCCGCGAGCAAGCCATCCTCCGGCAGGAGGGGCAGCTGAGCCTGAACGGTCGGCTTTGCTGGGTGGATGTCTGGGCAGTGGAGCGCCTCCTGGGACGCGCGGAGACCGCGGCCAATCCCCAGGAGCTCACGCGGAAGGCCGCTGGCCTCTACCGGGGTGCGTTCCTCGACGAGCCGGATCTCGCCCTTCACCAGAGCACGGCGCTGGCCGAGGGTCTGCGCCGTCGCCTGCTCCGGCAGATCGTTCGCATCGGGCGGCAGTGCGAGCCGGCGGATCCACAGCAGGCCGCCGACTGGTACGAAGAGGCGCTCCGCGTGGACCCGAGTGCCGAGGACGTCTACCGGAGCCTGATGACACGTCCATCACCGGCTCGGACGCTCCACAGAAGTCGAGCAGGTCTATCGACGCTGCCAGACGGCGCTGGCCGCCCACCTCGGCGCAACGCCGTCACCCGAGACTCGCGCCCTCCTGAAAGCCGGCCCGCTCCCGTAGCCGGCGCCGGCCGCGGCCGGTCCCGGCCTCGTCGGCCTCCCCGACGTCCGAATCCGAACACGATCCGTCATTGCACGGCGGTAGCGTGCACTCACGCGGGCACGGACCGACGGCGCCGAGCGCCGCGTCGGAGGGCATCATGCAGCCGGACTTCGCGTCGTCGGCAGGGAACAGGAGATGGATCTGGATTGGCGCGCTCGCGATCGCGGCCTATGCGCTCGCGATGGGCGTCCTGGTGGGCATGGTCACGGAACGCGTCCGCTTCGATCACAAGCGAGCCGTCATCCTCCGGGAGTACCAGGAAAAGACGGCCAGGGTGCGCAGCTGGCTCATGGAGCTGGAGGGCGACACCGCGCGCGGTACCGCGCGTCCGGCGGGCTCGCCTCTTGAGCAGGACGTTGACTCCGATTGAACAGGTGTCGGCTCCCTCTTCCAGCCGGGTTTCCCCGAGAAGTGGTGGTGATCGGCTTCGACGATAGGCCAGAGGCGGCTTCTCCCAAGCGGATGGTCTTGACGCCACGAGGCTCCTTCCGGACGGCGGTCTGACTGCCGGCGTCAGTCGACACGACCACCCTTCTCGTCCCAACGGGGCGCCGTGTCCGCTCACTCATCCGCTCGCTCTTATATAGAGCCATACGTGTGAGCGGTGAGCGGAAGACCTCTCCCGGGGAGGGACCCTCATCTCTGGGGTCCCTCCCTCACCGGCGCCCGCTATCCGCTCACACGGCAAGGTGAGCGGATATTCCGCCTGTGTCGGCGAGGAGATACCGCGGTTCTCCCATCCTTCCGCTCGGACCGCGTGTGAGCGGAAGGCTCGCCGAGGCGTCCGGCGTGGAGCGGGCGGTGCCGCTCCCGCTCCGCACGGCGTCGCCGGCCCAGGCGACCGCCGCCAGGCGGCGCCGGAGGGTCCCCCGCCCGAGCGAACGGCCGCGACGGCGGGGCCGCGGCCTGGTGCGCGACTTGGATCGGAGGGAGCCCGGCGGGTGGCTCACGACCGGCCGGGCGGGCCGAGCGGCAGGCGCACCTCACACCCCGTCGCGCTTGCCCGAAGCCCCGCCTCCAGCACTTCCTGGACGTCCCGCCCCACGTCGGGCGCGCAGAGACCCTCGACGGGGCGACCCGTCCGGAGACAGGCCAGGAAGTGAGTCGGCCCGTCGCGCTCGTCGATCGGGAGCGGGGGCGGCTCGATGGTCTGGCTCCCCGCGGCCGTCACGAGCTCGATCCATCCGGGCCCGACTAGCTGGCCCTCGTGGGTCGCCCGGGGCTGGTGAACGATCAGAGTCCCGGCGTCGCCGTAGACGATCATGGCGAACGCCGGCGCGCCCCCTACCTGATTCCAGCTCGCCTCGAGGAGGGCGAGCGCTCGGGGGTAGCGCAGGACGACCACCGCCGCGTCCTCGGCCGGCAGGTCCGACTTCCGGAGGCGGGCGCTCACCGCTGTCACCGCGAGGGGTTGCCCCAGGAGCAGGCGCGCGAGGACGGCGCCGTAGCCGCAGTAGTCGACCAGGGCTCCGCCGCCGTTCCGTTCCGGGTCGTAGAGCCACGCGCAGAACTCCGGCGAGCAGCCGAACTCCCGTGGCCCGGCGTGACCGCCGCGGTGGCTCAGCTGTACCGGGTCGCCGATGGAACCCGCCCGGCTCAGCTCGAGCCCGTGCCGCAGAGCCGGTCGCCAGGCGCTCGGCCAGTTGACCATGAGCGGCAGCCCCGACGCCCGCGCAGCGGCGAGCAGGGCCTCCGCGCCAGCCAGATCCGCCGCCATCGGCTTCTCGACCATCACGGGCAACCCTCGCGCGAGCGCCTGCACCCCGAGCTCGGCGGAAAGGCGGTTGTCGGCGAACACGAGCACCGCGTCCAGGTCAGGGCGCTCGAGGAGCGCGTCGTACGTCGGATGGACGTCGACGCCTCCGTACTCACGGCCGAGGCGCTCTCTGAGCCGTGGAGCCGGCTCGGCGACGGCCACGAGCCGGCCGAGCTCGCTCGTGGCGAGCGCGACGAGGTTGCCCCAGACGTGGTCATGGCTGAGCCCCAGCACGCCGATGCGGAGCGGTGCGGCCATGCGCGGCCCTCCCTTCTGTCCAGACCACACGATGCCACGCGCCACACGGAGCCGCGGCGGGGCCTCGGGTCGGTCTCAGAATACGCGGAGGACGGGACGACGCGCAGGGCTTGCAGAGGCGCAGGGCTGGCTAGAGACGCGTAGGGTGGGACGACGCGCAGGGCTGGTAAGAGACGTGCACGCTGGCAGACGCGCGTGGCTGGCAGACGCGCAGGCGCTGACAGACGCGCAGGTGGCGGCTGGTTTGGACACTGGCCAGGGCCGGCCCGATTCTCTGGTGTACCGGTAGGATCTTGCGCAGAATCCTGGAGCGGATCTCTCGGGGCTGGAGCTACCGATTCGGAGGACGCCCCCAATGCCCTCGAACGACGTGACCTTCGTCGAGCTGCCTGGGATCGATGAAGGCAACCCACTCGACGCATGGTCCTTCGCCGGTGCCCTCTTCGTTTCGACGGGCGCACGCGCCGGCGGCACCTCGCGGATCTTTCGCCACGAGGACCCGCTCGGAGACGGGCACTGGGTCGCCGAGAACGTGCCCTCCGACGCCGAGACCATCAACAAACTGCGCGACGATGGAGACACGCTCTACGCGTTCTACGAGACCCCCCCCGAGGGGCAAACCTGGCTGACCGGACTGGCCAAGGGCGAGACCCAGTGGGTCTTCGAGAGCGTGCCGAGCATCGGGTCCACGGTCGGCGGCCGCGGCCTCGCGATCGGCCCGGGGGGGACGCGGGTCGCCGGAGCGTCCCACAACTGGGAGTCAACCCGCGACGGGCAGACCTACGTCTACGCGGGTGGCTACGAGGCGCGCCGCGACATCGGACCCTCCCTCATGTGGGAGCTCGAGTACGACGAGTTCGGGCGGCTCTGGGAGTTCTGGAACGATTTTGGCGGCACCGGGATCCCCGCCACCTTCGTCGCCGGCGCGCAGGCCAGCGACCCGCCCGGCGGCGATATCTCCTCCGCGAACTGGTTCCCGGTGAGCGAGCACATGTACACCGTCGGCGCGCTCGCCGGGACGCCCACGCGCAACGTGATCAACCGGAGCCGGCACGGCGAGCCCTGGGAGGAGGTGCACCGCTTTGCCGAGGCCACCCTCGGCGATCATGTACTGTTCGTCCCACGCAACCGCGGTGAGCTCTGGGCGGTCGGCCACCACCCGCTGGAGGTGTCCTGGACCCTCGATGGGACGACCTGGACGCGGGAAATGTCCATCCCCGCGATCTCCACGGGCGTGGACACGAACCATCTGACGGCGATCGCCTTCCATGAGGGACGCGTCTGGGTCTTCTCACGTGACGACGCGCTGGGGCGGATCCGCGTGTGGCAGGAATGGGCCCGCGATTCGCGCGCTCTCCGTCGGCTTGGCCGGGCGATGGAGGGCCGCCCATGACATAGCACCGGCCCCTGACTGCCTGCTGTCAGATCCCTGCTGGGGAAATCACGAGCTTGGTCGCTCTTCGGGTCCGCGAATCCTCGCGTGGGGGCCCCCCTTCGTGGGGCCGCGGTTTGTTGTCGCGCGACCCATTGGGGAGCCGGCCGAGTGCTCGACCCGCTCAGCGAACGGACAAAGGGCCCAGCCTCTCCGACGTCGCCTCGCCGGCCTCGGGCTTGAAGTTCCCCTTGCCCTTCTCCCCGTTCACAGCCAGCGTGTTCATCGCGTACTTGGAGCACCGCGTACGCGATCGCGTCGGCGTCGAGGACCTCCAGGCTCACGTTGTCGAACGTGTCGCAGGCCTGGTGGTAGCACGGGTCGTACTGCTGCCCGACCGTGCCCTCGTAGACGAGGGCCTGGCCCGGAGTCTTGATGCCCTCCGTGCCGGTGAACAGCGCCCCGAACGGGATCCCGGCATCGAAGAACGCCGCGTAGTCGGAGCGCATCGGTCATAACGTTGGGTTGCCGCCCGAGCGCGCACCGCCGTGCACGAACCCGCCGGAGCAGGCCCACCGCCATCGCGTGGCTGCCTGCCGCGTGGCCGAGGTCCGGCCCGTCTACAGGGTCGCGCGCGCCTGGCTGCAGCTGATCGACCTCAACCGGATGTACCTGTAGGCCCGGGAGTCGGCATAGGATGGCCCCCGACCTCGGACTTGCCCCGGTTCCGTCGGCATTTGAGGGCCCCCGTGCCGCGCCGCCGCTCGTCCGCGCCCCCGAGGTGGGCCGCCTTTGAGACCCGGGAGCGGGGCTGGCCGAGTGGCCGAACTGGACCCCTCTGTCGATTCCGGGCCCCGCCAAACGACTAGCAGAGGGACAAGCACCTGCCGTGCTCGGAAGGGGAAGCCAAGACGTACATGGCCCTGGGATGGGGAGGCGCCCCCAAGCCTCCGGCATGCCACCACACCGAGGTACCGAAGCGGCCTGGTGCCTGTCGCCGACCGTCCGGATCGGTCGCTGAGATCCTGGTGCCCCAGGAGTCGTTCGAAGGGCTACAACCACGTTTCGCGGAAGGAGAGAGTATGAGCCGCAAACTCGCCCGAACTGTGATGGCGGCCATCGCTGCCGTCGCGCTCACCACGCCCGCCGTCGCGCAACAGGGGCAGAAGCAGCCGGAGATGACCCCCGAGCAGAAGGCCGAGATGGAGGCGTACATGAAGGCCGGCACGCCGGGCGGCCCTCACCAGGCGTTGGCAGCGTTCGCCGGCAACTACGACCTCAAGATCAAGAGCTGGCACGAGCCCGGTGCGCCCGCAATGGAGGACACCGGCACGGCGACCCGCTCCATGGCGCTCGACGGTCGGGTGCTGGTCGAGGAAGTCAAGAGCTCGATGATGGGCATGCCCTACACGGGCCACGGGATGATAGGCTTCGACAACGTGTCCGGGAAGTACTGGTCCACGTGGAACGATAGCATGTCCACCGGCATCATGGTGAGCGAGGGGACGTGCGACTCCCAAGGGAAGACGTGTACGTTCACCGGCAGTTGGAACGACGCCATCAAGAAGACTCCGGTGAAAGCGCGCATGACCACCCGCTGGACCAGCCCGACGACCGAGGTTTTCGAGATGTACGCGCCGGGCAAGGACGGCAAAGAGATGAAGATGATGGAGATCACCTACACCAAGAAGTAGCACCAGGGTCTCTGGAGGAATCGAGCCGGCGGCCCCCTCGGGCCGCCGCTCTCATTTTCGGGCGGCGCCTCGGGGGTCCAGCAGGCAGGGGCCAGAGAGGGGCCAGTTGTTGACCTACGACCCCCGGTCAGGCGTCCGCCGGTGGCTCAGTTGCCCTGGGCGCTCAGCGGCGTGACCTCGACGCGGTTGTCGTGGAAGACGGCGCCGCCGCCCATGTCGGAATCGCGCTCGGCCACCGTCGCGTTGGCGTTGAAGCCGCCGGGCACGTGCTTTGGCCAGTAGCCCTTGGAGGCCGCGGCCACCCCCGCGCGCACCCGGTCGCTCACCACGACGCGCGCGGTGAACGAGCCGCGGTCATTTGCCACCCGAGCCTCGTCGCCCTCGTTCAGCCCACGGCGCTCGGCGTCAGCCGGGTGAAGGACGATCGTCGGCTGGCCCTGGCGTCGCGCCAGGTCGGCGACGTTCGCGAACATCGTGTTGAGGAAGTAGTGGGACGCCGGCGCGATCAGCGCGAGCGGATAGCGGCGGGCTAGCTCGGTGTCGTGCTGGGCGGCCTCGTAGGGCGGCGTGTAGGCCGGCACGGGATCCTGGCCCAGGTCGGCCAGCCGCTGCGAGTAGAACTCCAGCCGCCCCGACTCCGTGGGGAAGCCCTCGGCGAACGGCACGAACGGCGTCGGGACGTTCAGGCGGGCCCAGCCGTCGCGCCTGAGCCGCTCGAGCGTGATTCCCCGGAGCCCCGGATCGCCGGAGTCGAGCACCTGGCGCGCCATCTCCTCGTCGCTGTCGTAGACGCACGGCTCGGTGATCCCGAGCCGCCGCGCCAGGCGGCGGAAGATCTCGGTGTGCGACAGGCACTCGCCCGGCGGCGCCACCGCCGGCTCGTTCCAGGCGACGTAGAGGTGGCCGTAGGAGTAGTGCAGGTCCGCGTGCTCGGTCTGCATGGTGCCCGGCAGAAGCAGGTCGGCGTAGTCGGCCGTGTCGGTCTGGAAGTTATCGATCACCACGGTGAACAGATCCTCGCGGGCGAGGCCCCGGCGGACCTTGTTCTGGTCGGGCACGCTCGCCGCCGGGTTGGCGGCGAAGACCAGCAGCGCCTGCACGGGCGGGTCGGTGACGTCGAGCAGACCGTCGCCCAGGCGCGTCATGTTCAGCGTCCGTGTGCCCGGCGGGCGGAGATCGTCGCGCCAGTACGCTCCCCAGTTGACGCGGAAGAACCCGCGCGTGTCGTAGACCGCGCCGCCGCCCGGATAGCGCCAGTCGCCGGTGACGCCGGGGATGCAGGTGATCGCCCGGACGGCCATGCCGCCTCCGCCGTGGCGCTGCAGGCCCATCGTCAGCCTGATGCCGGTCGGCCGTGTCGTCGCCAGCCGCTCGCCGAGCGCCACGATCCGCTCGCGCGGCAAGCCGGTGATCTCGGCGGCCCGCTCGGGCGGGTACTCGAGGATGCGGCGGCGGAACGCCTCCCAGCCGGTTGTGTGGGTCTCGATGAACTCGCGGTCTTCCTTCCCGAGCGTGACGACCACGTTCAGCAGCCCGAGTACGAGCGCCGCGTCGGTGCCGGGGAGCAGCGCCAGGTGCTCGTCGGCCTGCTCGGCGGTGCGCGTGCGGATCGGGTCGATGGCGACCATGAAGGCGCCCTCGCGGCGGGCCGCCTCGAAGTACTTCCAGAGATGGTGGTTCGTCGACAGCGTGTTGGTGCCCCATAGCAGGATCAGCTTCGAGCGGTCGAAGGTCTCCGGGTCCATGCCGACCCGGTTGTCGCCGAGCGTGTAGCCGGTGCCGAAGCCGCCCGCGATGGTGCAGATCGTCTGCCCATGCCGCGAGGCGCCGAGCACGTTGAAGAGCCGGCGGCCGCAGCCGGCCACGCCCTGCAGGATTCCCATGCTGCCGGTGCCCTGATACGGCCAGATCGCCTGTGGTCCGTGCCGCGCAATGATCGCCTGCAAGCGCGCGGCGATCTCGTCCAGCGCCTCGTCCCACGAGATGCGCGTGAACCGTCCCTCGCCCTTGCGGCCGACGCGCCGCTGCGGGTGGAGCAGCCGGTCGGGAGCCTCAGTGTAGTCGAGATAGCGGTTGACCTTGGCGCAGAGCGCGCCGCGCGTGTAGGGATGGCGGAGGTCGCCGCGCAGGGCGATCGCCCGGCCGTCACGCACGGTCACCACCCACGAGCACATGTCCGGGCAGTCGAGCGTGCAGGCGCCGAGGACCTCGCGCGTCCCCTGAGCCTCGGGACTCACGTCAGCACCAGCTGGGTCTGGATGGTCATCGAGAGCAACCGCCCCACCTCGTCGGTGACCCGAGTCTGCCACACCAGCGTGCGTTTGCCCCGGTGAAGCGGAGTGGACTCCGCCCGCACGGTCCCCGAGCGCCCGGCGGCGAAGAAGTTGGTCTTCGACTCGAGCGTGGTCGTGCTGGCACCCGGCGGCAGGTTCAGCACGGTGGCCACCGCGCCGATCGTGTCGGCGAACGCCATGAGAGTGCCGCCGTGGAGGCTGCCGCCCCAGGTCGTCAGCTCCTCGCGGTACGTCAGCTCGGCCACGACGCGCTCGGGCGTGACCTCGACGAACCTGACGCCGAGCAGGCCGGAGAGCGTGCCCCTAAGACGCTCGGTGATCGCCGCCGGATCGGCCTCCATCCCCCACCTCCCGGCGCATCATGCCGCCTCGGCCGGCCGGGAGCAATGACCTCCGAGGTAATGTCGGCCATCCGGGCGCCGGTGTAGAGTCCTCTCATGACTCAGGCTCAACCGACGACCGAGCCCGGCTTCGGCCGGCTCCTCCGCCAGTGGCGCACCCAGCGCGGCATGAGCCAGCTCGATCTCGCCGTCGAGGCCGGCGTGTCGTCGCGTCACCTGAGCTTCGTCGAAACCGGCCGGGCGCAGGCGAGTCGGGAGATGGTGCTGCTGCTGGCCCGGGTGCTCGACGTGCCGCTCCGCGACCGCAACGACCTGCTCGTGGCGGCCGGCTTCGCGCCCATCTACCGGGCCACGGCACTCGACGCGCCGGCCGTGAGCCAGGTCCGTCGCGCGCTCGACTTCATCCTGCACCAGCAGGAACCGTACCCGGCGCTCGTGCTCGACCGGCACTGGAACATCCTCATGGCCAACGCCGCCACCACGCGGCTGGTCGCGGCACTGCTCGACCCCAAGGCCGTGACCGAGCTGGGCGGCAATGCCATGCGACTCGTGTTCCACCCGCACGGGTTTCGCCCCTACATCGTGAACTGGGAGGCGGGGGCGGCGGCGTTGATGCAGTGGCTGCACCGCGACGTGCTGAGCGGCTTCGCCGATGCCGAGACGCGGCGGCTGCTGGAGGAGCTGCTGGCCTATCCCGGTGTCCCGGCGCGCTGGCGCACGCTGGATCTCGACGTCTCGACGGCGCCGTTCCTGCCGATCGAGCTCCACAAGGACGACCTCTCGCTGCGCTACTTCACCACGCTGACGAGCCTCGGCACTCCGCACGACATCACGCTCCAGGAGCTGCGCATCGAGTCGTTCTTCCCCGCCGACGAGGCGACCGAGGACGCGTCACACCGCCTCGCCGCCGGTTGAGCTCGCTGGCGCCGATCGCCCGGAGGCTCGATGCGCGGACTGGCGTCGCCGGCGCGGTGTCGTGGGTCGCGATCGAGAGGTCTTTGACCTCGTCCTCACGCCAGAGCGCGGCAGTAGCGACGTAGATCGCGCGACGACTGCGAACCGGACCACCAGGAACCGGACCACCGGGACCGCGACCAATCTGTCGGCTCTTCGCCTGGCCCGAGGTTCTCGGCGCCGGTCGCGGCGGGCGTGTTCCCGCCTCGCGGGGGTTGGCGCTGCCGGGCCGCCCGGGGCGCGGCCACTCCTGGGAGGGGGGGAGTGCTCGCTGCGTGGTAGCCTATCCGACATGAACGACACCCCCCGGATCAAGGGCGTCCTCTCCCCCGTCGTCACCCCCTTCCAGCCCAATCTCACGCCTGACCCCGAGCGTTTCGTGCGCCAGTGCCGGTGGCTCCTCTCGCAGGACGTCGGCCTGGCGGTCTTCGGGACCAATTCGGAGGCCAACTCGCTGTCGATCGACGAGAAGATCGACCTGCTTGATCGGCTGGTCGGCAGCGGGCTCGACCCGGCGCGCATGATGCCAGGGACGGGGCACTGCGCGTTGCCCGACTCCGTGCGGTTGACGGCGCACGGGGTGAAGCTGGGCTGCGGTGGCGTGCTGATGCTGCCGCCCTTCTACTACAAGGGTGTGAGCGACGACGGCCTGTTCCGCAGCTTTGCCGAGGTCATCCAGCGGGTGGGGGACGCGCGGCTGCGCGTGTACCTCTATCACATTCCCCCGGTAGCCCAGGTGCCGATCACGCTCGGCCTCGTCGAACAGCTGCTGAAGGCCTATCCGCAACAGACGGCCGGCATGAAGGACAGCGGCGGCGATTGGCGGAACACGCAGGCGTTCCTCGACGCCTTCGCCACGGGCGGCTTCGACGTCTTCCCGGGCGCCGAGACGTTCCTGTTGCAGGGCATGCGCCACGGCGGCGCCGGCTGCATCAGCGCCACGGCCAACGTGAACCCGGCGGCCATCGCGCGGCTCCACGCCAGCTGGCAGGCCGCCGATGCCGACGCGCAGCAGACGCGGCTGGACGAGATCCGAGGGATCTTCGCGAAGTTTCCCATGATCCCCGCGCTCAAGGCGGCCGTCGCCCACTGGAGTGGCGACCCCGCGTGGGCGACGGTGCGCCCGCCCCTCGTCGAGCTTACAAGCGAGCAGAGCACGGCGCTGGTGACAGAGCTCGGGCGGGCCAAGTTCACGATGCCGGGACTCCCAGGGGTGAGCGCCTGGCCGCGCGGGTGACGACCGAGCAGGCCTCGGGCTGGCTCACGGATCGCGCCGCGGCGCCGCGTGTCTCGGATCGTGGGACTCGGGGGCGCGCCACGCGAACAGGAGCCCGACACCAGCCAAGAGGCCGGCCCCGGTGACGAGGGCCGCCTCGACGCCGAAGCCATCGGTGATCAGGCCCAGCACGATGGGCCCGACGACGTAGCCCGAGTCGGCGAGCGTCCGGTAGAGGCTCATCGCGGCGGCGTTCATCCGCTGAGGCGCCACGTCGGCGGCGTAGGCCGTCGGGGCGGCCCCACCGACCCCCTGGGCGATGCTCCAGACTAAGGCCGCCGCGAGGAACCACGCGTAGGAAGGAGCCAGCAGGAACAGGAGCAGCGAGGTGCTGGCCAGGAGCGTGGCCGGCACGATCACGGTCTTGCGGCCGTACCGGTCCACCAGCACTCCCGCGGGATACGCGAGCCCGAATCCGGCGAGGCTCCCCAGCGCGAGGGCGAAGCCGATGCGGTCCGGACTGAGCCGGAGACGATCCTGCCCGAGGATCGGGATCACGTTGAACAGGGCGCCCGTGCGGGTGAAGGCACTCGCGAAGCTGACCAGACTGACCAGAAGGAACCCGATCCGGGTGGCAAGGATCCGCAGCTGACCCCCGAATGGGAGCGGTGGGAGTGAGCTGGCGGCGTCCCGGCTTCGCAGGGTCTTCGTCTCGGGAATCCGGAGCCAGCCGACCACGGCCGCGAGACTGCCGGCCACCGAATAGGCCACGAATGGAGCGGCCAGGCCGAATTGCTCGGCCAACACGCCCCCGGGGAAGGGGCCAAGGCCGACCGCAAACAGGAAGCTTCCCTGGTAGATCGCCATCGCGCGTCCGCGCCCGGCCGGTGTGGTGATGTCGGCCAGCACGATCTGACCGGCGGTGAGGACGAAAGCCGCCCCCGCACCGGCCACGAACCGGGCGCCGACGAAGATCGGATAGTTCGGGGCGTATGCGCAGAGGAGGTTGCCGGCGGCCGTCACGAGCCCCCCGAGCGCGAGCGCCGGCCGCCGGCCGAGGCGGTCGGAGAGCTGGCCCACCGGCACCGCCACGAGGAACCGCGCCAGTCCGTAGACGGCAATGGAGAGGCCGATCGCCGCCTGCGACACCCCGAAGGACCGGGCGTAGAGCGGGAGCACGGGCACGACGCTCCCGAATCCGAGCTGGTTGATTCCGATCAGAACACACATCCAGACGAGGATCCGAACGTCGCCGAGCGGGGAGCGGGTCACGGCCTGACCACCTGTATCCCGGAACCTCGGCGGAGCGCAAGGCCCGGGTCGCGGGGCCCTCTGGTCGCAGGTCCGGTGCCGGGTCGCAGGTCCGGTCCGGGTCGCAGGTCCGGTCCGGGTCGCAAGTCCAGTCCCCTGGTCGCAAGTGGTCCCACGCGCGGACTGGCGCGCAAGTCCGGTCACCGCAAATCTGATCCGCAAATCTGGTTCACGGCAAGTACTGGTTCCCGCAAGCGCTGGGAAGCAAGCACTGGTCCTCTTGCCCGCTCGGTTGGCCGCGCGCTACACTCGCGCCACGCTGGCGATGCCCGCTGGGCTGGCTCCGCGGCCTGGCTGGGCATCATGTACACCGGTGGGCCGCGCTGCTTCCGAGCGGCCTCGTCGTCCGGCTGAGCGCGGAACAGGTCAGCGAACAGGCGCGCGGCGCGGCGAGCCATCGCGATGCCGCGAGTCCGCCGGTTCGGCGCGGGGGGGACTGACATGCGGGCCGGCCCGCCCTCTATCGGCATCATCGCCAATCCCGTCTCGGCGCGGGACATCCGGCGGATCATCGCGAACGCGAGCAACCTGCAGATCGCGGACCGCGTCAACATCGTCTTGCGGGTGCTGGCCGCGGCCAGGAGCTGCGGGGTCGAGAGCGTGCTGATGATGCCGGACCGGGGCGGGATCCGCGCCCTGCTCGCGCGCAGCCTCGAGCGGGAGCGCGGCCTCCACCACCACTTCCCCGAGGTGCGACTTCCTGGACATGGACGTCACCTCGACCGTCGATGACACGTTCCGCGCGGCCCGCATGATGCGCGCGGCCGGCGTCGCGGCAATCGTGGTGCTGGGCGGCGACGGCACTCACCGTGCGGTCGTTCGCGAGTGCGGGGAGGTGCCGGTGGCGGGCCTCTCGACCGGCACCAACAACGCCTTTCCCGATATGCGCGAGCCGACGATCACCGGCATGGCCGTCGGTCTCTACGCGTCGGGACGCCTGACGCGCGAGCAGGCGCTCGCCCCCAACAAGATGCTCGAGATCGAGATCAACGGCGGGACGCGGCGGGACGTCGCACTGGTCGACGCCGTGCTCTCCACCGACGCGTGCATCGGCGCGCGCGCCCTCTGGCGGACCGACACCCTGCGGGCCCTCTACGTCACCTACGCCGAGTCCCGAGGCGATCGGAATGTCGGCCATCGCCGGACTGCTGCAGCCGGTGGGCCGCCGCGACCCGGGCGGCTCTACCGTCGAGCTGTCCGAGGACCCGGCCCGCCGCCGGCTGATCCTCCAGGCGCCGATCGCGCCCGGGATGGTTCGGCCGGTCGGCGTCGCGAGCTGGCAGACGATGCCGCGCGATCGCCCGTTCCGGGTCGCGGACGGAGCGGGAGTGCTCGCCCTCGATGGCGAGCGCGAGATCGAGCTCGACCCCGGCGACGCGGTGACGATCACGTTGCGCGAGAATGCGTTCCTCACCGTGGACGTGCCCCGGTGCATGCGAACCGCGGCGAGCGGCGGACTTCTCCACACCGTCCCACCACCGCTCGTGACCGCAAAGGAGGCCTGAGCATGGCTGGCAATCCGTTTCCACTCAGCAGGGAAGGCCTGCTCAAGGCCTACCGCACGATGCGCACGATCCGGGAGTTCGAGGAGCGCCTGCACGTCGAGTTCGGCCGCGGCGACATCCCGGGGTTCGTGCACCTGTATGCCGGCGAGGAGGCGGCCGGCACCGGGATCATGATGCACCTGCACGACGGCGACCGCATCGCCAGCACGCATCGCGGCCACGGCCACTGCATCGCCAAGGGCGTGGATCCGGTCGAGATGATGAAGGAGATCTACGGCAAGAAGGGCGGCGCCTGCCAGGGCAAGGGCGGCTCGATGCACATCGCCGATCTGGACAAGGGCATGATGGGCGCGAACGGCATCCTCGGCGCGGGGGCGCCGCTGGCCTGCGGCGCGGCACTCGCCGCGAAGTTCCGCCGGAAGGGCGAGGTCGCGGTCAGCTTCGTCGGCGACGGCGCCTCGAACCAGGGCACGTTCCTGGAGAGCCTCAACCTGGCGGCGGTCTGGAACCTGCCGGTGATCTTCGTCGTCGAGAACAACGGCTACGCCGAGTCGACCTCGCGGGACTACGCGGTGGCCGTCGACAGCTACGTCGACCGCGCCGCCGGGTTCGGCCTGCCCGGCGTCACGGTGGACGGCACCGACTTCTTCGCCGTGTACGAGGCGGCCGGCGAGATCATCAAGCGGGCGCGCGAAGGCGGCGGCCCGTCCCTGTTCGAGTGCAAGATGGTCCGATTCTTCGGCCACTTCGAGGGAGACCAGCAGACCTACCGCGGCAAGGGCGAGGTCGAGGACATCCGGGCGACGAAGGACTCGCTGAAGAAGTTCGCCGCCAGGGTCACGGCGGCCGGCGTGATCAAGCAGGCCGAGCTGGACGCCATCGACGAGGAGGCGCGGGAAGTGATCGACCGCGCCGTGCGAGAGGCGAAGGCCGCCCCGGCGCCAACCGGCGCCGATCTGCTCACCGACGTCTACGTCGCCTACTGATCAGGAAAGGATGGCGTCATGGCACGCACGATCAGCATGAAGCAGGCGATCAACGAGGCCCTCGACCAGGAGATGAGCCGCGATCCCTCGGTGATCATCATGGGCGAAGACATCGTCGGTGGCGCCGGCGCGCCCGGCGAGCGCGATGCCTGGGGCGGCGTGCTCGGCGTGACCAAGGGCCTCTACGCGAAGTACGGCGACCGGCTCCTCGACACGCCGCTCTCCGAATCGGCCTACATCGGCGCCGCCATCGGCGCCGCGTGCTGCGGCATGCGCCCGGTCGCGGAGCTGATGTTCATCGACTTCATGGGCGTGTGCTTCGATCAGATCTTCAACCAGGCGGCCAAGTTCAAGTACATGTTCGGGGGCAAGGCCGAGACCCCGGTCGTGATCCGCACCATGGTCGGGGCCGGCTTCCGGGCCGCCGCCCAGCACAGCCAGATGCTGACGCCGATCTTCACTCACATCCCGGGGCTCAAGGTCGTCTGCCCGTCCAATCCCTACGACGCCAAGGGACTTCTCGTCCAGGCGATCCGCGACAACGATCCGGTGATCTTCTGCGAGCACAAGAATCTCTACGGGCTCGAGGGCGACGTGCCCGAGGCGCTGTACGCGATCCCCTTCGGCGAGGCGAACGTCGTGCGGGAAGGCAAGCATTGCTCGATCGTGACCTACGGGGCGATGGTTCACCGTGCCACCGAAGCCGCCGCGACGCTGGCCAAGGAGGGGATCGAGGCCGAGGTGATCGATCTGCGCACGCTTTCCCCCTTCGACCTCGAGACGGTGCTGGAGAGCGTCCGGAAGACCGGGCGGCTGGTCTGTGTCGACGAAGCCAATCCTCGCTGCAGCATCGCGAGCGACGTCTCGGCCCAGGTCGCCCAGCACGCGTTCACGTCGCTTCGGGCCCAGATCGAGCTCGTCACCGCGCCGCACACGCCGGTGCCCTTCTCGCCCGTGCTCGAGGATCTCTACATTCCAAGCGCGACGCGAGTGGCCGAGGCCGTTCGCCGCACGATGAAAGGGGCCGGGTCCTGATGCCGGCGATCACTCCCATCGTCATGCCCAAGTGGGGCCTTTCGATGAGGGAAGGCACGGTCGACCGCCTGGCTGGTCGATGAGGGGACCCGCATCCAGGTCGGCGATCGGATCCTGGAGGTGGAAACCGACAAGATCTCGGGGGAGGTGGAGGCCGCCGACCCCGGGCGGTTGCGCCGGAAGGTGGCGTCGGCGGGCCAGAGGTTGCCCGTGAAGGCGCTGCTGGGGGTGATGGCCGAGGCCGACGTGTCGGATCGGGAGATCGAGGCCTTCATCGCCTCGTATGTCGTCCCCGCGCCGGACGACGGAGAAGCGGCGACCGAATCCGCGTACCTGTTCACCGCCGTGGACGGCATCCGCGTACGGCACGTCCGCCGGGGTGACGGCGCGGCGACGATGCTGCTGCTGCACGGCTTCGGCGGCGACCTCGACAACTGGCTCTTCAACCTCGACGCGCTCGCCGAGCGCAACACCGTGATCGCCCTCGACCTGCCCGGGCACGGTCAGTCGGATCGGAAGCTTGCGGGCAAGACTCTCGGCGAGCTCGCGCGTTTCGTCGCTCACTTCCTGGATGCCGTCGAGGTGAACACGCGTGCATGTCGCCGGCCACTCGATGGGCGGGGCGATCGCCGCGCAGCTGGCGATCGATCATCCGAGCCGGGTGGCCTCGGTGGCGCTCATCGGCAGCGCCGGCCTCGGCGACGAGATCAACACCGGCTACACGGAAGGGTTCATCGCGGCCCAGTCGCGCCGGGACCTCAGGCCCGTGGTCGAGCAGCTCTTCGCCAATCCCGAGCTCGTCAGCCGACAATTGCTCGACAACCTCCTCAGGTACAAGCGGCTCGACGGCGTCACCGAGCTCCTCGCCGAGCTGCATCAAAGCCTGTTCCCGGAGGGACGCCAGAGCGAGCAGCCTGGACGCCGTCTCGGCGAGACCGGGAAGCGCGTCCTCGTGGTGTGGGGTGCCGAGGATCGGATCATCCCGCCGCGGCATGCCGCCCGGACCCCGGCGAACGCTGTCGTCGCCGTGCTTGACGGCGCGGGTCACATGGTGCAGATGGAGAAGCCGAGCGTGGTCAACAAGCTGCTGAACCAGCACGTCGCGGAGGCCTAACCCGGAGCCGGGGCCGGCGGTCTGAACACGTCCGCGGCGCCGCCTTGGGGTCCCCGACGACGAGGCTGCCCTTGGCGTCGCGCCCCGGCTGGGCAGATTCCCACTCGGGTCCCGGTCGAGGGTCTCGCCGGTCCCCGTTGGATTCAGGTTGCGATTGGTGCGCTTCGGAGCCGGGACGCGTGGTGGAGGGCGAGCTCCTGGAGCAGTAGGAGGGCCACCGCCGTGGCGAGGAGAGACGGGCCGATCACCTCGAGCCCTGCGCGGTTGGCGACGATGCCGATGAGGCCCGGAATGGCTGCCGTGCCGACGTAGGCGGCTGCGACCTGAAGGCCGATCGCGTTGGCGGCGTGCCCCGCACCGACGCGGCGCGGCGTGGCCGAGATGAGCAGCGGATAGATGGGGGCGAGCGCGAAGGCGAGACCGACGAGGCCGACGAAGTCCACGATCGGGGTCGGACCCGACCAGATCAGCGCCGCGCCGATCGGGGCCGCGAGCATCGCGACCCGGAGCAGGCGCTCGGCCGGGACGTAGCGCGTGAGAGCGCCAAAGACGAGGCGCCCCGCGGTGAGGCTTCCCCAGTAGAGCCCGACCGAGACGCCGGCCACGGCGGGGGCTATTCCCCGGGCCTCCGTGAGGAGGCTGTACATCCACTGCCCCGCCGCGACCTCCAGCCCGGCGTAGACGAAGAAGACCGCGATGCCGATGCCGACCGTCGGGCGGCGGGCCGTTGCGAGCAGGCCGGGCGGCGATTCGACCTCGCCGGTCCGCGATCCACCAGCGGCTGCCGGGGCGCGCCAGAGGTCGAGCGTGAACCAGAATCCGGCCGCCATCCCGCCGAGGATGAGGCCCACCATCGCGTATCCCGCGCGCCACGTGAGGTCGGTCGCCAGCATGCCCGTCATGACGAGCGGTCCCAGCATCGCACCGACGCCGTAGGAAGCGTGAAGCCAGTTCACGAGGCGCGGAGTGAAGTGCGCGGCCGCGAACGTGTTGATGCCGGCGTCGATGCCTGCGGCGCCGAGTCCCGCCAGAAGGGCAGAGACAAGGATCAGGCCCCAGGCGGGAGACGTCGCGTAGCCGGCGAGGCTCGCGACCATCGCCAGCGTGCTGCCGAGCAGCAACGGTCCGATGCCGAGCCGCCCGACGATGGCGCCACTGGTGAAGCTCGACACCAGGTATCCGACCGTTGACGCCGCGAGGAGGGATCCCAGCTGGCTGGTCGGGAGGTCGAAGGTCCGCCGGATGGACGGCCAGGCCACCCCGAGGAGGCCGTCCGGCAGGCCGAGGCTCACGAAGGCGGCCAGGGCGAGCACGACGAGGCGTCGAGCGCTGCTGTGCGACATGGGTTTCGAGGCCTTGGATGTTATCGCAGGCCTGAGTGGCGCGGACAGGCGAGTGGCGGCGGAGATCCCGCGCGTAGGTGACCGAGCTGTCCGCGCTTCGGCCGTTCCTTACCGCCCTGGGTGTGGCGGCCGAGCCGCTGCCGGCATCCTAGCCCCTCACTCTCCCCTAGGGAGCGCTTCTCTCCCCATTCGCCGTGGCAGCTCGCTCCGCGGACACGAGTGTCCACCGTGCACTGAGTCCTCGGCTCCGACCTGAGGCAGTTGCGTCCCAGGCGGCCGGCCAGGAGGCGCGCTCCCGAGGTAGCCCGCTACCCGGTGTAGTCGAACCCTGCCTTCGCCGTGTGCTCGCGAATCAAGACGTGCCTTATAATCCCCTGGGAATCCCTATCCGCCAGAAAGCATTCCGGGGAGGTGTCGTATGTTGATCTTGAGGAGCGTTTTGACTATCGCCGCCTTGCTTCTAAGCTTACCGGCTGCGGAAGCGTCCCAATTGCCCGCCCATCATGTTCTGGGCGACGCCCTCTTCAACCTTAGCCCGCCTGATCGCCTCTTTCTGAACGACTTTGGAACAGTATCGCTTGCCGACGCAAGGTTTGGCTCCGTGTCGGCTACTGTCTTGGGCACTCCGTCTCCCTCCATAGTGGCAAGTGCGGACCTCGGGCCCAGCAACATTGGGAATATATTTGGACGCGCCGACGGGGTTCTCACCTACTCTCTTGAAATCATTGGCCCCTCGGGCCCGGTTCCGGTTCTGATTGACGTGGCAGGCGGAGTTTCCGCCTCCTCAACCCCGGGTGCAACGTTCGTCGTGGAGTCCAGGTGGGATCTCCTCGATCCGGCCTCTGTCTCCGTTGCTGGCGACGACATCCGTTCAGGGCAACTAAGCGGGAGCTTCAGCCGGAACTTCAGCCATACCGTAAGCCTCACGCTCTCGGCGAATCAAGTCTATTCAGTGTTTATGCTAGCGGACGCCGAAGCCGCCCCAACCCTTGTCGGATCTCGCGCGACGGCCGACGCTTTCATCGATCCGATATTCTCGTTCGGACCGGGGGTCGATCCGCTGAGCTATTCGTTTCAGTTTAGCGACGGAATCGGCAATGCGATTGCCACCGTCCCCGAGCCACGGACACTCGCCCTCGCGAGCGCTGGCCTTCTCTTTCTTAGTCTCCTTCGTCGGCGCCGAGACCGCCAAGACCCACAGTTCGGCGGGCGGGAGACCGACCCGCGATAGCCAAGAGTATTCACGAATTTTGCCGAGTGCTCAGCATCCGTACGCGCGACGCGCGTCGACGCCGGCGCGTGCTGCAAGTTCAGTGGTTGAGGTTTAGCCGATCCACATCCCTGGCCATAGTCGACGCGGATCTCTTGCAGCTTCTGCGAAATCGCGTCGCTTTCCACCCCTCCGCATCGGCAACAGTCCACATCTTGGGCCCGATGCGATTCACCGCATCACCACTTGTGGCGCGGACAGGGCTTTGACGAAGGACAGGTCGAGCGACGGGCCATGGCCGAGGCGGCCTGGCCGTCGCGAGCGGGCGCGGCTACTCGACGATCGCCTGCCGGACCATCTGCGGGAACAGCGTGCCAGTATAGCCTCGAGCGGGACCGGGGGCGCCCTGCGTCATCAGCACGCTGATCATCTCGTCCTTCGGGTCGACCCAGAACGCCGTGCCGGCCCCACCCCACCGATACTCGCCGACCGGGCCCGACACCCAGGCGATGCCGGCCGCCGGGCGGGCCTGAGCCGCTCGTTAGCCTGGGCTGCGGGCTCCTTGTGGCCTATCGCCCCGGGCCCGATGCCCGTGTGCCCTCGGTGATCGGCTGGGAGCACCTCCGGCGCGTGGAAGTGCCGGCGCCGCCTTGACAGGGGGAGAGCGTCTGGTCATCATGACCGCGCACTTCCGGGCTCCCGGCAGAGGCACCCAGGTCAACTCATGCGCACGATCATTCGCCACGAAGGAGGCTCCCGATGGGTCGATGCTCGGCGGCCACGAGACTTCTCTGTGCACTCACCCTGGCGGTCGTCATTGGAGCGGGCGCCATCGCGCTTTGGCCGGCGGCCGGCGCCTGGGCAGCCGATCCCACTGTCCGGTACATCAGCCACCGCTTCCCGATGCTCGAGCTCTGGGCGAAGAAGATGGGTGAGTACCCGGGGATCAAGTTCGAAGCGGAGCTGATCCCGTTCGACCAGGCCCTCGAGAAGATGCAGATCCACCTGTCCCAGGGGGCGCCGACCTACGACATCATGGCGACCGACGCGTTCCTGGCGACCTTCGCGGAGCGCGGCTGGCTCATGCCGCTCGACCCGATGATCGCCAAGTACCGCCAGGCGGTCGAGTGGGACGACTTCGACCCGGGTCTGGTCCGCGACGTGTGCTCGTACAAGGGCAAGGTCTACGGTGTGCCCAACCTGGCCATCTCGATGTTCTTCTTCTACCGGAAGGACCTCTTCGACGCGGCGGGGCTCCAGCCGCCGACGACGATGGACGAGTGGGTCGCGGCGGCCAGGGCCCTGACCAAGCCCGACCGGAAGCAGTACGGGACGGCCCTGACCCTGAAGGCGGGCGACGGCTTCCAGAACGACTTCACGTACTTCCTCCGCACCTACGGGGGGGACTGGTACGACAAGGACTGGAAGGTGACGATCGACAGCGAGGCGGGCGTGAAGGCGCTGACGACCATGAAGGAGCTTATGAAGTACGCGCCGCCCAACGTGCTCGCGTTCCACAACGACGAGTCCACGGTGGCGATGCAGCAGGGCCTCACCGCCATGGGGCTCCTCTGGCAGTCGCGCGCGCTCGCCATGGACAACGCCCAGGTGTCACAGGTCGTGGGCAAGGTCAACTTCGCCGTCCCGCCGGCCGCGACCAAGGGCGGGAAGAGTCACGCGCGACTCGCGGTTGGCTGCTACTCGATCAGCGCCTTCACCAAGAACGATCCCGAGCTCGTCTTCCAGGTGCTCACCAAGACGCTCAGCAAGGCGAACATGCGGGAGGGAGCGGGGCTGGCCACGCCGACCCGCCTGTCGGTGACCCGGGACCCGGAGGTCACGCAGAAGTTCCGGTTCATCAGGGCGGCCGCCGACAACGTCCAGGCCGGCGCCCGGCTGATCCCCAACGTTCCCGAGTTCTCGGAGGCCATGGTCCAGACCACCCAGACTCTCCAGAAGGGTCTGACGGGCGAGCTGACCATCCCCGAATCGCTCAAGCGCGCCCAGAAGGTGATGTCCGACCTCATGACCGAGAAGGGCTACTACAAGAAGTAGCGCCGTCTCGTCGAAGCGACCGGGCGGATCGCTCAAGGGCGCGACCGCTCGGTCGCTCGACGCGCGCCCGTCGATCCTCTCGCCGATGCCTTCTCTCGGGCCGCCCCTCGGTCGCCGGTCCCTCGCCGGGCGGGCCGTGTCCCGCCTCTCGCCGGCCGCGACCACGAGCCGCCAGCAGCGCCGCGACCGCCTGATCTTTCTGGCTCCGAGCATGACCGTGCTGGCGGTCATCCTCTTCTACCCGCTCCTCTACAGCGTCGGACTGAGCTTCTACAACTACTACCTTCCGGTACCGCGGAAGACGTTCATCGGGCTCGACAACTTCCGCTACATCTGGAACGACGAGGTGTTCTGGGAGGCGCTCGGCGTGACCGCGCGGTTCACCGGCGCCTCCGTCGCCATCGAGCTCCTGCTCGGGATCGCGGTCGCCCTCCTTCTCGACTCGCGCATCCCGTGCCGGCGGTTCGTCAGCACCGTGGTGCTCCTGCCGATGACGATCACCCCGGCCGTCGCCGGCCTGCTGATGCGGTGGATGTTCGAGAGCAACTGGGGGCTCGTGAACTACTTCCTCTCGCTCGTCGGTGTGCGGGGGCCAGGGTGGACGGGCGACCCCGGCTGGGCGCTCTGGTCGATCGTGCTCGCGGACGTGTGGCAGAACACTCCCTTCGTGATCCTGGTGCTCTACGCGGGCCTCCAGAGCGTTCCCGAGGAGCCGCTGGAGGCGGCGATGGTGGACGGGGCCAGCCGTACGCAGACGCTCGCCCACGTGATCTTTCCCTTCCTGCGCCCGCTCGTGCTCTTCGTGCTGATCATCCGGTCAATGGACGCCTTCCGCATCTTCGACCAGGTGTTCGTGATGACGGGCGGCGGCCCGGGGACGACGACCCAGACCATCACCTTCTACAACTACGTGATGGCCTTCCGCATGCTTCGGATGGGGCGCGCCTCCGCCCTGGGCGTGGTCACGCTGCTCATCCTCTCGGTGGTCATCGGCTTCTGGATCTACCTCCTCTACCGACGGGAGAAGGGCGAGTGGTGAGCCGCCGGCGCCGGATCGGTCCGAGCGTGGTGGTCGCGCGGGCCCTGCTCTATCTCGCGCTCCTGGCGGTGGTCGCGGTCTCCCTGTTTCCGATCTACTTCGCGCTCACCACGTCACTCAAGCCCACCCGCGACGCCTTCACCACGCCGCCGACCTGGCTCTTCACGCCGACGCTCGAGCACCACCGCTACATCTGGGTGGAGACGCCGTTCCCGCGCTATCTCGTCAACACGCTGATCATCACGACCGGCGCGGTGCTGCTCTCGATCCCGCTCGGCTGCATGGCCGCGTACTACCTGGCGCGCTACCGGAGCCGGCCGATCCAGGTGCTCCTCTTCACCCTCCTGGCGGTCCGGGCGTTCCCGCGCATCCTGCTGCTCCTCCCGTTCTTCCTGCTCGCCCGGGCGGCGGAGCTCTACGACACGCACATCCTCATCATCCTGATCATCGTGGCCTTCAACCAGCCGTTCGCGATCTGGCTGATGCGCGGGTTCTTCCTCGACGTGCCGCGCGAGCTGCCCGAGGCCGCGATGATCGACGGCTGCGGCTCGCTCGGGGCCTTCGTGCGGGTGGTGCTCCCGGTGGTGCGGCCTGGCGTCTTCACGGCGGCGCTCTTCACCTTCCTCTTCGCCTACAACGAGTTCCTCTACTGCCTGATCCTCACGGGAAACCAAGCGAAGCCGCTCTCGGTGGCCATCGCCCAGTACGGGGCCGAGAAGATCGAGTACTGGTCGTGGTCGGCCGCCGGCGCCGTCGGCATTCTCGCCCCGATCGTGCTCTTCATCGGGGTGATGCAGCGCCACCTGATCAAGGGGCTGACGTTCGGGACCCTGAAGGGCTAGCTCCGGCGTGCCGTCGGCATTCTCGCCCCGATCGTGCTCTTTCATCGGGGTGATGCAGCGCCACCTGATCAAGGGCCTGACATTCGGGACCCTGAAGGGACAGCCCCGGCGTGCCGTCGCTTGCGGCCGGGCGAGCGGCGGGGCTCAGTAGTCGACGCAGGCCAGGCGGGAGAACCCCCAGACGTCGTTGAGGTGGCTCGTGCCGTAGCGACCGAGAGGGGGCGGCTGCGCCGCGTACCACGCGGGTGCGATCGGGCCGGCGCCGATGACGCGCTCGACCGGCGGGAATGGCCCCGGCGCGCTGCCGTCGCCGGTGCTGACGATGCCCACCCCCTCCGGTGCGGTCACCAGCAAGGGCGGCGCGGCGCCATCCTCGTCGTCCTCCTCCTCGGTGATCAGGACCGTCTTGACGCCCGCTTCGTCCAGGGCCCGGACGACCGCCATCGTGTCGAGCATCCGCTGCCCGCGGAGGGTCGGTGTGACGATCGCGCCCGTGGCGCCGAGCGTCGTTGCCACCAGCGCCGCGCGGTTCGCCATCAGCTCCTTCTGACGCTGCTCCTCCCACATCGTCCGCACCATGATGCAGCCGAGGAAGTTGAAGTCGATTCCGTGGCGGCGGCACATGTGGAGCACGATGCTGTTCGTCAGCGGCCACGTGTACCAGCGGTAGAAGTCCCCGCTGAAGAAGCTCCCGCAGACCGCGCCGTCGAGGACCTCGGTCGGATGGAGCAGCCACGGCTGGGTGAGTCGCGTGATGCCGTAGACCGCGGTGGAGAGGGTCGAGTCGGGGTTCAGGTAGATGGGCTCGGGCGACACGATGCTGTGGACGTAGACGAAGCCGGGCAGCCCCGGCCGCGGGGTGAGGTCCAGCACCTCGACGTCGACGGCGGTCTCGCCGAGCGTCGCGGCGGCGAGCCGGTCCTGCACGGTCAGCGTCGCCTGCTGGATGACGCGATTGGCCGGGTCGGGCGCCAGGCCGGGATCCGGCTCGAGCAGGAGGCAGAGGTTGACGGTGGCGGCCCAGGGGCTGATCGCACCCGGCCCCGACATGTCGAGGAAGTCGCCGTACGCGGTGCCGGGCCGGAAGGAGGAGATGAGGCCGTAGCGCTGGACGTCCTGGGGCGGCGTGCAGGGCATGAGCGTGAAGCCGGCGAGCCGGTTCGTCCGCCCCGTTCCCACGGTCTCCACCGCGCGCCCCGCGATGCCGGGGTAGGCCACGCCCTTGCCCGCGGCCTTCACGCGCGGCTCGATGATGTCCTGGATCGTCACGATCCGCGTGGACTCGCCCGGGCGAGCGACCTCGAGGGCCGCGCGCGCCACCAGCGGATCCCGACGCACCAGCTCCAGGATCTCGTCCGGATCGATCTCGAGGATCCGGTCCCGCCAGCGGGTCGAGGGGCCGAAGCGGACGTCCTCGACGGGATGGGCGGCCAGCTCAAGACGCACCGACGCGCTCCGGGGTCGCCGCGGCCGGCGGGTCGAAGAGGGTGGGCTTGCTGACCGGCGTCTTCAGGGCGGCGAGCGCTGTCAGCACGATCCGGCGACGGAGATCGCGGTCCGCCTCCTCCGGCAGCTTCGGGTCACCGCAGGGATGCTGCACCTGCACGCCCCGAACCACCCGGTTCGCGTTGGCGGCCAGCGCGATGGCGGGCAGGGCGCCGATGAGCGCGGTGGGGATGCCGACTCGCTCGAGCTCCTTGGTTATCGTTGCGCCGCAACGATGACAGCTTCCTCACCCGGAGACCTGGAGCGCCGCCGCGACCCCGGCGTCCCTGAACTCCTCAGCGACGCGGCGGCCGATCGCCCGTGCGGGGCCGACGGCGGTCTGGTTGCCGACCGTGCTGTAGATCCACGGGTAGATGCCGCCGATCGCGCCCTCGGCCTCGAGCGCGCGGAGCGTCCCGAGCGGGAGCGCGTAGTCGGGGCTCCGCGTGTTCAGGATCTTCGTGTTGAAGCCCCCGTGCGCCGACTCCCACCGGCCAACGTCGAGCGAGTCGAGCCCGTCGATCGAGTACCGCCCGGCGGCGAGCGCGCGGGCCCCGGGCAGGTGGTCCGGGTTCCCGCGCGGGACGATGCCCGTGCTGACGACGATCCCGATCGTCGCACGCGCGAGGTCGTCCACCGGCAGGGCGGGCACCACGCGCTCGTACTGCTGCACCTGGATCTCCGAGGCGATCGGCCGCCCCGCCACCCGATCGAGGAGCATGTCCACGGCGCGCTCGTAGCCGACCTTGTCCTTCAGGACGAGCCGCCGGATCCCGCGGGGGATGTAGCCCTCCTCCGCGGCGGAGCCGAGCGGCTCGTTGCGGGCGAGCTTCAGACCGAGGGCGACCATGCGCGTGAGGATCGCCTTCATCTCCGTCGGGTCGAGGCCCGTCGGCACGGCGAGGAGCTCCCTGCGGTGCGTGATGACGGCGGCGTTGTCGGGGTACATCCCCGTGACGGCGGGGATTTCGAGGGACTGGGCGACGCGGCAGGCGAGGGCGCACCCGAGTCCGTAGCGGCCCGAGTCGAACGCGGGCCCGGCCAAGACGAGGTCCGGGGTGTACCGGCTCAGGGCCTCCCGGATCGCCTCGCCCGCGACCTCCTCGCGCTCGGCGACGTAGTCGTCGCCGGCGATGAGCGTGGCCACAACGCTACCCGGCGCGCCGAGGATCTGCTCGACCGCCCGCCCGGGGCCAACGGCGCCCTCGCGGACGGTGAGCGGCGTCTCGGCCCTGTCCTCGCCGCCGATCCCGCCGAAGAACTGGTTCAGGTAGTGCACGATGCGGACTGGGTGTTCCACGGCCTCCTCCTCACGGCGCGCCGGCAGCCGCGCCGGGTGCATCGTATCATCCCGCGTCCTGGCCCGATGGGCGGCTCGGGCAAACGCCCGGGTGGTCCGGTCTGCTAGATCGGCACGATCAGGGACGGGGGTTGACGAGGATCTTGAGGTGCTCCTGCCCCGGATCCGTCAGTGCCTCGAAGCCGCGCCGCACGACATCGCAGAGCGCGATCTCTCCCGTCACCAGCGGGAGGCCCCGGACGCGCCCGTCGGCTAGCAGACGGACCGCGGCCGGCAGGTCTTCGTCGTAGTGGTGCTGGATCGTGCCGAACACGGTCTTCTCGCCGATGAGGAGGTCGAGAACGTCGATGGGCACCTGACCCCCGGTGATCCCCACGAGCACGATCCGACCGCCCTTCCTCGCCATGCGGATCGCGAGGCTCGCGCTGTCGGGCCGGCCCGCGCATTCGAACACGACATCCGGCCCGAGGCCGCCGGCACGCCGGCGCAGGTCCTCCATCCAGTTCCGATCGGCCGGATCGAGCGCGGCCGCGGCGCCCAGCTCGAGGGCGAGCGCGCGCCGCGCAGGGCGGGGCTCGATCACGACGACCTCACCGGCGCCGGCGGCGCGGCTGACCTGGAGGGTGAGGAGGCCGATCGGCCCTCCGCCCAGCACGGCGACCACGTCTCCCAGCCGCGGTGGGGCCTTGTTCACGGCGCGCACGGCGACCTCGGTCGGCTCGACCAGGGCGGCTTCCGCGTCGGACAGCGAGTCGGGCAGCCGCACGCAGGCGAAGGCAGGCACGATCACGAATTCGGCGAGCCCGCCGTCGGTGTGGAGGCCGATCGCCGCCCACTTCTCGCAGAGGGCGTACTGATGCCGCCGGCAGAACACGCACGCGTTGCAGAAGAGCACGATGTCCGGCACCACCCGGTCACCCTCCCGGAGGCCGTCGACGGCGGCACCGAGCGCCTCGACCACGCCAAAGAACTCGTGGCCCATCGTCAGCGGTGCGCGGCGCCCGGTGAGCGCGTGCGGCCGATCGGCCGGGATGACGAGGGGCCCGTGGCGGTACTCCTCGAGGTCGGTGCCACAGATCCCGCAGAGGCTGACGCGGAGCAGGACCTCGCCGCGGCCGGGGGTCGGGACCGGAACCTCCTCGACCCGCACGTCGCCCCGGCCGTGCCAGCGGGCGGCCTTCATCGATCGTCCCCGGGGGGCACGCACGGCCGCTCATCGCGCGAGGAGCGCGCGAGGGGGTGCGCGAACAGAAGCACCTGGCGCATGGAGAGCTCCCTCTGAAACCGCGCTACACGCTCAATCCGCCCGCCTCGTATTCCCAACTCTAACACCGCCGCCGGAGCACCACGCCCCGCGAGGTCGCCGATTTCTTGGCGTGCGCCGTGGGGCGTTCTGCCTTCTCACCGACGGAGCCGCGCCACGAGGCTCACCCAAGACCGGCCCATGGGAGGCAGCCCGCCTCAACCAAGTGTGTGGCTCGCTCTCGACCCTCTGACCCCTAGCACGGGCGCGCTCAGTGGGGTAGTGTCGCCCTGCCAGCCGAGAGCGAGGGTGGAGGGCGACGTCCTGGCTCGTGCCAGGGCAGCCCGGACGTGCGGAACCGCGAGTGCCTGGCCGTTCCACGAGAGGACGGTCAAGAGTGCCCAAAGGAGGTCGTGATGGCTAGCGTGAAGTTGCCCACGCCGAGCGAGCTCGTCGCGGTCGCCAAGCAGCTCGGGATGACCGTCTCGGACGGAGACGTGGCGTTCTTCCTCGAGACCATGGCCGGGAGCGTGGCTGCCTACGGGCTGCTCGAAGGCATGGCCGACAACCTGCCACCGGTCAAGTACCTGCGGGCGCCCGGATACCGCCCGGAGGGCCAGGAGAACCCCTACAACGCCTGGTACTACAAGGCGGAGGTGAAAGGGGCGCCGAGCGGCAAGCTTGCCGGCAAGCGGGTCGCCCTGAAGGACAACGTGTGCCTAGCCGGCGTCCCGATGATGAACGGCGCCTCCACTCTCGAGGGCTACGTCCCCGACGTGGACGCGACCATCGTCACCCGCATCCTCGATGCGGGCGGCACCATCGCCGGCAAGGTTCACTGCGAGTACTTCTGCTTCTCGGGAGGGAGCCACACCGGCGCGGCGGGACCGGTCCACAACCCCCGGAAGATGGGTTACTCGGCGGGCGGGTCGTCCTCGGGGAGCGCGGCGGTGGTGGCGGCGGGCGAGGTCCCGATGGCGATCGGCGGCGATCAGGGGGGCTCGATCCGCATCCCCGCCGCATACTGCGGGATCTATGGGATGAAGCCGACCCACGGCCTGGTGCCCTACACCGGCGTCATGCCCATCGAGCTGACCCTCGATCACACCGGCCCGATGACGGCGACGGTGGCCGACAACGCGCTCCTGCTCGAGGTCCTCGCCGGCCCCGACGGTCTGGACCCCCGACAGATCGGGGTGACAGTCTCTGCCTACACCCAGGCCCTGACCGGCAGCGCCGCGGGCATGAAGATCGCCGTCGTCAAGGAAGGCTTCGGCCATCCGGGCTCGGAACCTGTCGTCGACCAGCTCGTCCGCCGGGGCGCCGAGCGCTTCAAGGAGCTCGGCTGTACCGTGCAGGAGGTGTCGATCCCCATGCACCTCCTCGGGCCCGTCATCTGGACGCCGATCGCGGTGGAGGGCGCAACCTGGCAGATGATGAACGGCAACGGCTACGGATTCAACTGGAAGGGGCTCTACGTGACGAGCCTGATCGACGCCCATGCGAGCTGGCGCTCCCGTGCCGACGAGCTTTCCGACACCCTCAAGGCCACGATCCTGCTCGGGCAGCACGTGCTGAACAAGCACCGCGGTCACTACTACGCCAAGTGCCAGAACCTCTCCCGAAAGCTCCGCGCGGCCTACGACTCGGTCCTGGCGACCCACGACCTGCTACTCATGCCGACGTTGCCACTGCGGGCGACGAAGCTGCCGGCCGCGGGGGCGCCACGAGCCGAGATCATCGCGCGAGCCTTCGAGATGCTCCCCAACACGACCCCGTTCGACGTCACCGGGCATCCCGCGATGAGTGTCCCTTGCGGGATGAGCGACGGGCTGCCCGTTGGCATGATGCTGGTTGGCAAGCAGTGGGACGAATCGGCGATTTACCGGGCCGCCCACGCCTTCGAGCAGTCGCACGACTGGATGAAGGTGACGGCCTGAGCGCGGGGGACTGACCCCCTCTTACCGAGCTGCCCGGGATTCAGGTCTCGAGTATACGGTCGTGCCCGAGCACGAGGTCCGCCCGGGGGAACGCTGACACAGATGACCTCGGAGTCTCCGGGCATCGTGCCTTCGTCAACTCGTCGGGCCGGGCACCACGTCCGGCGCGCTCCGCCTCTGCAGGCAGCGCTCCGGCGCCCGGAGGCTGTAGCCGATTCAGCTCAGGCCGAAGGGGCTGCACGACTCGCTTTCCGCCGGCGCAGGCCCCCGAGGAGGCCGAGGGCGAGGCCTAGCCCGGCGCCGAAGGCGAGGGCGGCTCGCGTGCCCATGAGTACGCGGACGCCGTCGCCCCGGAACTCCCGCGCGAGGACAAGGCCGATGAGGCTGTTGCGGGCGTGGGCGGTCTTCGAGATGATGACGCCACCAGCCGTCTGCTCCAGATTCACCGACTCGCGGGCGACCACCGCCTGGGCCCAGCTCTGCTCCAGCTCGGCGCTGTGGGCGGCCGCGGCTACCACGCCGCCGGCAGTGACCTTCATTGCCTTCGTCGACGCGAAAACCACGCCGCCCTGCGTGACCTCGACCTCCTGCGCTTCGACGCGAAGGGCGCCCCCCTGGCGGATGACCACATCCTGGGCGGTGATGGAGCGCGCTCCGCCCTGCCGGATCGTCACCTCGCCCGCCGTCACGTCTCCCGCGCCACCGCGCACGATCTCACTGGGGTTACGCCCCTCGTTATCGGCCATGTGGACCTCCGGCCCGATGGATTTCTTTGCCCAGAAGCGTGATGGTGCCCGTGCCTGGCGCCTCGAGCGTCCCGGTGAGCCGCGCCCCGGACACCTGGATCCGTACGACGATTGGACCGTCTTGCCCCTGGATCGCGTACGTGCCCGCGAGGCCCTGGGCGTGGGCAGCCGACGCGAGCAACACGCCGGCAAGGAGCATCAGCCAGCTCATGGGCGCCCTCCTGCGCGGCTCGGCGACTGGCCCTCGTACGGTTCGCGGGCGCGCTAGCGCGTCGTGACGCCAGCGTCCGGGCGGTCCGTCCCGGCCGCCTCCGCCGTGGGAGCGCCGGGGCCGCCAGATTCGGAGATCGCCTCGGGCGCCGTCGGCTGGTCGACCGCGAGCGTGAAGAGGTTCCGCCCCTCGGGACATCTTCCGCCCGGGGCCGCTGCCGTCGCGCCAGCGGCGCCGGCGGCCGGATCGAGGGGTAGGGGCAGCGACAGCGGCCGACCGTCCTCGCTCTCGAGCTGGACGAAGTAGTAGAACCGGCTCGTCGTCGGGGCCAGCGAGACGACATCCGAGCGCCGCTCGAGGGCGTCCTCCTCCGCGTCGAGACGGAGGCGCTCCACGCCACCTCCCCAAACGCGAAGGTACACGGCCTCCTTCTGACCGGAGAACTTCGACACCCGGACGCCCAGGCGTCCGCACAGATAGTTGCGGCGCCGGCGCTCCTCCTCCTTGAGCGCATACCGGATCTGGCCCTCTCGCTCGCTGGCGAGTCCGAGCCAGTCCTGGCGACACACCTCCAGCGACGTCGTGACGTCCGTGCGACCGGCAAAGGGCCGCCCTTCTCGCGTGCGCTGGCGCTCCCGCACGCGGTCGAGTGCAACAGCCGCCTCCTGGCGCAGGGCGCCGATGCCCTCGAGCCGCGCCGCGGCTGCCGGCGTGATCGTCTCGCGCCAGCCCGGACCGCGGGATCCCCGCGGAAAATCGGTCCGGAACTCCCGGGACGCAGCGCACAGCAACGCGTGGCCGAGCATCCAGCGGACGTCGTCGAACATCGGGTGCTCGGGCGCGAGCGCCTGGGCGGAGCCGAGCACCTCCAGGGCTTCGTGAGCGCGCGCCTGCGCCAGCAGGACCGCGCCGAGGCTGCCCAGGGCGGTCGCGGCCGGCGGATGGAGATGAGCTGGGACGACACCGGCCAGCTTGCCCTGCGCATCACGCGACCGGTCGGATAGGACGAGGCTGGCGGACGCCCGGCCAAGTTTGGCCTCGACGATGGACACCGCACGACGGGCGTTCCACTCCGCTTCGCGAGCGTGGGCCAGGGTGGGTTCGCGGGAGAGGACCCCGTCGGCCGCCGCGAGACGCCACTGCCAGAAGGCGCGGGCAAACTGGTTCAACGCCGCGGTGTTCGTGGGATCGCGAGCGAGCGCCTCCCGGTACTCGTCGAGCGAGAGCTGGAAGAAGGCCGCCGCGACCTCGCCCGGGTGATGCCGTGGCGCAGCCTCCGCGGAGCCTCGGACCTGCCCGCCGGGCGTCGTCCTCGTCGCGCTGGACGCCGGGGCCTCGGTCCGAGCGTCCTCCAGATACCGGAGCGCCAGATCACGGTAGGAATCGGCCAGGATCAGGTGGGCCGTCGCGACGTTCTCCAGGGCCCGCATGAGCCGCTCGCCCCCGCGGCGGGAGCCCTCGAGCGCCAGTGCCGCCGTCGCTTCCCGGCATCGGAGCACGGGATCGTCCGGTAGCAGCGCGAGGGCGCGCCGGTAGTACCGCAGCGCATGTCGCGTGAAGCGGCTCACGGGAACGGTGCGCGCCGGCCCGCTCTCGAGGGTCAGGGACGTGGGATCCACCGCGGCCGCCGAGCACTGCCAGCCGTCGACCGGACGGCGGGGCCGGCGCGGCCCGTGCTGTTCGAGCAGGAGACCCACCGAGGCCAGGACCGACGCGCGCGCCGTCCGGATCCGGATGTCTTCGGCACGCGCGGCGAGAAGGCTCGTGTAGGAGCGGTCTGCCTGCTGGCAATAGAAGTACGCCGCGTGGAGCAGGCGCGGCCCTGCCCCGGTCGGCCAGATCCAGCGGGCCAGCGCCCCGCGCCCGGAATCCCGAGCCGACCGCACGGTATCCTCGACCGCGCCGCGCTCGAGCGCGTGCCGGCACAGGCCGGCCCATGCTGCCGCCCGGTCCAGCGACGAGGCGTTGACGTCGACGTCGACGACGGACTGCCAGAGACTGCGTGCTTCCTCGATCATGGCCTCGTGCAGCTCGTCGTGCTCGGCGGTGGTGGCTGCATCGCGGGCCGGCCTGACGCCGCGCTTCGAACGCTCGGTCGGCGCGACCGTCTTCGACAGCGTCCGGCTGTCGAGCCCGTAGAGCACCGAGGCGAGCGCGACACGCGCCGGCACGAACCCGGGGTTGGCCTTGAGGCTCGTCCGGAGCGCCTCGGCCGCGGCGACCGGCTGGCCGTCCTTGTGAAGTGCGAGGCCGAGCCGATAGTGAGCCAAGGCGAAGGTCGGGTCCACTCCGATCGCCGCCCGGAACCGCCGGATGGCCTCCGTGAGGGCGTCAGGGTCCTGCTCACCGCTCTGGACCGCATAGCGCTGCCAGGACAGGAGTCCCTCTCGGAAGTCGGTGAACGCCTCCCACGAGCGGGTCATGCCCACGCTCGCCAGCGTCGGCTCGGCGCTCATGATCCGGAATGCCAGCTCCAGCGCCAGCTGCGTGAAGGCGCTGGCGGGCGTCAGCCGCACGATCGGCGGGTCCGTCGAGCCACCGGCGGGCCGCTCGCGGGATCGATCCTCGTCTCTCAATCGCGCCTGCCAGACCTCGCCGGAGGACGCCCGGACCAGTACGGTGTAACCCTGGGGGTCTGCGAGCACGCTGCCATCGATGACCCGCACGCCAAGGAGCCACCGCACGGGCTTGACGATCGGGGTCAGCACGAGACTCAGGGGGATCTTGATGCCCAGCCCCATGTCCAGCTCGGTGGTCCCGGACAGGAACGGATCAAGACTGCCGGCGCCCCCGGACGCGATGGCCCGGAACTGAGCGGCGCGCTCCGGCTCGGGGGGCAGGAGCAGGATGACGTCGGGCTGGAGGTCCTGGGTCAGGACGCCGAGCGTGTTGACGAGGTGGTCGAACACCGCCTGCCCGATGGCGGCCTGCTGCTCGACCGTGGCCACCTCGTCCTGCTTCGGCTTGACCACGGCGGACTTGAACGTCAGGAGCACTGTCTTGCCGCGGTTGGGAATCTCGAAGAGCACGACGGCGATGACCAGGAGGGCGAACAGCTTCAGAATGCCCTCGGGCAGCGGGCGCAGGCTCAGGAGCCGGCCGGCCGCCGTGGCGACGCGACGGAGCGGCGTGCCAAGCCAGCCGCGCAGACCCGACCAGAGGGCCCCGAGCCGGGACTGCTGGCTCACGAGCGAGTCGTAGGCCGCTGGCACGGTGTTGAGCACGAACGCACGCAGGGGACCCTCCGCCGTCACCTCGGCAAGGCAGGTCCACGCGATGGCGAGGACCACCAGCACGGTCACGTGCGAGAAGCGGCCGAGATAGAAGATGTCGATCAGCGCGGTCGCGATCGTGGCGAGCGCCAGCAGGCCGAGGAGACCACCGTACGTGAGCGGCACGTGGGCGCGGGCCGCCGCCAGCTCACCCTCCCAGCCCTCGACGGCGATCCGCCGCCGTGCCCGATCCAGCGCGAGACCCGCCCGCCGCGGCGCCGCCGCGAGCCAGCGCCAGGCGCCGCCGGCTCCGCCCGCCGCCGCGAGCACGAACGACACCAGCACCGCCAGGCCGAGAAGGACGCTGCCTCGGAAGAGCCAGGTCCACAGAAACAACGATGTCGGGTCGGTGAAGGACGCCCGACGGGTCGCCACCCAGGAGAGGCCGAAGAGCAGGAGGGCGAAGAAGCCCATCCGGATCCGGCGGTCGCGCACCCCCACGATCGTGATCCCGCCGTCCAGGAAGCACACGCTCACCCACACGAGGAGCGGCGGCCACCAGAGATCGTAGGCGTAGACCTGGAACGCGTCCGCCTCGGGGTTCAGCGTCGTGATGCGCATCGTGGCGAACAGTCCCACGCACACGCCCAGGATCAGGAGCGCCCCCAGACGGCCCGGCCGCTCCCCCTTCAGCCGCTGAACGTGCAGACCTAGGCCAGCCGCGACGGCCAGTCCGAACACGAGGGCTGCCAGGCCCCGCCGGTGGCCGCGCGCCATCACCGTGTCGAACTCGGGGCTCAGCACGGCCTCGCCGAACTGGACGAGGACGAACAAGATGCCGCTCAGGCCAGCCAGGAGCAACGTGAGCGCGCCGAAACGCCGCACGAAGGGCGGCGCGCCCTGACGCATGAGGCACCGCGTGCCTTGCACCAGAAGCGCGACGGTCGAAAGGATGACGCCGGCAGTCATCGGGTTCATCGCACGTCTCCCGCCTCTACCTACCGCAATGGCGGTGCCAGGCCGTGACGGTCTTCGGAGCTATTTTATTGTGCGTGGTGATGCTCGCGGGCCTTTCTTCTACATGGCCCTGGCCGCGTTTTCCTTCACCCGCCTCCTGACGATCGCCTTCACCAGCTTCTCCGGCAGCGGCTTGTTCACCCAGAAATGAAGGGTGGTGGTGGAAGTCCTGAAGGGCTTCAGCTCCTTTTCAAACGCCTCGAGCGCGCTCCGGCTCACCCCGTAAAAGCCGCAGTGGTTAGGGTGGGCCGCGAAGAAGACCAGCGGGCCGTTTAATCGGTAGCCGGGCATGGAGTAGCTGATGACTTCCTGCGCCATGGGCGCGGCGGACTTGATGGTCTTCCTCAGCTTTCCGAGCAGGGCCCGCACCGGGGGCGGGACGTGCGACAGGTAGGCGTCCACGCCTTCGGGCCCGTCGCCATTCTTGAACGTCCGCTTCCTGATACGGGTGCCCACGGCAGTGCAGAAGCTCGCGGGTTTACGACGTCTGGATCACTCGGTCATCTGATCCGCTCGGCGGGCAGGGATTCGCTCCATGAGATAGCCGATCGCCGGGACCTTCCCCGTCTGCTGCGCCTCCAGGACGGCCGGAACGGCGGGGACCACGAGGGCGAGGCCGAAGATTCTGAGCCTCACGGTGGCCTACTATCCCACGCCAGAGGCGATGGGGCAACTCGCCTTGGAGCCTGCCTGAGCCAGTTCGCTGGTGAGACGACCGATGAATCGTGTCAAGATGAGAGGACCAGGTGACGCTTGCATCAAGCGGCAGCGGTGACCCGAGCTCGCGCAACCGGCGTTTGGCAGGTTTCAAGTATCTGGAGTGAACCCCGGGCTGTGATTTGGAGGCGTGCCGGCCAATGGGAGTGACGAACGCAGACGCGAGCTCGAGCCTGCGCATCGGTCTGGCGGCCGCGCGGAACGTCCCGGCCACTGACGAGCGGCTCCGAACGGTGGACCTGTTTCTCAAAGACGCTGGCGCGGAGGGTGTGGCCATCGTCTGTTTCCCGGAGACCTACATTCCCGGCTTGCGGGGCCAGGACTTTCCCGTCCCGCCCCATGACCAGGGCCGCCAGCAGACGGCCCTCGAGGAGATTCGCGCGGCGGCGCAGCGGCACGGCGTGGCGGTCGTCGTCGGAATGGAATGGGAATCCTCGGCTGGGCTGCACAACGTGGCGTTCGTCATCTCGCGTGACGGCGCCATCGTGGGCTGTCAGGCCAAGAACCAGATCCCGGTCGAGGAAGAGCCGTTCTACGTGCCCGACGGACGGCGGCGGCTGTTCGAGGTCGACGGCGTCCCGTTCGGGATCACCATCTGCCACGAGGGGTGGCGCTACCCCGAGAGCGTGCGCTGGCCGGCCGCTCGCGGTGCGCGTCTGGTCTTCCACCCGCAGCTCACGGGCAGCGACCGCGCGGGCGTGACGATCGATCGCTGGGGGGACCCGAGCTCGCCCTACTATGAGAAGGCGATGGTGGCGCGCGGCGTCGAGAACACGATCTATTTCGCCAGCGTCAACTACGCGATGCGGTACCAGGATTCGGCGACCAGCCTGATCGGTCCGGACGGGGACTGCCTCGCGTACGTTCCCTATGGCCAGGAGCAGCTGCTGGTGCACGACATCGACCTGTCGCGGGCAACCGGGTTCTGCGCGCGGCGGTTCAATCCGGCCTTCTATCCGGCAACGTGAGCGTGCGCGAGGCGTGGGTAGCCGAGCATCCCCGCCGGAGATAGTCCGAGCCTAATAGCTCGAGTACCACACTATCGGGACCCCGCGCCGCATCCGGACGGCTACTCTCGCCGGAAGTTGTCGGCATTGCGTTCGGTCGACAACCAACACACCCGTCGCGCGGGGATGCCTCGCGGATCGACGCACCCGGTGGCTGGCTGCCGACGTCGTGGATTGGTGCGGCGAAGTGGCCAAGGGTCGCCGCGGCCGGAGCCGGCCGGTGGAAGAGCTAGCGCCGCCGTCTGCGCGCCTTCCGTTCCATGCCCTGCTCGGCGCGCGCCTCGGCCGTGATCGGAACCGCCTTCTTGTCCGGGACGAAGCCTCCACCGCGCCAGCGAGTCCACACCTTGGTGAACTCGGCGCCCAGGTACAGGATCTGCGCCGAGTAGTACACCCACACGAGAATGACCACCAGCGAGCCGGCCGCGCCGAACACCGAGGCCACACCGCTCGTTCCCAGGTACAGTCCGATGAGCAGCTTGCCGACCGTGAAGAGCAGCGATGTGACCGCCGCGCCGAGCCACACGTCTCGCCACGCGACCTTGACGTCGGGGAGCAGCTTGAACGTCAGGGCGAACAGCCCCGTGATGACGGCGAACGAGATCGCGAAGTTGATGCCCTGCAAGGCCATGGTCGGCAGGGGCAAGAGATGCCCGAAGTAGGCGCCGAGCATCGCAAGCCAGGCGCTGAGGGCGAGCGAGACCAGGAGCACGAATCCCACCCCCACCACCAGCGCGAAGGACAAGAGCCGGTCCTTGAGCATGCCCAGGATGCCGCGGCCGGGCTTGGCAGCCACGCCCCAGATCGTGTTGAGCGCGTCCTGTAGTTCACCGAAGACGCCCCAAAGGCCGAAGACGAGCGTCAGAAGCCCGACGCCGATGGCCGTGACGCTGGCTTTCGGATTCTGAGCGCTCTTGATCGCCGCCTCGACGGCCTGCGCGCCCTGCTCGCCCACGAGGTCCTGGATCTGCTCAAGAATCTGACCCTGGGCACTTTCTCGTCCCAGCACCAGACCGGCCACGCCGATCACGATCACCAGGCTGGGAGCCAGGGCGAACACCGTGTAGTAGGCGAGCGCTGCGCCCAGCCGCGGCGCCCGGTCCGCGTACCAGTCACTGAAGGTCCTGCCGATGACGGTCCAGATGCCCTTCAATTTCCTCTCCAAGCGTAGCTCGAAGGCGGCGCCACGGTGTGACTCTGCGCCGTCAGCGATGTGGAGAAGCGGGCGGCTCCCGCCGGCGGGCGGCAGCTGCAGGGTCTAGGGCGCGAGGGTGAGGAGGAGCCGGACAGCGTCACGCCCGTGCATCTGGGCCAGGCCCTCGACGGCGGCGAGGAGCAGCGGACCGAGGTCCGGGTCGTCGCGATCGATGGCGCGACGGATGGCGTCGAGGTGTTCGTCCTGTACCGGAAGCCCATGGGCTCGCGCCGTCAGCACGATCGCCAGACGGGCCGTCCGGTTGGTCGGCTGAGTGACGCGGCGGACGATGCTTGCGGTCGCCGTGAAGAGCTGGGAACGATGCAGCGCCTGGATCGTGTGCCGGAAGAGGCTCCGCGGCGCGCCCGGCGGGCGAGCCACGAGCTCGACCGTATCGTTGACCAGGCCTCGGAGGAGATGCCAGTCGCGCACCGGCGTCGTCAGCACGTCGTGGAGGAGGGCGGCGGGGAGCGTGGGAACCGCGTCGGCGATCGCGCCGGTCGCCTCGACCAGATCGACGGCGATGGTGCCGGGCGACTGGACGAGCGCTGCCAGCTCGCGAGCCTGCTCGGGCGTGACCGGGAGGACGGCGCAGACGAGCGTGGCCGCCGCTCCCGCCGTTTCCCCGCGAGCGGGCGCGGCCGGCAGCGCGACCGCGATCCCGACCAGGAGCGCGCCCGCGAGTAGTCTCATCCGCGGGCAAGTGTGACACACGTCAGATCCCCGCGCCAGCGAGCGAGAAGGGCGCGGGTGCATCTGGAAAGGCATCGCCGGAGTGTCGAGCCGTCCGACCACCGAGGATTGCGCCCATCCGTCGACATCACGCTGCGGATGTGAGAGAAGTGTCGGTGGGACCCTCAGCTGTCTAAGGATCGGCTCGTAGGTGACCGCGGCATCGACCGCGCTTCGGCAGCGTGACCTGCTCGAGAGAGGGGTGTCATGACCTCGACTAGCGCGAGCACGTTCGAGAGCTCCGAATCGTACCGGACGGCGCTCCAGCAGCTGGATGCCGTCGCCAAGCGGCTGGCCCTGGACCCCGGGATCCACGAGCGCCTCCGGTATCCGCGGCGAGCGCTCGTCGTCAGCGTCCCGACGCCCATGGACGATGGCCACATGGAGGTCTTCCTCGGGTACCGCGTCCATCACTGCACCGTGCTGGGCCCGACCAAGGGGGGGATTCGCTATCACCCAGGGGTGTCCCTTCCAGAGGTGTCGGCGCTCGCCATGCTGATGAGCTGGAAGTGCGCCCTCATGCAGCTCCCCTACGGGGGCGCGAAGGGCGGCGTGGCCTGCGAGCCGGGCCGCATGAGCTCGCGGGAGCTGGAGCGGATGACGCGCCGCTACACGGCCGAGGTCATGCTGCTGATCGGACCTGACCTCGACATCCCGGCCCCGGACATGGGGACGGACGAGCAGACGATGGCGTGGATCCTGGACACCTACGCCATGACCCAGGGGCGGACCGTGCCCGGGGTCGTCACGGGCAAGCCGATCCTGGTCGGCGGGTCAGCCGGCCGCCGCGATGCGACGGGCCGGGGCCTCGTTTACGTCTTGAGCCAGGCGGTGCGAGAGGTGGGACTCGAGCTCCGGGGCGCCCGGGTGGCGATCCAGGGGTTCGGGAACGTGGGCTCGGTGACGGCCCGGCTGCTCTGGCGGGAAGGCGCAACCGTGATCGGAGTCAGCGACGCGGGAGGCGGCGTCTTCAACCCGAAGGGCCTGGACGTCAAGGCGCTCGCGTCGCACGCTGCCAAGGCCGGCACGGTGGCCGGGTTCGCGGCCGCCGACCCGGTCTCGAACACCGAGCTCCTGGAGGTTCCCTGCGACGTGCTCGTGCCCGCCGCGCTGGGCGGCCAGCTCACGGAGCGGAATGCCGACCGGGTGCACGCCAAGATCATCGTGGAGGGCGCCAACGGTCCGACGACCCCCGAGGCGGACTCGATCCTCATCGACCGGGGCATCCTGGTCATCCCCGACATCCTCGCCAACGCCGGCGGTGTGATCGTGTCCTACTTCGAGTGGGTGCAGGGGCTCCAGTACCACTTCTGGCGAGAGAGCGAGATCAACTCGCGCCTGCAGGAGATCATGACCCGCGCGTTCAACCAGGTGAACGCCACGGCGAAGCGCGAGCGAGTCGACCTCCGCACGGCGGCGCTGATGGTGGGCATCGGCCGCGTGGCCGAGGCGTTCCGGTTGCGCGGGCTCTATCCGTGACGGCGCAGCCGGGCTGACGTCGAGGCCTCGTCCAGAGAGCGGGCCTGCCCACCGGCCCCGGATATCATCTTCGCCCGGAGGGGCCGCGCACTGAGCGAGGCGCCGACAACCGTAGCATAGTCCGCGCCGACGGGCGGCAGTACAGTCCGTGGTCCGAGTGGTAGATTTCGCCCCAGCCCAGAGCTCTCGGCCCGGAATGCGCGTGCGAGAGAATATCGGCCATGATCGAGCAAGCGGGAGAGTGCCAGCGACGGGTCTGGCCGAGGGTGGTCTTGGGCGGCGCCGCGGCGGCCTGGCCCCTGGCCGCGTCTGCCCACGTCGGCGGGGGCGCGTTCATCCTGCTGCTGCCCACAGAGCTTTACGTGGCGGGCGGGGCGATCGTCGTGGCGGCGTCGTTCGCCCTGATCACGCTCCTGCCGCCGCGGCTCTTCTCGCGCCTTCCGGCGCTCTCGTGGCGGCTCGCCGTCCCCGCATGCCCCCGGCGCGATGCGATCTCGACCGCCGCGAGCTTGCTTTCCCTCGCGGCCATCCTTCTGCTGGCCGCGGCGGGCCTCAGCGGCAGCCGCGACCCGCTCGCGAACCCGCTTCCGCTGTTCGTGTGGACCGTCTGGTGGATCGGCTTCACGTATCTCCACGCAATCTTCGGCAACCTCTGGGTGCATCTGAACCCCTGGACCGGCCTCTATCGCCTGCTTACCTCGGCCGGGCCACTCGCCGGCTGGCGGGAGTGGCCGCCCGTCGCGTACCCCCGGTGGGCCGCCCACTGGCCAGCCGTCGCGGGCTTCCTCCCGTTCGCGTGGTTCGAGCTCGTCTACCCGGCGCCCGCCGACCCCGCCGTGCTGGCGCGCCTGGTGGTCGGTTATCTCCTGGCGCACCTCGGCGGCGTGCTCCTCTTCGGCGAGCGGTGGCTCCGCCAGGCGGAGCCGTTCTCCGTGTTTTTCCGCATGGTCTCCTGGGTCGCTCCGGTCGGCGCGAGAGTCCCGGCCCGGTCGGTCACCGGCCCCGACCCCCGGCTCGAGATCGAGCTCGACTCTCCCCGCCCTCCGGCTGCTCCGGACGGATCCGCGGGGCGTAAGCCTCGCCGCCTTCGTCCTTCTCGTGCTCTCCTCCGTGTCGTTCGATGGTCTGTCTCGCACGTTCACCTGGCTCGGGCTGCTCGGCGCGAACCCGCTCGCCTATCCGGGCCGCACCGCCCTCATGGCGGCGAACACGCTCGGACTGCTCGGGCTGTTCGCGGTCCTGGTGCTGGCGTACCTGGCGGCCGTGGGGATGCTGGCTCCCCTGGCCGGGATCCGCCGGCCGCTGGCCCACCTCGTCGCCCTCTTCGCGCTCCCGCTCGTCCCCATCGCCTGTGGGTATCACTTCGCGCACTACCTGCCCGTGTTCCTGGTGGACGTCCAGCACGCCATCCGGGCCGCGTCCGATCCCTTCGCGCAGGGATGGGACCTCCTGGGGACGCGTGACCTCAACGTCGTGACCTCGTTCCTCTCGGACCCGACGCGGGTCTACACGATCTGGCACAGCCAGGTCGCCATCATCGTGGCCGCCCACGTGGCGGGTGTCGTCATCGCCCACGCGCTGGCGCTCCGCCTGGCCGGCCAGGCTCCGGCGGCGGTGAGCCAGCTCCCGATGCTCCTCCTCATGATCGGGTACACCACTCTCGGGCTCTGGCTCCTGTCGACGCCGGCCGTCGGCTAGCCGGCCCGGCCGGGTCCCTCCGCTGCCGCGGCAGCTTCATGAAGGGGCCCGTTGAATCGGTCCGGCGGCTTCACGGCGGGGCCCGTTGAATCGGCCCGCGGCTTCACGGCGGGGCCCGTTGAATCGGCCCGGCAGCTTCATGACGGGGCCCGTCGAATCGGCCCGGCGGGTTCACGAGGGGGCCCGTTGAATGAGCCAGGCGGCCTCACGACGGGCGTGTCGAATCAGCCGGGCGGCTGCACGGCGGGCCGTTGGCTTCACGATGGCCCGTTGAATCGGCCCGGCGGGCCGTGCTACAAGGGGGCGCCAGTCGGCTGACGCCCACGGGGCGGATGCCTCACCTCCCAGGAGGACCAGTCATGAGCGAGACCATCAGGGGAACCGCGAGCCTCTCGAGACGTAACCTCCTGAAGGTGGGCGGCGCGCTGGCCGTGAGCGCTCACTTCCCCGGCCCGTGGGTGCCCGGCGCCATCGCCCAGGGATCTCCGCTGAGGCTCGGGTTCCAGGTTCACCGGACCGGGATCGGTGCGGTCTACGGCCGCTGGTACGAGCGCACGACGACCGCCGCGGTGAAGCTCATCAACGAGAAGGGCGGCGTCGCCGGGCGGCCCGTGGAGATCGTCGCCGAGGACGACGGGACCGACCCGAAGCGGGGCGCCGAGGTGGTCGAGAAGCTCGCGGTCCACCACAAGGTGGACCTGATCTTCGGCACGCTCTTCTCACACGTCGTCATCGCCTCGGCCCCGCGGGCAGGGGAGCTGAAGATCCCGTACCTCGTGGTGAGCGAGGGCTATCACGTGGCCTCCGGCAAGCTGAACCGCTACGTGTTCCAGCCCGGCATCACCGACGTGCGCGCGCAGGTGACGGCCGTGGCGGGATGGATCCTCAAGAACCTGGGCAAGAAGGTCACCCTGATCTTTCCCGACTACGCGTTCGGCCACGACCACCGCGACTTCTTCAGCCAGGTGGCCACCGCTCAGGGCGGAACCGTCCGCGCTCTCATTCCCATCCCGCCGACCGAGACCTCCTTCACGAAGTACTTTCCGCGGGTGCCGGCCGACACGGAGGTGCTGTACCACGTCATGGTCGGCCCCGGCGTGCTCACCTTCGTCAAGGAGATGGGCGAGCACTTCGGCTCCCGGCGCCCGCAGATCTTCGGCTTCGTCGACTCGGTCGAAGGAGTGGACATCGCGAGCCCCGGGCTCGAGTTCCTCGATGGCACCTACTTCTGGGAGGCCTTCCCGCGCTACGCCGCTTCCACCGCGCCGCCGCACGTGCGCCTCTACCGCGAGCGTGTGGGGATCAACGACAGCGGGGCGAGTGTCACGGACCCGAAGGACGTGTCCACGGCGTCCCACATGTTCGGGTGCTGGGAGACGCTCTTCGTCATCAAGCGCGCCATCGAGCAGAGCGGGTACAAGCGCCCCGGGCCCGACTACAAGGCCCTCGTCGAGACCCTCGAGGGCTTCCAGAGCTTTCCGGAAGGCATCGAGCATCCCCAGGGGCCGAAGCGGTTCGTCGGCAGGATCCACCAGGCCTTCGGGCATCAGGTCATCTCGAAGGTGGAGAAGCGCCAGCTCCAGGTGGTGCATCGCACCGCGATCGAGGAGTCGATGTACGAGCCCGAGGGCGACTATACGAAGCAGCCGCTCTAGTCCCGCCCTGTCCACGCCGGGGCCGGCGCGCGGCGCCGTGCCAGTCCTGTCCCCGCGGGCATGAACCTCGGCGCGCATCTTTTCCTGGCCCTTCTCGAGGGGACGGTCGGTGCTCTCGTCCTCGCGCTGACCGCGCTGGGCCTGTCCCTGGTCTTCGGCGTGATGCGGATCGTCAACGTCGCCCACGGGGAGTTCTTCATGCTGGGGGCGGTGGTGACCTGGTACGTCGCGACGGCCACCGGGAGCTTCCTCCTGGCGCTGGTGGCGGCGCCGGCCGTCGTCGGGGCCGTCGCCGTCCTCGCAGACCGGCTCGTGCTCCGGCGGATCGGCTACCAGCCGGAGAGCACCATCGTGGCCACCATTGGGCTCCTCTACATCCTTCAGCAGCTGGTGCTGACCACGTACGGGCCGTACGCCCGGCCCGTCACTCCTCCGATCTACTTCCGGGTGGCCTTTCCGTGGTTCGGCTACTCGGGGTACAAGCTGGTCGTCGCCGCCGTCGCCGCCGCGCTGCTGGCGGCGACATGGGTCGCCCTCTCGCGAACGCGGCTGGGCCTCCACATGCGGGCCACCCAGCAGGACCGGGAGATCGCCCAGGCGTTCGCCGTCCCAGTGAACCGCGTCTACACGCTGGCCTTCGGCATCGGGGCCGGGCTGGCGGCCGTAGCCGGGGCCCTGATCGTCCCGATCCAGCAGGCTCACTACCTCATGGGGCTGGACGCGCTGCTGCTCTCCTTCGTGGTGGTGATCCTCGGCGGGCTCGGGAGCCTTCGCGGCACGCTGGTGGCGGCGCTCCTCGTCGGGCTGAGCGACGGGGTGATCTCGGTCTTCTTCTCGCCCACACTGGCCAAGATCGTCGCGACCTTGCTGGTGGCCCTGGTCTTGGCGGTGCGGGGCCGCGGCCTCTTCGGCGAGGCGGCGGCGTGAGGAGCTCTTGACGGGCTGTCGGGCGCGAGTGCTCGTGCTCCACCTCGCCGTCGTGGGGCTGCTCGCGGGGGTCCAGCTCCTGCTGCCGCCGTTCCACCACGGCATGCTGGCGCGCATCATGGTGCTGGCGGCCTACGCGGTCGGCTACAACGTGCTGCTGGGTTACACGGGCCTCATGAGCCTCGGGCACGCCATGTTCTTCGCTGCCGGCATGTACGGCACCGGGCTCACCATCCATCACCTGGGCTTCGGGGTAGCCGCGGGATTCCTCGCGGGCGCCGTGGCGGGCCTCGCCGCGGCCGGGCTGGTGGGGCTGATGACCCTCAGGACGACCGGCCCGGCGTTCCTGATCGTGACGATGATGCTCGCCCAGGCCTTTTACCTGGCGACCCTCTACTGGAACGGCATCACGGGGGGCGACCAGGGCTTCATCCTGGCCGGGCTCCACCTGGAGCTGGCCGGCCGCCGGCTCGCCCTGGCGGAGCCCGCCGTCAAGTACAACGTGGCCCTGGCCGTCTTCGCCGCGTGCCTACTCACGAGCCTCTGGGTCACGCGCTCCCCGGTCGGGCGCGTCCTGGTCGCGGTGCGCGAGAACGAGGAGCGCACTCGATTGCTCGGCTACAACACCTACCGGTACCGGCTGTTCGCGGTGCTGCTGTCCGGCCTGCTCGCCGGCGTCGCGGGCTCGGCCTACACGCTCTTGTTCTCGTACGTGGGCTCCACCTTTGCGAGCATCCTCTACTCGATCTATCCCTTGCTGTGGACCCTCCTGGGGGGCGCGGGGACGGTACTGGGCCCGCTGGTGGGCACGCTCGTGATGACGTACGTCGTGGACATCACGAGCGGCTTCACGACCGCGTACCTCCTCGTGGTGGGGGCCGCGCTGGTCGTCATGACCCTGTGGGCGCCTGCCGGCATCGTCGGTGGGATCCGGGCCCGGTGGGCCGCGTGGCTGCCGTGACCTCCCTGCTCGAAACCCGGGACCTCTCGAAGCGCTACGGCGGCCTGGAGGCCGTGAACGGCGTGGACTTCCGCCTGGAGCGGGGCGAGGTGCGCGCGCTGATCGGGCCCAACGGCGCGGGCAAGACGACGCTGGTGGGCATCATCAGCGGGCGCGTGCGTCCGACCGCGGGCGAGGTGCGCTTCGCCGGCCGCGACATCACCCGGCTCCCGGCCTGGGAGCGCGCCGCGCTCGGCATCGTCTACACCTTCCAGGTCACCAGCATCTACCGCAACCTGTCCGTCCACGAGAACGTCGCGCTCGCCGCGCAGCGGCGGTGCCTCGGGGCCGCCCTCGACTGGATCGCCCTCGACCACGGAGCCGTCGCGGCGGCCGTGGAGGCGGCCCTGGCGAGAGTCGGGTTGGCCCATCTCGGCGCCCAGCGCGCGGGTACCCTGGCGTACGGGCACCAGCGGGTCCTGGAGGTCGCCATGGCTCTCGCGCTGGGGCCGGAGCTGCTGATTCTCGACGAGCCGACGCAGGGTCTCGCCGGCGAGGAGATCGACGCTCTCTGCCGGCTGGTGCGCGACCTCGCCGGGACGACGACGGTCCTCCTCATCGAGCACAACATGGCGGTGGTTCTGGAGCTGGCGGACCGGGTGACCGTGATGGACCGGGGCCGGATCATCGCCGAGGGCACGCCCCGGGAGATCGAGGCGCACCCCGAGGTCCAGCGCGCGTATCTCGGACGCTGACGCCGAGGGGACGATGACGCTCAGGCTCGACCGCGTCAGCTGCTACCATGACGGGGCCCACGTGCTGCGGAACGTGTCGCTCCAGGTGTCGGCGGGTGAGGTGCTGGGGCTCCTCGGCCGGAACGGCGCGGGCAAGACGACGATGCTCAGGACCGTCATGGGACTCGTGCGCGCACGGTCCGGCTCCATCACCCTGGACGGCGCCGAGCTCCTCCACCTGCCTCCCGACGAGATCCCCCGGCGCGGGATCGGCTACGTCCCGCAGGGGCGCCGGCTCTTCCCGGACCTGACGGTCGGCGAGAACCTCCGCGTGGGGCTCCTGGTGCGGGGAGGCGGCGAGGAGACCCTGCAGCCGGTGCTCGAGCTCTTCCCCCTCCTGCGGGAGCGGCTGCGCCAGCGGGCCGGAACCCTGAGCGGGGGAGAGCAGCAGATGCTGGCCACCGCCCGGGCGCTCTGCGCCCGGCCCGCGCTCCTGCTGATGGACGAGCCGAGTGAGGGGCTCATGCCCACGCTCGTGGATCGGCTGCTGACGACGGTGGCGGCGCTGCGAGGGCGGGGCGTTGGTATCCTGCTCGTCGAGCAAAAGGTCGAAGCCGTGCTTCGCGTCGCCGATCGCGTGGCCCTCATCGAGAACGGGCGCATCGTGCACGAGGCGACTCCCGCCGAGCTGTCCGCGGCGCCCGACATCCTGCTGCGCCACGTCGGCGTGCGGCGGTAGCCGGCCCGGCTCGGCCGCCGCGGCCCCCCCGGACCCGGCGGGGCCAAGAGGATCGGTGGAACAGGCCCCCGTCTGGCCGTCCGGAGTCGGACTACCGGACCAGCTCGTCGCGGGAGACCTCGCCGATCTCCTTGAAGTGGTCTCCCTCCACGACGTTGAGCATGATCACCGCCGCGGTGTTGTCGCCCTTCGCGTCCCAGGTGACCGGCCGGGCATAGGCGATTCCCTGGAACTCGGATTCGCGCAGGGCGGCAATGACCTCGTCGCGGGTGGGTATCGCGCCCTTCGACTTGGCCGCCGTCTCGATGGCGAGTAGCACCAGGCGGGCGGAGTCGTACGAGTTGACCGCGTAGTTCGCGATCGGCCCATACCTGGCCTGGTAACGGGCGGCGAACTCTGCTGAGCCGGGGACCCGCCCGATCGAGGGAGTCGCCGAGAGGACTAGCACTCCCTCCCCCTGCGTGGCCGCCCCTTCCGAGCGCCCGATGAAGCCCTTCACGTCCCAGCAGCCGTCGCCGCACGCGAAACGCTCCTGGATGCCGCGCGCCCGGATCTCCCTGAGCAGTGGCGCCGCCTCGGCGATCCCCGCGAAGAAGACCACGTCGAAGGCGGGCGGGAACTCGGCGAGAGTGGACTGGAAGTCCTTCTGCCCGACCGTGACGGTCAGCCGCTTGACCACCTCGCCCCCGGCTCGAACGAAGGCCTGGGCGAAGAGGTCGGCGAGGCCTCGGCCGTACGTTGTCTGGTCATCCACGGCGACTGCCCTCCGCTTCCCGAGCACACGATGGAGGTAGCCGGCGATCGCTGGCCCCTTGTTGTCGTCGCGGTTCGTCAAGCGGAAGACGTTGTCGAGCCCCCGGTCAGTCACGCCCGGGCTGGACGACATCGCCGTGAGCATGGGGAGCCGGCAGGCGGTGTACACCTTCGAGGCCTCGATGCTCACGCCGCTGTTCACGTGGCCGACGACGCCCAGGACGCGGGGATCGTCGCAGAAGCGCTGAGCCACGGCCTTGCCCTCCGGAGCGTCGGCCCGGTCGTCGGCCGCGACCAGGACGACGCGGGCGCCGAGGATGCCGCCGGCGGCATTCCGCTCGTCGACGGCCACCTCCGCCGCCTGCTTCTGCTCGACGCCGAGGGCAGAGGCGCCGCCCGAGAGGGGGCCGGCGACGGCGAGGACGATCGTCTGCCCGGTCAGCTGGGCGGCCGCCGTCGCTGCCGGTAGACCGAACGCCAGGACCAGCACGGTGGCGAGACCACGTCGCGTCAGCATGCCACGCTCCTTCTCGATGACTTGATGAGCGAATCGATGTGTGGCACCATCTATTTTTGTATAGATGGTTATGTTCCCCCAGGGTGCCACGGGTGGTCAAGGGCCTTCGGAAGGCGGTCACCGAGCCGGGCCGCCGGCCCGCTCGCGACGGGTCCCTCCTCATCCGGCGGCGGGGGCCATCGGGGGCGGCGCCGCGCGGGCAGGCTCGTGGACATTCCACCTCGGATGCGGTGCGCTATGCCTTGACTTCGCCAACACGACCAGCTGGCGGGGAAGCGGCGCGCCGGTCGACCACCTCCCCACGTACGGGGAACTGATCCGCTTCGCGCAGCAGTCGAAGCTCCTCTCGGAGGAGGACGCGGCGCGACTGAGGCGCGAGTCAGCGCGCCGCCCCGAGGCGGCGGCCCGCATCCTGAGGAAGGCGGTCACGCTCCGCGAAGCGCTTTACCGGATCTTTGCGCGGCTGGCGACTGGCCGTTCGCCGCTCGCTGCCGACCTCGCCACCCTCAACGGTTCCTTGCCGGTGGCGCTCACCCGGCTCCGCGTTGTGCCGGGACACGACGGGTTCGCCTGGACGTGGGAGGGCGAGCGGGCGGCGCTGGACCGGTTGCTGTGGCCGGTCGCGCGGGATGCCGCGGTGTTCCTGACGTCGATGAACCTCGCGCGGCTGCGCACGTGCGGCAACCCCCGGTGCCGATGGGTGTTCCACGACGGCACGCGAAGCGGCACCCGGCGCTGGTGCTCGATGGCGGTCTGCGGGAACCGCGCGAAGCAGCTGCGCCATCGCCGCCGGGCGGCGCGCGCTCGCGCCGCTCCCGCCCGGCGACAGACCTGATTCTCACGGAGGAAGCGAATGAAGTCCGTCTGCCTGCACGTCGACGAGAAGCGGCGGGAGAGCATGCCCGAAGACGCGCGCAATGCCCCCGCGGACGATCGTGCGCACGACGACGCGCTTGGCCGGGGTGGTCAGTTCTACGGGGGGGAGGCGCTCGGGAGCACCCGGGACGCCACGACCCTGCGATACCGGAGCGGCAAGGTATCCGTCACCGACGGCCCCTACGCCGAGACGAAGGAATAGCTCGGGGTTCGCCGGGGATTCCGCAACCCGCGACCGTCGCGCCGGCGCCGCGCGGCCCTGGCGAATCCCGCAACGCGAGGGATCCATCGCTCACGTCGCCTCGGCGATCGCCTTCACCGCGGCGGGGGTTTCCAGCGACGAGAGGTCTCCCGGCTCCTTGCCCAGGTACGTCGCGCGGATCACGCGGCGCATGATCTTGGCGCTGCGCGTCTTGGGCAGATCGCGCGCGAAGAGCACCTTTTCGGGCTTGAGTGCCTTGCCCATGGCCTGCGCGACCTTATCGGTCAGCTCGGCGCGCAGCGGCTCGGATGGCTCGTTGCCGGGACGCAGCACGACGAAGCACACGACCGACTCGCCCTTGATCTCGTGCGGCACGCCGATCACGCCGGCCTCGGCGACCGCGGGATGGCCGACCAGGACCGACTCGACCTCCGCCGGGCCCAGGCGCTTGCCGGCGATCTTCAGCGTGTCGTCCGAGCGTCCCTGGACGAACCAGAAGCCGTCGTCGTCGACGAACGTCCAGTCACCGTGCACCCACACGTTCGGCCACCGCGACCAGTACGTCTCCTCGTAGCGCGCGGCGTCCTTCCAGAATCCCGCCGTCATCCCGGGCCAAGGCCCGGTGATGACCAGCTCGCCCACCTGCCCGCGCACCGGGGTGCCGTCCTCACCGAAGCACTCCGCGGCCATGCCGGGGATCGGCCCGGCGAAGGAGCACGGCTTGATCGGCGCGATCGGGAAGCAGCCGAGGATGCCGCCGGAGATCTCGGTGCCACCGGTGTAGTTGATGATCGGGAGGCGCGCCTTGCCGACGTTCTCGAACAGCCAGCGATAGGGCTCGGGATTCCACGGCTCGCCGGTCGATGCCAGGATGCGCAGCGAGGAGAGGTCGTGCGCGTGGACGGGCTCGGGGCCATGGGGCATGAGCGCGCGGACGGCCGTGGGCGAGATCCCCATGACGCTGATCCGGTGGCGCTCGACCAGGCCCCAGAGGCGATCGGGCGTGGGGTAGTCCGGCACGCCCTCGAAGACGACGGCGGTCGCGCCATGGAAGAGCGCCGCGGTGAACGTCATCGGGCCCATGAGCCAGCCGAGGTCGGTGAGCCAGAACAGTCGATCGCCCTCGCCCACGTCCATGCAGTAGCCGAAGTCGTGCGCGGTCTTGATCAGGAAGCCGCCGTGGGTGAGCACCGCGCCCTTGGGGCGACCGGTCGTGCCCGAGGTGTAGATGATGAGGCACGGCCGGTCGGCCTCGACCGGTAGCGCCGGAGCCCGGTCGCTCTGTCCGGCCACCACCTCGTGCCACCAGCGATCGCGCCCGGCCGTCCACGCGATGTCGCGGCCGAGCCGCCGGTAGACGAGGATGGCTGTGACCGACGGGCACCGGGCCACGGCCTCGTCGGCGGTCTCCTTCATCTTCACGACCTGGCCGCGCCGGTAGAAGCCGTCCGCCGTGATCAAGAGCCTGGCCTCGCAGTCGGCCAGCCGCGAGGCGACGGCGCCGGCGCCGAAGCCCGAGAAGCACGGCGTGTAGATGGCGCCGATCCTCGCGACGGCCAGCGTGGCGATGGCGGCTTCCGGCGACATCGGCAGGAAGACGCCGACCCGGTCCCCTTCGCCCACGCCGAGCGCCTTCAGCGCGTTGGCCAGGCGGTTGACCTCCTGAGCGAGCTCGCCGTAGGAGAGCGTGCGCGCCTGGCCGTCGTCGCCCTCCCAGACGATGGCCGGCCGGGCGCCGCGGCCGGCCTCCACGTGGCGGTCGACGCAGTTGTCGGCCAGGTTCAGCCGGCCGGCCGGGAACCACGTCGGCCACGGCAGCCCGCGGGAGCCGTCCAGCACTCGCGCGTACGGCGTCGTCCACCGCACGCCCAGGTGGCGCACCACGGCGTCCCAGTACCACTCGGGGTCGGCAATGGAGCGGCGCTGTAGCTCGTCGAGGGACGTGATGCCGTGAGCGCCCATGAAGCTCGCGATCCGCGCGCCTTCGGCGACCTCGGGGGTGGGGCGCCAGACGATGCCGCCGGTGTCGGTGGTCACGGGGCAGCGCCGGGGAGCGAGTAGCGTGGCCAGCGTGGCGAGGCGGGGCAGGGAGTGGAGGGGCCAGGGCAGAGCCCGGAGGCGGAGCGGGACCTGACAGTGTCCTCATCGACGACGCCTACGGCTGATACCTCGGATCGAGGTTCGGGTGGCCGGACGGCATGAGCACCTTGATCCGCCGCAGCTTCAGCGCCTCTTCATCCGCGACGAGCTGCTCGAGCTCGATAACGCCCTCTTCGTCGATGCCGAGCAACTGGGCGGTTCTCCGCACCGCCGCGCGCTCACCGCTCTTGTACCCGTCGACGCTCGCGGCCCGAATGGCGTCGTAGACGAGGATGCGCCCGCTCTGCCGGAGGATGCCGACCTGCAACAACCCGGGCAACGCGGCCATGTTGGCGACGGACATCTTCGACATCTCCTCGATGACCGCTGGCGGATAGCCCTTGGCCGTCATGTAGCCAGAATCCAGCGACGTTCGGCGTCGCTCAGCTGACCGTCTCCGATCGCGTCCGTCATCAGCGCGAGCGCCATGTTCCGCACCACCTCGGCGTCGGTCTCAGGCGGCGCCTTCGAGAAGCCGAAATGATCGAGGTAGAGCCATTGCGCAGCGCGAGTCGGGGAGTGGCCTTCGGTCATGTCGGAGGCTCCTTGTGGAGTGTAGCGGGCCGTCAGCTGCGTCGTTCCGGGGGTCCGTGTCCGCGCCCGGCCGGGCAGAATCGTACCACGTGAACGGCTCCCGAATCGCTGCGCGAGCGCACCCGCTGTCCGAGCCGCACGCCCTCCGTGCTCAGCGTCAGCGTAGGCGTGCCCCGCAACTCTCGGCGCACGCGAAGCAGGCCGTGCTCGCGCCGGCGGGCCCCCCAACACACGGAGCGGCGGACGGCAGGGCCGGGGAATCTTCACGGTCGACCGCAGGCAGTGGCCGAGCGTCCGGGAGTCGCCCAGGAGGCCAATCGCGCCCACAAGGCCGGCATGGAGCTCGAGTGCCCCGAGCGGCCACCCGGTGTAGGCTAGTGGGGATGACTGCCGGGAGACGACACCCGAAGCGCGGCGCGATGGGCCTGACTCGAGCGCGAGCCACCGGGACGGGGCGAGGACCCCTCGGCCGGGCCGAGCTCCCGCCCTCGCTCCGGGTCGTCCACGTGGCCGCTTCCGGGCCGGCCCGAGGCTGCCGTGCCGCCGGAGGGCCGGCGCCGCGATGAAAACGCTGCGCGAGGCCCTCGCCAGCCGCGTGCTCGTGCTGGACGGCGCCATGGGCACGATGGTCCAGGCGCGCGACCTGACGGCCGCCGACTTCGGTGGCGCGGAGTACGAGGGCTGCAACGAGCACCTGAACCTCACGCGACCCGATGTCGTCACGGCCATTCACGCCGCCTACCTGGACGCCGGCGCCGACGTGATCTCGACCAACACGTTCGGCTGCGCGCCATACGTGCTCGCCGAGTACGGCCTCGCGGAGCGCGCCCACGAGATCACGCTGGTCGCCGCGCGGCTGGCCCGGGCGGCGGCCGGAGAGCGGTTCGTCCTCGGCGCCATGGGCCCGTCGACCCGCTCGATCTCGGTGACCCGCAACGTCACGTTCGCCGAGGTCCTGGACGCCTACGCGCTCCAGGCCCGGGCCCTCTTGGAGGGCGGCGTCGATGCGCTCCTCCTCGAGACCTGCCAGGACACCCTGAACGTGAAGGCGGCCACACTCGGCATCCAGCAGGCGATGCGCGAGGCCGGCCAGGAGCGCCCCCTCATGGTGAGCGCCACCATCGAGCCGATGGGCACGATGCTGGCGGGCCAGGGCGTGGAGGCGCTCTACGTCTCGCTCCAGCACCTCGGCCTCCTGTCGATCGGGCTCAACTGCGCCACCGGACCGGAGTTCATGACGGACCATCTTCGGTCGCTGGCCGCCCTGGCGCCGTGCTTCGTGAGCGTGTATCCGAATGCGGGACTCCCCGACGAGCGCGGCCTGTACGGCGAGACGCCGCAAAGCCTGGCGGTGAAGATGCGCCGCTTCCTCGACGAGGGCTGGGTCAACCTCGTAGGGGGCTGCTGCGGGACGACGCCCGCGCACATCCGGGCCCTCGCCGAGCTCGCGCGTGGACGGACGGCACGCGTGCCGCCCGCCGCCGAGCCGCAGGGGGTGAGCGGGATCGAGGTGCTCTACCCCGCGGACGACAACCGCCCGGTCTTCGTGGGCGAGCGGACCAACGTGATCGGCTCCCGCCGCTTCAAGGAGCTCGTGGTGGCCGAGCAGTTCGAGGATGCCGCCGAGATCGGCCGCGCGCAGGTCAAGGCGGGCGCGCAGGTCCTCGACGTCTGCCTCGCCAACCCGGATCGTGACGAGGGCGCCGACGTCGACCGGTTCATGCGCGAGCTGGTGCGACGCGTGAAGGTCCCGCTCATGATCGACTCGACGGACGCCGCCGTGCTCGAGCAGGCGCTGCGCCACTGTCAGGGCAAGGCGATCGTCAACTCCATCAACCTCGAGGACGGCGAGGAGCGCTTCGAGCGCGTCGCGCCCCTGCTGCGCGCGTACGGCGCGGCCGTGGTGGTGGGCTGCATCGACGAGAACAAGCAGCAGGGCATGGCCGTCACGCGGGAGCGCAAGCTCGCGATCGCCGAGCGCTCTCACGCGCTGCTGTGCGAGCGCTACGGCGTGCCGGCGCGTGACCTGATCTTCGACCCCCTCGTCTTCCCCGTGGGCACGGGCGACGTGAACTACCTCGGGTCCGCCGTCGAGACGATCGAGGGCCTCCGCGCCATCAAGGCGCGGTTTCCGGAGTGCAAGACCATCCTCGGGATCTCCAACGTCTCCTTCGGGCTTCCGCCCGCCGGCCGCGAGGTCCTGAACGGCGTGTTCCTCTACCACTGCGTCAAGGCGGGGCTCGACTACGGGATCATCAACACGGAGCGGCTGGAGCGCTACCCGTCCATTCCCGAGGAGGAGCGCCGACTCGCCGAGGATCTGCTCTACGGGCGGGGCGAGGACCCCGTGGCCCGGTTCGCGGCGCACTTCCGGGGCCGTACCCGGGTGGCCCGGCCCGTCGCCAGCTCGCTTCCCCTCGACGAGCGTCTCGCCCGTTACATCGTCGAGGGATCACGCGACGGGCTGATCGAGGATCTCGACACGAAGCTCCAGGAGTCGGCCCCCCTTGACATCATCAACGGGCCGCTCATGAAGGGGATGGACGAGGTCGGGCGCCTCTTCAACGACAACCAGCTGATCGTGGCCGAGGTGCTCCAGTCCGCGGAGGCGATGAAGGTCGCCGTCAACCATCTGGAGCCCTTCATGGAGAAATCGGCGGCGGCCACCCGGGGGACGATGCTCCTCGCCACGGTGAAAGGCGACGTCCACGACATCGGCAAGAACCTCGTCGAGATCATCTTCTCCAACAACGGCTACCGGGTGATCAACCTCGGCATCAAGGTCCCGCCCGAGGAGCTCATCGCCGCCTACAATACCCACAAGCCCGACGCCCTCGGGCTCTCGGGGCTGCTCGTGAAGTCGGCGCAGCAGATGGTCGTGACGGCGCAGGATCTCAGGAACGCCGGCATCGAGATCCCGCTGTTCGTGGGCGGGGCCGCGCTCACCCGCAAGTTCACGGCGACCCGGATCGCACCCGAGTATCGCGGCCTCACGCTGTATGCCAAGGACGCCATGGACGGGCTCGACCTCGCCAACAATCTCTTCTCCGCGGTCACCCGCGAGGCGCTGGTCGAGCGCGTGCGCGCCGAGCAGGCCGCCCTGGTGGGGCCGGCCCCGGCCGAGCCGGCCGCGGCGCCAGCCGCGGCCACCCAGGGCTCCCGCCCACGTGACCGGGTGGCCGTGCCAGTGCCGCCCGACCTCGATCGCCATGTCCTGCGCGACCTGCCGCTGGCGCACGTCTATCCTTACCTGAACCTCCAGATGCTCTATGGCAAGCACCTCGGGATACGCGGCCCCGTGGCGCGGCTGCTCGCTGAGGGCGACGCCAAGACCCGCGAGCTGGCTGCCGTCGTCGAGCCGCTCCAGCAGGAGGCGAGCGGACGCCATCTCCTCCGGGCCGACGCGCTCTATCAGTGGTTCAAGGCGCGCGCCGAGGGGGAGAGCCTCGTCCTCCTCGACGATGCCGGCGCCGAGGTCGTGCGCTTCACCTTCCCGCGGCAGAAGGGGGGCGAGACGCTCTGCCTGACTGACTGGGTTCGGGACGACGTGGACGACTACGTCGCCCTGTTCGTGACCACGTGCGGGGCTGGCGTCCGCGAGCGTTCGACCGCCTGGCGGGAGCAGGGAGACTACCTGCGCTCGCATGTCCTCCAGGCGCTTGCCATCGAGTCCGCCGAGGCGCTGGCGGAGCTGCTCCATGCCCGCCTGCGCGATCAGTGGGGGTTCCCGGATCCGCCCGAGCTGACCATGGAGGACCGCCTCAAGGCCCGCTATCGCGGTCTCCGGGTGTCCTTCGGCTACCCTGCGTGCCCGGAACTCGCCGATCAGGCCACACTCTTCAGGCTGCTGCGCCCCGAGGACATCGGCGTGACCTTGACCGAGGGATTCATGATGGACCCCGAGGCCTCGGTGTCGGCGCTCGTCTTCCACCATCCTGCGGCGCGGTACTTCAAGGCAGAGTAGCGCGACCTCGGTCCGTCGCCCACGAATCCGGGCACTTAACCGAGATTTCCCCCCGAGCCCCGCCCCGAGTTGCGCGGGCGTTGCGGATCGGGGCGCCGCCCGCGCCCCGGGGCGTGATGCCGGACCGAACCCGCCGGAACCCGACCCGCATCACGATGCGCGAGGTGTGGCGGCTCCCCCGGATGCAGCAGGAAGCGCGGCAGGCCGGGCTCGACGCCGAGGCCTCGACCGTCGCCCACCTCGTCGAGGCGCTCGGGGCCAGGTGCGGGCCTGGCGGCCTCGGGCCGCGTGAGGCGGGGCGTGGGGCCCGAGGACCCGGGCGATACTCGAACTCGAACGGATCCTGCCGCCGGCCCGGGCGATACTCGAACTCGAACGTCCAACACGAACTCGAACCTCGACCGCAGGGTGCCGCTCGAACCTCGAACTCGAACCCATCGACCCGATGCTCGAACCTCGACCCTCACCCTGATGCTCGAACGTGACCCGGGGCTCGAACTCGGCCTCGGTGTGTCGATCGAACTCGGGCGCCTCGTGGTGCTCAGGTGAGCCGTCGCGCGGCCGTCCCCGCCCTCACGATCGTCGACGCGCTCCGTGACCCGCACCTCCTAGGCGGGCTTGCCGCCTTCCGCGAGCTCTCGACGTGGTTCCGGTGGGTCGTCTTCTTGAAGGGCGTGCTCGGGCTCCCGCTCGACCCCGCCGAGGTCGCGATCTTCCGGCACCACACCGGCCGCTCGTGCTACGCGCCGCCCCCGGACGGCTACCAGACGGCCGTCGCCGTCGTCGGCCGCCAGTCGGGGAAGACCCAGATCGCCGCCGCCCTCGCGGTCTGGGAGGCCGTGACGGCGCCCCGGGTGCCGGGATCCACCGGCCAGTACGGGCTCATGATCGCGCAGGACTTCCGGGGCGCGCTCCGGGCCCTGTTCAGCTACGCCACGGGGGTGTTCGACGCGGTCCCGCTCCTCCGGGGGACCGTCGTCAGGCGCACGACCGACATGCTCACGCTCCGGTCGGGCCTCGTCCTCGCCGCCTACCCGTGCCGGCCTCCGGCCATCCGTGGGCTCCGGGCCCGGATCGCGGTCCTCGGCAACTACTCGGAAAGCGGTCTCAGGGCCCGGCCGCCACCGTGGACCGTGGAAGGCCCGTCAGATTGGGAATCTGACGCGTTTGGCGTGGAAGTCGAAGCCCGCGCGCCCCCGTATGGCGCACCACCAGGAATCTATGGGAATCTAAAGATCACGGGATGCGCACCCTGGTCGTCCTCGGGCTCCTGCTGGGCCTCGCCTGGCTGGTCCTGGCGCAGATTCCTCCCAACATGGACGACTTCAGCTACTATCATCTGCTGGCCTGCCAGGCCTACCCCGAGGCCCGCGCACATGTCTTCCACCTGCCCTGCGACGGCGACGGGCTCTACGACCTTGAAGTCCTGGGCCGCTGGCTGCCGATCCGGTCCTACGATTACATCGGAGCCACTCCTAGCTGGCTCTATCGACCGATCCACGCGCTCTTTCCGCATTATGAGTCGGCCCGGGCGATGGGACTTGGGCTGGCGCTCCTGTTCCTGGCCGGGATCGTTCGCCTGACCCGGCTGCGATCGGCGGCCGCCTCCCTGCTCCTGATCGGGCAGGCGCCGCTCCTTCTCATGTTCGGCTTCCATGCGCCCGTGGGCTTTCAACTCGTGGCTCTCGTCTGGGCACTCGTTTTCGCGCTCAGGCTCGCGGAGGGCGGGAAGTCGATGACGGTTACGGCGGCGACCGCGATCGGGACCGGCGCGCTTCTCGCCGCCGCTTTCGAGACGAAGCCGCTTTTCGTCGTGGTGGTGCCCGGAATGATCCTGCTCTTCCTCGGCTCGCTCGCGCGCGTGGCCGCTCCCGCCCGCTCCGCGCTCAGACTCTCCGCTGCCGCGGCGGTGGGAGCAGGGCTCACCCTGCCGGTGCTTCTCGCGACCAATCGATCGGGCATGGCGTATTGGGAGGAGCTGATGGGCCATGCGACCTGGATCGCCTGGGCCGACCTGGGAGGCCAGGCGAGCCACGCCGCGTCCTTTCTCCACCCGTTCCTGTCCAACTTCTCAAATTTCGCCCATCGAAGCTTTGGACTCGTCACGGGGCCGGGGCTCGCGCTGACCGTGCTCTTCTGGGCTCTGGCGGCGGGCCTGGGCGCCCTGGGCTGGCGGAGTCTCGACCGGAGCTCCGCGAGGCAGCTCGTCTCCGCGCTTCTCGCGTTCGCGCTGACGCTCGTCATGCTGAACCGCACTCAGCCCTCCTGGGCGGCCCACCACATCATCATGGCGTTCCCTTTCCTCTGGATCGCGCAGGCGATCGCCCTTCGAGGAGCGCTGGCTAGCCGGCCCCGCGTGGCGGCTTTGCTGGTCGCGGGGATCCTCGCCACCCAGGCGATCATCCTGGCGCTGATCCCGCAGCACGAGCCTTTGGCGCACACGGACTGGAGCCGCATCCGCATCAGCAGATTTCTGGCCGAGTCGGGCCTGGGCGAGCGCTCCGTGATCACGACGCTCGACTGGGGGCATTACTATCTTCAGTCGCTTTATGGTTCGCCGGGCCAGCTCGTCATCTGGGTCTCTCCGGCCACGCGCGCGGATCTCGAAGAGCTCGACCGGATCGCCCGCGATCGCGGCCGCGGACACGCGTTCGTGTTCCTCAAGACCCACGAGGCCGAGCGGGTCGCCCTGATCCGCAGCGTGTTCCCCGCGGCCCTCCCGGCTCAGGCCGATTTCGGCGGAGAATGGGCCCTCTGGACCACGAGCGCGAACCTGGCCAGCAGGATCGCCACGAAGAGCCCGTAGCTCGCGGCGCAGGCCAGCGCGGCACCGTTCAGCCCGGACCGAGCCGGCGATCCCCAAAGGCGCGCCGGGCAGCGCTGGCAGATCTGACTACGACTGCGGCCAGAGGCGGCGCTTACCCGATCGGTCTTCGAGCGGTACAACATCACCGACGAGCGAGACTTCCGCGAAGCCGTCACCCGGACCGAAACCTATCTCCAGGCCCGGGCCCTAGGAACCCGCCTCGCGGCGCGTGGTCTCCATGACCGGGCGCTGAGCCACCGGTCTGCTGCCAATGCTCGCGGGGCATCGGAACCTTGAGCCCAATCGCAGGTCAATTCCGTCCGCTCCACCGCCGCCGCGAGATCGTCGCCCTTTTGATGAGCGTGAGCATGATGGTCGCGATTTGCTCGTCGGTCAGATTGGGTGTCTCCCCTCCCGTGCGACCTGCCAGGCGCGCGCGGCGTCCATGGCATGCTGCCAGTGGGCCCGCTGCATCGGAATCCGGAGCCAGTCCTCCGGCCACGCGGCCTGATCGGGCGGGGGCGAGATCAGCGTGTCCCCCATCAGGGCCTGGGTCACCGCATCCGCGAGGGATCGCCAAACACACTCAGCCGGTCCAGTCTCGCGGACATGTCCGCCAGGACGAGGGTGAGATCGACCCGATCGTCATGGAGCGTGCCGATCGAGAATCGGAGAGGTTCAGGGTCCGAACGGGATGGAGATGGCGTGGTCATCTGGCAGGGCCTCCATACACCGCCCCGAGTGCGGGGGCGGTGTGCCGTAGCGTATCGAAGCCAGATGCCTGGGGGGCCGGACGTCCGGAACGTCTACCCGGCGACCCCTCTGGAAGGCATGTCTACGATAGGCCGGTGTTGTCTCGGACGCAATGGGATACCACAAGATGCCGCTAGTGGAAGGCCCGTCAGATTGGGAATCGGACGTGTTTCGTCGAAGTCGAAGCCCGCGCTCCCCGGCAGCGGGTGATCTGCCGGAGGGCGGGGGATGAGGCACTGACCGCGTTGGGGCCCAACGCCTCCGGGCAGAGCGCTTGTGCAGGTGACCGAACCTGCTGCAGAATCGGTCGACCCGCGAGCCTCCTCCACAGGGCGACGTTCAAGCCGCGACGCCTCGACACACGGCGTCCCAAACGGAGCGCGAGATGAAGCATCTGAGTCGCCGACAGGTTCTCGGAGGCGCGGCCGCGACCGCCGTTGGGGCGACGCTCGGGGTGCCAGCGGTCCATGCCCAGAAGGGCCGTCGGACGCTCCAGTTCGTGGCGGAAGCCGACCTGAAAGTCTTGGACCCCATTTGGACGACCGCTTACATCACCCGCAATCACGGGTACCTCGTGTACGACACTCTGTTCGGGATCGACGAGCAGCTTCGAATCAAGCCGCAGATGGTCGATCGCTCCACCGTGTCCGCGAACGGCATGACGTACACGTTCACGCTGCGCGACGGCCTCCGGTGGCACGATGGACAGCCGGTTCAGGCGGAAGATTGCGTGGAGTCACTGAAGCGCTGGGGCAAGAAGGATCGTTTCGGCAAACTCCTCATGGCGCATACGGGGAAGATCGTGCCTGTCGACCAGAAGACGTTCACGCTGGAGCTCGCCGAGCGCTTCGGTCCCGTGCTCGACGCGCTGGGCAAGCCGTCGAGTAACGTGCCCTTCATGATGCCGGCACGGATCGCGTCCACCTCTCCGGACGCCGAGATCAAGGAGATCGTAGGCTCGGGAGCGTTCAAGTTCGTCCGGGACGAGTGGCAACCGGGCAAGCAGGTCGTGTATCTGCGGAACTCCGACTACGTCCCGCGCCAGGAAACGCCGAGTGGCTCGACGGGCGGCAAGCAGGCCTACCTCGACAAGGTGGTCTGGCGATACATCCCGGACCCCGAGCAGGCGGCGGAGGTCCTTGCCGCAGGTGAGGTCGACTGGTGGCAGGAGCCGCCGCTCGACTTTATCCCGAAGATCGAACAGAACCCGGCGCTGCGGACGTTCCTCTTGGATCCCCTCGGGGCACAGGGATGGCTCAGACCGAACTTCCTCCATCCGCCGTTCAACAACAGGAAGGCACGCCAGGCGCTGCTCCACATGATGGACCAGGTGACATATCTTGCTTGGGCCATCGGGCAGTCGAAATATTATCGACCCTGCTATTCGGTCTTCCCCTGCGGCGGGCCCTACGCGACGAAGGCCGCCGCCGAGCCGATGATGAAGCACGACCTCGACCGGGCGAGGCAGCTCGTCAAGGAGTCGGGTTACGATGGCCGGCCGATCGTGGTGATCCATGTCACCGATAGGCCGTTCTTCAACGCCGCCGCGATCGTCACGCGCCAGCGGCTCCAGTCGATCGGCTTCAACGTTGTGCTCAAACCGATGGACTGGTCATCGCACCTCACCGCTCGCACCCGCAAGGACCCGCCCGACAAAGGCGGCTGGAACGTACTTCACACGTACTGGATGGCGGCGGACGTGATCAGTCCCGCCGTCCACTTCGGCTTATCGGGAGCGGGTTCTGGCGCCTGGTTCGGATGGCCCGACATCCCGAAGCTTGAGGAGCTCACGACGGAGTGGGTGCGCGCCGCCGATCAGGCGAAGCGCAAGCAGCTCGCGGAGGAGATCCAGAGGGTCGCTCTCGACGAGGTGGCGTATGTGCCTTGGGGAGAGTGGTCCTTGCCGACGGCCTTCCGAAAGAACGTCCAGGGCGTCCCCAGGTTCGTTGTGCCGGTCTTCTGGAACGTGAAGATCGCGTAGGACCGAGTGCGGAGAGCCCCGGCTCGCTCCCGACCAGTCTGCCGCCAGCGGGCGATGCGGCACCGGGGGGAGCAGACGCGCTGCGGCTTGCGGCACCTGGAGGCCGGTGTCCGTCTAAAGGCCCTGTCCCACACGAAGACTCCGGCGGAATGGGAGTTCGTCCGGAGGCAGCGCGCAGGTGATGTCAAACACGCCACTGAATTCCGCCGCTTGCTTCATAGGCTGTGGTGTTTCCGCATGGTGATGTCGGATTGTGACCACTCAGGACCGCCGCGTGAATGCGTGGAGCGACCGCCACCCGTGTGTGCATCTCCGCTATGATAGCGAGGGCGCTGTGCCCGAGGAGAGTGTCGTCGCATGTCGCCGGGATGTCGAGCTTGCCACCAGCGGGTGGTGGCGGCTGGGCGTCCTCGCGGCTTTGCTCCTGCTGCTCGGGCTGGGTGGGTGCGCGGCCCCCCGGGGCGGAGCGCGGGCGCCGTACACGGTGGGGGGCCGCACGTACGTGCCGCTCGCGGACTGGCGTGGGTTCACGGAGACGGGTCTCGCCTCCTGGTACGACCACCACCGCCGCCTTACCGCCAGCGGCGAGCGCCAGGACACCCGCGCGTTCACAGCCGCTCACCCCGTCCTGCCCCTGAACGTATGCGTTCGCGTCGAGAACCTCGATAACCGGCGGACCGTGATCGTCCGCGTCAACGACCGCGGTCCGTTCGTGGACGGCCGGGTGATCGACCTCACGCCGGCCGCGGCCGAAGCACTTGGCATGCGTAGGGCGGGCACGGCCCGCGTGCGGCTCTCCGCCGTCGGGCCGGCCGGGGCGCGGGGGGACTGCCCTGGTCGTGCAGTATCCGGAGTCGCACCTCCTCCGGAGGCGGGCGCCCGCCGGGCGTGAGACGGCGGTCACACCGAGCAAGCACTGGTGCCCGTGCCCGAACGGCTGCACCTGGCAGGACCAGCAGCCCGTCGATCCCGCCGAGTGCCCCGCGTACCACCCGCGAGGCCCGACGTGGCAGCGCGTGGTGTGGGAGTTCTAGGCCAGACAGTCGCCGGTCACGTGGTCGCCTTCGCCATCCGATGGTGGTCGTGAAAAGCCCGCCAGAGCCCGAGCAAACCCATCGGCCAGTATCTTCGGCTCGGCGTCGAGCAGATAGTGCGCCGCGCGTCGCATGGCCGTTCGAATGGCTGTCTGGCTTGGGCCTTTTTCGATCATGGATGTCGCTCCTCCGTGGTCTGATCCATACGCGTGGCCCCGGCCGAACGCATAGGAACGACAAACGCCACCTCCGCTGACGTAGCCGAGGTCCGGCCTTCTCCTACCTCCCCGGCGGGGCGAGAGCGTCCCCGACCGACAGCGCCGATCAGCCTGTGGCTCGAAGTCGAGGTGCGACACGGTCGAGTATTTTCTCGAACTCCGGCAAGCGCCGCTCGTAGCCCCGATCGACTTTGGCCTTGATCTCCGCCGGCGCGCTGGTGGGCGATCCCGCTGCGAAGGGCGGCTTCGGATCGTACTCGATCCCAAGTTGCACCGTCTGCGCCACGACGGGCCCGGCGATCTCGCTCAGCACGACGAACGCGAAGTCCAAGCCGGCCGTCACGCCGCCGCCCGTGAACGTGTTCCCGTCACGGACCACCCGCTCCTTCACCGGAATCGCGCCCACGCGCGGCAGGAGATGGTGAAGGGCCCAGTGCGTCGTCGCGCGCTTGCCCCGCAGGAGGCCCGCCGCGCCGAGGATGAATGCCCCCGTGCAGACGCTCGTCACGTATCTTGCGCGTGCGCCCTCGCGGCGGACGAAGGCGATCGTGTCCTCGTCCTCCATCGCCTGGTCCATGCCGACACCCCCCGGAATGCAGAGGAGATCGAGCGGCGGGCAGTCGGGGTCACCGTCGGCAGGATCGCCAGCGGGCAATCCGACGGCACGGGAGCGCGCGTCTTGGCCACGATGTGCGTCGTCGCCCCGGGCAGGTGATGCAGCACTTGTAGCGGCCCCGTGAAGTCGAGCTGCGTGAGATTGGGGAAGACCACGAAGCTGTGGTGAAGCTCATGGATGCCTCCTATGAAGGATTCCGGCGGAGATCCTAGGCGGTGCAAAGCCTGTTTCCCGCCCCTCCCCGATCCCGCCGTCAGCCCCGCGGGCGCATTCCCAGGGTGGCCGGACTCTAGCGCGCAGCAGGCCGGCCCGGCAAGGGCCAGAGCGGGTCGGGACGGACTCGGGGGGACGTAGGTGAGAACCGGCTCCCACGGGTCGGCGGGCAGACTGGGACGGCGGCGGCTGGGGGTGGACGCAGGGATCGATGGCGGGTCACGGGGCGGTGACGGAACGGTGCGGCGGCGGCTGAACCGCCAGCCCGAGCGCGCCGAGCAGGCGCCGCACGGCGTGGGGTTTGGTCACCGCGCCCACCATCCGGCGCGGGCCGGCACAGCGGGGACAGACGAGGAGTGGTGTGACTCGCCAGGGGCTCGGCCCGTCGTCCCGACGATGGCGCTCCTCGGCGCGTGACGGCACCATCACTATGGTGGGCCGAGGCCGCATCCGGCTGGCCGTTGGCTATCCGGCTCCAGAGCAAGGCTCAGAGCATCCGGCGCTTTTCCTTCAGCTTCTTCACCTCGTGGGACCATTGACCCGCTAGTTCACCATCAACCTTGAACAATTTCGTTTGTAACGTGAGGTGGTATAACTCTTCCCCTTCTTTGCTGTACTGGTGGGTAGAGGTCAACTCGGTCTTCACGACGTATTCGAAGTCCATAGCTGACGGGTCGACGATGCGCACCGAACGTGACTGCATGAGCTGATTCTGAATGATGTCGTACACATCGCTCATGCGAATGCTCTCGTCATCCGTGTTGTTGACGAGGCGGCCGACAACGAGGCGAGGCCTCGTACTATTGCTGTTCCACTCTCGAACCACCGGGGAGCGAAGAAATTTGTCCGTGACGATACGGGCCAGTTCCTTGAAATCCTCGGTATTCGCCTGAACTTGAAGTGTGTCACGGCTGCCAACATCCCCGTACTTCACTCGGTCACTCGGTCCGTTAGGGGCGAAACCGCCTCCTGGGACTGACGATGTTGCACACCCAGCCACCACACCCCACGCCACCGCAAGGCTCATCAACATCGGCCGCCATCCGATTTCGCATCGAGTCGCCACCATGTGACCTGACTCCTCCACTGGATCGCCCATCTGTCGTCAGCGTTCCTAGAACCGGCTTTCCGGGTACCGAAGCGTGAATCTGATCCGGGTCGAATCGGGGGACGGCCCCACGGAGGTGAATTTCATGATCTGGTGCGGCGTCAGTGTGAAGCGCCGCCAGACTTTGGTGTCGTCCACGTTGAAGCCGCTATCATCGTCCCACTCAAAGAGGTATTCGAGGACGTAGGCGGCGGCAGAGAGATTCTGCACCGTAACCCCGGCCTCCGTGAGGGCCCCCTGCATTCGGAGTTGTGGCTCGGTGATGAGGACCCGCCCCAGGAGATCCGGAGATCCCACCACCAGGGTCGCGCGAGGATCGGTCTTATCGACCGGCAGGTATGTCAGTGCGGGCGGCGGAGACGGTCCGATCGGAGCGCACGCGCCCAGCCCGACGGCTAGCATGAACCCGAGCCCGCGCACGATCCGAGTCACCCTTACCGCGACGTGGCGACTGTCTTGATCCACAGCTTGGGGCTCGTATGAATGAGCAGGTTATCGTTAAGGCTTCGTCCATAGACAAAGCTCGGCCCGGCCGCGTCCAGTGTCACCACTTGGCTGGCGAGTTTCCGCCCTCCCTCGTCGTAGGTCGTGATGGCCACCTCCCGCATGTCAGGTGACAGGTACAGCCGAGCGGCCTGAACACTCGACGGCAACGTCAGCCAGGACCGGGTGTCCGGTGCCGCGAATCGGGACATGGCATCACCAACCAGTCCGCCGAAGATGCCGGTGCGCTTACAGAGCTTGGCGATGGCAGCGCTTCTCGCTGCTGACAGGGCGACCCGGAGGGTGATGAAGGGAGCCATGTCTTGCTGGCTCCGAAGCACGAGCGCCTCGACGTCAGCCACCTGGGCAAAGTCGGTGAACTTCTTGCCGTCGGTCCCCTCCAGGACGATCCGTTTAACCTTGTTCGCCACCGAACGGTAATACGGCAGCTTGATCGGCACGCCGCATGAGCCGGTTCCAGGCATCTGGAATTGATAGGTCAGCACCATCTTCTCGGGAACGAAACCATCGTTGACGATGACGTGCAGCAGTCTTTCCCTTCGGGGGGCGCGGGTCGCGTCATCTAAGTCTTGTACGGCCTGACGGATTACACCGCTCCCCGGATTCAGCTCAAGGGCCTTCTTGTAACTGATCGCGGCGTTCGAGATCAAGCTGGGATCATCCCAGCTATCAAACTCCTGGATCACCCCGGCCATGTAATAGCCGAACGGATTGACGTAGGCGCTCGCGACCGTTGAGGCTTTCGCGTCCTCCTTCGCATAGGCCGAGCGCACCTGCTGGGAAAAGAACTGCCCATCGCTCTTCTCGCCAAGCTCTGTCTGCGCGTCGGCGAGCTTCTCTTCGAACCGTTTGCGCTCTAGGGCTTGCCAATCAATCGCACGGCGAGTGACGTTATACGCCTCGCGCTCGCCCTGCAGCATGTAGGCAATGCTTTTGAAGTTCAACATCAACACACGCTCGAATCCTTCCCCATGGTACGGAGCGATTTCCTCGTGCCCAGTCACCGTCTCGACCAGGAAATGCACACCTTTCTTAGTCGACTCTGTCGCCTTCGATTCGTTCTCGGATAACGTCAGGAACCGCTCGGCCGTCGTATAGGCCTCCAGGCCAAGGTCGAATGTGCCCATGTCCAGGCCAAGCGTGCCCTTCTCGACGGCGCCGAGGAAACCGAGCTTGGTCACCTGGCATTCCTTATCTGCCTTGCACGACTCGCTCGCCCGTTGCTCCTCTTGGCGGTAGGTCTTGAGCAACTCCTCGTGCCGCTTCTGCAACAAGAGTTGCTTCTTAGGCGCGAACTCTTTTGAGTACCCGGCGTAGGAGAGGTTTTCTTGGGCTGCAGCCGGCAGGGCTGACAGTCCCGCGATCAGGAACGCTACGATCGAAAGCCGAAGACGCATAGGGACCTCCTTGGTCGACACGGCGCTAAAACGCCGGTTTCATCACGTTTGCTTGGCCCGTGCCCGGACCTGGGATCAGCGAGCGCAGGACATCGCCGACGAACACCTGGCCATCGAGGACCCGGGCTCGCGATCGGGAGGCCTCTACCGCCACCACCTCAAGCGATCCAACTCTGCTCTCGCCGCGTCCGAACGACACACTTGTTTGCGGATCGATGAGATCCTTCCCCGGACGCATGACGTCGAAGATCGTCCCGACTGGGATGTTGCCGTCGCTACCCCTGTTCAGGTACACCGTCCCGTCTGGCTGGACGCCAATCACGCTGACGAGAAAGAGGCGGCCGAGGATCCGGCTGACTGCCTCCGTTGTGAATCGGTCCGTCAGCTCAGCGAAGCTTGCGGGCCCACCCGGCGCGTCCCCGAGGGCTTCCTTGAGCCGCACCGTGTCAGCCGCAACGACCGCGCCAGTCCCCCCATCCACAATTCGTACCGTCCCTTCACCCACACCGATGCGCGCCACTCGCACCTCATTGACGTAGGGCGTCGCCGTCTGCTGGATCTCGACGTAGAAATTCGAGATTTCCCCATAAATCAAGTAATCGGCGCCCCCGAGGCGTTGCAACGCATGCCTCACGTCGTTCCCAGACGACGCGGCGCGGAAGGCCTTCTCATCGAGGATCTGATCCACCTCTTGCCGCTCCATAACCTGAAATCGGTTCGTATTCGTGAGCTTCGCAATCAGTTCATTGGTCACGATGGAGAGTTGCGTCGATGCGCCCTCTGTCCGTCCGCCCGGGGCAATGCGGAACGTCCCAACAGCGAGCGTGGTCCTCGCCGTCTTCTGCGGGCTAGAGAGCGTCCCTTTCGGTCGCGCTAGAGTACCGTTCTTCCCGCTCTCTACCTGGGGGCCCTCTATCCGCGCTGCTTGGGCACCCTCTCGTTTCAGCAGATCCCCGACGAGGAGCGTCGCCTTGGACGCTTTCGCTGTACTTCGAGCGTCTTCGACCTCCTGGATCACCACTTCGCCCACTTCTACTTCTTCCACGCCCAGGCGTGCCCCCGAGTCAACATCGATGATCGGTTTCCCAGGCCGGTACGCGCGAAGTCGGTCCCCTTTCCGAAGACCGCCATCACTCCCTCGATTGACATAAACGGCCAGATCCTGTCCGACCGCGACCACCTTGAGGGGATAGATCGCATCGATCAGCGCTTTCACCGCTTCGGTGGCGAATGCGTCGGCGAGGTTGGCGAGCGACGGTACCTTACCGCCCGTTTCATCAAGATTCTGTTTGATGATGATCTTTCTCGACTCTTTGATGTCGCCGGACGCCGATTCAACAACCCTGAGGTTCCCTTCGACGTAACCCGTCTTCTGCTCAAACGTCCTCGTCGAGTGGGGCAGCTTGATCATTTGGGTCTCGATCGTAAACACTGAGACACTGCCGAAGAGCATGTAGTCGGCCCCCTTCAGGCTGCCCATCGCGCTCTTGAGCCCCCGACCCTGCTCCAGCGCTCCCGCGAGTTGCTCGATCAACAACTGTTCGACCTCCTGGCGATCAACAATCCGGAACCGCTTGGTTTGGACCAAGCGGGAGAGGATGGTATCGGTGAACACCGTCATGTTGTTCTTGTCTTCAGCCGCGGTAGATCCGGAGCGGAGTAAGCCCACCGCAATGCGGGGGAGTTGACCCTCGGGGACGCCCCGCAGGAGGGGTGGGGGTGCCTGCATCTCCTGGGTATGCGCTTCGCCTCGGTTAGGTGGGGTGACCAAGGCAAGGTCGCGGACCTGGAAGTCGCGGCCTTCCAGGGGCCTGACCATCGCGATGTTGTCTTGGACCTCAATCACTTCGACCCGGCCGACGGGGAACCTCAGGCGGCCGATGACGGCTCCGCCCTCGCCACGGATTTCTCGCCCCTCGCGCTGAATCTCGTATCGATCTCCCGGGCTCACCCCGTCATTGGAGCCCCGCGAGATAACAAACGGGTTCACACGGACCATCTGAGCAGGGAAGACGGTATCGAGCACGGCAGCCGCGGCCATTCGACTGAGCTGATCGAGAAAGCTATCTTTGTCTGTGACCTTTCCTGCAAACAGGTCATCGGTGACGATCACCCGAAAGCTCCGGGCGCCCACGACCGTTGCCGTCTTAACATCAATGATCCGGAGGCGGAGACGCGCATCATGGGTGCTCTGCTGCACGATACGTTCTCGCGTATAGGGCACCGCGGTCGTTTCGGTTGTCTGCGCAAGCTTCTCGATGTTCCCGAGGATCAAGTACTGGGCCCCGACCGCGGTCCCGAGGTCCACGCAGGCCTTGAGCATGTCGTTATGGGCGGCGAGCATCCCCGTGGCGAGGACAGTGACCCCCTCGACCTTGTCCATGTCCCGGATGGCCTTCTCCAAGGTTTGATCCAGGTAGGTGTTTCGCGGGGTCTTTCCAAATCGCTGTTCCGACAGGGCTGCGGCTAACGCCTTCCGTTCGACCGGGAGAAAGCGCTTGCTCACCGCGAGGTGCTCCACAACCCGGTCGGCCACAACGTCTGGGAGGCCGATGACCGTCACTCGCGGAAGAGCTTGGGTGCCACCGAGTGCCCCCGGCGTCTTCTGAGCCCAGGAGGACGTCGCACAGCACAAGACGATGCCGAGCCCAAGGACCACCGTGGCCCGCCCCGTCATCGGCTCTGCCTCCGCAGGATGAAACCCGGCCTGATGGCTTCTTTCGCGGTGCCTGCCACCAACTCGGCCGTCGTGAACTTGGGATTCACCGTACTGACTGCGACGTCGGCAACCGGTGTTTCGGCCGATCCGAGCATCTCTTTCGTGTAGGGGTCGACCAGCGGCTCCCCCGGCTTGTACACCGTTAAGACGTCACCCCGGTTGAGGCCCCCATCAGCACCCCGGTTGATCCACACTTGATCGCCGGTGATCTGGAGCACCACCATGGGGAAGACGGCTTCGATGAGTTGCTCCGCCATTTGCGCGGCGACTGACCCTGCGAGCTGTGTGAACGCTCCCGTGCTCGGAGTCCCGTCGGGGCGATTCGCGATCCGCGGTTCGAGCGAAAACGAACTCTGGAGGCGGAACGTTGATTTGATTTGGCCGGTCGAAGTATCAAGAAGCTGCGCGGAGACTTGCAAGACCCCCGTGTCGGTAACCTGATACTTGCCGTCGATGTTTGGCACGGGCTTCGCGTTGCGGAAGAGCCAGAGATCCTGAACCACCGGGATTACGAAATAGTGCGCGTTCTCAAATTCGCCTTCGCGTGCAGCATTGCCCTTCGCCAACCCAGACTTGGCGAAGCGTTGCTCCTCCCTCAGCTCTTTCAACACGCTCTCTTGCCGCGAGACCAACTCGAACTTCCGTACCGCCCGGAGCGACGACTCCATCTCAGCGAGCAGGATCGACAAATACGGGCCCGAGAGCGCCCCTTTCTCGACGCCCTCCGCCATCCTTGGCGCTTTGATAGCGACTCTCGGCTGTTCTGGCGGAATGGAGGATTGAGCCAGGCCAACAGCTGGGATCACCAGATGAATCACACACGTCATGAGGACCCAGATCAGAGCCCGCGTTCGCCAGGAACGCGCGATGGGGCTTGCGCTATTGCAGATAACTCCACTTCGCTCAGGCTCCGACATAGGTCCTCCGCTCAAGAGCTTGCATAGGGGCCGCATTTCATCGCATCCCTACTGAGCACGCTTCGTACCAACGTCGACCAGGCTGGAAGTCAGCGATTTCCCAGTGCGATTTCTCTGTGCATGGTTTCCTGACGCCCAAAGCGGCGCGCCACAAGAGGGGATCGGCCTACCCGACTTGGGTAGACTCCACCAATCGGCTCTGACGCCGCCGCTCCTCTTCCGACTGGAACGCGAACCGGCTGGCGTGGGGCGGGGCTGGACCCAGGCCCCGGCGGTGTCCTCCGCGCGGGGCCGTCTCGCGTCGTCTATTCCCGGGCTAGCCCCAGGTCGCCACGAGCGTCACGATCGTCTCCGTCTTCGCCGACGTTGCGGCCTTCGGCCGCCGGCCACATGAGGCCTCATGGACTCACGGCCTCAAGCTGTCGCCGGACAGCCCGGCGTTCGCGGCGTTCTCAAGGACGCGAACGAGCGGCGCCGGGAGTGGGCCCCCGGCGGCGAATCGCGCCACGGCTCCGAATCGCGCCGCCGCCCCGGCCGCGAGGCCCCATCGGCGAGGTGGTCTCGCAGCGGGGGGCACCGACGGCACCCAGCCAAGGGATAGCCAGTCGCACCGCGCCTTGACGCGCCCGCCCGACGGCGTTACTCATCGTCTTGTCGAACTGTGGGCTCATGGCTCTGGAGCGCGCAATGGTGCGGGCCCAGGGCGCCTCGCATCATGAGGAGGAGAGCGATGCCACACTACCTCAGTGACGACGAGCTGAAGCGCACGGCGCCGGCCGAGGTCGCCGCCTACCGAGGCCCGGTGCCGACCCAGATCGTGTCGAATGGCGAGTACAACCCGCTGCCCCAGACCCGGGAGCAGCGCCGCGTGGAGGCGCGGGTGAAGGAGCTTGCCGCCGACCTCGCACCGCGGCACGGGCTCAGCCGCCGGCAGTTCCTGACCTCCAGCGCCGGCATGGCGGCGGCCTTCCTCGCGATGAACGACGTGTTCGGCCCCGTCTTCGACGTGAGTCGGGCGGAGGCGGCCACCCCTGGTGTCGCCGCTCAGCGGGCCCAGGCGCTCGCCGGCCAGTACATCGTGGACGCGCAGACGCACTTCGTCCGCGACGACTTCAAGCAGGAGGGATTGCTGGACCTGGCGAAGTACGCCAAGCAGAACTGGAACCCGGACCTGTGGGGCGAGAACACGCTCGCCCGGTACAAGTTCGAGAACTACGTCAAGGAGATCTTCGTCGACAGCGACACCAAGGTCGCGCTCCTCTCGGGCGCGCCCTTCGACGATTCGAGCTGGGACCTCCTGACCAACGACCAGATCGCCGCCGCCCGCACGGCGGTCAACCGCATCTCCGGGTCCCGGCGCCTCCTCGGCCACGCCGTCTTCACGCCGAAGAAGCAGGGCTGGATGGAGGAGGTGGACCGCGCGATCGCGACCCTCAAGCCCGACAGCTGGAAGGGCTACACCATCGGCGATCCTTTGTTTCCCTCCAAGCATGCGTCGTACTGGTCACTCGACGACGACAAGCTCGTGTACCCCTTCTACGAGAAGGTCGTGAAGTCCGGCATCACGACCATCTGCATCCACAAGGGCCTGCTACCGGCCGATTACGAGACGTCGTGGCCCGGCGTCTGGGAGTACGCGACCGTCAAGGACGTCGGCAAGGCGGCCAAGGACTGGCCAAAGATCAACTTCGTCATGTACCACGGGGCGCTCCGTGCCTTCCTGGAGAAGCCCGACGCGGTGCTGGCCGAGTTCGAGCAGACGGGGCGCATCAAGTGGGCGACCGACCTTGCCGAGATTCCGGGCAAGCACGGCGTGAAGAACGTCTACGGCGAGGTGGGAACGGCGTTCGCGACGTGCGCCGTCGCGAATCCGCGCTTCGCCGCGGCCTTCATCGGCACGTTGGTCAAGGGGCTCGGGGTCGACCACGTCATCTGGGGAACCGACTCGGTCTGGTACGGGTCCCCCCAGTGGCAGATCGAGGCGCTGCGCCGGCTCGAGATCCCAGAGGACATGCAGAAGAAGCACGGCTTCAAACCGCTGGGCCCAGCCGACGGGCCGGTGAAGCGGGCCATCTTCGGCGGCAACTCGGCTCGCCTCTACGGGCTGCGCACCAAGACCGCCCAGCACGGCATCACCAGCGACAAGATCGCCGCGATCAAGGAGGAGTATCTGGCCGCGGGCGGAGCGCGCACGAACGCGCGCTACGGCTACGTGGCGCGCGCCAGGGCGTAGGCAGCGCGCGGCCTCGCGCCGCTGGAGACGGAGACGGCGGGCTCCCGGTGACGCCGGGACGCCCGCCTGCGGCTGGGTGTCCGCCCGCGGCGAGGACCGCGAGCCGACCGTGGGCCACCGGCCCGTGGGCGTGATGCTTCGGGCGACCGCATGACTCCACGCATGCGGCGCATCCGCGGGAGAGCTGTCATCGAGGACCTGGGGCTGGTCCTCGTCGGTGCCGCGGCCCTCGGCCTGCTCTTCAACGCGATCCAGCTCGGCTCGACCTGGCGACACCGGCGCGCGCGTCGGCCAGTGCGCCGGGAGACTCCGGGCATCTCGATCCTCAAGCCTCTGTGTGGCATCGACGACGATCTCGAGCGCAACCTCGAGGCGTTTGCCACCCTTCCGTACCCACGCTACGACCTAAGACTCCGAGGGCGCGCGCGGCCTGCCCCCGGACCGTCACGCCCCCCCGAAACGATGCCTTCCGGAGCTGCGTAGGCGCCCAGGGCGGATGCGGGCCAAGCCAGGTGCGCGGGAGCGCGCCGCTCGCGCGCGCGAGGACCGGTATAGTGGCTTCGATGGCCCTCCGGTCCCGGCGCGGACAGCCCTGGGTGCGTCAGCTCCGGCTGGCGACCGGCCTCGTCCTGTTCACCTTCGTGACGACCCACCTGCTGAACCACGCTCTCGGGCTGGTCTCGCTGGACGCGATGGAGGCGGGCCGGTGGTGGTTCCTCTCGTTCTGGCGAAGCCTGGCCGGCACCGTCCTCCTCTACGGCGCTGTCTTGATCCACATTGCCCTCGCCCTCTGGGCACTCTACCAGCGCCGGCACCTGCGGCTGCCGGCGTCCGACGCCTGGCAGCTCGGCCTCGGGCTCGTGCTGCCCGTCCTGCTCGTGTCGCACGTCGTGGGAACGAGGCTCGCCCACGAGCTGTACGGCTTCGAGGACTCGTACCGGGTCGTCGCTCTCACCCTGTGGGAGCTCCGGCCGGAGTTGGGCGCCCGTCAGCTCCTCGTGGTTGCCCTGGCGTGGATTCACGGGTGTCTCGGGTTGCGCTCCTCGCTTCGCCTCCGCCCCTGGTACCGCCGAGCCGTCTACCCACTCTTCGCGCTCGCCTTGCTGGTCCCGGTGCTCGCCGCCCTCGGCTTCGCCCAGGGTGGCCGCGAAGCGGCGGTCCGCGCCCGCGCCGCCGGCGGGCCCGACGTGGTGCGAAGGGCGGCTCACGCGCCTCCTCCCGCGGGAGCGGAGGTCCTGGAGACGGTCCGCCACGGGCTCCTCTGGACCTACGGCACGCTACTCGGCGGGGTCCTCCTCGCGCGCGCGGGGCGAGGGTGGGCAGCGCGCCGGCGAGGGGCGATCCGGGTCCGCTACCCGGACGGGCGCGAGGTCTACGTGCCCCAGGGCTTCTCCGTGCTCGAGGCGAGCCGCCTGGCCGGGATCCCCCACGCCTCGGTCTGCGGCGGGCGCGGCCGTTGCTCGACCTGTCGCGTCCGCGTCGACCGGGGCGGCGCCGGCCTGCCGCTGCCGGTGCCCGCGGAGCAGCGCGTGCTCGATCGGATCGGCGCGCCGCCAACCGTGCGGCTCGCCTGTCAGCTCCGCCCCCTGCGGAACGTCGACGTGTTCCCGCTGCTGCCGGCGACCGCCACTGCGCGGGCCGGAGCGCCGCGCTCGGCATCGGCCTCGGGCCGGGAGCAGGAGGTGGCGGTCCTCTTCGCCGACGTTCGCGGGTTCACGCGCTTCGCCGAGCACCGGCTGCCGTACGACGTGGTGTTCTTCCTGAACCGCTACTTCGAGACCGTCGGCTCCGCGATCGAGCGCGTGGGCGGCGTCGCCAACCAGTTCACCGGCGATGGCGTCATGGCCCTCTTCGGCGTCGACGCCTCGCCCGAGGTGGGATGCCGGCAGGCGCTCGAGGCGGCCGTTCTCCTCCACCGTCGCATCGCGGAGCTCAGCCACGCCATGGCCGCGGAGCTGGACGCGCCGCTCCGCATCGGCGTCGGGATTCACGTGGGGCCGGCCGTCGTGGGCCGCATGGGCTACAAGGCCGCGGACTATCTCACGGCCGTCGGCGACACGGTCCACGTCGCCAGTCGCCTCGAACAGCTGACGAAGGACTTCGCGGCCCAGCTCGTCGTGTCGGAGCAGGTGGCGAGGCGCGCCGGGCTCGACGTGACGGACTGGCCGCGCCACGAGCTGACACTCCGGAACCGGGGCGAACCCCTGGCGGTTCGCGTCCTCGACGATGTCCGACGCCTGGAGGCGCAGCTCGCCGCCGATCGGCGTCCACCGCCGCTCCCGGGTGCCGATGCCGCGAGCATCCCCGACAGCGCGGCGCTCCCGCCCGGTTAGAGGTCTCGCCGGGAGCGCTGGCCCCCCGCTGGCGGCTCCTGCAACCATGCAGGTTGGGGGGTGTGCCTACTCCTCGAGGAGCACGCAATGCCGGGCGTCGGCGCTGACGAACACCTCGTCCCCCTCGGCCATCGGCTCGGACGCGGCCGTGCGCACGATGAGCTGCCGGCCATCCCAGTCCACGTGATACTGCGTGAAGTCGCCCTGGAACACACGACGCCGGATCCGGCCCGGCCACACGTTGACGCCGATCGGAGACCGCGCGCGCTCCAGCTTCAAGTGGACCGTGCGGACCGCCACGAGCGCGACTGCCCCGACCGCGGCGGCCCCGACTGGGCGGTCGGGGGCGATCCCGTGGACCACTGCGCCGCCCGGCGTCTCGATGACGACGATGCCGTCCCGCTCGAGGTCGGGGCGCCGCCGGCCCCGGATCAGGTTCGCCGACCCCACGAAGTCGGCGACGAACGTGTTGCGCGGCCGGTCGTAGATCTCGGTCGGCGTGCCGACCTGCTCGACGGCGCCGTCGCGCATCACCACGACCCGGTCGGAGATGGCCAGCGCCTCCTCGAGGTCGTGGGTGACGTACACCGAGGTGATGTCGAGTCGCCGCTGCAGCTCCTTCAGCTCCACGCGCATCTCCGCCCGCAGCTTCGCGTCGAGGTTCGACAGCGGCTCGTCGAAGAGAAGCACCGAGGGGGAGAACACGAAGGCCCGGGCGAGGGCCACGCGCTGCTGCTGGCCGCCGGACAGCTTGGAGGCGCTGCGGGCGCCGAGGTCGCGGAGCTGGACCAGGTCGAGCGCATCGTTGACGCGAGTCGCCACCTCGGTCTCCGGCCGCTTCCGTACGCGCAGGCCGTAGGCCACGTTGTCGAACACGCTCATGTGGGGCCAGATGGCGTACGACTGGAAGACCATCGACAGGCCGCGGCGCTCGGCCGGGACGTTGACCCTCGTCGAGGACGAGAATACGGGATCCCCGCCAATCCGGATCTCGCCAGACGCCGGCCGCTCCAACCCGGCGATCGCCCGCAAGGTCGTGGTCTTGCCGCATCCGGAGGGGCCGAGCAGCGTGAGGTGTTCGCCGGCGCCGACGTTGAATGTCACCCCGCGCACCGCGGACACCGCGCCGTAGCGGACGACCAGGTCCCGCACCTCGATCGACGCCCGGCGCATGCTCACTCGCCGGGGTGCTGAGCGGCCCGCCGCGCCACCGCGAACAGCACGGCCAGCGCGGCGGCCACCGCCAGCGTCTGCAGCAGCGCCATGGCCGCGGTGAGTTCCGAGCTCGTCGAGAACCAGGACTCGACGATGGCGGGCGTGATGACCTTGGCCCCGGGCCCCATCAGCAGGATGGACGCCCCCAGCTCCCGGACGCTGGCGATGAAGAGCAGGAGCCACGCCGCGACCAGGCCGGGTTTGAGCAGCGGCATGGTCACCGTGCGCAGCCGGTATCCCCACGTCGCGCCGCACATCTGCGCCGACTCCTCGAGTGACCGGTCGATCTGGAGGATCACGCCGGAGATCGTCCGGAGCCCGAGCGGCAGGAACACGGTGAGGTACGCGATCAGGAGCAGCCACAGCGTGCCGTAGATGGGGATCGGGAAGACGAGCCACGCCCACAGCATCCCGAAGGCGAACACGAGGCGGGGCACGGCCTGCGGGAACATCAGGAGGTATTCGATGGCACCGGCGCCGGGCAGGCGCGAGCGATAGATCAGCCACGAGAGGAATCCCATCAGGAAGACGCCGATGCTCGCGGTGGCGAACCCGAGCAACAGGCTGTTCCAGAGCGCGGATCGCACCGCGTCGAGGGACAGCGCGGTCACGTAGTTGGCCAGGGTGAAGTTGTCCGAGCGCGGGAAGAGCGTCGTCAGCCGCTGAAACGAGGCGTACACGATGGTCAGGACGGGCAGCACCACCGACACGCCCAGGTACGCCACGCAAAGCGAAAGGAGCGGCCAGCGCAGGCCGCGGACGTCCATCACGCGCGGACGAAAGGCCTTGCCCGTGATGGTGCCGTAGCTGCCCGCGCTCACGATGCGCCGGTAGATCCACACCATCGCGAACATCACCGCGAACAGCGACACGCCCATGGCCGCCGCCGTCGGAAACCGCGGCGGGTACTGCGACACCATCTGGTACATGGCCGTCGTGACGACGTAGAAGCGGCTGGGGAGGCCGAGGACCAGCGCCGCCGAGAAGGAGCCCAGCATCTCGGCGAAGACGAAGATGGCAGCGCCGAGGACGCCGGGCAGCACGAGCGGCAGGGTGATCCGGAGCATCGTCCGAACCCGGCCCGCGCCCAGGACCTGGGAGGCCTCCTCGAGCGCGGGATCCATCGACTTCATCACGGCGCCGATCATCACGAAGGCGACCGAGCCCTCGAAGAGGGCCATGACCCAGGCGATCCCCCAGGGCGTGTTGATGTCGATCAGGTGGCCCTGGCCGCCGAGCGCCCGCCAGAGCTGGTTGGCGAAGCCACTGCTGGCCGAGCCGATGAGCGCCCAGGCGAGCGCGCCCATGAGCGGCGTGACGTAGTAGGGCAAGGCCATGAGCTGCTCGAGCGCGGCCCGGCCGGGCACGTTCGTGCGCGAGAGGATCCACCCCATGGTGAACCCCACGGCGACGGCCACGACGGTCGCCATGCTCGCCACCAGCAGCGTGTTGCCGAAGATGTGGGCGTAGCGCCCGAGGTCGGCGAAGTTGTCGAGCCCGTATGCCTCCGGCGGGCGCGCCTGCGGATCGCCCACGCTCAGCGAGGCCTGGATCAGGTAGGCGATCGGATAGAGGACGACGACGGCCGTGGCGCCGCCGATGACCAGGCTGACAAGACGCGGGCCCGGTCGCCAGGACCGGGCCCGCTCGACGAGCTCCATGGCGCGAGGCTCAGAGCCCCATGATCGAGTTCCACTCCTTCACGAACACCGGGTGGCTGGCCACGTAGTCGGCCCAGTCCGTGGGGAACAGGAGCTTGAAGTCCGCCAGCCGCTTGCCGGTGGGCATCGGCTCGGCGTCGGTCCGCAGCGACCCGTAGAGCAGGATCTTCTGGTTCTGGTAGACCGCCTGGCCTCGCTTGGACAGCGCCCAGTCCACGAAGAGCTTGGCCGCCTCCGGGTGGGGCGCGCGATTGACCACCCCGATGAAGAACGACGTGGCCGGCAGCCCGTCGGCCGGCGCCACGAACTCGATGTCCGCGCCCTTCTCCGAGAAGAGCGTGTACCCGGCGTACTCCGCGAGCACGCACATGCGGTCCTCGCCCTTGGAGAGCCGGTCGAAGAGCTGGGCGCGCGCATCGAATCCCTTGGGCCGCTGCTTGGCGAACTCCTGCCAGAAGTCGTTGCCGTAGAGCTTGCGCAGCGTGTACCACTGCGCGTGCTGCATGCCCGACGTGGCCAGCTTGGCGCTGATCCCGTCCTTGAACGCCGGGTTGAGGATGTCCTTCCACGTCTTCGGCGCCTGCTCCGGTGTCACCCTGGTGCGGTTGTAGGAGATGCCGGCGAACGTGACGCCGCCCCAGCCGTAGTAACCGGCGGGGCTCGACTGGTGCTCGGGCTTGTACGCCGCGTACTCCGGGGAGAGGTGCTGCTCGTACCCGCCCTTCTTCTGGAAGTCGATCGCCGGAGAGATGTCGGAGAGCTGCAGCACGTCGACGCCGAAGCGCCCGGCCGACCGCTCCGCCGTGATCTTCGCGTAGAGCGCGCCGGTCTGCAGCCGCACGTAGCTGGTCTTGATCTTCGGGAAGTCCTTCTTGAACGAGTCGAGCAGGACGCCGATCCCGGCCTCGCCGTCGTGGCCGTAGTAGACGACCTCGCCTTCCTGCTCGGCCTTGGCGACGTCGGCTCCGGTCTGGAAGTCCAGCACCTTCGTGCTGCGCGCCTGGGCCGACGCGAACGGCGCGCGGACCAGCAGGGGCGCCGTGGCGGCGGCGAATGCCCCGGTCTTCAGGAAGCCGCGACGGGTGACGGGGGCCCTGGTGGGCTTGGCCATGGATCTCCTCCTCGTTGGGGATTGCGAGGCCACGGGTGTTTCTCCGCGTAGCGAGAGGCTACCACCCGGCCGCGCCCGAGTACCAGCACCCCTTCCTGCCGACCGGCACGAGAGCGGGCCTCCGAGGCTGGGAGTCGAGAGCACTCACGGATCGGGCCCCGCCGCGGAGTTCGGCGCAGTCCTTCGCCGGCCGGGTATCGACCCCGGTACACCCCGCGGCCGAGGACGATGAACGAGGTGCTCCGGGAAGTTCCCGTCCCCGGCGCGCGAATCGCGGAGGTCAGGCGCCGGCCAGATCCCTCGTTTGCACGGGTCCGGCCGATTTGACAGAATCGGGGCCCAGCCAGACTGCTCGAGGCGGGACCGCCCGGGACCCGGGACGCGAGGGGACGCCATGAGGACCCTGATCCGCAACATCCAGACGCTGGTCAGCGGGGACATCCGCCGACCGATCCTCGACGCCGACTCGATCCAGATCGAGGGCGGGCGGATCACGGCGGTGGGGAAGGGGTTCGACGACGGCGCCGACACGGTCATCGACGCCAAGGGCTCGACCGTCATCCCCGGCCTGATCGACTCCCACTGTCACCCGGTCTTCGGCGACTTCACCCCGCGCCAGCGCACGGTCGACTTCATCGACTCCGGGCTCAACGGCGGCCTCACCACGATGATCTCGGCCGGCGAGGTGCACCTGCCGGGGCGGCCCAAGGACGTCGTCGGGCTCAAGGCGCTGGCCATCGTGGCGGCCAAGGCCTACGCGAACCTGCGGCCGGCTGGTGTCAAGGTCCACGCGGGCGCCCCGATCCTCGAGCTGGGCATGGTGGAAGAGGACTTCGCCGAGATGGCGCGGGCGGGGGTCCGGCTGGTGGGGGAGATCGGCCTGGGGTCGGTCCGGACCGGCAAGGACGCCGCGCCCCTGGTGAAGTGGGCGAAGAAGCACGGCATGACGGTGACGATTCACACGGGCGGCCCGTCGATCGCCGGCTCGAGCCCCATCAGTGCCGAAGTCGTCCTCGAGGCGGATCCCCACGTGGTGGGACACATCAACGGCGGGACGACCTCGATGAGCGAGCGGGAGATCGACGCCCTGGTGGCGACCCAGATGGCGCTCGAGATCGTCCATTGCGGGAACGGCAAGACGGCGCTCCACACGCTCGCGCGGGCGAAGGAGGCGAGGGCGCTCCACCGCGTCATCATCGGCAACGACGCGCCATCGGGCACGGGGGTCGTGCCGCTCGGCATTCTTCGGGTCATCGCCCACCTGACGTCTCTCGGCGGGATCGAGCCCGAGGAGGCGATCTGCATGGCGACGGGCAACACGGCGCGCGTGTACGGGCTGCCCGTGGGCGTGATCGAACCCGGGCGGGAGGCGGACCTGTGCATCGTGGACGCGCCGGTCGGCTCGGTCGGGAAGACCGCGCGCGAGGCCCTCCAGGCGGGGGACCTCTGCGGCATCTCCATGGTGCTAATCGATGGGCAGATCCGGATCGGCCGGAGCCGTAACACCCCGCCGGCTACGCGGGCGGCGGAGGTGGTCAAGGGGCTCGGCCCGGGCGGGGGAGGACACTGATGCGGATCCGGAAGCTGGTCACGGTGGTGGAGGAGATCCTGGAGGACGGCGGCAAGGCCGCCGCCAGGCCGGTCAAGAAAGCGGCCGCGGTGGCAGTGATCGAGAACCCTTTCGCGGGGCGCTTTGCCGAGGATCTCCAGGTCCTGATCAAGACCGGCGAGGAGCTGGGGGACCTCCTCGGCCGCCGCGCCGTGGAGGCGCTCGGCGCGGCCGTGCACTCCTACGGCAAGGCCGCGATCGTCGGCGTGGACGGCGAGTACGAGCACGCGGCCGCCATCCTCCACCCGACGCTGGGCACGCCCTTCCGCGCCGCTGTGGGCGGCGGCAAGGCCATCATCCCGTCGGCCAAGAAGCTCGGCGGGCCGGGCACGCCCATCGACGTGCCGCTCCACTTCAAGGACGCGGCCTTCGTCCGCACCCACTTCGATGCGATGGAGGTGCGCCTGCCGGACGCGCCGAAGGCCAACGAGATCCTGGTGGCGCTGGTGGTCACCGACGGCGGCCGGCCGCACGCGCGTGTGGGAGGCCTCACGGTGGCCGAGGCCAAGAAGGAGGACGGCCTTCGATGAAGTTCGGGCTGCGCCTACCGAGCTTCGCCCTGGGTCCCAGGACCGCCTCGCTCGAGACGATGGGCGTCTACCTCAGGCGGGCGGAGGACCTGGGGTTCGAGTGCGCGGTGGCGATCGACCACCTTCTGCTCACGCCGCCCGCGTACTCCTGCACCTGGCTCGAGCCGGTGGCGATGCTCTCGGCGCTGGCGGGCGTGACGCGCACGATCCGGCTCGGCACCATGGTGCTGGTGCTGCCGCTCAGGAATCCCGCCTACTTCGCCAAGGAGTGGGCGACGCTCGACGTCCTGTCGGGGGGACGGACGATCCTCGGCGTCGGCGTCGGCTGGCACGAGGAGGAGTTCAGGCTGATGGGCGTCCCCCACCGGGAGCGTGGCCGGCGCATGGACGAGATGCTGGACGCGGTGACCGCCCTCTGGGCGGGCGACAACGTCACCTACGAGGGCAAGTACTACCGGTTCGAGAACCTGACCATCGATCCCAAGCCCATCCAGAAGCCGCACCCGCCGATCTGGATCGGCGGCGGGACCCAGCCCTCGGAGAAGATCTACGGTCAGACCGTGGCCAGCATCGACCCGGTGCTCCGCCGCATCGCGCGGTACGCCCGGACCTGGGTCCCGCACTCCTCGTCGACCGCCGAGATGGTCCGGGACGACTGGGAGAAGATCCAGCGCTTCATGGGCGAGTTCGGCCGGAAGCCCGACGAGATGTCCCGGGTCTACTCGAACTTCGTCTGGGTACTCCGGCCGGGGGAGAAGCCCGAGTCGGCGGTGCCGCGCTTCAAGGTTTACTCGGGGATGGACCTCGACTACTGGCGGGAGTTCTACCTGCTGGGCGAGGCCGAAGAGCTGGCCGACCGGATCCGGGGCAAGATCGAAGCCCTGGGAGGATGCGAGTGGCTCGTGCTGAACCCCCTCGACTGGGGGGCGGAGCAGCTCGAGCTCCTGGCCGGCGAGGTGCTGCCTCGGGTGGCCAAGCCCTGAGATGACACGAGCCGCGCGGTCGTCCGCCGCGCGCTCGGGGATCGCCACGCGCGTCCTGGGAGCGCGTGTGAAGCGCCTCGAGGACCCGCGCCTCCTCACCGGCGGAGGACGCTACCTCGACGACATCCATCTTCCGGGGCTGCTGCACGCCGCCTTCGTGCGGAGCCCTCACGCGCACGCGCGCCTCTCGGGCGTGGACGCATCGGCGGTGCCCGAGGTGCCGGGAGCGGTCGCCGTCCTCACCGGGTGGGACCTCGCGGGTCGGTGCCAGCCGCTCTCGCCGAGGCTCGACGGTGAGGGCTTCGCCGCGACCGCGTGGCCGGCCCTGGCCGAGTCCCGCGTGCGCTTCGTCGGCGAGCCCGTGGCCCTCGTGGCCGCCCGGACGCCCTACGCGGCCGTGGACGGTTGCGAGCGTGTGGCCGTTCGGCTACGAGCCGCTTCCCGCGCTCGCCGACGTGGACACGGCCCTGGCGCCTGGGGCCCCGCTCCTTCACGAGACGGTTCCCGGCAACGTGCTCCTCCGGAGGCGGTTCAGCCGGGGCGACGTGGATGGCGCATTTGCCGGCGCGGCTGTCCGCATCCGCGAGCGGTTCGGCCACGGCCGCTGCTCGGCCGCGCCCCTCGAGCCGCGCGGCATCGTCGCCCGATGGGAGGACGGCGACCTCACCATCTGGACCGGGACCCAGGTCCCGTTCCTCTACCGCTCGGCGCTGGCCCGGGCCTTCGGTCTCGCGGAGAGCCGTGTGCGGGTGATCGTGCCGGACACGGGCGGCGGCTTCGGCCAGAAGATGCACGTGATGCCCGAGGACATCGCCCTGGCTGCGCTCGCGCAGGCCGTCGGCCGGCCGGTCAAGTGGACGGAGACACGGCGCGAGAACCTCGCGGCCGCCTCTCACGCGCGCGAGGCGCGCATCGAGCTCGAGGTGGCGGCCAACGCCGACGGCGTGCTGCTGGGACTCCGGGCGCACGTCCTCTCCGACGCCGGCGCCTACCACATCTACCCGCCGACGCAAGCGCTCGAGCCGCTCGGCACCTCGTCGATCCTGCCCGGGCCGTACCGCACGCCCGCCTACGCCTACGAGTGCGTGGCCGTCGCCACCAGCAAGCCGCCTCTCGGCGCCTATCGCGGTGTGGGCATGTCATTCGCCGCCTTCGCGATGGAGCGGACGCTCGACCTCCTGGCGGATCGACTGGGCGTGGATCCGGCCGAGATCCGCCGGCGGAACCTGATCCCGCGCGATGCTTACCCGTTCGCCTCCGCCGGAGGCTTCGTCTACGACAGCGGCGATCTCCCCAAGGCGCTCGAGCAGGCGCTGGGGCTCGCCGGCTACGAGCGATTCCAGCGGGAGCGGGACGCCGCGCGGCAGCGCGGCCGGCTCCTGGGCGTCGGCATCGCGTGCTACACGGAGTACACCGGCATGGGCTCGGAGACCTACCGCCGCCGCGGGATGGTCGAGGTGCCGGGGCCCGAGGCGGCGCGGGTCGAGATGCATGCCGATGCCAGCGTCTCGTGCTTCGTGTCCTTCCCGTCTCAGGGCCAGGGCCACCGGACCACGATCGCCCAGCTCGTGGCCGACCAGCTGGCCGTGCCGCTGGATCGTGTCGACGTCCTCCCGCTCGACACCCGGGCCTCGCCTCCCGGGACCGGCACGTTCGCGAGCCGAGGCGCCATCGCTCAGCTCGGCACGGTCCAGCGCGCGGCCGCCACCGTGCGCGAGAAGATCCTGGCGCTGGCGGGCGGGGTGCTCGAGGCCCACGCGGCCGACCTCGAGCTGGCTGACGGCCGCGTCACGGTCCGTGGCGTGCCCGAACGGGGTCTGCCGGTGGCCGAGCTGGCGCGGCTCGCCCACTCGCCCCCCACGCGCGGGCTCCCCGAGGACCTCCCGCCGGGTCTCCAGGCCACCCAGCCCTTCGACCCGTCGGACGCTGCGTTCTCGAGCGCGGTCCACGTGGCCACGGTGGAGGTGGACGCCGAGACCGGACGGGTCTCCGTCCGCGACTACAGCGTGGTCGAGGACTGCGGGCCCATGATCAATCCGACGATCGTCGAGGGCCAGGTCCACGGCGCCGTGGCGCAGGGCATCGGCGAGGCGCTGGGCGAGCAACTCGTCTACGACGGGACCGGCCAGCTCGTGACAGGGCACGCTCATGGACTACCCCCTGCCCGTGGCCAGCGCGCTGCCGTCCTTCGTGGTCGAGCACCTCGAAACGCCCTCGCCCCACACGCCCGGCGGGGTGAAGGGCATGGGGGAGGGGGGCACGGTGGGTGCCCCCGCGGCGATCGCCAACGCCGTCGCCGACGCCCTCCGGCCGCTCGGTGTGTCGATCACGCGGCTTCCTCTCCTGCCGGAGAGCCTGATCGACCTGTCCGGTCTCCCGAGACCTGATCGACCGCTGCCGTCTCTCGCGATCCGGAATGCGGTGGAGCGGGGCTGAGGGGGCTGCAGTCGGTTCATGGTGGTCGCGGTCGTGAGGGGGTTCCGGATCCAGTGAGAGGAGCGGTCGCTTCGTGGGCGAAGGAGTGCCACGGCGCGGCCGGCGCGGCGTACCATGCGTGAGCGGCCGGAGCCGCGGTCGGAGGCGCCATGCTGGACATCCTGATCCGGGGCGGGACGGTGATCGACGGGACCGGCCAGCCCGCGCGGCGGGCCGACGTGGCCATCGCGGGAGACCGCATCGAGGCGATCGACCTCCTGTCTGGCGCCAGCGCGGCCCGGGTGATCGACGCCGCCGGCCAGGTGGTCGTGCCCGGGTTCGTGGACATGCACTCGCACGCCGACTTCGTCCTCCCCGGGCTGCCGACGGCCGAGAGCAAGGTGCACCAGGGCTTCACCTTGGAGGTCGTCGGCAACTGCGGGGCGAGTCCGGCCCCGCTCACGCCGAGCGGCGGCAGGACGTCATCGACACGTCCGCCCTCACCCTGCCGGCGCTCGCCTGGGACTGGACGACCTTCCGGAGCTATCTCGACGGGCTGACCCGTCAGGGGATCTCGATCAACGTGGCTCCGCTGGTGGGACACGGGACAATCCGCCTCCTGGTCATGGGGCCGGGCGACGCGCGCCCGACCGCGGACGTGATCGACGCCATGGCGCGCGAGGTCCGGCGCGCAATGGACGAGGGGGCCGTCGGTCTCTCGACCGGCCTGATCTACGCCCCCGGCGTGTTCGCGGCCACCGACGAGCTCGTCGCCCTGGCCCGGGCCGCCGGCCAGGCCGGAGGGTTCTACGCCAGCCACATCCGGGGAGAAGGGGACACGCTCCTGCCGGCGATCGCGGAGGCAATCGACGTGGGGCGCCGGGCATCCGTCCCGGTGGAGATCAGCCATCTGAAGGCCGCGGGCCGGTCGAACTGGCCGAAGATGGCCCAGGCGATCGAGCTGATCGAGGCGGCGCGCGCCGAGGGTCTCGACGTGACCGCGGACATGTACCCGTACCCGGCGGGCAGCACGGCTCTCAGCGCCCTCCTGCCTGCCTGGGTCCACGCGGGGGGCCGCGACGCGCTCCTCGCGCGGCTGGCCGATGCCGCCGACCGCGCGCGCATCCGGATGGTCCTGGACGGGCCGGGGATGGCACGCGATGCCGGCTGGGACGGAATCGTCATCGCGGGGTGTCCTGCTCGGCCCGAATACGAGGGGCAGACTCTCGCCCGCATCGCCGCCGGGCTGGGCATGTCGCCTGACGAGGCGGTGATCGAGGTCCTCCGCCAGGCGAAGGGTGACGCCGACATGATCCTCTTCATGATGAGCGAGGACAATGTCGCCCTCGGCCTCGGGCGCCCCTGGGTCATGATCGGCTCCGACGGCGAAGGCCGTGCGGCCCGCGGCCCCTACGCCACGGGCAAGCCCCATCCCCGGAACTACGGCACCTGCCCGCGGCTCCTTGGCCACTATGTCCGGGACCGCGGCCTCCTGTCGCTTCCCGAGGCGATCCGTAAGCTGACCAGCTTGCCGGCAGGGAAGCTGGGGCTCCGTGACCGCGGCCGTCTCGAGCCGGGCGCCGTCGCCGACGTCGTGGTGTTCGACTCCGCGACGATCGCCGACACGGCGACCTTCGCCGAGCCCCACCGGTATCCCGACGGCGTTCCCTGGGTGCTCGTCAACGGCGAGCCGGTGATCGCCGGCGGCCAGCACACGGGGAGGCGGCCCGGGCGCGTGCTGTCGCGCTGAGCCGCCCAGGCGGCGATCCGCGGAATCGCGCCGCGGCGCTCTCCTGGCAACAGCAACTAGCCGGTTGCATTTCACTCCACCCCGGAGGGCGACGACCGGCGGCGGCTCGACCGTCGGCTAGCCCCCCGGGCTTAGCCAGCGTTGTCTCGAGCGCGTTTCTCGGGCGGGCTGTCTCGCATTCGCGCCGGGGCCTCAGCCGACGTCCTCGGCCTCGCGCCGCATCAACGCCCAGAGCGACTCGAGATGCGGGCGCTCGGTGGGGATCGCGCCAATGGAGACGCGCACCATCCAGCGACCGGCGAGGATCGCCGGCGTGAGGTAGGCGCCGCCGGAGCGGTTCACGCGCTCCGCCCACGCCAGGGTGTGCTTGTCCAGCGCCTCTCCGTCCAGGCCCGGCGGCTCGTGGCGCACGCAGATCGTCTGCAAGGGGACCGGGGCGAGGACACGCCAGCCCGGTGCGGCCTGTACCTGCGCGGCGAACCACCCGGCATTGGCGAGGTCGCGGCGCAGACGAGCCTGCAACCCCTCCACGCCTTGCTCACGGATGAGGCACCATAGCTTCAGCGCGCGAAAGCGTCGCCCCAGCGCGATGCCCCAGTCGCGCAGGTTCTTCACCCGGTCGTCGACGGCGCTCTGCAGGAAGCTGGGGTTGGTGCTCATCACGCGCACGAGGTGCTGCGGGTCACGGACGTAGTACAGCGAGCAGTCGAAGGCCGCGCCCAGCCACTTGTGCGCGTTCAGCACCAGCGAGTCCGCGCCCTCGATGCCCTGCCACATCCAGCGGCACTCGGGCAGGATCATGGCCGAGCCGGCCATCGCCGCGTCCACGTGCAGCCAGAGCTTGTGCCGGTTGGCCATGTCGGCCATCGCTCCCACCGGGTCGAGGGCCGTGGTGGCGGTCGTGCCGGTGGTGGCCACGACGGCGCACGGAGTCAGGCCACGTTCGATGTCAGTCCGGATCGCCGCGGCGAGCGCCTCGGGCCGCAGCGCGTAACGCTCATCGGTCGGGAGGCTGCGGACGTTGTGGCGCCCGAAGCCGGCGAGCAGAGCGGCCTTCTCCACCGAGCTGTGGCTCTGAGTGGAGACGTACACGACCAGCGGCCGTGCCTCGGCCTGAAGCCCGCCGCGGGCCAGCGAGTAGTCGGAGGCCCGCTCGCGGGCGCAAAGGAGCGCGATCAGGGTGCTGGTCGAGGCCGTGTCCTGAATGACTCCGCTCCAGGCATCGGAGAGGCCGACCATCTGGCGGACCCAGTCGGTGACGACCTCCTCCAGCTCGGTCAGCGCCGGGCTGGACTGCCACGAGAGGCCGAGCACACCCAGCCCGGTGCTGAGGTAGTCACCGAGCACCGAGGCCAGTTCCCCGTTGGAAGGGAAGTACCCGTAAAAATTCGGATGCTGCCAGTGTGACAATCCCGGCAGGATGATGCGCTCGAGGTCGCGGAAGACGCCGTCGAATGCCTCAGGTCGACTCGGCGGGGCGGCGGGCAGCTGGGCTCGCACTGCACCCGGCTCGACGGGAGACATCACGGGCATGCTTGCCACGCGAGCACGGTAGTCGGCGATCCAATCGATGAGCTGGTGGCCAAGCCGGCGAAATTCCTCAGGAGACATGCCGTTGTCCTCGTGGAACAGGCGTTCGTCGCATTCTATCGCCTCTCGTGTCCGGTCTGGCCTGGAATCTCTCCGGTCTAGCCTGGAACCTTAATCCCTTCGCGCGTGGAAGAGGGAGTGACCCGCAGGATCGAAGGCCAGCATCGTGTCTCGTCGGCCGATGGGTGGCGTAGCGAGTGCCAGCCAACGCGCGGTGCCGTTGACACCTCTGGCACGGGCTGACTAGACTCTTGGCGCGGCGAGAGACCGACCCAGCATGACGGGCACGCGTCGACCGAGCCTCCTCTTTCTCTTCTCCGACCAGCACTGCCAGAAGATCAGCGGCTGCTACGGCGACAAGATCGTCGAGACTCCGCACCTCGACGACCTGGCCGCCCGCGGCGTCGTCTTCGACAACGCCTACTGTCCGTCGCCGATCTGCGTCCCCAGCCGGATGTCGCTTCTCACCGCGCGCCACCCGTACGCTCAGGACTGCTGGACGAACGATGACTTCCTCGCTTCGGATCGACCGACCCTCGCCCACGCCTTGGGCGCCGCGGGCTACCACCCGGTGCTGATCGGCCGGCTTCATGCGCTGGGCCCGGACCAGCTGCACGGCTACGCCCGGCGCGAGGTCGGAGACCACAGTCCCAACTGGATCGGTATCCCTCGGCACGACATGGGTGTGCTGGCGGGCGCGAACGACCCTCAGCCGGAGAGTCTCGAGCGCTCCGGTCCGGGCCAGAGCGCCTACGAGCTGAAGGACGCGGACGTGACCGCGGCGGCCTGTGCGTATCTGGGAGAGATCGGGGGCCGGCGCCGGCGCGGCGACGCGGCGCCCTTCTGCCTGACCGTCGGGTTCATGCTGCCCCATCCGCCGTACGTGGCGCGAGCCGAGGACTACGCCCGCTACGACGGGCGCGTGCCGCCGCCCGCGCACCCGGCCCCTGGCTCGGCAGGCAGCCATCCCTGGCTCGCCTGGTGGCGCCAGAACCGCGGCATCGACGCGGTTCCGGAGGCGACCGCCGCGCGGGCGCGAACTGCTTACTATGCGCTGGTGACGCGGCTCGACGCGTTCGTCGGGCGGATCGTCGAGACCCTGCGGGCCAACGGCCTCGACGAGGACACGCTGATCGTCTACTCCACGGACCACGGCGACCAGCTGGGTGAGCGCGGTCTCTGGTGGAAGCATACGTTCTTCGACGAGTCCGTGAAGGTCCCACTGATCCTGTCCTGGCCGGGTCGCCTTCCCGCGGGCGAGCGGCGCGGCCAGGTCGTGAACTTGATCGACCTGACCGCAACGATGCTCGACGCCCTCGACGCGCCGGCCCTGCCGGGCGCCCAGGGACGGAGCTTCCTCGCCGTGGCGCGCAGCCCGTCGGCACCCTGGCTGGACGAGACTGTCTCGGAGTACTGCACCGACGAGAGCCCCGCCTGGACTGGCGGCATGGCGGTCCAGACCCGCATGCTCCGCCAGGGGCGGTGGAAGCTCAACTACTACCACGGCTACGACCCCCAACTCTTCGATCTGGAGGCCGATCCGGCGGAGCAGGACGACCTCGGGACGAGCCGGGCCCATGCGACCGTTCGGCAGGGCATGCTGCACCGGTTGCTGGCCGACTGGGATCCCGAGGCCGTTCGCCGGCGGATGCGCGCCCGCCGACTGGACAAGGATCTGCTGGGCGCATGGGCGCGCCACGTCCAGCCGGAGAGCCACCACCTGTGGACAGTCCGGCCGGAACAGAACCGGCTCGACGCCTGGAACCGGGAGGATGCGTGATGCTCGGTACGTTGCGGATGCGGATGATCGGCGTGGTCGCGCTTGCCACCGGCCTGCTTGTCGGACCCGGGTGGGCTCAGGCACCCATCGATCTCAAGATCGGCGCCGGTACGGCGAGCGACCACGCTCCCGGCTTCGTCGGCATCGAGCGAGGCATCTTTGCCAAGCACGGACTCAACGCGAAGATCATCATGTACCCGACCGGGGTCGAGATGATCAACGGGCTCATGGCGGGAGCCCAGGACGTCAACCTGATGGGCTCCATCCCGTTTCTGGCCGCCATCTCGAACGGCGTGCCGCTGGTCCTCATCGCCCACCTTCACGGCGACCCGCTCCGACCGGACTACAGCACAGGGCACTCCATTGTGGCGGGTCCCGGGACCGGCATCGGTCGGGGCGACATCAAGGCCCTGAAGGGGAAGCGTATCGCGCTGCCGCGCGGCACCGGCGCCGAGGGGTACGTCCTGGGCCATCTCCGCAGCACCGGGATGGCCGTCGAGGAGGTTCAGCTGATCAACGTCAAGCCGGCCGATCTCCCAACCGCGCTCGCCCGGCGCGACGTCGACGCCATCGCAGTGTGGGAGCCCTGGCCGAGCACCGCCCTGGTCAAAGTGCCGGGGTCCGTCCGAGTCGTCGACGGCGGCTGCGCGACCTGCTACATCCCGGCCGCCATCCTGACCAACCGCGACACGGTTGCCAAGAAGGGGGAGGCTCTCCGCCGCTTCATGGTCGCCTTCGCCGAGTCCCAGCAGTGGGTCCGACAGAATCACGACGCGGCCGCCGAGATCACGATGCGCTGGGTTCCCGGCATCGACCTCGCGGTGATGAAGGAGGCCATCCGGCAGGCCGGTTACGATCACCGGATCTCAAAGTACACAGTGGAGGGCTACGTCAAGACGACGATCCCCAATCTCATGTCCGGAGGGCAGGTCAAGACGGCCTTCGATCCCTCGCCTTTCATCGACCCGCAGTTCTACCTCTACGCCGAGAAGAACTTCACCCAGTTCTACGCGGACCTGCCGAAGATCCCCGACAGCATCCGGGTCGGACCCTGAGGGAGGAGCCCGCCCGCTCCCGGACCTGCGGATGGCCAGGACCAAGGTCCAGATCCGCGGCCTCACCATCGACTACGTCAACGAGGACCGCGGGGAGCACCATCGCGCGATCGACTCCCTGAGCCTCGACGTCTACGAGAACGAGTTCCTGTGCGTGGTCGGCCCCAGCGGCTGCGGGAAATCCACGCTGATCGCGGCCATTGCGGGCTTCCTGCGACCCGCCGCCGGACAGCTCAGCATGGACGGCCGGCGGATCACCGGTCCCGGCGCCGACCGCGGCGTGGTCTTCCAAGAGTACGCGCTCCTGCCGTGGAAGACCGTCATCGACAATGTGGCCCTGGGTCTGAAGATCCGGGGTGTTCCTCGCGCCGAGCGGCACGAGGTCGCCCGTCGCTTTCTCGGGATGACGAATCTTGTCGGCGCCGCCCAGAAGTATCCGCACGAGCTGTCCGGCGGCATGAAGCAGCGGGTTGCCGTGGCGCGAACCCTCGCCAACGAGCCCGAAGTCATGCTGATGGACGAACCGTTCGCGGCCATCGACGCCCAGACGCGCATGACGCTCCAGGAGGAGCTGGTCGGCATCTGGACGCGCTCGCGGGTGACGGTGCTTTTCGTCACGCACAGTGTCGACGAGGCCGTCTTCCTCGCCGACCGCGTCGCGATCCTCACGGCGAACCCCGGGCGGCTGAAGGCGATCGTGCCGGTCGACATCCCGCGGTCCGAGCGCAGCTGGGCCACGCTCAACGGCAACCGCGCCTACGTGGCCCTGCGGGACCAGATCCTCGCGCTCGTCCGGGCGGATCTCCACGAGCCGACGTGAGGAGCGTCGCCATCCGGCGCATCGCTCGGCACCGCCCGGTCATCGTGACGGTACTCCTCCTCGCTGCCTGGCTGGCCTTTCACGCCTGGGCGTCGTGGTCAGGCGGAGCCAAGCTTCGCGCGGCCGGGCTCGACGACGCGGCAGGGAAGGTGCACGTCGAGCTGGTTCTCGGGATCGCGCCCGAGCCCTTCCACATGGCCATCTTCCAGGACGCGGGGCGCCTCATCGTGGTGCGCGAGGCGAGCGTCTTCATGTTGGACGTCCCGCCGGACAAGCTCCGCAGCCTGGCGGCGCACTACTGGGTCCGCGCGATCAGGCCGTGGGCGGGGATCTGAGCATAGTTGGGCCTCCCGTACCCGGCGCTGTCCCCTCCCTGGCGAACGTGGCGGAACCACTCGCCCGGCGTGGGCTCGGGCTTGGGCGCCTCGGCAGAAGCGCCGCTGGGCTCGGGCTGGTCCTCGTGCTCTGGCATCTCTCCGTTCCCCTGGTGGGGTTGTCCGACTACTTCTACCCGTCGCCGGCCACGGTCGCGCGGGCATTCGGCGAACTGATCGCGAAGGGGATCCTGCCCGTCTACGTCGGCGACAGCCTGCTGCGCTACCTGGGGAGTATCGTCGTCGGTGGGGTGCTCGGTCTCCTGCTGGGACTGGCAGTCGGGCTGCACCGCGGACTTGCTCGCCTGCTCGCACCTTTTGTGAACTTCCTCTACGCGATCGTCGAGGGGGCCTGGATACCGCTCTTCGTCGTGTGGTGGGGGTACGGCATCAAGGTCATTGTCGTGCTCCTCGTCTACATCATCTTCTTCCCGATGTTCCACAACACCATGGTCGGCGTCCGCACCGTCCCCCAGGTCTACGTCAACGCGGTCCGCGCCCTCGGCGCCCGTCCGTGGCACGTCGTCACCGAGGTCATCCTTCCGGCGGCGCTGCCCAGCATCATTACCGGGTTCCGAGTGGGCGCCGGCTTCGCCTTCCGGGGGCTGATCCTCGCCGAGATGCTGGCCGCCAAGACGGGGGTTGGCCACTTGATCTACGAGGGCGTGTCCAACCAGAACACCGCCCGGACGATCGTCGGGATGATCTGCATGGGCCTCATGTGGTTGTTCATCGACAACGTCTATCTCAAGCCGTTCGAGCGGGCGACGATCGAGCGCTGGGGTGTCGTCGTCGTCCCCGAAGGCGGGCACTGAGGCGCCGGTGCCGACCGCGCTCCGGCGGTGGTCGAACCTGACGGTGGCCGCCATCCCGTTCTTGGGCGTCGCCACCGGGTGGCTCCTGGCGCCCCACGTGCTCGACTACCCCCGATACCTGCTCCCTCCCCTTGGCGACGTCTGGACCCGGCTCCTCCAGATGCTGGCCGACGGCAGCCTCGCGCGCCACACGGGCGACAGCCTCCTGCGCCTCGGCACCGGGTTCGTGGCCGGGAACGCTCTCGCCATCCCCCTCGGCATCGCGATCGCACTGCACCGGGGCGTGGCCGAGGTGGTCCGACCGGTGCTCACCTTTCTTCAGTCGATCGCCGGGATCGCGTGGATCCCGCTCGCCATCGTCTGGTTCGGCATCGGGAACGGCGCCGTCGTCTTCGTCATCGCCAACATCGTCTTCTTCAGCGTGATCTACAACACGGTGATGGGTGTCCAGACGATCCCGCTGGTGCTGCGCCGCGCCGTCCTGGCGAGCGGAGGCAGGGGCATGCGCATCCTCACCGAGCTCCTCCTGCCAGGCGCGCTCGTGCAGATCATCCTGGGGCTTCGGACGTCCGTCGCGCTCGGCTGGCGCGCCCTAGTGGCCGCCGAGATGCTCGCTGGCGCGAGCGGACTCGGCTACGTGACGATCGAGTCGGTGCAGTGGTACAAGACCGACGTGGTGCTGCTCGGCATGATCGTCATCGGGCTCCTGTGGCTTCTGATGGACCGCCTGCTGTTCGTCCCGCTCGAGCGGGCGACCGTCGTCCGGTGGGGGATGCTCCAGCGTTAGACTCGCTGGAACTCGCGGTCGACCGTGTGCTTGCGGCGAGCGGCTCGAGGGCGGAGCCTCGGAGCCTCGACCGATCCGTCCGAACGGAGCGGCGTGCTGACGACAGTCTTCGGCCCGGGCTGCGAGGCTAGACGCCGGCCCGCGAAAGAGTGGCGCGATCTACGACAGCCCGAGCCACGACAGACGACAGCCGAGCCACGACAGACGGCAGCACGTGAGACCGAATGTGAACACGTCACCTCTGCGGCGGGGCCACTCGACGACGAGGAACCGGTGGGCCACGTGCCCGCCTACGACACGCAGGCGCGGCGACTCGGCCTCATAGCGTTGTCGGTCCGTTGCATCCGGATCGATGGGCCGGGTGTACTCCGACGGCGGGGTCAGGCTGTCAGGCGGTTCCGACGGTCTGGCCATGCCGCTCGCGGTGCATGGCCAATGCCATCTCGAAATAACTCGCGATTGGGCCGGCCCAGTGGCCGGGCCCCGCCGAGTGCGACACATCGTCGGATCAGCGACGCCGTGTCGTGCTACAAACGACCAAACCATCCACCTAGTTACCAGGTGCCGCAAACTTCTGCCGTCGATTTGAGCATTCGCTACCGTTCGGAGCTGGCCTGGGGCCGAGCGGGCCGATCGCGTCGCCGCTGTATGCATGCGGATACTTTTGGGGTACTGCGTAATTCAGAATTCGTCGGTCAGACAACGAGCAAGAGTGCCTGTCATCGGACTCCTGTGGCTTCGGATGGACCGCCGGCTGTTCGTCCCGCTCGAGCGGGCGACCGTCGTCCGGTGGGGGATCCTCCAGCGCTAAGCTCCGGCGCGACCGACCGGACCCACATCGAGATGGACTCGACGGCGCGCGGCGGGGCGTATGGGCTGCTCGCAGCGGCCCGCCACGAAACGGGGCCTGCGCCCCTGCCGATCCTTCAGCACCGTCTCTCGCCGCCGGATATGACAGCACCGGAGAACAGCTTGGTGGACGGCGGGTTCACGGTTCGGCGCTACGGAGCCTGCATCAACTCCCTTCAGATCGAGTCGCCGATACGATCCGCGACGACGACCAGAAGCGCGCGTTCGTGATCGAGGATCTCGCGTTTGCCCTCGTCAACGTCGTTTCGACTCCATGCTTCGTTCTGAGTTCGCGACCTGACGCGGGTGGCGTCGAGTTCCCAGCGGGCCAGGGGGTTCGTCGCGACGGCACGCCCCGCGTTCACGCGCCGCGCGCGCTCTTGACGGCCCCTGTGGCGGCCCGTAGCGTAGAGGGCCATCGTGAAGATCTCCGAGGTCCGCGTCATCACGACGTGTCCGGCCGGTCAGACGTTCGTCGTGGTCAAGGTCCTGACCGATGCCGGGGTGTACGGAGTGGGGGAGGGAACCAAGAACGGCCGTGAGCTGGCGGTGGCTGCGCTCCTCGAGCATCACATCGCCCCGACCCTGATCGGCCGGGACCCGGGCGCCATCGAGGACATCTGGAAGTTTCTCTACCGGGGCGCCTACTGGCGCGGCGGCCCCATCCAGATGGCCGCGCTCGCGGCCGTGGACATGGCGCTCTGGGACATCAAGGGTAAGGTCGCGGGACTGCCGGTCTACTCGCTCCTCGGAGGCCCGACGCGCTCGAAGCTCCTGACCTACGTCCACACGCACGGGCGCGACCTCGCCGAGGCGGCCAACGAGGTGCGGAAGGCCCAGGCCTTGGGGTACCGGGTCATCCGCACGCAGGTGCAGGTACCGGGGGCGCCCGGCGCCTACGGCGCGGAGGACCCCGACGACCCGGCCTATCAACGCGCGAAGGCGGCGCGCCTGCCTTACGAGGGCACCTGGGAACCCGAGGCGTACCTGCGCACCGTGCCCAAGCTCTTCGACTACCTGCGCCGCACGGTGGGCTGGGACGTCCAGCTCTTCCACGACGCCCACGGCCGCCTGACGCCCATCGAGGCGGCGCGGCTCCTGCGGGAGCTCGAGCCGTACAAGCTCCTGTACCTCGAGGATCCCATCGGCCCGGAGCACGCGCCATCGATGCGCCGCGTCCGGGAGGCCGGCACGACGCCCATCGCCATCGGCGAGATCGTCAGCAGCCGGTACGAGATCCTGCCGATGATCGTGGAGCAGACCATCGACTACATGCGTTGCTCGCCGATCCACGTCGGTGGGATCACCGAGGGCAAGAAGCTAGCCGCCATCGGCGAGCCGTACGAGGTGAGAACCGCTTACCATGGTCCCGGCGACGTGTCGCCGATCGGGGCGGCGGCCAGCGCCCACGTGGGCATGGCCATCCCGAACTTCGGGATACAGGAGTGGGTGCGCCACCCTGATCCGGTGCACGAGGTGCTCACCGGTGGTCCGTGGTTCGACGACGGGTACCTGCGGCTTTCCGACGCGCCCGGGCTCGGGGTGGACATCGACGAGGCGCACGCCGCCAAGTATCCGCACCAGCGTAAGTACCTGCCCGCGCCCCGCCGCGAAGACGGCAGCATGCACGGATACTGAGGAGGAGGACATGACACACGCGGACGGCGGTCTCGGACGACTCACGCAGTGGGTACTCGCCCTCGCCGCCTCCGGCGTCCTGTGGTCGGGCATCGCCGCGCCGACGAGGGAGGCCCAGGCCCAGGGCTCGCCCCCGGCCGCCCTCCCCAAGGCGGTGGGCACCTTCACCTACTGGGGTGGGCTCATCTTCTCCGAAGAGGCCAACGCCATGCTGGTCCAGCGGATCAAGCAGTGGGGCAAGGAGCGCGGGGTGCCGGTCGACGTGGTCATGATCAATCAGAACGAGACGGTGCAGCGCGTCTCGGCCGCGGTGGAGGCGGGCACCATGCCCGACGCCCTGGACATGGGGCGGGATCTCATGCTGCTGCTCAGCCGGAACAACCGGCTGGAGCCGGTCGACGACGTGTTCGATCGGGTCGGTCGGGAGCACGGCGGCTGGCTGGCTTCGGCCGACTCGGCCACCAACCCCAAGGACTTCGGCGGCAAGCGCTACGGCGTGCCCTTCGGGACGTCGGGCAATCTCCTGAATCGGCGCGATGACCTCCTGAGCGCAGCCGGCTTCAAGGACCCGCCGCAAACCTGGGAGGAGCTGTCGAAGCACGCGACAGCGGTCCAGCGGCCGCCGAAGTACTACGGCATGGGCTTCGCCCTCTCCAACGTGGGCGACGGGAACCTCACGACGGCGATGCTCCAGTCGTGGGGGGGCCGCATCGCCGACGATGCCGGCAAGCGATGCACCCTCGACAGCCCGCCGACCCGCGCGTTCCTGAAGTGGATCACCGACGCCCATGCCGCCGGGCTGTTCCCGCCCGGTGTCACGACGTGGGATGGCGCGGGGGACAACACCGCCTACCAATCGGGCCAGGCGGTCTTCATCGCCAACCCCGGCAGCGTGTACCTGTACCTCAAGAAGAACGACCCGGAGCTGGCCAGGAGCAGCAGGTACAGCGCGTTGCCGAAAGGCCCCGCGCTGCGCGTGGCGCCCCAGAACCCGAACGTGCGGGCGATTCCGGCCACGGGGAAGAACAAAGAGCTGGCGAGGGATCTGCTCGTGTACCTGGCCGACGACAAGTTCATGGCGGACTACTACAGCTACGCGATCTACGGTCCCGTCCTCAACAGCCAGAAGACGGCCGGCGTCTTCCGGGAAAGCCCCCTGCACGCCGGCCTGCTCGACCTCGCGCTGAACGGCACTCCCCCGGGCTTCCCCGATGTCGCCAATGCGGCGCTCGCCGAGTACGAGACGAACTTCCTCACGCCCAAGATGGTCCAGAAGGTCGTTGTGGACAAGAAGAGCATCCAGGTCGCGATGCAGGAGACCCAGGCGGCGTGCCAGTCGATCTACGACAAGCACAAGTAGTCGGAGCGGGAGGTGGTGCGTGACCGCGCCGGCACCGACGCGCGCCACGACGTCGCGCGCGAGACGCCGGGACAGACCGCCCGTTCGCTAGCCCCCTCTCTCGGCCAGCGCAACAGCCTGCTCGGCTATCTGCTGGTGGCGCCGGTCCTCGTGTGCCTCCTGCTGCTCGTCGTCTATCCCTTCCTGTTCGCCATCTGGATCAGCTTCACCGACCGCACCGTCGGCGCGGAGGGGAGGCTGATCGGACTGGCCAACTATGCGCATCTCCTGGGGCAGCCCGGCTTTCGGGCGACCGTCTGGAATACTCTGGTGCTGGTCGGCGTGGTGCAGACCCTCAAGCTCGGCGCGGGCCTTGGGATCGCCGTGCTGCTCAACCAGCCGATCCGGGGACGCCAGTTCTGGCGGGGCCTGGTCCTGTTGCCGTGGGCCATGCCCGCCTTCGTGGCCTTCATCACCTGGAAGCTCCTGTACGCGCCCGCAGGGCGGGGCGTTCAACCTGGTGCTGCTGGGGGTCGGGCTCGTCGACACCCACGTCGACTTCTTGAGCACGAGGGCGCTGGCGATGCCCAGCGTGATCGTCGCCACCTTCTGGCGGGGCTTCCCTTTCTGGGTGATCTCGTTCCTGGCCGCGCTCCAGAGCGTGCCGCCGGAGCTCTACGAGGCAGCCGCCATCGACGGCGCGGGGGCGTGGCAGCGCTTCCAGCGCATCACCCTTCCCAGCATCCGCCACGTGGTGCTGGTCGTCCTCCTGCTCTCCACGATCTGGACCACCAACGGGTTCGAGAACGTCTGGCTGCTGACCCAGGGCGGCCCGTCGGATGCCACGATGACCTTTCCCGTGCTCGCCTACCTGGGCCTGCAGAGCTTGCGGATCGGCGAGGCGGCCGCCGTCTCCGTCTCCATCCTGCCGTTCTTCGCGGTGCTGGCCCTGTTCGTCGCCAAGCTTCTGGAGGAGGACTAGGGCGTGTCGCCGCGGCTCGGCCCGGGGCAGAAGGTTCTCGTCTATGGGCTGCTCGGCCTCCTGGCTCTGACCGTCCTGTTCCCTATCTATTACATGGTGCTGATTTCCCTCAAGCTGCCCAAGGACATTTACCGCACGCCCTCGCTGCTGCCGGCCGGGGCGACGCTCAAGAACTACGTCGACCTGCTCACCGCGCAGAACTTCCTGGTCAACGTCCGCAACAGTCTGGTCGTGGCCGGCGCCGCCACGGTCGTATCGGTCTCCATCAGCTGTCTGGCCGCCTACAGCCTGGTGCGCCTGAAGTACCGCTATCGCAGCTGGATCGGCCGGCTGATCCTCTTCTCCTATCTGACGCCGGCCTCGCTGCTGTTCATCCCGCTCTCGGTGATCATCGCGCGGCTGGGGCTGGGCAACACCCTGCACGGCCTGATCTTGATCTACCTCACCTTCGCGGCGCCGCTCTCCACCTGGCTGCTGATGGGCTTCTTCCGTGGCATCCCCGCCGACCTGGAGGAGCAGGCGATGGTGGACGGAGCCCGGCGCCTGCAGGCGCTGTTCCGGATCGTGCTCCCGCTCTCGGCCCCGGGGCTGGTCGCCGTCAGCGTCTTCACCTTCACGGGCGCCTGGAACGAGCTGCTGCTGGCGCTGATCTTCACGACCTCACCGGACATCCGGACGGTTCCCGTCGCCCTCCAGTACCTGATCACCGGAGACGTCTTCCGCTGGGGGCTGATCATGGCCGGCGCCGTGACGGCGGCCGTGCCGGTGATGGTGCTGTACTATCTGGCCCAGCGGTTCATGGTGCAGGGGCTGGCGGCCGGCTCGGTGAAGGGGTGACGGTGGCCGAGCAAGATCCGACGCATACCGACGCGCCCGGTGAGGCGAGACCGCCCGCACCCCACGCGCCCTGGGGGACCCACGCGGCCTTCCTTCTCCTGCTCTTCCTGCTGGCTCCCGTCCACTTCCTCGGCCTCCTGCCGGCCTTTTCGACCCACATCCTGGGCGACGTGATGGACGCCGCCGAGTACCCGTGGAACGAGTTCTGGACGGCTCACGCCTTGCTCGACCTCGGGACCAACCCCTTCAGGACTGACTACATGTTCTACCCGGTGGGGATCAACCTGGTCCAGCATACCTACACGTTTCTCGACGGGCTCCTCTACACGCTCGCGAGGCCGCTCGTGCCGCTCCTAGTCTTTCACAACGCGCTCACCTGGCTGTCCGTGTTCCTGAATTCCGCCGCTGCTTACGCCCTGCTCTGGTCGCTGACCGGGCTCTCCGGTCTGGCCTTCATCGGTGCCGTGGCCTTCGCCCATTCGCCGGTCCTCACCAGCTACTACGGGCCGCATTGCCTCATCGAGCCCTACTTGTTCGTCCTCTTCGTCCTCGCGTCCATCCGGGTGTTCGGCACCCTCCAACCTGGCGGAGCCGTCGGCGCGGGGATCCTGCTCGGTCTGTCGGTCTACACGTATCCGTACTACTTCGTTGCAGGTCTCCTCTGGCTTGCAATCCTCGGCCTCCACCGGCTGTGGCCGCGGGCCGAACGTCCGCGATCCCCCGGCCTCCCGACGCGCTCGGTCGCGCCGTCAGTGATCCTCACTGGGCTGACGGTGACCTGGATCCTAGCCTTGGTGCTGATGCCGAAGGACTGGTGGAGGAGCGTCGGGCTCGGACGATACCTTCGAACCGACTACGTGGTGGTCATGGCTCTGCTCGTCTATCTCGTGGTCAAGGCGGCGAGCTGGCTCGCGAGGAGCCGAGGCCCCCGTGACGCGGCCGGGGCCGAGCTGTCTCGCTCGGCCGTCACCCCGATAGCGGCGCCGCTCTCAGGCAAGACGGGGGGACAGGACCCTGACGAATCCTCGGTGCGCCGTCCGGGGGGAGCGACAGTGTCCGGCGCGCTTCACCGGATCCCACTGGGCCGCCAGGCGGCTCTCCGTGTCGTGCTCACCGCGCTGCTGGTAGCCGTGTCGGGGCTCGTCGTGGCCTTCCCCTACTCCGTATCGTACCTGACCGACGTGGCGGTCCGTTCGGCCGTCGCGAGCCCGCCGTCCGAGTTCCTCGACCAGAGTGTGGATGTCGTCAGCTTCTTCGCCCCGTTCCATCCCTGGCTGTCGCCGCTCTATCAGCGAGTCGCGCTGGACTGGGGCAGTGGACGGCCGATCGTCGGCACCCCGGCGTTCCTGGGCTGGTTCTGGCTCTGTCTCCTGGCCCTTGCCTTCGCCCTGTGGCCGAGGCGACCGGAGCTCGGGTTGTGGATCGGGGCGTGGACGGTATTCCTGCTCCTGTGCCTGGGGCCTCGGCTGAAGATCCACGGGATCATCCACCGAGGCTTCGTTCTGCCGGGAGACGTCCTGCCGAGCCTGCCCGTGCTGCAGAGCGTGCGCACCCTGTCGAGATTCCTGGTGCCCCTGGTGTTGTTCACGATCGTCATCGGGTGCCTCTTGTTGAAGGATCGTCTCGCCGGCGCCACGCAGCGTTGTCGCGTCGTCTGGTATGCGAGCGCGCTCCTCGTCGTCGGCCTCGAGTATGCCCTGCTGCCCTATCCGGTCCAGGCTTCGCGAGTCAACTACCAAGTACCGGCCGTCTATCACTCCCTCGCCAAGACCGCGGAGGGCAAGGTCGGAGTGCTGCTGGATCTTCCACTCCTCACCCACAGCGGCCGCCGGTCCGAGGGAAGGGGCCAGACACGCTGGCACTACTACCAGACCGTCCATCGACAGAAGCTGATCGGCGGTGTGTCCTCCGTGCTTCCCGACGAGGTCTTCGCCTTCTTCGAGGCGATTCCCGGTGTCAGGGCCCTCTGGTCTCAGTCGGCAATCGACGCGGGTCAGCTGGAGGCTTCACTCGCCGCGCTGCACGTGGACTGGATCGTCCTCAACAAGGAGCGGTACGGGCCGGCGACGCTGCGCGCCTACCTAGCGACCTTCCGCGAGAGCCCCTACCTGACTCCGTTCTTCGAGGACGCAGGCTACGTCGCGTTCCGCGTGGATCGGTCGAAGATCTGCGAGAATTGCCCATTCAAGCCGAGGCTGGAGGCGTCACGCGCCGACTCCGCAGGTGCTGACGCCGGCTTCGCTGGCGGTTATCCGGACGGCTCCCGTCGCCCTCCAGTACTTGATCAACCGAAGACGTCTGCCGCTGGGGGGGGAGTCGCGAGCTTGATCGTGGGTGATCCTGCGGCGGGTCGCGCTGCGGTCCGCGGCTCACTGCTCCTGAGATGGGGTGGTGCTCGTTCTCGTTGGGAATCACGTTCCCGTGGCATCGCTGCCACGTGGAGTTGCGACGCCCAAGTTCCCCAAAAGACTGACCGCGATGTCCTCGCACTCGCACGCGGGTGCAATGTTGGCTTGCATCCATGATTCGGAAGTCCCTGTGTTCCTGGGCGCCCGAGATGGCACGGCCCTTGCCACCGTCGCAAGTCGGCCATGACCTCTCGGAGCGTGCTCATCGGCGTGGACGTCGGCGGCACGACCATGTCCGGCGGCTTGGTGACGCCGGTAGGCGAAGTCCTGTCGACCGTCCAGATCCACACTCACCGCGATGGCCCGGGGACGGCTCTGGAGGACCTGCTTCGGATCCTCGAGGAGCTAATGGCCCGAGCGGTCCAGGAGGGGCTAGCCGTTGGCGGGATCGGCATCGGCCTGCCCGGCATCGTGGACGCCGAGGCGGGCACGATGAAGAAGGGCATCGAGCGAGTCACGGAGCTTACGGAACTCCCTCTCGCCCAGCGCATCCAGGCCAAGACCGGCTTGCCCGTCTTCGTCGACAACGACGTCAACGCGCTCGCCCTCGGCGAATGGAGATACGGTCACGGGCGCGGCGCGTCATCCCTGGTCGTCCTAGCGCTCGGCACCGGGCTCGGGGGGGCCATCATCCTGGACGGGCGGTTGCAGCGCGGAAGGAGCGGCTTCGGGGGCGAGTTCGGCCACGTCCCCGTCAACTTCGACGGGCGACCGTGCTTGTGTGGGGGGCGCGGCTGCCTCGGTGCCTACGCCGCGGGTTACGGGATTGCGGAAGAGTGGCGCCGGCGCGTCGCCCGGGACGGCAGTTCCGTCTCCGTCGATCCGGCCGGCGGCGATCTGGTGAGCGCGAACGCCGAGGAGGTCTTCCAGGCCGCGGCCAAGGGTGACGAGGCCGCGGGCGCGATCATCAAGGAGGCGTGTCAGGCGCTGGGCGCGGCGCTGGGCGGCGTGATCAACGGCCTCAATCCGGAGGTCATCGTCGTCACGGGCGGGATCCTCAAGTCGCTGGTGCACCACCAGGATGAGATTCTCCACCGCATCAGCGAGTACGCGCTCGCTCCGGCACGGGAGGTTGCCCGCATCCACCTGGTCCCGGGGCACAAGAGCCAGACCGTGAGAGGCGGTGCGGCCCTCGTCCAGTACGAGGAGGCCCGCCGCGTCGCGCGGCCATGAGCGCTAGCTCAGCTTGCTGGACGAATATCGCGGGGAATGCCCAGTTTCGGGACGCCGGGCCACATCAGGTGCAAGCCGGCAATGCAGCAGCCGTTGCATGGGTGAGCACAGACGTGCGTAGAGTTGAACGGCACGGCAATTGCGTGACCAGCGGGGCTGGGGATCGGGGCTCCGCTCGACCCACAGAGGCCACAGAGGATTGATCGCATGTACGTGACCCGCGGCGGCGTCAGGCTCTACTACCAGGTGACCGGCAACGGCGGTCGGGACCTCTTCCTGCTCCCCCAGGTCCAGCCCGTCACCTACAGCCGGCAGTGGAAGTACCAGATCCCGTATCTCTCCCGCTACTTCCGCGTCGCGACCATGGACCACCGTGGCAACGGTCGCTCCGACCGGCCGGCCACCGGCTACGACCTCGACAGCCGGTACGAGGATCTCCTCGCCGTCCTCGAGGGGGCGGTGCGGCCGCCCTTCGCGCTCGTGGCGTATGCGTGTGCCGGCATGCTCGCGTTCCGGTACGCGGTCGAGCACCCGGAGCGCGTCTCTCACCTGATCCTGCTCGGTGGCCAGTACGCGGAGTCGGTGCCGCAGCCGTTCGACGAGCGCGTCGCGCCGGTGATCCGGGACGACTTCGACGGCTGGCGCGAGCGTCTGTTCCGGCGCTGCTTCCCCGAGCCGCATTCGCTCAAGGGGATCGAGGATTGCTTCGCCTGGGCCAGTGAGACGGCTCCGGAGATCCTCGTGGAGTCGCTCCGCGCCATCGACGGGTCGAACGTTCACGACCTGCTGCGGCGCGTCCAGGTGCCCACCCTCGCTCTTCACGGCACCGCGGACAAGATCGTCCCGTACACGCACGCCGAGAAGCTCGTCGCGGCGATCCCCGGCGCCAGGCTCGTGGCCTTCGAGGGGGCCGGTCACGTCCTCCACGGGCGCCACGCCGTCAAGGTCAACCGCCTGATCCGCGACTTCGTCCTGGATCGGCCCGTTGCGGGGCACACGATCCCGTCGACCACCGAGCGCCAGACGCCGCCGGCGCGGCGGCGCCGGACGAGCCAGCGCCGGATCCTCTGGCTGTCGAGCCCCATCGGCCTCGGTCACATCCAGCGTGACATCGCCGTCGCCCAGAAACTGCGCGAGATCCATCCCGACGTGACGGTGGACTTTCTCGCCGCGAACCCCGCCGACCGGCTGGTCGAGGCGGCCGGGGAGCGTCTGCACCCGGCGACCCGGCTGCTCCTGAACGAGAGCGCTCACGTTGAGGGCTGGGCGCGCGATCACGAGCTCCACGCCCAGAACGCGCTCTGGGACATGGACGAGATCCTCGCCGCCAACTTCATGACCTTCGCCGACGTCGTGGAGCGAGAGGACTACGACCTCTGGGTCGGGGACGAGGGCTGGGACCTCGACTACTTCCTTCACGAGAACCCCGAGCTCAAGCGGGCGCCCTACGCGTTCCTGACGGACTTCATCGGCATCCTCCCCATGCGCGATGACCCGGCGTCGGCAGAGTTCCGGCGCGCGTGGGACAAGAACGCCGAGAACATCGACCACCTGCGCCTGCATCCGGACGTGCGCGACCTTTCCGTGATGATCGGCGACGAGGAGGACGTGCTCGACCGCGAGTTCGGGCCGGATCTCCCGAACATGCGCCAGTGGGCGCGCGAGCACTTCCGCTTCCCGGGCTACACCTACCACTTCGATCCCGCCGACTACCGGGACAAAGCGGCCCTTCGCCGGGAGCTCGGCTACCAGGAGGGCGAGCGCGTGATCCTGGTCTCCGTGGGTGGCACCACTGTTGGGCGGAGCCTCCTCCGGAAGTGCGCCGAGGCCTTCGCCCTCGTCGCCCCCAGGCTCCCCGACACTCGCATGATCCTGGTGGCGGGGCCGCGGCTCGCCCAGGATGAGCTGCCGGGGGGGCCGCAGGTCGAGGTGAGGCCCTTCGTGCCTCAGCTGTTCCGCCACCATGCGGCCGCTCACCTCGCCATCGTCCAGGGCGGGCTGACCACGACGATGGAGCTGGCCGCCTTGAAGACGCCCTTCCTCTACTTTCCGCTGCGCAACCACTTCGAGCAGAACCTCCACGTCGCCCGCCGGCTGGAGCGTCTGGGCGCCGGTGTGCGGATGGACTACGACCGAACGACCGTCGAGGAGCTGGGTGACGCCATCCTCGACCACCTGGGCAAGCCCGTGCACCACCGCGAGGCGCCGGCGGGCGGCACCGAGCGGACGGCACGGATGATCGCCAACCTGCTCTGATGCAGGGGAGGACTCACCATGGCGCAGGGATTGAACGACGTCAACCTCGAGAAGCTGAAGGCCACCGACGCGGCCGTCCGCCAGAACCCGGGTCTGGAGAAGATCACGGTCAAGGCCAGGTCCACGTGGTGCCGGGGGACCATGACCCAGGTCACCCTCAGCGAGTGGTACGCGGGCGGCAACCTCATGACCCCGCGACCCCGCCGCTTCACCATCATGGTGGACGAGCCCCCCGATCTGGGCGGCGGCGACGGCGCGCCGTTCCCGATCGAGGTGGTCCTTGCCGCGCTGGCCGGCTGCGTCACGAACGCGACCGTGACCAACGCCACGCTCTTCGACGTTCCGATCGACGGCGTCGAGATGGAGCTGGAAGCCCACATGGACGCGCGCGGGTTCCTCGGGCACGACAAGTCGGTGCCCAACGGGATCACCGACATCAACTACACCATCACCATCGAGAGTCCGGCGCCCGAGGACAAGGTTCGGCGCTGCAAGGAGACGATCGACCGGAAGTCGGCCGTGCGGGACACGCTGGCAAGGCCGGTCAACATCACGTCGAGGTTCGTGTACAAGCCGAGCTGAGCGCGGGCGGATGCCGGGCGAGCAGAACTGCATCTTCCTGAAGTCGCTGATTCCCCTGGTCGAGCAGGAGGTGGGGCCGGCCGGCGTGGAGGCGCTCGTCCGGAAAGCGGGCCGGCCCCGCGAGTGGCTCATCGCCGACCACAACTGGGTTCCCCAGGCGCTCGCCAATGAGCTCGTGCGCTTGGCCATCGAGCTGATGGGGGCGAGCGACGTCGAGACCTGGGCACGACGGTGGGCCGAGTACCACATGGACTGGAAGCCGTCCCACGAGGAGCGCTCCTACTGGGGCACCTACACGATGGGGCTCGGCAGCCCGCGAGCGCTGTTCGCGCGCATCCCGCTGATCGACGGCGCGATCTATCGGTGGCAAGAGATCGAGCTGGTAGAGATGCGTCGCCGGCGAGCCGTGTTCCGCGCCACCCCCCGGCCCGGCTTCCACATGCCACGCTGGGTGTGCATCTTTCAACGCGTATCCTTGGAGCGCTACCCCACGAACTGGGGGCTTCCGAGGGCGATCGTCACCGAGGAAGCTTGCGCCGCCAAGGGTGATGGCGCGTGCATCTGGCAGGTGCGTTGGAAGAACCTGTCTTTCGGAGCGCGCTTCTGGGGGCCGACCCTGACGGGCGTCGCCGGTGCCGTGCTCCTGTGGCTTGGGCTCGAGGTCGGTCAGCAGCTCCACGTGGCCGAGGCCACCGCCCTTGCCGCCCTGCCCGCCCTCGCTGGCCTCGCTTCCGGTGTCGCGCTCCTCGAGCGCCAGCGACGCCGCGACACCCAGCGTCTCCTCGACGTCCAGGCGGAGGAGATTCTCCACTCGAACCAGCAGCTCGAGGGGAAGTTCCGGGACCTGGAGACCAAGATCGAGCAGCTCTCGCTTCTCATCGACCTCGCCGCCGCCGTCAATGCCACGCTCGACCCCGAGACGATCTACGAGCAGGCGCTCCAGCGCCTCGTCGTCCACCGCATGGGTCATCGGCGCGCCCACCTCATGCTCGTGGATCCGACCCGTGGAGTCGTGCGCGGGCACAGGATGGCGGGCGCCGCGAACGGACGCCTCGAACCCTACGACCTCGAGTTTCGTCTCGACGACCCGCATTCGGCCTCCTCTCGAGTCGCAACCACCGGCTCCCCCGTCGTGATCGACGACGTGGAAACGACGACCGTGCCCCTGGACCTCCCGGCCGTCCGCTCGCTCGGGGTGCGGTCGGTGGTGATGGTGCCCCTCCGAGTCAAGGAGCGGATCTTCGGTGTGCTCCAGGTCACCTCCAGCGAGCCGGGCCAGGTCGGTCAGGGAGACCTCGAGATGCTCACCGCGGTGGCCAACCACGTGGCGCTGGCGGTTGACCGCGCCCAGAGCTTCCAGACCATCGAGGAGCTCTCCGGCGGCCTCGAGGACAAGGTGCGCGTCCGGACGGAGCAGCTCCGCACGGCGAACGAGGAGCTCCAGGCCGCCTACCGGGAGCTCCAGGCCACCCAGATGCAGCTCGTCCAGCGCGAGAAGATGGCGTCGATGGGCCAGCTCGTGGCCGGTGTCGCCCACGAGCTCAACAACCCGATCGGGTTCGTCTACTCCAACGTCGCCACGCTGGAGGACTTTGTCCGCCGCCTGCGCGGCATGCTCGAGGTGTACCGAGCCGCGCCGCTCCCCGAGGCGGAGCGGGAGCGGATGCAGGCCGAGTGGGACGCCCGGAAGATCGACTACGCTCTCAAGTATCTGGACGCGATGACCCAGGGCATCAAGGAAGGTGCCGAGCGCGCGCGCAAGATCGTCCGCGACCTCCGCGTGTTCGCCCGGAGCCAGGACGACGTCTGGCAGTCCGTGGATCTCCACGAAGAGCTGGAGTCGAGCCTCACCCTGCTCAACCACCTCCTGAAGGACCGGGTCACCGTGCACAAGAAGTTCGGCGACCTGCCCCCGGTCGAGTGCATCCGCTCGCAGATCGATCAGGTCCTGCTCAATCTCCTCGCCAATGCCGCGCAGGCCATCCCCGGCCAGGGCGCCATCACCATCGAGACCCGGCGCGAGGATGACGCCGCCCTCCTCGTCGTCAGCGATACCGGCCCGGGCATCCCGCACGATGTCATCGGACGCATCTTCGACCCGTTCTTCACCACCAAGCCGGTCGGGGAGGGCACGGGCCTCGGCCTGTCGATCAGCTACCAGATCATCAAGAAGCACGGCGGCGACATCAGCGCCGACAGCCCGCCGGACGGCGGCGCCGTCTTCACGGTGCGCCTTCCGCTCGCGCGGACGCGAGAGGCATGACGGACGAAGCGACCGTTCTCATCGTCGACGACGAGGCCCGCGTCCTCGATTCGCTGGAGGCGCTCCTGGCCATGGAGTACCGCGTCGTCCGCGCCGAACGGCCCGAGACGGCGCTCGAGATCCTGGAGCGTGAGGAGGTGGCCCTGGTCCTGAGCGATCAGCGCATGCCGGGCCTGACCGGCACCGAGCTCCTGACGCGGAGCCTCGCCATCTCGCCGGACAGCGTGCGGGTGCTCCTGACCGCCTTCACCGACGTCGACGCGCTCATGGATTCCATCAACGCGGCCAACATCTACCACTTCATCCTCAAGCCCTGGGACCCGAAGGAGCTGACCCACACCGTCCGGCGCGGCGTCGAGCGGTACCGTCTGGCGCGGGAGCGCGACGCGCTCCTGCGCGATCTCGCCGCCAAGAACCGGGACCTCGAGGGGACCCTGGCCGACCTCCGAGCGGCGCAGGAGCGGGTGGTCCGGGAGGCCTCCGTGCGCGCCCAGCTCCAGCGGTACGTCTCGCCGCGGCTGGCCGAGCTGGCCCTCGCGAATCCGACGCTTCTCGAGCTGGCGGGCGACTGGCGCGAGGCCACGGCGCTCTTCGCCGACATCCGGGGGTTCACCGGCCTCGTGGAGCGCGCTCCCGCGCCGACGGTCGTCCGGCTCCTCGACGAGTACTTCAGCGCCATGATCGACGTGATCTTCCGTCACCAGGGGACCGTCGAGCAGCTCGTCGGCGACGAGATCGTTGCCCTCTTCGGCGTCACCGAAGGGGGCCACGACGCCGCGACCCGCGCGGTGCGGACCGCCATCGACATGGTCGACACGGTGCAGGCCCTCGCGGCCCGCTGGCGCGCCGAGGGGCTTCCAACCTTCGGCATCGGGGTCGGGATCTGCTCGGGACCGGTGTGGGCCGCCACCATCGGCTCCGACCGCCGCCGGGAGCTGATCGTGGTAGGTCGGCCGATGGTCGCCGCCGCGCGGATCCAGCGCATGACGCGGCTCTTCGACGCGCATATAATCGCCGCTGAGACGACGTTCCGCGAGGTCAAGCACGGCGTGCACTATCGCGAGCTGGGCACCCCGAAGCTCAAGGGAATCAAGGACCGCCAGCCGCTCTACGAGATCACGGGCCTGCGGGACGGCGATGCGGCGCGTGTGAGCTAGCTCGAGGCCGCGCGGACGGCCCAGGAGGACGGTTGGAGCCAGCGACCGTGCTCGTCGTGGACGACGAGCCCCGTGTACTCGACGCGCTCGAAGCGATTCTCGCCGCGGAGTTCCGTGTCCTGCGCGCCGACGGCGGCGAGGAGGCCCTCCAGGTCCTCCAGGCCCAGGACGTCTCGGTCATCGTCACCGACCACCGCATGCCTCGGATGACCGGCGTCGAGCTCCTCCGGCGAAGCCAGGATCTGGCGCCCGAGGCCGTTCGCATCGTCCTCACCGCCTACACCGACGTGGACAGCCTGATGGACGCCGTCAACACCGGGCGGATCTACCACTTCATCCCGAAGCCGTGGGACCCCAACGAGCTGCTCGTCGTCGTCCGTCGCGCCGCCGAACGCCACGCGCTCGCCCAGGAGAACGCGCGGCTCAAGGACGAGCTCGAGCTCGCGCTGAACACGCTCCGGCGCGAGGCGGCGGAGGGTCGCGAGCGCCCGCCCTCCTTCGAGGGCATGATCGGGAGCAAGACGGGCCTCCGCCAGGCCGTCGAGCTCGCGCGGAGGGTGCTGGACACCGACACCTCCGTGCTCCTCCTGGGCGAGACCGGCACCGGCAAGGAGCTGTTCGCCCGGCTGATCCACGACAGCGGCCCGCGTCGCGCCGCCAAGTTCGTCGCGCAGAACTGCGGGGCCCTCCCCGAGTCCTTGCTGGAGTCCGAGCTCTTCGGGCACACCCGGGGGGCTTTCACCGGCGCCACGGCCGAGCGCAAGGGCCTGTTCGAGGAGGCCGACGGCGGCACGATCTTCCTCGACGAGGTCGGCGAGATGTCGCCCGCCATGCAGCTACGGCTTCTCCGCGTGCTCCAGGAGGGCGAGATCCGGCGCGTCGGGGCCTCGACGCCCCGGAAGGTCGATGTCCGGGTGCTGGCCGCGACCAACGCCGAGCTCGAGGCGGAGGTGGAGAGCGGCCGCTTCCGCAAGGACGTCTACTACCGGCTCAATGTGTTTCCGATTCGGCTGCCGCCCCTCCGAGACCGCACCGAGGACATTGCGAGCCTGGCCGAGCACTTCCTGCGCGTGTACCGCGAGCGGGCGCGGCGCGCGGTGCCGTCGATCTCGCCGGAAGCGATGCGGTACCTGCGCGCCTATCCGTTCCCGGGGAACGTGCGCGAGCTCGAGAACGAGGTCGAGCGCGCAGTGGCGCTCGCCGACCCCGGCCGGCCGATTGGCCCGGAGCACCTGTCCGCGCGCGTGCGCGAGGGGGCTGCGAAGAGCGCCCCGCCCCGCACGCTGAACGAGGCCGTCGAGCAGCTCAAGCGGCGGATGATCGAGGACGCGCTCCGGGAGTGCGGCTCCAAGACGCGGGCGGCCGAGCGGCTCGGCCTCACGCGGCAGAGCCTGCAGCAGATGCTTCGCCGCCGCCAGCCCTAAGAGCGTCGCCACGCCGAGCCGGCGCCTCGGCCCACCTCGAACGAACGGCGCGGCTGGGACGCCCCGGCGAGGATCCCGAGGCCTCGCTGCGGCGCAGCTAGGGGACCCGGCGCGGCGCGGTCTGGAGCAGCTCCCCCAGATCCTTCTTCCAGAATCTCGCCTGGGCGGTGGTGCCGTGGCCGGCGGTCTGATCGCTGGCGGGAATCAGCAGTACGCGGCCGTGCGTCACGCGCGTGATCTCGTGGTCGAGCACCCCGAGCTCCGGCGGGTTGCGCTCGTCGTCCGCTGAGTTGATCGCCAGCAGCACCGCCTGGATGCGGTCGAGGCCCGGCGCGGCGTTGTAGTCGCGCGACGAATCCCACTGGTACAGATGGTCGTTGGCATCGCCCCTGAACGGCGCGCTCAGGCGCTGGTCGAGCAGCTGGTCCGCCTTCTCGCGCGTCGCCGCGGCCTTGTGGAGCGCCTGGTTCCCCCCATTGGTGGCGATGCCGTAGAAGACGGACGCGAACTGAAGGCTGCGCGGCTGCGCCGTGTAGTTGCCGTTCATCCACTCCGGGTCGCGACGGATGGAGTCGATGATCAGGCGGCGGGTCATCCAGTTGCGGCCGGACATCTCGGTCGGCAACGACGCCATGGGCACCGCAATGTCCATGAACGCGGGATATTTCTGGGCCCAGAGCCAGGTCTGCATGCCGCCCATCGAGTTTCCCAGCACGAGCCGCAGGCGGCGCACGCCCAGGTGCTCGGTGACCAGCCGGTACTGCGCCTCGACCATGTCGTCGTAGTTATACCGTGGAAAGGCCGTGCGCAGGCCGTCCGAGGGTTTGCTCGACTTACCGGTGCCGATCGCGTCCGGCAGAATGAGGTAGTGGCGGCTGGCGTCCAGCGGTTGCCCGAGTCCGAAGAGCTCGCCGGCGAAGGCTGGCGTCAGCATGCCGGCACCCGATCCGGTCGTGCCGTGCAGGATGAGGACCGGCTCGCCCGTGGGCGCGCCCACGGTCGTGTAGTGGAGACGCAGCTCGGGCAGAACCTCGCCCGTGTGAAAGCGGAAGTCGCGCACGACCCAGTCGCCTTCCTTCGGCGTCGGGTAGTCGGCGGCCAGGGCCGGAAGGACGGCCAAGAGTGATGCCAGGGTCACGATCGCCCGGTTGAGAAGGCTGGTCAGCCTCATGTCGACCTCCTTCATGACCCATCAGGTCATGTGCGAGCACGGTGAGCGGGAAACGAGCCGCTCGACGCCGCCGAGGATCTGCCCGGCAAGGCGCCTCGTCAAGTAGCCGGGGGCGAGCTTTAGGCATGGCCGGCAAGCAGAGCGCGGGGCTGCTCCTCTACCGGCGCCACCAAGGCGTCTGGCAGGTGTTCCTCGTCCATCCTGGAGGCCCCTTCTGGAAGGCCAAGGACTTGGGCGCATGGTCCATCCCGAAGGGCGAGTTCGAGGCCGGCGAGGACCCGCTCGAGGCGGCGAAGCGCGAGTTCCGCGAGGAGACCGGCCTCGTGATCGAAGGTGACGCCCTCGCGCTCACGCCGATCAAGCAGACGGGTGGCAAGCTGATCCACGCCTGGGCAATGGAGGGAGACTGCGACCCGGGCGCGATGCGGAGCAATACGTTCTCGATCGAGTGGCCGCCGCGCTCCGGCAGAGTGCGCCAGTTCCCCGAGGTCGACCGTGGCGAGTGGTTCGGGCTGGATGACGCGCAGGAGAGGCTCACGAAGGGGCAGCGCGGCTTCGTCGACCAGCTTCGCGCGCTGCTTCTGCCGGAGGGGCCTCCGCCAGATGCTTGGCACGCATGAGCGGCTGGAGCGGCTGGGGAACCCGGCTCCTCACAGACCCGGGTGACTGGCAGGTCGCCGCGCTGCGTCGGCCCGTGCGCTACTATGGCGAGGTCGACGGCGCGGCGATGCGATCCCAACCAGGGGAGACGCCTTCTCGGATTGGCATCATCGGCGCGGGCCCCGCCGGCGCAGCGACGGCTCTCCGCCTGGGGCAGCTGGGCGTGCCTGACGTCGTGCTCGTCGACCGGGACGAGTTTCCCCGCGACAAGACCTGTGGCAGCGGCGTCTCGCCCAAGGGTATCCAGACGCTCAAGCGGCTGGGCGTGTGGGATCTCGTAGAGCGGCACGCCTACTGGATTCGGGGGGTCCGGCTCGTGACCCCTCGGGATCGGGAGCTCTGCTTGTCCGGCGGTGATTCGACGTCCGCGGTGATCTGCAACCGCCGGACGCTCGACGAGATCCTGCTCCAGCAGGCCCGCGCGCTCGGGGTCCGGTTCTTGCCACGGTTCCAGGTCACGGCTCTCCTCCGGGAAGGCGAGCGGGTTGTCGGCTTCGCGGCGCGCGACGGGCGCGAGGTGCGTGCCGCGTGCACCGTCGTGGCCGATGGCGCGCACTCGGTGTTGTCTCCCGCGACGAGATCCCGCCGGCTGATGCAGACCATCATGGGATGGTGGGACCACGTGCCGTTCCAGCCTCACACCGTCGAGATGGTCTTCGACCGCATGGTGACGCCCGGCTATGGGTGGCTCTTTCCCGAGAACGAGACCCGCGTCAGCATCGGCATCTGCTACGAGGACACCGCCCACGAACGGAACGCCCGCCGGCTGTTCGAGCGGTTCCTGGCCAAGCACTATGCCGACCGGCTCGCGGCCGCCACGGCCGTTGGCCGATGGAAGGGCCATCCCATCGCCTATCGGTTCCGAGTGGGACGCTTGTCGTCACCCGGGCGCCTCGCCGTCGGAGAGGCCGGCGGGTTCGCTCACCCGGCGACGGCGGAGGGCATCTATCAGGGGATGCACTCGGGCATCCTGGCTGGTGAGGCGCTGGCTGCGGTCGCGCACGGGCAGGCCGAGGAGCCGATGGCCTTCGCCGCGTACGAGTCGCGGTGCCGTCGAGCCTTCCAGCGCTCGTTTCAGGGGGCCCGCCTCTGGCGGGCGGCTCTCTGGACACCGCTCCCGGACTGGATCGTCGCGTTGATCCGCCGCCCGGGGCTCCAGACCGCGGTCGGCCGGCTGATGGCCGGCATGTAGCGCCCCGGCAGCGCCCGCGCGACGCGGGCGTCTTGACGCCGGGAAAGGCGCCAACCATAGTTGGGCGAGCCCGGAGGCGAAATCGTGCTCCTTGTCGGCCCGCACCCGTCACGACGGCGACCCGAAGGCCTCCCCTGATGCGCTTCGGCGTCATCGGCGCCGGCAGCATGGGCTCGCTCTACGGCGGCCTGCTCGCCCGGGCCGGCTTCGACGTGACGCTCGTCGACCTCTGGCAGGAGCACGTCGACCTTATCCGGCGGGACGGGCTTCACCTGGACGGGATCACGGGCGACCTGCGGATCCCCGTCAAGGCGACCACCCGGGTGGAGGACGTGTCGCCCGTCGACTGCGCCATCATCCTCACCGACGCCAACTCGACCCGCGAGGCGGCGCAGACGGCCCGGCGTGTGCTGGGCTCGGAGGGGTTCGCCCTCACCCTTCAGAACGGCATCGGCAACGTGGAGACGCTCGGCGAGGCGCTCGGCGCGGGGCGGGTCATGGGCGGTACGTCGAACCACAGCGCCGCCCTCCAGGCCCCGGGCCACGTGACCCACACGCACGCGGCGCCGACCTGGATCGGGGAGCTGGACGGCCGGCGGACAGGGCGCCTCGGCGAGGCGGAAGAGGCCCTGGCCCGAGCCGGCTTCACCCCCGTCGTCGTCGACAACATCCTCGCCCATATCTGGAACAAGTTCGTCCTCAACTGCGGCATCAACGCGATCAGCGCGGTCACTGGGCTGCGCCTCGGGGAGATCGTGCGCACGCCGGCGGTGGACGAGCTCCAGACGCGAGTGATCGAGGAGGTGCTGGCGGTCGTCCGCGCCAAGGGCGTCGTCCTGACGGACCCTGACCCGATGCGGACGATCAAGGAACACTGCCGGAAGAAGTACAACAAGCCGTCGACGCTCCAGCACGTCGAGCAGGGGAAGCGCACGGAGATCGACGCCCTCAACGGGGCCCTCGTGCGCGAAGCGAGGCGGCTCGGCATGCCGACGCCCTACAACGACGCCGTCACCCTTCTCCTCAAGGGAGTCGAGAAGCACTCGGCACAGACCCTCCGCGGGCCGGCGATCGACTACGACCGCCTGGAGGCGGAGGCGGCGAAGGAGCACGGCTGACACCCGGTCGGCGTCGTCACCACGCGTCCAGGATCGCATCGCGGGCGACGCCAGACCGACCCGGGAGGCATCGACGATGGGTACGCTCATCACCACGCCGTCGACCGCGACCGGGTACCAGGCCCGCTTCGCGTGCTCGATGGTGCTCTGGGAGCGGGCGCGCCACCTGATCAATCACGACGTCCGGCGGATCGTACCGGTTCCGCTCTACATGAACCGCGCCCAGGGCTGCCGGAAGTGGGACGCGGAAGGGGACATCGACGATGCGGTCGGCCGATTCGCGCGAGCGCTCCGCCGGGTGACGCGAGAAGGGGTGCTGGCGCCGGGGCGCTGACCGGAAGCTCGGGGCCGCCGCGGCCAGAGGGGGTGAGGCGAAAAGCAAACGGGGCAGGGCACTGCTGGTGGCAGGAGCGCCGCGGTCGCGGCGCGAGATCAACCAGGGAGGGACGGGCGATGAGCTACGGACAACGTGTCGTGGTGGCACTGGGGACGGTCGCGCTCCTGCTGGGGCCGGGCACTGGCCCGCCGGCGGTCGAGGCCCAGCAGGTGGTCAAGATCGGCGTCGAGGGACCCATCACGGGGCCGCTCGCCAAGATGGGCCAGGAGCTGGCCAACGCCGTCAAGCTGGCGGCGGAGGACTGGAACAAGAAGGAGGGCGGCGTCCTCGGGAAGAAGATCGAGGTCGTCGAGCTGGACGACCAGAACAACCCGCAGGCGGGGGTGTCCGCGGCGGAGAAGGCGGTCGCGGATCCCGCGGTGCTGGGCGTGGTGATCGGAGTGGCCAGCGCCATCTGCATCCCCGCGTCGGAGGTCTTCGAGCGGGCGAATCTCGCGATGATCAGCCCGGGCTGCAGCAGTCCGAAGGTGACGGACCGGGGTCTGAAGGTGACCAACCGAGTCTGCGCGCGGGACGACTTCCAGGGGCCGGCGATGGCGATCTTCGCCGTCCAGGAGCTCAAGGCCAAGAAGCTCGCGATCTTCGACGACGGCACCACGGGACCGCGGGTGGGTGCGGACGAGGTGGAGAAGAAGGCGAAGGCGCTCGGGGCGACGACCCACCGCTATGTCATCCGTTCCGGGGACAAGGATTTTCGCGCCGTCCTCGGCACGATTCCCAAGGACATCGACGTCATCGTGCCCGTCCTCTGGGCTCCCGACGCCGCCCTCATCGCCAAGCAGCTCCCCGACGTGGGCCTGAAGGTCCGGATGGTGGGCCCCGACGGGCAGTTCGAGCCGGTCGACTACATCGAGGCCTCCGGCGGCGCCGCGGAGGGGAACTACGTCACGTTCTTCGTGCCCGACATGAAGAAGGTCCCGGCCGCGGTCGAGTTCGTGAAGGCATACGAGGCCAAGTACGGGCCGCTCTCCTCCTACGGGCCGCTGGCGTACGAGGGGGCCAACATCATCCTGACGGCGATCAAGAAGGTGGGAAAGGCCGACCGGGCGGCCGTCCGCGACGCGGTCCGGGCCACGAAGGGCTACCGGGGGATCCTCGGGCAGGACATCACGTTCAACGAGAAGGGCGACGTGGCGAACCCGGTGCTCTACGTCTACCAGGTCAAGGGCAAGAGTTTCGAGCTGATCAAGCCCGTCGTCGTGAAGTAGGGTCTTCCGCCAGCGGGATGGCGCTCTTCGAGACGGCAGGGCTGACGAAGGACTTCGGGGGGCTCCGGGCGGTCGACGCCCTCGACCTCCGCGTCGAGGACGGCGAGATCGTCGGGCTGATCGGCCCAAACGGCTCGGGCAAGACGACCGTGTTCAACGTGATCACGGGTCTCCACCGGGCCACCGCGGGCCGTGTCCGCTTCGATCACGGCCGCCGGGAGCTGACCGCCCTGCCGTCTCACGCCATCACCGCGGCCGGCATCGCGCGCACCTTCCAGAACCAGCGCCTCTTCGGTCAGATGACCGTCCTCGAGAACGTGCTGGTGGGTATGCACTGTCGGACTCGCGCGGGAATCGCGGGTATCCTCCTGGGCACCCCGGGGACGCGGGCGGAGAAGCGCCGGGCGCGAGAACGTGCCGCGGAGCTGCTCGCGCTTTTCGGCAGCCGGCTCCTGCCCCGGGCCGATCGGCCGGCCCGGACACTCTCCTATGCCAACCGGCGCCGGCTGGAGATCGCCCGCGCGCTCGGCACCGCTCCGCGGCTCCTCCTGCTGGACGAGCCGGCGGCAGGGATGAACCCGACCGAGACGCAGGAGCTGATGGGCGACATCCGGCGCATCCGCGACGAAGGTATCGCCATCCTGCTCATCGAGCACGACATGCGGCTGGTGCGGGGCATCTGCGAGCGGGTCGTCGCCCTCGACCACGGCCTCAAGATCGCGGAGGGCACCTTCGAGGAGGTGCGCGACACCCCCGCGCTGCTCGAGGCCTACCTCGGCCGCCGAGGCGCCCGTGCTTAAGCTCAAGGACGTCGTCACGTTCTACGGCGCGCTCCGGGCGCTCCAGGGGGTGACCCTGGAGGTGCACGAGGGCGAGATCGTGTGCCTGCTCGGCGGCAACGCCTCGGGCAAGTCGACGACGATGAAGACGATCCTCGGGATGGTGCGGCCGAGCGCCGGGCGCGTGGAATTTGAAGGGCAGCGGATCGACCATCTCCCGACCGAGACGGTCGTCCGGCGGGGGATCTCGCTCGTGCCGGAGGCGCGTCGCATCTTCGGGCGCATGACGGTCTGGGAGAACCTGGCCATGGGGGCCCTGGTCCGGCGGGGCGCGCCAGCTCCCGAGGTGGCCCAGGACCTCGAGCGCGTCTACGCGCTCTTTCCCCGGCTCAGGGAGCGGGCCCGGCAGCTGGGGGGCACCCTGTCCGGGGGCGAGCAGCAAATGCTGGCCATCGGGCGCGCGCTGATGGCGCGTCCGCGGCTGCTCCTCATGGACGAGCCCTCGATGGGCCTGGCGCCCGTGCTGGTGGACCAGGTCTTCGACATCATCCAGACGATCAACCGGCAGGGCACGACGATCCTCGTGGTGGAGCAGAACGCCGCGGTGGCCCTCGGCATCGCCAGCCGGGGGTACGTGCTGCAGAACGGGCGGATCGTCGTGCACGACACGGCGGAGACGCTACTCCGGGCGGACCACATCCGTCGCGCCTACCTCGGGGAGAACTGACACCACCGTGAACACCTCATCCCGACGACGCGACCCGTACGCACAATGTGGTGGGGGGGCGCGGGGGAGGAGTGGCGCCGCTCCCCCCCGCGAAGACTGATCGTGGACGTGCTCCAGATCCTGCCCCAGCAGCTCGTCTTCGGCCTGGCGCTGGGGACCGTCTACGGGCTGATCGCGCTCGGCTACACGATGGTCTACGGCATCCTCTTCATGATCAACTTCGCCCACGGCGACGTGTTCATGATCGGCTCCTACATCGGCTGGGGCGTCCTCGTCGCCGTCATCAACGCCCAGGTCGGCGGGCTCCACCCCCTCTGGGTCGTCCCGCTGATGCTGGTGGTCGCCATGGTCGGCGCTGGGTTCCTCGGCGCGGGCCTCGAGCGCTTCGCTTACCGGCCGCTGTACGCGCGCGGCGCCACCCGGCTCGGGCCGCTGATCAGCGCGGTGGGGGCCTCCCTCTTTCTGCAGAACGCCGTCATGCTGACCCTGGGCGCCCGGATGAAGGTCTACATGACCAACGTCCTGTTCCCGCGAACGTGGCGGATCCAGGTGGGCAGCGTGAACGTCTCGGTGCTGGTCGTGGTCATGATGGGCGTCGCCCTCCTGATGATGTGGGGTCTGCACGTGCTCGTGCAGCGGACCACGCTCGGGCGGTCGATCCGGGCGGTCGCCGAGGACCGCGAGATGGCGGCGATCATGGGCGTCAACGTCCGTCGGGTGATCGCGACCACCTTCTTCCTCGGCTCGGCGCTGGGCGGGGCGGCGGGAGTGCTGGTCGGGCTCTACTACACGCAGATCGACTTCTTCATGGGGTACTCGGCGGGACTCAAGGCATTCACCGCCGCGGTGCTGGGCGGGATCGGGAACATCCGGGGCGCCATGCTCGGCGGGCTCGTCCTGGGCATCATCGAGAGCCTCGCGGTGACGTTCGTGAACCCGGCGTTCAAGGACGTCATCGCCTTCCTCATCCTGATCCTCACCCTCGTGTTCCGACCCACCGGGCTCCTGGGTGAGTCCTTGCCCGACTGGGAGAAGGTCTAGACGGTGGGCGGCCCCGCGAAGCGGCTGACGCTCGTCGCCGGGGTCGTCGTCGCCGCGCTCGTCGTGCCCCTGCTGGCCCCCAACGACTACGTGATCGGGGTGCTGACCCGCATCTGCCTCTACGCCACGCTGGCGCTCGGGCTCAACATCGTGGTGGGATTCGCCGGCCTGCTCGACCTCGGGTACGTGGCGTTCTTCGGGATCGGCTCGTACCTCTATGCCTTCCTCGCCTCTCCGCACTTCGGCGTCCACCTGCCGTTCCTGCTGGCGCTCCCGATCATCATCGTGGCGACGGCGGTGTCCGGGATCCTGATCGGAGCGCCGACGCTCCGCCTGCGGGGCGACTACCTGGCGATCGTGACCTTGGGGTTCGGCGAGATCACCTACCTCCTGCTGATCAACCTGGACCGGGATCCGGTGAACATCACCGGGGGCCCGAACGGCATCATCGCCATCGACGCTCCCGCGCTGGCCGGGTTCGTCTTCTCGCGTAACATCGAGTACTACTACCTGTTCCTGACCGCCCTCCTCCTCGTGCTGGGCGCCTCGGTCCGCCTCCGCGATTCCAGGATCGGCTGGGCCTGGCAGGCGATCCGGGAGGACGAGCTGGCCGCCCGCGCCATGGGGATCAACACGACCGTGGCGAAGCTGCAGGCGTTCGCGATCGGCGCCGCCTTCGCCGGGATCGGCGGCGCCTTCCTGGCGTCCTGGCAGCGGTCGGTCTTCCCCGACAACTTCCTGTTCACGGAGTCCGTGAACATCCTCGCCATGGTGATCCTGGGGGGCATGGGGAACCTGGTCGGCGTGCTGCTGGGGGCGGCGCTGCTCGTCGCCTTTCCGGAGATCTTCCGGGACTTCCAGGTCTACCGGATGCTGGTGTTCGGGCTCCTGCTGATGGTCCTCATGATCTTCCGCCCGCACGGGCTGCTCGCCGTCCGGAGCCGGCGCGAGGAGGAGCCGGCGGTCGAGCGGGTCGCGGAGGAGGAGGGGGCCGGAGCCTCCCTGTGACGCGCCGGGTGGGCGCGATCCTACTGCTCTCCGTTTGCAATCTATCAGACCCGGCCTGCGATGGTGCTCGTCGAGCGCGCGGGCCGGACGCGTCCGGCGTTTCGCGTCCCGGCGGCCAGCGGAGCCAGGTACCAAGGCCAGGACCTCGTGTTCTGGGACCCACGTGGCGAAGCGTCGGTGATCTGGTCGGGCCTCGCCCTCGCGTGCCACCGCCGCTGAGCGACGTGCCGCCCGCTCGCCACGCGCCGCATCCTCTCACGGCCTCATCGCCGCTGGGCTGGAGTCTGGCACGGAGGTTGCTGGACTTCCCGCGTCATGCCGGGGATGCGGCTCGTCGCCTGGGTGTCGCTGAGCCTTCTGGCGGTCCTCCCGGCCGCCGCCCTCGACAGTGCGCCGATCCCGGGGCCGTCCGCGCCGGAGTCCGCCGAGCTCCGGACGGAGATCGATCGGCTGCAGAGCCGGCTGGATCGGCTTGAAGCCGCGCAGGCCGCATTACCCCGGTCGCTGCACGCCTTCGAGTTGCCGATGCGTCTGGAGTTCGCTGGAGAGGGCGTGCCGCTGACCCGGTGGGACGTGGCGGAGCGACTCGAGCGGGAGTTTTTCCTCTCCCTGGGGAATCCCGCCCAAGTGGTTCTCTGGCTCAAGCGCAGTGCCCGGTACTTCCCGTACATCGAGCGTGAGCTCAGCCGAGCGGGGCTCCCCGAGGATCTCAAGTACGTAGCGGTGATCGAGAGCGCGCTCCTGCCGAGCGCCTACTCGCACGCCAGCGCGTTGGGCATCTGGCAGTTCATCGCTTCGACGGCTAGGCGGTACGGGTTAGCGGTCTCCTCGGGCTGGGACGAGCGACGGAATCCCGAGCGTTCCACCGCTGCCGCTCTCGCCTATCTTCGAGAGCTGCGCCAGCGCTTCGGCGACTGGCCACTGGCTCTCGCGGCGTACAACGCCGGGGAGGGCCGCGTCGATCAAGCCATGCGTCAGCAGGGTGTGTCGAGCTACTACCAGCTCGCCCTCGCCGCGGAAACCGAGCGCTACGTCTTCCGCGCGCTCGCCGCGAAGCTGATCCTCTCCGAACCGGAGCGGTACGGCTTCGAGGTCGCACAGGAGCAGCGGTACCGCCCCTACGACGCCGACGTGGTCGGGGTCGAGCTCCGCGATCGCGTGGCGGTGGCCGAGCTCGCGCGGCAGGCCGGCTCGTTCTACCGGGAGCTCAAGGCCTTCAACCCCGAGATCGTCGACGACTGGCTGGCGAAGGGGCGCTACGAGCTCCGCGTTCCAAAGGGACACGGGCCCGCTCTCCGCGCGGCGCTCGGAGCACCGACCCGGACGATCGGCGCCGTTCGCTAGCGTGAGCCGTCAACGACGCCCGGAGCGCGAGGTGGGGATGGGCGCGCCGTTGAGGACCGCCTCCCGTGCTCAGGCTTCGACCAGGACCTTGTATCCGCCGTAGGCCATGCGCTTCATGTCGAAGGGCATCGACGTCGGGTCCATGTCCGCCAGGCGCTTGTCCTTCATGACCTTCGCGTTGACGCGGTCGCGATGCGCCCGCGACTTGAACACGATCCAGGAGAACACCACCGTCTCGCCGGGCTTGGCCTTGACGACCCGCGGGAATGGTGTCCCCCACTTCGCCTTGAGGTCGTCGCCGACGCACTCCCGGTACTCCAGGGCGCCGTGCTCCCGCCAGATCTTTCCGGCCTTCCGGGCGATGCGCAGGTAGATCTGAAGCTTCCTCTTCGGCACCGGCAACACGTACCCATCGACATAGCGCATGGAATCCTCCACGGTAGGGGTGAGCGTGGCGCGCGCCGCTACGGCTGTCCGAGGTCCAGGATCGGGTGCACCTCGACGCGCTCTGGGCGCGCCAGCGTGATCCTCGAGGCCACCCGGATCGCCTCGTCGCGATCCAGCTTCCCGTCCCGGATGCGGAGCGACGTGGCCACATCCACCGGCTGGAGAGCCTCGGCTGCAAGGTGGATGAGGCATTCGTCCATCACGGTGGCCGACTCGCTCCCGGTCAGGGCGTCGCGCTTCCTCGCCTCAAGGTACACCAGGCACACGCACTTCACTCGTCCTACATAGTCGTTCGGCGCGCGCCGAATCGACCGGGACCCGAGCGCGAAGGGGCCGCCAGGATGGAGCCCGCGGGGGGCACGTGGTCACGCCGTTCTGACGCGATCGGACCTCGACGGAGACGTCGACCCCGACCACGCCGGAGCCCTGACCGGGCGGCGTGGGCTGTCGATCTCGGTCGACCCGTTCGACTATACAGTAGTGGTCGACTGTACAGTGGTGGGAGGCGCCCATGTGGGTGCGTGGCATCGGCCGGGGCGCTGACCGGCCGAGAATCTCCAGACGCTCAGGAAGGAGCGAGGGATGAGCGACGTACGGGTACTGGTCGGCACGCGCAAGGGGGCATTCGTCCTGACGGCGGACGCGAAGCGCCAAGGGTGGGACATCACCGGCCCCCACTTCGCGGGCTGGGAGATCTATCACCTGAAAGGATCGCCGGCTGACGCGAATCGGCTGTATGCGTCGCAGTCCAGCGGCTGGTTCGGGCAGATCATTCAGCGCTCGGACGACGGCGGCAAGACGTGGTACCAACCGGGAACACCCCCCGGCGAACCGACCGTCACCCCGGAGGGCATGCCCAAGGCCGAGAGCAACAAGTTCGTCTACGACACGTCTCCCGAAACCGGCAAGCCGCTCACCACCCACCAGTGGTACGACGGCACGCCGCATCCGTGGGAGTTCAAGCGAGTCTGGCATCTCGAGCCATCGCTGACCGATCCGGACACCGTCTACGCCGGGGTCGAGGACGCCGCCCTGTTCCGCTCCACCGACGGCGGGCAGACGTGGCTGGAGCTCGCCGGCCTCCGCGGGCACGGCTCGGGACCCTCCTGGCAGCCGGGCGCCGGTGGCATGTGCTTGCACACGATCCTTCTGGATCCAGGCAATCCCGAACGCATCTTCGTCGCCATCTCGGCGGCGGGCACGTTCCGCACCGACGACGCCGGCAAGACGTGGCGCCCGATCAATCGGGGCCTCCATTCCCAGTACATCCCGAACCCCACTGCCGAGGTCGGCCACTGCGTTCACCGCATCGCGATGCACCGATCGCGCCCGGGCGTGCTGTTCATGCAGAAGCACTGGGACGTCATGCGCAGCGACGACGCCGGCGAGTCGTGGCGGGAGATCAGCGGCAACCTGCCGACCGACTTCGGGTTCCCGATCGACGTGCACGCGCACGAGCCGGACACCATCTACGTCGTCCCGATCAAGAGCGACTCGGAGCACTATCCGCCCGAGGGCAAGCTGCGCGTGTACCGCAGTCGGACGGGCGGGAACGAGTGGGAGGCGCTCACGAAGGGGCTGCCGCAGCGCGACTGCTACGTCAACGTGTTGCGTGACGCCATGGCCGTCGACGCGCTCGATCCGTGCGGCGTGTACTTCGGGACCACCGGGGGGCAGGTGTACCTCTCGGCGGACGCCGGGGACAGCTGGGCGCCCATCGTCCGAGATCTTCCGTCTGTGGTGTCCGTCGAGGTCCAGACGCTTCCATGATCCGAGTCGTGCTCCCGGCGCATCTCAGGACGCTGGCGCGCGTCGACGGCGAGGTGAAGCTGGACGTCGAGGGGCCGGTCACGCAGCGCTCGGTCCTCGATGCGCTGGAGGCCCGGTATCCGATGCTGCGCGGGACGATCCGCGACCACGTCACGCAGGAGCGCCGGGCGTTCGTGAGGTTCTTCGCCTGCGAGCAGGATCTGTCCCACGAGCCGCCAGACACCCTGCTGCCGGAGGCGGTCGCGACGGGCGCCGAGCCGTTCCTGCTCGTTGGCGCGATAGCCGGCGGCTAGTGCCGGCGTGGCGACAACGGAGGTCGACCCGTGAGGTTCATGCTGCTGATCTACCTGGACGAGCAGGCCCTGGACGAAGCGGAGCGGGAGCAGTGCTACCGGGAGTCCATCCAGCTTGCGCGCGAGATCGAGTCCACCGGGCAGTATCTGGCCTCCGCGCCGCTCTGTCCGACGTCGACGGCGGCCAGCGTCCGGGTCCGGAAGGGCAAGCGTTTCGTGACCGACGGCCCGTTTGCCGAGACACGGGAGCAGCTGGGCGGCTACTTCCTGGTCGACGCCAAGGACCGTGACGAGGCGATCGCGATCGCCGAGCGAATTCCGATGGCGCGCCGGGGCACGGTCGAGGTCCGTCCTGTCATCGAGATTCCGGGTATGCCGCCGGGGTAGGCCCGGAGGCAGGAGGGAGCCCGATGTTGACCCGCGCGCTGTGGGTTGTCCAGGGACTGCTCGCGCTCCTGTTCCTGTTCGCCGGTGGCGTGAAGCTGGTCATGCCCATCGAGGAGATGACGAGGCAGATGCCGGTGCCGCTGCCGGGCCTCTTCCTCCGGTTCATCGGCGTGGCCGAGGTGCTCGGCGCAATCGGTCTCATTCTTCCCGGGCTGCTGCGCATCCGGCCGGGCCTGACACCCCTGGCGGCCGCCGGGCTGGCGATCATCATGATCGGTGCGACGGTGATCACGCTTGCGGCCGGCGATGTCGCACCGGCGCTCATCCCGCTGACAGTGGGACTCCTCGCGGCGTTCGTCGCCTACGGCCGGTGGCGGCAGGCGCCGCACGGCGGGTCCTCTCGCCCGTCGACTCTCCGGGCGGCCAGCTAGGTCCGGGACCTCGGTCAGCTCGCCGGGCGGCGCGGGAGCCGGTCACGGCGCCGCGAAGCGGCGGAGGACGTTGTCGACGACGCGAGAGATGTTGTTCCGGTAGCCGTTGTGGGAGAGGCTCCCGCAGAAGGTGATCGAGCCAACCGAGAACACGGCCCCGCCGTTCGGCGTCTCGAAGTACACCATGTCGGCCCGGATCAGCTTCTCGGGCGGGTCGCCGGGCCAGGTCGCGACGTGGGTGAGCCAGTCCTCGGGGACGAGGACGAATCGCGTGAGGTCGTGCTTCTCCGACGAGGCCAGGACCACCGCGTGCGGCGGCGTCCCGAGCCGCAGGTCGGCCCGGTCCAGCTCGAAGCCGGCGGCGCCTCCTCCCGAGAGGCCGAAGTCGCCGAGGATCTCGTCCGGCACGCCCTCGAAGATCCACGAGACGCGGGCGTCCTCCGACGCCGGGAGGCGGCGGTAGTACGACCCCTCGAATGGCCCCTGCGAGGTGAAGCCGACGCCGGCCAGCTTCTGGGGTGGCCGCCCGTTGCGGCGCCAGAGCCCTCCGTACTGGCCGTCGAAGCTCATGAAGTACTCGCCGGACTCGGCGGCCCAAGCCCGGATGCCCCCCTCCGCGCGTCGCACCTCCAGCGCGCCCGGGACCGCGGGATGGGCCGCGACCCGCCAGTAGAAGCCGTTGCCACCGAGATACATCAGCCGGCCGCCCCGCTCGAGGTAGGCCGTCAGCGCGTCCATCGTCCGGAGGCTCTGGTACTCGGGGTGCGTCGGGGTCAGGACGACCCTGTACCGGGAGAGCAGTTCGAGACCCTCGGCGTGGAGGTCCTCGTCGGTGACCACGTCGTAGCCGTGGCCCATCCGCTCCAGCCAGTCGAGGAGGTAGAGATCGGCGGGCAGGTGGCGGACGCCGGACCCCCGCGGGTCCACGTAGGCCAGGAAACCCGATCGGAGGTTCAGGATGGGCCGGAGACGCGAGGAGTATGCGATCCCGCTCCCGTCGCGGTGGTAGTTGTAGGTGGAGAGCCCGTAGTCCTGGTGCTCGTCGCTCGTCCACGGGCGCGCGCCCCAGGCCGCCACGCGCGCCCGGTACTCGTCGTCGGTGACCCCTCGCGCGATGTTCGCGTACACGATATAGGTGAAGGTGGGCATCAGCACGCAGATGTCGGCCATCGGCCGGCCGCGCCGCGGGCGGACGAAGAACGGGATCATGTCCTCGACGTCGCCCGCGCGCAGGCGCACCGCGTACACGCCGCTTCGAAGCCCGTCCGGCACGGTGTATGTGAAGTCGGTGGCCCACCCTGAGTCGTAGAGGTCGTCGTCGTGGAAGTGGATGGCGCCATACTCACCGGGCGCGTGGCGCCAGCAGGTTTCCTCGCCCGTCCAGCTCGAGCCCATCATGGCGCGCGCCGGGAGGTTCACCAGCTCCCCGTGAAGCCCGCTGGGCCCCACGTCCACCGCGCGAGTGCTCGAGGTCTCCCGGCTGAAGTCCCACGCCGCCACCAGATGGCGGCCGGTGGCTCCGTCCGGCGCGGCAGGGATGGCCGTCTCCGCGAGGGCGATGTCGTAGAGCGCGGGCCCCTCGATCTTGCCGTTGTAGTGACCGCCCACCGGGGTGCCGCCCAGCGCGGCGACCAGCAGCGGGGTGCCGCTGTCGAGCTCCGGCGTGAACGCCACGGTGATGGAGTCGCCACCGGCGTCGTCCGCCCGCACACGAGGAACGAGCGGCGCTTGGCGCACGGCGAGCGTTCGCGTGGCCGCGTCGTACGTGGCCCACACGCGATACCAGGTCCGCGCGAGCAGGGGCTTGCCGACGTGGACCGCCGCGACGCTCCCGCGGCCGTCCCCGACCAGAGCGCCCGCGCCGCGGTCGTCCACGAAGAGGGCGAATCCGGTGCCCGCGTTCGGCTCGTGGCGCGCCACGATTCCCTGTCGGCCCTGCCCGGGGGTGGTCGGCCAGATCATCGCGACCAGCGTGAAGCTGTTGAGCCGCCGGAGCGCCGGCGAGTCGGGCACCCGGAGGTAGGAGCCGAGTGGCACCGGCTGGACGCGAGAGGGATAGCTCGCCGCGAACGGCGCGGCGACGGGCTCCTCCTTGATTCCGGGGCCCGCCGGATTCGGGTCGCCCGAGATCAAGCGGACCAGGCGGACCTGGTAGGGTATCGCCGCGGTGCTGGACACCTTGAAGGCGATCGTCTCGCCCGGGGCAACGGAGAAGCGGTCGGCGTAGCCGGTCAGTGGCAGCATGGTCCTCCTCGGCAGCCGGACCGGCTGGGGCCGGTCCGGGGATGAGGGCGCGCCGGGCGCTCGGTCGTGTCACCGGCGTGGCCGGGGTCAGCGCGCCCCCGGTCGGGGCGAGCGTCAGGCGCCCCGGTTGAGAGCCGACTCCGCGATCCGCGGCGGTGCGACTACAAGGTAGCTCACGAGCCAGCCCACTCCCCCGGCGATTGCGATCGCGCCCGTCCAGAGGTGCACGGACCAGGTCACGCGGGCCCACAGCATGATCGCGACGAAGTACAGCAGGTACTGCAGGGCGGGGATTGCGAACGCCACCGCGCGGAACGCGCGGATACGGACGGGCGATGGGCGGAGCCACCAGAGCACGGCGTCCCCGACCAGCCCGGCCAGGACGGCGGCGCCAATCAGCGGGTACGGGCCCGTGTCGAGATACTTGTCGTGGATGATCGCCATCAGCGCGACGTTCACCGACAGCAAGACGGTGAGACTCCCCAGGGGGAGCGGGCGGCTTCGGAGGACGAACAGCACCAGCCCGGTCAGGACCGCGGGCTGCACCAGGAACCCGGCGAGCCCGACCGACTGGTACAGGAACGCCGCCCCCTTGTTCCCGGCGGCGGATGGCTGCGTCACCCACGTCGTCCCGTACGGGCTCGCGTACTCGGTGAAGAACGTGATGAGGGAGAGGAAGAGGGTGAGGGAGGCGACCATCGGCATCCGCGCGATCCAGCTCTGCGCGGATGGCGGTGGACCGTGGAGTCCGGCGCGAAGCGGGCCGGTCACCATGAGCCCGCCACCGACGGCGAGGGCGAGATGACTCGGGCTGATGAGGCCTTCGATACCGTCCTCGATTCCGAAGACCACGTGCCACAGCATGTCGGCCACACCGGCAACCAGGAAGATGAACACGCCGACGAAGGACACTCCGTAGCCGACCGGCAGGGCGGTCGACCAGGACGCTCCCCGGCGCGTGTTCCCGTAGAAGACCGCGGCGAGCGCGCCAGCACCGGCGGCGAAGCCCGAGTAGAGAACTGCGTGCCACGGGGTGAAGAACGTCTCGAGCTCCGGCACGTGGATGTGCGCCCACCCGTCGAGGTAGAGGCCGCCGAGGAGCCAGGCGCCGAGCGCCACCATCAGCCAGTCGAACCGGACGCCGCTCTCGGGCAGGGCGGCGCGTCTGGGCGGCTCCAGCATCCCTTCAGTCGACTCGCGTAGGACCGTCACTGAGCGGCTCGCCATCGAGGTTCCGCCATGTGGGTCCGATATGTGTCCGATATGGCCGTAGTGTAACGCGCCACATGAGGGGCCAGTTCCCCTGATGGTCCGCGGTGTGCGGCACCACCGAATCCCGCCAGCGGCGGCTCGCGGCGGCCCTCGGTGTGTGAATCCTCAGATGGGCGAGCGAAGACGTGCGACCCTCGCTGAAGACGTGCGACCGACGTCGCGCCGCCCGGGCTTGTCCGCACTGTTTCGCCGGGAGCGGGGAGACTGCGCCTACGGCGCGCTCACGCTTGAGATGAGGCTGGCCCGGCGCACGCCGCCGGGCCAGCCTCGGCCGAGCGCTCCCCGCGAAGAGGAATAGCCTGCCTGATGCCCGATCTCTGGCCAGGGAGACCGGTGACCGGCTGCTTCGGTTACTTTCGGAGCCGGGCCTCGATGCGATCGCCCTCCTTCAGATCCTGGAGGGTCTCTTTCGACGCCTCGAACTCGTGGGTCTGGCCGTTGCTGGCCCGGATGGTCACGCGCCCCTTGCTCCGGTCGATCTTGATCACTTGCCCTTCCACGGTCTGGGGCGTGTTACCCGGGGGGTTCGCGGCTTGCCCGAGCGCGATCCCGCTCCACAGCAGGATCGGGGCGGCAAGGGCGACGCCGAACCGTGTCCAAATCTTCATCACACGCCTCCCGTCAGTTCTTCTTCATGATGTCGTACACCGCCCCCGCGGCCGCGCCGACACCTGTGCCGATGAGCGCACCCTTGCCCGCGCCGTAGCCGGTGCCGGCTCCGATCGCGGCGCCAGATCCCGCGCCGACCGCCGCACCGCCGACCGTGCCGCAAGCAGTGATCAGGGACGTCGCCAGCGCGAGGCCGGTCAGCGGAGCCATCAAACGAACCCGAGTCTTCGTCATTGGGACCTCCTTCCTTTCCAATCCCTTTGACGGACGATGGGCAATTTTCATGCCCTCGATCGACCTCCGCTCCCGATCTTCGGTAAGACGTATTTCCGGGTGTTCTTTCGGCAGGGGACGTCAGGCTGTCGTCGCCGCGACAAGACGACACAGCCGGGAGGCAAGCGGCATGCTCTCTAAGCGGTCCGCTCCCGCTCGATCAGCACGCGCCGCAGGACCTTGCCCGATGCTGACTTCGGAATCTGGTCGGTGAAGCGCACGTGCCGGATGCGCTTGTGGGGGGCCACCCGCTCGGCGACCCACGCCATCAGCGTGTCGGCGCTGGTCCCGCGCGCAGCGTCGTCGGGCTTGAGCACCACGTACGCGAGGGGGACCTCACCCGCCTCCTCGTCGGCCTTGCGGATGACCGCGACGTCGAGGACCGCGGCGTGCGTCAGCAGGAGCGCCTCCAGCTCGGCTGGAGCTACCTGCAGGCCCTTGTACTTGATGAGCTCCTTGGTGCGATCGACGACATAGAACCACCCCTCGTCGTCCACGTAGCCGACGTCGCCGGTGTGGTACCAGCCCTCCTCGTCGATGGCCTCCGCCGTGTCCTGGGGCCGATTGAGGTAGCCGCGCATGATCTGGGGCCCGCGGATCAGGAGCTCGCCCGACTGGCGCGCGCCGAGCGCGGCGCCGGTCACGAGATCGACGATCTTCACCTCGGTGTTCGGCACGACCTTGCCGATCGACCCGGGCTTCGATGGGGCGCCGACCGTCGGGCTGAGATGGGTGACGGGGCTCGCCTCCGTCATGCCGTACCCCTGGACGACGGGACAGCCCAGCTTCTGTCCGAGCGCGCGGGCGATCTCCTCCCCGAGCGGCGCCGCGCCCGAGAACACGAGGCGCACGCTCGAGAGATCGAACTGCGCGACCGCCGGGTGCTTCACCAGCCCCAGAACGATGGGCGGCACGAGCGGCAGGACGGTCACCCGATGCTTCTGGACGAGGCCCAGAAACTCCACGAGGTCGAAGCGTGGCATCGTCACCACCGTGCTGCCGTTGGCCAGGCACAGCTTCATGATGACGACGAGGCCGTAGATGTGGAAGAACGGGAGCACCGCCACGACCACGTCGCGCTCGCCGAAGCACTCGAACCCCTGCATGCCCTCGCACTGCCGGAGATTCGCGACCAGGTGGCGGTGGCTGAGCATGACCCCCTTGGGCAGCCCCGTCGTCCCGCTGGAGTAAGGCAGCGCGACGAGGTCCCGTCCCGGGTCGATGGCGACAGCGCGCGGGATCGGAGGCGCCTCCAGCAGCTCCGCGAACGGACGGGCGCCCTCCCCGGTCCCGATGACGAAGATCTCCTTGATCCCCGTCCGCGCTGCCGCCTCCCTCGCCTTTTCGAGAGCGGCCGGGACCGTGACCAGGAACCGCGCGCCCGAGTCCCTGAGCTGAGTGGCCAGCTCGTCGGCGGTGTACAGGGGATTGACCGTGGTATTGATCGCGCCGAGCGTCGCCACCGCGTGGAACACCACTGCGTACTCGGCGCAGTTCGGGCTGTAGATGGCGACCACGTCGCCCTTGCGCAGTCCGTGCTGCGACAGACCGCTCGCGGCGCGGCGCACGGTGTCGGCGAGCTGCCGGTACGTCAGGACGCGGCCGCTCGGCCCGTCGATGAAGGCTGGCTTGTCGCCGAGGCGCTCGGCGTGCCGCAGGACGTACTCGGTGATGGTGAGCTCGGGGATCGTGACGTCAGGGCTGCTGCTCCTGATGATCACTGGGCTGCCCGGTCTGTGAGCCGGTGTAGGCCGGTCATCGACAGGAGCCTATCGTCAGCGCTCGGAGGCCGTCAAGTCCGGGGTCAGCTGGTGCGTGGTCAGCTGGGGCGAGGAGTTGACGAGCCCGGTGGAAGATGGTGTGGTTTCAGCGGCCCGGCAGTCCACACGCGTCCGCGGCGCTGCTCCTCGATGCCGAAGAGCTTGGGGCTCGTGGGGGTGGACGACGGAGGAGGAAAGCGATGACGGAACGCATCATCCTGCGAACAGGCGAGGCGCTCGTGGCCGGAGGGCCGCCGGGAACGGCGGCGGAGCCCGAGGTCGTGATCGGCGCCCTGGACGGTCCGGTCGGCACCGCGATGGCCACGCTCATCGGCGCCCAGGTCAAGGGGCACACCCGCGTCTTCGCGCTCCTCAACACCGACGTGCAGGTCCGCCCCGCCACCCTGATGGTCAGCAAGGTCACGGTCCGGGGCGAGAAGGCAACCAAGTACACGAACATCCTCATGGGTACCGTGCAGGCGGCGATCGCGCATGGCGTGCTCGACGCGGTGCGCTCGGGCGACCTCCCGAGGAGCCAGGTGAACGAGCTTGGCATCATCTGCGCCGTCTGGCTGGCCCCGACCATCGTCGACGTGGCCGACCTCGATCACCGGATGCTGTTCGACATCCATCGCCGCGGGATGGCGAAGGCGATAGGCAAGGCCATGCGCCACGAGCCGTCGATCGACTGGTTGCTCGAGAACCAGGACAAGGTCGTGCACCGGTATTTCCAGATGGGAGTCGAGGGCAAGATCTAGGTCGCGCTCCGGGCCGGTCGTGCCTGCCGCGAGTGATCGTCCTCGTCGAGTGCTCCCGCGCCGGCTCCCGATCCGGAGCCCGGCCTCGGGCACCCGTCGAGGATTCCGCTGGGCCTTTCTGCGGGGTTGGCAAGCCGAGGCTACGATTTCCGTGCACGCCGGGACGGGCCACGGTATACTGACGCCCGTCTGGTTCTGACCGCAGGTTCATCTCCGAGCCCGAGTCCCTCTCAGACCGCGGATCCCCGCCCCCTCTTCCGCACGGTGGGACGCGACGTCAACATCGCGGAAGACTGGCTGGGCCCAGGTTTGCCCCGAGGGACTCTCACCCATGTCGTTCAACACGTTTGACCTTCACCCCGACCTCCTGCGCGCCGTCGCCGCTCTCGGCTTCGAGACGCCCACCCCGATCCAGCGGGACGCCATCCCGCCGGTTCTCGCGGGCCGGGACGTCCTGGCGTGCGCCATGACCGGGAGCGGCAAGACCGCGGCCTTCCTCCTCCCGATTCTCCAGCGCCTGATCGGGCGCCCGCGTGGCGTCACGCGCGCCCTCGTCCTCGCCCCCACGCGCGAGCTGGCCGCGCAGATCGACGAGCACCGGCAGGAGCTGGCCCGTCACGCTCGCCTCACCGGGGCCGCCGTCTTCGGCGGGGTCGGCTACGTCCCCCAGGAGCAGGCGTTCCGCCGCGGGGTCGACGTCCTCGTGGCCACGCCGGGCCGCCTGTTGGACCACCTGGGTCAGTCCCACGGCCGCCTGCCCGGCCTGGACGTGCTGGTGCTCGACGAGGCGGACCGCATGCTCGACATGGGCTTTCTGCCGGACATCCGTCGATTGCTCCGGCAGCTCCCGGCTCGCCGCCAGACCCTCCTCTTCTCGGCGACGATGCCATCGCCGATCGTGGCGCTCGCCCGCGAGATCCTGCGCGAGCCCGTGACCATTGCCGTGGAGCGCCCGGCGGCGCCGGCCACCGGCATCACCCACACCGCGTACCCGGTCGCGACCGAGCTGAAGTCGCGCCTCCTCCTTGCGCTCCTCGAGCGTCGCGACACCCGCAGCGTCCTCGCTTTCACGCGAACGAAACACCGCGCCAACCGCCTCGCCGAGTTCCTCGGCCGGAACGGCGTGCGAGTGGAGCGGATTCACGGGAACCGTAGCCAGGCTCAGCGGACACAGGCCCTCGCGGGCTTCAAGCGCGGGCACTTCCAGGTGCTGGTGGCCACGGACATCGCCGCGCGGGGCATCGACATCGACGCCCTGAGTCACGTGGTGAACTTCGACGTTCCGCCGTTGCCCGAGGACTACATCCATCGCGTGGGCCGGACCGCGCGGGCCGACGCCCTGGGCGATGCGCTGACGCTCGTCGCCCCGGGTGAGGAAGCGGATCTTCGCACCATCGAACGGGCCATCGGGACTCGGATCGCCCGGGCCACCCTCCCGGGTTTCGACTACGGTCAGCGGCCGTCCGAACGACTGGAGGTCCCCCTTGCCGAGCGCATCGCCGCGATCCGGGCCCAGCGGGCCAGTCAGGGACATCGCCGAGCGGCTGGCGGGCGCCGGCACACGGCGGCGGTTGTCGGCCGGTAGGGACTGGCCCCGATGGCTCTAGCCTGACCCGGCTGGACGAGGTGCGTCAGACCGACGGGCGCGTCCGATCCGGGCCCGCGAGTTCACCCGACGGCACGTCGGCGGCCCCTCCGGTCGGGGCCGAGGCGCGCCCGGCCGTTGCGGCGCCTGCGCCGGCGGAGGGTGTCTTGGGGCCGCGCATGGTCGCGAGGCAGATGTAACCGATGAGGATCCAGACACCTTCCCGGAACCGGCGCGCGACACCGAAGGCCAGCCCGGTGCTCGATTCGAGGCCGAGCAGGGCGAAGATGCCGACGAGCCCTCCCTCGAACACGCCGATCGATCCTGGAATCAGGAACCCGACCGCGCGTACGCCGGTCGCGCCCGCTTCGATGACCAGCGCGGTCAGGAGCGACACCGGCGCGCCGAGCAGGACCAGCATTAGCCACGTCTCGAGTGCGCCGGCGGCCCACCCCACGAGGCTCAGACCGAGGGTCGCCGCCGCCCGCCCGCGCCGTTCCCGGTAATACCAGCGAAGGTCGGCGTCGAGCCGCGCGCCTCCGGCCGCGACGCGGTGGCCCAGTCCGATCCATGCGAGCGCCCGCCCACCCAGCCGGAACATTCCTCGGACCTGCGCCCACGCGAAACCCGCCGTCGAGAGCGCCATGTAGGCCGCGAGCAGGGCAAGCATCGAAAGCATCGCCGGCGACGTGTCCGAGAGCCCCCACGCGAGGAGCAGGGCGCCTGCGATGAACGCTGCCAGCGATGCGACGAGTGCCGTCTTGGCCACCACGACCGAGACGAGCCCCTCCTCGACGGGCACCCCCGCACCTACGCGCACGAGGAGGAACGCCTTCAGGGCTTCCCCGCCCATCGTGCCAGTCGGCGTGGTCTCGTTCACCGCCTCGCCAGCGAGGCGGACCGGAAAGAGAAGCCCGAACCGCGGGCGCGTCCGGGGGAACGCCGTGCCCCATCCCACCGTCTTGAAGACGTTCGTCACGAGCTGGGGAAGGAGAATCAGCGGGAGACGCCAGGAGAGCTTGCGCAGCTCGGCGATGAGCGCGGAGACCCCGATTTCCCAGACGAGCCAGACGAGGATGCCGCCCCCCGCCAGGATGGCCAGCGGGCGGAGCGCCTTCACGGGCGGCGCGCGGGCGAGAGGAGTGACGCCGAAGGATGTGCGGAGCAAGTCTCGTGGCAGCTCACCGAGGATGCATCTTACGCCAAGGAGCGCAAGCGGCGGGGGTGTTGCGGGCGGAAACCCTCCCCTCCGCACCCGGGATCCCGCAGGGGCGTCGGCCGACCACGAGCCGACCGGCATCGGGAGGCTCCGGCTGGCCGATGTCAGGCCCGCGCAGGCGGGAGGCGCTTGACGCTCGCGTGGGCATCGGGCATGGTTCTTACGTTCCCGAGCGGGAGGTGCGGATGCGACGGCCCCCGGGCGCGCCCGCGGACCGTGGCACGGCCCGGAGCCTTCTCACCTGTGGGCAACGGGAGGTCCGCTCGGGTCAAGGGTTAGCGAAGTCGCCATTCCAGAAATGGAGGACCATCCATGCGCGTGCCGCTGAACGTCTGGGACTACCTCGAACGCGCGGCTTGCGTTCACGGCAGCCGCGTGGCGGTGGTGGACGAGCCGAACGTGCTCGGCTCGCTGGGCCGGCTGACCTACGCCCAGCTCGAGGGGCGCGCGCGCGGCATGGCCATCGCGCTCGATCGGATGGGCGTGGGAGACGGGGAGCGAGTCGCGATCGTCAGCCCGAACGCCGCCCGTGTCCTGGTCGCTTTTTTCGGTGTGAGCGGCTTCAACCGCATCGTCGTGCCCGCCAACTTCCGGCTCACCGCCGACGAGATCCGCTACATCGTCGATCACTCCGGGGCCTCGGTGCTCCTGGTGGACCCCGAGCTCGACCAGGCGCTGGCGTCCGTGAAGGCCAGGCACCGGATCGTGATGGACGGCGTTCACGATGCCGAGCTGTTCGCGGAGGCGCCGGCGGGTGCGATGCCTCGGCGCCGCGAGATCGACGAGAACGAGACCGCGAGCATCAACTACACGTCCGGCACCACCGCGCGGCCGAAGGGTGTGCAGGTGACCCACCGCTGCATCTGGCTCAACGCCGCGATCTTCGGCTGGCACACCGGCGTCTCCGAGCGTGAGGTCTACCTCCACACGCTCCCCATGTTCCACTGCAACGGCTGGGGCATGTGCTACGCCGTGACCGGCATGGCTGGCCGGCACATCGTCCTGCGGAAGGTCGACGGCGAGGAGATCCTGCGGCGTGTCGAGTCCGAAGGCGTCAGTCTCATGTGCGGGGCTCCCGCGGTGGTGGCCGCGATCCTGGGCGGGGCCGAGCGGCGGCGCGCGGCGGGCCGCGATGTCCCGGGCCGGGGCACCGTGCGGATGATCGTGGCGGGCGCTCCGCCCCCCTCGAAGCTCATCGCGCGCATGCAGGACGAGCTCGGGTGGGAGTTCATCCAGATCTACGGGCTCACCGAGACGTCGCCGCTTCTCACCTTCAACCGCGCGGGGCCGGAGCTCGACGGGCTGGCGAACGAGGAGAGGGCGCGCCTGCTGGCGCGCACCGGCGTGCCGGCGCTCGGCGTGCAGATCCGCGTGGACGAGCACGGGGAGGTGCTCGCGCGCTCGAACCACGTGTTCGAGGGCTACTGGGAGCAGCCGGCGGAGACGGCCAAGGCCATCGTGGACGGCTGGTTCCACACCGGCGACGGCGGCTACATGGACGGGCCGTATCTCGTGATCAGCGACCGGAAAAAGGACGTCATCATCACCGGCGGCGAGAACGTGTCGTCGATCGAGATCGAGGACTGCCTCTTCCAGCACCCGGCCGTGGCCGAGGCAGCGGTGATCGGGGTGCCTGACGAGAAGTGGGGCGAGACGATCAAGGCGCTGGTCGTCTTGAAGCCGGGCACGGCGGCGACCGAGCAGGAGCTCGTCGACTTCTGCCGCGCCCGGATGGCTCACTTCAAGTGCCCGACCTCCTTCGAGATACGCAGCGAGCTGGCGCGCACCGCCACCGGTAAGCTGCAGAAGTTCAAGCTGCGCGAGCCGTACTGGAAGGGGCACGAGCGTCGCGTGAGCTGAGCTGGCCCATCGGCGCGGAGTACAGCCCCTCGGAGGCTCAGGCGGCGCGGGCTAGATGTCCGTGCCCGTCCCGGTGATGTGGGCGCTCCAGTAGTGGTGCGTCTTGGCCACGACCGTGACGACGCTCTTGACCTGGTCGGCCAGCGCAAAGCTGGGATCGGCGGGCACGAGGAGCCGCTCCTCGTCGCAGCGGGCGTCGACGTTCTCCAGGATGATTGTCGCGCACAGCCAGGCCGCCATCCGGGACGACTCGCACGTGATCGCCAGCCAGCCTGACGGCGCCGGCTCGGAGTAGAGCCCTGTCGTCTCCCAGATGCCCCGGCGGATCTCTTCGATCGCGCCGGGCCCGTCGCTCGACGTGCCGGGGATTGCCAGCGCCACGAGCGCGCTCTCGGGGCCGCGGTGGGGCGGGCCCCCGAATAGGGCGAGCTCGCAGAAGCCGCTCCACATCGCGCGCCAATCGGGACGGCCGTCGGGCCGCCAGATGAACGGTGCCGAGGACATGGGGGCGCCGGCGGCCGGGCCGGGCTCGATGACCTCTCGCAGTCCGGCCGGGCCCTCGCTCAGTGCCATCGCGATTCTCGGGCCCGTTTCGGCCGACCCGTCGAGCCGCCAGAGCTCCACTGGGCTTCCAAGGAACTCCGCGAGCAGGCGGCACTGGACACGCCAGTCGTCCACGATGCTGTGCGGGATCTCGACCGGGCACACGAGCAGCACGTGTGTAGACAAGGCGCCTTCCTCGTTGAGGTAGTATGGAGGTTCCATCAGTGCGCGGTCCGGAGAGCGAATGTCAATGGCACTCTACGACTTCCGTTGCACTCTCTGCGGCCTCGAGTTCGAGGTGTCCCGGCCCATGGCCGAGGCTGGGGAGCCTGCCCTCTGTCCCGTCGATGGCGCGCAGAGCCAGCGGTCCTTCACGATGCCGATGACCTTCTCCAAGTCGAGGACTCCGAAACGCTCCGCTCCGACCGCTCCGGCGCGGGGCTTTCGCCATCACGGTCACCGCCACGCTCCGGGCACGGGCTCACATAGCCACTGAGTCGACCTCCAGGCCGGGCCCGGTTCACCTTCGGTAGCTCAGTCGACTCCATCCGTCCGCGAGCGGCGCCGCATCGAGTCGAGAAAGGCGTCGAGCTCGGCGTCGGTGGCGAAGACATCCGTGGACGGCAGGGCCTTCACGATGTCGAACACCTGTCGCACTGACGGCTGCAGATGGGCCACCGCCACCCCGCCTCCGCGGGACTCGAGCGTCTTCCGGGCCTTGACTAGGACGCGGATGCCCGCGCTCCCGACGTATTCCAGGCCGGCCAGGTCGAAGAGGGCGGCGGTCACGGCGGGCGATTCGAGGACGGGTCGGAGGCGATCCTCCAGCGCCGGAGCGGTCTCGGTATCGAGGCGCCCGCGGAGCGACACGCGACGGCCTCCGTAGCCCACTTCGGTGATTTCGATGTCGAGTCCCATGAAAGCCTCCAGGGGTCAATCTTCGGTCGTATCCGTCGCGTCCGATGCCGAGACGCGGGTCGGACATGCCGGGTGCCTCCGTACCAGTGCGTGGCGCTCGTCAGCGTAGACGAGTCGGCGGCCGCAAGCCAGGGGGGCCCTGAGTTGGACGGTGCCGGCAGCCGCGCTACACTGACGGCGACGACATGGCCGCGTCGTTCATGGAGGCCGGTAGCCCGGTGGCTTCACACGCTGCGCACCCCCGGTTCCTGCGGTGCTCGGGTCGCGGGGACGACCGTGAAGCCGAGCACCCGCATGAGGGCGTCGGTCGGGTTGGCGGGTGGACGACGGCGATCGCCCTGCCGGCGGTCCTGGGCGACGAGATGAGCCGCGCGGCGTCGCTCCGAGACCCGACGGTCCAGGATCACCTGCCCGCGGCCTGAAGTTTCCTGGGGAAACCGCAGGAACTCGGCGAGCTCGGCCAGCGCGAGGCTGACGATTACGAGATCCTCGGGCGAGGGGCCCAGGCGAACCCTGCCCCTGTGACTGGCCTTTCCCCCTTGCGTCCCCTGCGTCTGGCCGTCGTGCGGCGCCCGCGACGTCGATCCCATGGCTGACTTGGTGGAGAACGCCCGTCTCATCGCAGGCTCGAGGATGCCAAAGGGAGCCTTGGAGCTCCAAGCCTTATCGAGCGTCTCCGGGAGAGGCGTGGCGCGCAGGGGCCGGCTGGCTGAACCACTCCACCGCGCCGGTCACCGGTGCAGCGGCACCGCAGAGGGTGAGGATCGCAGGGAAGTTAAGATCCCGCCGAATAAGGCATCCTACCGCACCCGGGTCAGTCCGGAGGGCCTGGCCTGGGCCCGGGCATCGGGTTCTTTCCTCGGGAGCGGCCAGGGGCCTGGCGTTCTCCTCCCTGGGCGGCCGGCCCCGATCGGGCACTCACGGGTCACGCCAGCGACGAGTTATTCGCTCGTTCCGCTCACACTGTCCGACAGCTTCGGAGCGCCGGGTTCCTCGGCGAAGCGGAAGAGCGCGATCGCGAGGGCAACGATCACGGGGCCAAGGAACATCCCGATGGCGCCGAAGGCAGCGAGCCCACCCAGGAGGCCGAGGAAAACGGCGAAGGTCGGCAGGCCGGCGCGGCCGGACACGACGAGAGGCTTGATGACGTTGTCGATGGAGGCCACCAGTCCGATCGACCAGATCAGGAAGAAGATCGCGGCCCACGTCCGCCCTTGCACGAGCAAAACGAGGGCCGCCGGGACCCAGACGAGCGCGGTGCCGACGAAGGGCACCACCGATGCCAGCGCGGACAGCACTCCGAACACGACCGGCGAGGGCAGGCCGACGATCGCGAAGCCGGTCCCCAGGAGTGCGCCTTGGACCACTGCCGTGAGCAGCGTGCCGAGCACGAGCGCGCGGGTGACGGACGACAAGTGGTCGAGGAGCGCGGTCTTTCGTTTCTCCTCCATCGGTACCAGACGCATCGCCCGTCGCACCAGCTCCTCGCCGTCCCGAAGGAAGAAGAAGAGCAGGAACAGCATGAGCACGAGGCCCACCATCGCCCCGAGCACGCTGGCCAGCGCGGCCCCGCTCACCCCGACCAGCGTCAGGAGGAAGCTGCGCCCGTTCTCGATCAGCCAGGCCTGGATCTGATCGGCGGTGATCGGCGCGTATGACCCGATCCAGTCGATCGCCCGGGAGGCGAGCGGGATCCGGAGCAGATCGCTCAGCCGCGAGACGTGGTAACCCTCGGCGACGTGCTGGATGCGAGTCACGAGCTCCCCGGCCTGGGTGGCGAAGGCCACCGCGATCAGTGACGCCGGCACCATGATGAGGAGAACCCCGGCGAGCGTCAGCAGGAGCGCAGCCAGGCCCCGCCGGCCCCGCAGGGCACGTCGGAGCGCGTCGTTTAGCGGGTAGAGGAGGAAGGCGAGAAGGAACGCCCAGAGGATCGCCCCCGCAAAGGGCAGGGCCATGAGCACCAAGGTATAGGCGAGGAGGCCTGCCGTGACGAGCGCGAAGACCTTCGGATAGAAGCCCTCGTCGGTGTGATTCACGAAGCCTCCCCTCCGCAGGGCGTCCCGGCGCCAGTCACGGTGTGGCCGCGAACATGATACATGCCGGACGCAGCTACCATCATGTCCCGCCGGGCGGCACGCCTTCTTCCCGGCGGCCGATCCCGGGAGGCGTAGTATGGATCCCGAGCGGGATTGCTGGCTCCGGAGCGAACGGCCGTCCGGCTGGCTCGTCCAGCGATAGGAAGGGGCCAGGCAGCGCCGGAGCGAGGGGAGGCGTCGAGATGAGCAAGAGCCAGGTGAAGCCGGTTCCCGAGGGACATCACAGCGTTACCCCGTACCTGGTCGTCGATGGCGCCGCGAGGGCCCTGGACTTCTACCGGCGCGTCTTCGGCGCCGCTGAACGGATGCGGATGCCGGGCCCCGACGGCAAGGTAGGACACGCCGAGATCAGCATAGGCGACTCGGTGATCATGCTGGCGGACGAGCACCCGGAGGTCGGGGCCCGCGGCCCTCGGGCGTTCGGCGGCTCGCCGGTGAGCCTCATGCTCTATGTCGCGGACGTGGATGCCACGGTCAAGACGGCGGTGGCTGCGGGAGCGAAGATCCTCCGGCCCGTGGAGGACAAGTTCTACGGCGACCGGTCAGGCAGCATAGAGGATCCCTTCGGTCACCACTGGCACATCTCCACGCACAAGGAGGACGTGCCGCCCGACGAGATGAAGCGCCGGGCCGCCGCCCTGACCAAGTCGGCTTAGCAACAGACCGCATTCCCGGGCGCTCGGGGCACGGCGTGGGCTCCTGGTGACGATGTCTGGCCCGGCGGGGGCGGAGTGGCCGGGCCAGGTGCGGCTCAGCGAGCCGTGACCTCTCGTCGGCGGCGCCTGTCCGTGGACGGCTGGATGGGACGCCTCGTCCTGGTCGTGGGCTCGTTCGCAGTCACGCTCGGGCTCGTCGAGGCCGTGCTTCGCCTGGTGCCGGCGTGGAGCCGCGCCACTACACGCGACGAGCGCTTCGCCTTCAATCCCTATAGGCCCGACGGACGGCTCGGCTTCACCCTGCGCCCCGGAGTCCGGGTCCGGCATACCGACCGGGATTTCTCAGTGACGGTCGCGGTGAACGCGCTCGGCGCTCGGGGACCTGAGCGCGGAAGTCCCAAGCCTCCAGGCACGCGGAGGATCCTGCTCCTCGGAGACTCCTTTGCGTTCGGATGGGGGGTCGAGCAGGAAGAGACCTTCGGCGCTCGGCTCGAGCGACTCCTCAGCGAGCGCGTGGGGCCGGTCGAAGTGCTGTCGGCGGCCGTGCCGGGCTGGAGCACCGACCAGCAGTACCTCTACCTGCGCGTGCACGGCCTGGCCCTCGACCCTGACCTCATCTTGCTCGCTGAAGGCGAGAACGATCTCGAGGAGATCGGCCTCAATCGACTCACGCTTGACGAGGACGGGCTGCCCGTCCGTATCGAGCCGATGTGGCGGATCATCGATGCCACCGGACGCATGCGCTACGTGGGCTCGCGACGCACGGCCCTGCCGCGCCAGGCGTGGCCGGGAGAGACATGGCTGAAGGACCACTCCCTCCTCTACCACTGGCTGCGCTTCCGGCTGGTAAAGGCGTCCTCCGCACTGGCCGTCCGCCGCGCGCGGCCCCCTGCGCCGGAGTGGCTCACCAGAGAGCCCGCCCTTCCCATCAACCGCGTGCCGCCGGACGAACTGCAGCGCGCCCTGGCCTCGAGCGCCGACTTTCGCCTCCGCTATCACCTCTTCCTGCTGGAGGCCATGGAGCACGAGGCCCGCGCTCGTGGGGTCCCCATGCGCACCCTGCTGGTCGCCCACAGCGGCGAGACGCGGCCGGCCGATCCGGCATTGGAGGGTCTCCACGCCGCGTGCGCGGCCCGAGGGGAGGCATGCTTCGACAGTGCGCGCGTGATCTCCGCCGCCGAGAGGGAGCGATTCACCTTCGCACACGACTCCCACTGGAACGCAGAGGGCCACCGCCGAATCGGCGAGGCGCTGGCCGCCTGGCTGGAGGCAGAACCAGGGCTTCGGCGCGGACCTGGCCGGGAGGGAAGCGGATGATGACCAGGGATGGCCGCCAGGCGCTGTGTCAGGCACGACAGCCTGGCGGCACTACGACAGGGCGACGGGGGCGTGTCAGCGCCGAGTTTGTGAGACTAGAATCTCAGGCCCAACCTGACGGCCCCGAACGGCCCAGACTCGACGTCGATTCGATTCCGGTCGCGCTCGTCGAAGTCCTCGCCTTCGAAGTAGAAGCGATCGAAGCTGTAGCCGACCGCGATGTCGACGAAAGCCTGCCGGGCGAGCCCGATGATGGCGCCGGCCCGCACGCGCTTCTCGTAGTAGAAGAGACGGTCGTCGGAATCGGCGCGATCCGCGAGAAGGTACCGCTCGTTCGTCCAGTCGAAGCCGACCCAGAGACGCACCGGGCGGAAGAGCTGATAGGTCAGCCGGACGTCCACGGTTCGCACTGCCACGTACAGCGCCGTGAGCGTCAGCTTCTCCAGCGGCCGGTACTCCACTGACACGATACCCGTGGTGATGACGGCCGTCAGCTGGTCGGAAGGGGTGTACGAGTATCCAAGCCCGGGAATCGGGACGTGTGGCAGGAACTCCCGGTTGCTGCCGTAGTTCAGGAAGAAGATCCACGCGTCACGCTCTCGCACCGGGATACGTAGCACGGCCGTGGCGCTCACATCCATCTCGTCCCAGCTCGCGAAGGGCTCGTCGCTCGGCGATCCGACGTTGACGTTCAGAGCCCCGATCCAGCCCGAGTCGAAACGGTGTCGATAGCTCGTGCCGATCCGGACGTTCCACAGCTCGTCCGGGAACGGCTGGCCGGTGTCCGGAAGCACGGCTCCGGTGGCGAACTCCTGGTTCCGGAGGCGTGCGGACGCGTACCACTCGTCGGTAACGCTCTGTAGCAGCGGCACCGAGAGGGTGAAGTCTTGCTGGACCAGCCCGAGCTCGGCATTTTGCCCCTCGACCGGCTGGTCGGGGAAGTAAGTGACCCGGTATTCCGAGCGGATCGGCAGCTCACCAAGCTCGGGAGCGAACAGGTTCGTGAGCTCCTCCTGGGCGTGGGCTGGAAGTGCGACAAGGCCCAAGAGACACGCCACCAGAGAGATCCAGGCCGGGCGGAATGTCCGCCCCGGCCGGGGCCGGCGAGCCTGCCGCGAAGGGAGGGCTAGGATGCTTCGGGCGCTTCGGGACTGGTCGCCGCGGGAGCGACGACCAAGTCCACGGACAATCCGACCGAGGCCGGGATCAGCAGGCCGCCGTCCGCGCCGCGGGCGAGATGTGTCGATCGGAGGGCGCGCCTCAGGCGAGGCGCCGACTCGACCAGCCAGATCGCAACCAGGAGATACGCGAAGCCCCCCGCGAAGCCACCCAGGATATCGGAGAGCCAGTGAGCGTCGAGATACATCCGGCTGTATGCCACGGTGCAGACGATGAGAGTGCATGCTCCCATCCCGACGAGCCGTCGCCGCCGGGCGCAGCCGAGGCTGACCGCGTAAGCGAGGTATCCGCACAGCACGACGAGACTCAGAACGTGGGCGCTGGGAAAGCCCCATGCCTCGAGGTTCGGACGGGGTCGATCGGCCGACCACTTCGCCAGGTACTGGGCGACTCCCGCGCCCGCGACGACCAGCGGCAGCGCCATGGCCCACCGACGCCGCCTGGGCCAGAGGATCGCGAAGCCCACCACGAGGACCGCGACTTGGCCAGGCTGACCTCCGAGGTTGGAGGCCCCGGCCATGAAGCTCAGGAGCGATGGGTGATGTGACTGATAAACCAGGGACCGGGCCGCGAGATCCACGTGGGCCAAACGGTCCTGCGTGACGACGACGGTCAGGACCAGGAAGCTGAGCAGGAACAGGAGTCCGCCCTGGAGCGCTCGACCCGCATCCCTCGGGGGAGACCCTTGTGCCATGGCAATGACTTGTCCACACTAGCACGGTCGCGACCTGGAAAAACAGTGAAGAGATTCGACACGCGGGGGCGAGGGTCCCCGCGGTCGGCATGGTTCTTGCTGAGAGGACTCGAGTGCGAATCCTGCGAGCTCTGCCCCTCGCCGCTGGCCTCCTCGCGCTCGTCCTCCTCATTCGCCACTTTGGCCTGGAATCCCTGACCGCTGCGCTCACACGAATCGCCTGGTGGCAGTTCGTCCTGGTCTGCCTCATTTACGGGGTCAGCATGGTCCTGGACACGCTCGGCTGGCGCGCCACGCTCGTGGCCGACCGGCCGCCGTTCGTGAGGCTTCTGGCGGCGCGGTGCGCGGGCCAGGCGGTTAACGTGATCACGGCGCTGGGCGGACTGGGAGGAGAAGCGATCAAGGCGTGGCTCGTGCGCCGGGACATCCCTTATGAGGCCAGCGTTCCGTCGCTCATCCTTGCCAAGACAGCCGAGGTGGTGGGGCAGGCGCTGCTGCTCGCTACCGGGATCCTGGTCGGGTGGGCGACGGGCGTCGTCGGATCGACCCTCCTCATCCCGATGTGCTACCTGCTCCTCGTCGAGGTCATCGGCGTGGGCGGATTCATCGTGGCGCAGGTGGCGGGAGGTGTCGGCCGTGTGGGACGCCTCCTGGCGTGGGCAGGCGTCGGGCGCGGAGTGGGCCGCGTCGACGGCGCGGTCCGCGACTTCTACCGCTCGCACACGAGGTCGCTCCTGACCTCGGTCGGGTTTCACTTCGCCAGCTGGCTCGTGGGTGTCGTGGAGGTCCTGCTCATTCTCCGCGCCTTGCACGTGCCGGCCTCGCTGGTGACAGCTACGGTCATCGAAGCCCTCGGGACCGGCGTGCGGTTCGCCACGTTCTTCGTCCCGGCGAGCCTCGGCACGCTGGAGGGCGCCAATGCGGCGGCGTTCGCGGCGCTGGGATGGGCCGCCAGCGACGGGTTGGCCTTCAGCCTCGTGCGACGCGGCCGCCAAGCGGTCTGGATCGGGGTCGGGCTCGCGATCCTCGGGGCTGTGGGAGCCATCGGAGGCACGCGGGACGCTGGTCAAGAGCCGGCTTCGCCGACCCCGGCCCGCGTCGATTGACCGTCTCACGCGACCAGGCCGGAAACCCGGGAAACCTGGTCCTCCCACCAGCGGTCCCGCTCCAGGGCCGCGGCCGTGGCCGGCGACACCACGATGCGCAGCCGGTGGCGCAGCACCTCGAGACGGTCCCGCATCGTGCCTAGCCCGGAAACCGACACACGCTGGCCGCGGCAGCGCAGCGATCCCGCGTCCGTTCCGGGGATTCGGAGGTGGCGCCGGAGGAGCTTCGCGAACACCTGCCGGCGTGTGGCCGCGCTCATGACGAAGACGTCGAGAGGCCGTCGACGGGCGAGGCCTCCGGTGTGAGGGGAAGCCAGGCCCCGTAGGTCTTCACGTTGGCCACGATGACGAGGGTCGCGTCGACCGCCACGACGCGTCCGTCCACGACCGCCTGCAGCCGCCTCGGCGGCTCTTCTCGAAGGTGGCGAAGAGCGGCCCGGTAGACAGGTTGGCGATGCGCTACGGGATCAATGCGACGAGCTGGGTTGAATCCGAAGGGTGGCCACGAGGGGCAAGTGGTCGGACGCGACGCGCGACAGACGAGTCCGGTGTACGCGGAGACCTTCGCCTCGGACCGTGTGGTCCCAGTAAATCCGGTCAAGGGCCCACAGCGGCAGCAGGGCCGGGTGAGTGCGACGCCGCCGCAGGCTCGTGAACTCGTTCCTCAATGCCCGACCCACGCGGCCGGGGAACCACTCGTTCAGGTCGCCGATCACGATTCGCGGGCCGATGCGGTCATCCCATAGGATGTGGCGTTCGATCAACCACTTCACCTGCGCCGCGCGCTCGTGTCTCCTCAGACCAAGGTGGACGTTGAAGACGTGGAGGATCTGCTCGCGGAAGGCGAGGTCCGCACGAATTCCCCCGCGAGCCTCGCGCGTTTGCACCGACAGGTCGAAGGTCGCCACACCGTGCAACGGGAGGTGCGTCAGGACGGCGTTGCCGTACGCGCCGTCAGATCGATGAACGGTGGTCCCGATGACGAGCTGCATGCCGAGCTCGCGGGCCAGATGTTCGGCCTGCGCCTCGTAGACCTCCTGGACGCCTACCACGTCGGCGTCGATCTCGCGCAGGACTTCGGCAATGCGCGGCAGGCTCACTCGTCCGTCGAGGCCACGGCCCCGATGGATGTTGTACGTCGCCACGCGAAGATCGCGACGCGCGGCGCGTGAGGTGCCATGCCCGGTTCGTGAAGCTGACACGATAAGACCTCGCTTTCAGGATAGCGGACATCCGAGCCTCGGCAACGCGGCGCCCCTTGGATGCCACCGTGTCGCCCACACGACAGGGTGGCGCCGCAAGGCGCCGATGGCATGCCTGCTCGGCTTCCCTCGGGTGTGACCAAGCCATCGGGCTCCTTCAAACGCCCGGGCCTCTTCACTTCGCGGGCCAACGGCCCCCCGGTGTCGTTCAAGACGTGAGGTCCCGACGTGGCACGTGGCTTGCGAACCTTCGCCCGCATGACTCATCCAAGCTCGCATCGAGCCGAAACATACCGTGCGCTTCCTCGAGCCGCCGAGATTTCGGCTGCCCCCGTTGCCTTCCCGGTCCTTCGCCCCTTGCGGAACACGACGGTTACTCCACGGACCGGACTCCTGCGCTTGGCGCCGCGTCTCTCGGTCCTGCCTGGCAATCGGAAGCGGCCGAGCTGGCCAGCCATCGCCCGGGGGATGAGGGCCGCAGTGACGAGGGTGGCCGATCCCTGCATGGGCGATAACGAAGATGGTCCGCAGTGCGCCTGAGGCCCGCGCTTGACCGACGGTTGGCGAAAACTGGAAGCGGGACGAACGGTGTGCTGATCGAGGGAGGGAAGCTGCATGGCGAGGGGCGGTGATCCCGAACCATGGCTCGACGCCGCGGAGCGCTCCGCACGGCTTTTCTCCTCCTGCTCGGGATTCCGGTGTTCCTGTCGGCGGGGCCACCGGTGCCGACTAGCGGTCCGGCGACGGGGGCGATCGTCCGCGTGGCTCGATCGTCCGCCACGAGTCAGGCAGGGCCGGTAGGTCGCGCCTCGTGGTACGGCGAGTTCCATCACGGCCAGCTGACGGCGTCCGGCGAGACCTTCGACATGATGCAGCTCACGGCGGCCCATCGCACGCTACCGCTTGGAACACGACTCCGGGTCACTAACCTCGAGAACGGCCGAATGGTCCGGGTGCGCGTGAACGACCGAGGCCCATACGTGGACGGCCGGATTCTCGACCTGAGCCTCGGAGCCGCGCGAGCACTGAACATGGTCGAGCGCGGTGTCGTTCCCGTGCGACTCGACATCATTGGGATGCACTGACATCATTGCGATACACTGAGCAGAACAACTTGTCAGCCTGGTGTCGAACTACCCGACGCAGTTCAACCGGATCATCCAGCAGTCCGGCTATGCCGAGCTCGTGAACAAGCTGAAGACCAAGCAGGAGGAGCGGCAGTTTGAGAGCGCCGGGCGGGAGGCTGAACCAGGCGGGAAGTGGATGATCCAGGGTGGCCGGATTCTGCGCTCCTCGCGTCCGTTCTGGTGGAGACGCCGGGACCCTGGCGCGTCGAGCGCATCGCACGCGCAGCAGCGTGTTCTCCGACCCAACGGAGCCCGAGGAGCGGCGGGACCGGCCGGCAGGTTGAGCTGAGCCAGGTGGAGCGCCAGGCTCGGAGCGTCCGGTGGGCATGACGACCAGGCACAGCATTCAGTTCGTCGATCTGCCCGGCGCCCCGTGATGTCCGCGGCGATTCGAGTGTGAGCGGGAACCCGGCGGCGGCGCTCCGCAATGGCGCGGGATGGGAGACCGTCCTCAGGGCGCCGGCCCAGGGTCAGCACGTCGCGCAGCTCTACAGCGAGCGGCGCTTTCTGTTCCATGCGGTCGGTGAGTTCGTCGGCGCCGGCCTTCGGCAGGGTGAGGCAGTCCTCCTCATCCTGACGCCCGCCCACCGTCACCCCATCGTGCGTCAGCTCGAGGGCCAGGGGTTCACGCTCGGGGATCTCTCGCGCCGCCGGCAGCTGACCATCCTCGATGCCACGCCGACCCTGACCGAGTTGATGGTCGGTGGTCTGCCGAATCGCGAGCGTTTCCAGCTGGTGATCGGCGGAGCGGTCGAGGCGGCGAGGGCCGCCGGATATCGGAAGCTACGCTCGTTCGGCGAGATGGTGGACGTGCTGCGTCGAACCAGCCTCACCGCCACGTTGCAGCTGGAGGCGCTGTGGAGCGAGCTGGTGCTGGCTCATGGGATGGCGCTCCTGTGTGGCTATTCGATCGACAACTTCGATCCCCATACCTACCAGGGGATCCTGCAGGGCGTCAGCAGGGCGCACTCCCATCTCGTTCCCGTCGAGGACTACGCGCGCCTGGAGCGGGCGGTGGAACGGGCCTACGCGGAGGTCTTCGGTGTCAGGCGCGACGCAGGTTTTCTGCGTCGGGCGTTTCTCGCCCACTACCCGAGACCGGCCGTGATGCCCGACGCCGAGGCGGCCATTCTCGCCGCGAGGGAGTTCGTTCCGGCGGCGGCCAGCACGCTCCTCGAGCGGATCCGGCACCACTACCAGAGCTCCACGCCGACAGCCTGACCGTCACGCGCCGATGCCGGGCCTGACCGCCTTAGGTCAGGCGACCCAGCGGACCCAGATCCAGCTTCAGATCTTCCGGCGTGAGACCGAACCGCCGGGCCAGTGCGCGAATGGCCCTCTCCAGCCTCAGGAGAGCTCCGGCACGAGCCAGATCGGGCGCCCGGGGAATGCTGCACGGACGGCGGCGATGGCCTCGAGCTCGGCGCCCACCCGTTGGCGCTCGAGCGCGTCCCTTGCGCTCCGAGGCGCGTGACCCGGTTCACGAGAATCTCGCCGATCGCGATGCCGCTCACTTCCAGCGCGCGCACTGCATCGCGCCCCTCTTCCACGGCCAGTGAGGCCGCCGACGAGGAGGGTGTCGAGGATGATCACTCGGACTCCTGCGCGCGCTCGAGCTTCAGACGGATGTTGACGAAGTTGTACGGCGGCCAGGGCCCCGTGTAGCGGAAGGTGAGCTTGTCGTAGAGTGCGCCAACCTCCTTGACCTTCGCGTCGAAGGCCGTTTCCTTGTCCCGGGAGACGAGGAAGGCCGCGTTCATGATCATCTTGTCGCCGATGGGCTTGTTGGCGCGGGCGGCCACCGACACGTCCCGCAGCTGCGCGAAGATGTCGGATGCGTACTGATCGGTCCGCGCCTGGAGGGCCGCCTCGATCTGCCGGCCATACTGCATGCGGGCGAAGTAGGTCGAGCCCGGGACGGCCGCGATCTCGTTCTTGAGCCGCCGGATGTCCTCGTCGTCGTTCTCGATCTCGCGGACCATGACATCCCGGTCCCACAGGACCTTGAGGCCGAACTCCACCTTGTCCTGCATCTTGTCGAGCACGTCCCGGAAAGCGTCGTAGGCGCCCCGCAGGAGCTCCACGATGTCGTCGCGCGTCTTGAACACGGTTCCGAAAGACATCGGGATCACCGTGAAGCTCTTCATCACCGTCTCGTTGACTCGCTCGTGAGCGAGGACGTTCTCGCGCGTCGCGTCCAGCACCTCTTCCGGGGTGTCCGAGATGACCGCGGCGATCTCCCGGAAGCCGACGGTCTGGACCTCGGTCGGCTCGCCACCGAGACTGATCGCCCCGAACCGACGCGGCTCGGCGCTCCGGATGATGCAGTAGACGTACTTGGCGCGGCTGTCGGTTGATCGGCTCACGGGAGCCCCACTGCCGGGGCCGGGACGCTGCCGGAGGGGCGCCCTCGAGACGGCGTCGCCCGTCGACACGTCCGCCGCCGGTGCGCGTTTTCGCTCCACGGGGAGCTTGACGGGCGTCGCGCGCTTCGCGGCCGTCGGGGGGGGCGAGGGGAGGGGCCGTGGCGTTACCGTGCGACGGGCCCTCGGTTTCGAGGGCTTCTTCTTCACGACGTCACCTCTCGTTCTTCGGCCGGGACTTCGGCGAATCGAGGATACGCCGGATGGCGTCCAGGAGCTGATCCGGCAAACAAGGTTTCGTGATGACGAGATCGCAGCCGGCCTCGCGAGCCGTCTGCGCGTGCTCGGGCAGGGCATGCCCGGTCAGCACGACGACGGGGATCTTCTTCGTCCGGGGGTCGCGCTTCAGGCGCCGGGTGGCCTCCCAGCCGTCCATCACCGGCAGCGAGAGGTCCATGACGATGATGTCCGGCTTGAGCGCCTCGGCCTGGCGGATAGCGTCCGCGCCGTTCTCGGCCTCGGCGACTCGGAAGCCCGAAAACTTTAGGAAGAGCACGTACACCGTCCGGTTGTCCTGGACGTCGTCCACGATTAGGACGAGCGGCCCGTTCTCGTCGCCCGCCGCCACGTCCTTCCGCGTCCCGGGCTCGGCGGCGTTCTTCGTCATCACCGCTTCGACCCGAGAGGGAGGATGAGGGTGAAGATGGAGCCCTGGCGGAGCTTGCTCTCGAGGGTGATCCGACCACCAAGCACCACCGCGAGGCGGCGGGAGATCGACAGTCCGAGACCAGTCCCGCCGGCCTCCCGCGTCAGAGTGGGATCGGCTTGAGAGAAGGCCTCGAAGATCCGTGCCTGATCCGCCTCCGCGATGCCGATGCCGGTGTCGGCGACCGCGATGGCCAACTCCCGGGTCGATCTCTGGTGCGTGCAGGAGACGGTCACCGAGCCGCGCGGCGTGAACTTGAGCGCGTTCGTGAGGAGGTTCAGGAGGATCTGCTTCACCTTCTGGCGGTCGCTCCGGATCGGGGCGAGTCCCGGCGGGACATTCGCGGTCACCGCCAGGTTCGAGCGTGCGATGAGCGGCTCGACCTCGCTCATGATCTCGTCGACCAGCTCGTTCAGCTTGATCGAGGAGAGCCGAACCGGCATCTTGCCGGCCTCGATCCGCGAGATGTCGAGGATCTCGTTGATCAGGGTCAGCAGGTGGCGGCCGTTGGCGTCGATGCGGGCCAGGGACTCCCGCTGGGTCGGACCCAGCGGGCCCGAGACGCCGCGGAGGAGCAGGCTCGTGTAGCCGAGGATGGCATTGAGGGGTGTCCGCACGTCGTGGGAGACGTTGGCCAGGAACTGGGACTTGGCCACCGACGCCTGCTCCAGCTCGATGGCCTGCCGGCGGAGGAGCTCGTTCTGGTGGGCGAGCGCCGATGTCGCCTCCTGGACCCGTCGCTCGAGCTGGGCCGAGGCCGCCTTAAGCTGCTCGTAGAGCTGCTCGCGCTCGATGGCCTCCGCCCGGTCGTGAAGGATGGTGACGATGGCCGACACCTCGGCGGAGTCGCCGTACACTGTACCCGACACGGCCTCCATCGGCACCTGCTGACCCGTCTTGGGGTCGACGAGGTTCACGCCGCCGTGGTACCGCGACTGTCCGGTCTTCCCGAAGAGGAGGTTCGACACGAACGAGGTGAAGTGCGCGTCGTTCGCCTGGACGCGCTGGGTCTCGGCCGGGCTCGCGTTCTCGGAGGTGGAGAAGAGGCGCTCGGCCGGAGTGTTCATCATCACGAGGTTGCCTGAGGGGTCGGTGACGAGGATGGGATCGGCGACCGAGTCGATGACGAGATCAAGCCGGTCGCGCTCGGCCCGAACTTCCGCCTCCGTGGCGCGCAGCTTCCGGTAGTTCTCCTGGATCTCCAGGGTCGCGCGCCGGAGGTCGGACACGTTCCGCAGGATGGACACGATGCCCATGCCAATGCGCGCGTCCCCGGCCGTCGTGCTGATCAGCTCGAAGAGCAGATCCGACCCCTCGGTGGGGTCCACCAGCGCGAGCTCGTGGGGCGCCGACCGCAGGGGCTCCACGGCGCTTCGGCCGAGCGCCGACGAGAACAGGATGTTATTGATGGCCACCGCCCGGCGGCGGCCCTCGCTCTCGTCCTCCCGCGTGGCGAAGAGGCGCTCGGCTCGCGCGTTCGCGATGACCATGCGACCCTCGGTGTCGGTCAGCATGATCGGATCGGTCACCCGGTCGAGGACGCTGTGGAGAAGATCGCGCTCTCGGCGAAGGCGCCGCTCGGCCTCGACGCTGGTGGCACTCATCCGCGCGCGCGCGAGCCGGTACCCGAGATACTCGGATGCCCATGCGAGCTCGTGCCGGTTCGCGGTGACCGGGCGGACCAGCAGTAGCCCCGTCGGCGCCTCCACTTCGGCCTGAGTGCCATGGAGCGGCATGGCCAGGATGGGCGGACGCCCGGAGAAGAGTGGCCCCGTCGTCTCCCTGGACACCACGACGGGTTGCGACGCGGACAGGACACGGACCAGGGGATGCTCCCGCGCCTCCAGGTCGAGCGTGAAGCCGTTGACGGCTTCATGCAGAGCGCCTCGGGCCGCCAGGTGAATCAGCCGTGTTCGATCCGCGTCCAGCACGAGACAGCGGCCCTCTCGCAAGCCCGCGTGTTCCGTGAGCCACTCGAGACATCGCCGGACCATCTCGGCCGCGTCTTCACAGGCAAGGAGAAACTCCAGGAGCGCGAGCCGCTCCTCAGGTCCCGGCTCGGGCCGTCGCGCCGGTCGCGCCGACGCAGCGCCGCGCGTCACGGTCTAGGCGGGCTGGGGCGTCCGCCGCGCCCCACGGGGCCGCGTGGCGCCCGAGAGTGTGGCCGCGAGTTGCGCCCGGAGGGCGGCGTTCTCGGCGAGGACGGCTTCCTGGGAGATGACCGCGGCCGTCCGTGACACTGGTGGTAGCTGCGCTACCCACTCCGAGTACCTCAGGTAGGTGTCGATCGAGGCCACCACGGCTCGTGCCTCGACCGTGATCAGGTCGATGCCCATGAGAAGTCCCTTGTCGAGGACCCGGTCGAGCAGGTCGACAAGACCGGTGCCCCGCTGTCCCGCTAGATCGGTCCGCACGTTTCGGGCCCACCCCTTTCACGCCAGTAGCGACCCGATGAGCTGAGGGGCCCCGCCGAAGGGACCGCCGCCCGCCCCGAAGACCCGATGCGGTGCCAGGATAGTCGACGACCCCGCCCACCGCAAGGTCGCGGGTCAGGCGTGGGTCAGGCGGGACGGTCAGCTGGGACATGCCGCCCAAGCAAGCGGCATCGATCGTGGGATCTGACCTTCGATGCGTGCAGGGAAGCGCGATCGAGGGCTCACCCTCAGAACTGAGTTTCGAGCGCTGGGGACCGCGTTCCAAGGCAAGAGTCGACTCTCTTGGCGCGAGCTCCTCACGGTGGGGAACGCGATCTGGCCCAGCTGATCAAGGACGGCTGTCCCAGGGATGATTTGCGCCGGCGATCGGCGTCGTGCGCTGGAGAGGCCCCGTCCGTCGCGACGATATGGCGCGTGGACGACGCACATCATAGGCCCGTCGGACGTCGGAGTGCCCGGAAGAACTCGAGCCGATTTCAGCTCCTGGGCCGGGGTGTCTCGCGTCCGGGCGGCGTGGGACCGTGCCGCCGGGGGATCACGGAAATCTCGCCGCTCCGCTCGAGGATGGCTTCTTCGATGTCCTCCACGCGCGCCACCCCGTGCCGCTCGCGGGCCGAGGCCAGGATGTCGTCCATGTCGACGCGCTCACGCGCCATGTCCTCGTCCCGCGGCTTCCCGTTCCGGAAGAGGACCAGCGGCACGCCATCGATCAGGGCCTCGAGGCGCGGTGACCGTCGCTTGACCAGCGACAGCCCGATGTCCAGGAGGACCAGGGTGAAGACGATGAGTGCGGCGTTCGTGAGGGAGTAGTCGTTTCCGACCAGGCCGTTCTGGATGGCCTCGCTGATGATCAAGAGCAGCACCAGGTCGAAGGTCGTGGTGTGAGCGAGTGTCCGCTTGCCAGCCACCCGGAACAGTCCGAGCAGGAGGACGTACACGATCCCGGCCCGCACGACGGACTCCATGGCCTTACCAATCCCCGGCTAGGGGTAGACCCACTGGCGGAACCTCACTCCAGGTCCCGCCTCCAGGCCGATCCCCGCCCACCGCGTGCCGCTCCCCTCCGGGACAAGGTGGATCGTCACCGTCATCTGCTCCCTTGGCTCGCGCGGACTGACCTCGAATCCCCAGGTGATGCGGTCGCCGGCACCCTGGACCCGGCGCGGCGGCGGAAGCACGCTGTCAACCTTCATCGCCTCGAGATAGGGTCGGGCTAGCCATAGAGCGAGGGTCGATGACTCCGCACTCGCCGGCCGCAGGTGTACCCGGAGAGTGGTTCGGGTATCCCGACGGACGAAGCGCTCGTAGTCCACCCGAACCGCGCCGTCCGCGCTCGTCACCGATGTCGGGCTGAGGGGGCCGGATCCCAGGAGCCCGGCGAGACCCGCCAGAAGGACGAGCGCCATCAGACCCCACGCGACTCGCTGAGCCTGCCACTCTCGTCGCAGGAACACGGCAGGGACGGCCGAATCGAGCTGTCGCTTCACCGCAGCTCCTCTTTGGTGCAAGAGGGCTGCCACGGGCCCGCCCTGTCCGCGGTCACGACATGCTGTCGACTGCAACCCCGAAGTTGGCAACGCCCCGGACTGGCCTGGCGGCTGGGGGGCACGCCCCTTGCTACCGTCTCGTCGGGTTGAGATGAATCGTCGGATCTTCGGCCTCGAAAGCGAGTACGGCCTTACTTGCACGCATGAGGGCCGGCCTGTCCTGGCCCCCGATATACTCGCGCGATTCCTGTTCGAGGAAGTCGTCCCGGGTCCGAGGTATCCGAATGTCTTCCTGGAGAACGGCGGCCGGCTGTACGTGGATACCGGCTTCCATCCTGAGTACGCCACGCCGGAATGCGACGACCTCATCGAGCTCGTGGCATACGACCGGGCGGGCGAGCGGCTCGTCGAGGACCTCGTGTGGCGGGCCGATCGGCGACTCAAGAACGACGGGATCACTGGGCGAATCCAGGCGTTCAAGAACAACACGGACTCCGCCGGCAACTCCTACGGCTGTCACGAGAACTACCTCGTGTCGCGTGGCACGCCCTTCCCCCGTCTGGTGGAGGCGCTGATTCCCTTCCTTGTCAGCCGTCAGGCCTTCGCGGGCGCCGGCAAGATCCATCGCGGCCGGCGCGGCGTGGAGTACCACCTGAGCCAGCGCGCCGACCATATCGTCGACGAGGTGTCGGGAACCACGGTGTCCGGCCGACCCATCATCGACACGCGCGACGAGCCGCACGCGGACGGCGGGCGGTTTCGCCGCCTCCACGTGATCGTCGGCGACTCCAACATGTCCGACGTGGCGACCTACCTCAAGGTCGGCACCACTGCCCTCGTGCTCGATATGGTCGAGGACGGGTTCTTCGACCAGGACGTCGGGCTCGAGTCCGCCGTCGACGCCCTGCACACCATCTCGAGGGATCCTTCGCTTCGCGAGCCGGTGCGGCTCAAGGACGGTCGCGCCTACACGGCCCTCGAGATCCAGCTCGCCTACCTGGAGAGGTGCCAGGCCCACGAGCACCGGGTCGGGGGCGACGCGACCTCGCGGGCAGTGCTGAGGCGGTGGAGCGACGTCCTGGCGGGGCTCGCGCAGGACCCGCCGGCGGCGCAGCGCGAGGTGGACTGGGCCATCAAGCGCTCCCTGATCGAGCGCTACATGACGAAGCATGCCTGCTCGCTCGAGGATCCCCGTGTCGCCCAGCTGGACCTCCAGTACCACGACATCCGCGCGGGACGCGGTCTCTACCATCTCCTTGCCCGGCACGGCGAGGTCGGGACGCTTGTCCGCGACGAAGTTGTCGAGCGGGCGAAGCACCGCCCGCCCCAGACCACTCGGGCGCGCCTGCGTGGCGACTTCGTCCGCCGCGCGAACCTTCTGGGGTGGGAGTACCAGGTGGATTGGGCCTACGTGAGGACGCTGGGTCCGGACAGCGAGACCATCCTCTGTCCAGACCCCTTCCTTGCCCACGACGAGCGAGTGGAGCGGCTAGCGGCCTGACCGGGCAGGACGAGGTGGCGCCCGCTAGGAAGCGCGAGCGGACGACGCGCCGCTCGGCCGGCTCTGGAGCGGATGCCGCGGGGCGCTCGGGGCCCCGGGCGAGACCAGGCGTTCGAGGTCGAGCCGGTGCGAGGGCTTGATGTCAGCCCTGAACACCCGCCGCATGTACATGAGTGCCCGCCGATTGGCCTGCCGATCTGCCGACGCCACGCAATCCCCCGGCACGAACAGGCGATAGGCCCGGAGGTATGCGTCGGCGGCGGTCAGGAGGACGCACGCGTCCCCCGCGAGGCCGGCCAGGACCAGGCTCCTCGCTCCCAGGTGCGTCAGCAGCAGCTCGAGCGGCGTCGCGTAGAAACCGGAGTGCTTCGGCTTGACGACGGCGTAGTCGTCGCGCTGGGGCTCGAGCAATCTCACGACGGGCCGACCACGGACCGGCTCCTGGAGACACCGGCGCACCACGGCGCTGAACTCCGACCGCCACTTCCCGAAGTTATCGTTCACGTAGACCACAGGAATTCCGAGGTCCTTGCATCGACGCTTGAGCCGGGCGAGCCGCCGCGCCATGGGCAGCGCGTGGCGCAGCACGCTCCCGCCCTCGGGAAACTCTAGGTCGTTGACGACATCGATCAGGAGGAGGGCGACCGGCGCGGTATCCGGGGCATTGCCGTGAAGGTCGTCGTCACCAGTCGTCTTCCGTGGCATGGCGTCAGGCGTCAGCGATCATGCGTGCCGTGACCGGGGAACCGGGAACCATCCACGCGCACCGCGTATCCATGAGGATCAGAGACGGCTCTCTTGCTGGGGTATCCGCAAGTGTCGTGCCCGCGACGCTCGGCGGCCGGCGAGGTGTCATGCATCAATACAAGACGCCACCACTGACTCGGCGTCGGCACACACCTTGCTCGGGTGACTGTGCCATGACGGACGCAGTCCGACGAGACATGAGGCGGGGGCGGGCACGCCCTTGTCAGGATGATCCTTCCGCCACGGCGCAGGCGGCGCACCTGCGCCATGTGACCGATGCCCAGCCCGGCATCCGCCGGCTACGCGCGGGTCGGGGATTCCGCTACGTGAGTGCCGATGGAGCGCCCGTCCGCGATCCCGCGATCCTTCGCCGGATCCGTGCGCTGGCAATCCCGCCCGCCTGGCAGGCCGTCTGGATCTGTCCGGCGGCGCACGGACACCTGCAAGCCGTCGGGCGCGACCGCCGGGGGCGCAAGCAGTACCGCTACCATTCGCGGTGGCGCGCCGTCCGGGACGAGACGAAGTACGCTCGGCTCGTCGAGTTCGCCCGGGCGCTGCCCCGCATTCGCACTCGCGTGCGAGCCGACCTGGCCCGGCGGGGCCTGGCTCGCGAGACGGTGCTCGCGACGGTGGTCCGATTGCTCGAGAGCACGGCCATCCGTGTTGGCAACCAGGAATATGCGCGGCAGAACGGCTCCTTCGGGCTCACGACGCTGCGTAACCGGCACGTGACCGTCCAGGGCTCGCAGCTCTGCTTCGAGTTCCGGGGGAAAGGCGGGAAGCGCCACTGCGTGAAGGTCAGCGACCGTCGCATCGCCGCGATCGTCCGCCGGTGCCAGGACCTCCCGGGCCAGGAGCTGTTCCAGTACCGCGACGAGTCGGGTCAGAGCCAGACGATCGACTCCGCCGACATTAACGCCTATCTGCGAGAGATCGGCGGCGGCCCTTTCACCGCCAAGGACTTTCGAACCTGGGTCGGCACCGTCCTCGCGACTCGCATCCTCGCGGGGAGAAGACAACCGGCGCCGACGCGAGCCGCTCGGCTGCGGCGTGTGCGTGAAGCCATCGCACATGTCAGCCTCCAGCTCGGCAACACGCCCACGATCTGCCGCAAGTGTTATGTGCATCCGGTGGTCATCGAGACGTATCTGGAGAAACGGTCCCGTCGCCGCCCCCATCGGCACCTCATCCGGCGTGGGCTTCGACGTGACGAGCTCTCGGCACTGTCGATCCTCAGCGAGAGGGTGGCTGCCTAGCCTGGGCGTCGCGCCAGTGTGTCGCAGCCGCGACCTCGCGTCGCGACGAGGATCGACAAGCGGAAGCTGCCGTCCCGGGGCTGCCTGCTCGACATTACCGGCTCGCTGCGGGCATGAGGCTTGCGTCTGCGCGAGGACGAGGTGGATGCCGCTGGCAACGTGCCGACAGCGTGGACGAGGAGGGCGTAGGTGAGACGGTGGCCACGCCTGATTGGGATGTCGTAGACGAGATTGGTCGGGCGCTTCGGCGTGGAGCAGGAGTCGGATGCCGAGGTGCGCAACTCGGAGGAGCTTTTGCGCGACCGCGACGGGCGCCGCTGGCAGCTGGAGCGTGAGGCTGCGGAGGAGAACCGCTCGGCATGAAAGGACCCTGGTTCGAGATCCTCGGAGTGGCCGCCATCGTTGCGCTGGCCGTGGCTGTGTGGCGGGGGCGGCATCGGCGAAGGGGCCTCCGCATCGCGGCCGAAGAGGCCCGCATGGAGCCGGCGCCCGTCGTGTACTGATCTACGTTCTTGTCCTACCCCTCACCGTGATCGGCGAACAGTCGGGCCACCGCCGTCAGGTCCTTGACCAGCCGTTCCATCGTGGCGTGGCGCGCGGCCTCATCCGGCGCCCGCAGCACCGCCGACGGGTGAATGGTCGCGATGACGTATCGCGCCAGCGTCGACGGGATTGGCTCACCCCGGGACTGGGTGACGCGGACGCCTCGCCCAAGCAGGGTCTGCGCGGCCGTCGCGCCGAGGCAGACGATCGCGCGGGGCCGTACCGCGGCGAGCTCGGACGTCAGCCACGGCCGGCAGGCGCGAATTTCCCACGCCGTGGGCTTCTTGTGAATGCGCCACTTTCCTCGCGGCTCCCAGTTGAAGTGCTTCACCACGTTGGTGACGTACACACGCGTCCGGTCCAGCCCTGCTGCCTCGAGAGCCCGATCGAGGAGCCGTCCGGCGGGCCCGACGAATGGACGACCGGCCAGATCCTCCTCGTGGCCAGGCTGCTCGCCGACGAGCATCACATCGGCCGGCACCGGGCCCTCGCCGAACACGGTCTGGGTCGCCCTTTCCCACAGGTCGCACGCCCGGCAGCCGGCGGCCGAGCCGCGGAGATCGGCCAGTGCCGGGGGGGACCCGCCGGCGTCGACCTCCGGTGCCGGCGGCACGGCATTCCTGCCAGACGGCATCCTGTGCCCGCCGGTCCTCACGCGGCACGGCTCCGGGGAAGCTGGCGTCGCCGTGGGGTCCTGACCCGACGCAGCCGGGGCAGGATCTCGGCCTCATAGAACCGGATGAACCCCTCCTGGTCGGACCCGATCTGGTGCACGCAGACGTGGTCGTAGCCCGCGTGACTCGCTCGCCGGATCGCCGCGAGATGCCGGGCCGGGTCGGGCCCGCAGACGACGACTCTGGCGACCTGCTCCTCGCTGATCGGTTTGAACGCCGCCTCGAAGTGCGCGGGCTGCGCGATCTCCGTGAACAGCGCGCCCTCGAGAGCGGCCAAGGCCCAGATCTCGTGAGCGGTTCGACGGGCGTCCCGCTCACTCTTGGCCCAGCAGACCGTCACCTCGACGAAGCTGGGCTTGCCACGACCCCCCGCCCGGCGGAAGGTGCGGAGCAGAGCTGGATCGGGATCGGTCGTGACGAAGCCGTCACCGATCTGACCCGCCAGACGTGCCGCCTTCGCGCCGCTGGCAGCCACGACGATCGGCGGCGGCTTCGGCGGCAGCGTATACAGCCGCGCGGCCTCCACCGTGTAATGAGCGCCGCGATGCGACTGGACATCCCCGCGCCAGAGCAAGCGCATGACCGCCACGGCCTCTTCCAGCATCTCGCGCCGCACGTCCACCGGCGGCCACTTGGCGCCTGTCACGTGTTCGTTCAGGTTCTCGCCGGTCCCCACCCCCAGGAAGAAGCGGCCCGGCATCATGGCCGCCACGGTCGCTGCCGCGTGGGCCACGATCGCGGGATGCGTCCGGATGATCGGGCAGGTCACGCCTGTTCCGACGGTGAGCCGCTCGGTCGCGCGAGCGATCCCTCCCAGTGCGGCCCACACGAAGGGGCTCTGGCCTTGCCGGTCGGTCCACGGGTGGAAATGATCAGAGATCAGCGCGAAATCGAAACCCGCTGTCTCGGCCCGCACTGCCTGCTGGACCAGTTCGGTTGGGCCGAACTCTTCACTTGAGAGCTTGTAGCCGATTCGCGTCATCGGAGCATCGTCTCCGTACTTAACCCCACCCAGCGATGAGAGAGACGAGGAGCAGGCTGATCAGCGTCGGGCCGTCGGTCGTGCGGCCCCGGCCAGTCCCAGGCGTATCGGACGCCTCCGACAGGACCCGCCTCGCACGGCCGCGCTCATAGCCCGCGCGGAACGCCGGCTCCTCGGCAGCCGGACCATACCGGTCCCGAAGGGTCGTGCCCGTGCCCTCGAAGGGCGGGGCCTCGCGGGGCAGGCGGAACGCCGAGTCGAACCCCAGACGGTACAGCGCCTCGTCCTTGCGGAAGTCGCCGCCCTGGCGCGTGTATTCCGCCTCCTCGGCATCGCGGAGGCCGACCCACCACTCCTCGCGTGCAGCGTCGACGCTCTCCGCCCCCATTCGGGTCATGAGCTCGCGGACCTTGCGCGCCTCCGCGTCGTCCTCTGCCATCGCGACCACGATGCTCCGCCCACTGCGCAAGGCATGGCGGTAGACGTACAGCTCATCGGTTGGGAGTCCCTTGGAGAGCGTGTCGTCGAGCTGACTGCCGATTGCGCCCCCAGCCAGGGCCCCGATCACTCCCAGCGCGAGCGCCCCGGCCGCGAGCACGGGACCCACGCCAGGCAGGGCGAGCGATGCAACGGCGAGGCCGCCCGCCGTTCCCGCGGCCCCGCCCACTACGCTCCCGATCGTCCCGCCGATGCCCGGCTGCTCCGCGTCGGTCGTCGGCACGGCGGCCTTCAGAGTTGCCTCGGCCGGATCGGAGGATTGGACACTCGCCGGCGACAGAGCGCTGAGTCGAGCCTCGGGAATGCCGGCCGCCCGGAGGGCGTCGACAATCTGGAGCGCTGCGGAATAGCGTTGGACGACGCCAACGACTGCCTGCATGTCCGTGTCTCCTCTCTAGCAAACTCCGCGTTGCCGAGTGAATGAGCAAGCGGGGTGCCATGCCCTTCGGCACAGTCGTTGCACCCGTTGAGCATCATGAAGCCGCGCCCGTCCGGACGACTAGAGTCGATGTCACGTGGCCAAGGCTCCGGACGTGGTCGATGCCCCGCGACTGCGCGCCCGTTAGCTGCGTTCCGGGACGTACGAGTCATTCGAAGCGTCGTCGCGGTGGCGGCCTTGGTGCTCGGCGCGTACTGCCTGATGGCCGCGGCGACCGCCCTTTACGCACAGCCTGCGCCGGGGAACCCGGATCCGCAGGAGCTGGCGGCGCGGGAACGGCACCGGTGGCCGGGATGGATCCCGGTCCTCTTCCTCGTGATCGTCGTCGGCTACGCAATCACAGTGGCGGCGCGGCGTCGGGGGTCGCGCGGCCGATCGAGCCCACCGTCCACGCAGGGTCCGCCCCCGATCGACCCGCGTCCGACGGATCGGCACCGCGACACCACGTCGCGCTGACGCCAGTCTGTCCGGCGCGTCGGAGACACCGACCCCCCCCGAGTACCCTCCGCTCAGGCCCGATCGGCCACGGCCTCAATTGAGCGCTTCCGGAGGAGGACGAGGGCCACGACAAAAACCAGCACCATCACAGTGAGGAGTCCTAGCTCCAGCATGGCGTGCTGGAAGACGACTCCCCCGGCCTCGGCCAACTCGGCGAACTCGGCGGTCACCACGAGGATACGGCGCGTCGCGGCGATCAAGCCGACAATGAGGAAGGGCTCCGGCACGAGTGTGTGCTCGCGGAAGGAGACCTGGACCGTGTAGAGGAGCTCCACGATCATCACAATCAGCAGGACCCGGTCAAGCAGTTCGATGATGGCCCCCGGCATGGTGCCGGCGATGGAATGGCGGCCGAACATCAGCACCCCGTCGACCAGCAGGACCAGCGCCCCGCCGGCCAGCAGGAGGCCGAGGCCGACGTAGACCACGTCCTCGACGCGGGTGAAGGATTGCGCGATCCGATCGCGGACGGCGGGTGAGATACCGCCGGGCGCTGTCGCTCCGGCTGCCACCCGCGACGAACTCGTCTTGTCGTGCGACTGACCGTCTCCCGTCGTGGGTGACGCAGCGGCGGAACCGTGGCTACGAGTCATTCCGGATCACGCCGCTGCGCGGGCTGGAAGAGGCTCCACAAGGTGAACGCGTGTCAGCTTACCCCGTCACGGCAGCTGACGGAGCGCCTGGATCCGGTCGTTCGTGCCGGGGTGCGTCGCGAACCAGCCGCCGCCCTCTCCGCCGCCCGAAGTGCGCGCCAGCCAGGTTAGCGTGTTCTCGAGGGCTTCCTTCGAAGATCCGACTCGCCGGAGCAGCTTCACCGCGTGCCGGTCCGCCTCGAGCTCCTCCGACCGGCTGTATGCCCGGGTGATCAGGGTGCCGGCGATGGGCGTGATGATGGCCGAGGTCGGGATCACCTGCTCGAGGATCGCCGCGCCGAGATCCACGCCGGCCTGGACACGCTGGGCCTTCGCCACGTGCCCGAGGTCGTTGTGGGCGAACTCGTGGGCCATGATCGCCAGGAGTTGCTCGTCCGTGGCGCGATCCAGCAAGCCGCGCGTCACGTAGAACTCGCCACCACCTGCATTCGCGGCGTTGATGCTCTTGTCGGACATGATGCCGACCGTGACCTGCGCGGGCGGCCGGTCGGCGGCTTTGGCCAATGGCTCGACGATCCGGCGGAGCCGGGCCGCGTCCTGCTGACTGACGCGCTCCAGGGTCGGGCCGGACCGGCTCTGCCCCGTCTGGGACCCCGTGCCGTCCGGCAGGGGCACCAGTGCACAGCCCGCGGCTAGCAACCCGGTGAGTGCGACGACAAGGCCTGACGCTCGGACGGCATGCAAGGGCCGCATGTCTCCCTCCCTAGCGTTTCCTGAACTTCGGTTTGGCGGCGCTCCAGGCGACCCGAGGTCCCTCGTCGGTCTGCATGACCATGGTGTCCTTCCGGATGGCCACGGTCGCCCGACGCTGCCGGCGAGTCTTCTGGCGCGCTGCCGACTCGACGGCCGGTCGCGCCGGCGCCTTGGGAGACCGCGAGGCTGGAGCGAGCGGGCTTCTGAGTTTCTTCTTCGTGGGTGCCATATGCCAGCGGTGGAGCAAGGCATGTGCCACAGGGACGCGTGGTCTTCGAGGCGCGCCGAAACTCTCGCGATACCAGTGCGGCCCGGGGCGCGCGCCACCGCGTCGTCAGGTCGACACGGTGGCGCGATTGAGGAGCAGCCGGCAGGCGGGGGATCAGGCGCTCGCGGCGTCACCCTCCAGCACGCAAACCGCCTCGGGATCGAGGGTCTGGGGCGAGACGGTCTCGACGCAGAACAGATGCAGGCTGTCACGGTCGTGCGACCGGTAGCCGACCGAGAGATCGCCGCCGACGGTGAGGATGAAGTCGCCGCCCCGCATCGAGAAGAGCGCCCCGCCGTCTCGCATCACGAGAGACCGGTGGACATCGGCCACGATGGCCTTGGTGTGCCGAGTCACCGGGTAGCCGCGGTTCGCGGCCGAGAGATACGCGTAGTAGCGATCGGGAGACAGGACCGCCTCGTACGGGCCGGGCACCGTCAGCCGGTCCAGCATCTCGACAGCCCGGACGAGATCGGCGATGACGCGAGCGGGATCCGACCAGTCACCGAGCTGGAAGCGCGACGACCGCGGATCCTCGAGAAATCCGGTGCCCACGGGCTGGCCCGAGTACGCGAGGCGTTCCTCCGCGAGTCCGACCTCGCGCGCGGCGGTCTCGGCGGGCGCCGCGTCGAGCGCCGGGCCTCCCCGTTCGAAGGCCTCGACCGCCGACCACGGCAAGCTGAAATCGGCCCGGATCTGGGCGAGGAGCGCCACTTCCGGCACGCAGACCACTGCCTTCCCCTCGCGTGTCGCGCACGCCGTCATGGTGCCGAGGGGTGCCGCGATGTAGTCCCAGCCCCGCGGCCCGTCGAACGTGGCGATCCGCCGGGCCGTCATGACGTTGCGGGCGGCGGAAGCCGCCGCGTCGTCCAGTTCCTTCCACACTCCGTCTGACAGCTGGGCGCTGCCGCGTCTCAGGATGTCCATCAGCGCGCTCCTCTCAGCGACCCCACGCTCACGGATGGTTCGGCCGCGCCCTTGCCGGGTCCGCGCCGGCCGTTGGCAGTCGGCGCGGCCGGCTCGAGGGTGGCGATCGGACGCTCGGTGAACAGGAAGGTCCGCAGGACCTCGTCGAAGCCCGGATCTCTCCGCCGGATCCACTCCAGGACCATGGCGGCGTGCTCCTTTTCCTCTTCCCGGTTATGACGGAGGATCTCCTTCAGCTCACCGTCCCCGGCAGCGTCGACGCGCTGCTGGTACCAGTCGATGGCCTCGAGCTCCTCCATCAAGCTGATGATGGCGCGGTGCATGTCCCGCGTCGCTGGTGTCAGCGTGTCTTCGGCCTCGTGAAAGCCTGTCGAGCCTCCTGGCATGTCTTGTCTCCGGTCGGGACTCGCCGTCCCGCGTGATGGACTCAGCGTCCGTTCGTCGCCTCGAGCAGCGCCACCGGAAAGATCGCGAGCGCCGTCTCGAGCGGGATGCTGGGACGGCCCTCGCGGCTCGCGACCGGCACGCCTTCCCCGGTCAGCACGTTGCGATAGCTGCGGGATGTCCACGCCTCGGGCAGATCCAACGACGTGCCGGCCCACAGGGAGGATCCGACTGGCGGATCCGTCAAGTGGAGCCGCGCGAGAAAGCGGGGCACGATGACGATCGCCGTCTCGCCCCCCCGCTCGCGCCCGAATGCCACCACGTGCTCCTGGCGATGGCCCTGCGCCTCCAGGAGGACGTAGGCGCCTTCGGCGAAGAGTTCGGGCCGCCGCCGGCGGTAGTCGAGGGCCCGGTGCGTCACGTAGAGCTTGATCCGCCCGTCCGTCTTGGTGTCCAGGAGCGTTCGGGCGAACTCGGCAAGGTCGGCGGTTGGCAAGGCCAGCCGCTCGCAGATCGCCCGCAGGTCCCTCCGGAGCCGCGTGTAGTCCACTGGCCGGCGGTTGTCAGGATCGACGAGGCTCAGGTCCCAGACCTCGGTCCCCTGGTACGTGTCGGGCACGCCAGGCAGGACAAGCTTCAGGAGGGTCTGGGCCAGCGAGTTGTAGATCCCCGCCACCGCGATCCGGTGCTGGAACGGGCGGAAGTCCGCGAGGAACGGATTCCCGCCATTCTCGGCCACGATCGCGCCGAGGAGGCGCCGCAAGCGCCCCGGCGTGGGCCGGGGCGGCCCGGAAGGGTCGAGGATGGCCGCAATGAAGCGGGCCACGGCGGCGTCGTAGTCGGGGTTGGGATGAACCCAGCTCGCGTGAACCTTGGCTTCCCGGAGCGCCTTGAACATGTACTGCTGGATGCGCTCGGTGAATGCCGCGTGCTCGGCGTCGGCTACGGGTTCCATCGGCCAGGCGCCGACCAGCGTCTGGTAGAGGAAGTACTCCTCGTTCGCGTCGGGCGCCGGCCGGCCGTCGACCAGGCTGCGATGGCGGCGGTTCAGGCGGTGCCACGTGCGGAAGTGGGCACGCCACTCCAGTGGGATCTCCGAGAGCACGTTGATCCGGGCCCGGACGTCCTCGCTCCGCTTCGTGTCGTGGGTCGACGTGGCCGAGAGCGAGTGCCGCCAGCGGGCCAGTCGCTCGGCGTTCAGCCGGTGGAACTCCGACACCGACATGCCGAAGCGGTCGGGCGCGCCGCCCACCTCGTTCAGCGAGAGCAGGCGGTGGTACCGGTAGAAGGCGGTGTCCTCGACGCCCTTGGCGGTGATCGGGCCGGTGAGCTGCTGGAACCTCCGCACGAAGTCGAGCTCGCCCGTCCGACAGAGGAGGTCACCGATGAAGTCGAAGACCGAGGTGTTCGTGGTAGGGCTGCGGCGCTTGGCCACCGCCACGGCCGCCACCACATGTGCGCGGTCGCGCTCGCTGGCCGCCTGGCCGTCGTCGCCCACATAGGTCCGGTAGACGGGAAAGCACGCGACGACCTCGCGCAGGCCCTCCGTCAGGCTCCGCCCCGTGAAGTCCCGGGACTCGCGGCGCTGCTCCGCGAGGCGCCCCAGACGCCGGCCGAGCACGTTCAGCTCGCTCCCCATCGTCGTGTCGGTGACGAGCCGCTTCGTCTCGTGGACGACGTCGGCGAAGTCAGCGGTCAGCCCCGTGAACCGCTCGTACATTTGCTGAAGCGCCCGTGCGCCCTTCGTGTCCACGAAGAGGCCGTTCAGCGCGTTCAGCAGCTCGTACCCGGTGGTACCGTGCACCGGCCAGTGGTCGGGCAAGGACTCCCCCGGCATGAGGATCTTCTCGACCACCAGGTAGAAGGGCAGGGGGATCGGCGCGCCGTCCTGTTCGGCGCCCAAGGCACCCCCGGTTCGCTCCTGAAGCGCGCCGAGGTAGCGGGCGGGCGCGTAGAGACCGTCGGGATGGTCGATCCGGAGGCCGGTGATGCGACCCTCGCGGATCAGCTGAAACAGGAGCCGGTGAGCCGCCTCGAAGACGGCTGGCTCTTCCATCCGGAGGGCTGCCAGGTCGTTGACGTCGAAGAACCTCCGATAGTTGATCTCATCCCCGGCAACGCCCCAGTAGGCGGCGCGATACACCTGCGAGCTCAGCAGGGCATCGAGCCGGTCGAAGCTCTCCGGCTGGCCGGGGGTACCGTTGAAGATCCAGAGGATCTCCTCGATGAACTCCTTCACGGCTGGGGCCTCACGCGTGAGCGTGTCCAGCCGGCGCTTGACGATCTCCTTGTCTCGGGCCCGTTCCGCCTGACGCTCGGGCTCGGTCTCCGTGCGCGCCGGCAGGCGCTCGGCGGCGGCGGCGATGTCCCGCAGCTTCTGGACTTGGGTGTCGTCCTGCCCAAGCGTCGCCTCCAGTTCGGCGAGTCGACACGCCAGGATCTGGGGATACGAGCAGGGGCTCACGGGCAGGACGGCATCGCGGTAACGGATCAGGAAGGCCCCGTCCTCGTACTCGAGCCTGAGGCCCTGGCTCTCGAGGACCCGGCCATAGTGGTCCTCGAGGATCGGGAGGAGGACTCGATTCCGCAGCTCGGGCTTGAGGGGCTCCCAGTCGATGTCGAAGAACGACGCGAATCGAGACGCCGCTCCGTTCTCGAGGACGTCCTGCCACCAGGCATTCCGCCCTCGCGAGATGCCCATGTGGTTCGGGACCACGTCGACGAGCTGGCCCATGCCTCGTTCCCGGAGCGCCTCCGAGAGCGCCTGATGTCCCGCCTCGCCGCCGAGTGCCGCGTTGAGCTGTCCGTGGTCCGCCACGTCATAGCCGTGGGAGTCAGGGACACACGGCTGGAGGATCGGGGAAAGGTAGCAGTCGGTGATTCCCAGCTCGGCCAGGTAGGGTACGAGGTCGCGGGCGTCGAGGAACGTCAGGTTCGCTCCGAGCTGGAGACGGTAGGTGGCGCCGGGGATTCTGGCCATCACGCGGCCTTCCGCGGGGCTCGGAGGCGCAGCAGAACCAGGCTGCGCGCCTCCAAGGGGTACTGGTCGCCGGCCCGGAACGCCCGCGGCCCCGGAACCCAGTTGCGCGTGTCGAGGACCAGCTCCCATCTGACCCGAACTCGATGGGCGGGCAAGACGAAGTCGAGCGGCTCGTGGTGGGCGTTGAGCAGCAGCAGGAACGAGTCGTCCCGGATGGCCTCGCCCTCCTCGTCCACCTCCTCGATCGCGTCGCCCGCGAGCCGGAGCCCGAGGCACCGGGTCGAGCCGTTCGTCCACTCCTCGTCAGTCATCTCCTTCCCGTCGGGTCGAAACCACGACAGGTCCTTGACCTCCGAGCCCGCAATGCGGCGACCCTGGAAGAAGCGCCGCCGGTGGAACACCGGATGGCCGAGACGGAGACGTATCAGGCGCCTCGTGAACTCGACCTGGGCCTTCGCGGTGCGAGACAACGTCCAGTTGACCCACGAAAGCTCGTTGTCCTGGCAGTAGGCGTTGTTGTTTCCCTGCTGGCTCCGTCCGATCTCGTCGCCCCCGAGCAGCATCGGCACGCCCTGGGACAGGAAGAGAGTGGCGAGGAAGTTGCGGAGCATCCGCTCCCGGAGGGCGGTGATGGCGGGATCGTCGGTGGGACCTTCCACCCCGCAGTTCCAGGACAGGTTGTCGTTCGTCCCGTCCCGATTGTCCTCTCCGTTCGCCTCGTTGTGCTTGTCGTTGTAGCTGACCAGGTCCAGCAGCGTGAAGCCGTCGTGAGCGGTCACGAAGTTCACGCTGGCCGATGGCCGGCGGCCCCCGGACTCGTAGAGGTCGCTCGATCCCGTCAAGCGATAGGCGAGGTCCGCCACCTGGCCGCCGTCCCCCTTCCAGTATCGGCGGATCGTATCGCGGTAGCGTCCATTCCACTCCGCCCAGCCGGCCGGAAAGTTGCCCACCTGGTAGCCGCCTTCTCCCAGGTCCCAGGGCTCGGCGATGAGCTTGACCTGGCTGATCAGCGGATCCTGGTGAATCACGTCGAAGAAAGCCGAGAGGCGGTCGACCTCGTGGAGCTCCCGGGCCAGCGCGGAGGCCAGGTCGAAGCGGAAGCCGTCGACGTGCATCTCCGACACCCAGTACCGGAGGCTGTCCATCAAGAGCTGGACGCAACGCGGATGCGTCATGTCGAGCGTGTTGCCGCATCCGGTGTAGTCCATGTAGTGACGGCGATCCTCTGCCACCAGCCGATAGTAGGCCGCGTTGTCGATCCCGCGGAAGCAGAGCGTCGGCCCGTGCTCGTTGCCCTCGGCGGTGTGGTTGTAGACGACGTCGAGGATGACCTCGATCCCGGCCTGGTGAAGCGCCTTGACCATCTGCTTGAACTCGCGGACCTGCTCGCCGCGGACTCCCTCGCTCGCGTAGCGCGAGTCCGGCGCGAAGAAGCCGATCGTGTTGTAGCCCCAGTAGTTGGTGAGGCCGCGCTCGACGAGGTGGCGGTCCCGCACGAACTGGTGGACGGGCATGAGCTCGACCGCAGTGACGCCGAGCCGACGGAGGTGCTCGATGGCGGCGGGGGAGGCCATCCCGGCGTACGTTCCTCGGAGAGCCTTCGGAACGGCCGGGTGGCGCGCGGTGAAGCCCTTGACGTGAGCCTCGTACACCACCGTCAGGTGCCACGGCGTGCGGAGCGGCCGATCGTCGCCCCAGGTGAAGGCGGCGTCCACGACGACGCTCTTGGGAACGAAGGGAGCGCTGTCGCGATCGTCTCGCGTGAGGTCCGCGTCCGGGTCGCCGACCCGGTACCCGAAGATCGCGTCGCTCCACTCGATCGCCCCCGCGATCGCCTTGGCGTAGGGATCGAGCAGGAGCTTCCGCGCGTTGAAGCGATGGCCCGCGGTAGGTTCGTAGGGGCCGTCCACGCGGTACCCGTAGTGGAGTTCCGGCCGCCCCTCGGGGAGGTAGACGTGCCAGACCTGATCGGTGCGCTCGACCATTGGGATCCGGTGGATCTCCCTGGCGGGGTCCGCCGAGTCGAAGAGGCATAGCTCGACGGCGGTGGCGTGGTCGCTGAAGAGCGCAAAGTTGACACCTGCCCCATCCCAGGTGGTGCCGAGGGGATAGGGGCGACCGGGCCGCGTTCGGAGGGAGCCAGCCCTCATTTTACCGAGGCGGCGTCTGCCGCTTCGCTCAGCGGAGAAGTTGGCCTCGGGGGAGTGCCGCGCACACCCACCGGACGTCCGCGGGCACGTCGAGGCCGAACGCTAGAGCTGCCGGCCAGAACGACGGCCCGGAGCGGTACGCGGGTGGCCGGTTCCGTCATGCGCGAGCAGGGTGCAATGGCGGCTCCACGCGGACGACGATAACGCTCCGCGCCGCCCGCGTCGATCCCCTCCATGGCGCGGGATTTCCGCTACTGCTGAGGGCTGACTGCGAGGAGCCGCCCCTAGCGACACATTGTCGCCGGTACGCCATCGTGGCGGCGCGGCACCACAAGACGGGGAGACGCCGATCCTCGTGCCTAGCTTCGACTCAGGGTCCGGGACGTGTCTCCTCGCGTGGCGGCGGCGGCGCCTTGGCGCATTCCGGGCACACCTCTCGCTCGCTGTCGTACGCGATGCCGTGCATCGCGCAGCGCTCCATTCGGACCTCCGCACCTTTGGCTGGCTGGGCGGGGTCCGGTCCCGTCACTGGCGTTTGTGCCGGCATGGACCGTGCACCCCCTTCGTCAATTGTGACGCCATCGTCCGTCGACCCACGTTGGTCCACCCACCTGCGTCTCCCAGTGCCCCGGGACCCAGGCGTAGCCCTGGGGCGGGATGGTCCAGTGCCCTGGCACCCACACGTATGTCCGGGTGGGCTGCTGCCACGTGTACGCGCCGGGGATCCAGACGTACGCGGGACCCGGCTGGCCCGACACCGTCTCCACAGGCGCCGGCGGTGGTGGCGGGGGGGCCTGGACGGAGGAAGGCCCCATGTAGCAGCCGCCCACGATCAGGAGCGGCAAGAGCAGCAGCAGAAGGTTTCCGGCAATCCGACTACTTCTCATGTTCATCTCCACTCGCCGAGCGCGTGTGGTTGCGGGCTCGCGGCTCTCGTCAGCCGAGGCGTCCACTTGGTGCATCCGGACGCCACGGCGTCTGCGAGCAAGCGTCGAGCAAGGCACATGCCACACGACCGCCGACGCGTAACTTCTGAGCGCATATTGGGCGCATATTGGACGGAGCATAGAGATGCGACGCCATCGTGTCGTCTGCACGCCGATCTGGCCGGCGGGCGCGTGCTAGACTGAGCCACCTGTGGGACTGCGATTTCGCCTCGTCTTGTTTCTGCTGGTTCCGATGATCCTGGTGGTCGCCGCATACGCCTACGTCCGCCTCCAGCAGGAGCGCGGGCAGCGCCGCGCGGACTTCGATCTCCGCGTGAGCGTGGCCAGCACTGCGATCCGGCTCGCCGTGGAGAACGCGCTCCGGAGTGGCACCCTGTCCGACGTCGAGCGGCTCGCAAAGGATTTGGTCGTCAAGCAGACGGAGATCGTCCGCATCCGGGTGCTGGACGGGAGTCTCACCTCGCGCGTCGACGCGAACCTCCTCCCTGGCGATGCCGGCGTGCCTCCGGAACGGCATCGCCAGGTGCGGGACACTGGCCAGCCTGCGATCGTGGAGCACGAGCACGGTGGGACCCGGCTTCACACCGTGCTTCTACCGGTGCGATCCTCCGGGAAAGACGACGGGGTTCTCGAGATCTCCCACGCCGCGGGCAGCCTGGAGGCCGATCTCCTCGGCGAGAACTACAGGATGGCGCTGCACGGCGCGCTCCTGCTCGCACTCCTCGGGCTCGTGGCCTGGTTCGCCCTCCGGCGACTCGTGTTTCGGCCGGTCGCCGACCTGATGGTGGGCATCGAGCGCGTCGGCGCCAGCGAGCCCCGAGCGATGGTCCCGGTCCGGAGCGGCGACGAGTTGGGGCACGTCGCGGCAGCGTTCAACCGCATGACCGAGCGGTTGGAGGAAGCGCGCCAGCGGGCGGAGTCCGAGACGGACCGGTCGCTCGAGCTGATGCGGCGGCTCCGGCAGACGGAGTCGCTCGCCATCGCGGGCAAGCTCTGCTCGAGCATCGCGCACGAGGTGGGGACGCCGCTGAACATCATCGCCGGGCGGGCTGAGCTGATGCAGCACGCGCTGCCGAAGGACTCGCCTCTGCGGCAAGACCTGGACGTGATCATCACCCAGATCGACCGGATCTCCCGGATGATCCGGGCAGCACTGGATCCCTTCCGGCAGCGAGAGCCTGAGCGCGTGGCCGTCGCCCCCGCCTCGGTCACCGAGGCCCTCAGGCCGCTGCTCCAGCACTTCGCGAGAACCCGCGGCGTGACCCTCGGCATGTCGCTGCCGGGGGAGCTGCCGCCGGTGCTCGTCGACCCCGGCCACCTCCAGCAGGTCCTCATCAACCTCCTCACGAACGCCATCGAGGCGACTCCGACGGGAGGACGAGTCGTGGTCACGGGCGCGCCCCGCGCCGACGACGGACGACCGGGCGTCGCCCTCGAGGTGCGCGACACCGGCTCGGGGATCCCGGAGGATGTCCTTCCCCGCATCTTCGATCCCTTCTTCAGCACCAAGTCTGCACGCGAGGGCGCCGGGCTGGGCCTCGCGATCTGCCGGGATCTCGTCAGGTCAAACGGCAGCGACATCCAGGTGGCGAGTACGCTCGGACAGGGCACCACCTTCACCGTCTGGATGCCCGAAGCGAGACGGGCCACCACGTCGGAAGCCAGAGAGGAGCTGTCATGAAAGCCCGAATCCTCGTCGTGGACAACGATGCCGACATGGTGGCGCTTCTCCGCCGCCATCTCGAGATGGAAGGCTGGGCGGTGACGGCCGTGACCGGAGGCGAGGACGCCCAGACGGCGCTGGGGCGGGAAGAGTACGCCGTCGTCCTGACCGACCTGGTCATGGAGCCCGTTGATGGCCTGGCCGTGCTGCGGGAGGCGCAGCGGGTCCAGCCGCGCGCGCGCGTGGTCCTCATGACCGCATTCGGGAGCCTGGAGAGCGCCATCGACGCCATGCGTCAGGGCGCGTACGACTACCTGACGAAGCCGTTCAAGCTTCCGGAGCTGTCCGTGGTCGTCAAGCGGGCGGTGGAAGACCAGCGCTTGCGTGAGGAGAATCGTCGACTTCGGGCCGAGGTAGAACGGCGCTACAGCTTCGACAACATTCTGGGCCGCTCGAAGGCCATGCAGGGTGTCTTCGAGCAGATTCGGGCGGTGGCGGACACCGATGCCCCGGTCCTCCTGCTGGGGGACAGCGGCTCGGGCAAGGAGCTCGTGTCGCGCGCCATCCACTGGCACAGCGGGCGACGCGACGGAGCGTTCGTGGCGGTCAACTGCGCGGCCATTCCCGAGACCCTCCTGGAATCCGAGCTGTTCGGCCACGAGCGAGGGGCGTTCACCGGCGCCGACCGGAAGCGACGGGGCCTCTTCGTGGAAGCACAGGGCGGCACGCTGCTCCTCGATGAGATCGCCGAGATGCCCCAGTCCCTCCAGGTCAAGCTTCTCCGCGCCCTTCAGGATCGCGTCGTGCGGCCCGTCGGGGGCAACGAGGAGATCAAGGTGGATCTGCGGCTAATCAGCGCCACCAATCGAGACCTTCCTGCCTTCGTGCGGCAGGGTAAGTTCCGGGAGGATCTTTACTATCGCTTGGCCGTCATCCCGATCCGGATCCCCAGCTTGAGGGAACGGCCGGAGGACATCCCGCTCCTGGCGGAGCATTTCTTGAAGCGAGCGGCCGCCGGCATGGGCAAGGAGATCGAGGGCTTCGACGAGGAGGCTCTGAAGTGGCTCCACGACCACAGCTGGCCGGGCAATGTCCGCGAGCTGGAGAATGTCGTCGAGCGAGCGGCGACCCTCGCCAAGGGTCGCGTCATCACGCGCGACGACCTCCGGATCGAGTTCACGCCCGGATCGACCGGTGAGCTAGGCGTCCGTCCGTCGCTGGCCGACGTGGAGAGCCAGTACATCCGTCGAATCCTCGAGGAGGTCCGGGGCGACAAGCGGGCCGCGGCCCGCATCCTGGGCATCAGCGTGCGAACCCTTCAGCGCATGCAGGCCAACATGGTGCGAGTGGGACCGGGGTTGGCCGAACAGCCGCAGTCGTGACCTGGCACGGACTTTGCGTCCCATGGCCGTATGGCCGTCGACTTCTTCACACGACAGAAGCAGGCCGTGATTGAGGACAGATCCCGTCCGGCCCTGAGGGTCCTTGTCGTCGACGACGACGATGAGATGCGGATCCTCCTGCGTCGAATGCTGGAGTCCGATGGTTGCCAGGTGACGGAGCGCGACCGTGGCATGCACGTGCTCGAGGCGCTCCGTTCGGCTCCGACCGACCTGATCATCCTGGACAAGGAGATGCCGGGACTCAGCGGGCTCGATCTGCTCCCCCTTCTCCGCCGGGAGTTTCCAGAGGTTCCCGTCGTGTTCGTGACCGCGTTCGGGGGGCGCCAAGTGGCAGCTAGCGCGCTGCGGCTCGGCGCGACGAGCTATCTCGAGAAGCCCTTCAGACTCGGTCAGCTCCGAGACGTCATCGACGGGCTCATCTCGCGGCCCGCGGACGAATCGCGAGCGAGCTGAGCGGCACGTCCCATGCAACGAGCTCTCGCCATGAAGATGCCCCGTCTCACCCGGAACCGCCGCGGCCCATCAGCGGTACGTCCGATGGCGGCGGCCGTCGTCCCCGAGCTCGATGCCGAGACCCAGCATGTGTATCGGAAGGCGCTCGAGGCGCTGGGTCACGCTGGCGTGGAGTTTCTGATCGGCGGGGCCTATGCGCTCGCTCCGTATACCAACGTTGTCCGGGACACGAAGGACTTGGACGTGTTCTTGCGCCGCGAGGACTGCGAGGCGGCGTGCGCCGCTCTTGGCGAGGCCGGGTTCACGACCGAGCTCACGTTCCCGCACTGGCTGGCCAAGGCATATGTCGGGGACCGCGTCATCGACCTCATCTACAGCGCGGGGAACGGCGTGGCCGTGGTCGACGACCTCTGGTTCGGGCACGCGGTGCCCGGCTCCGTGCTTGGCATCCCGGTCCGCCTTTGTCCGCCCGAGGAGATGATTTGGTCCAAGGCCTTCGTCATGGAGCGAGAGCGGTACGACGGCGCCGATGTCGCCCATCTTATCCTCGCCTGCGCACCACACCTTGACTGGCGGCGCCTGCTTCGGCGCTTCGGCGGTCGATGGCGGGTGCTGCTGAGTCATCTCATCTTGTTCGGCTTCATCTATCCCTGTGACCGGGCGGCGGTTCCCGAGGCTGTGATGCGCCATCTCCTCCGCCGGCTTGACCGGGATCGCTTCTGGCCAGCTGAGGACCTCCGCGTGTGCGACGGAACCCTCCTGTCGCGGCAGCAGTACTTGATCGACATCAACGAGCGCGGGTACGCCGACGGCCGGCTCGCTCCGCGGGGAGAGATGTCCACGGCCGAGATCGCGCACTGGACGTCGGCGATCGCCACGTGCCCGGGGCCCGATGCGGCGCCGCCCGTCCATCTCAATCGCCGTCCGGCCGCCGGTGCGCGTCGCCGCCGTCGGTGACCTCCACTGTACAAAGACGTCGCAGGGGGCCCTCCAGCCCCTGTTCGCGGCGGCCAGTGCGAACGCCGACGTCCTGCTCCTGTGCGGTGACCTCACCGACTACGGCCTTCCCGATGAGGCTCGAGTCCTCGCGCGGGAGATCGCTGCCGCACTCCGCATTCCCGCCGTCGGGGTTCTCGGCAACCACGACTACGAGTCGGGGCAGCACGGGGAGGTCGTGGAGATCCTGCGGGAGGGCGGTCTCGTCATCCTGGATGGGGATGGGCACGAGGTCGGAGGTCTTGGAATCGGGGGAGTGAAGGGGCTCGGCGGCGGCTTCGGGGAGCGGGCGCTTCAGCCCTGGGGCGAGGACATCATGAAGCGCTTCGTCCGGGAGACGGTGGACGAGGCGCTCAAGCTCGAGTCCGCCCTGGCCCGCCTGCGCACCTCACGCCGCGTGGCGATCCTGCATTACGCGCCGATCCAGGCAACGGTCGAGGGGGAGCCGCCGGAGCTGTACCCCTTCCTGGGATCGAGCCGGCTCGAGGAGCCCCTGAACCGCTATGCCGTGGATGTCGTTTTCCACGGGCACGCCCATCGCGGCCAGCCGGAAGGGCGGACGCACTCCGGCGTGCCGGTGTACAACGTATGCTTGCCGCTCCTGCGCAACCTGGACCCCGACCGTCCGCCAATCCGGATTGTCGAGCTGCCCGCCGCCGAGGCGGAGCCTGTGGCTCCGTCGCAATCAGCCGCGCCGCGTTAGGGAGAGAGCCAGTGCGGCCGGGCATCCGGACCACCCTAACTCCCTGAGCGGCGCCCCGACCCTCCAGGGTCAGGACTTTAGCGCAGCCCCCGACACCGCGCTCACTGACCCTTCCGGGCGTGCTGCCTCAGGACGGTGCTGGCCGCCACCTCGGCGGCGCGCTTGCCGTAGCGACCTTACTTCTGCGCCGCTTCCTTGATGTGCTCGTACTGGCGCTGCTCCTTCGAGCCGACTCCCCGAAGATGGCGTCGTCCTGGCATGGCTTCATCCCCGTTTGCTCACGCCCGCCCCCGGGACACTCCGACCTCGTGGCCGCAATGGGCGCAGCAGAACATCCGGCCCTCCTCGTCCTCTACGCCGTGCCCGATGATTCGGGCATCCGCAGTGGTCGTAGGTGGGGGCCAGCTTGTGGATTGTGCATTCGAAACAGTCGAAGGTGTGCCGCCGCCCCAGGCTCGATCGAAAAGGCTTCCTACTCGTTACCGCACATGTCACAGCGCGCCATCTCGACCTTCCTCGATCTCGATCAGAGCCAACTTGGACCCTGGGTCGAAGCGGCGCCGCAGATGGCCCGGCGGCTGGATCAGGATGACCTCCAGCGTGGGCCGCACCCGGGCCTCGAGGAGATGGCCGCCGTGCGCCGTTCCGTCGCGCTTGCCCACGACGACATGGGCGTGGACCTTGGGGGCGCCGTCCTCGACCGTCACATCCCCGACCAGCGACAGGACCTCGACCTGCTCCCGGATCGCGATGCGGGTGTAGTCCTTCCGCGACCAGTCGAAGTAACCCAGTGTCACTTCCTCGAATGCGCCGATGGCCGTGAAGTGCCCCGCGGTGAGGCGCTCGCGCTTCGCGAACTCCAGGAGGCCTTGCATGGGCTCATCGCCGGGGTCGAACACGAGCGCGATCGTGCGCTCGCCGTCGGCGTGCAGGACCTTGGCTTTCACGCGGCGCCCTGGACGCCGATCTCTCGATCCAGCATCTCGCGGACGACCCAGAGCCGGCCGCAGGTGCCACAGAGCACTCCAGGGCCCAGACGACGAGTGACAAGCCCGTCGCAGCGCGGACACCGGCCGGGCACGTCGCTGACTCGATCAAATGTCACGTGGGCGTCGGTCCAGCGCCGTGCGCCGTCTAGAAGGACGCCGTCGCGGTTGCGTTCCCGCGCCTTGGGCCGGGTGGGCTGTGGCATTGATCCCTTCCTCCTTTTGAGGTCGGCAATCAGCCCTCGGCGGAGCAAGGCCCGTGCCGGTGTCGGCGGCGATCCAGATGGGCACCCGCTCGGACAGCGCGCGAGGAGGCAGGACCGCTTCTCCGAATCGGTTGCGGCATGCGCGAGTGCCGAGTGCTCGTACGCACGCCGTGACCGGACACGGTGTCGCTTCATCGACAGGTTGGCGCCGCAGCGGGTGCCGTTCGGGCTCGTCGGACGCGCTCGAGCTCTAACTCGATTCGGTAGGAAGAAGGCGTGCTGGATGAGCCGGACAATGTCTCCGCGGTGCTGGTCTGGGACTCTCGATGCGCCCGATTACCGTGATCTTGGTCGCGATCTCGTGCCGGGACGTGTTCTCCAAGACTTCGCCCGCCCGCCGCCCACCACGCCTTCTTGAGCTTCCGGAACAGGCTTGAGCTCCCGGACAGGTCCTTGTGACGGTCCTGGCGCTCGTCGTAGACGTCCATGTCACCGAACAGAGGCTTGACGTAGCCGGCGATTTGCCGGTCCTTGATCCGAGCCAGCGTCCGGCGATGTCGTGCGCGGGACGGGGCTCAGGCGGCTTCCAGCGAGACCTCGCGCGGAAGCCCGCGGACAGCGTCTCCCCCTTCGCGTCGGGCTCGCCGCTCGGCGTCGGCCTGGCAGTCGCGGCAACGTTGAGCGAATGGAAGGGCGCGGAGGCGAGGAACGCCGATGAACTCGTCGCACTCCTGGCAGAACCCGTACTGCCCCTCGGCCAGCCGTGCGAGGGCGTCCTCGATCTGCAAGACCTGCTGGGTCCGGCGTCCTACGAGGGCGACCTGAATCTCCGTGTGAAGCGTCTCAGCCGCATGCGTGCTTATGTCCGTGAGGGTGGCGTTCTCGGCGTCCCGATTCTCTCGAACGATGGCTTGCAGCGACCCTCGCAGGCGGTCCAGCTCGTCCCGCAGGAACCGCTCCAGCTCGCCGACGAGCCGGTCGTTTAGCTTGGTAGGGCTCACGTGCGTCTCCCTTCTTCGGTGGTTGCGGTAGGCCCGGGATCCCACGCGGACGCCCGGTGCCCTGGTCGTGCGCGACCCTCGAACAGGGCCTGGAGCCCCCCGACGACGGCTGGCACCAGGGCCCGCTCCGTTGCGTCGGCGACGTCGTCGATAACCCGGTTCACGAGCGCTTCCACGCGCGACCCAAGCCGCCGCCATGAGGCGTTGACGGCGGCGAAGCGCTCGACCCCCACTGCGTCGACCCTCGCCGGGATCCGAGTCACGGCGTCCCCTGCCGCCCACTGGTGCCCGGCGCCGCGGTGGCTCGAGCTGAACGCCCGTGCCATCCGGCGGCCCACGGTCAGCCCGAGGAGTGCCGACGCGGCGAGGATCGGTACCGGGTAGCGCTCGACGTAGGTCTGCCAGTGCATGGCTTCACCCGCTTTCCGGCGGAGCTCGCCCACCGTCCCCGAGAGAGATGCGCGAGTCGCCTCGATGTCACGCCGCAGACGGTCAGTATCTACACCCCGTTCCTCTGGATCCATTCCACGTCCCTTCGTAGTTCGCGAGCCGTCTCCGGCGCGAACCTCTGGCGCCTCAGGTTTCTGATGGCGAGGAAGCCCAGGGCCGCGCCGGCCAGGGCGAACCCTCCGCCCACGATGGCGAGACCTCCGGGAGTCGAGCCCACCAGGTCCCCGACCCACAGGCCTAGGGCGAGCAGCAGGAAGGCACTCCCGACCCCCATCCCCACGGCACCGGCGACCAGAAGACCGAGGCTTCTCGCGACGTTCTTCGCCTCCTGCCGGAGCTCGGCTTTGAAGAGCTCGATCCGCTGGTCGACAAGCCGCCCGAGATCCGCGATCAGCCGGGTCGCGAGATCGACAACACTCGTCCCAGGGCCGCGGTCGGCTCTCACGGACGTCCCTCTTCCCCCGGGGCTAGCGGCGACCCATGGCGCTGAGCCATCCGAGCAGGAGCCCGGCGCCCGCCGCGATGAGCAGCGCCGTAATGGGTTGCTCGCGCGTGTAGCCCACGAGGTCGTGCTTCACCTTCTCGACGCCCCCTTCGCGATACGCGCTCATCTTGTCCCGCGCCTGCTGCACCGCGCCTCCGACGTAGTCGCGCGCCTCATCCACGTACTCTTTCGTTTGCTTCACGGCGCCCTGAACGTATTCCTTGGCCTCGGAGCCGTAATCCTTGGCGCCCGTCTTGACCTCGTCCATCCGCTGACGAGAGGTGTCGACGAGGTCACGTGCCTCGGACCGGGCCCACTCCGTCACTGGCTGTTCGGCGTTTCCCTTGCGAACTCGATCGTCCATGCTGTCCTCCTCCTTGGGAGTGCTTCGACGCCGCACACTACGCAAGTCGTGTGCCACGCTCGCGGCGTTCGAAGCAGCCACGCCAGCTGAAAAAACTCCCCGGATTCGCTGCACTCGCGATGTCACGGTGTCGTGGAACTGACAACATGACGGTTCCTCTCGGAGGGGCACGCCGCGTGGGGGGCGCCAGGCGGCGGCCGGTGGGCCCAGGGCATATGCCTTGCACCCTACTCTAGTGGACAGCGGCCGTGGGGGGAGCAGCCGCAAGCCACGCCAGAGTAACTCCCCGCAAGGAGGACAGGTTCATGGACAAGAAGCAGGGCAATCGCCGACCTGGTGAGAAGCCCGCGGAGCAAGGCTTCGGAACATACGATCCCAGCCGGCCGGAGCCTGGGCGAAAGACCCCTGAGGCTCGCGACGACGAGGGATTCGGAAAGCCCGAGAGTCAGCCTATCGACAAGCAGATGCCCAACCCGGAGAGGCCTGCCAGGAGAGACCTCCTCGAGAGCGAGCGGAGCGACCGGGAATCGGGCCGACCCGTCCAGCTCGACGATGAGGCTGACGAAGAAGATCGCGGCCAAGAGCAGAAGCCGTTCACGGCAGGGAAGACCAAGCGTTAAACCTCTGACGGAGCCGTCGTAGGGCAGCGGCCCTGGAGCGATCCTCCAGGGCCGTCTTGTGTCGCGTCAGAGGCGCCCGGCGAGGAACAGGACGAGGAGAACCAGAAGGACCACGCCGAGCGCGCCGCTGGGGTAGTATCCCCAACCGGAGCTGTAAGGCCAGGTCGGCAAGGCCCCGATCAGGAGCAGGACCAGCAGGATCAACAGAAGGGTCGACACGGCTCTCTCACCCCCTCAAAGCTTCCCGGTCGTCCCCGGCCCCGGGTTCGGCCCGGGAGCCGGTGCGACCGGTCTCTGCCGGACTACTGGATCTTCAGGTTGTTGACGACTTCCCGCACCCCAGCCACTTGGCGGGCGAGATCCGTCGCGCGCGCCTTGATAACCGCGTTCTCGACGTTACCGGTCAGGTAGACGGTCCCCTTGTTCGTGTCGACGTCCACCTTGGTCAGCGTCGCCACCTTCTCGGCAGCGAGCTTGGATTTCACCGACGCCGTGATGGAGGCGTCATCGACGTTCTCGCCGGCCGTCTTGCCGGTCATCGACGTGCAGCCTGCGGTTACGGCTACGACCATCACCAGCACGAGCATGGAACGGAGCAGGTGTCTCATGGCCTTCTCTCACCTCCTCTCGCGTCAGTCGTTGAGGACGCGTGAAGCCCTATGACCGACCCGTACCGGCCGTGGGCGTGTGCCTCGCGGCCGCGTCGTAGTCCCGGAATCGCCGGGCCACTTCGTCCTCGGCATCACGCTTCGCCCAGCCGTACTTCTCCTGGAGCTTGCCGACCAGCTGGTCGCCTTTGCCGGCGATCACATCGAAGTCATCGTCGGTGAGCTTGCCCCACCACTCCTTCATCTGACCGCGCATCTGCTTCCACTTGCCTTCCATGACATCCGCGTTCATCAGAGCCTCCTTTGGCGATGAGCCGTGCTGCTCGGCAACACGAACAGGCCCTGGCCGCACAGCGCGACTCTTTCGGAAGGTTCAATAGCAACTTGGCTGCCGACGGGCGTACGCCAAGGCATGATCGGGCCAAGACGCCAGTTTCCATCAGCAGATGCGACCTCGTTCGGAGCGGTCGCCGGGCTGGGACTGTGGCGGGGACGGGCGAACGAGCGTCGTCACGATGTCGTCGGGGCGACACCCTGACAAGGCACTGGTCACGTGTGACGCGGGGGCTGCGACTCGACGCGCGCTGTGCCCGTCAGGGCGCGGTGGCCGGCGCGGGGCTTGCCGACGATGGCCATGCGGCGGCGCGCTCGAGCTGACTCAGCTCCTGGAGCTGGACGCACGCGTCGCCGAGAGTCACGGTCACCCGGTCGGCTCCGGCCGCCACCATCGCGTCGTGCGCGGCCTCGTCCCCCCCGTCAGCGCCCCACCACCCGACCACGATGGGAAGGTCCGGAAAGCGCGCGCGTAGCCGCTTGCAGAGGTACCGGAGGTGCAGGGCGTGACCGGCTCCGGCCAGCGCGCCGATCACCACCGCCGCCGGCGCGCGGGCTTCGACGAGCTCGATGCCTTCGCTGGCCAGGAGATCGGGCGAGGCGACTTCCATCGTGAACCGGCCGGGATCGAGCCGCTGCTTCAGCATGAGCAGAGCGATCTCGTCCCCTTCCTCCTGTGCGGGCAGGCCGAGAACGGTCGTTGCAGAGCGGAGCGCGGGGTCGCTGGGCGGTCGCGGAACCTCTAGCTCCTCGACGAGCTGACGAGTCGTTCGCTCGAGGAAGCGGACGTCCGCGTCGGTGATGCGATCCCGCCGATGATCCTGCTGGGCATGATTGAGCGCGGGCACGAAGACCTCGTCGAAGATGTCGGCCGTCGGATGCGTCTTGAGGTAGTCCCGGACGAGCCCTTCCGCCTCGTTCTCGTCCCTCGCGATCAGGCGCTGGTAGTAGCTCCGGTCTGGAGCCATGACGGGCTCGTCCGACATCAGGACGGCCACCACCTCCAGATCGGGCACGTACTTCGCGAGGACGACAAGGCAAACCGTCAGGGGCGTCGCCAGGGCAAGCCCGATCGGTCCCCAGATCCACGTCCAGAAGGCCACGGCGAGCAGGAGCGCCACCTGGGAGACGCCCGCGCTCTGGCTGTAGAGGTACGTCTCCAGGAAGAGGTTCGTGAACAGTTCCAGCGCGACGAACATCGCGGCGATCAGGAGCGGCTGCAGCCACCCATCGAACACCGCCAGCCCGGCGAGGACGACGACGACGGCAGCCGCCCAGGGCCCGACGTAGGGGATGAAGCGCAGCACTGCCGCCAGCGAGCCCCACAGGAAGGCATAGGGAAGTCCGATCGCGAGGGCCCCCAAGGCCACGCCGACACCAAACGTGCCGTTGATCAGCGTCTGCATGGTGAGGTAGTGGGTGATTCGCTGGGCGGCCTCGTCCATGGCTTTGGTGGTCGTGGCGATCCGACCGAATCCAATCACGCGGATCAGGCGGTCACGCAGCTGCAGTCGCTCCAGGAGCATGAAGATCACTAGGACCAACACCAGACCGACGTTTCCCAGCGCCTCCATGACCCCGGGCTGCCAGAAGGTGGAGGCCTGCGGCTTCACCACGACCGGCACGGGCTTCTGGGCAGCCTTGGACGGTGTCTCCTCCTTCTGAAGCTCTTCCACGACCTCCTTCGTCGCGGACTGAACCTTTTCGATCACGGTACCCCGGCTGGCTCCGCGGACCTCGGCGATCTTCCGTTTGAGGTTGTCACGGTAGACGGGGATCTGGCCGCCGAGGCTCGCGCCCTGGACCGCGAGCGCCCAGGAGAGCGCGCCCAGCACCGAGAAGGTCAGCACCACGACCAGGAGCACGGCCACGGCGCGGGGTAGCTGCCGCTCGAAAAACCGCACCATGGGGTTCAGGACGAAGGTCAGGAGTCCGGCGACCACCACTGGCAACAGGAAGCCGCGCCCGAGGTAGAGGGCACCCACCGTCATGAGCACCCCGGCCAACAGCACCACTGGGCGTACCCCGCGGAGGGCCGGGAGGGCAGGCGTCAGCTTCTGGTCGGCGAACGCCCGTGTGATTCGGCCGTCCGTCACCTGCGCCCGGCGGTCGCTTGGCGGCACGATCATTCCATTCTCGGCCTGGTCTTGCGAAAGCCATGCCGCTGCGCGTGGCAGCGTAGCATGGATCCACGAGCGGCTCCTTAGGCTGCCCGCGTCGCGCTGTCGCACCGGTGACATCATGGCGCCAACCGAGAGCTCATCGCCGGCCCGACACGTGGTGACACGCGGAGTTCCACCGAGCGGGAGACCTCGCCACGGGCACAGAGATTGCCTTGGAGGACGGGCAAAGCGTGATGAAAAGAAAGAAGGGGTTCACAATGCCTGCGTTGGCTCTCTGCCTGCCCGTGCTCGTGTTCGTTCGTCCAAGTGGCCCGCCTCTGGGGCGCGGTTGTTTGGGTCGGGATCGACGATGGTGCGCCGCCAGGTTCTCGGGCGCTCAGGGCCGCGCTCCGATCTGGGCCGACTTCATGCGCGCGGCGGCGTTGCTGGAGGCGCCAGACGACTTCCTCATCCTCCCGACCATGAGCTTCCGACGGGTCTGCGACAGCCTGTTCCTCGAGGCATTCCTCCCCCTGACGGAACCCAAGGCTCCGTGCGGGGCCCCGACGCTGGCCGAGGGGCCTGGCCACGAAGCGCTGGCAAGCGATCGATGAGCCTCACGCCGGTCCGCCCTTGATGGCTCTCGACGATCTCTTTCTCCGCGCTCAGGGCGTGATCGACCGACTGGTCCGTCGCCTCCGCCTCGGCCGCGCCCCTGCTGCCGGCCGGCGCCGGCTTCTCGTCGTGCAGATCGACGGTCTCTCGCGCGCCGTGCTCGATCAGGCACTGGCCCGGGGCCAGATGCCGTTCCTCCGCCGGCTGCTCGCTCGCGGCGGGCACCGGCTCACGCCGATGACGGTGGGCATGCCGACGTCGACCCCGGCCTTCCAGATGGCGATGATGTACGGGGTTCGGCCGGACATCCCCGGGTTCCACTACTACGACAAGCGTCGACGGACAGACATCCACTTCCCTCGCGCTGGGCACGCAGCGTTCGTGGAGGCCGATCAGGGCCAGCGCCGGCCTGGCATCCTGCAAGGCGGGAGTGTCTACGGGTGCGTGTTCACCGGAGGGGCGGTCCACGACTTCTTCAGCTTCTCGCGGCTCACGCGGCCGCGGGCATCCGGGCTAGTCCGGGTGCTTTCGGCAGCCGTCGTCATCGCATGGGTCGCCGCCAAGAGCGCGGCCCTGACTTGCAACGAGCTCCTGCACGTGCTCGGCCGCATCGCCCGGCGGCCGAGCCGGCGTCGAGCCGAGTGGAAGTGGTTCAAGAAGAAGATCGCCATCTGCGTGTGGACGCGGGAGTGGTTCACGTTCGCGGTCGCGCGTGATGCCTACGACGGCGTGCCGGCGATTTACGTCAACTACCTCGATCACGACGAGGCCGCCCACGCATTGGGCCCCCGGAGCCGGCAGGCGTTCCAGGCACTGCGCGGAGTGGACAGCTCCCTCCGGCAGATCCAGCGCGTACTTCGGCGGGTACCCGGGCATCGGTACGACCTCTACATCCTCTCGGACCATGGCCAGGCCTCCTCTACGCCCTATCGCGTGGTGACCGGCGGGCAGAGGTTCGAGCGCGCCTTCTTCGACAAGGTTCCGGCCCGGATCCTCGGCAGCGCTACGGCCCGAACCCCGTCGGATTCCCCGGTCGAGCTCGGCTTCGCACCTTATCTCGACGTTCGCGAGTCACATGAGCGCGACGGGATCCGGGTGGTCTCGGCCGGTCCGAATGCCTTTGTGTACTTCGTGGACACTCCCGAACCGGTCCTGCTGGAGGCGATCGAGGCGAGATGTCCTGGACTGGCCGCCACGCTCTCGAAGAGCCCGGGGGTCGGGTTCGTCCTCGCGCGCGCGGCGAACGGCCCGGTCTGCTTCTGGCGCGGCCAGTGCCACCCTCTCGCGGAGCCGGACGGCGGCCCGTTCGACGGCCGGAAGGACCGAGCCATCGTCACGCGGGACCTCGCGGCCTTGATGACCATGCGGAGCGCGGGCGACCTCGTGGTCTACGGCACCGAGACGCCCGAGGGCCACGTGTCATACATTGACGAGATCGGGGCGCACGCGGGCCCGTCGCACGAGGAGCTGCACACCTTCCTCGTCGCGCCCGTCGACCGTCGGGTGCCTGCCCCGATCGACCATCCGATCCAGCTCTACGACATGTTCATCCGTTACCAGGCGCCCGCGCCGGAGGCGGTGCCGGGCCTCAGCGCTCGGGCGACACGCTGACTTCGGACGACAGGGAGATCTGCCGATCGCCGTCGGCCCGCGCGCACAGATCTGAGCGCGCACGCCACCCGGCGTCAGACCTCCACTCGCTGCCCTTCGCGGGCTGCGAAGCACCAGATGGGAGCCCCGCGCTCGGCGATGAGCTCCTTCGCCAGGGCTTCCATCCCGGCCACCACTTCGTCCCCGTGCATGGGATCGTGATGGAAGAGGGCGAGCGCCTTGACGCTGGCCTGGAGGGCGACCTCGACGGTTGCGCTGAGGGACGAGTGTCCCCAGCCGATCTTGGCCGGGTACTCGGCGTCCGTGTACTGAGCTTCCCCGATGTAGAGTCCTGCGCCGTTCACGAAGGACACGAACGCATCGTCGAGCACCCGTCCGAATTGCTTCCCGGCCTCGCCTCGCTTGCTTCCCACCTCGAGGGTCGCACGGTAGGGCTCGTGGTCCGTGGCATACACGACACTCTTGCCGGCTCGCTCGACCCGGTAGCCGAGGGTCATGCCCGGGTGGTTCAGGTACGTCGCCGAGACCGTGGTCTCGCCGATCCGGAAGGCTTCACCGCGGTATTCGTGGACCTGAATCGACGAGACGAGGTCCCCGAGCGAGACCGGGAAGTAGTCTGACTGCATCTGGCCGCTGAGGATGCCCTCCAACGACCGGCCCTGACCGGCCGAGCCGTAGATGTGCAGGGTCGTTCCGGGCGAGTAGGCGGGCACGAAGAACGGGAAGCCCTGAATGTGGTCCCAGTGCGTGTGACTGATGAAGAGGTGGACCGTCAGCGCGCGGTCACGGAACTCCTGGGCGAGCGCAAGGCCGAGCTCGCGGATCCCGGTGCCAGCATCGAAGACGAGAATGTCCGGCCCGGACCGCAGCTCGACGCACGCCGTGTTGCCACCGTACACGGTGGTGGCGGGCCCCGGTGCCGCGATCGAGCCCCGAGTGCCCCAGAAGCCTACTGCCAGCCGCGGCACGGCCCGGTCGTCGCGCAGCCTTTCGACGCGGGACACCAGCTCGTCGGGAGAGAAGGGCTTGACGACGTAGTCGTCGGCGCCCATTGCCCGGGCTCGGTCGATGTCCGGCTTGTAGGACTTCGCCGAGATCATGACCACGACGACGCCTGCCAGCTCAGGGTCCTCGCGCAGGCTTCGGAGCACCTCGAAGCCGTGCATGTCGTCCATAATGATGTCGCAGATGACGACCACGGGGCGGTGAGCGCGTGCGAGGGCGACCCCTGCAGTCCCCTCGCGAGCGGTGTGGACTGTGAAGCCGCGCCTCCTGAAGACGAACGACAGGAGATCGAGGATGTCCTCGTCGTTGTCGATGACGAGGAGCGGCTCGCCCGCCGCCGGGGGACTGTCAGGCTGCGTCATGCGGGCTCCGACCGGCGAGGAGGACGGTCGCGAGGCCCAACTCCGCCGGGTCCACGAGCGTCAGCACAGCGGGCAGTTGCCCGCCCCATTCGCGGGGCCGGGCCCGAACGCGCCGGATGAGCCGAAGCCGTCCTCCCCGCATTCCGATGACGGACACTAGCACGTCCGCCCTCTGGGCGCGAGAAGGGTCACGGCGCCCGGGCGGACCCCTGCTCCTCTAGTCGTGGCCGGCGCGAGGAACGGGGGCCCTACCGTCGGCCCCGGGCTGGCGTGGGCTCATCACGGAACCCGACGGCCGTCAGGATGCCGCCGAGGACCGCGTGGAGCCAGATGTCGTGACCTCCGAGGGGCACGAGCCCGAACCCTGTCGGCGTGAGGAGCCCGACCACGGTGAGGACGAGGTACGCGATCCCGGCGGTGCGGCTGTAGGCCCTGGCGCCGCCGGATGTCCTGGCGGCGAGCAGACCCCACACGCCGAACGCGAGGTGCACGAGGTTGTGCAGCGCGTTGACGGGAAAGAGACCAAGGAGGAGCCCGCCGCTCAGCGAGAACGGGGTCGTGACGAGGCCGAGAAGTCCCACCAGCAGGAACACGATGCCAAACACTCGCGCCACCGTCTGGGTCATGGTTGTCCTCCTTGTTGGGGAAGAAACGGGTCCGTCGGTCCCGGCTCCGCCGTCAGGATGAGAGCGCGAAGCACCTCGGCCACGCTCCAGCCCTGCGAGATGCACCCCCGGGGCGTGAAGGGCGGCTCGGCATCAAAGATCTCGCTGATGCTTCCGACGCACGCCTCGTCGAGGTGAGACGAGAAGCCCTCCAGGAACGTGCGGGCGTTCGCGCGGTCCTCTGGGCGTGCCCGGAGCCACGCGTCGACGAACGGACCGACGAGCCAGGGCCAGATCGTGCCCTGATGGTAGGCAGCGTCGCGGGCCCGGATGTCTCCGTCGTAGGTGGCCTTGTAGTCGGGATGCCCCGGAGCCAGGGTGCGAAGCCCCATCGGGGTGAGCAGGCGCTCCCGCACGACCCCGAGGACGGACGTCCAGCGCGCCTCCGCCAGGACTGGATGGGAGAGCGAGATCGCGAAGAGCTGGTTAGGCCGACAGGCGGCATCGTCACCGTCCTCCCCATCGACGACGTCGTAGAGGTAGCCACCCTCGGCGTACCAGAAGCGCGCGTTGAAGGCCGTTCGGACCTGGTCCGCGCGCGCGGCCAGGAGCGCTGCCGCGTCCCCCTCCTGCTCTCCGCGCAGCCAGTTCTCGAGAAGACGCAGGGCGTTATACCAGAGGGCGTTGATCTCCACCGCTTTGCCGCGGCGCGGGGTCACCACCCAGTCGCCAACCTTCGCGTCCATCCACGTCAGCTGGTAGCCGGGCGCGCCTTGCCGCAGTAGTCCGTCCTCCGGATCGACGCCGATGCCGAACCGGGTGCCACTCAGATGGTGGTCGACGATCGAGCTGAGCGTCGGCAGGAGAAGACGGAGCGTCTCGCGATCTCCCGTTGCCCGGAGGTACCGGTCGAGCGCATGAAAGTACCAGAGGCTGGCGTCGGCCGTATGGTACAACCCCTCGCGCGTGCCTTCGGGGAACATGTTCGGGATCAGGCCCTCTCGCACGTAGTGCGCGAAGGTCCGGAGGATGTAGCCGGCCTCGACGTGGCGGCCCGTCAGAAGGGTCAATCCTTCGAGGCTGATCATGGTGTCGCGGCCCCAGTCGGTGAACCAGTGGTAGCCCGCGATGATCGTTCGTGCCTCGTCCCCCGTGGCCCGGATCAGCGCGCTGTCGGCCACGCGTCCCGCCGGCGTCACCACGAACTGGTCGGCCGCGTGTACGAGCTCGGGCGCCGGGCCGCTTCGAGCGCGGGGATGGGCGTCGGCGTGCAGGCGCCGTCGTCGAACCTGCTCGGTGCGCAATGCCGTGGCCGGGTCGAGCGCGTCGACAGCCTCCCAGGGATCGGTGGAGGCGACGATGGTGGCTGTGCCCTCCGGCTCGAGTGTCATGCGGAAGTAGCCCGGGCTCCAGAGGTCGCCGGTCGCTTCGTACCCACGACTCTGCTCGACCGGGTACAGGACGTGCTGGATGGTCTGGCTGGAGACGCGGAAGGCGGCTCCCTGATTGGACACCCGCAACCGCAGACGCGGCAGCTCAGGGCTTGCGAAGAGCTCATAGCGGTCACCCAGGACCGTTAGGCCGTACGGCCCGGCGAGCGGATCGCTCACCGGCCGTTCGTGAGGACGGAAATGGACGGCGGGCCGGATCTGGAGACTCACCGGTCCTGGAGCCGAGACCAGTCGATAGGTCACGTGGACGGTGTTCTGGCGGTACGGGAGCAGCAGGCGTTTTTCCAGGACCAGCTCACCCAGCTCGTATCGCCAGACGGGAAGGCCGTTCTCGAGGCGGAACTCGACGAGGTCGAGCAACTCGGCGGGCTTGCCGGTCCCGCTGGCCTCCCAGCCGACTGTCGTCGCCGCAACGCTGCCACCCGGCAGGCCCAGCCGCTCGTACAGGTGGCTCAGCATGTTCATCCGACCCAGCGGCGCCGGGAGCGCGGCGATCAAGAGTCCGTGATAGCGGCGGGTTATCAGGGTCGAGACGGTTCCTGACGCGTAGCCGCCCAGGCCGTTCGTGACCAGCCACTCGCGCGTTGCCAGCCGCGTCTGCGCGGGGAGGTCGCGATTGGGCCACGGAATCCGGCGGATCAGGTCGGTCATCGTGCCGGGCCGAACACGAGGGCCGAGTGTCCGGGCAGTCGCCAGCCCTCATGGGGGTCGAGATCGGGGGTGCCGGAACCATCGTAACGGAGAGCCTCGCTGGACCAGAGAAGGCTCCAGCGGGCACGCGCAGGCGGTGCGAGCAGAGGCTCGGCTGCGGCGGCGAGGTCCAGATCGCGCCCGAGGTTGAGGCAGAGCAGCCGATCCTCGGGATCGACCCCCACACCGAAGAAACGGAGAACCAGCGCTTCGGGACCGAGGACGGCGCCATCCACGCCTCCGGCGCCCTGTTCCCGGAAGACCGGGTCCTCTTTCCGGAGCCGCAGCAGGTCGACGTGAAGGGCATAGGCCGCGCCGTGGCGCTCGCGCTCCGTGAGGTCAAGCTTGGAACGCTCGAAGGTGAGGCGGTGGGCCGGATCGGGCAGGGCGGTTTGGGCCTCGGATCCGGCGAGGCTCGGAAACTGCGCCAGGAGCTCGGCGCGACCCGCCCGCACCAGCTTCGCCAGTTCGGGGGGGAGATCGGCGAAGTAGAGGAAGGGGCTCGAAGCGGCAAACTCCTGACCCTGGAACAGCATCGGGGTGGCGGGCCCCAGCAGCAGGAGCGCCGTCATGGCCCGGTATCGCCCCGGGCTGGTCAGCTGGTGGCAGCGCTTGCCCGCCAGGGAGTTCGCGATCTGGTCGTGGTTCTGGATGAAGTTCACGAACGACGTGGGGCCCAGCTCCCCCGTGGGTGTCCCGCGCGGTTTCTGTTGCCATGCGTATCGCTGGCCCTGGTAGAGGTAGCCTCGCTTGACGGCCGAGATCAGCTCCTGGGGAGTTCCCGCATAGTCGCTGTAGTACGCTTCGGCCCGTCCCGTCATGGCCACTTTGGCGCTGTGGTGAAAATCGTCGTTCCACAAAGCATCGAGACCGTAGCCGCCCGCGGCCGCGGGCCGGACCAGCCGCACGTCCTGCGGTTCGTTCTCGGCGACGAGGATCACCCGGCGCCGGCCTGCCTTCTCGCGGGTGCGTCGGGCCAATGCCGTCAACACGTGCTCGGACGAGGCGTCGTGGATGGCGTGTGTTGCGTCGAGGCGTAACCCGTCGAGGTGGAACTCCTCGATCCAGTACCCGGCGTTCGCGATGAAGAATTCCCGAACGGGCCCGGAGCCGGGGCCATCGAAGTTGATGGCCGGTCCCCACTCGGTCCGCTGAGGGGTGCTGAAGTAGTCGGGGGCGAAGTGACTCAGGTAGTTCCCGTCGGGGCCCAGGTGGTTGTAGACGACGTCAAGTATCACCCCCAGGCCGACGGCGTGGGCCCGATCCACGAACGTCCGGAAATCGTCGGGGCGGCCGTAGAGCCGAGTGGGGGCGAAGAGGTCGACGCCGTCATAACCCCAGCCGAAATCCCCTGCGAAGTCGGCGACCGGCATCACCTCCACGACCGTGATGCCCACTCGACGTAGCTCCGGGAGCTCTCGGCTTGCGGACTCCCAGGTTCCTGCGGTGGTGAACGTTCCCACGTGCAGCTCGTAGACGACCTGGCCCTCGCGGGTCACTCCCGGCCATGAGCCATCGGTCCACGGGAAGGCGCCTGGATCGACGACCTCGGAGGGACCATGGGGTCCTGTGGGCTGGAAGCGGGAGGCCGGATCGGGACGGGGGGAACCCTCGTCCAACTCGTACATGTACAGTGTCCCGGCCCCGATGCGCCGGGATCGTGCCGGAGTGGTAGCCGTCCCCCTCGGTGTCAAGTCCAACCCGGCGGTCGGCCAGCTTTACAGCGACCCGCGTCGCCCGGGATGCCCACAGCCGAAAATGGACGCCGCCTCCCGGGGCGATCTCCGCCCCGATCGGCAGACGTCTCCACTCGAGAACCGCATCATTCCTCGTTTGCACGGCGTGCTCTCGGGCGCAACTTTTGTACCAGGCGGTGTACGAAGTCGCAAGGGCGACACGTGCTCGCGAGACGCGTACATGGTGAGTTGGCACGCGCCGTCACCGGGAAGGTGCCAGGGTGTCGCTCTCGCGACAGCGTGGCGCTACGAAGTTGACTCTGAGGGCTCCGGCTCGACCGCCAAGAAGCTTGCGCCCTGGCATCGCGCTTGCCTCTTCGTTGGCACAGAAGGTTTGGAGGATGCGAAGCGATTCTGTGCGTTCGTCACCGTAGCGTCGCTCCGGGGTTGCTAGCGTGAGGTCCGTAAGAGCTCGAGCGATGCAACTATTAGCGCGGCTAGCGCGGCCACCAAGACGAATCGCGGACGAACCGCGCGGGAACTGCGCCGGCCAGTCTGTTGAAAGTCGATGTCGACACCACCAACGAGGTGTCGTGGGAGCCCAACCGGCACCGTCGACAGCGAGCGGACGAAGCAGCGCGCCACGGAGCTTGCCCGCCAGGTCGAGGGCGTGGGCCGTGTCGTGAACAACCTCAAGGTGCAGGGTTAGGCCCGGCATTACAGGCGCAAGAGAAGAAAAGAAGAAGAGGAGGCTCTCGATATGGCAACGCATGCGGCTTCGAAAACTCCGAAGGCCTACCGAAAGCGTGACTTCGACCTCAAGGGACTCGCGGGCATCTCGGATGCCCAGATCGAGGAGCACCTGGCGCTCTACGCCGGATACGTCAAGCAGGTCAACGCCCTCAATGAGGAGCTGGGCGAGATGCTCGCCCACGGCAAGGCGTCGGGTAAGAGCCCGGAGTTTGCCGAGCTGACGCGCCGCCTGGGCTTCGAGTACAACGGAATGATCCTGCACGAATACTACTTCGGCAATCTCCGCGCCGCCGCCGATCCCAAGCCCCCATCGGGCTCGGGTATCACAGAGGCGCTGGACGGGTCGTTCGGGTCGGTCGACCGCTGGCGGACCGGTTTCCAGGCCATCGGCGAGATGCGCGGCGTCGGGTGGGTCATCCTGTTCCAGGACCCCGTGACGGACCGTCTCACGAACCACTGGATCACGCTTCACCAGGACGGCGTGCCGGCCGGGTTCAAGCCGTTGCTGGTCATGGACGTGTGGGAACATGCGTTCATGCGTGACTACAAGGCCACCGAGCGTGACCAGTACATCGAGGCGTTCTTCCGGAACATCGACTGGTCCGTCGTCGAGACGCGGCTCCACGAAGATCGGGCCATTCGGCCGGCCGCCTAGCACCCGGCCACTATGTCTCCGTGCCCCGTCACGGTGTCGCCGCGACGACACCGTGACGGGCTAGGCACTTGCTTCAGATCCAAGATCGACCTCCTTCGCGTCCGCAACGCCCAATCTCCAAGGCAATCCAGTGGCACGCGACTTGCCCGTATCACGGTAGTGGCGTGGGTGCCGGTCCCCGTGATCAACGCCGGACGCGAACGAAGCGAGGAGGAAACAGCGATGCCATTGATTCTGTGGCTCCTAGGGGTGCCGCTCAGCCTGATCGTCATCCTGTGGCTCATCGGCGTGGTGTAGGCGGGCGTTGCTGAGGGCCGCCCACGGCCGCACTCATTCCTGCGCGTCGCTCGCGGAGGTCTCGAGCGGCGTGATGGGCGTGATGGGCGGGATCTCAGCTGTCAGAGGACGTCAGAGGTGTGACTCGGGCCGGGCGTACGCTCGCGTGTGTCCGCCCGACAAACTGCCGAGTGGGAAGGAGGCTACGCAATGCTGTCACTAGCGCTGACCTTTCTGATCGTGGGAATCATAGCCGGGCTCCTGGGTCTCTGGGGAGTCGCCGCGATCGCGCAGCAGATTGCATGGATCCTGTTCCTGGTGGGCCTCGTGCTGCTCATCGTTCATTTTGCCCGCACGCGGCGGCTACCTCCCGCGGTCTGAAGATTACCGCGGGAGCCGAGGCATGAAAGTGGTTACCGCGATCCCCGTCAACTGAGGGAGGTGAATCCAAAATGGCGAACCAGTATCGTTGCGAGAAATGCGGTCACGTGTCCGACAAGTCGGGCAGCTGTTGTGGTCAGCCGATGAAGGAAACCTCGCGCTGAAGTAGATTCGCACGACCTCCGGGATTCCCGGAAGGGCGGGGAGGAGGCACAGGCCTCCTCCCCGTTGCTCGTCAGCGGCGGGTCCCGCGGTCTTCGGTGTCGCCCCCGTCCGCGGACTTCAGCGCCCGTGGTACCTGGGCGGCCGCTTTTCCACGAACGCGCGCGCACCCTCCCTCGCATCCTCGGTTAGGAAGCAGGCCACCGTCGACGCGGTCTCGAGCGCCATCGCCGTCGTGAGGTCGCTCTGCGCGCCCGACTCCAGCGCGCTCTTGGCCATTGCGATGGGGATGGGCGCCTTCGCCATGATCGTGCGCGCCAGCGCCTCGGCCACGGGCATGACCTGATCCTCCCGCACCGCTCGGTTGACAAGCCCGAGCCGCGCCGCTTCCCGGCCGTCGAAGAACTCGCCGGTCATGATCAGCTCCTTGGCCCGGGCCAGCCCGACGGTGCGGGGAAGGAAGTGGGTCACCCCGCCGGTGCAGAAGAGTCCGACTCCGGTCTCGGTGAAGGCGAACTTCGCATCCTCCGCCGCCACGACGAGATCGCAATCCAGCGCCAGCTCGCAGCCGCCGCCCACGGCGTATCCGTGAACGGCGCAGATGATGGGCTTGGACATCGACTTCATGTCGACCGTCACCTGCTGGATCTCGTTCACGAACGCGCGGATCTGCGCGATGTCTCCGTGACCCAAGGCCGATTCCTTGAGGTCGTCGCCCGCACAGAACGCCCGGCCCTCCCCGGAGAGGATGACGATCCTGACGGCCGGGTCGCTCGCGGCGGCCTGGAGTGCTTCGTGCAGGTCCCGCATGAGCTGAGGCACCATCGCGTTGAGGCGGTGCGGCCGGTTGAGACGGATGCGTGCAAGACCGTCTCGCACGTCGTAGAGCACTGTTTCCAGCGTCATGGCTTCGCCTCCGCGAGATAGCGCGCCTGCTCGGCGTCCCAGGTGCGGGGCGTCCGCCACCGGGCGCGGAGCGTCGTCTTCATCACCTTCTGGGTGTCGGTCCGCGGGAGGTCGTCGACCAGCTCGACGTAGCGAACGGTCATGTACCGTGGCAGCCGTTCGGCCAGCCAGGCGGCGAGTGCCGGCGCCGCGAGGCCAGTCCCGGGCCGGCCGATCGCTGCCACCTTGATGTCGTCCTCCGTGAGCTCGGACGGGACACCGATGGCCGCGGCCTCGACGAGGTCCGGGTGGGCCTGGACCAGCTCCTCCAGCTCCTGGGCGGACACGTTCTCTCCGCGACGGCGGATCGAATCGCTGAGCCGGCTCTCGAAGTAGAGATACCCGTGCCGGTCCAGGCGGCCGCGGTCGCCCGTATGGTGCCAGAGTCCTCGCCGCGTCCGGAGCGTCGCCTCGGGGTCTCCGACGTACCCCTCCATGAGCGCGTGGGGCTCGTCGGTACGTACCGCGATCTCGCCCGATTGCCCCGGCGGGAGTCGGCGCCCTTCCGGCGACAGGATCGCCACCTCGCAGCCCTCGGCCGCCCGGCCGCAGGCGCCGGTAGGCTTCGGCTGGCCCGGTACGCCACACACGGGGAGGCCGACGTCCGTCGACCCGTAGCAGTCGATGAGCGTGCAGCCGAAGCGGTCCTCGAAGGCGGCGGCGAAGTCCGGAAGCGGGACGCCCCACCCGAGTCGTGCGGGATGGTCCCGGTCCTCCCGCTGCGGCTCCGTTTTCCATAGGAGCGCGAGCGTGCTTCCCATGAAGTCGAACACCGTCGCCTCGAACCGGCGGATCTCTTCCCAGAACCGCCGGACGGAGAAGCGGACTCCGATGGCCGCCGTGGTCGCGTGGTAGACGGCGGGCGTCACGGTGATGGCCAGCGCGTCGATGTGGTACAGGGGAAAGGGCGAGTAGAAGACGTCGCGGGTGCTGAACCGCCAGTAGCGCTCCGTCGTCTCGCCGATCTTCGTGAACCAGCGGTGCGACAGGGCCACGGCCTTCGAGGGGCCGGTCGTCCCCGACGTGCAGAGGATGGCCGCCAGGTCGCCCTCCTGCGCTTCCGCCCAGCCCGGATCGCCGGCCGCGCCTTCGAGGTCCGGCCAAGTGCTCCAGCTGGAGGGTCCTGGTCCGAGTGCGACCGCCGGGATCGGGATCTCGCTCCGCGTCATGCCCTCCGCGATCGCGCCCGCCGCCCCCGCTTCCGCGATGATGAGGGCCGGCGTCACTCGACGGAAGAGGTTTGCCAGCTGACCGCCGGTGAACCCCGGGTTGAGGGGGCAGAAGCACGCGCCGAGCCGGAGGCACGCCAGCCAGAGGACGACCGTCTCCAGCCGGTTGGTCGAGACGATGGCGACCCGATCGCCGCGCTTGATGCCACGGGCGGCGAGTCCGCTCGCCACCGCTTTCGACCAATCGGCGGCCTGGGAGTAGGTGAGCGTGCCCTGCTCCATGGCGAGAAAGGCGCGGGCGGGCGCGGTGCGGAGCGCGTCGAGAAACAGGCCACGCACCGTGAGCGCATTCGGGCGTGCCGTGGTTGGTTGCGCGGCCGCCGGGGGAGTGCCGGGATCGACCATCTAGTCCCTGCGCTCTCAGTCGAGACCGAGGGGTGCCCCGTCCAGATCCTCGGCCCGTTCGACCCTGATGAGCACCGCGAAGCCCTTCTTGCCGGGATCACGATCCTTCTCTGGCTGGACGAGTCGCCGCCACACCTCCTCGTAGACAGCTCCCGACCGGTGGATCCTGGCCGTGCCGTAGAAGCGCGCGATGCCACCCTTCGGCAGGAGACCGGCCTCCCGGAGCGCAGGCTTCCTCAGGAACACCGTGACCTTGGTGCCATCCCGGAGGCTCGCGTCAGTCGATCCTTTGCCACGTTCCCAGAGGGCAAGGTGCTCGTCGTCGAACACCATCGTGCTGCCGCGGGGCGTCACCTGGGCGAACCCATTGGGCAGCACCGTCGCGACCAGGCACACGTGGACGGGAAAGGCGGTATTGATGTGCTCGTGGAGCGCCCTGGGGATCGTGGCCACGCTTTCCTCCGTCCCCATGATCCTCGCCGCCGGGGCCGATCTGTCAAGCGACGGGGCGAGCCGCACCCAGGAGCCCGACGCGTCGTCGATACGAGATCCGTTCCCTTGTCGTGCCCTTGGCGCCTTGGTAAGCTCCGTCTCGATGAACGGATTCCGAGCGATACCACACATCGTGGCGCTGTCCGCCAGGCGCGACTGCGAGCGCGCGCTGACCGTACGCGGCAACCCGTGAGCCCACCGCCGTTTCACGCGGAGCACATCGGAAGCCTCCTCCGGCCACCCGCGCTGCTGGCGGCGCGTCAGGCGATGGAAGGCGGGCGGCTCTCGGTGGACGCCCTCCGGATCGAGGAGGACGCGTACATCCGGGACGCAGTGCGACTGCAGGAGGAAATCGGCCTCCAGGTCATCACCGACGGCGAGTACCGGCGCGGCATCTTCTTCGGACACTTCGGGGAGGCGGTGAGCGGGTTCACCGAAATGGACGCCGAGAGAACGTTTCGGGGCGCCGGCGGTGAGCAGCTGCGGTACCGGGCGGCGGTTGTGACCGGCCGCCTCGTCCGTCACCGCGGCATCGCCACCGACGAGTTCCGCTTCGTCAGGAAGCTCACGTGCCGGACGCCGAAGGTCACGCTGCCGAGCCCGTCGTCGCAGCACTTCCTGCGCTGGCGCCAGGGGGTCTCCGATCGCGCCTACGCCGACCTCGGCGAGTTCTTCGCCGATGTCGCGGCGATCTACCGGGCCGAGCTCGCGGAGCTGGGCGCGCTCGGCGCCACGTACGTCCAGCTCGACGATGTCCCGCTCGGACTCCTGTGCGACCCGCTCCATCGCGACGCGTTCGCGGCGAAGGGTTACGACCCCGCCGGGATGCTTGACCGCTACATCGCCCTCGTGAACGCGGCGCTCGACTGGCGCCCTCCAGGCCTGACGGTGGGCGTCCACGTCTGCCGTGGCAACAATCAAGGCAAGTGGCTCGGCGAGGGGGCGTACGACTTCGTGGCGCCCCGGGCGTTCGCCGGACTCCACGTCGACGCTTTCCTGCTCGAGTACGACTCGCCGCGGGCCGGAGGCTTCGAGCCCCTCCGCCACGTCGCGCCCGGCCGGTCGGTCGTCCTCGGCCTGGTGTCGACCAAGACGCCGGCCCTCGAGGACTCGGACGACCTGCGTCGTCGGATCGACGCGGCGGCGCGGCTCGTGCCGATGGACCGGCTGGCGCTCAGCCCCCAGTGCGGATTTGCGAGCACGGCGCCCGGCAACCCGCTGACGCCGGACGAGCAGCGGCGGAAGCTCGAGCTCGTGGTCGACGTCGCGCGCCGTGTCTGGGGTTAGCGGTCGATGAAGAGGAAGTGACGCCCCGCCCTCAGGCTCGGCGCGAGGGAGACACGCGCGATGCTCTACATGGTCATCGAGCGCTTCAAGGACGGCGATCCTGTGCCCGTGTACCGGCGGTTCCGGGACCAGGGGAGGCTCGCGCCGGAGGCGCTCCGCTACGTCTCGAGCTGGGTCACTGCGGACATGACGACGTGCTACCAGCTCATGGAGTGCGAGGACCGGGAGGTCCTCGACCGATGGATGGCGCGGTGGCGCGATCTCATAGACCTCGAGGCGGTGCCGGTCATCACCTCCGCCGAGGCCGTCGAGCGGATTGCTCCGCGACTGTAAGTTCGGGACCACACCGGCCGGGCTTGGCGTCAGCGCATCAGGCTCGGAAGCCAGAGCGAGAGCCAGGGGAACGCGACCAAGAGGGCCAGACGCACGATGTCGGCGACCATGAAGGGAAGCACGCCGCGGAACACGGTCCCGGTCCGGACCTCCGGAAGCAGCGTCTTGAGCACGAAGAGGTTCATCCCGACCGGCGGGCTGATCAGGCCGATCTCGACGACGCACACGACGAGGATGCCGAACCAGATCGGGTCGAAGCCCAGATGCACGACGACCGGGAAGAAGACGGGCATGGTCAGAAGCACCATGGACAGCTCTTCCATGGCCGTTCCCAGCACTACGTAGATCGCGCAGATCGCGGCGACCACCAGCATCGGGTTCAGTTCGAAGCGGGAGACGAATGCCTTGAGGTCGTTCGGCATCGTCGTGATATTGATGAACTCGGAAAACATCAGCGCCCCGATCAGGATCGCGAACAGCATGGCGGTGGTGCGCGCTCCCTCCACGAGCGACTCGTAGAGCACCCGCCAGGTGAGAGCCCGCCGCCATAGCGCGAACGCCATGGCGCCGAAGGCGCCCATGCCCGCGCCCTCGGTCGCGGTGAACATGCCCACGTAGATGCCGCCCATCACGAACACGAACACCGCGGTTACGCCCCACACGTCCTTGAGGGCGAGCCAGCGCGCGCGCCACTCGGAGCGCTCGCCGGGTCGCCCGGCGGCCGGATCGCGCCAGGTCATGTACCGGACGGCGCCGCAGAGCAGGACGGCGCCGATGAATCCGGGGATGAATCCGGCGGCGAACAGCTTGGCGATGTTCGTCTCGGTGAAGATCCCGTAGATCACCATCATCGTCGAGGGCGGGATCATGATGCCGAGGGTGCCGCCGGCGGCGATCGAGCCCGCGGACAGCTCGTCGGAGTAGCCGAAGCGCTTCATTGGCGGGTAGGCCACCTTGGCCATGGTGGCCGCAGTGGCGATGGAGGAGCCGCAGGGTCCGCCGAACGCGGCGGAGGCCCACACCGTGGCCATGGCGAGCCCGCCGCGCAGGTGGCCCACGAAGGCATAGGCGGCCCGGAACAGCTCCTCGGCCATGCCCGCCCGCGCGATGAAGGTGCCCATGAGGATGAACAGGGGAATCACCGATAGCGTGTAGTTCCGTCCGGTCTCGTACACCTTGGTCTGCGTCATGGCGAACGCGACCGTCCAGTTCCAGTCCCGCATGTAGGCGTAGCCGACGAGGCCGACGAGGCCCATGGCCAGCGCGATCGGCACGCGCAGGAAGGCGATCGCCATCATCACGATGAGACCGACCATTCCCTCGATCATCGCTGCGTGCCAGCCTTGTAGAGGTGGATCAGCCCGGCGAGGCCGATCATGACCGCCATGAAGTAGACGAAGGGACCATACACGATGCGGAGCACGTCGGTGGCGTCCCGGTAGGCCCAAATGCGGTCTGCCTTGAACCAGACGAGCCAGGCGAGGAGGAGCATGAGCGCTGCGGAGATCACCTGGGTCCCGCGTCGGAGCATCAGCTGCCCGCGCGGACTCAGCAGGTGGTCGATGAAGTCCATCGTGACGTGCTCGTCGGCGTACGACACCAGGGGCAGTCCGGCGAAGATCAGCACCAGCAGCATCAGCTCGGTCAGCTCGAACGCGCCACGCAGAGGCCGGTTGAAGACGTACCTGCCCACGACGTCCACCACCGTCAGCAGCATCATGGCCAGGAGAATGGCGGACGCGGCAACGCCGAGGATCGCGTCGGCGTGCCGCTTTCGCCCGGGTTCGGGCGCGGCGGTCACTGGCCGGCGGCGGCCTTCTTCAGCTCGGCGCGGAACTCGGCTAGGATCTTGGCGGCGTCGACCCCCTTGGCGCTGGCCTGCTTGATCCAGTCCTCGATGATCGGGGCGGAGCGCTTCTGCACCTCCGCGACGAGGGCAGCATCGGCGTTGACGATCTTGACGCCCGACTTCCGGAGCCCTTCCATGCCCTTCCTGTCAGCTTCGTCCCAGGACTGTCCGGCGAGCCGCGCGATGTGCTCCCCGGAGAGCTGTTCGATCGCCTCCTGATCCTGTTTCGGCAGCTTGTTCCACTTGTCCTCGTTCATGAAGAAGCCGAACGCCGAGCTGTACATCCCGCCCGGGAACAGCGTGGCCTGCTCGAGGACGCTCTCGAGCTTGAAGGAGACGATGGACTCGAGCGGGAAGAACACGCCGTCGGCGATGCCGGACTTAAGGAGTTCGAAGGACTCGGGGGCGGGCTTCACGAACGCCGAGGCGCCCAGCGCCTTCGCGACCGCCTCGGCGACGCCGCCGCCGGTCCGGATCTTGAGGCCCTGCAGGTCGGCGATCGTCCGGACCGGCTTCTTGGTGAACATCTGGCCAGGCCCGTGCGTGAAGACGCCGAGGAGCTTCACGCCCTTGTACTCGCCGACCTTGTCGAGATACTTCCAGTGGATTCGCGAGTAGGCCACGGAGTTGACCAGGGCGGTGTCACCGGCGCCGGGCAGCTCCGGCAGCAGCGGCATGACGTGGCGTGCCGGCGTGTAGCTCGCGGTGACGTAGGAGACGTCCACGAGGCCGTCCCGCACGGCGTCGAACGTTCCGGGTGGCGTCGAGGGATGCTTCGGCAGCATCGTGAGCTTGACGCGGCCGCCCGTGGCCTTCTCGACCTCGTTCGCCCAGCCCTGCAGCACGACGCCCGTCAGGTGGTGCTGCGGCGACACCCACGACGACATCGTCAGCGTCGTCTGGGCGAGGGTGGGCTGGGCGGTGGTGAGGACGCTGGCGGCCAGGACGGCAGGGACGAGCGTCACGAGCTTCGGCATGCGCGCCTCCTTGTCGTGGACGTACGTCGGCGATTCCTTGCCGCCGTAGTGTAGCAGGGGGAGCCGTCAACCGATCAGAGGCCACCTCGAGTGCACCGACAGGCCGGCCCGCGCGATCTGCTGTCCGCGCCAGAACCTCGGCCTGCTCGAAGACGGCCCGCTCGTCCAGCGTGGTCAGCTGTCCGTCCTCGAGCACCACGCGACCGTCGATCAGTACCGTCCGGACGCTGGCGCCGGTCGCCGCGTAGACGAGGTTGTTGACCGGGTTCAGGAGCGGCCGCCACTCGGGCACGTCCAGATCGTAGAGGACGAGGTCGGCCCGCTTTCCGGGCTCGATCGACCCGATGGCTGTCTCCATCAGGAGCGCTTCGGCCCCCCGGAGCGTGGCCATCTCGAGCGCCCGCTCGGGCGGCATCAGCGAGACGTCGAGCCGCGCGTCCTTGTAGATGGTCGCCACGAGGTACATCAGGCGCAGCATGTCGAAGTGGTTCGAGCCGTTGCCGCTGTCGCCGCCGAGCGACACGCACACTCCGGCGTCGAGCATCTCGACGAAGCGCCCGTGGGCCGCCAGGCCCTTGGTGTGCTTGAGCCCCGCCGTCGGGCAATGGGAGATCTTCACGCGCCGCCGCGCCAGGAGGGCGATGTCATGGTCGTCGACGTACACCATGTGGGCGAGCTTCGTGGAAGCGGTGAGCACACCCAGGGCGTCGAGCTCGGTGAGGGGGACGCGATCCGGCGGTCAGACGGGACGGGTGCGAGGCGAAGTGCATCATGCCCCATCCCACCCCGTGCCGGTCGGCCAGCCCCCGCGCGCCCTCCATGAGGGCGGGCGAGCACGTGCCGAAGCCGAGCAGGAGCGGCCACGCGCCGATGCGCCCGCCCGCGCGGCCGTGGACTGACTCGATCATCCTCTCGTTCAGCCGAAGGGCGTCCTCGGTGGTCTGCTGCATTCGCCCTGGTCCCGCCGCAAGGTCCCAGGACCACCGGCCGAGCACGGCCCGCATGCCGATCGCCTCGACCGCGTCGGCGACCGCGCCCACGTCGAAGAGGGTGCCGGCCTCGCAGAACGTCGTCGTGCCGGTCCGGATCATCTCGATGCAGGCGAGGAGGGCGGAGACCCGCTCCTCTTCCGGCGTGATGACGGAGTAGAGGGGGACCAGCCAGTCCGGCAGATAACGGTCGACGGGCAGGTCGTCGAGGAGGAGGCCCCGGTTCAGGTGCTCCGAGAGGTGGACGTGAGTGTCCACGAAGCCGGGGAGCACGACGCGGCGCCGCGCGTCGATGACGCGCGCCGGCGGCCGGGGCGGGCGCACGGTCCGGGCCGGCCCGACCTGCACGATGTTCCGGCCGTCCACCAGGATCGAGCCGTCGGTCAGGATCCGGCGCTCCCGGTCGAGCGTGATGACGGTGGCGTGCTCGATCAGGATCACGACGCGACCTCGCGAGCGGGCCGGCTCGGGACGGTCCGGTGCGGAGACGGTCGCGCATGGTGGGGCCGGGTATAGCGAATGCCGGCCGGGGGTGTCAAGGCCGACTGCTCCGTGAAGAGTGCGAGCGACGCGATCCGGCCGTGAATGGCACGCGCGCGTGCGGGCGGGCCGCGCGCCACGTCGAGGTGGTGGCCGCGGCCGGTACGCGCCTCAGACCGGGGCGGGCTGGCGACGGCGGGGCCGCGCCGCTCGCGCCCCCGTCGCCCGGCCGGTGCTCGGGCGCGCGGCGGTCTCGCGCGCCTTCGAGGTGACCGGGCCCTGGTAGACGACCGCGGTCGGCCGCGGCCGACGGCGATCGGTGCGGCGCCGCTCCCCCGCGGCCGGCGCAGCGACCGTGCGCCGGCGGGGCCCACGCGTCGCTCGTAGAGGACCTCGACGGCTGCGGCGACCAGCGCCTCGCGCAGCACCCGATAGAGGTCGCGCTGCTGGGACTGGACGATGAGCACCCACCGGCGAGCAGGAGGCGCCACGGCCTTCCCGTGACGCGGCGCGTTGCTCGGATCATCGTCAAGCGGCCGGAACCAGCCCGAGATCGGCACCGTGCCGTCCCGGTCGCACCACGGACAGGAGAGGTCGTCCGTCAGGCAGTCGCAGTCCAGGCACAGCCGTGCCTGTCTCAGGGACAGAGCCATCGTTCGAAACGAGGCCTCCCGCTCATGAGAATGCCAGCGTCATCCTCCCCGCGCAACCGCGAGACCACGTCGGGCCGGCGTGACCCGCAGGTGGCCGCACGGTATGAACCGCCAGCGCTAGCGGCGAATCCTTACCTCCGGGGCCCGGACGTGCTCGGGGCGGATCCCCACCCCGACGAGCCGTCCCGGGATGCGCTGGAGGATCGGAAGGCGGGCAAGCAGGCGGATGCCGAATGGCGGGCGGAGCGGCCCCCGCCGGCCCAGTACCCGGGTGATCACGCGGTCCTGGACGAGGACCTGGATGCGCTGTGTGAGGCGCGTGGGGAGCTCCCGGCGCCGCTGAACCGCCCGGAGCTGCTCGACTGTGGCGCAACCTTCGCGGAGCGGCGCCGCGAGCAGATTGGCCGCCGCAACGGCGTCCTGGATCGCGAGGTTGATCCCCACGCCGCCGATAGGCGACATGGCGTGCGCCGCGTCACCGAGGCAGAGGAGTCCCGGGCGATACCAGCGGCGGGCGCGGTCAACGCGGACCGTCAGAAGCTTCACGTCGTCCCAGCTCCGGAGCTCGCTCACGCGGTCGGGAGGGAAGGGCGCGAGCGCCCCGACGTCACGCCGGAACGCCTCGAGGCCGCCTGCTCGGATCTCGTCCAGCGAGCCCTTGGCGATCACGTACCCGCACTGCCAGTGCTGGCCGCGGTTGATCACGATGAAGATCCGTCCGGCATCGAAGCGCCCCATGGTCTGTGCCGCGTCGTCCGCCCGGCGCGACAGCCGGAACCACAGGACATCGATGGGGGCGCCGAGCTCCTCGACCTCGAGGCCGGCCTGCTCGCGGACCAGCGACGAGCGGCCGTCCGCGCCGATCACGAGATCCGCGCGGACCTCTCGGGGACCGTCGGGCGTCGCCACGCGGACTCCGGTCACCCGTCCCCCCTCCTCGATCAGGCCGCTCACCTCCGCTCGCATCCAGAGCCGGAACCCCGGATAGCGCCGGCCAGCCTCGGCGAGGAAGTTGAGGAAGTCCCACTGGGGCATGAACGCGATGAACTTGCAGCGGGTGGGCAGGTGGCTGAAGTCGGCGACCGGGGACACGACGTCGCCGATCTGCGCACTGATCCGGTAGACCTTCTCGTGGGGGAGCTCCAGCAGCCGGTCCAGCAGACCCAGTTCGTGCATCACCTCGAGCGTGGAGGGGTGGATCGTGTCTCCGCGGAAGTCGCGCAGGAAGTCGGCGTGCTTCTCGAGAACGACGACTTCGACGCCGGCGCGAGCGAGAAGCAGTCCCAGCATCATGCCGGCCGGGCCGCCGCCGGCGATGCAGCATTGCGCCGCCGTCCGATCCGGCTGGGGAGCTTCTCCCCCCGCGTTCACGGGCGGACCGCCGTCAGCCGCGCGGCATCCAGGCGGGCGGCAACGAACAAGGACCGACCGTCAAGCGTGTTCTTCACGGATCCGACTCCGTGATCTGCCGGTAGAGGTCGTACCCCGAGAGCCCGGCTTCGTAGCAGGCCGCGACGGCGCCCTCGCGGGTCAGTCGCCGAAACACCCGCTGGATCAGATGCGGTTCCTTGGGCATCTCGCGCTGCTCTGACTCTCGCGCTCCAGGGCGCAAGATCGCCACCACGAGCCCGCTTGCTGTCATCGAGCCCCTCGTGACTCTGTTCCTTCCGGGAACAACCCACGCGAATGTGCGCTAGGTAGGCCGGTCCTTATGGTCTAGCCCGGCCGATCCCCCGCGTCAATTTTCACGCGCCCGGCGCTCGTGCCACGGCTTGACGTCCCGGTTCCCGGGCATGGTTCCTTCGCTCCGGACCGACTGAGGGCCGCAACCCAAGCCCGCGGGAACATTCGGGCTCCGACAGCCGTTGCCTGGTCGGAGGCACGGTCTTCACCAGCGGGCGAGCGTCTCGGGCGCGGACAGGGACGACATGCCGAACCGGAGGGGGGACATCATGGTGAGCGGATGGCGCTGGATAGTCGGCGGAGCGATCACCGTCATGCTGGCCGGCTGGGCGGGCCAGGCCCCGGCGCAGTCGGGGGCGGTCAAGATGGAATGGCTATCGTGGTCGATCTTCCGGTTCACGTCGCCGACCGGCAAGGTCGTCGTGACGAACCCGTTCGTCACGAATCCCGACAGCCCGGTCAAGGTGGACGAACTTCCCGAAGGTCGACGTCATCCTCGTGGCCGACGGCCATCGCGATGAGGTCGGCTCCACGGACGAGATCGCGATCAGGACCGGGGCGAAGATCGTGACTCCCTTCGAGATGTGGACCGTCTACTTCGAGCCCCGCAAGGTGCCCGAGGCACAGATGCACCGGAGCAATCCCGGTGACTGGTTCCGGCTTGACGGCCTGACCGTCCGCAACGTCGCCGCGGTGCACGGGTCGGGGACGGTGGACAAGCTGAACGGCGGGCCAGCCATGGGGTTCATGATCCACTTCGAGAATGGCCTGACCGTGTACTTCGCCGGCAGCACCGCGCTGACGATGGACATGCAGCTCTGGGGCATGCTCTACAAGCCCGACGTGGCGATCCTGCCGCTGTCGAACAACCGCGATCCGCAGGACATCGTCCACATGGTCCGCCTGCTCCGTACGGAGAACCCGAACCTGAAGACGGTGATCCCGCACCACCACCGGCTCCAGCCTCCTCCCGGCGCGCCCACGCCGGCGGCGATGGAGGCCGCGCTCAAGACGGCCGGACTGCCCGTGACCGTGCTCAACCCCGACCTGAGCAAGGCGTACGAGCTGACCAAGTAGCCATCAGGCCTAGTTCGGCGGCTGGAGGGGGCCCGGTCCGAGACGCCCCCTCCAGCCGGATCAGTCGCAGCGCTTGAGGAAGATGTCCCAGAGCCTGGCCGGGCGGGCGCTCTCGTTGCGCACATCGTGAGGCGTGAGCCCCGGCATCCAGTAGGCGGCGCCGGGCCCCAGGTTCTGTCGCCCCGTCGGGCTCTCGACCGTCAGCTCCCCGTCGACGACGATCCCGATCTCCGACTCGATCCCCTGGTGGCGGCCGGTGGCGCCCCCGGGCGCGAAGGTGAGGAGCGTCACGCGAATCGAGGCGTTCTCGAGGACCACCTGGCTCGTGGGCAGCTGCGCCAGCGCGGTCCGCGGGAACAGGGCGCCCCCGAGGACCGCGAGCAGGACGAGGGCCGTCTTCATTCGTCTCTCTCCTCTTGGGGTTGCGGCGGCCTCACGGATCTACCTTGACTCGACGATGGGCTGCGCGATGATCCAGAGGCTCACGACGGTGTACCCCACCATGAGCACGAGCATCGGCAGCTGGCTCCTGAGCGCGGCTCGCCGGCCCCGGAACTCGCGGAGCGCGACGGCGTGGGCGACGTACACCGCGATGACGTGGCCAAGCACGATCGCGATGACGGCCGTGTACCAGACGGCGCGGGCGCCGACGATGCCGATCTCGGGGCGGTACCGTGCGGTGCCGACCAGGTTCCAGCCGAGCCCGAGGGGATCGGACACGAGCCGGATCAGGAGCTGGCCCTGGACCAGGAGGTACGTGAAGTAGTGGGCGAGATGGTACGCGATGGCGATCGGCACCAGCGAGAGCACGAACAGCCGGGCCACCGTGCCCGTCGTGAGCTGCCCGTCGCCCAGCCACGCCATCCAGCGAGCGAACAGCAGGTACACGGCCACGAACACGAGCGGGAACACCAGGAGCCCGAGCGTGCCGATGACGGTCAGCCGGGCCTCGCCGAGCGGCGCCAGCGCCGCATACAGCGTGCCGTCCAGGCGGGCCCACGCCGGGGTCGCGGTGAACCCGTCGAAGGTCACGGTCGAGAGGAGTAGCAGAACGAAGACGACCATCGACGGCGAGACATCGGCGGTGTTGAGCAGTCCGGCCGCGAACGGCCGCACGTTCCACGCGCGCCGGCCCGGCACGGTCCGGTCGAAGCACTCGCCGCACTCGAGGCAGGCTCCGTCCCGGCCCGCGCAGGGAAGCTCGCATCGGCGGCAGGCCTCCCGGTCCGTGACGCGGATCTCCGTGGGGGAGAATCGGGCGAGGACGCCGAAGGCCGTCGCGAAGGGATCTCCGTAGCGCATCCACGTGGCCCGCCCGAACAGCGCCATGCCCGTCCAGGTGAGCGCGGAGTATCCCACGATCAGGTGGCCGAGATGGGCGGGGATGCTCCGGCCCGCGTAGACCAGCTCCACCCAGGCGAAGGCCGCGAAGAGCGCGACGGCCGGCCAGACGCCGAGCCAGTCCGGGTACCGGGTGGTCTTCCGCCGTGATCCGAAGAGGGCCTCACCCCAGCTGAAGACCGCGGACCAGGGATTGACCACGGCCCACAGGTTCCCCACGAGGGCCGAGAGGTAGGCGAAGCCGACCCACCAGGCGACCCAGACGGCCGTGGGGGCAAGGTTCCGTGTCGGGCTCTGGTTGCCGGCCAGGCTCGCCACCAGGGTCAGGCCGAGCAGTCCAACCGACACCAGGCGAGCGGCGAGGCGGACCCGCCTGCTGGCGAGGCGCCGCGCGAGCGGGAAGCGCAGCAGGTTCAGCCGCCAGTAGCCGCGGAGATCCGGGCTCGCCGTGACGAAGAGCCCGATGATCGCGAAGGAGAGGACGACGGCGGCGGCGGCGGCCGCCACCCAGAGCCACAGGGGACTGGCAGGTCGTAGCGCTGTCCGAAGCCGTGCGCGAGGGCCGTTCCGGGCGCCAGCGCCACGAGGACCAGGCCTCCCGACGCCAGCCGGCGCCGACCCGCGGTCATCGAGGTCGGGCGACGCGGGAGGTCAGCGGGGATGAACCTCGAGATGACCGACGGTGCGCTCGGTGCCGGGCCCGTGAATCTCGAGGGGGAAGCGGCCGGCCGCGCGGGCCGTGAAGCGCAGCTCGACCGCGGATTGCGGGACGAGCCTCGCCTCGAGGTCGTAGCCGTGGAGGTGGAGCGTGAACGGACGGTCGGTCGTCCACTTGAGCGTGACCTCGTCGCCCTGTCGCACCCGGAGGAGCTCGCTGGCTCGGGCGGGAGCAGGCCGTCCTTGAGCTCCAGGTCGAAGAGCCGCGGCTCGGCCAGCGCGGCGCCGATCGCGCCGAGGGCGAGCACCGTGGCGATCACCGACCGGGGAACGCTCCGTCCGTCATCCTTCGCCTCCCTCATCCGGCTCAGTTGCCGCGAATCTGCTCGATCCTGGCCGCGGCCTGACCGAGCGCCGCCGCGATGTCGCCCAGATCCTTCACGGGCACGTAGAGCGTCGTCGGCACCTCCCACACCGCCCGCTGCAGCAGGATGGGGAGGTCGCCTGTCTGGACGTACCCGACCGCGTCACCGCGGATCTGCAGCACGCCGACGCGGAGCGTGCCGCCGTGAAAATCCGTGTCGATGCTGTCCGCGCGCGGCTCTGCCGGTGGCGCCGTCGCGACGCGGGCCATCTCGCCCACGGCCTGGGCGAGCGCCCGCACGTCGCCTCCGTCCAGGAGCCCCGTGCCCAGCCGGAACAGATCCCCGCCGGGTCCGGTCGCCACCGACAGGGTGACGCGCAGCGCCAGGGACTTCCAATCGGGCCGGCCCGGCTGGTAGGCGCGCAGGACCTCGACCGCGATCTCGCCCGGTCGGGCCCCGCTGGCGGCCGCCGCGCGCGGGAACCCCGGCAGCGCGATCGGGGCGACCCCCAGGGAGGCGATGGGGTACGACTCCCGGACGCACGGGGTGCAGGCGGACAGCACGAAGCGCTCGAACACGGTCGGCGGCCCCGCGGCGGTCCCGTCTCCGTTGGAACGGGCGGTGGACGGCGCCGCCGCCAGCGCCACGAGCAGGAGGCGCGTGAGGGGTCGTGGCATCGGCCCTCCCGGCCCTCGGTGTCGCGCGGGACGGACCCGCGCCACGACGATCTTACCGCGTCTCGGAAGGCTGCCGGAGCCGAGGGTTGCCCTGCGATGGGGGGCGCTCCGCGACGCGGGCACATGAGAATTCTCAAAGCTGAGAAGGGAACCTGCCAGGTGCATGGCTCGTTTTAATCTTTCTGCCTTGTGAGGTGGCGTCGGTCGCGTTAACCTCGGCCTGAACGCAGAAAAAAAGGTCGCTCGCGGACGGTCCACGCGCCGGCCCGGATGAGGGCCACCTCATCACGGTGTCGCGGCACGGTACGACGCTAGCAGGCCGGGCGCGAGCGTGCAGACCAGTGAGGTGAGGCAATGGCTGCCTCGATTCTCGTGGTGGACGACGAGTCCACCACGCAAGACACGCTGGGAGTCTTCCTCGAGACCGAGGGGTACCGCGTCGCCACGGTGGGCAGCGGCGAGGAGGCACTGACCCGGATCAAAGGAGCAGGCGTTCGACGTCATCGTCGCTGACGTCGCCATGCCCGGCGTGGGCGGGCTGGATGTTCTCGAGAGGTCCCGCGCGCTGAACCCGGGCGCCGGCGGTGATCCTCATGACCGGCCATGCGACGGTCGAGACGGCCGTCGAGGCGCTGCGAAAAAGGCGCCTGCGATTACCTGCAGAAGCCGTTCAGGTTGCCCGATCTCGCGCTGTGCGTTCGGCGGCTCCTCCGGCGCCGAACGCCCACCGGGAGACGCGGCCGCACGGGCGCGGCGCGTCCTCTCCGAGCGCGGAGCTACTCGTGGGCACGAGCGACGCTCTGCGCATCGTGCGCGAGCAGATCGGGCGCTGCGCCGCCACCCCCAGCAACGTGCTGATCACGGGCGAGAGCGGCACGGGCAAGGAGCTGGTGGCCCGTGCCGTGCACGCGACGAGCCCCCGAGCGCCACCGACCGCTCGTGGCGGTGAACTGCGGCGCGATCCCCGATTCGCTGCTCGAGAGTCAGCTCTTCGGTCACGTGAGGGGCGCCTTCACGAGCGCGGTCCACGCGAACCCGGGCCTGTTCGTCGCGGCTCACGGCGGCACGCTCTTCCTCGACGAGATCGCCGAGCTTCCGGTGCCCCTGCAAGCGAAGCTGTTGCGGGTCCTCGAGGAGAAGCAGGTCTGGGCCGTCGGGGCGACCCGTCCGCAGCCGGTCGACGTGCGCATCGTCGCCAGCACCAATCGTGACCTCGTCGGCGAGATCGACGCCGGGCGGTTCCGGGCCGATCTCTTCTATCGGCTCAACGTCGTGCACGTCACACTCCCGCCGCTGCGCGAACGCCGGGAGGACATCCCGCTCCTGGTGGACCACTGCATCCGGCGGCTCAACCTGAAGCTGCAACGGGCGTTCCGGGGCATCGAGCCCGAGGCCCTCGACGCGCTGGTGGGCCACTGCTGGAAGGGCAACGTTCGGGAGCTTGAGCATGTCCTGGAGCAGGCCATGATCCTGGGAGACGGCGACCTCATCGCCTTCCACCACCTCGCCGCCGACCTCACGGCCGGCAGCCCGCGCCTGGCCCCGCGGACCTCCGCGCGGCGGTGCGTCTTTTCGCACGGAACCACATCCTCGACGTCCTCGCCCGGGTCCGGTTCAACAAGCGCGATGCGGCGCGCATGCTCGGGATCAGCCTGGCGTCCCTCTACCGGAAGCTGAACGTCGAGCCGCCGGACGGGACGGTGGACGAGGAGCAGTGACGTCCGCGTAAGCCTTCCTTTCCGTTCTGCACCCGTCGCCGGACGGCCAGGCCGGGCGGAGGTGGTAGGCTGGAGCTGGCCCGGCTCTGCCGAGGGTCGCGGAGGATGTCGTGCACGCGAGGAGGCGACTCATGCGCGGGGTGTGGCTCGCAGCTCTGGCCGTGGTGGTCCTGGCGGTGGTCGCGGAGACTCGGGTCGTCGCAGAGGCTGATCAGATCGGAAAGGAGACACCATTGCCGCAAGACTCGGTCTACCGCATCGCGACCAGGACCCTGGAGGGGCAACCCGTCGACCTTGGGGCCTACGCGGGCAAGGTTGCCCTGGTAGTCAACGTGGCGAGCCAGTGCGGGTACACGCCCCAGTACGCTGGCCTGGAAAAGCTCTACGGTGATCTGAAGGGGAAGGGCTTCGTCGTCCTGGGATTTCCGAGCAACGACTTCGGTGGGCAGGAGCCGGGCTCGGCCACCGAGATCCGGCAGTTCTGTTCCGTCAACTACGACGTCACCTTCCCGCTGTTCGAGAAGGTCGTCACCAAGGCCGGCGCAGGCCAGTCTCCCGTGTACACGAACCTTCAAAAGCAGTCCGGCGAGCTGCCGAGCTGGAACTTCGCGAAGTACCTGGTGGGCAAGGACGGCAAGGTCGTGAGGTTCTACAAGAGCGGAGTCAAGCCGGACGACACCGGGCTTCGGAAGGACATCGAGACCGCGCTTCGATAACGTGGCGACCTTCCGCCCCTGGCCTGGAGGGGCATGGCGCGACGCGGTGATGGTCGTCGCGCTGGTGTTGCTGCCGACGGCCGCTCTCGGCGAGGCCGGTTCCGAGGGCTGGCCGACTTCGACTTCCGCATCGCTCCCGACGACGACGGCTTCGGGTACACGCTGAACATTCAGCCGGTGATCCCGGTCTCGCTGACCGAGGACTGGAACCTGAACTCCCGCACCATCTTGCCGCTGATCCAGCAGGACGAGATCTTCCTGGGCGCGGGCGATCAGCTTGGCCTCGGAGACACGCTCCAGAGCCTCTTCGTGTCACCGAGGCAGCCAGGGTCGGGCGGCCTCATCTGGGGGTGGGACCGCCGATCCTCCTCCCACGGCGGCCGACGATCTCCTGGGCGGGGGAAGTGGGGGCGCGGGCCCCACCGCCGTCCTTCTGTGGCAGGAAGGACCGTGGACCCTGGGCATCCTCGCCAATCGTCTGGTCGTTCGCCGGTGACGACGACCGGCCGGACGTGAACGAGACGTTTCTCCAGCCGTTCGCCGCCTACACCTTCCCCAACGCCGTCTCGATCACGGCGCAGACCGAGACGACCTATGACTGGGAAGGGGAAGTTTGGACGGTCCCGGTCGCTCTCGGCGTGAGCAAGGTCCTCACGGTTGGCGCGCGGCCGGTGAGCCTCGCGAGGATGGCAGGCGAGCCAGCACGGTGGCGCGCCAGCCGCCGCAGTGCCACGCGGACGCGACCGCCTTCCGCACTGCCATCCGCTCCACTCCGGCGACTCCGCGTGGGGTCGAACCGACTCGCGCGGCGGCGCGGTTGCCGGCCGAAATCCGAGCCGCTATGCTCCTCGCAGGGGGGTCATCGTGCCGGACCGCCGGCGACCGGTGATTCGCCGATGGAGGGGTCTATGAGCCAGGACGACGTCGAGGCCGAGCTGGCCCGCCTACGGGCCGAGAACGAAGCGCTGAAGGCCCGGAGCTCGCGGGGAAGCCACCTGCGCGTCAGTGACAAGGGCGGGGTGTCTGTCTACGGGCTTGGGCGGTTCCCCGTGACGCTCTACAAGGAGCAGTGGCTGCGGCTGCTCGACATGGCCGACGAGATCCGCGGCTTCATCCGCGAGCACGAGAAGGAGCTCAAGACCAAGAGCTGATGGCCTGCCCCGCTCAGAAGCGGATGCTGAGTCCCGCAATGGGTCCGTGCATCGTCGTGTCCCAGCGGAACCGCCGGGCACCGGATCCGGTGGTGTAGTCCTGGGCGAGGGCCTTGTAGCCCGCGAGGACGGCCCACTCGAGCCCAGCCGCCTGCCACCGGTACCCGAACAGCCCCATGACGGACCACGCGAAGTCAGACCCGACGCCGAACCCACCGATGTCCCCGGCAAAGAGCAGAAACACGTGCTCGGAGAAGTGCACGCCGAGGCGTCCGCCGACGATCGGATCGATCCACTCCTTCTCCTGCTTGGTCGACGGCGCGCCGCGCGTGTCGAGCTCGAGCTCAAGGAACGAGTAGCGCCCGCCCCCGTAGACGTCGAGTGTGAATCCAGGCACCCGCTCGGCCGTCGTGTCGAGGATCCGGAACTGCCCGCCGAACTCGACGAAGAACATCCGGGTCGTGACGTCGAGCTGGGTGTTACCCGCCCCGTCGACCTTGGTCTTAACGTAGAAGACGTCCCCGAAGGCACCGAGCGGTCCCCGCGTCACCTCGAGATGGCCCTGCAGGCCGACGAGAGAGTCCGTTTCCTCCAGGAGGTCGATGAAGCTGGAGCTCACTTCGGTGTTCAACCCGCGCACCGTCACGTCCCCGTAGATCCCGGCCGCCCAGACGTAGGGCGTGAGGGTCACGTGCCAGGCGGTCGGGTCATCATCCTGGGCCCGGGCGATCGAGGGGAGCGCGACGAGCAACAGCCCTGCCGCGAGCACCAGGGCGGGTCGCGCTCTCGTCACGTCCGCGTCTCCTCTATCGAGACCAGCCTCGATCGATTGTAGTGTAGTTGTACCATGCCGGAGGTGCGATGCCGGAACTGCGTCCCGACCTGTCGCGCCGGTGATGCTGCGCTCGCGGAGGGGCCCGGCGGTGGCACGTGGCCATGAACGCGACGCCGCCCGCCGCGGGGCGTTCCGGCCGCCGACCGCCGATCTCGCTGGCGCTCATCGGCCTGGTCGCGCTCCTCACGGCCGCCACCGGGGCCACGCTCGGGGCACTGGCGTGGCGCGAGAAGCACGCGAGCTCCCGCGCGCTCGTCGACAGCGCGATGGCTCAGGCGGCTCGCATGACTGCCGACCACGCGGCTGCCTTCCTTCGCCACGCCGAGAGCATCGTGCGGATCGGTCCCAGCCTCGTCGCGCAGGGACTGCTGGCGCCGGCCGACTTCCGCGTTCTGGGCGACTACGCACTTGGCGTGCTTCGCGCGAATCCGGAGCTGAGCTGGGTCAGCTACGGTGACCGGGCCGATCACTTCGTGGGCGCCTGGAGGGACGGTGACGGCCAACTCCTCCTGAACCGGAGCTTCCCGCGCGGGGGCAGGATCCGGCTCGAGGAGGACCGGGTCCTGCCCGACGGGCGACGTGTGCGCGTGCGGGAGTCGGACGATCACCGCTACCGCCCCCGGGAGCAGGCGTTCTTCCGCTTGGCAGAGGCCCGGCGCGACGTGGCCTGGACCGAGCCCTACCGCTTCTTTGACGGGGGACTGGGGATCACGTGCGCGATGCCTCTCCTCGACGCCACCGGTGCCGTGCGCGGGGTCTTCACGGTGGACCTCTCCCTCGGCGGCCTGTCCCGGTTCGTGGGGGACCTCCGGGTTTCGCCTCGCGGCCGCGTGTTCATCGCGACCGAGGACGGGCGGCTGGTGGCGACGCCGGGAAGCGTAGATGCCTCCGGGAAGGCGACGGGGGAGGATGCCGCGCTCGCCGGCGAGGTCGTTCGAAACCTGAGTGCGAGCGGCGGCGCCGGCCACACGTTCGAGCGGGGCGGGGAGCGGTATCTCGGCCGCGCCGCGCCGTTCTCGATCGCCGACCGGAAGTGGGTGACGGCGGTAGTGGTGCCCGAGCGCGACTACACGGCCGCCATCGAGGCGCAGACGTGGCGGGCCGCAGGGCTCGGGTTGCTGGCGTTGCTGGTCGCCATCGGAGGCGGCATCCTCCTCGTGCGGTGGATCGCCCAGCCCCTCAGGGAGCTGGGGGCGCAAGCCCGCCGGATCCGGGAGGGCGACCTCGATGTCGCCATCGTCCCCCGCAGCCGGGACGAGATCGGCACGCTGGCCCGGACGATGGCCGAGATGGTGCAGGGGCTCCGCGATCGGGACTTCATCCGCGACGTGCTGGGGCGCTACGTGAGTCCCGAGCTGGCCGAGCAGTGCGTCCAGGACCGGGGCGCCCTCCGGCTCGGCGGCGAGATCCGGACCGTGTCCATCCTCATGTCGGACCTGCGCGGCTTCTCGGGGCTGTCCGTGCGCCTTGGCCCCGAGCGGATGATCAGCCTCCTCAACCGGTACCTGGGCCGCATGACTCCCGTCATCCTCCAGCACCGGGGGACGATCAACGAGTTCATCGGCGACGCCATCCTGGTCCTCTTCGGCGCGCCGTTCGAGCGGGCCGACGACGCCGAGCGGGCCGTGCGCTGCGCCTGGGCCATGCAGCGCGAGATGGCCGCCTTCAACGCCGAGAGCCGGGCCCAGGGTCTGCCGCCCCTCGTCATGGGCATCGCCGTGCACTCCGGGGAGGTGGTCGCCGGCAACATCGGGAGCCAGGACCGGATGAAGTACGGCGTGGTGGGGCCGCCGGTCAATCTGACGGGGCGGATCGAGTCACTGACCGTCGGCCCGCAGATCCTGCTGTCTGAGGCGACCCTCGACCGCGTGCGGCACTTGGTCTCCGTCGGCCCGGGGAAGCAGGTCGCGGTGAAGGGCGTGCCGGAGCCGGTGACCGTGTACGAGCTGCGCGGCGTGACCGGCGAGGAACCCATGGTGCCGCCCGACACGGCCGGGGCGCTGGCCCCGGTCGACCTGCCGGGAATCGTGCACCTCGTCCTCGAGGGCAAGCGCGTCGACGAGACCTCCTATCCGGTTCGCGTGACGCGGATCGGTCACGACGCCGTCGAGTTCCACACGAGCCCGGCCTTGCCGACGACTCAGTCGGACCTCAAGCTCGCCGTCGACTTCGGGGACGGAGCGGCAACCGAGGGGAGCTACGTCCGCGTCGTGGACCGGGAGCCGAGTGATCGTCCGGGGACGGTCGACGTGCGCGTCCGGGCGGTCTTCACCTCTCTCGCCGAGTCGGACCGCGTGCAGATCGACCGTCTGGTCGAGCCCGAGGCGGTCCCGCACGGCCCGGGCGACCTCGCTTCCTGAGCGCGAGCGGCGACGGGGTCAGCCCGGCGCGATTGCAGTAGGATAGCCGGGTCGGCTCGCCCGCGACGTGGCGGCCGGCGTCGTCGCTCGCAGCCTGGGAGGGCACTCATGAAAGCACGTCACCCGTGGGGCCGGCTCGCGGTCCTGGTCTGCGCGCTGGTGGCCCTGCCGCTCGTTGGCGACGCCGCGGCCCCGCCGGCCGGCTCGGAGAAGGCGGCGGCCGTGGAGCTGCCCCAGCCGCTGACCCGAGACGCGATCCGCGAGCTGGTGGCCCGGCTCAGCGACGCCGAAGTCCGAGAGCTCCTGCTGAGCCAGCTGGACAAAGCGGCAGCGCCCGCCGACGGGGGCCCGGACGCGCCGATGGCGGCCGATCTCGCGGGCGACATGGACCGTGCCCGGAACGAGTTCGGCGCCGTGCTCCGGTCCTGGCGCGTCCTGCCCGCTGCGCTGGGCGATGCGGTGCGCCGCTTCTCCGAGGGACGCAGCTCGTACCATCTCCTGATCGTCAGCGTGCTGTTCGCGGGGATCCTGGCGCTGGGATGGATCGCCGAGCGCGTGGCGCGGTGGCTGCTCGGCGACGTCCGGGCCCGCCTCGATCGCGGGAGGGCGGCGGGCCCGGAGCGGACGCCGGCAGCCTGGTGATCCGGGTGGTCCTGGAGATCCTTCTCCTGGCCGTCTTCGCGTTCACGGCGTTCGCGGCGTTCCTGGCCGTCTACCAGGGCCACGGGCCGAGCCGCGAGCTGATCGTGGGCGCGCTCATCGCGGCCGTCCAGGTGCGGCTCGCCATCCTGATCGCGCGTTTCCTGCTGGCCCCTCACGCTCCTGCCCAGCGGCTGCTGCCATTCGACGACGCGACAGCCGGGATCCTCTATCGGGGCGTGGTTGCTCTCGCGTGGCTCTACGGGATCCTCGACGTGGTCGCCTTCTTCCTCCAGCGGTTCGGCATGCCCCGCGAGCCGTACATCCTGGTCATGATCCTCGGCCGGCTCCTGTTCGCCGCGGTGTTCCTCCGCCTGGTCTGGCGCGTTCGCGGCCCGATCGCGGCCAAGATCCGGGGCCACGGGCAGAGCGCCGTCCGCCGCCTGCTGGCCGACCTCTGGCCCGCCCTGATGACGGCGTATGTCCTGTGCCTGCTGGTGGTCATGACGGTCGAGCAGCTGGCGGGGCGGCTGCGCACGGGCCGCGCGGGGATCCTGAGCCTTCTCGTCATCCTCGCCATGCCGCTCATCGACATGGCGCTCTGCCGGCTGCTGGACCGGCGGTCCGGTCGGACCCCGGCGGACCCAGGAACGGAGACGGGCGCCAGCTTCGTACCGGTCCTGCGGCGGGCCGTCCACATCCTGGTCACCGTCGCCGGGGTGCTGGTGATCGCCAACCTGTGGAATCTCGACCTCATGGGCATGGCGTCCCGCGGGGTCGGGGCCCGCATGGCGAGCGCGGCGATCGACCTCGCGTTGACGATCATGCTGGCCTACCTGGTGTGGCAGCTCGCGAAGACGGCCATCGACCGGCGGCTCCAGCAGGAGACCGGCCCCCAGGGCGTGAGCGATCCGGGCGAGGTCGGAGGCACCGGCGCATCCCGGATCAGGACGCTCCTGCCGCTCGCGCGGGGGACGATCTTCGTGGCGGTCTGCGTCATGGCCGCCATGACGATGCTGTCGTCCCTCGGCGTCAACATCGGCCCCCTGCTGGCGGGCGCCGGAGTCATCGGGCTCGCGGTCGGCTTTGGCGCCCAGGCTCTGGTCCGGGACATCATCTCGGGCGCCTTCTACCTTCTGGATGACGCCTTCCGGCTGGGCGAGTACATCGACGTCGGGGACGCGATGGGCACGGTCGAGAAGATCGGGATCCGCTCCATGCAGCTCCGCCACCATCGGGGCCCGATCAACGTCGTCCCGTACGGCGCGATCCGGCGCATGACCAACCAGAGCCGTGACTGGGTGGTCGAGAAGCTCGAGTTCCGCCTGACCTACGACACCGACATCGGGAAGGTCAGGAAGATCATCAAGCGGATCGGCCAGGAGCTGGCGGCGGACCCGGAGCTGGGCCCTCAGATCCTCCAGCCGCTCAAGTCCCAGGGGGTCACGGCCATGGAGGACAGCGCCATGCGGGTCCGCGCGAAGTTCATCGCCAAGCCCGGGGAGCAGTTCGTCATCCGCCGGGAAGCCTACCAGCGGATCAAGCAGGCGTTCGACGAGGCGGGCATCCACTTCGCCCACCGGCAGGTCACGGTCTTCGTGCCGCCGGCTCCGGGCTCACCAGCGGCGGCCGGCGCGGCGGGCGCCGCCGCGGCGGTCGTGGCGGCCGAGCCCGGCGCGCCGGGGTCCGCGTGAGCCTCTCGTGACCCTCCTGCAAGTTGCGAACGGCCTGATGACGGTCGTGTTCCTCTGCGCCGTGGCCGTCCAGTACAACGACCCCGACCTCGGACGATGGATGGCGATCTACGGCCTCGCCGCCCTGGCTTGCGGGCTGTCGCTTGCCGGCCGGCTTCCCCGCCCGGCGCCCATCCTCGTCGGACTCGCCGCGCTGATCTGGGCCGTGACCATCGCGCCCGGGGTCGTGGGCCGGGTCTCGGTGAGCGACCTGTTCGAGTCGTTCACCATGAAGAGCCAATCCGTCGAGGAGGCACGCGAGATGGGTGGTCTCCTCATCGTGACGGGGTGGATGGCCCTGCTCTCGCTCGTCGGTCCCGGCCGGGCCCGATAGACCCTTCGCGGGGGGCCGGATCCGCCGGTAGCGCCCCGAGCCGGGGAAGGCGGCGCGCTCTTGGGCCATGGAGCCCCCCTAGCTCTCCCACCCGCGACGCGGGTAGTATACCCACAGCCTCCTGAGGAGCTCTGGCGGCCTGGCGGGGCGAGTGTCTGATGGTGCCGTGGATGTCCAGGCCTTCACAGGCGATCGGGTCCCGATCGTCGCATCGGAAGCCGCCGGCATGCGCCGGAGCCTGAAGCTCGCGCTGATCATCGGGATCTGTCTCCTCGTGCTGGGCATCGCCCTCCTGTGGGCGCTTCCCGAGATCCTCCGGCGCGTGGCGCAGGACCAGATCACGAAGCGAACCGGTCGCCTCGCCGTCATCGAGGACGTCGACCTCAACCTGTTCACGGGGCACCTCGCGATGAAGAAGTTCCGCCTGGCTGAGCGCGAGGGCCCCGAGCCCTTCGTCGAATTCGAGCGGCTCGAGGTCCGGCTTGCGCCGATGGCCCTGCTGCGCTCGCATGTCGTGGTGCGGGAGCTCACGCTGGCCACCCCGACGATCCGGATCGTCCGCACGGGGCCAGGCGAGTTCAACTTCTCCGACCTCCTGACGGGGACGGGGGCACCGGCGCCGGAACCGGCGCCCACGCCGAGCCGCTTCACCGTCACCGTCGAGCGACTGAGCCTGTCCCGGGGCCGGATCACGGTGGACGACCGTGCCGTCTCGCCACCTACCGACTGGCTGGTGCAGGACCTCGACGTCGACGTGAAGAGCCTCAGCACGCAAGCCGGAGCCGCGCCGGGTCAGCTCAGCCTCCGAGCGAAGGTCAACGAGGCCGTCCTGGTCGCGAACGCCGACGCGTTGCGAATCGAACCGCACCAGCTCCACGCCACGCTGTCGCTCGACGGCTTCGAGACGCGGCGGCTCAACCCGTACGTGTACGGGCCCCTCGGCACCCCGTACCGGCCGAAGGGAGGGCGGTTCGCGGTCACGCTCACCAGCACCGTGGACAGCGACGCACAGGAGGTCCGGAAGGCGGTCCTCTCCGGCACCATGAGCCTGGAAGGGGAGGCCTTCGCCAAGGTCGGCCGTCAGGATCCGTTCGTGTCCGCCACGCGGGTGGGCGTGGAGATCAAGGAAGCCGACCTGCTGTCCCGCACGCTGACGATCGGGCAAGTGGCCCTCGAAGGCCTCGACCTGAAGGTCCGGCGCGACGTCCAGGGTGTCATCGACGTCCTCGAGATGTTCACGCCGAAGGCGTCGCCAGCCGCCACCGCGGCCAGCGCGCCCCCGCCGGCCAAACCGGCTTCCCCGCCGGACCCGGGCGAGCGGCGGACCCTGTTCCCGGTGATCCGGGCCCTCGGGCGCGGTTTCGAGCAGATTCTCGTTGAGCGGATCGCGCTGGCGCCGAGCACGGCCCTGTTCGTCGACGAGGGCGTCAAGCCGACGACGACGCTCGCGCTCGCGAAGCTCCAGGCGACCGTCAACGACTTCACGTGGCCGGTGAAAAAGCCGGCGACCATCGCGGTGTCCACCGGGCTGCCGGGAGGTGGGAAGCTGGACATCAAGGGGCCGCTGACGGTGCAGCCCTTCGACGCGGAGCTCACCATCGCCATCCGGGACGCACCGGTCGAGCCGTACCAGGCGTACATCCCCGTCCCGGCCCGCCTGTCGGGCCGCTACAACGGCGACAGCAAGAACCGCATCGCCCTGCGGAACGGCACGCTCGTGGCGCAGTCCAAGGGCAACAGCTGGGCGCAGAACGTGGAGATCCGTGAGCCCGGCGCCACGCGGCCGGCCATCCGCGTCGAGCGCATGGAGTTGAGGGGAATCGACTTCGACTGGCCCCGCCGGGCGACAGCCGTCACGGCCGGCTTCCAGCGCCTCCGCGTGGAGGTCGAGCGCGAAGCGGACGGGTCCTTCAATCTGCGCCGCCTGTTCACCCCTCCGGGGGAGGCGCCGCCGCGCCGGAGCCGGCGCCGAAGCCCGGCCCCGCCCCCACGGGGACCCCGGCGAAAGGGCTCCTCGAGACCATGCGCCTCGAGTTCGGCGACGTCCGCGTCAAGGATGGCTTCATCCGCTTCCTCGACCGGACCACCCAGCCCGCCTTCTCCCAGGACCTGTCACGGCTCGAGCTGACGGTCAGCGGCCTCGGGAACCAGCCCGGCCGGCGGGCCAAGGTCACGTTGCAGAGCGTCGTGGGCGGGGATGCGGGTCTCGACATCCGGGGTGAGCTCAACGCTCTCGGGGCGCCAACCTTCGTCGACCTGGTCGGGGAGCTTCGGAGCTTCAAGCTTCCCAGCGTCGATCCCTACGTGACGAGCAACATCGGATGGGTCATCAAGAAGGGCGAGCTCCAGTACAAGGTGCACTTCAAGCTCGAGGGCGACCAGCTGTCGGCCGACAACGACCTCGTGGTGGGCCAGCTCCAGGTGGCGCCGGCCAGCGGCAGCGACGAGGTCAAGCAGCGGCTGGGGCTGCCGCTCGGGTTGATCGTCGCCCTCATCAAGGACCAGAAGGGGGACATCCGGGTCAACGTCCCCGTCACCGGCACCGTCAACGATCCGCAATTCAAGCTCGGTGACGCCATCTGGACCGCGGTCAAGAACGTGCTGGTCAACGTCGTGACCGCGCCGTTCAAGGCGATCGGCCGGCTGTTCTCGCGTGACGGCGGCGACAAGGTCGAAGTGCCCAAGGTCGAGGAGCCGAAAGTCGAGCCGGTGACGTTTGCCGCGGGGAGCTCGGTCCTGTCACCGGGCATGGAGGACCACTTGCTCCGGGTGGCAGACGTCCTGCGCCGCTCGCCCTTCGTCAACCTGGCGCTGACGGCGGTGGTGACCCCCGCGGACGCGGACGCGCTGAGGAGCGAGGCGGTCGCGGCGCGTCTGCGCGACTTCCAAAAGGAACACGGCCTGGATGACCCGAGCGCCGCGCTCGCCGAGTACTACAAGGCTCGACTCCCCGACGTCCCCCTCCCGGCGACCGTAGAGGAGCAGATGGCCCTGCTGCGCGAGCGGGAGCCCGCGCCCGACGCCCTGCTGGCGGACCTGCGTCGCCGCCGCGTCGAGGCGACGCGCGAGCGGCTGGTCACCGCGGAAGGAATACCGGCCGCGCGCCTGACGGGTGGCGAGGAGATACCCGCGGCGGCCGGCCCAGCGTCTGCCGCGCCGCCGCCGGAGGCGGCCGCAGAAGGGCGCGTCGAGTTCGCGATCGTAGCCGGCGAGTAGAGCTCCCGGCGGGCGTTGCCGTCCCTCGCCAGGCGACCGGCACGATGACAGCCGGCCACCGCTCGTCGGGGAATTACCTTCCGTCCGCGTGTATCGGCGATTGATAATCGACTCGCATGGCTGGTATTCCGAGCGCGCTCGACCGCTCGCGACCGAGGAGCGAGCCGACCTCGGTCCTGGCTCCCGCTGGCCGGCTTGCGCTGCTGTCCACGGTGATGCTGGCCGTGGTGTTGTCGGGCTGGATCTCGCTCCTCCGGCCGGCGGCCGCCGCGGAGACCCCCGGCCCGGCCGCCACGGGCGACCTCGCCGAGATCCGGAAGACAGGGAGACTCCGCCTCCTCGTCACCGCTCCCGAGCACCTCCAGCGCGCGGGCGACCCGAAGCGCGAGGAGCTTGCGCTCGCGGTGGCCTTCGCGCAGAATGCCGGCCTGCGTGCCATCCCGGTGGTGGTGCCGGAGCGGAGCGAGCTCATCCCGGCACTCCGGGCCGGACGCGGAGACGTCATCGTAGGATCGCTCGCCATCACGCACGAGCGCGCGGCTGAGATCGCCTTCACGCGGCCGGTCCGACACGTGTCGCAGCAGGTAGTGGTCCCGAAGGCGGACCGCAGCGTCCGGCGGCTGGTCGACTTGGCGGGGAAGACCGTGACCGTGCGAGCTTCCAGCTCTTATGCCTCCGCGCTCGCGCGAGCGGCGACGCGGGTGAAGGGCCTGCAGATCAAGTCCGCGCGGGAGAGTGACGATACCTTCGATCTGATCCAGAGGGTGGCGCGGGGCGAGGAGGCCATCACGGTGGCCGACTCGGACATTCTCACGGCGGCTCTCACCTTCGAGCCCGGCGTGAAGGCGGCCTTCGCCCTCACCGTGCGCGACCCGATCGCCTGGGGGGTCCGGAAGGAGAATCCCGCGCTCAAGGGAGCGCTCGACGCCTTCCTCGCGGAGCGGGCTCTCAGAGGCTCCAAGGTGCGGTCCGTCCGGGCGGACCTCGACGCCATCCGGAAGCGGGGAACCTTGCGCGTGCTCACCCGCAACACGAGCACCACGTACTTCCTCCACCGGGGCGAGGAGCTCGGCTTCGAGTACGAGCTGGCCCGGGAGTTTGCCCGGACGCTCGGCGTCCGGCTCGAAATGGTGATCCCCCCGTCTCGCGAGGCGCTCACGACGTACCTCCGGGAAGGCAAAGGTGATCTGATCGCCGCGGGTCTCGCGGTGACGCCCGAGCGGCGGCAGGAGTTCGCCTTCACCGCGCCCTACAACCGGGTGAGCGAGCTCCTCGTCGTGCCGGCGAGTGACCGGATCACCCGAAGCCTGGCCGACCTTCGCGGTCGGAAGGTCGCGGTGCGCCGGTCCTCGAGCTACTACCAAGCGCTCGCGCCCCTGCAGGGCCAGTACGGGTTCGCGCTGGAGGTGGTCCCGGAGGACGAGGAGACCGAGGACCTGCTCGAGACCGTGGCGGAGGGCAAGTTCGCCGCCACGGTCGCCGACTCGAACATCGTCGACGTCGAGCTCACCCACCTCGACACGATCCGGTCCGCTGGCCCGATCGGCGATCCCCGGGACGTCGCCTGGATGCTCCGGAAGGACCAGCCACAGCTCAAGGCCGCGGCCGACCGCTTCATCCGGCGGATCTACCGAGGCACCTTCTACAACCTCACCATGACCAAGTACTTCCGGAACCAGCGGCACATGCGGACTGCCGCCAGCGAGGACCGCTCGGACAAGGGGGGCCGGCTCTCGCCCTACGACCCCCTGGTCAAGAAGTATGCGACGATGTATGAGTTCGACTGGCGGCTCGTCACGGCGCAGATGTACCAGGAGTCGCGCTTCGACCCGAGCGTCCGGAGCTGGGCGGGGGCACTGGGGCTCATGCAGGTGATGCCGCGGACGGCGAGAGAGCTCGGGGTTGGCGACGTGCGTCAGCCCGAGGTGGGGATCCACGCCGGCGTGAAGCTGCTCGCGCGCTACGCCGCGATGTACCAGGAGCCCGAGATCAGCGAGCAGGACCGACTCCGCTTCACGCTCGCCGCGTACAACTGCGGCCCCGGCCACGTGGCCGACGGGCGCCGGCTCGCCGCCGACTTCAAGCTCGACCCGAACCAGTGGGTCGGCCAGGTGGAGAAGGCGATGCCGCTCCTGGCCCGGCCCCGGTTCGCGCGGACCGCGCGCCACGGCTACTGCCGCTGCAGCGAGCCGGTGAAGTATGTCAGCGAGATCCAGCGGCGTTTCGAGTCGTACTCCAATCTGATCGCCCTCAACTGACCGGGCACGCGTTCCCACCGCGCGGCCACTTCGGGAGAGCTGACGAATGTTTCCGTACCGGGACGAGAACGAGACGGTCCGGACGCCCTACGCCACCTACGCGCTGGTGGGATTGAACGTAGCGAGCTGGCTGTTCGTTCAGGGGGCGGGCTCGTCCCTGCCCCTGGCGAAATCGATCTGCGACCTCGGGCTCATCCCCGGCGAGCTGACGGGGAGCCTGCCCCCCGGGACGCGCTTTCCCATGGGCGAGGGGCTCGCGTGTCTTACGGACCCGGGGCGGCAGACCTCGCACATTTTCACGTCCATGTTCCTGCACGGCTCGTGGATGCACCTTCTCGGGAATGTGTGGTTCCTCTGGATCTTCGGAAACAACGTCGAGGATGCGATGGGTCGGCTCCGCTTCGTCATCTTCTATCTCCTGACCGGCGCGGCCGCGGCGCTCTCCCAGGTCGTGCTCACTCCCGCGTCGGCCGTGCCGATGGTGGGCGCCTCCGGGGCCATCAGCGGCGTGATGGGCGGCTACATCGTGCTGTACCCGCAGGTTCGCGTCTTCATGATGGTGCCACTCGGGTTCATGCTCACCTCGATGGCATGGCCAGCCTGGATGATGCTCGGCTACTGGCTGCTCCTCCAGTTCATCAGCGGGCTGGGCGCGCTCGGCCGCGAGGGCGGCGGCGTCGCGTTCTGGGCGCACTTCGGCGGGTTCGTGGCCGGCGTGATCCTGGTGAAGCTCTTTGCCCGGCCGGCCTACCTGGCCGAACACCAGGCGCGACACTGGCGTCCGCGCCGGCTCGGGTTCGGCTCCTGACGCGTGGGCTGACCGCCTCCATCCGGCCGCCTCGCCGTCGTGGCGCTCCGACGTCTGGGTCGTTGGAACGTTGGGTCGTTCGATTGACGGCCCCCGGCCCCGGCGCTAGACTCGCCTGGTCGCGAGCCGACGGGTGATCGATGAAGAACGACGGCGCTTGGAACGTGGTCTCTGGCCTCGTGGTCGTGGCCGCCGTCATCGGGCTCGCGTCCTGCAGCGCCGCGCGTCTCACCAACGTCTGGAAGGACCCGGGATACAGCGGCGGACCGCTCCGTCAGGTCGCGGTATTCGTGGTCGGCACGGACGCGACGGTTCATCGCCTCACCGAGGACGCGTTCGTCCAACGCCTTCCGGCAAGCACTCGCGGCGCTGCCGGCTACGGGCTCGTCCCCGCCGCGGAGCAGGGCGACGTCGACAAGGTGCGGGCTCGCCTGCGGGCTGGCGGCTTCGACGGCGCCATCGTCGTCCAGGTAGTCGGTGTCGAGAGGGCGCAGACCTGGGTCCCGGATCCCTTTCAGCGCATGCCCGATCCGCAGCGGACTCTCGGCGACTACTACGCTGCGGCGTACCAGGACGCCCAGCGTGGGGGCTACGCTCGCAGCGACGCGACGGTTCGGGTCCAGACCCTGGTCTACAGCGTCCCGTCCGAAGCCCCGATCTGGTCGGCCGCCAGCCGGACCTTCAGCCCCGGCGCCGTGCGCGAGGTGACCGAAGACGTGGCGAAGGCCGTCATCGAGCGGCTGCAAAGGGCCGGCGTCCTGGCCGAGAGCTGACGCGGGATGGGAACGACGCGATTGACTGTTCGCCCGCCGCAGGGTCGGGTCCGCCCGTCGAGGTGGTAGGCGGCGCTCGTCAGTCCGGGTGCACCGGGTGAGCCGCCCGAGCACCTGGTCCTAGGTGGGCACGGTAGACGAGGCGGCGCCGGCGCCGGGGAGCCCGGAGCCAGCGCCGCTCCTGCAGCGCTGGCTAGGCCTTGGCCGCGAGGCCGAGGCGGAGCTCGAGCATCGTCCGGATCTCCTTCACGGTGTCCCGCCACAGGCTCTTCTCGGGCGCGGTGGCGTAGGCTGCCTGCACCTGCGACCGGAACTCGTTCGTCGCCGCCTCCTGCTTGTCCGGCGGGGCGACGTCGACGGTCTTGGCACGAAGGCCGAACATGCGTTGTGTGGCCGCGTGGGGCCGCTCGATCCAGCGCGCAACCTCGTTCCAGTCCTGGTCGAAGAAGACGAGGACCGGGATCGATCGATATCCGTTGTTCAGGAACGCGTCGGTCAGGTCGAGATGCTGGTCGCGGAAGAAGACGCGCAGCTCGCAGTTCGGCATGGCCTCGGCGATGCGGGCGAGCATCGGTGAGTTGCGGTGCACGTCCCCGCACCAGTTCTCGGCCAGCATGAGCGCGTGGCGCACCTGCCGGATGCCCGAGAAGAACCGCCGCTCGTCCTCCGTCAGCGCCGCGCGCTGGTAGTTCTCCTCGGTGCGCGCCCGCGTGTCGCCCATCTGGGCGAGGTAGTCCTTCCAGGTCATGCCCGTGGCGAATCGCTGCGCGTCTAGCGCGATCTTCAGCTGCGCCATGTAGATGCCCTCCTTGTGAACGGCGTCAGGTTTTTCGTGTACGTCAGTCTTCGTCGCCCCGGGTGCCGGCTGACCCGGGGACCGGTGCTCACATCGGTGTGCCGCATGTTAGCAGATGTGTCGGTCGTCCGGGACCCAGCTCAAGCGTCACTCCCGCCGCGGACCGCCTCCAGGACCTGGGCCGGGTGCTTGGCGGCGTCGACCACCCGCTTCCAGTGCTTGCGGACGGTCCCGTCGGATCCGATCCAGACGGTCGATCGGATGACGCCCTTGGTCTTCTTCCCGTAGAGGAGCTTGTCCCCGTAGGCCCCCCACGCGGTCATGACCTTGCGGTCCGGATCCGACAGGAGCGTGAAGGGCAGGCGGTACTTGCCCGAGAACTTCGCGTGTGACGCCGGGCTGTCGGCGGAAACGCCGAGCACGACGACCCCCGCGCGCTGGAGCTCCTTCCACAGGTCCCGGAATCCGCACGCCTCCTTGGTGCACCCGGGCGTGTCGTCCTTGGGATAGAAGTACACGATCACATCCTTGCCCTTGAAGTCGGCGAGCGAGACGCGCCCACCCTCGGCGTTCTCGAGCGTGAAGACCGGGGACTGCCGTCCCTCGGCGATCTGCGCCATGGCGTCCTGGCTCCCTCCTTGCCGGTCCGGTGACGGCCGGCGGTCAGGCACGGTGGGCCGTCGACGTGACGGCGAGCCGCCGGCTACCGACGCGCCCCTCACGCGGTTTCGACGATCCCCGCGCGCCGAGAGATTCGGGCAGCCGGCTCTGTCGGAACCCTCCGGTATGGTACCCTGAGCGCACGCGGTCGGCGCCCGCCGGTCGGCTGATCCAGGAAACTCGCGCAAGGAGGCGATTCCGTGTCGATCAAGGTTGGAGATCGTTTGCCGGAGGGCAACCTCACGGAGTTCTACGAGCAGGAAGCCCCGGGCTGTAGCGTCGGGCCCAACAGCTTCAAGGTGTCCGACCTGGTCAAGGGACGGCGCATCGTCGTCTTCGGGCTGCCGGGCGCCTTCACCCCGACCTGCTCGGCCAAGCACGTGCCCAGCTACGTTGCGGCGCACGACCGGCTCCTGGCGAAGGGGGTCGACGAGGTCTGGTGCGTCTCCGTCAACGACGCCTTCGTCATGGGTGCCTGGGGGCGCGATCAGAAGTCTGGCGGCAAGGTGCGCATGATGGGCGACGGCAGCGCCACCTACACGAAGGCCCTGGGCCTGGACATGGACCTGACGGCCCGCGGCATGGGAGTTCGGTCGCAGCGCTACTCGATGCTGGTCGACGACGGCGTCGTGAAGGCGCTGCACGTGGAGCAGCCGGGGAAGTTCGAGGTCAGCGACGCCGAGACCATGCTCCGCAGTCTCTCCTAGCGAGGACCGCGCGGGCGCGGCCGCTCCCGCAACCGAGGCGATGAGCGCCGCGCCCGCCCTCCGCGGCCGACGCCCCATGCGCGGGACCGCCGGCCGCAGGCGGCGATGACCGGCCCCGCCGCCGGATCCCAGCCGGAGTGGGCGAGCTGGCCCGACGAGCGCCTCCTCGACCTCCGGCTCTGCGACCTCGGGGTGACGATCGGCCAGGGCGACCTCCGGGACCGGATCGACCAGCTGTACGGCGAGCTCAAGGGTCTCGGACTGCGCTTCCGGCCGCACTTCTGGCTGTCCGACGAGTGGTACTGCCCGGACGGCGTGCCCGGTGTCGCGATCCCCTTCTACCTCGCCCACCCTCGTCTGGCGCGGCTCGAGCTGGCCCACATGCTCGAGGTCGAGGGCGGGACGCCGGAATGGTGCATGCGGCTCCTGCGGCACGAGACCGGGCATGCCATCGAGAACGCCTACCGCCTGCGCCTGCGCCGCAGCCGCCAGCGGCTCTTCGGCAAGTCCTCCGAGCGATACCGGGACTACTACGTCCCACGACCGTACAGCCGCCGCTTCGTCGTGCACCTGGAGCAGTGGTACGCGCAGAGCCACCCCGACGAGGACTTCGCCGAGACCTTCGCGGTCTGGCTCGCGCCCGATTCGAACTGGCGCGAGCGGTATGCGGGGTGGCCCGTGCTCAAGAAGCTCGAGTACATGGACGCGGTCATGCGGGAGATCGCCGACCGGCGTCCGACGATCGTCTCCCGGGCCCGGGTCGACGCCCTCTCGCGCCTCCGGAAGACCCTTCGGCAGCACTACCAGGAGAAGCGCCGGCACTATGGACTCGACAAGGACGTCTCCTATGACCGGGAGCTCCGCCGCCTCTTCTCGGCGGCCCCGGAGTTCCGGGACCGCCCGCCGGCGGCGCGCTTCCTCGGACGGATCCGCCGCGAGGTGCGGCGCCGGGTGGCCCGGGGGACCGGCGTCTACCAGTACACGATCGACCAGGTGCTGGGGGACATGATCGACCGGTGCCGGGAGCTCGGCCTCCGCGTTGCGATGCCCGAGGAGCAGGCCAAGCTGGATTTCACCATCGCGCTCACCGTGCAGACGATGAACTACCTCCACAGCGGCCGCCACCGCATCGTGCGATGAAGCCGCTGCGCGTGCTCGCGCTGATGCACGAGGACCTCGTGCCGCCGGACGACCCCGGCGATGCCGACATGCTCGCGGTGCCCTGGAAGACGGAGTTCGACGTCGTCAGCACGCTGCGGGAGATGGGACACGAGGTGCGCGCGCTCGGGGTCCGGAGCGACCTCCGCGTGGTCCGCGAGGCGATCGAGGAGTGGCAGCCGCACATCGCCTTCAACCTCCTCGAGGAGTTCGACGGCGTCGCGATCTACGACCAGAACGTCGTGGCGTACCTCGAGCTCCTGCGCGTCCCGTACACGGGCTGCAACCCGCGGGGCCTCATGCTGAGCCGGGACAAGGCGCTCTCGAAGAAGGTCCTGGCCTATCACCGGATTCCCTGTCCGGACTTCGCGGTCTTTCCCCTCGGCCGCGCCGCCCGGCGCCCGCGGCGCCTGTCCTTCCCCCTCATCGTGAAGTCCTTGACCGAGGACGCCTCCCTCGGCATTGCCCAGGCGTCCGTCGTCGAGAGTGACGAGAAGCTCCGCGAGCGGGTGACGTTCGTCCACGAGAACCTGGGGACCAGCGCGATCGCGGAGCGGTACATCGAGGGTCGCGAGCTGTACGTGGGGGTCGTCGGGAACCGCCGGCTCAGCGTGTTCCCGGTCTGGGAGCTCCGGATGGAGGGCCTCCCGGATGAGGCCCGGCCCATCGCGACCCAGCGGCTCAAGTGGAGCAAGCGGTACCAGAAGAAGTACGGGATCCGGTGGCGGGAGGCGCGCGGCTTGCCCGACCCGGTGACGCGCCGGGTGCAGGAGCTGGCCAAGCGGATCTACCGCACCCTCGGGCTCAGCGGCTATGCGCGCATCGACTTCCGCCTGGACGCCGCCCAGGTGACGTACGCCCTCGAGGCGAACCCCAATCCCGAGATCGCGTACGGCGAGGAGCTGGCCGAGTCGGCGGAGAAGGCGGGCCTGTCCTACGAGGGCCTGCTGCAGCAGATCCTCGGCCTCGGGCTGCGCTGGCGCCACGATGTCTACGCGTAGCGACCCGGCGCGCGTCCGGCGCGAGCGGCCCGACGACGTCCCTGCCGTCCGGCGCGTGAACGAGGCGGCGTTCGGCCGCGCCGCCGAGGCGGATCTCGTCGACGCGCTCCGCGACCGCGGGACGGCGACGCTGTCCCTGGTGGCGGTGCTCCAGGATCGTGTCGTCGGCCATATCCTCTTCAGCCCGGTCACGATCGAGTCGGGTGGCGAGGTGACGGCCTCCCTGGGCCTGGGACCCATGGCCGTGCTGCCGGCGCACCAGCGGCAAGGCATCGGGCGCCTGCTCGTCCGGGCGGGGATCGAGGAGTGCCGCCGAGCGGGTCACGGAGGCGTCGTCGTGGTGGGCCACCCTGAGTACTACTCGCGATTCGGCTTCGTCCTGGCAAGCCGCCTTGGGCTCGCCTGGGAGCATCCCGCGCCAGACGAGGCATTCATGGCGCTCGAGCTCCGCGATGGAGCGCTGCCGAGGCCGAGCGGAATCGTGCGGTATCAGCCCGAGTTCGGTGGGGTCTGAAGGCGCTCGCGCTCCGTTGCGCGGTCAACCGACCGGCGGATGGCGGCGGTGCCAGTCGGTGCGATCCTGGTACGCGCGCGCCGCGGCGAGGATGGCGCTCTCGCCCCACGCGCGCCCCACGAACTGGAGGCTCGTCGGCAGCCCGCGCTCGCCGAAGCCGTCGGGAACGGCCACGGCCGGGAGCCCTGCCGCGTTTCCGATCGCCCCCGCCGGGTCCAGGACCGTGCCGCCGAACGCGCTGCGAAAGGTCTCATCCAGCCGGCTTGCCACGGTGAACCGGCCCGGCGCGACGATGGCGTCGAGGCCGGCGAGGACGCGGTCGATCTCGCGCGCGACCACGGCCCGGAGCCGGAGCGCCTTGATGTAGTCCTTGGCCAGGATCGCGTCCCGCGCATAGAGCGTGTAGCGGTCCTCGGGCGCCGTCAGCCCGGCCAGGGCGCCGCTCTCGACCAGGCCCTCCAAGGCGCTCGCCGCCTCCGCGAAGAGGATCGTCCGCGTGATCGCCTCGTAGGGGAGGGCTGGCAGCGTGACGTCCTCCACCGTTCCGATCGTCCGGAGCACCAGGAGCGCCTCCTCGAAGCGCGCGCGCACGTCGGCGTCCGCCACCTCCGCCGCCGCTCTGAGGACGCCGAACCGGAACCGCCGATCCGGCGGATCCTCCGCCACGTGGCGGAATGGGTGGGCGGCCGCGCTCGGATCGAGCGGGTCGGGCCCTGCGATCGCCTCCAGCACGAGGCCGCAGTCGTCGGCCGTCAAGCCGAGCGGACCGATCTTGTCGAGGCTCCAGCTCAGGGCCATCGCCCCGTGCCGGCTGACACGGCCGAGCGTGGGCCGGAGGCCCGTCACGCCGCAGTTTGCCGCCGGCGAGACGATCGAGCCCCAGGTCTCGGAGCCGAGCGCGAAGGGGACCAGGCCCGCCGCCACGGCCGAGGCCGATCCGCTGGAGGACCCGCCGCTCCACGCGTCCTCGCTCCAGGGGGAGCGTCCGGGCCCCGTGAACGACGCCCTGGGCTGCCGATAGCCCGCCCCGCCCGCCAGCTCGACCATCGCGAGCTTGGCCACCAGGACGGCGCCCGCCGATTCGAGGCGCCGGATCACGGTGGCATCGGCGTCGAACGTCTGAGCCCGGAGCGGCGCCGCGCCCCAGGTCGTGGGAATGCCGCCGGCCGTGGCGAGCAGGTCCTTGGCCCCGTAGGGAATCCCGTGGAGCGGGCCGCGCCAGCCGCCAGCCGCGATCTCCGCCTCGGCGCGCCGGGCCTCTCCGAGCGCGCGCTCTCGGGTCACGGTGACGACGGCGTTGTAGCGGGGCCCGAGGGTCTCGATCCGTTCCAGGAACTGCTCAGCGAGAGCGACCGGCGAGATCCGGCGCGTCCGCACCAGGCCCGCGAGCTCCCGCAGGGGGAGAAAGACGGGGCTCGGCGTCACGGCGCGGGAGGAGCCTCGGGCAGGAGAGGAAGGAGCGGGCCGTCGGCGTTGTCGAGCCGCACCGCCCGGAGTGCCCGGGCTCCCTCGACGATGCCGGCGAGGGCGGTGCGCACCGCATCGAGCTCGTCGGGCGAGAGGCGGCCGCCGTAGCGCTCTCGCACCAGCGCGAAGAGGAGATCGACCTCGCTCGCAGCTGCTCCCGGATCACTCATGAGCCCTCCTCCAACGGATCGGCGTGCCGCCGGGTCTCGTCGGCGCGCGGCAGGGTCCGCCGGTCATCATAGGCAGAGGTTCCAGACGCGACAAGCACGCCCGGCATGCAACGGTTCGTCCGGCCGGGCGGCGTGGGCTGTCCCTCGGCGGCAACCTGGCTACTGCTCGCCATAGTTCAGTACAGATAGAGGTGGAGCCCGAGCCCGATGTACTCGATCTTGTCCCGGTAGAACTGCCCGTTGGGTGAGTAGCCGTTGAAGTACTCCAGCAGCAGCTGGATGCGCCGGTCGAGGATGGCGAGCTGCTCGAACTGGACGCCGGCCCGCACGGACAGGTCCGCGTGCCAGTCGTTCTGCTCGCGGTACTGGATGTCGAGGGCGCCGAGCGGGCGGAGCGTCCCGCCGAAGAACGCACGCGGACTCCGCAGCTCGAAGCCCATCTGCGTCGACCAGGGCTCGAGGTCGCTCGGGTCGCCGCGGACGATGTACCCGCCGCCTCCGTAGAGCCGGAGCCAGTCGGTCACCTCGTAGGAGAGCCGGAGGTCGATCGCCTCGTAGCTCAGGTTCACGCGCTCGACGCGGTTTTCGATGAGGAACTCGTCGCCCAGGTGCGAGCTCTGGTGATAGAAGCGCGCCAGCGCCGAGAAGTTTCGCGCGCGATACGCGAACGGGAAGCCCACGATGTAGTCGGTGTTGACGAGGTCGCTGGACGGCGCGTCGAGGTCGAAGAGGCTGAAGACGCCCGCCTGGATCCCGACCTCCCAGGCGCCGCCCTTCTCCCCTAGCGGGCCCCGCACGAGCGAGAACGTCTCGCCCAGGCTGGCGATCGCCGCGTTGCCGAGTCGCGCGTCCTCGTGGAATCGCTGGTACACCGCCGAGAAGTGCGGCCAGCGGGGGTCGGCGATGAGCGGCGCGAACAGGAGGCCCTTCGGCAGCACCTCGAGACCACGCCGCGGGACCTCGGCCTCGACGGCCGGGCCGGTTGGCGTCGCCGCCGTCGTCGGCAGCGGCGCCGTCGCGGGTGGCGCGGTGGCGGGCGGCTCGCGCTGCTCCACGATCTCTACGCGTACCACACCGGCGATGGTCGAGAGGGCCGCGGCGAGCTTCTCGTGCTCGCTGCGAGGCAGGCCCGCCACCTCGACGGTGACCACGCCGTCCTTGACGGTGATCTTGCTGCCCCGGACGTCCATTTGCCGCTCGAGCACGGCGGTCGCGTAGCCCGCCACGTACGCGTCCTCGGCGGGGCCTGCGAGAGCGACGGGTGCCGTGGCGATGACGGGGATCCAGAGTCCGGCCGCTAGACTCAGATGGAGCCAGCATCCCGCCGCCCGTGCGTTCCGGGAGGCCTCCGTGACGACTTCCTGTCCACCTCGCGTCATGATGTCGTCCTCCACCACGCCAATCTGGTGCGCGCTTCGGAGACCGTCCAGGGCAAGGTCTCGGGGTACCTCCTCCACATCTAAAGGCCTACTGATTCAGATCTGACGGCCTTGATGGCACGGTGCTTGCCCCACTGCCCTAATGGAAGTTAAGGCCTAAGCGTCCGGAGAGCCCGGGCCAGCGGCGCGCGCAGCCGCCCGGGTGTCACGCGGCCGAGGTCCACGCGATCGGCGTTCGCGAAACGTGCCAGCGACCACAGGGCCTCCGCGAGCCCGACCAGCGCCGCGTCAGGATCGATGCGCCCCCAAGTTGCGGCCGGCGGTACGCCGCCGGCGGCGAGCCAGCGCTCGAAGTGGACGCCCTGCACGGCCAGTCGCCGCTCGGGCCGGTGCGCCTTGGCGTCGACGCGGCCGATGAGCTGGCCGTCGTGGAGGACCGGTAGCGTGTAGTAGCCGTGGACCCGCTGTGGGCCCGGCGTGTACACCTCGATCCGGTAGGTGAAGCCGAAGAGCCGCTGGATCCGCTCTCTGTGCCAGAGCAATGAGTCGAAGGGCGAGAGGAGCGTCGTGCCGCGCGATCCGGCGCGCCGTCGAGCGGCGCGCTCGAGCGCCGGAAGGTCGCGCCCCAGGGCGAGCCAGCGTCCTCGGGCGCCCTGGACCTCGACCTCCACGACCTCTCCTGCCTCCATGAGGCCCCGGATGGCCGCGCGGCGGATGCCCGGCCCCATGCGGGGAAAGGTGAGGTAGCGCGCGAGGTCCGTATCGGTGGCCGCGCCCATCGCGTGGAGCGATCGCTCGACATGCCACGCCCTGAACGCCTCCGTGGAGGCCGGCTCGACGGCCGGCCAGCCCAGAAGGACGCGCTCCGCGAGGTCGTACCGCTTCTGGAAGTGCGGGCGCGAGTGGACGGCGAGCGCCCCGGTCATCCAGAGGTAGTGGAGCGCGTGCTGGGCGGGCTTCCAGCTCCACCAGCCCGCGCGTCCCGCCGGACGCCGGTGCTCGAAATTCGCGCTGCCCGCCGGGCCGTTGGCGCGAATGGCCTCCGTGACGAGGTCGAGCGTCCGGCGGTGCCGCCGGAGCCACGAGGACCAGCCGGTGTGGCGAACCTGGTAGTCCAGCATGGCCCGGCGCCACAGCCCGAGGTGGGATGCCGGCACCAGGCACGCCGCGTGTGCCCAGTACTCGAAGAGCAGGCGCCGCCGGTAGACGAGCCGGTCGAGCCGCGCGCGCTCGTAGGGCCCGAACCGGCTCCAGAGCGTGAGGTAGTGCGCGCGGTCGAGAACGTTGATCGAATCGAGCTGAAGGCCCCCCGCGTCCTCGACGAACTGGACGAGCCGGCGAGGAGTGAGCAGGCGCGCCCGCGGGCGGGCCAGGTGCTGCCGTTCGAGAAAGAGCGCGGCGACGGCACGGAGGGGGAACGTCGGAACCGGCACCGGCGACGCAGTCAGGGAGCGAGGGGCACCCGCAGCACCGACACGGAGTGCGCCGGGACCATGTAGTCGAAGCGGTGCCCCGTGATCGTCCGGCGGTGCTCGCGGACGGTGACCCGGTCCGGATGCTCGAACGAGTTGGCGGCGTCCACGTCGGGCCCGTTGACTTCGGAGACCTGGAGCTCTCCGGTTGCCCTGGCGCCGACGAGGTCGATGACTGCCGCGTGACTCTGCTCGCGGTCGCGATTGACCACGCCGATCGTGAGCTCGCGTCCGGCCTCGTCGCACGTCGCGACGGCGTCGAGGAGGGGGAACGGCCCGAGATCGGCGACGTGGTGGACGCGGCCGAAGGTCCGCTCCTCCAGGTCGTGCGGCAGGTCGTGCCGTGGCCCCTCGACGTGGACATCGAGCGCGACCTCCCGCATGCACTCGGCGTACAGGCGCAGGGGGTGGTAGATCGTCTGGAGGAACAGCCCCCGGGGGCTCGTGAAGATGGGCGCTATGGCGTTGACGAGCTGAGCCAGGTTGGCCATCCGCACGACCCGGCAGTGTCGGATGAAGCCGTGAAGGTACGTGGCGACGGCCAGGGCATCCGACAGGTTGTACCGCTCCTCGACGCCGCCGACGCGGTCCTCGTGACTGCGGGTCCGGTACCAGACGTTCCACTCGTCGAAGGCAATGTGGATGGGGTGGGTGAGTCGCTGCGCGTAGCGGGCGCGCTCGATGAGTGCTGCGCAGATCCGGATCGCCCGCTCGGCCTGGTGCGACTGGAACACGGTCGCGTAGTGGTCGGCCTGCCCCGTGTAGAGATGGATGCTGTACCAGTCGATGATCGGCGCCAGGCCGTCGATCACGATCTCGTCCCAATCGCTCCAGCCGTTGTGGCCGCACCCGACGAGCTGGATGGTCGGGTCGGTGCGCTTCATGACGAGGGCAAAGGCCCGGGCCTTCTTGACGTAGTCCTCGGGGCTCAGGTGCCCGATCTGCCAGCTCCCGTACATCTCGTTGCCGAGACCCCAGTACCGCACCCGATGCGGCTCGGGATGACCGTGGGCCCGCCGGAGGTTTGCCCAGTGGGTGTTGCCGATGCCGTTGCAGTACTCCAGCCAGGCCTGGGCCTCGTCCATCGTCCCTGATCCCATGTTCACGCAGATGTAGGGCTCGGTGCCCAGGACCCGGCAGTACTCGATGAACTCGTTGGTGCCGAAGCGATTCGACTCCTCCGCGTACCACGCGAGCTCGGTGCGCCGCGGCCTGCCGGCGACCGGCCCGACGCCGTCCGTCCAGTGGTACCCGCTCACGAAGTTGCCCCCTGGCCATCGGAGCACCGGCACGCGCAGCGGGCGAACCGCGTCGAGCACGTCCCGCCGGAAGCCCCGCGCGTCGCTCAGCGGCGAGCCCTCCTCGAAGATGCCGCCGTAGATGCATCGGCCGAGGTGCTCGATGAAGTTGCCGTAGATCCGCCGGTCGACGGTGCCGATCCGGCGGGCGAGGTCGATGCCGATGCGAGTCATGCGCCGGAGTCTAGGGGCGCGCCCTGCGCCTGTCAACGCGACGCCGCACACGCGACGCCGCGCACGGCGCATGCCGGCGGACGGCGCAGGACTGCGCTCCTCAGCCGCGACCTGCCTTCGACGGCGCGCGCTCGCCCGGCCCGGTCGTTGACGGCCCGCTGCCGAGTGTGTCTATATTCCCTGCCGGACGATCCCGTCGACCGAGCCCTTCCCGGCCCCGCGCCATCACGCGGGCCACGCGACAGGAGGACGCCATGAGCCACGCCCCGACCAAGGTCAGCCGTCGCCGGTTCCTGGGGGGCGCGCTCGGCGCCGTCGTCGCGGCGCCCGCCGTCGCGCGGCGCGCCGGGGCCCAGGCCAAGCCCACCATCACCTACTGGAACGGCCTTACGGGGGCCGACGGCAAGGTGATGGACGAGCTGAATCGACCAGTTCACCCGCGAGACCGGGATCAAGGTCGAGCAGCAGCGCATCACGTGGCCGGAGCTCTACGCGAAGCTCCAGGTGTCGGTGCCGGCCGGGGAGGGGCCGGACCTCGCGCTGATCCACCTCGTGGAGATCCCCCACTTCGCGAGCGACGGCATCCTCGATCCGATGGACGAGGGCATGCTGGGAGCGAAGGGGTTTCGCGGCGAGGACTACATCCCGTCGACCTGGCAGGGCGGGATCTTCCAGGGGAAGCGCTACTCGATCCCCCTCGACGTCCCGCAGCACATCCTCTACTTCAACGTGAAGATCATGAAGGACGCCGGGCTCGTCGCGCCGGACGGCCAGCCGAAGGTGCCGTCGAGCGGGGCCGAGCTGGTGGCGATGGCGAAGCAGATCGCCAAGGGCGACACGTTCGGGTTCGCGCTCGGGGACGCTCAACCTCGGCCAGTACACGTTTGGCTTCCACCACATGCTCTGGCAGAACGGGGCGAACATCTATGTCCCCGACCTCAAGCGTGCTGGCGTCGCCGAGCCGGCGGCCGTCGAGGCGGCCGAGTTCTGGGGAGCGTTCCACGCCCAGCACAAGGTGGCGCCGCCCGCGAACGCGAACGCCCGCGACGCCTTCATCGGCGGGAAAGCTCGGCATGTGGCTGGCCGGCTCCTGGAACTTCACGGGCCTCCGGACGGCGAAGGTCGACTTCGCGGTGGCGCCCGGTGCCTCGCCTCTTGAAGCAGCCCGTCGTCTGGACGATCCCGCACCAGTACGTGTTCCCCAAGCCCAAGGCTGCTGGACGCGGCCAAGCGGGATGCCGCCCTGACGCACGTGCGCTGGATGTCGGATCACGTCGCGGAGTGGACGCTCAAGGCCGGTCAGGTCTCGGCGCTGCGGAAGGCCCACTCGGACCCGCGGATCGCGGCCGACCCGGTCCTCCGCACGCTCCTCGCCCAGGCGCCGAACTGGCAGTTCGGCCAGGCCACGCCGAAGTGGGTCGCGGCCGAGAACGTGACCCGGCCGGTCATCGAGAAGCTCTACATCGGGCAGCGGCCCGCCCGCGCGGCGATGGAGGACCTCGCCAAGCAGATCAACGCGCTGCCGGCCTGAGGGCCCGACCGGAGCTTCACGGCGAGCCGTGGGTCGCACCGCGGTCGAGGCGCCCCGGCCGGTACACGGGCCGGGGCGGCGGCCCGACGCGGCCCCGAAGGGGGCTCCGGGCCGCGCCCGGCGTCGAGCGACGCGCCTCCGCGAGGAGCGCCCTGACGCCCGTGGCTCTTCCTCGCCCCCGGGCTCCTGCTTTTCGTCGGCTTCCGCGTCTACCCGCTCGCTCGACGGCCTGTACCTCTCCTTCACGAACGCGCGGCTCGGCCGGACGCAGTACGCCTTCGTCGGACTCGCCAACTACGAGCGACTCCTCGAGGACACGCGGTTCCACGTGAGCCTCTGGAACACGGCCTTCTACACGGTGGCGAGCACGCTGCCGATCCTCGCGGTCCCGCTCTTGCTGGCCGTCCTGCTCGACCGGGGACTCCCGCTGCGCACGCTGCTCCGCAGCGCCTTCTTCTTCCCGTTCACGCTGTCCGTGGTGACGGTGGGCCTCACGTGGCTCTGGCTCCTGGACCCGGTCGTGGGCCCCTTCAACTACTACCTGAAGGCGGCCGGGGTACCCGTGCGGTCCTGGCTGGCCGACCCGGCGACCGCGATGTGGGCGATCATCCTGACGACGGTCTGGTGGGTCACGGGCTACTACCTCGTGATCTACCTGGCCGGGCTCCAGGACATCCCGCCCGAGCTATACGAGGCGGCCGCGATCGACGGGGCCGGCGGGTGGCGGCGCTTCTGGGCGATCACGCTGCCGCTCCTTCGGCCGGTGCTGCTCTTCGTCCTGGTCACCCACGTCATCGGCTCGTTCCAGGTGTTCGGCCAGGTCTACATCCTGACGGTCGGCGGGCCCGGCGACGCCACGCGCACCGTGGTCCAGCATCTCTACGAGACCGCCTTCCGAAGCTTCTTCCACTTCGGCTCGGCCTCGGCGATGGCCTGGGTGCTCTTCGTGATCATTCTCGGCTTCTCGCTGCTCCAGTTCCGCCTGCTCCGGGGCCACACGGAGTACTGAGGCCATGGGCCCCGCCCCGTCCTCGCCGATCGCGTCGCGTTCGCGCGCCGGCGCCAGCCGCTGGCGGCGAGGGCGCGCTGGCGGGGGCGCTGGTGGTTCTCGCCGCGCTGTGGCTCCTGCCCGTCGTCTGGATGGCGGTGACGTCGCTCAAGCCCACCGAGAACATCGTCCGCGTGCCGCCCGAGTGGGTGCCGTGGCCGGCCACCCTCGCGCACTACGGCGAGGTACTCTTCTCGTCGTCCCGGACTGCGCGGATCGGGCGCGCGTTCCTGAATAGCGTCATCGTCTCCGTCGGGACGGTCGTTCGTGGTGCTCGTCACCAGCGCCATGGCGGCCTACCCGCTTGCGCGGATGCGGTTTCCCGGGCGCGATCTGGTCTTCGTCGTCCTGGTGGGCAGCCTGATGATCCCGAACGCGGTCGTCCTCGTGCCCCAGTACGTGCTGACCCAGCGGCTCGGATGGCTCTCGACCTACCAGGGCCTCATCGTCCCGGAAGCGGCCGTGACATTCGCGTTCGGGGTCTTCCTGCTCCGGCAGTTCTTCCTGACGATTCCCGGTGAGCTCGAGGATGCGGCCCTCATCGACGGGGCCGAACAGCTGGCGCATCTTCTCGCGCATCGTACTGCCGCTGTCGCAGCCGGTGCTGGCGGCGCTCGCGATCTTCGCCTTCCGGTCCGCCTGGAACGACTTCCTCTGGCCGCTCATCGCCGTCAACAAGGCGGAGATGTTCCCGCTGCCGGTCGCACTGTCGTTCCTCCGCGGCGCCTACGCGTCCGAGTCGTACGGGCCGATCATGGCCGGGAGCGACCCTCTCCGCGCTGCCGCTCCTGGTGGTGTTCCTGGTCGCCAACCGCCGCATCGTCGAGGGTGTCCGGGTCGGCGGGCTGAAAGGATGAAGGAGGAACGGCTACGATGAAGACGATCTCGATCGATCGCGGCAAGGCGCTTGCCCAGGAGCCTCGGACGGGCCACAACCGCTGGTACCCGGACATCGAGCCGATCGTCGAGGTCGGCGAGGGCGACGACGTGGCGCTCGAGACCCGAGACGCGTGTGATGGGCACCTCACGTCCCGCTCGACCGTGGCGGATCTGGCGACCCTCCCGGCCGGCGCCATCCACCCCTTGACCGGGCCCGTGTCCGTGAAGGGCGCCCGTCCGGGTGATCTCTTGGAGGTCGAGTTCCGCGAGATCACGCCGCAGCCATGGGGATTCAGCGCGATCATCCCGGGCCTCGGGTATCTCCGCGACCTCATGACGACGCCGTTCCTCGTCCACTGGACCATCGGGGACGGCTGGGCCACCTCCCCTGAGCTCCCCCGGGTCCGCATTCCCGGCGCGTCCTTCATGGGCGTGTCCGGCGTGGCGCCCTCTCGGACCCAGGTCGAGGCGTGGGCCCGCCGCGAGGCCGATTGCGCCGCGCGCGGCGGCATGGCCCTCCCGCCGGACGCGGGCGGCGCAGTCCCGGCGCGAGGGCCGGCGGCCAGCCACGGGTTGCGAACGCTTCCGCCGCGGGAGAACGGGGGCAACTTCGACGTGAAGCAGCTCACGCGCGGATCGCGGCTCTACCTGCCTGTCGCTGTGGACGGGGCCCTCTTCTCGACGGGGGACGGGCACTTCGCCCAGGGCGACGGCGAGGTGTGCGTGACGGCGGTCGAGATGGCAGCCACCTGCGTGGTGCGCTTCCGTATCCACTCGGGGGAAGCGGAGCGACGTGGCATCCGCTTCCCGCGGTTCGCGCACGGCGAGTATTTCAGCGATCCCCGGTGGGCGACGCCCCGGCACTTCGTCGCCACCATGGGGATGCCCGTGGACGCCCAGGGGGTCAACCACGGCGAGGACCTCAACCTCGCCTGCCGCAACGCGCTCCTCGCCATGCTGGATCTCCTCGAGGAGCGCGGGTTCAGCCGGGAGCAGGCCTATGTCATCGCGAGCGTGGCGGTCGACCTCAGGATCAGCAACGTCGTGGACGTCCCGAACGTCGTCGTCTCGGCTCTCCTTCCGGAGGACGTCTTCCAGGGCTGAAACAGGCACGCCCCGGCGCAGGTGACTCGAGGGTCGCGTCGGGATCAGCGCGGCCTTCTCGATGGTGGCGAGCGTCTCGCGCGCTCGACCGCACAGGCCCCGTGCGGCCGATGGTACGATCGGAGCGAGGGCACACGGTGGGCGATCGGGTTAGGCAAGCGTCCAGGCGAGCGAGAGTCTGCGCGGCGCTCTTGCTGGCGGCCCTCGCCGCGACCGGGGCTCTCCGCGAGTCCGGCACGGCGCTGGCGCAGGATCGCGCCGCGTCCGCCCGCTACGTGGTCATTCCCGAGGGCAGCGAGGTCCGCTACCGGGTCCGCGAGCAGCTCGCCGGTCTCAGCTTCCCCAACGACGCGGTAGGTGTGACGAGCGCCGTCGAGGGCGTGATCGTGTTCGATGCAGAGGGGCGCCTCGCCCCTGATTCGCGCTTCACGGTCGACCTGCGCACCCTCCGGAGCGACGAGGCGCGTCGTGACAACTATGTTCGGCGGAACACCCTCGAGACGGACCGCTACCCGTTGGTCACGTTCGTGCCGACCGAGACGCGCCGCCTGCCATTCCCGCTCTCAGGGACGGGCTCGGTGCCGTTCGATCTGGTGGGGGATCTCACCATGAAGGACATCACCCGACGCGTCAGCTGGGACGCCACGGCCACCTTCGACGGCCCGCGCGTCGTCGTCCGGGCGCGGACGGCTTTCCGCTTCGGCGACTTTGGACTGCGTGTTCCCCGCGTCTCCGTGGTGTTGAGCGTGGAGGACGACATCAAGCTGGAGGCCGATCTCGTCCTGCGCCGAGGGACCTGACGCGTGGGTCACCTGGGGCGCAATTCCTCGATCCACGAGGAGATCGCCTTCGATCGCGACCGGGTGACCAGCCTCGATTGGGCCCGCTACGCGATCCTCCGCTTCGACGAGGTGCCCACGATCGAGCTGGAGATGATCCAGCGTCCGACGAGGCGCCCCTCGGCGTCGCCGAGGCCGCCTCGGCCTCCGTGCCAGCAGCGCTCGGCAACGCCGTCCTCGACGCCACCGGCGTCCGGCTGCGCCGGGTGCCGTTCCTTCCGGGCCGGGTCAAGGCGGCGCTGTCGGCAGCGCGATCGTAGCCAGCCCGGGGACGCCGGGTGAAGCGATGGCTGATCACGCTCCTCGTCCTGGCGGGGGTCGCGGGCCTCGCGCTGGCCCCGCTGCCGTTCGACGACACGACGAGGATCCGCAACTCGGTTTCGCTCAACAAGGATCCAGAGGCCGTCTTCGCTTACGTCACGACTCCCGCCAACTGGCCGAAGTGGCATCCGTCGTCGCGCGCCGTGAGCGGCCCGGTGAACCACCCGCTGGAGCTGGGCGAGCAGGTGACCGAGGACTTCCTGGTGGCCGGGCGACGGGGGCGCGCGGTGTGGACCGTGCTCGTGCGCGACGCGCCGGACCGGTGGGTGATCGCGGGGGAGGTCAACGGTCGCGGGGCTGGCGTTGTGACGTACACCCTGGCGAGCGCGGGCGCCGGCACGCGCTTCGAGCGGGAATTCGTCTACTCGTCGCCCAACCTGCTCTTTGCGCTGCTCAATCGCCTGAGCATCCGCGCGAAGGTCGAGACCGAGTCCGCGGAGGCCGTGCGGCGGCTCAAGGAGGTGCTCGAGTCCATGGCGGGGCCGCCTCGCACATGAGAGACGCATGCAGCAGCGGCTCAGCCTAGTCACGCTCGGCGTCGCAGACGTCGCCAGGAGCCGGCGGTTTTACGAGGCGCTTGGTTGGCGTGCGTCACGCGCGAGCCAGGAGGAGGTCGCCTTCTTCCAGTTGGGCGGGATCGCGCTCGCCCTGTGGGGGCGGGCGGAGTTGGCCAAGGACGCGGAGGTGCCGGACAGCCCCGGCGTGGGCGGCGTGGCCATCGCGCACAACGCGTGCACGCGCGAGGAGGTCGATGCGATCCTCGAGGAGGCCCGGGCGGCAGGCGGGCGCATCCTGAAGCTGGCGCGGCCGACCTCCTGGGGAGGCTACGCGGGCTACTTCGCTGACCCGGATGGCCACTGGTGGGAGGTCGCCTGGAACCCGCACTTCACGCTGAACGCGGACGGGAGCCTCGAGCTGCCCGAGTGAGCGGGGGGAAGCGATGACCCAGCCGAGTGGGGGAGACGGGTGGCGCCTTGCGGTGGAGCGGCTCGAAGCGGCGATGAACACGCTCATGTCGGGCGACGCGAGCGCCATCAAAGCGCTCTACTCTCACCGGGACGATGTGACCGCGTTCTTCGGCTGGGGCGGGTACGAGAAGGGCTGGGCCGACGTGAGCCGGCGATGGGACTGGGCGGCCGAGCAGTTCCAGGGCGGTGGGCCGGTCCGCTACGAGCATCTCACTGCGCTGACCGCGCCCGGACTCGCCGTCACCACGCACGTCGAGAGCACCCGCGTCCGGCTCGCGGGCACCGGTCGGCCGACCGAGTGGTCGAACCGTGTCACTCACGTCTTCCGTCTCGAGGACGGCGAATGGCGACTGGTCCACCGCCACGCCAACCGCCTCGAGGCACGCTACGAGCCCGGCACTCGGCTCCTCTGACGGCGCTCCGGCGGCCTGCGCCTCGCCGAGTGCTCCATCGGCGCAGCCCGCCAGCGCGGCGCTTCCAAGTCACGGTGCCCTGGCGTCGAGCGAGCTTGGCCTGGCGCGGTCGTCGAATCAAAGCCACGCGGCTCCTGTGGCACAGTGCGGGCGAGATGGCGAAGGGGCTCTGCCTCCTGCTCATCCTCGCCGTCCTCCGGCCGGGCGCGGCCGGGGCGGCGGGACAGACCGACATCGTCCGAGTCGACGACTACATTGGGGCACCCCGAGCCCTGTTCGGCCGGACCGGCGCCGAGGTGGAGCGGACCCTCGGTCCCCCGCACGAGACGGAGTCCGGCGCGGTGGCGACGTATCGCGATCCCACTGTCTTCCGGTCCACGCGGCGGCTGTCCTATCCGGGGCTCGTGTTCGACGTGCTGGCGACGGGCCGCGTGCGGCGTGTCCGGATCGCGAGATCCGGCCGGGGTCTGCCCTTCGGGCTCGACGTGGGAAGCTCGCGGGAGAAGGTGGAACGCGTCCTCGGGGAGGCGCAGGAGTCGGCCGATGGCCACCTCATGTACCTCTACTCGGACGGGTACCCGGAGACGGTGCACTTCCACCTGCGGGAGGGCCGTGTCCGCGAGGTCGAGTGGAACTTCGGCTCGGCGGAATGAGGCCACGTCGATGCTGCATGGCGAACCGGTACCGGCCTTGACGGCATCCGGGCCCCGCGATACGGGTTCCGGGCAGAGGCCGCCGAGGCGTCGGCGCTGGCCCTTGCGAGGCATCGGGAAGCGCCCGAGCGCAAGCACAGGCGCGCGATGAAAGGACGAGCGATGGCGCAGGACCGTCCACGAGTTCGGGTGGGCCTGGCGGGAGCGGGGTTCGTGGCCCGTATCCACGCCGAGGCCTACCGGCACGTCAGGGGGATCGACGTCGAGCTGCGCTGGGTGGCGGCGCGCCGGCCGGATCGGGCGCGCGCCTTCGCCGGGGAGTTTGGTGTGGCGGCCGTGGCCGACGACGTGCGGCGGATCCTGGAGGACCCGGAGGTCGATGTCCTGGACCTCTGCGTCCCGAACGCCGTCCACGCCACGCTCGCGCTGGACGCCGCGCGAGCAGGAAAGCACATCATCGTCGAGAAGCCGCTGACCGGGTTCTTTGGCGATCCGGCGACGCCGCGCGCCGAGATGCTCCGGGTCGCGCTGGCCTCGGCGGACAGCGTGATCGACGCCTGCCGCGCCGCGGGTGTGCGCCTCTGCTACGCAGAGAACTGGGTCTATGCGCCGCCGATCCAGAAAGCGCGCCGGCTCTTGGCGGCGGGGGGCGGACCGATCCTGCGACTCGTGGGTGAGGAGAGCCACTCGGGGACGCACGCGCCAGCGAACAAGCGGTGGCTGACGGCGGGCGGGGGATCCCTCCTCGGCAAGGGATGCCATCCTCTCGGCGGCATTCTCTATCTCAAGGCCGACGAGGGGCTGCGGCTCCGTGGCCGGCCGGTCCGGCCGGTGTCGGTCCTGGCGGAAACGGCGCAGCTCGCCGACACCGAGATCTTCCGGAGGGCCGGGCCACCCTACCTCAACACCGTCGTCGGCGCGGACGTGGAGGACTGGGGCGCCATGCTGGTGCGCTTCGACGACGGCACGGTGGCTCAGGTCTCTGCCGCCGACGTGGTCCTGGGCGGGATCCGGAACCAGCTCGCCGTCTACGCGGCCAGGGCAGTGGTCTTCTGCAACATCAATCCGAACGATGCCGTCCAGGCCTATGCGCCCGACGGGGTCGTGTTCGGTGACGAGTACATCACCGAGAAGATCGAGACGAAGGCCGGATGGACGTTCCCCCAACCGGACGAGGACTGGATGACCGGGTATCCGGCGGAGCTCCAGGACTTCGTCGAAAGCGTCGCGATCGGGCGCGAGCCGATTTCCGGCGGCTCCCTGGCGCGCGACGTCGTCGCGGTCGTCTACGGGGCCTACCTCTCCGCCGCGGAAGGCCGGCGCGTCGACCTCGGCCCGCACCTCCGGTGAGCCGCGGCTCGGTGCTGGAGACAGTTGACCGGGGTGGGTCATCGCCCGTGAGAGGAGGAGGGCCAGCGCGTGAGTGATCGGGCGCCGGTCGAGACGCTTCCGCGCCCTGACCTGGGGAAGCTCCAGATCAACCGCCTCCGCGCCCTGCTGGCGCGTGCCGCCCGGGTGCCGCTCCACCGGGACCGACTCGCGGCCGCCCGGGTGGGGCCCGACGACGTCCGCACGCTCGACGACCTCCGGCAGCTCCCCTTCACGACGAAGGACGACTTTCGCGACACCTACCCGTTCGGCCTGCTCGCCGCGCCGATGGACGAGATCGTGCGCATCCACGCGTCCTCCGGGACCACCGGGAAACCGACCGTGGTCGCGTACACGCGCGGGGACCTGGATGTCTGGACGGAGGTCATGGGCCGGACACTCCGGACGGGCGGCGTCCACCGAGGCGACGTCGTGCAGAATGCCTACGGGTACGGCCTGTTCACGGGCGGCCTGGGCTTCCACTACGGCGCGGAATCCCTGGGCACCGCGGTCATTCCGGTGTCCGGCGGCTTCACCGACCGCCAGCTGCTCGCCCTCCGGGACCTCGGGAGCACGGTGCTCTGCTGCACGCCCTCCTACGCGCTCCACCTGGCGGAGGCGATCGAGGAGGCGGGCCTCGCCGTTGGCGGCCTGCGCCTCCGGGTCGGCTTCTTCGGAGCGGAGCCGTGGACCGAGGCCATGCGCGTCGCCATCGAGGACCGGCTGCACCTGATGGCGCTCAACATCTACGGGCTGTCGGAGGTGACCGGCCCCGGAGTCGCCGTCGAGTGCCCCGAACGCCAAGGCATGCACGTCGCCGAGGACCACTTCCTGCCCGAGGTGGTCGACCCCGACACGCTCCTGCCGGTGCCGCCGGGGACTACCGGGGAGCTCGTGCTCACGACGCTCACCAAGGAGGGGATGCCGCTGATCCGCTACCGTACCCGGGACCTCACGACCCTCGATCCGACCCCGTGCCGCTGCGGGCGGACGCTGATGCGCATCGGCCGCATCATGGCGCGGTCCGACGACATGCTCATCATCCGGGGCGTCAACGTGTATCCCTCGCAGGTTGAGCATGCCCTCCTCGAGATGCCGGAGCTGGCGCCACACTACCTCCTGGTCGTGCGGCGCGAGCACGCGCTGGACACCCTCGAGGTGCGCGTCGAAGGGCAGCCCGGGGCGATGATGGCGGGAGCGGCCGCCGTCGGGGCGCTCGCCGCCCGCGTCCGGCGTCGGCTCGTCGAGGCCCTCGGCGTGTCGGTCGAGGTCAGTATCGTAGTGCCGAAAACGATCGAGCGCAGCGCCGGCAAGGCCAAGCGCGTCCTCGACCTCAGGGCGGAAGGCGGCTGAGGTGAGACGAGCACCGACGCGTAGCCGGGCGCTCGGCGTGGCCGAGCTGGCGCGGAGCCTCGCGGGCCGCCCCAGACGCGCCGATGTCGTCGCCGCGCAGCGACCTTAGAGGCCGCCGGGGACCGCGAAGGGCGCCGCCTGCCTTGACAGGCCGGCGGGCCGCACGGATGATGCGACAAACCCTCGGGGCCCCGCCGCGCGGTCAGTCGCGCGTCCGGTCCCGGCCACTCACGGAAAGGAGTGCCGCATGAAGATGCTCACCTGGCTCCTCGCGGCGATGGTCCTGGTTGCCGGCCCCGCCCTGGCGGCGACGCCCAAGGACACGGTCGTCATGGCCAAGCAGATCGACGACATCATCTCGCTGGATCCCGCCGAGTCGTTCGAGTTCTCGGGCAGCGAGGTCGTCGGCAACATCTACGAGCGGCTGATCACGTACGACCTGAAGGACGTCAGCAAGCTGAAGGGTGAGCTGGCGGAGAGCTGGTCGGCGGGCGCCGACGGCAAGACGTACACCTTCAAGATGCGGAAGGGCGTCAAGTTCCACTCGGGCAACCCGGTGACGGCGCACGACGCCGCGTACTCGCTCCAGCGGGCCGTCATCATGAACAAGACGCCCGGGTTCATCCTGACCCAGTTCGGCTTCACCAAGGAGAACGTAAAGGAGAAGATCCGGGCGACCGACGACCAGACGGTCGTGGTCGAGACCGGCGAGGCGGTGGCGCCGACCTTCTTCTACTATTGCCTGACCGCCGTCATCGGCGGGGTGGTGGACATGAAGACGGTCCAGTCCCACGAGCAGGGCGGCGACTTCGGGAACGAGTGGCTGAAGACGAACTCGGCCGGCTCCGGGCCGTTCAAGCTCGTCAGCTGGAAGGCCAAGGAGTCGTACACGCTCGAGCGCTGGGACGGGTACCGGGGCACGAAGGCGCTGCCGCGACGCGTGGTCGTCCGCCATGTGTCGGAGGCCGCGACCCAGCGGCTGCTGCTCGAGAAGGGCGACATCGACTACGCGCGGGACCTCAGCAAGGACCAGCTCGACGCCGTCCGCGGCAACGCGAACATCCGCCTCCAGCAGGTGCCCAAAGGGTCGATCCTCTACGTCAGCCTGAACCAGAAGAACCCGACCCTGGCCAAGCCCGAGGTCCGCGAGGCGCTCAAGTGGCTCACGGACTACGCGTCGATCGAGGAGAGCCTGCTGCGTGGGATGTTCGTCGTCCATCAGACCTTCTTGCCGAAGGGGTTCGTGGGGGCCGTCGAGGACAAGCCCTACAAGTTCGACCTCGCCAAGGCCAAGGCGCTGCTCGCCAAGGCCGGCGTGCCCGACGGCTTCAACGTGACCATGGACGTCCGCAGCTCGTGGCCGTACAGCGACATCGCCCAGGCGATCCAGGCCAACTGGGCGAAGGCCGGGGTCAAGGTCGAGCTGATCCCCGGTGACGGCAAGCAGGTCCTGACGAAGTACCGTGCCCGCAACCACGACATCTACATCGGCCAGTGGGGCCCGGACTACCAGGACCCGCACACGAACGCCGAGACGTTCGCGATGAACGTGGACAACACGGACGCTTCGAAGTCGAAGACCCTGGCCTGGCGGAACAGCTGGGACATCCCCGACATGACCAAGCAGACCCAGGCCGCGGTGCGCGAGCGGGACGCCAAGAAGCGCGAGGCGACGTACCAGGCGATCCAGCGCGAGCACCAGCGCGTCTCGCCCTTCATCATCATGTTCCAGCAGACCGAGGTCGCCGCCCACGGGAAGGACGTGGACGGCTTCGTGATGGGGCCGAGCTTCGAGAACAACCTCTATGCCACGATCAAGAAGTAGCTGACCGCTCGATGATCGCCGACCGGTGACCGGGCTACCGGCCCGGACGTCGCTCCCGGGAGCGAGGGTGCCCTCGCTCCCGGTTAGCGCCCTGTGGCCGGTGGCGCGGGTCGCCGGAACGGTCGCCCTCACCTTTCTTGGTCTCCTCCTCGTCACGTTCCTGATCGGGCGTGTCGTCCCGATCGACCCGGTCCTCGCCGCGGTGGGCGACCGCGCGCCGGCCGCAGTGTACGAGCGGGTCAAGCAGGAGCTCGGCCTGGATCTCCCGCTCTGGCAGCAGTTCTGGCTGTACCTCAAGAAGGTGCTCGCGGGGGACTTCGGGCGATCGGTCCTGACCTCGAACCCCGTTCTCGTCGACATCCGCCGCTTCTTCCCCGCCACGCTCGAGCTGGCGACCGTGGCGACGGTGATCGGCGTAACGCTCGGCATCCCGATGGGCGTGTTCGCCGCCGTGGCCCGGGGGCGGCTCGCCGACCAGGTGATCCGGGTGGTGAGCCTGCTTGGCTACTCGGTGCCGGTGTTCTGGCTCGGGTTGATGGGCCTCCTCCTCTTCTACGGGCGGCTCGGCTGGGTGGCCGGGCCAGGCCGGCTGGACGTGGCGTTCGAGGATCTCGTCACGCCCGTGACCGGCGTCATCCTGGTCGATGCCGCGCTCGCCGGAGAGTGGGAGGTGTTCTGGAACGCACTCAGCCACGTGATCTTGCCGGCGTCGATCCTCGGCTACCTCTCGCTCGCGTACCTGGCCCGCATGACCCGCAGCTTCATGCTGGCCGAGCTCGGGCAGGAGTACGTGACGACGGCCCGGATCAAGGGACTCTCCGAGCGGCGGGTCGTGTGGCGCCACGCTCTCGGCAACGTGATGGTGCCGCTGATCACCGTCGTCGCCCTCGCCTACGCGAACCTCCTCGAGGGCTCGGTGCTGACGGAGACGGTCTTCGCGTGGCCGGGGCTGGGGCAGTACATCACGAGCTCGCTCCTGAGCGCCGACATGAACGCGGTCCTGGGTGGAACCATCGTCGTGGGGACCGTGTTCATCGGCCTCAATCTCCTCGCCGATCTCCTGTACCGCCTGGTGGACCCTCGCGCCCGATGACGACAGCCGCGCGGCCCGCCGTGGCACCCGGGTGGCGGGCCTGGCTTCTTGCCGAGACTCCCGTGTCGCGGATCCAGGCGCGCCTCGGCCAGGCGTACGTCAGCTGGCTCGGGTTCCGCCGGAACCCCCTGGCGATGGCCGGTCTCGCGGTGCTCGTGGCGCTGCTGCTCCTCGCGATCTTCGCCCCGCTCCTGACCGACCGGTCGCCGGTGGCCCAGGACCTCGGGGCGCGCCTGCAGCCCCCGAGTGCCCGTTATTGGTTCGGGACGGACGAGCTGGGACGCGACATCTACACGCGCGTGCTCCACGGCTCGCGCATCACGCTGGTGATCGTAGGTCTCGTCGTGGTGATCGTCGCGCCTGTCGGCCTTCTCATCGGCACGGCCGCCGGCTACCTCGGCGGCTGGGTCGACTCGGTCCTCATGCGGGTGACCGACGTGTTCCTCGCCTTCCCGCGGCTCATCCTCGCGCTGGCGTTCGTGTCGGCTCTCGGCCCGGGCATCGAGAACGCGGTCATCGCCATCGCGTTCACTGCATGGCCGCCGTACGCGCGGGTTGCGCGTGCCGAGACGCTGACGATCCGGAACAGCGACTTCATCGCGGCGATCCGCCTGCAGGGCGCCGGCCCACTTCGCATCGTCCTGGGTCACGTCGTCCCGCTCTGCACCTCGTCCCTGATCGTCCGTGTCGGCCATGACATGGCCGGCATCATCCTCACCGCGGCCGGCCTCGGCTTCCTCGGCCTCGGCGCCCAGCCGCCCGCGCCCGAGTGGGGTGCCATGATCGCCTCGGGCCGGCGTTTCCTTCTCGACCAGTGGTGGGTGGCCACGGTCCCTGGGATCGCGATCCTCGTCGTGAGCCTCGGCTTCAACCTGCTCGGGGACGGCCTCCGAGACGTCCTGGATCCCAAGGTCGGATGAGTCCCAGCGTGATGGGGCCGATCCTTTCCGTCGAGGATCTCTGGGTTCGCTTCCCGGGCCGGGTGGCCATGGTCGAGGCCGTGCGAGGGGTGAGCTTCGAGGTCGGGCGCGAGAAGCTCGGGATAGTGGGAGAGTCGGGCTCCGGGAAGTCGATGACGGGTCGCGCCATCCTTCGCCTGGTGCCGCCGCCAGGCCGGGTCACCGCGCGCCGGCTCGCGTTCGAAGGAATCGACCTCCTGGCTGCCAGCGAACCCGCGATGCGGGAGATCCGCGGCCACCGAATCGCGATGGTGCTCCAGGACCCCAAGTTTTCGCTGAACCCCGTGATGCCAGTGGGCGACCAGGTGGCCGAGGCGTGGCGCGTGCATTCAGGCGCGTCCTGGCGGGAGGCGCGCCGGCGAGCCCTCGAGATGCTGGAGGAGGTGCGGATCCGGAACCCGGAGCGGGTCTTCGACGCCTATCCTCACGAGGTCTCGGGGGGCATGGGCCAGCGGGTCATGATCGCGATGATGCTCGCCGCCGGGCCCGACCTCCTCATCGCCGACGAGCCGACCTCGGCGCTGGACGTCACCGTGCAGATGCAGGTCCTGGCGATCCTGGACGATCTCGTCACCGAGCGTGGCATGGGGCTGGTCTTCATCAGCCACGACCTCAACCTGGTCGCGTCGTTCTGCGACCGGGTGCTCATCATGTACGCGGGGCGGATCGTGGAGACCTGCCAGGCCCGGGATCTCGCGGCCGCGCGCCACCCCTACACCCGGGGGCTCCTCCGCTCGCTGCCGCGGATCGACCGGCCGGTGGCCGAGCTGGCGGTCCTCGAGCGGGATCCGGCTTGGCTGGACGAGGAATTGGCGTGACCGCACGGCAAGAGCCCGCGCCGCTTCTGGAAGTCGAGGGGCTTCACGTCCTCTTCGGACATGGTGCGGGCGCCGTCCATGCCGTCCGGGACGTGTCCCTGCGCGTCACCGAGGGTGTCGCGTTCGGCCTGGTAGGTGAGTCGGGCTCGGGAAAGACCACCGTGCTCCGGACGATCGCGGGGCTGGTCTCCCCCGCAGGGGGCCGGATCGCCGTCGCCGGGCGGGACCAAGGACCACGTCGGGACCCCGCGTTCGCGCGGGTCTGTCAGATGGTCTTCCAGGATCCGTACGGCTCGCTCCACCCCCGCCACACGGTGGACCGGGTGCTGATCGAGCCGCTCGCGATCCACGGGCTGGTCCGCCGTGCCGAGGCCGACCGACGGGTCGAGCGGGCGCTCACCGAGGTCGGGCTCGGGCCGAGTTTCCGGTTCCGCTACCCACACCAGCTCTCCGGCGGCCAGCGCCAGCGGGTGTCGATCGCGCGCGCCCTCATGCTCGAGCCGCGCATCCTGCTGCTCGACGAGCCGACCTCGGCGCTCGACGTGTCGGTGCAGGCCGAGATCCTGAACCTCCTCGCCCGGCTCCGCCGCGAGCGCGGGCTGACATACGTCCTCGTGAGCCACAACCTCGCCATCGTCGCCCATCTCTGCGAGCGGCTGCTCGTGATGAACGCCGGACGGGTGGTGGAAGAGCTGACGGCGGAGCAGCTGCGCGCCTCGGCGCCGGCCGAGCCCTACACCCGCCAGCTCCTGCAGGCGAGTCTCGGCTACGACCGCCAGGCGGCGGCCCGGCTCACGACGTTCGACTAGCGCCGGGGCACGCCCGCGACACCATCGGCGGACGGCCGGCGCTCGGCGCCGGCCTTACCTCGTCGGAGCTCCCGCCGGTGGTCCGAAGGCGTTGAGCCTGTCCACCGTTTGAAGGCGCGATTGAAGGCGCTGACTTCCGAGTAGCCCAGAAGGTAGGCGATCTCCGTCAGGGAGTTCTTCCGGTCCCTGAGGTAGTTGATCGAGAACCTCCGGCGCGTGTCGTCGACGAGCGCCTTGTAGTCCACCCCGTACTCCTTCAGCTGGCGCTGCAGCGTACGCGGGCTCACTGCGAGCTTCCGCGCCACCTGCGTGAGCTTCGGGTCCCCGTCCCGCAGCGACTCCGCGACGGCCCTGCGAACCGAGGCGAGCAGCCGGTCCTCCCGCGGCATCTCCTTCATGACATGGTCGAGATATCGCCTGAGGACCGGGTAGAGCCGCTCGTCGGCGGCCGGGATCTGCCGCTCGACGAACTCACGCTCGAGCACGAGGGCATTGGCTGCACACCCGAAGGACACCGGTGCGGCGAAGACCCTCGTGTGCTCCGAGGTCTCCCGCGGGCTCCGATGCGCGAACTGCACCTCAGCCGGGGCCCACTGGCTTCCCGCCATCAGCCGGATCAGGCTCAGCCCTACCGCCATGGAGTATTCGTTGTGCTGGCGCGAGGCCTCCGCCGCCAGGTTGGAGAGCAGGTGTCGCGCGTACGCCCACCTCCCCTCGACGGAAAGCGACACGGCGGCGGCCTCGTTGTGCACGCCCAGGTAGCGCCCGACATTCTTCAAGCCAGCCTCGATCGTGGGCGAGTTCAACACGACGTAGGTCAGGGGGCCCAGATTCTTGGGGTTGTAATCCTGGCCGAAGTGCAGGCCGAAGCAGTCGTCCCCAGTCGCCCGGGCTGTGTCGTCGAGGATGCCGGCGAAGTCCGCACTGGCGATGAAACCGTCCGGATTGGAGACGGTCGAACGATCGAGACCGCGCGAGGCCAGGATCTGATCGGGATCTCCACCGGCGGTCTTGATGGCCTCGATCAGTCCGATCGCAGCGGCCAGAGAGATCAGTGGTCTCGTGCGCACGGCCCCGGTCCCCGTCCCTCAAGCTCCGAGCACGCGCAAGTGTCAAGCGGATGTCATCTAATGTCAAGACAAGGGCCTCGGCGCGTCCTAGCGTGTGCATCCTGGGGCTTGCTGCGGCCACCAGAGAGGTTCCGGCAACTGTGCTTGCCCGGCCGGTTCCCGCAGCCGAACCGGCTCGTGAAGGGGGATACGCTGGACCACCGCCATTCGGGAACGCCAAAGGAGCCGCAGGCAGACCCGGCCGGTCGTGGCGATGACGGCGACCAGATGAGCCTGCCGCCATCGTCCTCACGCCCGGCGACGCACATCCCGTTCCGCCCTGCGCATCTTCGTGTGCTCGGTATCTGTGCGTGGCTCCCGGTGATGGAGCGGGTGATCGTGACACCCGCGGGATGGGTGATCCGGACCCGGATCGAGTGGATGGGGCTCAACTGACCAGTGGCTGACGTCGAATGCGTGCGCTGATTCCCGGCCCGTGGCTCGCGCCGGTCGACTCCCTGGCGCCGGGGTTGCCCGCGCTACTGGCGGAGAGTGAACGGGAACTCGCTCTCCACGACGTGACCGTCGACCGAGAGCACGCGGAAACGGACGCGGTAGACGCCGCGCCCCAGCGGCTTGAGGCGAACGGTCAGGCGCTTCGGATCCTCCGGCTCGACGCGAGCGTCCCCGAGATCCACCTGCCGGCCGGCTGCGTCCCACACCGAGACGCTGGAGAAGCGCGCCTCGATGGCCTCGTTGAACCAGAGCTGGACGCGATCCGGGGCCGTCGTGAGCGTGGCACGTTGCGCCGGGCTAGACCGCACCAGGGAGGCATGAGGCGAGGCCGTCGTCGCGACGAGGAGAAGGCCGAGCGCGGCGGCCGTGAAGCGGCGGCGGAGAGTCACGAGCACCGCCAGGATCAGGAGACCGGCGGCGCCGAGCGCGGCAACGCCCCACCAGCCGCGACTCGCGGGTTCGACATCGATGGGGAACATGAGGGCACCCGGCCCGGCCGGCCCCGACACCGACACCGAAACCCGCCAGGGCCCTGCCGCGCCGAGCGCGAGGCTCGCACGATACCGCACACCGAGGGGATCGGCGTCACGCAGAGCGTCCGCCTCGACGGGCATGGCGGCGCCCTCGAGAGACTCGGCGCGGACTCGAACCACGGCGTCCAGGACCGCGATGCCACCCTCGTGCATCACGGCGACGTCCACGCGCCACGGACCCGGCGTGGGCGGCGAGGGCTGGGTCCACACCGAGAGGACGTAGGGCCCAGCAGCGACCCGGCTCAGCTGAACCACGCCACCGTGCCCACCCCATGTCAGCCGCGGCAACCCGGCCCCGCCGACGAGTGCGGCGAGGGTGACGAGCAGCAACAGCGACGCGCTCGCCCGCCGACGGGTTTGCTGGGGCGCGCGTCCTGGGCTCGGCATGGACATACCACTCCCTGTTTCCATTGCCACGGGGCTAGCGTATCGGAAGGCGGGGTTCACCCGGTCCTGCGCAAGGTTCTTCATCCGGGTCGCAATACAATCAACTGACGAACAGTTGTTTACAATGGAGATTATCGATTCGAGCCAGCGGAATCACCACAGCGATATGCACGCAATTACACACTTTTTTTGCTTGACCAGTAAGTCCCCCAGTGTATACTTCCGCCATCTTCGTGGTTCAGTGGTCGAGCAGTCGAATGAAGGCAACGCCGCGCGAACCAAGGCTCGCGCGGCGTTTTCTTTTGTCCCCCGATGTGGGGGAAGCACCGCCGCATCGGCGGGAACCAAGCAAGGAGGAGTACCGAGAATGGCGCAGGGATTAGTGAAGTGGTTCAACGACGCGAAGGGCTACGGGTTCATCACCCAGGAGGACGGACAGGACGTGTTCGTCCACTACTCGGCCATCCAGGCGAGCGGCTTTCGTAGCCTCGCCGAGGGTGACCGGGTTGAGTTCGAGGTGACGCGGGGTCCGAAGGGCCTGCAGGCGTCGAACGTCAAGAAGGTCTAGTCAAGGCTTTCTGACCACCCGGCCCGGTTCCCCAACCCGGGGAGCCGGGCCGGACTGCGTTTGGGCCCCGTCACCTCAGGGACGGCTGGCGGTCACCCGGTCGGCCCCGCGTGCAGGCGTCCCGAGCGCGGCGAAAACGCGGGCCACGATGCTCAGCGTCTCCTCGACCTCGGCCTCCGTGTGGACGGCGGAGACGTAGAACCGGCCGTCCGGGAGGACGTGGAGCCCCTCGTCCAGGGCGCCGCGCAGGAACCGGTCGAGGAGCTCGGTGTCGTCGTCGAGCGTGTCCCGGTAGTCGCGGAGCTCGCTCCGGGCGGTGAAGTGGACCGTGAACGCCGCGCCGAATCCGGTGACGAGGACGGGCAGGCCGTGCCGTCGGGCCAGGCCGCGGATGCCCTCCATGAGGGCCTGGCCTGACCGATTCGCCTGGACGAGGGCGGCGCCTTCGTCCCGGGCGAGCTCCTGGAGGGTGGCGTCGGCGATCGCCAGCGAGAACGGGTTCCCGTTGAACGTCCCGCCGAAGGCGACGCCCGCGCCATGGAGCTGCTCCAGGACCTCGCGGCGTCCGGCCACGACGGACAGGGGTGCACCACCCCCCACGGCCTTGCCGAACGTCGTGAGGTCGGGCGTGACGCCGAAGTGCGCCTGCGCGCCGCCGAGCGCGATCCGGAAGCCCGTGATGACTTCGTCCATGATGAAGAGCGCTCCCTGGCGGCGGCAGAGGTTGCGGACGCCTTCGAGGTATCCCGACGCCGGCATGAGGCACCCGCTGTTACACAGTACCGGCTCCATCATGACAGCGGCGATCCGGCCCGGATTGGCCCGGAAGAGACCCTCGAGCACGGCGAGGTCGTTCCACGGCGCGACGAGCACGTTCTCGACGACATTCGCCACCTGCCCGAACGAGCCCGGGACTACGTGCGGCGCCTCACGAGGGCCGAGTCCCTCACGCGGGTGGTAGCTCACCAGCGCGCCGTCGATCCACCCGTGGTAGTGCCCCTCGAACTTCAGGATGAGGGTCCGGCGCGTGAAGGCGCGTGCCAGACGATGGGCGAGCTGGACGACCTCGCTGCCGCTCGAGCTGAACGCCACGCGCTCCGCGCTGGGCACGGCTGCCTGGATTCGCTCGGCCACCGAGATTTCGAGCTCGTGCTGGGCGCCATAGGTGAGCGGCCGCTCTGCCGCCCGGTGCGCCGCGGCGACGAGGGCGGGGTGTGAGTAGCCCAGGATCACGGGTCCCCAGGCCGCCGCGTAATCGAGATACCAGTTGCCGTCGGCATCCTGGAGGCGCGGTCCGACGCCGCGGGTGAAGTAGAGGGGAACCGGGGCAGTTCCGCGGACGGGGCTCGAGACCCCGCCGGCCAGGGACCGGCGGGCGCGCTCGAGGAGGGCTCGGGAGCGATCGAATGTGCGCATGCTGGCTCCTGTGCTCGGGGGCAGTCTCCGGCTCCCCGACATTCTAGGATGTCCTCGGTCGCAGGGAAATCGCCGACGTCAGCTGCTCATCCTGGATATCGAGGCTCGAGCGCCGCGGGTGCATACTGGGGGACGGAGGGACGAGGATGGGCTTCCTGATCCGGGCGGTCGTCAACGCGCTGGCCATCTGGCTCGCCACGGAGATCGTGCCCGGCATCGAGGCGGGCAGCGTGACGACGGTCGTCGTGGCCGCCCTGGTTCTGGGCCTCGTCAACGCCATCGTGCGGCCGGTTCTCCTCGTGCTCACCCTGCCGTTGACACTGGTCACGCTCGGACTCTTCCTGTTCGTCCTGAACGCCCTGTGTCTCTGGCTCACCTCGGCGATCGTGCCGGGATTCGAGGTACGGGGATTCTGGCCTGCCTTCTGGGGCGCGCTGATCGTGAGCGCGCTCAGCTGGGTCGTGAACGGCTTCGTCAGTGATCGCGGCCGCGTCGTGGTCATCACCGAGCCGGAGCGCCCGGCGCTACGCAGGTAGGTTGAATCGGGCGTGGGCCTGCTCTCACCAGGGCCGGGTCTCGCCGTGGCGCATGATCCAGATCCGCTCGGGATCGAGGCTGAGTCGCCGTCCCTCCGCCTCGGTGCGGACTGGGGGCTCGTCGAGGGGCTCGCTCGCGAGGTTGAAGGTGCCCCAGTGGATGGCGACCAGCCGCCGCGCTCCGATGTCGTCGAAGACCTGGAGCGCCTCCTCCGGCGTGAGGTGCGAGAAGCGCATCATTGCCCGGGGCATGTAGGCCCCGATGGGGATCGCGCCGAGGTCGAAGGGGCCCAGCCGGCGCCCGATCTCCTGGAATATCGGCGCGTAGTAGCCAGTGTCCCCCGCGAAGTAGAAGCGCCGATCCCGCCCGAGCACGGCCCAGCCGGCCCAGAGCCGCCGGTTCTGATCCCAGAGGGTGCGCGCGCTCCAGTGCTGGTTGGGCAGGCACACGATGGTGAGGCCCTTGACGGTCCGGGTGTCCCACCAATCGAGCTCGTCTGCGGCATCGATCCCGAGCTCCGAGAACCAGGCCTTGAGCCCGAGCGGCACGAGGAAGCGGGGCCGGTGGGCGGCCCAGAGATGCTTCACCGTCGGAGCGTCCAGGTGGTCGTAGTGGTCGTGTGAGATGAGGACGAAGTCGATCGGCGGCAGGTCCTCCAACCGAAGCCCCGGCGGCACCACCCGGCGCGGCCCCGCGAACGACAGCGGGCTAGCCCGCTCCGACCACTGGGGATCGGTCAGAAAGTTCACCCCCTCGAGCTGGACCAGGACGGTGGAGTGCCCAACCCACGTCACGCTCGGGACTCCCCGGCTCTCCCGGAGGCTCCGCCCGTCGTTTGGGACGACCGGAAAGGCAGCCCGGGCCGAGAAGGTGGACCTCAGGAGGCGGGGGATGACGAATCCCCAGCGCGTCCAGACGTCGGGGCGCGCGTACGACGGGTTGAGATTGCGGAAGCCTCGCTCGAGATGGTGCGGCGGGGCGTCGGTCTTCGCCGCGCCTGTTCCCTGACACCCTGAGTTGACGACCGCGACGACGGCCAGGAGAAGAGGGAGGGCGAGACGCACTTCGCGAGTATACGCGACCCGCCGCCGCGAGGGTGTGACGACGCTCGACGTGTCAGGGGTGGACCTCGAGCATCACGGGGCCGCTCGATGAGCTGGCTCGGCCGCATACTCCCCCGCTTCGCGCTCATCCTCGCCGGGCTCGCCGCGGTGGGCGTGCTCCTGCCCGGACCCGGATACCGGTTCGGCTGGTGGGACCTCGGCCCAGCGTTCACGCTGCTCCGTGGGGGTGCTCAGCTGGGTGCCGTCGCCGTCGCCGTCTCGGTCGCCGCGCTCGTCGCAAGCATCGCTCGAGGGTCCAGGCGTCGCCTCGGCCTCGCCGCCCTCGCCCTGGTCGTGGCGCTCGCCGCGTTCGCGATCCCCTGGCGGATGCAGGCTCAGGCGCGCCGGGTCCCACCGATCCACGATGTCACGACCGATCCCGAGGATCCGCCAGCGTTTGTGGCGGTCCGCGCCCGTCGCTCGGGCGCGCGTAACCCGACCGAGTACGGCGGGCCGGCGGTGGCCGCCCAGCAACGTCAGGCTTACCCCGATCTCGTGCCGCTCGACCTGGCCGTATCCCCCGAACGCGCCTTCTCCGCGGTTGAGGCGGCGGCCCGGGAGCTTCGCTGGGAGATCGTCGAGGCGGTTCCGGCTGAAGGGCGGCTCGAGGCGACGGCGACGACGACCTGGTTTGGGTTCAAGGACGATGTCGTCGTGAGAGTCCGCGCGCGGGAGGGCGGAAGCCGCGTGGACGTCCGCTCGCTCTCCCGGGTCGGGGTGGGCGATCTTGGCGCGAACGCTGCCCGCGTCCGCGCGTTCCTCGAGCGTCTCCGGGCGAGCGGGCTGGCCCGGGCTTGACACCTCGGGACGGCGTGGTCTGAAGTCGATCGATGAACCGGAATGGGCACCGGAACGGGAATCACCAGCTCGTGGAGGCCTGCGCCCGGCCAGGCTGTCCGGTCTGCGGCTGTCTGCGCGACGCGGCCAGCCGGCACCTCGCCGCTGTGCTCGCGGAGCACGTGACCGATCCGATCAGCCGGGAGCGTCTTGCTGGGGCGTGGGGCTTCTGCGCCGCGCACGCGGGAGCGCTCCGGGATATGCCCGAGGTCGCGCTCGGGACGGCCATCGTCTACCAGGCCCTCGTCGAGCGAGCGTGCAGCTGGCTCGAGGAGACGGCGCGGGGGGCGGGGGCGCCGGACCGCCGCCGGGGATGGCGGGCGCTGGTCGGTCGGTCCCGGAGCACGGGGAACGCGCGGCGCCCACGGCGTGACCGGTGTCCCGTCTGCGTGGAGCTGGTGGCCGCCGAGGCGTGCCACCTCGACGCGCTGCTCACCGGTCTCGAGGACCCCAAGCTCGGTCCCGCCTACGGGGCCTCTGACGGGCTGTGCCTCCCGCACCTCGAGCTGGCCCTGGAGCGCGCCCGGGCGGGCTCCGAGGCCGCGCGGCTGGTCGACCTGGCCCGCGCGAAGCTCCGCGCACTGGCCGACGACCTCCGGCGGTTCGTCGACAAGCACGACCACCGGGCGCGACCAACCTTCACCGACCGCGAGGCTCTGGCGTGGCGACAGGCGCTCGCCCTCGTGGCCGGACCGGTGGAGCTGTTCGGTCCCGACATGGCGCGCCGCGGTGGTGAAGACGGCCCCAGGTCCACGCGCCCGAGGCGGCGTCGTTGAGCCACGAGGCGTTGCCTGGCCTGCGGCGTGCGCTGATCGGGATGGTCCATCTCCTCCCGCTGCCCGGAAGCCCGCGCTGGGGCGGCTCCCTCGACGCGGTCGTCGAGCACGCGGTGGCAGACGCGCGCGCCCTGGAAGTGGGCGGCTTCCACGCCTGCCTCGTGGAGAACTTCGGGGACGCGCCGTTCAGTCCGGACCGGGCCGACCCGGCGACCATCGCGGCCATGGCGGTTGCCGCGAGTGAGGTGCGACGGGCCGTGCGGCTGCCGGTCGGCCTCAACGTGCTCAAGAACGACGCGCGGGCGGCGCTGGCCGTCGCCGCGGCAGTCGGGGCCGCGTTCGTGCGGGTCAACGTCCACGTCGGCGCCGTCGTGGCGGACCAGGGCGTGCTCCAGGGCGACGCCTACGGGACGCTGCGCTACCGGCGGCTACTCGGGACGACGACCCGGCTCTTCGTCGACGTGGGCGGCAAGCACGCGGTTCCGCTCGCCCCGGTCGAACTGGATCACGTGGCGCGTGACGCCGCCTACCGCGGCCTCGCCGACGCACTCGTCGTGTCCGGCATCGCCACCGGCGAGCCGACGCCGCTCGGCGACGTCAAGCGCGTCCGGGCCGTGGTGCCGGATCGCCCCATCCTGGTTGGCTCCGGGGTCGAGCCGGGTACGGTCAGGGAGCTGCTCGGCGTCGCCGACGGCGCCATCGTCGGGACCTGGGTCAAGCGGGACGGCCGGACGACGGCGCCCGTCGATCCGGAGCGCGTGGCCGCGGTCGCGCGCGCCGCCCGCGCCGACTAGCCGCGTCGCCGGCGCGGACGCCGGGTCTGCTGGGAGCGGACAGCCGCGCTCACACCGCTTCCCAGCCGCTCCGCGTGGCCCGCCGGACGGCGTCGAGCGTGCGCTGGACCGCGAGGCCGTCCCGGAACGTGGCGGCCGGTGCAACGGGCGCGCCGTCGAGCGTGACCCGGATGAGATGCTCGACCAGCCGGACGAACGACAGGCCCCAGAGCGACACATACTCCATACCCGCCGGGGTCGGCAGCGTCTCCGGCTCGGTGAGCTCCGCCAGTGTCTCGCCCCGGCGGGCGCCCCAGAGCTGCTCCGCCTCGTCGAGGACGAGCGTCCCCCCGTCGCCCCAGACCTCGATGCGGGGACCCACGGTGTGCGTAGCGACCGCGCTGAGGAACACGGTGCCGATCGCTCCGGACCGGAACCGGAGCGAGAACGTCGAGAACTCGTCCGCGGTCACCTGACGGCAGCCGGAGCCATCGGGCAGAGGGCGCTCCGGGACGAACGGCACGGCGGTCCCCGTGACGGCCGAGACGTCCCCGAGCCAGTACCGCAGGAGGTCGACCTGATGCGACCCGAGGGCGCCGAGGAGGCCGCCGCCCCGGGCCGCGTCGAACCACCAGCCCCAGGGTTTCGCGGGATCGTGCCGACTAGCGTTCACGGCCGTGAGGAGGACGTGGCGCGGTACGCCGATGAACCCCTCCTCGATCAGGCGCTTCACCTTGCGCCGGTTCGGGTTGAACCGGAGCTCGTGGTCGATCACGTGGATCCGGCGTGCCTGCTCGGCGCGCGCCAGCATCTCCTCGGCCTCGGCGGTCGACATCGCCATGGGCTTCTCGCAGAGGACATGGCGGCCCGCCTCGAGGGCAGCGGTCGCCATCGCCTGATGGAGGGCAGGCGGTGTCGTGATGCTGACGAGGTCGAGGTCGGCGGAGACGAGCTTGGTCCAGTCGTCGAAGGCGCGGGGGATGCCCATGGCCTTGGCGGTCTGACCCGCCTTGCCTGGCGTGCCACTTGCGACCGCAACGAGCTCGGCGCGGGGGTGCGCCCGAAAGGCAGGGATCTGGACGAGAGAGCCGAACCCGGTGCCGATTACACCGACGCGAAGCCGCGAGGCCATCAGCGACCCTCCGAGAGCGGTTGGTCAGGAGGTTCGGAGCGCGGTCAAGATCGCGGGGCCAAACGTGTCGACGCGCCAGCGCCGGAATCCTGCGACGCTCGAGAGACCGGCAAGGTCGGGCGGAGGGTCGAGCGCGAGGGCGTCGATCAAGCGCTGGGGCAGGAGGACACCCGGGTCGAGGCCAGACACCTCCGCCGCTTCCGCTCGCCACTTCCGTAGGGCCTCCGCCCGCTGGCGGCTGGCCGCGGTGATGGCCGGGCGCGGGGGCCGCGCGGTCCACGCCGGCCCCGGCAGCCGTTCCGTCAGGCCGCGCGCAACGGCGTTCAGCAGCGCCTCGCCGTAGCGTTCCACGAGGCGAGGGCTCAGTCCCGGAATGCCGACGAGAGTCGCTCGGTCGGCAGGCTGGCGCTCGGCGAGCGCGATCAACGTCTCCGGGCTCAGGACCTTGAATGGCGGTCGGTGCTCCGCTCGTGCCCACGCCTCGCGCTGGAGGTAGAGGACGCGGAGCACGGCCAGGCCTCGCGGTGGCAGGCGGGAGGCGCCCCGGATCCGCCGGTGCCCTTCCTCGTCGGGCGGCCGCTCGGGGACCGGAAGCGCGGCCAGCGCCTCGCACTCCTCCTCGAGCCAGCCGTCGCGGCCCATGGCGCGCAGATCGGTGAGGAGGCGGTCCCGAAGCTCGATGAGATGCCGGACGTCCTCGGCCGCGTAGTGCTCCTGCGTGGCCGTCAGGGGGCGGCGGGCCCAATCCGTCTTCTGCTGGGAGCGGACCGGCTGGACGTCCAGGTACTTCAGGAGCAGCCGATCGAGGCCGAGCTCCCGGACGCCGAGGAAGCGGGCGGCCAGCATCGTGTCGGACAGTCCGGCGAAAGCGAGGCCGAACCGGCGTTTCAGGTAAACCACGTCGTTGTCCCCGCTGTGGAACACCTTCAGGGTCGCCGGGTCGGCGAACAACGGCCGGAGCGGCTCGAGGTCGAGCAGGACGAGCGTGTCCAGGAAGAAAGTCCGGCCCGCAGGATCCGCGAGCTGGATCAGACAGAGCCGCTCTGGGTAGTGGTGGAGGCTGTCGGCCTCGGTGTCGACTGCGATCGCGGGCAGGCCCCTCAGTGCGCGGGCGAGCGCCTGGGCCTCGTCAGGTGTCCGGATCCAGACAGGCGCGGGCCACACACCTCCAGGATACCAGGCACCGCCACGGGAGGGTGGCGGCCCTCAATCCTCCGTCCAGCGCTCCAGGAGCCGGGCGCCGAGCGACCGGTGGCTCAGGAAGAAGTAGCTGATCATGGCCACCGAAGCGAGGAGGTTGCCGACCGCCACGTTCCACCACGGGAGGGCGCCCGCCAGGTGAGCGTCCAGAGCCTGGAGGAACCCGAAGAAGAAGACCTGGAAGCAGAGGAAGAGAATGAACAGCGCCAGCAAGATGCGGGGCTCACGTTCGGCGGCGAGGAGCAGCGCCGCCACGGCGATCCCGAAGAACGCGAACACGGCGAAGTGGAAAACGGTGTACCCGACCACGACGTCCAGGCGGGGGATGAGGCGCTCCGGGTCACGCAGCCCCTGCAGAACCGCGGCGCCGAGCAGGGCGGGCGTGTGGAGCGGCCGGAGGCGCACGGCGTCGTAGAGAAGGAACCACACGGCGACCACCGCCCCGCCGAAGAACCCCGCGACGATCCCCTCGCGGAGGACGTCGACCCAGCGTCCGATCAGACTGCGCGCGAGACCCTCGTGGCGACGATGGAAGTAGTAGAGCATCGCCGCCGAGGCCACGAGATTGCCCGCCAGGATTTCCCACCAGGCCAGTACCCCGAGGACCGGCAGGGCCCAGAAGGCGATCAGCGCGAGGAAGAAGACCTCGAACGCCGCGAAGAAGATGAGGAGCGCCATGACCATCGCCGGCTCGCGCTCGGCGGTCGCCACGAGGAACGCCGCGATGAGTCCGACGGCGATGAATCCCAGCCCGTGAACGATCGTGTAGCCGACGACCGGCCCGGCCGACACGGTCACGAGACTGGGGTCGCGGATGCCCTTGAAGATCACCGAGCCGAGGATGGCCGGGCTCTGGAGCGGCGCGCCGCCTGCGACGTCGAAGACCAGGATGAGGATGGCCACCGCGGCCGCGCCGATCAGCCCCGCCACGATGCCTTCGCGGACGATCCGACCCTCAAGCGCCATGCGCCGTCGCCTCCGTCCCCGCGAGGCGCGCCTCGGCCTCCTCGCGGCTCTCGGGCCCCGCCCACCGGAAGAACACCACCGTGCCGGCGATCAGGTAACCGAACATTCCGCCCACCCACATGAGGATGCCCGCCAGCTCCTGATCCGTGCGGGGTGCGAGCGGCCAGGGACGACCGGCGACGGCGTAGTAGGGATAGAGCGCGTCCTCGGCCAGCGTGATGGGCGCGGCGATTGCCATCATCGGGATGGTGGCAAGGAAGAGGTAGAGGAGCTGGGCGGGCGGGCTCGGCCGGGGCCAGTCGGGGCACGATCCCGCGACCGGCCACCAGAGGAGGAGCCCGGTGGCGAGGAGCGAGACGTGCTCGAGCGCGTGGACCCACTCCACTCGGAGCGCGGCATCGAACGCGACGGGGACATGCCACGCGATCTGGACCGCGGACGCGAGCGTGAGCGCCGGGAGCGGGCGAGTCAGCCACCATCCGAGACGGCCGAGACCGGGCGATCGCGCAACCGGCGCGACGAGCCAGGCCGGCAGGCCGAGGAGCCACAGCAGGGGCACGACCAGGATCAGCAGCAGGTGCTGGACCATGTGCGCCGAGAGCGCCACGTGCTCGGCCCATTCGGCGAGGGGTCCGAGCAGAGCTCCCGCCAGGACCGCGGTGGCGGTGACGAACGCCGCCACGCGCCGCGCGCGGGGGGCGGTCCCCACCGCCGGCGGCGCCGCAGCGGGCCCACCGCCAGGAGGTAGCCGACCAGGATGATCTCCAGGCCGAGCACGACTTCCGGGTGCCAGTGGAAACCGGCCATGGGAATCACCCCGCGCCTGCGGGCGGGACGCCCGTGGTGCCGAGGTGGCCGAAGAGCCACAGGAGCGCGATGGCGAGACCGATCGCGATGATGAGGGGCCCGATGAACACGTAGGAGAACCAGGCGTGGTCGAACTTCAGGTGCATGTAGAACATGGCGACCAGCGTGAACTTCAGCGCCGAGAGGACCAGCAGGATCGGGACCAGCACCCGGGCCAGGGCGGGGACGTAGAAGATCCAGACCTCCATGACGGTGATCGCCAGAAGGAACGCGGCCACGACGACGTACGTGCGCGCCCCCGCGCCCGCGTCGCCGTGGCCCGGAGTCGGTTTCTCGCTCACGTCCTGCCGCCTCCTCGGGGGTTGCCCCGATCCTACTGGATCAAGTAGACGAGGGTGAAGATCGCGATCCACACCACGTCGACGAAGTGCCAGTAAAGCCCGACCATGTCCACAAGCGCCTCGTCCGGGGCACCCAGGCGGCCGCGCGTCAGGAGGTACCACAGCGTCAGCAGCCAGATCACGCCCACGGTCACGTGGGCGCCGTGGAAGCCGACCATCACGTAGAACGTCGCCGCGAAGAGGTTCGTGGTCAGCCCGAGCCCCTCGTGGACGAAGTGGTTGAACTCGTACACCTGCCCGGCCAGGAACACGCTGCCGAGCGCCGCCGTCGCCAGCAGCCAGCGGCGCGCGGCCCGCACGTCTCGCGCCTGGATGGCCGAGACGCCGAGGACCATCGTGAGGCTCGACATGAGGAGCACGAAGGTGCTCATGGTGATCAGCGGGACGTTGAGGACGTCGTGGGGATAGGGCCCTTGCAGGCTCCGGCCGCGGTAGATCATGTAGGTCGAGATGAGGGTCCCGAAGAAGAGACACTCGGAGCCGATGAACACCCAGATGCCGAGCTTTCGATGGTCGAGGCCGGTCGCGCCGATGTGCGGGTCCTCGTGGCCCGCGCCCGCATGCCTCTCGTGACCCGCGCGCGCGGGAACGAGCTCGGTCGCGAAGGCCAGGACGGCGAGGACGGTCAGGAGCCCGCCGACGATCACGACGCCCAGGTGGAGCAGCGCGCCCGCCACCAGTACGATCATCGCGAGGGCGGTCAGCAGCGGCCAGGAGGACGGTTCGGGCATGTGGATCGCGCCGGTCGGAGTCATGAGCGCGCCCAGGTCCGCCAGTCCCGGGCCGCGGGCGTCGGGGTGCTTGGTCATCCAGAGGGCGTCGCGGCGCAGCACCGTGGGGAGTGCGGCGAAGTTGTAGACCGGCGGCGGTGAGGGCAGCGCCCACTCGAGCGTTCGCCCGTCCCAGGGATCGGACCCAGCCGGGGCACCCGCCCGGAGGCTCCGGGCGACGTTGGCGAGGAACACGAGGAGCGAGATTCCCTGGATCACCGCGCCCACCGTGCACACCAGGTTCCAGAAGTCCCAGCCGAGCCCGGGCGCGTACGTGTAGATCCGCCGCGGCATGCCCATCAGCCCGAGGAAGTGCATGGGAAAGAACGTCAGGTTGAACCCGATGAGCATCAGCCAGAAGTGGAGCTGTCCCAGCCGGTCGTCGAGAAGGCGCCCCGTCATCTTGGGGAACCAGTAGTAGATGCCTGCGAAGAGCGCCAGGAGCGTGCCGCCGAAGAGCACGTAGTGGAAGTGTGCCACGACGAAGTAGGAGTCGGTCTGCTGGAGATCGACCGGCGGGGAGGCGTGCATGATGCCCGACAGGCCGCCGATGGTGAACATGGCGACGAACGCCACCGCGAAGCAGAACGGCGTCCGGAACCGGAGCGAGCCGCCCCACATCGTCGACAGCCAGTTGAAGATCTTGATCCCGGTCGGGATGGCGATGAGCATCGACGTGAGGGCGAAAGCCGAGTCGGCGATCGGACCCATGCCCACCGCGAACATGTGGTGAGCCCACACGCCGAAGCCGAGGAAGCCGATGAGGGCGGTTGCGTAGACCATCGAGGGGTAGCCGAAGAGTGGCTTCCGCGCGAACGCCGGCAGCACCTCGGAGACGATCCCCATCGCGGGGAGGATCAGGATGTAGACCTCCGGGTGACCGAAGATCCAGAAGAGATGCTGCCAGAGCAGCGGCGAGCCGCCGCCCGCGGGGATGTAGAACGGAGTCCCGAAGAAGCGGTCGAACATCAGGAAGATCAGGGCGACCGTGATCGGCGGGAAGGCGAGGAGGATGAGGACGTTGGTGACGAGGGTGGTCCAGACGAACAGCGGCAGCCGGAGGAACGTCATCCCGGGCGCCCGTAGGTTGAGGATCGTCACCAGGAAGTTCAGCGACGCGAGGATGCTCGACGTTCCGAGGAAGAGGAGACCCAGGAGCCAGAAGTCAGAGTGAGGCCCGATCGAGAATGGCTTCGCCGTGAGCGGCGCGTAGCCAAACCAGCCCGCATCGGGGGCCGTCCCCACGAGCCAGCTGGCGTTGAGAAAGAGCCCGCCGAGGAGGAAGACCCAATAGGAGAACGCGTTGAGCCGGGGGAAGGCCACGTCCCGCGCGCCGATCATCAGCGGGATGAGATAGTTGAAGAAGGCGGCCGACAGGGGCATGAGCGCGAGGAACACCATGCTGGTGCCGTGCATGGTGAAAAGCTCGTTGTAGCGCTGGGCGCCCAGCAGCTGACCGTCGGGCCGGGCCAGCTGGAGCCGGATCAGCAGGGCCTCGATCCCCGCGATCAGGAAGAACGCGAGGGCGGACACGCCGTAGAGGATGCCGATCCGCTTGTGGTCGACCGTGGTGAGCCAGGAGACGAGCCCCCGGGTGGCCGCGGCTGGTGGCGCGTGCGCCGCGACGAGGACCGATGCGGCCTGGCTTCCGGCCCCGGTGCCCCCGTCCGCCATCGCTATCGGAGGCTCTGGAGGTAGGCGACCAGCGCCGTGACCTCCGGGTCGGAGAGTTTCTGGTCGGGCATGAGCGAGCCAGGCTTGAGCGACGGCGCGTGCCTGATCCAGCGCGCGAGGTGCTCCGGCGTGTTCGGGAGGATGCCGCCTGCGAGCGTCCTGCGCGAGCCGAAGTGCGTGAGGTCGGGTCCGATCCCACCCTCCGACACACCGCGCACCGTGTGGCAGCCGACGCACGTACTGGCTTGGTAGACCTGGAGACCCGCGGCCGCCGGGGAGCCGGTGGGCGGGGTCAGAGCCGGCTCCTTCTGTCTGGCCGCCCAGGCGGCGAAGGCCTCCGGTGCGTCGACGATGGCGAGATGGCGCATGTTGGCGTGCGACGCGCCGCAGAACTCGGCGCACTGGCCGTAGTACTCCCCCGGCATGTCGGCGGTCAGCGCGATGCGCGTCACGGTCCCGGGGATCGCGTCGCGCTTGCCTCCGAGTTGGGGGATCCAGAAGCTGTGGATGACGTCGGTGCTGGCGATCTCGAGGCTCACCGGGCGGCCGGCCGGGAGATGGAGGTCGCTCGCCGTGGTCACCCCGAGATCCGGATACTGGAACTCCCACCACCACTGGTGCCCGATGACCTTGACCCGGAGCGCGTCCTTCGCGGGCGTGGCCTGGGTCCGGAAGATCGCCGCGACGGTCGGAAAGGCGATGAACGTCAGGATTACCGCTGGGATGAGGGTCCACGCGATCTCCAGGATCGCACTGCCCCGTACCTGCCTGGGGATCGCCTGGGGATCACGCTCCCGGAACCTCCAGACCGTGACCAGGAGGAGCACCTGCACCACGAGGAAGATCGCGGTGTCCCAGCGGAGGATCTGGAGGAAGATCCGGTGGGAGGTCCAGCCGAAGTCGGAGCGCGGCGTGAGCGTGGTGGCGGGGGACTCCAGCAGGCCGCACCCGGCCAGCGTGAAGCCGACGGCCATCACACAGAGTCCCACGACCCGAGTGAGCCGCGCGCGCCGGAAGGACGATCCCGATTCCATGTGAATGCGGTCGGTGGAGGTCCGATCAACGAGCGCCGACCATCAGCCTAGCGCAAACGCGGGTAGCCTGCCAGGGTGCGCCGTCGGGGGGCCAGACGCTGGAGACGTTCCCCGTCCACGGCGAGGGCCTGGTTGTCCCCGCCGACATCGCGAAGATCGTGGGCGGCACGGCGGCCCGCCTCCTTCGGCCTAGGCCCCGGGCTCGTCCCGCGGGCCGGGCCGGAGGTCAATGCATGATGGCGCCTCCCGCCAGGTTGATGGCCTGCCCGGTGACGTAGCCGGCGGCGTCGGAGCCGAGGAAAGCCGCCAGCTCTGCCACGTCCTCGGCGGTGGCGACGCGCTGGAGCGGGATCTGGGCCGACCGCTCGGCGATGGCCTTCGCGCGAAGTCCTTCGTCGTAGCTTCCATCGGCTCGCCGCCCGAGGAAGTCGAGCCGATCGGTGTCCGCCGAGCCGGGGCAGATCGCGTTCACCGTGATGCCGTGGGGCGCGAGCTCCATGGCGAGCGCCTGGGTGAACCCGATCACGCCGAACTTTGACGCGCAGTACACGGCCAGGCGCGCGTAGCCGACCTTGCCACAGTTCGAGGACATGTTGATGATCCGGCCCTGGATGCCACGGGCGACCATGAGCCGGGCGACCGCCTTGCTGCAGAGATACGTGCCGGTGAGGTTGGTTTCCAGGATCAGGTGCCACGCCTCCTCCGGAAGCTCGACGACGGGAACGCGGTCGGCCCCCGGCGGAGCTGCGGCGTTGTTGACGAGGATGTCGATTCGCCCGAAGGTCCGGTCGGCGAGATCGACGGCTCGCTGGATCTGATCGGCCGCGCGCACGTCGACCAGAGCGGTGACGGCTCGGCCGCCGGTCGCTCGAATCTCCTCGGCGACGGCTTCGAGCCCGCGCCAGCCGGTCGTGGGTTTCGTGGGCACGACGGGAGTCCCGGCCGGCGCGATGTCCGTGATCACCAGGTCGGCCCCTTCGGCTGCAAGCCGCCGCGCGATCGACCGCCCGAAGCCGTGCTGGCCGCCCGCCCCGGTCACCATGGCCACTTTGCCTTCGAGACGTCCCATCGGAAGTCCTCCGACTGATCGTTTCAGGTTGGTGCGCGGCGGGTCATCATACCGTGCGCTGGCTGTGATACGCTCCCTGCACAAGCGGGCGTCGCCGCCGGCGCGGGTAGGGGAGGATCCCGAATGAGTGTGATGTCTCTCGGACGGGACTCGGTGCCCGGCCGCGTGGTCCGGGTGGTGGAGATCCCCTCGCGTCACGGGGCGGCACTCGAAGTGCCGCGAGGTCAGGTCCTGCGGGTGATCGACCTCGAGGGTCAGCAGGTCGGCGATTTCGTCTGTTTCAACCGAGACGACCTTGGCGAGCGGTATTCCCCCCAGAACACCGTCCTCTTCAACCGCACGATCTACCCGAAGGTGGGCGCGGCGCTCGTCTCGGACCGAGGCCGGCCCATGATGCGCCTGGTCGCTGACACGGTCGGAGTGCACGATCTCATCTGCGGATCCTGCAGCGAGGAGTACTACCGGAACCGGCTGGACTACACGGGCCCTCACCGAAGCTGCCGCTCGAACCTGGCCGAGGCGCTCGCCCCGTGGGGCGTCGAGCTCCAGGACGTGCCGTTCTCGTTCAACTTCTTCATGCAGTGGCCAGTCCAGCCTGACGGATCGGTCCGTCCGATGGCGGCGCCATCGCGCGCGGGGGACTACGTGGACCTGGTGGCCGAGATGGACGTGCTCGCGGCCAACTCGGCCTGCCCTTCGGACATCACCCCGACCAATGCCCACCGCCCGACCCCCATGCGGTTCGTGCTTTACGAGCCGGACCTCGGCGCCGCCGGCGCTTCCCGGTGAGAGGGATGTCCCCGCTCCCGTTCGCTGGTCGCACAGTCCATTGTGCACTGCGCGCCAAGACCTGATTCGGTGGGTATGACGGGGTGATTACCCCGATCGGTGAAGGAGGTGCACAAGAGACCGTGCACCTTGCCTCTGTCCGGACATACGACGCGCGTTGCCGTGGCAGTCCGGATTTCCGCGTGTCGGCAAGCGTTTCCGATCTAAGGGGCCGCCCGCCCCCATCCTGGCCCCGCCGATGCTCATCACTGCTCCCCGAAACCTACGAATGCGCGCTCACGGGTGCGCAGAGGAGACCTCATCCATGACGAGGCTCACGGCGATTCTGGTGGTGATCGCGTCCTTCCTGCTGGTGGCCCCCGTGATCGAGTCGGGGACTGCAGACCGCGACCCCCGTCTTCCAGGCGGTCGGCAACGCCTCGGACGGCGCGGGCGACTAGGGCCCAAACGGGCGAGAGCGACTGGCACAGCCAGCCAAACATTACAAACAGCCAGCCAACATCACAAGAGGAGACCTATCCATGACGAGGCTCACGGCGATTCTGGTGGTGATCGCGTCCTTCCTGCTGGTGGCCCCCGTGATCGAGTCGGGGACGCAGACCGCGACCCCCGTCTTCCAGGCGGTCGGCAACGCCTCGGACGGCGCGGGCGACTAGGGCCCAAACGGGCGAGAGCGACTGGCACAGCCAGCCAAACATTACAAACAGCCAGCCAACATCACAAGAGGAGACCTATCCATGACGAGGCTCACGGCGATTCTGGTGGTGATCGCGTCCTTCCTGCTGGTGGCCCCCGTGATCGAGTCGGGGACGAGACCGCGACCCCCGTCTTCCAGGCGGTCGGCAACGCCTCGGACGGCGCGGGCGACTAGGACCCCAACGGGCGAGAGCGACTGGCACAGCCAGCCAAACATCACAAACAGCCAGCCAACATCACAAGAGGAGACCTATCCATGACGAGGCTCACGGCGATTCTGGTGGTGATCGCGTCCTTCCTGCTGGTGGCCCCCGTGATCGAGTCGGGGACGCAGACCGCGACCCCCGTCTTCCAGGCGGTCGGCAACGCCTCGGACGGCGCGGGCGACTAGGGCCCCAAACGGGCGAGAGCGAACTGGCACAGCCAGCCAAACATCACAAACAGCCAGCCAACATCACAAGAGGAGATCTATCCATGACGAGGCTCACGGCGATTCTGGTGGTGATCGCGTCCTTCCTGCTGGTGGCCCCCGTGATCGAGTCGGGGACTGCAGACCGCGACGCCCGTCTTCCAGGCGGTCGGCAACGCCTCGGACGGCGCGGGCGACTAGGGCCCAAACGGGCGAGAGCGACTGGCACAGCCCGGCACCGTCACGGGTGCGTGGCCCGGCTCGGGAGGCTATCATGAAGTAGAGATGGGTGACGGTCGTACTGTCCTGCCGGGTCATGGCTCGCGGGATCGAGCCGGTGACGCGTGTCTCGCTGGGCGTCACTGGGGGCGTGTCTTGGGGAGGGGACTATCCCAGATCGGTCGATTGTGGGTCGCCTGGATGGTCCTGGGAGCGCTCTGGCTCTCTCCGAGTCTCGGACCGGGATCGGCCGACGGCCAGGGGCGCGGGGTGGCGCAGCCGGCCGGCGCATATCGTCGGCCGCTTGCCAACGACCCTGCCACGCTCGATCCCGCGCGCCAACGTGACATCTACAGCCTCGCGGTTGGCCAGCAGCTGTTCGACGGTCTGGTCGAGTTCGACCAGACGCTCAACATCACGCCGGCACTCGCTCAGTTCTGGATTGCCTCCCGCGACGGGCTGACCTGGACGTTCACGCTCCGGAAGGGCGTCAAGTTTCACCACGGGCGGGAGGTGACGGCGGACGACGTCGTCTACTCCTTCACCCGGCTGCTGGACCCTCGCATCCGTTCCGGGGGGGCCGATCTCTTCATGAACATCGAGGGGGCGCCGGAGTTTCGGAACGGGCGGGCGAAGCAGGTGACTGGCCTCGCCGCGCCCGACCGGTACACGGTCCGGGTAACCCTGACGGAAGCCCCGGTGCCTTTCGTCTCCGTTCTGGCGGTGGGGCAAGCGAAGATCGTACCGCGCGAGCTCGTCGAGGAGCAGGGAGATTCCTTCGGAAGCCAGCCCGTGGGAACGGGCCCCTTCCGATTCGTCCGCTGGGAGCGCGGCCGGGAGATCGTCCTGGCGGCCAACACGGACTACTTCGATGGGCCTCCGAAGCTGACCAGGCTCATCTTCCGCATCTTCCCGGGGGAGCGGCGCGAGGGGGCGTTCGCGGAGTTCCAAGCGGGGGCTCTCGAGGACTGCTGGATCCCCACAAAGGACTACCGCCAGAACATCGCAAGTCAGGGTTATCTGTACTTCCGCCGCCCGATCTTCAACCTCCGCCATTACGGTCTCAACACCCGCATGAAGCCGCTCGACGATCGGCGCGTGCGCCAAGCCATCCTCCACGCGGTCGACCGGGAGGCAGTGGTCTCGGAGATCTGGCTCGGCCGGCACGCCTTCGCGCGAGGGATCCTCCCTCCAGGCACCCTCGGCTTCAACCCCAAGGTCCGGGGCTACCAGCATGATCCTGCGCGAGCGCGCGACCTCCTGGCTCAGGCTGGCCACCCCGGAGGGCGGGGGCTCCCCCCGCTCACGATCTGGGCGGGCGCCCGCTCGGAGGAGATTGTCCGCGAGCACGAGCGGATGCGGAAGGATCTCGAGGCGGTGGGCATCGCCACCGAGTTCCAGTACAACCCCGACTGGCCGAGCTTCTCCCGGGCGATGCAAGAGCGGAAGCTGCCGATCTTCCTCCGCGCCTGGTTCGCCGACGTCCCGGACCCCGAGAACTTTCTCGCGAAGCTGTTCCACTCCAGGAGCCCGTTCAACTACATGGGTTACGCCAGTCCGGCTGTGGACGCGCTCCTCGACAAGGCGCGGGCCGAGCCAGACCTGGCGCGCCGGGTTGAGGTCTATCGCCAGGCGGAGGAGATGATCCTGGATGACGCGCCTCTGATCCCCGTCTCTCACCAGACGTACGAGCGCCTGTTCCAGCCGTACGTGAGGGGCGTCGAGGTCAGCGGCCTCGGTGACGCGTACATCGCCTTCCGGAAGGTGTGGCTCGAGCGGCCGCGCTGATCGGCCGGCAGACGGCAGACGGCTCGTTCGGTCTTCGTCTCGCTCCCCCGAAGCTCCTCATCGGCACGATCTTGATCGTAGCCGTCGACCAGAACGTGGTGGGCATCCGACCCTCTGCTCCAGGGGGCCCCACGAGGAGGCACTCTACGGTGTCGCGGTGCCCATGCGGTCGAGGGAGATCTCTGGGGCACCGCGCCGGAGGATAGCCGCGGAAATCGCCGGGGCCCGCGCGACGCAGGCCCGAGCGATGCGGCCTGACGGCACCTACTTGAGCCGCTTGTAGCGCAGGCGGTGGGGCCGATCGGCTTCTGCGCCGAGGCGCTTCTTCCGGTCCGCCTCGTAGTCGGCGTAGCTCCCTTCGGACCAGACCACCTGTCCCTCGTCCTCGAAGGCGAGGATGTGGGTGGCGATGCGATCGAGGAACCACCGGTCGTGGCTGATCACGACGACGCACCCGGCGAAGGTCAGCAGAGCCTCCTCGAGCGCGCGGAGCGTGTCGACGTCGAGGTCGTTCGTGGGCTCATCGAGCAGGAGCAGGTTGCCGCCGCGCTTGAGAAGCTTCGCCAGGTGGACGCGGTTGCGCTCGCCACCCGAGAGCTCGGCGACCCGCTTCTGCTGGTCGGCGCCCTTCAGGTTGAAGGAAGCGACGTAGCTGCGGGAGTTAAGCTGGCGCTTTCCCAGCGTCAGCATGTCCGCCCCTCCGGAGATCTCCTCCCACACCGTCTTCTTTCCGTCGAGCGCGTCGCGCGACTGGTCCACGTAAGCAGGCACGACGGTCTCGCCGACCCGAATCGCGCCGCGGTCCGGCTTCTCCTGCTCCACGATCATCCGGACGAAGGTCGTCTTGCCGGCTCCGTTGGGGCCGACGACCCCGACGATCGCCCCGCGCGGTATCGCGAGCGAGAGATCGTCAATCAGCACACGGTCGCCATACCCCTTGGTCAGGTGGTCAGCGACCACCACGACGTCACCGAGCCGGGGGCCGGGCGGGATGACGATCTCGATGTCGTCGGTACGGCGCTCGACCTCCTGCTGGAGGAGCGTCTCGTATGCCGTGACGCGGGCCTTGCTCTTGGCCTGTCGGGCCCGCGGCGCCATCCGGATCCATTCCAGCTCGCGCTCGAGGGTCCGCTGGCGGGCGGCCTCGGACTTCTCCTCCCGGGCGAGCCGGTTCTGCTTCTGCTCGAGCCAGGAGGAGTAGTTGCCCTGCCACGGGATGCCGTGACCGCGGTCGAGCTCCAGGATCCAGCCGGCCACGTTGTCGAGGAAGTAGCGGTCGTGCGTCACCGCCACCACCGTCCCCGGATACTCCTGGAGGAAGCGCTCCAGCCACGCCACGGACTCGGCGTCGAGGTGGTTGGTAGGCTCGTCGAGGAGCAGCATGTCCGGCCGGTCGAGGAGGAGCCGGCAGAGCGCCACGCGTCGGGCCTCTCCGCCGGAAAGCGTCCGCACGTCCTGATCGCCCGGGGGTACGCGCAGCGCGTCCATCGCTATCTCGACCGTCCGGTCCAGCTCCCAGCCGCCTACGGCCTCGATGGCGTCCTGGAGGCGTGCTTGCTCCGCGAGGAGCTTCTCCATCTCGGCATCCGACATCGGCTCGGCGAACCGCGCGCTCACCTCCTCGAAGCGGCGGAGAACGTCGCGTGTCGCCGCAACGCCCTCCTCGATGTTGCCGAGGACGGTCTTGGCCGGGTCGAGCCGAGGCTCTTGCGGCAGGTAGCCGATCCGGATGCCGTCGGCCGGATGCGCCTCGCCGAGGAAGTCCGGGTCGACGCCGGCCATGATGCGGAGGAGCGTCGACTTCCCTGCGCCGTTGGCGCCGAGCACCCCGATCTTGGCGCCGGGGAAGAACGCGAGGTTGATGCCCCGGAGAATCTCGCGCTTGGGCGGCACGACCTTCCGGAGATCGCGCATGGTGAAGATGTACTGGGGTGGCATGGCGCTCCGTATGATACACGACGCCGACCTTCGCCTTCGGGGAGGATCGAAAACGGTGCGCTCGGCGCCCCACGCCAGAGGTCTGCCGTCGCGAGCGAGCCGGGCACAGGGTCGGCGGCGCTTCAGCGCTGGACGGTCGGCACCCACGCCGTGGTGCGGCCGGCGATCGTGTCCCAGCGGATGGCCTCGCCGCGCACGGTGGTGCCGGTCCGCCGGGTCCCATCGCCGGTGGAACAGCCATGATCGCGGGAAGCGGTCGCTGTCGGCGCCGACGCGCACCGCGGCACGGACGACCGAACGGAGCCGGGCCCGGAGCCGGTCGAGCTCGGCGTCGGAGAGCGATCGGGCCGGGCGCCGGGGCGCGATCGATGCCTGGTAGAGCACCTCGTCGGCGATCCAGTTTCCGACGCCCGCCGCGAACGACTGGTCCAGCAGGAGCGCCTTGACCGGCGCTCCGCGACTCCGGGCGAGCGCGCGGAATCGCTCGGGTGGGGGGAGTTCGCCGAGGGCGTCGAAGCCGAGGGCGGCGATCGGGGGCTCCGCGGCGGGGTCCCGCCGGAGTCGAATGCGACCGAGCCGCCTGCCGTCGGCGATCGCCAGCTCCTGGCCGCCCTCGAGCGCCAGCCTGAGCTTCGTGAACCGGGGTGGCCATCCAGGCTCCGCGCGGCGACCGCTCGACCTGAGGCGCACGCTCCCTCGACGCGAGGTGTGGAGGCCACCCGCCATTCCGAAGTGCACGCAGAGCCACGGCCTTCTGTCGAGCTCGAACCACAAGTGCTTCCCGTGACGTCGCACGTCCCCGACGCGGCGGCCGAGGAGGGCACGGCGGATCCTGGCGGCGGGGACACGCTCGAAGACGATCGAATCCTCCGTCACGCTGACGCCGACGATGCGGCGACCGCGGGCGACGACGGCGGCTGCACGACGGGCGGCCTCGACCTCGGGCAGCTCAGGCATGCGTCATGCCGCGGGACGCGCCAGGCGGGTCAACCCCTGGCGATGAGGCAGAAGCCAGCCAGGGCGGCGACGGCGATCCCGAGGAGGCCGATCGCCGACACGTAGATCAGGGTGTAGGAGCCCGTCCAGTCGTAGAGCGCTCCGGAGAGGAGGGGCCCGAGGGCGGATCCCAAGCTGTTGCCGATCCCGAGCAACCCGAACACCACGCCATAGTGGCCGGGCGAGGCGATGCGTCCAACCAGCACGGAGCCGATCGTAGCCCTGGAGCCCATCGAGGCGAACAGGAACAGCACGTACCCGGACGCCAGGAGAGGCGCGGGCCAGGCCTCCAGCCCGAGGAGACAGGCGAGGCCGAGGAACGTAGAGGCGAACGACACGAATCCCGCGAGCGGCGCGCCCAGGCGATCAGCCATGAGCCCGAAGAGCACGCGGCCGCTCGCGGCCAGGACGCCCCCGATCCCGAGCATCGCCGACGCGGCAGTGGCCGAGAAACCCCGCGCCGTCATGTAGAGGGTGTGCTGGGTGGTGGCGAGGCCGCCGAAGAGCGGGGGCATCGTGAAGACGACGAGGAGAAGCCAGAACGGCGCCGAGCCGACGATCGCGCGCACGGTCGACTCGTCGATCGCAGGGGCGGACGGCCGGCAGGCTGCCGGCCGTGCGCAGCCGCGTCGGCAGCACGGCCCAGGCCAGCGGAATCAGGGCGGCCACCGCGATCACGTAACCGGCGAGGGCCGCCCGCCAGCCGAAGCGGGTGATTGCCCATTGGCAGGGTGGCGCGAGCCCGTAGCCGGCCATCGCGCCGGAGAACGCAATCCCCATGGCGGTTCCGCGGCGCCGGACGTAGGTGTCGGCGAGGATCGCGGCCTGCGCGACCATTCCGGTCAGCCCCACGCCGATCCCCGCACCCACTCCGACCGCTAGCGTGAACACCGGCAAGGTGGGCGCTGCGGTGCCCAACCCGAATCCGAGCGTGGCGGCGACGAGGCCCATCATGACGATGGCGCGGGGGTTCCAGCGAGCGACGGCCCAGCCCGCGAGCGGGCCGAGGACGGCGCCGCCGGCCCAGATGAGGGTGATGGTGGAGGCCGTGGCTCCCCGGGAGCCACCGAACTCGGCGAGGAGCGGTGGGAAAAAGACCGGAAAGGTGTTGGTAATCCCGGCCACGAGCAGGGTACAGCCAAAGGCCAGCGCGAGACGTCCGCTGGCGAGGGTCTCCCGGCCCGCCGTCACGCTCCGATTATGGCTGATTGTGACCGGCCGGTCCTCTCGGCGGTGGCCCTGCCGGCGGTTGACGGCGTCCAGAGCCGATCCTAGAGTCGCCCGGGACGCGGCCCCCTGCGCGGATCGTCGTCGGGCTCTGGCTCCTCGACCGGGCGCTGGGTTGCTCGCGTGATGCGCCACGACCGAACAGGGGAGGCACCATGCCAGGACGAGCACCGAGCGAGGACGAGGTCATCGACTACCTGAAGACGCTGTCGAACTGGGGACGGTGGGGCGCCGAGGACGAGCTGGGGACGATCAACCTGATCACCCCGGCCAAGCGGGCAGCGGCCGCGCGGCTGGTGCTGGACGGCGTCGCTGTCACCGGCGCCCGCCCGATCGTCACGGACATCACGGCCGATACGACCTTCCAGGTCATGCGCTTCATGGTGGACAGCGGCGAGGGGCGCGATATGGCGCCGCCCGAGCGCCTCCGAGCGCGCCGAGGGGCGGGCGAGTTCATCGGCATGGTCTTCCACGGCTACACGGTGACGCACATCGACACACCCGCTCACTTCTTCTGGGAGGGGAAGATCTACAACGGTCGCTCCTGCAACCTGATCACCTCCCGGGAGGGCGCGACGGTCGAGGCGGTCGAGCTGCTCCACGACGGTGTGGTGAGCCGAGGCGTCCTGCTCGACGTCGCGCGCACGCGCCGTGTGCGCTGGCTCGAGCCGGGCGAGGGCGTCATGCCGGAGGACCTCGAGGCGGCCGAGCGGGCGGCCGGCGTCCGCGTCGAGCCCGGAGACATCCTGCTTGTCCGCACCGGCTACTACGCGCGGCGACTCGCTGAAGGCCCGACGAGCCCGCTGCAGACGGGGTCCCCGGGCCCGCATGCGGCGCTCCTGCCCTGGCTGAAGGAGCGCGGTGTCGCCGTGTGGGGGAGCGACACCCACAACGACGTGTCGCCGACGCCGTACCCGTCGATGGGCAGTCCGTTCCACATCGGCGCGCTCGTGGGCCTCGGACTCTGGCTCGTCGACAACATGAACCTCGAGGACATCGCGGCAGCGTGCACGGATCGGAGCCGGTGGGAATTCCTGCTGACGCTTGCCCCACTCCGGCTCCGGAACGTCACCGGCTCGCCGCTCAACCCGATCGCGCTTTTCTGAGCCATCCATGGAGGAGTCAGCGCACGCGCGGGTCGAGCGCGTCCCGCAAGCGGTCGCCGACCAGGTTGATGGCCAGGACGGTCGCCAGGATGGCCAGGCCCGGGAAGGTCGCCAGCCACCACGCCACGCTCACGAAATCCCGGCCCATCGAGATCATCAGGCCCCAAGTCGGATAGGTCCGGCCGCTTCCCACGCCGAGAAACGACAGCGCGGCCTCCTGGAGGATCGCCTGCGCGACCTGGAGGGTGGAGAGTACGATGATCGACGAGAAGGTGTTGGGCAGGAGGTGCCGGACCACGATCCGCACTGAGCCGATTCCGAGGGCGCGGGCAGCCGCGACGAAGTCCTTCTCGCGAAGCGCGAGCACCTCGGCCCGAACGACCCGGGCATAGCGCTCCCAGCCGGTGAGCCCCAGGACGACGATGATCGTGATGAGACTGGGCCCCAGCGCGGCCACGAACGCGAGCGCGAGGAGGATCTGCGGGAACGACAGCGTGACGTCGACGACGGTCATGATCACCGTGTCTACGCGCCCCCCGAGGAACCCCGAGAGGAGCCCGAGGGTCACCCCCACGAGGAGGCTCACCACTACCGCCGAGACCCCCACCAGGAGGGAGATCCGCGCGCCGTGGATGATCCGGCTCAAGACGTCGCGGCCGACCTGGTCAGTGCCGAGGGGGTAGGCCGGGTTCCCTCCCTTGGCCCACACTGGCGGCGTGAAGCGGTGGAGCAGACGCTGCCGGGCGGGATCGTACGGAGCGACGTAGGGCGCCGCGACCGCCGCCCCCACGACCAAGAGCAGGATCGCCACCCCGACCAGCGTCAGGGGATTCCGGACCAGCTTCCGCCAGATCCGCGAGACCTCGCGCGGCCGCGCGGCCTCCGCCGGGGGCGGCAGGTCCTCGCGAGCGAGCACCTCGACGGCCATCGAGTCTAGCCCACGCGTACCTGCGGGTTCAGGTACATGTACAGGAGGTCGACCACGAAGTTGACGGTCACCACGATCATGGCGAGGAGGAACACGCCGGCCTGGACGACCGGAAAGTCCAGCTGGCGGATAGCGCCCACGATCAGCCGCCCGACGCCGGGGATGGCGAAGACGGTCTCGGTGATCACGGCACCGCCGAGGAGGAGACCGAACTGGAGGCCGGTGACCGTGACGATCGGCAGCGCCGCATTGGTGAGGGCGTGGTGGCAGACGACGCGCCACTCGGAGACGCCCTTGGCCCGGGCGGTGCGGACCCAGTCGAGCGTCACCACGTCGAGCATGCTCGAGCGGACGATCCGCAGGAGCAGGGGCGCGGAGAACGTGCCGAGGGTGACCGCGGGCAGGAGGGCGGAGGCCCAGGAGTCCCAGCCCGACACGGGGAGAAGCCGCCACGCGACGGCGAAGAGCAGGATCAGCATGATCCCGGTCCAGAAGACCGGCATCGATTGGCCGAGGAACACGACCACGGTGGCGCCGTGGTCGGCGAGGGAGTTCCGTCGCACCGAGCTGTAGATCCCGGTCGGGATCGACACCGCCACCGCGATGCCCATCGCGAGGAGGGTGAGGAAGAGCGTCGTGGGCATCCGCTCCAGGACGAGGTGGAGGGCGGGCGCCCGGTGGTAAAAGGAATGGCCGAAATCGCCGCGGACGGCCCTCCCGACGAAGCGGACGAACTGGACCGGGAGAGGGTCGTTGAACCCCATGGCCTCGCGGAGCCTGGCCCGGTCGGCCTCGGGTGCCTCGGCCATCATGAGGGCGACCGGGTCGCCGCTGGCATGGAGGATGGCGAACGTGATGAGGGTCACGCCCGTGACGACTACGCCGAGCCGCATCAATCGACGGAGGACGAGCGCGGTCATGCCGGGGGCCCGCGGCCGGCCGCGGCCTACGACTTGGGCTTCGCGTCAAACAGCCACAGCCACTCGTCGCCGCGCGCTTGGTAGTCCACCTTCTTCGAGACGCCGAGGCTGTCGTACTGGGTGAACAGATAGATGGACGGCGCATCCTCCCGGATCAGGCGCTGGATCTGGGCGTAGGAGCGCTTGCGCTGTGTCTGGTCCACCGTCGACCGTGCTTGATCGATCAGGGCGTCCAGCTCCGGGACGCGGCTGTACCACTTGCCGACCCATCCACCCGGCTCGGTGTGGTAGAGAGGGTGGAGCACGGCGTCGGCGTCGAAGACCGAGTAGTTTCCCCAGCTCCCGTAGTAGCCGTGCGTGGCTTTCCCCTCTCCCTGGAAGAATTTGTTCCAGGCCGGGCCCGGATCCCACATCCGCGCGTTGGTGCGTAGCCCTGCGTCGGTCAGCATTTGGGTGATGGCCTCGAAGACCGGACGGAACTCGACAAAGGCGCTGTGCAGGGTGATGTCCACGCCATTCGGGTAGCCGGCCTGGGCGAGGAGCTCCTTGGCCTTCTTCGGGTCATAGGCGTACGGCGCGACGGCCGGGTCGTGGCCGAAGGCTGCCGGCTGGACCACGGTGGCCACCTGTGTACCGAGACCACCCATGAGCTTCTGGATGATCGCCTGCTTGTCGATCGCGTAGTTCGCCGCCTGGCGCACGAGCTTCTTGTCGAACGGCGGGGTCCGCATGTCCAGGTGGACGTAGTGGACCCGGAGGATCGGAGCGGAGCTCACGGAGGTCTGCGGGTGCGACTTGAGCTCCGGGACGAGGTCCGCCGAGACGTTCCGGATGAGGTCGACGCCGCCGGTCTTCAGCTCGGCCACCTGGGTGGCCACCTCCGGGACCGCCCGGAAGACCAGGTGCTTGAAGGGGGGCTTCCCCCGCCAGTGGCCGTCGAACGCCTCCAACCGGATGTGCTGGTCTCGCTTCCATTCCACCAGCTTCCACGGGCCCGTACCCACCGTGGCCGTGGTGCCGAACGCCTGGTCGCCCACCTTCTCGACGTGCTTCTTCGGCACGATGCCGAAATAGACCATGCGCTCCAGGAGCAGCGGGAACGGCTTGTCCGTCACGAGATGGATCGTCTCCGGATCGACAATCCGGACCTCCTTGATCGCGCGGATGTTGCCGACCTGGGGGGACTTCTTGGCCGGGTCGAGGACCCGTTCGAAGGAGTACTTGACGTCCTCCGCGGTCAGCAGCTCCCCGTTGTGGAACTGGACCCCCTTCCGCAGCTTGAACTCCCAGACCGTGTCGGAAACGGCCTTCCACGACGTCGCGAGGGACGGCTCGTACTCGAGCCGCCGGTTCTTGTGGAGGAGCGAGTCGAACATGTTGATGTTGACGAGGACACCAACCCGCTCGAAGTGCATGTGGGGGTCGAGCGTCGGCGCGTGCGAGGTGAGGGCGACGACCAGCGTGTCTTTCGGCTGCGCCCCCGCCGGATGGAGCGGGAGCACCGCGGCTACCAGGGCGAGCGCCACCAGGACGGACCGGAGCACGGAGCGGGCTGTCATCTCGCATCTCCTCCTGCGTGCCGGGCGTGTCAAAGGGCGTGGATCCGCGGGGACTGGGGCTTCTATATCACGGTCGGAGGGGGCTGACAAACGCGGGCCCGGAGGCGGCGAGCGCGGCGGCTCAGCGTCCGTGCCAGCGGATCAGCGCCGCGAGCAGGAAGTAGTCGCCCCACACCGCTCAGCCTTGTCGAGCCAGCGCCGCCGAACGTTGCAAGTGAACCGCGGCCGAGCGCCGCGAGGGAACCGGGGATGCAGCGAACAACGGGAGGAAGTCTTCGGCCGTCGGCTCGACTGCGCGGGTCTGGCTCGCCACGCCAGGCTGCTGATCCGTCGTCAGCAGCGCGGCGGGCAGCTAGGCGAAGGGGTATCCGTGGAAGAACTGTCCCACCGACCAGGTTGAGTCCGATCGGCACGCCGGAGGGGTGTGCCGAAAACACCGAGTTAGCCTATCGCGAGGCCGCGCGCCAATCACGAAGCGGCCGCAGCTGTGGCCACCCTCCGAGCACGCTCGAGAGACCGCCGCCAGGACCCTGTGCGTGCGCTAGCGAACCGGCGTCCAGGCGCCGTCGCGGCGCGCCGACTCGGTCGCGGCGAGCGCAATCCGGAGCGCCATGAGCCCGTCCTGCCCGCTGGGAGTCACGGGTTTTCCGGCCCGCACCGACTCGACGAACGCTTGCAGCTCCGCTGCGTAGGCCTGCGCGAACCGCTCCGGGAAGTACGGGACGTAGTCGTAGTGGGCGCCGGTCCGGTCGTAACGGGTGATCGGCGTGTGCCGCTCGTATCCCACCTTCAGCCCCCCGTGGTCGCCCAGCACCTCGGTGTGGATGTCGTAGCCGTAGCCCGACTGACGCGAGTTCACGATCGAGCCCAGCGCGCCCGACGTGAACCGGATCGACAGGACGGTGGTGTCCCAGTCGTTCACCGCGCGGAAGGCCTCGGCCTCTGGGCCGAGCGCCGCGCCGATCGCCGAGACCTCGGCCACCTCCGACCCGGTGAGGAAGCGGGCGACGTCGATGTCGTGGATTGTCATGTCCACGAACTGTCCGCCGCACGTCGGGATGTAGTGGGGCGGCGGCGGATAGGGATCGTAGCTTACCGAGCGGAGCAGGTGGAGGCGCCCGATCTCGCCGGCGGCAATGCGCTGCCGCGCGTCGGCGAAGCCCGTGTCGTACCGGCGCTGGAACCCGATCTGGAGGGGGACACCGCACTCCGTCACCACCCCGAGGGCGTGCTCGGTGGAAGCGACCTCGAGGGCGATCGGCTTCTCGCAGAAGATGGCCTTTCGCGCCCGCGCCGCAGCCTCGATCTGCGCGGCGTGCATGCGGGTCGGCGTCACGATCACGACGGCCTCGACTTCGCGGTCGGCGATGGCCTCCAAGGGGTCGGCGACCGCGCGGGCGCCGTAGCGCGTGCCCAGCTCCCGTGCCGCCGGCGCGGGGTCGGCGATGACGGTCAGGTGGACCTCGGGCAGGCTGGCGAGAGTCCGCGCGTGCGCCGCGCCGAGCCGTCCGGCTCCGAGGAGCGCGATGCCGAGCCGGCGCGCGACCACTACCGCACCTTCCCGCGCGCGCTGACCGGCCAGGCGAGCTCGACCCGATCGCCCCGGACCCCCACGACCTCGTCCACCATGTTCGTCACGACGCAGCAGTGGTTCGGCACGACGTTGACCACGTCGCCCACCCGGGGACGTTCGAGGCACCGGGAGAGATCCACCGTCCCATGCTCCTCGGACACCGCCGTGATTGCGGCCTCCGGGTACTCCAGGACGTGTCCATAGCCGGGCATCCCGTACTGGTCCGAAGTCAGGACCTTCGTTCCGCAGTCGAGGACTGCCCGCGTGTCGTGAGGACGGCTGACCACGGTGGCCCGTACCCGCATCGCGCAGTTCGCCCAGGTCGCCGTGCCCGAGCGGACCGTTGCCGCGTCGTTGAACACGCACGTCCCGGCGCGGTGCTCGGTCAGCATCGGGAACTTCTCGACGCTGAACAGGGCGGGAGTCCCGCCGCCCGAGACGACCGGCACCGGGATGCCAGCGCGCTTGAAGAGCTCGAGGGCGTGGTCGAAGAAGACCCGGGTGTCCGGATCCCTGTTCGGGAACGTCATGAGACCCTGGAAGTCCATCCGCGGGAGCCGCATGGCGGCCTGGGCGAGACCCAGTGCCGCCTCGGGCGTTTGCACGCCGTTGCGGCCGAACCCCGTGTCGCACTCGACGAGAAAGGGCACGTCCCGACCGTGACGGGCTCCGGCCTCCGAGAGACCCCGCGCGACGACCTCATTGTCGAGAACCACGGTGAGCCGCGTGAGCCGACGGGCGACGGCCATCAGGCGGTCGAGCTTGTCACGGCCGAGGATGTTGAACGCGAGCAGCACGTCCGGCGTGACGCCATGGTCCGCGAAGACCTCGATCTCGCCGATCTTCTGGCAGACGATCCCGCTCGCTCCGCTCTCGATCTGCATCCGTCCGATCGCGGGGATCTTGTGCGTCTTGATGTGCGCCCGGTTCGCGATGCCGTACCGATCCAGGTGCGCCTGCACTCGGCGGATGTTGTCCTCCATGACGTCGAGGTGGATCGTGACCACCGGGGTATCGAGGTCCTGGACTCTCATGCCAATTCCTCCTGTGATGCCAAGCGGCGGGGAGCGGGTTCCGCCGGAATCGCCCCTTCGGTCGGCCGGCGCCTTTCAAGGATGCGACGCGAGCGCCTGCGCCTTCAAGGGGTATTGACGGACCCGGCTCACGAGCAGGTGGGCCGGCGTGCTTGACACCCGAGAAACCTCCGCGGAGCATGGGGACGCCAGAGCAGCCGCCGGCTCGGGGAACGAGCACAACAAGAATGATGAGACGGTCGAAGCGACCTCGACGTCCGGCCCCTCCTCGCGGCTGTGCTGGGCAACGCAGCCGCGGCCGGGGCCCGGCTCTGGGCGCCGTCGGCCGACGGTTTCCCGAGTACGGCCTGAGCATGAAGATCGCGGCGATTCGACTCTACCTGGTGGAATGCCGGCTGCCCGAACCCCAGGGGACCGCGTCCGAGTTCATCGATCGGCGTCCCGCGCTCCTGGTCGAGGTGCGAAGCGACGAGGACCTGGGAGGTTGGGGTGAGACCTGGCACTCCCCCCCGGCGGCCTGGACGATCATCGAGACCGCGCTGGCGCCCGCGATCCTGGGCCAGGACCCGATGGAGTACCGGCGGATCTGGGCAGCCATGCACGAGCGCCTCGGGTACGAGCGTCAGGGGCCCGGACTCATGGCGCTGTCGGCCGTTGACATGGCGCTCTGGGATCTGCGCGGACGCGCGCTTGGCCAGCCGATCTGCCGGCTCCTGGGGGGGCCGATCCGCACCCGCGTCCCGGCCTACGCGAGCGGCCCGTACCTCAAGCCGGGCCGTGATCCCTACCGGGCCTACCGGCGGGAGGCCGAACGGTTCATCGCCCCGGGCTTCCGGGCCATGAAGATGAAGATCGGAGTCGACCCCGCGGCGGACGGGCGCGCCGCCAGCGCCGTGCGGAAGGTTGTCGGTCCCGACGTGATCCTGCTCGCTGACGCGAACCAGGGGTACACGGTCCGGCCAGCGATCGAGGCCGGCCGTCAGCTCGAGGCCGAGGGGTTCGCCTGGCTCGAGGAGCCTGTCGCGCCGGACGACGTCGAAGGCTACGCGCACGTGGCCGGGGCCCTCGGGCTCGCCGTAGTCGGCGGCGAGGCGCTCGGGGGGATCCGGGCGTTCCGGTCCTTCTTCGAGCGCAACGCGCTCGACGTCGCGCAGCCCGACCTCGCAATCGCCGGGGGCTTCACCGAGGCGATGCGCATCGCGGCCCTCGCCGCAGCGTGGGAGGTGCCCGTCGTCCCGCACGTCTGGGGCACGGCGCTGAACCTCTACGCGTCGCTTCAGCTCTGCGCCGTGCTCCCAGGCTACCGGAGCCATACGCCCATGCCGTATCCATGGTTCGAGTACGACCAGTCGCCGAACCCGCTCCGGGAGCTCTGGGGCGCGCCGGCGGTTGGGCCCGACGGCATGGTGGAGATTCCGCAAGGTCCCGGGCTCGGCATTGCGGTCGACCCGGAAGCGTTCGAGCCCTACGTCCGGCGGCGCGGTGAGATCAGCCGTGACTGACCCCGCCGGGAGCCGCGCGGGCAGGTCAGGCGGCGCCGCCCCCCGCCGCTTGTCACCGGTGCCGTGGCGGACTACCATCCTTCCAAACCGAGGCAGTCGTCGAGCCGGACGACGAGGGTAGCCCGGAGCACGCGCCTCGTCCTCGGGCGCGCGTGAGACACCTTACCAGGAGGGTAGCGTATGGCACGAGGCACGTCACGACACCACGGGATGGACCGGCGCACGTTCCTGGGCGGGGGTCTCGCGCTCGGAGGGGGGCTGGCCGGCCTCGATCTCTCCAAGGCGCGGCTCGTCTCCGCCCAGACGCCGAAGCGCGGGGGGACGCTCGTCGCCGCGGCGGAGATCGATCCCATCGGTCTCGACCCCCACAACAGCTCGAACTTCTCCTCCGCCCAGGCATACGACCACATCTACGAGAGCCTGACGACGTACGACGAGAAGACCAACATCGTGCCGTGCCTGGCCACGAGCTGGGAGGTCACGAACGGCGGCAAGACGTATACGTTCAAGCTCCGCCCGAACGTGAAGTTCCACAACGGCCAGACCATGACCGCCGAGGACGTCAAGTACAGCATCGAGCGCGTCCTCGACCCGAAGACGGCGTCGCCGTGGATCTCGTGGCTGAAGGCGATCAAGGAGATCAAGGTCATCGATCCTTCGACCGTGCAGATGAACCTCGATGCACCCTATCCGCTTCTCGGCTCGTTCGCCGGGATCCGGGCGTCGGGGATCATCCCCAAGGGCCTGGCCGAGCAGGAGAACCTCAAGATCAAGGGGATCGGCACCGGGCCGTTCAAGCTCGTCGAGTACGTGCCTCAGGACCGGCTCGTCTACGCGCGGAACCCCGACTACTGGGACAAGTCGCTCCCGTACCTCGACGGGATGGTCTTCAAGGTCCTGACGGAAGAGAACGCCCGGATCGCCGCCCTGCGCGCCGGCCAGATCCAGTACGCGTTCCTCTCCGGCCAGGGCGCGGCGCAGCTCGAGGGAGCTCCCGGGATCACCGTCAGCAAGAGTCCCACCGCCTGGGTCGTCGTCCACTACATCAACAGGCGGAACAAGCCGCTCAGCGACGCGCGCGTCCGGCGCGCCTTGCGGATGGCCGTCGACACGAACGAGGTGATCCAGAAGGCCGCGTTCGGTGCCGCCGTGCCCTCGGGCCCGGTGCCCACGGGCTACGGCGACTGGTACCTCGACCCGAAGACCCTGCCTTTCGTGAAGGCGGACGTCGAGGGCGCCAAGAAGCTCCTGGCCGAGGCCGGGTACCCCAACGGCGGTTTCAAGATCGAGATCAAGTGCTCGCCCCAGTACCCTGAGTTCGTCGCCACGACGCTGGTGATCCAGGAGTCGCTCAAGAAGCTCAATGTCGACGTCACCGTGACCCAGATGGAGTGGGGTGCGTTCGTGGCCGACAACAAGAAGTCGAACGACAGCTGCGGCAAGGAAGGCACGGACATCTACTCGTCGGCCAACACGTTCCGCCCCGACCCGGACGGCTACCTCTACCCCTACTTCCACTCGAAGGGGGAGATCAACAAGGGCGGCTGCGACACGCCGGACCCGAAGCTCGACGCCCTGCTGGTCGAGGCCCGTCAGTCGAGCAACCACGCGGAGCGGAAGCGGCTCTACGAGGAGATCCAGCGTTTGGCGCTCCGGGACTCCCTCGACTGGTGGTGGTACGCGAAGTACAACATCGAGGCGGTGTCGAACAAGCTCCAGGGCTACTCCCAGTCGTTCACCGGCCGCCGGCTCTTCCTCAAGAAGGCCTGGCTCGCGTAGGGCACACGCAACAGGGCAGCGAGTCGCGCTGTCGCACGGCTCGCTGCCCTGACACTTCCGCCCGCGGATGCGCTACCTCGCCCGCCGCGCGGTCTGGACCATCCTCGCCGTGCTCGGAGTGTCGGTCCTGATCTTCATCCTGGTCCGCCTCCTGCCGGGCAACATCGTCGACATCATCGCGGGAACGGAGGGCCAGCTCGGCCGCGCGCAGCGCGCGGCCGTGCTAAAGGAGTTCGGCCTCGACCAGCCGCTTCCCGTCCAGTACTTCCGGTGGATCGGGAGCATGCTCCAGGGGAACTTCGGCTGGTCCTTCCGCACCGGCCAGCCGGTCGCGACCCTGATCATCTCGCGGCTGCCGATCACGATCGAGCTCGCCCTCCTCGCGGTTCTGAGCGTCGCCTTCGTGGCGATCCCGTTCGGCGTGGCCGCGAGCATCTCGAGGAGCGTCCGGGTGCGAACCCTGGTGCAGATCATCGGTGTCCTGGGGCTGTCGCTACCGAACTTCTGGATCGCGATCCTGCTCATCATCGGGGCGTCCTCGCTCTTCGGGTGGCTGCCCGCCATCATCTACGTCCCCCCGTGGACGGACCCGTGGGTGAACCTCCAGCAAATGTTCCTCCCCGTCCTGTCGCTGGGGCTCGGACTGTCGGCAGTCGTCATGCGCATGACCCGGTCCTCGATGCTCGAGGTGCTGGGACAGGACTTCATCCGCGTCGCTCACGCCAAGGGGCTGGCGACGCGGACCATTCTCCTGCGTCACGCGCTCCGAAACGCACTCATCCCGATCATCACGGTCCTCGGCCTCCAGATGGGCTTTCTCCTGGGCGGGGTGGTGATCACCGAGCAGATCTTCGGCTTGCCCGGCCTCGGGTGGACGCTCCTCAACGGGGTGTACCAGCGCGACTATCCGGTCGTGCAGGGGACGGTCATGGTCTTCGCCGTGACCTTCGTCCTCGTCAACCTGTTCGTGGACCTCCTCTACACGTATCTCGATCCGCGCATCCGATATGAGTGACGCCCAGGCCACCCCGGTCGTCGCCGCCCTGCCGCGGGGCCTCGACCCCGCCCAGGTTGCCCGCGCCCGTCTCTTCCGCGCCGTGGCGAGAACACCGGTCGTCCTCATCGGGGCCGTACTCGTGGGCATCGTCGTCACGGTCGCGCTGACGGCTCCCGTCCTTGCTCCGTACAACCCCGTCTCCCAGATCGCCAAGCCACTCCTGCCGCCCGGAGGCGCGCACCTCCTCGGCACCGACGAATTCGGGCGGGACGAGCTGAGCCGCCTCATCTGGGGGGCGCGGGTGTCTCTCTACGTGGGCGGGCTGGCCGTCCTCATCGCGCTCGCTCTGGGCGCGACGGCCGGCGTGCTGGCCGGCTTCTTCGGAGGCTGGGTGGACGACGTGGTCATGCGGGTGATGGACGTCGTGCTCTCGCTGCCCGCGCTCGTGCTGGCGATCGCGATCACGAGCGTGCTCGGGCCGACCCTGACCAACGCCATGCTGGCCATCGGTCTCGTGTACGCCCCGACCTTCGCGCGGGTGGCGCGCGGCCCGACCCTGACGGTCGTGCAGGTGCCGTTCATCGAGGCGGCTCGCTCGATCGGCGCCTCCAACTGGCGGATCATCGCGCGACACGTGCTGCCGAACGTCTCGGCTCCTATCCTGGTCCAGATGACGGTGTCGTTCTCGACGGCCATCCTCACGGAAGCCGCGCTGTCCTTTCTGGGGCTCGGAACCCAGCCGCCGACCGCGTCGTGGGGGCTGATGCTGAGCGCGGCGCGCCAGTACATGCTGATCGATCCCTGGATCGCCGTGCTGCCGGGCTTGGCCATCGCGCTGACGGTGCTCGGCTTCAACCTGCTCGGCGACGGCCTGCGGGACCTCCTGGATCCCCGGATGCGAGCCCTCTGAGAGGCGCTGAGGACGCGCTCTCGGCCCGGGCCAGGATGGGTCGAGCGAGGATCAGTCGTTGGGCTCGGGGGAGTCAGGCATCCGCATCCAGGGCACGAGGAGCCAGCATGCCGCCGTCGCGGCCGCGCTGACGGCGATGAGCCAAGGAAGCCCGATGAGCGCGTAGAGCTGTCCCCCGACCCACTCGGCGCCGGTCGAGCCCAGGTTGCTGACCGACATGAGCGCGGCGAAGAATGTCCCCTCGGCGTGACGCGGTACCGCCCGGGCGGCCAGGTCGAGTGTCGCCAGCAGCGCGACGGCGCTGACGAAGCTCACCGTGAGGGTGAGCGCGACCGCCGACCACCAGCCCACCAGGCCATAGTAGGCTAGCGTCCCAGCGACGCCAATGGCGACCGCCACGTTCAGTAGCGGCCGGAGCGCCAGACGCGTCGCGTAGCGCCCGAACACGACCGCCCCCAGCATCGCCGCCCCGCTCCCGAGGCTTGCCAGGACGCCGAGCTGGATCTTGGTGATCCCGAGCGTGTCCACCATGTGGTACTCGAGCGGCACGCCGAACGATGGGCTGAAGTTCCAGAGGAGGATGAAGGCCGCGGCCCGCCAGAGCGGCCGCGATCGGACGCCCCGGCGCAGCGCGGCCGCCGTCGCTCGCACCGTCGCGCGATCGAAGCGCGTTCGGGGCTCGTGCACGGCCCAGGCGGAGGCGGCGAACGAGAGCGCCGGGAACAGGGCGACCAGGAGGAACGTGCGGTTGTAGGCGACGTGGGCCGAGAGGTAGCCGCCGCCGATCCCCGCCAGCAAGCTCGCCCCGTAGATCGCCGCCCACTGGATCGACTGGAAGCGCGCGGTGAGGCCGCGGGCCTTGCCCTCCTCGACCATCACCGCGTCGCAGAGGACATCGGTGAACGCGAGTCCGAGTCCCGTGAGGCCGAGGATCGCGAGCGTAAGGCCCCAGCCGTATGCGGGCAGCATCCCGAGCGCGAGCCAGCCGAGGGCGGCCACCGCCGTCGTCAGGAGCAGGTACGACCGCCGACGGTAGCCGAGGAGCGGGACCAAGTCCGAGAGAAGCCCGTACAGCGGCTTCACGTTCCAGGCGATGCCGATGAGGGCGAAGAAGGCGGCCGTCTCGGCGGCGCTGAGCCGCATCTCGTCCTTGAGGAGGAAGAAGATGGGCTGGGTGGCGAGGCCGGCCTTGGGTTCGGCCACGCCCTGGACCACGTACACCGTCGCGAAGAAGACGAAGAGCCGACGGAGCGGCACCGGCTGGTCTGCGCCGTGCACGGGCCGTGCCGCGCTACGCGCGGACGACGAGGTCGATCTCGACGAGTGCCCCGAGGGCGAGCCCGGTCACGCCGACGCACGTCCGGCCGGGTAACCGTCCCGGCGCGAAATATCCCGCGTACACCGCGTTCATCACTGGGTAGTCGGCGAAGTTGACGAGGTAAACGCGCGCGAAGACGGCCTGCGCCAGGCTCGAGCCTGCTCCACTCAGGACGGCCTGGAGGTTCCGCATCACCTGATGCGTCTGTTCGGTGATCCCGCCGTCGACCAGTTGCCCGTCTCGGGGTCTGCCGGCAGTTGCCCGGTGACGAAGAGGAAGTCTCCGGCCCGCACGGCGTGACTGTACGGCGCCGTTGGCGGCGGCGGCGGCGGCCCCACGACCACGAGGAAATCCAGGTCCATGGCGCCCCAGGATGATCCGCCGGCCCGGAAGGTGTCAAGCGCAGGACCCCGCAGCACCTCCGCCGGCGGCAACTCTGGCTCGCCCATCGTCGGCCATTCGCCATTCCATCGGCCGTTCGCTTGACTCGGCGGGAGGCGTGAGCGAGAGTCGGGCGCGACCAGCGGACGTGGCGGCGGCCGAACTGAGAGGGGCAACGATGCGGCTGGGCTTGGGTCTGGGATACTCGGGGGCCCGCGTTCAGGTGGACGTCCAGGCGGTGCAGGATGCGGAGCGCCTGGGCTACACCTCGGTATGGACGGCAGAGTCCTACGGCTCGGACGCCGTCGTCCCGCTCGCGTGGGTCGGCGCGCTGACGTACCGCATCCAGCTCGGCACGGCCATCCTCCAGATGGCCGCCCGGACGCCCGCCATGACCGCGATGACAGCGATGACGCTCGACGCCCTGTCGGGCGGGCGGGCGCTACTGGGTCTGGGCGTGTCCGGGCCCCAGGTGGTGGAAGGCTGGCACGGGCAGCCGTTCGGCAAGCCCCTCGGCCGGACGCGCGAGTACGTGGCCATCGTGCGCGCCATCCTTGCCCGCAAAGAGCCGCTCGAGCACTCCGGGGAGCACTATCAGATCCCCTACCGGGGCCCGGGCGCGACAGGGCTCGGGAAGCCGCTCCGGAGCATCCTGCACGCACGGGCCGACCTGCCCATCTACCTCGCCGCGATCGGCCCGAGGAACGTCGCGCTGGCCGCCGAGCTCGCCGATGGCTGGCTGCCCGTGTTCTTCTCGCCCGGCCGCGCCAGTCTCTTCCGCGATGCGCTGGCCGAGGGCTTCGCCCGTGCGGGCGCCGTCGGCAAGCGAGAGCAGTTCGACGTGGCGCCCATGGCGCCCGTCGTCGTTGGCCCGGATGTGGACGCGTGTCGGGCCCGGGTGAAGCCTCGCATCGCGCTCTACGTCGGGGGCATGGGGGCGCGAGGACGGAACTTCTACTTCGACCTCGCCTGCCGCTACGGTTATGAGGAACCGGCCGTCCGCATCCAGGACCTGTACTTGGTCGGGCGCCGGCCGGAAGCGGAGGCGGCGGTGCCGGACGCGCTCGTCGACGAGGTCGCGCTCTGCGGACCGCGCGAGCGAATCCGAGAGCGCCTGGCGGCCTGGCGCGACGCGGGCGTCACCACGCTCGTCTGTGCGACGTCCCAGCCCGAGGCGATTCGCGTGATGGCCGAGTTGGTCCTGTAGCGGGCCCCGAGCAACCCCGGCGCCGCCCTAGGCCGGAGCCGCGGGGCCGAGCAGGCCGACGCGGTCGGATCCGGCCGGGCGGAGCGTCCTAGAAGAGGCGGCGCGCCTCCTGGAAGTCGCGGTCCCCCTGGATCTCCGCGTCCAGCGCCTCGATGGTGCGCTGGGCTGCCGGGCTCTCCCCCTGGACAGTGATCTGCTCCACGAGGACTTGCACTCGATCGCCCCACCCACGCGCCTTGGCGCCGTAGGTCCACGGGTCCGGATGCGTGAGCTTGCTCCGCTGGATCTGCTCGCGCAAGCGCTTGACCTGGTCCGTCAGACTGTGACGGGTCGGGGGCGATGCCGGCCGCGATTCCGCAACCGTTCGCTTTGCCGGCGGGGCTGCCTTCGGCGCCGCCTTGGCGGCGGTCCTCGCCGGAGCTTTGCCGGCGGGCTTCGGCGCCGCCTTGGGAGGCTTGCTTGCCGTCTTCTTCGTCGCGGAGCGCTTCTGAACCTTCTTTCCCACGGTCCCGTTCCCCTCCTGGCGTCGCTTCGTTGCGTGAGTGGTCAACCAGTTGCTGGCGGCGTGCTGGCACCTGGCTCCCGGGCGCTCCCGTCGAGCCGTCCGGCCAGGGGCCGCACGAGATGATACATCGCAAAGACCTCCAGGGCGAATGGCGGGAACCCGAGATACCCCGCGAGGGGCATCTCGAAGAGCCGGACCGAGGGGAAGACCGGGACACCGACGTAGCGCCACTTGGCGAGGGCCCAGTAGTTCCAGAACTCCCAGAGGATGCCGCAGACGATCCCGGCGGCAAGCCACCGCCGGACGAACGCTCGGTCACCGGCGCGCCAGGACGCCAGGAATGACGGACGCCCCGCCAGCGCGTTCAGGGGGTCGAGGAGCAGGACGAAGCCGAGCCAGACGAAACCGAAGGTCCACGGCCGCACGGCGGCCGGCAGGAGCGGGGGCACGACCACGAAGACGCTGCCTACCACCATCGCGAGTCGGATGCCGGGCGAGGGCGGAAGCGGCGCCCGCCGCGCCGCGGGTGTGGGCAGGGGCCCGGCTCCGAGGAGCGCGGCCGTCTCGAAGAGGCCGGGCCAGATCGTGGCGAACGCCCAGGCATATGCGACGGCGGCCACCCACGGGGGCTCGGGCACGCCGAAGTAGGCCCAGTTGTGCAGCCGTGCGTTGTAGCCCTCGAATATCAGCCAGAGCGGGATCGAGACGGTGGCCATGAAGGCGGCCTCCCGGGGTCGGTCGTGGAGCAGGGATCGGCCGTCGCGCCGGAGGACCCACGCGTCCGCCAGCAGGATGTAGGCCGTCCACATGACCGGCGTGAACCAGCGGGCCAGGGGGGCGACCTGCCAGGGGAGCAGGGCCTGGTCGACAAGGAGGACGAGCGCCCCGAGCCATCCGTACCAGGCCATCTTCTTCTCTATATACTGGGAAGCGTGGATGGCGGGTGGACCCAAACGGCGAGTGGCGGGATCCTCACGCGCCTCGTCCACGGCCTGAACCTTCGCTTTCCGACCCTCTTCGCGCTCTTCGCGCTGCTGACCCTCCTCGACCTCGTCTTGCCAGATCCCTTGCCGCTGGTCGACGAGCTGGGGCTCGCGCTCCTCACCCTCCTGCTCGGCCTCTGGCGCGATCGGCGGCCTCCGTCAGCGAGGGGACGTTAACGCGAGGTCCGCTCGGCCGGACGCAGCGGCGTGGAATCCCCTCGCCCGCGCGCTCGAGAGCGCGCTCGAGAGATTGACCCGTGAGGCCGGCTGGGTGGAAAATGGTAGTCGAGGCTCGGACCCGCAAAAGGGGGCGTGCGTGCCGCGAACGAGACTGGACGTCCCGTCGGTCGAGCATCTGTCCGTCGTTGATGACGAGGGGCGTGTCGACAAAGCCCTCGAGCCCCCGATTCCACCCGAGGATCTCCGCCGGCTCTATCGCACGTTTCTCCTGGCCCGACGCTTCGACGACCGGATGCTCCGGCTCCAGCGTCAGGGACGCATCGGCACCTTCGGCCCCATCCGGGGCCACGAGGCCGCCGTGCTGGGCAGCGTCTACGCGCTTCGGCGCACGGACTGGATGGTGCCCTACTACCGGGAGTGGCCCGCGTACATGTGGCGCGGCTGGCCGCTCGACAACCTCATCCTCTACTACGCGGGGCACTCCGAGGGGATGCGAGTCCCCGACGGAATCCGGGACTTGCCCCTCTGCATCCCGATCGCCAGCCAGGTGCCGCACGCGGTCGGCCTGGCGTACGCGAGCCGAGCGAAGGGTGAGGACAGCGTCACGATGGTCTACTTCGGCGACGGCGCGTCATCCCATGGTGACTGCCAGGAGGCGATGAACTTTGCCGGGGTCTTCCAGGTCCCGCTGGTCTTCTTCTGTCTCAACAACCAGTGGGCCATCTCGCTGCCGCGCGCCAAGCAGACTCACGCGCGGACCCTCGCCCAGAAGGCGATCGCCTACGGGTTTCCCGGCATCCAGGTGGACGGCAACGACCTGCTCGCCTGCTACGTGGCGGCGCGGGAAGCCGTCGATCGCGCGCGGCGGGGCGAGGGGCCGACCCTGATCGAAGCGCTGACGTACCGGCTGTCGCTGCATACCACCGCGGACGATCCGACGAAGTACCGCGACGAGGCCGAGGTCAAGGCGTGGGAGGCCCGGGAGCCCTTGCCCCGGTTCCGGCGGTACCTCGAGGCGAAGGGCGTGCTCGCCGCCTCCGCCGAGGCGGATCTCGAGGCCGAGGTCGACGCGGAGATCCGGAACGCCGTCGAGCGGGCCGAGGCTCGGATGCAGGCGAACCTTCTCGACGGATTCGAGCACGTGTACGCTGAGCCGACGGAGGAGCTCCGGGGGCAGCGCGCGGAGCTCGAGGGCGAGCTTCAGACGGGCGCCGAGGCGGCGCACGGATAGTCCACCCGACGGGACCCGAGAGCCGACGAGGAGCCGGGGATGACTGAGCAGCGGAAGCTGACGATGGTCCAGGCCATTAACCTCGCCCTCATGCAGGAGATGGAGCGGGACGACGACGTCCTCGTGCTGGGCGAGGACATCGGCGTCGACGGCGGAGTGTTCCGGGTGACGGACGGCCTCCTCGCGAAGTTCGGCGAGCAGCGCGTCATCGATACACCGCTGGCGGAGGGCGCCATCGTGGGGATGGCCATCGGCATGGCGATCTACGGGCTGAAGCCCATCCCGGAGATCCAGTTCTCCGGCTTCTCGTTCCAGGCATTCCACCAGATCGAGAATCACGCCGCGCGGTACCGGGCCCGGACGCGGGGCCGCTATCATGTCCAGATGGTCGTGCGGATGCCGTACGGCGGAGGCGTGCGCGCTCTCGAGCACCACTCGGAGAGCGAGGAAGCGTACTACGCACACACGCCGGGCCTGAAGATCGTGATCCCGTCCAGCCCCCGGTCCGCGCGCGCGCTTCTGGTCAGCGCGATCCGCGACCCCGACACCGTGATCTTCTTCGAGCCCAAGGCTCTGTATCACGCGGTCAAGGAGGAGGTTCCGGTGGCCGAGGACACGTGGCCCATCGGAAAGGCGCGCGTCGCTCGCCAGGGCAAGGATCTGACGCTGATCGCCTACGGGGCGATGCTCCACCGCTGTCTCGAAGTCGCCGAGCGGGTCCACACGGAGAACGGGGCCGAGGTCGAGGTGGTCGACCTCTTGTCGATCTCGCCGATGGACACGGAGATGATCGCCGCGTCCGCCCGCAAGACGGGCCGCGTGGTCGTGGCCCATGAGGCGCAGCGAAGCTTCGGCGTCGGGGCCGAGGTCGTGGCGCGGGTGGTGGAGACCGCGTTCCTCCAGCTCGAGGCGCCCGTCCGGCGCGTCACCGCGTTCGACATCGTCTACCCGGGTTTCGCGCGCGAGCGCGGCTGGCTTCCAGGGTCGGACCGCGTGCTGCGCGCCGTCCGGGAGACGCTCGCCTTCTAGCGGGCGCCCGGCTCCTCCCCCTCCTGTCCCATGGCGAGAGAGTTCAAGCTGCCTGACCTCGGGGAGGGCCTGACCGAGGCGGAGATTGTTCGCGTCCTCGTCGCCGAGGGCGAGGAGATCAAGGAGGACCAGGCCGTCCTCCTCGTCGAAACGGAGAAGGCCCAGGTCGAGCTGCCCTCGCCGTTCGGTGGGCGCGTGGCCTCCGTGCACGTCCAGGCCGGTCAGCGCGTCAAGGTTGGCGCTGTCCTGCTGAGCTTCGCCGACGCGGGGAGCGCCGCGACTCCGGCGTCGGCCCCGGCTGTGCGCGCCGCCGGTCCACCGCCCAGCGTCCCGGCGCCGGCGGGGGCCGCCGCACCTGCGACCGGCCTGCCACCGGCGGCGACTCCCGCGACCCGCCGGCTCGCCCGAGAGCTCGGTGTGGATCTTGTGGGCCTGCGTGGCACGGGCCCGGGCGGGCGGATCGTCGACGACGACGTCCGGGCCGCGGTTGGCGGCCGCACGACGGCGCTCCCGGCAGCCACATCCGGAGTGCGTGCGGCCGAGTCCGCCGCTGCTGCGTCGGCCCCGGCCGCACCGGTCGAGGCGGCCCGGCCCCTCGTCGGCCTCACCGCCCTGCCGCCCCTTCCGCGCTTCGAGCAGTGGGGCCCGGTCGAGCGAGAGCCGCTCCGCGGTATCCGGCGGCGCAGCGCCGAGCACCTGTCGCTCGCCTGGGCGGCGATCCCGCACGTCACCCAGCACGACCAGGCGGACGTCACGGAACTCGAAACGATGCGCCGCCGCCAGCAGACGCGGAGCCGCGACACCTGGGGCGACCTGACCCTGACGGTCTTCCTGGTCAAGGCGGTGGCGATGGCTCTCCGGGGCCACCCGCGCTTCAACGCGAGCCTGGACCACGGCACCGGCGAACTGGTCCTCAAGCGCTACTACAACATCGGTGTCGCGGTGGACACGGAGCAGGGGCTCGTGGTTCCCGTGATGCGAGGAGTAGAGGGGAAGGGGATCCGGGACCTGGCCGCCGAGCTCGCGCAGCTGGTTACGCGAGCGCGCGAAGGGAAGGCGACGATCGAGGACCTCCGGGGCGGGACGTTCACGGTGACCAACACGGGGGCCCTCGGAGGCACCGGGGCCACGCCGATCATCAACTATCCCGAGGTCGCGATCCTCGGAGTGGGTCGCGCCCGACAGACGCCGGTCGTCCGAGACGGCGGCATCGTCCCCCGGCTCGTCCTGCCCCTTTCCCTCGCGTTCGACCATCGCGTCATCGACGGGATGGAGGCGGCCCGCTTCTCCAGCGACCTCGTCGGGCTCCTCGAAGCTCCCGAGCGCCTGCTCCTCGAGGCGTAGGAGGGTCCGCGCCCGTGGTCATGGGCGAGCTCCCCCGCGAGGCCGATCTCGTCGTCCTGGGCGGCGGCCCCGGTGGATACGCGGCTGCGTTCCGCGCGGCGGACCTCGGGCTTGACACCGTCCTCGTGGAGGCGCGTTCCGCGCTCGGCGGGGAATGCCTCCACGTCGGCTGTATCCCGTCCAAGGCGCTTCTCGGGATCGCCGCCCTGGTACACGACGCGGCCGAGGCGGCCGAAGCAGGCGTCACCTTCGGACCGGTCCGCGTCGACGCGCCGAAGCTACGCGCCTGGACCCAGCGCTCGATCGACCGTCTTGCCCAGGGGCTTGCCGGGCTGGCTAAGGCGCGCGGTATCGACGTGCTCGCGGGGCACGGGCGCTTCGAGCGTGACGGCTCGGTCCGTGTGGCACGGGAGGACGCGCCGCCCGCGACGCTCCACTTCAAGCACGCCATCGTGGCCACGGGCTCTCGGCCCGCCGCCCTTCCGGGACTCGACGTCGGGCCACGCGTGTGGGACTCGACCGCGGCGCTCTCACTCCCATCCGTCCCTGCCCGCCTTCTGGTCGTGGGTGGCGGGTACATCGGTCTCGAGCTGGGGAGCGTCTACGCGGCGCTCGGTGCCGAGGTGACAGTGGTGGAGCTGCTCGACGGGCTGCTTCCGGGAGTGGACCGGGACCTGGTAGCGCCGCTCGCCCGCCGGCTCGGGAAGCGGTTCAAGCAAGTCCTGCTTGGCACCAAGCTCACTGGGATGCGCGAGGCGGGGAGCGCCGTGACCGTGGAGCTCACCGGCGAGGGGGCGCCAGCCCATCTCGAGGTCGACCAGGTGCTGGTCGCGGTGGGGCGTCGCCCCTTCACCGACGACATCGGTCTCGAGCACACCCGGGCAGCGCGGGACGCACGCGGCTTCATCGTGGTGGACGCGCAGCGCCGCTCCGCGGATCCGCGGGTCTTCGCCATCGGGGACGCGGCCGGCGAGCCGATGCTCGCCCACAAGGCAATCGCGGAAGGGCTGGTCGCCGCGGAGGCCGCCGCCGGCCACCGGGCCGCCTTCGAGCCCCTCACGATCCCGGCCGTGGTGTTCACCGACCCGGAGGTGGCGTGGTGCGGGCTGACCGAGGCCGACGCCCGCGCGCGCGGCGTGGAGGCGCGCGCGGTGAAGGTGCCATGGAGCGCCTCCGGACGCGCGGTCGCCATGGGGCGGTCCGACGGACTCACCAAGCTCGTGTTCGAGATCGCGTCCGGCCGCCTCCTCGGCGTCGGCCTGGTCGGCCCTCACGCCGGCGACCTTCTCGCGGAGGGCGCGCTGGCCGTCGAGATGGGCGCGGTGGCCGAGGATCTGGCCGGCACGATTCACACCCACCCCACGCTGTCCGAGACGCTGGGCGAGGCGGCCGAGCTCTTCCTCGGGCGCCCGATCCATCTCCCTCCGGCCCGCGCCTGACCCCAGTCGGCGTCAAACCGGCGATCGCGACCGAGCCGCCCGCGCTGGGCCGGCCAATGTCCCGCGTCGTTCTGGTCGCTGCGCTGGGAGTGCTGATCGTCTCACTCGACGGCGCCGTCAACATCGCGTTCCCGTCGATCTCTGTCGCGTTCGCCATCCCGGCCACGTCGATCCAGTGGGTCGTGCTCACCTACATCGTCAGCTTCTCCGTCGCTCTGATCCCGGCCGGCTGGCTCGCCGACCGGGTCGGGCATGCGCGCGTCATTCGGGGTGGACTCGCCGCTGCCGGCATGGCGAACCTCCTGTGCGGGGTCGCGCCTGCGTGGGCGTGGCTTCTCGGGGGCAGGGTCGTGCAGGGGCTGGGGGTGGCGCTCGTGATGGCGAGCGCGCCGGCCCTGGTCACGCTGTCGACAGACTCCGGCCATCGCGGACAGGCCCTCGGCCGTCTCGGCCTGGCCGCGAGTCTCGGTATGGTCATCGGGCCCCTCGCAGGTGGCGTTCTCGTCGGGTTGTTGGGCTGGCGCGTGGTGTATCTGGGGCGGCTCCCGCTCGTGGTGCTCGCGCTGGCGCTGAGCCGCAAGCTCCCGGCTGTCGGCGGGTCGCTCCGATGGGCTCGGCCTGCCGCCGGGGTGGCGCCCGGGGCGCCGAGCCCGGCGGCCGAGCTTCGAGCTGGGTTCCGCCGGGATCTCAGGGATCGGCGGATCTTCGTGCTTGCGAACGCAGCGCACTTGCTGGCGAACGCGGCTCACTTCGCCGTCTGGCTCCTGGTACCCTACTACCTCATCGACCGGCGGGGGTTTCCCGCGGGGCTCGGGGGACTTCTCTTCACGACGGGACCTCTCGCCTGGGCGTGCGTGACCCCGCTCGGAGGGCGAGTCATGGACCGGAGCGGTGGCCGCTGGCTCGCCCCCTTGGGACTGGCCGTCCTGGGTGCGGGGCTCTGGTTGACCGGGCGGCTCGACGATGCGGCGAGCGCCCTCCGCATTGTCTCGGCGCTCGGAATTGGTGGGCTGGGCTATGGGCTCTTCGTCATCGCGAACTTGCACTACGTCATGGGAGCGCTTCCGCCAGCCCGGCAGGGCGTGGCCGGAAGCCTGGTCGCTCTCATGCGGACAGCAGGGATCGTCGTGGGGGCGAACGTCGCGACCGCCATCTACGCAGCTCGCCTGTCGGCCAACGCGGGTTTGGGGCCCGATGCGGCTGCCGCCGCGGCGTTCGCCGACGTTTTCACCGTGGCCGCCGCGATCGCGGCGGGCGCGGCCCTCTTGAGTCTCGTGCCGCCGGGCTCGCCGGATTCGGCGCGCCCGGCCGCGCGGCTCGGTGCGCCTTGACAGCCCTCGCGCGGCCGGTGTATACCCCGTCGCGACGGCGTCCCTCTCCCGGACGCCACGACGTGCTCTGACTGCGATGACGCGCGTTCCCGAGCCGACCCGAGAGCAGCTGGACCCCGATACCCAAGCCGTCTACGACCAGATCGCCGCGACGCGCGGCGCGACGCGGGGCCCCTACGGGGTCCTGCTCCACCATCCGCCGCTCTGCGAGCGAGTGGCGGCGCTCGGCGAGCAGCTCCGCTTCCGCTCCGGGCTCCCCGGGGCGGACCGCGAGCTCGCGATCCTGACGGTCAGCCGGGAGATCGAGGCGGCCTACGAGTGGGTCGCCCACGAGGTCATCGCACGCCGGGAGGGCACGCGTCCCGAGGCGATCGCCGTGGTGCGCGACGGCCGGTCGACCGCCGGGCTCACCCCGCGCGAGGCGATCATCGTCGACACCGTGCGAGCTCTCTATCGCGCCCGTCGCCTCACCGAGGCGGAGTTCACCCGAGCCGAGGCGGAGCTCGGTCGGCGGAGTCTCGTCGAGCTCGTGACCCTGGCGGGCTACTACGGGATGATCGGTGGCATCCTCAACGCCTTCGACGTGGACCTGCCGCCCGGCGCGTTGCCGCCCTTCCCGGGCTGAAGGGCTCGTGGCCACGTTCGGCCTGGTCCACGGAGCCGGCCACGGGGCGTGGTGCTGGGAGCGACTGATCCCGGCCCTCGAGGCCCTCGGTCACCGGGCGTGGGCCATGGACCTTCCGGTGGAGGATCCCGAGGCCGGGTGCCTCCGCTACGCGGAGGTGGTGGACAAGGCGCTCCCCGCCGTGGATGACCTGGTGCTCGTCGGCCACTCGCTCGGAGGGCTCACGATCCCGCTCGTCGCGGCCCGCCGTCCCGTCCGGAAGCTCGTCTTCCTGTGCGCCCTCGTGCCCCTCTTCGGGAAGAGCTTGCTCGACCAGCTCGTGACCGAGCCCGATATCTATGATCCGGTCCTGCGCGGCCACCCTGGGCGCGTCACCGGTCCAGACGGGACCATCTGGCTCCGGGATGAGGACGCGGCCCGCGACCTCTTCTACCATGACTGCTCTCCCGACGACGTTCGTCGGGCGTTCGCCCGGCTCAGAGGTCAGGCAGCCGCGCCGCGCCGCGAGCCGTGCCCGCTGTCGGCCTGGCCCCCGGGTGAGCCCGCGTACATCCTCTGCAGCGAGGACCGCGCGACCTCGCCAGCCTGGTCGCGCCGGGTGGCCCGCGAGCGCCTGAGCGTCGAGCCGATCGAACTCGGCGGGAGCCACTCCCCCTTCATCTCTCGGCCCGCCGCCCTCGCCGCGGTGCTCGATCGTCTGGCGCCGTGAGCCCTCGTGCGACCGCCGCCGCGACGGCACGATGGTAGGATGCGCTCAGCCCCGCGAGCCGGCTCGATCCGAGATCGCTGAGGGCGGAGGCGCCGGCATGACGTCCGACGAGCTTTGCTGGCTGTCCGCCACGGACCTGGCGGCCCTCATTCGCCGCCGCAAGGTCTCGCCCGTCGAGGTCGTCGAGGGAGTGCTGGACCGGATCGAGCGCCTGAACCCTCAGGTCAAGCATTTGCCGACTGGCTCCTGACCGGCGAGGGCGCCGTGCGGCTGGCCCTCGCGTGCCCGGGTTCCCCCTCGTCCTCCGATTGACGGTCGTCATGACCGGCGGGGGCACCTTGACGGATCCGCGGGCCCGGCCTGACGATGCTCCGGAGCGCGGGTGGTGGCGCCTGTCCTGTCGCCCGCGGCCCTGCCGGTGGACGGGCGGTCTCTCTCGTGAACGGTGGTCGATGCGCGGCCACGCGGAGGTGCACATGTCGCTCCTGCGCAGGTTCCGGATCCTCGGGATCGTCCTCCTGCCGCTGGTCGTCGGACTAGCCGCCGAGGCGCAGACGCCCCGAAAGGGGGGCGTGCTCCGGGTCGGTATCCTCGGTGAGCCGCCGGCCCTCGACGCCCACTGGTCGACGACCGCGCTGGTCGAGACGCTGACGAACCATCTCTACGAAGGGCTCTATACCCTCGACCAGGACAACCGCCCCATCCCGATGCTCGCCGAGGGCATGCCGGCCGTGTCGCGGGACGGGCTCGTCTACACGTTCAAGCTCCGGCAGGGGGTGAAGTTCCACAACGGCAAGGAGTTGACCGCCGAGGACGTGGTTGCCTCCCTGAAGCGGTGGGGGCAGCAGGCAAACCAGGGCAAGGTGCTGTTCAAGCAGGTCGCCGACGTGAAAGGCGTGGACCGCCACACCGTCGAGCTTCGCCTCACGGAACGGTCGCCGATCACGGTCCTCGCCCTCGCGATCCCGAACAACTTCGCCGCGATCTACCCGAGGGAGATCGCCGAGAAGTTCCCGCCGCAGCAGAAGATCACGGAGTTCGTCGGGACGGGTCCGTTCAAGGTCGCCGAGTGGAAGCCCGACCAGCACCTTCGGATGGTGCGCTTCGACGACTACGGGTCCCGGAGCGAGAAGCCCAACGGCTACGGCGGCGCGAAGGTGGCGCATCTGGACGAGGTTCGCTGGATCCCCGTGCCGGAGGTGGCGACCCGCGCGGCCCAGGTCGAGACGGGCGAGCTCGACTTCGCCGACGACCTTTCGCTGGACCAGTACGACCGGCTCGCGCGCAGCGCCACGGCCCGCGCGCTCGTCGCGAAGCCGTACTTCTGGCTCATCGCGGTCTTCAACAAGAAGGACGGCGTGATGACGAACCAGAAGCTCCGCCAGGCGTGGCAAGCCGCCGTGGACATCGAGCCCATCATGAAGGCGGTGGCGGCCGGGAAGCCAGAGTTCTATCGGCTGGATTCCAGCCTCATGTTCCAGGAGGTCGCGGAGTGGCACACGAAGCTCGCCGGCCTCCCGTACAACGAGCGAAACGCCGAAAAGGCCAAGCGGCTCATGAAGGAGGCGGGCTACAAGGGGGAGACCATCCGTTTCATCGCGACGAAGGAATACAAGTGGATGTACGACTTCGCCGTGATGATGAAGCAGCAGATGGAGGACGTGGGGTTCGTGATCGACCTCCAGGTCGTGGACTGGGCGACGCTGTCGACCCGGCGGTTCAACCCGAAGGAGTACGAGGTGTTCACGACCGGCATCGGCATCGGGGCCCAGTTCGATCCCATGTTCCAGGCGATCCTCTCCTGTACGTGGGCGGGCTGGACCTGCGACGAGGAGATCGTGAAGAATAGCCAGGAGCTGGCGCGCGAGACCGACCCGGCGAAGCGACGCGCCCTGTGGGAGCAGCAGACACGGCTCTGGTACGAGAAGGTGCCGTCGATCCGCCTGGGGGACCTCCACGGGCTCCGGGCTGCGCAAAGAACGGTCAAGGGACTGAACGAGGCGACTGAACGCCCGCGCTTCTACAACGTGTGGCTCGAGCCCTAGGGTGACGCACAGACCAAACTTGCGCGGAGGGGACGAAGCTTCTTCAACGAGAAGACCGAGCGGCCGCGGTTCTACAACGTCTGGCTCGATCGCTAGCGCGGGTCCGGCACGGCGGCGACCCTCTTGACGTCGCGGGGCGCCGCACCGGACCATGAGGCACTGCCGCGGGTTAGGCCATGCCGCCTGACGTCGCGGGTGGAGTGGAGTGGTCCGCCGAATGCATCCGACAATCGCGACTCACCGGGGAGGTGCGCATGACAGGAAGGACGTACCGGAACCTCGCCGCCGCCATGGCGGCGATCACGCTGCTCATGGGCGGGGCTGCGGACGTGCAGGCCCAGAAGAAGGGGGGCACGATCCGGGTGGGCAACCTCGGAGAGCCGCCCACGCTGGACGCTCACTGGACGACGGCCAGCATCACGGAGACCCTGACGAACCACCTCTACGAGGGGCTCCTGACGCTGGACGACGAGAACAAGCCCACGCCGATGCTCGCCGAGGCGATGCCCACGGTGTCGCCTGACGGGCTCACCTACACGTTCAAGCTCCGGCGCGGCATCAAGTTCCACAACGGCAAGGAGATGACGTCCGACGACGTAGTCGCGTCGCTCATGCGCTGGAGCAAGCAGTCGATCTACGGCAAGGACCTCTTCAGCTACGTCACCGAGGGTGGCCTCCGGGCCGTGGACAAGTACACGGTCGAGCTCCGGCTCAGGGAGAAGGTGGCGATCGTCCAGATCAACCTGGCGGTGGCCAACAACTTTGCCGCCATCTACCCGAAGGAGATCGCCGAGAAGTTCCCGCCGGCGGAGAAGGTCACCGAATACGTCGGGACGGGCCCCTTCAAGCTCGTCGAGTGGAAGCCCGATCAGCACATCCGGATGGTCCGGTTCGACGACTACAAGCCCCGGAGCGAGAAGTCCACGGGCTACGGCGGCGCCAAGACCGCCTGGGTCGACGAGATCCGGTGGATTCCGGTGCCGGACGTCGCCACGCGCGTGGCCCAGATGGAGACCGGCGAGCTCGAGCTGGCGGACGACCTGAACGCGGATGCCTACGACCGGCTGAAGGCCAGCGCCCAAGCGAGGCCGATCGTGTCGAAGATGTACTACTGGCTCGTCGCGGTCCTGAACAAGAAGGAAGGCCTGATGACGAACCAGAAGCTCCGCCAGGCGTGGCAGGCGGCGCTGGACATCGAGCCGATCATGAAGACGGTCGCGGCGGGACGCGGCGAGTTCTACCGGATGGACTACAACCTGATCCACCAGGAGCTGGCCGCCTGGCACGTGAAGATGCAGGGGCTCCCGTGGAACGAGCACAACAGGGACAAGGCGAAGAAGCTGCTCCAGGAGGCGGGCTACAAGGGCGAGCCGATCCGGTTCATGACGACCCAGGAGTACAAGTGGATGTACGACTTCGCCCTCGTCTCCAAACAGCAGCTGGAGGACGCCGGGTTCACCATCGACCTCCAGGTGGTCGACTGGGCGACGCTCGTGAAGCGCCGCAACAACCCCAAGGAGTACGACGCCTTCACCACGGGGATCGGCCCCCAGTACGACCCGACCAACTCCAACGTGCTGAGCTGCAGCTGGCCGGGCTGGACGTGCGACGAGCAGATCCAGAGCATCAAGACCGCGATGATCCGCGAGACGGACTACAAGAAGCGGTTCGCGCTCTGGGAGCAGATGCACAAGGTCTTCTACGAGAAGGTGCCGGTCATCCGCTACGGCGACCTGTTCGGGCTGCGGGCGGCGTCGAAGAAGCTCCAGGGCCTGAACGAGAAGACCGAGCGGGTGCGCCTCTACAACGTCTGGCTGGACAAGTAGCTCCCGGTTGACCGTGTGACGCGGCGGGGACCGGCGAAGGGCCGGCCTCGCCGTCCTCCCTATGACCGCCTACCTCATCCGCCGCCTCCTGGCCGTGATCCCGGTGATGGCCGTCGTCGTCACCGTGGTCTTCCTGCTGATCCACCTGATCCCCGGCGACCCGGTCGCGGTCATGCTGGGCCCCGACGCGACGCCGGCCCAGATCGACGGCACCCGCAAGGCGCTCGGGCTCGACCGCCCGCTTCTCGAGCAGCTGCTCCTCTTCTACCAGCGCATCCTGCGCGGCGATCTGGGTCGCTCCTATTTCCTCGACCGCCCCGTGACCCAGGCGCTCTGGGAGCGCGCGGAGCCAACGCTGGTCCTGTTGACGACCTCGCTGTTCGTCGCGCTCCTGATCGGCGTGCCCTCGGGGATCGTGGCCGGCGCCAACCAGGGGTCCTGGTGGGACCGTTTGCTCATGCTGGGAGCGCTCCTGGGTGTGTGCATTCCCAGCTTCTGGCTGAGCCTGAACTTCATCTACCTCTTCGCGGTCCGGCTGGGATGGCTGCCGGCGGCGGGATACGCGTCGATCTTCAGCGACCCGGGGGCGGCGCTCCGATACATGGTCATGCCGGCGGTGTCCCTCGGCTTCAACCAGTCCGCCCTGATCGCGCGGATCGCGCGCTCGTGCATGGTCGAGGTCCTCCAGCAGGACTACATCCGGACGGCCCGGGCGAAGGGTCTCTCCCAGCGCGTGGTTGCCTACGTCCACGGGTTCCGCAACGCCCTCGTCCCTGTCGTGACGGTGATAGGGGTCACGGTCGCGATCCTCGTCGGCGGCGCCGTTGTGACGGAGATCGTCTTCAACATCCCCGGGATGGGTCGCCTCATCATCTCGGCCATCCTGCGGCGCGACTATCCTGTGGTGCAGGGGGTCGTGCTGGTGACAGCCGCGTCATACGTCCTCATCAACCTCATCGTCGACATGGTCTACGCGTTCATCGATCCCCGCATCCGGTACGACTAGCGTGACGACGACTGACGCGGCGGTCGGGAAGGTGGTGGCGGGGGTGTCGACCCTCCCGGCGGCGGAGGCCACGTCCCCGCGGATCGGCTGGTTCCAGCGCCTTCTGCGGAATCGGAGTGTCGTCGTGGGGGCCGCCATCTTCCTCACCTTCCTCCTGGCTGCCATCTTTGCCAGCCAGATTTCGACCCACAACCCCACACGCCTCAACCCGGCGCAGCGTCTCAGGCCCCCGAGCGCCGCGAACTACCTCGGCACCGACGAGTTCGGCCGGGACGTCTTCAGCCTGGTTGTCCACGGGAGCCGCGTCTCCCTCCTCGTCGGCGGTGTCACCATGCTGTTCACCTCACTCGGAGGAACGCTGATCGGGCTCGTGGCCGGCTACTACCGACGTCTGGACCTCCTCGTCATGCGCTTCATGGATGGCCTCATGGCATTCCCCGCCATCATCCTGGCCATCGCCTTCATGGCCGCCCGGGGTCCAGGTGTCTGGAACGTCATCCTGGCCCTGTCGCTCGTCTATATGCCGCGAACGGCGCTGCTGGTCCGGAGCACGGTACTGAGCCTGCGGGAGCTCGACTACGTCGCGGCTGCCCGGGCGCTGGGGCGTCGCGATTGGGCGGTCGCCGTCCGGCACATCCTGCCGAACTGCCTCGCGCCGCTCCTGGTCCAGGGGACCTTCATCTTTGCCTACGCCGTGCTGGCCGAGGCGATCCTGGGATTCCTGGGCGTGGGCGTGCCGCCCTACGTCCCCTCGTGGGGCAACGTCATCGCGAGCGGGAAGAACGTGATCCGCGAAGCGTTCTGGGTGAGCCTCTTCCCGGGGATCACGTTGACAGTGGCCGGTCTCAGCCTGAACCTGTTGGGCGACGGCCTCCGCGACACCCTCGACCCCCGCCTCCGCGGGTCAGTCGGCACCGGAACAGGGAGATAGAACGGATGAAGCTCTTCGATCTCACGAGCAAGATCGCGATCGTCACGGGTGGCAACGGCGGCATCGGGCTCGGGATGGCCCGGGGGCTCGCCCAGGCGGGGGCCGCCGTCGCCGTCGCCGGGCGGCAGGCGAGCAAGAGTGCCGCTGCCGTCAAGGAGCTGGAGACGCTGGGAGCACGGGCGATGGCGGTCGAGGTGGACGTCCGCCGCGAGGCATCGTGTCGAGCGATGATCGACGCCGTCGTCGATCGGTTCGGCCGACTCGATATCCTGGTGAACAACGCGGGGACCAACATCCGGAAGCGCCCGGAGGAGTACACGCTGGAGGAGTGGAATACCGTCCTCGACACGAACCTCACCAGCGCGTTCATGTGCTCGCACGCGGCGTATCCCCACATGGTCCGGGCCGGCGGCGGGAAGGTGATCAACATCGGCTCGATGATGTCGATCTTCGGCGCGCCGTTCACGGCGCCCTACGCGGCCAGCAAGGGCGGCATCGTCCAGATGACCAAGGCGATGGCGACGGCCTGGGCCCGGGAAAACATCCAGGTCAACGCGGTGCTGCCGGGCTGGATCGACACCGATCTGACGCGCAAGGCCCGTGAGCAGGTCGCGGGGCTCCACGACAAGGTGGTGGCCCGGACTCCCGCCGGGCGCTGGGGCTCGCCCGAGGACCACGCCGGGATCGCCGTGTTCCTAGCGAGCGCAGCGTCGGACTTCGTCACCGGGACGGCGATCCCGGTGGACGGCGGCTACTCAGTCCAGGGCGTGTGAGCGGGGTATCTCGGGCGATGCCGGGCGGTTGTCTTCGCCGGGAACCGGTTCGCGGGGCGCTCGGGCTGGCTCTTCTCGCCTTCGCGGCGACTGCCTCGGGGCAGGCGGGCGACCCGCGGACGGCAATGACGCGCACCGTGCTCGACCAGCTCGCCGCGTTCCGCCGGGACGATTGGGCGGCGGCGTACACTCATGCGTCGTCGATGATCCAGGCTCACTTCGGGCTCGAAGCCTTCCGCCAGATGGTCATGAGCGGCTACGCGCCGATCGCACGCTCGGCCCGGGCCACCGTGTCCCACGTGGAGTTGGTCGACGCCGGCCACGGGTTCGTCGAGGTGCGAGTCGAGGGCGTGAACGGTGAGGCGGTGGACGCCCTCTATGAGCTGGTTGACGAGCAGGGCAGCTGGCGGATCAACGGGGTCCTGACACGTCCTGCCAGGGGCCCCAGCGCCGGTCTGCCCGGCGGGTCGAAACGCCCCACTGACGTGCCGGGAGTGACTTGAATCGGGGCGTTATCGGTCGATGGAACCGGCCCCGGCGCGCTGGGCGCGCGCGCCGACCAGGAAGTCGAAGTCACAGCCCTCCGGAGCCTGAAGGACTCGCTCGCCGAACAGCCGCCGATAGCCACGCTCGGGCAGGGAGGTCGGCGCCCGCCAAGCCGCGCGCCGGCGCGCGAGCTCAGCGTCACTCACGAGGAGATCGAGGCGTCGCGCCTCGGTGTCGAGCAGTATCTCGTCCCCATCCTGCACATGCGCCAGCGGGCCACCGACCGCGGCCTCGGGGGCGACGTGCAGAACCACGGTTCCCCCGGCCGTCCCGCTCATTCGGGCGTCAGAGACCCGGACCATGTCTCGGACGCCTGCCGCGAGCAGCTTCTTGGGGATGGGAAGCGAGCCCGCCTCCGGCATGCCAGGTCCGCCCACCGGGCCCGCATTCTGGAGTACGAGGACACTGTCCGGCGTCACGGCCAGCGCCGGGTCGTCCACCCGGGCGGCCAGGTCGGTCAGGTCGCGGAAGACGCAGGCGCGCCCGCGGTGGCGGAGGAGGGCCGGGGTAGCCGCCGACACCTTGAGCACGGCGCCCCGCGGGGCAAGGCTCCCGCGAAGGATGGCGAGCCCGCCCTCCGCCTTGAACGGCCGGTCCAGGGTCGTCACCACATCCTGCCAGCCTCCCGGGGCGGGCACGTCATCGAGCAGGGCGCCGAGCGATCGCCCCGTCACCGTCGCCGCGTCCAGGTGGAGGAGTGGCGCGAGGGTCTTCATGACCGCCGGGATGCCGCCCGCCTCGGCAAGATCCTCCATGTGGTATTTTCCCGACGGCCTGACGCTCGCGACCATGGGAGTCGTCCGAGCGAACCGGTCGAAATCGTCCAGTCCGAGGGGGACGCCGGCCCGGCCGGCGATCGCCGGGAGGTGGACCACCACATTCGTTGAGCCGCCGACCGCCATCAGCACCCGCACGGCGTTCTCGAACGCCGCGCGGGTGAGGATCCGGGAGGGCCGGAGATCCTCCAGGGCCATCTCGACGATGCGCCGCCCAGCGGCTTCCGCGAGGCGCAGACGGCGGGAGAGCGGCGCGGGAATGGCCGCCATGCCGGGGAGGGTCATTCCCAGCGCCTCCGTCATGGCCGCCATCGTGCTCGCGGTGCCCATGACCATGCACGTCCCGGTCGAGGGGAAGAGCTCACCCTGGATCGTCTCCATGCGGGCGGCATCGATCTCGCCGGCGCGGTGTTCCGTCCAGAGCCGCCGGCAGTCCGTGCACGCTCCGAGCCGCATCCCCTCGTGGCGGCCGGTCAGCATCGGCCCGGCCGTCACGACGATCGCCGGACGATCCGCGCTCGCCGCTCCCATCAGCTGGGCGGGCAGGGTCTTGTCGCACCCGCCCAGGAGCACCACTCCGTCCATCGGCTGGCCGAGGATCATCTCCTCGGTGTCCATCGCCATGAGGTTCCGGAACAGCATGCTGGTCGGCGACAGATAGATCTCACCGAGCGAGATGGTCGGGAACTCCAGCGGCAGACCGCCGGCCTGCCACACCCCGCGCTTGACAGCTTCGGCGACCTCACGAAGGTGCCGGTGGCAGGGATTGAACTCGCTCCACGTCTGGGCCAGACCGATGATGGGCCGCGAGAGGTCCTCGCTGGTGAGGCCCATCCCTCGCGCGAAGGCGCCACGCACGAACATGCTGAACTCGGGGTCGCCGTAGTTCGTGAGACCGCGGCGGACACCGGTCGGCGGGTTGGAGGGGGAGGCGTCGGGCATGGTCAGCAGCTCCTTTCAAGCCGGCCGGCGCGCCTCGCGCCTGCGGCGCGCGGGACGCGGCGGCCTCTGGTCAGCCGGCCGGCGCGCCTCGCGCCTGCGGCGCGCGGGACGCGGCGGCCTCTGGTCAGCCGGCCGGCGCGCCTCGCGCCTGCGGCGCGCGGGACGCGGCGGCCTCTGGTCAGCCGGCCGGCGCGCCTCGCGCTTGCGGCGCGCGGGACGCGGCAGCCTCTGGTCGAGTGATCTCGGTGCGGCGATGATACCGCTGACCGGGGTAAGATAGCGGCCCGTGGGCTCCACCGCCGTGCGGCCGCGACTCACCGACGAGGAGCGCCGGCTTCTGCTGCGCATCCAAGACCGACTGCTCTGGCTCGCCACCAACACGATCCATCACGCGAACAGCCGTCGAGCGAATCCCTCGTCGGAGCGGGTCGGCGGCCACCAGTCGAGCTCGACGTCGATGCTCACGTTGCTCACGGCCCTGTACTTCAAGATCCTCCGTCCGGGCGACCGCGTCGCCATCAAGCCGACCGCGTCACCAGTTTTTTACGCGATCCAGGTCTTGCGCGGGCTCCTCCCTCCCGAGGGCCTTCGCGCGTACCGATCGCTCGGCGGCCTCCAGGCCTACCCGAGCCGCGCGAAGAATCCGGATTGGTTCGACTTCTCGACGGGCTCGATGGGCCTGGGCGCGGTGGCGCCCGCCTTCGCGGCGCTCATGGACCGGTACCTCCACGACCGCTTCGGCGGTCCCGGCGAGCCCGAGTCCGGCCAGCCGAGCGCCGCGGGCCGCGCGCGGAACATCGCCCTGGTGGGGGACGCCGAGCTCGACGAGGGGAGCGTCTGGGAGGCGTGGACGGAAGAGGCGATGGCTGATCTGGCCGGGCACGTGGTGGTCGTCGACCTGAACCGTCAGAGCCTCGACCGCGTAGTGGGCGACCATCGGAGCCAGCAGCTGGAGCGGCTCTTCCGCGCGCTCGGCTGGCACGTCATGTCGCTGCGATTCGGGCGGCGTCTCCAGCGGCTCTTCGCCGAGCCGGAGGGCGCCTGGCTGCGACACCGGCTGGAGAGCATGGAGAACCTCGAATACCAGGCGCTCCTCCGTCTCCCGCCGGCCTCGGCACGGAAGACGCTCGGCGAGGAAGCGCCGGCGGAGACGAGCGCCCGGCTCGACGCGCTCGGGGACGAAGAAGTCGCCCGGCTGCTCGCGGACCTGGGCGGCCACGACCTGGACGTCATCGTCGACGCTTTCGCGGAAGCGGACGCGGTCACGGACCGGCCGGTGGCGATGCTCGCGTGGACCCTCAAGGGCTGGCGGCTGCCATTTGCCGGAGATCCGCTGAACCACGGAGCTCAGCTGACCGGGGAGCAACTGGCCGCGCTCCAACGCGAGCTGGGAGTCCGAGCCGAGGAGGAGTGGGCTCCGTTCCCGCCCGAGAGCCTCGAGGGGCGGCACATCCAGCGCCTGATGGCCGAGGGCGTGGGCCTCCCCCGGCGCTTCCGCCCGCCGCCGCCGATCGCCGTCCCCGATCGGCTGGAGCTTCCGCCCCGGTCGACGACGTCGACGCAGGAGGCCTTCGGCGACGTGCTGGCGGCTCTCGCGCGGCAGCCGGGTCTCGACTCGGCCCTCGTGACCGTGTCGGCCGACGTGGCCACGACGACCCACCTGTCCGGGTGGGTGAATCGACGCGGGGTGTACGCGACGCGCGAGCGAGACGACGCGTTCGAGCGCCACGGACTCCGGCCCCTGATCCGGTGGAAGGAGTCGCCGGCCGGCCAGCACCTCGAGCTCGGGATCGGGGAGGCGTCCTTCTTCGTCTTCCTGTCGGTGCTGGGCCTGGCGCCCGAGCTGTCCGGGCGGCGGCTCCTTCCGATCGGCACGCTCTACGACTGCTTCCTCCCGCGGGGGCTCGACCCGCTCCTTCACGCGACGTACTCGAAGGCGCGTTTCATTCTCGTCGCCAGCCCCTCCGGCATCAGCCTTGCCCCGGAGGGTGGAGCCCACCAGTCGGTGCTGACGCCGGCGCTCGGGATCGAGGTCCCCAACCTCCTTGCCTATGAGCCCACTTTCGCGCGGGAGGTGGAGTGGCTCTTGCTGGAGGCGCTCCGCGTGATCCAAGACCCCGTGCATGGCGAGGCGGTCTACCTCCGGCTCTCGACCAAGGCCGTCGACCAGACGCTTCTCCAGCCGGCTCTCGATCGCCTGGGGGAGGCGACGCTGCGTGCCCAGGCGCTCCGGGGTGGGTACCGCCTGGTCGACCGCTCGGCGGAGCCGGGGTACGAGCCCGGCGCGAACGTCGTGACCCTGGTCGCGGCCGGCGTGATGGTTCCGGAGGCGGTGGAGGCCAGCCGGCAGCTTGAGGCGGAAGGGATCCACGCCAACGTCGTCGCTCTCACGAGCCCGCGCGCCTGCTACGCCGAGTGGCGGCAGCAGGTGGATGGTCTCGTCCGGGGGGAGACTCCCGCCCCCACCTGGGTCCGCCAGCTGTTCCCGGCTCAGGACCTCGAGGCAGAGGTTCCGGTGGTGAGCGTCGTGGATGGCCACTCCCATGCGCTCGCCTGGTTGGGGACCGTGCTGGGCGTCCCCCACGTCCCCCTCGGAGTCGATGCCTTCGGTCAGTCCGGAGCCCGCGCGGACCTCTACCGCCACTACCGGATCGACCCCGACGCCATCCGGCGAGCGGCCCGGCTTCTCCTCGCGTAGTGAGGCTTGACAGCGTTCAGCCACCGGGCTTTAGTAGGATGAATCCCGCCCACGGGGTCGGAGTGTTCGTGTGGGCGGCGGCGCGCGATGGTCGGGCAGCCCGGCGCCCAGCCCAAGGAGGCGCGACACATGGCACTGTTCGGACAGCAGCGCAAGGACGAGCCGGCTCCAAAGACCGAGCCCGAGTCAAAGTTCGAGCCGCCACTGGCGCCGGTCACCCAACCGGCCCCTCCCGTGACGGCGACCACGCGACGCGTCGAGGAGGCGCCGATATCGATGACCACGCCCAAGGGCTCCGAGTCCATCCTCTCCGCGGGTCTCACCATCGAGGGGAAGATCGAGGGCAACGGTAACATCCGGGTCGCTGGAAGGTTCAAGGGCCACGTCAACGTGAAGGGGGAGCTGACCATCGAGCCCGGCGCCTCCATCGATGGCGAGGTCAAGGCCGACGCCGTGCACGTTGGCGGCGAGGTGCGCGGGCAGCTGATCGCCAACTCGCGGGTGGAGTTCAAGGAGTCCGGTACACTGATCGGCGATCTGAAGGCGGGCAGCCTGATAGTGGCGGCCGGGTCGAAGATGCGGGGCAAGGTCGAGTTCGGCTGGAAGGAAGGGGAAGTCGAGGCTCTGCACCCCCCCGAGCCGAAGACGTCCTCGCACTGAGGTCTCGCCGATGACGGGCGAGGCATGGAACTGCCCGCATTGCGGGGAGCGTATCCTGCGCAGCGCGCCCACGTGTCCCGCCTGCCTGCGACATCTGCGCTTCGATGCTGTGTCGGTTGCCCGGCCGCCGCGGACCACGGTCAGCCCGCTGACGGTGGACGGGACGATCCGGCATCCGGGCAGCGAGGCACCCTGGGAGTACTCGCTCCTCATCGAGGTCCATGACGAGCGCGACGAGATGGTCGCCCGTCGAATCGTCGGCGTCGGGGCCCTGCGGGCCGGCGAAGGCCGGAAGTTCACGCTGCGCGTCGAGGTGCTGGTCCCGGAGTCGTCCCGGCTGACCGCGGCGTCCTGAGTCGCTCGCCGGAGCCGGGAGTAGCGGAGCCGTGCCGCGCCGGCCGGCGGCTGTCGCCGGCCGGTCCGCGGGCACAAGGTGGGGGGAGCCTTTCGGGGAGTACGTTGCGTCCGACAACGCGCGAGACGGCTGGCCGACCGGCCGGCTCGATGAGGAGGGACCATGGGAAGCTTCCTGCTGGCGGCCCTGCTCACTGTGATAGCGTTCGCTGCGGTGCCGGAGGCCGTGGCCCAGACGCCCAAGCCTGGGGGCACCCTCTCCATCACCCAGCGCGAGGACCTCCCCCAGGGCTTCGCCATCCACGAGACGTCCACGATCTCCACGGTATGGCCGGGGATGCCCTGCTTCAACAACCTGGTGCTGTTCGATCCCCTCAAGGCCACGGAGAGCGCCGACACGATCATCGGCGAACTGGCGGAGAAGTGGTCCTGGCAGGACAACTACCGGAACCTGGTGTTCTTTCTCCGCAAGGACGTGAAGTGGCACGACGGCAAGCCCTTCACGTCGAAGGACGTGAAGCACACGTTCGACATGGTGCGGGGAGCGTCCGACGCGCAGACCAAGCTCCGCATCAGCCCGCGCGAGGACTGGTACTCGAACGTCGAGGCGATCGAGGCGCCGGACTCCCACACGGTCATCTTCCGCCTCAAGCGGCCGCAGCCCTCCCTCCTGATGATGCTGGCGTCCGGTTACAGCCCGGTCTATGCCGCGCACGTGCCGCCCGCCAATTACCGCACGGGCTGCGTGGGCACCGGCCCGTTCAAGGTCAAGGAGTGGCGGAAGGGTGAGTTCGTCGACTACGTGAAGAACCCCGACTACTTCGTGAAGAACCGGCCCTACCTCGACGGGCTCCGGTTCGTGGTCATCAAGGAGCGCGGAACCCGGATCGCGGCGCTTCAGGCGGGGCAGGTGGAGGTGTCGTTCCCGGGTGAGGTGGCGAAGACCAGCGCCGAGCAGCTGAAGCAGGCGGTGCCGCAGCTCGTGGTCACCCCGTACAACTCGAACGTGAACGACAACATCATCATGAACGTGACCAAGCCGCCCTTCGACAACGTCAAGGTCCGGCTGGCAGTCAGCCATGCCATCGACCGGCGTGCGCTGGTCCGGGCGGTGCACCAGGGCGGGGCCGTCGTCGGCGCCTCGCTGGCGCCACGGCCGTACGGGGTGTGGGGTCTTCTCGAGAAGGACCTGCTCCCGTCGCCCGGCTATGGCGAGAATCCCGCGGACGAGAAGGCGAAGGCCCGCAAGCTTCTCGCCGAAGCAGGTATCTCGCCGCAGAACCCGCTGCGAGTCGAGATGGTGACGCGGGCGCAGCCGATCTACGTCGACATGGCCTCGTTCGTCATCAACGAGCTCAAGCAGGTCGGCATCGAGGCGACGCTGAAACAGATCGAGACCGCCCAGTGGCACGCACTGGCCACGCGCGGCGACTACCAGATCGGGGCGAACCTCACGGGCATCGGACCCGACGATCCCGACGCGAACTTCTACGAGAACTACGCCTGTGGCTCGCCGCGCAACTACACCAAATACTGTAACGAGCAACTGAGCAAGCTCGTCGACGAGCAGTCGCAGGAGATCGACCCGAAGAAGCGGCTCGCGCTCGTCCACGAGATCCAGCGGCGGCTCGAAGCCGACGCGGCCCGGCCGATGCTGGACTGGCGGCTCGACTACTTCGTGGTCTGGCCCCACGTGAAGAACCTGATCCCGCATCAGTCCCAGTACAACTTCGCGCGGATGCAGGAGGTCTGGCGCGACCACTGAGGACGGCCGACCCGAGTATCCGGGCCGTTTTTCGGATCAGCCGGCCAGGTTGACGGCCGGGAAACCGGAGGGGACCCGCTGGACCGCCGACTGACCCGGTCATGAAGACCTACCTGGTCCAGCGACTGGCCGTCGCGCTCGTCACGCTGTTCGGCATGTCCGTCGTGATCTTCGTGCTCCTTCGACTCGCTCCCGGCGACATCGTGGACATCCTCTTCTCCACCGCGGGCTACGTGGATCCCGAGGCGCGGCGGACGATCATGCGGGAGCTGGGGATCGACCGGCCCCTCCTCGCCCAGTATGGCGACTGGATCTGGCAGATCCTGCACGGTGATCTCGGCAAGTCGTACCGGTATGACCTGCCGGCGTGGGAAATCATCAAACCGCTCCTGCCGGTGACCCTCGAGCTCGCCCTGCTGTCGATCGTCGTGGCGGTGCTCCTGGGGGTGCCGACCGGTGTCGTCAGCGCCGTGCGCCAGGATAGCGCGCTCGACTACGTCCTGCGCGTCGTGAGCCTGGCCGGCCTCTCGATGCCGTCCTTTTGGCTGGGCATGGTCATAATCCTGGGACTCGTGGCCTGGCTGCGCTGGATCCCCCCGATGACGTACGTGCCGCCGACCCAGGATCTCGCGCTCAACGCCGTCCAGTTCCTCCTGCCCGCGCTGGCCGTCGGCTACCGCTCGTCGGCGCTCATCATGCGGATCACCCGATCCTCGGTCCTGGAGGTGCTGCGCGAAGACTACATCCGGACGGCGGAGGCCAAGGGCCAGACGCCTCGCGCCGTGGTGTGGCGCCATGCGTTCCGCAACGCGATGCTGCCCGTGGTCACGGTGATTGGCATCGAGTTCGCGTTCCTGATCGGGGGCCTGATAGTGACCGAGACGGTGTTCAACCTGCCGGGCGTCGCCCGCTTCCTGGTCGAGGCCATCCTGTGGCGCGACTACCCCATGGTCCAGAACCTGGTGATGTTCATCGCCATCGTCGTGATCCTGTCGAACCTCGCGGTCGACATGCTCTACGGGCTCCTCGATCCGCGCGTCCGCTATGGTTGACCTCACCGCGACGAGAGAGCTTCCCGCCGCCGTCCCTGCCTGGCGAAGACCGGCATGGTGGCGAGGCCTGGTCCGGTTCTGCCGGCGCAAGCCCCTCGGTGCGGCCGGGGGCTTCATCATGGCGGCCATCGTCGTGACCGCGCTCTTCGCGAACCTGCTCGCCACCAATGATCCGATCGCGACCGAGGCGGCGAGCACGCTCGCCGCGCCTGGTCCCGCCCACTGGCTGGGCACCGACCACCTGGGGCGCGACATCTACTCGCGGATCGTGCACGGGGCGCGAGTCTCCCTGATCGTCGGCGTGTCGTCGACGCTGGTCGGCTCGGTTCTTGGCGGGGTCATCGGGCTCCTCTCAGGCTACGTCGGCGGCAAGACCGATCTCCTGGTCCAGCGCTGCCTCGATATCCTCCAGGGCCTCCCGCTGCTCGTGCTGGCGCTGGTGATGTCGGCGTCGCTAGGGCCGTCAATCGAGAACGTGATCGTGGCGATCTCCATCCCGATCATTCCGCGCTCGGCCCGGATCGTGCGCTCGAGCGTGTTGTCAATTCGCGAGATGCAGTACGTGGAGGCGGCGCGCGCGCTGGGCCTCCGTCACCTCCGCATCGCCTTCCGGCATGTCCTCCCCAACACGGTGGGACCGTTTATCGTGCTCTGCACGGCGCAGCTCGGCAGCGCGATCCTGGTTGAGGCGGCCCTCTCCTTCCTCGGCCTCGGGGTGCCCGAGCCCTACCCCTCCTGGGGGCGCATGCTGTCGGTCTCGGCGGCCGAGTACGCGCAGAAGGCGCCCCACCTCGTGCTGTTCCCGGGCCTCGCCATCAGCCTCGCCGTCTTTGGGTCGAACCTCCTCGGCGACGCGCTCCGCGACACTCTGGACCCGCGCCTCCGCGGCGCCTGACGCGGCCATCGCACCACGAGGCCATGCTCCCCCGCGCACCCGTGATGACCGAGTCCGACGCCACGTCTGAGGCGAGTCGCGAGACGTCCGGCGACCCGCGCCGTATCGTGCTGGCCGACCTCGTGGCGCATCTCGCCGCCGGCGTGATGAAGCAGGTCCAGGGTTACGCGGCCGCCGCCGCGCAGGCGGACGGCCACCTCCGGCAGGTGCTCGAGGAGCTCGTCCGCCGCAAGCATGCTCAGGCTGCCGATCTCCTGCCGCTCGGCCGCGCCCTCGGCGTGCCAGGGCCATCCGCCTCGCCTGCGACTCCCCCGGGCTCTCGTGCCGGCTGGGGGACCATCCTGGGGGAGGCCTTTCAGGGCGAGCGAATGGTGGAGACGATCGCCCGCGAGCTGGCCGTCCTGGCGTCGGAGCCTCTCTTGAAGGCCTTGGGTGCTCGCCTGGCGTCCGGAGCGGCCCGGGACGGTCAGGAAGTCCGGAAGCTCTACCTGCGGTACACGTAGGCGGGCCCAGCCCCAACCCGTCGTCTCGCTCAAGTCCTGTTTTTCTCTTTTTCGAACGGCATTTTTCCCTTGACAGCCCTGAGCCACACGGCTAGTATCGCGGCCTAAGTGGGATGAAGTGGGATGAAGGCCCGTAAATGGCCGGTTCAAGGCCAATTTTCGGGACGCTGGTGGGGTCGTGCGGCCGCGGGCGAACGGCCGAGAGCGGAGGCGCCGGCAGGTGTTCCGGGGCAAGTACGAGCACACGATCGACCCGAAGGGTCGCTTGAGCATCCCCTCGCGCTATCGCGAAGAGCTCCTGGGGCGCAGCGTCACCACGCTCGTCCTCAGCGAGGGCGATCACTGCATCTGGGCGTTTCCACTTGACGCCTGGGAGCAGTTCGAGGAGAGCCTTCGCCAGCATCCGCAGCTGTCTCCCGAGCGCCGGAAATTCGTTCGCGTCATGGTTGCCAGCGCGAAGGAGTGTCCCGTGGACCGCGCGGGCCGCACCCTGGTCCCGCCGGAGCTCCGCGAGTTCGCCGGGCTCAAGAAGGACGTGATGATCACCGGCGCGCTTGAGTGGTTCGAGATCTGGAGCCGCGAGCGCTGGGCGGACCACTACCAGGCCCTCCGCGGCGGCTTCGACGAGATGACCCGCAAGCTGTCGGAGCACGGGGTGTGAGCGCGGCGACGCAGGAAGTCGACCGAGACGTGGTGCCCGACGCGCACCACGCGCCGGTGCTCGTCGACGAGGTTCTCGGCTGGCTCGCGCCCGTGCCACCGGGGACCTGGATCGTCGACGGGACGGTGGGGGTCGGCGGGCACGCGGCCGCGTTGCTATCGCAGGCCACGGAGAGCCGCCTCCTGGGGCTCGATCGTGATGCGGGGTCCCTCTCGCACGCGGCGCGCCGTCTCGCTCTGTTCGGGGCTCGCTGCGTTCTCCGGCACGCGGACTTCCGCCACCTCGACGACGAGGCGCGTGCGTGCGGGGCTGTGCCGGTCCACGCGATCCTCCTGGATCTTGGCCTCTCGTCGTTCCAGCTCCAGCAGAGCGGCCGTGGTTTCTCCTTTCAGGGAGACGAGCCGCTCGACATGCGATTCGACACGCGTCAGCCGCTCACCGCCGCCGAGCTCCTCCGACGAACGCCCGAATCCGAGCTGGCCGGGATCATCTACGAGTTCGGTGAGGAGCCGGCGGCGCGCCGAATCGCCCGGCGGCTCGTGGAGGCACGCGGGCGGGCCCCCATCGAGACGACGCGCCAGCTCGCGGATTTGGTCGCGTCGGCGATTCCGCCACGTCGGCGGGCCCGGCGTATCCATCCCGCGACCCGGACATTCCAGGCCTTGCGGATCGCCGTCAACGACGAGCTGGAAAGGATCGAGACGGCCCTGCCGAAGGCCGCCGAGCTCCTGGCCCCGGGGGGGCGGTTCGGTGTGATCGCATTTCATTCGCTCGAGGACCGCCTCGTCAAGAGCGCCTTCCGCCGGCTGGCGCAATCCGGCTGGCGGGCCCTCACGCGGAAGCCCATTCGCCCCAGCGATAACGAGGTCCACTCCAACCCCCGAGCCCGGAGCGCGCGGTTCCGGGTGCTTGAGCGAGGCTCTGCATCATGACGAGGTTGATCCAGGATCAGTCGTCCGCGGTCGTTCGCGAGCGCGACGGGCGTCGTCTCCGGGCGATGGCCAGGATGGTCTGTCTCGGGTGCGTGCTGGTCGGAGGCGTGCTCGGCTACGTAGGGCTGCAGGTGCAGCGAGTGCGCGTCTCCTACGGAATCGAGGCGCTCCGGAACTCCCGCACCCGCCTCGAGGAGCAGAACCGCAAGCTCCAGCTCGAGCTGGCCTCGCTCAGCGCGTTCGCGCGGGTGGACTCGGCCGCCCGGAGGTTGGGACTGACGCCGCCGGCACCGGACCAGATCCGGCTCGCGAGAGAGTACGCTGCTCCGGAGGGAGGCGACCGCAGCGCGTCGCTCCGGGCGGCGGCGCGAGACGGTCTCGAGAAGACCGGACGACCCTGAGCGCTTCATGACAGCCGGCGCGCGACCGGACGGGCAGGTCCCGCGGTCGGACCGGGCCTCCCCGGCGACCGCTCCCGCCCTCGTCCGGAGACCATGACGGAGCCTCTGTCCCGATACCGGAGCCGTGCTCTCGTCCTGACCGGCTGTCTCCTCCTTGTCCTAGGAGCCATCGTTGTCCGGCTCGGCTACCTGCAGATCCTCCGTCACGACGAGCTCACCAGGCTCGCCGAGCGCCAGCATTCCAAGACCATCCCCCTCCGGCCCGAGCGAGGCCCGATCCTCGACCGCAATGGATACGCGCTGGCCGTTAGCGCCGCGGTCGAATCCGTGTATGCCCTTCCGGGGCGGATCTACGACCGGGCCGCCGTGGCGGCCGCGCTGGCCCCGTACCTCGGGGAGCGGGCGCAGGATGTCGAGCAGCGCCTGGCTAGCGACCGCCCGTTCGTCTGGGTGAAAGTGAAGGTCCCCCCGCCCACGGCCGAGGCCATCCGGGCCCACCGCCTGCCGGGAATCGGGACAGTGCCCGAGTCGCTCCGCTTCTACCCGAGCCGCGAGCTGGCTGCCCACGTCCTCGGATTCGTCGGACGGGACGACCGCGGTCTCGAGGGGGTCGAGCTCGGCCACGACAAGAGCCTGGCCGGAGAGGCGGGGCTCGCGCTGGTGGAGCGGGACGCCCTCGGCCGTGAAATGACGGGGCAGCCGACGATCCTCAAGGCGCCCACGCCGGGGACCGGGATCGTCCTGACCCTCGACGCAACCGTCCAGTACCTCGCGGAGCGCGAGTTAGAGGCGGCATGGCGCACCACCGGCGCCAAGGGCGGGATGGTCCTCGCCATGGATCCCCGGACGGGCGAGATCCTGGCCATGGCGATGCGTCCGACATTCAACCCCAACGCGTACCAGATTTCCACTGCCGAGCAGTGGCGGAACCGTGCCGTGACCGACCCGTTCGAGCCGGGATCCACGTTCAAGGCGATCCTGGCCGCCGCCGCCCTCGAGGAAGGCGTCGTGCGACCGGGAGATCGGTTCTACGGCGAGCAGGGCGCGATCACGATCGCGAACCGGAGGATCCGCGACTGGAAGAAGCATGGCTGGCTCACGTTCCAGCAGGTCATCCAGTACTCCTCGAACGTGGGCGCCATCAAGGTCGGCCTCCAGGTCGGGCGCGAGCGCTACTACCGGCACGTCACGGCATTCGGCTTTGGCAGTCTGACGGGCGTGGGCCTTCCCGGTGAGAGCCGGGGGCAGCTCCGTGCCCCCGAGCGGTGGTCCGGGCTGTCCCTGGCGAGCATCTCGATCGGTCAGGAGGTCTCGGTGACGGGGGTTCAACTGCTCGGCGCCTTCGGCGCTCTCGCCAATGGCGGGCGGCTGATGCGGCCTCACGTCGTCCGGGCCGTCCTCGACCGGAATGGCAAGGAGGTCCGGCGGACCGAGCCTGAGACCGTGCGTCAAGTGATCTCCCCCCAGACAGCGGCGACCCTTGCCGACATACTGACGTCGGTGGTTGCCGAAGGGACGGGCCACAAGGCCGCCGTCCAGGGCTACCCCGTCGCCGGCAAGACGGGGACTGCGCAGAAGGCGGATCCCGTCACGCACGTCTATTCCCGCAAGCCCGGTGTGCTCTCTTTCATAGGCTTCGTTCCGTCGAACGCCCCTCGGCTAGTGATCCTGGCCCTCCTCGACGAGCCCAAGCACGCGGTCTGGGGCTCCGAGGCGGCGGCGCCGATCTTCGCCGCGGTGGCGGCGCCGGTCCTGCGACACCTCGACGTGGCGCCGACCGAGGCCGTGCCCGCGATGCAGATGGTGCGGGTACCTGACCGGGATGCCGAGCGGGAGCCGGTGGGAGAGCCGGGAAAGGGAAGCCCGCCGGACGGCGAGGCCGTGATGCCGGACCTCACCGGGAAGAGCCTGCGCCAGGCGCTGGCCGTCCTGGGAGCGCTCAACGTGGACGTCGCGGTGGAGGGCCGAGGAGTCGTCGTTCGGCAGACACCCCTGCCGGGGACACCGCTGGCCGTGGGGATGTCCTGCCGCCTCGAGCTCGCGCCCCCGGCGGCCGTCCGGATGGAGTCTTGATGAGCGGAATGGCGGAGACGCGCGAGGTGGCGGTCGAGACGCTCCTCCACGCGATGCCCGAGAGGGAGATCCGGGGTTCCTTGCCCACGACCGTGCGAGGTCTGACGGACGATTCCCGCCGGGTCGTCACGGGTAGCTGCTTCGTCGCGGTGCGGGGACTTCGCGCCGACGGGCACCGCTTCATTCCCCAGGCGGTCGAGAGGGGCGCCCGAACCGTGGTGGCCGAGCCCCCCGACCCGCTGCCCGGCGAGTCCGTGGGGCGGATCCTGGTGCCGAATACCCGCCGGGCGCTTCCCCGACTGGCGGACGCCTACTACGGGCATCCGTCGCGAGCCCTCACGGTGGTCGGCATCACGGGGACGAACGGCAAGACGACCACGTCGTACCTCTGCGAGGCCCTTCTCCGCACCCGAGGTCTCGCCACGGGCGTCATCGGGACGATCCAGTACATCGTCCGGGGTCAGGCCAGGGATGCCGGCCAGACCACGCCCGAAGCGATCGAGCTCCAGGGCCTGCTCGCCGAGATGGTGGCGGCGGGAGTCGGCGGTGTCGCGATGGAGGTGTCATCGCACGCTCTCGCGCTCCACCGCGTCGACGGCGTCGCATTCGATATCGCCGTGTTCACGAACCTCACCCAGGACCACCTGGACTTCCACGGGACGATGGAGGACTACGCGAACGCCAAGTACCGGCTGTTCGCGGAGTTGCTCCCCGCGGGACAGAAGCCCCTGAGGACTGCCGTCCTGAACGCGGACGACCCGGCGGGAGCGCGGTGGGCGGCGGCCCTCCCCGGCCGGGTTCTCACGTTCGGCCTGGGGCCCGGTCACGCCATTCGCCCCCTCCACTACGACTCGGGGCTTGATGGCATCCACCTGCTGGCCACGACCCCAGCGGGGCACGTCCGGATCATCTCCCCGCTCATCGGCGAGCACAACGTGATGAACCTGTTGGGCGCGACGGGAATCGGCGTCGCCCTCGGCCTCGACCCCCCGGCCATCGCCTCGGCCCTAGCCTCGGTGACCCGGGTGCCCGGTCGGTTCGAGCAGGTGGACGCCGGCCAGGACTTCCTGGTGGTGGTGGACTACGCCCATACCCCGGACGCGCTTCAGCGGGTCCTGGAAACGGCGCGGCGCCTCACGCCGGGACGGCTCGGTGTCGTCTTCGGCGCCGGAGGCGATCGGGACCGCGGCAAGCGGCCCGTGATGGGTCGGATCGCGGCGGCCCTCGCCGACCGCGTCTGGCTCACCTCCGACAACCCTCGCTCGGAGGACCCTGGGGCCATCATCGAGGAGGTGGCGAGCGGCGCTACACCACCGCCGCCGGGCGGGGTGGCTCGGCACCCAGACCGCCGGGAGGCGATCCGCCAGGCACTCGACTGGGCGCGCCACGGTGATACGGTGGTCGTCGCGGGCAAGGGTCACGAGACGTACCAAATCATCGGCGGTCAGGTGCTGCCGTTCGACGACCGGCTGGTGGCCCGGGAGCTCCTGACGGGCCGCCGGTGCAACCCCGGTAAAGAGCCACCGTGCCGCATCTGACGCTCGCCGAGCTGGTTCGTGGCACCCAGGGTGCCCTCGTGGGAGGGCGGCTCGACACGGTCGTGACCGGTGTGTCCATCGACACCCGGACCTGCCGCCCGGGCGATGCGTTCTTCGCGATCCGCGGAGCACACCAAGACGGCCACGCGTTCGTCGGCCAGGCCCGGACGCGGGGCGCCGCCTGCGCCGTGACGACACGAATCCCCGCCGGCCTCGGCGCGGAGAGTGATTTCCCGGTCGTCCTCGTGGACGATACGACGGCCGCGCTACAGCGCTTGGGCGCGGCTCATCGCCGGCGCTTTGCCATCCCGGTCATCGCCATCACCGGATCCAACGGGAAGACCACAACGAAGGAGCTGGTCGCGACGGTGTTGTCCGCCCGCCGCCGGGTGCTGAAGCCCGTGGGGAGCTACAACAACCAGTGGGGCGTTCCGCTGACGCTCCTGGCGCTCGAGCCGGAGCACGAGGCGGCCGTGCTCGAGATTGGCATGAACGCCTTCGGAGAGATCGCCGCCCTCGCCCAGCTGTGCCAACCGACGGTCGGCGTGGTGACCTCGATCGCGCCGGCCCACTTGGAAGGCGTCGGATCGGTCGAGGGGGTGCAGAAGGCCAAGGGGGAGTTGGTGGAGGCCATTCCCCCCGACGGTGTCGTCGTGCTGAATGCCGACGATCCCTTGGTGCTCGCGATCGCCGCTCGGGCCCGGGGCCCCGTCGTCACGTACGGTCAGGCGGACCGGGCCGATGTCAGGCTCGGTGACCTCGCCTTGACGGACAGAGGGCTTGCGTTCCGCCTTTTCGCGGGGGGCGCCAACGCCGACGTCCGCCTGCCGCTGGTCGGCCGGCACAACGCGTGGCACGCGGCGGCGGCGGCCGCGGTCGGCCTCGCGCTGGGGGTGCCGCTCGACGAGACCTCGGCGGCGCTGGCCCTGGCGACACCGGTCAAAGGCCGGCTCGTCTGGCGCGGCGCTGAGGGCGTTAGGATTCTCGACGACACCTACAACGCGAATCCCGTCTCCGTCCGCGCCGCATTCGATGCCCTGCGCGAGGCGCCGGGCGGGGGCCGCTGCTGGCTGATCCTGGGGGACATGCTGGAGCTCGGGGCGCACACCGAGACGGCGCACCGCGACGTCGGAACCTGGGCAGCGGAGTTGCCCGTCGCCGGAGTGGTCGCGGTGGGCCCTGCCATGCGCCTGGCAGCGGAGACCGCGCGGGCGGCCGGCTGCCTGGAGGTGGCGACCTTCGCCAGCCCCGAGGACGCCGCCGCGCACCTGATGCCGCGTCTCGCGCGCGGAGATCGCGTGCTCGTCAAAGGATCGCGGGGAATGCGGATGGAGCGGGCGGTCGATGCGCTCCTGGCGGGGCTCGGCGCCCCGGCGGAGACCTCCAGTTGCTGACCGCCCTGACCGCCTTCGCGAAGTACCACATCGTGTTCAACGTCTTCCGGTACATCACGTTCCGGACGGCGATGGCCCTCGTGACGGCGCTCGTCCTCTCCCTCTGCCTCGGTCCCTGGATGATCCGCAAGCTCCGCGAGCGCCAGATCGGGGAGACCATCCGCACGGACGGCCCGGAGCGCCACCGGACGAAGGCCGGCACGCCTACGATGGGCGGGCTGCTGATTCTCGGATCGCTCGTCGTTTCCGTGCTGCTCTGGGGCAACCTCCAGAACCGCTACGTGTGGATCGCGCTCCTGGTGACGGTCGCCCTCGGGGGGATCGGCTTCTACGACGACTGGCTCAAGCTGAGGACGCCGCGCCCGCTCAAGATCGGCGAGAAGTTCCTGGGCCAGCTCGCGGTCGGGCTGGTGCTCGGCCTCTATCTCTACCGGTTCCCTGCGGACGGCGTCACGAGCCAGCTGTCGGTTCCCTTCGTCAAGGAGTGGGTCCCGGACCTGGGGGCCTGGTACATCCTCTTCGCCGCCCTGATCATCGTCGGCGCGTCCAACGCGGTGAACCTGACTGACGGGCTCGACGGGCTCGCGATGGGTCCCGTCATCGTCGCGGCGGTGGCCTTCGGGGTCATCGCCTACGTCACCGGCCACGCGCGGCTCTCCGAGTACCTGTTCATCCTGAAGGTCCGGGGCGCGGGCGAGCTGACAGTGTTCTGCGGCGCCATGATGGGGGCCAGTGTCGGCTTCCTCTGGTTCAACAGCTACCCCGCCGAAGTGTTCATGGGCGACGTGGGGTCGCTGGCCCTGGGGGGGGCCATCGGCACACTGGCCATCCTGTCGAAGGCGGAGCTGCTCCTGCCGTTCATCGGGGGCCTCTTCGTCATCGAGGCGGTGTCGGTGATCCTCCAGGTCCTCTCGTTCCGTTTGACGGGCCGGCGCATCTTCCGGATGGCGCCACTGCACCACCACTTCGAGCTCATCGGCTGGCCCGAGGCCAAGGTCGTGATCCGCTTCTGGATCCTGGCGCTCATGATGGCGCTCCTGGCGCTCACGACGCTCAAGCTCAGATGACGACCATGACGCTCGAGCGGACGGGCCCGCCGTTCCTCCGAGCCGCGCGCGGCCGCCCCTGGCGTCAGGCGGTCGCCAGCCGCCCCGTGACCGTGGTGGGTCTGGCGCGGAGCGGTGTGGCGGCGTGCCGGCTTCTCCGGGCCCTCGGAGCTGAGGTCACCGGCACGGACGCTCGCGCCGCCGACGCTCTGCCCCCGGAGGCGCGAGCGCTGTCCATGGAGGGCATTCGGCTCGTCCTCGGCGGCCACCCGCCCGAGGCGTTCGAGAGGGCGCAGCTGGTGGTTGTCAGCCCCGGCGTGCCGGCCGACCAACCGGCGCTGGTCGGCTGCCGGGCGCGTGGAGTGCCCGTCGTGGGGGAGATCGAGCTTGCGTATCGCACGATGACCGCCGAGTTCGTGGCGATCACGGGCACCAATGGGAAGACGACCACCACCGCGCTGACGGGAGCGCTCCTGGCGGAGTCGGGCCGACCCGTGCTGGTCGGCGGGAACATTGGCCGGCCGCTGTCCGCCGAGGCGCTGGTTTTCCCGGGAGACGGCTGGGTCGTCGCGGAGGTGTCGAGTTTCCAGCTCGAGACCACGGACGCCTTTCGGCCCCACGTGGCGGCGGTCCTGAACGTGACTCCAGACCACCTCGACCGGCACGGCAGCCTGGACGCCTACGCGGACGCCAAGGCTCGAATTCTACACGCCCAGGGTTCCGGAGACTGGGCCGTGCTTAACGCCGACGATCCCGGCGCAGCAGGGCTCGCGCCCCGCGTCAGGGCCCGGCGTCTGTGGTTCAGCCGGCGGCAGCCGGTCGCGGCGGGAGCATGGGTCCGCGACGGCTGGGTCACGCTGCGCCTGGAATCCGACGCAGAGGCGGTGTGCCCCGTCTCCGATATCTTCCTCCGCGGCGCGCACAACCTCGAGAACGTCCTGGCCGCGACGGCGTGCGCGGGCGCGCTCGGCGTGCCGCCCGAGCGGCTCAGGGCGGCAATCCGCGCCTTCCGCGCCGTACCGCATCGGCTCGAGTGGATCAGGGACCGGGGCGGCGTCGCCTTTTTCAACGACTCGAAGGGCACGAACGTGGACGCCACGTTGAAGGCGCTCGCGGCCTTCGAGGAACCGATCGTGCTGATCGCGGGGGGCCGGGACAAGGGCCAGTGCTTTGATGACCTGGCCGCCGCGGCGCGGGGCCGGGTCAAAGCTGCCGTCGTGATCGGCGAGGGCCGCGCGACCCTGGGCCCGGCGCTCCGCGCCGTCACCCACGTAGAGGAGGCGGAGTCCATGGGCGACGCCGTGCGGCGCGCCGGGGCACTCGCCGTGGCGGGCGACGTGGTCCTGCTCTCGCCCGCCTGTGCTTCGTTCGACCTCTTCCGCGACTACGAGCACCGGGGCGCCGTGTTCGCCGAGGAGGTCCGGGCCCTCCCGGAGGCCTGAGCCATGCCGCGCAAGGCGAGTCCCGATTACTGGCTATTCCTCGTGGTCCTGGCGCTCCTGGGGCTGGGCGTGGTGATGGTCTACTCGGCCAGCGCAATCCTCGCCACCGAGCGCTTCCGGGACGCGCACTTCTTCCTGAAGAAGCAGCTCTTCTGGGCCGTGCTTGGGCTGAGCGTCATGTGGGGCGTGATGGCCGTCGACTACCGCCGGTGGCGGCCTCTCGTCACCCCGCTCCTGGCGCTGGCGTTCGTGCTTCTGGTCCTCGTGCTGGTGCCGCCGTTCGGGCAGCCCATCAACGGGACACGCCGGTGGCTTCGCTGGGGACCGATCTCGGTGCAGCCGACCGAGCTGGCGAAGCTCGCCCTGGTCGTCTACCTCGCGGATTTCCTGGCCCGCCGCCAGGCCACGATCGGGAGCCTCACGCGCGGCGTCCTTCCGCCCCTGGTCGTGACGGGCGGCCTGGCCGGACTCGTCCTGCTCCAGCCGGACCTGGGATCTGCGGTGGCCATCGTGGGCGTGGTGCTCTGCATGATCTTCGTCGCGGGCGCTCGACTGGCCCACCTGGGCCTGATCGGCGCCCTGGCTCTCCCGGTCGTGGGACTGGCGGTCTTCACCGCGAGCTACCGGCTCCGGCGAGTGCTCACGTTCCTCGATCCCTGGGCCGACCCGCGCGGGGCGGGCTTCCAGATCATCCAGTCCTACCTTGCCCTGGGCAGCGGGGGGGTCCTGGGCCGCGGCCTGGGAGAGTCGAAGCAGAAGCTCTTTTACCTTCCCGAGCCGCACACGGACTTCATCTTCGCGATCCTCGGCGAGGAACTGGGATTCGCCGGGGCGGCGGCAACGGTGGTGCTCTTCGGGTTCCTTCTCTGGCGCGGAATCCGGATCGGGCTACGGGTGGCCGATCCGTTCGGCGCGCTCCTGGCGTTCGGGGTCACCGCCCTCCTCGTCACCCAGGCCGTGGTGAATCTTGGCGTGGTTGTGGGCCTGTTCCCGACGAAAGGGCTGCCGCTCCCGCTCGTGTCGTCCGGCGGATCGTCGCTCCTGGTCGCGATGGCGGCGGTGGGGCTGCTTCTCAACGTCTCACAGCGGGCCGAGGTCTGACGCGATGACGGGGACTCGGGTCTTCAAGCAGTACCAGCAGGTCCACTTCGTAGGTATCGGCGGCGTCGGCATGAGCGGTCTTGCCGAGGTCATCCTGACGCTCGGATTCCGGGTGACGGGCTCCGACACTAGGCGGAACGAGGCGGTCGAGCGCCTCGAGCAGCTCGGCGCGAAGATCCACGTCGGCCACGCGGCCGGCAACATCGAGGGTGCCCACGTGGTCGTCTACTCGTCGGCGGTGACCCGCGACAACCCCGAGCTCCAGTCCGCCCGCCAGCGGGGCATCCCGGTGATCCCCCGCGCGGAGATGCTCGCCGAGCTGATGCGGGTCAAGCACGGGATCGCGATCGCCGGCACCCACGGCAAGACCACGACGACCTCCATGGTGGGAGCCGTCCTGGCCGAGGCCGGGTTCGACCCGACACTGGTCGTGGGCGGGCGGGTCACCGCCCTTGGCTCGAACGCCCGGCTCGGCCAGGGCGAGTTCCTGGTCGCGGAGGCCGACGAGTCAGACGGCTCGTTTCTCCGGCTCACCCCGACGATCGCCGTGGTTACCACGATCGACGCCGAACACCTCGACTACTACCGGGATCTCGCGGCGATCCGGGACGCGTTCCTGTCGTTCGTGGGCAAGGTGCCGTTCTACGGCGTCGCGGTCCTGTGCACCGACCAGCCGGAGATCCAGGCGATCCTCCCGAGCGTGGAGAAGCGCGTCATCACGTATGGGCTCAACGCGCCCGCCGACCTCGTGGCGGCCTCGGTGCAACTCAGCGAGTTGACGGCGCGCTTCGAGGTGCTCCACCGAGGGGACTCGCTGGGCGAGCTCCGACTCCAGGTCCCGGGTGTCCACAACGTGGCCAACGCCCTGGCCGCGGCGGCGGTTGGCCTCGACCTCGAAGTGCCGTTCGCGGTCGTGCAGCGGGCGCTCGCTGGCTTCACCGGAGTGCAGCGGCGTTTCCAGGTCAAGGGCGAGGCGGCCGGAGTCCTGGTCGTCGACGACTACGGTCATCATCCGGCGGAGATCCGTGCGACGCTGGCCGCCGCCCGGCAGGGCTTCCCGCGCCGGCGTGTCGTCGTGTTCCAGCCCCACCGCTACACCAGAACCTCCCACCTCCACGACGAGTTCCTGAGGGCATTCGACGACGCCGACGTGCTGATCGTGACGGACATCTATCCGGCGGGCGAGCCGCCGATTCCCGGGGTCCACGCCCAGAGCCTGGCCGAGGGGATCGGGGCGCGAAGCGGCCGCGACGTCCGATACGTGGGTGACCGGACCGAGGCGGTGGAGGTCGTTCTCCGGACCGTGCGGCCCGGCGACTTGGTCCTGACCCTCGGGGCGGGCGACATCGGCACGGTGGCGGACCAGGTGCGGGAGCGCCTGGGCCAGCGCGAGACCCCGACCGGCGATCCTGCCCCGGGCGGAGAAGGAGACCAGCATGCTGGGTGAGATCCGCGGCGAGGTGCGCTTCAAGGAGCCGCTAGCCTTCCACACGTCGCTCCGCTGCGGCGGGCCGGCGGACATCTTCATCATTCCCCAGGACGTCGACGACGTGAGGAAAACGTTGATGTTCGCCGACAAGGAGCAGCTGCCGATCGCTCTACTGGGTAGCGGACACAACACGCTCGTCCGGGACCGGGGCTTCCGCGGCATTGTCCTCAAGATCGAGGGGTGCCTCGCCCGCATGGAGTTCCACGGGGAGGAGGTGACGATCGGCTGCGGTGCGGGCCTGTCGACCATGATCCGCGAGGCCGCCGCGATCGGACTCGGTGGCATCGAATGCCTGGTGGGGATTCCCGCGACGGTGGGCGGCGCGCTCGCCATGAACGCCGGCTCTCACGACGGCGCCATCTGGGACTTCGTGTCGGCGGTCTACTTCCTCCATCCCGATGGGACCATCGGCGAGCTCAAACCAGCGCCGGGCTTCACCTACCGCACCTTCGCGCTCCCGACCGGGGCGATCCTCCTTGGCGTACGCATTCAGCTCCACCGAAAGCCGCAGAAGGAGATCCTGGCCGAGATTCGCTCGCGGCTCAAGCACAAGAAGACCACCCAGCCCCTGGCGCTGGCGGCGGTTGGCTGCGTATGGAAGAACCCCGACTACGACCACGCCGGGCGGCTGCTCGAGAAGGCGGGCCTTCGGGGCAAGCGGGTGGGCAGCGCCGAGATCTCCGCGAAGCACGCGAACTTCATTCTGAATCGTGGCGGCGCCACCGCGCAGGACGTCCTCGGACTCCTGGAGCTTGCCTTCGAGCGTGTGCACAACCAGACGGGGATCCGGCTGACGTCGGAGCTCCGGATCCTCGGCGACTGAGTAGCTCCATGAATCGATCTGCCGGAGACGCCCCGACGTCGTGAGCCCACAGGGCGCCACTGGCCGAAGGCCGGCCGCCACCGGCGAAGGGCCGGCCGCCACCGGCCGAGGGCCGGCCGCCACCGGCCGAAGGCCGTCCGCCACCGGCCGAAGGCCGGCCGCCGCCGGCCAAGGGCCGGCCGCCACCGGCCGAAGGCCGTCTGAAGAACCCCCTCCGATCCGTCCTGCTCCTCGCGCGCTGTCGGGGCCCAGGATCAGCCCCGCGCCGCCCGAGGATCTGGCATCGCGGTCGCGCCTGATCTCCAACCAGCGCCACCGGGCCAGGCTCGCGGGACGGTACATCCGCGCGCTCGCCCGTGGGTTCGTTCACTGCCTCGTCCTGACGGCACTCGCCGTGGCCGCCTACGTGGCGTGGGATTGGATGCGGCGAACGCCGTTCCTGGCCATGCGCACCGTCGAGGTCGTGGGAGCGCACCGGCTCGACGAGGCCTCAGTGCGCAGAGCGGCGGCCATCGAGCCAGGGACGAACCTCTTGGCGGTCGATGTCGTCGCTGCCGAGGCTCGCGTAGCGAGCCTGCCCGCTGTCCGGCGGGCGCACGTCGTGCGCCACCTGCCAGGCCGGGTGACCGTGCTGGTGGAGGAGCGCGAGCCCTACGCGCTCGTCAACGCAGGCGGGCTCCACTGGGTCGATGCCGAGGGATATCTCGTCACCGGCGACGCCCGGCCCGGGGCGACCGGTCTGCCGATCCTGACCGGCGTCCGTGCTCCCGTTCCGGGAACGGCCGAACCCTCCGACGGCCTCCGGGCGGGGTTGGCGCTGCTTCACGTCCTGCAGCGGACGGCCGGACACCTGGCCTCGCGCGTCTCCGAGCTTGACCTCGCGCGCCCTCACGCCCCGGTGCTCTACCTGGTGGACGGGATCGAGGTCCGCCTGGGCTCCGACGCCTGGAGCGACCGGCTGGCGCGGCTCGACGCGGTGCTCGGGGAGCTCGACGCTCGTGGCGAGCGGATGGCCACGATCGATCTCCGCTTCCGGGACCAGGTTGTGCTCACGCCTCGTATCCCGGCGCAGGTCGCCAGTCCGGCCCGGGCGACGCCCGCCGCCGGTCGACGGTCCGTCGGGGATTCCGCCACACTCGTGACGCCGGCCGCGGCCGGCCTGGAGCGACGCTGACGTGCGTAGGACGCAGACCATCATAACGGGACTCGACGTGGGGACAACCAAGGTGTGTGCCGTGATCGGCGAGGTGACCGCGACCGGCGTCGATGTGATCGGCATCGGTCAGCATCCTTCGCGGGGGCTCCGCAAGGGCGTCGTCGCGAACGTCGAGTCGACGGTCGAGGCGGTCAAGCGCGCCATCGCCGAGGCGGAGCAGGCGGCGGGGGTGGAGGTGGATGCCGTCTATGTCTCGATCGGGGGAGGGCACATCCGGGGGCTCAACAGCCAGGGTGTCGTGGCGGTCCAGGGGCGCGGCCGCGAGGTCACGGCCACCGACGTCGCCCGGGCAGTCGACGCGGCCCGCGCGGTGAACCTGCCCCCCGATCGCGACGTCATCCACGCGCTGACCCAGGGCTTCACGGTCGACGACCAGGACGACATCCGGGAACCGATCGGGATGCTCGGGAGTCGCCTGGGCGTATCGATGCACATAGTCGCCGGCGCGGCCACCGCGGTCCAGAACGTCGTGCGGAGCGTCAACCGAGCCGGCCTGACCGTGGAAGATGTCGTGCTGCAGTCGCTCGCGTCTGGGGAGTCGGTGCTCACGCCCGACGAGCGGGATCTAGGCGTTCTCCTGATCGACGTGGGCGGCGGCACGACGGACGTCGCCTTGTTTCGAGATGGCTCCGTATGGCACACGGCCGTGATCCCACTCGGCGGCGATCACATCACGAACGACATCGCCATGGGGCTGAGAACGCCGCCGCCGTCCGCGGAGGAGCTCAAGAAGCTCTACGGGTGTGGCCAGGCGAGCCTCGTCCTCGAGGACGAGACGGTGGAGGTTCCCTCGATTGGGGGCCGCAAGCCCAGAGTGCTTTCGCGCCAGACCTTGGCCCGAATCGTCCAAGCCCGCGTTGAGGAGATCCTCACGCTCGTGGCCCGCGATGTCAGCCAGGCCGGGCTCGGCGACGCGGCCACGGCGGGCGCCGTGGTGACGGGAGGAGCGACGATCATGGAAGGTGTCCCGGAGCTCGCGGAGACGATCCTCGATATGCCGGTCCGGCGTGGCATCCCCAAGTGGGTGGGTGGGCTGTACGAGGAAGTGGAGAGCCCCGCGTTCGCAACCGCCGTCGGGCTGATGCTCACCGGCGCCCGCCGGGACCGTCCCGTGGTCACCGCGGGCCGGCTTTCCGGGCATGGTGAGGGCTGGCCCGGTGTGGCCCGGCCGGCGCGCCGCGTTCGCGAGTGGCTCCGGGAAATATTCTGATGGCGCGAAGGCGTCGCAAGCGCAGGCACGCGAGAGAGCCGGTCGGCGGGAACCGCCGGCCCATGGAGAGGGAGGAGACAATGCGGGAAGAGCTGGTGTTCCGGCTCGAGGAAGAGGACCGGGAGCTCGCGGCGAAGATCCGGGTCGTCGGGCTGGGAGGTGGCGGCTCGAACGCCGTGAACAGGATGATCAGCTCGCGCTTCACCGGCGTGACGTTCGCGGTGGCGAACACGGACGCCCAGGCTCTCCGTGGGTCCCCGGCGGCGATCAAGATCCAGCTTGGCTCGAAGCTCACCGGTGGCCTGGGCGCCGGCTCCGACCCGGAGGTCGGCCGCCGTGCCGCGAGCGAGGATCGGGAGGTCTTGAACCAGACCCTCGCCGGTGCCGACATGGTCTTCATCACGGCTGGGATGGGCGGCGGGACAGGCACGGGCGCCGCGCCGGTCGTGGCGGCGATCGCCAAGGAGCTCGGCGCTCTGACCGTGGCCGTCGTCACGAAGCCGTTCCAGTTCGAGGGGCCCCGGCGCATGCGTCAGGCGGATGCCGGCATCCAGGAGCTTCGGGGGATCGTAGACACGCTGCTGACGATCCCCAACCAGCGGCTCCTCACCGTCGTCGAGAAGGGCACGCCGCTGCAGGAGGCGTTCAAGGTCGCCGACTCCGTCCTGCAGCAGGCGGTCCAGGGCATCTCGGACCTCATCCTGGTCCCGGGTCTCATCAACCTGGATTTCGCCGACGTGCGCACGATCATGTCGGGAATGGGCATGGCGCTCATGGGCACCGGAGTCGGCCGAGGTGAGCATCGCGCCGTCGACGCGGCCCAGAAGGCGATTGCGAGCCCACTCCTCGAGGAGACGTCCATACAGGGGGCCCGCGGGGTCCTGGTCAACATCACCGGCGGCGGGGATCTCACGCTCCACGAGGTGAACGAAGCCGCCGGCACGGTGGCGGAGGCGGCCGAGGGTGACGCCAACATCATCGTGGGCGCCGTGGTGGACGAGAGTCTCGGGGACGAGATCCGGGTGACCGTCATTGCAACGGGGTTCGACGACGTGCGCGGCGCCGCGCATCCGCACGCGTCGGCCGCGGCGGTCGGGACGAGCGCGGGCATGGCTCCGGGCGGGCGGACCGTCGACCTCAAGGCGTACCGCGGGGGCGAGCGCCAATCGCCGTGGCGCCGGCCACGCGCGGACGGTGCGCGCGCGGACGGGCTCGACGCGGTGGCCGACGACCTCGACATTCCCGCGTTTCTCCGGCGCCAGGCCGACTGACAGTCAGCGAATCGATCGCCTGGCGCCGCCGCGGCTGCCCGAAGTCGCGCGCGGCGGTCGGGATCGATGCATGGTGAGCTGGCACGGGCAGCCGCCCACCCACGCAGCGCTGCCGGCGCTCACGGCGGTGGGCGTGCGGCACGCATTCACGACGCGCCACCAGGGAAGCTTTCATGCCGTCTCGGCGCCGGCCGGTCCGTTCGGTGGTGACCAGCGGTGGCCGGCGCTCGCCGCCCTCGACCTCGAGCCGAGAAGCATCAGGTATGCGCGACAGGTTCATGGCGATGCCTGTCTCGACGCGGACACGACGGACACCGGCGGACTGGTCGGGACCGGGGACGCCCTGTTCACGCGCCGGCGGGCGCGGCCGCTGGCGGTGTTCACGGCGGACTGCGTGCCGGTGATCGTCGTCGACCCGGAGGGTTCGGCCCTCGGGATGGGGCACGCCGGATGGCGCGGCACCGTGCGAGGGATCGCGGGCCGACTCGTCGCGGCGCTCGTCGAACGCGCTGGCGCGCGCGCGGACCGGCTCCGGGCCGCCCTCGGTCCGTCCATCGGCCCATGCTGCTACGAGGTGGACGAGCCCGTGGTCGGTCCCCTGCGCGCGGCGTTTCCGTCGGCGTGGGAGCGCTGGGTGCGTCCGGGCACCCCGGCGCGCCCGGGTTGCCAAGAGCGATGGTCGCTGGACCTGTGGACGGCCAATGCCGATCAGCTGGCGGAGGCCGGCGTGCCCCCGGACGCCATCCTGAGCCCTCGGCTGTGCACCGGCTGCCGGCGAGACCTCTTCTTTTCGTATCGGAAGGAGGGCCTCGCCGGACGTCTCGCGACGCTCGCCACGCTCGACTAAGGTCCGCGCCGCGTGAGCCCACGTGGCGTCGGGCGGGCGAAACCGCTACAATGCGCGCATGCTTCGGGCCGACATCCGCGCGAACCTCGCCGCCGTGCAGGATCGAATCGCCGACGCGGCCCGCCGGGCTGGACGCCGCGAGGACGCCGTGCTCTTGGTAGCGGTGTCCAAGACCATCGATGCCGAGCGCGTCCGAGACGCCATCGTGGCGGGCGTGCCCGCGCTCGGCGAGAACCGCGTGCAGGAGGCACGCGAGAAGATCGCGGTGCTCGGCCGGCCGCGGCCGTGGCATCTGATCGGGCACCTGCAGACCAACAAGGTCAGGGACGCCCTCGACTGCTTCGACCTGATCCACTCGGTCGATCGGCTACCGCTGGCGGAGGCGCTCTCGCGTCGGGCGACCGAGGCCGGACGCCGGGTCGACGCGCTAGTCCAGGTGAACGTCGGTGAAGAGCCGCAGAAGGGGGGCATCCGGGCCGGGGATCTCCGGCCCGCGCTGGAGGCCATGGCGGCGCTTCCCGGGCTCCGGCTGCGGGGGCTCATGACGATCCCGCCGCTGCCTCGCGACCCCGAGGACTCGCGGCCGCACTACCGGGAGATGCGGAAGCTGATCGACGGCGCCCGGGGCTGGGGGTTCGGACCCGAGCTCGCGGAGCTCTCGATGGGGATGAGCGGTGACTTCGAGGTGGGCATCGAGGAGGGTGCGACGATCGTGCGGGTGGGGACCGCGATTTTCGGGCCCCGTGAGGGCTGAACCGTGAACGCCCGGCGTCCTGGCGTCTCGGTCGGTCGGGGGGACTGACGGTGGCGATCCAGGACACGCGAGTGGGATTCGTCGGCGGGGGCAACATGGGCGAGGCGCTCGTCCGGGGCCTCACGAAGACGGGACTGGTGCCGGGAGGGCATCTCCTCATGGCGGACGTCCGGGCGGATCGCCTCGAGGACCTGAAGCGGCTCTACGGCATCGTCGTCATCCCGGACAATGTGACGCTCGTGCGCCAGGCGGACGTCGTCATCTTGGCCGTCAAGCCGCAAATCCTCGGAGCAGTGCTGGACGAGATCGCGCCCGCCGCCTCCGGCAAGCTCCTGATCTCGGTGGCCGCCGGCGTTTCCACGAGCCAGATCCGGCGCCGTCTGCCTCCGGACGCCCGGATGATCCGGGTCATGCCGAACACGCCCGCGCTCGTGCTCGAAGGCGCCACCGCCATCGCGCTGGCCGCGGGCCTCGAGGACGGCGACCTGGACACGGCGCGTCAGATCTTCGAAGCGGTGGGGCGAGTGGTCATCCTGGAGGAGGAGATGATGGATGCGGTGACCGGGCTCTCCGGCTCCGGTCCTGCCTACATCGCACTGGTCGTCGAGGCCCTCGCCGACGGCGGTGTCAGGGTCGGCCTGGACCGCAAGACAGCCATGACACTGGCGACGCAGACGGTGCTCGGCTCGGCGCGGCTGTTGATCGACACGGGCATGCACCCCGGCCAGCTCAAGGACATGGTCAGCTCTCCTGGCGGGACCACGATCGCCGGTATCCACACGCTGGAGACGGGGGGCCTCCGTCGGACCCTGATCGATGCTGTCGAGCGCGCAACCCAGCGGTCCCGCGAGCTCGGCCAAGGACGGTAAGCCACCGTGTACGTGCTGGGCAACTTCCTGCTCGCGATCGCGAAGCTGGTCGACTACCTTCTGTGGGCGTACCTGTGGATCATCATCATCCGGGCGCTCCTGTCCTGGGTGAATCCGGACCCCTGGAACCCGATCGTGCGATTCCTGCACCAGGTGACCGAACCCGTGCTGCGTCCGATCCGGCGCCGTCTGCCGTACAGCGCGATTGACTTCTCACCCCTCGTCGTCATCCTCGGCATCTATTTCCTCCAGTGGTTCCTGGTTCCGGTCCTCGTGAAGACGGCATCCCGGCTCGGGTGAGAGAGGCAGGAGAACGCCGATGCGCATGACCGCCATGGACATCCGACAGCAGCAGTTCGCAGTGAGGCTCTTTCGGGGATTCGATCCCCAGGAGGTCGACGCGTTCCTGGAGGAGATGGCCGACGACGTCGATGAGCTGTTCCGGGAGAATGCGCTGCTGAAGGAGCAGCTGATCGCGTTCGAGGAGAAGTCCCGGATGGTCGAGGGACGGGAAAAGACCCTCCAGGACGCACTCATGACTGCGCAGAAGTTTGCCGAGGAGAACAAGGAGAACGCGCGGCGCGAGGCGGAGCTGGTACTCCGAGAGGCTCACCTCCGGTCGGAGCAGTTCATGCAGGAGGCTCGCGAGGAGCACGCGAAGATCAGCGCCGAGGTCAGCAGCCTCCGGCGTCTCCGGCGGCAGCTCGCCGAGGAGATCATGAGCACGCTCGCCATGCACAAGCGCCTGGCCGAGCAGGCGCTGGCGGAGGGCGATGTCGCCGGCTCCTGAGGCACGCCTGACCGTCGAGGTGCGTCCCCGCGCCGGCCGGGATGCGATCGATGGATGGCAGGGCGACATCCTGCGGGTGCGCGTGGCGGCCCCGCCGGCCGGCGGCGCCGCCAACGAGGCGGTCCGATCGCTCTTGGCCGAGCGGCTCGGTTGCGCTCGGTCTCGCGTCGAGGTGATTCGCGGTCACACCGCCAGAACCAAGGTCGTGCGGGTTGTCGGGCTGGATTGGGCCGCGGCTGCCGCCGGGCTCGGCCAGTCCGTGGGTACGTCTCCTGCCCGCGCCACTGCGCGCTCCGCCTAGTTTAGTGGGCGCGCCGCCCCTCACGTTCTCCCCCATCAGCTGGCAGCGCGACCGGCTCGTGCTGCTGGACCAGCGGCGACTGCCTGGAGAGGAGGTCTACCTCGAGTGCGGCGCCTGGCCCGAGGTGGCGGACGCGATCCGGACCCTGGCAGTGCGCGGCGCCCCGGCGATCGGCGTGGCGGCGGCGTTCGGGGTCGCGCTGGCAGGGCTCGCTAGCCCGGCTCGGGACCCCGACGCGCTCCTCGGAGACATCGAGACAGCGATTGCCGGCCTCGCTGCGACCCGACCGACCGCCGTGAATCTCTTCTGGGCGCTCGAGCGGATGGAGCGCCACGCGCGTGACGCCCGGAACCTCCCGCTGGACCGGCTGCGAGCGAGCCTGGTGCGGGAGGCGGAGGCGATCCTCGAGGAGGACGTCGCGGCGAACCGTCGGCTCGGGACCCTGGGAGCCGAACTGGTCCCGGCGCGCGCACGGATCCTGACCCACTGCAACGCTGGTGGGCTCGCGACGGCCGGCTACGGGACGGCGCTGGGCATCGTCCGCGGCGCCGTCGAGGCCGGGCGGCAGCCTTTCGTCTGGGTCAACGAGACGCGCCCGGTTCTCCAGGGGGCGCGACTGACCGCGTGGGAGCTGGTGCGCGAGGGGATCCCCCACGCGGTCATCGCCGACGTCGCTGCAGCCTCGACGATGGCACGAGGTGAGGTGGATCTGGTCGTCGTGGGCGCCGACCGGATCGCGGTGAACGGGGACACGGCCAACAAGATCGGGACCTACGGCGTGGCCGTGCTGGCGCGCCACCATGGGATCCCGTTCTACGTCGCCGCGCCCTTCTCGACGATCGACCCCCGGGTCGCGGACGGGTCGGCCATTCCCATCGAGGAGCGGGACCCCCGCGAGGTGCAAGAGATCGGCGGCCGGCGGATCGTCCCGGCGGCATCCCCCGCACGGAACCCGGCCTTCGACGTGACCCCGGCTGCGCTGATCACCGCGATCGTCACCGAGCGCGGCATCTTCCGCCACCCTTACCGCTTCGAGGCGTCCTCGCCCACGGCGGCAGCTGTCACAGGTGAAGGAGTCGTTCCATGAAGAAGTACCATCTGCTCGCCCCGGGGCCCACCCCGATCCCTCCCGAGGTGCTCCAGGCCATCGCCCGGCCGATTCTCCATCACCGCACGCCCGAGTTCGAGGCGCTCTTTGGTCGGGTGCGCTCGGGCCTCGCCGAGATCATCGAGACGCGGAGCGAGGTCATCGTGTTGGCGGCATCGGGCACCGGCGCCCTGGAGGCCGCCGTCGTCAACCTCTGCTCGCCCGGGGATGAGGTGCTGGTGGTCCGCTGCGGCAAGTTCGGCGAGCGGTGGGCTGACATCGCAGGGGCCTTTGGTCTCACGGTTCACGCCGTCGACGCGCCGTACGGCGAGGCGGTGCCGCCCGAGCGGGTCGCGGCGGCGCTGGCGGCCCATCCCAGGGCGCGCGCTCTCTTCGTGACGCAGAGCGAGACATCGACTGGCGTGCTCGAGGATGTCGAGGCCTACGCGGCCCTCACGCGGAGGACCAGCACGCTCTGCGTCGTGGACACGGTCTCGTCGCTCGGGGTCGTGCCGTGCCCGATGGACGCCTGGGGTATCGACGTGGTGGTCGCGGGCTCGCAGAAGGGCCTCATGTGCCCTCCGGGCCTCGCGTTCGTGGCCCTGAACGACCGGGCGTGGCTCGCGGCCGAGCAGGCCCGGTGCCCCCGCTTCTATTGGGATCTTCCCACCGAGCGGCGCTGGCAAGCGAAGAACCAGGGGCAGTTCACGCCCGCTGTGTCGCTCCTCGCGGGGCTCGACGTCGCTCTGGGGCTCCTCCGATCCGAGGGACTCCCAGAGGTCCACCGGCGCCATGACCGGCTCGCGCGCGCGGCGCGGGCCGGCGCCGAGGCGCTGGGGCTCGCGCTCTTCGCCCGGGCGACGCCGAGCCCGGCCGTGACGGCCATCGTCTCGCCGGCGGGAATCGACGGCGAGGCCGTCGTCCGAACGTACGGCTCGGACGACAACATCACCATCGCGGGCGGGCAAGGGGAGATGAAGGGCAAGCTGTTCCGGCTGGCGCATCTCGGCTGGGTCGACGAGTCCGACCTGGTGGTTGGTCTCGCCGCGCTCGAGCGAGCCCTCATGCGGCTCGGGGTGACCGTGGAGCTGGGCGCGGCGGTGGCCGCCGCGCAGCGGATCTTCGTCAAGGAAGGCTGAGCCGCCGATGAGCGACGGAGTCGCGAAGCGGGTTCTCGTCACCGACTCGCTCCAGGACGTAGGCGTCGAGACGCTTCGCGGCGAAGGCTTGCTGGTCGACGTGGTGCCGACCCTTCCGCCCGAGGAGCTCGCGCGGCGAATCGGCCCGTACACGGGTCTCGTGGTCCGGAGCGCGACGCGGGTCACGGCCGAGGTGATCGACGCCGCTCCGGCTCTCGAGGTCATCGGCCGCGCCGGGGTCGGGCTTGACAACGTCGACGTGGAGGCCGCCACGCGGCGCGGCATCGTTTGCATGAACACGCCGGGCGGCAACACGATCGCCGCCGCCGAGCACACGATGGCGCTCCTCCTCGCCGTCGCCCGGAAGCTTCCTCAGGCCCACGCCCACCTCCGGAGTGGCAAGTGGGAACGCGACCGCTTCCTCGGGGCGGAGGTCTACGGGAAGACGCTCGGCATAGTCGGACTCGGCCGGATCGGCACGGAGGTCGCGCGGCGCGCGCAAGGCTTCGCGATGACAGTCGTCGCCTACGATCCCTACCTCGGCACCGAAGTCGCCGAGCGGTTGGGGGTCGAGCTTGTCGATCTTGACGCTCTCCTTGCGCGGTCGGACTTCATCTCGGTGCACATCCCCCTGACGAAGGAGACACGCGGCCTGATCGGCGCCGCGGAGCTGGCGCGGGCGAAGCCCGGGGTGCGGATCGTGAACTGTGCCCGTGGTGGCATCCTCGACGAGGCTGCGCTGGCGGCGGCGGTCCAGGCCGGGCACGTCGCGGGGGCCGGGCTCGACGTCTTCGAACGGGAGCCGCCTTGGGGATCGCCGGTGCTCGACCTCGAGCCGGTCGTCGTCACCCCGCACCTCGGGGCTTCGACCGAAGAGGCGCAGACCCAGGTGGCGGTGGCCATCGCCCAGCAGGTGGCGGATCTGCTGCTGCGCGGCATGGTCCGGCACGCCGTCAATGCGCCCAGCGTCGACCCTGAGCTCCTGCGGGAGCTGGCGCCCTATCTCTCCCTCGCCGTGAAGCTCGGATCGTTCCTGGGCCAGCTCGCCGAGGGGCGGATGGCCGAGGCGAGACTCACCTACGCGGGAGAGATCGCGGGCCACGCGATTCAGCCCCTCACCGTCACCTTCCAGCGGGGCCTCCTCGGCGTGATCCTCGAGGAGAACGTGAGTGACGTGAACGCGCCCTACCTCGCCCGGCAGCGGGGTCTCCGCGTCGTCGAGGCGAAGACGCCGGTTAGCGAAAACTACGCCAGTCTTCTGACCGCCGAGCTCGTGACCGACCGCGGCCGCTGGCAGGTCGCGGGAACGCTCTTCCACCGCCGCGAGCCGCGGATCGTCCAGGTGGACGGATTCGACCTCGAGGCCCACGCCGCGGGCTGGATGGTGGTCCTCTCGAACGACGACGTTCCGGGCGTCATCGGCCGGATCGGCACCCTGTTCGGCGCGCACGGCATCAACATCGCCGGCATGCAGCTCGGGCGTCAGCGGCCCGGCGGTCGCGCGGTGTCCGTCCTGAGCCTGGACTCGGCGGTTCCGGATCCCACGCTCGCCGAGCTGCGCGCCCTGCCGTCCATCCGCTCGGCCCGGCTCGTGCGCCTGTAGCGGCGTTGATCCCCTTGACCTCGGCGTACTCGGTCCAGGCGACCGGCCGCGGCCGCGCGACGGCTCGGCGCGCCGTCCGGCTGATTCGTCGGCACCCGACCCGTGCTGGTCTGGGAACGGGGATCCTGCTCGCTGGCCTGACGCTGGCCGGGGAGGGAGTCGCCCCGGGCCTCGCGACCTCTGCCGGTCCGTCCACGGACGCACGAGAGCTCCGCTGGCAGGTTGTCCGGAGCTCTCCCCACGACCCGCGGGCATTCCTTCAGGGACTCGTGTGGCATGACGGCGGGTTCTTCGAGAGTACCGGGCTCCTCGGCGAGTCCACGCTGCGGCGGGTCGAGTGGCCGACCGGCCGCGTGCTCCGACGCGTAGACCTCCCACCGGACGTGTTCGGGGAGGGTCTCGCCCGAGTGGGTAACCGGCTCGTCCAGCTCACGTGGCAGTCTGGTCGAGGCTTCGTCTACGACTTGGCCACGCTTCGCCTCGTCCGGGAGTTCCGGTACGAAGGCGAGGGTTGGGGGCTCGCCTATGACGGTGCGAGCCTCATCCTGAGCGACGGGACGAACGTTCTGACCTATCTCGACCCGGAGCGCTTTACGCCCACGCGGAGACTCGCCGTGACCTGGAACGGTCGGCCGCTTCATCGTCTCAACGAGCTCGAGTTCATCGAGGGAGCGGTGTGGGCCAACATCTGGTACACGGACTTCATCGTCCAGATCGATCCAGAGTCCGGCCGTGTCACGTCCTTTCTCGACCTCACCGGCCTCCGGGGCCGCGACGCGCGGCGCGAGCCCGACGCCGTGCTCAACGGCATCGCCTACGACCCGGCCACCCGACGACTGTTCGTCGGCGGCAAGCTCTGGCCGATGATCTTCGAGATCCGCGTCCGCTGACCGCGGGCACGAGCTCTGACCAGGACGCTCACGCTACCGGGCTACGTCGTAGCTCGTGTCAGCGCGTCCCACGCGGGGTTGCCGCCGGTGACGCGCGGACCATAGGCGTACTTGAGGCGCGGCACGCGCGCGCCGGCAGCATGCTTCGGCAAGGGTGCTCCCCGGGTGTGCTCGCGCAGGCGCCATTCGAGTCGCAGCTTGCGCATCAGGTTGAGCGCGTCGAAAGGCGCCCTTACTTTCACATCGTTGTCGAAGTACACGTACACGTCGCGCTCAGCCCGGGCCCAGCCCCGAACACGTCTCGCCCAGCCATCCAGCGCACGGCCCGAGTATCCGCTGGTGTAGATCTTCACGTCGCCATGCAGGCGCACGTACACGAAGTCCGAGGTGAGGTCGAACATCCTCGGCCACTTGCCCGCCGTGTCCGCGACGACGAGCGCGATGCCCTGCTTCTTCGCTAGCGAGAGGAAATCGTCGTTGACGAAGCTCGGGTGCCGGATCTCGATCGCGTGGCGCAAGCACCGTTCGGCGTCGATGGCGAGCCTCGATCGCCCCGTCATGCGCGCGTCGCGCCGCCGGGCGAGCGCCAGCGCCGCCTCGGTGCTCCGCGGCAGGAGCGAGAAGAATTCCTCAAGTCTCGCCCGGTCGTAGGAGAACGCCGGCGGGAGCTGCCAGAGGCACGGCCCGAGCTTCTCGCGCAGATTGAGAATCCCCGAGGCGAAGAAATTGGCGAGCGGCGTCGCGACGTTCTTGAGCCGCAGCAGGTGCGTGATGTAGCGCGAGCCCTTCACTGCGAAGACAAAACCCGGCGGCGTCTCCCGGTACCACGCGACGTAGTACTCGGGCCGCTGGAGCGAGTAGAACGAGCCGTTGATCTCGACGGTGGGGAAGTGCCGCCCGCAGAATTCGAGCTCCCGGCGCTGCGGAAGGCCCTCTGGATACCACACGCCACGCCACGGCGGGTAGCGCCAGCCGGAAATCCCGATCCGGATCACGGGACCTCTACGGGAGCTGCGCGTGATCGCGGAGATCGAGGCGCGGCGGCTCGCCGTCTCTCAGCGGCGGAGGCCGTCGACGACCGGGGCCAGCATCTCGATACCTCTTGGCCCCGGCGGATGGACGAGGCTCAAGGTCAGGTGCTGGACGCCGGCCGCCCTGAAGGCCAGCGCGTGATCGAGGAGCTCGTCGGGCGTGCCCACGCGGGCCATCTGGCGCATCCCGCCGAGGTCGAAGGCGGCGGTTCCGGGCGGGGTGCTGACGCCGGGCACGCCGGGGTGCGGCTCACCAGGACGCGTCAGTGCCACCCGGGCCCCGGCGGTACGCAGGACGGTCGCGGGGTCGCGCTTCACCTCGGCGCACGCGCGGTCGAGCGCCTCGAACCGGCTGACCACATCGCTCGCGGCGAGATGGTAGTCGGCGTCATACCGATCGGCGTAGCGGGCGGCGAGCGCCATCATGCGGGGGCGCTGGGCGCCGATGAGGATCGGCGGCCCCCCGGGGCGGGGTCCCCGCGGGGCGAGGACGCAGTCCCGCGCCTGGTAGTAATGGCCCTGGAAGTCGACGCGGCCCTCGCGGAGGAGCGGCACGATGATCGCGAGGGCCTCCTCGAACCGCCCCACGCGGTGGTCGTAGGGAATGCCGAATGCGTGGTACTCCGGCTCGTGCCAGCCGGCGCCGAGACCCAGGACCACGCGCCCGTCCGACACCTCATCGAGCGTGTCCGCCATCTTCGCGAGGACCGCCGGGTTCCGGAAGCCAGTACACGCCACGAGCGGTCCCAGGTGGATGCGACTCGTCGCCTCGGCCAGGGCGGCCAGGATCGTCCACGACTCCCAGATGCCCCGTATTTTTCCCTCCGGCATGTTGACCTGCATGATGTTGTCCGGCGGTGATTTCCGGAACAGGAGGTGATCCGGCAGGAAGAGCGTGTCGATGTCGATTGCCTCCGCCGTGCGGGCCATCGTGCGGAGGTCGGCCCAGCGGACGGGGCGGCCGTCGCCGAGGGCTCCGGCGCCGATCGGAAGCATCAGTCCAAGGTGCATTCGGTCCGTGCTCGCCACGCGTTTATCCTCTTGGTCAAGGGTGACGGGGACGCTTCGGCAGCAATCGCTCAGATTGTAGCCCGTGGGATCCAGACGCGCATCGCCCCCGCGGCGCGGTTGGCCCAGGCGTAGTAGGGGATTGCGGTCAGGTCGATCCCCCGCCGCCGTGGCGGCGGGGCGGATCCCGCGGGCCGATAGAGCCGACCGCGCCAGGACGCCGTGTCCACCTGAAAGCCCGCTGCGCGAACGGTGACGATGCCCTCCAGCAGGTCCGGCTCCCAGTGAGAAGCGAACCGTCCCGTCGCGTCGATCTCGAGCTCGGCGAGCGGCGCCTCGCCCTGGTCGACCTGCTCCACGCAATACACGAGGGGCCCGCGCTCGATCGCGACGCAGCCGCGCGTGGATTCGATCGCAGGGTGCGGCTCGATCAGCGTGACCGCCATCGGGAACTCGAGCTCGACGACATCGCCGGCCCGCCAGCTCCGCTCGAGGCGCAGGTAGCCGTTGGCGCTCGGGGAGGCGTCGACGGCGCCGCCGTTCACCCGAGCGGTGGCGTGGCCGGACCACCCTGGAACGCGCAGGGCGAGGGTCCAGGGACCACCGTCTCCCGCCTCGACTGTCAGCCGGATCGCCCCTTCCCACGGATACCGGGTCTCCAGGCGGAGCGCCACGGCCGGCCCCGACGGGAGCGCGGTTGCGATCCGCGCCGGCGCGTACTGATGCACCTGGAGGCCCGTGCGATCGCACGACGCGACGTAGTGGCCCAGCGATGACACGAGGCGCATGACGTTCGGGGGACAGCAGGCGACGAGGTGCCACTCCTTGCGGCGGCAGCCGCCCCGTCCCAGGTGCTCGGGCAGCCCATTACTTGCCAGCGGGTTCACGTAGAAGTACCGCTCGCCATCGAGCGACACGCCGGCGAGGACCGCGTTGTGGAGCGTGCGGTCGATCAGCTCGGCAAAGTGGCTGTGCCCCGTGGCCAGGAGCATCCGCCAGCTCCACAGGATGCTGGCAATGGCCGCGCACGTCTCGTCGTAGGCGAGGTCGTTCGGCAGCTCGTACGGCTGACCGAACGCCTCGCCCAGGTGCCGGGAGCCCACGCCGCCGGTCACGTAGAGCTTGTGGCTCACCAGGTCCGACCACTGGCGCTCGAGCGCCGACAGGAGCGCTGCCTCCCCGGTCTCCAGGTACACGTCGGCCACGCCCGCGGTGAGGTATAGGGAGCGGACGGCGTGACCCTCGACCTCGGTCGCCTCGCGGATGGGGACGCGATCCTGGTAGTAAGCCGAGCTGTTGTAGCGACCCGGACCGAGCCATCCGTGCCCCCGCTGGTCCAGGAAGAAGCGCGCCAGGGCCAGGTACCGCCGCTCACCCGTCTGCCGGTAGAGCTCGACCAGGCCCATCTCGATCTCGGGATGTCCGGGCGTACCTGGCTGCTTGCCCGGGCCGAAGCGCGCGTCCAGATAGTCCGCGAAGCGGCGGGCGATTGCGAGGAGCCGATCCTCGCCGGTCGCCCGACGGTGCGCGACCGCGGCCTGGAACAGGTGTCCGGCGCAGTAGAGCTCGTGGCCGTGGGCGAAGTCCGTCCAGTGGCGCCCCGGTTCCGCGACCTGGTAGTGTGAGTTCACGTAGCCGTCCGCGCCCTGGGCGGCGCCGACGACGTCGATGGCGGCCCTCATGTGGGACACGAGCCAGTCGCTCGGGACCCGGGCGTGCTCGTACGAGGCGGCCTCGATCCACTTGTACACGTCGGAGTCCATGAACACCGGACCCCGGTACCGTCCGGTTGACGTGCCGGCTGCGATCCGGAGGTTCTCGAGGTTGCCGGCGACCTCGAGCATCCGGTAGCCGTGGGGCAGTGCGGCGTCGCGATTGATCGCCTGTCGCCGGGCCCAGAGGCCTCCCTCGATGACGGTGGCGCGCCCGTCGAGCGTCTGCCACGTGGTCGCCGGACTGCGGGTCGTGTCGGTGGGCGCGGCGCCGCCGGTTGTAGTCGGTGCCATCAGGTTCTCCTGGGTCGGGAGGGCGCGCGCTCGCTGGTCGCCGTCGGGCTCCGGCGCGGCCGCGCCGGGCGTGCCGTTGCCTTGAGCGCACACAGCATGACGAAGTTGTGTATACGCCGGTATCGCTCCATGCGCGTCGAGGAGGAGGTCATGCGACCTCGGGAGTCATGGTCAGCGTGGCCTGGACGGATTCGCCGGGCGCGAGCGTCAGCATTCCCGTGTCGGTCCGTCCGTCTGCCGCGAGGTTGAAGGCGTCGGTGACGTGACTGACTGGCTCGGCGCAGAAGAACGGTTGGGTGGGCGGCGTGTAGACGACCAGGGTGCCCAGCGGGCCACGCGTCGCCAGCCGGAGCCGCGCCTGCCGCTCCGGCCAGGTGACGACGGCCTCGCCGTCCCAGCCGACGAATGCGTTGTCGAGCACCGTTCGATCGACGGCGAGACCTCGCCCCGGGTCGCGGTCGGGTGCCGGAGCCACGCAGGTGGTGGGCAGGACCTCGGAGTCGGTCAGCCAGAGCCCGGTCACACGCGCCCTCAGCGTCGTTTCCGGAGTCCGCGGGAAATAGGGATGCCAGCCCAGCCCCGCGGGCATCGCCGCGTCGCCTTGGTTCGTCAGCGCGAGCTCGAGCGCGAGGCGCTCCGGGGTCAACGTGAGGCGCTGGACGGCGCGATAGGCCCATGGCCAGGTGTCCGGCGCGTGGAGGTGCTCGAGCACGGCCAGCGCCGGGGCGAGATCCACGACCGTCCACGCCGTCTGGAAGCCGTGCCCGTGGATCGCGTGGGGATCGGGAGGCCGGTTCGGGGCCAGGCTCACCGTGCGAGGACCAAAGGCGAACCGTCCGTCACGAATGCGGTTCGACCACGGAACCAGGGGGAAGCACGCCATCGCCCAGGGGTCGCGCCGCGCGAGGGCCAGCTCGGACGCTGGACGCAGCAGCTCGAGGGCGGATCGTCTCTCCTCGGACCAGAAGCGCGCGAGGGCACCACCGACGGCCGGAGCGAGGACGACGCCCAGAGGGCCACTGCGGAGCGTGATGGGTTCCATGCCGGCCGAGGATACCGGGTCGCGCGCTGTCCCGGCAACCCGGGTCGCGTGTGCTAGCGCTGAGGCCGGCTCGCCATCGACCACTCACACCGTCCCAAGGAGTCCCGGATGACGTACGCCACCTACCCGAGCTTGCGCGACCGCGTCGTCCTCGTGACCGGCGGCGCGAACGGTATCGGCGCCTCCATCGTGGAGCACTTCTGCGCCCAGGGCTCGCGCGTGGCCTTCCTCGACCTCGACGCCGCGGCCGCCGCGCGTCTGGAGGAGGCGATCGGTGCGACGGGCGGGGAGCGCCCGCTGTTCCTGCCGTGTGATCTGCGGGACATCGCGGCCCTCCGGGCTGCCGTCGCCGAGGTGCGGCGGCGGATCGGGCCGATTCGGATCCTGGTGAACAACGCCGCCCATGACGAGCGCCATGCCCTCGACAGCGTGACGCCCGAGTACTGGGACGACCGGCTGGCGGTAAACCTGCGGCACCAGTTCTTCGCTGCCCAGGCGGTCTATCCGGACATGGCCGCGGCGGGCGGCGGCGCCATCGTGAACCTGGGCTCCACCTCCTGGATGGTCGGCCAGGGTGGCATGCCGGGCTACACGGCGGCCAAGTCGGCCGTGGTCGGCCTCACGCGGGGGCTCGCGCGGGACCTGGGCCCGCACAACATCCGGGTCACGTGCGTCGTGCCCGGGTGGATCATGACGGAGCGCCAGATCCGGCTGTGGCTCACCCCCGAAGCCGAGGCGGAGCTCCTGCGCCGGCAGTGCCTCAAGCGGAAGCTCGTGCCGGAGGACATCGCCCGCGCCGTGCTCTTCTTCGCCGCCGACGACAGCGCCGCCTGCACCGCGCAGAGCTACGTAGTCGACGCCGGCTGGACCTGACCGCCCCTCGGGGGTTCGGGCCGGGAGGGCGGTCGCGAGCGCACGCACCGTCCGCTACTCGGCCCGCAGTTCCTGGGCCCGGGCCTTCAGGATGACCGTCCGGCCGTCGACGGCCCAGCCCCGATCGGCCTGCCCGAGCCGGTCCCGGTCCAGGCGTGGCAAGGGCCGTCCGTCCGCCAGCGCCGCGGCTGGCGGATCCATGTCGTGCAGGCGTAATTCGAAGGTCGCGGTGGCGGGGGTGGCCTCGAAGGTGACTGCCCGCTGGTCCCGACGGCAGCGGAGCGCGGTCTGCGCGGCGTCAGTTCGCAGTGCGAACGTCGCCTCCGTCGTCACGAACGCCACCACCGTCAGCGGGTCAGCGGTGCGCTCGGCGACGTGGCTCCGCACCGGCCCCAGCACGAGGAGGCTGTTCTCTCGCAAGTAGAGCGGAATCTCGCGCAGCGGCACCTGGCGCCGCAGGGTTGCGGAGCCCTGGTGGACCGTGTGGTTCCACCAGTCCATCCAGCGACCCGGGGGCAGGTACGTGGTCACCCAGCTGTCCGGGGTGACGACCGGCGAGACGAGAAGCTCGCGGCCCAGACAGTATTGGAGGTCGAACGCGTACCCCGCCGGGTCCTCGGGAAACTCCATGGCCATGGGCCGCATGAGGGGCGTGCCGGTCTCCGACGCCTCCCAGCCGTGACTCACCAGGTACGGGACCAGCTGGCTCCGGAGGCGCGCGTACTCGCGGAAGATCGCCAGCACCTCCTCGCCAAACCGCCACGGCTCGCGGGGCGTCGCGCCGTGGTATCGGCTCAGCGCCGAGAAGAAGCCGAGCTGGGCCCACCGGACGTACAGCTCAGGCGAGGGCTCGCCCCAGAAGCCGCCGATGTCGTGGCTCCAGTAGGCGAGACCGCTCATCGCGCTGGCGAGGCCTCCGCGCAGCGTGTTCGCCATGTCCAGGAACGTGCACTCGGAATCGCCGGCCCAGTGCCCGGGATAGCGCTGGACGCCCGGGGCCGCGCTCCGCGACCAGGCGACCACGCGGGACCCACGGGCGGCCTGTGTGGCCTCGAAGCACTCGCGCTGGAAGAGGAGCGAATAGGGATTGTGCATCTCGGCGCCCGTCATCCCGTTCGCGAACCGGGCGTCCTCGGGGATCTCCTCGGCGAAGTCGGGCTTGAACGAGTCCGCGCCGAGCGCCAGCTGCGCGTCGAGCTTGCCGCGGTACCAGCGGACGGCCTCGGGATTGGTGAAGTCCACGATGCCGCAGAGCCCCATGCCCCGCTCGGTGCGCTGGCTCCACACCAGTGCGTCGTAGACCCTCCCATCGGGGCGTCGCAGGAAGTACCCGCGGGCGGCGCCCTCCTGGTAGAGCGCGCTCTGGCAGGCGACGTACGGGTTGATCCAGAGGCAGTTGTGGAACCCCTCCCGGTGGAGCTCAGCGAGAAGCCGCCTGGGATCGGGAAGCCGCTCCGCGTCCCACTCGAAGTCGCACCACATGAAGGCGCGCTGCCAGAACGAGTCCAGGTGGAAGACGTCGCAGGGGATGCCCTCCTGCCGGAGACGTCGCGCCTCCGCGAGCACCGAGCCCTCGGTGAACTTCACGAAGCAGGTGGAGGCCCACAGGCCGAACGCCCACTCGGGGGGGACGGGCGGCTTCCCGGTGAGATCCGTGTACGCCGCCACGATCTCCTTGGGTGTGCCGACGAGCACGTAGTAGTCGAGCTCGGGTCCCGCGGCCTCGATCGTGAAGGTCCGGTTCGACCGGCTGCCCAGGTGAAACGTGACAGCCGTCGGGACGTCCACGAACACGCCGTAACCACGACTCCCGACGAGGAGCGGGATGTTCTTGTAGGCGAGCTCGGAGCGGGCGCCGTACGGATTCCGGTTCCAGATCCGCACCGTCCGTCCCACGTGGTCGAGGCGCGTGAACTTCTCGCCTCCACCGTAGAAGTGGTCCTCGGGATCGAGCAGGAGGTTCTCCACGACCGTGAGGGTGCGCCGGGCGGGATCGTGCGGCAGGCTCTCGACCTCGAGACCAGGCCGCGGGCCGAGGCGGTGCCCGGCGAAGTTCACGTCATCCGATACCTCCTGGGTCAGCAGCCGGCCGTCGGGCGTCCGGAAGGTGAGCTGCCACGGGTCGAGCGTCGCCTCGACCATGAGGTGGAGCGTCCGCACGATCACCCGCCCCTCGGCTGCTTCCACGGTCCACGAGCCGATCTCGGGCCGGCCGACGACGTAGCTGAACACCTTGTCCACGGGAACCGCGCCGGCCGTGATCCGGACGCGCACCGCGCGCGGGCCAGCGACCTCGACCGCCACGCGCGCCGCTGCGAGCAATTCGGTGACGCACCGGAACTCGACGCCGCCCGGGGTCCGCTCCCACCCGAGCGCCCGGAGGAGCCCCAGGTTCCGGGGCTCCACGGCTCCTCCGGCCCGCTCCATTCGCGTCTCCCTAGCCCTTCACGGCGCCGAGCGTCAGGCCGCGGACGAGGAATCGCTGCAGCGCCACCGTCATGACGATGTTGGGGAGCATGACCATCACCGCCGCGGCGCTCATCTCGCCGTACAGGGGCCCGAGGTCGGTGGTGAGGCCGGCGACGACCACCGGCAGGGTTTTCGCGTTCACGCCGCTCAGGATGAGCGCGAAGAGGAACTCGTTCCAGGCGACCAGGAACGCGAAGATCGCGGCGACCACGAGCCCAGGGGCGACGATCGGGATGACCACTCTCACGAGCGTGCTCAGCCGGTTGCAGCCGTCGATCATGGCCGCCTCCTCGATCTCGAGCGGCACGTCCATGAAGAAGCCGATGAGGAGCCAGATGGTGAAGGGGAGGGCGAACGACACGTAGGCGATGAGGAGCCCGGTGTACGTGTCGAGCAGCCCGAGCTTCTGCATCATGAGGAAATAAGGCACGACCAGGACGGTGCGGGGCGCCATTCGGGTAACCAGCACGAGGAAGCGCACAGCATCATAGCCAGGGAACCGGAAGCGCGCGAATCCGTACCCGACGAGGATCCCCAGAACGAGACTGCCGACCGTCGTCCCCACGGCCACGACCAGACTGTTCGTCAGGTACTGGAGGAACGGGATGTTGGTGAGCACGTGCCGGTAGTTGTCGAGGATGGGGCTGAACAGCCACTGGGGCGGCTTTGCGTAGAGGACCCGCTCGGTCTTGAACGACGCGGTCGCGATCCAGTAGATCGGGAACAGCGTCCACAGGAGGATGGGGACGAGCGCGACCACTGTCAGAATCGCCCGGAGCGGGGTCGGCTTCACGGGGCGGCCCGGGCCTGACGCTGGGGGCGCAGGATGATTCGCATCAGCACGTAGCATGCGAGCGCGACTATTGCCAGCGTGACCATCCCGAGCGAGTTGGCGAGCCCCATGTGGCCGAGCCCGAACACGCGGTAGCTCAGCATCTGGATCACCTGGGTGGCGGTGCCCGGGCCTCCGCCCGTGAGGACGTAGATGATGTCCAGCTCGCGGAAGGCGTCCATCCCCCGGATCAGCACCGCGACCAGCATGATGTAGGTCAGGAGCGGCACCGTGATGTGCCGGAAGGCTTGCCAGCGGGACGCCCCGTCCACCGAGGCCGCCTCGAAGAGCTCCGCGGGCAGCATCTCGATCCCCGCGTACATGACCAGGAACATGAACGGGATGGTTCGCCAGGCGTCGACCAGCGTGATCGACACCAGGGCCAGGGTCGGATCGCTGAGCCAGGCGGGACGACCCAGCCCGGCGAGGTTCAGGTAGTAGTTCAGTGGCCCGATGTCCGGATGGAAGATGATCCGCCACATGGTCGCCCCCACGACCGGCACCACGAACAGGGGCAGCAAGAGGAGCACCCGGAGCGGGCGCAGGAAGCGGAACTGCTGGCTGAAGAGAAGGGCGAGGCCGAGCCCGGCGAGGAACTCCACGGCCACCGAACCGGCCGTGAACATCCCGGTGACCACGACCGCTCGCCGGACCTCCGGGTCGGTGGCGAGGCGGGCGTAGTTGCCGAGCCCGACGAACGGGATGCTCCGGGGCCGGAGGAGCCACCAGTCGTAGAGGCTCAGCCAGGCGGAGTAGACGAGGGGGACGAGGTCGATCGCGAAGAGGAACAGGAGCCCCGGGAGCAGGAACCACCGTCCTCCCCGCGCGAGCACCGTCCCCCTCGTCCGGGTCTACTTGCCGAGGATCCGGTTCGTCCCGGAGTCGATCTCCTTCAGGGCGGCGTCGAGGGTGAGCTCCCCGGCCGTCAGCTTGCCGGCGGTGACCCGGAAGTGCTCCTGGATGTCCGCGAACTCGCGAAGCCTCGGGCGCTCCTTGGCGATCTTGAGGCTCGCGAGGAGGGTCTCGACGTACGGGAGTGCGGCCTTGGTCCCCGGATCCTGAAGGACCGAGACGCGCGGGCTATGAATCGCGGACAAGGCGCTCGGGAACTTGGCCGCCGCGAGCCCGAACTCCTTGCTGCTCAACCACTTCGCGAACTCCCAGGCGGCGTCCTGGTTGCTGCTGTTCTTGGCGATGCCGATCGTCCACACGCCGCGCATCGGCGTCTGCCGCACCGCCTTCGGCACCAGCGTGTAGCCGAGCTTGCCGGCCACGGTGGAGCGGTTCGGGTCCTCCAGCGGCTTCGCGGCCGACGCCCACTGGATCGCCATGGCCGCCTGGCCCGTCTGCATCGCCTTGAGGACGTCGGCAGAGGTGTAGCTGCGGGCGCTCGGCGACGCGTACTTCAGGAGCTCCAGATAGATCTCGGTGCCCTTCCGGCCGGCCGGCGTGTTGACGCCGCCCTTCCCCTCGGCCGTCACCAGCTCGGCGCCCTGAGACCACATGGACACGAGCATGTAGAGGCAGGTCTGGATGTCGCTGCTCGCCGTGATCGCGATGCCGTACTGCTCCTTGGCGGGGTCGGTGAAGGCCTTCGCGGCGGCCAGGAGCTCGTCCCAGGTCGTCGGGGGTTTCATCCCCTTCTGGTCGAACAGGTCCTTCCGGTAGACGAGGAGCTGCATGTTCGGGTCGACCGGAAGCGCGTACTGGACGCCCTGGAACGCGCCCGCAGCCAGCGCCGTCGGCACGAAGTCTGTCAGGTCGTAGCCCCGGGCGCGCTCGGTGAGCGGCAGGAGGAACTCGGAGAGGGGAGCGATCCAGGGCTCGTCCATGAACATGGCGTCGTAGCGCGCGGCCGTGCTGAGCGACAGCAACTGCTTCTTGTAGAGATCCCCGATGGGCGCCACGTCGAGCTGGACCTTGATGCCGGTCTTCTTCTCGAACTCCGGCAGGTTCGCACGGAGCACGTCCTCCTTGAACCCGGCCAGCATCGAGAGCGCGATGGTCTTGGTCTGCGCCCAGGCCGCCCCTTCCGCGACGAGGAGGGCGGCGACGACCATGGCCAGGACCGAGACGAGCACTGACCGGCCCCGTCCGCGCGGAACCCTCCGGCTTCGGTGCGTTCTAGTCATCTCCACGCCTGCCCTTTCTGCGCGGGCTCGCGCCGGGCTCCGCCGCCCGGGCTCGTGCCGCGCCTTCACGGTGTTCTGGATCGGCGGTCGCGCAGGATTCTCACGTCGCCTGGAGTCTCACCCGACGCGTGACCGGTCACAAATCTAGCACTGGACCGCCCGGACCTCCAATGCCGGCCATCGGGGACAACCCCGCCGCGGGCTCTCTCGCGCCGCCGGGGCGCGGGGGAGCCTGGTCGCGAGCGGGGCGATTGACAGCCCTCCGCCCCCTTGCTAGGGTGTGACCGGTCACACGAGTCGGAAGCGAGTCATGAGTCCACCAGCCGCGCGGAAGCGAGTGACCATCCGGGACGTCGCCCGGTTCGCCCGCGTGTCCCACCAGACGGTCTCGCGCTTCATCAACGGCGAGAATCACATCGCCCCGCTCACCCGGGCGCGGGTGGAGCAGGCGATCACGAAGCTCCGATTCCATCCGAGCTACATCGCCCGCAGCCTGGTGAGCCGGCAGACGAAGACCGTCGGCCTCGTGATGGGCGACGTGGCGAGCCCGTTCTTCCCGGACGTGGCACGCGGCGCGGAGGACGTGCTGGCGGCGGCCGGCTACAGCCTGATCCTCTCCAGCAGCCGGCGCGACCCGGAGCGCGAGCTCCGGAACGTCAGGCACCTCCTCGAGCGCAGCACCGACGGCCTCATTCTCGGGGCGCCGCAGTGTCCGCCCGACGAGCTCGCCGAGCTAGCTCGCCGCGCCGGCGTCCCGATGGTGTTCCTGAACCGCGAGGCGAAGGGGCCCCACGTCGCGGCGGTCTGGATCGACTGGCCGGGCGCCACCACCGAGGTCGTGACGTACCTGGCCGGGCTGGGCCACCGCCGGATCGCGCTCGTCGTGCCGTCCCGGAGCGACGCCCGGGTGGGCAACCGGGAAGACTGGTACCGTCCGGCGCTGGTCCGGGCCGGGCTCGGGCCCGAGCGCGCGCTCATCCTTCGTGACGCCATGTCACTCGAGGGCGGGCATGGAGCCGGTCAGCGGCTGCTCGCCCTCGAGCCCCGCCCGACCGCCGCCATCTGTCACAACGACGTGATGGCGATCGGTCTCCTGCAGGCCTGCGCCGAGCGGGGGGTGCGAGTGCCCCGAGACCTCTCGATCGTCGGGTGGGACGACGTGCCGTACGCGAGCCTGGTCACGCCCCCGCTCACCACCGTGCGCGTGCCCCGGTACGAACTCGGTCAGGCGGCGGCTCGGCGCCTGCTCGACCTGATGGCCGGCCGGCCGGCCGGTCTCGCAGAGCCGCCTCTGGCCCTCGAGCTCGTCCGTCGCCAGAGCTGCCAGCCTCCCGGTGGACGCAGGCCCCGAGTCCCTGATGTTCGGTCCGAGGCCGACGACCCACTCGTCAAAGGAGGAGCGCGGCGACCGCGTCGCCAATCTTCGGCCCCGTCGTCATGATCGCCAGACTGGAGCAGGCCCTCGGCATCGAGGAGGGCGAAAGGGGAGACTCATGAGCGATCCAGAGGACACCGAGCACGCCCCGGGGGAACACAGCGGTCTGTCACGCCGCACGATGCTGCGCCTCGGGATGCTGGCCATCTCGGCGACGCAGCTGCCGGCCATCCCCGCCGGCGCGCAGGCGCCCAAGCCCGGGGCGCACCTGATCGGCAAGCTGGAAGGCGCAGAGGTTGTCACCGATCCGGCGCAGGTGCCGAAGCGCTTCAACGAAGCGCCGCAGCTCGCCGAGCTGGTCAAGGCCGGCAAGCTGCCCCCGGTCGAGCAGCGCATCGGGCAGGATCCCCTGGTCGTCAAGCCGCTCCGCGAGATTGGTCGCTACGGCGGGACCTGGCGCCGCGGGTTCACCGGTCCGTTCGATACTTCCAACGCCCACCGGGCCGCCCAGAATGACAAGCTCCTCTACTTCGACTACACCGGGACGAAGATCGTTCCGAACATCGCGCGCGGGTGGGAGGTGAGCCGTGACGGCAAGGTCACAACGCTCCTCCTGCGCCGGGGCATGAAGTGGAGCGACGGGCAGCCGTTCACGGCCGACGACTTCGTCTTCTGGTTCGAGGACGTCTACCAGAACAAGGAGCTCGTGCCGACGCCGCTGACCGTGATGACGATCAACGGCAAGCCGATCGCGATCCGGAAGGTGGACGCGGCCACGATCCAGTTCGTCGCGCCCGACCCCTACTATGCCCTCCCCGTCGTGCTGGCCTCGGTGTGGGGCATCGGGCACCACGCGCGGTTTGGCCGGGACGCGCTGGGCGGGTTCGCACCGGCCCACTACCTCCGGCAGTTCCATCCCAAGTACACGGGCAAGGCCGAGATCGACAAGAAGGTCGCCGAGGTCAACGTCAACAGCTGGGTGACGCTCTTCAAGAACCGCAACAACTCGTGCGTCAACCCCGACCTGCCCGTCGTCACACCGTGGAAGACGACCTCGCCGATCAACACGCCGCGGTTCATCCTGGAGCGGAACCCGTACAGCGTATGGGTGGACACCGCCGGCAACCAGCTCCCGTACATTGACCGCATCCAGATGACGCTCGGCGAGAACCTCGAGATCATCAACCTCCGGGCGATCGCCGGCGAATACGACTCGCAGGCGCGGCACATCGACATCGGGAAGCTGCCCGTGCTGCTCGAGAACCAGCAGAAGGGCGGGTACCGCGTCTACCTGGATCCGTCGGACCAGGGAGCCGACGTCGGGCTGTTCTGCAACACGAGCTACGAGAAGGATCCCGAGATCGCGAAGTGGCTCAGCTCGCGCGAGTTCCGGATCGCGCTGTCCCACGGCATCGACCGCCAGCAGATCAACGAGACCTTCGTCCTGGGACTCGGGCAGACGGGGTCGGCGGCGCCCGGTGAGCGCACCCTCTTCTTTCCGGGTCCGGAGTTCAAAACGCTCCACAGCGCCTACGACGTCTCGAAGGCCAACGAGATGCTCGACAAGCTCGGCCTGGACAAGAAGGATGCCGAGGGCTATCGCCTGCGGGCCGACGGCGGGGGCCGGCTCCAGATCGCCCTGACGACGTACGTCGGCTTCCTGCCCTACACCAAGATCGCCGAGATGATCGGCGAGCACTGGAAGAAGATCGGCATCCGGGGCGACGTCCAGGAACTGGAGCGCGGGCTCGCCACCGCCCGGATGCGCGCGAACGAGCACCAGATCTACTTCGAGACCCAGTGGGGCGCGGACAACATGTACGGCCACGCGCCCTGGTTCTTTCCCACGGACGGCGGGGTGCCGACGGGGCCGCTCTACGGGACGTGGTACTCGAGCGCCGGCGCTCAGGGCAAGACGCCGCCGCCCAGGATGCGGGAGCTGATGGACAAGTACCGGAAGTCGTTCGGCGTGCCGGATCAGGAGAGAACGCAGCTGGCCAAGGAGGTCTGGAAGATCGCGCTCGATGAGCTGTGGGTCATCCCGGTGGTCTCGAACTCGCCCGCGTCGCAGGGGGTGCGGGTCATCAAGACGAACATGGGCAACATTCCCGAGCGGCTCTGGAACAGCGCCGTGAGCGACAACCCGCACATCGCCCACACGGAGACCTGGTTCTTCAAGTCGTAGTCCGCACGGTCACGGTGGCGGCGGGCCGGTCGGGCAGGCGGACGAGGGTGAATCCCTCGTCGTCGAGCCACCAGCCTGCCTCCGCCGGGCCGGGGCCGGCGTGTCGCGGCAGGTCACCGCGGCCATCCACACCGACCGAGGTGGGCCGGTCCACCCGGAGCCGGAGAAGGTAGCGCCGCCCGGCCGGCACGACCGACCGCTCGCCGACCGGATCGCCGATCCGCACCGTCACGCGGCCGGGCCCGACCGCGCACTCGAGGGGCGTCAGCGCGTAGCGGCCCTGCCGGTAGGCGTTCGACCGCCCGTCGTCCTCGTAGAGCTCGAAGCGTGACGTCTGCTCCGGGTAGATGAGGAGTGTCACCTCGTCGAGTGGCCGCTCACCGGTGTGCTGGACGACCGGTCCCATCGGCAGGATCGCGCCAGCCCGCACGAGGAGCGGCAGCCGGTCGAGCGGCGCGGGAAGCGTGATTCCGCCCGGGCCTTCGTAGCGAGCGCCGGTCCAGAAATCGTACCAGCGGCCTGCGGGGAGGTAGACCGGCCATGCGGTCGCTCCCTCGCGCGTCACCGGCGCCACCAGGAGGTCGTCGCCCCACAGGAACTCGTGGCCGAGGGCCCAGACCCGGGGGTCGTCCGGGTAGTTGAGGACCAGCGGCCGCATGAGGGGCAGGCCGCGCGTGTGCGCCTCCCAGGCGAGCGTGTAGGTGTAGGGGAGCAGCCTGTAGCGGAGCTCGGCGTAGCGGCGGCAGATCGCCTCCACCTCGGGGCCGTGCGCCCACGGCACGTGCTCCCGCCAGACCCAGCCGTGCGAGCGGAAGATCGGACTGAACGCGCCGAGCTGAAACCAGCGCGCGTAGAGCTCGCCCGTCTCCGGGATCGCGTGGAAGAAGCCGCCGATGTCCGTCCCCCAGTACGGGATTCCGGACAGGCCGGTGTTGAGCCCCAGCGGGATCTGGGCCTCGAGGGTCGGGAAGTCGTTGTTGATGTCGCCCGACCAGCACGTGGCCCCGAAGCGCTGCATCCCCGCCGCCCCGGAGCGGCAGAGGAGGAACACGCGCTGGTCGGGTCGGTCGGTCGCTTCGCCCTCCGCGAAGGCCTGGTGGCGAAGCCGGTCGTAGATGTTGTGGAGCAGTGTCCCGTCCCCCGCGTGGAGCGTCGCCGTCGCCGGCGGCCCTTCCCCGCCGTCAAGCCACCAGCCGGTGACGCCGAGGCGCACCAGTTCCCGGTGGGCGGCCCACCACCAGCGGCGGACGTCCGCGTTGGAGAAGTCGAGGTAGCGCTGCCCTTCACGATAGGTCGCCGGCGGACGGGCGCTTTCGCCGACGACGCTCGTAACCCGCCGCCAGGAGGTAGCCGCGCGACTCTGCCTCGGCGAACAGCGGGGAGTCCTCGTGAAGCACCGGGTATTCGTGCGTGATGAGCTCGAAGTGCTGGTCCCGCGCCTCCGCGAGGAGGCCGGCCGGATCCGGCCAGAGCTCAGGCTGGAACTCGAGGTGCCCGACGCCGCGGTTCCAGCCGCGAGCCTCGCCGTAGGTCGAGAGGTAGATCAGCCCGTCGCACGGGATGCGCTTGTCCCGGATGGTGCGCGGCAGCCGTCGTAGCTCCGCGGTGTCGTGGAAGTGACGGGTCGACTGAAGGAACCCGAGCGCCCAGCGCGGGGGCATCGGTGCGTGCCCGAGCAGCTCCGCCACCTCGTGCATTGCCGCGCGCAGGTCACGGCCGATCAGGAAGTACCACGTGAGTCGCCCCGACGCGGCCGTGTAGACGATGCGAACCCCGTTGTCGGATCGGCCGACGGTGAGCTGGGCATCGCTCGGGTTGTCGAAGAACAGCGCGTAGCCGCGGTTCGAGAGGAGCAGCGGGACGCCCATGTCCGATCCGGGCCCGTGCCCCAGGTGCGTGTTCCACAGCTGGCGGCTCACCCCGAGCCGATCGAGCTGCACGCCGCCCTGGCCCAGACCGTAGAAGTGCTGCTCACCGGTGAACGCGAAGCTCGCGTGGACACGCGCGCGACCGTCCGCCGGCGGCTCCACCGTCATCCCGCCGTCCGCCGGCTGGTGGAGGAGCAGCATGCCCGCGGGGTCGAGGAAGGCCAGCCGGACCGGCGCGGTAGCGGTAGACACCTCGACACCGAGATCCGCCGTCACCATTCGCACGGGCTCGCCGTCGTCGACGTGGATGGCGGCGCCGGGCCAGTCGCGCGGGTCGACGTAGGACGGCCCGGCGTCGGGGGCTTCCCCGGCGAGCTCGATCCGGAGGATCCGCGGGGTACAGACCGTGACCGATACGCGCGCCGCTCCCTGCCCGAACCGCAAGATCGATCCGTCTTGCTCGAATCGCGACGCGGCGCTGAGCTGGCTCCCCAATTCCGTCCTCCTCGTGTCGATCCGTTCGACTGCGCTCGGGCGAATGGCGGGGTGGCCTGCCCGGGACTGACGCGCCCTTCGGCGCCTCGGGGTCCGGCGAGTCCGCTCCACGCCGGCGTGACCGGTCACATCGTAGCAGAGCCCGATGCGACTTCGGGCGCGACCTCCGATCGGATGGCCTTCCTGACCGGACCGCAACGGCCGCGGCCCGTGCTGGATTTCGGTAGACTGCTCCCGTATACTTCCGAGGGTTTGCCCGGCTCCCGGGCACGCACGCTATGGACCGGCGGAACCTTCAGTCACAGCTCCCCACCGGGGTGAAGATCTACCTCCCCGAGGAGGCGGCCCGTCTTCGCGGCCTCCAAGAGCGACTCCTCGGCGTTTTCCGCCTCTGGGGCTACCGCGAGGTGATGACCCCAACGTTCGAGTTCTTCGATGTTCTCCAGCTGGGGACGGATGAGGCGCTCCAGGAGGGCATGTTCAAGTTCGTCGACCGGGACACGGGACGGATGCTTGCGCTCCGCGCCGACGTCACGCCGCAGATCGCGCGCATCGCCGCCACCCGGCTGCGCGACCGGCCCAAGCCCTACCGCCTCGCCTACCGGACGAACGTGTTCCGGAACGAGGCGCCGCGCCTCGGACGCATGCGGGAGTTCTACCAGGCGGGCGTCGAGCTGCTCGGGCTGGACAAGCCCGAGGCTGATGCGGAGATGATTGCCATGGTCATCGAGGCGTTCCGGGCCGCCGGGCTCGAGCGCTTCCAGATCGACGTCGGCCACGTTGAGTTCGCGCGGGGCGTGCTCGACAGCCTCGGCGTCGAGCGCGACGTGGCGCGGGCCCTGCGCGAAGCCCTCGGACGCAAGGACGTCGCGGAGCTGACCCGCCTGGTCGGGGACCTGTCCGTCCCGTCCGCGACGGCGGACCTCCTGCTGGCGCTGCCCGGCCTCCAGGGCGGGGCGGACGTGATCCGGCGCGCGGCGGGGCTCGTCCAGAATCCCCGGTCGGAGCGCGCGGTCGCGGGGCTCGCGGAGGTCCACCGGCTGCTTGGCGCCTACGGCCTCGGCGAGGCGATCCTGCTCGACCTGGGCGAGGTCCGGGGGTTTGATTACTACTCGGGCGTGAGCTTCGAGGGATACGTCGACGGGTTTGGCGTCGAGCTGGTGGGCGGCGGCCGGTACGACCAGATGCTGGGGCGCTTCGGCACGCCGTGCCCGGCCACGGGCTTCGCGTTCGACGTGAACCGCGTCCTGCTCGCGCTGGCGGCGCAGGGGATCGAGCCCCGCGTGACAGGGCCGGAGTTCTTCGTGATCGACTTCACCGAGGACAAGGGCACGGCCCTTGCGCTATCGCGGCGTCTGCGCGAGCTGGGGCTGGCCGTGGCCCGGGACATCATGAGCCGGCCGCTCGAGGAGTCGCTCGCCTACGCGCGGGACATCCGCGCCGCGCGGGCCGTGGTGATCGATCCGGGGAGCCTTGCGCGCGGCGAGGTGCGGGTGCTCGACCCCGCCGGCGGCCAGGAGATCGCCTGCCCGCTCGCGGTGCTGATGGCCGCGCCGAGCCGCCTGCTCGAGCCCGCTTCCGGAGGGGCTCTTGCCTAACATCGTGATCGTGGGCGCCCAGTGGGGCGACGAGGGGAAGGGCAAGGTCGTCGACCTGGTCGCCCCCTGCGTCGATGTCGTCGCCCGCTACTCGGGCGGCCCGAACGCCGGCCACACCATCGTGGCCGAGGGACGGCGCTTCGTGCTGCAGCTCGTGCCCTCGGGCGTCCTGCGGCCGGGCAAGAAGAGCGTGATCGGCTGCGGGACGGTGGTGGATCCCGTCGGGCTCGTGCAGGAGCTCGACGCGCTGGCGGCGGCCGGGATCGGCGTCGATCAGCTCTACGTCTCTCACGCGGCCCACGTCGATCCTGCCGTACCATCGCGCGCTCGACCAGGCGATGGACCAGGAGCGGATCGGGACCACGGGAAAGGGAGTGGGTCCAGCGTACACGGACAAGGCCGGCCGGCTGGGGATCCGCGTCGGCGACCTCCTCGACGAGGCCCACCTCCGCGAGAAGCTCGAGGCGTCTCTTCCCGTCAAGAACCATCTTCTGCGGGCCTGTGGCCGTGACACCTTCGAGGTGGAGGACGTCGTGAAGGCCGTTCGCGGCGCCACCGAGCGACTGCGTCCTCACGTCGCGGACACGACCCTGCTGCTTCACCGGTGGATGCGCGACGGCGCGACCGTGCTCTTCGAGGGTGCGCAGGGCACTCTGCTCGACGTCGACCACGGCACCTATCCGTACATCACCGCGTCGAGCGCCACGGCCGGCGGCGCCGCCCCCGGGACCGGCGTACCGCCCACGCGCATCCAGGGGGTGCTCGGGATCACCAAGGCCTACGCCACCCGGGTCGGGGGCGGGCCGTTCCCGACCGAGGTGACCGGGGATCTCGGCGAGCTGATCCGGGCGCGCGGGAAGGAGTACGGTGCTGTGACGGGCCGGCCGCGCCGGTGCGGGTGGTTCGACGCACCGCTCCTCCGTCACGCCGTCCGCGTGAACGGCCTGGACACGCTCGCGGTGACGAAGCTCGACGTGCTCGATCCGTGCCACGCGGTGCTGGTCGGTGTGGGCTATCGCTACAAGGGCACGCCGCTCCGCGAGTGGCCTGGCGAGGAGCGCGTGATCGCGAAGCTCGAGCCGGAGTTCGAGGAGCGTCCGGGATGGCTAGGGGAGACGGCGGGACTGCGCGTCTGGGAGGAGCTTCCGCCGCGCGCCCAGGACTACCTCCGATGGCTCGAGGATCTGATCGAGTGCGAGATCTCGCTCGTGTCGACCGGCCCCGGCCGCGACGAGACCATCATCGTCGAGCCGTCGCGCCTGACGCGCTGGTTCCCCGACCTCCGCCCGAGCCTTCCGTGAGCGAGGCTACTCGTAGCTGAAGCCCATCGTCCGGCAGTGGTAGTAGACGCCCCCGTCCTGGACGATGAGGAAGAGCGCCAGGTCGGCGCCATCGTTGTGGTGCGAGTGGAAGGCGGTGGGAGGCGTGATCATCACGGTGTGGGGCTCCCAGTCCGCGCGCTCTCCGTCGATCAGCGAGTAGCAGCCCTCGCCGGCAAGCACGAGGGTCACCGCCACCGCGTTGTGCCGGTGACCGCGCTGCGCCTCCCCCGGCAAGAGCGAGTTCAGCGCGAGCGTGAAGGACGGGGTCGTGGTGCGGCTCCCCTCGAGGGCGACGTTCCCCAGGTTGATCGACTTCCCCGGCATCGCGGCGCCGCGAGGATCGAGGTACACGTCGAGCAGCCGTCGGCGGATCTCTGCCATCGGATACAGGGCGGGCTGGATCGGGGCGGCGCCCGGCGCCGGTGGCTGGAGGCCCTCGAAGTGGAGCTGGGGCTCGTTGGTCGTGACCCAGAGCACGGTGTCCTCGCTCGCCGCGTGGCGTGCCTCCACGCCGCCGGGCAGGCAGAAGGTGTCGGCCGCTTGCCAGGTCAACGATACGCCGGCGCCGGCGGCGGTCCTCCCCGAGCCCCGGATGACATGGTAGAGCTCCGTGCTGGCCCGGAACGCGGTCGAAAGCGCCTCTCCCGCGCGGATGCGCAAATAGCGAGACAGGATGAGCGGCGTGGTCGCCGGGTACGCGACCCCGAGCACCGCCGAGAGGTCGAGCGGCACGAGCCCGGTGGGAGTCCCGGGGGCCAGCGCCCGGTCACGCTCGGCGCGAAACACATGCGCGGGGATGGCCGGGCGTTTGATGTTGAAGCCGTCCAGGGATGTCAGATACCGGGCATTCCGCGCGTAGGGCGACGGCGCTCGCGGCGCGCTCGAATCGGCGCCGAGAAGTGCCCGCAACTCCAGCTCGTCGAGCGTTTTGCCCATGGTGTCCTCCCCGCGGATTGGTGGCCGTGGACACGTGGGATGCTAGCGCGGCGGGCTCGGGAGCGTCAAGGCGGTGACCAGCGAACAGGCGGCGACCAGCGAAGCGACGACGCTAGCGGCGCGATGCGGGCCAACGACCATGCAGGCGGTGCCCGACGTGCGGAGGGCCCGAGGTGGTGACGGCGATCCCCGACGGTGACCGCAGGAGCCGACGGCCGCCCGGCATCGTCCGGATGCTGGCCGCGTGGCTCGCGCTGGCGCCCCTGCTCCAGGGCCTGAGCCTGGCTGGCCTCCGTCTCGGCAACTTCGCGCCCGATCGGCCCTGGAACTACCTCGTGTACGGCCTCGTGGCCCCCTACGTGGCCTGGCTCGTCTGGCGCCGCCCGGTGCGCGCCCGGTTCGCCGCCTACGTGTTCCTCACGCACGAGGTCCTGCGGGGCGTTCACTTCCACCGGCGAGATGCCGTGGCCATCGCCGCGCTGTGGGTGCTGCTTCTCCAGTTGCCCGCTGCCCGCCGCTGGATGCCGTCGCTCCGTCCGGCCGAGATGCGGGCTCGCTGGCGCCTGCGACCGAGGCCCGATCGAGGGAGCCGTGCGGGCGCCGCGCCCTCCGACACCGTCGTCGATGCGCCGCGAAGAGGTTCGCCCCCGCCGTGAGACCCCTTCACGGAGCCCTCGCGGGGTACGATGTCCGCGGCATTCCCACCACTTCCTGCCGGGAGGACGGTGACGGTCACGGTCCCGTGGATCACCCGGCGCAGCGTCCCGGCCCGGCCATTGGGCGCCGGCATGCGCGGCGACCCCCGGCGCTGACGCCCGCTCGCGGGGTCAGCGAAGTCGCGCGAGCTCTGTCGGCTCTCATGACCTCGTCCCCCGCGCCGGTTGCCCGGATCGACCGGCCTCTCCACGGGATCGCCTTCATCCTCCTCGGCGCGTCACTGTTTCCCGTCCAGGACGTCCTGATCAAGAGTCTGAGTGGCGACTACGCCGTCCTCCAGATCGTGTTCGTACGCAGCCTAGTCGCGCTGGGGCTCTTCGCGTTGCTCCTGTGGCGGGAGCGCAGTTCGGCCACCTTCGGCATCCAGCAACCGTGGCTGCACGCCGTTCGAGGATTGCTGGGCCTCGTGTCCTTCACGACGTACTACATGGCGATAGCCGCGCTGCCGCTGGCCACGGTCACGTCGGTGGCGTTCGCGGCGCCGCTGTTCATCACGGCCCTCTCGGCACTGGTGCTCGGCGAGCAGGTCGACCGGCGGGCCTGGTCGGCCGTGGTGGTCGGCTTCGTCGGAGTGCTCGCCGTGCTGCGGCCGGGGGCTGTCGCGTTCGAGCCGGCCGCCCTGCTTGCCGTCCTGTCAGCGCTCTGCTATGCGATCGCGCAGACGATCACGCGTCACCTCGGGCGTACAGATTCGGGCGCCACGATCGTGTTCACGGCGACCCTGGTCTCCGTGCTGGTAGCGGCAACGAGCGGGTTGACGGCGAGCGGAGGAGGCCAGGCGGCCGGTCTCCATCCCAGCATCGCCTTTCTCGTGCGCGGCTGGGTAGTGCCGCCGTGGGGCGCGCTCGGGCGCATGGCGCTCTGCGGCCTCATCTCCGGAGTCGGGATCTACTGCTTGACACAGGCCTATCGCGTGGCGCCCGCGAGCACGGTATCGCCGTTCGAGTACGTCATGATCGGGTGGGCAGTGCTGTGGGGGTACGTCTTCTGGCGCGACGTCCCCAGCCCAGCCACCGTCCTCGGTGTCGCGACGACCGTGGCCGCTGGCGTGTACGTGTTGCATTACCAGGCGCGGGCGCAGCGCGAGCGGCGTCGCGAGGCCCCCGCACCGGAAGGCTGATCCCCCTCGCCGGCGGGATGCGAACCTCCATCGAGGCGACCCAGCGGCTTACGAGTACCTACCAGTCGGTGGCGGAATCCCCAGTCTTTTCGCCAAATGCGGCGAATCGCGGCAGACTGCGGCAACCCGCGGCAGTTTGCCGCTCGCGCGCGCGGCCGCGCGCGGGCGCGCATCCGAATCCGAAGCCGTATCCGAAGCCGTATCCGAAGCCGATCTAAATCATCTCCTCGCGGCAGAGTGCCGCAAGGAGCCGACCTGGCCGAGTCCAGATGCCCTGGTTCGGCTCTACAACGCCCAGACCCCGGACGAGTGCCCGACGGTGCAGACGACCGGCCGGCAGAACCTGGCTGAGGTCGACGACCATGGCGCACCTGATGCCGTTGTTCGCGGGACGCCGGATCGTCGATGCGGACCTCCGTGAGGCGACCCAGCGGCTGATGGGCACGTTTCCGGGCACCTTGAGCGTCGGGCGCGTTGACGAGCGCAGCGCAAGTATGCAGAATGTCAATCGCGAGGCGTTAGCTCAGTCAGGCAGAGCTCCCGCCTTTTAAGCGGGGAGTCGCTGGTTCGAATCCAGCACGCCTCACCACCAAAAACATCAAGGGCCAGTTGCGCCCCGCCGGTCAGCGCGCCGGCGGCAATCTCGTCAGTCGACCGGCGGGCGATGTGAGCGCCCAGGGCTGGACCGCCTCGAAGCAGGCCGCCGCCCTGAGCACGTCAACCTCGCGGTGCCAGCGTCCGACGATCTGGAGCCCAACGGGGAGCTTCTCTCGCGTGAAGCCGCACGGCGCGTTGGCAGCGGGATACCCCGTGAGGTTGAAGGGATACATGAACGGCACGCGATCGAAGATGGAGTGAGCTGGCTTGCCGCCGAGGTCGCGTAGACCCTCGAAGGGCCCGGGGTCGGCGGGCCAGGCGGCGACCGGCATCTGCGGCGTGAGGAGAAGCTGGTAGCGGTCGAACGTCCGGCGCACCTTCTCGCAGAACTCGGTCCGCGCCAGGTGCGCCTTCAGGTAGTCGATCGACGTCCACTGTCCGGCGTCGAGGATCATGCGCATGAGGGTGGGCTCGATCCAGTCGGGGCGCTCCCGCGCGCGATCGTAGTTCCGTGCGGCGACGCTCGCCGAGTAGATGACCTTGTGGAACTCGTAGGGCTGACCCCAGTCGACCTTGGCTTCCTCGACCTGGGCGCCCAGCTCCTCGAACCGGCGTGCTGCGCGCGCCGTGAGCTCCGCGACCTCCGGGTCCACTGCGGCGAATCCGAGGTCGGCGCTCCAGCCCACGCGCCAGCCGCGGACGTCGCCCTCGCAGGCGGCGAGGTAGTCCTCGGGCGGCGCGTCGATCGAGAGCGGGTCGCGCGCGTCGGGGCCCGCCAGGACCTGCAGCAGGATCGCTGCGTCCCGGACCGTCCGGGTCATCGGGCCATTGTGCGAGCGCGCGCCCCAGAGGTCCGCGCTCGGCCAGTAGGGCACGCGGGCGAGCGATGGCTTGAGTCCGAAGATGCCGCAGAGCGCCGACGGGATGCGGATCGAGCCGGAGCCGTCGGAGCCGTGGGCCAGGGGCCCGAGACCGGCCGCGACCGCGGATCCCGCGCCGCCCGACGAGGCGCCGGACGTCCGCGTGAGGTTCCAGGGGTTCTTGCACGGTGGGCCGATCAGGTTGTCGCACATGTCCTTGTAGCCGAAGTGGGGCGTGTTTGTCTTGCCGAGCAGGACGCCACCGGAGCCACGGAGCCTCGAGGCGACCGCGCCGTCCTCGGTCGGCACGTGGTGCTCGAAGAACTTGGATCCGAACGTCGTCCGGATCCCCGCGGTGGGCTCGAGGTCCTTGATGGAGTAGGGGATACCGTCCAGCGGGCCGAGCGGCTGACCACGCATCAGGCGCGCCTCGGCGGCGCGGGCCAGTTCGCGCGCGTGGTCGGCCGTGACCGTCAGGTAGGCGTTCAGCTTGGGGTTCAGGCGGTCGATCCGGGCGAGCACCGCCTCCGTGACCTCCACGGGCGAGAGGGTCTTCGCGCGGTACAGCCGGGCGAGCTCGAGGGCGGGCGTGTAGGATAGGTCGGTCGCATTCATCCGGGCCTCCTGGTAGTCGACGAAGCGCGGGCGGAGCCGCCTGCCGGCGGTCCGCCCGACGGAGTTCAGGGTAGGCCGGGACACGGCCGCTGTCCAGGGGGAGAGGCCGGCGGCGGAGTGAGGCCGACTGCCGTGCGATGATCGATGCCATCACTCCCTTCTGAACGGAGGCCCCGGCCCATGTCCGACCCGAAGATCCCCGTGCTCTGCTTCCTCGACCCGCTTCGACAGTTCGTCGCCGCCGTCGCCCGGCAGATGGGGGCGGACGTCGATGTTGCGGACGAGCTGGCCCGCCACCTCGTTGGCTCAAATCTCGCCGGCCACGATTCCCACGGTGTGATCCGAGTGCCCCAGTACGTCGGCGACGCCGACCAGGGCCTCATCGTGCCGTCGGCCCGTCCCGTCCTCTCCCGAGAGGGGCCGGTGACCGGTCTCGTGGACGCCCGGCGGGGGTTCGGCCAGCACTCGACCATGTTCGCCCTCGAGTGGGCGATGGCACGGGCGAGGCAGCACGGCGCGGCGATGGTCGCGGTGCGACACTCGACGCACATCGGCCGGCTCGGCGAGTACGTCGAGCGCGCGGCCGCCGAGGGCCTGATCGGCCTCGTGACCGTGGGCGCGGTCGGCGCGGGGATCGGTGGCGTCGTGCCATTCGGGGGCCGGACGCGGTTTCTCGGCACGAACCCATGGGCGCTCTCGGTGCCAGGTCACCGGCGCCACTTCATCTTCGACGCCGCGACATCCACGCTGGCCGAGGGCAAGGTCCGCGTGGCGCGAGCGGCCGGTAAGCTCCTGCCACCCGACGCGATCGTGGACTCGGAGGGCCAGCCGAGCCGGGACGCCGAGGCGTTCTACGCGGGTGGCGCGCTCCTGCCGCTTGGCGGCGCCCTGGCCGGGCACAAGGGTTACGGCCTCGGGCTCGCGTCCGCGCTGCTGGGGGCGCTGGGCATGATCGGCGACGCGGAGCCCACGCTGGTCGGTGCGGCCCCGCCCGAGGCTGCCGAGGGCCGTGGCCGCATCGCCGGCGTGTTCCTCCAGGTCGTCGACCCCGCCGCGTTCGGCGATCCGGCCGGCTACGCCCAGCTTGTCGACGACGCGCTCGACGCCGCCAAGCGGCAGGCGCCGGCCGACGGAGTCGCCGAGGTCCTGGTGCCCGGTGAGCCCGAGGAGCGCGCGAGGGCCCGGCGCAACCGCGAAGGCATTCCATTGCCCGCTGCGACGTGGGCCGAGCTGGGCAAGGTCGCGGCGAGGTTCGGGGTGACGCTCCCGCCCTCGCAGCCGGGGGCCTGAATCTACTCCTTGCCCAGGACCAGGATCACGATCCCCGCCAGCATGACCGCGCATCCCACCCAGATCTGGCGGATCCTGGCGCCTTCGCCGAACACGAGCCAACCGATGACGAGCGCCAGCAGGATCTCGATCTGCTTGACCGCCTCCACGTACGAGCTCACGGTCGTCGCGTAGGCGGTCGTGCCGAGCTGGGTGGACAGAGCGGCGAACGCGCCCAGTCCGACGAAGCCGAGCCAGTGCCGGCCCACCTGGCGGAAATGACGGGCGGAGCGGTAGAGCACCCACGGGGTGATCAGGACCGAGCAGAAGAGATATCCCATGAAGACGGCGTAGGTGGGGTTCGAGAGAAGCGCGATCTTCTTGATGAGGACGACCGACGGGGCGTAGAGGAGGGCCGCGCCCAGGGTGTAGCGCTGGCCCGGGTCGCGGACCAGTGAGACCAGCGGGGCCCAGAGCGACACGCGCGCCCGGCTCACGTTGATGAGGTACACGCCGACCACGCACACGAGCACGCCGATGAGGCCCAGCATGGACGGCTTCTCACCGAGCGCAAGGTAGCCCCACACCACCAGCAAGACGACCGAGAGCTTCCACAGGGCCGTGACGAGCGAGATCTCGGCGACCTTCAGAGCCAGGGCGAGACACTGGGTCCCGATGATCTGAGTCACGGCGAAGAGGAAGCAGTACCAGTAGATGCCCGGCTGGCGGGGTGGCAGGCCCTGGACCAGAAGTGGCACCGCTGCGAACGGCAGGATGAACGTGAAGCGGCCCCAGACGTTGATCGTCTCGTCGAGGGCATGGCCGAGCCGCTTCATGACCATGTTCCGGAGGACCTGGAACAGGGCGCTCCCGATCGAGAGCAGGAACCAGAGCATTGCGCCTCCCTGAGAGCGCCGAGCCGTTGGAGGGGCCGGCGCGACGAGGGCCATCGTAGGGTAGACGGCGGCTGGACGTCGACCGGGCCGTTCCGGGGAGCGCTGTCGCTTCTCATGCCGGGCTTGATGCCGTTGACAGTCCAGGGCACCGGTGCTAGACGGTGTTCCACGGCGCTGTCCTTGGATTGCCAATGATGGCGGATCCTGGGGCCGGTTCCTCGACCGTCAAGAGGGGAGGCCACTATGAGCCGTGGGAGGGGATGGGTTGGCAGCGTTCTGGTAGCAGGTCTCGTCGCGACGGCCACCGCTGCGTCAGCGCAGGCCCCCCCAACGGCCCGGGAGCAGGTCGCCCGTCCGGGCGGCCAGGTGGCAGGCCTCCCGCCCCTCGCCCTCGTGAAGGTCGCCGACGGCTTCAACGACCCGGTCGGCGTCACGACGGCGAACGATGGCACGGGGCGGATCTTCGTGGTCGAGCGGGTCGGACGCGTCAAGGTCGTCGCCAAGGACGGGCGCGTGCTGCCCGAACCGTTCCTGGATCTCACCAAGACGAACCCGCTCGGGTCCGAGGTGCAGACGGGCTTCGTCGAGCAGGGTCTTTGGTCGGTGGCGTTTCACCCGAAGTTCAAGGACAACGGCCACATCTTCGTGCACTACTCGTCACTGCCGTTCAACGGGGCGTCGATCGTCGCCCGCTACACCGTCGACCGCGCCAGCCCCGACCGGATCACCACGGAGCAGGCGAATAAGACGGTGAAGGTGATCATGAACATCCCCCAGCCGTACTACAACCACTACGGCGGGACGATCGCCTTCGGCCCTGACGGCTATCTCTACGTCGGCAAGGGTGACGCGGGCTGGGAGGGAGATCTCCTGGACGCTGGCCAGCGGCTCGACCTCCTGTGGGGCAAGATGCTCAGGATCGATGTCGATGTGCCGGACACCGAGCAGTACCGGATCCCGCCCACCAACCCAATGGCTCGGGCCGTCCAGGACCGGATGATGTCGCTGTTCGGGGTGACGGAGGAAGGCTTCTCGAAGATCCGGATGGGGGCACGGCCGGAGATCTGGGCCTACGGGCTGCGCAACCCGTACATGTTCCACTTCGACCGGACGAGCGGCGATCTCTTCATCGCCGACGTCGGACAGAACCACTGGGAGGAGATCAACTACCAGCCCAGGGCGAGCAAGGGGGGCGAGAACTACGGTTGGCGCCACAACCAGGCGTCTCACTGTCACCCCCTGACCGGCGCTACCGAGAACTGCCCCGTGGTGGGCGTCCTGCCCGTGGCCGAGTACCCGCACCAGGAGCCCTACCCGGGGGCCACCAAGCTGACGCAGGGCTTTGGCTGCTCGGCGCAGGGCCTCGGCGTGGCGAACTACGGGGGCATGAACAAGGTCTATCTCGTCGGCGACTGGTGCTCCGGCCGATTGTGGGCCGTGGGCTGGGATGGCTCGCGCTGGCAACTCCAGGAGTCACTCCAGACCAATCTCCAGTTCACGGCGGGCGACGTGGACGAGGACGGCTTCGTCCTGGCGGTGAACTGCTACTGCTTCTATCTCGACGACAAGGGACCGCTGGCGAACCCGGCGGGGGCGCTGTGGCGAGTCCTGCCGCAGAACCAGGTGCCGGCCGGCGCCCAGACGGCGCCGGTGGTCCGGCGATAGGGAAGGGCAGGCATCCTGGCGGAGCCGGGTACGGCGCGACGGGCCCGGGCGATGGCCGCGGGCTGCGGCTGCTGGTCTCGGGCTGGCCGTCGCCGGGCTCGTGCCCGGGTCCCTCGCCGCCGCGGTCGCGTTCCGTCACATCGCCTTCGGCACGGCGCTCGATACGACGCCGCGCCCCGGGGAGGCCGTGACGGAGGCGGTGACGCGCTTTCACGAGACCGGCGAGAATCCATACGTCGGTGACGCGGCCGCGGTCGCCGACGGCAAGCGGCTCTACGAGACGTGGTGCCAGTCGTGCCACATGCCGGACGGGTCGGGGCGGATCGGCCCCAGCCTGATCGGCTCGCAACACATCTACGAGCGCGCGGCCACCGACGTCGGCCTCTTCGAGGCGGTCTTCGGCGGCGCTCTCGGCGCGATGCAGTCCTTCCGCGACCGCTATGACCCAGGACGAGATCCTGCGGCTCAACGCGTACGTGCGGAGGCTGCGCGGGGACGCCTCGTGACCGCCACGAGCCCACGGTCACGACCCTCTTGCGGACCCGTTCGGCTTCTCTTATGGTGGCCTTGGTCGATCGAAGCGCCATGAGGAGTGTTTTCCCACCCGCAACCCCGCGTGGAGGAGGACCCCAGGCAATGAAATTCATCGCCGTCACCCTCATCGTCCTCATGCTCGGCGTGGCCCTCGTGAGCCCGGCGTCTGCGGAGCTGACCGTCAACCTTGAGGTGGCGGCCGACGGGCTGACCGCGCCGCTGAATCTCGTCTCGCCGAACGACGGCACGAAGCGACGGTTCATCACCGAGCAGCCCGGAGTCATCAAGATCCTGATGCCCGACGGGAAGATCCTGGACGAGCCGTTCCTCAACATCCAGCACCGAATCCCGAAGCTACATGCCTTTTTCGACGAGCGCGGCCTCTTGGGCCTGACGTTCCATCCTGACTTCAAGAACAACGGCCGGTTCTTCGTCGCGTACAGCGGCTACCTACCCGGGGATTCGATCAACGACAAGCTCCTATGGTGGTCCCACACCAATTACGTCGCCGAGTACCGCGTGTCGAAGACGAACCCGAACAAGGCTGACCCACTGTCTGAACGGATCGTGACCAGCCTCGACTGGCCGCAGTTCAACCACAACGGCCACTGGATCGGTTTCGGGCCGGACGGGTTCCTCTACATCTCGACCGGCGACGGCGGCTACGCGAACGACTGGGGCATCGGCCACAACGTCACGAAGGGGAACGGCCAAGATCTCAACTCGCTCCACGGCAAGATCCTGCGCATCGACGTTGACAAGATGGACGCGAGCAAGGGCGAGTCCTACGGCATCCCGGCGGACAACCCGTTCGTCGGGCGCTCCGACGCCAAGCCCGAGATCTGGGCGTACGGGCTCCGGAATCCGTGGCGGTGCGGCTTCGACATGGGCGGGAGCAAGCAGCTCTTCTGCGCTGACGTCCAGCAGAACAGCGTCGAGGAAGTCAACATCGTGACGAAGGGCGGTAACTACGGCTGGCGCGTGAAGGAAGCCAGCAAGTGCTTCGACTTCGTGAACCCGAACACGCATCCGGCGAGCTGCGAGTCGGCCGGGATGATCGACCCGATCGTCGAGTACCCGAACTGCAACGTCACCCAGAACTGCAAGGGGCTCTCCGTCACCGGCGGGTTCGTCTACCGCGGGGCGCACGGGCCCTGGCAGGGCAAGTACTTCTTCGGGGACTGGAGCACGAAGTTCCCCGTCAGGGACGGACACATCTTCGTCGCGACCGAGTCCGGCGGCAAGTGGACGATGGAGGACGTGAAGGTCGGCAACATGCCGAACTTCAACTCCTACGTCCTCGCGTTCGGCCAGGACGCGGACGGTGAGGTGTACGTCCTGACGCAGGACACGACCGGACCGGTCGGCGGACTCGCCAAGGTCTACAAGATCACGCCGTAGGGACCTGCCAACGGGGCCCGGCCGCCGGGCCGGGCCCCGCGACCCCACCATGCGCAAAACGACGTCCTTCACGCTCGCCGTAGGGGTGATCCTCGTGACCTTGCTCCTCGCGGGCGGCAGCCCCGCGCAGTCTCCGCCGGCACCCGCCGGCTCGGCTCCTCCGAACGCTGGCGCGCCCGCCGCCACGCCGCCCGCCGGGTCGTCCGCGCCAGCGCCACCCGTGGAGTTCACGCTCGAGTTCCTGGGCGATCCCAAGAACGTCCAGAGGGGACGGGAGGTCTGGCAAGCACGCTGTCAGTTCTGCCATGGCAAGATGGCCTACCCGGGGAAGGCCCCGAGGCTCACCCCCCACCGCTATACTCCCGCGTTCGTCTACGACCGCGTCGCCAACGGGTTCCAGGGCATGCCGCCGTGGCGGCACGAGTTCTCGGTGGACGAGCTGAAGGCGATCGTGGCCTACGTGCTGAGCCCGGGGTTCTCCAACTGACGCGCATGCCGCCCATCCTCCAAAAGATCACCGTTCCGTACGAGTACCCGGTCTACTTCACCGTAGACGTCTTCGAGCCGGGGAACCCGGACCTCGTGGAGGCTCTCACCCGAAAGGAACCGTCCCGCCGCCACCGGATGTTCGTCGTCGTGGAGCGCGCCGTCGCCGAGGCGTGGCCGGGGCTCGCCGCGACGATTGCGCGCTACGCGGATCGACACGCGGACCGGCTCGAGCTGGTGGCTCCGCCGTGGATCGTCGAGGGCGGCGAGGCGGTCAAGAACGACCCGGCCCCGCTGCTGGCCCTCCAGACCGTGCTCCACGCGCTCCGACTCGACCGCCAGTCGTTCGTAGCTGTCGTCGGCGGCGGCGCGTTGCTCGACGCCGCGGGGTACGCGGCGGCGACCGCCCACCGGGGGATCCGGACTGTGCGACTCCCGACCACGGTCCTCGCCCAGGCTGATTCGGGTGTGGGAGTCAAGAACGGCGTCAACGCGTTTGGCGTGAAGAACTTCCTCGGCGCCTTCGTCCCGCCGTTCGCCGTCCTCAACGACCGCCGGTTCCTGGAGAGCCTCGAACGGCGGGACACGCTCGCGGGCATGGCGGAGGCGGTCAAGGTGGCCCTGATCCGCGATCCCGAGTTCTTCACGTGGTTGGAAGCGCGCGCCGACGCGCTGGCCGCGTGCACGCTCGACGCCGTTGCGGAACTGATCCGCCGCGCGGCCGGGCTGCACCTCGAGCACATCGCCACCTCGGGCGACCCGTTCGAGATGGGAAGCGCTCGGCCGCTCGACTTCGGGCACTGGGCGGCCCACCGGCTCGAGTCGCTCACCCGGAACCGGCTGCGTCACGGGGAGGCGGTCGCGATAGGCATCGCTCTCGACACGCTCTACTCGCGGGCGGCCAGGCTCCTCTCGGAGGCCGCGACCGAGCGCGTCCTCGCGCTGCTCGGGCGCCTCGGACTCCCGCGCTGGGACGAGACGCTGGAGCTCCGCGACCCCGCGGGGCGGCCCGTGATCCTGGACGGGCTCGCGGAGTTCCGGGAGCACCTGGGCGGCGAGCTCACCGTGACGCTCCTGGCCGCGATCGGGCGGGGCGTCGAGGTCCACGAGATGCGCGAGCCCCTCGTGGTGGCGGCCCTGGACGAGCTGCGGCGCCGGCACGGCCGACCGTGAAGCTCGCCACGCCGGGAGAGCCCCACCTCACCTACTGCACGAATATCCACCCCGGGGAGACCTGGGCGGAAGTGCGGGCGAACCTGGAGCGCCACGTCCTTCGGGTCAAGGCGTCCGTGGCGCCGGACCGTCCCTTCGGGGTGGGGCTCCGCCTCTCGGCGGTGGCGGCGGCGACGCTCGCTCAGCCGGCGGAGCTGGAAGCGTTCTCCGCGTTTCTGCGAGACAGCGGCCTCTACGTCTTCACCATCAACGGCTTCCCCTACGGACCGTTCCACGGCACGCGCGTCAAGGAGGAGGTGTACCTCCCCGACTGGCTCGATGAGGCGCGCCTTCGGTATACCGACGGTCTGGCTGATCTGCTGGCCGCGCTCCTCCCCGACGAGTCCGGACTCGAGGGGACGGTCAGCACCGTGCCGGGCGCGTACAAGGCGCGCGTCCGCGGCGGGGCCGACGCGGCCCGAATGGCGGAGCTCATGGTCCGCCACGCGGCCGGCCTCCATCGGCTCCGGGAGCGCACCGGCAAGACCGTATCGCTCGCGCTCGAGCCGGAGCCCTGCTGTCACATGGAGACGGTGGACGAGACCGTGCGCTTCTTCGAGACGCACCTCTTCGCGTCGTCTGCCGTGAGCGCGTTCAGCCGCCTGACCGGGCTCGGCCGCGGCGAGAGCGAGGCCGCGCTCCGCCGCTACCTCGGCGTGTGCTTCGACGCGTGCCACATGGCGGTCGAGTTCGAGGACGCAGCCGCCGGGCTCGCGGCGTTCCGCGGCGCGGGCATCCGCGTCGGAAAGGTGCAGGTGAGCGCGGGCCTGCGCCTCCGGATGGACCCGGGCGACCGCGCCCTGGTGGACGCGCTCCGTCCCTTCGCCGAGGGTGTCTACCTCCACCAAGTGGTCGAACGGCGCGACGGTCGGCTGGTGCGCTACCTGGACCTGCCGGAGGCGCTAGAGGCCGCCGCGCGCGACGGGGGAGGCCCCCGCGAGTGGCGGATCCACTTCCACGTGCCCCTCTTTCGCGAGGAGCTCGGTCGGTTCGCGAGCACCCAGGACTACCTCCGCGGCGTGCTGCATCTGCTCCGGCGTGAGGCGCACACGCCGCATCTCGAGGTCGAGACGTACACGTGGGACGTGCTGCCCCAGGAGTACCGGCGGGAGGACATCGCGGTCGCCGTCGCGCGCGAGCTGCGCTGGGTGCTTGGAGAGCTGGCGGCGTGAGACTGGCCGCCGCGGTGCCGCGGCCCGCCGCGAGCCGCTGGCGGGACTATCTCCTCCTGGGGCGGGTCTCCAACCTCCCGACCGTCTGGACCAACACGCTCGCCGGGTCGGTCCTCGCCGGCGCCGACATCGGACCGGGGCGCCTGGCCCTCCTCGCGCTCGCGTTCTCGATGTTCTATACGGGCGGCATGTACCTGAACGACGCCTTCGATCGCGAGACCGACGCCCGGGAGCGGCCCGAGCGCCCGATTCCCTCGGGTCGTGTCACGGCCCGCTGGGTCTTCACCGTCGGCGCCATCCTACTAGGAGTCGGCGTCGCCGCCGTCGGACTCGCCGCCGCGACCACGCCGGGTCGTCACGTCGCTGCGACCGTGGCTTCAGGCGTCTTGCTGGCCGCCGCGATCACGGGCTACGACGCCTGGCACAAGGGAAACCCCGCGAGCCCGCTCATGATGGGTCTCTGTCGCGTCCTGATCTACGTGACTGCCGCCCTCGCTGTGGCGGGTCGCATCGGTGCTGCGGTCTGGGCCGGCGCGGCAGTGCTCCTCTGCTACCTCATCGGTCTCACGTACGTGGCCAAGCAGGAGAACCTCACCGAGCTCCGCCACCTCTGGCCGCTCGCGTTCCTGGGCGCGCCCTTCCTGTACGCCTGGCCGGCGCTCCTCACCGCCGGCGTCCCCGCCCTTTTGTATCTGGGATTCCTCGCGTGGGTGGCTTACGCGGTGGCCTGGCTGGTCCGACCGGGCCGGCGGGATATCCGCCGCGCGGTCGTGAGCTTGATTGCGGGCATCTCGTTGCTCGACGCGCTGCTGATCGCGGGAGCCGGCGACGCGGCGTGGGCGGCGGGGGCAGTCCTCGGCTTTGCCCTGACGCTCGCCTTCCAGCGATGGGTGCCCGGCACGTGATCGGGGAGGGGACCGCGGGGGCAAAGTCAGCCTGATGCGCATCGAGGTGCCGGCGGAGCAGTCGTACATTCCGCCCCCCGCTCGTCGCCTCGCGTGAGTGCCCGCATGAACCTGTGCCACCCGAGGCGCGTGCGTGCTCGTTTTCGCCCGCTGCTCGCCGGCGGCGATCCGAGGTGAGCTTGCGAGCGCTCGGCGTTCCGTGCGCCTGCGAGAGGAGCAAGAACGCGCCAGATGGTGACTGCGCGCGCCCTCCTGGGCTTGATCGTCATGCTCGGACTGCTTCTGCCCCTCGCGGGCTCCTCCGCCGACGAGACCGGGCCGTTGTCCGAGGACGGGAAGCTGAGCCTGGGATCGCTGGGGATCAAGGGCGAGGCGGTCTTCAAGAGCTTCGGCTATTTCGAGGAGGCGCCGAACGACGACCGCCTGTACCGCGAAGAGGGCATCTTCCGCCTGGAGTGGGCGCGGCGGTTGGCGCCCTGGGTCGACGTCAAGCTGGTTGGCGAAGTCCGGGGCGACACGGACGGCGACGCCAGCGGCGTCAATCTCGAGGTCCCCGATACCGACCGGCACCGGAGCGTCCTTGGTCTCCGGGAGGCCACTGTCAACCTCCGGCGCGCCCCCGTCGAGCTGACGATCGGCAAGCAGTTCTTCGCGTGGGGGACTGCCGACGCGTACAATCCAACCGACAGCATCAATCCCATCGACTACATGGACGTGCTGGACACGGAGAAGCTGGCCGTGTTCGCAGCCGGCGCCCGAGTCCAGCTTGGTCCCACCAGCCTGGTCGCGGTCGTCGTGCCCTTCTTCACGCCGAGCCGCCCTCCCGAGCCGACCAGCCGCTGGGCGCCGCCGGCGCCATCGGGCTTCGTGGCCATCGTGGACGACCGCCAGGTCCCGGGGAGGGATCTCGCCAGCGTGCAGTACGCGGCGCGCCTCCGGACGACCCTCGGCGGGTGGGATCTGTCGGCGAGCTACTACCACGGTTTCGAGGACGTGCCCGAGTTCCGGGCCTCCACCGTTCAGACGGCGTCGGGAAGTACCCTACCCCGGCTGACGCCCGTGTTCCCGAAGATCAACGCGGTGGGGATGGACTTCTCGACCACGTTCGGCGGGTTCGAGGTGCACGGCGAGGCTGCGGTCAAGTTGGTCGAGGAAAACGGGCGCGAGGACCGCTTCCAAGGGATCGCGGGGTTCGGCTACACGTGGGACGATCTCGGACATCGGTGGCTCGACGCGGTCACGCTCGTGCTCGAGTACGCCCGCGAGGTCGCGCTGCGCACGCGCGACCCGTCAATCCTCCCCTCCGGCGGCGGCGACTCGGCGATCGGCGACCTGCTGGCGTTCAACGCGTTCCAGGACACGGTCGCCGCGCGGGTTCAGTTCAAGGTGAACGAGGACACGCAGGTCAGGCTCACGGGCAACCTGAACTTCGACGGTCCCGCGAGCTACTGGGCCCAGGCTGCGGTGACGCATCGCTTCACCGGGGCGTTCCAGGCGGAGGCCGGCCTCGACGTTCTGACGGGCGACGCCCGCTCCTTCTGGGGCCGCTGGGGCGCCAACGACCGAATCTTCCTGATCCTGAGGTACCTGTTTTGACTCCGGAGAGGCCCCGATGAGACGGAGCACGCCTCATGTCGACGACGCGCACTGCTGACGTGGTTGTGGCCGGTGGAGGCTTCGCCGGAGCCTCCGTCGCCGCCGCGCTAGGCGAGAGCGGCTACGAGGTCCTGGTCGTCGAGCCAGGGCTCGATCGGACCAAGCGCCTGGCAGGCGAGCTGATCCATCCGCCGGGAGCGACCGATCTCGCGACCCTCGGTCTGCGCGACCGCTTGCGCCGGGGGAGCGTGGTCCCCGTACACGGCTTCGCCGTACTGCCCGAGGGCGACGCGGACGCCTACGTCCTCCGGTACGGTGAGATTCCCGGCCTCGAGCCGCACGGGTTCGCGATCGACCACGCGGACCTGGCGGCAGGCCTCGCGGACGCCCTCGCCCGCCTTTCGCACGTGACGGTGTGGTCGGGCGCGCGGGTGACTGGCGTGGACCTTCATCATCCGGACTTCGCGGCCGTCACCGTCAGTCGGGACGGCCGGAGCGCGCTTGTCAGGGCGCGCCTCCTCGTCGGGGCGGACGGGGCGAGCTCGCCGACCCGCGCGTCGGCCGGCATCGGCCACGAGCGGGTGCGGATCTCCCACATGGTGGGATACCTCTTGCGGGATGTGCGGCTCCCGCATCCCGGATTCGCCAGCGTGTTCGTCGGCGGCCCGGCGCCCACCCTCGCCTACGCCATCGGGGACAGCACGGTCCGGCTGATGTTCGACGTGCCACCGAACCCGTACGGCATAGCGGCGCCGAGCCGGGACGGCGCGTACTGCCGGGCGCTTCCCGAGCCGTTCCGGAGCCAGGTGAGCGCGGCGCTCGCATCGCAGAGGGCGCTCGTGTCCGTCAACTACTCAATCCAGCCCCACGCGGTCGGTCTCGGCCGTTTCGCCCTGGTGGGAGACGCCGCCGGCTGCTGCCATCCGCTCACGGCCACGGGCCTCACGGCGTCCACGCGGGATGCCATTCACCTCCGGCAGGCGCTTCGCGAGACAGGGAACGTTCCGGTGGCCGTGCAGCGCTATGCGACCCTCCGCGAAGGACCGCAGCGGACGCGTGTGGCGCTTGCCGAGTCGCTCTACCGGGCGTTCAGCGAACAGACGCCGGAGATGCGACTCCTGCGCGACGGGATCCTCCGGTTCTGGAAGCGGAGCCGTCGGGGCCGAGCGGCCTCCCTGGCTCTCCTGTCGACCCACGAGGGTCGGATGTCGATGATGACGCTCTGCTATGCGCACGCGATGGGCCACGCAATGGTCGAGCTGGGTCGCCGGCGCGGCCCCGCCGAGCACCGGACCTCGGTGACGGCTCGCGGCCGGGCGGGCCTCCGACTCTGTCGCGCGACGCTGGGTGTGTTTCGGAGCCTCTGGTTCCCGCGAGTGACGAGGCGAATTCCGGCGTGATCCTCACCCGCCGGTGGCGGCGTGGCGCGCCAGGGCCCAGGCCGGGAAGTAGCTCCTGTACAGCTGGTAGTCCAGCATGGCGGAGCCGAAGAAGACTCCGTTGACGGCCTGCCGCGGCCAGGAGCCGTCCGGGCGCTGGGTGGCGGCGAGCCAGGCGACGCCGCGCCGGACGGGCGCCGCATCGGGCTCGACGACGTCCATGAGGGCCAGGAGGGCCCACGACGTCATGACCGCCTGGCCCTCCTTGTGCTCGACGTAGCGCCCCTCGAGACACCCGGAGTGGTGCTCTCCCCAGCCGCCGTCCGCGCGCTGGGCCCGGCAGAGCCAATCGGCGGCGCGCGTGAGCCCGGGGTCGCGGGCGTCGACGCCCGCCGCGCGAAGACCCCGGACGGCGTGAAAGGCGGCGTAGGTGAAGTTGATCCCCCAGAACCCTGCCCAGGAGCCGTCCGGCCGCTGCGCGACGCGCAGGAACCGAACGCCGTGCTCGATCGCGCGGCCAACCGGGTCAGCGAGCTCACCGGGGTAAGCGCGGCGGAACCGGGCCAGGGCGGCGATCGCGGAGCCCGTGCACTCGACGTAGGAGCGCTCGGTCATGCAGTCCCGGAACATCTCCGATGGGTTCAGCGCGTCGAGGAGCGGTGAGCCCCGCCGGCGCTCGTAGGTCCCGAAGCCGCCGTCGGGGTTCTGTCGAGCCAGGATGAAGAGCACGGCCTGGCGGAGACGCTCGACCGGAATCTGCTCCCTCGGGGCGATTAGCCCCGGGACGTCGTGGATGCGCAGGACGGTGCCGAGGGCCTCGGCGGTGCAGTCGCTCACGGGCCAGCGATGGGCACCGTCCGAGAAGCACCAGCCGCCCTGTACGGGATCGCGGTCAGCCGTTTGCAGGTCGGGTAGCTCGTCCGTGAGCTGGGCCGATTCCAGGAACCGGTATGCCCGGCGCAGTGCGGCGGTCCCCCCCGTGACTCGATGCGGGCATGTCGAGGAGCGCCTGGGCCGCGAAGGCGGTGTCCCATGTGTGCGAGCGCGCGCCGGCGTACCGGACCCCGGCTTCCGGGTCTTCCCAGCGCCAGGCCTCGATTCCCTCGAGGCTCGCTGCCAGGTCCGGGTGCGCGGGGTCGTGGGCCCAGATCGCAAGGCAGTTCAGGAGCCCGTTGACCGGGGAGAGGGCCTGGTGGCCGCTCTGCCGCTGCTCGTAGAGGATCCTTGCGAGGCCGTCCGCGAGCGCGCGCCGCCGCAGCGTCTCGGGGGCGATCCGCTCGTACAGGGCGAGGAGATCCGTGAGCCGGCGCGCAAACCACCCGGGACGGCCGCGGAGGTCGGTCGCCGACACGACGCGGCGATGCGCGCCGAAGTCGACCTGCTCGCGTGGCAGCTCGTAGAGCTCCCGGAATAGCTCCTCCGTGATCGGTCCCAGCGATGCCCGTGCCCGCCGGCCGTACAGGTAGCTCAACCCGAGGTAGATGTGGCGCGTGTGGCAGTAGTAGCGTCGAGGGTGAATGGCAACCCAGCGGGGGAGGAGCAGGAGCTCTGGCGGACAGGGGTTGACCCCACGATAGTCGTAGAGGCCCAGGAGTGCGAGCCAGAGCTTGCCCCATGTCGGGATGGCCAGCACTCCACCCGTCTGGGCGTGGAGCCAGCGTCGTGCCGTCTCCGTCAGCGGGTCATCCGGAGGGAGGCCCAGCAGGCGGAGCGCCACGTAGCCGAGCGTCGTGACGAAGACGCTCCCCGGCGCCTCGGGGTGTAGTCCCCAGGCTCCGTCCGCCGTTCGGGTGACCTCGAAGTGCCGGCGCATGCCGGCGCGGGTGGCCGCGTCCGGCGCGCGCCCGACCACCCGCTGCACGATCACGCGCTGGGCCAGGATCACCGGGCACCAGACCATCTCGCCTTCCCAGCAGCCCCGATCCTGCTGGAGCGCCAGAAGATGGGCCGCGGCGCGGTCGAGCGCGGTCGTCAAGGGCGCGCGATCGAGGCTCGACTCTCCTCCGGCATGACTGGCGGGCGGAGGCTCTGGCGCGTCCCGGCGCGAGCCAGGTACTCTTCCCACTTGCGGAGCGTGAGCTGCTGGAAGAGCAGGACCGCGGGGTTCAGGTCGGGGACCGCCTGACGCGGGTGAGCCTCGTGCCCTCGCTGCTCGGCCTCGACCGCGAAGCCGTCCTGCCGGAGGAGGGGCCGGATCAGCAGATGGTTGGACAGCCGGAGCGCGAGCGTCATCAGACGCCGGGGGATCCGGAACGGCGTCAACGGGATCTTCAGCGACTCGAAGTAGAAGAGAAAGAAGACGCGGCTCGTGTTCGCGTCGACGGGTAGCACGAAGCACCAGTGCTTGATCTTCCCGCCGGTGTCCGACCACTGGTACGGGTACTCGTAGCAGAGCTGGATGGAATCGGTGCGGACCTGGGTCCGGTCGACGAACCGGCGCGAGATCTGCCCCATGCCGACTTGAGCCGCATAGCTCAGCAACACACGGTCGCCGACCGCCTCGCAGTGTGTCAGCCGGGCGTCCACGAACGGCTGGTACTTCCGATGGAGCCACGCATGCGTGAAGTCGCTCACGTTGTCGATGATCAACGAGTGGTGCGCGCGCCAGGTGAAGTCGATGGGGACGCACGCCCACCGCTCGGGCCCCTCGATCTCGGGGATCTCGGGAAGTGCCCGCTGATCGGCCAGCGCGGGGTTGCCCGGAAAGAGCCAGATCAAGCCGTAGCGCACCCGGACCGGGTAGGCGCGCAGGCGGACAGAGGGGAATGGGCGGCCGAAGAGGTCGTGGGGGATCGCCGCCAGCCGTCCGTCCTCGGCGTAGGACCAGCCGTGGTACGCGCAGGTGAGCCCGCAGCCTGTCACGTCTCCAAGCGACAGCTTGAGCTGCCGGTGCGCGCATCGATTCTCCAGCGCACGCAGGCGGCCGTCGGTCCCGCGGTAGAGGGCGATGGATTCGCCCCAGAAGGCGACCTCCACCACCTGGCCGGGCTTGACCGCGCGGTCGTACTCCACCGCGTACCAATAGTCGGGGTCCAGGCCCGCCGCCCGGAGCCTCTCCCGTCGGCCGCGCGGCTCGCCAGGGCCCGCCGGGCCACTCACGTCGCCGCCTCCACGGGTGTGGCCGCGCGCGTGGCCCGGAGGTGTTCCTCCCACTTGCGGACCGTCATCCGGTGGAGGAGCCCCACCACGGGGTTTAGCTCGATCACGGGCGCGTCGGAATGGGCCTCATACCCGCGCTGCTCGGCCTCGAGCGCGAAACCGTCCTGCCGGAGCAGGGGCTTGACGACCGCATTCCCCAGGCGCAGCACCCACGTCAGGGAGCGATGTCCGAGCGCGAACGGAAGCCACGGGATCCTGAGCCTGTCGTAGCAGAACATGAAGAACACGCGGGTGGTCACCGCGTCCAGCGGCAAGAGGAACGTCCAGTAGATGATCCGACCGGCGATGCCCGACCACTCGAAACGCGCGCGGTGGTAGGGATACTCGTAGGCGATCTCCAGCACGCTCGGCGGCGCTGATCGCGCCCCGACCAGGGGCCCGACCTTCGCTTCGTAGCGCATCAGCACCCGGTCGTCCTGCGCCTCGCTCCCGAGCAGGCGGCCCGGCTGGAAGGACGGAAAGCGCCGGTGCAGGTGGGCGTGGCTCAGGTCGCAGAGGTTGTCGACGACCATGGAGTGATGCGCCCGCCAGGTGAAGCTGTGCGGCACGTACGCCCATGGGTCGCGGCCCTCCAGCTCCGGGACGTCCGGTAGCCGTCGGCGCGAGGCAAGGGCGGGGTCACCCGGGAACAGCCAGATCAGCCCGTAGCGGACCACGACCGGATACGCATGGATGCGCAACGAGGGCAGCGGCCTGCCGAAGCGATCGTGGGGGATTCCCGCGAGGGACCCGTCCTCTCCGTACGACCAGCCGTGATACGCGCAGGTGAGGGCGCAGCCGGTGACTTCCCCGAGCGACAGCGGCAGCTGCCGGTGCGCGCACCGGTCCTCGAGCGCGCGCACCCGGCCGTCGGTGCCCCGGTAAAGGGCGACGGACCGATTCCAGAACCGCGTCGCCACCACCTCGCCCGGCCGGACCGTCCGGTCGTACTCGACGGCGTACCAGTGGTTCGGGTCCAGACCGGCCGCCCGGACCCTCTGGCGGAGGTTGCGCGCGTCCGCGAACGAAGGGGGCGTCATCATCACGGCCGGACGGGGGCCGCCTCCACCAGCGCCCGGCCTGCATCCTCCCGGAGTCGGCGGCGGTAGCGCACCAGGCACGGCGCGCGGGGCCCCGGGACGAACGTCGAATAGTCCGGTGTGTGGCCGTGGCGCACGAGCGTGAGCTCGAACCGCTGCAAGATCGCCGACCAGATGGCCTTGACCTGCTGGTAGGCGAAGGTGGAGCCGATGCAGCGATGATGACCTCCGCCGAACCCGATGAGGGCGTGCCGGTGCTTCCGGTCTTCCTGGCGCCCGGGCCCGAACCGGTCCGGGTCGTAGCGGTCGGGGTTCGCGAACACCTCAGGGATCCGGTGGGCGGTCGCCGGCGAGACCACGGCGATGTCACCAGCCGGAACGACGTGGCCGTTGACCCAGAGGTCTCGGACAACCCGGCGCATGAGGAGGATCAGCGGGGGGTGCATGCGCTCCGCCTCCTTGACGCACCGCTCGAGCGTCACGAGCTGCCGGAGGGCTTCGATGGTCATCTCTCGTCCGCCGCCGAACACGTCCCGCTGCTCGTCGAGGACCGGAGCGAGGTGCGTGCCGTGCTCGAGAAGGAGCACACCGGTCCACGTGGCCAACACCGCGCTCGTGTGCTGCCCCGCGAAGACGGTGGCCAGCAGGAGCCCGGCGATCTGCTCGTCGTCCAGGGCCCGCCCGTCGGCGTAGCGGGCGCCCATCAGGGTCTGCAGGAAGTCCTCGGCGTCAGCGCCCCGGGCCCGGCGATCCGCGACGATCCGGGCGATGAGCGCAGCCATGCGCGCGCGCGCCCGGTCGCGCCGGCGGGCGGAGGGGAGCGGCGCGCGGGGCTGCAGGAAAGTGAGGAGGTTCACACTGCCCTCGAGGTCGTGGTAGAGGCGGGCAAACTCCTCCGTGACGGCGCGGCGGAACTCCCCCCCGACGAGACAGCGGCTCGCGATGAAGACGGTCAGCTCGTTCATCGCCACCAGGAGGTCGATCTCGCCCCGCTCTCCCCACCGCTCGACGTAGGTCTCCGCCTCCTCCCGCATGACCCGTGCGTAGGCGCGGAGCCGCTCGTCGCGCAGCGCGGGCAGGAGGAACCCGATCTGAGCGTCCATGTCCTCGGCACTCGCGTCGTACACGACACCGCGTCCGAAGACCGCGACCATGAAGCGGTACGCCGCGCGGGCGCTCAGCTGATCCTCCGGAGCCTGGAAGAACGCCGCCTGGGCCGGGAGACCGCTCAGGGCGGTGAGGCGCGTGCCGGCCAGACGGAAGGAGAAGACGTCGCCGAGCCGCTCGCGTCCTCGGCGCAGGAAGGCGACCGGATCGCGGCGGAACTCGAGGACCTGTCCAAGCCAGGGGAGGCCTCCGGGCAACGAGGGGGGCCTGGCCCCCGCGGTCATGACCGTCTCGTCCCCGGTGACGGACATGGCGTCAGGCCAGCGCGGGCCCCGGGCGCCGGATCCGACCCTGACTGACGAAGAAGGCGTACTGCTCCTCGATCGCCTGACGGATCGTCGTCGGCTGGTAGCCGAGCTCCGTCCGCGCCTTGGCGATGTTCGCCCGGCGTTGCATGCGGAGAATCCGGACCGCCCCCGGGGTGAAGCGCTGCGGGGTGTTGGGGGCGAGCCGGCGCACGGCGAAGGCCGTGACGTGAGCGAACCCCAGCATCACGGCCGGCGGAAGACGCAGCCGGGGGCGGGGCCGCCCGGTGACCGCCTCGTAGATGTCCATGAGCTGGTCGACGGTCTTGAACTCGGTGCTGAAGATGTACTTGTGTCCCGTGCGCCCCTTCTCCATGGCCAGCCGGTGTCCCTCCGCGATGTCGCGCGCCGAGACGAACTCGAAGCCCCCCGGAATGTAGGCGCGCAGCCGGCCGTTCGCGAAGTCCAGGAGCAGCTGGCCCATGCGCGAGGGATGGAAGTCGTTCGGCCCGAGAATGGCGCAGGATGTGGCGATGACCACGTCGAGCCCTTCCACGACGGCCTTCAGGCACTCGTGCTCGACGGCCACCTTGCTCTTCTGGTAGGGCAGGAGCGTGGTGAACGGATTCACCGGCACCGTCTCGTCGACCGGCCGCGTCGGGTCGTGGCCGACTGCGCTGAACGACCCGGTCACGACCACGCGGGAGACGCCGGCCTCCAGAGCGGCCCGCAGCACGTGACGCGTCCCGAGCACGTTCGTGTCGTAGATCTCCCGCTCCTGGCCGTCGGCGTTCGAGACCTTTGCCGCGCAGTGGTAGACGCGGCGACAGCCGCGGACGGCGGCCGCCGTCTTCGCGTAGTCGCGAATGTCGCCCCAGGCGCGCTCCACGCCGAGCTCCTCGACCGCGCGCGTCTCCGTGCCCTCGCGGAGGAGCACCCGGACGGTCTCGCCGTTCTCCAGGAGGCGCCGCACCAGATTGGCGCCCAAGTGCCCAGTGGCACCTGTCACGAGGATCATCGCGCGAGAATGAACCGCCGGCGGATCGCGGCGAACGAGTCGCATGCCAGGTAGGCGTGGAAGAGGAGCCAGGGCAAACCCGACCCAAAGTACATCGCGAACGCGGTCGCGGTCTTCTCGCGCATCCCCGAATAGCCGGAGAGATGCCCGGACAAGTTGTAGAGCACGACGGAATACACCATGCAGGCGCCGAGCGAGAGCTGAAGCGGATGCCGGCGCGGCGCCCGCGTTACGATGGCCCAGATGAGCCAGACGTTCACGGGCGTCGCGACGAAGACGTTCAGCGCTTCCTGCGCCAGCGACCAAGGGTCGACGATCCACCCGCGATCCACGTCGGCGTATATTGCCCAGAAGTAAGCGAACCAGTTCGCGCTGGCGCGCTCCGCCAGATCCTTGCTGTGGAGGACGAGATAGAGATCCATCGTGAGGTTGAACAGGCAGAAGAAGACGAGGCCGATGATGATCCACCGATCCTTCGTCGAGAGCGACGCAGGGGATGTCGGCACGGAGCCCTCCGGGCAGCGCCTCGTAGCCGCGGCCACCGCCGCCCATTTTAGCTCACAACAGGAGCGCTGCTACGCTCCAGCCCCGCCGCGGCCCACCCGGAAGTCGTGGCGGCCGGCGCCTCGCCGTGGACGGGCGTGATAGATTGGCGCGGCGGTCGGCGGCGATCGAGACCCACGCCCGGCGATTCTTGGGAGCGAGCTTCGGTGATGCGATCCGGTCAGGGGACGAAGCGTTTCACCGGCTCCGCTCCTCTCATGCTCCTGCTCCCGGTGCTCGCGTACTACCTCTGGTGGTGCGTGATGGAACGGGGTGGCGCGCTGGCGCTTCCCGGCCCCGAGTTCTGGCGCGCCATCCCACCGCCTACGGTGACATCGGCGCTGATCTTCGGCGGATGGCTCCTGTTCCAGGCGCTGCTTCAGATCTGGGCTCCCGGGCCTTGGGTCGAGGGGGCCCCGCTCGGTGACGGTCGACGGCTCCGCTATCGGATGAATGGCTGGTGGTCCTGGTGGATCACGTGGACCGCGCTCCTTGCCGTGGTCGGCGCGGCGGAGGCGGCGGGAGGTAGGGACGCCGCCTTGTCGGTGGCGACCGTCGTCTCGGACGAGCTCGGCCCCCTCATGAGCACGGCAAACCTCTTCACCTTTTCCTTCTGCATCTACCTCTATGCCTGGGGCAGGCGTCATCCGGACGAGGGCGCGGCGACCAGTACGGGCCGCGTCCTCCACGACTACGTGATGGGGACGAGCCTGAACCCGCGCCACCGGGGCTTCGACTGGAAGGTGTTCTTCGAGGGCCGTCCCGGCCTCATCGGCTGGGTGGTGATCGACCTGTCGCTGGCGGCGAGGCAGTACCAGGCGCACGGGATGATAACGACGCCCATGCTGCTCGTGTGCGCCTTCCAGCTTTGGTACGTCGTGGACTACTTCTACCACGAGGAAGCGATCCTCACGACCTGGGACATCAAGCACGAGAACTTCGGGTGGATGCTGTGCTGGGGCGACCTCGTGTGGGTGCCGTTCACCTACACGCTGCCGGCCCTCTACCTCGTCGATCGGCCCGACGGGTTGCCGGGCTGGGCGGTGGCTGTAATCGCTTTCCTGTTCTTCGCCGGGTACGCGATCTCGCGCGGCGCGAACGCCCAGAAGCACGCCTTTCGCCAGGATCCGGCCGCCCTGCTCAAGTGGTGGGGCGGTCCGCCCCGATACTTCGCTACCCGGCGCGGCCCGCCGCTCCTGGCGAGCGGCTTCTGGGGTGTGGGCCGGCACCTGAACTACCTCGGTGACCTGATGATGGGTCTGGCATGGTGCCTCCCGTGCGGGTTCGGACACCTAGTCCCGTACTTCTACGTCCTGTACCTCGCCGTCCTGCTCGTGCACCGGGAGCGGCGCGATCACGCGAGATGCGCGGAGAAGTACGGTCAGGACTGGGAGGCGTACTGCGCCAAGGTCCGATGGCGCATCGTTCCAGGCCTCTACTGAGCCTGGCGGAGGAGGAGAGACTGCGGTGGCAAGGACGAAGATCGCGGAAACGAAGGATGTCCCCCCGGGCACCGCGACGAGCGTCGACGCGGGCGGCAAGACCCTGGCCCTCTTCAACGTCGACGGGACGCTCTTCGCTGTCGACAACACCTGCGCGCACCGGGGCGGCCCGCTCGGCGAGGGCGATCTCGACGGTGCCGTCGTGACCTGCCCGTGGCACGGCTGGCGCTACGACGTCAGGACGGGCATTCGCGACGGGTCCCCACCGGTCCATGTCGCCTGCTACCCGGTCACCGTCGAGAACGGCGCTGCCTACGTGGATCTGTGACGGTGCGCCGGCCGCGCGGAGCTGACAAGCGAGCACGCGCTGTCGCGCGACCCCGCCCAGCCTATACTGAGCGTCGAAGCAGGGAGCGCTGGCACCTCGCTGCATCGCGCGCCGGCGCCGGGAGGAGATCGTGATGGCTGTCCGGCTCGACGACACGGTCCGCAAGACCCTCGCGGAGGCCACGGGACCCGAGCGCACCCGTGCGGCGCTCACTGCCGTCATCCGGCACTTCGGGGCCGACATGGGCATGGTCCACCGCCTGAATTCCGAAGACCGGCACCTCGAGCTTGTCGCGACGAGCGATGGCGTGCCCGAGCCCGTCCTGGCTGCGGCCCGCCGCATTCCCCTCGGCAAGGGGATCGCGGGGGAGACGGCGCTCACCGGCAAAGCCGTTTCGATGTGCAATCTCCAGACGGACACGAGCGGTGTGGCGCGTCCGGGCGCGAGGGCCACGGGGGCGCAGGGCACGCTGTGCGTGCCGGTGTTCCAGGGCGATCAGGTGGTGGGGACCCTCGGCATCGGCGTTCGCGGCGAGCGCACGTTCACCGAGACGGAGACCGCCGAGCTCCTGGCCGCGGGCCGCGCCCTCGCAGACACGATCCGGGAGACGGCCAGCGAGCCGCCGGGAGCCTGACCGCGCGACATCCTCAGGCCAGGGCCGCCGGGCTCTCGTGGTCGGGCACCCGCCGCCGGTACGTCGCGCCCAGGAGCGGGAACGAGATGATGAGTCGGCGGAGGCGTGGTTGCAGGCGACGGGGGTGTTCCACACGACCGCGATCCGGAGAAGCGCCTTCATGTCCGGATCGTGCGGCAGGCGCTGGAGCGGATCCCAGAGGCAGTCGGGTTCGGGCTCGGAGCCCGCACTCAGCGGACCCTGCCTGTGCATGTTCGGTGAGTAGCTGCCTACCGGACGGCCATCCCGAACCGCGGAGCGCAGGTTCGGGGAGAAGGGTGCGATGAAGCGCCCCGATCCCCAGCGGCGTGGGCCGGGGCGACGGCCAGCGAAGATTCAGGTCCGGAACACGTGATCGAGGAGCAGCGCCTTGACCGCGACGGCGTCGACCGGGCCGTCGGGGAGAAGGTCAGGCTCGCTCGAGATCACGACCGGCCCTGCGGCCAGGTCGTCGGTCGGACGCCCGTGCGATCCCTTGACGAGGCTCGCGTCGAGGGGGATCACGTCCATCAGGTACCGGAAGCCGAGGGCCTTCTTGGCGAGCCGCCAGCCCACGCTGACCTTCGGGAGCCGGAGCGCCGGGTCGAGAAATAGCTCCACCGGGTCGTAGCCCGGTTTCCGGTGGATGTCGACCGTCCGCGCGAAGTCGGGCGCCCGGGCGTCGTCCAGCCAGTAGTAGTAGGTGAACCAGCGGTCCGCTCGCGCGAGGGCGACCAGCTCACCCGCCCGCGGGTGGTCCAGCCCCGCGGCGCGCTTGCCGTCCTCGTCGAGCACACGTTCGACGCCGGGCAGGCCCTGCAGCAGCCGCTGGACCTCCGGCACCCGCTCCGGCCGCCGCACGTACACATGAGCGACCTGGTGGTCCGCCACCGCGAACGCCTCGGAGGCGCCGGGGTCGAGGAGCTCGCGTCCGAGCTCGGTCCTGACCTCGATGAGCCCTGCCTCGCGGAGGCTGCGGTTCACGTGGATGGCGCCGGCCACCGGCGTGATCCCGTACTCGGACAGCACGACCAGCCGCGTTCCATCTCGCCGCGCGAGCGCGATGAGTTCTCCGCAGAGCGCGTCGACGGCGCGAAGGTCCTGGGCGATCGCCGGGTCTCGGGACCCCAGCCGCTGGAGGTTGTAGTCGAGGTGGGGCAGATAGACCAGCGTGAGCGTCGGCCGCTTCGTGTCGTAGACGTGGCGCGCGCAGTCGGCGATCCAGCGGCTCGACGCGAGGTCGGTGGCCGGGCCCCAGAACTGGAAGAGCGGGAACTGGCCGAGACGAGCGTTCAGCTCGTCCCGGAGCTCGGCCGGTTGAGTGTAGACGTCGGGGATCTTCCGGCCGTCGGCGGGGTACATCGGGCGCGGCGTCACCGACCACGTCGCCGCACTGTGCATGTTGTACCACCAGAAGAGCTTGGCGCACGTGAACGAGGGATCCCGCCGCCGGGCCGTCTCCCAGATCTTCTCCCCGCCGACTAGCCGGTTCGACTGGCGCCAGAGCCAGACCTCCGACAGGTCGCGGAAGTACCAGCCATTGGCGACGACGCCGTGGTCTCGTGGCAGCAGTCCGGTGGCGAGCGTGGCCTGCACGGAGCACGTGACCGCCGGGAGGATCGTGCGGAGGGGGCGGGAGGCGCCCTCACGCGCGAGGGCGGCCAGGTTCGGGGTTGCCTCGCCGACGAGCTCCCCGGTCAGCCCGACGACGAGGAGGACGACCGTCCGGTGCACAGGGTGGGGTTAGACGCGCGGCGGCCGGATCGCCGCCGTGACGTGCGGGTCAGGCGTCCGGCCGGCTCGCCGCGCCCGAGGCGCCGGTGACCCGGGGAGCCTGGCCGCGCAGGACCGAGTTCCCCTCGAACAGCTGGCTCTGGTCGATGGCGGGCTCCGTCTCGAGCGCCGCCGGATCCAGCTGACCGCTCTGGGCGAAGAAAGCCAGGGGGTTGTCCCAGGCGATGCGCCGCACGTCGACCTCCGCGATCCCGCTCTCGCGCATGAGGGCGACCGTCTTCGGGACCTTGAGGGGATCGCTCACTCCCCAGTCCGCCGCGCTGTTGATCAGGATTCGTTCGGTCCCGTAGCGCTTGACGAGCGCCACCATGCGCGGCTCGTCCATCTTGGTGAACGGGTAGATGGAGTGCGCGGCCCAGCAGCCGGTCGCGAGCACGAGCGGCAGCGTCTCCTCGGTGTTGTGGTCGATGAGGACGCGACCTTCCGGGAAGCCGACGTCCCGGACCAGGGCGAGACTGCGCTCCGTGCCCCGCTTCTTGTCCCGGTGAGGGGTGTGAACGAGGACCGGTAGGTCGAAGCGCAGCGCGAGCTCGAGCTGGGCCGCGAAGTACTTCTCCTCTTCCGGCGTCTGGTCGTCGAAGCCGATCTCCCCGACGGCGACGACACCGTCCTTGGCGAGGTAGCGCGGCAGGAGCTCGATCACGCCCGGGGCGACGCGCCGGTTGTTCGCCTCCTTCGGGTTCAGGGACAGCGTGCAGAAGTGGTGCACGCCGAACTGGCTCGCCCGGAAGCGCTCCCAGCCGAGTAGCCCGTTGAAGTAGTCCTCGAAGGTGCCCACGTGGGTGCGTGGCTGCCCGAGCCAGAAGGAGGGCTCGACGATGGCGGCGATGCCGGCCTGGGCCATGGTCTCGTAGTCGAGGGTCGTCCGCGAGGTCATGTGGATGTGGGGGTCGAAGAGCTTCATGGCCGGCTCCCATTCTCGCCCAGGAGGTAGGCGATGTCGTCCGGAACGCTCCGGCCCGCCGCCCGTCGCTCGCTGGCGTAGTCGGCCGCCATCCGCCGGAGCTCCGGCGTGATGCGGCCCTCCAGCCCGAGGATACGCCTGACGGCGACCTCGATGAAGACCGCCTTCAGGACCATCTGGTTGAAGCTCGACTCGGGGAAGTGGAGGGACGGGAAGGGGTTCTCACACGCAATCGCCTCGAACACCGGCTGAACCGACGTCCGGCAGGCGTCCACGGCCAGGGGGACGAAGCGCCCGGGATCCGGCAGCAGAGGGAGTGTCCGGAGAACCGCCTGGCGCTCGCGGGTGTCCCCCTGGAGGAAGCACTCCTCCACGAGGGCCTCGAGCTCCCCCGGCGCGAGGCCGGCGGCCGCGTGGAGTAGGAGTCCGGAGCGGGTCAGTCCGTCGAGGCCCCATGACGCGACGGGCCAGGTCACGCCAGCCGCCCCGAGCCGGGCGACCTCCGTCAGCGCCGGTTCCGGAGCGCTCCGACCCGTCCTGCGCGCCGCAAGCGCGAACGCCGTGGCGAAGGCCCCCCGGTCGAGCGGCGTGTGGGCCGCGGCCACAGCGCCGGTTAACCATTCCCGGGCCGCCGGGCCAGCATGGGCGCGGACGAGGGCGAGGAGACCGTCCGCTACCTCGAGCGGGGGGGCCGCCGGGGGCGGCGATGCCTCTCGCGATCGCGGTTCCCTGGGGTTGTTCATGGCACGAGCGGGTCCACCGCGCGACTGAGTATATCGCAACGGCTCGCGCGCGGGCGCACCGTCCGGCGCCCGGGTCAGGGTCCCGGCGGCGTCGATGGCGGCAGGATGACGACGATCTCGCTCAGCACCCGGCCGACGCCCGAGAGACCCTCCACGACCTCCTCGGCGACGCGGCGCTGGTCCTCCCGCGCCACCCGACCGCTCAGGGACACGTTGCCGTCCCGGCAGCTGAAGAAGAGGCCGAGATCTCGGGTTCGCGGGTGGCTCAGCAGCGCGGCCTGGACGCGGGCGCTCATGCAGCGGTCGCGCACCTCGGTCAGCGAGGCCGGTGTGGAGTGGAAGCGCTCGGCGGCCAGCGACGCGCGGATCGTCGCCACCGCCGCCGGCACGTCCAGCCGCGCCGTGTTGAGCACGAGGTCGTACTGGAGGGGATCGTCCAGGTCCACGTCGTAGAGGTGCCGGATCCGCGCCGCCCAGTCCCGATCGCTCCGCGTGACGATGTCCTCAGCGTCGGGCACGAGTCCACGCTCGGCCTCGAGCCGCCGCGCCCGCACGTGAATCGGCGCGGTCATCCGCACGCGAAAGGCGTGGCGAATGCGCTGGAGCACGAACGTCGACCCGCGCCCCACGATGACGACGTTGTCTCGTGCCGCGAACTCCCAGATCACCGCCTCGACTGCTGCCAGGTAGTCGCGACGCGTCTCGGTGACGCGCTCGCGGAGGCTCGGCCGGCCTTCGAGGAGCCGCTCGAGGTCGACGACGCCCTGACCGAGCCGCTCCGCAGCCTTCAGAATGATCTCGCGGTCAGCGAACGTGTAGCTCAGCTCCTCGGCGAGCGCGCGCCCGATCGTCTCGCCCGAGCTCCCGAGTGCCTGGGAAATCGTGACGATGCTCATCGCCGTCCCGCGTCGGGGAAAGGAATGGGTCCGGAGGAGCGTGACGGTGCCGACCGCGCCGGAGCGCCGCCGCGGAAGGCGGCAAGGGGACGGCGCTCGGCTCTGACGACTCGCATGGCTCCTCCCGGGATCGCCAGGCGGCGGACTTGGCGGCAGGCTAGGCCCGTGGGCCGGACCATGTCAAGGCGCCGTCGTAGGATGGGACCGTGCGGAGCGGAGCCATCCCGGACGACGAGCCGGCCCGCGTCCTGTCGAGGGTGCCGCTGTTCGCGGGCCTCGACCGGGTGACCCTGGCGAAGCTGGCCGTCCACTTCGAGCGAATCCGGTTCGAGGCGGGCGAGGTGGTGTTCCGGGAGGGCGACCCCGGGGATGCCTTCTACGTGGTCCTCCACGGGACGTTCAGCGACTACGTCGGATCGCCTGATGCTGGCGTCGACACGCGCCTCGCGACCCGGGGCCCGGGAGGGACGTTCGGCGACATCGCCCTCCTCTCGAACCGGCCACGCTCCACCACCGTGCGGGCGGACGTGGCCGCCGACGCGCTGCGGCTCGAACGGGGCCGGTTCCTCGGCCTCGTGGCGCAGGAGCCCGCCGTGGCGCTGGCGATCGCGGCGACGCTCAGCGAGCGCGTGTGGCTCGCCAATGTCCGCGGGGTCGGCACGGTCGGCCCGAGTTCCGGGTCCGCCGTCGGCGAGTGGGTCGAGGCAGGCGCCACCACGAGCGTGCGAGCGGAGTCGCGCGACGGCTCATGGCTCAGGCGTGTGCTGGGTGGTGTCTTGGCGGCTCTGATTCTGGGCGTGACGTGGCTGACCCCACCGCCGGAGGGACTCGGCCCTGGCGGCTGGCGAGCCCTCGGCACGCTCGGGGCCATGGTGCCCATCCTGGCTCTCGAGGTGCTGCCGGAGGGAATCCTGGCCTTGGTGACGATCGCCGCGTGGACCCTGGGCGGCGTGGCCCCGGGCCGCATCGGCCTCGCAGGGTTCTCAACTCCAAGCTGGCTCCTCGTCGTGGCGGTGCTGGCGCTTGGCGCGGTCCTGGCCTCGACGGGGCTGCTGTACCGGCTCGCGCTCGGCATCGTCGGACGGGCCCGCGGCGGCTTCACCGGCCAGGCGACGGCCCTGGCCTTGGCAGGCGTCGTGCTCGGCCCGGCCGTGCCGAACGCGACCGGCAGGGTTGCCTTCCTCGCCCCGGCTCTTGGCGAGTTGATCGAGGCGCTCGGCTACCCGCCTGGCTCGCGGCCCGCTGGCGGGTTGGCGCTGGCCGCGCTGGTGGGCTTCGGACAGATGGGGGCGGTCTTCCTGACCAGCTCCACGACCGCGGTACTGGCCCACGCCGTCCTGCCGGCCGACGTGCGGGCAGAGACGGGGTGGATCGGCTGGGCCGTCTGCGCGGCACCGGCGAACGCCCTGCTTCTCGCGGGAATGCTCGCCGCGCTCGTGTGGCTCTACCGTCCCCGCCACGGGGAGCCGATCACGGCGGAGCCCCGGGTGGCCGTCCTGGCCTTGCAGCGGACCCTCCTCGGGCGGCCCTCGCGCGCCGAGTGGCTTTGCCTGGTGACGGTGGCCGGGCTCCTGCTGGGTTTCATGACGCAGCCGCTCCACCGCATCGAGGCGGCCTGGCTGGCTGTCCTCGCACTCGGCGCGCTAGCTGCCCTGGGTGTGGTGACCGCGGACATCCTGCGGGGCGTGAACTGGAACTTTGCGCTCTTCTTCGGCATGCTCGCGAGTCTGTCCGACGTCCTCGCCGTCACCGGCGTCGATCGTTGGCTGGCGGGCCTCGTCGGGGACCTGACGGGCGGTTTTGCCAGAGCCCCCGTCATGCTCGTTGGAGGCCTCGCGGTCCTCGGATTCCTCACGAGCCTTGTCCTCCGCTGGCAGGCGGCCGCGCCCCTGCTCACCATCGCTGCGAGCCCCGTTGCCGCGGCGGCAGGGTTCTCTCCGCTCGTGGTGGCCATCGTCGCCACGATCGCGTGCAATGGCTTCCTGGTCCCCTACCAGAGCACGACCTATCTCGCGCTCTACCACGGAACCGGTGGACGCCTGTTCGACCACCGACTCGCCCGGCCGGCTGCCCTCGCCTATGGCGTGGCGAGTTTGCTCGCGCTCTGCGCCAGCGTACCGGCCTGGCGCTGGATGGGTCTCCTGTGACGACCACCGTCGTGATTGACCGTCGTAGGCCCCACGCGCACAATGGACTCATCGGTCATGCGCTACCGACGTCTGAGCTACCGATACATGGTGGTCGGCTCCGGCCAGACGTGGCTGTTCGGCGAGCTGTGGGAGCGCGATCGGCTGCGCCTCCTCGTGGAGCCCCGCTGGCGGCCGGACACAGATACGTACGAGACGGCCACTACCGTGGAGATCATCGTCGACCTCGCGGGCGTCGACGAAGACGACTTCGAGGTTCAGCTCTTCGAGGATGCCCTGGTCGTCGAGGGCCGGCGCTTGCCTCCCTCGTGCCAGGAAGGCGCCGTCTACCAGGCGGCGGGCATCCGCCAGGGCCCTTTCCACGTGGAGCTGCCCTTGCCGGCGCCGGTGGACCCGGAGCGAGTGGAGGCGCGCTACGATCGAGGCCTGCTCCGCATCAGGCTGCCGAAGCGCGTCCGTTGATGGCAACCCCGCCAGGTCCTGACACCGGGGAACTCACCGTTCCCGATGCGCTCCCGGTCCTGCCAATCCGGGACGCGGTGGTGTTCCCGCTGACCGCTCTCCCTCTCGCGGTGGGACAGCCCCGCTCGGTCAAGCTGGTCGACGACGTCATGCGCGGCAACCGGCTGCTCGCACTCGTGACCCAGCGCGACCCCAAGACGGAGCCGACAACGCTGGCCGATCTCCATCCGATCGGCACCGTCGGGGTGATCCACCAGCTCGCCCGGGCTCCCGACGGCAGCGTGCGGCTGATGGTCCAGGGCCTCGAGCGGATCCGCCTCCTGGATCTGGTCGGGGCAGAGCCGTACCTGGTGGCACGGGTGGAGGCCGCGCCCGAGCAGAGCATTCCGCCGACTCAGGCCACAGAGGTGGATGGACTGCGGCGCGCGGCCATGGACCTCTTCCGAAAGCTGGTGGAAGCCTCTGCCGACTTGCCCGACGCGGTCGGGCCGGCCGTGGAGAGCGTCGTCGATCCCCGGCACCTCGTGTACTTCATTGCGTCGGTGGTTCCCCTCGACGCGGCCGTGCGACGAGAGCTGCTCGAGCTGGACGCCGTCCCGTCCAAGCTTCGCCGGCTGATCGACCTGCTGCAACGTGACCTCGCCGTGCGCGAGCTGGGTCGCAAGATCACGACGGACACCGAGGAGCGGCTTTCGAAGCGACAGCGTGAGTTCTATCTCCGGGAGCAGCTCCGGTCCATCCAGCAGGAGCTGGGGGAGGAGGACGCTGGGGACTCCCAGGTCGCCGAGCTCCGGCGGAAGATCGAGGAGGCCGGCCTTCCCGAGGAGGCCCGGCGTGAGGCCGAGCGCGAGCTGACCCGGCTCGCGACCGTGCCGGCGACCTCGCCGGAGCACGGCATGATCGTCACGTATCTCGAATGGATGGCGGCCCTGCCCTGGAACAAGGCCGCCGGCGGCGCCATCGACATCCGCCGCGCCCGCGAGGTGCTGGACGAGGATCACTTCGACCTGGAGAAGGTCAAGGATCGGATCCTTGAGTACCTGGCGGTGAAGAAGCTCCGCCAGGAACGCGACCGGACAGGCGAGCCCGCCGGGAGATGGGGGATCACCCACGCCCGCCGAGCCGCCGCGCGTGACGGGTGACAGTCCCGCGCGGGAGCCGATCCTCTGCTTCGTGGGGCCTCCGGGCGTGGGCAAGACGAGCCTCGGGCAGAGCATCGCGCGTGCGCTGGGCCGGCGGTTCGCGCGCATGGCGCTGGGCGGGGTCCGGGACGAGGCGGAGATTCGAGGCCATCGAAGAACGTACATCGGGGCGCTGCCCGGCCGCATCATCCAGGGGCTCCGCCGGGCCGAGACCCGGGACCCAGTCTTCATGCTCGACGAGATCGACAAGATCGGCGCGGACTGGCGAGGCGACCCCTCCTCCGCGCTTCTGGAGGTGCTGGATCCCGCCCAGAACCACACCTTCGTGGACAACTACCTCGGCGTGGCGTTCGATCTCTCGCAGGTGCTCTTCATCGCCACCGCCAATACCCTCGAGACCATCCCCGGGCCCCTGCGCGACCGCATGGAGGTCCTGTCGCTCTCGGGTTACACGGACGAGGAGAAGGTCGGGATCGCGCGACAGTACCTGGTTCCTAAGCAGCTTGCGGCTCACGGCCTGGCGTCGGACGAACTCGTCTTCGAGCCCGAGGCCATCCGCCAGATCGTGCGAGGGTACACGCGCGAGGCCGGCGTCCGGAACCTCGAGCGGGAAATCGCGGCCGTCGCCCGGAAGGTGGCCCGCCGGCTCGCCGAGGGCCAGTCCGGCCCGGTGACGGTCATCGCGGAGAGCCTCGTGGAGCACCTCGGGCGGCCGCGATTCTTCGACGAGGTCGCCGAGCGGACGACGCGTCCAGGTGTCGCGACGGGTCTTGCCTGGACCCCGAGCGGCGGGGATGTCCTGTTCGTCGAGGTCACCATGATGCCCAGCAGCGAGGAACGGCTTGTCCTCACGGGAATGCTCGGCGACGTCATGCGGGAGAGCGCGCAGGCCGCCGTGTCGTACGTGTGGTCCAACGCCGTGGCGCTGGACATCGATCCCAAGCTCTTCGAGAGCAAGACGATTCACGTGCACGTCCCGGCCGGCGCCATCCCGAAGGATGGACCCTCGGCCGGGGTCACGATCGTGACGGCGCTGGCTTCGCTCGCCACGCGGCGGCCAGTGCGGAACGACGTCGCGATGACCGGGGAGATCACCTTGCGCGGGAAGGTCCTTCCCGTCGGCGGGATCAAGGAGAAGGTCCTGGCGGCCCACCGGACCGGCATCCGTTCGGTGATCCTGCCGCGGCGGAACGAGCGCGACGTCGAGGACGTGCCGGAGGAGTTGCGCCGCGACCTCTCTTTCGTCTTCGTGGACGACGCCGCCGAGGTTCTGCGGCATGCCCTCACGCCGACGGCAACCGGAGTACGCCCAGCGGCCTGACTCCGGGATACTCAAGCTGTGAATGATCTGCACCATCCCGCGAGGTGAGCGTCTCCATGGCGAGCCCACACGAGACGTCCGAGACGCGACTGATCCGCTGTGCTTCCTGTGGCGCTAGCAATCGGGTGCCCTGGGCACAGGTCAAACAGGGACGGGAGCCGGTGTGCGGACGGTGCAAGGCGCCTCTGCCCATCCAAGCGAAGCCGGTGACCGTGACCGACGCGACGTTTCCCGCCGAGGTCGAGCACTCCCCGCTGCCAGTACTGCTCGACATGTGGGCGCCATGGTGCGGGCCCTGCCGGATGATCGCCCCGGTGATCGAGGAGCTGGCGGCGGAGATGGCTGGCCGCGTGCGGTTCGCGAAGCTGAACGTGGACGAGAACCCGCTGACGGCGGCGCGCTTCGGCGTTCGGAGCATTCCGACGCTGTTGGTGCTCGAGAAGGGCCGTGAGACTGACCGCATCGTCGGCGCGCAGCCGAAGGGCGAAATCCTGCGGCGGCTCGAGCGGGTCGTGGGCTGATCAAGGCATGGGGCGCCTCCTCCAGGGAACGGCCAGCCGGGGGGGATCACCGAGGACACGTGATGGGCAAGGTGATCGGCATCGACCTCGGCACCACGAACTCGGCGGTCGCGGCGCTGTGACTGCCCTCGCGTGGGCGAGACCATGATGGTGCTAGCGGCGCCGGCGGTCGCCTGCCCGTGGCGGTGAAGTTCCGGGACTACTACGAGGTGCTCGGGCGTGCCGCGCACGGCGTCGGCGGATGAGATCAAGCGGGCCTACCGTCAACTCGCGCGGAAGCACCATCCGGACCTGCAACCCGCCGCGGAACGCGCGCGGGCTGCGGAGCGGTTCAAGGAGATCAACGAGGCGAACGAGGTCCTGAGCGATCCCACCAAGCGCGCCGAGTACGACGCGCTGGGGCCGGCGTGGAAGAGCGGGATGGACTTCACGCCGCCGCCGGACGCCCCGGGGACGAGCGACGACGGGTGGGCGCGGGACGACCTCGGCGGCTTCAGCGACTTCTTCGCGTCGCTCTTCGGCCGGCCGCCGGGTCGAGCCAGCAGCGGGTCCGTGCGGATCACCCTGCCGGGGAGCGACGTCGAGGCGGTCCTGCCGGTGATGCTGGAGGAGCTGCTCCGAGGCGGGCGGCGGCGGCTGGACCTGCCCGAAGGCCGCAACGTCGAGGTGGAGATCCCGCCCGGAGCGCGGGAGGGCACGGTGCTGCGCCTGGCCGGTCGGGGCGAGCCGGGGATAGGCGGCGGACCGCGCGGGCGACCTCTACCTCCACGTCCGGCTCGTCCCGCACCCGCGCTACCGGGTCAGCGGGGACGATTTGGAGTTCGACCTGCCGCTCTGGCCCTGGCAGGCGGTCCTGGGGGCCGAGGTGACGATCGAGACGCCGGACGGGCCGGTGACCCTGACGGTGCCGGCCGGCACGCAGAGCGGGCGCCGCCTGCGTCTGCGTGGCCGGGGCCTGCCGCGCGGGAAGGACGGCCGCGGCGATCTCCACGCGGCCGTCCGGATCGTGATCCCGGAGCGGCCGAGCGCGGCGGAGCGGGCCGGGTACGAGGCGCTGAAGCACGCCGCGGCGGCGCCGGCCGACCGCCCGGCGGGGTGACGAGCATGTCCATGCGCTCCGGGACGCGTGTGACCGCGTCGATCGTGGTGGCTCCCGTCGGGCGCCGAGATGCATCTCTCGGTCGGGGAGCTCGCGAGGGCCGCCGGCATCAGCCGGGCGCGGCTCGTGCGCCTGGTCCGCCTGGGCGTGGTGGAGCCGGCCGCGCCCGGGTCGCGTGAGTTCACGGCAGCGACCGCGGCCCGGCTCCGGCGGATGATGCGGCTGCACATCGACCTCGCGGTGAGCCTCGACGGCGCGGCGATCATCGTCGACCTGCTGGAGCGGCTCGAGCGCCTGGAGGGTGAGCTGACCCGTCTCCGCGGCGGCGCCTGAGGCCATGCGTCCGGCCGACCCACGTCACGCGCACTGACCAAGAGGGAGACAGGCGATGGATCCGAACCGGTTGACCGAGAAGGCTCAGGACGTGCTCCGCCAGGCACAGAGCCTGTCCCAGCGCCACGGCCAGCAACAGATTGACGTCGAGCACGTGGCGGTGGCGCTGCTCGGGCAGGAGGGGGGCGTCGCGGCGCGTATCGTCGAGAAGGCCGGAGGAAGCCCCCCGGCGCTGCTGCAGCGCCTCCAGCACGCCCTGGACCGGCTGCCCCGGGTCTCCGGGCCCGGTGCGCCCACGGGCCAGGTGTACATCGCGCCCCGGGTGAACGAGGTCCTGAGCAGCGCCGAGGCGGAGGCGCAGGGGATGAAGGACGAGTACGTGAGCGTCGAGCACCTGCTGCTCGCGCTCGCCGGCGTGAAGGACGGCGCGGTCGCCGAGGCGTTCCGGGCGGCCGGGCTGACCCGGGAGACGCTGCTCGCGGCGGCGGCGGCGGTTCGGGGCGGCCAGCGGGTGACGAGCCCGACGCCGGAAGGGACGTACGAGGCGCTCGAGAAGTACGGGCGCGACCTGACGGCGCTAGCCCAGCAGGGGAAGCTGGACCCCGTCATCGGGCGCGACGAGGAGATCCGCCGGGTGATCCAGATCCTGTCCCGGCGCACGAAGAACAACCCGGTGCTGATCGGCTCGCCAGGGGTGGGCAAGACGGCGATCGTGGAGGGGCTGGCCCAGCGGATCGTGCGGGGGGACGTGCCCGAGGGGCTGAAGGGCAAGCGGATCGTGGCGCTGGACATGGGGGCGCTCATCGCGGGGGCGAAGTACCGCGGCGAGTTCGAGGAGCGGCTCAAGGCCGTGCTCAAGGCGGTCCAGGACGCGCAGGGGGAGGTGATTCTCTTCATCGACGAGCTGCACACGGTGGTGGGGGCCGGCGCGGCCGAAGGCGCCATGGACGCGTCGAACCTGCTCAAGCCGATGCTGGCGCGGGGGGAGCTCCACTGCATCGGCGCGACGACCCTCGACGAGTACAAGAAGCACATCGAGAAGGACGCGGCGCTGGAGCGGCGGTTCCAGCCGGTCGTGGTGGACCAGCCGACGGTGGAGGACACGATTTCGATCCTCCGGGGGCTCCGGGAGCGCTACGAGGTGCACCACGGGGTGCGGATCAAGGACGCGGCGTTGGTGGCGGCGGCGGTGCTGTCGGACCGGTACATTTCCGACCGGTTCCTGCCGGACAAGGCGATCGACCTGGTGGACGAGGCGGCGGCGCGGCTGCGGACGGAGATCGACTCGATGCCGGCCGAGCTGGACGAGATCACGCGGCGAATCCTGCAGCTCGAGATCGAGCGGGAGGCGCTGCGGAAGGAGACGGACGCGGCCTCCCGGGCCCGGCTGGAGAAGCTCGAGCAGGAGCTGACAAGCCTGCAGGCGGAGGCCAAGACCCTGCGCGAGCAGTGGGAGCGCGAGAAGGGAGCCATCGAGCGCCCGCGCCAGCTGCGGAAGCGGATCGAGGAGGTCAAGGTCGAGATCGAGCAGGCGATGCGGGCGTACGACCTGAACCGCGTGGCCGAGCTCCAGTACGGGACGCTGGCGACCCTCGAGCGCGAGCTGAAGGAGGGAGAAGCGCAGGCAGCCGCGGCAGCCGGTGGCGGGCGGCGGCTCCTCAAGGAGGAGGTGGACGAGGAGGACATCGCCGAGGTCGTCTCCCGGTGGACGGGGATTCCGGTGTCGAAGCTGATGGAAGGGGAGATGCAGAAGCTGCTCCGGCTGGAGGAGGAGCTGCACCGTCGCGTGGTGGGCCAGGACGAGGCGGTGCGGGCGGTGGCGGACGCCGTGATCCGCGCCCGGGCCGGCATCAAGGATCCCAAGCGCCCCATCGGCTCCTTCCTCTTCCTCGGTCCCACGGGCGTGGGGAAGACGGAGCTGGCGCGGGCCCTCGCGGAAGCGCTGTTCGACGACGAGGACAACATGATTCGGCTGGACATGTCGGAGTACATGGAGAAGCACACGGTGGCACGGCTGATCGGGGCGCCGCCGGGCTACGTGGGCTACGAGGAGGGGGGACAGCTGACGGAGGCGGTGCGGCGCAAGCCGTACGCGGTGGTGCTGTTCGACGAGATCGAGAAGGCGCATCCGGACGTGTTCAACGCGCTGCTGCAGGTGCTGGAGGACGGGCGGCTCACGGACGGGCAGGGCCGGACGGTGAACTTCAAGCACACCGTGATCATCATGACCTCGAACATCGGGAGCCAGTTGATCCTGGAGCTGCGGGGGGCGGACGAGCGGAGCTACCAGCGGATGCGCGAGCAGGTGCTGGAAGCGCTGCGGCGGCACTTCCGGCCGGAGTTCCTGAACCGGGTGGACGAGGTGGTGGTGTTCCGGGCCCTGACGGAAGGGGAGCTGGAGCGGATCGTGGAGATCCAGCTGGAGGGGCTGCGGCGGCGGCTGGCCGAGCGCCGGATCACGCTGGAGGTCGCCGAGGCGGCTCGCGCCCACCTGGCGCGCGTGGGCTACGACCCGGTCTTCGGGGCGCGCCCGCTGAAGCGGGTCATCCAGCGGGAGGTGGAGACGCCGGTGGCGCGGCTGCTGGTGGCCGGCAAGCTCCGGGACGGCGGGAAGGGGCGGGTGGACGTCGCGGGCGACACGCTCCGCGTGGACGCCGTGGAATGAGACCGTTCGAGGAGGCGCTGACCGCGGAGCTGGCAGGGCTCCTGCGCGCGAGCGTGCCGGCGCGGGCCGTTCGCATCACGGTCCGGGAGAGGCTGGTGACGCGGTTCGAGCGGGGCCCGCTGGGGGCCCGCGAGGTGCAGGACGCCGTCGAGGCGGCCGTCCGGGCGGCCTGCCGGCTGGCCCATGAGCTGGACGCGGGGGACGAGGTGGTCGAGGTGGTCTGCTGGGCGGCACTGGAGGCGGTGCGTGGGCATGGCGGAGAGAGCGCCCGGTGGCTCCCGGATGCGACGCGCGCGGTGGCCACTCTGCTCGAGGAGCTGGCCCCGGAGCGCGTCCGGGAGCCGGCGTGGGGCTGGCTCGCCGCCCGGCTCTCGCGCTGGTAGCCGCCTCGAGGACCGCACGCGAAGAGCAGGGGTCGACCCGTTCGGCCACGAGCCGAGCCGAGCGAAAGGGAAGGGTGACGATGTCGAGCCAACGCCGGAAGGGTTTCGGCCTCGGGCGCGTCCTGGAGGCATTCGCTCGCCGAGTCACGGAATGGGCCGGCAGCTCGTGGGCATTCGGCAGCGCGGTCGGGGTCATCATCGTCTGGGCGCTGCTCGGGCCCTTCTACACGTTCTCCGATACGTGGCAATTGGTGATCAACACCGGCACGACCATCGTCACGTTCCTGATGGTCTTCCTCATCCAACGGTCTCAGAACAAGGACTCGATCGCCATACATCTGAAGCTCAACGAGATCGTCGCGGCGCTCGAAGGCGCGAGCAATCGGCTCATCAACGTCGAGGAGCTCACCGAGGCGGAAATCCGGACGCTGCACCAGCACTATCGAAGGCTCGTCGAGATCGCGCGGCACGAGGGTAGCCTGACGCGATCCCACTCCATCGAGGAGGCCGAGACGCGGCACCTGGTCAAGAAGCGCCGGGAAGAGCAGTTTGCGGGGTTGTCTCGGGCGCCCGGCGCCCGACCGCCGGGCTCGAAGCCATCGGGCCCGTGAGGCGCGCGGTGAGCTGGCCACGGACAGCGGCCCGCTGACCAATGGGCGTGGTCGTCGGGCTCACCTGTCCCCGTTGCCGGGCTGAGTACGCGGCCGAGCCGCTGTTCGACGGCTGCCCGGCCTGCCGGCGCGCCGGACTCGGCGTCAACCTCTGGCCGTGCTACGACGAGGCTGCCGTGGCGCGGGCTCTCACGCGCGAGACCCTCGCCGGGCGTCCGCGCGACATGTGGCGGTACGGCGAGCTATTGCCAGTCGACGTTCGGAGGCGCGTCACGCTCGGGGAAGGCGGCACGCCGCTGACCGAGCTGCCGCGCCTGGCCGGCGCGTATGGCCTGGCCCGTTTGTACGCGAAGGACGAGACGCGCAATCCGACGTGGTCGTTCAAGGACCGGCTGGCCGCGGTAGCCGTAACACGCGCGCTCGAGGCCGCCGCGTCCGTCGTGCTGGACTCCTCGACCGGCAACCAGGGCGCGGCCACCGCCGCCCACGCAGCCAAGGCGGGCCTGCCGGCGGTGGTCTTCACCTTCGGAGGGTGCCCTGGACGATGAAGGTCTTCATGGCGGCATACGGGGCGATGGTGCTCCAGATCGACGATGACGCGGCCCGGCGCCGGACGCTCGAGGCCTGCGTGCGTGAGCTGCACTGGTACCCCGTCTGCAATTTCAGTGACCCGCCCGTCGGCGGCAACCCCTACGGCCTGGAGGGCTACAAGACCATTGCCTTTGAGATCTGCGAGCAGCGTCGGATGGCGCCCTCCGGACGTGATCGTGTTTCCCACCGACTACGGCGACGCGGCGGCGCGGGCGAGCAAGGGGCTCCAGGAGCTTCGCCGACTCGGGCTGATCGACCGTCTCCCCAGGCTGGTCGCCGCCGAGCGCTTCGGACCCCTCAGCCGGGCGCTGGCGCTGGGCCTCGACCATGTCCCGAGCGTCCCGACCGGGCCCACCGTGGCCATCTCGATCGACAGCGACGTCAGCACGATCCAGGCGCTGGACGCGATCCGCGCCACCGACGGCACGGCGCTGGCGGTGCCCGAAGAGGCGATCGTCGCTGCCCAGCTGGAGGTGGCCCGCGCCGAAGGCCTCTTCCCCGAGCCGTCGTCGGCGTGCGCACTGGCGGCCGCGCGCCTGCTGCGCGAGCAAGGCTGGATCGGCCCGAACGAAACGGTCGTCGCCCTCATCACGTCGATGGGGCTGAAGGACCCGACACCCACCCGCCCGCATCTCCCGGAGCCGCCGTTCGTCGAGCCGACCGTCGAGGCGACGCTTCGAGCCCTGCGCGACGTGTATGGATTTCGCGGTGGGGAGTGATGGGTCAGCCCGTCGAGATCTCCGGCCTCCTGACCGTCTTCGGCGCCCCACCGACCCGGGCGACCATCACGGTCATGCCGCTCGGCATCGGCCGTCGCCTCGCTCGTGCACTGGGCGCGCTCCTGGCGTGCTGGGCGGCCGCCGCCGTTGCGGTGTTCATTCCGGTCGCGCACTTCCTCCTCGTGCCCGGGCTGGCAATCGGGGGGCTCGTCTGGGCCGTCGTCCGGCTTCGCGCGCGGGAGCGCCTCGTACGCGTTCATGGAGTCTGTCCGCGCTGCGGGCACGTTCAGGAGTTCATCGCGGCTGGCTCCACGGGAGGCCAGCCGGCGGTGAGCTGTCCTGGTTGCCTCAACCGACTCCTCGTCACGGTGGGCGTCCCGGCGTCTCATGCCCGGTGAACCTGACCGGCAAGGGAGACGGCGCGGCCGGGGGGCTGGCTCAGGGCTTCGGGATTCGCAGCGTCTTGCTGATCATCAGTGATCCCGAGAGCACGAACAAGAGGGCGAGCGGATGGACGCTGGCACCCCCGATCGAGATCGAGCCGAACGGCAGCCTTTCCCCGACCCTTCCGGCCTTCGTCAGGGCCAGAAGCAATCCGACGAGCACGACGCTGGTGGGGATTGGGGTCCCTTCGAAGTGTGTCACCTTGCCGGTCTCCGCGGACATCGCCTCCGCGGTGATGTTGTATCGCGCGAGGCGACTGATCCCGCAGGCCACGAAGTAGAGGAGGGCCAGCTGGTCGATGAAGGTGTTCATGCCCACGGCATAGGCCAGGCAGGCGGGAGCGACCCCGAAGCTGATCACGTCCGCGAGCGAGTCCAGCTCGCGACCCAGGGGAGAGGCCACGTGGCGCCACCTCGCGACCCGGCCGTCGACGATGTCGAACACGAAGGCGAGGACGATGAGCGCCCCGGCCGCGTAGACTTTTCCCGGCGACTCCTCGCGCATGTGCGCCATCGCGAAGAAGATGGCGGCGGTGCCGCAACAGCCGTTGGCGAGCGTGAAGATGTCGGCCAGGTGGAACGAGCGGATCAGGGAGAAATGCCGCTGACTCACGCTGCCCTGGGTCGCCTCTCCACGTGGGTTCCCTCGCTCACCAAGACTTCTAGCAGACTGGCCGCCTTGTGGATGACCCTTAGTGCTTAGCTGGTTGTCGCTGCCGACGAGCTAGTCCCGCTCCTGTGTCTGGAACCGGTGTCGTCACGGACCTTCTCCTCGGCGTCTACACCCGTCGCGTGACGACTGAGCACGTCGGACTCGGCGTGAAGCCAGTCCGACATCTCGTCGCCCGACTCATTCTCACGCTCCAGGTAACGATAGTACGCGCGCAGACGGATCTCGTCCTCGATCGTTGAGTTCTGCGGCGACTCCTCGGCTGCAGGGCGGAGTTCCTCTCGCGGTGACTCCTTGGCCATGTGATTCTCCGCCATTCCCGCGGCAGAGCGGGCTACCTTTCCGGAACCCTAGTGCCGGCCTTCGCCGCGAACCAGGCCTTCGCCCGCTCCTGAATCTCCGCGGGGGTGACGTCCTCCTTGTGCGTGGCGAGCTCCCACCGATGGCCTGATGAATCCAGGACCTCGCCGACGCGGTCGCCCCAGAACATGTCGGTCACCGGCATGCTCAGTGTGCATCCGGCCTTGGTAGCGCGAGCGACCGCCGCGTCTGCGTCGGCCACGTACAAGTACAGGCCGCCACTAGTGCCCTTGAGACTCGCCGGCGCGAAGCAGTTCCGCTCGGGGGCCTCCTGCCCCAGCATCACCACCGAGTCGCCGATCCGGAGCTCGGCGTGCATCAGCTGCTGGCCGTCCGGGCCTGGCATGCGGGTCCGCTCCTCGGCGCCGAATGCACGCCGGTACAAGTCGATCGACTGGGCGATATCCTTGACGGTGAGGAACGGCGTTGCGCTGTGGTACCCAGGAGGGGTGGTGGAAGTCTGCGTCTGTGCCATGAGTCGCTCTCCCTTGTCCGTGGTCTCATCACAGTTGCCGGACACTGGGCTCATAGGGGGGCGGGGCAAGATGTATGCCAGAGCCAGGGGTTCTGCGTCGCCTAAGGCCGCCTGCGTCCGCACCATCGTCGGGGGCAAACCTTCAAGCTCACGCTCCCGGCTTCATCACGGCGAGGGTTGTGGACATCCTGTCGAGGCAACGCCAACGTGGCGCCGTTTGCGAACGCGGGCGGGCGACGGTGTGAAGCCCGCTCACCCTGTCGGGCTGTCTCGCGAGAAAGAGCGGGGCGTCGACGGGATAGAGGCTGCGGGGCGCAGCTACGTCTGTCAGGGGGTGCCGGACGGAGCCGAGGCCACCGAGACCCTGTTCTTCCCGGAGCGCTTGGCCGCGTACATCGCGGCATCGGCCTGGCGGAAGAGGCCCTCCGCGTCGGTGGCGTGCACGGGGAAGGTCGCAAGACCGACGCTGGCCGTGACGCGCGACAGATCGACATCCTCGCCTGCGAGCCACTCGCACGCCTCGATCGCCTTGCGGATAGAGTCCGCGAGAGGGTACGCGTGCGTCGCGTCCGTATCGGGGAGCACGATCACGAACTCGTCCCCGCCGAACCGTGCCGCCACGTCGCCCGGTCGCACCAGCCGCCCGATGATGCGCCCGATCTGCGCGATCGAGCGCGAGCCGGCAAGGTGGCCGTATCGGTCGACCACCGCCTTGAAGTTATCGAGATCGAGGACCACCAGGGACACCGGCTTTCCCCCCGCCATGACCTGGGCAAGACTCTGATGGAAGTGGCGGGTGTTGCCGAGGCCGGTCAGGTCGTCGGTGATCGAGGCGAGGTAGGCCTGGCGGTAGAGCGATGCGTTCTCGATCGCGATTGCGGCGTGGTCGGCGAGCGTCTGGGCGAGGGACAGCTCGGCTTCGGTGAACGTCGACCCGTCGACCTTGTTGAGAACCTGGATGACGCCGCGCAGGGTCCCCTTGCTGATCATCGGCACGCAGATCATGGTTCGCGGCGCTAGGCCGGTCTGCTCGCCGACCGCCGAGAAGTGACGCGGATCGCTCGCCACGTCGTCGAGCCTGACGGCCTGGCGATGCCGCGCGACCCAGCCGGCGATGCCACGGTCGGTGGGCAGCCGCATCCCGTCGATCATGCCCGGCTGGATCGTCCGCGAGGCGCGGAACACGAGCTCGCGGCCGGCGCGATCGAGTAGCAGCAGGGCCGCCGCCTCGCTGGGGGCCGTCATCACGGCGCGCGCCAGCAGCCCGCGCATCGCCTCGGCATCACGGCAGAGCGCATCGGGCTCGCAGGCTTCGTCCACCTCTCGGGCGAGGGCTTCGAGACTCGCCCGGTCCTCGTCGTCGAAGTCTCCGCCGCCGTAGCGGTTGGCAACCTCAAGCACGCCGATCACCCGGCCGCGTCCGAACAGCGGCACCGCGAGCAGATTGCGCGTCGTGAACCGGCTAAGACGGTCGATCTCGGGATAGAAGCGCGGGTCGTGCTGCACGTCGTTCACGACGGCGCTCTCGCCGCTCTGCGCGACCCAGCTGGCGAGGCTGCGCGACGAAGGCAAGCGGATGCCGACGAGCGCGTTCTCGCGTAGCGTCTCGGTGGCGGCGAAGACGAGCTCGTCCCGCTCGGGATCGTAGAGCATGAGGGAGAGCGCCTCGGCTTGCGTGAGGCTCTTCAGGCGGGCGAGAACGATGCGCAGGATCTCCGGGAGCTCAAGCGTCGAGGTGAGCGTCCGGATCAGCTCGATGATCGTGCGGAGCTCGCGGAGCTCTTGCGCGGTGGTGCGCTTGGCCGCGGCCGCTGGGCTCTCCGGCTTGGGCGCCGTCACGGGCGAGGTGCCCCGCGGGGGCGCGTGGGAAGCTGGTAGGGCCCTTGCCAGGCGCCGGGCTTAGTCAACATCGTGTCTCGTCTCGGGCGGCTCCCCGGAGCTGCGCCGCGCGGGCGGACTGGCGACGAAGCCCACGCAGGTTGATGGTGCCGGGCTGCCGCGGGCCGTGTCAAGGGCGCGGCGGGCGGTGGTTCGGGGCTGGTGCGGCTCCCAAGTCCTGACCACCCGAAAGGTCAGCGGCGGGAGGGCGGGCTCGTCAGCAGGTCAGTCCGCGGACACGACGCGCGGGGCGCGTCACTCGTCGCCAGGCTCGTCGCGGATGAAGTGGCCAGAGCGAAGATCCTGCAGCGTCTGCTCGATCTCCGCCCGGGTATTCATCACGAACGGTCCATAGCGGGCAATGGGCTCGCCGAGCGGTCGGGCGGCCGCGAGCAGAAACCGGCCTCCATCGGGCCCGGCCGCCGCCTCCACGAGGTCCCCGTCGCCGAAGATCACCAGGGCGGCGCCGTGGACGCGCTGTCGCTCTGGCCCGAAATGAACGTCGCCGTGGTCTAGGTACGCGAAGACGGTGTGGCCCCGCGCCACCTCTTCCCGAAAGGCCGTGCCGGGAGGGAGCGTGACGTCCACGAACTTCGGCGCGACGGCCAAGCCCTCGACCGGCCCCTTCAAGCGCCCGCCGGCCGCTTCGCCCGCGATCACCCGGAGGCGCGCTCCCTCGGCGGTCTCGCTTTCAGTCAAGCGACCGCCCTCGAGGTCTCGATATTTCGGCCGGGTCATCTTCTCGCGCGCCGGCAGGTTCAGCCAGAGCTGGAGTCCGGCGATTCCCTCGGCGCGAACCTGCGGCATCTCCTCGTGGAGGATGCCGCTTCCCGACGTCATCCACTGGATGTCCCCGGCGCCGATGCTGCCGCTATGGCCGAGCGAGTCCCGGTGCCGCACCTCTCCTTTCCGCACGATGGTCACGGTCTCGATCCCGCGGTGCGGGTGATACGGAAAGCCGGCCTGATAGTCGGCCGGCTTCACAGACTCGAAGTGATCCAGCAGCAGGAACGGGTCGAGTTGATCGAGGCGCCGTGTGCCGATGCTGCGTCCTAGGTGCACCCCGGCGCCCTCGACGACCGGCTCTGGCGGCGTCACGACCCGCGTCACTCGCCGTGATTCGGACATGGCTCGTGCCTCCTCCGCGACGGACTCTCTACTTTCATGCTCATCGATACAGTACGCTGCGTGACAGCGCGTGTCCAATCCTGCGGCGTCTCGCACGTTGGCCGTCGCAAGATGCTCGCGCGGCACGAGCACGGCCGCATGGCCTCGTACATGGGGAAGCGGGGCAGGGGCGCGAGACTCCCCCTGCAACTGGCAACCTGGCACCGAAGGCGGAATCCTCGTCAGCCCCTCGGCCGACCGCGCGCCATCCCGAGGGCGCCGGCGGACTGGCATGTCGATCTCGCGCTCATCCGTTCGACCATAGGGCGAGATGGTCGGCAGGTGGGAACAAAGGGATATGGCCGTTGTCGCCCGGAAGCCGAGAGATGCCAACATCCCCCCGCGTCTTCAACCACGCACTGTTCGAAGTGAGGAGAGCATGGCTACTCAAGATCGCAGAGCGATTGACGAAGCCCGGATCCGCCAGCTCGTCGATGATTGGGCGAGAGCGCTCCGCAGCAAGGACATCGACGGTGTCATGTCGCACTACACGCCCGACATCCTGTCCTTCGACCTCGCCCCTCCGCTCCAGTACAGGGGCGCAGGGGCGATCAGGAAGAGCCTCGAGGAGTGGTTCCCGTCGTTCCGAGGTCCGATTGGCTACGAGATTCGCGACCTGAGCGTCACTGCTGGCGATGACGTGGCATTCTGCCACAGCCTCAACCGGATCAGCGGGACGAGGACCAATGGGGAGGAGACCGACGTTTGGGTACGGGCCACTGTTTGCTTACGCAAGATCGGCGACAGGTGGACGGTCACGCACGAGCATGTCTCGGTGCCCTTCGAGATGGAGCCGCCCTACAAGGCGTCGCTCGATCTCAGGCCGTAGTGCCTGGAACCTCACGCCGCCGGGCGTGATCACGTCGGTCGGATGTGGGCGGCGACGCTGGCAGCCGGCCGTATGATATGTGTCGAGAGCCCCCGCCGAACGGGATGCTCAAAGGAGGCAGGCATGCGGTCTGACCTGGTCGTCGGCGGTCACTTTCCGGATCTCGAGCTGCCGGATCACCGACGTGAGCCGGTGCGGCTCTCCAAGCTTGCCGCCGGGTTCCCGCTGATTGTGAGCTTCTACCGGGGCTACTGGTGACCCAAGTGCCAGTGCCAGTTGCGGCACTTCACCGAGTTGCAGCGCGAGCTCGATGTGAACTACTGCCACCTCGCTGTGATCAGCACCGACGCCCCGGAGATTTGTGGGGCGTTCCGGACGGGACTGGCCGCGACGTACACGTTCCTGAGCGACCATGACCGGCGGGCCGTCACGGAGCTTCAGATCGTCGACGAGACCGACCGAAACCACCCCCGCATCGCGATACCCTACAGCTTCTCGGTGGGACCGGATCTCGTCATCCACAAGGTCTACGACGGTGGCTGGTTCGTCGGTCGTCCTACGCTCGAGGAACTACGTCAGGACCTGCGTGCCATGATGCAGGTGTATCATCCGGATTGATGGCAGACGTCTCACACGGGCCCTGCGATCAGTGCCCGGGTCGAACCCAGATGTCGGGCCACTGGTCGTTCCCGCTGTGCTGAGTCAGCCGCACCGCTTGATCCCAGGGTGTGCCGACTCTCCAGACGAAGATCTCGTAGTCGGCGCGGTCGTGCTCATGCCCCTCGGCAGAGGCTCCCCACACGAGCCATCGTCCGTCGTTGGAGAGCTTGGGGAAGTATTCGTGGCTTCGTGTGCCCGGCACATCCATGAACACCCGCCGGTCGGAGCCATCCGCCGAACCGGCCATGACCCGGGTTCCCCCGTGGCCCCCCGTTTCTACCCATAGAACCCCCCGCCCGTCCGGCGTCCACGTGGTCTGACACGCCTGCTCTCGGGTCAGGATGACGAGCGCCGACTTGTCGAGGTCGAGCGCCACGGCGCCCGCGAAGCTGCCAGACAGCCCGAATGCCCCGCCGAACGTCCCCCGCAGTCCGAAGGCCAGTCGCCGGCCCTTCGGGGACAGCTCCACGTCTCCCATCTCGCTGACGCCGGGAAGCACTCTTGCCACGTCAAGCAGCAGGCTCTCGCGCCGCGTGGCGAGGTCATACCGTACGAACTGCGTGCCACGCTCGAAGAGTATGACGGACCCGTCAGGCACCCACGTCGGATGGTAGGCGCCGCGCGCGAGCAGCTCCTCGCCCTTGCCGTCCACGTTGACCACCATGAGATCCCAGGCGCTCTTGTCCCGGAAGCTCACTCCCTCCCGCTGACTCCTGAGGAACAGGACTCGACGACCGTCCGGAGCGAACCGTGCGAAGAAGTCCACGTTCGGGTGATGGGTCAGCTGGCGGACCGCGCGCGCGCGAAGATCGAGTAGGTAGAGCTCGTGGTTGCCACCCCGGTTGGACGACCACACGACGAGGCCGTCGATCTGCGGACTCAGGATGCCTACCGAATCCCGCTCGGGCCCAGTCAGCGCGGCAAGCCGGGCCGTCCGCTTCACATGAGGCGGCAATAGCCGCGCCCATGCGTGCTCCGGGATCCGCGAGACATCGGCGCCGGGCCCCGGTAAAGAGTTCGCCACACGGGACAGGCCGACGATCGTCACCAGTCCCGAGACCAGGATCGCCAGCGACGTGGCGACCGTCGAGCGCACTCTACGTGTCATCCCAACGTGGCCTGCAACCGTCGCATGAGGGGTCGGTCAGCCTCGAGCGGCGGTGGCAACGAAAAGGAGCGCAGGAGCGTCCGCCGCTGATGGTGGATCGGCCGGGCGGAGGCCGGCGAAGGGGGAGACCACGGTAGCGCTCGCACGCCACGCGCCGCCGCGGCGGAGCGCCGCCGTCAGAGTTCGTCAAAGTTCACCGAGTCCAGCTCGCCGATCACTTCTCCCCTGACGAGGACCTCCCAGTTCTCATTCACCTGGAAGTTCGACATCTTTGCCGGGGAGCGCTGAAACCGCAACAGGTTGACGCAGTTCAGCACCTCGGTATCGAAGTGGGAGAGCAGGAGTCGCATCGCGTCCTTCGGCCGAAAGTCCTTGCAGCTGAACGCGTCAAACGCATAGTAGTTGTCTTCGTCCCACGTGTGGATGGCGGCGTGGGACTCGGCCCAGACGCTGACGCCCGTCACGCCGCTGTCCTCCAACTGACGCTTGCGCAGGAACTCCCGCATGATGCGGACAGGGGTGAGGCTGAGGTCAACCTGCTTGTCGGCCGCCGCCATGGCCTTCGCCTTGGCTGTCAGCTCGACCTCGATATCGTCGCAGAAGGCAGAAATCTCGTCATTGGCAAAGGGATAGCGGAACACGATCGGAGGCAGGACGAGGGTCATGTCCAGGTTGCGGGCAAGCGCTTCCAGGAGCGTGAAGACAGTATCGGTCGACGTGAGGTTTCGGCGATTCAATGTAGAGGCGTCGATGATCAGATGTCGCCCGACAAAATCGTCTCGCTTCTCCTCCATCCGTCCAGCTCCTTATGCCCGGTCGGTCATGGGTGACTCGTATCTTGCCATGCCAGGCTATCAGATGCGCCCCGAGGATTCTCCGGAAAGGCCACGCCGCCGCGAGGCGCGGCCCCTGGCGGTCGTGCCCGAACGGCACGCGCGCTGGCCTCAGCCTTGCCGACTGTGGCGCGGTCTTGGCGGCTGGAGCCGCGTCTTTACCCCTCGGATCCGCGGTACTCGGGGTGAAGGTTCGCCCGGTGGCGTCGCTGACTCTGGCGCCCTGAACCTCCGGGATGGGGCCATGGCCCGTCACGAGCGACTTGCCCGAGCCCCGTCCATGGCGCGGGGCTCGGAGGGCCCGTTCCGGTATGTGCGCACGTCAGCAGGGGGAATCTTGGCGCGGAGCCCGGCACGACGTTTCGACTGGACAACGGAGTGAGTGTATGCTCACCTGAAAGCATGAGGAAGCCGGTCAGGCTCCCGTCCCGCGTGCGTCGCCAGGCCATCGTCGCCGCCGTCCGGGGGACGTTCGCCGAGAAGGGCTTCGACGGCACCACCACACGGGAGCTGGCGCGCGCGGCGGGCGTCTCCGAGGCGCTCCTGTACAAGCACTTTCCCAGCAAGGAGTCGCTCTACGCCGCCATGCTCGATGCGTGCGCCAATGGACCCATGGCCGCGGAGTTCACCCGTGTCCTCGCGCTGCCGCCCTCGACGTCAACCCTGGTCGTCCTGGTGCACTTCCTGACGTCGCAGTTCGTGCTCTGCGAGGACGCGCACAAGATCACGATGCATCGCCTGGCGCTTCGAAGCCTGCTGGAGGACGCCGACTTCGTTCGACTCGGGGCCAAGCAGTTCGCCGCCGGCTGGGTTCGAAAGGTGGAGGCGTGCGTCCGCGCCGCAGCCAAGGCAGGCGAGCTCCGGGAAATCCCCGTCCGACGCGACCTGCGCGCATGGTTCGTCCACCATCTGGCGTTCGCCCTCATGGTCCATCTCCAGCCGAAGGTCCCGGCCATCGACTACGGAATCCCCAAGACGACGCTGGTCGTCCAAGCGGTATGGTTCGTGTTGCGCGGACTGGGGCTCGAGGACGAAGCAATCCGGCGTCACTATCACCCCGAGGCCCTGTCCCGGCTGAGACCATGATCGGGGTCCTCCGCATGAACCGGGAGTGGTGGCTCTCTCGTCGAGCGCGGTCGTCCTTCCTCGCCGGGCTGTTGGCCCTGTCCCTGCTCGGCTGCGAGCGGCAAGCGCAGCCGGCCCTCGAGCGACCGCCGGCGCCCGTCACCGTGGCGGCCGCAGTCGCGCGTGACACTTCCCTGTACCTGGATGAAGTGGGCAAGTGCGCCGCCAACGAGGTCGTCTCCGTTCAGCCGCAGATCTCCGGACGCATTGTCCAGATCCACTTCGCGGACGGCGCCGATCTCAAGCAGGGCGACCTCCTGTTCACGATAGATCCGCGGCCGGTCCGGGCCACCCTCGAGCAGGCCGAGGCCAACGTGGCCCGGGATCAGGCGCAGGCGCGCCAGGCCGAGGCCAACATGGCCCGCGACCAGGCGGCGGTCCGGCAGGCCCAGGCGGCGCTGACGCAGGCGCAGGCGCAGCTCGGTCAGGCCGAGGCCAACGTCGGCCGTGACCAGGCGCAGCTCGAGAACGCCCAGGCGCAGGACCGGCGCTACACGGAACTGGTGCGCCAGGGCTATGTCGCGCGCGAGCAGGCCGACCAGGTCCACACTGCCATGGAGACCGCCGCCGCCACGCTCCGCGCCGATCAGGCCATGGTCGACAACGCCAAGGCTGCCATCGCCGCGGCCGAGGCCGCTCTCGCCCAGGCACGGGCCGCGGTCGTGGCCGGTCAGGCCGCTGTGGAGAACGCCCGCGCGACCGTCCGCGCCGACGAGGCGGCGGTCGAGAGCGCGCGACTGCAGCTCGCGTACACGCAGATCCGGGCGCCGATCGACGGGCGCGCAGGACAGCGCCTGGTCGACCTCGGCAACATCGTCACCGCGAACACGGGCTCGCTCCTCAGCATCCAGCGCCTCGACCCCATCTACGTTGAGTTCACGGTGACCGAGAACGACCTCACGGAGGTCCAGCGGCACATGCAGGGCGGCCGGCTCGGGGTCGAGATTCGGCTGCCGGATCAGCCGGACGCCATGATCCCGGGTACGCTCACCTTCCTCGACAACGCGGTGCAGGAAGGGACGGGGACCGTCAAGCTCCGTGCGACCGTGCCGAACCGCGAGCGGCGGCTGTGGCCCGGGCGCTTCGTCAACGTCCGGCTCATCCTCAGCCAGGTTGCGGACGCCGTGCTCATTCCCGCGACGGCGCCCCAGACGTCGGCGAAGGGCCTGTTCGTCTACGTCATCAAGGACGACGGGACCGCCGACCTCCGGCCGGTGACCCTCGGCCAGCGCCAGGGCGACCTCGTCATCGTGGCGGCGGGTGTGAAGCCCGGAGAGCGGGTGGTCACGAACGGCCAGATGGGTGTCACTCCCGGTGGGAAGGTCCGGATCGAGGCGCCCGCGGAGTCCGGGCGCCCGGCCCCTGCCGGCAGCAAGCCATGAACCTCTCCGAGCCCTTCATCCGCCGGCCCGTCATGACGGCGGTCCTCACCGCGTCGGTGCTGCTCTTCGGCACCTTGAGCTACCGCCAGCTCCCGGTGAACGACCTGCCGGCCGTCGATTATCCGGTGATCCAGGTGCAGGCGGACTACCCGGGGGCGAGCCCCGACACGATGGCCAACAACATCGCGACACCGCTCGAGCGCCAGTTCATGCAGATCACGGGGCTCGAGGTCGTCACGTCGAAGAGCACGCAGGGGCACACGAGCCTGACGCTACAGTTCTCGCTCGACAAGAGCATCGACGCCGCCGCCACCGACGTCCAGACCGCGATTACGCAGGCCACCGGTAGCCTGCCGATCGACCTGCCGTCGCCACCGACTCTGTCCAAGACGAACCCGAACGATCAGCCGATCATGTACGTCGCGCTGACGAGCGACTCGATCACCGCCGGCCAGCTCTACGACTACGCGAACATCCAGATCGGCCAGCGCATCAGCATCCTGCCTGGCGTGAGCCGGGTCGCCGTCTTCGGCACCAAGTCGGCCATTCGCATCAAGGCGGATCCGGGGGCGATGTGGGCGCGCGGCATCTCGATCGACGACCTGTCGGCGGCGATCCGCGGCGGCACCAGCTACTCCGGGGCCGGCCAGCTCGACTCGGCCACGGGCACCGCGCTGCTCCGGCCCCACGGCCAGCTCGACAGCGTCGACGCGTACCGGAACCTCATCGTGAGCTCGAGTGAGGGCGCACCCGTGTACCTGCGCGACATCGCCGACGTCCGGGAATCCGTCCAGGACGAGCGCGTCACGATGCGCTTCTGGGCCCGTGGCTACTCGGTCCCCTCTGCCACCGTCGTCGCCGCCGTTTACCGCCAGGCGGGGGCCAACGCCGTGAAGGTGGCCCAGAGCATCCGTGACCTGGTGCCGGTCATCACCGCGGAGCTCCCGGGCGCGGTGCGGATCACGCCCGTCTACGACCGGTCGCGGACGATCGTCAACTCGGTCCACGACGTCCAGCTCACCCTGATCGTCGCCTTCGTCCTGGTCGTCATCGTGATCTTCGTGTTCCTGGGCCGCGCCGCCGACACGCTGATCCCGGCGGTCGCGCTGCCCCTCTCGCTCCTCCTCACGTTCGTCGCGATGCGGATGCTCGACTACAGCCTCGACAACCTGTCGCTCATGGCTCTGACGCTAGCGATCGGGTTCCTCGTGGACGACGCCATCGTGTTCCTGGAGAACACGGTGCGGCGGATGGAGCACGGCGAGCGAGCGCTCGAGGCCACGCTCAACAGCGCCCGCGAGATCAGCTTCACCATCTTTTCGATGACCATCTCACTGGCGGCGGTCTTCCTGCCGCTGGTGGTCATGCCCGGGCTGGTGGGCCGCATCTTCAGGGAGTTCGCGGTCACCATCGTGGTCGCCATTCTCGCGTCCGGCCTCGTCTCGCTCACGCTCACGCCGCTCATGTGCGCCCGGCTCCTGTCGGAGCGGGGGCAAGGCGCGCGGAAGACGTGGATGGAGCGAGTGATGAGCGGCGTCGAGCGCCGGATCCTGTCGATCTACGGCCGGTCGCTGGGCTGGTTCCTGCGGCGGCGCGCCGTGGCCGCAGCGATCTGGGCGATCTGCCTTGTGGGCACGATCGGGCTGTTCATGGTGGTTCCCAGGGCGTTCCTGCCCGTGGGCGACAGCAGCGTGATCTTCGGCCTCTTCATCGCGCGCGAGGGTTCGTCGCCGGACCAGATGCAGCAGCTTCAGGCCCGGGCCGACCAGGTGCTGCAGTCGGACGACAACGTGGTCACCGCGTTCACCATGACTGGAAACAGCGCGTTCCTGTCCTCGAACCAAGGCATCACGTTCACCTTCCTCAGGCCCCCCGAAGAGCGCGCGCCCATCGCCGCCGTCGCCGGCGAGCTCATGGGGAAGATGAGCGCGGTCCCCGGCATGTTCGCGCTCCTGCGGCCGTATCCTGTTCTCGAGATCAGCACCGGCGCGACCAACCAGAACCAGGGGCAGTACGCCTTCTCGGTGTCCGGTGTCAATCCCGAGCAGGTGTACGAGGCCGCGGGCAAGCTCATGGCGAAGCTCGCCGAGTATCCGGGGTTCGCCACGATCTCCTCCGACTTCTTCAACAACACGCCGAATTTGGACGTCGAGCTTCGCCGCGACCAGGCCAAGATGTACGGGGTCTCCGAGACGCGCATCCTGTCGCTGCTCCGCACGGCCTACTCGCAGAACTACGTGTACCTGATCAAGAAGCCGCAGGATCAGTACCAGGTCATCCTGGAGATCGCGGATTCGGCGCGAGCCCACCCGGAGGATCTGTCGCGCCTGTACATCCGGTCTGACGACGGGAAGAACCTCGTGCCGCTGAAGGCGCTCGTCACCTGGAAGACCTCACTCGGGCCGCAGGCAGTGAACCACATCAACCAGTTCACGAGCGTGACCTTGTTCTTCAATCTCAAGCCCGGTGTCGCAATCGGGGACGCGACGGATCACATCACCAAGACGGCCGCTGCCATCGTGCCGCCCACACTGCGCGCACAGCTCCAGGGCGAGGCCCTGACCTTTCAGAACACGGTCCGCGACCTCACGCTCCTCATGGCCCTCGCGGTGTTCGTGATGTACGTGATCCTGGCGATCCTGTACGAGAGCTACGTCCATCCCCTGACGGTGCTGTCGACCCTTCCCACCGCGCTGGTGGGCGGCCTCGCCACGCTCTACCTCTTCGGGGAGCCGGCGACCCTGTACGCGTTCGTCGGGATGTTCATGCTCATGGGCATCGTCAAGAAGAACGGCATCATGATCGTGGACTTCGCGCGGCACCGCGTCGAGGCCGGCGAGCCCGCCGACCGCGCCATCCACGACGCGAGCCTCGACCGGTTCCGGCCGATCGTCATGACGACGCTGGCGGCGGTTGCCGGGGCTGTCCCGATTGCGGTGGGCGTCGGCGCCGACGGGACGTCGCGCCGGGCGCTCGGCCTGGTCATCGTCGGCGGCCTGATGGTCTCCCAGCTGATCACGCTCTACGTGACGCCGGTGATCTACCTCTATCTCGAGCAGTTCCAGACGCGAGTCCTGGACCGCACGTCCTTCTTCCGCTCGGCAGCGCGGCGCGCCGCCCGTCCCGACGCGGGGGACAGTCGCGGGACACTGCCCGCGGCGCGGCCCGTTGCTGGAGGGAGCGAAGGCGGCGACCGCCGGCCGAGCGCCTGATCCCTGAGCTTCGGCAGGAGTGCATCGAGCCCCTCGCGTCTCGCACTCGAAGGAGAAGCGCGGAGCGGTACGGTGACGCGACGCCCCGCCACTCCCGAAGGCAATCGGCGGCGTGGCCGTTCCCCGCGCGGCCCCGGCACGTCCCGTCCGAGGTCTGAGAAGCCCACCGCTCGCGCAGGGCTGGCGAGCGGCGACCCTCAGGCGAGCTGGGTCGGCGGCGGCTCAGTCACGCCGGGCGGTGGTGGCCGACGTCGTAGTGGGCGCGTAGGATGTCCGCGCCGAAGTCGTTCCGGAGGTCGTGCCAGACGGAGTGGATGTGGTTGGCGTCGTTCTGCGTGTTGTCGTACTCGATGAGCACGGTCGGCCCGTGCAGGCGGTAGTAGTGGCCATGGCCGGGTTCCAGCGGGCCGGCCCAGGCGAAGTGGATGCGTTCGAGGCCGGCCGCCTGCATCTGGCGGAGTTCCTCCTCGGCCACTTCCGCCTGCATGTTGCGCACGTACTCTTGAAGGAGGCGCACTGCCGCGTCCCGCTGCCCTCCGCTGAGGTCACCGAGCGGGATGCCGACCGGGACCTTGAGGCTCTCTCCGCGGCCTGGCCCCGAGACGATATCGCCGAGCGAACTCGTCCCGATGAGCATACGCTGCTGCTGGGAGGCGTCCATGCTCCGGGCGAGGGCGCGTGCCAGATCTTCCTCGTGGCCGAGGGTGCGGAGACCCTTGAGTGCCCCGGACGGGACGGTGGCGGGATTCGCGCCCAGGAACGCCGGCGTCGTCGCGACGGGACGACCGGGAGCGAGCGTGAAGTTCAGCGAGAGGTGATGTCCTTCCACGCGGAAGCCCCAAGGCGCCGCCGCTCCCGGCGCGCCGAAGACGGTGACTGCGTAGTTCTCCGGATCTCGGGAGAGCGCGCCAAAGGTCTCGAGTTGCCGGAGCACGCCCTCGAGGCGGATCACGTTGGTCGCCTTGCCGTAGCCGGCCGCGCTCAGGCCTGCCTTCAGCAGCTCGTGAGCCGCGGCCCGCGCCGGCGCCGGCATGTCCTTGAACGGCACGCCCTGCCGCCGCCGCGGCACGTAGCCCCAGTTGAACCGCTCCTGATCCTCGAACGGAAACACGGCGCGCCGGCGACCCTCGGCGGGCAGGGCGGCCAGGAAACCGGCCGCCGCTGCTGCCAGCGCGCTGCCGGCGGCAGCGTTTCCCTGGGCGCGCGCCCGGCGGGGCCGCCCACTCAGGGTTGCCGCGGCGACGAGCACCGCGCGGTGAAGGAGCCGTCGGCGCGTGATCGCCTGTCGCACCGGCCTACGGGTACTTGACGGTGCAGCCGTACGCGCGGGTCGCCGGTGTCTTCACGGGCTGCCCGGCCGCCATTGCCTGGAGGGCCGCGCGCACGTAGTTGTTGGCGCCGGCGATGTCGCTCTTTCGGGAGGTGGGCCGGTCGTCGATGGCGCCCGCATAGACGAGCTTCCCGCCGGGATCGACCACGTACATGTGGGGAGTGTTCGTCGCCCCGTACATCTTCCCGACCGTGCCCTGCGGATCGAGCAGGACCGCGGTGGGCGCCGCGCCCCGCTTCGTGGTGAGGGCGTTGGCCTCCGCCGGGCTCACGTGCCCCTGCTCCCCTGGTGCCGACGAGATGATCGTCAGCCAGACGATGCCCTGACCGGTTGTCTCCTTCTGGAGCGCCTGCATGTTTCCGCTCTCGTAGTGCTTCCGGACGTAGGGGCAGTCATGGTTCGTCCACTCGAGCACGACGACCTTGCCGCGGTGGGCGTCGAGGCTGACCACGCCTCCGGTGGTCGCGGGCGCGGTGAAGGGCGGTGCGAGCTCACCGAGCCGGGCTGCCGCCCAGGCCGGGCGGGCGCCAGCGAGCGGGCTGCCCACGGCGCCGGCGGCCAGCGCGCCGAGGCCGGTGCGGGCGAGAAACGTACGACGGGTGACTGGGGGCATCGCAGACTCCTTTCCCGGGTCGTCCCGGATCAGATCCGGTCAACGGCCTGGACCACTGTGTCCTCGCTCAGGATCTGGGGCAGCACGATCGCCACGCCTCCACCCGAGACTCCGCCCGTCCCCGGGTAGAGCAGGTAGAGCGGGACCCCGTTCCGGCCGAAGGCGTCCAGCACCTGCGTGATCTGCGCATCGCGGCGGGTCCAGTCGCCCCGGAGCTGGATGACCCCCTTGTCGGCAAAGGCACGCGTCACTGCCGGCGAGCGGAGGGCCACGCGCTCGTTCACCAGACACGTGATGCACCAGGCGGCCGTGATGTTCACGAAGACCGGGGCGCCCGCCGCGCGCAGCTCCGCCAGGCGCCCCGGGCTGAACGGCTCCCAAGCCGCACCGGCCGGGGCTTCCGCGGGGCTCGATCCCTGGGCCGAAGTACGCCCGAGACCCACCGTGGCCAGCGCGAGCCCTGCCGCCAGCGCGGCCCCCGCGGCCGCCGCGTGGCGCCACGGCGGTGTCGCGAGGCGGCCGACCGTAAAGAGCCAGGCCGCGAATCCGATGAGCACCAGCCCGGTCAGCACGAGCGCGACTCCGGCCGGCCCGGCCTGCTGACTGAGCACCCACACGAGCCAGGCCACGGACGCGTACAGCGGGAACGCGAGCAGTTGCTGGAGCCGCTCCATCCAGGGTCCCGGCCGCGGGAGAAGCCGCCGCCAGCTCGGCGCCAGGCTGAGGAGCAGGAACGGGAGAGCGAGCCCGAGTCCCAGGGCCTGGAAGATCAGCAGCGCCTTGCTCCAGGGCTGCGTCACCGCGAACCCCACCGCCGTGCCCATGAAGGGCGCGGTGCACGGCGTGGCCGCGACTGTCGCCAGCGCGCCGGTGAAAAAGGAGCCGGTATAGCCGCCGCGGGTCGCAAGGCCCTGGCCCAGGCCCGCGAGCCTGCCCGAGACGGGTAGCACGCCCGAGAGCATCAGCGCCATGGCGAACAGGACGTACGCGAGGAGGGTGACGAACCACGGGGCCTGGAGCTGGAACCCCCACCCGATTCGCTCGCCCCCGGCGCGGAGCGCGAGTAGCACGCCGGCGAGCGCGCCGAACGAGGCGAGCACGCCTAGCGTGTAGGCGAGCCCGTGCGCCGCGGCGGTGGCCCGACCGGCACTGGCGTGGCGGACCAGGGTCAGCGCCTTCACCGACAGGACGGGTAGCACGCAGGGCATCGCGTTCAGCGCCAGGCCCCCGGCGAGGGCAAGCGCCAGGGCCCGCAAGAGGCCGCTCCAGGTCTCGGATCCGGTGGGCACAGCCTCGACGAAGAAAGCCTGGCGGGCGGTCCTGTTGTCCAGTTGCTCAGTGATCACGAGAACGCCGTCGATCTGCGCGGCCATCGCCTCGGGGAGCGCGCCGCGCGTCGTTCGAAGGGTCATCTCGCCGGCGGTGATGTCTGCCGTCTGGGCCGCGGCGTGCTCGATCACCCCCCAGCGCATCGGGTAGAACCAGACGTCGGCGATGCGCTCCCGTTCCAGCCCCGGGGCCCGCACCGAGAACGTGACCGTCTGGGGCGTGGTGGCGAAGGACACCAGCCAAGGGCTCGGCACGGGCACTGCCCGCCGGGCGACCGCGAGCAGCCCGGCGCCGGTAGGATCAGGATCGGCCGGGCCGACAGGCAGCGTCAGGGAGACCGGGGCTTCCTCGGGGATACAGATCTTCTCGCACACGAGCCAGCTCGCTTGCCCTCGGATGGTGACCGAAGTGCCGGGTGCGAGCCCCGCGGGCGAGGTGATCGGGATGGGAAGCACCACCTCGTCCGTGTAGCCGAAGCTCATCGCCGGGCCGACGGGGAGGCGATGGGGATGCGGCCAGGCCAGCGACCCGGCGCTGAATCCCGGGGGGAGCTGCCAGTCGATCGTCATCGGCTCGCCGGAGTCGCCGGGGTTGATCCAGTAGGTGTGCCACCCCGGGGCGATGCGCTGGCGCACGCCCACCCAAAATGTCGCGCCAGGCGGGACCGAACGGACCTCGCTGACGAGGTCGACCTGGACGCGAGGCGCGGAGGGCGCATCGGCGAAGGCGCAGGGACCTCCGGCAAGCAGGGGGATCATGAGGGCGACCCTCGCGAGCGGGAGCGCACCGAGTGGCCGGGCGCGCTGTCGCAGCCCGGTACGGGACCTGGGCTCGGTTGGCACGCCCTCATTGTGCCACGGTCCTGCGCGTGCCACGGTCCTGCGCTCGACAGGCCCCCGTTCCAGAGTCTAGAATCGAAACTGCGGAGGGCTCGCGGCCCACGATGCGGTCCGCGCCGACGGCCCGGGGCCGCCGACTTCGAGGAGGGAGACCGTCCATGCGAACACGGAACCTCGCGCTGACCGCCGTCAGTCTCGCGCTGGCACTCGCGCTCGCGCCGGACGCCCAGGCCGATCTCGACGCCGTGGCTCAGGCCATGGGCACGTCCAGGGTCGACAGCGTCCAGCTCTCAGGGAGCGGTCACGCCTACGCCGTCGGACAGGCGTTCCAGCCTGGCCAGGCATGGCCGAAGATGAATCTCGTCCGGTACACGCGGATCGACGACTACGCGAAGGCGGCGCACAGCTTCGACTACGCGATGACCCGGGCGGAGGTCCGCGGCGGCGGCGCGATTCCCCAGGTGGGCGAGGCGCGGCGCACCGGCGGCGTGAGCGGCGATCAGGCGTGGAACGTCGCCTATCCGCAGGGCACTGCCACGCAGGCGCCGCCGGCCGCGTTCCAGCACGATCTGTGGACAAGCCCCCACGGCGTCGTCAGGGCGGCGCTGGCCGACGGGGCGACGATGCGCGGCTCGACCTTCGAGATCGCCCGGGAAGGGCGATTCAGGGCGCGCGCCACCGTCAACGGCCAGAACCTCGTCGAGAAGATTGAATCCTGGATCGACAGCCCGGTGCTGGGCGACATGGCCGTGGTCACGACCTACAGCGATTACAGGGACTACGGTGGGGTCAAGCTGCCGAGCCGCATCCTCCAGAGCATGGGAGGCTTCCCGGTGCTCGACCTGACCGTGACCGAGGCCAAGATCAACGCCGCGTCTGTCGCCATGCCGTCAACAATCGCACGCGCTGTCATCGAGGTAGCGGTGGACAAGGCCGCCGACGGCGTGTGGTTCCTGCACGGCGGGTCACATCACAGCATCGCCATCGAAATGCGCGACCACGTCGTCCTCTTCGAGGCTCCGCTGGGCGACGGGCGGGCCAACGCCGTGCTCGAGACGGTGAAGAAGACCGTGCCCGGCAAGCCGATCCGGTACGTCGTTCCCACCCACCATCACTTCGACCACTCGGGCGGGCTCAGGGCGGCCGCGGCGGAGGACGCGATCCTCGTCGTCCCCGAGGCCAGCAAGGCCTTCTACGAGCAGGCGTACGCTGCGCCGCGCACGTTGAACCCGGACAAGCTCTCCAGATCCGGCAAGCAGGCGAAGTTCGAGACGTTCCGCGACAAGCACGCCCTCGGCGACAGCTCGCGGACCCTTGAGGTGCACGTGCTCCGGGACAACGTGCACGGCGAGGGCTTCGTCATCGGCTACTTGCCGAAGGAGAAGATCCTCATCGTGGCCGACGCGTTCAGCCCCCGCGCGCCCGTCACCCAGACGCCGGCGAACATCAACCCCGCCACGAGGAACCTCTGGGGGAACATCGAGCGGCTCAAGCTCGACGTCCAGACCGTGCTGCCGATCCACGGCCGCATGGTGAAGGTCGACGAGCTGAAGCTCGAGGCGGGAGTCCAGTAGCTCGTTCTACGGACTGGCTGGCAGGCGGGGATACACACGTATCGATTCCCACCTGCGGAGTCGGACCTCTCCCGGTGGGGCGTGGCGCGGCTTGCTCACGTCGGACGCGCGGCACACGTGGACCTCAACCTTGCCGCGGCGATCCCGGGCCTTCGAGTGCCAGGCCGCCAGCGTGGCGGCCTGGTCGAGCACCGCGGGCGGCAACTCGTCGAGCTCATCGGGGTTGCGGACGACGACGTGGCTTCCTGGCGTCGAGGCCGCGTGGAGCCAGAAGTCTTGCCGCGCGGCCACCCCGAACGTCAACGCATCGTTCTCCGCGTCGCCCCTGCCCACGAGGATCTCGAAGCCCTCGACGACGAAGGTCCGGAATCCCCGGCCGCGGCCGGATGTCCGCGCCGGAGGCGTTCCCGGGGTCGTGTCAGACCACCCGACCCGGCAGGCAGAGGCTGATGATGGAACAGCCGTGCCGGCCGCCTCTAGTTCGCGACGAAGCAGTAAAACAGGCCATCGCCCCCGGTGCTGCGGAGATCTACCTGGCTGCAGCCGCCGTCGGGCCCGCGCGAGGGATGTGACGAGTTCCACGACTTGGATGGCTCGTCATCGCGCAGGCCTTGCCGGTCATGGTGGCCGACCATGGCCGCCCCTTGGGTGCTGCTCGTCCAATTGCGGCAGGTCCTGTCGTCGCCGGCTGGAAATGCCCCGCCGTCGGGTTGCGAGCCGGTCAAGATGTCGTGCCGGTTGGGCGTATCGCCTCGGCCGTTGACCATCTCGCCCTTTTCGTTCAGCGCCGCCTGCTTGCTGATCTTGTTGTTGGGGCTGTGAAGATCGTCGACGTTCTGCGCGATCGCCTCGCCCTTCGCGTTCTGCCACGGTCCGCGCCCGATGCGATCACGGGCATTGACGGCCTGCCCGCCGCCCGATGCCTGAGTGCTGAGGTAGGCGCGCCAGGTGCGACCGCCGGCCCCCGCCGCCTGCGCCAGTGTCTGGCAGTGCCGGTCGGCGCCCTCGAGACCGCCGAGGTCTGCGCCCTTTCCCGGGCCGACGCTGGTGATGAAGAAACTCAGGCTGGACTGCTGCGCCTCACCATCGCCGTGCAGGCCCAGCAACGCAAACGCCGCGACCATCAGCAGGCTCGCCCTGTTCCTCATTCCGCCCTCCCAGTCGAGAGTCCAGCTTCATCCGGACCCGTGAGTCGGCTTCTCGGGTCGCTCCTCGACACCAAAGTTCCCGGCCGTCTCTTGCCCGGGCACCCTCTCGAAGCCTAGCACGATTCGGTCACCTCGACCGTCCGCCAACCCGGTTTCGGCAGTCCGCCAGGCCCGGAAGCAGCACACTGCACGGCGGCACTGCACGGCGGCACCACTGCACGGCGGCCCTTGACATCGAGAGCGGCGTCCAAGTAGCCTCAGGTCGGGACGGTCACACGCTCGCGTGTGCCGCGCATTCCGACCAGCGTCCTCTCAAGGAGGCGTGTCGTGGCGTCCCACAGGACTCGCCTCGTCGATAGCGCGCGGCGCATGGCCCTCGCGGCGTCGCGGGCACCGCCGCTCCTTCCACGATGCGGTGGCGAAGACGCCGCGCGCCATCACGGGCGAGCCATGCAAGATCCGACGAGGATGCCAACAGGGGAGGGATCATGAAGCGGACATGGATAGTGCTGCCGGCCGGCCTCGCCCTGCTCTTGCTTGCAAGCGCCACCGACAGCGCAGCCCAGGCCAAGAAGCTCAAGGCCGCGATCGTGCTGCCGGGCGTCATCACCGACAAGGCGTGGAACGAGCTGGGCTACAACGGGATCAAGACGATCGAGAAGGAGCTGGGCGCGGAGATCGCGTTCGTCGAGAAGGTCGCCCAGCCTGATCAGGCGGAGGCCATGGGAGACTTCGCACGGCGGGGGTTCGACCTCGTCTTCGGGCACGGCGGCGAGTTCGACGCGGCGGCCAAGCAGGTCGCGGCGAAGTTCCCCAAGACCTGGTTCGTGGTGACGAACGGGAACGTCTCCGGAACCAACATCGCCTCCATGCAGATCAACCACTGGCAGGTCGCCTTCCTGGGCGGCGTGGCGGCCGGCATGATGACCAAGTCCAACAAGCTGGCCCTCATCACCGCCCAGAAGTTCAAGGCCATGGACGACGCCTTCGCCGGGTTCCGCGACGGGGCGAAGTGGGTGAACCCGAAGGTCGAGGCCACGATGTCGTACACCGGCGATTGGGACGACGTGGGCAAGGCGAAGGAGGCGGCCCTGGCCCATATCGCCAAGGGGGCGGACGTGATCGCTCCCAACCTGGACCTGGCCCAGCAGGGCGGAATCGACGCGGCCCGGGAGAAGGGTGTCTACGCCATCGGCTTCGTGGGCGACCAGTACGCGCTGGCGCCCAAGACGATCCTCACGAGCGCCATCGAGAACATCCACGTCGGCATGCTCGAGGTGGCGAAGCTTGCGCAGGGCGGCAAGCTCCAGGGCAAGTCGTACGTGATCGGGGTCGAGAACGACAAGGCCGCGGGCTACGGCAAGTTCGGCGACATGGTGCCCCAGAACGTCAAGGACAAGGTGGCCGAGGCCAAGAAGATGATGCTGGAAGGAAAGCTCAAGCAGAAGTAGGCGACAGGCGGGGCCGGTCCCCGCAGTTCCGCTCGAGACCGGCCCTGCCGCCCGGCCTCGGCGAATGCTCGAGATCGACGGCATCACCAAGACCTTCGGGTCCCTCACCGCCAACGATCGCATCAGCTTCCGAGTCGAGCGCGGGACCGTGCACGCGCTCCTCGGCGAGAACGGGGCCGGGAAGAGCACCCTCATGAACGTGCTCTACGGCCTGTACCGGCCGGATTCCGGCCGCATTCTCCTGCGAGACCGTCCGGTGACCTTCCACTCCCCGCGGGACGCGATCCGCGCCGGCATCGGCATGATCCACCAGCACTTCATGCTGGTGCCCCCGCTCAGCGTCAGCGAGAACATCGTGCTGGGCCACGACCCGCTCATCCGACCCTGGCTGAACCTCAGGACCGTGGAGCGCGAGATTCACAGCCTGTCGGCGGCCTATGGCCTCGACGTGGATCCGCGGGCCATCGTGTGGCAGCTGCCCGTCGGCCAGCAGCAGCGCGTCGAGATCCTCAAGGCCCTCTATCGCAGAGCCGACCTCTTGATCCTGGACGAGCCCACCTCGGTCCTGACGCCGGCCGAGACGGAAGCCCTCTTCGCGATCATCCGTCGGCTGCGCGCCGACGGCCACACGGTGATCTTCATCTCCCACAAGCTCGACGAGGTCATGGCGATCAGCGACACGGTCACCGTCCTCCGCGGTGGCCAGGTGGTGGAGACGGTACCCCGGTCGGACACGACGCCAGCCGCGCTGGCCCGTGCCATGGTGGGCCGGGACGTCACGTTCCGGGTGGCCCACGAGCGCGCGGGCCAGGGTGAGCCCATCCTGCACGTCGAGGGGCTGGCGGCCTTGAACGACCGCGGCCTACCGGCGCTCCGGGGCGTGTCGTTCGTCCTCCGGCGGGGGGAGATCCTGGGCGTCGCCGGCGTCGACGGGAACGGGCAGAGCGAGCTGGCCGAGTGCATCTGCGGGCTCCGCCCCCCGACGGGCGGACGGGTGCTGCTCGGGACGCGCGACATAACCGGGCTCCCCCCGCTGGCGATCATCGAGGCGGGCGTCGGCTTCATCCCGGCCGATCGTCAGCGCACGGGCCTGATCCTCGACTTCGACATCGGAGAGAACCTGATCCTCAAGCGACACGACCACGCGCCGTTCTGCCGCCGGGGAGCGATGGATTTCCCGGCCGTCGAGCGCCACGCCGCCGACCTGGTCGAGCGGTTCGACGTCCGCGCGCCGTCGGTCCGGTCGAGGGTCCGCACCCTCTCCGGGGGCAACCAGCAGAAGGTGGTGCTGGCGCGGGAGGTGTCGGGGAACCCCGCGGTCCTGGTGGCGATGCAGCCGACGCGCGGTCTGGATGTCGGCGCGACGGAGTACGTGCAGCGGAGTCTCCTGGCGCAGCGCGAGGGCGGAGCCGCGATCCTCTACGTGTCAACGGAGCTCGAGGAGGTGCTCGCCCTGAGCGACCGGATCGCCGTGCTCGCCCAGGGTGAGATCGTCGACATCGTGGATGCGGCCACCGCGACGCGCCACCAGGTGGGGATGCTGATGACCGGAGGACGGTAAAGGGTGAGCGGCCGCTGGCGGCTGTTCGTCTTCCGGCTGGTTCCAGTCTGGGCCCTCTGTGTTGCGCTCGGAATCGGCGCGATCTTCATCGGCCTCGCCGGCGGGAATCCGTGGGCCGCCTACTGGGCAGTCGCCCACGGCGCGTTCGGCGACCTGTTCGGCTTCGGCGCCACCCTCACCAAGATGGCCCCGATCCTCCTGGCCGGACTCGGCGTGGCCCTGGCCGCGCGCGTTGGCCTGTTCAACATCGGCGCCGAGGGGCAGATCTACCTGGGCGGCCTGGGGGCGGCGTGGGTGGGACTCTACGTTCCCGGCCTGCCGGCCGCACTCCACATCCCGCTGGCGCTCGCGGCCAGTGCCGTCGCGGGCGGGCTCTGGGCGCTGCTGCCGGCCTACCTGCGCGTCGCCCGCGGCGTGAACGAGGTCATCACCACTCTGCTCATGAACTACATCGCGATTTACGGGGTGGGCTACGTGGTGAACGGCCCCATGATGGAGCCCGGGGCGCCGTATCCCTTCTCGCCGGTCCTGCTCGATTCGGCGCACCTGCCGCTCATCTTGCCCGAGGCCGATGCCCACGCCGGGATCCTTCTCGGGCTGGCGGCGGCGCTGGCCCTTCACGTGCTGCTTCATCGGGCGGCCCTCGGCTACCGGATCCGCGCGGTCGGCTTCAATCCGTCGGGCGCGGCCTACGGCGGCATCTCGGTCAGACGGACCATGCTCGGGGCCATGTTCGTCTCGGGAGCCCTCGCGGGGCTCGCGGGCGCGGGCGAGGTCATGGGCCTCAAGTACCGGCTCTTCGACCGCTTCTCGCCCGGGTACGGCTTCGACGCGATCGCCGCCGCCTTCCTCGCCGGGAACGAGCCGCTGCTGGTGATCGCCACGTCCCTGTTCTTCGGCGCACTCCGCAGCGGCGGCAGCCTCATGCAGCGGGCGGTGGGGACCCCGGTAGCCATCGTCATCGTCATCCAGGGTCTGTCCATCCTTCTCCTGACCCTCGGGCTCGTGCTCCACCACTGGGAGCCGGCCAAGCGGTTTCTCCGTGGCGGTGGCCCACGGCCGGCGCCGGCGCCGGCCGTCGAGCGGACGCATGTCGAGCTCTCTTAGCTTCCAGGTCCTGGTCGACTTCCTGGCCGCCACGATCCGGATGGCCACGCCGCTGGGGTTCGCCGCCGTGGGCGGGGTCTTCTCCGAGCGCTCCGGCGTGTTCAACATCGCGCTCGAGGGGATGATGCTGGGCGGGGCCTTCGGCGCGGTGATGGGAAGCCACCTGACCGGGGACCTCTGGGTGGCGGTCCTGATGGCGGGATTGGCCGGCGGGGCCCTGGCGCTCGTGCACGCGGTGGCCTGCGTCACCTTCGGGGCCAACCAGGTCGTCACGGGGGTTGCGCTCAACCTGCTCGCGCTCGGCTGCACGACCTATCTCAGTCGGGTCCTCCTCCGCGGCGCGAACGTCGAGCGGGTTCGGGCCTTCGAGGTCCTGCCGATTCCCGTGCTCGGGGACCTTCCGGTGCTCGGGCCGGTGCTGTTCCGCCAGACGGCGCTCGTCTACCTCCTCGCCCTTCTGCTGCCGATCGCCACCGTCGTGCTGCTGAAGACGCCCTGGGGACTTGCCGTGCGTGCCGTCGGCGAGTACCCGCGGGCGGCCGACACCGCCGGGATCAGCGTCACCGGAATCCGCTACACGTGCGTCATCATCAGCGGCATCATGGCCGGGATCGGCGGCGCGTTCCTGTCGATCTCCCACGTCAACATGTTCACCGAGAACATGAGCGCCGGCCGGGGCTTCATCGCGCTGACCGCGATCATCTTCGGCAAGTGGCACCCCGTGGGAGCGTTCGTGGCCTGCCTCATCTTCGGCGCCGCCGACGCCCTACAGCTACGGATCCAGACCTACGACCTCGGGATCCCTTATCAGGTCCCGGTCATGCTTCCGTACGTCCTCGCCCTCCTGGCCATGTGCGGGATGGTGGGGCGCTCGCCGGCCCCGGCGGCGGCGGGGATACCCTACCGGAAGGAAGAGAGCTAGGCCGCGCCGAAGCGGCGCGCCTGCTGCCGGTGCTGCCGGATGATCTCCTGCTCGTCCGCGCGCGTCAGGGCGCCGTCGGCCACGACTGGCGCGCCCCCGACGTACAGGCGGTCCACTCGGTAGGGGCCGGAGAGGACGACCGCCGCCACCATATCGTCGGAGCCGCCGAAGGCCAGGCCATCGGTCCGCCAGACGGCGAAGTCTGCGCATTTACCCGGCTCGAGGGCCCCGATGTCCGTGCGCCCGAGCACGGCCGCTCCGCCCCGCGTCGCCAGCCAGATCGCCTGACGGACGGTCATGGCGGCGGGGCCGCCGCGACCGCGGGCCACCAGCAGCGCCTGGCGTGCCTCGGCCAGCATGTCGCTCCGCTCGTTGGACGCCGGGCCGTCGACCCCGAGGCCCACCGGGACTCCCGCGTCGAGCATCGCCCGGATGGGAGCCACCCCGGCGCCCAGGCGGAGGTTCGAGGTGGGGCAGTGGGCCACTCCAGTCCGCGTCTGCGCGAGCCGCTGCACGTCCGCAAGCCCGAGGTGGATGGAGTGGGCGCACCAGACGTCCGGCGCCAGCCACTCCACGTCCGCCAGGTAGTCGATCGGCCGGTAACCGTACCGCTCGACGCAGAGGGCCTCGTCCTCGACGGTCTCGGCGAGGTGCGTGTGCAGGCGCAGCCCCAGCCGGCGGGCGAGCCGCGCAGACTCGAGCATCAGCTCCCGCGACGCCGTGAACGGGGTGCACGGCGCCACCACGACCTGCACCCACGCGCCGGGGCCGGGTTCGTGGAGCCGGGCCACCCGCTCGGTGTCGGCGAGGATCCGGTCGACGTCCTCCACGATCGAGTCCGGCGGCAGCGCTCCCCGGGAGTGCCCGAGGTCCATCGAGCCGCGGGCGGCCACGATGCGGAGCCCGAGCTCCCGCGCGGCCTGCACCTCGGCCTCCACGAGGCCGGAGCGGCCGCGGGGGAACACGTAGTGATGGTCGAATGCGGTCGTGCAGCCGGAGAGGGCGAGCTCGGTCAGCCCGGCGCGGGCGGCGGCGTACTCGGCCTCGGCGTCGAGGCCGGCCCACACCGGGAGCAGGGCCTGCAGCCACTCGAGGAGGTTGCCCTCCTGGGCCCGTGTCCGGGTGAGGTTCTGATAGATGTGATGGTGGACGTTGATGAGGCCCGGCGTGACGACGGCGCCCCCGAGATCCACGGTCTCGCCGGCCGCCGGCGGCCGCCCGCCGCCGACCGCCTGGATCCAGCCTTGGCCGACCAGGAGCCAGCCCGCCCGATGCTCGGTGCCGGCATCGTTCATGGTGACGACGTGAGCGTTGGTGAACAGCGTCGTGCGGTCGGCCGGCCCGGTCACCGCAGGATCCACCTCCAGCAGGGGATGTGCCGTGCGCGTCACAGCGGGAGGCGCAGGATCCGGACGGCGTTCGCGCCGAGCATGCCCTCCTTCTCTTCTCGGGAAAGGAGAGGCAGCGCCATGACGCGCTCGACGGTGTGATCGAGGTCGTACCAGGGGAAGTCGGTGCCGAGCATCACCCGGTGCGGGCCGACGTCGCGGATCAGGCGAGCCAGCGCCTCGTCGCTGGGGGCGTTCGGCGCCCCCGTCCACTCGACGATCTCGCAGCAATCGAAGGTGACGTTCGGGAAGGTCTGCGCCAGCTCCGCGGTCTGTCGCCACGACCCGCCCCCCAGATGGGCCAGGACGACCGTGAGGTCGGGAAACCGCCGCAGGACCTCGGCGAACGCCCGCGGCTCGGCGTACTGGGTCGCGCCCCGGGACGTGCCCGAGTGGGAGAGCACGGTCAAGCCCAGCTCGATGCAGGCGCGGTAGACGGGCAGCATCCGTGCATCGTCGGGCGAGAACCGCTGGACAACCGGGTGCAGCTTGACGCCCCGGGCGCCGAGCGTCGCGAGCTCCCGGAGGTGGGCCACGTTCGCCTCGGCGCTCAGGACCCCGGGATCCACCGCCACGAACGCCGTGATCTCCGGGTGCGTCGCCGCCACGGCGCACGCCCACCGGTTGAACGCGCGCAGCCGATCGCCCATGGTGTCGTCGATCTCGGCGAGCGCGCGGGCCCGGTCGACGCCGGGTGGAAGCGTCGCCAGCGCCTCCTCGCGCGCCAGGTCGGCCGCGAACAGGTTGACCGTGACGGCGTGCGCGTAGCCCGCGTGCCGCATGGCCGCCATCATGTCGTCGACATCGCCACCATACCGGCTGAACGGCACCTCGGGCTTGGCGCCGTACTCCCAGATCTCGTAACCGGCCTTCTGTCGTTCCCCTTCGGCCTTGGTCTCGTAGACGTGCATGTGCGCGTCCACGACGATCGGGCCGGCCATCCGTGGCTCTCCGGACCCGTCAGGCCCCGGGGCCCGCGGCCCCCGCATCCCGCCGGTCCCGGGCGGCGGCCTCCCGCCGGGCAGCCCGCGCGTCCCGTCCGGCGGTCCACCGGGGCTGGTCGCAGATGCGCCCGAGAAACTCGACGATCGTGTGGGCGGCCAGGTACGAGGTGATGCCGGTGCCGACGTCGAGCATGGGGTTGACCTCGACCAGGTCGAAGCCGACGATCTCGGCGTGCTCGGCCAGCGCGAAGAGCGTATTGCGGAGGTCGGCGTACAGGAAGCCGTTGGGCTCGGCCGAGACGCAGCCGGGCACGAGCGGCAGGTCGAGCACGTCGATGTCGAGGCTCACGTAGCAGCGGGCGTTCCGGGGGATCCGGTCGAGGAACCCACGGTACGAGAGGTCCCGGAACTCCTCCATCGTCACCACGCGGTTTCCGTCCCGCAGCGAGTCTTCCATCATCGTCTGGGTGTTGCGCAGGCTGCGGATCCCGACCTGGGTCAGGCTCTGGACGTGGGACAGGCGGGTTATGTGGCGGAAGGCGTGGGAGTTCGTGTACTCGAGCCCGTGGATGAACGGCGCGTAGTCCAGGTGAGCGTCGAAGTGCACGACGTGAAGCGGCTCGGTGAAGGCGCGCACGATGGGGAAGCTGATGGCGTGGTCGCCGCCGATGACGACCGGCATCGCTCCCCGCCCGAGGACCTGACCGGTCATGTCGGTGACGTTGCGGAAGGTGTCGACGACGTTGGTGGGCAGGACGTCGGCATCGCCGACGTCGACGATCCGCCCCTCCAGCATCTCGTGCTCGAGGAAGTGGCGCCGCGCCTCGGGGTCGTAGTAGCCGGGCCCGCCGGTGACGAAGCGCATGGAGTGCTCGCGGATCGCGCGGGGCCCGAAGCGCGAGCCGGGCATGAACGGCGAGCCCTCGTCGGTGGGGACGCCCATGACCGCGATGTCGGCATCGAGCTCGCCCAGGTTGGTGCAGATCGCCGACCGCAGGAACGAGGGAATGCCGACGAACGGCATGTTCAGCCGTCCCGCGCCGTGGTGGTGGGGCCTCGGACCCTGGGACATGTACGTCCTCCCGCGATCAGCGTTGCGGTGACGTTTTCCGACCCCTCACTCTAGGAGGGCATCCAGAGGGTGTCAACCCGCACGGTCGGAAAAACGCGTGCCAGCTGGCGGCCGTTGGATGGCCCCCGACGCGGACACCCTGCACCCGATGTGGCCCGGGCTGCCCCGCCCCTCGGGCAGGCGGCTCACCCGGAAGCGCCGCAGTCCGGGCCGCTCTCGCCGGTCAGGAGCCGGGGTGCTTCATCGACTGGGCCCCGGAAGTAACTAGGCAGGGCGCCTGTCGAATCCCTAGTCCCGATCGGTGACGCCGGTCTCATTCGATGGAAGCCTGCCGGGCGAGACCCTGCGGGACCAGGGCGAAGGCCTTGGCGAACTTGCTGGCGAACGTCTGGTACCCGACGATGAAGATCAGCTCGACGGCCTCAGCCTCGGAGAAGTGTTCGCGCAGCTCTGTCCAGCAGGCCTCGGAGACCTCCTGGTCGTCCCGCACCACCTGCTCGGCGAACGCAAGGGCCGCGACTTCGCGCGGTGCGAACTCCGTGCTCTCGCGATACCGAGCGAGCGCGGCGAGCTTCGACTCCGGGAGCCCCGCTCTCACGCCGACGGCGTGACGGATGTCCACTCAGTAGGGGCTCGCGTACACGCGCGCCACGTGCACGTTGAGCAGCGCCCGGAGCGGGGCGTCGATGAGGCCGCAACGCTCCAGCGCGGTGTGCAGGCCGCCGAGCGCCACCATCAGGGCTGGCCGATGGGCCATCACCTTCTCAGGCGTTGGCACCACGCCGAACATGTGCTCCCCGATGCGATATGCCACCCGCAGGGCCAGCCCCGGCCGTTCGATCTCCGAGATCCTGGACATCGCATGACCTCCTTTGTGAGACGTGGACGGCATCAGACCTCCAGGATCTGCCCACGCGAGGCACAAGTTGTGAACGGAATGTGAAATAGGCCGAACGCGAGGTCGAGTCTTCCCGGCCAGAGCGGCCGGAACACCGCGGACGCGACAGCAGAGGAATGGAGGGGGATCTGCATTGGTGAAGCTGACGGAAGCGCTGCGTGGGCTAAGGCTAGCGTGGGAGGATACTTGGCGATGTAGGGTGTTGTGGAGCAGCGGCTGCGCGTGCCAGGCTCAGGGCGGCGTGGTGAAGTGCGGGCGTGATGCAGATTATGTGAGATGGGGAGGTGTGAGCAAGAGGTGGAGAAGAGCGCCGCGAGGTGTTGAGCGGTAGGCTGGGAAGGCGCGGTTGCTGGATGTGGGCACGTTGCGTGGACGCAAGACGTCAGCGCGGTGAGGACGAGAACCTGGGCGGCGACGACATCTCGCTGACGAGCACGTAGCTGCGCCGGGACCGATCTCAGAAGCGCGGCCGGCCCGTAGTGGAGGCAGGGAATCCAGGCCTTCAGAGCCAGGAGCTGTCGCCGGCCGAGTAGGACATTGGGAGGAGCGCGCCGATGACCGCGGCGGCTCGCCTGGTGACGCTCTGGTGGTGGCGTGCGATGGCCTGCACCACGGCGCTGTCGAGCGGGACGTCGACTGGCTCCATGACGAGGCGGAGGCGTCCCTTGAAGAAGGAGGGGGGGGGATCTGGATCTGTACGGAGGGTGGGATCCGCCTCCTGGAGGGGATCGAGGCCCGACGTAGAGTCCGCCGCGATGGTCTCCACCGACTGCCCCGGCACGAAGTGGACGTCCACGATGATGGTGCAGAGGTCGGGGACGTACGGCGGCTCGACCAGGACGTAGCGCTTGCAGCGGCCACCGATGATGCTGCCGACGTTGAGGCGGGCAGGGCGGGGAGCACCGGGTGGGGTCGGTACGTGACCGGACGCGCTGGAGGGCTCGGAGCGGCGTCGGTCATCTTCACCACGGCGCTGACCTCTTCTCTACGGCGGAAGTGGCCGGTCACGCCGTAGGTGTGGATCGAGAGGTTAACGATGCCCCCGTGAAGGTGACCAGGTGGCGACGCGTAGGGCTCGGTGATGACTGCCATGTCGGCGCGCTCCGCGTGCTCCACGAGATGGTGCGTTCTCTCGCCGCCCTGGGTCTCGCCCACCACGCAGGCCAGGACGAGGTCCCCGCGCAGACGCACACCGGCCAGGCGGATCGCCTCCGCCGCGTGGATCATCGTCGCGAGCCCGCCTTTCATGTTCTGGACGCCGTGGCCGTAGAGCTGGTCGCCCTCGACCATGGGACGAACGGGTCGCGCGTCCAACCTCGGGCCAGCGAGTTGATGTCGGTGTGACCATTGAACATGAGACGGGGCCCGCCGCCGGTCCGCGGAGCGTTGCGATCGCTGGAACCGACCGGGTTCGACCTCCTGGAGCTCGACCTCGTAGCCTCGAGGCTGAAAATAGTCAGCGAGGAAACGGGCGACGGGCGTCTCGTCCGGACAGAAGCTGGGGATACGGACGAGCTGGCTGGCGAGATCGACGAGCTCATCACGGTTCACCGAGTTCGCGCGCGGTCGGCACAGTCATGTCTCGAGTGCCCGCCTCGGTCCGGACGCACCCTGCTGGCCGATGGCCGTCGTGGAGATGCTGCGAGGCGGCGACGGACACGAAGCGTGACGCCCCACCAGGGAGGGGAAGGCGCGCGGCTCGCCGTAGACGCGCCCGCTCAGCCGTCGGCGGAGCAAGCGCTCGAACGAGGGAGGGAGAGGGGGAGTACGGCCCGGCCGTCCGCAAAGAGCTGGAGCATGCGTGGTCCTCGAGCGGCGTCGGCGTACCGACGCCCGCGGCCGGAGCGAGTCCTCGGAGCGAGCGATCTCCTCGACGAGCCGAGGATCTTCCGGCGGTGGTTGGTGAAGAGGCTCTGCCCCGTGCGATCCGCCAGGCGGTGAGGCAGCGGCGCGTGTGACCCGGACTGAGGAACTTGGTGAGATCGGCGGCGTTGAAGGCGATCAGGTCCCCGACCTGATGACCTCGGTCTGGAGGATGGTGACCCGGTCGCTGGCCTCGCATGCGCCAGAGGCGCGCGTGGCCGGCCGGGATCGTGAAGACGCGCGCGGCTTGGCTGATGTCGGCTTCGGGCTCAGGGCACGGCTGGCTGGCGAGCATGCCGGTGCAGCGCTGTCGTCACCGCGACCTGCCCGTTGACGATGACGTAGGGATGCCGGCCGGGAAGCGGCAGGGGTCGTTGTACGTCGAGAGGTCGAGCACCCGCTCCGCGTCGAACACGACGACGTCGGCGAAGAGGCTTGGCTCGAGCCGCACGCGGTTCGCGAGTCGGACGGCGGTCGGGCGCGGAGGTACACCGCTGCACCATCGTCTCGAGCGGATGCCCGAGCTGGTGCGGCGCCGGCCCCAGACAGCGGGAAGGCGCCGTAGCTCCGCGGGTGCGGGAAGGGCCGGCCGGCGTGATGTGGCTGCACGCCATGTAGTCGGGGCGCGCCAGGAGGGTGAGACAGTCGTGGTCACCTGCCGCCAGAGCGGGGCTCGCGGTGGCGCCGTCACGTGCCACCTGCAGCTCGGTCTCGAGAAGGATCTCGCAGAGCGCCTCGCCGGCGAGATGCCGCGCGCGGCGGCGAGTCGACGAGGTCATGCCCTCGAGCTCGGGACGGCGGGGGGCGTGGAGCAGACCAAGTCTGCAGGGGGAAACGGATCGCGTCCAGGGGCGCGATCTCCGGCGCCAACCGGATCGGCGAGCCAGCAAGACGGCCTGCGGGCTGGCCATCGTGACGGCGCTGGGGAGCAGGCTACGACCACCGAGCGCGAGGGTACGGAACACGTCGAACGTGAGTCGAGCCGGCCGGGGGGGTCGATCGGGACATGATGCGATGATCCGGCCGGCGGTCTCGCGCGTCGGTAGTGGGCGAAGGAGCGCGGAGCGGCGGGCAACCGTCGAGCGACACCGCAAGACGGCCCGCGGGCTGGCCATCCGGTGACGTCGCTGGCGGCGAGCCACCGGCCTCGCGCACGATCTCCACGCGTGATCGATGGGGTGGAGGGTCGTCGTACTCGGCCGTAGACCGAGTCACGTCCCGGCGTGTCTCGGCGAGGCGAGGGACGTCGGTGCTGGGGCCGTGGTCGGCCGGACCTCGAGCCGCACGGGCCCGTTCGTCACAAGGTACGCGAGGAGGTGAAGTGGCTACGGAAGGCGGCGACGCTCGCAGCGAGGCGGGCGGTGGAGGAGCCGCTGAGCACCGCCGATACTCGCGAGAGCGGGCAGGAGAGAGCGGGCGCGTAGGAGACAATGGAAGCCGACGAATGTAGTAAAGCGGCGGAGGCAATAGAGTGCTGGGGGTAGTGAGGAGGGAAAATAGGGGTGAGTGAGGGTATCGATGAATCGGGGCGACCGTGAGCCGGTCACGTCGATGACGCGGCGTGTCTCGCGAGGCCGAGGACGTCGACGGCGGGGTGCGGTGGTCGGTCACGAGACGTCGCCGTAGGGGCACGGGCCACGGCCGTCACGAAGGTGCCGCCGCGGATGACGAGGTCACGTGCGCCCAACAAAGGGACACTGCGCGCCCCAAAAGTCTGGAGCGCCGCAGTTCGTCCGGGGGGATATGGCAGGCGATCGCATGTCCCTGCCCGGCGAGGGTGAGCGGCGGGGCCTCGACCTCGCAGATCGGCCCCAGCTTTCGGGGGCAGCGCGGGTGGAACGGGCAGCCGGAGGGCGGGGCGGCCGGGTCTGGCGCCGGTCCCTCGAGCGGACGGTGTGGCCGTCGGGGGCCGCTGACAGGGACGGCACGGCGAGGAGGAGCGTCTCGGTGTACGGATAGCAGGGCGGCGTGTAGACGTCCTCGGTGCGACCGACCTCGCACACGCGGCCGAGGTACAGGACAGCGACCGATCGGCGATGTGCCGGACCACCGAGAGATCGTGTGAGATGAACAGGTAGGACGATGGTCGCGCGCCTGGAGGCTGGCCAGGAGGTTCAGCACCGTGGCCTGGACCGAGACGTCGAGCGCCGAGGTCGGCTCGTCGCAGACGACGAGGTCGGGCCGGCAGGCAAAAGCGCGGGCGATCGCCACGCGCTGACGCTGCCCGCCGCTGATCTGGTTCGGGTACACGTCGAGGTACCGCTCGCCCAGGCCTACCGCCTGGAGCAGGCGCGCCGCGTGGGCGCCGCCGGCCTCGCCGGTCGGTCAGACCGAACAGTTCGAGTGGGCGCGCGACGGCCTCGAGGATCGTCCGCTGCGGGTTCAGCGTGAGATCCGGGTTCTGAAAGACGATCTGGAGCCGGCACGGAGAGCGCGCCGCCAGGCCCCGGGTAGGAGAAGGGGTGCCGTCCAGCCCGATGCGGCCGCCGGTGGGGCGCAGGAGTCCGATCACGGCCCGGGCCAGTGTCGTCTTGACAGAGCCGCTCTCGCCGACGACGGCCAGCGTCTCGCCGACCTCGACGGCTAGCGAGACGCCGTCGAGCGCGCGGAAGGTCGGATGCCGCAGCTGAGGACCCCGCCGCCGGCCAGGTAGTAGTGGACCAGGCTCGTCGACGTCGAGAAGAGGACGTGCGCGGTAGCAGCGCGTGGGTCCGGTGCTGCACTCGCCACCCGACAGACGCGCGGCGGGCGGCGGCACCGCGTCGGCGTAGAGCAGCGCGAGTCGGTGGCCGAGCGCGGACACAAACCAGCCCGAGGCGGTCGACGCGGGAAGGCGGATCGGCCGCAGTTGAGGAGCCGGTCGACCAGGCAGTGGTCGGTCGCCACCGCGGGTCCGGGAGAGAGCCCTCGATCGCTGGCAGCAGCCGGGCTGCCCGCGGCGCGTCGACCCGCGGCAGGCACTCGAGGAGGGCGAGCGTGTAGGGATGGCGCGGCCGCGCGAACAGCGGCCGCGCCGGGCCCTGCTCCACCACCTCGCCCGCAGACTGACGCAACGACAGAGGCGGTGGATGACCCCGAGGTTATGGCTGATGTACAGGATGGCTGCGCGGGACCTCTGGCGAAGCGATTCGACGAGATCGAGGATGCGGGCCTCGGTCGTCACGTCCATCCAGAACGGGTCGAACAGGTTGAGCCCGTCGAGGCGACCCAGGCCCGCGGCGATCGGCGCCTCCATCCCGTTGCCGTTGTGGCACCGAGAGGAGGACACCACCGCTGGGCGTGGGCGGCATCGCACGCGTCGACGAGCGGGCGGATAGTCGGGGTTCGACTCGTCGACGAGGAGCCCGCGGCTGACCGGCTCCACCACCTCAGGACGGGATTGAGCGTGCGTGGGGTCCTGGAACACCATAGCCAGCCGGCGACCCCACAGCCGGCGAAGCTCGCCGGCCGGCAGGCTGAGGAGGTGCGCGCCCCGAAAGCGCACCTCGCCCTCGACCCGCGCGCGACCGCGCAGGGCGCCCATGACTGCCTGGGCCACCGTGCTCTTGCCGGAGCCCGACTCGCCGACGAGGCCGAAGATCCGCGCTGGGGGAACGGCGAGCGAGACGCCGCGGACCGCGTGTACCGGGCCGCGGAGCGTGCGGTAGGTGACGCGCAGATCGTGAAGGGCGAGGACTGTCTCGGTCATGGCAGCTCGCTCCCGTGCTTGAGAGCGAGCGCCTCGCGGAGGCCGTCGCCGAGCAGGTTGGCGCCCACGACGGCCGAGGAGATGGCGGCCGCCGGGAGGATGGCCAGCCAGGGCGCCTGGCTGAGGAAGGGGAGCGCCTCGTTGATCATGAGCCCCCAGTCGGGTGCGGGCGGCTGGGCGCCCAGGCCCAGGAACCCGAGGGACGTGGCGAGGAGGATCGGTAGGGAACCGGATGTTGATGAGCATGATGTGTCCCAGGCCGATGTGCAACATCTCGTAGAGGATGATGTACGGTCCGCGCTCTCCGCGGACGCGGGCGGCGTCGATGAACTCGGAGGCCGCCAGCCGGAGCGCGACGCCGCGCAGGACGCGGGCCGAGCGCGGCATGAAGACGACCGCGATGCCCAGCGCGACGTAGATCGGATTCGCGCCGACCGTGGTCAGGAGCAGCATCGCCAGAGGCAGTGCCGGCAGCGCCATGAGCGCGTCCACGCACCGACCCAGGAGCTCGTCGATGTGGCGGCGCTAGTCGCCGCAATGTCGAACGACGCGGCCCGGGGCCGAGACAGGCTGACGGCGGCCAGCGTGAGCGTGCCCCGGCTCCCCACATCACGCGGCTCCACTGATCGCGCCCGAACTGGTCGGTCCCGCCCCAGAACTCTCGAGACGGGCGCTCGAGCGCGTGCATCATGTGGAACTCGGCGTAAGGATAGCGCGCGAGCGTGGGACCGAGCAGCGCCAGGACGACGTGGAGCCCGAGCAGCGCAGCGCCAACGGCCGTGCCCGGCGATCGGGTCAGGAGCTCCCGCACGAACCCGCTCCGATGCGCGGGACTTCCGCGGCCACGGCGGGGACGGCGCGGGGTCGCTCTCGCCACGGATCGGAGGAAAAATCTCGCCGTCAGTGCCGGATGCGGGGGTCGAGGTATGCGTACACGACGTCGGCGGCCAGGTTGGCGAGAGCGTAGCTGAGGGCGATCACCAGCGCGGCCATCAGGATGACCGGCACGTCCCGGGGTTGACGGCGTCGAGCATGAGCCGGCCGAGCCCAGGGTACGCGAAGACGGTCTCGACGACCACGATGCCGCCCAGCAGGAATCCGACGTTGATGGCGACGATGCCCACGGTCGGGAGCAGCGCGTTGCGAAGCGCGTGGCGGAGGATCACGCGGCGCGGGCTGAGCCCGCGGAGGCGCGCGGCCCGGACGAACGGGGCGTCGAGGGCCTCGATCATGCTCGCGCGCGTCATCCGGGTCATGTGAGCGAGGAGTGCCAGGACCAGGGTCAGGACCGGCAGGACGAGGCTCGGCAGGATCGCGGCCAGGCCCGCGCGGGGATCGACCAGGCTCGACGGCGGGAAGAGGGGAAAGCGGAACGCCAGCACCAGGATGAGGACCGTCCCCGAGATGAACTCGGGGAGCGAGACCGACACGAGGGTCAGGACGCCGACCGCCTGGTCGAGGAAGCCGTTCCGGCGGAGCGCGGAGAGCACGCCTAGCCCGATGGACAGTGGCACGGCGATCGCGAGCGCGAGCCCGGCGAGGATGGCGGACTGGTGGAGGCGCTGGAGGACGAGGGGGCGCACCGGGACCTGGTAGAGCAGGGACGTCCCCCAGTGGCCCTGGACGGCGCCGCTGATCCAGTCGACGTAGCGCAGGGCGGCCGGGCGGTCGAGGCCAAGCTTCACCCGCAACGCGGCGAGGTCCTGGGTCGTGGCCGACGTTCCCAGGATCATCACCGCGACATCTCCGGGCAGGAGTTGCACGATCGCGAAGATCAGCGCCGACACGACCAGCATCACCAGCGCGACCAGCAGCAGGCGCCGGCCGACGAACGCGAGCGTGCGCACGGCGTGTCCCTGCCGTCCCTAGCCGTTCCGGGCCCGCCGCGGGCGCGGGCGCCGGACACCCACGCCGGCTGGATCGGGCCGCAGGCCCGCTGGCTCACCCTCATCCGAGAGCTCCGCCGGCGAGGACCACCGGAGACGTCGTCCGCGTCCCCGGATCTCGACCACGCCCCCGCTGACGACGCGTTCGACGATCAGACCCGTCGGGGCTCAACCCTCCAGGTAGGTGTTGCGGAACTCGCACCACCGGAGCGGGTGGAGCGAGTATCCCTTCACCGTCGAGCGCATGGCGCTCACGTACTGGGTGTGGTAGGCGACCGCGTAGTGCCCCTCGTCGGAGATCACCTTCTGGACCTCGCGCGTAGATCTCCTTCTCGGGTCGTAGTGGACGTGCGTGTTGCCCGCGTACCAGCATGCCCGCTCGGGCAGGCGGACCCACCGTTCCAGCTGCCGCCGGTCCGGAAGTACGGGTAGAGCGTCTCGTCGATCGTCGATCGGCCGAACCAGTTGTTGACGTAGAGCGCCTTCTTCTTGTAGACGGTCGAGTTGAAGACCGACCATGGCACGGTCTTCACCTCGAGCTTGATGCCGGCCGGCGCCACCATCTGCTGGACGGCGATCGCGAGCTCCTGCAGGCCGACGCGCTCGTTGGAGGTCCAGATCTCCTCGCTGAAGCCCTGGACCAGCCCGGCCTCGGCGAGGAGGGCCTTGGCCCGGGGCAGGTCGAGCGCGTGCTGCGGCGTCGGCGCGTAGAACGGGTTGATGTCCGGCACCGGATGGTCGTTCGCCACGCTGCCGCGGCCCTGCCAGAGCGCCTTGATGATCCCCTCGCGGTCGAGCAGGTACTTCATGGCGAGGCGGACCTTGTTGTCGCTGAATGGCTTCTGGGCGGTGTTCATCACGACGGGCTGGAAGGACGTGCTCTTCACGCTGACGACGGAGACACCGGGCGCCCGCTCCAGGGAGGCGATGAAGGGCACCGGCACCTCGAACATGAGCTGGACGTCACCACCGGAGAGCGAGGCCACCTGGCTGGGGTATTGCGGGATGTTCACCTGCCACAGCTCGTCGAGGTACGGGCGCGGCTTGTCCCAGTAGTCGGCGAACCGCACCAGTCGGGTGCGCTCGCCGGGCTTGAACTCTGCGATGCGGAAGGGCCCCGTCCCGGATGGCTCGTTCACGATCTTGTCCACGCGGTCGGCGGGCAGGATCCAGCCGAAGCCACGCGCCGCGTTCACCGGCAGGTCGCAAACGGCGCGGACAGCCGGAAGCGAACGGTGTAGTCGTCGGTTCCGCTTCCACCTTCTCGATCGGGCCGAGCGCGGTCCGACCCGGGGACGCGGTCTTGGGGTCGAGGATGCGTTCGAACGTGAACACGACGTCGCTGGCCTTGAGCTCGCGGCCGTGATGGAACTTCACGCCCTGGCGGAGGGTGAACGTCCACGTCCGGGCCTGTGCGTCGGACGTCCAGCGGGTTGCCAGCATGGGCTGTGGCTGGAGCTTCTCGTCCACCCGGGTGAGGTTGTCGTACGCGGCCTGGGTGATCATGTACTCGTCACCCTGGATCGTTAGGGCGGGATCGAGCGTCCGAGGCGAGCTGGCCCAAGCCATCTTGAGCGTGCCGCCCTGCCGCGGCGTCTGGGCCTGCGCATGCGGGGTGACGCCGGCGGCCCCGGTCGCGAGCGCCAGCTGGAGGAGCCGTCGACGGCTGATGCTGGCCGACGCGCGTTCACCGTGTGTGTGGCTCATGGCGATGCTCCCTTCTCCGGTTCCGGGCGGACTTGTTCATCGCGGACAGCCGAGCGCATCCTGGAGTCGCCGGAGATGCCCAGGCGCTTCCAGCGCGAAGACGGCCTCCTTCACTTCGCGGACAGCGCGGGGCGCCAGCGCACGGGGCGCCAGCTCCTCGTACTTGGCGATCACCTCCTCGAGGCCCAGGGGATTCTCGGGCGCACCTCGGGCGAACGGCACGTGCCGGTCGAAGCGCCGCCCGTCGCGCGTCTCGACCGTCACGTGGGCCTCCGAGCCCTCCGGGAGGGTGGGGTCGCCGCTCACGGTGACGCGCGGCAGAAACGCGCGCACGGCGGGGTCGTGTAGCCGCGGTTCCTCGTACTCGGTGAGGCCGGCGCGCCCGGCTATCAAGGCGACGGCGACGGAGTAGGGCAGGCTCATCTGGGCGGCGAGGCGGGTCTCTGGCCGTCCTCGCCGAGCATCATGCGATCCTGTTCGGTGCAGCGGATCCGGACGGCGGCGACGTCCTCGGCACGTACGCCTTCGACGCTCGCGAGGTCGAAGACGGCGTCCAGGGTCGCGTGGGCGCCGCGACAGCTCGCGTATGGCTTGACGCCGCTCCGCAGGATCTTGAAGTCGCGCCCCAGGCCCTCGGTGAGCGCCCCCGGCCGCGTGCGCCCCGGCGTGTAGGTCTCGAGGAAGCCGCCCCACTCGGCCTCGAAGATCCGCGTCGGGCCCGGTGAAGCCGGCCCGGGCGAGGGCTCCCGCAGGATCCCGGTCTCGGCGGCGCGGCCCGGATGGTACCGCTTGCTCATGGCGCCATCGGCGAGGAAGGCCCATGTGCCGCCCGTGAAGCTGCCGGCGAGCCCGAGGGCCCACGCGGCGCGCTCCGCGTCCAGATCCAGGACCCGGGCCACCGCCGCCGCGGCGCCGAAGCTCCCGCAGGTGCCGGTCGAGTGCCAGCCGCGGCCGTTGTGCGCGCGATAGCCGCCCGAGGCCTCGAGCACTCGCAGGGCGACGTCGTACCCCGCCACGACCGCCGCGATGACGCGGCGCCCGGCACCGGGCCCGTCGTCCTCGGCGCTGGCCAGCACGGCGGGGATCACGACCGCGCCCGAGTGGTCGCATCCGCCGAAGTCGTCCAGCTCCTGCGCGTGCGCCGTCGTTCCGTTCACGAGCGCGGCAGCTGCCGAGGTCGATCTGGCCGCCTGCAGAAGGGACGGCCCGTCGACGCCGCCGAAAACGCGCCGATCGCGGATCGCCCGGCCTTCCTCGGTGTGGACGCCGGCCAGCGCGGCCCCCAGGTGTGAGAAGGAGCAGCTCGCCGGGCGCCCACCTGAGGAGCGCGCCGGCCGGTGTGCAGAACTCGCCAAGTCGGCGAGCGTCGGGGTAGACGCGCTGGCCGGCGGCGCCGCGCGTGTGTTCATCGGTCGATCACTGCGAAGGCATCGATCTCGACCAGCAGCTCCGGACGCGCCAGGGCGGACACCACGACGCCCGTGCTGCAGTGGTGGACGCCCTCGAAGTGCTTCTGGATCTGTGCGTAGACCGCGGGACGATACGAGACGTCGGTCACGAAGACGGTCAGCTTGCAGACGTCCTTGATGTCCCCGCCCGCCTCGAGCATCAGTTGCTTGATGTTCTTGCAGGCCTGCTCGGCCTGGGCGCCCGGATCGCCCCGCCCCACGAACGTCCCGTCGAGATCGAACCCGGTTTGTCCTCGCAGGAAGACGAAGTCGCCGCGTGTCCGGATCGCCATGGAGTAGACGCCGTAGGCGCCGTGCCGGTAGGCCCGGCCTCGAACTTCCGGATGAACGTGCTTCGCCACGGTCTCTCTCCTCTGAGGGCGGGCTCCCTCGGCCAATGCCCGGGCTCGCTCACGCAGCTAGGTCGGTGGCGCGCTCCACCGCCGCGACGCGCTCCGCGTGCAGTCGGCGTGTTCGGCGAGCACGGCCTCCGCTGCGCCGATGTGCGCCAGCACGTGGCGCGGGTTGACGCTGCCCTCGGTCACCCGGCTCTCGACGAAGTGACGCGCGTCGAGCATCTGCCGGAGGGCGGCGGTGGACATCGCGACGTCCACGCCGCCGAGCTCCCGGAGCGCCCGGGTCAGGAGCTCGGGCTCGGCGTCGGCCGGACCCTGGCCGTGGCCGATCGCATCGCGGACGAAGCGGGCGACCACGTGGTGCGCGACCCGGAACGGGAGATCGTGCCGGCGGACCAGCTCGTCGGCCAGGTGGCTCGCCGTGCTCCAGAAGGCGCCCGCCTTCAGCGCCATCACCTCCGGGTGAACGATCGAGGGTGCGCAGCGTCTCTCCCATCAGCCGGAGCGCGCCCACGGTGGCGTCGCCGTACAGGGTTACCAGGTCGTCGGCGAACGCCAGGTCTAGATCCGTGGAGAGCACCGTGCGCTGGGCACCCATGATGGTGGGCAGCCAGCCGATCGCTTGACCTGCCAGCCCCTTGACCCGCTCGAGCGCGTGGGGGTTCTTCTTCTGCGGCATGATGCTGCTCGTCCCTGCGAGCCCGTCCGCCACCTCCACGAAGCCGAACTCCCATGACGACCATACGTACAGGTCGGTCGCGAACCGGCCCAGGTTCGACATGAGGAGCGCCAGCACCGCGACGTCCTCCTCGATGTAGTCGCGGGCGAAGACGCCCGTGTCGATGGAGTTGACGACGAGTCCCTCGTGGCCGAGCAGGACCGCCGTCCGCTGTCGGTCCAGGGGCCACGAGGTCCCGGCGTTCGCCGCCCCGCCGAGACCGCTCCGGTTCGTCCGCACGAACGCGCCCCCGAGCCGCTCGAGGTCGCGCTCGAGCGCGCTCGCCTGTCGCATCAGGTAGTGGCCGAACGTCCACGGTTGCGCGTGCTGGAAGTGTGTGTAGCCCGGCATCACGGTGGCGGCGTGCTCCCGCGCGCGGACCAGGACGGTGCGCTGGAGCGCCGCGAGGTCACCCGTGACCCGAAGCAGGAGATCCCGCAGGAAGAGGCGGTCGGCGGCCGCATCCTGATCGTTGCGGCTCCGTCCCGTCTGCAGCCGGCCGGCGATGTCCGTCGCCCACGCGGCTCGTGAGGAAGTTCTCGATCTGGACCAGGTAAGAGCCGGACCGCGGGTCCCAGGGGAAGCCGTCCGGCCCGAGGTCCAGCACGTCCAGCAGCCCGCGCAGGAGCTTCGCGCCACGCTCGCGCGTCAGGATCCCCGTCTCGACCAGCATGACCGCGTGGGCGAGGTCGACGAGCGCGTAGTCGCGGAAGTGGCGGCGCAGGTAGGCGAGCCTCGGGGCCTCGTCGTACTCGACGAGCACCGGGTTGCGCGGGCCGAGGCGGGCCTCTTCCAGGAAGAGGTCGTGCTTCATCGGGAACGTCCTCCGTGCGAAGCCCGGTCAGAATCGGGGCTCATCTCTGGATATGGAGGGGAGCGGGAGCAGCGTCGGGATCCCGCGGCCGCCGTCGCCCACCTTTGTACACCGCACGGCGCGGCCATCGCAAGGCACCTGCACGCGTCTCGCGGCGCATGGGCTCGCGTCAGATCGCTCGCCCCCCGCATCATCGGTCTGCCAGGCGCCATGGCCGGCCCGGCTCCTTGGCCCGGCCCACATTCGCGATTGCGCGCCGAGTGGCAGCTTGGCTATTCTGCGGCGGAGCCACCCGCTGCATGTACCTCTACCTGATCCGCCGGGTCCTGGCCACCGTCCCGGTCATGGCCATCGTCGGGCTGTTCGTCTTCGGCCTCCTGCGGCTGGCCCCGGGCGACCCGGCGGCGATCATCGCCGGAGACCTCGCCACGACGCAAGACATCGAAGGAATCCGCGAGAAGCTCGGGCTGAATGCGCCGTTTCACGTCCAGTTCGGTCGATGGGTCGGGCAGCTCCTCCGCGGCGATCTCGGAGTCTCGATCTTCTCGAACGTGCCGGTCACGCGCCTGATCGGCCAGCGTGTCGAGCCGACGCTCTTGCTCACGACGACCACGCTCGTGCTGGCCATCGTCGTCGCGGTGCCGATGGGGATCATCGCGGCCTGGAAGGCCGGCAGCTGGATCGACCACGCCATGATGGTTCTGGCGGTCATCGGCTTCTCCTGCCCAGTGTTCGTGCTGGGCTACCTCCTCATCTACGCCTTCTCGGTCCAGCTTCAGCTCCTGCCGGTCCAGGGGTACGTGAGCCCGAGCCGAGGACTCGGCGTGGCCCTGCGGAGCATCGCCCTGCCCACGGTGACGCTCGGCGTCGTCTACATCGCGCTGATCGCCCGGATGACCCGGGCGACGCTCCTCGAGGTGCTGGGCGAGGACTACATCCGCACCGCCAACGCCAAGGGCCTCGGGCCCGGCACGGTCCTGATCGCCCACGCCTTGAAAAACGCGGCGGTGCCCATCGTCACGACCATCGGAGTGGGTGTCGCCCTCCTCATCGGCGGGGCCGTGATCACCGAGAGCGTGTTCGCGATCCCCGGGCTCGGCCGCCTCGTGGTCGATGCCATCCTGCGCCGCGACTACCCGATCATCCAGGGGGTCATCCTGATCTTCTCGGCCGCCTACGTCGCGATCAACCTGGTGGTCGACATCGTCTACACGCTGCTGGACCCCCGGATCCGCTACTGATGGCCCGGGTGGACACGGAGCTCGCTCCGCTGGCGGCCTCGGCCGCTCCGCACGGCCCGGACTCCGTGACGCCGCGCTTCAGGTCCACGTTCCGGCAACTGGCTCGGCGGAACCCCGCCGCCGCTGCCGGCCTTGCACTGCTCGTGCTCATGATCGCCGTCGCAGCGCTGGCCCCATGGCTCGGCACCCGCGACCCGGTGCAGATCGATCCACTCCAGCGGCTCCGGCCGCCGGCCGCCCACCGCTGGTTCGGGACCGACATGTACGGCCGCGATGTCTACAGCCGTACGGTTTACGGGACCCGCGTCTCGGTGTTCGTCGGGGCAAGCGTGGCCGTCCTGAGCGTCACGGGGGGCCTGCTGATCGGCCTGGTGGCGGGCTTCAACCGGCGAGCCGACGCCGTCGTCATGCGGGTCATGGACGGCATGATGGCGATTCCGGGCATCCTGATCGCCATCGCGCTCATGGCGTTGAGCCGCCCCAGCGTCCGGAACGTCATCGGGGCGATCGTGATCGCCGAGATCCCGCGGGTCGTGCGGCTCGTGCGGGGCCTGGTCCTCTCGCTGCGGGAGCGCGTCTACGTCGAGGCCGCCACCGCGACGGGCGCGCGGCTGCCCCGTCTCCTCCTGCGCCACGTGCTGCCGAACACGGTGGCCCCGGTCGTGGTCCAAGCGACCTACATCTTTGGGGCAGCCGTGCTGATCGAGGCGGGCCTGTCCTTCCTCGGCGCCGGCACGCCGTCCCAGGTTCCGAGCTGGGGCAACATCGTCGCCGAGGGGCGTACCGTCTTCAGGGTCGCCTTCTGGATCATTCTCTTCCCTGGACTCGCCCTGTCAGCCACCGTGCTGTCGATCAACCTCCTGGGCGACGGCCTCCGGACCGCGGTCGACCCTCGCCTGGCCCGCCGGTTCTAGGCCCGACTCACTTCTTCTCGACGTTCCACATCACCAGGAGGGGGTTGTCGAGGACGCCGACCAGGTTCTTCCGGTAGGCGACCTTGCCGAAGAACTGGCCGACTGGAATCAGCGGCACCACCTCGTAGAACCGGGTCTGGAGCCGGTCGGCGATCTCCTTCTTCTGCGCGAGCGTCGTCGCCGTGATGAATTCCTGATGGATCTTGTGGAGCGTCTCGTCGCACGGCCAGCCGAACCAGTTCTTGCCGTCGCACGGCGTCGGGATGACGTTGTTCAGGAGCGGATTGGCCAGGTAGCCGCCGGTCCCCGTGGTGTGGAAGAGGTGCCAGCCCGACTTGCTCTTGGCCGGGTCGTCCTTGACCGCCCGCCGGGTGACCAGGGTGCCCCAGTCCATGTTCTGCATGTCGACGTTGAACCCGGCCTTCTGGAGGAGCTGGTTCGACACGACGGCCATGGCCGAGATCACGGGGTTCTCGGTCGGGTTCATGAGGACGAGGGGTTCGTTGGCGTATCCGGCCTCCTTCAGGAGCTGACGCGCCCGCTCGGGGTTGGGGCCCGCCGCCCAGGGGCCAAGCCCGGCCTTGGACTCGAGCGGTGTGCCGCACAGGAACACCGCCCAGCACTTGATCTCGAGTGACCGGTTGCCGACCATCGCGGCGAGGTAGGCGTTCTGGTCGATCGCGTAGAGCATGGCCTGGCGAATCTTCGGGTTGTTCGTGGGGTGGACGAGGTGGTTCGGCCGCAGGATGGCCTGGAAGCCGAACTTGTTCGCGATCCGGACCACGACGTCGGGATTCTTCTCGAGGATCGGATGGAGGTCGGTGGGCGGATACTGGTAGAGATCGACCTCGCCCGCGTTGATTGCCTGGACGGCGGTCGCGGCATCCGGGATGTAGGTGGCCTCGATCCGGTCCACCTTGGCGATCTTCGCCCCGGCGTAGCCGTCCGCGGGCTCGCTCCGCGGCACGTAGTCGGGATTCTTCCGGTAGACCCACTTGCTCCCGGGTACCCACTCGCTCTTGACCCAGACGAACGGCCCGGACCCGATCACCTCCGCGACCTGGACGTTGGGATCGGTCAGCGCCTCCTTCTCCCGCATGATGAACAGCGGCTGGGCCGACGCGCCCAGCATCTCCACGACCGCTCCGAACTTCCCTTTCAGGCGGATCTCGAACGTGCGGTCGCCGGTGGCCACGACCTCGCCGACGCGGGTCATGAGGAGCTGGCCGGAGGCGATCCGCGCACCCCAGCGCTTGATCGACGCTACCGCATCCTTGGCGGTCACGGGACTCCCATCGTGCCACTTCAGACCCGGCCGGAGGGTGAACGACCACACCATGGCGTCCGCGCTGGACTTCCAGCTCTCGACCATCTGGGGCTTGACGTTCAGCTTCGAGTCCTCGGCGAAGAGCTGGTCATAGACCATGAACCCGTGCCCGGCGGTGATCGCGGCCGTGGTCCAGATCGGATCGAGCGACTTCAGGTCCGCCTCGGCAGCGATCCGCAGCACCGTCTCGGCCCGGCCCTGGCTGGCCGGCAGCACGAGGGCTGCCAGGAGTCCGAGTGCGGCGGCGACGACCGTGCGCCGGCGACGATTCGCCGTGAGTGCCATGACTGACCTCCCCTTGCCGGTCCTTACGGGTGTCACGCCTCGGGAGAGCCCGGAGGTGGTCCGGGCGCCCACAGTTCCACGAGGTTGGCGTCGGGATCCAGGAAGTACGCGCCTACGCTTTCCGGAGTGTCCATGTAGTCGGGTTTCTGCGCCCGGACCGTCACCTCGATCCCCTGGCGCCGCAGGTGGTCCACGGCGCGCGCAAAGTCGGCGGCGTCGATCTCCAGTCCGAGGTGGAGCCGTCCGGTGAACCCGGGGTGGGCCATCACCCCCCGCTGGGCGGTGCCGAGGTACTGGGAGCCGATGCGGGCCAGGTTCAGCCGATCAGGGGAGGCTGGCATGGCGAGCCCGAGGGCATCGCGATAGAGCCGTCGGCTCGCCTCGACGTCGTCGCTCACGAGGATGACTTCCTTCACCTGCTTGACCCGGATCGGATGCATGGTGGCCCCTCGCGACGCCCGCGCCCAGTGTCGACCGGCGGCGCCACCATAGCTCACGCGGGCCCGCCGGTCCAGAGTGCCCGAGCCGACGGGCGAACAGGCGCGATGACGGTCCATTGCTTCTCGATCGGGTAAGCCCAAGCGTCTTCCCCTCACAGACAAGGGTGGCGGGCATCGCAAGACCGCCCTATCCTCGTCACTGCGGTGCCGCCGACTCGGGTCCCTCGGCAGCCGCGGACGCGGCGCCCGCGAGCGCGCGAGCGATCTGGCGGCAGGTCCTGGCGAAGAGGGGAGTTGCGACTGTGATCCGTGTGCGGTATGAGGTGTGATCGCGTCCCATGACCGAGGCCTTCCTCTACCTCGCCGGGAGCTTCTGGCTCGGCGCCGTTCACGCGGCCACACCTGGCCACGGCAAGACCATCGCGGCCGCCTACATCGTCGGAGCGCGCGGCCGCCCGGCGGACGCCGTCGTCCTCGGCGTCTTCGTCACACTGTCCCACACGGTCGGGATCGTCCTCGTCGCGGTCCTGGCCGCGCTCGGGGCGGCCTGGGCTGTGCCGGCCCGGGTCGAGGCCTATTTGGCGGCCCTGACGGGGCTCCTCGTGGTGGGGATCGGGCTCTGGATGCTCCGCGGCCAGTGGGCGGCGCTCTCCTCCGCGCGTCTGGGGCAGGAGCACGCGGCGCACCGTCACGGCGACGAGCCCGGACATGCCGGGGGCCATCTCCGTGAGCACGACTCCGGCCATGACCATGCCCGTGAGCAAAGCCACACGGACGAGCACGAGCATGCGCCCGAGCGTGGGCATGGGCATGCGCATGAGCTCGGGCATGGCCACGAGCATCTCCACACCCGCGAGCCAGCGGAGCGGCCGGCCCACTCGCATGGCGCGCCGCTGGGGCACGAGCGCCCGCAGAGCCACGTGCACGCCCCGGCGCTCGCGTATCACCGCCACGGCTTCGGGCGCGCCCACACCCATCACCTCGACCTGGCCACGCAGGGCCGGCCGAGCTGGGCGATCCTGCTTGGACTCGGCGTGGCGGGCGGCGTCCTCCCGGATCCCGGCGCGCTGGCGATCCTCCTCGCGGCGATCGCGAGCGGGAAGGTGGTCCTCGGCCTCTTCACCGTCCTCGTCTTCAGTCTGGGGTTCGCGTCCGTTCTCGTCCTGGTCGGCATCGTCGCGGCGCGGGTCGGCCAGCTCGTCCTCACCTGGCTGGAGAGTCGGTGGATCCTGTGGCTCCAGCTGGGGACCGGCCTCGTGATCCTCGCTGTCGGCGTCGTCCTGACGGTCAACGCGGGGCGGACGCTCGCGGCCCTCGGCTGATTTCCCGCCTCCCGCCGTCCGCGGCGCGCCCGGCGCCCGGCTCCCGGCGTCGCTTGCTCACGCACACTTGGAGGTACTGCCACGCGGGACGTCCAGTGCGCCCCCCAGCGTCGCGCTCCCGCAGGGCCCGTCAGAAGCTCGCGTCGAGGTACGGATTGACCGGCTCGTCGATCGGCGTGATGCGCTCGGCGACGACGGCCACGAGGCGGTCGCCCTCGCGCTGACGGACCGCCACGACGCCCTCCACCTCGACCCACTGGTCTTCGGCGAGATCGAGCGCGCCTGCCCCGACGACGAGGAGCGCGAGGGGCCGGGCGTCGGCGACGCAGTGAGCGATGGCGTAGCGGAGGAGGGCCAGCTCGTTCGGCGCGAGCGCGTCGCTCCGCGCCGCCATGCCGGTCACGCGCACGCGCTGCCCGACCCCGCGTTCGCCGAGCCGTCGGAGGTGAGCGAGGAGCGCGCCCAGATCGTCGAGCGGGGCCTCGGCGGCGCGGGCGACCGCGCCGGCCGACCTTCCGGCTTCGTCGCCCGTCGCGAATGTCAGCAGAAGACGGTTCACCTGCTCGCCGCCGAGCGCGCCCGATCCCAGGGCACGGGGCGTGACGACGAGCCCCAGGACGACAGGGGCCAGGACGAGCAGCGAGGTCAGCGCCAGCTCGATCCCCCCGGCCCCATGAGTGGCGTGGCCGTCCTCGTACCGGGCGTGGCGGTTGTCCTGGCCTCCCCCGGCCGGCGGGTCCCCAACCGGGGTCGCTCCGGGGGCGCGGCCATCCCGATCGCCTGCTCGCTGGGAGCTCGTGGCGGCAGAGCGGCCCCCGTCACCCGAACGCCGGGCCACGGCCAGGATCTCCGCTACCGCCATCGCCGCCAGCAACGCTCCGGTGGCCGCACTCAGGGGATCGAGGGCGGGCGTCATGTACTTCACCATCTGGCCTGTCGCGAGGAGCTTCGCGATCAGGAAGGCGAAGGCGAGAAGGCACATTGCCCGGCCGAGCCGCGCTCGATCGACGGTCATGGCGGCGAGACCAGTGCATTGACGAGGACGCCCTGGGCGAAGACCGCCACGTAGGAGAAGCCCGCGACGAGGGCGACGACCCGCGCCGGGAGGGCACGGAAGAGGAGGAAGCCGTTCCGCAGGTCGACGATCTGACCGATCGTCATGAAGGCGAGGACGGCGCCCAGGCTGAAGGTCGTCGCGAAGGCGCGGGCCACGAACGCATCCGCCTCCGAGCAGATCGAGAGCAAGGTCGCGACGGGCATGAGGGCGGCGACCGAGGCGACTTGTGTCGAGCCGAGGGCCAGCAGGTCTCCCCGCGGCACGAATGTCTGGGTGACCGCGGTGAAGAACGCCCCCAGCACGACGAAGAAGATCACGTCCGAGAACTCGGCGGTCGCGTGCGTCACGAACCCGCCGACGGACCGCGATCCTGGCACCGTCTCACCCCCGCCGCGCGGAACCGGTGCAGGGAGCCGGGACGCGAGCCCGAGGCCGGCCACGAGGAGGCCGAGGAGGACGGCTACGCTCCACGTCATCGCCATCCGCAGGGCGACGACCGTCCAGCTCCCCTGGAACGCCACCCAGGTGGCGAGCAGGACTACGGGATTGACTACCGGCGCCGCCACGATGAACGCGGTCGTCGCGTGGAGCGGGACGCCCTTGGCGCCGAGCCGGCGCGCGAGCGGGATCACGCCGCAGTCGCAGACGGGGGCGACGAACCCGAAGATGCTGGCGAGGAGGATGACCGGGAGTCGCCCGCGAGGGAGCCAGCGGCCGAGGAGCTCGTCGGAGAGGAACTCCTGGACGAGCGCGGAGGCGAGGACTCCCAAGAGAATGAAGGGGAGCGACTGGAGGACGATGCTGACGAAGACGACCGTCAGCTCGTTCAGCCGACCCGGCAGGACGAGGGTCGCCAGGACCGGACCGGCCCCGCTATCGCCCACGGGCGCGCTCGGCGGCGAGGCGGCCGAGCCAGCCGGTGAGGTCCGTGTACCAGATATTGCCGGCCGGGTCGACGGCGACGCCAAAGGGCCGCGCATCTCGCCGGGGGAGCGCGAATTCGGTCACCACACCATCGCGCAGGCGGCCAAGCCGGTGCGCCCTGAGCTCCGTGAACCAGACGCCGCCGTCCGGGGCGACGGCAATCGCGGTGAGGCCCGGGGACGGGCGCGGGATCGGAAACTCGCTGAAGCGTCCCTCGGCATAGCGTCCGATCTTGTTCGCGCGCATCTCGAGGAACCACACGGTGCCGCGCGCGTCGACGGCGACGTCGCCGGGCTGGCTGCCGCGCGTAGGGACGTCCAGCTCGGCGGGCGGGCCGCCGGGTGGAAGGCGCACGAGCCGGTTCGCCCTGGGAAGCGTGCCCCAGACCGTGCCGTCCGGGCCGACGGCCACGCCGAACGGGGCCGCGGCGAGCGAGCCCACCTCGTGCCGGGTGAACACCCCATCCTTGAGACGCGTGAGGCTGAAGGCAGTCTCCTCGGCAAACCAGACGGCGCCGTCCGGGGCGACGGCGAGACGGGCTAGCTTGGCGACTGGCGTCGACAAGGCGAAGGCGGTGATGGCCCCTTCCGGAGCGACGCGCGCGACCGTCCGCTGCGGCCCGTCGGTGTACCAGGCGGCCCCCCGGGCATCGACTGCCAGCCCGAGCGGTTCGAAGCTCTGGTTGCCCTTGCGGATCTTTTCGATCCGGCCGTTGCGGAGGACGCCGATCGCATCCGAGAACTCGATCGTGAGCCAGACGGTTCCGTCGGGGGCGACTGCGACCGCTGTGGGGATGTCGGTCCGGTCAGGCATCCGGTACTCGACGAACCCGCGGGCCACCCAGGCGCCGTAGAGCCAGTAGGCGGCCCCGGCGGCCGCGACCAGGGCGGCGCCGAGGGCGAGCGCGGAGAGGCGCCGCGGTCGGGGAGCAGGGGCCCGGCTGGTCCCTGAATCCTTGGCGGTCACTCGGCCTCCCTCGACGAACCTGGTCCGTCCCGGTGCGCCTGCCGGGCGGAATGCGCTGTGCGTTCCGGCTCTTCGGTCCGAGCAGGGCTGTGTGCGCGGTCGCGGCGGGCAAGCGCGCGGAGCACGGCCGTCGCCGCGAGCCCGAGCAGTAGGAAGAAGGCGGCACCGCCCACGAGGCCCGCCGGCCCGATCCGATCGAGAGGCGTCCGTTGCTCGGCGGCGAGCCGCCAGAGCTCGAGGTAGGGGACGAGGGCGAAGCCGGCGTAGAGCGTGGCCCGGTCAGCGGGGTCGCGCACGAGCGGCCATGCTTCGAGGTGCGCCGGCAGGTTCTCGACCAGGAGCGTCCAGCTCTCGCCGGCGGCCGTGTGGTAGAGCCCACGGTCCGTCGAGACGACGACGGCCCCACCTGCGCCAGCGACGGCGAGGCCGCGCACCGAGAGGGTCGGCTCGCCCAGTTCACGGCCCCAGGGCCGCCAGGTCTCGCCGCGGTCCTCGCTCCGGTAGACCTGACCGACCCCGGCTGCCCAGAGCCGCGCCGTCTCCCGAGGCTCGAAGGCAACGGTCTCGACGCGGGTTCCGGCGATCCCGAGGTCCCGAACGCGCCATCTGCGCCCGGCGTCGGTGCTGGTCCAGAGCTGGCCGCCGATCACGGCGTGGACGTCACTCGGCGAGCCGGGGATCGGGACGAGAGCCGAGACGGCCTCGTCGGGAAGGCCGTCGGAGAGGTCCGTCCACGTGTTTCCCCAGTCGTCGCTCCGATGGAGACCGCGCCAGCCCACGAGGTAGACCCGATCGGTCCCCGCCCTCGCGAGGGCCCGCGCCGGCGCCGCGCCGGCGGGCGTGGGGCACTGGCGCCACGCGAGGCCGTCCTCCGTCCGGAAGAGGGACGTCCCCGTGGACACCAGGGCGCGCCGGCCGTCTTCACCGACGACGACGGCGAACACGGCGCCGACGAGGATGGTTGGGGCCTCGACGGTCCAGTCGAGGCCGCCGTTCCGGGAGCGGAGGAGGCCGCTGTCGGTCGCGAGCAGGAGGTGGGACGGATCGGTGGGGTCCACGTCGAGCGCGATGGCCCCGCTCACGATGCGGCCCGGGTTGGCCGGAAGCCACGTGGCACCGTCGTCGCGGGAACGGAACAGGCCGCCGTAGGCGCTCGGGTCGTGGCCTGAGGCTGTGGATGGTGCCAGGCCAAGGAGCACCGGTATCCCGAGCACCACGGGCATGGCGCGGAGCGCACGAGGCCACCTTCGGGGCATCACGGTGACAGGAAGGAGTGTTCTGCTGTTCAAGACGACCGCCGGAACCGGACGACCGGTGTTGCCCGGCCGTCCGGCTCGGACGGGAGCGACGGCGATCCGGCTACGGTTTGCGGGTCCGTTCTCCGGGCGCCAGGGTGACCTCGGCGAGCCGCGAATCATTCGGCCCCACCCACCAGGTCTTGGTGAGGGGATACCCGTCCGAGTAGGAGAGGGGCTCGTGGGCGGCCACGCAGTTCTCGAAGCCGCCCGTGATCCGGTAGCACTTCTCGTAGGCGAGGAACTGCTGGACGGTGTCGGTCTGCTGCGGGTTGGCGATCATCCAGTCGCGGATCCCCTCCCACGAGGAGTAGACGTCGCTTCCGAACACGAGCTTGCCCCTTGCCGTCGGCACCTCGAGGAGCTGTGAGCCCGCCGTGTGGGCCCGATGGGCCGGATGGATGACGATGCCCGGGGCGATCTCCCTCATCCCGTCGACGATGACGGCCTTCCCGCTCAGAATCTTGCCGTAGATTTCCTGCAGCGTCAGCGGCTCGAAGCCGCAGGCGGGCGAGCGCATGCAGCCGCCTTGCGTCACGTTCACGGCCGAGATCTTCGGGTGGCCCTGGAAGTTGAGCGCCCACTCGATCCCCTCGAGCTCCGCCTTCTGGACGTAGAGGACCGCGTTCGGGAAGTCCATGATCGTCCCCGCGTGGTCCCAGTGGCCGTGGCCGATGACGATCTTGGTCACGTCGCCGGGCTGGATCCCCAGGAGCTTGAGCTGGTCGGGCAGGGGCGCCCAGTTGACGCTGTTCGTCATCTTGAGGTAGTCCTGCTGCTTCCAGCCGGTGTCGTAGAGGATGACCTCGTTCCCGCCCTTGATGACACCGACGTTGACGGGCAGCTGGAAGAAGACCTGGTTGTTCATTGGATTGGTGCTGCCGGGAACGAAGACCCGGTCGGGCATGAACGCGCCAGCCGGCACGTCCTTGAAGACGCTGTTCCGGACGAGCCACACCGAGTACACCGGGCCCTGGGCGGGCGCGGTCGGCGCGCTCAGGGAGACCGTGAGGGCCAGCAGTGCGACCAGCGTGAGGACTCGAACCACTTTCGTCACCGTCACCTCCCTAGGCTAGATAAGTGCTACCGTCTGTGACACGGACGGTCTCGCGGCCAGCTCTCCCCCTCTTGTTCAGTTCGGGACGTACTCACCCGGCCAGATCACGTTCCCCACCGTGAGGAGCTTGCGGCTGGCTTCCTGGCTGAGGGGCAGCGCGGCGACGAGGTGCTCGTCGCGGCCGTCCTCCGATGTCTCGAGCATCTCGGCCGCCGACCGCTGGTAGAGCCGCAGCGCATCGAGATACTCCCGGTGAGCGGAGCGGAGAGAGACCGGGGGATCGAGCGCCTCCACCCGAACCTCGGCGCCCCTGTAGATCTCCAGTGCTGCCTCGATCCTGCGCCGCAGCTCGGCGCGGTCGATGTCTCGGATCGTGTAGTTGATCCCGCCCATCGTCATCCTGAAGGAGGTGCCCTTGACGTCCGAATGGATCGACCAGAGAGCGCGCGCGTACGCCTCTTCAGACGCGGTGAGAGCCCGGCGGGGCGCCGTCAGAGAGGGCCGTGCGGCAGGCGCCGCCGTGCGGCTGGTCGTCGTCGCCTCGCGCACGGCAGCAAACGTAAGTACGCCCGCGAGACCCAGGACGACCAGGCCGAGAACCGCGAGCTTCAGGGGCGGCCGCCGGACCATCGCGCGAGAATTATTGCGAAGCGGGAGGGTCGCTGTCAAGGCGGCCTGACTGACCAGGGCGGCGCCGGCAGCTGTCAACCTGGCCTCGGGCCTGGCCAGGCGGCCTCATGGTCGGCGGGCTGCCCGTAGAATTCACTCGGGGGTCCAGGTCGGGTGACCCGTGAACAGGCCGTCTACCCAGCCGATCTGGTAGACGAGGTAGAGACCAAACAGCAGGCTCAGGAGCCCGGAGGCGGTCGCCAGGTGGCGGTTCAGGCGGCTCAGGCGCCGGGTGGTGTACGCGAAGGGCACGGCAACGGCGGCGGTGATGAGCATCATCCCGGCGATCGTGCCCACACCGAAGACGAGGAGATAGGCGACTGCCCAGCCGGGGTCACGGATCGTCGCCAGCACGAGCAGCGCGACGGCTGCAGAGCCGGCGAGTCCGTGGACGAGGCCCACCACGAGCGGTCGGACAAGCTGATAGAGGCCGAGCCGTCCCAGGATGCGGTCGAGCCACGCCTGGGGGGTCTGGCTCTCGCGGTGACCGTGGTCGACTGGCCCGTGACCGTGAGGGTGACTGTGGACGTAGTCGCCGTGGCTGTGAGGGTGCGTGTGCAGCGAGTCGCCATGACCACGGGCCAGACTCAGCGCCGTGCGGATGCGCCCCGGGAGCCCGCTCAGGCTGAGAACGCCGAGCAGGATCAACATGAGGGCGACCGAGAACTCCATCGTCAGGCCGACGCGGGGCGGGATCACCAGTCCGAAGAAGACGATGGCGCCGCCGACGACGAGGATCGTGAGCGTGTGGCCGATTCCCCACAGGGCGCCGATGGCCATCGCACCCGTCAGCGAGCGCTCGCGGCTCACTATCGTCGTGACGGCGATGACGTGATCGGCATCCGTCGCGTGACGCATGCCGAGGAAGAATCCCAGGAGGATCACGGACACGAGCGCGGCCACGGGGCTATCGTCGAGGAAGCGCCCCGAGGCTGTCAAGAGCGCCGGGCCATCGTGGGCCGGGCGGTGGTGAGGAAGATCATAGCGACGCCCCGTCGCTGAAGGAGGGCGTCGTCGCGACCGTCGCGAGCGCGTGGCGTGAGCGCGTGGCGTCTGAGCGCGTGGCGTCTTGACGAGTCATGCGGGCTTCTCGATACTGATCCGCGCCGCCACATGTCGCTCCACCGGGCCGGGCCGGAGGCAGCACCGAAGGCCCCCGGCCGGGGTCGCGCCCGCGGACGCCGGCTGTCGGAGCCCTCGTTCGCGTTCCTGCTGAACGTGCCCGCGCTCCTGGCAATCGTGCTGCTGGTGGGCTACCCGATTGCCTACTCGGCCTGGCTGAGCCTTCACCGCTACAACCTGAAGCGCCCGCGCCTGTTCCGCTTCATCGGCCTCCAGAACTACGCTGACATCGTCCGCTCGGCCGAGTTCTGGGCGGCGCTCGAGGTGACGCTCCTCTTCACCGGCCTGGGAGTGGCGCTGGTGGTGGCGCTGGGGGTCCTGATGGCCCTCCTGCTCGATCAGCCGTTCCCAGGCCGAGGCTTCGTGCGGACGATGGTGCTCGTGCCCTGGGCGATCCCGCCGGTCGTCAACGGTCTCATGTGGCAGTGGATCTACGACGCCAAGGTCGGCGCGCTGAACGGCCTGCTGGTGTCCGTCGGCTTCCTGTCGAGCTACCGGGGCTGGCTGTCGGACCCCGAAGGCGCGCTCCTGGCGCTCGTGACCGCGCACGTCTGGAACGCGCTCCCGCTCGCGGTCATCCTGCTGCTGGCGGCACTCCAGACGATCCCGGGCGAGCTCTACGACGCCGGACGCGTGGACGGCTCGGGTGCCTGGCCGCTCTTCCGCCACATCACGCTGCCCTGGCTCGCCCAGCCGCTCCTGGTCGTGCTGGTCCTCCAGACCATGCTCGCGATCCGCGTGTTCGACCTCGTGTACGTCCTGACGGCGGGCGGGCCCGGCACCGCGACGACCACCCTGGTCTGGCAGACCTATCTCACGACCTTTGACAGCCTCGACTTCGGGCTCGGGAACGCGTACGCCTACACGGTGAGCCTGATCACCCTCGGACTCGCCCTGGTGTACTTCCGAATCCTGTACCATCGGGGCGAGTTCGAAGCATGACCCGAGCCAGCGACGCGGTCGCCCCTGCGCGATCGTTCCCGTCGCGCCGTCTCTCGGTCCGGGCGCGTCGCCGGTACCGCACAGCGCGCCTCATGCTTGGCGGCGTCGCGGTCGCCTGCTTCTTCCTCGCGCCGTTCTCGTGGCTCGCCCTCACGAGCGTGATGCAGGAGCAGGACGCGATGGCGGTTCCGCCTCAGTGGCTGCCCCACCGGCCCACCGCCGCGAACTACCTCACCTTCGTCCAGCCGAGCGGGACACGGGGTATCGTCGGGAGCCGCGCCGCCGAGAACACGCTCCCGGGCATCGCCAACTCTCTCCTCGTGGCCACCGGCACCGCCGCGCTGAACGTTCTTTTCGGGATCCTTGCCGGCTACGGCTTCGCCCGCCTTCGGTTCCCTGGCCGGACGGCGCTCCTGTTGCTCTACCTCGGGTCCCGCATGGTCCCGGGGATCGCGCTGATCGTGCCGCTCTACCTCGTCGTCCAGCGCGTCGGGCTCCTCGACACCAAGATCGCGCTGGTGCTGACGTACCTCACCTTCACCCTCCCCTTCACGATCTGGCTCCTCAAAAGCTACTTTCAGGGGATCCCGCGCGAGCTCGAGGAGGCCGCGCTGGTCGACGGGTGCAGCTGGCCGGGCATGGTACGGCGCGTCCTCCTGCCCGCCGCGGCGCCCGGCCTGGTCGCGGCCGCGATGTTCGCGTTCATGACCGCGTGGAACGACTACCTGTTCGCCGTCATCCTGAGCTCGAGCATGGCCGCCAAGACCGTGCCGGTGGTCGTCGCGGGCTTCGCCACCGACGTGACGACCGAGCGCACCCTCATGGCCGCCGGAGGCGTGCTCGCCGTGATCCCGCCGCTCGTGCTAGCCTTCCTCTTCCAGCGGCTGATCGTGCAGGGCCTCGTGTCGGGCGCCGTCAAGGGGTGACGCGCCCGTCCACCACCGCACCACAGGAGGGAAGCCGTCATGAGCAACCCGATCCAGCTCCATGCGACCGTCTCCCGCCGGGCCTTCCTCCGGAGCGCCACCCTCGCCAGCGCCGGCGTCAGCCTGGCGATCGCCGGGCGGCCGCGGCGTGCGAGCGGCCAGGCCCGTGTCCGCTTCGCCGGGTGGGCCTTCGAGCCCCAGGTCGTCGAGGCCAACGTCAAGCGCTTCATGGAGCAGAACCCCGACGTCAAGGTCGAGTACATGCCGCTCGACCTCCAGCTCTACAACGAGAAGATGGTCGCCCTGTTCAACGCCGGGACCCAGCCGGACGCCTACTACGTGCGCGACATCAACCTCGGCGCCTGGGTCGAGGCGGGCTGGGTCCAGCCGATCGACGGCCTGCCGGGGCTCGTCGAGCTGAACCGCGACATCTCCGCGTTCAACGTCGAGGCCCTCAAGTACAAGGGCAAGCAGTACGGCACGCCGTACTATGGCGACATCTACGTCTACATGTACGACCGGAAGGCGGCCCAGAGGGCGGGCGTGGACAAGCCGCCGGTCACGCTCGAGCAGCTCAAGCAGGCCGCGCTCGCCGTCAAGAAGGCCGGCCTGGCCGAGTACCCGATCCTCAAGGGGTTCAAGACCAATGTCGACGGGCTCAGCGAGTTCTGGTCGATGGTCTTCGCCTCCGGCGGGAACCTCTTCGACGACGAGCTGAACCCGGTCTACCCCGACAAGGACAAGACCGCCCTCGAGGTGCTCGAGTGGCTCGTCCAGGCGGTCCACGACTGGAAGATCCTGGACCCGAAGGGGCTCGAGCTGGACGAGACTCAGGCGCGCGACGCGTTCATCAACGGCCAGGGCTTCTTCACGTCGAACGTCGCCAACGTCCTACCGCGCTCCAACAATCCGAAGCTGAGCAAGCGGGCCGGCGACATCGCCCCGACCCGCTTTCCCGGACTGGTCGATGCGGGGAAGGGGCCGATGGGCTGGACGCGCCTCTACTGCATCGACGCGAAGACGAAGGTGCGGGACGACGCCTGGCGGCTCATCTACTACATGGGCGGCAAGGACAAGCAGGGCGTCTACTACACCGCCAAGGACTGGTATTCGAAGTACGGGGTCGGGTACGCCTTCATGTCGCTGGACAAGGACCCCGACATGATCAAGGTCCACAAGGACGCTGGCTGGGACCTCGACGTGCGGAGCCAGCAGTACGGGACCGCCCGGTCGCGGACGAACATCAAGGCGCCCTGGTACAACGAGTGGGACCGGTACACCCAGCAGCAGGTGCAGAACGCACTGATCAAGAAGGGCAGCGCGCGCGACGCCCTGACCGCGTCGGCGAACAAGGCGCGCGAGCTACGCAAGCAGTGGAGCTGACCGGAGCGACCGCGAGCGCTGGAGGGCCGTCGGCGTCGGGGGCCGCTACCGCGGGCGGTTCCCGACGCCAGTCCACGATCGAGCCTCCTTGACGCTAGCCGGATCCGATCGCATGCACGTCGTCGACCGGGGCGGGGCAGAGCCGGCGGTTCTCATGGTCCACGGATACTGCCAGTCGTCCGCCTACTGGGCGCCGACACTCGAGCGGCTCGCCGCCGCCGGCGCCCGGGCGCTCGCGGTCGATCTGCCGGGCTTCGGGGCCTCCGCGCGCCTCGCCGGGCCCTACACGATGGAAGCGTACGCGGACGGCCTCGCCGCGCTCGTGGCCGCCCGCGGACTCGGGCCGGTCGTCCTGGTCGGCGGGTCGATGGGCGGGGTGGTGGCGCAGCACGTCGCGCTGCGCCACCCCTCGCGCGTCGCGCGGCTCCTGCTGGTCGCGACCGGCGCCGTGATGGGAGACCCGGCGGCAGGGCTCGCACGCGCGGACGCCGTCGCGGCGGCGCCGTGGGATGCCGCAGCGGTGGCACCCGTCGTCTCGGGATTCTTCCGGGAGCCGCCCCCGACGCCGCGCCTCGAGGAGTACCGGCGTATCGCTCGCGGGGCGGCCCACGAGGCGGCCGTGGAAGCGGCGCGGTCGAATGCCCGCTCCAACACACTCGCGCTGCTGGGGCAGATCGGCGTGCCGACCCTCATCGTCCAGGGACGCCACGACCGTGCCCGGACCCCCGAACACGGCGCGCTGATGCGCGACCGCATTCCCGGAGCACGCCTCGAGGTCCTCGAGCATTCCGGCCACACGCCCCAGCTCGAGGAGCCGGAGGCGTTCCACGCCCTCGTGCTCCCCTTCCTCCTCGGCCGACCGTAACGCCCGCGGGCGCGCCGTCAGCTTTCCTCACGACCGCGACCATCGGATCGTGCCGGGGTCCCACGCATCGCGCGTTCGCTCACCCGGACCCGGGCTCGAACCGGAGCGTCTCCACGGTCATCTTGGCGACCTCTCCTCGATCGAGCGGGAGGTAGTGGTAGCGGGCGCCTAGCCACTCGGCCAACTGGTCGCCATAGTGGGCGCTTCCCGGGTGCCCCGACTGGCCCTGGGCGTCCACCGCCCACAGGGCGGGTGGACTCGACGCGAGATCGGCGATTAACCGGTAGTTCGCGCCCATGGGCGCCATGTAGTTCGGGTCGTAGCCGGTGTTGCAGACCGTGACCCCATCCCCCCGGACGGGAACGCCGCCCCGGTCGAGGATCTGTCCGAGGTCTCCGCGCCCGGAGAGGACGTGGCGGAGCTGGATCTGGTGGAGCCGTCCCCACGTCCACGCCGCCGGGTCCGGCCCGAGGCGCCTCGTCAGCTCCTCCGCCGTCTCGAGGAAGGCGCGAGCGAGGGCCGCGTCACGGCGCCCTTCCGCGAACCAGCCGGCGCGGTCCTCGGCCAGGAGGGCCGAGGCCAAGCCCGCGGCCGCACCGGCAAGCAGCTCGGCGGCCTCGGGCTCGAAGCGCTCGTCCACGACGGCCCGGCAGAACCGCTGGAAGAACACGGCGAAGATGGCCGCGCCAGTGCGGTCGGGTTCCATCCGGCAGTCCCACGCCTCGAGCTGGGCGATCGCCGCGACGGCTTGGGACCCGATGCTCCACCGCGCCCGGGGCCGAGCCCGAAGCCAGGTCAGCAGCCGGGGCAGGCACTCCACGGCCCGGAGGGACAGCACGTCCTGGTGCATCTCGACGACGTCCTCCCGGCCGATGATGGGCTTCCCGTCCAGCATCTGGCGAACGCGCCGGGCTCGGTGCCCGCTCGACCACGTGCCCGAGAGAGGATAGGGGTAGTCGTCGGGTGCCGGCCGGTTGTTGGCGGTGGCGATCCACCCCCGCTCCGGGTCGGCCAGCCGCGGCATCCCCTCGAAGGGAATCAGGCCGTCCCACTGGTGGCGGGGGTCCCACCCCGGGCGATAGCCTCGCTCCCACACCCGCCGGACCGGGATCTGCCCCGCCGCCTGGTAGCCAATGTGTCCCTCCACGTCGCCGAACACCAGGCTCCACGTGGGCACCCGCCAGCCGCGCAGCGCGGCCCTGGCCTCGTCCACCGACTTGGCCCGGTCCAGGGCGAGGAGCGACGTCAGCCAGCCGCAGTCGGTCGCGCCGAGCCAGCGGAGAGCCACCGGCCCGGTTCCGCGGGCGGCCTCGGGGAGGATCTCGTCGACGATGGGGCCATTGCGGGACAAGCGGACCATCTTCTGAACGGGCGCGCCACCCCGGACGCGGATCTCCTCGACGATCTCGCGCGCCGGCTCCCACGCCCCGTCGTAAAGAAACGCGCCGGGGTGCGCGGGGTCCGTGCGCTCCTGGTAGAGATCCCGCTGCGAGCAGATGTTGTTGGTCACGCCCCAGGCGAGGCGTGGCGTGCGGGCGAAGATCAGCGCGGGGATCCCTGCATATCCGGTCCCGACGACCTCGAACGACCCGCCCGACAGGTGCGCCTCGTACCAGCAGGACACGGCCGCGAAGGCGATGTGCGGGTCGGAGGCGACCAGGGGCTTTCCGCTCCGCGTCCGGCGCCCGCCGACGACCCAGTTGTTGCTGCCCTGTCCCTCGTGCGGGTCCCCGACCGGCCAGCCGACCGGTCCATTCATCTGGCGTCCCACCAGGTCTGATCCGTTGCCCACCGTCGCGTAGGCGCCCGGCGGCAGGATGCATTCGTCGTCTGCCTCCCCCTGAAGGAAGGCCTCGTAGAGCGGCCCCTCTCCCAGCGTCCGCTTGGCCAGCTCCGGGACGACGATGACCGGGAAGCGCACGGTGAGGTAGTACCGGAGCTCCACGGCAATGGCCAGGCTGTCCACGGGCGACCACGGCAGAGGCTCGTAGTCGAGCAGATCGAACTCGATCGGGAGCCTCTCGCGACTCTCGTCGAGGAGGGCGTTGACCCCTTCCGTGAAGGCCGTCAGCAGAGTGCGGGTCTCTTCGGGTAGGCTCTCCCACTGGCCCTGGGCGATCCGCCGGAAGCCGACGGTGCGGGCGATCGTGTCGAGCGGGAGCCCTTCGGGTCCCAGTACCTCGGCCAGCGTCCCCGAGCCCTTCCGCCGCAGGTAGTCGAGCTGGAAGAGACGGTCCTGGGCCATGGCGTACCCGAAGGCGAAGAAGAGATGCTCGTCGCTCGCTGCGAAGACGTGGGGGACGCCCCACGCGTCACGCCGGATCTCGGCCTCCACGCCATTGGCGAGCCGCCGCGTGCCGGTGGCCGGGGGCACGCGAGCCGCCGCTTCCGCTCGCCACCAGGCGTCGAACTCGTCTCGCGTGAGACCGGCCGCCGTCGCCACCGTGGCGATCGGCTCGCCCCCGCCGAGACGCTTCAGCATGTCTTTGCTCGAGAGCTTCATGATTGTCGTCCCTCCCGCGACTGGTTAAGGCTACCAGACGACCGACCCCTCCGCTCACGCATGAAGCGGGTTAGAGGGCGGTGATCAGGTACACCCCAAGCACGATGAGCAGCGTCCCCACGACGAGGCGTGTGCTCATGCGCTCCACGTCGCGCAGGAAGAGCCACGAGAGCGCGAGGACGAAGAGAGGCATGGTGCCGGTGAGGGGCGCCACCACGTTCACCGTGCCCACGCGGAGCGCGAGTACGCCAAGGAGCACCCCGACGTTCTCGAGGACGCCGGCTCCGATCAAGTAGCCGACGCTTCGCGGCTCGCACCGAAGCCGGCGCAGGTGACCGGTGACGGCGAGAACTGCGGTGAAGGCGACGAGGGCGGTGGTGACGTTCACGGCAAAGCCGAGCAGCGGCCCGGTACCGCCGAGCCCCAGCTTCCGGAGGATCGCGACGGCGCCGAAGCACGCCGCGGAGAGAAAGGGGAAGCCGAGCTGGGAGAGACGGAAGTTCAGGATCCGGCCGCTGGCGGAGAGCAGTACCGTGCCCCCCACGATGACCGCCGTGCCGGCGACGATGGGCATGGTCACCGCCTCTCCGAGGAGGAGGATGGCGAGGCCGGCGGCGATGAAGGGGTGGAGGTTGATCAGCGCCGCGGAGACTGACGCGCCCACTTGCTCGATGCTGACGAAGCGGAGCAGTCGTCCCGCAGTGGTCCCGACGAGGCCCGCGAGGATGAAATAGAGGATCCCGCGAAGCTCGGCCGGCTCCGATCGCGCCAGCACGAGGACCGCCAGCCAGAGGCCCACGGTGCCCACGATGAGGTTGATCCAGTAGCTGGTGAACGCGTCGGCTCCCCGGAGACCCTGGCGGATGAGGATGGTCGCGCTGGCAGTGAGGAAAGCGCTCCCGATGGCGAGGACATGGACCAGGTGGGGCAGAGTGGCGTCCCCTAGCTGCTCCCGCGCCGAGGCTACGGCACTGGCGGCGCCACCGGCAGCAGGTCTTCTCCTACTTGTCCAGCCACACGTTGTAAAAGCGGGGGAAGGTCATGCCCTCGTTGAAGCCCTTGACCGTCGCCTGCATCGCACGGAACCCGAACACGTCTCCATATCGGATCACCGGCACGTACTCGTAGAAGCGCTTGTTGACCTCGTCCCAGAGCGCCTTGCGCTTCCCCGGATCGGACTCCACCCGGATCGCGTCCATTCGCTTCTGGATCTCCTCGTCGCAGGACCAGCCGGGCCAGTCACACCGGAGATAGGGGTGCTGCGTCGGATCGGGCACGAACGCCATCCCCGTCGTGAAGATGTCGTAAACCTGTGGGTTGTTCCGGCGCTGGACGAGCGTGGCCCAGTCGACCACCTGCAAATCCACGGTCATGCCCAGCTCCTCGAGCTGCTGCTTGGTGACCAGCGCGTAGTTGTACATCCATGCGTATTCCTTCGTCGTGATGAAGCGGACTGGTTCGTTCCGGTACCCCGATTCCCGCAGCAGCTGCTTCGCGCGCTCCTTGTCGTGCCGGTTGTAGTAGGGCGCGCCGACCGCCGAGTGCCAGGCCTTCTGCTCCTGGAACGAGAGCCCGGGATCCAGGCGGTAGAACAGCGGATTGCCCACCGCGGCCCTCATGACCGGCTCCATGTCGATCGCGGCCTGGATCGCCTGGCGCAGCTTCTGGTTGGTCATGAGGCCTTCCTTCTTGTTGAACACCGCCATGGCCCAGGCGTACGGCCGCACGATCAACGGCCTGAGCTTCGGGTTCTCCTTGACCTTCCCGTAAGCGTCGGCCTGGAGGTCATCGGCGAACTCGATCTCGCCCGACTCGAGCGCCGCGACGCGTGTCGCCACGTCCGGCATGGGGATCCAGCGAAGCTCGTCGACATACGCCGTCTTGCGGCCGCCCCAGCCGCTGGGCGCCTCCGAGCGCGCCTTGTAGTTGTCGTAGCGCACCATGCGGATGTGACTGTCCGGCTTCCATTCGACGAGCCTGAACGGGCCGGTGCCGATGAACTCGGTGACCTTGTTGGGTGTCGGGTACTTCTCGGCGATCTCCTTGGGATAGATGGCGCCGAAGTTGTTGGCGTTGGCCAGCGAGATCAGGACGATACCCGACCTCTCCTTGAGCCGGAGCTCGACCGCGTACTTTCCGGCCGGCCGCACGTCCTCGACCGAGGTCCAGAGCGCCTTGGCCTGCGCGGCGTAGCCGCCCCACCGCTTCAGAGAGGCAACGACGTCGTCGCTGGTCATCTCCTTGCCGTTGTGAAACGTGATGCCCTGACGGAGCTTGATCGTGTAGGTGAGGCCGTCGGCTGACACCACGGGCCACCCATCGGCCAGGTCCGGTATGGGCTGGTAGCTCTGGTCGAGGGTGTAGAGACCTTCGTAGATGTGCTGCGTGATGACCTCGACGAAGTTCGCGGTGGTCCAGTGGGCGTCGAGCGTCGGCGGGTCCCCCAGGACCGCGACGCGCAGGACCCCGCCGCGCTTGGGCGTCTGGGCCGACGTCGGGCCGGCGAGGCCGAGCCACGCCAGGGCGAGGCCGGCGAGGAGCAGCAGCTGGAGGGAACGGGCGACTACGGGGCGCATCGCGCTGTTCATGCCACACCTCCGGTTCGCGTCGGCCGGAGGGCCGACACAGCGGCGTCAGGATCAGAGGGCGGTGACGTCACATCATGGCACTACTCCCCGTGTCCCTTCCAGCCCGCCCGAGGGGTTGTCGTCGCAGCGCCGTCATCGACCAGAGAGTCGGACGCGGACCCCGGCTTCGTCCTCACGGACGCGCAGGATACTCGACACGTCCTCGCGATCGAGCCCCAGCCGGCGCGCTTCACCGAAGGCGTCGAAGGCCGCGCTTCCGACCGGGGTGTGCACGCCGAAGGCCCGCGCCATGTCAATGGCCAGCCGGAGGTCCTTGTGGCCGAGGCGCACCATGAAGCCCGGCGTGAAGTCGTCGGCCAGCGCCTTGGCCCGCATGACCTGGTCGACCTGGGCGTTGGCCGCCATGGTCGACCGGAACACGTCGAGCATATGCTCGACGGACAGGCCGGCCCGGGCGCCGAGCGCCAGGCTCTCCGCCGCCGCGGCGGCGATCGACAGGGCGAGGTAGTTGTTCACGACCTTCGTCGCCGAGCCGTTCCCCAGCGACCCACAGTAGATGAAGGTGTCCGCGGTGCAGGCGAGGATGGGCCGGACCGCCTCGATATCGGAGGGGTCACCCCCCAGCATGAGGAGGAGCCGCCCCGCCTCGGCGTGCGCGGTCGTCCGGCCGACGGGGCAGTCGATCATCCGCACGCCGCGGGCCGCCAGCGCCGCGCCCACCCGCCGGGTGGTGAGCGGGTCGATCGTGCTCATGTCGATATAGATCAAGCCGGGCCGCGCGCCGGCGAGGATGCCATCGGGCCCCAGCGCGACCGCCTCGACATCGGGGGCATCCGGGACCATGGTGACCACGACGTCGCTTCCCGTCGTCACGGCCCTGGGCGACTCGGCGCGCGTCGCGCCCGCCGTCACTAGCCGGTCAGCCGCGGCCGCGTCCACATCGTGGACCGTCAGGGGGAATCCGCCCTTCAGGATGTTGCGGGCGATGGGCGCGCCCATCACGCCGACGCCGATGAACCCGACTCTCATCGTGGGCACCTCGCCAGGCCGGGATTATGAAACGGGCGCGGAGGCTGTCAAGCGGGGCGCCCGTCCGGACACTGTCCGGCCCCGAGTCACGGGTGCTAGGATGGGGGGCCGATGGACGATCTCCGCGAGAAGGTGTGCCTCGTGACCGGGGCCAGCACGGGCATCGGCGCGGCGGTCGCACGGGCGCTCGGTGGCCACGGCGCATCGGTTGCCGTCCACTACCACCGGAGCGCGGACGAAGCCAAGCGGGTCGTGGAGGACATCGGGAAGGGCGGCAGCCGGGCGATCCTGCTGCAGGGCGACGTCGGCGATCCGGCGGTCGCCGGCCGCCTGGTCGCGGACACGGTCGCGGCGTTCGGACGCCTGGACGTCCTGATCAACAACGCGGGCGGACCCTTGCGGCGCTGCGAGTTCATCGAGACGTCCGACGCGTTCTACGATGAGCTGATGGACCTCAACCTCCGCTCCGTCTTCGCGACCTGCCGGGCGGCGGTCCCATGGTTCCGCGGACAGGGGAGCGGCACCATCATCAACACCACGTCGGTGGCTGCGCGACACGGCGGCGGGCCGGGCGCGCTCGTCTACGCGGCCGCCAAGGCCGCGGTGAACAACCTCACGCGCGGCCTCGCCAAGGAACTGGCGCCGCACCGGATCCGCGTCAACGCCATCTCTCCGGGCGTCGTGCTCACGCCCATCCACGAGCGGTTGTCCACCCCGGCGATCATGGAGGCATTCGTACGCAGCGTCCCGCTGGGGCGGGCCGCGGCGGCCGAGGAGTGCGTGGGCGCGTTCCTGTTCCTGGCGTCCGAGCGCCTGTCGAGCTACGTCACCGGACAGGTCCTGGAGGTCAACGGCGGGCAGTTCATGCCTTAGCGGCCTAGTGGAGGAGACGTGATGACGATCCGCCTCGCTCGAGTGTGGGGCCTCTCGCTGCTGTCGATCGTCCTCGGGCTCGCGCCGGCCGGCGCCGCCGCCGCGGCCGAGGTGTCGCTGCGCTTCAACGACGCCGAGCACAAGGAGATCCGGGACGCGCTGGACGTGTTCCAGAGTCAGAACCCCAACGTCAAGGTCGTCCTGCAGCGTATCGCCTGGAGCGACGCGCGCGAGCAGTTCCTCCGGGAGGCGGCCGTCGGCCAGGGGCCGGACATCGGCCACTTCGGCCAGGTGATGATCCGCAGCATGGGCCAGGCCGGGGCTTTCTTGAAGCTCAACGACCTGGTGCGAAAGCACGGCCTGGAAGAGCTCTGGAAGACGGACTTCCTCTCCACGGACCTCGCGAGCCAGGACGACGGCACGATCCACGGCATCCCGTGGACCGTGGACACGTTCGCGATGGTCTACAACAAGGATCTCCTGCGGCAGGCGGGGATCACCAGGTTTCCGGAGACCTGGGAAGAGCTCCGCCAGGCGAGCCGGCAGATCAAGCAGAAGACGGGGAAGACCGGTTGGGGGTTCCCGGCGGGCAGCGGGTCCACGAACTCGATCTGGTTCTTCTGCAACTTCTACTGGTGGTCACACGGCTGGGCGCTGGTCGACCGCACGCCCGACGGCAAGTACGTCATGAACATCACCCTCGACCAGATCGCCGAGGCGTTCGACTACTACAACAGCTACTTCAAGGAAGGGCACAACGACAAGGCGCTGCTGGCGGTCACGAACTGGGGAGCCCAGGAGCTGATCGAGGGGATGGTTCAGGGGAACATAGCGATCATCTCGACGCCGGAGTTCGTCCTCACCCAGATCGAGGATGCCTACAAGGCGCGCTACCCGGGCAAGCCGCTCCCGTTCGCCTCCACGATCCACCCGAAGGACCGGAACGGCTCCAAGACCTTCATCGGCGGTCGACAGCTCGGGATCAACGTGAACACGAAGCACCCCGAGGAGGCGTTCCAGGTCATCAAGTACCTTCTCCGCCCGGAGATCTTCTCGAAGTACTACGTGGGGCAGTGGCCCGCGCAGAAGAGCCTGCTCGCCAAGATCGAGCGGCCGCCCTCGCATGCAGGGTACGCCGAGCAGCTCAAGCACGCGCGGACCTGGGGTCCCTACTCGACAGGCCCGGTGGCGATCCCGACGATGTGGAACGCGGTCGGCCGGGCCGCCGGCTCGGTGTTCACCGGGGAGAAGACCTCCAAGGTGGCGGCCAAGGAGCTTCAGGACCTGATCCAGGGCGAGCTGTCGAAGCCCAAGTAAGGGGTCGGGCCGGCCGTGGCACGCGGGGTCGGTCGGCGTGGCATGCGGGGCCCGGCGGTCCTGCTCTCACCAGGGCGGCTCGCGCGCGACCGGGCGAGCGTCCCTCCCTATCCGGCGCTGCTCGGAGCCGCCTGTGAGTCGCGGAGCTAGGAGCGCCGGGCGACCGCGAGGCGCACCGTGAGGGGCAACCGGGCCTTCGTTGGCCTGCTCCTGCTGCCCGCGCTGTTCTTCCTGCTGATGTTCTACGTCTACCCGACCGTGTTCAATCTCCAGAACAGCCTGACCGATCTGAGCCTTTTCGGGCTCCGGCGCGGGGGCCGCTGGGTCGGCGTCCGCAACTACGTCGAGCTCCTGGCCAGCCCGGAGTTCCGCCGCGTTCTCTTCAACACCACCGTGTGGCTGACCCTCATCGGCGTCTCCGTCCGCATCGTGCTGGGCCTCCTGCTGGCCCTGCTGGTGAACTCGGACACGCTCCGCCGGTGGCGGCTCGCGACGCTCTTCAACGTGGTCCTCATCGTGCCCTGGGCGACGCCGCCCATCGTCGCCGTCGTCATCTGGCGCTGGATGCTGGACCCGAGGGCGGGCGTGGTGAACAAGCTCCTGGTGGGCTCGGGGCTGGCTGCCGAGCCGGTGGCATTCCTCTCCGACGTGACGTTCGTCTGGCCCGCGCTCATCACGATCATCACGTGGAACACGCTGCCCCTGGTGACGCTCACCTTTCTCGCGAGCCTCAAGGCCATTCCCGCGGAGGTGCTGGAGGCGGCGGCGGTGGACGGGGCGAGCAAGGTTCAGAGCGTCTGGCACGTGGTGCTCCCCCACCTCATGCCCGCCGTCGTGGTCATGACGCTCATGTCCACGTTCTGGACCTTCAACAACTTCGTCTATGTGTGGCTGACCACGGGGGCCGGGCCCGGGCTCTACACCAACGTGATGGCGACCGAGGTCTACCTGAAGGCCTTCGTCGACGGCCGCATGGGCTACAGCTCGGCGCTCGGCATCGTCATGGCGGCCATCATGACGGCCTTCGGGCTCCTGTATCTGCGGTTCGTGGTGCGCCGCGAGCTCCGAGAGGTCTTCTGAGCGATGGAGACCGGGCCGACACGGGTGGTCGAGGGGCGCTCCCTGGTTCATGCCGCGCCCCGCCGGAGGCGGAGGGTCCGGCCCGGGGAGTTGCTCGTGCTGGTGCTGGCCCTAGTCGTGGCGGTCGCGCTCGTCTACCCGACGGCCTGGGTGTTCTTCGCGTCCTTCAAGACCCAGGAGACGCTCTTCTCGGGCGAGTTCGCCGACTACACGCTCCAGAACTACCGGCGGCTGTTCGCCTCGGGCTTCGGCGTTCACGTCGCGAACAGTCTCGTGATCAGCCTGACGGCCGTGCTGGTCTCGACGTTCGTCTCGGTGATCGCGGCCTACGTCTTCTCGCGAAGACGGTTCCGGTGGAAGACGACGATCTTCGGCGGCGTGATGCTGGGCCAGACGTTTCCGTGGATCATCCTGGTCACCCCGGTGTTCATCCTCTTCGCGCGCCTGGGACTCCTGAACACGTACCTCGGCATCGTCGTCTGCTACGTGGCCGTTACAATCCCGTTTTCGGTGTATCTCCTGGTGGGCTATCTCGAGTCGGTGCCGCGGAGCCTGGACGAGATGGCCATCATCGACGGATGCCCGCCGTTCATGGTCATCTGGCGCATCGTGTTTCCCGTCATGCTCCCGGGCGTGGTGGCCACCGCGACCTATGCGTTCCTCCTGTGCTGGTCGGAGTACCTGTTCGCACTCGCATTCCTGACGCGGACGGAGATGAAGACGATGCCGCTGGCGCTCTATGCCTACTTCGGGGAGCACACCACGGAGTGGGGGCTGGTGATGGCCGCGGCGGCTCTGACCACGCTGCCGCCCCTCCTCCTGTTCCTGCCGCTCCAGACGAAGCTGAGCGCTGGGCTGGCTGCCGGCGCGGTGAAGCAGTAGCACCGGCTATCGATGCGCCGGGGCCTTCGTCCCGTCGCGGTTCGCTCCCCGGAGCCCCCTCAGGGAAGGGCGGCGGGGTCCAGTTCGACGCCGAACCCGGGAGCGTCCGTGGGCCGGACCATGCCCCGCGCGACCCCGGGCTCGCCGCGGAGCCAGGTGACCCACGGTCGGCCGCTCTCGGCGAGGGGCGCCGGGCTGAGCGCCGCGATCGCGTGCAGGCCCCACACCTCGGCGCCGCGATGCGGCACCACCCAGAGATCGGACTCCGCGCCGAGTCGGAAGATCTCCCGGAGCGCCGTGAGGCCGCCACACCAGGAGGCGTCCGGCTGGAGGATCTGGTGCGCGCGACGCGCGATGACCTCCTCGAACCCCCAGCGAGTGCACTCGTGCTCGCCGCCCGCGATGGGGATGGGGGAGCGGCGGCAGAGCGTCGCGTATCCGTCGAGGTCGTCGGGCGAAAGCGGCTCCTCGATCCACCGGACGTCGGAGGCGACGAACGCGTCGGCCAGACGCACGGTAGTCTCGACGTCCCACTCGAGGAACGCATCCACGTAGAGGGCGATCTCGGGACCGAGCCGTTCGCGGGCCCGGCGCACGACCTCCACGTTCCGGGCGACACCCGGCGAAGGTCGCGGCATGTGGAGCTTCACGTGGCGGAATCCCTGCTCGGCCTCGTCGCGGACCTCGTGGCCGATCGAGGCGTAGACGGGGATGGCGGCGTTCCGCAGTCCCCCGAGCAGCGCGTAGACGGGCTTCTCGCTGACCTTGCCCGCCAGGTCCCAGAGGGCCAAGTCCACGCCCGAGAGCGCCCACACCGCAACGCCCTTTCGCCCGAAGGGCAGCGTCGCGCGGTACATCGCATGCCAGAGCCGGTCGATGTCCGACGGGTCGCGTCCGATGAGGACCTCGCTCAGGACCGTCTCGACCACGTGGACCGCGGCGGGGCCGCCGCCGCCCACCCCGAGACCGGTGAGCCCGGCGTCCGTCTCGATCAGGACCGCGATCTGGGCCATCGCGGTCCGCCAGTCTCGCGGCTCGTTCGTCCCGCGCGGGATCACCGCGCGGACGTCCGTGATCCTCATGGGCGGCGCTCAGACGTCGTCGGGAGTGAGGGCAAGACCGAGGCCGGGGCCGCCCGGCGGACGGACGAACCCCTGCCGCGGCGCGAACGTGCCGGCGGGGACCCGGTCCCACAGCCACTGGTGGAGCATGTGGTACTCGATGGACTCGCAGTTGGCGAGAGCGGCCCCGAGATGGAGGCTCGCTGCCATGACCACGACGCTCGACGCCGCGTGGAGCGAGCACGGACGTCGGAACGCCCGGGCCAGATCGGCGATCCGCCGGCCCTCGCTGATTCCCCCGCACGCGGCGACGTCGAACTGGACGAACTCCACGGCGTTCGCGGTGATCAGCTCGCGGAACCGGTCGAGGCCGTACTCGGTCTCGTTGCCGCAGACGGGTATCGGGCCCTGGGCCTGGACGCGGGCCTGCCCGGCGACGTCGTAGGGCGAGACCGGCGCCTCGAGCCAGTAGATGTCGTAGGGCGCGAAGGCGCGTGCGAGCCTCAACGCCTCGGGGACGCCGAGGTTGTATACGGCGTCCACCATGAGCCGGATCTCCGGGCCCACGGCCTCGCGTACCGCGGCGACCCGCCTGACGTCCTCGGGGAGCGGCGCGCCACCCACCTTCATCTCGACGCCCGTGAAGCCCTGCGCGACGTAGCCCGCCATCTCTCGCGCGAGGGCGTCCGGGGTCTTGCCCTCGCCGTAGAGGCCGGCGCTCGCGTAGCAGTAGACCTCATCGCCATGGGCGCCGAGGACGCGGTAGAGCGGCAGGCCGAGGGCCTGGCCCATGAGATCCCAGAGGGCGATGTCGACCGCCGAGAGCGCTGCTGCGACGATACCGGTGCGCGAGGAGAGCTCGGTCGGCCGGAATGCTCGCTGCCAGACGCGCTCCACGAAGAAGGGATCCTCGCCGATGACGAGCGGCGCCAGGTCGTCCTCGATGGTCGCGACGAGGGCCTGCGGCGACGCGGCCGTGTTCCAGGCTTCGCCTACACCGAGGTGGCCCGAGTCGGCCTCGAGGAACACCAGCACCATCACCTTTTCCTGCCAGCGCGTCCGCGGGTTCCACACCCGGCCACCCATGTCGCGCCGGACGATCCGGGGGATGACCCTGGTGATCTTCATGACGGGTAGGGTAGATCAGTGGGCTCCGTCCGGGCAACCCGAGGCGCTGCCACGGTAGCCCGAGTCGAACCGTCCGGTTGGTCGGCGATGGTCCCGGAGGAGGCTCGCTCAGCCTGCTCCTCGCGGCCCGAGGACCAGCCGGACCCGTCGCCGCGCGCCGTCGTCGGACAGGGGCAGGATCCCGCCGGCGGAGTCGACGAGGCGCCCGTCCACCTCCATCGTCGCGATGCCTCGCGTGACGCCCTGCGGGTTCTCGACGGTGATTTCGTAGAGGGACGCGTGGTACCGGAACCGGATCTCGAACCCTCGCCATGCCCGCGGGATGCACGGGTCGAGATGCAAGTTCGCGCCCCGGAGTCGGAACCCGAGGAGCCACTCGATCCCGGCGCGGTACATCCACCCGGCGGAGCCCGTGTACCACGTCCATCCGCCACGGCCGATGTGGGGCCGCTCGGCGTAGACGTCGGCCGCGATGACGTAGGGCTCCACCTTGTACCGGTGCACCCCGGCGCGCGTGCTCGTTCGGTTGATGGGATTCAGGATGGAAAAAAGCTCGTTCGCCTTGTCCCCGTCGCCGAGCGCGGCGAACGCCATCACGGCCCAGATCGCGGCGTGCGTGTACTGCCCTCCGTTCTCGCGAACGCCAGGGGGATACCCCTTGATGTAGCCGGGTTCCACGGCCGACCGATCAAACGGCGGCGTGAACAAGAGGATCAGCTCCTGGCCGCGCCGGACGAGGTACTCCTCGACGGCAGCCATCGCCCGGGACGCGCGGGCGGGCTCGGCGGCGCCCGAGAGCACGCCCCACGACTGGGCGATCGAGTCGATCCGGCATTCAGCACTGGCGACGGACCCCAACGGAGTCCCGTCGTCGAAGTACGCACGCCGATACCAGTCGCCATCCCATCCGTGCGCCTCCAGCGCGCCCTTGAGACCGTGCACGTGCCGCCGCCAGGCCTCGGCACGCGCGCGTTCACCCCGGGTCTCCGCGTGCTGGGCGAGCTCCCACAGCGCGCTGTGCAGGAACCACCCGAGCCACACGCTCTCGCCACGCCCTTCCACTCCGACGCGATTCATGCCGTCGTTCCAGTCGCCGCTGCCGATGAGAGGCAAGCCGTGTGGGCCGACGGCGAGGCTCCGGTCGAGCGCGCGCGCGCAGTGCTCGAACAGGGAGGCGCGCTGGGTCGAGATCTTCGGCTCGAAGTACGCGTCGCTCTCACCGGCCGCCAGCGGTGGTCCCTCGAGGAACGGCACGACCTCGTCCAGCACCCCGGTGTCTCCCGTCACTTCCACGTAGTGCGTCACCGCGAAGGGCAACCATGCCCGGTCGTCGGAGATCCCCGTCCGGACGCCCCGGCCGGACGGCGGATGCCACCAGTGCTGGACGTCGCCTTCCAGGAACTGATGGCTGGCGGCCCGGAGCAGATGCTCCCGCGCCACCTCGCGCTTGGCCACGATGAGGGCCATGACGTCCTGCAGCTGGTCTCGAAATCCGTACGCGCCGCCCGCTTGATAGAAGGCTGAGCGAGCCCACACCCGACACGCGAGCGTCTGGTACAGGAGCCAGCGGTTCAGCATGACGTCCATCGATCGATCCGGTGTTCGCACCTGCAGCGCGCCGGCGATGTCGTCCCACTGGGTCTTCACGGTCTGCAGGACCGCGTCGACGTCCGCGGCGCGGTACCGGCCGATCAGCGCGCGTGCTTCCTCGGCGGTGCCGGTCTGACCCAGCAGGAACACGACCTCCGCGCGGCCGCCGGCGGGCAGCTCGACCACGGTTTGGATGGCGGCGCACGGATCAAGGCCGGCGCCCACGCGCCCCGAGAGCGCCTCCCCGCCTTCCAGCGCCGCCGGATGATCCAGGGTCCCGTTGCGGCCCAGGAACTCGGTGCGATCGCCGGTCCGGGCGGTCGGCCCGCCGCCCAGGTCGGCGAAGGCGACGCGATTGCCGAAGTCGAGGTTCCACGAGTTCCTCGCCAGGAGTGCCCCGGTGTCCGGATCGATCTCGGTGGTGATGAACGGCGCACCGGCGCTGCGCGACGGGCCCAGCACCCACTCGACGTAGGCGGTCACCGAGAGTCGCCGGTGCCGACCGGATCGGTTCTCGATGACGAGGCGGGAGATCTTCACCGGATCCTCGGGGGGGACGAACTGGAGAAGGGCGAGCGAGATCCCGTGCGACGTATGCTCGAAGGCGCTGTAGCCCTGGCCATGGCGCGCGACGTACGGCCACGCCTCTTCCCGGATCGGGAGGACGGTCGGGGTCCACAGCGCCCCCGTCTCCTCGTCGCGGATGTACAGCACCTCGCCGGGCGGGTCGGTGACCGGATCGTTGGACCACGGCGTAAGCTGGTTCTCGCGGCTGTTGAGGCACCACGTGTATCCCGCGCCGGACTCTGACACCTGAAAGCCGAAGTTCGGGTTCGCGATCACGTTGATCCAGGGGGCGGGCGTCCACTGGCCCTCCCCCAGGATCGTGACGTACTCTCGGCCATCGTCAACGAAGCCTCCCAGGCCGTTGAAGAACTCGAAATCGGGCCGGCTCGGCGGGGCGTCGCTCGACGGCTCCTGGCGGGCTTCACGGCGCGCGGGTGGCGGCAGCACGGGCCTCGCGGCGCGGGCCCGGTCGATCTGCGCCGCGAGCGTGCCGTGTCGACTCAGCAGGATGGCCCTGGCGGCGGCCTGGAGCGCGGCGTGATCCGTCGGGGACAGCAGGTCTCGCCGCAGGATGAACACCGCTCCATGTGTTTCGTGACCCTCGTGTCGCAGGGCCGACTGACTCGTCCGGACCAGGGCTTCCAGCGAGTTTTGGAGCTCTTGCGCGTAGGACTCCATCTTCTCGTTGAGCACGACCAGATCGACCGCTAGGCCCTTCAGCCGCCAGTACTCGTGGGCGCGCAGGAGCTGGCGGACGATCCCTCGATCCTCGGGCTCGTCGATCCGGACCAGCACGATCGGGAGGTCCCCCGAAATGCCCTGGCCCCACACGACCGAAGGGCCGGAGCGATTGCGCGCCAGCACCTCCCCCGGCGCTCGCAGCGCCGGGTCCGAGTAGAGGATGCGACTCGCCAGCTCCTGGAACAGATGCGCTTCGTCGGCCGTGATGCCGAGATGATGGAACTGCACCTGCGCCTGCGTCCAAGCCAGCGTGCCCGCGCGCTCGAACGTTGCCGGGTCGCGATACTTGTCGGCGAGGGCGAGGGCGATGTCGCGGGTGGGCGCGACGAGCGTGGAGAACACGACGCGTACGCTCTCGCCAGGGTCCAGTCGAACCCGCCGTCGGAGGCTGAAGATCGGATCGAGCACCGAGCCCGCGGTGTTCGACAGCGGGCGGCCGTCGATGACCGACATCGGCGTCCGGATCCCCCGTCCTCGGCCCAGGAACCGTCCGCGGTCGGTCTCGTACTGGGCCCCCCCTCCGGACTGGCCGTCTACCACCACGACGTGGGCCGCCCAGCTGGTCGGGTCCGCGGCGGAGCGGGCGCGGCGCGTGGCCAGAAGCGCGCCGAGCTCGGGGACGGCCTCCGTCTGGACAAACAGGCTGGAGAACACCGGGTGGGTGGCGTCCGCGGCGGGCGGCGCCAGGACGAGCTCGGCGTAGGAAGTCAGCTCGATCTCGCGGGCCCGCGGGCCGAGGTTCGTGAGCGAGACCCGGCGCATCTCCGCGTCGTCCTCCGGTGATACCACGACCTCGAGCGCGGTGGTGATCGTGCCATCGCGTCGCTGAAGCTCCGCACGGTCCTCGAAGAAGGTCACGCGATAGGAGGTCGCCTCCACGCCTGCGGGTTGAGCTCCGGCTGACCACACTGCCCCGCTCTGGACATCGCGCAAGAAGATGAACGTGCCCCAGCAGTCGCGGGTGGCATCCTCACGCCATCGCGTAATCGCGAGGGGCCCGCAGCGGCTGTAGCCGGAACCGGCGGTCGTCAGCATGACCGCGTACCGGCCGTTCGAGAGCAGGTGGGTCCGGGGCCTTGGCTCGTGCGGCGATGCGAACTGCCGAAACGAGGGCGCGACGAACTCGCGCTGATGGGCGGGGGCCTCGACCTCGTCCGCGCGAGGGCGCGCGACCGCCACGTCGCGAGGGGCGCGCTCCTGCAGGAGGAGCTCGGTCGCCTGGATGATCGGCTCCGCGTGGAAGCGCTCCTGCATCACGCCGTCCCGGAGCACGTTCACCAGCGCCACGAGCGTCATGCCTTGATGGTGCGCCATGTAGGCACGGACGATCGCCACCGGCTCACCTTCCGGAAGACGCGAGCGCGTATAGTCGAGCGCCTCGTAGAATCCATAGGGGCCGCGGGCCCCGAGGCCGGCCAGGCGCGAGAGATTCCGGGCCGCCGCCACGGGCTCGATCATGGCGGCGAGGGCGGTCGCATAGGGTGCGACCACCAGGTCCTTGCTGAGACCTCGCTCCAGCCCCAGCCCGGGCACGCCGAAGTTGGAATACTGGTACGTCAGATCGAGGTCGCGGACGTTGTACGCGGACTCCGAGATTCCCCACGGCACGCCGTGCTCGAGACCATAGCTGATCTGCCGCCGGACGACGAACCGGTACGTCTGCTCGAGGAGGCTTCCCAGTGGGAATTTCATGATCAGGGCTGGCATCAAGTACTCGAACATGGAGCCGGACCACGAGACCAGCGCCGCACCCAGATCCACCGGCGTCATCGGCCGGCCGAGGTGGAACCAGTGCGAAACTGGGACATCGCCCTTCGCGATCGCGATGAAGCTCGCGAGACGCGCCTCGGAGGCGAGCAGGTCGTACCCGCTGGGGTCGAGGCTCCCGTCGCGGACCCGGTAGCCGATCGAGAAGATCTTCCGCGTGGGATCGTAGAGAAAATCGAACTGCATTCGGTCGAACAGGTCCTTCGTGAGCGCGGCGACCGCCGCGAGGCGCTCGAGCAGCGCTCGCGACGCCGCGGCCGAGCCGGTGAGGCTCGCGATCGCGGCCTCCCAGACGCGCATCTCCCTGAACCCCGGCGAGCTTCTCCAGCTCGGCCGCTGCGTCCTCGGCGTGGTCGGGCAGATCGGCCAGGGTGAGGGACGAGGCTGTCAGCCTCCGGAGGGCCTGGAGGGCCTCCGGGGTCGCCGCGGACAGCGACGTCAGGAGCGGCTCAAGATCGAGCGCCCATGGGATCGCCACCTCCACGTCGCGCTCGTAGCTCGCGATCGTCGCGCGCACTGCACGGGCCCAGACGAGCACCTCGGGCGCGTCTTCGTCCCCGCGTTCCGCCGTCAGCGTCTGAGCGATGTCCACGAGCGTGCCAGCAGCGGCGGCGAGCTGACGAAGACGGCTTACCCAGTCCGCCGGCGTGGCCGGGACGTCGGCGATTGCCTCCACCAGCGCGCGCCGCGCTTGATCGAGATGGGCCACGGTCACCGTCTGGGTTCGCCGGTCGTCGCCGAGGCTCCCCATGGCTTCCTCAACGAGCCGGAGGGCATCTCCGACCCCGGTCAGGGTCGTGAGTCCTAGCAGCGGGCGCTGGGACGCGTCTCGGCAGGCATTGCCCACCGCGAGGAGATGGCCCGCGAGATTCCCGCTATCGACGGTTGACACGTAGCGCGGCTCCAGCGGGCGAAGCGTATCGGTCCCGTACCAGTTGTAGAAATGCCCTCGGAAGCGCTCGAGTTGCCCCATCGTGGCGAGGGTCGCCTCGAGCCGTTCCAGCGTCTCCAGGGTACCGGTCCAGCCGAGGTCGCGGGCGCCCACCGTCAACAGGAGGTACAGACCCATGTTGGTGGGGGACGTGCGGCGCGCGAGGACCGGCTTTGGGGTCTCCTGGAAGTTGTCCGGCGGCAGGAAGTGATCGTCGGGACCGACGAATGCCTCGAAGAACCGCCACGTGCGCCTCGCCGTCAGGCGGAGACGGATGGCCTCTTCCGGCGGCAAGGGCGACGTCTCTCGCGCTCGCGGCGGGAGGCTGATCCATCGCGCCACGAGCGGCGACAGGGCCCAGAGCAGGACGAAGGGCGCCGCCAGGATCCAGCTCGCGGGTCTGACGCCGATGACCAGGGCCGCAGCAGCCGCGGCGAGCACGACCGCGCCACCCATGCTCCGATAGACCCCCCTCACGTCGAGGGATAGCGTCGAGCCCGCCTGGGCCGCCGGCGTCCACTCCAGCAAGCGCCGTCGGGTGAGGTACAGGCGGCCGAGGGTCCGCGTGATTGCGTCGCTCATCAGCCACGCTTGATGGGCCAGGAAGGTGACGGCCAGCGCGCTCTGGGCGACGGCGATGGCGGTGTTCTGGCCGAGCGCGCGGAGGTGGCTGCGCTTGGAGATTCCCCATCGTTTCGGCATGATGTCTGTGAAGACAGGGATGAGATTGGGCATCGCGATAGCGACGAGCACGAGGCGCGTCCACAGGGGCGCCGAGCCGTGAGGAAGGGTCCAGCCGGCGACGAGCGTCAGCCATGCGGCCGGCGCCGACAGTGTTCGGCGCAGATTGTCGAGCATCTTCCATCGGCTGACGAGCGGTATCCTGGTCCGACGGGTGCCGGCGGCCCCACCTCCGAAGATCCACGGCAACAGCTGCCAGTCTCCACGAGCCCACCGATGCTGCCGCGCAGCCGCGGCGCCGTACTGGGACGGAAACTCCTCGAAGAGCTCGAGGTCGGTGACGAGTCCCGCCCGCGCAAAGATGCCTTCGAAGAGGTCGTGGCTGAGCAGCGCGTTCTCGGGGACGCGCCCGGACAGGGCGGCGGCAAAGGCATCCACATCATAGATGCCCTTGCCTGTGTAGGAGCCCTCTCCGAATAGATCCTGGTACACGTCCGAGACCGCGGCCGCATACGGATCGATCCCGGCGGGGCCCGCGAAGATCCGCTGGAAGAGCGATCCTTCGCGATCCGTCGGCATGGTGGGCGTGATGCGTGGCTGCAGCACCGCATAGCCGTCCACGACCCGACCCGCTGCGACATCGAACACCGGTCGATTGAGCGGATGCGACATCAGACCGACGAGGCGGGTGACGGAGCCCCGCGGAAGGCGGGTATCCGCGTCGAGGGTTATCACGAACCGGACCGACGCCGGCACGGCGGGCGCTTTCCCCGCGGTCGACACGAATGTCGTGTCGGTCGCGCCGCGGAGCAGGCGATTGAGCTCGTGGAGCTTTCCGCGCTTTCGCTCCCACCCTATCCACTTGCCCTCGGCCTCGTTCCACACGCGCCGGCGATGGAGCAGGAGGAAGCGATCGCCCCCTTCCGGGGACGGGCCGTGGCGCCGGTTCAGACGCGCGATTCCATCGGCGGCGGCCGCGACAAGTCGAGCATCCTCAGGCATCGTGTCCGCCGGCGCATCCAGATGGTCGGCCAGGAGCGCCAGGCGGATGTCGCCGTCCGGATTCGCGAGATGGTGGATCTCGAGGCGACCGATCTGCTCCTCGATGTCGGCCTCGCTCGTCAGGAGCGTTGGTACGACGATCAACGTCCGCATGGTCGACGGCACTCCCTCACGGAGCTCCAGTCGAGGCAGCAGCCGCGGGCCCAGGAGCTCCATGACGGCCCGATTGACGAGCGCGACAGCCAGGTCGGACGCCGGGAAGAAGGCGACCAGTCCCAGCAGGGCGACAAGGAGCGGATGCATGCCGGACACGACCGCGGCATGCAGGGGCAGGGCGAGGAGGAACGCCGTCACGAGCGCGATGCTCCCGAGGTAGCTTGGCGCCGCCGTGGTCACGTAGGCGCGCAGCAGCTGGCGGCGACCGGGCACCCGGTAGCCGATGTCCGCCTCGAAGGCCGGCCGTCCCTTCGAGATCAAGTAGAACCCTGGATCCGCGGACCGGTCGCCGTGCGCCGCGCCTCCTGCGGTCGCGGCCCGCTGCGCCCGCGCCAGCGCCGCTCGGGCAACGTCGAGCTCGGACCGTCCGGAACCGCGCGCCAAATCCTCGATCGCGTGGCGATATCGGTCTCGGGTCGCGAAGTCCATGGCGGCGAACTCGCTCCCGGCTCGCAGCGCCTGGTCCACCACGCTGACGCTTTCGAAGAATGCCGCCCAGTCGAAGGTCGACATCACCCGCAGGCTGGTGATGACGTTGCGGACCGTGACGTTCGTGGCTGCCTGGCGCTGATGCTCGACGCGCACGATCTCGTCGGGCGCGGTCCCGCGCGCCGCCAACTGGTCCTTCAGCCACTGCCATGCGGGGGTCGAGTCCGGGTCTTGCTCACGCAGGCGCTGGACGAGTTGCACGGCGAAGGCCGTTCGCACGGTCGGCGTCTCGAACCGTTGAAACGCCAGGGGACGGGCGGGGCGCCCCCCGAGCCCGAGGAGATCGTTCCCGAGCGTGTCGGCGTCACGGCGCGCGGCACGACCCTCCACGATCCGCTCGGCCAGGCGTCGAAGGTTCTCGACGAGCACGATGCGCAGCACGATCGGAATGGCCCAGAGCTCGCCGATGGTCAAGGGCACCACGCGCTGGAAGCCGCGAAGGAAGCGGCGAAGCGTCTCCGGCTCGAAGCGACTGTCGGTGTGCGCGACGAAGGCCCCCGCCAGATCCAGTACGCGCGGGTAGCCCTGAAGGGGCCCCGCGGCAAGCTTCGGCAGCTGACGATAGAACCCGCGGGGCAGGTCCTCGCGAATGTCCCGGAGTGCATCCTCCACGATGTGGAAGTTGTCCACGAACCACTCGGCCGCCGGCGTGGTGGCGCTCTCTTCTCGAATCACCTCCGCGAGGCTTCGGTAGCACTGCAGCAGGACGCGGCCGTTGTCTCGCACTCGTGGGGTGAGCGGCCGCCCCACCGCGACGGCAGGAAGCGTCGGTTGAGGCGCCAGGCGCTCGGCGTACTGTTCGAGGCGGTCGACGCTGAACAGCTCTGCGCGGATCGGCTCGTCGGACTGGCCGAGCGGCAGGATGTCGGACGCCGGCGGCGCGAGTGTCATCTCAGTTCAGCTCGGGACGCTCGCCACCATTCACGAGCAGGCTCCCTGAGTCGTAGGAGGCAACCGTGGTCGGCCCTTCGGGGCCGTTCCCCCTCGCGTCGGACGGCGAGCGATGTCACCCGGTATGACTGGCACGAGGCTTGCCAACTTCGAGGACCAGTACCGGCCATCGCCCTTGAGGTAGGCGGCCGGCATGGGAGCAGCATGGTATTCCTGACGCTGGCACTGCTGCTGGTTCTGAGTGCGGCGATCTCTGTCAACGCCGTGCCGCCCGTCCTCAACGTTTTTGCCGTGTTCTTGACGCTCTACGGGGTTGGCATGCTGGCCTGCGTCCTTCCAATGTATGCGCGCAGGCGGTGGGTATCCTCGACCCGCCCTCGAAACCGGCGCCGCGCGACGTCCGACCTCGTGGTCTCCCGAGCGTCCTCGCGCTAGGGAGAGCGAGCCGTCCCTCCACCGCGTCAGGCTGTCGCCAGCGCGACAAGCCGCCGCCTTCCGCGTCATTCGGCCGCGGAACGCCGTACGGATCAGGGACGACCATTTGGGCGGCCGTCGGCCTCTCCCACGTAGGCCAGCTTCTCGTGCGGCAGGGTGCTTGCATGCCCAGCGATAAGGTAGCCATGCCGAGCCGCGGAGCCTGAACATGAAGAATTCCAGAAGAGTGTGGCTGCGCCGGGGAGCTCTCGCCATCCTTGTTCTCCTCGCGTTGGCCGTCGCCGCTTCGTTCTTTATCGATGAGCCGCTGCGCCGAGTCATTGTCCGGCAGATGAACGCAAGTCTGAAAGGCTATACCGCGACGATTCGCGCCGTCAGCTTCCACCCCATCGGATTGTCCTTGACCCTACACGATCTGGCGTTCATCCAGGACAAGCATCCCGAGCCGCCTGTCTTCGTCGCGCGGCGCCTCGACGCAAGCGTGCAGTGGCGGGCGCTCCTGCATGGCCGCGTCGTGGCCGACTTTGCGTTGACCGATCCGACGCTCCACGTCAATCGCCCGCAGCTCCTGGCCGAGGCGGCCGATCCGACACCGGTCAAGGATCACGGATGGCAGGAGGCCTTTCAGGCCATCTACCCGCTGAAGATCAACCGGGTCCACGTCACGAACGGCGCCGTGACGTATGTCGACGAGGGCCCGTTCGAGCCCCTGGAGATCACCCAGTTGACCCTCACGGCCGAAAACATCCGGAACATTCGCTCGAAGGAGCGCACCTACCCATCGGACGTGCGTCTCGAGGCAGTGATCTTCAAGACCGGCCGCGTCACCGTCGATGGGCACGCGGATTTCCTGGCCGTGCCGATCCCCGGCCTTCAAGGTGATGTCGTGCTCGAGGGGGTGGACCTCAACTACTTCAAGCCCGTGCTCAGTCACGGCAACGTCTCGATCCAGGGCGGGACGCTGGCGGCGGCGGGCGCGTTCGAGTACGGCCCAACCGTCCGCGTCGCCGACCTGAAGCAAGCCACGATAAGCAACGTGAAGGTCGAATACGTGAGTACGGCGCGCACGGCCGGCACGCCGGCGAAAGTGGCCAAAGAGACCGTCCGGGCGGTCGAACGCGCGAACAATGCCCCGGATCTTCACCTGCGCGCGCGAAGCGTCCAGATCGTCGACAGCCGTGTCGGATTCCAGAACAAGCAGGCCGATCCTCCGTATCGGGTGTTCGTCGACGTCGCCCGCCTTCACGTGGAGAACTTCACGAACCAACGGACCGAGGGGGCGATGACCGCCACCGCCACCGGGCGCTTCATGGGCAACGGTCCGACTCAGGCCGTGGCGCACTTCCGACCCGAGGTCCAGGGCCCTGACTTCGACATGAAGGTGGCCATCGACGCGACCGACCTCACCACCATGAACGACATGCTCCGCGCGCATGGGAAGTTTGACGTGGTGAGCGGCGTCTTTTCCTTCTATTCGGAGCTCAAGGTCAAGAACGGGCAGATTCAAGGGTATGTTAAGCCCCTGTTCAAGGACGTCCAAGCGTACGACCCGGCCCAGGACCGCCACAAGAGCGCGACGCGCAAAGTCTACGAGAAACTGGTGACAGGCGTGTCCAAGCTGATGAAGAACGTTCCGCGCAAAGAGGTGGCGACAGAAATCGATATCTCTGGGCCGGTGGAGAACCCGAGCGGAAGCACGCTGCAAGCCATCGTGAAGCTGATTCAGAACGCCTTCTTCAAGGCGATCCTTCCAGGCTTTGAGCGCGAGGTGCGGCGACCTTCCGAGTAGCGTCGCGAGGTAGCGCGAGCGGGAGATCGGACCTGCCACCCTCTCCGTCTTCGGGCTCTCGGCCAGAGACGGCTGACGCGGCGGGCTGAAGTCGCGCGGACTCAAGATGCGCAAGAGGCCTTCGATGAACCGCCTGGCCGAGCAGGAATCCGATTGCCGACCGCGAGACAAGGAGGACTGACATGGCGCGCCGGGAGGCCCGATCTCTGAGCCGTGCCACGATCAGCTTTGGACTCGTCACGATCCCCGTGGAGCTTCAGACGGCAACCACGTCGCTCGCCCCCGCCTTTCATCTAATTCACGAGCGGTGCGGGAGCCGGATTCAGCAGCAGATCTACTGTCCCAAGTGCCAGCAGGTGGTCGAGCGCAGCGAACTGGTGCGAGGGTACGAACTGGGCAAGGACGACCACGCCGTCTTCACGCCGGAGGAGCTCGAGGGTCTGGAAGGGGAAGCGTCGCGGATGATTGACCTCGCGGAGTTCGTGCCGCTGGCCACGGTCGATCCCATCTACTACGAAACGACCTACTACCTCGCCCCGGGCGACGGGGGTGAGAAACCGTACCAGCTGTTGGCGGAGGCCATGGGCGACAGCGCCCGAGCTGCGCTGGCGACTTTCGTGATGCGCGGCAAGGAGAACCTCGTGGCCATCCGGGCGGTCGAAGGGGTGCTGATCCTGCACACCCTGTTTTTCTCGGACGAGGTGAGGGACCTGCCGAAGATCGCCCGCGTGAAGGGTCGCGCGCAGGAGATCCAGCTCGCGCGTCGTCTCATCGACGAGCTGGCGAGCGACGCATTCGTGCCTGAGCGGTACGAAGATACCTATCGCGGGCGCGTCTTGGCGGCGGCCAAGGCCAAGACGCGCGGGAAGGCGATCAAGGCCGCCGCCTCTCCGGCGCCACGGAAGCCTGTGGTGGACATCATGGATGCGCTCAAGGCCAGCCTCGACCGGCGAGGGCGATCGGGCCCGCCGCCACAGGGTCGGCCGGGGCGCCTTCGCCATGTGCGCAGGCCTGCGGCCCGAAAGGCTGGCTGAGGAATCCGGGGATCTCGACGCCGGACGCGGTCCGCCCACGAGGGACTGAGATCGTGGCCTTGCCTCAGTCGCGAGGCCTGCACCGTCAGGGTTCGTACGAGGAGCGAGGCTGCGGGCCGATGCCTCCCGCCATTCTGTCGCGAGAGCGACGTTGGGGCCCGATTGGCCTTCTCTTCACAACCGGATCGTCCAGGCGCCGCTGCTGACCAGTGGAGCCTGCGTGGCGGAGAGACGCGGTCAAGCAAGTGAAGGATAGCTGGTACAGCAATTGCGTTCGGTGGTCTTGGTGAATGACGTGGCTCCCCATTCTGAGGACTGTCAAGCAGAAGTTCGCCTAGGCGAAGAGAATTCGTCGGACGGGCGATGACCCCGATCGGGAGGTGAATCATGGGCAAAGGTTTTCTGCTGTGGCTCTTGGGCGTACCACTAAGCTTACTTGTGGTGCTGTGGTTGTTCGGCGTGTTCAACTGAGAGTTGGAGACGCGTCCTGAGGAGGTGACGTCAGTGAACTACTCATTCCGAGCGTTCTGCGTTTCGGTCGTTTTCCTGGTGCTGTCGGCCTGTTCCGGAGCCAGTATCTATCCGGCTGTCCAGGCTCCCCCCGCTCCGCCCCCCGCACCCACCGAGACGATGCCTCCGCAGCCTTCGGCCAGCTACGTGTGGATACCGGGCGGCTACATCTGGCAGCCGAGCACGCGGACGTATATCTGGGTACCCGGACATTGGACCGTTCCTCCGGTCGGCCAAGTATGGGTGCCGGGCCACTGGGAGACAACGCCGACGGGTCATGTGTGGGTCGACGGTCGTTGGCGCCCGGGCTAGACCTCGGGCGGAGCCTGGCATGCCGGTTCCCAGCCGCGTGACAGGCCAATGTCGCCCGATGAGACTGGGTGGCGGTTGGCCTGGTCTAGCGAGGACCGCTGGGCGTGAGCCGCTCGAGGGCGGGTCTTTCCGTTCAGTAACTGACGCACGGACTCCCGTCGGCCAGGAACTCGACGAGCTTCGCGCCGCCCACGATGCTCGCGCCCGCCACCAGGTTGTGCTCGTCGAGCTTGCGCTTCTTGTAGCAGGGCGAGCAGACGTAGATCGTCCCGCCGGCCTTGGTGAAGTTGTCCATCAGCTCGCGCAGCGGCGCGAAGCCCTCCTCGTGAATGCCGTCGGCCCCTCCCTTCTGCGCGAGGCGGACGCCCTCCACGCTCAAGAAGACCATGGTCTCCTTGGCGGAGCCGACCGCGGCATTCGCCACGACGAAGCCGACCGTAGCCTTGTCCGTGTTGTCCTTGGAGTGGGTGATGCTGACGCAGAACTTGTTGGCCATGACTCAGTGCTCCTCTCGTCGGATCAGGTAGACGGGGTGGTCAGCAGCCAGGAGGGTGTGGCCAGTGAGCCGGCACCATGCCGGCACATCTTCCGGCGCTCCCGAGTCCAGCGCGACGAGGCGTAGCACTTGGCCCGGGCGCATTGCCTCCATGCGCCCTCTGAGCTGGAGGAGGAGGTCGCCGCAGGCGAGGTCGCCGGCGTCCCATACGACGTCGGCCCGTGGAGGCGGTGCTGCGGACGGTCCACGTTCCCCGGTCATGGACGGTCTCCCGGCCTGCGAATGTCGACGGGCGCTTAGTGCCTGGCCTGCCTGTCGTCACATCGACGATCTGTCGCTGGCCGCGACCGGAGCGTCTCGTGCGGTCCCGTCCCTACCTCGGGCTGGCAGGCGGGCATCCCACCGTTTGCGCCTGCGCCTCGCAATGGCATCCATCTCGCACCTCAAGTCCTCGACGGTGGTAGATCCGTCCACATGACATGTCCCGAAGCCGAACACGGCAGTGGAGACAAAGGAGGTCACGTAGCCATGGCGAGACGCATTGGGGCACTGATGTTTGCGGCAAGCCTAGTGGCCGGCACGGCCGGCGCCCAGACTCCGTCGAGTTCGATGGGGGCCCGACAGATCGACTGTCCGGCGCCCGCTGCGACGGGTAGCCCGGGCGCGGTGGGCACGCCACAGGGTGCCGGCCAGGGGAGCGGTCTGACCGCGATGCCCAGCAAGGGCGAGAAACGAGTCGAGGGCTCGATCAAGGCCATCGGATCGACGCGCACCAACCGGGTGGTCGAGGTGGCCGACGTGAAGCTCGAGGTGGAACCGACCACAGCGGTCCTGGTGAATTGCAAGCCGGCGACTGTGGCGGACCTCAAGACCGGCCAGAAGGTCAAGGCCGTCTACGAGGTCAAGGACAGCAACCGCAACGTCGCGATGGTGATCGAGGCCCAGCGGTAGCCGCGCACCCTGCGGTTCTGATCGCCGACCTGCTGGGCGGGGCGCACCACCGGGGGCCTCGCTCAGCGTGCGTCGCCCGTCCGCTGCGCGGCCGCGATCCCGGCGGCCGTCGGCGGGCTGAGTGTGAACCCTCGCCAGCCGTCAGTTCGCGTAGACAAACTTGGTGGATGCCTTGAGCGCGTCCTTGGTCGCGCCGGCCAGCACGATTCGTCCCTTGTCCTCCTCCAGATGGCTGACCGGGCTCGCCCCGTCGTGCTTCGCCATGCCGAGGAACCCTCCAGCGCCGATGATCGCGTAGGACACCGACTTGTCCGGTGTGATGATCAGGTCGTCGACGACGCCGATCTTCTCGTTGTTGTCGTCCAGAAGTTAACGCGCGCCGCCCGGGGACTCAGCTTTTCCCACAGTGATCATCGCCGATGGCACCGCGGCAAACGAACGTTCCCGTGACCAATGCGATGCTAGCGAGCGGCAAGGGCGTCGTCAAGACGGAGGCACTCGGAGCCGGAGGTACCCGGCAGCGGGCCGTACGACCCAGTCCCAGGACGACATCCCATGGAGGGGCCCGGGCCCACAGTTCGGCGACGCGGGATACTGACCGAGCGCCACACTCGACGTTCACGCGATGGAGAAGCCGCCTGGAAGGTGTCCCTGACATGGACGTGTCGGCTCGGCCGGCCGACGCGGGCTCCAGAAGGCGCTCGACGACTTCAACCAGGTGAGCCAGCGCGTCCAGGCGACGTCCGATCGGCCAAGGACCCGGCCTAGCCTCATCGTTCGGTTCGAGGTAGCCTGGCTGCGGCACGACGAAGATCAAGACGACCCGCCCTGGGACGATGCGACAACCGAGACGGGGGCGTCAATCGAAGTCGTGACCGGGAAGTGGTCTTGTTGCTGAGCTGCGGCGTGGGTGGATTGGGTGCAATGTCCGTGAGGGGATCCGTGCTACTCTTCGCCTGCCCGTGGAACAGCCACGAGCGAGGCGGGTCAAGGGGATGAGCCTTGGGGGGCGAACTCGCGCACACTACGCTCTGGTTCGCGGCGCCCGGGATCGGCTGTCCCCTGTTGGTGGAACCAGAGCGAGAACCGGGCGCCCAAGGCGCCCAAGGAGAGGCGTGATGCAGCGGCTTTTACTGTTCGGAGTTTGCCTGGTCACCTTCCTGGCCGGCACGCTGAGCGCGGCGGCGCTCGAAGTCAAGGACCGCGCCAAGGCACCGCTGGGCTGGTGGGACTCGACCTCCCCGATGGCCATTCCGCCCCAGTACTTTGACCAGGTCCTGTCCGCCTACGGCCTGACGTTGGTGGACGCCAGCAAGGCCCCACCAACCTATGCCCGCAAGGTCGAGGACCGTGTCGTCTGGGAGATGGCGCCCCGCACGTACACGCCCCAAGAGATGGACCAGATCCTCTCGGCCTACGGGGCGACGCTGGCCGACGCCTCGAAGGCGCCGCCCACGTACGTGCGCACCGTGGACGGAAAGCCGCAGTTCGAAACCGCTCCGATTGCGTGGTCGCCGCAGGAGATCAACGCCATCTTGGCGGCGTACCGTTAGATTCTGCACGAGCGGGGCGGCCGGCGGATGGGTCGCTAGGCGACCACCGCCGGGGCCCTCCCCGCTCATCGTAGCCGGGGCTCACACCGCTGTCGCCTCGGCGGCTCCGGCGGTGCGGCCGTTCTGTCCGTGTGCGGCAACTACGGACTTCCCTTCACTAGTAGACGTAGGGGAGGAACCGGTACGGGACGAGCCGGCAATAGGCGTCCCAGTCCGCCCCGTACTTCCGCCGGTTCAGGCGCTCGGCGCGCCGCTCTCGATGCAGCAGCAGGAGCGTGAGGTACGTCGGGTAGACGTACGGGACAGCGGACCCGAATCCGCAGGTGAGCGCCCAGGCCCAGGCCATCATGAGATCTCCGGTGTAGTTCATGTGACGCGCGCGGCGCCACCACCCGTCGAGCAGCAAGGCGGTTCCGCGCGCGGTCCTGAGGGATCGCGGGGCCTCCAGGTGTGCCCACGGGAGCTGCGGAAATGCCCTCCGGAGCGTCCGGCCGTTGGCGCGGAAGTAGTCCTTCTGGCTGTTGGCCGTGTCGAAGATGTAGTAGCCCGCTAGGTGAAGGGCGAGGAGCAAGAGAGCCCAGCGCGGCGCAATGTCAGCCTGGGACACCACGAGGTAGTACGCCGACAGAGGGAAGAGGAAGGGCACAAAGACGAGGTTGCCCCAGGCGAGCATCCAGCCGAACTTCTCGTGGGTGATGTCGATGCTCATCGGAACGCACTCCTCGCCCTTGTAGCAGGCGTTCACGTAGCACGCGTGGTAGAAGACCGTGAGGGCCATCGATGTCGTCACGGCGTGGTGCGTCTCGTGCTGCCGAATGAGCATGGCCACGGTGAAGAAGAACCACAGCATGATCCCCGGACGGAGCTCCACGAAGAACTTGACGTCGAAGCTCCCGAGGCGCGGGTTGAGGATCGCTCCCATGAAGAAGTCGTAGACCATGTTTCCGCTGGCGCGTTCCTTGCGGCGGCCCTGGGCTCCGATGTAGCAGGCAGCGGCCAGGGCCGCGGCAAAGATGCTGGCCACCGTGAGCAACGGACCAAAGCTCGCGTAGAGCTCGGTGAGCGGGAACAGCCCCGTCACGTGCAGGATCGCCGCGAGTACCAGAGTCGTGTACCAGGCGAACAAGCCGTTGCACTTGTACACGAGCCGTGTCCTGCCGTCGGCGAGGAGCGTTCCTTCGGCGGACGGACCTGGACCGACTAGGGCCAGGAGAACCTGCCAGCTCATCCAGCCGAGGTAGATGAGAGTAGCCTTCCACGTCGGGAGGGCGTGAGCCAGCACGTGATCGAACAGCCTCGAGAGAACCGAGACGAGCTCGGCGGGGTGCGCCGAGCGCGGGTACTGAAGGGCACCCCCGTAGAACTCGACGCAGATCCACAAGTAGTAGACGAGAGATTGGAGAAACAAGAGACCGAGGCAGGTGCCCCAGGGACCGCCGAACTCGTTGGCCGGGCCGGGGCCGGCGGGATATGCGGGTCCGGGCGAATGCGAGGTCGTCGGCCGCATGCGCGCACCTCCGTGGCGACGGTCGCCTGTTCGGCCGGAGCCGCGCGGCTGCCCCGCTCGGGCACCGCGAGCTACCCGATCGCTTCATGGGCAGGCCAGGCCGGTTCTGGCTCTGGTATTCTCTCTACACCCGTCGAGCGAGGCGGTCCACGTCTCTCGGAGCATAGACATGGCTGACGATCCCGGGCTCACGGATCTGGTCCGGACTTCCCTCCCGCGACGCGAGGTCGAACGCACCGCCGCCGACTACCTGGCCCTCCACGACGGAACGCGGGGAGGCAGCGTCAAGGCGCGCCGACAGCACTATGCGCGCATGGTCAACAACTTCTACGACCTGGTCACGGACTTCTACGAGTTCGGCTGGGGCCAGGCGTTCCACTTCGCCCCGCGGCACCGTCAGGAGTCCCTGGCGGCGTCTCTGGCGCGACACGAGTTCTTCCTCGCGCTGCGGCTCGGGCTTCGGCCGGGCATGCGCGTGCTCGACGTGGGCTGTGGCGTGGGCGGACCGATGCGCGCGATCGCGCGTTTCTCCGGCGCGGCGGTGGTCGGGGTCAATAACAACGACTATCAGGTCCGACGGGGGATCGAGCAAACGCGCGCGGCGGGCCTCGCGCACCTCTGCTCCTTCGTCAAGGGCGACTTCATGGAGATCTCGCCCGACGACGGCCCTTACGACGCGGTCTACTCGATCGAGGCCGCCTGCCATGCCCCGGACAGGGCCCGCCTCTTCGCCGCCCTCTTCCGCGTCATGAGGCCCGGAGCGCCGATCGGTGGCTACGACTGGTGCCTGACGCCGGTCTACGATCCGACCAGCGCTGCGCACCGGGCGATCAAGCGGGGCATCGAGCAGGGGGACGCGCTGCCCGAGCTGGTTTCCTTCGACGTGGTCCTCCAGGCGCTCCGGGCGAGCGGGTTCGAGATCATGGAGAGCCGCGACCTCGCGTCGGAGTCGGACCCCGAGACCCCGTGGTACCAGCCGCTGGCGGCACGGTTCGCGCTCCGCGGGTTCAAGCACTCGCGCGCCGGCCGGGCGCTCACGAATCGGGCACTGCGCGTCCTGGAAGCGAGCCGGGTCGTCCCGCGGGGCTCCGCCCAGGTCAGCTCGTTTCTCAACGCTGCTGCCGACGCCCTGGTCAGCGGAGGGCAGACGGGAGTCTTCACCCCGATGTTCTACTTCTTGGCCCGGAAGCCCGCGTGAACGCCGAGCCCTCCGACCGACGGGATGCGGGGGCCCATCGTTCGGCCGCGACGGCCCCCGTCGGGCGGTACCCGGACGGGTGGTTCCGCTTGGCGCTCAGCCGGGATCTGCCGCGCGGCGGGGTCCGGCCCCTCTACTACCTCGGCCGGCATCTCGTCCTCTTCCGGACCGCGGACGGCGTGGCCCGGGTGCTCGACGCCCACTGCCCGCATCTCGGTGCCCACCTCGGCCACGGCGGGCGAGTGGAGGGCGAGGCCATCCGTTGCCCGTTCCACGGCTGGCTCATTGACGCAGACGGTCGCTGCATCGAAGTCCCCTACGCCGGCCGGGTGCCGGCCCGGGCCCGGATCCGTACGTGGCCGGTCCGCGAGGCCAACGGGCTGATCATGGTGTACCACCACGCGCGCGGCGACCCGCCGTCCTGGGAGTTTCCGGAGCTGCCCGAGTTCGTTTCGCGGGAGTGGACGCCGTTTCGCCCGGCGCGCCACTGGCGGATCCGCTCCCACATCCAGGATCTCGCCGAGAACGGAATCGACACGGCTCACATGCCGCTCGTGCATCGGACACAGACCCGAGCGATCCACAGCGAGGCGCTTGAAGTCCAGGGTCCTGTGCTCGTCCACCGCATGGCGCACGAGTACCGGCTGTTCCCCCTGGCCCGCTGGCTCGGGGCGGAGGTGCACGGCCCCCTCGAGATCACCTACTATGGTCTGGGCTGCGCGGTGAACCGCGCGCTCGTGCACGCCGGGATCGAGCTTGCGTACCTGGCGCTCTTCACCTTCACCCCGATCGACGAGTGCGAGGTCGAGGTCGCCTCGCTCTTCAGCATGAAGAAGATCGTGAACCGCGCCGTGAGCCGGGTGCTGCTGGCGAAGGCGATGCGTGAGGGCGGCCGGACGATTGACCAGGACGTCCCGATCTTCGAGAACAAGATCCACCGGAGCGACCCGGTTCTCCTGGAGGGTGATGGGCCGATAGGGCAGTATCGGCGCTGGGCGCGCCAGTTCTACTCCGAGCCCGCCCTCGGCGGATCCTGACCGTCGGCGGCAACCCCCTCGGACGCGGCCGGCGGGGGCGGAGGCGGACCGTGCCCGCCACCATGAGCGTCGCGCCGGCCGGGCGCTTCGAGGAAGCGAAGCCTAGGGCTCGCAACCCCACGCGGCCGAAACCTCGGGGCAGTGGTGACCCGCGAGCTCTCGAATGGCCGGGAGAGCGTGTACCGGTTAAGGAGTGAACCCAATGAGCTGGCCTTCTGGGCGCCGTGATCGGTTGGTGGCAATCCTGCTCGCGACATGGATCCTCAGCGGCCCCATCGCCGCCTGGACGCAGTCGGCGCCCGAGATCATGCGGACGCAGCGCGAGCAACAGCGCCTGAAGGACGAGGAAGAGGTGCAGACGCTCCGGCTGGTGAGCAAGACGGGAGCCATCAAGGAGCGGAAGCTCGTCCTGTACACGCTGGCGGGCCCCGACTATCTCGACAAGAGCCTGATCCGGTTCCTCGCGCCCCGGGACGTCGAGAACACCGGACTGCTGACCTGGGAGGCGATGGACGGGAACGACGACCAGTGGCTCTACCTACCGGCCGCTCGGAAGGCGAAGCGCATCGCGTCGAGCGCGAAGAAGAATCGGTTCATGGGAACGGACTTCGCCTATGAGGATCTCCATCCGGAGAACCCGGGCGTGCACCGGTACGCGCTGGTCGGGTCGGAGAACGTGGACGGCCAAGACTGCCTGGTGATCGAGGCCGTGCCGGCCACCGAGCGGCAGGCCACAGACAGTGGCTACAGCAGGCGAAAGCTGTGGATACGCAAGGACAACCTCCTGACGGTCAAGCGCGAGTACTACGACAAGCAAGGCAAGCTCGAGAAAGTCGAGGAACGGCGGAAGCCGGTGAACGTCACGGGCAGCGTCTGGCGCGTTGACGAGGTGGAGATGCACGACGTACAGAACGGCACGAGGACCATCCTGCAGGTCGAGCGTCGCCGGTTCAACGCCGGCCTCAAGGACAGCTTCTTCACGGAGGCGGAGCTGACGCGGTGACGGCAGGAGGAGATCGATCTCGCCGAAGTAGTCGCCCCGCTCGAGGTAGGCGAGCACCACCGGCTCACGGTCGCCACGCTCGCGGAGGACCTCCACGCGTCCCGCGGCCACGATGTAGAAGCGGTCGGCCCGGTCACCCTGGCGCATGATGACCTTCCCGGGGGCGAAGGCGAGCGTGCGCACGAGCGCACGACGCGGGCGAGCGTCTCCCGGCTCGGCGAGGGGACCGCGGTGGCGACGTCAGCCTCGTCCCGGGCCCGTCGCCTGGGTGCCACCGCCTGGCGCTGCGCGATGATGCGGACCGCGAAACGGCTCTCGGGTTCCGGGAACGGGTTCACTACGCGGCGCATGACGTAGTCGGGCCGATCGAGCTCGAGGCTCACGGTGTGGAGCAGGGCGGCCACCGTCGCCATGACCAACACCTCGACGAGCCCGGCACCCAGGCACGGGTGCGCACCCAGCCCGAACGGTGCGAACGCGCCGGACCGCAGGTGTTCGTTGCGCGGCTCAGCGTAGCGGGCAGGGTCGAACGCCGAGGCGTCGGGGAAGCACTCGGGGAGGAAGTGACAAACGCTCAGCCCGGCCCCAACAGAGACCCGCGCGAAGGTGACGGCGTCCCGCAGGCGCCCGACGAGGGATCGGTTGGCCATCGCGACGGGGACGAACCTGGGCTGGCCGCATGACGCGTCTGTCCCTCTGGTTCTTCGCCCGCCCGTGGCTCGCCGCCATCCTCGTGGCAGTGCCCACGCTGCTCTTCGCGCTTCAGATCTCCCGGCTCGAGACGGATCCCTCCGCCGAGGGACTCATGGTGGAGCACGATCCGGCGCGCAAGTTCTACGAGGAGGCGAAGCGCCGGTTCGGGAGCGACAACCTCACGGCGGTGCTCGTCAAGGCCGACGACGTGTTCGCGCCGGCCGTTCTCGGGACGGTCGAGCGGCTCACCCATGGACTCGAGCGCCTCGACGGGGTCACCCGCGTGGTAAGCCTCACCACCGTGCGCAACCTGAAGGGAGAGGGGGACACGCTCAACACCGAGTCGCTCGTTGGCACCCCGGTGCCGAGCGACCCGGCGGCGATCGCTCGCCTCCGCCGCGACGCCCTCGACAACCGGGTGCTCGTCGGCCACGTCGTCGCCGCCGACGGCCGGGCCACGGCAATCAGCGTCTACGCCGATCCGCGGCCCCGGGATACCGAGTTCAACCGGCGGTTCACCGAGCAGGTCGAGGGTCTGATCCGCCAGGAGGCGGCGCCGGGCGTCACCATCTACCAGATCGGAGGCATCATCGCCCGGGTCGCCAACGCCCAGTACATCGCCGCCGACCAGGCGCTGGTCGTTCCGCTCGGGGTGGCCGTGGTGGCCGGCTCGCTGCTCCTCGCCTTCCGGACGCCGCAGGGAATGGTGATCCCGATCCTCACCGCGCTCCTCAGCATCGTCTGGGCACTGGGGCTCATGGCGATGGTGCGGCTGCCCCTGAACCTGCTCACCTCGATCGTCCCCTCACTGCTGCTGGCCATCGGCTTCACCGAGGACGTGCACATGATCTCCGGTTACCACGAGCGACTCGAGCAGAAGGTCCCGAAGCTCGCGGCCATCCGCGGCATGCTCGAGGAGACGGCCTTGCCCCTCGCCATCACCACCGCCACGACCGTCGTCGGGTTCGGGAGCCTGATCCTCACCGACGTCACCATGCTGATTCAGTTCGGTCAGGCCTCGTCGATGGCGATCCTTGCAAACTCGGTGGTGACGATGCTGCTCCTGCCCTTGCTCCTCCGTCTCTGGCCTGTCCCCCGGCGCTTCCGGCGCTCGGCCCTTGCCGACGTGTCGCCTCGGGGCCTGCTTCCGCTCCTCACGAAGCTCGGCCACTTCGACCTCCGGTACCGCGTCCATATCCTGGTCGTTGCCGGGCTGGTGACGGCCGTGTCCATGTTGGGCTGGACGCGCCTGCGAGTGGATACCGACTTCGTGAGCCTGTTCCCGAAGGACTCGGTCATCCGCCACCGGATCGAGGACCTTCACCGGTCGCTGGGCGGGGCTATGAACTTCTTCGTCGTCGTCGACACGGGCCGCGACGACGGCGTCAAGGATCCACAGGTGCTCCGGAAGATCGCGGCGCTCCAGGACTTCCTGCACGGCACGGGCAAGGTCGCCAAGACGGTCTCGGTCGCCGACTACGTTCGCAAGATGCACCGGGAGGTGAACGGGGGCGACCCGGCCTTCGAGGTGATCCCCGACGGCGCGGACGAGGTCGCGCAGTACCTCCTGCTCCTCGAGGGCCGCGAGCTCGACCCGTTCGTGGACTTCAACGCCTCCGGAGCCAACATCGTGGTCCGCCACAACCTGACCGGGTCCTGGGCGATCTCGAATTTGCGGCGTGAGATCGAGGCGCACATCGCCCGGGAGTTCCCCCCGACCCTCATCGCGCGCCCGACCGGCGAGGCCATCCTGACCAACAATGCGGTCGACTTCCTGGCGGTGAACGAGCTCCAGAGCCTCTCGCTGACCTTCGTCGCGATCGCCCTGATCCACGCCGTCCTGTTCATGTCGCTCAAGGCGGGCTTCCTCTCGATGATCCCGAACCTGATCCCGGTGCTCACCGCGTACGGGCTGATGGGATTCCTCGGGATCCCGCTCAACATCTCGACGGCGCTCGTGGCGACCATCGCGATCGGCATCGCGGTGGACGATACCGTCCACCACATGGTGACTTACAACCGCCAGTTGACGGAGCACCACGACCAGCGGGTCGCGATGTTCAACACGCTGCGGGCGCAGGGCCGTCCGATCATCTACGTGTCCCTGGCGCTGATCGCGGGCTTCCTTCCGCTCTTGGCCTCCCACCTGCTCTCCACGATCCACTTCGGCGTCCTGGCGGCGTTCGTGATGTTGATGGCGATGGTGAGCGAGTTGACCCTCACGCCCGCCCTCATGTACTCGACGCGGCTCGTCACCCTGTGGGATATGGTCGTGCTCAGGATGAATCCTGCGCTTCGCCGCCGCGCCCCCCTCTTCGAGGGGCTGTCGGCGTGGGAGGCCCGGAAGGTGGTCCTCCTCGGCCGCCTGGAGGCCGTCGCCGCCGGCACCGTCGTCGTTCGCAAGGGTGACACGGGGACCGAGATGTACATGATCGTCTCGGGGTACCTGCGCGTCCTCGACCGGTATCCGGACGGACGTGAGGAGGTGCTCGACACGCTTGGGCCCGGGACGACCTTCGGCGAGATGGGCCTGGTGACCCAGGAGGTCAGGAGCGCGAACGTCGTGGCAGTGACGGAGGCGGAGGTGCTGCGCCTCGATTTCGCGGCGCTCGAGCGCATCCGCCGGCGGTTCCCGTACACCGGCGCCAAGCTGTTCCGGAACCTGGCGCGAATCCTCTCGGAGCGCCTGCGCCACACGACGCGCGTGATGCTCGGCGAGGACCGGGCGCCCGCGTCGCTGGCCGTCCGCCGCGACCCCCGTGATCCCGCCTGACGGTGCCGAGGCAGCTCAATCCTTCCACGTCAGCAGCCCGGTGCCGTTCCTGAACCGGTGCGGGGACCTCGCTATCATAGGACCGTGATGAGGCGAATCCTCCGGGTTGCTCCGGCTGGCCCATGTACCTAGACCGGCAGCTCTGGCCTTTCACCGCCGGGGTCCGGACCCGCATCCTGGCGGCCGTCTTCCTGGGTCTCCTGGCGGTGTCCGCCGGGATCGCGCGCCTCGCCCTCCTGGGCTGGCTCCTCGGGCGTGTGCTGGCTGGGGTCCCGCTGGCGGCACTGATCGGACCGGTCTCCGCCGTGACGCTCGCGATCGGTCTCCGGGGCGTTCTTGACTATGCCCGAACCATGGTCGCCCACGTCACCGCCGCCCGAGTCCAGGCGCGCCTGCGCCAGATGGTGCACGCGCACGTGCTGGCTCTGGGCCCGGCGCACTTCACCGCCGCGCGGACGGGCGACGTCATTCTCTCCATGGTCGAGGGGGTGCAGCAGCTCGAGGTCTACTTCGGCCAGTACCTGCCCCAGCTCGGTGTGGCGGCATTGACGCCCGTGCTGATCTTCGCGTTCATGGCGTGGCTGGACCTTCCAATCGCGCTCGTACTGCTCGGGGCGGCCGTGGTGACGCTGCTGGCGCCGGCCCTCTGGCACCGCTGGGACAGCACGCGCAGTCTCGCGCGCCAGCAGGCCTACAGCGCCTTTGGGGCTGAGTTTCTCGACGCGCTCCAGGGGCTTGGCACGCTGAAGGCGTTCGGCCAGAGCGGGGCTCGCGCCACACTCCTGGCGGCGCGAAGCCGCGAGCTGTTCGGGGCGACGATGGGTGTCCTCGGGACGAACACGTTGGCCCGCGGCATCACCGACGTCGGCATTGCACTCGGAGCGGCCATCGCCCTCGGCTGGGGTGTGCATCGAGTTCGATCGGGAGCCATGCCCCTCGAGGCGCTGCTTGTCATCCTCATGCTGGGCGTCGAAGTGTTTCGCCCGCTCCGTGACCTTCGCGTGCTCCTCCACCAGGGCATGCTGGGCGTCTCGGCGGCCCGAGGAGTGCTGGCCCTGTTGTCGATCCGGGCGACGGTTCACGACGCGTCCGGCGCCTTCGCCGACGCTCCGCGTCTGGCCCCGACGGTCGCCTTCGAAGACGTGACCTTTGGCTACCCGGGTGGCCGCCGGCCGGTGCACGAGCGCCTCTCCTTCACCGTGCGGGCCGGTGAGCGTGTGGCCATCGTCGGACCGAGCGGCTCGGGCAAGTCGACAGTGGCCAGACTCCTGCTCCGCTTCCATGACCCCCAGCAGGGCCGCGTGTTGGTAGGCGGCCGTGACATCCGGGACTTGCCGTTCGCCGACCTGCGCGCGCTCATGGCGGTGGTGCACCAGGACACGTATCTCTTCCACGGCACGGTCGCCGAGAACCTCCGAATGGGGAGACCGGAGGCGACTCTCTCCGAACTCGAGGCGGCGGCCCGGGAGGCCCACGCCCACGAGTTCATCACTTGTCTGCCGCAGGGCTACGAGACTGTCGTCGGGGAACGCGGGCTCCGGTTATCGGGCGGGCAACGGCAGCGCATCGCCATCGCACGAGCCTTGCTGCGCGGCGCGCCGATCCTCATCCTCGACGAGGCCCTGTCGTCAGTCGACACGGAGAGTGAAGCCATCATCCAGGCGGCGCTCGACCGGCTCATGGCCGGCCGCACGACCCTCATCTTCGCTCACCGTCTGTCGAGCGTGATCGGTGCCGACCGGATCCTCGTGCTCGAACACGGACGCATCGTCGAGAGCGGACGACATGCGGAGCTGCTCGGGCGCAGGGGCGCCTACTGGCGGCTCATGGCCGGACAGGTTCGGGAGGGGGACAACGATGATGGGCCGATCGAGCCGCGGCCAGCTGAGTCCCCGCCGGCCGCGCAGGAAGAGGCGGAGAGCCCGCCGGAGCCAGCCGAGGCCATCCTGCCCGCCGGGGGTGTTCTCGGATGGGCCCAGGTACTGTCGGTGCTGCTCGGCCTCAGCCGTGGGTACCGCGGACGCCTGGTGGCCACGTTCGTCCTTGGAGTGGCCCGCGTGGCTGCGCTGATCGGCGTGGGAGCAGTGAGTGCCCTCGCCGTCCTGGCCGTCAAGCGGGGCGCTCCGGTCGGTGGATGGATCGTGGCCCTCTTTTTCGTCGCACCCCTCGCTGGGCTCCTTCACTGGCTCGAGTCGTGGCTGGCTCATGACGTCGCGTACCGGCTTCTGGCCGACATGCGGCTCCGGTTCTTCCGCGTGCTCGATGCCCTGGCCCCCGCGTACTTGACGCGCCGGCGGACGGGCGACCTCGTGGGGGTGGCGACGCACGACATCGAGCTCATCGAGTACTTCTTCGCCCACACCATCACCCCGGCGTTCGTCGGCGTCCTCGTGCCCGCGGTGGTCCTCGGAGTGCTGCTGGCGCATGGCTGGGTGATGGCTGTCGTCCTGGCGCCCTTCCTCGGCTACGTGGCGCTCAGCCCGCTGCGGGAGCGCGCGCGAATAGATCAGCTGAGCGCACGGGCTCGCGAGGCCGCCGGATCACTCAACGCCCACGCCGTCGACTCCATTCAAGGTCTTGCGGAAGTGGCAGCATTCCAGCAGGAGGCACGTCGACAGAGCGAGTTCGCGGTGCGCGCGCGCACCTACGCGCAGGCCCGCATGCCATTCCTTCGAGACCTTGCGCGCCAGGGCGCTCTGCAGGAGGTCGCCACGGGCCTGGGGGGCCTCGCCGTCGCCGTCACGGGAGCTGCTCTGGCTGGGCATGGCGCGCTGGACCCGGGGACCGTGCCCCTCCTGACGCTGCTGGCCCTGTCCGCCTTCGTGCCAGTGTGGGAGATCGCCCAGGTGGGGCGCCAGCTCGCGGACACCTTCGCCGCGACCCAGCGTCTTCACGCGGTTCATACCGAGCCGGTCACTGTCACTGACGGACCGGGCGTGTCGCCGGACTCTCCTCGCCGCGATGCGCCGGCGCTCGAGATGGTCCGGGTTCGCTTGACGTACCCCGGCCGCCGTCGGCCGGCGATCGACGACGTGTCGCTGTCCGTGCCCACCGGCAGCACCGTCGCGCTCGTCGGACCGTCAGGCGCAGGGAAGACGACTGTGGCCAACCTCTTCCTGCGGTTCTGGGATCCGACCGACGGGGCGGTCCGGCTGTGCGGCCACGACCTCCGGCGGTATCGGCTCGACGACCTGCGGGGCCGGATCGCGCTGGTCGCCCAGGACACCTATCTATTCAACGACACGCTGCGTGCGAACATCCGTCTGGCGCGACCGGCCGCATCCGACGCCGAGGTGGCGGCGGCGGTGGAGCGCGCGGCGCTCGGGGAGTTCGTGGAATCACTGCCCGACGGGCTGGACACGGTGGTGGGGGAGCGAGGGGCGCAGCTCTCGGGTGGCCAGCGCCAGCGAGTGGCCATCGCCCGAGCCTTCCTCAAGGACGCGCCGGTCCTGATTCTCGACGAGGCGACGTCGCACCTCGATGCGATCAGCGAGCATGCGGTGCGGAGCGCCCTCGATCGGCTGGCTCAGGGGCGGACCACGGTGGTGATAGCCCACCGGCTCTCCACGGTCCGCGACGCCGATCAGATTCTGGTCTTCGACGAGGGCCGCCTCGTCGACGCCGGGACGCACGAGCGTCTCATGGCCGGAAGTGTGCTGTACAGGCGCCTCGTCGCCCGCCAGGGCGGCGCCGCGCTCGCCACCCGCGGCTAGCATGGGCGCTGGTGGACACGTAGGAGTGAGGGCCTCCGGTGACCAGGGGCCGACGCCGGAGTCCGCGGGACTGTACGCGGCCGCGGCCCGGTTCCAGACGTCTGCGAAACCACGCACCGGACGCTGGGTTGCTGCGGATCCGGGCCGCCTCCAACCCTGAGGGGCGGATCGGACTAGGACTTCGGAACCTGCGGTGGCGAGCCGGGTTGAGGCGGAGATCCTGCCGGCGGAACCGCAGCTGGCGGGGGCGTAGGTCCCGGCGACGTAGCCCAATACGGGGGACGCCATATCCACGCGGCCCCATTCCAGACCCACTGGCCCGGGACGTAGACGGTCCCAGGCGGCCAGCCGGGAGCCGGGGCGGCGGACGGCGGTGGCGCCGGTAGGACGTAGTAACAGCCGGCGAGGGTCGCGGCGAATCCGAGCAGCGACGCGAGCAGTGTCCAGGGTCCCCCACGCATGCGCCGGCGCGAGGACGCAGATCCCTTCATGACTACTGGCAGACCTGTTGAGTGTGGGTAGGTACCCAGGCCGTGACGCTCTGGCCGCTCTGGAGCGTCCGGGTCTCATTGTGCCCTTCGACGGTAACCGTCTGGCAGTTCTGGCTTCCGGTCGGCGCGCTGGGAGTCGATCCCTGAACCGACGGCGGATTCGAGGACGGGGTTCCGTACGTCACGTTGGTGGACTGACTCGCGCCGGAACCGGCCGGAGGGACATAGGTCGGTGCCGGGTAGGTGGGATAGCTGTAGACCGGATACGAGTACGCCGGATACCCATAGGCGGGGTAGGCATAGGCGGGGTACGCGTAGGCGGGATATGCATAGACCGGCGGATACCAGTAGGGCGCGGTCGCCAGCATGCCGATGCCGACCCCCAAGGCAAAGCCCCCCCAGCAGCACCCACCGCCCCATCCTCCGCCCCTCGCGTAAGCCGGACCCGCCAGGGCGGGCACGAGCAGCAGACTCACGAGCGCAATCGCCAACAGCTTCTTCATGTCCCGCCCTCCTCTACACCCTTCCACACCCTTCGACGATAGCAGCTCATCATTCCTTGTTGAAGGAGAGCCTCATTGCGCCCCGGGGTGTCGACCAAATGACACACAGGGCCGCCGCAGGATATCGTGCCTCCGGCGACCAGCGCAATGCGGCGGAATCCGCTCCACGACCGCTGACCAGGACAGCCACGACCCTGGCCGCCCACGGCCGGCTGGGCGATCGGCGTCCGCACCAATGCGGCCCCGGCCGCGACCCGGCGCCTCACGGGTCGGCCTCCCAGTCGCTCTCGGCGTCGTCGAGCAGCAGTGGAGGCCGGCACCGGGCGACAGCTCGCAGATAAGCAGCACGTCGGTGAGCGAGCGGCGATGCCGCCAGTGCGGTCACCCTGAAGGGCCCTCGTCGAGCTCCGTTCTCGAGGCGAGCATTCGGCCGACAGCGAGAGAAGCATCTGCTAGAATCGCAGGCTGATGGCGCAGCTCAGCGCGAAGGCCCGCGCGCGCCTGCCGAACACTGCGTTCGCCTACGTGGACTCGAAGGGCCATCGACGCCTGCCGATCCACGACGAGCCGCACGTCCGTAACGCGCTCGCCCGCTTCAACCAGATCAAGTTCGAGGACGACGCGGCACGCGAGCGGGCGCGCAAGAGGCTCCTGACCGCGGCCAAGAAGCACGGGATCGTGCCGATCGGGTTCATCACCGGGCAGCTCGCGACAGAGCGTCTGGAAGGCGAGTCCAGGGGCCGTGCCGACGTCGCGCGCAATCTGCCCAGGGGTCAGGTCACTTTTCTCCTGACCGATATCGAGGATTCCACCGGCCTCCTGCGCCGGCTGGGTGACGGGTACGCCGACCTGCTCAACACTGTACGCCGCGTGCTCCGTCGCGCCGTGCAACGGTCGGGCGGCAGCGAGGTCGACGTTCGCGCCGACGAGCTGTTCGCGGTCTTCAAGCGGCCGGCCGGTGCGCTCGGTGCGGCGCTGGCGATCCAGCGGAGCCTCGGTTCCCGGGCGTGGCCGAACGGGGCCCACGTCCGAGTCAGGATCGGCATCCACACCGGCCGTCCCACACTGACCGATAGCGGCTACGTGGGTCTCGCTGTGCACGCTGCCGCCCGCATCTGCGCCGCCGGCCACGGCGGCCAGATCTTGCTCTCGCACGCCACCGTACGAGCTGTCGAAGCGTCCGTTCCGGGCGGGGTGAGCTTCCGCGCGTTGGGTAATCACCGGCTCCGGGGGCTACCGGAGCCGGAGGCTCTCTTCCAGCTGGAGGCGCCAGACCTTCCGACACGGTTCCCTCCACCTCGCCTGGCCGCCCGGTCACTCGCCCGCCGACCGCCGACGGCCAAGCCGCGCGGCTGACGCTTCCCGCGCCCGCCTCTTCCGAAAGCCCGCCCGCACCCTGGCGACTTAGCAATCGAGATCTCGCCCTCGGACGGCGTGCGGTCGATGATGGCGGCGAGGCGGCTTGACGGCGGGACTGGGCAGCTTCGTCGCGAATGTGCCTCTCGGTCGGACCAATCGATCCAGCTCAAGGTTTCGCAGCGTCCGCGCCAGCATCTTGTGCGAGATGCCGCGGATGCCCGGCGTAACTCGCCGTGCCCTTGGTTCCGAGAAGAGCTGATGGGATGAGCGAGAACGAGGCCAGACGACATGCCCGGCCGATCCTGCGATACTCCCGAAGGTGTCGATCGCTCCCGTAGACCGGGGGGACGCAGACCGTCGGCCGTGAAGCCGCTGCCGGCAGGATCGAAGGAGGAACGCGATGTGGGAAGGCATCATGGCGGGAGCAGCCTTGGCAGTGTCCATCATCACCTTCGTGGTTACGCACCGCCGCAGCGCCCAGCTCGAACGGCTGAGGGCGTACCTGGATCTCGAGCGGGAGTCGGACGCGCACATCTACGCGCTGCTCATCCAGCACGACTTCTTGAACACGCTCTTCTTTGAGACTCCCCGCATTCCACCTCCCAGTCTCGAAACCTCGACCGAGAGCCTCACGTCCGAGCATCGCGCCCTCCTCAATTTTGCGGAGATGTTGCTCGACTACTTCGAGCAGATCGTGTTGCTTCAGCGGAGCGGACTCATGCCGAAGGGCGTACCGCAGACGTGGGACCCGTGGATGAAGAGCTGTACCAAGGCGCCGTACTTTCGTTGGGCGTGGTTGAGGGTGCGAGAGGGGTACCACCCCGATCTGCAGCGTGTGCTGGGGGCAGACGTGCCAGCATAGGGCCAGGTCGGCCCCCGCATCCGCGTCGACGAGGCCGCCGGCCCGGTCGATCGTTCAGGTCCAGCAATGGGCCCGTGGTGCGCCCGCAGCGCCTGCGAGGCGATGGGGCTCCCGGCTGGAACAGGTGTATCGTCAAGACGATGGCAGACCGTCGCGCCGTTGCCTGGGGAGTGTGGGCCGTCTTCCCCGTGGCGCTGGCCCTCCTGGTCATGCTTCCCCGCCTGGCGTCACCGCAGTTTGGGCTTCTCGACAATGGCCTGACGTTGCGGATCGGTCGGGAGGTCGTGGGCACGTGGTGGCCGGTGTTTCACCTCATCCCGGAAACCGGCCGCTTTTTTCCAGCCTACTGGCTCGCCTACTCCGCCATCTTTGGCGTCGTCGGAGCGCGGCCGCTGGCCTTCTTCGTCGTCAATCTCCTCCTGTTCGCCGGCCTTCTCGCGCTCCTGGGCTTCATGGTCCGGTTGGGCGGCGGGACGCGCTTGCACGCCGCGCTGGCGGCCGGTCTGCTCGCGCTGTCCGGGCCGGCGATTGAGACGTTCTACACGCTCTCGAAGGCCGAGCCGCTTCAAATGATGTGGGTGGCTCTGTCGCTGCTCGCCGCGGCCGCCGCTGCGATCCGGCGACAATGGGCGCGCCTGGGGCTGACCGGGCTGGCGGCCGCCTTCCTGGTGGTCGCCCACGGCACGAAGGAAACCAGCGTGGTGCTGCTCCCCATCTCGGTGGGCTGGCTTGGGATCGAGCGGTGGGTGAGCCGACAGCGGGGGACATATGCGCTGTTCGCGGCCACGTACGTCGCGGCCAATGTGATCGCCGTACTGGCGTTCCTTGGCCTGCGGTCGTACTTCGCGCCCTTCCGGCTCTCCGAAGGCTTGTACACGCGCGCGTATGCCCTCAGCGCCCCCACCGTCGGCGCAGCCCTCTTTCGGATGGCGGCGTGGGTCCTTCGGTCCTTCGCGTTCTTGCTGCCGCTGCTAGGCGTCGCCGGGCTCACCGTGATCCGCGGCCGTGGCACCTCTCGTCGGCTCATCCTCTACGCGGGCGTCTGGATGGGCGGCTGGCTCGCGGTATTCCTGCCGTGGCCGGCAACGTTCGCATACTACCTGCTCCCATTCGCGCTCGGGGCGGCCGCGCTGGGGGGCGCGGTCATCGGCGACCTGGCGCACGCCGACGGCCACGCGCCACTCGTGAGACGGACGACAGCGTGGGGGGTCCTCGCGGCGACCACGATCCTCTGGCTCGTGACGGTCGCCAACGCGGTGACGGACGCGCGCGTCCAGCTGGCCGTGGACCGAGCCAACGCCGATCTCGTCGATTTCCTCGCGACGCTGCCGACCCAGAGCCGGGTCGTCCTGAACACCGCCCAGCCGAATGAATACCTGTTCGAGCTGCCGCTGCACTTGTCCGAGATCAAACGACGCCCGGACATCGTGGTGAAGCCGATCGTTAGGCCCTGGCCCCAGGGGCCCGCGGCTTCGCCGGTGTTCGTGGCGACGCCGGACGTCACCAATCGTCCCGTGCCGACGGTCCGGGTCGCCATCGACGAGTTCGACACGAGGAGTGTCAATGCAACGCTGCACGCGCTCCTCGGCGGACGCGGCGAGCTCGTGCACGGATCCGGCCAGCGCGCACACCTGTTCGAGCTCGGCATCCACCGGCTTCTCTGCTTCGTGAGCGTGACCCCGCTCGTCGACCCCGCCTACTGTCCGGGCGATCGGGGACTGGTCTACTGGCGAACCTTCGCGTATGGCTGGCACGTCCACCGGCTCGCGCGCCCGGCGCCTGACGGCGGCTAGCCGGGCGAGCGATAGGGTGGCGACGGAGAGGGAGATGGCTCACCCGGGCAGATCGACCCTCGACATCGTCGTCCCCGTCTACAACGAGGAGCAGGTCGTGGCCGCGTTTCACGACCGCCTCATGAGCGTCGTGGCGCCGTTGCGACAGGACCATGACGTTCGGCTCTACTACGTCAACGACGGCTCCACCGACGGCACCGCGGCCGAGCTCGAGAAGCTGGCCACCCTCGATGCGGGCGTGACGATCGTGGAGCTGAGTCGTCACTTCGGCCACCAGGCGGCCCTGACGGCGGGACTCGATCTGGCCTCGGCCGACGCGGTCGTGACCTTGGACGGCGACGGCCAGCATCCGCCCGAGCTGATCGCGGAGATGGTCGCCCTCTACCGAGCCGGGTACGATGTAGTGCTGACCCAGCGCGCTGCCGCCGACCTGCCGCGATTCAAGCGGTGGACGTCCACCGCGTTTTACCGGTTCCTGAGCGTGATCGCGGACACGCGGATCCCGGCGGGGTCGGCGGACTATCGCCTTCTCTCCCGCCGGGCTGTCGACGCGGTCGGGGCCATGCGGGAGTATCACCGCTTCCTGCGCGGGATGGTGGCCTGGGCGGGGTACCGGACGGTCATCCTCCCGTATGTGGAAGAGCAGCGGCTCGGGGGCACGTCCAAGTACTCGCTGAGAGGGATGGCGCGCCTGGCGGCAGACGCGACGTTCTCGTTTTCGCTGATCCCTCTCAGAATAGCCCTCGTCGTCGGGGTGTGCTTTCTCATCCTCGCCGGCGCCGAGGCGTGCTACGTCCTCAGCTTCTGGCTCACCGGACGCCAGCACGTGCTCGTACCGGGCTGGAGCTCGCTCATGTTCATGGTGCTGTTCGTCGGCGCGGCGCTCATGATCGCCGTCGGGCTGGTCGGCATCTATGTCGGCTACATCTTTCACGAGGTCAAGCGGCGTCCAATCTACCTGCTCCGCACGGTTCACCGGCGCGAGGAGCAGCCATCGGATGGGAGCGGCTCTCGGTCGTGACGCCAGACCCGTCCCATGACTTCTACGAGCGCATCGCGGATCGCTTCGAAGGACTCGATCATCCTGACGACCTGCGCCGCCGCCTGAGCGCCGTCTTCGACGAGTACCTCGCGGGGGTGCGGCTCAGCGGCAAGCTGACACTGGACGCCGGCTGCGGATATGGCCCCTTCTCCGAGGCAGCCGCCCGGCGGGGAGCCGCCGTGGTCAGCGTCGACATCGGGGAGCGGCTCGTCGCGCTCGCGAGCGCCCGCGCGGCCAGCCGTGGTGTCGTCGCGGACGCACGATGCCTCGCCTTCCGCGACGAGAGCTTCGATGTCGTGATCTCGAGCGAGATGGTCGAGCACACCGACTCCCCCGATCGCGTGATCGCGGAACTGGCGCGCGTCACGCGACGAGGTGGACTCTTCGTGCTGACGACCCCCAACCGCGCGTGGCAGTGGCCGGTCCGCGTCGCGAGTCGGTTCGGCCTGCGGCCGTTCCGCGGCCTGGAGAATTTCGTCGACTGGCGGCGCCTGGAGAGCTTGTGCGCGGTGGCGGGGCTGGAGGTGGTCGCCCACCGCGGCCTCCATCCCTGGCCGTTCCATATCGGGTTCCAGAATGCGGCCCGGCACGTGGAGCGCTGCCTCGCCCGAGGCCCGATGGCGCGCTTGATGGTCAACCAGGCCCTCGTCGCGCGGAAGGTGCCCTGGCCTGACCCCCGGTGCGGCCCACCTTGATCGGGCGACGGCCCATCTGGGTGCTCGGATGGAAGTGTCTCCGGTGCGCAGCCCGATCTACGGTCGGATGTTCTGGTTCAGCCGGAAGAAGTTCGTCGGGTCGTGCTTGCGCTTGAGCGCCCGGAGCCGCTCGTACTTGGCCTCGCCGTAGGCCGCCCGCACTCGGTCCTGCCCCTCCTCCCCGAGAAAGTTCACGTAGACACGGCCCGTGGAATACGGACGCACCGCCTCCCACAGCTCCCGGGTCCACGCGATGCACGCGGACGCGCGAGCGGGCTCGGACCAGACGGCGTCGATGTTCACCGCATGGGCCGCCCGCCGATCCTCGAAGGCCGATCCCTCCGGATCCTGTCGACCGACGGCGCCGCCCAGGTGGAAGATGATCGTGTAGGACTCCGGCGTCGCGACCCCCCAGGCCCGCTCGGCGAGCGTGTCGATGAGGGCATCGCTGAGCGACGGCACGTACTCCGATTTCCAGTAGTAGCCGAGCCCGTGGGGCGCGGTGGGATCGAAGAGCGCCTGGTGTGAGACGTACGGCGTCGGCCGGATCAGGTCCACCAGTGGCTCGCCGAACCGCCGCAGCGGGGCAACCACTCGCTCGCCCTCCTCCACCGAGCCCGCGTAGCACGCGCCGATGACCACGACCGGTTGTCCGTGCACCGACGGAGGAAGGAAGGGCGCGGGCGGCGCCATCCGGAGGACCACGATGGTCGTCAGCTCGTCGGGCGTGCTCCCGATGAAGTCGCGGTAGAAGCCCAGGACCTCGCGGGCCTTCGCGGCAGGGTGGAGCATCACGCCGGCCAGGACGATCGGTCCGACCGGGTGCAGACGATACTCGAAGGACGTGACCACCCCGAAGTTGCCGCCGCCACCGCGGAGCCCCCAGAAGAGGTCGGCGTGCTCCTCAGCGCTGGCGCGAAGGAAGTCACCGTCGGCGGTGACCACATCGGCCGACCGGACGTTGTCGGCGGCCAGTCCGTGTCGACGCATCAGCCAGCCGAGCCCCCCGCCGAGCGTGAGACCCGCGATGCCGGTGTGGGTGATGATCCCGCCGGGCGTGGCGAGCCCGAAGGCCTGGGTCTCGCGGTCGAACTCGCCCCAGAGGAGTCCCGGCTGCGCTCGCGCCGTTCGCCCCGCCGGATCGACCCACAGGCCCTTCATCGGTGAGAGATCGATCACGAGCCCGCCGTCACACACCGCGGTGCCGGCGACGTTGTGGCCGCCGCCTCGCACGGCGACGAGAAGATCGCGCTCGCGCGCGAAACGGACGGCGGCCCGGACGTCGGCGGCGCCGGTGCAGCGCGCGACGAGCCCGGGATGACGATCGATCGCACCGTTCCAGATGGCGCGGGCGGCGTCGTACGGCGGGTCGCCGGGACGGATGAGCTCTCCACGGAAGTGTGGCGCCAGGTCGGCGAGGGCCGCATCGTCGAGAGCGGTGGCGTCGCGACGCTCAGTCTCGAGCGCTGATCGAGCAACCATAGGGCACCTCCTGGTGACCGGCAGGATGGCCATTCGCTGGGGGCGGCAACTTCAAGTCTCTGCCTGAGGGCAGCACCGAGGTGCGCCAGCCCCCGACTCCCGGCTCGATGGGTCCGGACGAGGTGCGTGCCACCGGCGGAGGGCGATTATCGCCACGACCGTCGACGGCAGACGGCGAACCCAAAGGTCGCGAATGAACGGGTCTCACGCAGGCGCTTCCTCCTGGTCTCAGGAGCGGCAACAGTCGTGCCGACCCAAGAACGTCGCTAAATCAACACGTTCAGGCTGGCGAACATGCGGCACTCACGAATAATGGTGACGAAAATCGGTGGACCGTCCATCGATGGTTGGTTATGCTTGCCTCTGTATGACGGACAGGCACGACATCGCGGCGCACCTGGGACTGGTCGGGGAAAGCCCCGCCATCGTCGCGGTCCGCGAGAGCGTCAAGCGCCTCTTCACGCGCCTGACCACCGTGAGCCGCCCGCCGCCGCTCCTGATCCAGGGCGAGACGGGCACCGGGAAGGGGCTGCTCGCCCGAGCGATCCATCGAGCGAGCGCCCGTCGTGACAGCGCCTTCGTGGATCTGAACTGCGCCGCGATCCCCGAGTCGTTGCTCGAGGCCGAGCTGTTCGGCTACGAGCGGGGCGCCTTCACCGATGCGCGGCACGCCAAGGCGGGACTCTTCCAGACCGCGCACCGGGGGACCCTCTTCCTCGACGAGCTCGGGCTTCTGCCCGCGGCGCTCCAGGGTAAGCTCCTGACCGCCATCGAGGACCGCTCGGTGCGGCGGCTCGGCAGCACGCGGAGCGAGCTGGTGGACGTGTGGATCCTCGCCGCCACAAGCTCCGACCTCGAGGCGGCCATGCGCAGCGGCCTGTTTCACGACGCGCTCTATCACCGGCTCTCGGTGCTGAGGCTCCGGCTGCCGCCGCTGCGCGAGCGCGGTACGGACGTCACGCTCCTGGCCGAGCACTTCCTGACGCGAGCCTGCCGCGATCACGGGCTGGCGCCCAAGAGTCTCCACGAGAGCGCGCGCGCGGCGCTCCACGCCTACCCCTGGCCCGGTAACGTCCGTGAGCTCGCCAACGTCATGGAGCGGGTCGCGCTGCTCGAGGAGGGCGCGCTCGTGACCGGTCCAATGCTCGGCCTCGGCGACGCTCGAGCTGTCCGCCCCGGACCGCGCGACGCGATGCCGGGCCGGCTGCGTGACCGGATGGCCGGCCTCGAGCGCGAGGAGATCGCGGAGGCGTTACGCCAGGCGGAAGGTAACGTCACGCACGCCGCGATGCGGCTCGGGGTCCCGGCGAACACGCTGCGCTATCGCATCCAGAAGCATGGTCTGTCGCCACGCTCGGCGGCGCCCGCTCCCGGCCGATCGAGGCCCCGGCGGCCGGCCGAGGCGGCGCCCGCCACGTCCGGTGTGGCCTCGCCACCCGTTGTCCACTGGGAGAGCCGTCTTGTTGCCGTGCTCCGGGCGGCGATCGGGACGGAGAGCGGAGTTTCGTCGCTGCCGGTGACCACCCGTGCGATCCAAATGCTCGTGGAGAAGATCGTGAGCTTCGGCGGTCGCGTGGAGGACCTGGCGCCGGGTGCCATCGTCGGGACATTCGGGGTCGAGCCGATGGAGGACGCTCCGCGACGCGGGGCGCTTGCAGCCCGGGCGATCCAGTCGGAGCTCATCCGCTCCCGGGACGAGTCGTCCTCCGCGTGGGGTGCCAGGCTCGGCCTGCACGTCGAGTCCTTCCTGGTCGGACAGCTCGGTGGGGTGGGACCCGTGCTGGACCTTGACGCGAAGCGGCGGGCGTGGGCGCTCCTCGACGCGCTGGTGGGCGCGGCCGAGTCTGACGAGCTGCTGGTGAGCGCCGATGCGGCGCGGCTCCTCGAGCGCCGGTTCGAGCTCTCGCCGGCGGGGCTGATCGAGGGCGCGGGTCGCACGTGGCGGCTCGGCGGCAGCGAGCGGGTCGGCCTCGGGCTTCACGGGCAGCCGACACCGCTCGCCGGCCGCGGCCAAGAGCTGCGTCAGCTTCACCAGCTCGTCGCGACGGCGCTGGCGGGCCGAGGTACGGCCGTCGCCATCGCCGGTGAGCCAGGGATCGGCAAGTCGCGTCTCCTCTACGAGCTGCGACGGCACGCCGAGGCCGAGGGGCTGCGCTACGTCGAGGGCCGCTGCGTGCCTCATGGTCGGCCCGTGTCCTGGCTGCCGCTCGCCGGCGTCGTCCGGCAGCTCTTCGGGATCACGGAAACCGACACGGCGGACACGCTGGTTCACACGGTTCGCCAGGGCATCGCCGCGGTGGGACTGGAGCCCCGCGAGCGTGTCCCGCTCGTGCTCGCCCTGCTGGGGACGGAGACGGGCGCCGCCGACGAGGGGCTCCACCTGGAGGTCGTGAAGGCGCGGGTCTCCGAGACGGTGAGGCAGCTCCTCGTCGCGGCGAGCTGGCGATGTCCGCTGCTCGTCGCCGTGGAGGACGCCCACTGGAGCGATGCCGACTCCGAGGAGCTGCTGACCGGACTGGTCGCATCGCTGGCGGGTGCGCCGCTCCTGCTCGTGGCGACATATCGCGCCGGCCATCGCCCACCCTGGCCGCCGGTTCCAGCACGCGTCGAGATCATGCTGGAGCCGCTCTCGCGCGACGACAGCCGCACCGTCCTGAGGTCGGTGCTCCACGCGAACCGGATCCCCGACTCGCTGGCCGAGCTGATCATCGCGCGCGCCGAGGGCAATCCGTTCTTCCTGGAGGAGCTGGCCCGCGCCGTCATCGAGAACCCCGATCTGGCCGTGGCTCACACCACGCCGATCACGGTCCAGGAGGTGCTGCTGAGCCGGATCAACCGCCTGTCTGCCGAGGATCGGCGGCTGCTGCAGTGCGCGGCCGTGATCGGCAAGGACGTGCCGCTCAGCATCCTCGAAACCGTAGCCGGGCTCGGCGCGGAGGCACCGGGTCCGGCGCTCGGGCGGCTCTGCGCAGTTCAACTCCTGCGCGAGGACGCCTCCCCGTCCGAGCCCGGTTACGCGTTCAAGCACGTCCTCACCCAGGAGGCGGCGTACAGCACGCTCGGCCCAGACGAGCGCCGGCTGTTGCATCGCCGAGCGGTGGGGGCCATCGAGGCAGCGTATCCCGGCCGCCTCCTCGAGCATCTCGATCAGCTTGCGCATCACGTCGTTCGTGGAGAGGTCTGGGAGAAGGCGCTGAGCTACCTCCCTGGGATCGGCGCCGAGCAGGGAAGCCAGTTCGAGCATCCGTCGAGCGGTCCGGCGAGGGGGCCCACGTTCGCCGGGGGATCGCGGCAGTGGGTCGCGGGGCAGCATGCGCAGGCGGTCGAGAGAGCTCAGATCGAGCTCGGCATCGCGACGAGGTTCCGGAACTTCGAGGGACAGCTGGTGGCGCACTTGCAGCTTGGGCAGGGGTATCACTCGCTCGGGGACGATCGGCAGGCCGTCGAAGTGCTGAGCCGCAACGCGACCATGCTGCAGGGCGAGGTGCGCTTCCAGCGATTCGAGCTGTTCCCCGGACTTCCCGTGGCCCTGTCGTTGGCGTGGCTCGCGCTCGCGCAGGCGGAACTGGGTCGACCGGACGAGGCCGAAGCCTCGGCGCGCGACGTGATGGCCACGGCGGAGGCGGCTGGAGGCGACTACGACCGCGCGATCGCCGGCTGGGCGGCGGGTACTGTGGCGCTACTCCGCGGCGACGTGGCGAACGCGGTGGTCGCGCTGGTCAGGGCGCGGGGCCATGCCCGGGACGGTACCGCCAGCGAACTGTTCCTGCTGATCGGCGCGCCGCTCGGCCTGGCGCTAGTCCGTGCGGGCAAGCTGGTCGAGGCCGCCGCGGTGCTCGAGGAGTGGGGCGCGCTGGCGCAGGCCCCGCCCGTGCTGGCCGACCACGCCCAGCGGGTGGCCTGGCACGCCGAGGCGGAGCGCCTGGCGGGCCGTCACGAGCGCGCGGAGATGCTGGCTCGCCGCGCGGTGGCGTTGGCGCAGGCTCACTCGGAGCGCGGCCACGAGACTCACGCACTGGCCACGCTGGCCGCCATCACGGCCACGCGCCGTCAACCGCCCTCCTGAACCTCGAAGATCTCGTCAGCGGTGAGACCGTGCGCCTCTCGGTGGACCGTGGTCGCTGCCTCCTTCGAAGGGGCCTGGACCAGACAAAACACCTTGCCTGCACCCTCGTCGAACCAGTAGCGAAGATAGCGGACGCCGTACTTCTGCTGCACGGCGAGGTCCTTCTCGTGGGCGAGCCTCACCACCTCGGGCGTCAGGTCTGCGATCCCGTGATGAACATCCATGTAGAGGGGCATCGGGACCTCCTCGTCGAGAAGCTGCATGTCCGAGGCTCGCGCCCGGCCGATTGCGTGGGTCATGGACACCTCGGGATGCTAGTGTACACGGGTGCTTGTCGGCCCGGCGGGCCGCGCGCTACCCTCCTGGCGCGTGGCCCGATGGGCGAGCACGGACGGGGAGGGGACCAAGAGATGCGGCGAGGCGAGCCCGGCCGGTCCGCGGCGCGGCCGAGCGCATGACGGGTCGAGGGTTTCCGATGGACCGGCGCGATCTCCTCTCGCTCGGGCTGGGCGTCCTGGGCGGGGCCGTCTCGACGCCGCAGAGCCACGCCGGTGCCGGTTCGACCCTCCTCGTGTACGATCCGATCTTTCTCGAGCATCGGATGGCAGGCCATCCGGAGCGGCCGGAGCGCCTCGAAGCCATCATGCGCGAGCTCGAGGGGATTCCTGCGCTGGAGCGCATCACTCCTCGGCCGGCCTCCCTGGAGCAGCTCCTGCTGATCCACACGGCAGCCCACGTCGAGCACATTCGGTCACTGGCCGCCCGCGGTGGCGGCTCGGTCGATCTGGACACGTACGTGACGCCCCGATCGTTCGAGGCGGCCCGTGTGGCCGTGGGGGCACTCCTGACCGCGGTCGATCGGATCGCAGCCGGCAGGGCGCGGAACGCGTTCTGCGCGGTCCGCCCTCCCGGACACCACGCGACCGCCAATCGGGCCATGGGCTTCTGCCTGTTCAATCAGGTCGCGGTCGCGGCGCGCTACGTGCAGCGGCACACCGCGTGGAGCCGGGTCCTGATCGTCGATTTCGACGTCCACCACGGCAACGGCACCCAGGCCATCTTCTCACGGCGACCCATCGACCTTCTATCTCTCCGTCCACCGGTCGCCGTTCTATCCGGGAACGGGGGCGGCGTCCGAGCGGGGCGGCGGAACGACGCTGAACCTCCCCTTCCGGATCGGCACGCCGCGGGCGGAGATCGTGTCGGCGTTCGAGATCGCGGTGCGACGCGAAGCCAGTGAGTTCCGCCCTGACTTCGTGCTGGTCTCAGCGGGCTTCGACGCGTACAAGGACGACCCGATCGGCGGCCTGGGCTACGAGATCGACGACTATCGGCGGCTGATGGAAGTCGTCGTGGACGTGGCGCCCGCCGGACGGGTCATCTCGTCGCTCGAAGGTGGCTACAACCTTGCCGCGCTCGGCGCTTGCGTCCGGGCCCACCTCGAGCCAATGCTTCGGTAGGCCTCGGGTTGGACCGAGCGCCGTACCTCAGTTCGCCTGGGGGTTGACCAGCCGTCCGGCGAAGAGCGTGCTGCCGGTCCCATTGTCGCGGATGATGAAGAAGAAGGGGTGGTCGGCGCGGAAGACCGGCCGCGGCGGCCGGGCCACGGCAGACGTAACCCTCACCACGGCGCCCGTTGCTGCGGCCGCCTCGGTCCCTTTCTCGTTCACGTCGACGTAGGCCTTGTGGATCACCGCCGAGAGCGACAGCGGCACGTCCTTCGCGATGCCCGAGAAGTCAGCCTGCCCCGCCGAGAACGCCAGCGGCATCCCCAGGTCGGCCAGCGCCTGGTCGAGGCGGAACTCCGCGGTGACCTTGAACCGGGGTAGCGTGACGTCCACCTCCTGGGTCGTCATCCGGGCGAGCCAGTCGGCGAGGCGATCCGCCGTCAGCGATGACTCGAGCTTGGGCAGCCCGTCCACCGTCCGTGGCAGGAACACGATCATCGACAGCTCGTCGGCTGCGTAGGGCAGCTCCAGCGCCTGGAAGCTGCCGCCGTCCAGATAGCGGAGCGATCGCGACTGGCTCATCAGCGGTACGTCGCTGATCTCCTGGCCGGTCGACAGGATGAACTTCTCCTTCCGCGTCGCGCTTTCGAGGAACGCGTGCTTCCACACGCCCTTGAAGTAGATGGCGTTGGTCAACACGAGACCCGTAGAGGGCGTGAGCACGCCTTCGGGCAGGAGCTCCTTGATCCGGTCATCGGTCTGCTGCTCGACCCAGGTATTGATGGTCACCCGCGCCTTCTCGGGTGCTCGCCTGAAGTCCAGGGATTCGAGACCGGCGCCGTAGCGCCTCTGGGCGATCGACTGGAAGTCGGGGGTGATGGGGAAGCCCGCCTGTGGCCAGAGGGCGTTGGCCACGCGCAGGTCGGCGTGACGTGCGGCAGCCTTGACCTTGCCGGTGACCGCGGCAAGGCTTCGATGCAGCCGGTCACCCTGGAAAGGGAAGCGCAGCACCGTGGCCATCTGGGTGGCGGTCGGGCCGCGAGCGCCGGCGTAAGTCATGGCCAGGGCACTGGAAATGCTGTACGGGGAGAAGAACACATTGCCGTCCCGGGCCCGCAGCCGGCCGTAGAGGTCGAACGCAAACTCGGAGTTGCCCCTCACCTGCGCGCTCTCGTCGGGCTCGGCCCGCTGGCCGCCGCTCGTCTCCGCCGCGGCCGACAGCGCTGACAGCGCCGACGCCAGGAGCAGGGCGATCCATGTCTTCGTGACCATCACTCAACCTCCGTCGCCAGGATGTGGTGACGATCCTTAGACCGCGGTGGGCGGCGTAAGTTCCCGCGGCAGCGGGGCAGACGTGGCCGAGACGGGAATCCGGAGATCCTGAGTCGCGATCCCGGCACCAGGAGGAGGCGCTCGCGTGCGCGGGCACGCGCGGGCCTCTGGCCGACATGGTAGGGTGGTCACGTCCACGGGCAACGCAGCTGGCGGAAGGGAGCAGTGTCGTGCCTCTCCACCGATCGCGCAAACACAAGATGATCGCCGGCGTCTGCGGCGGGATCGCCGAGTGGCTCGGCTGGGATCCGACGGTCGTGCGGATCGTCTACGTCCTGGTTTCGATTCTTTCCGCTGCCTTTCCCGGGATCATCGTCTACGTCATCCTCTGGATCCTCATGCCCAAAGCGCCGGAGTAAGACCCAGCCGTTGTCGACGAAACCATGGCGAAGACCGCAGCCGGGGCGGAGCAGATCTCGATGAGGGGACACCAACGCCCGACGCCATCGCAGCAGCATCTGGCCCGGCGTTCCCTCGGTGGAAGCGCGACTGGCGATGGGCAAGGCGCTGCGCGCCACGCTGCCGCGGCGGCTGCATGCCGAATACGTGCTGTCGCCGAGGCGGAAGGATCCCGTCGCGACGCTGGAGGCTCAGGCCCGAACTCGACTCCCCAACGTGGTGCCGATCCGGTACGCGCGAATGCTCGCATCGCCCTTTGCGTTTCTGCGGGGAAGCGCCGCGGTGATGGCGGGCGACCTCGCTCGTACGCGCACCACCGGCATCCCGGTCCAGGCGTGCGGCGACGTACACGTGGCGAACTTCGGCGTCTTCGCGTCGGCCGAGCGTCATCTCGTGTTCGGCATCAACGATTTCGACGAGACCTTGCCCGGTCCGTGGGAGTGGGATCTCAAGCGGCTTGCCGCCAGTGCCGTCGTGGCTCAGCGTTTCCTCGGGGCCGACAAGATCTTGAGCGAGGAGGCCGCGCGGGCCATTGTTCGCAGCTACCGGGTGCACATGCGTGAGTACGCGGAGATGGGGCACCTGGACGTATGGTACACGCGCATCGATGAAGGGATGATTCTCGATGCACTGCCGCGGAAGGTTCGTAGGGCCGCCGGGAAGGTCATCGCGAAGGCGAGACGACGGACGCACCTGCAGGTGTTGGACCGCGAGACTGACCTGGTTGACGGTCGACACCACATCCGGGAAGCGCCACCCTTCGTCGTTCGTGAGACCCGTACCGCCGGCGGCCAGCCGATCAAGAAGGCAGTGGAGCTGTTCCTGCAGGGCTACGTGCCGTCGTTGCCGGATGACCGCAAGCCTCTGCTTGCTCGATATCGGATCCTCGATGTCGCACGGAAGGTGGTCGGCGTGGGCAGCGTCGGCATGCACTGCTGGGTGATCTTCCTGCAGGGCAACGATCCCGGTGATCCGTTGTTTCTGCAGATCAAGCAAGCCCAACCGTCGGTGCTGGAAGCATACTGGGGGAAATCGGCGCATTCGAATCACGGTCAGCGCGTCGTGGTCGGGCAACGAGTCATTCAAGGCGCGCCGGACATCCTCCTCGGCTGGGGCACGTACGGCGACGTAGACTACTACGTCAGGCAGCTGCGAGACATGAAGGGCGGCCTTCGATTCGATCCGGACAAGACTGAGGCGGAGGACCTAGTGGAGTATTGTGGCCTCTGCGGCTGGGCACTGGCCCTCGCCCACGCCAAGTCCGGGGATTCGGCGATGATTGCCGGGTATCTCGGCAAGAGCGAGGCGACGGACGAGGCGATTGCTCGGTTTGCGTCGGCGTACGCCGACCAGACCGAGCGAGACCATGAAGCTTTGGCCGAGGCCGCGAGGCAGGGAAGGATCCGCGTGGCGCACGACTGACCCTCGACGTGTGCAGGTGCGAATCGGTGCTTGCGCCGAGGACGGGTCAGAACTACCGTACCGAAGGGTGCTCCCACTGGGCATGGTCACGAAGACGTGATCCGAAACCGCGCATGCCCCGCAGAACGATCCGTGGGAGCAGCTGATCATCCGCAGCACGCCGCCCCAAACGCAGCCGGGCACGGATTGTCGCCCAACGTCGGCGCCCAAGACTCGGTCGGCTCAGGCCGGGGTCGCCCGCGCCCGCGGCTTCTTCTCTGGCCCCGAGGCGGGGAGTGCACCACCCGCTGGACCGCGGCCGGCGCCTCCGACCTAATCTCTCCATTGAGGAAATAGGGAGTCACGTCTGAGGAAAGGGAGCCACGTCGTGGAAAGGGGGCTTCGCCCGGCACTGCGCGGCTTGGTTGCTATCGAAGAGTGTCTTCTGGCGATCACGCTGGTTCTTCCGGGCTGCATCGCGGCGGCACAGACGACGACCAACGTGTCAGCCACGACCACGACCGTCCTCACGGACACGAACACGGTCCCGGTGCCCACGAGGGAAGCGAACGAGGAAGCCTGGTCCTTCTCCGCCTCGGTTAACACCTACATCGTGCCGGAAGACGACGACTACGCTCAGCCCACCATCATGGCGGATCGCGACTGGCTGCATCTGGAAGCGCGCTACAACTACGAGGCCCTGGAGACTGGATCCATGTGGGTGGGTTACAACTTCGCCGGCGGCGACAAGCTGGCCTGGTCGTTCACGCCGATGCTCGGCGGTGTCTTCGGCGACGTCAACGGCATCGCACCGGGCTACCGAGGCTCGTTGAGCTGGTGGAAGCTCCAACTCTACAGCGAGGGCGAATCCGTCTTCGACACGGACGGTTTCTCGGATAGCTTCTTGTACAATTGGTCCGAGCTGACCCTCGCCCCCGTGGACTGGTTTCGATTCGGCCTCGTGATGCAGCACACGCGCGCATACGAAACGGATCGCGACATCCAACGGGGTCTGCTCGTTGGCTTCTCCTGGTCGAAGCACAATAGGATGGTCGATTTGACGACCTACGTGTTCGACCTGGATGAAGGCAAACCGACGGTCGTGGTCGCGGTCACCCTGAGTTTCTTGGCGGAAGGCTTTCGTCGCCATCGTGATCGGATCTTCAGGCGGCTGTACCGCTGATCGTCAGGCCGCCGGGGACGGATTCCGCCTCCACTCCGACATTGTGCCGCCCTTGCCTAGCCGGCTGGCCGCGCGCTACTCTCTGGGCGTGATGGCCGATGCGAGGCGGGGAGCGGGCGTGCGAGGGGGGCCGGGGAACGTGGCTAGCACCGACGTTCTTTCCGGAGGTCGCACATACTCCGGGGACGAGGGCTACCACGCGCAACATCGACATCAACCACCGGGAGACAGAAATGTGGTACCTGCGAGCGTGCGTGGCAGCCGCGGTGATAGCAGGCGTAACGGGAGCATGCGCGCCCAGCACCAGCATCACTCAGTCCTGGAAGGATCCCGCGTCCACCAATATCAAGTTCAACAGGATCGTCGCGGTGTGCATGTGCAAGGACGGCGCGCTCCGCCGGTCGGTCGAGGACGAGATGGCCAAGCGTATCGAGAACTCCGTCGCATCGTACACGATTCTTCCCGAGGGCGAAGTGCGTGATCCTGAGCGGGCCCGCCAGTTGTTTCAGCAGAGAGGCTTCGACGGCGCCGTGGTGGCACGTCTGGTCGGTGTCGGCAAGGAGACCTCCTATGCGCCGGGCGCGGCCTATAGCGTACCGGCTTCCTACGGACCGATGTGGGGCGGTGGCGGCTACTGGGGCTACGGCTGGGGCACGGTCTACTCACCGGGCTATCTGGTGGAGGACAAGGTCGTGACCATGGACACCAACGTGTACTCACTCGCGGAAGGCAAGCTGGTGTGGGCCAGCCGAAGCGCGACCTACAATCCGGAGAGCATTCCTCGGCTGGTGGAGGCGATCGCCGCGGAGACCACATCGGAGATGAGGAAACAGAAGCTCATCGAGTAGCCGCGGCCAGCGGCCAAGGACCGGCCTGAACGACCTGCACCGAGATCGCCCGGGCAACTCTTCGGGGATCGTGACGCTCTCGGGTCGCTGATCCGACTCAGAAGTCGCCCCTAGGCTCTCCGGAAGGCCGGCGGCCCAGTCGACTGGGCGGCGGCAGTCAGCGCGGAGCCGTCTTTCGGGTCTCCCTCGGCGCGCGACCTGGTCGCCGTGGGGTGGATCGCGGGATGAGCCGCCTGAGGACGGAAACCAGAGCGGGTCCCTGGGTTTCGAGGTCGGCGAGGGACTGCAGAGCGAGCCGCCTCAGGATGGCCTGCCCCTTCGCCCGCAGCTCGACGACGACTCCTCGGCGATCCCGAGTGTCCCGGCGCCGAGCCACCATCCCTCGCCTCGCGAGGCGATCGACAAGCTCCACGACGCTGTGATGACGGATCTGCAGGCGCTCGGCTAGGACCCCGATCGTCGGCGGCCGGCGGCCCTCGAGCCCCTTGAGTTGCAGGAGAACGAGATACTGCTGCGGCTCCACTCCGGCTGCGCGGGCCGCCACCTCGCGGACACGCAAGAACTTTCGAATCCGATAGCGCAGCTCGGCGAGAGTCGGGTAGTCGATGACACCCTTTCGTTCTCGACGCCAGCGCGCCCGAATCACTAGGGAATCATATCGTAAGACGATATACTGCATCACGGCGAGTCTGCACGTCGTCGACTGTCGGGGTAACTGCGTGGTCAAGAGGAAGGACGAGGTTAGCCGCTCGCTGCAACCCGGTTGGCGAGGAGGCATGATGGACGACGTGGCACCCGGCCCTTTGCGGGTCGTCTTGTTGGCGTTGGCGTCGCATCTTCTGACCGGCAACCTTAGGACACCGACGCTTCGAGCGAGGGCGGCCCGGATGCGGGTCGTCGAGCTCCTTGGTCGAGCGCGATCGGTGTGTGCAGGAGCTCCAGACCATGCTGGTGCTTGATCAGGCGAGCGTCTCTCAGCACCACTCGGTGCTGCGCGCCAACCAGGTGGTGACGGCGCGCACGGAAGGCGGCACGGTCCGCGACACCCGGCGCGATTGCCTGGTCGGCGATCTCCTCGGCGTCGCGCATCGGATCTTCAGCAACCGGCACGTCGGAACGCGGGACATGCTCCACGCGCCGCAACGCGAGCATCGGCGGCGCTGACGTGTCCCCGCCTGCCAAGATCGGGAGGCCAGCGGAAGCGCCCGTGCGTAGGGACGTCGCCTCCCGTCCGAGAGCCGGATACAGCGCGGAAAATTGGGGAGGAGGCGGCCTCGTCGAGGGCGCGAGCCCGCCCCCGCTGACGACCGCCGTCGACTGGTTCCGCAGACGGCTCGCGGCCCTTGGGCACGACAAGCTCCTCGCGGCGTTCGTCGCCGTCCTCGCGGCAGTGGCCGTCGTTGCCTTCCAGCCAGATCGTATCGGGTTCGCCCCCGGCCACCACGGGTGGATCTCGAGCGAAAGCTTGGCGATGATCACGCGTGCCACCCCGGACAATGGTTTCGTGGGATACGTTCTCGACCTCCGGTGGGAAGGGGAGCCCGACGGCACGCTACGCTTTAGCTTCGACCGCAATGCGCCGGTGCTTTTCGCGATCATGCACGCGGCGATCGCGCCGTGGTCGTCGGACGCTTTGGCACAGATCAGGCTCGCGCGCGCGTTCATGCTGGGCGTCTTCCTCCTAACCGCGCTCGTTTGCCAGCGGCTCGCCTCCCTCGTCCTGGAAGACCCGGTCAAGGCGACCGCCGCGGCGCTGCTGACGACATCCGGCTACTACTTCATGCACTACAAGGACATGGTCGACTTCGCCCAGCCGGGGGTACTGGCGATGCTCGTGCTGATGCTCGCCATCGGTCGACGCCTTCGGGACGGGTGCGGCGACCGCCATGTCCTCGCCGCGGCCATCCTCGCGGCGAGCCTCGGCGTCGGATTGCCGTCCGTGGCCGTTGCCGGGAGTTGGTTCGGGTGCGAGGCGTTGGTGCTCGCTGCGCGCCGCGTCCGTGGCGAGCTGGGGACCCGCGAGCTCGCTCGCCAGCTCGCGGCGTCGACGGCCTGGCGCGCGATCGCCATCGGCGGGTTGGTAGCGGCCGCCTGGCTCGTGTACTGCACCACTGTAGAGATGGTGATCCGCGACGTCTCGTTCGAGCGCACGTCGATCTTCAACAGCGTCATCAGGCGCGCCGGGCTCGAGCCGAACTTCCTCGCGCCCTTCCGCGAGCAGCTACGGTGGCACAACTTCCATCACATCCAGACGCAGCGGTTTGACACGGCGCTCACGCCCCACTGGCTGGTCCAAGGTGGCCCCGTCGCCCTGGCCACCGGTGCGCGTGTCGTGATCTACGGCGTCTTGACCGCCCTCGCCTGGCGCCTCTGGTCGCGATGCCCGTACCCGGCGAGGCTCATCATCCCGGTGTGCGCGCTGTTCGGCCCGGTGTGGATCTACGGGATGCGGTTTACGACGCATTTCCACGACTACTTCTCGATCACCTACGGAGGCACGATCCTCATGATGTGGACCGCTGCGCTGGCACCCTTGCCGCGCCGGCTCGGGCCCGTGGTCCTCGCCGCGGCACTGATGGTCTTCGGCGCTTCGGCGCGCAGCGTCGGCGAGCACGGCCAGGAAGCTGTCGCGAGCACGAACGAGCGGAGTGAGGACCTCGCCCGGATCCGCCAGGCGTTGCCCGCTGGCGCCGCCGTCCATGTCGAGGGTGGCCACGAAGCGGTCGTCCCCGGCGCGCCGTACGCGCTCGGCTTCTTCCTGAACGGCGCGATCATCCACCCGCTTCCGACCGCGCCCTACGTCCTCACCGAGGACGCGTACCGTGGTACGCGCTCCTTGACGCCCGGGAACTCGAGCGTCTTCTTGTTGCGACGCGAGCCTTGACGGTCGTCACGCGGATTTCGCTCAACCGGTCAGTTACTGGACGCGCAGCGTCGCCTTCATCGTCGGGTGGAGGAGGCACAGGTACGGGAGCTCCCCCCGGGCCTTCGGGGTATGCCGCCACGATCCCTCGGCGGCGATGGCCTTCGAGTCGAAAGTGCGCGACGTCGCGGTGTGCGGGAACGGGTCCTTGTTCAGTCACACCACCGAGTCGCCCAGGCGGATCGTCAGAACCCCGGCTGAAAGCTCACGCTCTCCATGACCACCGTGTGCGTCGTGGGTGTTGCGGCGGGCGCCGTAGTGCTGGGTTCGATGCTGCAGAGCAACGGCCCCAGTGCTGCGGCGAGGAGAGCGAGACGAGGCTTCCTACTTGAGCGACGACTGGACCTTTTTGGCATGCTCGAGATGCGCGACGAACGCCGGACGCGCCTTGACCAGCAGTGCCTTGAGCTCGGCGTTGAAGGCCCCGGGGACGAGCGTCTTGTCGACCGCGTCGAGCGCCGCCTGGTGATAGGCGACCTCGTTGTCGATGTAGGCCGTCGAACTCCGCTCCCTTCAGGCCCTTGAGCTTGGCGACGTTCTTGTCGCCGCCTGCCTTCAGGCTCTGGCTGGTCGGATTGCCCGTCAGTCCTCGTTCAATAGATGCTGGTACACGCTTCGGCGTTCCCGCATCTCAGCGGACAATTCAGGCCACGGAGTGGTGGCCATACCCCGTGTTCACCGGGGAGCCGTACCCTCATCCCTGCCGCGGCGGTCACCAGAGCGTTCCCGCCGACAAGGTCAGGTCCTCACGAACCGACAAGACCCAACGGGCAGCAGGCGCATGCGCGCGGCGGCCGGGGCGGGTCACCCCGATTCCGGTACTCGGCCGGTGCCCTCACCGCGACTCCATCGTTCCCCGGGCCGCCAGCTCGCGCGCGATGCCGACCCCGACTAGACTTCGATCGTAATCTTGGTGAACCGGCTGGCGATCACCAGCATCGCCGCCGACGTGAAGAGCAGCAGTGTGGAAATCGCGTTGATGGAGGGGTTGACGCCAGTCCGGAGCATGCTCCACACCACGAGCGGCAGCGTGCTCTGCGGCCCGATGGTCAGGAAGGTAATGACGAACAGGTCGAAGGACTGAGCGAAGACGAGGAACATGCCTCCGACTATGGACGAGCGAATCAGCGGGAACGTGACTTCCCAGAAGGTCCGCCAGCCACTGGCGCCCAGATCACGGGCCGCTTCTTCGATGAAGCGGTCCATGTCCATCAGGCGAGCCCGGATCACCAGGAGCATGAACGGCGCCAGGTACAGGGCATGCCCGACCACGACAGTCAGAAGCGAAAGGCGAAGCTTCATCACCGAGAACAACAGCAGGAGCGACACGCCGAGGATGAGCGTGGGCAGGGCCAGTGGCACCGTGAAGAACGCGCTCAGTGTGCCTCGCCAGCGGAAGCGGTAGCGCGTCAGCGCCAAGGCCGCAGGCGTGGCCACCAGCGCCGTCAGCAAAGCGGTGCCCATCGCCACGTACACGCTGTTTCGGGCTGCGCTCAGCAACGCCGGAGAGTTGAACGCCGTGAGATACCAGCTCAGCGTCAGCCCACGGATGGGGAAGCGGGTTGTGACGTCGACACTGAACGAGAACAGGACGACCATGACGATCGGCAAGTACAGAAACATGATCGTGAGGGCCGCGAGGCCGTAGAGCCACGGGAATCGCCCGGCCAGGGTCAGGAAGTCAACCTGGCGCCTGGTCACCCGCGGCTCCGACAGCATACGATCAACCATCAGCCCCTCCGCAGAATGCCCAACGACCGAGCCCCATAAGCCAGCATTATCAGGACGAGCCCCATGATCAGGATGAGCGAGAACGCCAGGGCCGAGCCCAGCGGCCAGTTGAAGACGACGCCGAACTGATTGATGATGCTGCCACCGATCATCGCGCCGTTTGTGCCGCCGACCAGTTCCGGCGTCACGAAGTCGCCCGTGCTGAGCAGGAAGATGAAGACGAAGGCCGGGACGATACCGGGCGTGCTGAGAGGCAGTGTCACCTCGTAGAAGCCGCGTAGCGGCCCCGCGCCGAGATCGCGGGCTGCCTCCCCGACCTGGCGCGGGATGTTCAGCAGGGCCGAGTAAATAGGCAGGACGGCCACCGGCACGTAGACGTTGGTCAACGCGATGGCCACTCCCGCCGGACTATACAGCAGATAGCTCTGATGCTCTTGGGCCACACCCAACCCGACCAGGATCACGTCCAGCAGCCCGTTGGTGCTCAGGAGAGAGCGCAAGGCATAGATGCGGATCAGGTAGTTGCCGAACAACGTCAGCAGCACGATGAACAGGAGCAGATCCTTGTGCTTCTTGACCTTGAACGCCATGGTGTAGGCCAGCGGGTAGGCAATCAGGATGCTGAGTACCGCGGCGCCGAGGCCAACCAACAATGACCGGATAATCAATTTGGCGTAGACTGGATCGGTGAAGACCTGGATATAGTTCTTCAGCGTGAACTCACGCACCAGCGCGAAGCCGCTCGTCTGCCAGAAGCTGTACACCAGCATCGTCAGCATCGGAATGACGAAGAACACCAGCGTGTAGAGCGCCAATGGCGACAGGAGCCCCCCGACCCACCACCGCGTCCGGGCCATCAAGGTCGGTCTACTCCGTCAGCACCAGACAGTGTTCTCTCACCCAGCTGAGATGGACGGCCGCGCCAGGGCTGACGAGCGCCCGATCCTCGCGCACACTCTCCAACACCATCACACGTGGCCCTCCCACCAGCTGGACCTCATAGCGCACCAGCGGGCCGAGGAAGATCACCTCGAGCACCTCGCCCGCAAAGCGGTTCGCCCCGGGACCCTGGACCGAGTCCTCGACAACGATTCGTTCGGGGCGGATCGAGACCCAGACCGACTGGCCGACGCACGCGCCCGGCTGGCTCGTGGTGTGGACCTGCAGGTCGCCGATGCGGGCGACGAGACCGGCCTGGTTCTCCGCGATCACCGTCGCCGGAAGCAGGTTGCTCTCGCCGATGAAATCGGCCGCGAAGACGCTGGATGGTCGGCGGTAGATGTCGCCCGGCGTCCCATCCTGGACGATGTGGCCGTGGTTCATGATCGCAATGCGGTCGGCCATGACGATGGCTTCTTCTTGGTCGTGCGTCACGTAGATGAAGGTGGTCCCAAGCAGGCGGTGGATGCGCTTGAGCTCGAGCTGCATGGCCTTGCGTAGCTTGAGGTCAAGCGCGCTGAGCGGCTCGTCCAGCAGCAGCACCTTGGGGCGGTTGATCAGCGCCCGGGCCAACGCGACACGCTGGCTCTGCCCTCCGCTGAGTTGCGTCACGCGACGGTGCTCAAATCCCTCCAGGCGCACCAGAGCCAGCACCTCGGCGAGGTGCGGCACGATCTGAGCGGCCGTCGCACCCGCCATGCGCGGCCCAAAAGCGATGTTCTCGTAGACGCTGCGATGCGGGAAAAGCGCCGGGGTCTGAAAGACCATGTTCACCGGCCGCCTTTCTGGCGGTACGTCCCGCATGTCCTGGCCGTCGATGAGCACCCGTCCCGAGGTCGGCGTTTCAAGGCCCGCCAGGATCCGCAGCAGCGTCGTCTTGCCGCAGCCGCTCGGGCCGAGCAACGCAACGAATTCACCTCGTTGCACCGCCAGTTGGATGTCGTCCAGCGCCACGACCTCGCTGCCGCGCGCGGGGCCCGGGAACCTCTTGCTGATGCCGTCGACCTGGACAATCCGTTGTCCGTCGACGCTCATGGCTCGTCGATGTCGAGCACGATGTCGCTCTCGACGCCCCCCGGGGCTGCCAGGGCACCTGGGCCGTTGCGCGGGTACCCTGTCTCGCTGCCGGAGGGCGCCATGCACCGTGCATGGCGCCCCATTGGTGGAGCTTCGCGCGATCTCCTGGGGACCGAGACCAACACGGCGCAGAGGCCGTCTGTCGCCGACAGCGGCGCCGTGTGGCCGGGCGCGCCCGACTGCGACCGGTGAGGCGGCCGAGCCCCGCAGGACGCCCCTGTTGGGCTCGGCGGTGATGACAGCGCGTCGACTGCGCTCCAGGTGCACCGGGCGGCGGATCACGGCTTAAGTGTCAACACCGCGTAAGCTCGCGCTTCCCCGTCCGTCGGCCGCAATCGCCGCCTCGCCCGCTGGCATCGAGACCAGCCCGAGGACCTGCTCGGATCCGGGCTTTCGGGTCATCAGCCGGCATCAGCAAGATACAGGCGCTCAAGCGCAATCCGCTGCGGGACGGGACGCTCCGGCCTCCTGCCGCGCGTCCACCCCGCACTCGTCTACGAGGCCTTGATCTGCTCGTATCCTCGCAGCAGCTCGTCCAGCGAGATGTGATTGGCATCCGCGGCCCGAGCCGGCGGGAAGACGGAGAAGACCGCGCGCCCCAGTTGGTCGTTCAGCTTGTCATAGCCCATGAGCTTGGCGTGTTCCTGGGGCAGAAGCGGCGCCGCCTTGGCGTTGGTCACCATCGAGTTGAGGGCCGGCCCGCTCTTGGCCATCACTTCGGGGGTGATGGCGTTGTCGATCCAGGCGTAAGCGGTGTCGAGGTTCGACGCCCCGGTGAAAATGAAGTAGGAGTCGCACCAGGCCTTGGCCGGGCCGTCGGGCAGGGCATCGGCCAGGTTGGCGCGCTGCTTCTGGCCCTGGACGGTGACGTACTGCCAGCCAATGGCGCCCAGCCAGATGTCGCCCCGCACCAGCAGATCGGTCATTTCACCGTAGGACTTGACCAGGGTCTTGCTGTTGGCCTTCCACTTCTTGCCCCACTCGATGATCTTCTGGAGATCAGCCTTGGTGTATTTCGTGCCATCGGCGCCCACGCCCACGATTGCGCCGATGAAGAACATCGTGCCGCTGGGATTGTCGTAGAAGCCGACCTTGCCTTTGTACTGGGGATCGATCAACACGTCCCAGGTCTTGGGTGGCTGTTTGAGGAAGTCGGCGTTGTAGTTGATCACGTCGAACCCGAAGTAAGCGGGCACCGCGTATAGCTTGCCGTCACGCCGTGCCCAGTCCACGTTTTGGAACTGCGGGTACACTTGTTTGAAGTTCGGCAATCGCGCCTCGTCGAGCGGGGTGAGCATCTTCTGCTCGATCATCGGTTGAATGAAGCGGCTGGTGATGTTGCCCACATCGTAACGCCCCGGCCCACCGGCCTGGAATTTGGTCAGCACCTCGTCGTTGCTGCCGATGTGGGTGACGTTGAGGGTGATCCCGTGCTTCGCCTGGAACGGCTTGGCGGCGTCCGGGAGATCGTACCCCTCCCAGCCAATCATGTTCAGGTTGCCGCCGATCGCGGCCATCGCCGGTGGAGGGCGGTGGGCGACGAGTGAACCGCCGGCCAGGCCGGCGGTCGCCTTGAGAAAGCTCCTGCGGCTGATCGTGCTCTGATCTTTCATCGCGAAACTCCCCTTTCGTCCTCCGAATCGAGGGGCTGGTGTGACGAGTCGCGCCAGGGCCGCCAATCGGTCCAGTCCGAGGTCGATCACCTCCCCCCACATCCCCCAGTGCCCAGCGCCGCCTTCATTCCGGCCATGGCCGTCCGGGCGCCGTTCGCCAGGAACCCGGTGTCGATGCCCGTCGCGAAGAAGCACGCGCCCAGGCCGGCCAGCCACTGCGGCTCATCGGCATCGGTGCCGAAGGGCACGCCCGCGGCACGGCATCCGGCGGCAATGCGCTCGATGGTCGCCACGACCTCCGGATGACGTGTGTGTGCCAAATGGCCCAGTGAGGCGGCCAGGTCCGAGGGCCCGATGAAGACCGCGTCAATGCCCGGGACCTTCAGGATGTCGTTCAATGCCTCGACCGCGCGGATGTGCTCGACCTGGACCACAACCGTCGTGTCGACGTTGGCACGCCTGACGTACTCCGACTCGCTCTGATAGTACCCAGATGGCCGCCATGCGCCCACGCTACGGATGCCCTCCGGAGGATACTTGCAGGCGGCCACGGCGCCGCGCGCCTCGTCGGCGCTGTTGACCATCGGCACCATGACTCCATCCGCTCCCAGGTCGAGCACAATCTTGATTCGAACCGGATCGTTCCACGCCACGCGCACGAGCAGAGCGGTGTCGGAGCCTTTGCCAGCAATCAGCAGATCCCGCAGCGTCCCGGCGTCCACCGGTGCGTGCTCGCCGTCGATGAGCAGCACGTCGAACCCGACCTGGCTCAGGATCTCCATGCCCGCCGGATCGGACATGGTCACCCAGGTGCCGATGACGAACTCCCCCTGGGCCAGCTTGCGCTTGAGTAGGGATGGCACGCGTCAAAACTCCTGACTACTACTACACCATTTCGTGGCCGCGACGCCATGGGAGGACGCGGCCGGCCTGCAGTGACCCGAGCCCCAGTGCTGGAGTCGATGGCCTGCGACGGTCCCGGAGACCGTGATCGTGGAGGCTTACAACGGCGGCCGCTACCCAGTTCCCTCCGAGGTGGCGGTCGAGGCCTTCGCCGGTCTTGGGCTCGATGACCGCATCAAAGCGGGGGATCCCGGGACGCGCCGCGCCGTGACAGCGCAGAGCCGCGGTCGGTCACGCCGGGCGGGGCCCATGCCGCTGCCTTCGGTCAGGCGTGGTGCGAGTACGTCCGAAGCGCCGACCTGGCCTCCGAAGGGAACGCGTTCATCTCCCGCTCGGAGACCAGAAGGTCCTTCAACGTGATCTTGCCAAGCACCTGGTCTACGGCGTTCTGGAGCATGCGCCATACGGAACGGATCGAGCAATCTGGCATGTTCGTGCAGAATCGCTCGACGCCCGCGTGGGTGTCGCAGAAGGAGGGCTCGTACAACCGGCCGCCCAGCGCCGCGAGCACCTCGCCGACGTTGATCTGCTCCGCCGGCCGGGAGAGCGCATAGCCTCCCGACTGCCCGCGGGTGGAGGCGACGAACCCGCCTTCACGCAGGATCCGCATCATCTTCGCGGCGTTCGGTTCCGAGATCCCCTCGGCTCGCGACAGTTCGGAAATCGTGACGCGCCCGGAGGTGCCTTCGCGCCCGACCCGGAGGAGACATCGCAGCCCGTACTCTTCCTGCGAACTCAGCTTCATCGCTGCTCGTCCCCGCGCGTCCGCTTCACATCATCCCGAGCTGCAGCTTGGCCGCGTCCGACATCATGCTCCTGCTCCAGGGCGGGTCGAAGAGGACGTGGACGTCCGCCTCGTGGATACCCGGGACCGTCAGCAGCTTCTGGTGGATGTCCTCGCGCAGGACGTCCCCCATGCCGCAGCCTGGAGCGGTGAGCGTGAACGTGACCTCGACCTTGTTGCCCCCTTCCGGGAGCGGCGTCAATTGGAGGCTGTAGACGAGCCCAAGGTCCACGATGTTCACCGGGATCTCCGGATCGTAGCAAGTGCGGAGCTGGTCCCAGCAGAGGTCCTCGACCGGCTTCTCCACCGTTGCCTTGGCCGTCGGCTTCTGCGCCGGCTCCTCGCCGATCGCGTCGGCATCCCTGCCGTCAATCCGCGCGAGGTATCCCATCGGCACCATCACGGTGTACGACCCGCCAAGGGACTGCGTGATCCGCAGACGCGCCCCCGCCGGGATCGTGAACTTCGTCCCGGCCGGGATCTCGCTCGCCACGACGTCGCGGGTCGTCGTCGTCTCTTTCTGCGCCCACATGTCAGGCCCCTCCGCTCTCGGCCTTCGGCCCTTCGGTCAACTCGGTCGAGACCGTGCGATCTTCTCCGGCGAGCGCCGCCTTCAGCGTGTGCCACGGCAGCGTCGCGCACTTGACGCGCACGGGGAACTCGCGCACTCCCGAGAAGACCGCGAGCTTCCCGAGCTCGGGCGCGCCTGGCTTCTTCTCGCCGTCTTGCCCCGTGATCAAGTCGTGGAAGCGCTCGAAGAGGGCCTCCGCTTCCGTGCGCGTCTTCCCCTTCAGGCTCTCGGTCATCATTGAGGCGGACGCCGTCGAGATCGCGCAACCCGCCCCCCGGAAGCCGACCTCTTTCAGCACGTCGTCCTCGAGCCGGACGAACACGGTCTCCCGGTCGCCGCAGAGCGGGTTGTAGCCCTCCGCTCTCCGGTTCGCAGCAGCCAGCTCGCCGAAGTTCCTCGGTGCCTTGCTGTGGTCCAGGATCACTTCCTGGTACAGATCCCGGAGCTCGCCCATCAGCGGAACATCCTCTGGACCTTCCGAATCCCTTCAACAAGCGCGTCGATGTCCGCGCGCGTGTTGTAGAGCGCGAGCGACGCGCGCGCGGTCGCCGGGATGCCGAAGAACTCCATGACCGGCTGAGCACAGTGATGGCCGGTACGGATCGCGATCCCCTCCTGATCGAGAACTGTCCCGATGTCGTGCGGGTGGATTCCGTCGAGGGTGAACGAGAGGACGCCGATCTTCTCCCGCGCCGTTCCGATCACGTTCAGACCGGGGAGTGCGGTCAGCAAGGGGGTCGCGTAATCCAGCAGGTCCTTCTCGTGAGCCGTGACGTTCTCGATCCCGATCTTCGCAAGATAGTCGATCGCGGTGCCGAGGCCGATCGCGCCCGCGATGTTCGGTGTGCCCGCCTCGAACTTGTAGGGAAGCACGTTCCACGTTGTCTTCTCGAACGTGACCGAGCTGATCATGTCACCGCCGCCCTGGTAGGGCGGCATGGCGTCGAGCAGCTCCGCCCGCCCGTACAGGACGCCCACCCCCGTCGAGCCGTACATCTTGTGCGCAGAAAACGCGTAGAAGTCGCAGCCGAGCTCGCGGACGTCCACGGCGAGCCTCGGGACCGCCTGCGCGCCATCCACGAGGACCGGAACGCCGCGCGCGTGCGCGATCTCCACGATCCGCCGCACGGGAACGAGCGTTCCGAGGGCGTTCGAGACGTGCGCGATCGAGACGACGCGGCATCGTGGCGTGAGCAGGCGCTCGAGCTCCTCCACACAGACCTCGCCGGACCGGTCGATCGGCAGGACCTTCAGGCGCGCCTTCTTCTCGTCACAGAGGAGCTGCCACGGCACGATGTTCGAATGATGCTCGAGCGCGGTCACGACGACCTCGTCCCCTTCGCCGACGCGCTGCCGGCCGAAGGTCTGGGCCACGAGGTTGATCGCCTCGGTCGTGCCGCGGACGAACACGATCTCGCGGGTCTCGGCGGCATTCACGAACGCTCGGACCTTTTCACGGGCCTGCTCGTAGGCGTCGGTCGCCTCGACCGAGAGCGCGTGCACGCCGCGGTGGATGTTCGCGTAGGACCGCCGATACATGTCGGCGACCGCCTCGATGACGGACTCCGGCTTCTGAGTCGTCGCCGCGTTGTCGAGGTAGACGAGCGGGTGGCCGTGAATCTTACGGGCGAGGATCGGGAAGTCGCGGCGGAGGGCCTCGACGTCGAGGCGCGGGCGGTCCCCCCCGGCGGGCGCTCGACTCGGGAGGACGGTGCTCACGGGCGCGCGTCCCGGATCGGTTCGGCGTCGCCCCGGGGCAGCCGCAGACCGAGTTGCGCTTCCACGAACGCGCGGAGCGGCGCGACGCGGATCCTCGAGGCGACGTCGCTCGCGAAGGCGTAGACCAGGAGCTCGCGGGCCTCCTTTTCTCCGATCCCGCGCGAGCGCAGGTAGAACATCGCGGCGTCGTCGAGCTGCCCGATCGTCGAGCCGTGCCGGCACTTGACGTCGTCGGCGAAGATCTCCAGCGCCGGCTTCGAGTTGACCAGCGCTTCCTTCGAAAGGAGCAGATTCTTGTTCGTCTGCATCGCGTCGGTCTTCTGCGCGCCCGGCCGCACAATGATCTTGCCGTTGAAGACCCCCCGCGACTGTCCGTTCATGATTCCCTTGTAGAGCTCGCGGCTCGTGCCGTGCGGCCTTGCGTGATCGATCAGGGTGTGGTTGTCGAGGTGCTGGGTGCCGGAGCCGATGAAGAGGCCGTTCAGCGTGCATCCGGCGCCCTCTGCGTCGAGCCGGACGTTCAGGTCGTTGCGGGCCAGAGCGCCGCCCAGCGAGATCGAATGCGAGGTGAAGCTACTGTCGCGTCCCTGGGTCACCTCGGTGGTCGCGACGTGGAAGGCCGCAGTGCTCTCGCGCTCGAGCTTGGAGAAGTCGAGGACCGCGCCTGTCGCCCAGGACGACTTCGGTTACGGCGTTGGTGAAGTACAGCGCCCCGGGCATCCCGACGTACGTCTCCACGATGTGGGCCTGGCTGCCCGCCTCCGCGATGACGAGGTTGCGGGGATGGGAGACCGTGGGGCCGAAGACCGGCTCCGACAGAAAGACGAGGTGAATCGGGTGCGTGACGGCCGTCCGAGCCGGGATCCGGACGAACGCGCCGTCTTCGAGGAACGCCGCGTTGACGGCGGCGAAGGCGTTGCCGTCACGCGTGCTCTTCGCGAGATGGGGCTCCGCGGACTCCGGGTCCTGGGCCAGAACGTCCTTCAGGCTGGCCACTTCGAGGCCAGCGGGCCGAGGTCCGGAAGAGGAGAGCGCTCGGGAATACCGGCCGTTGATGAAGACGAGCTGAACGCCCTCTCCCCACGCGAGAGGGGAGGGGTGAGGGCGTTGACCGGGCGACTCCTCGTCGGGCGCCAGCTCGAACGGCACCTTCTGGATCGGCGCGACGTTCGTGTCCCTCCACGCTTCGTCGTGGACGGTCGGGAAGCCCATTTCGCGGAACCGGTCCATGCCGACCCGGCGAATCTCGGCCAGCCAGCCGGGATCGCGCGGCGCACGCTTCTCGCGGTAGGCCTCACCGAGCGAGCGCTCGAGGCCGGTCGTGCGCGTATCTTCCGCGACGGCTTCCATCACGAGATCGGGACGGGCTGCGTCTTCGCGGGCGGCTCTTTCTCGAGCCAGGCGTAGCCCTTCTCCTCGAGTTCGAGCGCGAGATCCTTTCCCCCCTCGAGCGCGATGCGCCCCTCGACCAGCACGTGAAGGAAGTCCGGGACGATGTAATTGAGCAACCTCTGGTAGTGCGTCACGACGATCATGGCGCGCTCCGGGGTGCGCAGGGAGTTCACGCCGGAGGCGACGATCCGCAGGGCGTCGATGTCGAGCCCCGAATCGGTCTCGTCCAGGATCGCGAGCGTCGGGTCCAGGATCGCCATCTGGAAGATCTCGTTCCGCTTCTTCTCACCGCCCGAGAATCCCTCGTTGACCGCGCGCTTGACGAGCTCCTCGTCGATGTCCACGAGCGCCGCCTTGTCTTTGACGAGCGACAGGAAGTCGAACGCGTCGAGCTCGGGCAGCCCGCGGTGCTTGCGGACCGCGTTCAGCGCATTCTTCAGGAAGTAGAGGTTCGAGACACCCGGGATCTCGACCGGGTACTGAAACGCGAGGAAGACGCCTTCTCGGGCGCGCATTTCGGGCGCCATGGCAAGGAGGTCGTGCCCCTGGTACAGCACCTCACCCTGAGTGACCTCGTATCCGGGCCGTCCGGCGAGAACATGCGCCAGCGTGCTCTTGCCTGAGCCGTTCGGGCCCATGATCGCGTGGACCTCTCCCGCGTTCACCGTGAGATCCACGCCGCGGAGGATCTCAGTGCCAGCGACATTCGCGTGGAGGTTCGTGATTTTCAGAAGCATGTTATCCGACGCTTCCCTCAAGGCTGACGCCCAGCAGTTTCTGCGCCTCGACCGCGAACTCCATCGGCAGCTCCTTGAAGACGACCTTGCAGAAGCCGCTGACGATCATGTTGACCGCTTCCTCGGGCGAGATGCCGCGCTGCTGAAAGTAGAAGATCTGGTCCTCGCCGATCTTCGACGTAGACGCCTCGTGCTCCATCTGCGCGGTCGAGTTCAGGATCTCGATGGCGGGGAACGTGTGCGCTCCGCACTTGTCGCCGATGAGCAACGAGTCGCACTGCGAGTAGTTGCGCGCGTTGTCCGCCTTGGCGAGGATCTTGACGAGGCCGCGGTAGCTGTTCTGGCCGTGACCCGCGGAGATGCCCTTCGAGACGATCGTGGACTTGGTGTTCTTGCCGATGTGAATCATCTTGGTGCCGGTGTCGGCCTGCTGGTAGTTGTTGGTCACCGCGACCGAGTAGAACTCCCCGACCGAGTTGTCTCCCTGGAGGATGCAGCTCGGGTATTTCCACGTGATCGCCGAGCCCGTCTCGACCTGCGTCCAGGAGATCTTTGAGCTCTTTCCGAGGCACTTGCCGCGCTTGGTCACGAAGTTGTAGATGCCGCCGCGCCCCTGCTCGTCGCCCGGGTACCAGTTCTGGACCGTCGAGTACTTGATCTCCGCGTCGTCCAGGGCGACGAGCTCCACGACGGCCGCGTGCAGCTGGTTCTCGTCCCGCATGGGTGCGGTACAACCCTCCAGGTAGGAGACATAGCTGCCCTCGTCGGCGATGATCAGCGTCCGTTCGAACTGTCCCGTCTTGTCCGCATTGATTCGGAAGTACGTCGAGAGCTCCATCGGGCAGCGGACCCCCTTCGGCACGTAGACGAAGGAGCCGTCGGAGAAGACCGCGGAGTTCAGGGTCGCGAAGAAGTTGTCGGTGTACGGCACGACGGACCCGAGGTATCGCTTGACGAGGTCCGGATGGGTCTGGACCGCCTCCGAGAAAGAACAAAAGATGACGCCGACCTCGGCGAGCTTCTCCCGGAAGGTCGTCGCGACCGAGACGCTGTCGAAGACCGCGTCCACGGCGACCCCGGCGAGCTTCTCGCGCTCTCGCAGGGGGATCCCGAGCTTCTCGTAGGTCTCGAGGAGCTTCGGGTCCACGTCGTTGAGACTCTTTGGCCCGTCCTTCCGGGACTTGGGAGCGGAGTAGTAGACCATCGCCTGGTAGTCGATCGGCGGGTAGTGGACGTTCTGCCAGTTCGGCTCTTTCATGGTGAGCCATTGGCGGAACGCCTTCAGGCGCCAGTCCAGAAGCCACCCCGGCTCGCTCTTCTTTTCGGAGATCAACCGGACGATCTCCTCATTCAACCCTGGGGGGACGGACTCTGACTCGATGTCCGTGACGAAGCCGGCCTTGTACGGGCCGCTCGTCTCGAGAAGCAATCGAGGATCTGTGCTCATCGGAACGCTCCTTAGCCTCGATCGAAGCTTAGCTAAACTATACAGACAAGTCAATATTGATTCACGGACTAGCCGAAGCTCCCAGCCGCTCGACCAAAATGTGCCGTTGATTCAGTAAGATATGCCAGAACCTGACAGCGTATGGTGTTGGATCCGGAGGACTTCTCCGCGGCGCATGAGGTCACAGTCTAGCCGCCTGCTCTATTCGCCAATTGGGGTAAAGATCCGCCGACCTCCTCCAGCATGAGCGGGGCCTCCGCGGAGCCCAAGCGGCCGCATTGATTGACGCCTTGACGGGCGTGGAAAGGACAGGTGTCACGCGCGCTGAGTGTGTCGACGTGTGCTGGTGGACGAGCGTCCGGGCCTGCCCCGTCCAAGACACTCCAGCTACACTACGCGGCGGTACGAGAAGACCAGCCGGGCGTGCCGGGCTATAATCGACCCCGGGAGGGGCTGTCATGCAGATCCGCCTGTCACCGGACCTGGAGGAATGCGCCCGGGCCGTTCGCACGCCGATGACGGTGGATGAGTTCCTGGCGCGCTTCCCCGAGGTTCCCCCGGACCTCCGTGACGAACCGGTGCTGGGCGAGTACGTCCGCGCGTTCGGGCTCCTTCTGCGCGTGGCGCAGAAGCCGACGCCCTGCATGCGGAACACCGGCGACCACCAGCATTTCTTCTACACGCGGCTGGTGAACGATCTGGCGATCTACGGCATCGGCCTCGCCAAGCGGGACCGGACGCTTGCGCGGCTTCGAGCTCTCCTTGATCAGTATCAGCAGCGGCCTGCCACGTTCGCGTGCACACTGGTGCCCAAGAAAGCGCGGGGCACGCCTCGAACGGGCTGCGCCTGATCCGCTGCCGCGCTTCTCCAGCGGCGCAGGAAGGCTGCGATCTCCTCTTCTGACGATCGCCCGGCCATAGCCGGGGGGTCGGGACCCGCCGCGTAGATCGCCTCCGCCTCGGCCAGGCGACCCGCCTTCTCCAAAGCCCGGCCGATCCCTCGGATCCGGCATCGGAGGCGGCGCACAACGGGCTGGCGATGGCCCGGGCGGACGCCCGTGTTGAGCTGACGCTCGCGATCGATCTCGGCCGGCGCGGGGGCGCTGCACACTGATCGAGCGGTAGGAGGCGCTGCAGTTCCTGCCAAAGATGGAGCGCTCAAACTCAGGTGTGCCTCCGAGCGGGAGTCCTCAGAGTCCAGGTGGTCCCGTGCTGGCACCAGACCATAACGCTTGCCGTTATGATCGCCACGCGTTAGGCTCGCTCATGAATGATCCGGAGCTTCCGGGACCGCGAGACGGAGCGGTTGTTTCGCCGCGAACCGGTCCGGAAGCTCCCTCCGGACGTGCGGCGAGCCGCATTGCGCAAGCTGGTGCTCCTCGACGCCGCAGAATCGATCGAGGATCTCCGGGTGCCAGCCGGGAATCGCCTCGAGATGCTAACGGGGGATCGAGCGGGACAATACAGCATTCGGATCAACGATCAGTGGCGAGTATGCTTTCGCTGGAAGGAGGGTGATGCCGAGGATGTCGAGATCGTCGACTATCACTAAGGCGTCGGTGAGGGGACGGGGGCGCAAGCTGTCGGTGGTCTCGCCGGGGGAGATCCTGCAGGAAGAGTTCCTGCGACCGCTCGGGATCAGCCAGTACCGACTGGCGAAGGCGCTGACGGTTCCGCCCCGGCGCATCAACGAGATCGTTCACGGCAAGCGCGCGGTGACGGCGGATACGGCGCTGCGGTTGGCGCGCCACTTCGGCACTTCGGAGCGCTTCTGGCTGAACCTTCAGGCCGGTTACGATCTCGAGATCGAGAAGGACCGGCTCGGTGACCGACTGCGCCGTGAAGTGCGAGTCCTGGTGTCGGCGGGGTAAGGGACTCCTGCTGTGCGATCTGGACATGCGTTCAGGAATACTCGAGCCGTGACGGCCGGGCCGAGCGCCGACCTCGCCGGCGTCGCCCCGCCGTGGACGCTGGATCCGGCGCGGCCCGAAGAGGGCACGTTGTGCCTCCGCCTCCGCGGTCGCTGGACGATGGAGGGCCGCCTGCCCGCGGCGGCCGAGGTCGAGCGGGTGATCGTGAGCGGCGCGGCGGTGCGGCGGCTGACGTTCGAGTCGGGGGACCTGACCGGCTGGGACACCGGGCTCCTCACATTACTCCGCGGCGTCTTCGCCGTGGCCGAGCGAGCGGGCATCGCGGTCGAGCCCGCTGGCCTGCCGGACGGGGTGCGCCGCCTGCTCCGACTAGCCGGTGCGGTTCCGCCGCGTCAGCCGGACCCTGCGGCGCCGCGGTCCTCCTGGCTTGCCCGCCTCGGGACCGCCACGCTCCGGACTGGGGGCGAGGTGTCGGCCATGCTCGCCTTCTTGGGTGAGGCCGTCCGAGCCTTGGGGGCGCTTCTGACCTTCCGGGCCCGGGTCCCGCGAGCCGAGTTCTGGCTCCTCGTGCAGGAGGTCGGCGCCCGCGCGCTCCCCATCACGGCACTGGTCGGGGTGCTCATCGGCGTGATCTTTGCCTTTGTGGGCGCCGTCCAGCTCCGGCAATTCGGCGCGCAGCTCTACGTGGCTGACCTCGTCGGCATCGCGGTGGCCCGCGAAGTCGGGGCGCTCATTACCGCCATCGTCCTCGCCGGGCGGACCGGGTCCGCCTTCGCCGCCCAGCTTGGCACCATGACGGTCAACGAGGAGATCGACGCCCTGACCACCATGGGCATCGCACCCATGCAGTTCCTGGTCGTGCCGCGCATCGTCGCCCTCGTGCTGATGACGCCACTCCTCACCCTGTATGCGGACCTGCTGGGTATGGTGGGAGGCGCCTTGGTCGGGATCGGCATGCTGGACATCGGACCCGTCGCCTACGTGAACCGATCGGTAGAGGCTCTGGGCATCGCCGACTTCGTCATGGGGCTGGTCAAGGCGTCGGTCTTCGGTGCCCTCATCGCCTTCGCCGGATGCTTCCGCGGCATGCGGTCCGGCCGCAGCGCGGCGGCGGTCGGTGAGGCCACGACCTCGGCCGTCGTGACGTGCATCGTGCTCATCATCGTCGCCGACGGTGTCCTCACCGTCGTCTACAATGCGCTCGGGTACTAAGATCGTCGTCCGCGAAGCGGTCCCGGCGGCGCCGGCACGCATTTCGGTGGTCGACCTCACGATGGCCTATGGGAGCTTCGTCATCCAGCGGGACCTAACCTTCGAGGTGGCCTCCGGGGAGATCTTTGTCATCATGGGCGGCAGCGGGTGTGGGAAGAGCACGCTCCTGCGCCACCTGATCGGGCTCATGCCCCCGGCCCATGGCGACGTGCGCTACCAGGGGCAGAGCTTCTGGCAGAGCGAGGCGGCCGTGCGTGAGCGGCTGATGCGCCGCTTCGGCGTGCTCTATCAGCGGGGTGCCCTATGGAGCTCGATGACCCTGGCCGAGAACGTCGGGCTGCCCCTCCGCGAGTTCACCGACCTTTCGCCCGCCCAGATCCGCGAGGTGGCCGCGTTCAAGCTGGCGCTGGTCGGCCTGGCTGGCTTCGAGGACTTCTACCCCGCCCAGATCAGCGGGGGCATGCAGAAACGGGCCGGTCTCGCGCGAGCCATGGCCCTCGATCCCGACATCATGTTCTTCGACGAGCCGTCGGCCGGCCTCGACCCGATCAGCTCCCGCCTCCTGGACGAACTGATCCTCGAGCTCCGAGCCAGCCTGGGCGCCACGATCGTGGTGGTCACGCACGAGTTGGCGAGCATCTTCACCATCGCGGACGACGCGGTGTTCCTGGACGCGGAGACGCGGACCATGATCGCCCGCGGGAATCCCAAGGCGCTCCTCGACACCTGCCCGGAGCCGAAGGTGCGGGCCTTCCTCCGGCGCGAGTCGCCGTAGCGCGGGCCGGCAAGGGAGGCACGACGGAGATGGCGAGGCGCGCGAATCCGACGGTGATCGGGGCGTTCGTGGTTGGGGCGGTGGCCCTGGCGGTGGCGGGACTGGTGATCCTCGGCGGCGGCCGGTGGTTCCGTGACGTGGTGACAGTGGTGATGTACTTCGACGAGAGCGTCAACGGGCTCTCCATCGGGGCGCCCGTCGCCTATCGGGGCGTCCGGGTCGGTGAGGTGACCGCGATCCAGACGGAGGTGGGCCAGACGCGGATCGCCGTCTTTGCGGTGCTGGAGCGGAGTCAGAACATCGAAGGATTGAAACCGGGACGCGATGTGCGGCAGACCTTCCGCGAGTACGTGAAGATGGGGCTGCGCGCGCAGCTCGCGCTCCAGAGCGTGGTGACCGGCCAGCTCTACGTGGCCTTGGTCGTCCGTCCCGACACGCCCGTGGCCCTGATCTCGCGTGACCCGAGCATCCCCGAGATCCCCACCATCCCGACCACGCTCCAACAGCTTACGGAGGCCCTCCAGAAGGTGCCTTGGGAGCGCGTGTTCCAGTCGGCGCAGACCGCCGTCGAGCAGCTCGCCCGCCTTGTCCAGTCTCCCGAGCTGGAGCGCGCCGCGCAGAATCTGGACGGGCTCCTCGTGGAGGGCCGCACGTTCGTCCAGCGTCTCGACCGGCAGGCGCCGCCGGTCCTGGCCTCAGTGAAGGAGACGTCGGACACGACCCGCCGCACTGTGGAGCAGCTCGCCGGCCAGCTGGAGAAGACGGTGGCGCAGCTCCAGACCGAGGTGAGCCCCCTCCTGGCGTCGCTCCGGGCCACCTCGGACTCGGGCCGGGCTGTGATGCAGAACGCCGACCGGGACGTCGAGCGGACCCTGGCCGAGCTGCGCGACCGCGTGGACGAGGTGGCGACGGCCTTGCGGGACACCGCGAAGGCGGCGCGTGTGACCCTGGAGCAGGGGCAATCGGTGCTCCTAGCCACGGAGGGCGTCCTGAGCGGCGAATCCCGCGTGGGGTACGAGATCTCGCAGGCCTTGCAGGGGCTGGCCGATGCCTCGCGATCGCTCCGCGTGCTGGCGGACTACCTCGACCGTCACCCGGAGTCCATCCTGGTTGGCAAGGGCCGGCCGGTCCGCCAATGATGAGCGCCGGCCGCGCGCGGCGCGCGGTGGCCGTGAGCCTCGCCCTGGCGGGGCTGGCCGGGATGGGAGGGTGCGTCGGGCGGAGCTCGGCGGCGCGCTTCTACGTCCTAACCCCCGTGGCCGCGACCGGGGTGGCCCCCGCGAGCACGCAAGGCAGCGGCCTGATCGTGTCGGTAGGTCCCGTTACGCTGCCTTCCTACCTGAATCGCCCGCAGATCGTCACACGGCTAGCGGGAGGCGAGGTCGACCTCGCCGAGTTCGACCGATGGGCGGAGATCTTGATCGAGGCGGTGCCGCGGGTCCTCGCCGAGGATCTCGGTCGTCTCCTGGGCAGCGACCGCGTGGAGGCCTACCCCTCGGTGACCGGCGGCCGGTATAGGGTGCTCATTGCCATCGCGAGGTTCGACGGGTCGCCGAGCGGAGAGGTCGTGCTCGACGCGCGTTGGCAGGTGGTGGGCCCGGCAGGCGAGGAGATAGCGGCCCGACGGTCTGCGGTCACGGAGCGGGTCGAGGGCGCCGGCTACGCACCGCTAGTGGTGGCGATGAGCCGGGCCCTCGGCGCCCTCGCCGGGGACATCGCGGCGGTCCTGCCACGTCCGTGATGCGCTGGGCGCGGCAGGCTCGTGACCACTGCTTGCGTCGGCATGGGTGTCCTGATAGCGTTCTGCCGCGGGCATTAGCGGACACGTCCCCGTCGTCTAGCCTGGCCTAGGACCATCTCCTGATCGAGTACGTCTACGCACCGGGCGAGGCTGAGGCCGACCCCGGGACTGATCATCGCGTCCGGATCGCGCACGGATCCTGATTAGCGGCCGGCCCGCGCGGGTGAGCGCGGCGCCTCGTCAGAAGACTATTGACACACGGCATGATTAACCCTGATCGGCGATCCCGGGACCGCCGGCCCCAGAATCGACTGACGTGGTGCCGCTGGAACATGTTCGGTAGGCACATCGCGAAGGCACCTTGGAGGGTTCTTTGGCTCGGCGCATCGAGGTTGGGGATATCCGCGACCAGAGCGGCCAGGGACGAGTCGCTGGCCTGCGGGAATCGCCGTTCAAGGTTAGGAATACCTCCCAGCCTCAGGGGATCTGCGCGCGGCTCCGCGTGGCGCCGACGGCGACGCCGGCCGACGAGATCGCCATCCCGTGCCATCCCGCCGACGCGGTCGGTCTCGCGCTCCGGGTGGGTGCCCCAATCCACGCCACGGGAGCGGCCCTCGATCGAGCGACTCGGCGCGGGCCGTCCGGGGAACCGTCGGAGGTCTCCGCCTGGATCGAGCGCGTCCGCCCGACGGACTTCGTGACGGCGCCGGAGCAGCGGGAGAGGACGGCAGAGTGAATCGACCGGGATGAGCGCGCGATGAGCCCCCTGGTGTCGTGACCCCGGCGGGAGGAGGTCCCGACGTAGCAGTCTGAAGCATTTTCCCGTATCTTCCAGGCCCTTGACCGAGATCAGGAAGTCTCTGAGCATGTATGTGTGCAGCCCAGGCTCCTGACCGTTCCTGAGGCCGCCCGGTACCTCCGGCTCAACCCGCGGTCCGTCTACCTGCTGGCCCAGCGCGGCGCGATCCCCGCGACACGGGTCACCGGCAAATGGCTCTTTCCGGAGCACCTCCTGGAGGAGTGGCTCGACTCCAGCGCGCGCGGCGGGGGAAAGGCCCACCCCGTGGGGGCGCACGCGGGCCGGGCGGCAGACCGCCTGTTCCTCGCCGGGAGCGACGATCCGGCGCTCGACCAGCTCGCCGAGATCCTGGCGACCCAGCCCGGGGCGCCGATGCTCTTCGTGGCGCGCGTCGGCAGCATGGCCGGGCTGCAGGCGGTGGCCGCGGGGCGCGCTGACGTCGCCTGCGTGCACCTCGTCGATCCGGACTCGGGGGAGTACAACGGTGCGGGGCTGGGCTCCTATCTCGAATCCCGGCCGTCGGCGCTCGTGAACCTTTTCCACCGGGATCTCGGCCTCATCGTGCCCGCGGGCAATCCACAGGGACTCTCGACCCTCGCGGACCTGGCGCGTCCTGGCCTCCGCTTCGTGAACCGTCAGGCCGGCTCCGGGACCCGACACTTCGTGGACCTTGGGCTCGCACGTGCCGGCGTGGAGTCGGAGCGCATCACGGGCTACCGCGACGTGGTCTCGACCCACTGGGCGGTCGCGCTCCGAGTGCTCCGCGCTGAGGCCGATGTCGGCGTGGCCTCCTGCTCGGTCGCGCACGCGCTCGGCCTCGGGTTCGTGCCGTTGGTCACGGAGCGGTTCGACATGGCGATCCCGAAAGACACGTTCTTCCGGCCGGCGGTGCAGGCAGTCGTCGAAGCGGTCCGGTCTGAGGGCTTTCGCAAGGGCCTCGCGCGGCTCGGTGGCTACGACGCCCGACAGTCGGGCCGCGTGCTGGCCGAGGTTTCGTGATCTGGGGCTGAGGGCCCCGGAGAGAGCGGCGTGCGATGGGGCGAGGGCGGGGGATGCTGGTGGCGCTGCTCTTGGCCGCCGGCTGCGCGTCTACGGTGACGGCGCCGCGCCGTGAGGGCCCGCCGGTGGTCCTCATGATGGCGAGCACGATCGGGCCCATCGACGCCGGGATCGTCGAGGCCCTCGAGGACGCGGACCGGCGCACGACCGGGGTTGACGTCCGCCACGTCGGCGCGGGCACCGGGGCCGCGCTCGACATGGCCAAGAGCGGGAGCTTCGACCTGGTGATGGTCCACGCGCGCGCCCTCGAGGACAAGTTCGTGGCGGACAGCTTCGGGGTCGACCGCCGCGACGTCATGTACAACGACTTCGTGATCCTGGGCCGGCCCGCCGACCCCGCACGGATTCGCGGAGCGCGGTCCGCGACGGCGGCGTTCCGGCAGATCGCCGAGGCGAGCGCGCCGTTCGTCACCCGCGGAGACAACTCCGGCACCCATGTCAAGGAGCTCGAGCTCTGGGACAAGGCCGGGCTGCGACCCGCCGGGCCCTGGTACGTGCGCTACGAGCGCGGGAGCGCCGGCAACGCCCCGACCACCCGGTACGCCAACGAGCGCCAGGCCTACGTCCTCATGGACCGGGCGACCTACCTCACGCTCAAGCGCGAGATCACGCTGCAGGTCCTCGTGGAGAAGGACCCGGACCTCCTGAACTACATCGCCGTGATCCGGGTCAACCCGGCTCGGTTCCCGCGCGTCAACGCGACCGAGGCCACGCGGTTCGTCGACTGGCTGGTATCGGACGAGGCGCAGCGCCTCATCCAGGGCTTCGGGTGAGCCAGTACGGGGAGCCCCTGTTCTTTCCCAATGCCGCGGCGTGGCGCCGGCGCTATCCGGCCGGATAGCCACCGACGGAGGAGACGATGCGAATCGATCGATGCGTGCGCACAGGGGCCCTCGGCCTCCTGGCCGCCCTGCTATATACCTTGATGCCGGGTTCCACTGCCGCGCAAGGCCCCGCGTCCAAGGTCGTGATCCTCTCCACGACGACCAGCACGCAGGACTCGGGACTCCTCGACGTGCTGGTGCCGATGTTCGAGAAGCAGACCGGGTACTCGGTCAAGACGATCTCGGTTGGCACGGGCCAGGCGCTGGCGCTGGCGGCGCGGGGCGAGGCGGACGTGACCCTCGCCCACGCGCCGACCCTCGAGAAGAAGTACGTGGACGAGGGGAAGATGCAGAACCGGCGGCTGGTCATGTACAACGATTTCGTCATCATCGGGCCCGCCGAGGACCCGGCGAAGATCAAAGGCCTGTCCAATGCGACGGACGCCCTCAAGCGCATTGCCGAGACCCAGTCGCGGTTTGTGTCGCGTGGGGACAAGTCGGGGACCCACAACCTGGAACTCGCGCTCTGGAAGCAGGCCGGGATCGAGCCCAAGGGCAGCTGGTACATCGAATCGGGCCAGGGCATGGGGCAGACGCTCGGCATTGCCAACGAGCGCGCGGGCTACACGATCACGGATCGCGCGACGTTCCTCGCCTTCCAGAAGCGGATCACCCTGCCGATCCTGGTCGAGAAGGACCGGCCGCTCCTCAACATCTACTCGGTGATGGAGGTCAACCCGGCCAACGGCCCGCGCGTGAATCCAGCGGGCGGGAAGGCGTTCGCCGAGTTCATGCTCGCCCCCGAGACCCAGGCGGTCATCAAGACCTTCGGCGTCGACAAGTACGGGCAGCCGCTCTTCGTGCCGATCGGGGGCACAAAGTCCGAGGAGGAGGTCGGCGGCTAATCGGGGCGATCCCGCCCGAGATACCGTCCGTCTCGCGTCGGGAAGGCTGAGCGCTATGGAGCTGATCTGGGAGGGGCTCCGACAGGCGGTCCGGCTCCTGGTCGGGCTGGACCGTGAGGTCCTCGCCATCACGTGGCTGTCGCTCCAGGTGGCCGGGACGTCGACCGGCCTGGCCCTGCTCGTCGGGATTCCCCTCGGGACCCTGATCGCGCTCACGCGCTTCCCCGGGCGTGCCTTCGTCATCAGCCTCGTCAATACGGGCATGGGGCTGCCCCCAGTCGTCGTGGGCCTGTTCGTGTCGATCTGGCTCTGGCGGAGCGGCCCGCTCGGCGGCCTCGAGCTGCTCTACACGCCGACCGCGATCGTCCTCGCCCAACTCGTGATCGCCGCCCCCATCGTCACGGGTCTGACCCTGGCGGCGGTGCAGCAGATCCCCCCGACGTTCCGGCTCCAGATGGTGGCGCTCGGTGCCTCGCGCGGGCAGCTCCTGTGGCTGCTCCTCCGCGAGGCGCGTCTGCCAATGCTCGCGGCGGTGATGGCCGGCTTCGGGGGTGTCATCTCGGAGATCGGGGCGTCGATGATGGTCGGCGGCAACATCCGGGGCCAGACCCGGGTGCTGACGACGGCCACGGTGATGGAGACCGCGAAGGGGAGCTTCGACGTCGCGATCGCCCTGTCGCTGATCCTCCTGGGCCTGACGTTCCTCGTGAACTACTGCCTCACGGCGCTCCAGCAGCGCCGACGGCCGGCGTGAGCGACGCGATCCTGGAGGCCCGGGACGTCAGCGTCCAGTACGGCCCGCGGACTGTGCTGGAGGTCGAGGAGCTGGCCGTCCGCCGGGGGGAGACCCTGGCCTTCATCGGGCCCAACGGCGCCGGCAAGTCGACGCTCCTCCGGGTCCTGGGGCTTCTCGAGCGACCGGCGCGGGGGGAGGTGCGCCTCGACGGCCAGCCGGTCGGCTGGGGGCGCGAGCTCCTCGCCGCGCGGCGCCGCTTCGCCTCCGTCTTCCAAGAACCGCTTCTGGCGGACACGACGGTCGAGCGAAACGTCGGCCTCGGGTTGACGCTCCGTCGCGCCCCCGGCCCGGAAGTCAGGCGGCGGGCGACGCACTGGATGGATCGGCTCGGGATCCAGGAGCTGGGCACTCGGCAGGCGCGTACGCTGTCGGGCGGCGAGGCCCAGCGAACCAGCCTGGCGCGGGCCTTCGCCATCGAACCGGACGCGCTCCTCTTGGACGAGCCCTTCTCGGCCCTGGATCCGCCCACGCGCGAGGAGCTCCTGCGGGATCTCCAGCGCATCCTGCGCGAGACGGCGGTCACCACCGTCTTCGTAACCCACGATCGGGTCGAGGCGCTCCGGCTGGGCGACCGCGTCGGCGTCATGCTCGAGGGCCGGCTCGCGCAGCTCGACGCGCCGGAAGTCGTCTTCGGGCGGCCCGCGAGCGCGGAGGTCGCCCGGTTCGTCGGCGTCGAGAACCTTCTGTCGGCCCGGATTGCCGCGACGGACGACGGGCTGCTCACGGTGGAGACGGGTCACCTCCGCATCCGCGTGCCCGGCCAGTTGCCGGTCGGCCGGCGCGTCCTCGTCTGCGTGCGGCCCGAGGACGTGGTGCTCCGGCCGGCAGCCGGGGGACCGATCCGCGACAGTGCCCTTAACCACTTCCCGGGCCAGGTCGCCGAGCTCGTCCCGGTGGGGACGCAGGTCCGTGTGCTCGCCCAGTGCGGCGATCCCGTGATTGCCCTGGTCACCCGGCACTCCGTCCAGGAGCTGCCGCTGGTCCCAGGGAGTCCGGTGACGGTAAGCTTCAAGGCCTCGGCGGTGCACCTGATCGAACGCGAGGGGGTCCGGACTTCATGAAGCTGAGCGCGCGCAATGTTCTCAAGGGGCGGGTCCTGCAGGTCGTCCGCGGCAAGACCACGGGGCACGTGAAGCTCGACGTCGGCGGCGGCACGGTTATCACCGCGTCCATCACGATGGAGGCGATTGCCGAGTTGAAGCTCAGGCGTGGCGACACGGCCTACGCCGTCATCAAAGCTTCCGACGTCATCGTGGGGAAGGGGTGACGTGACGCGGCGCCCGCGCGCCGAGATCGCCCTGGCGGCGCTGCTGGCGAGCCTGGCGGCCGCGGGCGCGCCTGCGGCCGCCGACCCGCGCCTCGTCGTCGATGCGGCGGGTCGACGGGTCGCCGTTCCGGCGACGGTCACCCGAGTCTTCGCGGCCGGAGGACCGGCCAGCATCTTCCTGTACACGCTGGCCCCCGAGAAGCTCCTCGGCTGGAACCGGGCGCTCTCGCCCGAGGAGCAGGCGTTCCTGCCGCCGCGCTTCGCCGCGCTGCCGGCGCTCGGCCGGCTGACCGGCCGCGAGAACACGGCGAGCGTCGAGGGCGTCCTGGGGGCCCGGCCCGACCTCATCCTGGACTACGGCGCGATCACGCCCACATACGCCGCGCTCGCCGACCGGATCCAGGCGCAGACCGGGATCGCGTACGTGCTCCTCGACGGGGGACTGTCGAGGATTCCCGAGACGTATCGCGCGGCGGGCGAGCTCCTGGGCGTGCCCGAGCGAGGACGCGAGCTGGCCGCGTACGCGGCGCGGCTCCTGGCGGAGGTGGACCAGCGCGTCGGGTGGGTGCCGGAGGCCCAGCGTCCCGCGGTGTACTACGCGCGTGGGCCGAAGGGCCTCGAGACCGGGCTCCAGGGGTCGATCAACGTCGAGAGCCTCGACCGGCTCGGCGTCCGGAACGTGGCGGGTGCCGGCCCCAAGCGGACAGGCCTGGTTCCGGTCTCGGTCGAACAGGTGCTCGCCTGGAACCCTGAGATCATCGTGACGATCGATCCGGACTTCGCCGCCGCCGTGCACACCGACCCCGTGTGGCGGGACGTCCGGGCCGTTCAGCGCGGACGCATCCACCTGGCGCCCCTTCGGCCGTTTCCGTGGGTGGACTTCCCGCCCTCCGTGAATCGCCTCATCGGGCTCCGCTGGCTCGGGCGGATCCTCTATCCGGCGCAGTTTCCCGAGGATCTGCGTCAGGAAGCGCGCGCCTTCTACGCGCTGTTCTATCACCGTCCGCCCGACGACCGGCAGCTGGACGCCCTGCTGGCGGCCGTGCCGCCCCTCCGCCCCTGACGCGGCCGGTCGGCCCCCGTTCGGGCCGGACGGAGGCCGCCCGCGCGCGTCTGGCGCTGGGCGTGTCCGTCGGCGTCCTGCTCGCGCTCGTGCTGCTCGCGTTCGCGGTGGGCCGCTTCCCCGTGGCCCCCGGGGATCTCGTCGCGGTGCTCTGGTCCAAGCTCTCCGGCGGCCAGCACGGGCGGCCCCCCGAGATCGAGACCGTACTCTTCCGCGTCCGGGGGCCGCGCGTCCTCGCGGCCCTAGCGGTGGGCGCGACGCTGGCCGCGGCGGGGGCCGCCTACCAGGGGCTCTTCCGCAACCCGCTGGTCTCGCCCGACATCCTGGGCGCGTCCTCCGGGGCAGCGCTCGGCGCCGTGCTCGGGATCTACTGGTCGCTCGGCGTGGTGGGCATTCAGGCGCTCGCCTTCGGGGTCGGTCTCGTCGCGGTGGCCGTCGTTTACGCCATCGGCCTCTCCCTCCGGAGGGAGGACCCCATCCTCACCCTCGTGCTGGCGGGGGTCGTGATCGGGACGCTGCTCGGGTCCTGCGTCTCGCTCCTGAAGTACCTGGCGGACCCCTACAACCAGCTGCCCGCGATCACCTTCTGGCTCCTCGGGAGCCTCACGGCCATTACGCTCGCCGATCTGGGGGCGGTGCTCCCGGCCGTGCTGGCGGGGGCGGTGCCCCTCGTGCTCCTCCGCTGGCGCATGAACCTCATGACCCTGCCCGAGGATGAGGCGCGGGCCCTCGGCGTGGACACCGGGCGGATGCGGCTGGGCGTGGTCGCAGCGGCGACCCTGATGACCGCGGCGGTCGTGTCCGTCAGCGGCATCGTCGGCTGGATCGGCCTGCTGGTCCCTCACTTCGCCCGCCTGCTTGTGGGGCCGGACTTCGGGCGGCTCTTGCCCGTGGCGATGCTACTCGGCGCCGGCTATCTCCTCGGCGTGGACACGCTGGCCCGGACGCTCGCCCGAATCGAGATCCCGCTCGGCGTTCTCACGGCGTTCATCGGGACGCCGTTCTTCATCTGGCTGCTCGCGACGTCCCGTCGGGGATGGCGATGACGGCGCCGCCGACGGCAGCACCCGCCGCGTCGGTCTCGCGCCTCCGGGTCGAGGAGCTCGCGTTCGGGTACGCCGGAGTGCCGGTCGGCCGCGGCGTCAGCTTTACGGTCGAATCGGGCGAGATCCTAGGCCTCCTCGGGCCGAACGGCAGCGGCAAGAGCACGCTCTTTAGGACGATCCTGCGGCTCCTGGCGCCGCTCGGCGGTCGGGTCTGCGTGAACGGGGACTCTATCGCGGGGTGGCCACGCCGGCGGCTCGCCCGCGTGTTCGGCTACGTGCCGCAGGCCCAGCTCGGCACCTTCCCGTTCACGGTACGCGATGTCGTCCTGATGGGCAGGACGGCGCACCTGCCGCTCTTCGCCACGCCGGGCCGGCGCGATGTCCAAGTCGCGGAGGACACGCTCGGGCACCTCGGGATCGGCCACCTGGCGGACCGGCCGTATCCCGACGTGAGCGGCGGCGAGCGCCAGCTCACGCTGATCGCCAGAGCGCTCGCCCAAGAGCCGGAGATCCTGGTCATGGACGAGCCCACCGCGAGCCTCGATTTTGGCAACCAGGTGCGGGTCCTGACGCAGATCCAGGTGCTGGCCGGCCGTGGGATCGCCGTGATCCTGTCAACCCACGACCCGGACCAGGCGTTCCTCTGCGCGCACCGGGTCGCGCTCTTGCACCAGGGCGCGCTCGTGCGGATCGGTCCTCCCGCCGAGGTCCTGACGGGCCCGCAGCTCCGCGCAATGTACGGGGTCGAGGTCGAGATCCAGCCGCTGGTGCTGTCCGACGGGCGCCCCCTGCAGGTCTGCGTGCCGGTGCTGCGTCCGTCAGGCGGCTGACCCGGCTCCCGGACTCGTGGCCCCCGGCCTTCCGACCGGATCGGGGCGTGGTCGTCCACCGGGATCGGCGCGACGCCCCCGGGCGCCGCGCCGGGGGCGCGGTTCAGGGCAGCTCGGCGACCACCCGTCCCATCTCGGAGGCGTCGTAGCCCCCGAGCGCTTCGACGTCCCGGAGGAAGTCGGCCCCGCGCACGATCTCGAGGAGCGGGCGAGGCGGTCGCTCGTTTGTAGTGCTCGCGCGGGATCACCGGGTCGTAGCGCTCCTTCAGGAGCGGGATGAAGTCGAGATCGAGCGGGCGCGCCGCGGCCAGGATGCCCAGCCCACGTCGGCGGCGCCGCTGGCGACCGCGGCTGCCACCGCCGAATGCCTGAACTCCTCGCGCGCGACCCGCGAATCTGCCGCGGGTCGAGGCTCATCGACGCGATCAAGCTCAGCCTCCCGCGACCTGCGGGAGGAGGTAGACTTCGCTGTCGGTGCCGATCGGTTCGAGCAAAGCGTCCTGGAAGATCTGGCCGTCGATGGCCACCGCGATTCCGGCCTCTAGATGCGGCATGAGCGCCGGATGGAGCGCACCGAGCTGCCGAAACAGCTGCTGCACCGACGCCACCGGGAGATCGAACTCCGCGACGCCGCCGGTCATCTGGGCGAGGTTTCCGACCAGCACCACGCGCGCCATGCCGTCGGCTAGACCTTGTTCAGGCCCCGCTCCTTGAGTGCCTTGAGCACCTTGGGCGGCGACATCGGCAGTTCGGTGAAGCGGATGCCGGTGGCCTGCTCCATCGCGTTGGCGATGGCGCCGAGCGGCGGCACGATCGGCGTTTCGCCGACGCCGCGCACGCCGTAGGGATGCTTCGGGTTCCCGACCTCGATCAGGATCGCGTCGATCATCGGCACGTCCGAGGCCACCGGCATCCGGTAGTCGAGGAAGCCCGCGTTCTGAAGCTTGCCGTCGGGCCCATAGATGTATTCCTCATTGAGCGCCCAGCCGATGCCCTGCACGGCGCCGCCCTGGAACTGGCCCTCCACGTAGGCGGGATGGAGCGCCCGGCCGGCGTCCTGCGCCACCGTGTAGCGCAGGATGGTGGTGCGCCCGGTCTCCGGGTCCACCTCGAGGTCCACCAGGTGGGTGCCGAAGCTCGGGCCCGCGCCCTGGGCGTTGATGCGGCCGACGCCGCCGATCGGCCCGCCGGTCTTGCCGGCTACCTTGGCGAAGTCGGCGATGGACATCGGCTTCACCTTGTCGGCCAGGGGGCCGAGCGGCTGCACGGAGCCGCCCGAGAACTCGACCTGATCATTCTGGGCCTCCCAGAGCTTGCTGGCCCGCGCGCAGAGGTCGGCCTTGATCTGCTTGGCCGCCTCCACGATGGCCATGGAGCCCGAGAAGGCCGAGCGGCTGCCGCCGGTCAGGAAGTTGAACCCGAGTGAGCCGGTGTCGCCGATGATCGGCCGCACCTTGTCGTAGGGCACGCCCAGCTCGTCGGCGGCGACCGCGGCCAGCGAGGCGCGCAGGCCGCCAATGTCCGGCGTGCCCGCGACCAGCGAGATCGTCCCGTCCTCGTTCACGGTGAGGGAGGCGCAGGTCTCGCCGCCGATGTTGAACCAGAAGCCGGAGGCCACACCGCGACCCTGCCACTTCCGGAGTGGGGTGTTCCAGTGCTCGGTCTTCTTGATCGCGTTCAGCGTCTCCTCGAGGCCCACCGGGCCGAACTTCGGCCCGTACGCGGCCTTGGTGCCCTCGCGGGCCGCGTTCATCATCCGCAGCTCGATCGGGTCGAGCCCGAGCTTCTTGGCGATCTCGTCCACCACGCTCTCGACGCCGTACTCGGAGATCGGCGCGCCTGGCGCGCGGTACGCGGCGACCTTCGGCCGGTTGGACACCACGTCGTACCCGATCACGTGCACGCTCTCGATGTCGTAGGGCGCGTAGGCGCACATGGTGCCGGGCTGCACCGGCGAGCCCTGGAAGGCCCCGGCCTGGTACTTGAGCTCGGCGAAGGCGGCCACGAACTTCCCGTCCTTCGTCGCGCCCATCTTGACCCGCACGACGGCGCCTGACGTGGGCCCGCTGGCCTTGAAGACCTCCTCGCGCGACATCACCATCTTCACCGGCCGCTTCGCCTTGCGGGAGAGCGCGAGGGCCAGCGGCTCGAGATAGACCACGGTCTTCCCGCCGAAGCCGCCGCCGATCTCGGTGGCCGTGACGCGGATCTTACCGATGTCGAGGCCGAGGAGGCGCGCGCAGTGCGCCCGCACGATGAAGTGGCCCTGGGTGCAGCACCAGAGCTCAGCGGAGCCGTCCTCCGACACGCTCGCCAATGCCGCGTGGGGCTCGATGTAGCCCTGGTGGACGGCCGCCGTCCGGAACTCTCGGTCGACAACGATGTCGGCCTTCCTGAAGCCGGCCTCCAGGTCGCCCTGCTTGATCTCGATCCGCTTGGCGATGTTGCAGGGCTTGTCGGGCCGGGGCTCGACCCCGACCGTGTAGAGGTCGTCGTGGAGCAGAGGGGCGTCCGGCCGCATCGCCTCGACGACGTCGATGACGTAGGGGAGGACCTCGTACTGCACGTCGATCAGCTGGAGCGCGCGCCGGGCGATGGCCGCGCTGGTCGCGGCCACTGCGGCCACCGCGTGGCCCTCGTAGAGGGCCTTCTCGCGGGCCATCACGTTCCGCACCACGTCCTTGTAGTTCATCATCATCTCGCCGGCGGGGATGAACTCCGAGGGCTGGTCACCGAAGTCGTCCCGGGTGACGACGGCCTTGACCCCGGGCAGCGCCTCCGCCTTCGACGTGTCGATCGAGAGGATGCGCGCGTGCGGGTGCGGGCTCCGCAGGACGCGGCCGATGAGCTGGCCGGGCAGGTTGAAGTCGGCGCCGAAGCGGGCCCGCCCGGTGACCTTGTCTACCCCGTCCGGGCGGATGGTGCGCGTGCCGACGTAGTGAGGCCCGTTGGTCTCGGCCATGGCTATCCCCTTCGCATCGCCGCGGCAGTGTCCAGCACCGCGGTCACGATCTTGTCGTACCCCGTGCACCGGCAGAGGTTGCCGGCCAGCCAGAAGCGCACCTCGTGCTCGGTCGGGTTTGGCGTCTTCTCGAGGAGCGCGCGGCTGGCCATCAGGAAGCCCGGGGTGCAGATGCCGCACTGGAGCGCGGCGGCCTCCAGGAACCGCTGCTGAAGCGGGTGGAGCCGCTCGCCCTTCGCCATCCCCTCGATGGTCTCGATCTGGCGCCCGCCCACCTCGCACCCCAGCACGAGACAGGCGCAGACCAGCCGGCCGTCCAGCATCACGCTGCAGGCGCCGCAGTCGCCGGAGCTACAGCCTTCCTTGCTGCCGGTCAGGTCGAGCGTGTCGCGGAGCACGTCGAGCAGCGTTTCCTCCGTCTCGCAGAGGAATTCCACCGCGTCCCCGTTCACCGTCGCTTCGATGTGGTGCTTCGCCATCAGCGCGCCCTCGCTCGATCCAGTGCGATCAGGGCGGTCCGCCGGGTCAGCACGGCCGCCACGTCGATGCGGAACTCGATGGTACCTCGCTTGTCGTCGATCGGCTGGCAGGCCGCCCGCGCCGCCGCCTCGAGCCGGTCCTGGGCCGCCCTGTCGAGCCGGCTCCCAATGATGGCCTGTGCCGGCCTCGGGGACGAGCAGGACCCGTGCCGCCACCGCACCCACGCTGACCCGCGCTGCCGTGATGATCCCCCCGCCGTCGAGGCTCACGCTTACCCCCGCCCCAACCACCGCGATGTCCATCTCCGTGCGCGGGATGAAGCGCAGGTAGGCGTCGCCGGAGCGCGGCGGGCGAGGTGGCAACAGGAACGACACGAGGATCTCGCCCTTGGTCAGCGCCAGCTTGCGAGGCCCGAGCATGACGTCTTCGACGGGCAGGTTGCGTCTCCCCTTGGGCCCGGCCAGGGTGGCCGCCGCGCCCGCCGCGATGAGGGCCGGCACGCTGTCGGCGGCCGGGGAGCCGTTGCAGAGGTTGCCGCCCAGCGTGGCGCGACCCTGCACCTGGGTGGAGCCGATCAGGTTGGCGGCCTCTACCACACCCGGCCACACCTGCTTGAGGCGAGCGTGCTCCTTCAGTTCCGCGCCGGTCACCGCGGCCCCGATCCGCCAGCCGCCGCCCTCTTCGGTGACCGTCCGGGTCTCCGGGATCCTCTTGATGTCGACGATCAGCTCGGGATCGACCATGTCGGCGCGCATCTGGACCAGGAGATCGGTTCCCCCGGCCAGCACCCGTGCCTCGCCCTTCGCTTCCACGAGCAGGGCCACGGCTCCCTCGAGCGATTCCGGCGCGGCGTATCGCATCGGCTCTGGTCTCCTCTGCACGTCTATGCTCGGCCGACATCATACCTCAGCCCGGGAGCGTGGCGTTCGTCGGGTGGATGTAGACTCGAATGCCCGCCGTGTTATGTTGGGGGAAGCATAGTTGTGGTTGGGAGGCGATGGATGGCCGGTAGGCGGTTCCTCATGAACGCGGGTCGCACGACCAAGCAGGGCCAGCAGGTCAACGTCGGCAAGGACTACCCCGAGTACCAAGCGATCGTCAGCACACTGGCGATGCATCCCGAGGACATGCGGGCCGTGGGCGTGGCCCCCGGAGGGAAGGTCCGGGTCCGCACGCCTCACGGCGAGGCCACGTTCCAGTGCAGCGAAGGGAAGGTGCCTCTGGGGATGATTTTCGTCCCCTACGGCCCACCGACCTGCCGGCTCATGGGCGGCGAGACCGACGGGACCGGGATGCCCACGTCGAAGGGCTGGGAGGTGGAGGTGGAGCCGGTTGGATCCGAATCATCGTCATCATCGCCATCCTGAGCGGTGCGGAGCGAGGAGGCGAAAGTAATGGGAGCGGTTGACAGGCCAATAGATTCGGGCTCGGGCGGCGACCCCGCGATGTCTCCGGCCGCCCGCGAAGTGTCGCCGGGTCAAGCCTGGGAGCTTGTCGAGACCGGCCGCTATCGCCCGCTCCGGATCCGAGGTAGCTTTCCGGGCCGGGAGCTGGGCTGAACCTTCGTCATGCCGCCCCGGCTGGGGCGGGAGGACAGCCCGGAGGCGAGCGACGCATGACCGTCACCATCGTGAAGAACGCGACGTGCACCTTCTGCGGGTGCGTGTGCGACGACATCGAGCTCCACGCCGAGGGTGACCGGATCGTCAAGAGCAAGAACGCCTGCAGTCTCGGCGACGCCTGGTTCCAGAATCACACGGCCGAGCGCCTGTTTCCCGACGCGCTGGTAGACGGGAAGCCGGCCACGGTCGATCACGCGGTCGAGGCGGCCGCCTGCCTCCTCTACGACGCCGACATGCCGCTGGTCTACGGCCTGAGCAACATCACCTGCGAGGCCCAACGGGAGGCGGTCGCGCTGGCCGAGCTGATCGGCGGCGTGATCGACAGCCACACCTCCCTCTGACACGGCCCCACTGAGATAGCCGCCCAGTTGGGGGGCAAGGTGACGTGCACGTTGGGCGAGGTGAAGAACCGAGCCGACTTCATCCTCTACTGGGGTGGCAACCCGGCGGAATGCCATCCGCGGCACTTCACCAAGTACACGCTCACCCAGAAGGGCAAGTTCGTGCCGCAAGGGCCGCAAGGGCCGGACGATGGTCCTCGTGGACATCCGCGAGACCCCGAGCGCGCGCGCGGCTGACCTCTTCCTCCAGATCCAGCCCGGCAAGGATTTCGAGCTGGTCACCACCCTGATCGCGCTCGTCAAGGGGCGGCCCGTGAACCGAGAGCGCGTCGCGGAGACCGGCGCGACGGTCGAGCAGCTCCAGGACCTGGCCGACCGCATGAAGCGTGCCCGGTTCGGCGTCCTGTTCTTCGGCATGGGCTTGACAATGACGCGCGGGAAGCACATGAACTCCGCCTCGGTCCTGGCCCTGGTGACGGAGCTGAACGCGTTCACCAAGTTCGTGGCGATGCCGATGCGGGGGCACGGCAACGTGACGGGCGCCGACATGGTCATGCGCTGGACGACGGGGTATCCGTTCGGGGTCAACCTCTCCCGCGGCTATCCGCGCTTCAACCCCGGGGAGTTCTCCACGGTCGACCTGCTGGTCCGCGGCGACAACGACGCCGCGCTGATCCTGGGCGCCGACCCCGGGGCCACGATGCCACAGCCGGCCATCGAGCATCTCAAGCGCATTCCGACGATCGTGCTGGATCCCAAGGTCACCCACACGAGTCGCCTGGCACGCGTCCACATCACCACCGCCGCGACCGGCATCAGCGCCCCCGGCACCGTCTATCGCATGGACGAGGTGCCGCTCCCGCTCCGGCCCGCGCTCCAGTCGCCGTATCCGACCGACGAGGAGGTTCTCCGGCGCATCCGTCAGGCGGCGGCGGCCAAGCCGCCCTGGACGCCGGCCTCGAACGGCACGCCGCGGTCGGCGTGAGGTCGATGCTGCGGATCACGGGCGGGAAGGTCTACGACCCCGCCAATCAGGTGAGCGGCGAGGTCCGGGACGTTTCCATTTCGGACGGCCGCATCGTCTCCCGCGTCGAGGGCGGCCGCACGATCGACGCGACGGGCCTGGTCGTAGTCCCCGGCGGCGTCGACGCGCACACCCACGTGGCCGGCGCGGCCCTCAACTTTGCCCGGGCGATGTCGCCCGAGACCCAGCGTCAGGGCCTGCCGTTTCTCCACACGCCGGAGCGGCGGATGGGACTGGGCGGGCTGACCCCGACCACGTTCGCGACGGGCTACCTCTACGCCGGCATGGGGTACACCACGGTCACCGAGGCGGCGGTGCCGGTCCTGAGCGCCAAGCACACCCACGAGGAGCTGCGGGACACGCCCATCCTCGACAAGGCCTGCCTCCTCCTGATGGCGAACAACGAGATCGTCATGGATCTTCTCGAGGCCGGGGAGACCGAGCGTGCCGGTCACGTCGTGGCGTGGCTCATCTGGGCGGCGAAAACCTACGGCGTGAAGGCCGTCAATCCCGGGGGTGTGGCGGCCTGGAAGTGGGGGAAGAACGCCAAGGGGCTGTCCGAGCCGATCGAAGGCTACAGCCGGGTGACCCCGGCCATGATCATCGCGAGCCTGGCCCGCATCATCGACGATCTCGGCCTACCGCACCCGCTCCACCTGCACTGCAACAAGTTGGGCATGCCTGGCAACGCGGCGACGACCCTCGAGACGATGCGGATCCTGGACGGGCGCCGGGCGCACCTGGCACACCTTCAGTTTCACGCCTATGGCGGAGACGACTGGTCGACGATGCGCTCGGAGGCAAAGGCGGTCGCCGAGTACTTCAACGCGCACCCCATCTTCACCGCCGACGCCGGGGCGGTCCTGTTCGGGAACGCCATGACGATCACGGCCGACGGACCGTGGCAGCATCTCCTGCACGAGCTCACCGGGCGGAAGTGGGGGAACATCGACGTCGAGAACGAGACTGGCTGCGGGATCGTGCCGTACGTCTACAAGAAGAGCAGCCTGGTCAACGCCGTGCAGTGGGCGGTGGGCCTCGAGCTCCTGCTCCTGATCACGGATCCGTGGCGGATCTTCCTCACGACCGACCACCCCAACGGGGCGGGGTTCTGGCGCTATTCCGAGATCGTCCAGCTCCTGATGGACGTGGACTACCGGCGGGAGCGGCTGAAGCTCCTGTCCCCCAAGGCGCTCAAGCGGACCGTTCTGCCCGATCTGGACCGCCAGTACACGCTCTCCGAGATCGTGACGATCACGTCTGCGGGGCCGGCGCGGGCGCTGGGACTTTCCCACAAGGGGCATCTCGGCGTGGGGGCAGACGCCGATGTGGCGATCTACCAGGAGAGTCCCGGTGGCGTCGCGCTGTTCAAGTCTCCACGGTACGTCATCAAGGGCGGGGAAGTCGTGGTGGAGGAAGGACAGGTGCGAGCGGTGATCGAGGGTCGGGAATTCGTCGTGCGCCCGACCTACGACGTCGAGATCGAGGAGTTCCTCCGACCGATCTTCCAGCAGCTCTACACCATGTCGTTCGACAACTATCCGGTCGAGCCGGAGCGCGTCCACGGCATGCAGCTCGCCGAGTGCCGGCCTCGCGCCTGATCTCGGCCTCGTATGGTGACGTGTTCGGTTTCGCCATCTCGCGGGAGTGATCGGGGCGAAGGGCCATGATCACGCTCACCCTGAAGGAGCAGCCGACCGTCCCGCTCGAGGCGGAGAGTATCTCGCCTGACACGATGGCGGGCCTCGGCCATGACGACATTCGCGGCCTCCCGGTACTCCTAGGGAAGCGGCAGCGTCGCCTCGACGACTTCTTCGAGATCGAGGGCGCGGCCAGCGACGAGCTTACGATCCGGGGCGACCTCGGCCGAGTCAAGTGGATCGGTCGCGGCATGACCCGGGGACGCGTCACCATCATCGGCAACGTCGGGATGCATCTCGGCGCCTCCATGAAAGGCGGGACCATCGAGGTGACCGGCAACGTGTCGGACTGGCTGGGCGCGGAGATGACCGGCGGCCTGATCCGCATTCGCGGGAACGCCGGCGGCCAGGTGGGGGCAGCCTATCGGGGCGGTCCCCGGGGGATGAATCAGGGAACGATCCTGATCGAGGGCTCGGCGGGCATGGAAGTCGGCATGCGCATGCGGCGCGGCGTGATCGCCATCGCCGGTCCGGTGCGAGACTTCGCGGGGCTGCAGATGAAGGGCGGGACGATCTTCCTGCTCGGCGGCGCCGAGATCCGCACCGGGGCTTGGATGACCCGTGGAACGATCGTCTCGCTGGTGCCGGTCCCCCTCTTGCCGACCTTTACCTACGCCTGCACCTATGCGCCCACCTTCCTGCGCCTGTACGCGAGGTACCTGCGGACGCTGGGCTTCGCGATCCCTCACGAGGACGGCGACGGCACCTACCAGCGGTACACGGGCGATACCTCCGGGCTGGGGAAAGGCGAGATTCTCGTGTGGGAGCCGCGTCGCGCCTAGGCTGTCCTCGGTCTGTCCCCGGACGCGTGGCGTGCTTCTCGGGGTCGACCGCCACTCCTCCAACGGTGCTGTGTCCATCCTAGCGACCCTCGCGCCCTAGCGACCCGTGCGGGTGTCTGCTGAAACCCGCACCGCGCGCAGACGGTAACGCCCCAGGCTGCCGAGGACGTCCTCATACCCCGTCTCCGGACGCTCGACGAGCTGTCGAGAGGGCGTGCCGAGCTCAGAGGCTCGGCGGCGAGCGCGGGGGCGGCGCGTCGGCTGGTGCGAGCGGTGGACCGCTGCCGGTTCTTCGGTGAGGGGGATGAGGACAGCTGGGCGGCCCTCGCGGGAACGGCGGACGGGCTCGTGCTGTCTGGCCGCGAGCCTGACGAGGATCGTGGCCGGATCGAACACGCTCGCGCGCGCATCGGTCCCGCACGGGGGTCGACGCCCCTCGAGTGCTGGATCCAGGTCAAGCTGCCCGAAGGCCACGCGGGTTGGCGTCGAATGGTATCCGCCTACGAAGCGGCTGGGGCCGACGGGCTCCTCGTCTCGCTCGACCCCCGCCTGCTCGATCTGCTGCGCCGATCTGACGAGGAGGACGACCGCTCGGATCTGACACTGGCGCAGGGGTGACGGCCCCGTCGGTGGACGCGGGGCATCGCGATGTGCCGGTCGTCGCCATCGTGGGACGCAGCGGAAGCGGCAAGACCACGCTACTGGAACGCCTGATCGCGGTCCTCCGCCGTCGGGGCCGGAAGGTCGCGGTCGTGAAGCACAGCCACCACGCGTCCGACCTCGATCCTAGTGGGAAGGACTCCCGAAGACTCGCCGGAGCCGGGGCGGATGTCGTGGCCTTCTGCTCGCCGGAGCAGCTCGTCGTCATGCAGCGTGCGCCCACGGGCATCAGCCTCAATGACCTCATCGAACGCCATTTCGGGGCAGTCGACATCGTCCTGGCCGAAGGTTACCGGGAGCTGCCGATCCCGAAGATCGAAGTGCTGGCGGACGGGCCGGCGCCCCTGTGTTCGGGCGACACACTGCTTGGTGTGGTTGGGATGGATAGCCCGGTCGGCCCGTTCCCCGCTTCGACCCGGCAGACGTCGAGGGACTCGCCGAATTCCTGGACCGGGTGCTCTCCGTTCGGCGAGCCTAGCGATTGGCCGAGGCCGACGCGCTCCTGTGACTTCAGGGGTGCGCGCGTGTTCCCAGACGGCGGGCTAGCGCTCCTTGAACGCTCGTCTGAATCGTCGCTGCGCGAGTGAGTCCAGGGAGTCACGGAACCGCCGGTACCGCGTCAGGAAGGCTCTGGCTTCCTTCGTCAACCTGGCGCCGCCTGTCCCTCCACCACCGGGTTTGCGCGTAAGGAACTTGAACCCCGCGGCGGCTTCCAGTTCGCTGATGTATCCCCACGCCGCCCGATACGACATTCCCATTCGACCGACGGCCTTTCTGATGGAACCGAGCTCGTCGATCAGCTCGAAGAGCCGGGCACGGCCGTCCCCGAGCTTCGTCCCGTTGGGGAGGACGACCCAGATCTTCACGCGAGGGCGCAGCCCGCTCCGTTCCGGAATCTTCCGACCGTGAACCCTGCTGGCTCTTGCAGCTCGCGGAGCCATTGTGGCGTGATTATAGCTCCGGGCATCATCGTCCTCGATTCGGGGTGTTGTCCCAAGCCCGTGCTTCAGGAGTGAAGGGCTGTGGAAGCTCTGCGAAAGTTCCTAGGGACACCGGCCGCGCGCCGAGGTGCCCTCATGATCGGGGTCCTCGTCGGCCTCGCCGTCGTGATCGCTCGCCTCGATTTGCCCCCGAATCTCGCCCGCGTCAACATGACGATCCTGTCGGGCTCCGAGCGCGGAAACTACCATGCGATCGTGGGGCGGCTCGCGGCCGAGGCCCGGAGAAACGGCGGCCATATCGAGAACGTGGCCACCCAGGGCTCGGTGGACAACCTCAAGCGACTGACGGACGCCCGCCGGTCATGTCGCGTGCAGTTCGCCATCGTTCAGGAGATGCGCGACTGGCCGCCTGGTCTCGAGCTGGTGGCGCGGCTGCCCCGGCCCGAGACTATCTTCTTCCTGGGCCGGGACGCCGATCGGATCCGCAGCCTCGCGGATCTCCGGGGGTTGCGCATCGGCATCGGGCCCGAGGAGAGTGGCACGGCCCTCGTCGCCAAGACGTTTCTGGGGGATCGCGACGTGGCCGGCCTCGGCCTTCGGCCCACGCACCACTCCCTCGACGAGCAGCTGTCGCTGCTCGAGCGTGGGGAACTTGATCTGGGTGTGTTCGTGATCGACGAGGACGCCCCTCTGCTGGACGCTGCGATACGCGACCGTGGCCTCGCCATCGTCAGCTTCCCCCAGGCCGAGGCGATGGCACGGCGGTATCCCCGTGTCCGGATCGGCCGCATCGGAGCCGGTCAGTACGACGCCATCCGGATGCTCCCGCCCACGGACAAGACGGTGTTCCAGCTTGACCCGCTCGTGATCGGCAATGGCTGCATGCGGCGGTCGAGGACCACCGGCCTGCTCGTCCTGCTGGTGCGGGAATTTCCCGACCTCGTGCGGCACAACCGGGAGACGCTCAACCGTTCCGATCTTCCGTTCGCCGCCGCCTCGCACCAGTTCTTCCAGAACGGTGGGCCAGACTTCGGCACGGAGTACGTGCCCTGGTTGACGGACCTCATGCCCTTCAGCAATTGGCTCTACGTGATCACGGCGGTGAGTCTCCTCATCAATCTCATGGGGCTGTGGTGCCGGTTCGGGTTGTCGCGGATCGATGCGCAGCGCGTGAAGGCCGAGGGGCGGCTGGCGGCCCTCTTCCGGCCGGGAATCACCGCGGCCGAGGTTGCCCGTCTGGCGCCGACCCCGGAGCACCGCGCGGCCCGTCATCGGGCCGAGGTGACGGACCTCATCGCCACGCTCGAGGCGCTCAGAGCGCGCTGCCGGAAGGAGTCGATGTCGTGGTCGTCGGACTGGGGCGAGGAGATGAAATACCGCTATCAGGAGCAGCTCATGACGGAGCTTCTGGACGGCCTCCACAGCTTCCAAGCCCGGGTCGACGAGCCAGGTGGCGCCGCGGCCTCGAGTCCGAACGGGATGGCCGAGCGGTCCTCACGAAGCGAAATCGACACGCCGACCGCCCCAGGCGGCGCCGCTGGACCGGGGTGACACCCGCCCCTGCGTCATTCGCAGTGGCGCCGCCCGTCAGCCGTTGGCTAGACGTTCGAGCCCTCTTCCGAAGGAGAGACCATGGCCCTCGTCAAGCTGAGCCCAGAGGAGACGCGCACGTTCTTGAATCAAACGACGCCGGCCCTCATTGGGGTGGTGGGGACGCTGAGTGAAGATGGGTTTCCGCACCTCGTGCCGGTGTGGTATCGGTACGATGGGAAGCGATTCCACATCTGGACCCTGGAGACACGCAGTTGGGTGAAGAACATCGCGGTCGACAGTTGTGTGGGCTTCGCCGTGCACGAGAACGAAGTGAGTAGCCGGGGCGTCTCGGTGAAGGGCCACGCGACGACCACCACGAGCGACGATGATTGGGTAACGGCGGAGATTCGGCGCATCACGCGCCGCTATATCCCGAACCACACTGAGGCTGACCCGTATATCCACCGCTGGCGCCATCTGCGCACTATCGTGAGTATCACGCCGAAGACGGTGAGAACGTGGAAAGACGTGGAGTAAGACCAGTGGACCAAGCAGATCGATACCTTCCAGCAGGAGAGGGATCGGGCATGGCCCGGCAGGGGGTAGGCGATGGCGCCGCCCAAGGCTGACGTGATGGGGTAGGTCGAGGCGCAGGTTGCCCGGTACTCGCGGCGCCGGGAGCAGATCGAGATGCGACTGAACGAGTTACGGCTGGAGCAGCAACTCGCGGCGCTCAGCGAGGTAAGGGGCTCCCGCGGCGGGTGCATCCAAGTGATGTCGAGCGCGGCCCAGACGCAGTCGGTCTTCGGGGATTCAGGGGACGCCAAGCTCGACGAGCAGTAGCTTGGATCGTTGCAAGTCTGGAGTGTCGAACCCCTCGGTAAACCAGCCGTGCGTGGCGGCCACAAGGTCGCGAGCTTCATCGTGCCGTCCCTGCCGCTGCCAGAGACGCGCGAGGCTCGTCGCCACCCGTAGCTCGAGTGATTTGGCGCGTCTGTGGCGGGCGGCGGCGAGCGCGGTTCGGAGCCCCTCTTCCGCGTCCGCCGGGGTGGAGCCCTGCCGGAGGCGTGTCTCCGCTCGGAGTCGAAGCACCTCCGCCTCCCACCAGCACTCTTCGTTGGCCCGCATGATCTCGACCGCCCGGTCAAGCGTCGCCAACCCTTCCTCCGCCTGTCCAGAGGCGCACTGCGCGTCAGCGAGCAGGCCGAGGAAGTAGGGCGCCAGGAGCTCGGCACCGGTGGCTCGGATCGTCTCGAACCCCTGGGTCAGCTGCCCCATCCCCTCATCGCGCACACCCTGATCGAACAGCGCCCACCCCTTCAGCATCGCGGCCATGCCGCGGAACAGGGAGAACCCATACTCGGTCGTGATCGGGAGCGCGGCTTCCGCCCAGTGCCGTGCGCGCGCCGCCTCGCGCCTGAACTGGTGCAGCATCGCGGCGAAGACCTGCACCACCGCCAGGCTGAACGGATGCGGGCGTTCCTGGACGAGGCCCAGCGCATGCTCCAGGCTGGCCAGGGCCTGGTCCGGATAGCCGAGCAGCCAGAGGACGAGCGCCGCATGGTCGCGCCCACTAGGATCCAGCCCGCTTCCGAAAGCCAGGGTGTGGTGCTGCCGGGGATCGTAGAGCGCCGAGCCTCGCTCGAACTCGGCGCGCGCGTCCGTCAGCTCACCGAGCGCGAGGAGGATGTGGCCGCGGGCGATGTGGGCCTGGGGGAGGAACGCCGGGTGCTGCAGGCGTTGGGCGAGGCGCCGCCGCTGCTCTACGAGTTCCTCGGCGGTGCGAAGCCGGCCCCGCAGCGCGTAGAATGTGCTGAGCCCCTGGAGAACCTGGAAGAGTTCCGGGGTGTCGCCGACTTCGCCGCTGAGCGCGCGAGCGGTGGTGAAGACCCGCTCGACCTCGGGCGCGGCCAGGCCCTTCGTCGCCATCAGCGCAGCCCCGAGGGCGTTTTGCAATGTCCAGGTCCGGCGACTTCGCTCCGGAGTGGACGGCAGCGTCGCCACCAGCTCAAGTGCCGTGGTGAACTGCGCGATCGCCGCCCGATACGCGGAGCGCTGGACCGCCTGCTGCCCGGCCCGGCCGAGATACTCGACCGCTCGCTCCATCATGCCGGCGCGCTGATAGTGGTGGGCGAGAACGCTGACGTAGTCGTCCCGCTGCTCGGCGAAGAGGGCCTCGATCGCCTCGGCCGTCCGTCGATGGAAACGCTGGCGGAGCTCGCCCGCCAGCGAGGCGTAGGCCACGTCCTGCGTGAGGGGATGCTTGAAGACGTAAGTTGGTTCCGGCTCGGCCGGCCGCTCGTAGATGAACTCCGCCGTCTGCAGGCGCGCGAGCAGCTCCCGCAGCTCCGCGTCGGGCCGGTCCACCACGCGCGCGACAAGGGTAGGCGGGAAGGCGGACCCCAGCACGGCAAGGGTCTGCAGGAGCGCCCGCTCATCGGCGGGCAGTCCGTCGATGCGGGCCGCGAGGACCCCCTGAATGGTGGGCGGCAGCTCGAACTCCGCGACCGGTCGCGCCGGGCCTGGCCGAGTCGGCGCCGTCGGATCTCGCGGATCTCGCGCGAGAACGCCCTGATCCGTGAGCGCGTGGACGATCTCCTCGATGAAGAAGGGATTGCCTTGGGCCTTGTCGAGGATGAGACGAGTCAGACCGGTGGCGTCCTCGACCAATGCGGCGAGTAGCTTCTCGGCTTCCCCGGGTCCGAGCGGGTCGAGCCGTAATTGCGTGTAGAAGCTCCGACCGCCCCATCCGTGGTGGTGCTCGGGCCGATAGGACACGAGCAGGAGCAGCGGGGCCTCCGGAAGGCCTTCGACGAGGACGTCGAGGAAGGCCAGGGTCTCATCATCGAGCCAGTGAAGATCCTCGACGAGCAGCAGCACCGGTCGGATCACGGTATGTCGGAGAAGGAACCGCTTCAGCGCGTCAAGCGTGCGGCCTCGCCGGAGGTCGGGATCCATCTGCGGCAGCGCCGAGGCCGGGTCGGTGAGGCCGAGGAGCGCCCAGAGATACGGCCGGGCGTCTTCGAGGCGCTCGTCCACCCGGCGCACCCGGTCCGTGATCTTCTGACGTCGCGCCGTCTCGTCGTCTCCGGGCTCGATCCCGCAGGTCCGCTTGAGCAGCTCGATCAGCGGCAGGAACGCGGGCGGTCGTCCGGGGTACGGTGTGCGGATGTCCAGGACCAGGCACTGCGGCTCCACTCTGCTGGAGAACTCCGCGCACAGCCGGGACTTGCCGACGCCGGCCTCCCCGACGACCGCCATGACCTGCCCGCGCCCCTGGACGGCCTGCGTGAGTACCCGCTCCAGCTCGGCGAGCTCTCGCTCTCGACCGATGAATCGCGTCCGGGCGGGCTCTGCCGCCAGACGTCGAACCTCGGTGAGTCCCTTCACCGAGTAGACGGTTTCACGCTCGCTGGCGCCGGGTGGCAGCGCGCGCGCCTCCAACACGATCCCTCGGTCGATGGCGCGTTGGAGGGGTGACGACACCACGATCTCGCCGGGGCCGGCCACCCCCAGCAGTCGGACGGGGAGCGCCAGCGTGTCCCCGATCGCCAGGAGTCGGCCTGCTGTGAACGGCCCGCTCACATCGACCAGTACCTCGCCGAGGTGCACGCCGAGCCGAACCGCGGCCGGTGGGTCTGATCTCTGGTCTCCGGCTGCCTCCTCGACGAGGTGACGGACCGCCAGGGCCGTGTGCACGGCCCGCTCGGGCATCCGATCCAGGGCTCGGGGGATCCCGACGAGGGCCGTGAATAGCGAGGGTGTCCGCTGGAGCAGGAGGCCGCCGAAGCCCTGGACCTTCTCGGCCACAACCTGCTCCCACCGCCTCGCCAGGGTCCACGGCTCGGGGAGGGCGATCTCGGACGTGCCCACGGCGGGGAAGGTCAGCTCGATCGCGAGGACAGCGACGGGTTTCTTCTCCCAGAGCGCTGATGCCATCTGCGGCGGAGGCTCGACTGGGCCAGCTTCCGCCATCCCGGTCACTCGTGACGGGCGGCGCTCTGGATCGCGCCGCCCGATTCCGTAGCGCGCCATCCGATAGCGCAAGGCATTGCGGCTCAACCCGAGGCGGCGCGCCGCCTGGACCACGTTGCCGCCAGCCGCTGCGATCGCCTCTCGGATGCGCGTCTCGTCTTGGCCCGATGCGGTTCGGCCGACGCCAGATTCCGCGTCCGACCCCGCGCGCTCCCGCATGACGTCCGGGCCGCCAACGAGGGGAACGGGCGGCAGGCCGAGTGCTTGAAGGGCGTCCACGTCGATCGTGGGGTCCGGCACGAGCAGAACGACGCGCTCCATGAGATGGTTCAGCTCCCGGATGTTGCCCGCCCACTGCCGGGTGCGCAGCCACTTCTCGGCCGTGGCCCCCAAGCGCTTCGCGGCCACGCCGTGCGCCGCTGCGTGCCGGTCGATGAAGTGCTGGGCTAGGAGGATAACGTCGTCCCCACGCTGGCGCAGCGGGGGAATCTCCAGGATCACCACCGCGAGGCGGTGATAGAGATCAGCCCGGAAGCGCCCTTCGGCCACACGCTGGTTCAAGGGGGCCTGAACCGCCGCGATCACCTTGACGTCCAGGACAAGATCGGCGACGGCCCCGAGCCGGCGGACGCGCCGGTCCTCGATGGACGTCAGCAGCTTGGCCTGGAGCGACAGCGGGAGGGCCTCGATCTCGTCCAGGAAGAGCGTGCCTCGCGAGGCCGCTTCGAAAAGTCCCGGCTTCGCGCGCCGGGCATCGGTAAAGGCGCCCGCTTCGAACCCGTAGAGTTCCGCTTCCATCAAGTGTTCCGGGATGGCGCCACAGTTGACGTCGATGAACGGCCCAGCCGCCCGGCCGCCACTGTCGTGGATCACCCGGGCCACCAGCCCCTTGCCTGTCCCCGTCTCGCCCTGTAGCAGAAGCGTCGGGACGTTCGGGTGACCGACGGTGTCGAACGTCGCAAGATGGCGGATCTGCCGGCGCAGTGCGACGACGGCCGGAGAGTGCCCGACGAGGCGATCGACAGGATGGAGGGTCATCGGCACCTCCAGCGGCACGAGCTCTGCGTCGCGCCAGGTGGCGTCGCCGCGATGGTGGCCAGTGGTATACCACGAACTGGCCCAAGCCAGCAGGGCCCGCCATCAAGGTCCCTCTGGCGTGCGGTAAGTCTCGACAAGAGCGGGATTCCGTCGACGGTTGCGGGCTGGCCCCTTCCTTGCCTTTCACGGCGGTGCGCCGTCATCGCGGCGATGATCCAGTGATGGAGGACCAACCAAGGAGGCAGCCATGAGACGCTCGATCGTCACCCTCGTCGCCACCCTCTTTCTCGGCCTAACCCTGGGCGCGAGCCTCCCGGGGCTCGTCGGGGCCCTCCATGGGGCCGCCGGACTACCCGTCAAGGTCACGGAGCTCTACAAGACCGACCTGGTGGAGAGCGACGGCCGCGAAGGCAGCCTGTGGCTGGCGGAGTTGGCGCCGGGGGCCGCGGTGGGCCGGCACTTCCACCCAGGCGACGCCTTCGCGTATATCCTCGAGGGCACCCTGACCCTGGAAGTGGACGGGCAGACTCCCGTCACCTTGAAGCCCGGCGAGAGCGGTAGCGTGCGCCCGGGCCAGATCCACGACGACCGGAATAGCAGCCAGACCCAGCCGCTGAAGTTTCTCGTGTTCCATATCGCTCGGAAGGGCCAGCCCCTTGCGATCCCGGCGAAGTGAGCCAGCGGCGAAGGCAAACCCGGAGGAGGGAACAATGGCCCCAACACACACGGCGGCCACGCAATCGCTCTACACCCGGCTCGGGGGATACGACGTCATCGCGGCGTTTGTCGACAACTGGCTGGCCCTGGTGGTGCCCGATCCCCAGCTCGGCGGGTACTTCAAGGGGATGAGCCTCGACACCAAGCGCAAGGCGCGCCAACTCATCGTGGACTTCATCGCCGAGCGGGTGGACGGACCAGTGATCTACACCGGGCGGTCGATGAAGGTGCTCCATGAAGGGTTGGGCATCTCCCGGGACGACTACGCGGTGCTGATGCGGCACGCCAAGGCCACGCTGGACGCGCTGGGGGTCGCGCGTGACGCCCAAGACGGGTTGCTCGCCTTCCTGGCGAGCCTTGAGGGCGACACGGTGGAGCGCGGGTGAGGCTCGCGGCTCCCGCGACCCGGCACGAGCCGGCTCGCGGGACCTGACCCGCCCGGCGGCGGATACGCAGAGCCGGTATTGCCGAAGCGCGGCGACGCGCCGGCCCTGTGCCAGCGGCTCGAGGTGGAGATGTTGGCGCCGGGAAAGGGGCGATAGCTCAGCTGGCTCGACGGAGGCATCAGCGCGGACTGCTCGGAGCCTGGACCATCGTTGACTCGATCATGGTCGCACCCGGAGTGTCGGGCTTCTGGACTATGCTTCCGGACTATAGCGAGTGGGTCATGAGTGAGACCGCCGGCGCCAGCGCGGCCTAGGTGTGGGGCCAGATCGGCTCGCCGAGGACGATCCAGCCGCCGAGTGCGAGGAGGAAAGAGGGGATGCCCGTCAGGAAGAGCGCATTGGCCACGGTGACCTGGTCGAGCGCCAGAATGAACAGAGCAGAGGACGCGCCGGAACACCCTGCCGCCAGGGCCGCGGGTCCAGCCGGCTGATCGAACGGCATGCCCCATTTCGCCACGATGCATGACGGCGATGATCACCGCGAGGGTCGCCGCCAGGCCCAGCGAGCGGTAGAGGATGAGGTGGTCTCGACGAGCGGACGAAGAGGTCGGCGCTGCTCCAGGCGATCGTGGCGCTGAGGGCCAGGAGCAGACGCCGGGCCCGCCGCGCCCGGGCCGACCCGAACTCCAGCGCTCCGCCCCCGTGCCGAGGATCAGGCGCCAACACGCGCGCGCAGGACCCCGGCCGCCTCGACCTCGCTCCGCAGCTTCGCGTAGGCTTCGTCGATCGGGATTTCCGCCGCGCTGCCGGGGGCGAAGCCGCAGTCCGGGTTGAGCCAGATGCGCTCGCGCTCGACGTGGCGCAGGGCACGCTCGACGCGGGCGGCGATGACCTCCGGGGGCTCGACCCGCTCACCCCGACAGTCCACGCACCCCAGTCCGATCAACCGGTCGTCAGGGAGCCGGCGGAGGACGGCGAAGTCGCCTGCCACGGGGATCGTGAACTCGAGCACGTACTGGCGCACCTGGAGGCGCCGGAGTGCGGGGACGATGGGGTCGTACCCACCCTCCCCCACCCAGCCCCCTCGCGCCTTGTTGCGCCGGCACAGATGCACGGCGGTGAGGATCCGGTCCACGCCGTCGACGATGCCGTTGAGAAGATCCACGCACAGCTCGGCTTCCGCGTCGGGGTCCGAGAACTGGGCCCGGACCCGCGGATCGACGAGGAGGCACAGGTGCGGGTCGTCGAGCTGGGCGACCGTCACCCCGGCGTCACGGATAGCGATCAGCTCCCGCCGCAGAACGGGGACCAGCGCCCGCATGAACGCCTCGCGGGTCGGGTAGGCGTCGCGCGAGCGCGCCGGGTCCCACATCCGCTGGGCGAGGAGGTACGGGGACGGAAGCGCGACCTTCGTCCCGCGTCGCGTGTGGGCGACCAGGAAGCGCGCCTCCTCGCCGAGGAGCTCCGGACAGCGTGGGCGCATGGGCTCGACGACGGTGTGCCAGGCGAGCCCGTCCCGGACATCGCGCACGAAGCCGTCCATGATCTCGGCGATCACCCCGATGTAGGAGCGACGCCGCCACTCACCGTCCGAGATCACATCGAGGCCGGTGGCTTCCTGGAGCGCGATGACGTAGGCGACGGCGGCGTTCATCGCCCCCTGCCGGGACGGGTCGTCCGCTGGCCGATCCAGCAGGTCCCGCACGAACGCCGAGCGCGGCATGCTCCCGACGACGGACGTGGGGAAGAGTGGAAGGGCGGGGGGGCTCATGTGCCGAGGCCGCTCATCATCCACGCCGCCAGCCCAGCCGGGCCAGCTGGTAGTCCTGGGCCGTGTCGATCTCGAAGTAGTCGCCGTGGGTCTCCACAGCCTGCATCTCGACACCGGCCTCAAGCATGTGCTGGAGGAGGTCGATCAGGTAGGCCTGAACGAAGGTCGCGCCGCGCCCGAAGGGCCGGCCCTGGTGGTCGCCCCGGGCGCGGTGGTAGTGCTCGATGAGGCAACGGGCGCCCGCCGGGGTGAACTTCGCGACCCCCGTGAACTCCGCAGGCGCCTCATCCGGCGGGATCGCTCGGCTCACCTCGAGGACCCGACCGCCCGCGAGGCGGACCTTCTCGCCGTCAGCCTCGGGGTGCTCGGTCCGCGGCCGGTAGCGCTCCCGCCAGTCGGTGTCCACGAGGAGCGCCGTGTCAGCCGGCGTGGCGACGAGCCGGCGGACAGCATCCCCCGTGAAGAGCGTGTCGGCGTAGGTCGAGACGAAGCCCGGACCCATCTCGGGCTCGGCGCAGAAGAGCGAGGCGAGGATGTTGTTCTCCGACCACCCGGCGTTGTGGCAGAAGCGAAGGTCCGGGTAGTCAGCCCGCACCCGGTCGATCAGGTAGCCGCCGACGAAGACCACATCGCGGACCCCCGCGGCGTGCAGCGCGCCGAGCGTCCAGTCGAGGATCCGTCGGCCCCCGATCTCGGCGTAGCACTTGGGCGCATCGTCCGTGAGCGGCCCGAGGCGCCGCCCGCGGCCGGCCCCGATGATAATGCCCGTCATCGCCCGTCATCCGGGGTGGAGCCGGTCGTCGAGGGCCTCGAGCAGTGGCGGAGCCTCGGCAGCCGGGAGCTCGACCCCGAGGAGCCGCGCCGCCGTCGGGGCGAGGCTGAGCATCGAAGCCGTCTCAAGCGTCACCCCGCTCGAAACGCCCGGACCCGCCATCACGAGGGCCGCCGACAGCCGCTCGATCGCCGGAAGGTGCCCGTGAGCCGCCCGGTAGACGGGGGCCCGGGCGACGGCCGCCGCGGTGGCATGGTCGGTGAAGTACATGCCGGGGGCCGCGGCCAGCATCAGGTCGCCCTGGGTCGAGCCAGGCCCGGGCGCGGGGAGGCCGAGATCCGGGAAGCGCTCGGGCCCGAGCACCTCGACGCCGGAGAGCACCGCGAGGCGCTCGCGCAGGCGCTCCCGGGTGTTCCGCGGTGCGCCGTCCAGGACGTAGACATGCGCCGCCCCCCCATTCCCGGTCGCCCAGGCGAGGCGCCGTATCACGGCTCCACCCGCGTCCACCTCGACGAGTCCTTCCTCGGACAGGATTTGGTTGAGGTGGTAGGTCCGGTCGACGTCGACGAAGCCGTGGTCCCCGAAGACCAGGAGCGTCGTGGACTCGGCCCGACCGAGCGCCTCCAGGGTCTCGAGGAGCTGCCCGACGAGCCGGTCCATCTCGGTGAGCGCCCAGCGAGCCTCGGGGCTCGTCGTCCCGTAATCGTGCTGGAACGAGTCGAGCGTCAGGAAGTGGAGCAACAGGAGTCGCGGGGGTCGGACGCGTAGGACGTGGCGCGCAGCTTCGAGGGTGAGCCAGTCCTGCATGGGGCCGAGGGCGTGCGCGGCGCTCCAGGGACCGTAGCGGGCGACCGGCAGCCCGCGGTCGGCCAGCTCCGACCAGAGCGGTCGCGACGCGTGGCGCTCGAACAGCTCCTGGTCGTAGAACTCCGGGATGTTGTCCGCCACCGCTGTGACGCCACGCGTCTTCGGCCAGCAGACACCCGCCGTTCGCTCGCCCCGCGCGTGGAGTCGGTCCCACAAGGTCTCAACGACGATCGGGACCTCGGTGCGGTCGCCGAAGTGCTCGACGGGCGCGCCGGCCGCTCGGTCGAAGACCATGTTCCCGAGGACCCCGTGCCGGGCGGGCGCGACGCCGGTGACGATGCTCGTGTGGCAGGGCCACGTGACCGAGGGGAAGATCGGGACGAGGCGCCGCGCCCGAGTACCGCGGGCAATGAGGCTCTGGAGCGCCGGCACCTCGAGGGTCGGGTCGTCCAGGAAGGCCGCCGCGAGCCCGTCGATGCTGAGCATGACGACCAGGTCGGGCGCCACCACAGGCAAGGCTGTAGCACACGCCCTGGCGTCCCGCAAGCCGGCGGCGCCGTGCCGGGGGCCGGTGCGGCCTAGGAGAGCCGGCGCTCGGTCTGCGGATCGAAAAAACGCAGATGCTCGACCGGACAGGTCAGGCGAAGGGGCCCGTCCCCGATGGGGGCGTCGGCCGGCATGCGACCCACGAGTCGGTCCGGTCCCACATCGAGATAGAGAAGGAGCTCGCTGCCTAACGGCTCGACCCGACTTGGAACGGCCGTGAAGCTGCCTTCTCCCTTGGAGCTCAAGCGCAGGTGCTCCGGGCGGATCCCGAGAACGACGTCGCCTTCCCGGCCGGATGGGATACCCGCGACATTGCAGACCAGGCTGCCATCCCGGTTGACGAAGTGCGGCGATGGATAGCGCCGCAAAGTCCCCGTCACGAAGTTCATGGGCGGACTGCCGATGAAGCCGGCCACGAACATGTTCTCCGGCTCATTGAACAGCTCCATGGGCGGCCCCACCTGCTGGACGAAACCGGCGCGCATCACGACGACCCGACTTCCCAGCGTCATGGCCTCGACCTGGTCATGGGTCACGTACACCATGGTCGCGTTGAGTCGTTTGTGCAACGCGCCGATCTCGACACGCATCTGCACACGCAGCTGAGTGTCGAGATTGCTCAACGGCTCATCGAAGAGAAACACCTTGGGTTCGCGGACGATGGCGCGCCCGACTGCGACGCGCTGCTTCTGGCCACCCGAAAGCTCCGACGGCCTCCTCGCGAGAAGCTCCTGAATCCCGAGCACATCTGCGGCGTATTTGACCCGCCCCGTGATCTCTCCCTGCGGCAGCTTTCGGACCTTCAGGCTCAAGGCCATGTTCTGATAGACGGTCATGTGGGGATAGAGCGCGTAATTCTGGAACACCATCGCGATGTCGCGATCGCGCGGGTGTAGCTCGTTCACGCGGCGGCCATCGATGAGGATCTCGCCCTCGGTGATGGTTTCGAGACCGGCCAGCATGCGCAGAGTCGTCGACTTGCCACAACCCGAGGGACCGACCAGCACGACAAACTCACCGTGGCCAATGGTCAGCTGAAGGTCGTGGATGACGCGCGGCGACCGTCCGTACTGCTTGGACACGTTGCTGAAGACGATTTCTGCCATCGCGCCTAGCCCTTGATGCCCGCCATCCCGATTCCTTCCAGCAACCGCCGCCGCACCAGCGCAAACAGGAATATCGTGGGCAGGACCGACACCACGGCCATGGCGAAGATGAAATTGAGGGGTTTGAAGTATTCGCTCTGGAACGAAATCAAGCCCACCGGGATGGTCCACAACTCGCGCTTCCTGGCGACGATCAGCGGCCAGATCAGGCTGTTCCAGTTGGTCATGAAGGTGAGAATCCCGAGTGCGCCGAGGGCTGGCTTGCACATGGGAAATACGATCCGCCAGAAGATCTGGAGCTCATTGAGTCCGTCGATCCTTGCCGCCTCCGCGTAATCGTTCGGAATGGTCATGATGAACTGGCGCATCCAGAACACGCCGAATGGTGCGATCATCACGGGAATGATCAATCCCCAGTACGAGTTCATCATTCCGAGCTTGCGAACGATGATGAGCATCGGGATGAACGTCACTTCCAACGGGATCATGAGCGTGACCAGAACCACCATGAAGAAGGTATCGCGGCCGACATACGAGAATTTAGACAGGCTGTAACCGGCCATGGTGCAGAAGAGCAGCGATGAGAGGGTGACCAGCGCACCGACGAAGATGCTGTTGGCGATGTAGCCGGCGAAGCTATATCGCGCGAGTGGCTCCGTGTAGTTGTTGAGACGGATGCTGTCGAGATTCTCCGGCAGCCATTGCAACGGAACCCTGGTGATCTCTTCGATCGGCTTGAATGATGACAGCACGGCGTACAGCATGGGCAGGACAAACGCCGCGGCCAGGAGCGCGGCCGCGAGGAAGAAGACGATGCGCCCGAGGGAAAACCGGGCTGCTAGGCGACTCAAGGACATCTCGCGCTCTAGACCTTCCAGCGTAAGGCCCGTTGCTGCAGCAGGGTCAGCGTGAAGATGAGCGCAAGCAGGATGACCGACATCGCGCAAGCAATACCCATGCGCAGGTTCACCACGCCCTCTTTGAAGATCAGCAGGCCGATGACCTGCGTGGCATTGCCGGGCCCCCCGTCCGTCATGACCAGGAACGGGTCGAAGCCTTGGATGGTGTTGACGGTACCGACGACTAGGAGGAAGAATAACGTCGGCTTGAGCATCGGTAAGGTGACGTAGATGAAACGTTGTGGCCCGGTTAAGCCCGTCGATGACCGACGCCTCCCAGATGCTCGTCGGGATCGTTTGCAGGCCGGCGAGCAAAATGACCGAGTAATAGCCAACGCCCGACCAGACCGTCGTGATGAGAATCGCGGCCAGCGCCCAATCCTTATGAGTCAGCCAGTCGATCGGCGGAATCCCCAGCAAGGCGGTGAGACTGTCAATGAGTCCGTGCGGCTGAAAGAAGATTTTCCAAACGACCGACGTGACTGCAAGGGGAAATACATACGGCAGGAAATAGATGGTTTGGAAGACACCGGCGCCAAGCACGCGGGTCTGGACGATGTGGGCCATCAGGAAGGCAATGGAGAATATCAAAGACAGGCGCAGGAATATGTACTTCGCCGTGATGTACAGCGACTCCCAGAAGGCGGGGAACTTGAGGATCGTCATGTAGTTGGCTAGCCCATTGAACTCGGGCGGCGAAAGTATGTTGTAGCGCGTAAAGCTGAAGACCACCGCAACGGCGATCGGACCGATCAGAAAAACAAGCGTGAACAGAAGGGCTGGCAACAGAAACAGGAAACCCGCCAACTGCTGGCGAAAAATGTAAAAGGGCGTGCCGGCTGGAATGAGCTTCGCCATGGAGAGTGCGCCGCGCCACATGGGCCGCCGGCCGGGGAGAAGGGGGCTCTTCCCCTTCACCCCAGTCCGGTGCCCGATGCTCATTTCTTCTTGCCTTCCTGCAGAATCGCGTCGATGTCCGTTTTCGCGCGGTCGAGCGTCTTCTGAACGTCTCGGTCTAGGAGGAGGATTTCCTCCATGGCCTTCTTCAGGACGTCCGACACCCGGCTGTATCGTCGGAAAATTCGCCAGTGGACGCGCAAACTGCAGTTGCTGCTCCCAGAACGCCGCCTGGGGGATGGTCCGCGCACCCTCTGTCTGCGACCAGCCGGCACGCGGAACGATATCGCCGGTTTCGATCAGGTTGCGCGACGGCTGCGAGGTGAGGAAGTTGGCGAAGCGCCACGCGAGGTCCTTCTTGTTTGAGCGCTCATAGACCACCCATGCCCAACTGGTCGTGCTGGCGACGGCCGGCTTGCCGGAGAACGTCGGATAGGGAATCGCGAGGAGATCGTCCGTTCCGATGGTCGCTGCATATTCCTTCCGCCAGCGCGGAATGCCCCAGTTGCCGCCAACGATCATCGAGAATTTGCCGGTCGGAAACCCCTGGTTGAAGTAGTCGAGCCCGGCGGCGATGTTCTTGTCCGACACGCCAAGTTCGAACCGCCTTTTGACGAGCTTCATGGCCCGGACGCCCGCCTCGTTATTGATGAGGGCTTCGGTCCGACCTTCGTTCAGGATCGAGCTGCCAAGGTCGTGAATGACGGGTTCGAGCTCGAGCAGAAACCAGGCGGCGTCATGGGTAAACGGAAACGAGAGTGCCTGACGCGTGATGCGGCCGCTCGCGTCCTTCTGCACCAGCCTCTGCGCGACACGAAACACTTCGTCCCAGGTCTTCGGGGCGTCCTTCGCGGGATCGAGTCCGGCCTCTCGGAAGTGTTTGGCGTTGATGATGTACGCATAGATGTTGAACTGCCACGGCACCGCGTAGAACGAGTCTCCGACCCGATACGGGTCAAGGACTCCCGGTGAATAGGCGGCCTTGAGGTCGTTCACCGTCGAGAAACCCATGCTCCGCAGCGCTTGGGCGTCAATCGGAGCCAGGATGCGGTTGTCATGAAACTCGGAAAAGTTGCGATAGGACATTCCAAGGATGTCGGGCGCATCACCGGCCGCCAGTGTCGCCGACAGCATCGTGAAGTACTGAGTGGGGGGCACGCTGTGGATTTCGATCTTGACACCGGGATTGGCCGACTCGAACTCGCTCGCATATTTTTGGAATAGCTTTCCTTGCGCCCCTTCGAGGGGCATGTGGTGCCACCACCTCAGCGTTTGGGCCTGGGTCGACGTCACTGCAAGGCCGATTGCGCCCACTGCTACCAGCGCCAGCTTGAGCGTCTTCATTACCCGATACCTCCCTTGGTGAACGTGTCTGCGATCGCTCGGCGGGAGCCGAGTATCGGCCCTTCGCGGCCGCTTCCCCCGTTCCGGCCGAGGGTCTGGCGGACGAAGGCAGCCCTGCCCCGCTCGACCCCGATGGTGTGCGGCCGGCGCGGGCGCTGTCAAGGACGGCAGGGGGCGCCGAAGAGCGCCATGATCCCGTCGCCCATGACCTCCTGAGGGTGCATTCGTGATGCACAGCCTCCGTCATTCGCTCCGAGGACGGGGTTGAGGAGCCACCGGTTGCGGCGGGGCGGCGAATGAGCCAGTATTGTGCACCAGTTCGCGAGGGAGGCTGATTCGTTCGTCAGGATAGGGAGGTCACGCAATGACATCACGCTTCCTACGTGTCGTGATCGGCGCCATGCTCGCGGCGGCGCTGGTGGCCTCGGCCGAGGCGCAGCAGCGGGTGAGCGTGTACACGGCGCACACTGCCAACATCGTCGAGCGGCTGATACCCGAGTTCGAGAAGGCGACCGGAATCAAGGTCGACGTCGTGAAGGCCGGGTCCGGCGACATCATCAACCGGGTGCGCGCCGAGGCCGCGAATCCGAAATGTGACGTCATCTGGAGCATCGGCGCCGAGCTGCTGGAAGCCAACAGCGACCTGCTCGAGCCGTATCAGCCCAAGGAAGCGGCGATGATCGCCGACGCGTTCAAGACGAGCGGCGCCTGGCTGCCGTACACTGGGATCCTCAACGTGTTCGTCGTGAACACCAAGAAGCTCAAGCCCGAGGAGTATCCGAAGACCTGGCTGGACCTCGCACAGCCCCGGTTCAAGAACCTCGTGTCGCTCGCCGATGTCGAGAAGTCGGGCTCGGCGTACATGCAGCTCAACACGTTCCTCGCGATCTACGGCGACAACGCGTCGGGCTGGAGCAAGTTCAAGGCCCTCTTCCAGAACGTCGCCGTGTCCACGAGCTCGGGCGCCGTGCCGCGCTTCGTCAACGACGGCGAGGCCGTCGTGGGCGTGACGCTGGAGGACAACGCCTACCTCTATGTCAAGGGCGGCGGCCCCGTGGCCATCGTCTATCCTGAGGACGGCACCTCGGCGATCGCGGACGGGATGGCGCTGGTGAAGCGCGCGCCCAATGCGGCCGCGGGCAAGGCCTTCATCGACTGGTCGCTCAGCGCGCCGACGCAGAACCTGGTGGTGCAGGAACTCGGGCGCCGGCCGATTCGCAAGGATGCGAAGCCCCTGGCCGCCCTGAGGCCGCTCGAGCAGATCAAGCTGGTGAAGTACGACATCCAGAATGCCGCCGAGAAGCGCAAGGAGTACGTCGCCAAGTGGCACGAGCTGGTCCAGTCGCGCTAGGCGCGATCCTCGCCCGTTGAGTCGAGGCGGCGGCGCTCTGGCGCCGCCGTTTTGATGCCATCCGGACGCGAACGCCCCCTGGGAGCCAGATGGCGATGGCGCGCGTAGATCTCCGGAAGATCAGCAAGAACTATCCGGGCCTGAAGGCTTTGGATGACGTCACCCTTTCCGTTCGCTCCGGCGAGTTCTTCACTCTCCTCGGGCCCTCCGGTTGCGGCAAGACCACGCTCCTGCGCACAGTCGCCGGCTTCAACAGGCAGGACGATGGCGAGGTACTGGTCGACGGCAGGCGCATCGACGACCTGCCGGCGCACCGCCGCAACATCGGCATGGTCTACCAGGACTACGCGATTTTTCCGCACCTGAGCGTGGCGGGCAACGTCGCCTTCGGCCTGGAGATGCGGGGCCGGCCCCCCACGGAGATCGCCGAGCGCACGGCGCGCGCGCTCGATCTCGTCCAGCTTCGGGAGCTTGCCGCACGCCGGCCGCACGAGCTCTCGGGCGGGCAGCAGCAGCGCGTGGCGCTGGCCCGGGCGGTGGTGATCAATCCCCAGATCCTGCTGATGGACGAGCCGCTGTCCAACCTGGACGCAAAGCTGCGTGTGGAGCTGCGCGACGAGATCCGGGACCTGCAACGCTCCCTTGGCATCACCACGATCTACGTGACCCACGACCAGGAGGAGGCCCTCGGAATCTCGGACCGCATCTGTGTCATGCGGAGCGGTCGCGTGCACCAGGTCGGTACGCCCCAGGACATCTATGCCCAGCCGGCCACACTGTTCGTTGCCTCGTTCGTGGGCGGGATGAACGTCATCCCGGACGTGGCTGTCGGCCCGGGCGGGGAGGTGGTCTTCGGCGCCGGAGCGCAGCGCCTGATGGGCCTGGCCGGCCGTAGCCGGGCGACCCTGGCGATCAGGCCCGAGGACGTGGTCGTGGCGGCCCCCGCGCCGGACGGGCCGGCCATCCGCCTGGAGGGCGTCGTGACGAAGGTCACGTTCGCCGGCCGCGAGGCCTACTACGGCGTGGATGGCGGCGGGGGGCTGGCGCTTCGCGCGCACGTCTACCGGCCACACGAGCGTCCCCTTGCCGTGGTGGGAGAGCGGGTGCAGCTGGCCCTTCCGCTCGGGCGCCTCCACGCGTTCGCTGACGATGAGAAGCGGATCGAGCTTCGGACATGAGGCGCCGGGCCGATTTCTGGACCGTGGTCCTGCTGCTGGCCATCGCCGTGGTGGCGGTGCTGCTTGTCTGGCCGCTCAGCCGCATCTTCGTCGCGAGCTTCGTCGACAACACCACCGGCGCCGTGACGCTCGGGAACTATGCGCGTGTGTTGGGCCAGCCGTTCTTCCGGACGGCCCTGGTCAACAGCCTGCTCGTCGGTCTCGGCGGCATGACCGGCGCGATGACGCTCGGCGTCCCGCTCGCGGTGCTGACCACGCGCTACGTGATCGTCGGGCGCAACCTCATCTCGACGGCCGCGGTGCTGGCGCTGGTATCACCGCCGTTCATCGGCGCCTACGCGTGGATCATGATGCTGGGCCGCAACGGCTTCCTGCGCCAGGCGCTGGAGCCGTGGGGCGTCGAGCCGCCGTCCGTCTACGGCTTCTTCGGCATCATTCTGGTATTCAGCCTGAAGTTCTACCCGTTCGTCTTCCTGCTGACGGCCAGCAGCCTGCGCACGATCAATCCGGCGGTCGAGGAGGCGGCCGAGGGGCTGGGCGCGGGCCCGTGGCGGCGCTTGTTCAGGGTGACTCTCCCGTTGATCTCACCGGCAGTGAGCGCGGGCGTCCTGCTGACCTTCGTGCTGTCCATCGCCGACTTCGGCACGCCGTCGATCGTGGGTGGCAGGGTGCGCGTCCTGGCCACCACCGCGTTCAACCTGTTCACGAGCGAGATGACGGGTAATCCCGGTCTGGCATCGGCCACCAGCACGGTGCTGATCGCGCTGTCGATGGTTGCCATCACGTTGCAGCGCTGGTCGGTGCGGCGCCGCAACGTGGCCGCGACGCTCCTGCGCCGGGCGGGGCCGAAGCGGCTCGGGCCCATCGGCTCCGCGGGCGCCCATCTCGTGTGCTACGCGATCGCCCTTGCCAGTTCGGCGCCGTCGCTCGTCGTCATCTATACGTCGTTCCGCCGAACCAGCGGCCCGGTCTTCCAGCCCGGGTTCGGGCTGGACAGCTACGCCCGCGTCCTTCGCCAAGTGCCGCACGTCATCACGAACAGTGCGATCTTCTCGATCGTGGCAGTGGCGCTCATCACGGTCACCGGCACGCTGATCGGCTACGTCCTGGCGCGGCGCGAGACACCGCTGGCCGGCGCGCTCGACGGCGCGCTGCTCGTCCCCTACGTCGTGCCCGGGGTGGTGATGGGTCGTCGCCTTCGCCGTGACCTTCAACGTGCCCCCGTTGGAGCTGACCGGCACGGCGACCATCATCGTGCTGATGCTCTTCGTCCGCCGGCTGCCTTACGCGGTGCGGTCCAGCGCGGCGATCCTGAAGCAGATCAGGGCCAGCCTGGAGGAGGCAGCGATCTCCCTGGGCGCGTCGCCGGCGCGCGCGTTTGCCCGGATCACCCTGCCGCTGATGCTCCCAGGCGTCGTGGCCGGCGTGCTGATGAGCTTCATCACGGCGATCAACGAGCTGTCCAGCACGCTGATCCTCTATGTCGGCCGCACCATGACCATGCCGGTGCGCATCTACCTGTCGGTGCTCGACGGCGAGTTCGGCACCGCCGCCGCCCTGTCCACGATCCTCCTGGTCGCGTCGGGCGTCGCCGTCTACCTGGTGTTCCGGGTGTCCGGGCGCAACGAGAACGCCTTCCTGTGAGTCGTCGAAGGTCCGGCTGGCGACACGTCAAGCGAGACGGCTCACCTCGTCGATTCCGCTGCGAGGGCGAGGCAGGGCGCGGCGCCGGATGCGCCGACGGTCGATGAGGTGATCGACCCCTCGAGGTCCAGTCGGCCGCTTTAGATATGAGGCCGGGTGACGTGGGTGGCACGAACGAGCCGCATCCTAGCCGAGCACGAGCCCGAGGGCCTCTACGACGCACCGAGCCAGCTCGGCCCGCAATCCGCGGGCGACCTCCGCGCAGCCGGGCTCGGCGATGACGTTGGTCAGCTCGTACGGGTCGCGGTCGAGGTCGTACAGCTCGTCGACCCCGTCCCGCTGGACCCAGTGGATCAGCTTGTGGCGCTCGGTGCGGAGGGCTTTGTAGCTCATGGCGACCAACCAGGGCATGGCGGACTCGGCGAAGTACTCCACGAGGAACGACGTCCGCCAGCCCTCCCGCCGGCCGGCGAGCAGTGGGAGGAGCGACCGTCCTTGCACGTGCCGGCCGGGCGTGCCGCCGGCCAGCTCGATCGCCGTCGGCGCGACGTCGAGCGCCAGGACGAGGTCGTGGACGGCCGTGCCGGGCGCGATCAGCGGCGGGTAGCGCAGGACGAAGGGTGAGCGGATTGCTTCCTCGTAGGCGAAGCGGCGCTCGGGCCCGAGCGCGTGCTCGCCGAAGAAGTACCCGTTGTCCCCCAGGAACAGGATGAGCGTGTCGTCGAGCTGGCCGCCCCGCTCGAGGGCCTGGAGCAGCATCCCGACGCCCTCGTCGACCGCCGCCATCATGGCCGCCCGGGCGCGTATCTCCTCCTGCGTCCCGGCCAGGATCGACCGGAGCAGACGCTGCGAGGGTTCGCCCTGCCGGAGCGCGAAGGCCTCGGTGAAGGCCGGCTTTGACCGTAGGACTTCCTCGACCGGCCGGACGTTCGGGCGTGTTGGGAACTGCCGGTCCTGGTAGAGCGCGCGGTGCCGCTCGGCCGGCACGTAGCCGCCCAGGCTCTCGGGGTCGAAGGTCCCGTCCTGCCGCTGGACGAGGTCCGGGTGGACCGCCTTGTGGGCAAGGAACAGGGCGAAGGGGCGGCTGCGTCGTCGCGCGACGAACGCCACGGCGCGCTCGTTCAGCAGATCCGTCGTGTAGCCCCGGATTCGCCGCAGCTGGCCATCCTCGAAGAGCTCGGGATCGATCAGCTTCCCCTGGCCCGCGAAGCTCACCCAAGTGTCGTATCCGGGGCGGGGCGAGGGGTCGTTGCCCATGTGCCATTTCCCGATGTGCGCCGTCTCGTAGCCGAGTGCCTGCAGCGCGAGGTGGTAGTTGGCCAGGCGATGGCTCTGGGCGTCCCGACCGACGTTGTCGAGGATCCCGTGGCGGCTCGCGTACTGGCCGGTGAGGATCGAGGCCCGGTTCGGCGAGCACAGGGGCGTAGTGTGGAACGCGCGCGTGAAGAGCGCACCCTCCCGCGCCAGCCGGTCGATGTGCGGGGTCTCTAGGTATGGATGGCCTCCGGCCCCGAACTCGTCGAACCGCAGGTCATCGACCAAGATCACGACGATGTTGGGTCGGGTCACTGCGCCGCTCCTCCCGCCTTCCCGGCTCCGTCTGTCCGCTGCCGCGCGCGTCGCTACGGCACGGGCGCCGCCGCCGGCAGCAGGTCTTCGGCCTTGAGCTCTTGCCAGAACCCGCGCGGGATGGGCTGGCGGAGCAGCCGGACGTTGGCCTCGACCTCGGCGCGGGACCGGGCGCCGCCGACGACGCTCGCCACCCCGGCGTGGGCCAGGGGAGACTGGAGCGCCGCCGCCGCGAGCGGCACGTCGCGCCGTTGGCAGACGGCCTCAAGACGCCGGGTGCGCGCAAGGCTCTCGGCAGAGGCGGGCTGGTAGAAGCATGACGCCTCGGGCCCGGAGCCCGTGGCCAGGATGCCGGAGTAGAACGGAGAGGCCAGCAGCACGCCGACCCCGGTGCGGGCGCAGTGAGGCAGGACCTCCGGGAGGGCGGTGGCGGCGGCGTCGACGTCGTACACCGCAAGGGGGAACCCACCCTTCAGGATGTTGCGGACGATGGGCGCGCCCATCACGCCGACGCCGACGAACCCGACCCTGCTCATAGGCACCTCGCCCGGCGGGGATTATGAAGCGGACGCAGAGCGTGTCAAGCGGGGAAACCCGCTGGCCACGCGGGCCGGCCCACGAGAACTGGGAGTGGGGCAAGATCGCCGTGGGCGGCACGTGCGTCATGCTGCCCGTGCTGATCCTCGCTTTCGTGGTGCGCAAGTACTTGGTAGCCGGTCTTTCCGCCGGCGCGGTGAAAGGGTAGGGCCGGGGCCGTGCTCGATCCAGGGCCCGCGCGCCGACGGCCCTGGCGTGCGGCGCGAAGGCGGGTTGCGTCGGCCGGAGAAGCTGGTCTAGGATCGCCGCGTCGTGCGGGCGATCGGTCCGGCCGAGCTGTGCGGAGCGCTCCGCCGCCTGCCCTAGACGCGCCGATGGCGGCGAGCGCGGCCGGGATCGAGCGGGCGGGCCCCGTGCTGATGGAGGAGGGGCCTGGCGTGACCGGCTATCCCGGGGCGGACCGCGAGGAACGCGTCGCGGCGCCGGCCCTGCGGGACCTTGTCGGGACCATGTTCGGGCGCTGCGGGATGAGCGGCGAGAACGCGGAGTACAACGATGCGCTCGGGTCCGCGCGTGTGGTGCTGCCGACCCATGCCTCCATGTACTTCGACGGACGCTACAAGGCCGTCGTCTATCATGGGCTGGGCCTCGGAGAGCTCCTCGACCTCGAGGCGGACCCTGGCGAGTTCGACGACCTCTGGAGCCGGCGCGACGCGTCCGACCTGCGCGTGGAGCTCCTTACCCGGCACTTCGACGCGATCATGGCGACGAGCTCGGCTGGGGTGGCGCGTGCCGACATGTACTGAGGGGAGATTTGCGGTGACGCTTCGACCGAACATCGTGCTCATCACCTCCGACCAGCAGCGGGGCGACTGCTTCGGGTTCGAAGGCCGGCGTGTGAGGACGCCGCACCTCGACGACCTGGCCCGGGCGGGCACGCGGTTCGCGGCCTGCATCACCCCGAACCTGGTGTGCCAGCCTTCGCGCGCCTCGATCCTCACTGGGCTCCTGCCGCTGACGCACGGCGTCTACGACAACGGGGTGGACCTGGATCCGGCGGTCGGCGAGGCCGGCTTCGCCGGGCAGCTCGCGCGGGCGGGCTACCGGACCGGGTTCCTCGGCAAGGCCCACTTCGCTACCTCCCACACGTTCGCTCCCACGGGCACGCCGGAATGCCGGCAGAGCATGGCCCGCTACGGGCCCGACTGGCACGGCCCCTACATGGGGTTCGACTACGTGGAGCTCGTGGTGGAGGGCCACAACTGGTGGCCGCCGCTCGAGCCGCCCTCGGGCCAGCACTACGAGCGCTGGTACCATGCCGACGGCCGCGGCGCGGAGCGCACCCGCCAGTACTGGACCCGCATGCCGCCCGACCCCGGCGCGCCCCAGACGTGGCACTCCGCGCTCCCCCCGGCCTGGCACAATTCCACCTGGGTCGGGGACCGGACGATCGAGTTCCTCCAGCAGCACGCGGATCGGCCCTTCTGTGTGTGGGCCTCCTTCCCGGACCCGCACCACCCGTTCGACGCACCGGAGCCGTGGAGCCGGCTCCACGACCCTGACGACATCGACCTCCCTCTGCACCGCTGCCTGGACCTCGAGCGCCGGCCCTGGTGGCACCGCGCCAGCCTCGAGGGCACGCCCGACATCGCGCCCGAGCTGCGCGCGATCCGCGAGGACTTCTCGCGCATCCCGCCCCAGCCGGACCACCTTCTCCGCGCTCTCATCGCGAACTACTTCGGGATGATCTCGCTCATCGACCACAACGTCGGCCGGATTCTCATCGCGCTTCGGGACCTCGGCCTGGCGGAGCGCACCCTGATCGTCTACACGACGGATCACGGCGATTGGCTCGGGGACCACGGGCTGATCCTCAAGGGGCCGATGGCCTACGAGGGGCTGCTGCGCGTCGGTTGCCTGGTCGCCGGACCCGGGGTGCCGCCCGGCCGGGTCGTGGCCGACCCGATCTCGACCCTCGATCTCGGGGCGACGTTCCTTGACTACGTCGGCCTCGGCGCCAGAGGTCCCCAGCACGGTCGGAGCCTCCGCCCGCTGATCGAGGGTAGCGGCGACGCTCGCGACTTCGCCCTCTCCGAGTGGGACCTCACGGCCTCCCGGTGCGGGGTCCCGCTCCGCCTGCGCACCGTGCGGACGCGGAGACACAAGCTCACCCTCGAGCTGGACTCGGGGGCCGGCGAGCTCTACGACCTCGAGGACGATCCCTACGAGCTCGACAATCGCTTCGACGATCCGGGGTGCGCTGGAGTCCGGAAGGAGCTCACCGAGATGATCGCGAGCCGCCCCGATGACGCGCGGCGTGAGCGACGAGCGCCGGTCGGGATGGCGTGAGGATGCGGAACATGGAGCGCGCATGAAGACCATCGGGTTCATCGGGCTCGGCGCCATGGGACGGCCCATGGCCGGAACGTCCTGAAGGGCGGCTTCACGCTCCGGGTCCACGACATCGTGCCGGAGGCCGTGGAGGCGTTGCGCGCGGCCGGCGCCGAACCCCGGCCGTCCCCGCGCGAGGTCGCCCGGGACGCCGATGCCGTGATCACCATGCTGCCCGATTCGCGGGATGTGGCTATGACCGAGAGGAGGACGGAACCATGTCGGGCATGACGCGACGCCGATTCCTCGCGACGGCTGCTGCCGGTTCCGCCGTGTCGTACAGCCTCCCGCGCCGGGCGGGTGCGGTCACCGAGGCCGAGTTGGCTCCCTATCTCAGGGCCAGGATCAACTGGAAGCAGGTCTCGGGGGAGTCCATCGCGGTGCTCATCACCCCCGCCTACTACTTCGGCATCTTCAAGCAGTTCACGCCGCAGTTCACGGCGCTCACCGGCGTCAACGTCACGTACGAGACCATCCCGCCCAAGGAGAACCGCGAGAAGGCGGTGCTGGACCTCGGCGCGAGGACGGCAAACTACGCGAGCCACACCGCCGACCCCATGTACCTGCCGCTCTACGCGGTCAACCGGTGGATCGAGCCGCTGGACCGGTATCTCGTCGACCCGTCCCTGACGGACAAGGCGTGGTTCGACCTGGACGACATCGTGCCCCTCTGGTGCCAGGCCAACACCATCGAGCGGGCGGCCGGCATCGAGGCGCGCCGGGCCCCGGGGACTGGGGCGTGAACGTCGTCTGGATCGTCGCCGATACCTTCCGCCGGGACCACCTCGGCTGCTACGGCCACCGCACGATCCGCACGCCTGCCCTGGATGCCCTGGCCGCACGCGGGGTCCGGTTCGACCGCCACTACATCGGCGGCTTCCCCACCATGCCGGCGCGGGCCGACCACGCGACCGGCCGCTGGACGATGTCGTTCATGCGCTGGGAGCCGCTGCCGGCCGACGTGGTGACCCTGTCCCAGCTCCTCTCGCAGGCCGGCTACCACACGGCGGCGGCTGTGGACACGCCCTTTTACCTCCGGGGCGGCATGAACTACGACCGCGGCTACCAGACGTTCTTCTCCATCACCGCCCAGGAGGGCTCGCTCACCCGGCTCGACGCCGCCCGAGGCCACGAGTCGCGGGACCTCCGGGCGTGGTGGCGTGTCGAAGCCGATCGCAATGCGCCGCGCACCATCGGGACGGCGATCCACTGGCTGGAGCGCCACTACAAGGAGCGCTTCTTCCTCTACGTGGACACCTGGGACCCGCACGAGCCGTGGGACGCCCCGCCCTACTACACCGAGCTTTACTGGCCCGGCTACGACGGCGAGGTGATCCAGCCGATCTATGGCCACTGGTTCGACGCGCCCGGCCTCACCGAGGAGAAGGTGCGGAAGGCGCAGGCGACGTACATGGGCGAGATCACGATGGTCGACACGTGGGTGGGCCACCTGCTCCGCGCCATCGACAACATGGGCCTCGCCGAGAAGACCGCCGTCATCTTCACGTCGGACCACGGCTTCTACTTCGGCGAGCACGGGGGTCTCTTCGGGAAGATGACCTACACGAAGGGCCCGGACGGGACCCTCCAGGCGCACCGCGACCGCCAGGCGACGTGGGACCATTCCCCGCTCTACGAGGAGGTCGTGGCGCTCCCGCTTCTCATCGCGGCACCCGGCGTGGCGCCGGGCGCGTACGCAGGACTCTCTTCGGCCATCGACGTCATGCCCACGGTCCTCAACTGGCTCGAGGAGCCGATCCCGGCTTGGGTCGAGGGGCGCTCGCTCCTGCCCGCCTTACGGAACCGGGCCGAGCCGGGGCGCGCGGTCACCGTGAGCACGCTGCCCTTCGCCAACCCCGATGACCAGGTGAACTCCGTGGACAACGTCAGCCGGGCGCTCCGGGAGCCGCTCGTCACGACGGTCACGTCGGCGGAGTGGGCCCTCCTCTATTCCCCGGCGCCGGGCCGGTCGGAGCTGTTCCACCTGCCCTCCGATCCCCGGCAGGAGCGGAACGTCATCAGCGGGCACGCGGCCGTGGCGCGGGACCATCACCGCATGCTCCTCGAGTTTCTCGCCGAGACCCGGGTCCCCCCGCGGCTCATCGAGCCTCGACGGGAGCTCCGGATGTGAGGAGATCAGGACCCATGGCACACTACACGACGCGACGCGCATTCCTCACGAGCCTCGGGATGACCGCCGGACTGGCGGCGCTGACCGCCTCGCGGCTCGGGGCGCAGGGGCCCAAGCGCAGGAAGCTCGTGATCGGTAGGCAGCCGCTGGCGGCCGCTTCCACCGCCATCAGCCGGCTGATGATCGACTCCCAGCTTCTCGAGAAGGAAGCTGCGCGGTTCGGCTACGAGGTGACAGTCGACTGGCGTGACTTCCCGAATGCCGGGCCAATCATGGAGCTGCTCAAGGCGGGCTCCGACTCCATGTCGTTCGCCTTTGTGGGCAATACGCCCGTCGTAGTTGGCATCGCCAACCGCTTGCCGCTGCAGGTGGTCACCACCGGGGAGGGGACACAGCCGTTCTTCCTGCTCGTGCGGCCGGGCTCGGAGATCCGGAAGATCGAGGACCTCAAAGGCAAGACCGTGGGGACGTTCGTGGGCCTCGACCCCCAGAATGCGTTCATTCAGGCGCTCAGCGCGGAGCTGGGCGCGTCCCCCGACCAGCTGGGGATCCGATTCCAGAACTTTCCCGAGTTCCCGAGCCTCGCCCGGCTGCCGCGCGGGATCGACGCCGGGGGGATGATCCCGTGGTCCCCCGCGTATTCGGCGGTGGCGGCCGGGCACGCCGTCTCCCTGTTCGACACGCGCGGGGTCACCGGCCCCGCGCACGAGCTGGGAGAGGGGAAGCGCCTGCCGGGGGTCGCGAGCTCGCCGTTCCGGCCCGAGGGCTACTACCAGTACCGGCCCTTCTGGATCTGCCACGCCGAGATCCTTCAGAAAGACCCGGACCTTGTGTTGGCGGCGCTCATCGCGTACCAGAAAGGGCTCGAGGGCATCAAGGCGCTCGGCGCGCAGAAAGTGGCCGAGCGGAACGAGGGCGACTGGAAACAGCCCCCCAAAACCGGGACCGGGATCATCACCGCGGACCTCCTGTGGAACCGCGGATGGACCTGGCTCACCGAGGGCGACTTCGTCTCCGTTGTCTCCGCCTCCAAGGCGCTCGCCCGGGCTGGCAACATCCCGAAGCCGGTGACGTGGGAGGTGGCGAAGGAACACCTCCAGCGTATCGCGCCGCTCCAGCGGGCCGCGTGGGAGAAGACGGGGATGATCCCTGGTGACACGGAGTTCGAGCGCCCCGACGCCGAGCTCGCCGAGCTCCGGGGGCTGCCGGTGTGGCGGCTCGACCGCTGGGGTCGCTACGCCGATCGGGGGTGATGCGCCCCGGTGGGCCGCCCGTCGTGCTCATGGAGACGGCGAGCCACCGGGTGGCCGCTGATCCGGTGCTGAGGGTCGGCGGTGTCACGCGCCTCTATCCGGCGACCTGGAGTGGCGGCGAGGTCCTCGCGCTGGCCGAGGTGACCTTCGAGGTCCCGGCCGGTCAGTTCGTGGCTATCGTGGGCCCCTCAGGCTGCGGCAAGAGCACGCTTCTGAACCTGGTGGCGGGGATTGACAGGCCGTCGACCGGCGCCGTCGAGCTACATGGCCGCCCGGTGGCGGGTCCCGGACCCGAGCGCGGGATCATGTTCCAGCAGTATGTGCTCTTCCCATGGATGACGGTGCGCGGTAACGTCGAGTTCGGTCCGCGATCACGGAAGGAACCGCGCGCCCGCTGCCGGGAGATCGCGGCGCGTTACCTGGCGCTGGTCGGTCTGGAGACTGTCGCCGACCGGTATCCCCACGAACTGTCCGGCGGCATGCAGCAGCGCTGTGCCCTGGCTCGAGTCCTCGCGAACGACCCTCTGGTGCTCCTGATGGACGAGCCGCTCGCTGCCGTGGACGCTCAAACGCGGAGCCTCCTCCAGGAGGAGCTCCTTGAGATCTGGGGCGAGGGTAGGGACCCGGCGACCCGCAAGACGGTGCTCTACGTCACCCATGCCATCGACGAGGCGGTCTTCCTGGCCGATCGGGTTCTGGTGATGGGCCGGAAGCCCGGCCGCCTCATCGCCGACTTGTCGAATGATCTCCCGCGCCCGCGGGTCGGGACGCGGCGCAGCGCCCGCTTCGGCGAGCTCGTGGAGTCGATCTGGGCCCTCCTCCACGATCAGGCGGCCGAGGCCGCCCGACAGCTCAGCGACGGACGCTGATGGGCGCACCGGGCCGATGGGGCCGGCACTGGCGGCGCACTGGGCTCACGCTCCGGGGTCTCGCGGCCGCGGTAGGCGTCTGGACGGTCGCCGCCCACGTCCTTGACCGGCCGCTGCTGCTGCCGGGACCGGCCGGGGTCGCGGAGGGGTTCTGGGCTTTGCTTGTCTCGGGCCGACTGGTCGCAGAGACGCTCGTGAGCCTCCGGCGGCTCGCCGTGGCGTACACAGCGGCGGCGGTCGTGGGGGTGACCCTCGGGGCGGCGATGGGTGCCTGGCCCGCGGTGGATCGGCTGGCCAGCCCCCTGGTGAACTCGGTGCGCGCTGTGTCGGGGATCGCGTGGATCCCGATTGCCGTGGTCTGGTTCGGGGTAAGCGAGCTCTTGCCCGTCTTCATCATCTTCTACGGAGCCGTCTTTCCCTTCGTTCTCAATGCGCAGCTGGGGGTCCGGAGCGTCGACAGCCGGCTCGTCAACGCCGCCCGGAGTCTGGGCGCGAGCCACGGACGTGTCGTGCTCCGCGTGGTCCTACCGGCCACCGTGCCGTATCTCTTGACCGGCGCCCGCGTGGCGCTCGGGCTCGCCTGGATGTCGATCATCGCCGCTGAGCTGCTGGGGGCGCCGACTGGACTCGGCTTCTCGATCCAGTACGCCCGGATGCTCCAGCAGACGCCCCGGATGCTCGCGTGGATTCTCTGGGTCGGCGCCGTCGGCTACGCGTTGGACGCCGCGATGCGGATGGGTGTGCGCTGGCTGGCCCCCTGGGCGGGCGTCGGCCGGCTGGCGGGGGCGGTATGAGGTCCCGGCTCTTCGGGGCGCTCGTGCTGCTGGCGGCGCTCGGCCTCTGGCAGCTCCTGGCCGGACGGGATGCGGCGTCTCCCGTGGGCGTGGGGGTGGCCGCCTGGAGGATGCTGGCCGACGGGAGCCTCGGGCAAGCGCTCCTGGTGAGCTGGCGAACCGTGCTGGAGGGGTTCCTGATCGGGACGGCCCTGGGCGTGCCGGTCGGGATACTGATCGGCTACTCGCCGCGCATCGGAGACTGGATCCAGCCCGCGATCGGAGTTCTGCGCCCGATCGCCCCCTTCGCGTGGATTCCCCTGGCCATACTCTGGTTCGGAGCGTCGCGTGGAGCGGCCGTCATGATCACGGCCTACGCGGCGTTCTTCCCGATCGTGACAAACACGCTCGGCGGCGTGACGCGCGTTCGCGCTTCCATGATCGTGGCCGCACGCACCCTGGGGGCGCGTGACGGGACGATCTTTTGCCGGGTGGTCCTTCCAGGGTCGACGCCGTCGCTCCTGGTGGGGCTCAGGCTCGCGATCGGTCTGGCGTGGGCCGCGGTGATCGCGGCCGAGCTTGCGGCGGGGAAGTCGACGAACGCGGCACCGGGCATCGGCTATCTCATGTACCTGAACTTCGCCAGCGAAGCGGACACCAACGCGATCGTGGCCATGATGGCCGTGATCGGCCTGTCGGCGCTCGGAGCGGACTGGGGGATGCGGTGGCTCCAGGCGCGTCTCGCGTTCTGGCCGGCGGAGCGATGATGAGCCGGCCCGAGACGCGGGCGGCGCTGCCCACCGCGCGGGCGACGATGCGCCCCCTCCGGTGGCCGGAGGAGGGCCGCTTCGCGTGGCTCTCCCTCGCCCCCGCGCTCGCCTTCTTCGCGGTCTTCGTGGGGTTCCCGGTCGCCTACGCCTTCTATCTGTCGTTTCACGAGTGGAACCTGATGTCCCCGGCCCCCGAGTGGGTCGGGCTCGCCAACTACCGGGAGCTGGTCCAAGATGTGACCTTCGCCCGGAGCCTCCTCCAGACCACCCTCTTCACGCTCGGAATCACCGTCTGCATCGTGGTCCTGTCCCTGGTGACGGCACTCCTGCTCGACCAGAAGCTCCAGCAGATCCGGCTCTACCGCACGATCTCCTACCTGCCGGCGGTCACGTCCGTCGTGGCGATCGGGATCGTCTGGCTGTGGATCTTCGATCCCGAATATGGCCTGCTGAACCAGGTCCTTCGGGGGCTCGGCATCGAGGGCCCGCGCTGGCTGGCGGACACGCGCCTGGCGCTCTGGTGTCTCGTCATCGCCGCCGCCTGGCGGAACGTCGGGTACTTCGCCACCATCTTCCTGGCCGGGCTCCAGGGCATCGACGGCACCTATTACGAGGCGGCCCGCATCGACGGGGCCGGGGCCTGGGGAAGCTTCCGCCGCATCACGCTGCCGCTCCTCCGGCCGACCACCCTGTTCGTCGTGGTGATGTCGGTGATTCTCTCATTCCAGGTGTTCGCGCTCGTGTACGTCATGACGAGCGGCGGGCCGGCCGGCGCCACCTCGGTGGTCGTCTTCTACCTCTACCAGCAGGCCTTCACCTACTTCCGGATGGGCTACGCGAGCGCGATCGGATACGTGCTGTTCGGGGTGATCTTCGTCCTCACCCTGATCCAGTTCCGGTTCTTCGGGAAGCACGTGGAGCTCTAACGGTGACCCGGAAGCCCCTCGGAATCCGGCTGCTCCTCCACACGCTCCTGCTCCTCGGCGTGGGCCTGACGCTGGCCCCGTACGCCTGGATGGTCTCGTCGTCGTTCAAGCCGCACACTGAGATCTTCTCGGCGGGCCTGGAGCTCATCCCGCGCCGCCCGATCCTGGACAACTACGTCGTGGCGGTCACCCGGGAGCCCACGCTCCGGGCCATCGGGAACAGCTGCATCATGGCGGTCCTGGAGACTCTGGCGGTGGTCGTGACCAGCGTGCTCACCGCCTATCCGTTCGCGCGCCTCAGGTTCCGCGGGCGGGACGCCGTCTTCCTCATGGTGCTGGGGACCATGATGATTCCGGCCCAGGTGACGATGGTTCCCACGTTCATCCTGCTCCGGTGGCTGGGCTGGATCGACACGTACCAGGGGCTCATCGTGCCGCGGATCGTGACGCCGATCGGCATCTTCCTGATCCGGCAATTCTTGCTCACGCTCCCGCGGGAGCTGGAGGAAGCGGCCCGGATCGACGGGTGTGGACGGCTGCGGACGCTGACGCGCATCTTGCTGCCGCACCTCGGGCCGGCCGTGGCGACGCTGGCCATCTTCACGTTCACGGCGTCGTGGAACGAGTTCTTCTGGCCGCTGATCGTCGTCCAGTCCTCGGAGATGCGGACGATCCAGCTCCTGATCGCGGCGCTGAAGCAGACGGAGGCGGTGGAGTGGGGCGTGGTGATGGCCGTCGTGACGCTCTCGGTGCTCCCGACGATGGCCATCTACCTGACTCTGCAGCAATACTTCCAGCGCGGAATCGTGATGAGCGGGCTCAAGGGATGACCAAGGTCACGAGACAAGGAGGCGAAGCAATGGCACGCATGGCGAGCGGGACGGCACTGGGTCGGCGCACCTTTCTCAAGAGGGCGGGAGCTGCGGGCGCAGGTCTGGCGCTCGGCGTAACGCCGGGGAAGGCCCCGGCCCAGCCGAAGAAGCACACGGTGAACATCTGGATTCACTTCGCGGGGAAGAACTACGAGATCATCACGCGGCTCATCAACGAGTTCAACCAGGCCACGCCCGACGTGGAGGTCAAGCACACGTCGTACGGACCTCAGGAGATCACGCCCAAGTACCTGGCGGCGGTCGCGGCAGGGTCCCCGCCCGACGTGTTCCACGCCCCCGGGTATGTCCCGCCGGACTTTGCGGTCAACAAGGTAATCATCCCGCTGGACGACCTGGTGAAGCTCCATCCGACCACCTACAGGAACTTCGATCCCATCACTCTCTATGGCGGACGGCGGTACGGCGTGCCGGTCAACGGCGGCCTCGGCTGCATGCTCTACAACCTTGAGCTCATGGAGAAGGCGGGCCTGGACCCGAAGAAGCTGCCCGAGACCTGGGACGAGCTCGTGGCCGTGGCGGCTAAGATGACCAACGCCGCCGAGAACCAGTGGGGCCTGATGCTCGGCAACAAGCCGGGTTTCACGACGGCCCAGAACTACTGGGCCTTCCTCACGGGCGCGGGCGGCGAGTTCTTCACCCCCGACGGGAAGGCGAGCGCCTTCAACTCGGAGGCGGGGCTCGAGACCCTGACCTTCATGGCGGACAACGTACGGACACGGAAGATCTCGCCCCAGAAGTCCTACACCGACGTCGAAGCCTGGAACGAGTGGGGCACGCGCAAGGTTGGCTCGGCGCTCCTCTATCCGGTCTTCACCGCGAACATCCTGGCAACCAACGTGCGGAGCATGACGACACCGCCCCCGAAGAAGGTCAAGCGGGGCGCCCACTTCGCCGGGAACTACTGGTGCATCTCGAACCTCAGCAAGAACAAGGAGGCCGTCGCAAAGTTCTGCCAGTGGTGGGTCCAGCCAGCGGTGAGCGGACGCTGGGCCGGGGAGAGCGGGGCCATCCCGAACTCCCAGGCTGCCGCCGATCATCCGAACTACAGGGAATTCCTCGCCCGGAACCCGCTCGGCCAGGCCTTCCTCGACACGATCCCTGACGCGCGGCCCTTTCCGGGCGTCGTGGGGCTTCCCGCCGTGCTGCAGATCGTTTCGGAGATGGTTGAGGCGGCCGTGATCGGCGGCGTGCCGCCGAAAGACGCGCTGGCGAGGGCGGCCGCGCGCGCTGACCAGGAGCTCAAGCGCGCCCAGAAGGCATAGGGACGGCTCGGATCTTGCGATGGACGCGCTGCCAACGTCCCGAGTCCGCCCGAGCGCACCGCACGGTTGTCAGGTGTCCGGCCTACCCATGACGGACTGGCACTGGACGGTCGAGTCGCTCCGGCCGCTGGTCCTGGAGACCATCGACATCTTCGGCGTCACGCGGGCGATGTTCGGGAGCAACTTCCCGGTAGACGGCCTCTACAGCGACTACGACACGCTGGTCGACGCGTACCGGACGATCACCGTCGCCTTCACCTCCGGGGAGCGACGAGCGCTCTTTCATGACAACGCTCACCGATTCTATCGGCTCTGAGCCGTGGCTTTGAACGTCGCGCTGGTCGGCTGCGGAGCCTTCGCGCGCCTGTACCACCTTCCGGTCCTGACTACCGATCCGAGGGTCCGGCTGCGCGCCATCTGCGACCCGGCACCGGACCCGGCGGTGCGGACGCTCGCCGAGGCAGCGGGTGCCCAGCTAGTCCCGACCCTCGCCGAGGCCTGCGCCGTCGCGGACGCCGTGGTGATCAGCACGCCTCACGCCCTGCACGCCGAGCACGCACGGGCAGCGCTGGCTCACGACCGGCACGTCCTGCTCGACAAACCGTTTGTCCTGCGGAGCCCGGACGCCGCGGCTCTGTCGGAACTTGCCGCCACCCGTGGCCTGGTGGCCGCCGTCGCCTTCAACCGCCGGTTCGACCCGGCCTGCCGGCGCGCGCGCGAGATCGTGACGGCCGGCGCGCTGGGCCCACTCACCCTGGTCGAGACGGTCCAGCTGGGCTACCCGACCTCGGGCTGGGTGGACGACCCGGCGCTCGGCGGCGGCGGTCCGTTCGTCGGCCGCGGCGCGCACATGGCGGACCTGATCCCCTGGCTCACCGGTCTCCGGCCCCGGCGCTTGAGGGCCCATCTCCGGGCCGGTCCAGCGGGTCGCGTGGACCGCGGCGGCTTCATTGTCGCCGCCGGGGAGGGTCTCGACTGGCAGGCGACCTGCCTCACCCCGGGGCTCTCCATGTGGGACGAAGTGCGCCTCTACGGCGAGACGGGGCTGCTCGAGCTGCGCCGGCCCCTGGGCCAGCCGCTCGGATGGACCCTCACGTACCTCGGCCCCCGAGGCGAGGTCGTCGACACGCGGCCGGCCGACCCCGCCATCGGCGCCGCGACCCGGGACTTCCTGGATGCCGTCGAGGGCCGCGGGGAACCGGCCTGCTCGTTCGCGGAGGCGTGGCTCTCGGTCCGGCTGATCGAAGCGGCCTTCGAGTCCGCCGCGCGCGACGGCGCCTGGATCGCCTGCTGAAGGAGGACACCGACCCGATGCGACCGACCAACGTGCTCTTCATCTTCTCGGACCAGCATAGCCGTCGCGTGCTCGGCTGCTACGGGAATGCGGCGGCCCGGACCCCCGTGCTTGACGCCCTGGCGGCACGCGGGACGCGCTTCGCCAGCGCGTACTGCCAGACGCCGATTTGCGTTCCGTCGAGGGCGAGCCTGGCGACTGGCCGCTGGGCGCACGCCGTCGACTCCTGGGACAATGCGACCCCGTACGTGGGAACCGAGGCGAGGAGCTGGGGGCACCGGCTCACCACGCAGGGTCACCGCGTGACGACGATCGGAAAGCTCCACTACCGGAACGTGGAGGATCCCTCGGGCTTCCCCGACCAGCGGGTGCCGATGCACGTCCTGGAAGGGGTGGGCGATCTCTACGGGCTCCTGCGCGGCGACATGCCCGTGCGTTCCCAGAGCCGGACGCAAGTCCTGGAGGCGCGGGCAGGGGAGAGCGAATACATCCGCTACGATCGCGCCATCGCCGAGGGAGCCGCCCGGTGGCTCCGGGAGGAGGCCGCCGCAGAGCGGAAGGCCTGGTGCCTCTTCGTCGGGTTCGTCTCGCCGCATTTCCCGCTCGTCGTCCCGGATGAGTACTGGAACCTGTACGATCCCGATGTCCTGCCGCTCCCGGTCCAGCACGCGCCCGAACACTGGTCTCGACACCCCGTTCTCGAGCTCAAGCGCCGACAGGAGGCCTTCGACGCCCCGTTCGACGAGAAGACGGTGCGCAACGCGATGCGGGCCTACTACGGGCTCGTCTCGTTCCTCGACGGTCAGGTCGGCTTGGTCCTGGAGGCCCTGCGCGCGGCCGGGCTCCACGAGAGCACCCGTGTCATCTACTCGACCGACCACGGCGAGATGCTGGGAGAGCACGGCCTTTGGTGGAAGAGCGCCATGTACGAGAGCGCGGTCGCGGTGCCCCTGATCGTCGCTGGTCCCGACGTGCCGGCGGGGAGGGTCGTCGGAGCGAACGCGATGCTCGTCGACGTCTTCCCCTCGATCCTGGAAGCGGTCGGGGCACAACCCTCTCCCGAGGATCGGGACCTCCCCGGCCGGTCTCTCTGGACACTCGCAGGCGAGGCCGTCCAGCCACGGACCGCGTTCAGCGAGTACCACGCGATCTTCTCCCCGAGCGGGATCTTCATGGTCCGAACCGCCCGCTACAAGTACGTCCACTACGTGGGCTATCCGCCCCAGCTCTTCGACCTGGTCGCCGATCCCGAGGAGACGCGCGATCTGGCGGCGGATCCGGCCCACGCCGACGCCCGCGCCACGTGTGAGCGGGAGCTCTGGGCGATCTGCGATCCGGAGGCAGTGGACCGGCGCGCCCGGGCCGATCAGCGCCGACGCCTGGAGGCGGCGGGTGGCGCCAGCGCGATCCTGGCGGAGGGTGTGAAGATCCCCTACACACCGGCCCCCGCAGAGTTCGAGCCCGCCCGAAGCGAGGCTCGCGAACGTCCCGCCAACCTCCCCGCCACTCCGGGCGTCGAGTAGCCGGTAGCCGGTTTCGCTCGCATGCTCCAGGCGGCCCTGACCTGATCTTCACCGCGCTTCGGCATGTGGCAATGGAACCTGATTATTCAGTTGATGTTCGAGCGCACAGAGTGAACACCGTGTTGGTTCAACCGGGCTTCTACGCCTCACCTCGTTGGGAGATGATGAAACCCCTGGGCCCGGCGCCATACCGGGTGGTTGCGTTCGCATCCCGCAAGCGGGTCCCTTAGCGCCGACCCAAGCCCACGGGCGTTCGAACCGTTGTTCGCCAAACAGCGGGCCGAGCGAGATCGAACTCGTTGCACGAGTCGAGGCCAAGCTCGCGAGATTCGGCACCTGACGCCGCCCAGACTGTCCCTCGATCCGACAGATCCAGATGGCCCACGCACGGGGTTTCGGCGAAAGACAGCACAGGAGCAGTCGGGCGCGACCAGCCGCCCCGGTCAGCTAATGGCGACGCCAGGCTGCGAGTGTCGAGAGCGGGCTGTCCCACGGCGAGAACGTGGCGGCGAGACTTCGGGACACGGCCCCGATCTCGTCACGCCGAACGATCGGGATCACCAGGCCGCTCTCGATCACCACATCGTTCATCCGGATCAAGTATGCCGCGCGCTTCACCGGGTCAATCTCATATCGAGCGGCGCGCCAGAGCCGGTCGTACTCGTCGCTCCGCCAGCGCGAGACATTGCCGCCGTTTCCGCCGTTGACCGTCGACGGTACCTCCCACGACGTGAACCGCTCCATGCCGAGGAGTGGGTCCGGGCCGGTTGCCTGGCTGACCAGCTGAAGGTCCGCCCGGAATCGCCAGTAGGTATTCGGGTTCGCCAGGTCCGAGCCGAAAAGGACTGATGCGATCACCGCGCTCAACTCGAGCTCGATTCCGGCCCGAGCGCATGCCTGCTTGACGACGGACTGGATCTTTTGCTGAACGGGGTTGACGGTCGCCCGGAGGAGGAGCGCGAGCCGCCGGCCGTCGCGGGTGCGCACGCCGTCGGAGCCGCGACGCCAGCCGGCGTCATCAAGGATCCGGCTTGCCTCCGCCGGGTCGAAGGCCCAGCGCGTGTTCGATGACACGTAGACAGGCGGGCCGACTAGCATGTTCGCGGTGGGATGCCCGAACCGGCCATAGAACTCTGTCGCGATCTGCGCCCGGTCGACGAGCAGACCGAGGGCCGAGCGCACGGCCCGGTCGGTGAGCACTGGATGCGGCTTCTCGTCGGACTGGGGAAACTGGGCGGTCTCCTGCTGGAAGTCCACCGGGTTGAGGCGAATGTTCTCAACCAGAGTCGAGAAGATCGGGACGATCCGTCCCTTGCCCGCCCCCTCCAACCGTTGCAGGACTTCATGGTCCACGTGCAGGTTCAGCGCGTAGTCGTAGTCGCCAGTCTGGAGCACGGCCCGGGCCGCGGAGACCGCATCGCCGCCTCCCTTCACCTCGAGGGCGGCGAAGGCCGGCTGACCGGCGACGTGATAGTGCCGGTTCCGCTCCGCCCGGATGACGTCGCCCGGCCGGAACTCGAGACATCGGAATGGTCCGGTCCCCGTCGGCTGGAGATTGGCTGGCGCTTCCCGGGCCCGGGTGGCCCGATAGGGGCCGAAGACGTGGCGCGGCAGGATCTGGCCGGTCCCGCCCCCACAGAACGGCTCGGCCCAAAACGGCATCGGGTCACGGAACACCACGCGGACGGCGTGATCCCCGAGCTTCTCGACTCGAGTGATGTCGCGATAGCGGCCGAGCCCGACCTCGGCGGCGTACTCCCAGGTGAACACGAGGTCGTCGGCGCTGAAGGGCCCGCCGTCGTGCCACACCACGCCTCGCTTGAGTCGCCACCGCACCCAGGTCCGGTCCGGCGCCACCCCGCCGTTCTCCACCGTGGGCACCTCGGCGGCCAGGACCGGCACCAGGCGTGCCTCCGCGTCGAAGGAGGCCAGGGGCTCATAGAAGATCCGAGCCGCGGCGAGATCCTGCCGGCCGCCGGCAAGGTGCGCGTTCAGCAGGGTCGGGCCCAGCCAGAAGAGTATCCGCAGGACCCCATCTCCGCCCCGTTGGGAGACCGCACCTCCGGGCTCGGGCGGCGCCGCGCCGGCTGGGCCGAGGAGCGCCGACAACGCGGGTGGGGTTAGGCCGAGCGTGGTGAGCGCACGGACGACCTCCCGGCGGCTTACGCGTCCCGCCGCGATCAACCGGATCGCCTCGCGGATTGCGCCCTCATCCATAGGTCACCAGTGCCCCTCCTGGGCTGACTGTTCCGCCAAAGGTCTAGCTCCATATCGCAAGGCCGCTCGTTTACGGGGACACTCCTTCCCGGATCGGGCCTCACGCCGATCGCGCCCGGACCAGGTCTAGCGCTCCATCCAGACGTCTCAGCTCGGCCTGGGCCTGCTCAAGGGGGGTGGTCATGCCCATCGCGCGGAACAGCTCGATCGCGTGCGTGATCTCGGTCCGCGCTTCCGCGGCTCGCGAGAGTCGACCGAGCACGCCGCCGAGCTCGAAGCGGCAGAGGGCCTCGATCGGCCGCATGCCCAGCTCCGCCGCCAGCTGGAGGCACCGACGATACGCACCCTCGGCCGCGTCGAGGTCCGGCGGTTCCCGGCGTGTCGCGATCTCCGCGACGAGCCTGAGCGACCACGCCTCGATCTTCCGCTGGCCAACCGCACGTGCATGCTCCAGCGCTTCCTCCGCCCATCTGGTCGCCTCGTCGAACCGGCCCGTCAGGAGGGCAGCGCGGCCGAGTCCGCGCGCTCGCGCGGCTCGCCGGCCGGTCCGCCCCAGGGCCTCGTCTTCCGCCTTCGCGTCTGTGGCCAGGACTATGGCCTCTGCCGGGCGCCCGACCCGCTCGTACGCCATCGCCAAGGCCCCGTAAAGGCTCGGGAGCCGCGTTCTGAGGTGCCAGGTCCGGCAGATTCCGAGGGCGCGCTCGTAGGCCTCGATCGCCTCTTGGGACTCCCGCCTCTGGAGGTGGCTCTCGCCGACGGCGTCGAGCGCCTCGGCGAGAGTCGGCGGATCGCCCGTTGCCTCGGCCACCCGCAGCGCCTCGCCGGCGTAGGCCATGGCGCGGGTGAAGTCCCCGAGACTGGCGAGGGACGAGGCCAGCCAGCTTGCGGCGCGGACGAAGGGAACATACGGCTGACCGAGACGCATGTGACGCCGGTCGCCCTCCAGCATGCTCACGGTCCTCTCGAGCACGTCGATCGCCGCCCCGGTCTCCGCCAGTTCGTGGTACGCGAGCGCCGTCTGCAGACTCCCTTCGACGGCGAGATCCAGGCTCTTGGCATCGGCCGCGTCGACGACGCGACCGGCAAGCCGGGCGCTCGCCCGGTAGTCGCCCATGAGATAGAGATGGTTGGCGCGGTAGAGCGCCACCCTCGCGGACCGGCGCCCGTCGCCGAGCGTGGCCGCCAGGGATTCGGCCTCCTCGAGGTTCGTGCCGTGGCGCTCGTCCCCGGCGGAGGGGTCGCCGTCGATCAGCTTGGGCCCTCAACGCTCACGCGTACACCTCGGCCGAAACCGGAGTCACACACCCCAGGTTAAGGAGGTCAACATGCTCGCGAGGTTCTTGAACCGTCATGGCTGCAGCACCCTCGGCGCTGTGTTGCTCACCATACTGGTCGCCATGAGCCCGGCGCTTCGAGCGGAAGACCAAGCGGACACGAGTCGAAGTGGCTCGCACGGCCTGCACACTGTCAAGATCTTCGACGTCCTGAATCTTTTCTCGAATGTCGGTGCGCTCGTCTACTTTGTTGAGCCGAACGACTTGGGCATCCCGGAAGGCGTCATCACCTCGTGCACCGGCACGCTGATCCATGAGCGGGCCTTTCTCGTGGCCGGTCATTGCACGGCCCCCACCGCGGGGGCCTTCTCCCATTCATCAAGGCTTTCGTGACCCTCAGCCCGACTGCCCTGGATCAGTCCAAGTGGAGGGCCGCATCGGTTTTCGCCTTCCACCCGTCCATCCCGCCATGCCCTCCCCCTGAGGGCTGTACGTTCCAGGGACTCGATCCGGGCATTCTCGACATCGGTCTCGTGTTCCTCGAGCAGCCGGTGTCGCATGTCGAGCCTGCGCAGCTCGCCAAGCCCGGAACCCTCGAGACTGCCAGGGCCGCCGGGAGTTTGATGATCGTTGCCGGGTACGGCTTCCTCGACTCGCTCCCCGGTGGTGGCTCTCCCGCCTATACCGAGTGGGATGGCCTTCGGCGACTCAAGATCTCGAGACTCCGGGAGGTCGTGGACGACGAGTGGGCGACCTGGTCTCTCCCGGGCATCGTGTGCTTCGGCGATTCCGGGTCGCCGACGTTCTTCAAGGGGCGCGTTGTGGCAGTAGCAAGCGACGGCGGCACCACCGTATGCTACTCCCGCGACGATCGCGCGCGTGTCGATACGGCAGCCGCCCAGGACTGGATACGCCAGACGATCGCGGACGTGCTCGGGTCGCAGCCCTGAAGTCTCCGCTCAACGGCACGACCTGAGGCGGGCGAGCATCCGGAACCGAGCGCCGTAAGTCGCGCGCACGGCGATGTCGATATCGGACCCCTGCGTCGCCGTGCTTCGTCCTCGTGAGCCGAAGACGAGGCGCCAGGCGAACGTCGGTCCGGGCGCGCAGGAACTGACGGATCGCCGGAGCGATCGTTAGTTCTTCATGCCCTGAGTGGAAGGCATTCGCGTAGGCAGGAAGTTCTCGAGGACGACCTTGAGCGCGTCGAAGGGCGATCGCGCGCGATGACCCCTCGCTCCGGCATCTCCTCATCTCTCGGTTTCACGACCCCAGAGGTCAGGGCAAGTTCGACTGGGGGCCATCGGTCGAGATGCTCGATTCAGACCGCTCGGTCCGCGCTCAGATCCCGGTCGTCTGGACGCGAGACCGATCGCCTCGCGTGCGTGTGCTGCGCGCCGGACGAGGTGCCGGCGATCACGCCGTCTGCGGTCCCGGCTTCGCGAGGAGAGCCGTCCAGTCCACCGATCGCTGGTAGGCGGCCGCGACCTGGAGCAGCGTGTCCTCGCGGAAGTGCGGGGCAACCAGCATGAGGCCCACCGGCAGGCCGTCCAGCTTGGCACACGGCACGCTGATCGCCGGGTGGCCCGTGTAGTTGAACGGGCACGTGTTGGCGATGACCGGCCCCAGATCGAGGCTTCGCTTGCCGCCCAGCATGGTCAGCTCGAGCGCGTCCTCGTAGTCCCGCGGCTCCTGCCAGCGCGGCGCGGTGAGGGGAATCGTCGGCATCGCGAGCAGGTCCACCGAGCGGAAGACGCGATCGTACTGGGCCACGAAGGTCGGTCGCACGTTCTGGGCCTTCGCATAGAGCCGGCCGCCGTAGTTGCGCTGCAGATAGTAGCCCTGAAGCAGGTTCAACTTGAGGTTCGGCGAGAACTCGCGGGCGTGGCTCTGCTTGAGGCGGCCGAAGATCGAGATGAGCGAGGAGGGATAGTAGGTCTTCGCGAAGGACCCGCCGAAGTGGGTGTCGTACATCCGCTTGCCGCCCTCGAGATAGATCGGAAGTAGCGCGGGCAGCGCCTTCAGATGGAGCGGCACCGACACGCGCTCGACCCGCGCCCCCGCGCGTTCGAGCGCGCTCACCGCTTCCATCACCGCGTCGTCGACGGCGGGGTCGCCCCCCTTCACGCCGAAGCCCTCCTCGAGGATGCCGATCCGCAGCCCGTTCACGCCCCGCCCGAGCGAGTCGGTGTAGGTCGGCAGGGTTGCAGGCACGTCTCCCTGGCGCGGGTCCAAGCCGTCGCGCCCGGCCAGGCTCTGCAGTGTCACCGCCACGTCCTCGACGGTGCGCGCCATCGGCCCCACGTAGTCGATGGTGGGCTCGAGGCCGAAGACACCGGAATGAGGCACCAGCCCGTGGGTGGGCATCAGCCCGACGACTCCGCACCAGGCGGCGGGAAGCCGGATCGACCCGCCTTGGTCGCCGCCCAGCGCGATGTCCACCAGGCCGCCGGCCACCGCCGCTCCCGAGCCCGACGAGGACCCGCCGGTGACGTGATCGCGGGCGTGCGGGTTGAGCGGTCGGCCGTAGTCGCCAACGCCGGAGAGCCCGGGGCCGCCCCAGGAGAATTCCTCCAGCTTGAGCTTGCCTACGATGGTCGCTCCTGCGTCGAGCAGGCGCGTGACCACGGTGGCGTCGAAGTCCGGAACGTAGCCATCCATCATGTGCGAGCTGAACGTGAGCGGCACGCCGGCCAGCGCGATGTGATCCTTCAGCCCGACGGTCTTGCCCTGGAGCGGACCGGTGGCCGCGCCCGTCACCCGGCACCTCCGGATGAACGCACCCAGCGGGTCTTCCGCCTCTGACGGCCGGTGGCCCGGATCGCGATCGGTGAAGCGCAGCGTCGGGCGTCGCTCCTCCACCCGCATCTCGTCGAATACCTCGAGCGCGGCGATGGTGTCCATCATGCGCGCCTGGATCATCCGCGCCTCGGTCGGGGTCAGGTCGAACCCGAGCGCACGGCTGTATTCCATCACCTCGTCGACATCGGGTCGTCTCAGCATGGCTCTCGTCCTCCAATCCGCGTCAGCGCATACGGTTGTTGCCGGTGCATCATGCCATGCTCTATAGTTGGTCGGGCCCGCGGCGGGGCCGCCCAGGACGTGGGAACAGGTCTACCACGCCTTTTGGCCAGCGAGCTTTCCGGAGAGCAATGGTCACCGTGACTGCCGAGACGTCCCTGTCGTCCTCCCTGGACGATGCGTGGGCCGCGCTCGGCCGGCGGGCGACGTACCTCGACTTCCCCGGCGTCGGACCCGGCGCCGGGACGGCACGCGGCGCGCTGAGCCACGAGCTGAACCTGCCCATCGTAGACCGTCAAGCTCAGACCGTCACGCTCACGGTGAGCCGGGCCGGCAAGAATGGCCGCGAGCGGCGCTTCACGATCCGGGGTCGGCTGGTGACGATCGCGGGCTGCTGGCGCCTCGAGGCGGGCCCCGCGGGCGTGCGGGTCCATCTGACGCTCGAGTACGACGTCGCCCCGCGGCTCAAGGAACTCGCCGTGAACACCCTGCGCAGCCGCAGCCCGCTCCCGATCCGCACCGACGCCGATGCGATCCTGAGCCGCGCGGTCGACGAGTTTTTCGAGACACGCTTCGCCGAGCAGGCTGCCGCCTACTGCGAGCACCTTCGCGGTCACCTGAAGACGGCCCGCCCGGGCCCGGTCACGCGCGCGTGATCCTCTACGGGCTGCAGCGGCTGCTCGGCCTGGTGCCCGTCCTGTTCGGCATCTCGGTGGTGATCTTCCTCTGCATGAAGCTCATCCCGGGCGACGTGGCGCGCGCGCTCCTCGGCCCCATGGCCACCGACCAGTCGATCGCCCAGCTCCGCCACGCCCTCGGGCTCGACGAGCCGATCTACGTCCAGTACGGCAAGTGGCTCTGGCGCGCCCTCCACGGCGACCTCGGTCTCTCGCCCATCGTCCACAAGCCGGTGGTGGAGCTCTTGCTGCCCAAGTTCGGCAACACGCTGATCCTGGCCGGCGCCAGCTTCGTCCTCGCGGCGGTGGGCGGCGTCACGGTCGGCGTGCTCGCCGCGGCCCGCCGGCAGACCCCGCTCGATCGCGCGGCTATCGGCGTCTCCCTCGTCGTCGGTAACATGCCGCCGTTCTGGCTGGGTCTGGTGCTGATCGTCGTCTTCGCGATCAACCTGCGCTGGCTGCCGAGCCTCGGAATGTACTCGTCACGCGGCCCGGGTGGGCTCGAGGACCTCCTCCTGCACCTGGTCATGCCCGCGGTCGCCACCGCGGCGGCGCCGGGCGCGATCATCGCGCGCATGACGCGCGCCTCGATGCTGGAGATCCTCGGCCAGGACTACATCAAGGTCGCCCGATCCAAGGGGCTCTCCGAGCGGGCGGTGCTCGGCCTCCACGCGCTGCGAGCCGCGTGGCCGCCCATTCTGACCATCTCCGGCCTGCAGCTCGGCTATCTCCTCGGTGGCGCGGTCTTCACCGAAGAGGTGTTCGGCTGGCCGGGACTCGGTCGCCAGCTCGTCTCCTCGGTGATCGCGCGTGACGTGCAGGTGGTGCAGGGCGCCGCGCTGTTCATCGCGCTCTCGTTCGTGCTGGTGAACCTGATGGTGGATCTGCTGAACCTCTATATCGACCCGCGCTCGCGGCCGGCCTGACCCGCATGGTCACGACCGCGCTCGCCGTCGAGTCCGTCGAGCCCCGACCCCGGCGTGCCTCGTGGGCGGCGCTCTTCGAGTTCGTCCGTATCTTCTGCCGCGACCCGCAGGCGGTGCTCGGCCTCGCCATCATCGTGGCGACCGGCGGCGCCGCGGTGGCCGCCCCCCTCATCAGCCCCTGGGACCCGTTGGCCTCCGCGGCGGTCGAGCGCCTGGCGCCCATCGGCACGCCGGGGCACCTCCTGGGGACGGACGAGCAGGGCCGCGACATCCTGAGCCGCCTCATCTGGGGTGGACGCGCTTCTCTCATGGTGGGGATCCTCCCCACGGTGGCGGCGGGGCTGGTGGCGCTCTCCCTCGGGCTGCTCGCGGGCTACCTGAGCGGCGTGGTCGACCACGTGATCATGCGCGTGCTCGACGTGTTCTTCGCCTTCCCGCTCGTGCTGCTGGCCATCGCGATCGTGGGCGTCATCGGCCCGGGCATGCGCAACCAGATGTTCGCCCTCGCGGTGGTGCTGGTGCCGTACAGCACGCGGGTGGTCCGTACCGCGACCCTGTCGGTCAAGCCGCTCGAGTTCGTGGAAGCGGTACGTGCCCTCGGCGCCAGCCAGAGCCGCCTAATCGGCCGGCACCTCCTGCCCAACGTGCTGCCGCCGCTGCTCGTGTACACGAGCACGCTGGTTGGCATGATGATCGTGGCCTCGGCTGGTCTGAGCTTCCTGGGCCTGGGCGTCCAGCCGCCCACGCCCGACTGGGGCGTCATGGTGGGCAACGGCCGGCTCGTCCTCTACCGGGCCGCCCACGTCGCCACCATCCCCGGCATCGTGATCGTCGTCGTAGCCCTGGCGTTCAACTTCGTCGGAGACGGCCTGCGCGAGGCCCTCGACCCTCGTGCGCGCCGGTAGTTCCCCAAGTCGAGCCCAAGGAGGAGAGGGCGATGGATCCGGAGAAGATCAATCTGATGCTGCGCATGATCCCCGGCGGCGTGAGCCGTCGCGACTTCCTCCGCACCACCGCGGCGGGTGCAGCCGGAGCGGCGGGCTCCCTCGCCGCGCCGAAGCGCGCGCGCGCCCAGACGCCCAAGAAGGGCGGCACGCTCGTCTACGGCATGGAGGGACCCTCCGACATCCTGGACCCGCAGGCCACCGGCTGCTGGCTGACCTATCGCGTGACCTATCAGATGTTCGAGGGCCTGCTCGCGGAGGATCTCACGCGAGCTGACGTCGCCATTCCACCGGTGGTGCCGAGGCTCGCCGAGTCGTACACCGTCGCCAAGGACGGGCTCTCCCGCACCTTCAAGCTGCGCAAGGGCGTCAAATACCACGACGGCACCCCGTTCAACGCCCAGGCCGCGGTCTTCTCGTGGGAACGCATGTACAAGAAGGACGCGCCGCACTTCTATGCGCGCGCCAACAGCTATACCTCGTACGTGGTCGAGTACATCACCGGCGCGGAAGCGATCGATGAGCACACGCTCAAGCTGACGTTCAGCAAGCCGTTTGCCGAGTGGGAGCGGATGACGCTCCAAAGCTGGGGCGAGCCGCTGATGGTGAGCCCCGCCCAGGTGAAGAAGACCGGCAACGAGAAGTTCGCCGATGCGCCGGTCGGCACCGGGCCCTTCAAGTTCGTGGAGAACGTGCCAGGGGACCGCATCGTGCTCGAGCGGTTCAAGGACTACTGGGGCACCCAACCCAACGTCGACAAGCTGGTCTTCCGTCGGCTCGACGACCCGGCGGCGCGAGTGGCCGCCCTCCGCACGGGTGAAGTGGACTTCATCCTGGCTCCGCCACCCGACGAGGTGGAGGCGCTCGGGAAGGACAAGTTCCAGATCCTGCAATCCAACGCGCCCCACATCTGGTACTGGCACGTGAACATGAAGGACGAGCGCTTCAAGGACGTGCGGGTGCGCAAGGCGCTCCAGATGTCGGTCGACAAGGAGAAGATGTGCAAGGAGCTGCTCCGCGGGACCGCGAAGCCGGCGTGGAGCATGATCTCGCCCGCCACCGCCGCCCATGATCCCAACTACAAGCCGTACTCCTACAATCCGGAGAGGGCCAAGGCGCTGCTCAAGGACGCTGGGCTCGCCAGCGGCTTCGAGACCACGTTCTGGACGTCGACCTCCGGCTCGGGCCAGATGATCCCAGTGGCGATGGCCGAGTGGATCCAGCGTGACCTCGCGAAGGTTGGTATCCAGGTCAAACTGGAGACCTTTGACTGGATCACGTATCTCTCCAAGATGTTCCAGGGCTTGCGCCCGGGCCACGGGGCCTACCAGCTCTCCTGGGGCATGACCAGCAACTTCTGGATCGACATCGTCGCTCGCTCGACGCGACAGCCCGACAAGGGCGTGAACGTGGGCTGGTACGCGAACCCGAAGGTCGACGGCCTGCTCGACACCGCCCGCGCCGAGCTCGACGAGAAGAAGCGCGCCGCGGCCTACAAGCAGATCGACCGGATCATCATGGAGGAGGACGCCTCGTTCTTCCCCATCTGCAACGACCTGAACCTGGTCGTGCTGAGCCCGAAGGTGAAGGGCTTCGTGAACCCACCCGAGGAGTGGTTCCAGCTCTGGACCCCGTGGGTCGAGGGGTAGTCTCGATCCCGACCTTCTAGCCTCGGGCGCGCCGGCGCGCCCGAGGCCTCGTCCCACCTGGAGCTCGACGTCACGAGGCGGCGTGATCAGCGCCCTTGCGGCTCGGCGCGGCGGTGGGGGCGAGCTGAACGAACAACAAACGGATCTGCACCACCCCCGAACGGTTCGCCGCCGTCCTTCTACGCGGCCCGCAGTCGCAGGATCAAGACGGATCGGCGCGACGCCCGGGCGCGGGCCGAGGCCTGTCGCCTGGAGGCCTACCGTCCTGCCGATCGGTTCTCCCCGATACCCGGCGCCACGCGCGGGCGCCTGACGGTGCGCAACACCTTGGTGCGCACCCGCACCGGGTCTCGGTCTGACTGCACCCAGGATGCGTCGCGTGCCCAGGTAGCGCTCATGACGCTCTGGTGCGGAAGGCTCGGGCAGCGCATGTGACGGGCGGCTCCGTCTACGGGTACGACAATGTCGAGGTCGCGGCACCAGACACTGCGACGGGGAAGCCAAGCGGTTCCTGTTCCTTCCGCTTACTTCGTCCGTCTCGTCAGCATTGAAGGCCCCCGCGATCGCGCCCAAGTGAGCCCCGCAGGAACGTCCGCCAGGAGGTCGGCCGGTCCGGAGCCGGCGGGATCCCGTGGGCCCCGCAGGTTGACAGCCATCGGAGTTCGGGTTGGAATGGCGCGTCGACGTCAGGGAGGGAAGATGAGATGCACGCGCTGGACGACATCTATGGCTGGCGGGCGCGCATCGGGCTGATCTATCCGTTCGCAGGGTGGGTGATGGAGCCCGAATTCTACCGAATGGCGCCGCCCGGGCGTCACCACCCTGACGGCCCGCGTGACGCTGACGGCGGCGACCATGGACGGCCTCGCCGACATGGCTCGATCGCCAGACATCGAACGCGTGACGGAGGGGCTCGCCACCGCGCCAGTCCAGGTCATCTGCTTCGGCGGAACGAGCGCGAGCTTTCTCCACGGCCCCGACTGGGACCAGAGCCTTCGCGACCGGATGGCGACGGCGGCGCACGGGATCCCCGTGACGACGACGTCTCATGCCAGCGTCCGGGCCCTCCGCGCGTTCGACGTGCAGCGAATCGTGTTCGTCGGGCCCTACCTCGACGAGGTTACCGAGCAGGGCCGCCGGTTCTTCGAGTCGAGCGGCTTCAAGGTGTTGAACGCTGTCGGGTTGGGCCTCGACCACGACCGTACCATCAGCCGCGTGCCTCCGGAGGAGGTCTACCATCTCGCCCGGCGGAGCGACCATCCCGAGGCGGAGGCCATCTTCATCAGCTGCACGGCGTTCAAGACCATCGGAGTCATCGCGGCCCTGGAGCAGGATCTGGGGAAGCCGATCATCACGGCCAACCAGGCCTCGTTCTGGGACTGTCTGAGGACCGCCGGACTCGGGGACCCGATCACCGGCTACGGGCGGCTGTTCGGCATGCCCTCGCCGGCTGTCACTGGCTGACGCCTGCGAGAGGGCGCAGAGGAGAAACCCATGAGACGGATGACCTGGTGGGGCGTGGCCTTGTTCGTGGCGGCGGTGCTCGGGGCGAGCGGGCCCGCGGTGGCGAAGACGACGATCCGCGTCGCCACGGAGACAGCTCAGCCAGATCCGACCTGGGAACTCGCCAACAAGTTCAAGGAGCTGGCCGAGGCCAAGGGCAAGGGCGAGATCGAGGTGAAGTTCTTTCCCGGCGGGGCGCTCGGCACGCAGCGGCAGCTTCAGGAGCAGGTGCAGCTCGGGACGGTGGAGATCATCGGGACCGGGTCGGACATGCCGGAGCTCGAGCCGAAGTTCGGCGTCTTCGACTTTCCCTTCCTCTTCGCCGACCGCACGCACGTCTACAAGGTCGTCGACGGGCCCATCGGGGACGAGTTGAATCAGGCGGTGCTCCGCAACAAGGGGGTCCGCGTCCTCTCGTGGGGTGAGCTCGGATTCCGGCACTTCACCAACGCGGTGCGCCCGATCACCAAGCCCGAGGACCTGAAGGGTCTCAAGATCCGGGTCCCGCCCAACAAGATCCGGGTCGCGGCCATCAAGGCGATGGGCGCGGCGGCGACGCCGATCCCCTGGAAGGAGCTCTACACCGCCCTCCAGCAGCGCGTCGTCGACGGGCAGGAGAACCCGACGAACGCGATCGTGTCACTCTCCATGTGGGAGGTTCAGAAGTTCGTCTCCCTGTCGAACCACGTCTTCACGCCCACCTACCTGCTGGTCAACGAGCGCTTCTACCAGTCGCTCCCCGCACCCATCCGCCAGGCGGTCACCGACGCCGCCGTCGAAGCGCACACGTGGCAGCGCGCGGAGAACCAGCGACGAGAAGCATCCGAGCTCCAGCAGGCGAAGACGAAGGGGATGCAGGTGAACGCCGCCGACGTCACGGCATTCCTGCCACTCGCTCGGCCCGTCTGGGACGAGTTCGTCGCCGCAGTCGGGAAGGAGCTCCTCGACCGGATCGTCGCGCTCCGCTAGTAGGCGCTGCCTGATCGCCGGATGGCGGCGACCCTGAGGACGCTGGACCTCCTGTGCGAGGTGCTGGCGGCCCTGTTGATGTGCGCGCTGTGCGCCGTTGTCTTCGTCGGCGTCGTCTATCGCTACGTGCTCGTCTCGCCGATTCCCTGGACGGAGGAGGTGGCCCGGCTGTGCCTCGTCTGGGTCAGCTTCGTGGGCGCGTACCTGGCCATGCGACGGGGACACCACATCGTGGTGGATACGATCTACGTTCTCTTCGGTCGCCGCGCCCGATGGATGTGTGACGCGCTCGGGCTTGGCGTGCTGGCGGCCTTCCTCCTCGTGCTCATGTGGTATGGCGCGCGGTATTCCGCGGCATTCTGGAACGCTCGCAGTCCTTACCTGGGGTTCCGCATGGGGCTGGTCTATCTGGCCTTGCCGGTTGGGGCCGGGCTCCTGCTCATGGCCATCCTTCCGGGGCTTCGAGCCCTGGGCCGAGATGCCGCACACGAAGCGACGGGTCCACCATGCTCGTGACGGTCGTGGTGCTCTCGCTGTGCGTTTTGCTGGCGATGCGGGTCCCCATCGCCTTCGCTCTCGGGATCAGCGCGTGGCTGTACATGTGGCTCAGCGACGTGAGCCTCCTCGTTCTCGCCCAGCAGGTGGCCAATGGGCCGGACAACTGGATCCTCCTGGCCATGCCGCTATTCGTCCTGGCCGGGCTGCTGATGAATGCCACGGGGATAGCCGACCGGATCTTCGCTCTGGCGCGTGCGCTCGTCGGCCACATCCGTGGCGGTCTGGCTCTGGTCAATGTCGTTGACAGCATGCTGTTCGGCGGATTGTCGGGCTCCGCGACGGCGGACAGCGCCGCGCTGGGCTCGATCATCATCCCGGCGATGGCCCGCGAAGGCTACCCTCCGGCCTTCGCCGCCGCGCTGACTTCGAGTACCGCCAGTATCGGCATTATCGTCCCGCCCAGCATCACCATGATCATCTATGGCTCAGTGGCCGGGGTATCGGTCGGCGCGCTGTTCGTGGCCGGCATCATTCCAGGGATCCTGGTCGTGCTGGTCCAGGGGCTGACCGTCTACGGCATTGCCCGCTCGCGAGGCTGGGGTGGGGACGCCCAATTTTCCTGGAGGGGCCTCGGCAAGGCGATCCGCGACGCCTGGCTGGCGCTGATCATGCCACTGATCATCATCGGCGGAATCGTGTTCGCGGTATTCACGCCGACCGAGGCCGGCGCGGTGGCTGTCGTGTATGGCGTCGTCGTCGGATTCGTGTTTCGTGCCCTCAGTCTGCGCAGCCTCTATCGAGCGCTGGTCGATTCCGCGATCCTCACCGCGATCGTCATGATCCTGGTCTCGACCTCGATCAGTCTCACCTGGGTGTTCTCCCACGAGCAGATCCCGCAGCTCCTCACGGGCTGGTTTCTCACGCTGACCCAGGACCCTACGATTCTGCTCCTCATCATCACCGTGCTCCTGCTGGTCATCGGATTTCCTTTGCCTGGCGATCCGATCCTGTTGATCATCGTGCCGATCCTCTTGCCAGCCGTCAAAGCAGTGAATATCGATCTGTTGCACTTCGGCGTGATCGTGGCATTCACGATCGCCATAGGGAACCAAACCCCGCCTGTCGGAAGCTCGCTTTTCGTGGTCAGCGCCCTCTCGGGGCGGGGAATCATGGAGATCACGATGGCGAACATTCCCTTCATCCTGGTGATGACCGGGCTCATGTACTTGCTGCTCTTCATGCCTCAGCTCGTCGTCGTGCTGCCCCGTCTCGCGGGGCTTGCGTGAGGGAGGTGACCTGCTTTACGGCAGGATGAGGGCGAGACGGCGCGGTATCAGCGGGTAGGACGACGACCCGAACGCGCTCGTGGGAACGGTGAGTCCGATCAACGACGGCCCGGCCGCCCCGCATCACGAAGATGACACGCCGCAGGACCGTGATGTCTGTCCTCGAGGGGGTTCGTGGCGACGGCGATCACATTTCCGCGCCTCCCCGCTCCAAGGTCCAGATCTCATCGGCGAGCCTGATCGCTCCCAGTGGCCGCGGACGTATGCAGGGAACGGGGCGAAGTCATGCTCCAGGGGGTCGCTGGCGCGATGCCACTTGACACGAATGGAGAGCTTGGTAATGCTCCAACAGAGATGGGAATCAGAGTCCCGCAGAATGGGAATCACCGGACGAGCGCCACCCTTGAACGGGGGCTGGACATCCTGCTTGCGTTCGTAGATCAGCCCACTATGACCGTTCGTGCTCTGAGCGCGCGACTGAGCCTGCGGAAGAGCACGGCGTATAGGTTCGTGAGTCGCCTGCGTGATCGGGGGTTCCTCGGCGATCTGGGCGAGGGTCATTTCCGGCTGGGCCCGCGCGTGCTGCAGTTGGCCGAGGCGGCGCATCACCAGTTCGGTATCGTCGAGCTCTCCGCGGAGGTGATGGCCGAGCTATCGCGGGCCACGGGCGAAACATCCCTGCTTACCACGGTCGTCCAGGAACAAGCCCTGGCGGTGAGGCAGGTGGCGGCTCCTCAGCCGATTCGGCTGACGTTCCAGCCGGGCGTCACGCGTCCCCTCCATGCCGGAGCCTCCGCCAAGGTGCTGTTCGCATTTCTGGACGAGCGAGAGCGGGAACGTCTGCTTCAGCGAGGACGATTCGACCGCCGGACCTCGAGGACGGTCACCGATGTTGCCCGCCTACGGCGGCAGCTCCTGCGCATCCGCTCCCAAGGTTACGCGGTCACCACGGGGGAGTACGAAGAGGCCATCCGGGCAGTGGCGGCGCCCGTGCTCGAGCCGCAGGGCGGCGTCTGGGGACTGAGCGTCGTTGGACCGGCCGCACGGATGACAGATGAGCGACTGCCGCTTCTGATCCGCGCGGTCGTCGAGGCGGCGCGTTCCCTAGGCGACCGGTTACGCGGCTCGACCGGCAAGGGCACCGCGGGCGGCCCGGCGGTCAGCATCCGGCGGAAGGGACCGGGCTCGCCGTGAGCGGGCTCCCCATCCCGAACCACACCCGGGACTTCGTCGGGTACGGGGGGCAGCCACCGCACGCCCCCTGGCCAGATGGGGCGCAGATCGCCGTCTCCATCGTGCTCAACTACGAGGAGGGGTCGGAGCAATCGGTGACGGACGGAGACGTTCGCGGCGAGGCCCTGTCGGAGGTCCTGCGCCCCCCGGCGGACGGGGAGCGGGACCTCGCCATGGAGTCGATGTACGAGTACGGCAGCCGGGCTGGGGTGTGGCGTCTGCTCGAGCTATTCGAGCGCCAGGCCATCCCCATCACGGTCTACGCCTGTGCCGTCGCCCTTGAGCGGAATCACGCGGTGGCGGCCTATCTGGCAACGTCCTCCCACGAGGTTCTGGCACATGGTTACCGCTGGGAGGATGTCACGAAGCTTGGCGAGTCGGTTGAGCGGGAGCACATTCGCCTCGCCGTGGCGTCCCTCGAGAAGACGATCGGTCGGCGGCCACGGGGTTGGTACTGCCGCTACGGGCCCAGCCCGCACACGCGTCGTCTCGTCGCAGAAGAGGGAGGGTTCGAGTACGACTGCGATAGCTACGCCGACGACCTCCCGTACCTGGTCGACGTCTTAGGCCGCCCGTGGTGTGTAATCCCTCACGCCCTCGACAGCAACGACCTCAAATTCTGGCGCGGGCCGAGTTACGGGACGGCCGGGGAGTTCTTCGAGTATCTGCGGGACAGCTTTGACACTCTGTACCGGGAGGGGGCGACCACACCGAAGATGCTCACCGTCAGCCTCCACTGTCGGGTCATCGGGCGCCCGGGGCGGGCTCCGGCCGTTGAGCGGTTCATCGAGTACGCGAAGCGTCATCCTCGAGTCTGGTTTGCGCGGCGGGTGGAGATCGCGCAGGCCTGGAGGAAGGCGTTTGCGGATGATCGCTCGACTCCCCGAACCTCATGACGGCGCCACATGTCCGTCGAATCCGGGTGGAGCCGCTGGTTGCGGCGGCCTTCGCACCATCCGGGGCGGTCATCACGGTTGTGGACCGGGCCCCGGACTCTCGGTCGGCGGGCGGTGCCGTAGGCGGGGAGTTTGAGTTCGAGGCAGCGGGCCGCGCGCTCCTGACCGTGGCGCGATCCGCCTTCCGGGGGTTGACCTTCAAGCGCCTCGAACGCCACTTGGATAGGACCCAGGCCCCTAGGCGCCAGTTTCGGGCTGATCACCCGCTTCCTGTCGGTCGCGCTCGACGCGTGCTCCTCGGAACTGCGGCGGGGATGTTGCCGCCAAGCCGAGGGGATGAGCGCGCGCTCATCGAGCTCGGCGAGCCGGCGGAACCGCCTGACCGAGACGGTTCGGATGGCTAGAAGGCCGGCGAAGCCGACGCCGCGGAAGGCCGGCGTTAGCGGAACGCGACCGAGGAAGGCCCCTCGCCGGACGACGGTGATCTCCGAGACATTGGCCCGAGAGCTCCGCCCGGAGCTCTGGGATCTCCAGGACCCGGGGTTCAACCTCTGGGCGGCCCGCGATCTGGACCATGGCGCGAAGCGCGCACCCGGGCTTTTCTGGCCCCATCGCCAGTCGCGCGGCGGAGCCTGGCTCGGCATCCCGACGTTCTTCAAGCTGCCGATCGCGTTGACCCCCGACGATCTCAAAGCGGCGAAGGTCGACGTGGCGATCTTCGGTGCGCCGCTCGACATGGGGTTCGGCATGCGCGGTGCCGCCTTTGGCCCGCAGGCGATCCGCGTCTCGGAGCGGTACTTGTCGTGGGGAGACGCGCGGAGCGGCGCCAGCCGCCCGCACCAGCACGTGCGCATCGATCCCTTTCATGTGCTGACGGCCGTGGACTACGGGGATGTTGCCATTGACCCGTTCAGCACCGAGCGATCGGTCGGGCATGTCCAGGAGTTCGTTCGGGGCATCGCCGAGACGGGAGCCATCCCGCTGATGGTCGGTGGCGACCACTCATTGCTGTGGCCCGGGGCGGCGGGGGTCGCCGACGTGTATGGGAAGGGCAGCGTCGGAGTTATCCACTTCGACGCTCACGCGGATGCGAGTCACAGCATGCTGGGGCATCTGGCGGCTCACGGGACGCCGGTCCGGCGCCTGGTCACGGACGCGCACGTTCCGGGTCGCAACTTCATCCAGGTGGGTCTCCGCGGATACTACCCGGACGACGAGACCGTCGAGTGGATGCGGTCGGTGGGAATGCGCTCGCACTATATGGCCGAGGTCGAGCGAAAGGGATGGGATACAGTGCTCCAACGAGCGCTCGAGGAGGCGCTCGATGGACCGCGCTACCTGTACGTGTCGCTCGACGTTGACGTCATGGATCCCGCCTATACGCCTGGGACCGGCACACCCGAGCCGGGCGGCTTGACGCCTCGCGAGCTATTTCCTCTGTTACGTCGTCTCACTGCCGAGAACACAGTTGTTGGGATCGATGTGGTGGAGATGAATCCTCTCGTGGATCCGGGGTACACGACGGCGCTCAACGTGAACCGGTGCATCCGGGAAATGCTGGTCGGTCTCGCGCTCCGGAAGCGGGGCGTCAGGACCGTGGACTACCTCGACCCCCGAATGACAGGGGAGGCGTGACGCCGATCCGGGATCGCGTGCCGGACGGACGCGGAGCCGCTGGCGGGAGGGACGATGAGTGGTGTCCTGGTCGTGACCGGAGGGAGCCGCGGAATCGGCGCGGCCGTCTGCCGGCTGGGCGCGGAGCGCGGCTATGCCGTGTGCGTGAACTACGTTGGGCAAGAGGGCCGGGCGGACGAGGTGGTTCAGGCCATCCGGTCCAAGGGCGGGACAGCGGTCGCCGTCCAGGCCGACGTCTCGCGCGAGGCCGACGTCGAACGCCTGTTCCGTACGGTCGACGAGGAGCTGGGCCGGGTGACTGCGCTCGTGAACAACGCGGGTGTCGGCCCGGGACTGGGCCGGCTGGAGGAGATCCATCCGCAGGACATCCGCCGCACGCTCGAGGTCAACGTCATCGGCGTGCACCTCTGCGCCGCGGCGGCGATGCGGCGCATGGCTCGGCGGCACGGCGGCGCCGGCGGAGCCATTGTCAACGTCAGCTCGGCGGCAGCCCGGATCGGGAGCCCCGGGGCGTTCGTGCACTATGCGGCGAGCAAGGGCGCGGTCGACGTGCTGACGATCGGGCTTGGCAAGGAGGCGATCCCGGAGGGCGTTCGGGTCAACGCGGTGCGCCCTGGCGTGACCGACACCGAGATGCTCCGCGGCGGCCCCGGCTTCCCGACCGAGCCCGGCAACGACGAGTGGCTCGCGGGTGTGCTCAAGACCCTGCCGATCGGGCGCGTGGCCCAGCCGGAGGAAGTCGCCGAGGCCATCATGTGGCTCCTGTCCGATGGCGCGAGCTACGTGACCGGGGCGATCGTGGACGTGTCGGGCGGCCGCGCGACACCGTAGCGTGACGCCTCGCGAGTTCGAGGAGCCGTTCGTACGGTTCGTCGACGTCGACAAGACCTTCGACGGCCAGACGCTGGTCATCGACGACCTGAACCTCGATATTCGCTCCAGGGAGTTCTTGACGCTCCTCGGGCCGTCCGGCTCCGGGAAGACCACAACACTGATGATGCTGGCCGGATTCGAGGTGCCGACCCGGGGGGACATCCGGCTGGCCGGCCGGTCGATCCGCGATCTGGCGCCGTACAAGCGCGACATCGGCGTCGTCTTCCAGAACTACGCCCTGTTCCCCCACATGACCGTCGGGGAGAACGTCGCCTTCCCGTTGCTGGCGCGGCGCGTGGCCAAAGCCGAGCGCGCGAGGCGGGTCTCCAAGGTGCTCGACATGGTGCAGCTCGGAGGGTTCGAGACTCGACGACCCGGGCAGCTGTCCGGGGGTCAGCAGCAGCGGGTGGCCCTCGCGCGCGCCCTCGTCTTCGATCCGAAGCTCGTCCTCATGGACGAGCCGCTCGGCGCCCTCGACAAGCAGCTCCGCGAGCGCATGCAGATCGAGGTCAAGCACATCCATGAGCGGATCGGGGTGACCGTCGTGTACGTGACGCACGATCAGAGCGAAGCGCTGACGATGTCGGATCGGATCGCGGTGTTTCGCCAGGGTCGGATCGAGCAGCTCGCCACCCCCGCCCAACTGTACGAGGAGCCCGGGAACTCGTTCGTCGCTCAATTCATCGGGGAGAGCAACCGGCTGTCGGGGAAGGTCGTGGAGCTTGGGCAGGGGGAGTGCCTGGTCGACGTGGGCGGCCAGACCGTGCGGGCGTTTCCAGTGAAGGTCGACGGACCCGGCAGCTCCACCCTGCTCTCCGTCCGTCCCGAGAACGTGAAGGTCGCTCCGGACCCGGACCGCTGTCCGAATGTGCTCGAGGCGCGGATCAAGGAGCTGATCTACCTGGGCGATCATACCCGAGTCCGTGTGAGCGTCTGCGGGCACGACGACTTTGTGATCAAGGTCGGACGGGGCGCGGATGGGCCGCCGCTCCGGGTCGATCAGGCGCTCCGGATCGGCTGGACCGTCGAGGATTGCCGCGCCCTGGACCCCTCATGAAGGCGAGGGTCCCGTCGGTCGCGTTCGTCGGCGAGCGCGCAGGCGCGCTGCTGATGGCGAGTCTCCGTCGGGCGGAGCGTGCGCAGCGGGTCCGGTCGCTCCTGCTCGTCCTGCCGGCGATCGTGTTCCTCCTCGTGATGTTCGTCCTCCCCATCCTGTCGATGCTGGTCGTGGCGGTCGAGAATCCGGAGTTGGGCGAGGTCATGCCGCGGACCGCCGCGGCCATCACGGCCTGGGACGGCAGCGACCTTCCCCCGCCTGCCACCGTAGCGACGTTCGTCGAGGAGCTGCGTCAGGCTGCGGCGGACGGGTCCATCGGCAAGGTTGCGCGGCGCCTGAACTACAGCATACCTGGGTTCCGGTCGGTTCTCTTGCGGACAGGACGGTCGCTGCCCCCGCCGGGGACGCCGGACGCTGCCCTGATGCCCGTGCTGGCGGGGATTGATCCGCACTGGGCACAGCCGGAGTACTGGGTCGCGATGAAGCGGGCGGCGCCGGTGGTTACCGATTTGTATCTGCTGGCCGCGGTGGATCTCCGCCGGGACGCCCGTGGCACGATCGTCACGGTCCCGCCGGACCAGGCCGTCTTCGTGACCGTCTTCGGCCGGACCTTCTGGGTGAGCCTGGTCGTCACGGCGGTCTGCCTGGTGCTCGGCTATCCGATCGCGCATCTCCTCGCGTCCCTTCCGGCCCGGCGGGGCAACGTGCTGATGATCCTGGTCCTGCTGCCGTTCTGGACCTCGGTGCTGGTGCGGACGACAGCGTGGCTGGTGCTGCTCCAGCGGGAAGGCGTCGTGAACGATCTCGCGGTGAGACTCGGGCTCACGACGGCGCGGATCGAGCTCGTTCACAACCGGGTTGGCGTCTACGTGGCCATGGTCCACATCCTGTTGCCCTTCATGGTGCTGCCGATCTTCAGCGTGCTGCGGCGAATTCCGTCGCTGCACATGCGCGCGGCTGCCACGCTGGGGGCCGGGCCGTTCCTCGCGTTCAGGAAGGTCTACCTCCCCCAGAGCCTGCCCGGGGTGACGGGTGGCTGCCTGCTGGTCTTCATCCTGGCGCTCGGCTTCTATGTGACGCCGGCGCTGGTCGGAGGCGGGTCGGACCAACTGATCAGCTACTTCATCGCCCTCTTCGCCAACGAGATCGTCAACTGGGGAATGGCGGCAGCCCTGAGCGTGATCCTTCTCGGGATCGTGATGGTGTTACTCGCCCTGTACCAGTGGCTCGTTCGCGGCGAACTCCTGAGGCTCGGGTAGCGTGCCCGTCCCCTCCTATGCCTCCTGGGCGGAACGCGGGTGGCACTATGCGTATCGGCTTGTGTGCACGGCCGTCTTCGTCTTCCTGGTCGCGCCGATCCTGATCATCGTCCCGCTCTCGTTCAATGCCGGGGCCTTCTTCACATATCCACTCGCCGGAGTGTCGTTCCGATGGTACCGGGAGTTCTTCGACGGGGTACAGTGGCAGCGAGCCGTGGAGAATAGCGTGATCGTTGGCATAGGCGCTACCGTGGTGGCGACGTCGCTCGGCACGCTCGCCGCGCTCGGCCTGCACCGGGTCCGCCTGCCCTTCCGCAAGGCCCTGGTCGTGCTCCTGCTCTCCCCGATGGTCGTGCCCGTCATCATCGCGGGTGTCGGGATGTTCTACTTCTACGCGCGCATCGGGCTCGCGAACACGCTGGGCGGCCTGATCGTAGCTCATGCGGCGCTGGGGATTCCTTTCGTCTTCGTCACCGTCGGCGCAGTGCTGTCCACGCTCGACGACAACCTCGTCCGCGCGGCTGCCAGCCTGGGCGCGGGACCGATACGCGTGTTCCGGCAGGTTGTGCTGCCGCTCATCCTACCGGGCGTCGTATCGGGCGCCCTTTTCGCGTTCGTGACGTCCTGGGACGACGTCGTGGTCGCCCTGTTCCTGGCGGGCCCGCGGCAGCACACGCTGCCGCGCCAGATGTGGAGCGGCATCCGGGATTTCATCAGCCCGACCCTCCTGGCCGTGGCGACGCTGCTGATCGTGCTGTCGATCAGCTTGATGCTGGTGGTCGAACTGCTGAGACGAAAGGGGGAGCGGCTGCGTGGCATGACGCCGTGAATCGCTGGCGAGAACCAGGACCCCGCCCGCAACGTGGGTTCGGGTGAGCGGGCAAGACTGAAACCGAAACGGAGGATGGCGGTGGGACATGCGATGAGGCTCGGCCTGGTGGTCGCGGGGGTGGTGGGGCTGCTGGCAGCGACGCCGGCACAGGGCAAGGACCGGATCACGATCGTGTCCTGGGGCGGTGCGTTCCAGAAGGCTCAGGAAGAGGCATTCTTCGTCCCGTACGCGAAGGAGACCGGCGCCGAGGTGGTCCAGGACAGCTGGAACGGCGAGCTGGCCAAGCTGAAGGCGATGGTCGACACGCGCAACGTGACCTGGGACGTGATCGATGCGGACTACGAGCATGCCATCACGGGCTGCGCGGAGGGCTTCCTGGAGCCGATCGACGCGGCGATGTTCGGGGACCCGAAGGACTTCTTCCCCGGTGCCCTGCACAAGTGCGGGGTGGCGGTCGACATCTCCTCGCTGATGTTCGGCTACGACGCGAGCAAGTTGAAGGACGGGCCCAAGACGATCGTCGACGTGTTCGACACCAAGAAGTGGCCCGGCCGGCGCGGGTTCCGGAAGTATCCCAAGCAGCTGTTCGAGCACGTGCTGATGGCGGACGGCGTGCCGCCCGAGAAGGTGTACGAGGTACTGGGGTCGCCGGGGGGGATCGACCGGGTCCTGAAGAAGCTCGACTCGATCAAGAAGGACATCGTGTGGTGGAGCACGAACGCGCAGGCGCCCCAGCTGCTGGCCGACGGCGAGGTCGTGATCACCGAGATCTTCAACGGGCGCCTCTACGACGCCGCGAAGAAGGAGCGCAAGAACTTCGTACCGATCTGGGACGGCCAGGTCTACCTGTACGACACGTGGATCGTGCCGAAGGGTGCGAATAAGGAGGCGGCCTTCCGATTCCTGAAGTACGTGATGGAGCCGAAGGTCCTGGCGCGTTTCTCGTCGATCTTCCCGTATCCGCCGACTCGCCGCTCGGCGCTCCAGCACGTCTCCAAGGAGATGCTGCCGCATCTTCCCACAGCGCCCGCGAACTTCAAGCGCGCGCTGAACACCAACGAAGAGTGGTGGGCGGATCACATCCAGGAGGTGAATGCTCGCTTCCAGAACTGGCTCGCGAAGTAGGCGATCGGCGATGCGGGACGCGGCGCCCGAGGAGTGACGCACCCTCCTCGGTGCCTTGTCGGCCGGCGGCCGGCCCGGCGGTCGCTGGCGCGGCGGGAGGCCTGGGGTGGATCGGGCGCACGGGAGGCATTGAATGGAGGCGGCGGAGCTCGTCGGGAAGGTTGCGCTTGTCACCGGCGCCAGCCGCGGGATCGGGCGGGAGGTCGCGCTCACCTTGGCGCGGGAGGGCGCCCGCGTCGCGGTGAACCATCCGCCGGGCCCTCGGGAAGCGGGCCTCGCCGCCGCGGTGGTCGAGACGGCCAGCGCAGCCGGCGCGCCGGCGATGGCGATCGCCGCAGACGTGGCGGACACGGCCGCGGTGCAGGCCGCCGTGGGATGTGTGGCGTCCGCGTTCGGACGGATCGACATCCTGGTGACGAGCGCCGGGATCGCACATCACCGCGCCGTGGTCGACATGACCGAAGCGGAGTGGGATCGGGTCATCGGCGTCAACCTCAAGGGGACGTTCAACGCGGTCAAGGCGGTGGCACCGCACATGATCCGGCAGGGAAGCGGCCGAATCGTCACGATCGCGTCGGAGCTCGGCTTCGTCGGCCGGGCGGAGATGGCCCACTACTGCGCGTCGAAGGGGGGAGTCATCGCCATGACCAAGGCGCTGGCGCGCGAGATGGCTCCCCACGGGATCAACGTGAACGCCGTCGCACCCGGGCCGACCGAAACCGAGATGCTGAAGGCGAACCCCGACGAGTACCGAGACGACGTGAAGGTCCAGATTCCCCTTCGCCGTTGGGGCCAGCCGCGTGACGTGGCGCTGACGGTCCTCTTTCTCGTGTCGGAGGGCGGCGCGTACTTCGCTGGACAGATCCTGAGCCCGAACGGCGGGATTGTGATGTAGAGAGGCGGGGCGGGGCGGCGACATCGATCGCATGGGGGGACGAAAGGAGGAGCGCCGATGGAGATGGCAGAGCGGGGGCTGATCGAGCGGCTGTGGTTCCCGGTGGCCCGCAGCGAGGATCTTACCCACGACCGGCCCATGGCGGGCCACCTCCTGGACACCGATCTGGTGATCTTCCGAACGCCGTCCGGCGCGGTGATCGCCGACGACCAGTGTCCCCATCGTGGCGCGGCCTTGTCGCTGGGCTCGCTCGTGGCCGGGGAGCTCGAATGTGCGTACCACGGCTGGCGGTTTCGTGGAGAGGACGGCCGCTGCAGCCACGTGCCATCCCTCCCGGAGGGCACACCCCCCCGGACGAGCCTCGCGACGCACCGCGCCGCCGAGCGGTACGGGTTGATCTGGTGCTCCCTGGCCGAGCCTGTCCTCGAAGTCCCGACGGTCCGGCCGCTCGAGCGCGGCTCCTGGCAGATCGCTCACGGGCCGCCGCACGACCTTGGCTGCGGCTATCGCCAGCTCACGGAGAACTTCCGGGATACGAGCCACTTCCCGTTCGTGCATCGGGGCTCGATGGGCCCGAACGTCCAGCGCGAGGTCCCGCGCTATCAGGTGGACCGGGACGGCTGGACCCTCCAGTGGACGATCCCCACTGACCTTGGAGGAACGGCGTTCGGGGGCAACCCTGACCTCTCCGCGAACCAGGTATTGACCTACAACACGGTGCTCCCCTCCGTGGCGTTCGTGCACACGACCTTCCCGGATGGCGGGCAGCGGATCACCCTTCAGGTCGTGACCCCCATCGCGAGCGACGGCGAGCGGTGTCGCCAGTTCTGGGCCGTTGCCGTGGACCCCATCGCGGCGGGCCACTCGGGAGCGGCGCTGAAGGATCATTTCGAGTACGAGAGGCGCATCTTCGAGGAGGACTGGCCGATCATCGAGTCGCAGAAGCCACGAGAGGCGCCGCTCGATGCCGGGCGGCAGGCGCATACCAGGGCCGATCACTTCAGCTTGGTCTACCGGAAGACGTACGTCGAGCTCATGGCCCTGGCCCGGACCGGAGGGTGAGGTTGGGCGCGCGGCGCAGCTACAGGCGCAGGAGCCGCACGGCGTTCCCGCCAAGGATCGCGGTCTTCTCCTCGTGGGACAGGAGGGGAAGGCCCATGAGCCGCTCCACGCTGTAGTCGAGATCGTACCACGGGAAGTCGGAGCCGAGCAGGACGCGGTCGACCCCGACCTCCTGGATCAATCGCGCAAACTGGTTCTCGTCCGGAGCATTCGAGGCCCCGATCCACGCGAGGATCTCGCAGCAGTCGAAATAGGCGTTCGGGTAGGCTCGGGCGATCTCGGTCGTCTGGCGCCAGGCTCCACCGCCCAGGTGGGCCAGCACGACGCGGAGGCGAGGGAACGACCGCAGCATCCCTGCGAACGCGCGCGGCTCGGCAAACTGGGGGCCACTACGCGAGGGACCGGAGTGCGCGACGATCGGGACGTCAAGGTCGACGCATGTCTCGTAGATGGGGAACATCCGTGGATCGCTGACGTCGAACTCCTGTAACACCGGGTGGAGCTTGATGCCACGAGCCCCTCGATTCGTCACCACGTCCCGGAGATGCATCAGTCCTTCCCGCGCGTCGAGAGCCCACGGATCGGCGCTGACGAAGGCGATCAGCTCCGAGTGCCGGCGGGCCAGGTCACAGACGACGTGGTTCGACTGCTTCAACCGCTCCCCCATCGAGGCGTCGATCTCGGCGATCGCCCGTCGCCGGCCATCCTGGTCCAGGGTCGACGGCAGCTCGGCGATCGCGTTCGCCCGGGTGATGCTCACTGCGAACAGGTTGACCACGACCGCCCGATCCACGGGGGATTTTCGAATAGCGTCGAGAGCGTCTTCGACGTCGCCGGCGTAGCGACTGAAGCGAGTGTCCGCCTTCTCCCCGTACTCCCACACCTGGTACGTAGACTTCCTGCTGAGCCCGTACTCGCGTGAAGGGTAGATGTGCATGTGCACATCGATGATTGGCGTGGTTCCCACGTGTGGTCCTCCTGTACCCCAGCACAGCATGGAGACTCTCAGCGCGCTTCAAGAGGCTGGCTGACGTCCTAGTCCCGACATTCGGACCCAATCGCTGGTTGGCTCCCAGCCGAGTACGTCCAGGGCGTGGGAGTAGTCGATCGCGGCGGCATGAGGATTCCTGTCGTATACCCAGGGCTTGCGGACCTCCGGCAGTCCCCCGTACATCCGCTCGAGGTAGGACAGCGTCGGCCGAGGTTCGAAGGAATCGCTCGCGCTCCCGTAGAACAGCTCGTACGAGGCGCCGTCGTGTTCCAGAGCCAGTCGGAACAGCCGGGCCAGATCGCCGGGCTCTACGTAGCAGCGGAGAGGGCTCAACGGTTCCCTCAATGCCGCGGCGACGGCGGGGTTCGGATGGGTGGCCGGTGGCACCTTGCCCGGACTCCCTACGCGCGCGGCGATGCCCGGGACCAGCTCGGGGAACATGATGTAGGTGGGCCGGATGCAGGTGACCTTCATCCTGTTCCGGCGCCCAAAGCTCTCCGCAGTGACTTCGTTGATGAGCTTGCTGAGTCCGTATGCCTGCGTGGGCCAGGCCGGGTGAGCCTCGTCGAGCGGGAGATAGAGGGGCCGGCGACCGCTCTCTGTATCACTGAGTCCGATGGCGGAGTTGCTGGAGGCGACGATCACCCGCTTCGCACCGGCGTCGAACGCTGCCTCCAGCACGTTCCAGGTGCCGAGCGCGTTCACCTCGAAGAAGCGTTCGGCCGGCATTGCCAGGTGGCCGTCGAGTGCCGCGAGGTGAACCACGGCATCCTGCCCTGCGCTGGCGCGACGGAGTCCCGGTAGATCGAGGATGCTGAGCCTCAGATGAGGCAAACTCACCAGTGAATCCGCCACATCCAGGGTGGTGACCTGGTACGCTGTTCGCAGTTCGTCGACGACATAGTGTCCCAGGCGCCCGCACCCGCCGGTGACCAGCACCTTCTCGATCACGGCATCCTCCTGTTCGACGCGGCTCTCGCCAACGGCGGGCAGTCCACCGATTCCCTATTAGGGATCTCTTGGTGGTGAGGCCCAAGGTGCGCGAGAGCTCCATTCCACCTGAGCGATGGCATGTCCCGGGCCGCCGCTTCGGACCGGTGACGAAACGGCCATCCTCGTGACGCGAGGCAGTATGGAGACACGCCTCCATCTTGACAAGCTACACGTCGCCACCTTATCGTGCCGCGTACCGTGTACTCGCGGCACCCGCAGATCGCGGAGCGCCTCCGGACCGAGCCGCGACAGCTAGGGCCGGCGCCCTCCTGCCCGGCGATTCTCAGCGAAGCTTGAGCCGTGCCGCCACATCGTCCAGATGGGGATCCGGAGCCGTCGGGCCCGCTAGGCCGCGCTCCGCGCCGACGCGCACGAGCCCGCGCGTGAGCGGCAACGAGCGCGCGTTCGTCATCCCGGCCGGCCACGCCCGCATGTGGTGGATGCGGGCGGGGGAGCGCGCGACGATCGCCCAGACCGAGGGCCACCAGGTCGGCGACCTGATCGCCTTCAACGCGGCGGATCCCACCGAGTTCCTGAGCCCGAGCCACACGCGGCGTTGCCTTGCCTCGATCCGGGTGACCAAGGGGTCGAGCTTCTACACGAATCACCGGGAGCCGATCTTCGAGATCGTCGAGGACACGCTGGGCGTGCATGACATCCTCGCGGCGGCTTGCGATCCCTACCGGTACCGGCGGGACTTCGGCGTCGAGAACCACCGGAGCTGCCGGATGAATTTCGTCGAGGCCCTGGCGCCCCTGGCGATCCCGGACTGGCGCGTCCCGGACCCCGTGAATCTGTTCCAGAACTCCCCCGTCCTGCCCGACGGGCAGTTCTTGAGCCGGCCATCGCCTGCGCGGCCCGAGGACTACGTGACGCTCCTCGCCCGGATGGATGTGATCGCCGCCCTTTCGGCGTGCCCGCAGGACCTGGCGCCGACCAATGCGGGCCGCATCACGGATCTCCGGGTATGCCTCGAATAGCGGGCGTGCGCGACCCGGTGCCCTCGCCTAGTGCGGCCATCGGGAATCCCCACCATGTTTGATCTCGTGATCCGCGGCGCGACGGTCGTCGACGGCTCGGGCGGGCCAGGGTATCGCGCCGACGTCGGCGTCGTCGGCGAGGCCATCAGCGGCATCGGGGACCTCGGGCAGGCCGAGGCCCGCCGCGTCATTGAGGTGCCTGGCCACGTCGTGGCCCCGGGTTTCATCGACACCCACACTCACGCCGAGGGCGCGCTGTTGGTCGACCCGCAGAACCCCATGGGTGTCCGCCAGGGGATCACGACGCTCTTCCTCGGGATCGACGGCATGTCGTACGCGCCGCTGTCGCCCGCGAACTACCGCATGTTCCGGCGGTGGCTGGGTGGACTCCTGGGCGATCCCCCGGAGGACCTGGACATGAGTTCCGTTGCCGCCTTCCGGCGCCACTACCACCGGAAGGTCGCGGTCAACACGGCCTACCTCGTGCCGCAGGGCACCGTGCGCCTCGAAGTCGTGGGCTTCCGGGACGTCCCGCTCCGGGGCGCCGACCTCGAGCGGGCCCGGCGTCTCGTGCGCGAGGGGCTCGAGCAAGGCGCGGTCGGGTTCTCCACCGGCTCGAAGTACTACCCGGGCCCGTGGGCTGATACCGAGGAGCTGGTCGAGCTGTGCCGGACCGTGCAGGCCGCGGGTGCCGTCTACATGTGCGAGCCGCGTAGTGCAAACCTGGAGCGTGCCCACGGGGGACATGGCGTCCGCGAGGCGGTGGAGGTGGCGCGCCGGACGGCCGTGCGGCTCCACTTCGCTCACTACCGGACCTCGCCGGCCACCGCGGGGCAGCTCGATCGCCTCATGGAGTTCATCGACCCGGCCCGGGCCGACGGCCTCGACGTCACGTTCGACGTTTACCCCTACCCGGCGGGCAGCTCGATCCCGGTGAGCCTCTTGCCGAGCGACGCTCAGGAGGGCGGTCCCGACGCGATCCTGGCGCGCCTGCGCGACGCTGCCGAGCGCCGTCGGATCGCAGACTACCTCGATCGCGACGGGTCGCTGCCTATGGCGGACGTGCTGTTCTCGTACCTGCCGCGGCACCCGGAGCTCGAGGGGATGAGCCTGGCCGACGTCGCCCGCCGCCAGGGCCAAGGTATGGGCGAGACCCTGTGCCAGCTGCTCCTCGACGCGGAGCTGAAGATCGGCTACCTGGGCGCGCCGCCCCAGAGCCTCGCGCTCTGGCGCCAAGTGAGCCGGGACTGCATGACGCTCCTATCCCGGCCGGACTACATGGTGTGCAGCGACATGACGCCCGCCGGCAGCTTCCCGCACCCCCGCTCGTATGGGGCGTTCCCGCGCTTCCTCGGCCGGCTCCGCCGCGAGTTCGGCGGGGTCACGCTCGAGGCGATGATCCAGCGGATGACGGACGCTCCGGCCCGGCGCTTCGGCCTCACCCGGCGCGGCCGGCTCGAGCGCGGGTATTTCGCCGACCTCGTCGTGTTCGACCCGGAGCGCGTCATCGACAACGCGACGTACGACGACCCGCGACGGTACCCTACGGGCATTCCGTTTGTGGTGGTCAACGGCCAGCTGGCCGTCGACCAGGAGCGCTGCACGGGCGTCTTGGCCGGCCACGCCGTACCCTGAGCCCGCCGTGACCACCAAACATGAGTACGTCCACGGGTACTCCGGCCGCGAGGAAGACCGGCTCGTCGATCAGGCGACGACGCTGACCGAGCTCCTGCACCACGACACGCGCTATCCTGCGGGGGCCATTGTCCTCGAGGCCGGATGCGGGGTCGGCGCCCAGACCGTGGCGTTGGCGACCCGGAGCCCGGGGGCCAAGATCCTCTCCGTGGACATCTCGGCCGAGTCGCTGGCCGCAGCCCGCGGGCGGACGCGAGCAGCGGGCATCACGAACGTCACGTTCCAGCAGGCCGACCTCCACGCCTTGCCCTCGTCGCTGGAGAGCTTTGATCACGTGTTCGTCTGCTTCGTGCTGGAGCATCTCACGCGTCCGGAACAGGCACTCGCCTCCCTGAAGCCCCTGATCAAGCCGGGCGGAACGATCACGGTCATCGAGGGTGATCACGGCTCGACGTATTTCCATCCCGAGAGCTCCGATGCGCGGAAGGCCATCGACTGCCTGATCGAGCTCCAAGCGCGGGCGGGCGGCGATTCGCTGATCGGGCGCTCGCTGTACCCGTTGCTGGTGAAAGCCGGCTTCAAGCGCGTCGAGGTGTCACCCCGGATGGTATACGTAGACGCCAGCCGGCCACAGCTGGTCGAGGGCTTCACGAAGCGAACCTTCACCGCGATGGTCGAGGCGGTCGGCGAGCGCGCGATCGCCGAGGGGCTGATCGACGAGCGCACGTGGGAGCGCGGGATCCGCGACCTCTACCGGACCGCGGAGCCCGACGGCACGTTCTGCTACACGTTCTTCAAGGCGATGGCCCATAAGGGGTGAGTCGCCACGACCCGGCTATCCGCAGGTCTCCAGCGCCGTGAGGGCGAGGACCTTAGCGCAATCCACCATCTCGGTGATGTACATGTAGGCGCCATCCGGCCCCGGGTCGAGAAAGCCGCCGCGCGGGCCGTAGTAGAGGCACGGGATCCCCGCCCGCCACAGCCAGGAGCCGTCGCCCGCGGAGTAGGACATCGGCAGGATCGCGCCGATCGTGGACGGCGGGCGCCCCAGCACGCGTGCGTGGTTGCGGGCGACCGCCTGGACGATGTAGGCGTCGTGCGGGACGTCGATCGGTTCCATCACCAACCGGCGGCGGCCCTTGAAGAAGGCCGGCGGCGGGATCTCGATCTCGTAGCGGAGCTGGGGATCCTCGGTGACGAGCCGGTCGAGGACGCGCCGGACGTCGGCCACGATGCCGTTAACCGTCTGCCCTGGCACGAAGTGGACGTCGACGATGGCCGTGCAGTAGTCGGGCACATAGGGCGCCTCGTGAAGGACGTATCCCGCCCCGCGCCCTCCGATGACGCTGCCGATGTTGAGCCGCGGAAGGGCCGGCAGCTGGGGGTGCGGCGTGAACGTGAACCGCACCTCGAGCAGCGCCCGGACGACCTTGGCCATCTGGAGGACGGCGTTGACGGTCTTCTCCATCTGGCTCAGGTGCCCGGTGACGCCGTAGGTGTGAACGGCGAAGTGTACGATTCCGCCGTGGATCGTTACGAGGTGCTCGATCCCGTAGGGCTCGGGCAGGATCGCCATGTCGGCCCTGAGGCCGCTCTCGACGAGGTGATGCGTGCCCTCGCCGCCCTGGGTCTCGCCGACGACGCAGGCGATGACGACGTCGCCCCGCAGGCGGATCCCCGCCGTGCGGATCGCTTCTGCGGCGGTGATCATCGTGGCCACCCCGCCCTTCATGTTCTCGCCCCCGTGACCGTAGAGGCGGTCCCCCTCGACCGTGGGCGTCCAGGGGTCGCGGCGCGCGCCGAGCTTGAGTGAGTTGACGTCGAGGTGGCCGTTCAGCATGAGGCTCCGGCCGCCGCCAGTGCCGCGGAGGGTGGCGATCGTCTGAAATCGCCCGGGCTCGACCTCCTGCATCACTACGTCGTACCCGCGCGGACGGAAGTAGTCGGCGAGGAACCGGGCGGCCGGCGTCTCGTCCGGACTGAAGCTCGGGATGCGGATCAGGTCACCCGCGAGGGCGACCAGGCCTTGCGCGTCGACGTGGCGGAGGGTGCGGGCGATGTCTTGTGGATCCATGGACGCAAGGTCTCCGGGTCTCGAGGGCGCGGCGCCATGACCGACGACGGCGGCTGGCGACGAGGAGTATAGCGTTCAGCGCGGACCGGTGCGACGCGGACGAGGATTTCCCTCGGCGGGACACCTGCACGCCTTGACGCTGTCTCGCGGCGCGTGTTAGCGTGCCTGAGGACTCCGGGTCGTTCTCACGTCAGCGCGGGCGTGTCACCGTCGACGACTCATCCGGCCTCGCGGCGCGGTGCGCGGCGGCTCCGACGCCGGCCCCTCGATCCGTGAGGAGGCATCCGTGACGAAGAAGGACCTGTTCCTGGAGGAGGCGCGCCTCGGCCCGCGCAACCCCGTCCTCGTCCGGTACGACGAGGCGCCCCATCTCGTGCAGATCCAGCGGCGCGCCCGCTGGTACGCCGCCGTCGACCTCGCCCACGTGGTGATGCTGGTCGAGTCGGGCATCCTGGACGCCCGCCGGGGCGGACGCTTGCTCGGGGGACTCCTGGAGGTGCAAGAACTCGGCGCCGAGCGCTTCCCGTGGGACCCGACCTCGGGATCGTACCTGGTCCAGATCGAGCACTACCTGGAGCGGCGCCTCGGGGAGGACGTCGCCGGCCGGCTCCAGACCGGTCGCAGCCGGAACGACCAGGAGGCGGCAGTCGAGCGCCTCATGCTCCGCGACCTGCTGCTGGACGTGCTCACCGACCTGCTCGGCCTCCAGCGCGAGCTGCTCCGGCTCGCCGGGGAGCACGTCGACACGCTGATGCCCGGCTACACGCACTTCCAGCACGCGCAGCCGTGGAGCTTCGGTCACTACATGATGCGGCACATCAGCATCCTCGAGCGCGACCTCCAGCGGATCGAGGGCACCTACGGCCGCACCAACCTGAGCGCGCTCGGCGGCGCCGCCAACGCCGGGACGTCCTGGCCCATCGACCGGCGCCGGGTAGCCGAGCTGCTCGGCCACGACGGCCTCGTGGTGAACGCGTGCGACGCGGGCGAGTTCGCGCGCGACCATCTGGAGGAGGGCCTGGCGTGCCTGGCCCTCCTGATGAGCAACCTGGGGCGCCTCGCCACCGACCTGTACGTCTGGCACTCCTGGGAGTTCGCGTTCGTGCAGGTGGCCGACGGCCTCGCCGGCACCAGCAGCATCATGCCGCAGAAGAAGAACCCGCACGCGCTGGAGCGAGTGAAGGCGGTGGCCGGGCAGGCCGCCGGCTGGCTGCCCGCGATCATGTCCTGCCAGCGAAGCGTGCTGTCGACCGACCTCGACGCTACGTTCGGCGACGACCTGGTGACGCCGGCGGTCGAGGCCTGCATCGGGAGCCTGAGGCTCCTCACCGAGAGCGCGCGCACGCTGGCCGTCGACCGCGCGGTCATGGCCGAGCGGGCGGGGGCCTTCTGGAGCACGACCAGCCACCTGGCCGACGAGCTGGTCCGGCGGTTCGATCTCTCCTTCCGCACCGCGCACCACGTCGTCGCCCGCTTCGTGCGAGATTCGATCGCCGCCGGCCACCGCCCCGCTGAGGCGTCGGGAGAGCTGCTCGACCGCGCGGCTCGGGACACTATCGGCCGACCGCTGGCCGTGTCGTCGACGGACCTGCGGACGGTGCTCGACGCCCGCCGCTTCCTCGACACCCGCGTGAGCGAGGGGGGCGTGGCGCCCGACCGGGTTCGGGAGCACGTGGAGACGATGGACCGAACGCTGTCGGCGCACGAGTGCTGGCGGGTGGCGGAGGCCGGTCGCGTCGGCGCGGCACTGGCCGGGCTCACGCGCGTGGCGCGCACCCTGGCCGCCCCCGCCGGGAGCTGAGCGGGGGACGGAGAGGACACGCGTGGCGAAGCAGTTCGTCCGGAAGTTCGAGGCCTCGACCTACGGGCATCACGCCCGCGGCATCTACTCGATGGCGATCCGGACGCGAGGGGACTTCGTGTTCCTTCGCGGCCAGACCGGGTTCGACCTCGACGGATGCCTGGTCGGGCGGGGCGACCCGGGCGCGCAGACGGAGCAGGCTTGCCGCAACATCAAGCAGCTGATGGAGGAAGCGGGCGGCAGCATCAAGGACGTGTGCAAGCTGACCGTCTACATCACCGACGTGTCGTTCCGGCCGGCCGTGTACGGGGTCATCGCCCGGCACTTCGAGGGAGTACATCACTGCAGCACCGGCCTCGTGGTCAGCGCGCTGGCCCTGCCGGAGCTGCTCGTCGAGATCGACGCCTTCGCGGTTGTGGAGCCGTGACGGGGCATTCGGGGGAGGGAGACACCATGGCGGGCGACGGATCGACTCGGAAGACTTCGATGGGCCGGCTCTCGCGCCGGCGGTTCCTCGGGCTGAGCGCCGCCGGGGCGGCGCTGGCGGCGGTAGCGGGATCGCTTCCCCGCCGGGTCGGTGCCCAGACGCCGCGGCAGGGCGGCATCGTCAAGCAGGCCTGGGCGAGCTCGCCTCGCACCCTGGATCCGGCGCTCGCCATCCAGGGCGACGAGTACATGATCATGCAGAACGTTTTCGACAACCTCGTCCGCATCGACGAGAAGCTCCAACCCCAGCCGCAGCTCGCCACCCGCTGGACCGCCGACGACCAGGGACGCACCTGGACCTTCTCCCTGCGTCCGGGCGTCAAGTTCCATCACGGCAAGGCCTTGACCGCCCAGGACGTCGTGTTCAGCGTGGAGCGCATCCTGGATCCCAAGACCGCATCGCCGGGCCGTTCGGTGCTGGGGACGATCGAGAAGGTCGAGGCGGTCGACGCGGGGACGGTCCGGTTCCGCCTGGGCGCGCCGTACGCCGATCTGCCGCTGGCGCTGGGCGCGACGTTCGGCCGCATCGTGCCCTCGGACCGCGCGGACAAGCTTGCGACGGAGGCCTCGGGAACCGGGCCGTTCCGGCTCGCCGAGTACCGACCGGGCGACCGCACCCGGATGGTGCGGAACCCCGACTACTGGGATGCCGGGAAGCCCTATCTCGACGAGCTGTGGCAGGTGAACCTTCCCCAGGCCGCCACGCAGATCGCTTCCCTGGCGGGCGGGGACGTCCAGATGGTCTTCGAGGTGCCGGTACCCTTCATCGGGTCGCTCCAGCGGAATTCTGCGGTGTCGATTGTCGAGGTGAAGAGCCCCTCGTTCCAGCCCGTCACCATGCTGTCGAACCAGAAGCCCTTCGACGACAACCGCGTCCGCCTGGCGATGAAGCATGCGGTGGACCGCGAGGGACTCATTCGCGCGGTGTGGCAGGGCCACGGGACGGTGGGCGAGGACCATCCGGTGCCGACGGTCAATCCCTACTACGCGGCGACCACGCCGAAGCACGCCTACGACGTGGCCAAGGCCAAGCAGCTCCTGGCCGAAGCCGGGCACCCCAACGGCATCAGCACCGAGCTCTGGACCAGCAACGAACGCGTCGGCCTTCAGGAGCTCGCGGTCGCGGTCCAGCAGATGGCGGCTCCGGCGGGCATCAAGATCGAGGTGAAAACCGTCCCGTGGGCCGTGTTCAACAGCACCGTCTACAAGAAGAAGCCGCTCTACGTGAACAACTGGTTCGGGCGCGGGACGATCGACGAGACCCTGTACGCGTACTTCCGGACCGGCGGCGGCTGGAACGAAGGCGAGTTCAGCAAGCCCGAGCTCGACCGGCTGCTCGACGAGGGGCGCGTCACCGTCGACATGGAGAAGCGCAAGCGCATCTACGCGCAGGCGCAGCAGCTCATCCACGACGAGGGCCACATGGTCGTCGGGTACCACATGAACTACGTGACCGCGATGCGCAGCAACGTCAAGGGCTACATCGTCCATCCGCTGCGCTACTGCGACTTCCGCTGGACCTACCTGGAAGGCTGACGCCGATGGCGCGGCCCGCTCGCCTGATTGCCGGGCATTCCGGGCAGACGAGCGGGCCGCGCTGCTCCGAGGTCTGAGCGGGCGGTCGGGGGACGCGGTCGATGCGCCTCGTCCGGTTCTTGGCCCGCCGCCTGCTGCTGCTGGCCTTCGTCCTGGCCGTCGTGTCGGTCGTCATCTTCGGCGTCGTCCACATCCTGCCGGGCGACGTCGCCACCATGATTCTCGGCACCTCCTCGACGCCGGAGGACCTGGCCGCCCTCCGGAAGACACTCGGCCTCACGCGCCCAGCGGCCCTCCGCTACCTTGATTGGGTGAGCGGGACCCTGCGGGGGGACTGGGGGACCTCCCTCCTCTACAAGGTGCCCGTCCGGCCGCTCGTGCTCGACCGCCTCCAGCAGTCCGCGCTGCTCGCCGTCATCGCCCTGGCCGTCGCCGTGCCGCTCTCGATCGGGCTGGGGGTCCTGTCGGCGGTCCGCCGGGCGCGGTTCGTGGACCAGGCCACCAGCCTGGTGACGCTGGTGGCGGTTTCCCTGCCGGAGTTCGTGTGGGGCACGATCCTGATCCTCACGCTCGCGTACTGGTGGCCCGTCTTCCCGCCGTCGAGCATGGTCGACACGCGCGCCGGTTTCGCCCGGATCGCCCCGGCCCTGGTCCTGCCGGTGCTGACCCTGGTGCTCGGGCTGCTCGCCCACATGACCCGCATGGTGCGGGCGAGCATGCTGGAGACACTCGACCGGCCCTTCGTCCGGGCGGCGCGCCTCCGTGGTCTCCGGCCGCGCGTGGTCGTCTTGCGCCACGCCCTGCGCAACGCGCTGCTGCCGACTGTCGGCATCGTGGCCATCAACGTCGGCTACCTGATCGGCGGCATCTTCGTGGTGGAGACCGTGTTTGCCTATCCGGGCCTCGGGCGCCTCCTGGTCGACGCGGTGAGCCACCGGGATGTGCCCGTCATCCAGATGGCGGCGCTGTCGGTCGCCGTCACCTACGCGCTCGCGAACCTGGCCGCCGACCTCGTCTACGCGTATCTCGACCCCCGCATCCGGTACTGACGGACCGTGAATCGCTCCGTCGTACGCCAGTCTCCCGCCGTCCTGCTCGGTGGCCTGCTCCTCCTGCTCCACCTGGGGCTCGCTCTCCTCGGGCCCATGCTGGCGCCGTACGGCTTCGCCCAGATGCAGGTGCTTCACACGCTGGAGCCCCCCTCGGGGGCGTTTCTCGCCGGCACGGACCAGTTCGGCCGCGACCAGCTGAGCCGGGTGATGTGGGGCGCCCGCCGCACCCTGGCGGTCGCGCTGATCAGCACGGCGCTGGGCGTCGCGCTCGGCGTGGTCGTTGGGATGGTCGGCGGCTACTACCGCGGCTGGGTGGACGAGATCCTGATGCGTCTGGTCGACGCCCTGATGGCGCTCCCCGCGCTCCTGCTGGCCATGCTGATCCTGACCACGCTCGGCTCCAGTCCCGTATATGTCGTCCTGGGCATCGCCGTCGTGTTCATGCCGAGGACCGCCCGCATGGTGCGCGGTGTCGCGCTAAGCCTGGGGGCGGCCGAGTTTGTCGATGCCGCCCGCCTGCGGCGCGAGTCGGGCGCCTACGTGATCTTCCGCGAGATGCTTCCGAACGCTTGGGCGCCGATCATCGTGGAGACCTCGATCCGGCTCAGCTACGCCATCCTGCTCGCGACGTCCCTCGGCTTCCTCGGCCTGGGGGCGGGCCCCCCCACGCCGGACTGGGGGCTCATGATCAACGAGGCGTTGCCCTTCCTGGCCCAGGCGCCGTGGCTCGCCGTGTTGCCCGCCCTCGCCATCTCGAGCGCTGTCGTGGGCGCGAACCTGGTCGGCGAGGGGATCCGCGAGGCGCTGGCGCTCCGCCAGAGCCTGGACGCGGCGTGAGGCACGCGCCACCGGTGAACGCTCCGGACGACGTCCTCGCCGTCCACGACCTGCGGGTCACGTACCGGACCCGTGCCGGCGCCGTCCAGGCGGTCAAGGGCGTGTCGTTCGCCATCGCGCCCGGGCGCCTCCTGAGCGTCGTCGGCGAGTCCGGGTCCGGGAAGAGTAGCCTCGCCCTCGCTGTGCTGGGCGCGCTGGGCAGCGAGGCGAGCGTGACCGGGGAGGCGCGCTACCGGGGCAACGACCTCCTCCGGATGGCCCCGCGTGCGCTCCGCAGGCTCTGGGGCCGGCGGCTCGCCATGGTGTTCCAGGATCCCGGGGGAACGCTGAATCCTGTCCTGCCCGTGGGCGAGCAGGTGATGGAGGTCCTGCAGGAGCACGAGCGCCTGGGTCGCGGAGCTGCCCGGCACCGGATGCTCGAGCTGTTCCGGGCCGTCAACCTGCCCGACCCCACCGCGCTGGCGCGTCGCTACCCGCACCAGCTGAGCGGAGGCCAGCAGCAGCGCGTGTCCATCGCGATCGCCATCGCCTGCGGTCCCGACGTCCTGATCCTCGACGAGCCCACGACAGGCCTGGACGTGACGACCGAGGCGCGGATCCTCGACCTCGCCGCCGACCTCCGCGAGCGCTCGGGCGCGGCCATCCTCTACATCACGCATAATCTCGGCGTCGTGGCCCGGTTGGGGGACGACGTCGCCGTGATGTACGCGGGCGAGGTCGTCGAGCAGGGGCCGGTGCGCGACCTGTTCACCCGGCCGCGCCATCCCTACACACTGGCGCTCATGGAATGCCTGCCTCACCTGGAGCGTCCCGCGCCCACGCGGCTCCTGCCCGCGATCCGGGGCTTCTTGCCCGATCCGACCAGCGCGCCGACGTGCTGCCAGTTCGCGCCGCGGTGCCAAATGGCGGCCGTGCGGTGCCGGGGGGAGCGGCCGGATCTCGTGGCGGCGGGGCCAGCGCGCCGGTCGCGCTGCTTCTTCCCAGACGCGGTGCCGCCACCCGGGGGCGGGCCGGACAGCGCGGCGGGTGGGACTCCCGGGCCGGGGGCCGCGGGGCCGGTCCTGCTCGACGCCCAGGACCTCGTGCATCAGTACGGACGCGGTAATGGGTGGCTTGTCGCGTCGGGCGACGGCGCGTCCCGAGCGCTGGACGAGGTTGCGCTGTTCGTGCGGGCCGGCGAGACCCTGGCCGTCGTCGGGGAGAGCGGCTCGGGCAAGACGACGCTCGGTCGTTGTCTGGTCGGTCTCATCCAACCGACGGCAGGCACGCTGCGTCTCGACGGGGAGGTCTACCCGCGCCGCTTGGCGGACTGGCCGCGCGCTCTGCGCCGCCGCATCCAGATGGTGTTCCAGAACCCCGATCGCACCCTAAACGGGCGGCGGACCATCCTGGACGCGGTCGCGCGCCCGCTCGAGCTCTTCGGGCTGGCCGATCGCGCGACCCGCCGGCTCCGGGCCGCCGAGCTACTGCGTGCGGTCGGGCTCGGCGACCGCTACCTCGACCTCTACCCGGGCCAGGTCAGCGGTGGCGAGCGCCAGCGCGTTGCCATCGCGCGCGCCTTCGCGTGCCGTCCGGATCTGGTCGTCTGCGACGAGCCGACCTCCGCGCTGGACGTCTCGGTCCAGGCCACGGTCCTGAACCTGCTCGTCGACCTGCAGCGCCAGGCCCGCACCTCGTACGTGTTCATCTCCCACGACCTTTCGATCGTCCGGCACCTCGCCGACCGCGTGATCGTGCTGTACCGCGGACGGATCTGCGAGACCGGTCCGGTGGAGACGCTGTTCGCTCCACCATACCATCCCTATACCGAGGCACTGCTCTCCGCGGTGCCCTCCGTGGCCGAACCAGACGCCGCGGCCCGGATTCGCCTGGAGGCGGGCGGGCCCGAGACTGGGCGAGGCTGCCCGTTCCAGGCCCGCTGCCCGCGGAAGGTGGGCACTGTGTGCGAGGAGACCGTGCCGCCCCTGGTCGACGCCCCGAGTGGCCACGCGCTCGCCTGTCACATCTCGCGGGAGGATCTGGCGCGCCTCCAGGCCGGCACCGGACGGGTCCCGATCGGGTTCGCTTGACCCTGATCATCTACTGGGGCCATCCAGGCATTCAGGTCGACGCCGCGTGCGTCTCCCGGGCGAACACTGCTTAGCGCATCAGGAGGCGCGGGAGCAGGGTGGCGAAGCCGGGCACGAACAGGGTCAGGACCAGGGCGACGTAGAGGACGCCGACCGACGGGAAGACGTAGCGGCTCGTCTGGTCCATGGAGCAGCGGGCGATGCTGCTCGAGACGTAGAGATTCGTGGCCACCGGCGGGGTGACGCCGCCCATGTTCACGGCCATGACGAGCAGGAGCGCCCAGTGGACGGGGTCGAGTCCGAGGAGCGAGGCCATGGGGGCGAGGATCGGCGTGAAGACTATGAGGATAGAGATCACCTCGACGAAGAACCCGAGGAGCACGAGAAACGTCAGGATGTAGAGCGCGGTCAGCGTCGGGCTGCCGAGCCCCACCGCGACCAGGAGCGACCGCACCGCCTGCGGGAAGTTCTCGATCGCCAGGATCCATCCGAAGACGCCGGCCATCGAGATGATGAAGAGCGACAGTGTGCTGGTGAGCGTCGTCCGCACCAGGGCGGTCCGGAGGTCGGCCGGCCGGAACCGCCCGAACCAACACACGGCGAAGAGCGCATACGCCGCCCCCACCGCGCCCGCCTCGGTGGCCGTGAAGGCGCCCGACACGATTCCGCCGATGATGAGGACGGGGCCGAGCAGTGGCAGCGTCGCGTCGCGCGCCGCCCGGCCGATCTCGCGGAGGGTGGCCCTGGCCCCGCCGGCGCGGTCCCAGCCGTAGCGCCGGTTCATCGTGTAGGCCACCCCCATGAGTCCGCCGGTGATCACGACGCCGGGCACGATCCCGGCGAGGAACAGCGCCCCCACTGATACCTCGGCGATCGAGGCGTAGATCACCATCAGGATGCTCGGCGGGATGATGGGGCCGAGCGCGCTCCCGGTGCCGACGATCGCGGATGCCATCCCACGTGGGTATCCCTTGCCGATGAGTTGCGGGATCAGGATCGTGCCGATCGCCGCGCAGTCGGCGATGCCCGAGCCGGAGATGCCCGAGATGATCATGCACGACAGGATCGCGACGCTGGCGAGGCCGCCGCGCCAGTGCCCCACGAGCGTGTCGCAGAAGCGCACGAGCTGGCCGGTCATGCCGGCGAGGGTCATCAGTTCGCCCGTGAGGACGAACAGGGGAATGGCGAGCAGTGGATAGGAGCTGCCGGCGGCGAAGAGCTTCTGGACGACGACCGAGAGGGGGATCGTGCCGAAGAAGGTGAGCGCGGTGATCGCGCTCGTCGCCATGGCGAAGGCAATCGGCATGCCGAGCAGCAGCATGCCGAGGAAGACGCCGGCGAGGGGGATCAGCATCAGGTCAGGTCATCCGCGGGGGTCGGGAGATCGCCACCGGCGAGGAGGATCCCGAGATCCCGGACGAGGCTGGCGGCCATGAACAGGCCGGCCACTGGGAGAGACAGGTACCACCAGGTGAGCGGCATCCGGAGGACGTCGGAGACCTGGACCCAGTTGTCCCAGGCATGCCGGGCCCCGAACCAGAGCAGGAAGCCCACCACCCCGAGCATCACGAGGTGGACCCCGACGGCCGCCGCCCGCCGGAGCGAGAGCGGCAGACGGGCGACTACGAGGGTCACGCCGAAGTGGCTCTTCCGCTCGAGCGCGAGCGCAGCGCTTAGGAAGATCATCCACGTGAACGCGAATAGGCTCAGCTCATCGGCCCAGAAGAGCGCGTGGTTGAACCCGTAGCGGAGAACAACCTGGATGAAGGCGAGGGCGGAGAAGCCGATGGTGAGGCCGACGAGGGTGACCTCGGCGGCGCGGGAGAGGCCGCGGGTCAGCCTCTCCAGCGCGATCAATCGAGACCTCCGCCGCCGATCCCGACCCGCCATCGCCCGGTGCGACGCGGGCGGCCGCCCGGCCGGGCCGCCGTGTCGTGACCCGTCGAAGGGGCCACCCGGCTCTAGTCGACGGCCTTGATACGGGCGATCAGCTCCTCGACATGGAACTTCTCGCCGAATTCCTTCTGGATCGGGGCCAGCGCGGCCCGGAAGGCGTCGGGGTCCTTCAGTGGGTGGACCTGGGCGCCCATCTCTTGCATCTTGCTCATGCACCCTGCGTCGGCGTCCTTGGCGATCTGGTAGCGGTAGGGAAGCCACTCGTCCACCGCCGCCTTGATTTGGCTCCGCACGTCCGCCGGGAGCCCGTCGTACCATTTCTGATTCACCATCACCGCCATCAGGGTGAGCTGGTGGCCGGTGGTCGTGATGTGCTTGGCCTGCTCGTAGAACTTCATCGAGAGGATGCCGCACGGCGGGTTCTCGGCGGCGTCGATGACGCCGGTCTGGAGCGAGCTGTAGACCTCCGCGAAGGCGATCGGCACCGGGTTCGCCTTCACCGCGCGCCAAATCGCCGCCGACGCGGGCTGGGTGTCCACCCGGATCTTGAGCCCCGAGAACTCCGAGGTTTGGAGCACGGGGGCCTTGCGACCCACGAAGTGCCGGACCCCGGTGGTCGTGAAGCTGAGGATCTTGATCCCGACGTTCTTCTTCTCGGCCAACTCGATGAGCTGCTTCCCGACGTCGCCAGTGACGACCCGGAAGACGTGGTCATGGCTCTTCCAGAGGCCCGGGAGGCCGATGAGCTGCAGCTCGGGCACGAACTGCTGGATCGTCCCGCCGCTCGAGTGGAAGTGGAGGGCGCCCGAGCGGACCTGCTCGGTCTGCTCCTTCTCGCTTCCGAGCTGGCTGGCGGGGAAGATCTCGATCGTGACCTTCCCGCCGGTTTTCTGGGCGACCAGCTCGCCGAGCTTCACGGCGCCCTGGTGCTCGAAGTGGGTCGTCGGGAAGAGGTGCCCCCACCGGACGATCTGCTGAGCGGCAGCCGGGCTGGCGAGCGCGAGGAGCGCGACCCACGCGACGCCAGCGAACCTGAGCGGAGTCTTCATGAAGGGCCTCCTTGGCGATCGGACGGGGAAAGGATGCGGTCGGGCGCCCTCTGGACGCCTCTCATCCCAGCGTCATCACCAGCCGGAGCGCGTCGTCCACCTCGACCGAGGCGCCCGGGCCGACCACGGTGGTCGTCTCGTCCTCTTCGACCAGCGCGGGGCCCGCGAACGCGTCGCCCGGCCTGAGCGCGTAGCGATTGAGGACCAGACACGGTAGCCGCCCGGGCCCGGGGAATATGGCGTCCCGTTCGCCCCGCTTGGCGACCTGGGCGTCGCGGCCGCCCCACAGGCGGGCGCGGCCCGTCGGCGCCGGCCCCTGCGCTTGGAGCCGCCAGGTCAGCGCCTCGAAGCGGCCGCCGGGGAGGGTTCGCCGGTAGAGCGCGCGGTAGCGCGCCTCGAAGAGACCGGCGAGGGCATCCGCGCCGAGCGCCGCGACGGACCCGTCCGGCAGAACCACCTGCACCTCGTATGCCTGGCCGACGTAGCGGCACTCGGCGATCCGCCGCAAGCGCACCGCTTCCGGAGGGACGCCGAGCCGCCCGAGGATCCGGCGGCCGTGCTCCTCCATGTCCGCAAGGACCCGATCCACCTCCCCCCAGTCCAGCGTCTCGAAGCGCCCCGGCAGGCTCCGCGACAGCTCGATCGCCGGCGGCGTCGCGAGCAGGCCCAGCGCGGAGGTCACCCCGGCCGCCACCGGCACGACGACCTGGCGGAGCTTGAGGAGCTGGGCCACCCGCCACGCGTGGACTGGACCGGCGCCGCCGAAGGCGACCAGGGTGAAGCGGCGCGGGTCCTGGCCGTGCTCGATGGCGTGGATCCGTGCCGCGCCCGCCATGTTGTCGTTCACCAGCTCGTGGACGGCCAGTGCGGTCTGTTCGACGGTCAGCCCGAGGCGGGTCCCGATGCCCTCAGCGAGCGCCCGCTCAGCGGCGCCGCGGTCGAGCCGCATGCGGCCGCCGAGGAAGCCGTCGGGGTCGACGTAGCCGAGCACGAGGTCGGCATCGGTGACGGTGGGCGCGGTGCCGCCGCGGCGGTAGCACGCGGGTCCCGGCTCGGCCTCCGCGCTGCGGGGACCGACTCGCATGAGCCCCGCCTCGTCGAAGTGGGCGATGCTTCCGCCGCCGGCCCCGATCTCGATCAGCTCGATCGATGGAATCTTGAGCGGAAGCCCGCTGCCCTTCTTGAACCGGTGGAGGCGCGCCACCTCCGTGGTGTAGCCGCGGATGGGTTCGCCGTCCAGGATCATGCAGAGCTTGGCGGTCGTCCCGCCCATGTCGAAGGCCAGCGCCCTGGCGATCCCAGCGTCCTCGACGAGGGCTGCGGCGGCCATCGCGCCCGCCGCCGGCCCCGACTCGACCAGCCGGATGGGCGCCGCCTGAGCGGTTTCGATCGCGCCGATCCCGCCCTCGGAGAGCATGAGGAAGAGCGGGATCGCGAGCCCGCGTTCCCGGAGGATCACCTCGAGCCGGGCGAGATAGCGCTGGACCATCGGCTGCACGTAGGCGTTCGCTACCGCCGTCGAGGCCCGATGGTACTCGCGGATCTCGGGCGCGATGTCGGAGGAGAGTGTGACGGGAATCCCAGGCAGCGCCATGGCCAGCAGCGCGCCCACCTCCCGCTCGGCGGTCGGGTTGCGGAAGCTGTGGAGCAGGCACACGGCCACGGCCTCGATGCCGGCTCCTCGAAAGATTTCGGCGATCTGCTCGACGTCGGCGGGGTCAACCGGGCGTAGCCGGGTCCCGTCGGCAGCGGTCCGCTCGCCGAGGCCGACGCGGAGCCTCCGCGGAACGAGCGGCTCGGGCCGGCGGAAGAACAGGTCGTAGAGGTCGTACCGGTTCTCCTCGCCGACCGCGAGGCTGTCGATGAAGCCGGCGGTCGTGACGAACCCCACCCGGGCGCCGGTCCGCTGGATCAGCGTGTTGGCGATCAGCGTTGTCGCGTGGACCGCCTGGGTGAGGTCGCCCCAGCTCTGCCTCTCGACCTCGAGCAAGGCGCCGCCCCCGGTGAGGATCGCCTGGCTGGGGTCGTCGGGGGTTGTCAGGACCTTCTCGATCGTCACCCGCCCCTCGGCGTCGACCAGGACGACATCGGTGAAGGTGCCGCCGACGTCGACGCCGAGCCGACTCACCGTCGACCCTCGGCAGCCGGCGGGGCCCAGACCGTCCCGCCGTCCCCGCCGACGGCCAGGCCGTCGAGGTGCGGCTCCCACGCCGGCCCATAGACTGCACGGGCACGGTCGGGCGACAGCAGCCCGTCGGCCACGTCCTCCGCCACGCGCCGGGGATCGCGCGCGCAGGGATCGCCGTAGCCGCCGCCTCCGGGATAGCTGATGGTCACGACGTCTCCCGGTGCGACCACGTGGCGGCCGTTGGCCGCGACCGGTTGCCCGTTCAACCGGACCTCGGTCAGCGAGCCCGGGCCGCCGCCGAGGAGGCCGTTGGCCGGCGACCGGAAGCGTGCCGCCATCATGGAAAGCGTCCCCGGCCGGTCGGCGACGAACTCGATGGTCAGCCGCTGTCCCGCCCCACCTTGGTACCGCCCGACACCGCCCGAGTCCCGGATGAGTTGCTTCTCCTGGAAGCGGACGGGCGCCAGCGTTTCCATGACCTCGACGGAAGCGCAGGCGTCGTTGCCCGGGTACGCGGTGCAGGCGAGGCCGTCGGCGTTCGGCCGCCCGCCCATGCCACCCCACGGGAAGATGATCAGGCTGAAGGGCTTGCCGTCGCGGTCCACGCCCGCGAAGACGGGGCGCGCCGGCGGGCCGCTGCTGTCAGCCATCACCCGGTCGGGGATCGCCTCGGCCAGGGCGCCAAAGACCGCGGCCGCGCAGTACATGCCCGTCAAGTGCCTGGCGCTCACTGGCGCGGGGAACGTGCAATTGAGGATGGAGCCGGCGGGGGCGCGGACGCCGAGCGGCCGGTAGGAGCCCTCGTTCTTCGGCGTGAGCGGGTCGAGCGCGCACTTGAGCGGGTACTGAGTGTATGCGTAGGTGTAACACATCGGGGAGTTGATGCCGTGCGGCACCTGGGGGGACGTGCCGGCGTAGTCGACGTCGAGCACGTCCCCGTCCACCGTCACCCGGCACCGGATCGCGAGCGCCTCGTCGAAGCCGTCGATCTCGAAGCTCTGCTCGTATACGCCGTCCGGGACCGCACGGATGGCGTCCCGCATCGACTGCTCGGCGTGCTGCTGGATGGCCTCGGCGAGCGCGTCGAGGTCGCCCAGCCCGGCGTCGGTCAAGAACTCCTGGACCCGCTCCTGGCAGACCTCCACCGCCGCGACCTGGGCGAGCAGGTCCCCGATCACCTGCTCGGGCACCCGGACGTTGGCCTCGAGGATCCGGATGAGTTGCCGGTTGGGGCGGCCGGCCTCGAAGAGCTTCGAGACGGGGATGCGGATCCCCTCCTCGAAGACCTCCCGCGCGTGCGAGCCCCAGTTGATCCCGCCCACGTCCACCGCGTGGGCCACGCTGCCGGCGAACGCGACCAGCCGGCCCTGGTAGTAAACGGGGGCGACGAGCGAGAAGTCCGGCAGGTGCCCCGTGCCCAGCCAGGGGTCATTGGTGATCACGACGTCCCCCGGGACCCACGTCTCCGGCGGCAGCTCCGCGAGTAACGCGCGCGTCGTCCGGGGAAGCGTGCCGATGAAGGCCGGGATGCTGCGCGGGTTGTCGGCGAGGCCCCGGCCCTGCGCGTCCATGATCACGCAGGCGTAGTCGTTACACTCCTGCACGACAGACGAGAAGGACGTGCGGACGAGCGTGATGGCACCCTCGTCCACGATTCCGATCAGGCGATTCCAGAGGATCTGCAGGGTGACGGGGTCGAAGGTCCGTGGAGTCATGTCGTCATCCGCTCAGGTCTGGCGTTCAGAGGCGCTAGCTTAGCACACGGCTGATACTGCGACCCGGGAGGGGGACGAGAGTCGGTGGCATGCTGCGGGAGGTGTTCTCCATGGCCAATCGGTTGCGGGGGAGCGTCGTGTCGGAGGCCGAACGGCACGACTGGAGCGAGTGTGCCGGGCCTCGTAGTCGGACCTGGTTCCGCGTCAGGCGGTCCTCCCTGACGGCACCACTGAAGGGTTTAAGTACGCGCCGCATGGTAACACCCTTCTCTGAGGCGCCACGCCCCCCGATGGTTCAGGGGGCGCCTCGGCGTTCCGGACTATAATGAGCGGGCGATGAGTGAGACCGGAAAGGAGAACGGAGGAGCGCGCGGCGAGTTGCGTCGCCATGCCTACGATCTGCCTACGGTTTTGTGAAGTCGCGGTACGTCCCGGTAAGTCCGTGGGGAACGGAGAATCAAGAGACACGAATCGCAACGCGTAGAATCGCATTCTCACAGGCGTCCCCGTCGTCTAGGCTGGCCTAGGACCCCAGATTTTCAATCCGCGGGCCGGGCGTCTTCTTTCGAGCACTTCCAGACCAGCCGTCCTACGATTTGTCTACGGTTGGCGGGGTACCTGTACGGGGTCCAAGCAGGACGTGACTCTCCGCGGAGCCGCTTAGCTCCGCAACGACGGGAAGAGGGGAAGATGCTCGGCGGATACATTAGCGATCTGGAGGCGGGGGACGTGTTCGAGCCGGTCGAGTACGTCCTGACGGCGTTCATGGCCAGCGAGTATGCGCACGGCGTCGAGGACAGCTGGGAGGGATTCCAGTCATCCCACGCTCCTGGGGGCCGGCAGATGCGGACGCCGACCATGATTCACGTCGACAAGATGCGGATCCTCGAGAAGAACTGCCTGAAGGAGCAGCGGGTCGGCGGGGCCAAGGGGCCCCATGCCCGGATCCACTATGAGTACTTCGCGCGTCATCACAGCCCGGCCTACGTCGGAGAGCGGCTGGTCGTCAGCGGCCGGATCACCGACAAGTACGTCAAGCGCAGCCGGGAATACATCGAGTACTACCTCGAGGTGCGGACGTCCAATGGCCGGCTGGTCACGACCTACACGGACAAGACGCTGCTCCGCTACGAGCCGGAAGGTGGCACACGCCAAGAGCCGTCCGACCAGCCCGGGGCGGGTGATCTCGCGAGCGCGCCCGCCGTTGGCCGTCGCTCGGCGGCGAGCGCGAAGGACACGCGTGCCGCGGGGGGTCTCAAGGTCGGCTCGGAGATCTGGGGCCCGGTCCGGCTGATGACGACCGAGCGTATCGAGTGGTACGACAGCGCCATGCTGTCGGCGGCGAAGGGCGAGCTTGCGCAGGTCGGCTCCAACATCCACACGGACGAGGCGTACGCCCGGTCGCAGGGGCTCCCGGCGATCATCGCCGATGGCATGATCATGACGAACTGGGTCTCGAGCATGTTGGTCAAGCACTTCGGGATGAGCTACGTGGAGCGCGGCGAGCTTCGCACGAAGTTCATCAAGCCCGTGCCTCTCGGCATGATGGTAGGGTGTCGCGGCCGCGTGCTCGCGGTCGAGCCTCTCGCCGGCGGCGGGACCGCCTACCAGCTGGACGCCTGGTGCGAGGACGAGCACGGTCTGAAGGTCGTCGACGGCGGGGCGCGCGTGGAAGTGGCGGCGTGAAGTGGGCCGCGCCTCCCTACCCCCGGTGAAGCGCGTCCGACAGCTGGCGAGCCTGGTCCTGGCCGGCACGGGGATCTTCCTCGTGCTCTCGGGGATACGGTTTCGGCTCGAGGGCCAGTACGGGCCCGGGCCGGGCTTCCTGCCTTCTGGGTGGGCGTGCCGCTCGCGATCCTGAGCGTGGTCTGGCTCGGTCAGGCGTCCCTCGCGCGCGCCGACGCGGCGCCGATCATGGCGGGGTCCGGGCCGGGCGGAGGGACGCGCGTGGCGTCGATCCTGGCGGCCCTGGTCGCATTCGCCCTCCTACTGACGCCGCTGGGGTTCACGCTGAGCATGCTCGGGTTCCTGCTGTTTCTCCTCGTCGGCTTCGACCGGAAGCACGTGGTCGCGAAGCTCGTCGTGGCGCTCGCCGGCAGCGCGGGCACCCATTATGCGTTCGAGCGCCTCCTCCGACTTCCGCTGCCGTCCGCGTCCCTGCTCACGCTCCGGTCGCTCGGGTTCTAGGGACCGCGCGGGAGGAAGGCGCTCGATGCTGCCCCGCCCGACCAGCGCGTTCGCCGACGTCTCGGGAATCCTGGAGCCGGCATCGGTCGCTGTGATCGGTGCCTCGGAGCGGCCGGGAAACCTGGGTGGCGATACGGTACGCCGGCTGGTGAAGTTCGGCTTCCCGGGTCCGGTCTGGCCGGTCAATCGGTCCGCCGCGCCCGTGGCCGGCGTCGGGAGCTTTCCGTCGATATCTGCGGTGCCCGGTGTCCCGGACCTCGCCGTCCTGGCCGTCCCGGCGGAGGCGCTCCTCGACGCGGTTCGGGACTGCGTGGCGGCCGGCGTCCGCTACGGCATCGCCTACGCGGGCGGCCTCGGTGAGGCAGGGGGGGCAGGTGCGGACCTCCAGCGGGCCCTCATCGCGCTGTGCCGGGAGAGCGGGTTCACGCTGTGCGGGCCCAACTGCGTCGGAGTCATCAACGCCACCATGCCGGCGACTCCAACGTTCTCCACCGCCCTCCTCGAAGTCGACACGCTCCGGCCCGGCGGCATTTCGATCGTCGCCCAGAGCGGCGGCATCGCGACGAGCGCGTTCTCCCTCATTCAGCAGGCGGGCTTCGGATGCCGTCACATGATCAGCAGCGGGAACGAGGCGGTCGTCGGATTTCCCGACTACCTCTACGCGCTCGCCCGGGACGAGGGCACCGAGGTCATCGCCGGCTACCTCGAGGGTACCGCCGACAACGACAAGCTGGTGCGCGCCCTCGAGGAGGCCAAGCGCCACCGGAAGCCGGTCGTCCTGATCAAGGCGGGCGCGACGAGCGCGAGTGCCCGGGCGGCGCATGCGCACACCGGCGCGCTCGTCGGCGAGGACCGCGTGGTCGACGCCGTCCTGCGCGAGCTGGACGTCATCCGCGTGTACTCGATTGAGGAGCTCGTTGACGTCTCGCTCCTCCTGGTCGGCAACCGGAACCGGCCACCAGCCGGGCGGGGCGTGGCCGTCGTCACGTTCGGCGGGGGCAACGGGGTCCTGGCGACCGACCAGTGCGCCCAGTTCGGGCTGACCACCCCGCCGCTGAACGCCGAGTGCGTCGAGCGCCTCCGGGCCCTGCTCATCTCGGTCGCGACGGCCGCGAACCCGCTCGATCTCACCCCGACCACCGCCTTTCGCGCCGAGGCACTCGCGCTCCTGCCCCAGGTCCTCGACGCGATCGCCGCCGAGCCGGAGATCCACTCGATCCTCGTCATTGCCGGCTCGATGGCGGCCAAGGGCCCCGAGATTGCGGACGTCATGGAGGGCTTCGCGACCCGGGTCACGAAGACGGTGTGCGTGAGCTGGCCCTCGCCGCCTCTCGGCATCCCGGAGCGGCTGGCCGTCCGAGGGATCTATTCGTTCCTCGATCCCGTCCGCGGAGTGCAGGCCATCGCCCGAATGGCCACCGGGGCCGCGGCGTCGTCACGGCCGCCGCGCCCGGCGGCGGTTCGACTTCCTGCGTTCGACTGGACGGCCCACATCCCTGACGGGGCCGGGCAGCGCGTCGTTCCGGAGGATCGGTGCCACCGGATTCTCGCCGCGGCCGGCCTCCCCGTGGCCGCCGGCCGGCTGGTCGCGGACGAGGCGGAGGCGATCGAGGCCGCCCTCGGCGTCGGCTTCCCGGTGGTCCTGAAGGGCATCAGCCCGAGCGTGACGCACCGGGCGGCCGCGGGCCTCCTTGCCGTGGATCTCCGCACGGAGGCGGAAGTCGCGACTGCCTGTCGCCGGCTGTGGGCGCGCGCCCGCGAGATCGCCGTGGAACTCGATGGCGTCTATGTCCAGGAGATGCACCGGGGTGGGACGGAGCTCTTGCTCGCCGCCTTCCGCGACCCCATGTTCGGCGTCATGGTGTCCTGCGGCAGCGGAGGGGGTCTCACCGAGCTGATCGACGACGTCGTGACGGAGCGCGCGCCGGTGGACGCCCGCCTCGCTGCCCACATGCTGGACCGGCTGCGCATCCGACGCTACGCGGTGGACCCCCACGGCCCCCTCGACCCACAACCTGCGGCGGCGTTCGTCGCGCGCTTCTCCGAGCTAGCGGCGACCGCGCCCTGGCCCCGTTTCGTCTTCGAGGTGAACCCCCTCAAGTGGACGCGGGAGGCTGCCGTGGCGGTGGACGGCCTCCTGATCGTCGACTCGGACTGACGCCAGCGCCAGGGGCGCGCAATGCACTGGGCATGCGCCCCCGGCTCCCGGGCGGGTTGCGCCCGGCGGGCGGGGCTCACGCGCCCGCCGGCGCCCGTCCCGAGCGGTGCCAGAGGAGCGAGAGCAGCGGAGCCAGCAGCACCAGCAGGGAGATCGCCAGCAGGCCGGTGGCGAGGTAGCTCCGGGTGAGGATTGCGAGGCTCCCGCCGGACATCGACAGTGCCTGGCGCAGGGCCTTCTCGGTCAGCGGACCCAGTCAATCTAAGCGATCGGCCCCCGACCCGCAAAAGGCATCCTGAGCCCATTCGTCACCTCCGGCATCGGCTGCGTCGGATTCGCCGACATGTCGCCGGTGTCAGACGACACCGGCCTGCCGTAGCGAACCGATCTCGGGCGCCGTCAGGCCCAGTTCGCCGAGAATCGCATTCGTGTCGGCGCCAAGGGGCCGCGGCGGCGCGTCGACCCGCGGCCCGCCGTCGAGGAACCGGAAGGCCGCGACCGGCACAGTGACCGGCCGGTCGATCTCCGGCACGCTCTCGAAGCGGTGCAGCAGGCGGCGGTGCGCGAGCTGCTCGAGAGAGAGCGTCTCGGCGAGGTTGCGGACGCGTGCCGCGGGCACGTGGATGCTGGCCAGGAGGATCTCCCACTCCGCGGCGGTGCGCGTGCGCAAGATCTCGCGGAGGGCGCCAGCCATGAGCGCGCGATGCTCCTCCTGATCCTGGACCCGCCATTGCGCGGCGATGTCCGGCCGGCCCAGCGCCATCCAGAGACGCCGGTGCTGGCCTTCCCGAAACGAGCCCAGCATCAGGATGCCGTCCTTGGTCTCGTAGGCGCTGACGCCGGCGTATTCCAGGTCGTTACCGCGGGGTTGGGGCGGCACGCCGGTCCAGAGGTACGCTGTGAGGTGCGAGCTCATCAGCATGAGAGCCGTGTCGAGCATCGCGCAGTCGACGCGCTGTCCGCACCCCGTACGCTCTCGCTGGAAGAGCGCGCAGGAGATCGCGAATGCCGCGCTGAGGCCGCTGGCGTAGTCGATCACCGGCGCGCCGGTCTTGAGGGGGGGCATCGACGGCCAGCCGGTGGTGCTCATGAGGCCCGAGATCGCCTGGATGACGCAGTCGTAGGCGTTGTCCTGGGCCTTCGGGCCGTCCTGGCCGAAGCCGGTCATGGAGCAGTAGATGAGCCGCGGGTTGATCGCGCGGAGATCCTCGTAGGCGAGGCCGAGCGCGGCCATCGCCCCGACCCGGAAGTTCTCGACGAGAACGTCAGCGCGGGCAACCAGGCGCTTCAGGATGTCTTGGCCGCGCGCGTCCTTGAGGTCGAGCGTGAGGCAGCGCTTGTTGGCCCCCTGGGTCAGGTATCCCGTGCCCATGAGCTGGCGATTGAGCTGCTTGTCTGCGCCCGTCTGGCGGGCGATGTCTCCCTGCCCGGGCTCCTCGATCTTGATCGTCTCGGCCCCGAGCAGGGCGAGCTGATACGTGCAGAAGGGGCCGGCCAGCACATGAGTTAAGTCCAGGATGCGGATGCCGTCGAAGGGGCGTGGGGCGCCTTCCGTCATCGTCGTGATCCTCCGAGAGTCAGCGGGCCGTGGACGTGATGCCAGCGCGCCGCCGGCCGCCGCGGTTCGCGGGGATCGTAGATAACGTGACAGGTCTTGTCAATCGGTGGCTCGAGTTGGTATTGACAAGAGTGTAAATACCTCATAACGTCCGGGCGGGGTAGCGTCTCGCATCCTCGGGTGTTCCCTGGGCGGGGCGCGATCCCGTGCGACCCCCCGGATGTCGGCGGCGCGACGCGTTGCCGGCACGGGCGCGGGCCGGCCCTGGCCTCGTTGCGTGGCGCCGTGTGCGCCGAGGCGCGCTGGACCGCGCGGTGCCTGATCGACCGCAGCGCGTCCAGCGTTGGGGGTCGAGAGGAGGCGGAACATGAGTCTGCGCGGCGGGCGTCTCGGACTCATGGCATTGGTCCTCATCGCCTGGCCGATGATGCCCCGCGGGCGCCCAAACCATCGGGCGGCGAAGTCGAGTGGGAGTGCGGTGGGTGCCGTCGGCATCTCGACACGACGACGCGATGCATGGAGGCGGGTTCCGCGATGACGACCAAGTCGCTCAAGTTCTTCCGGATGGAGACGGACAGCCGGGGCATCACGGTCGTGACGTTCGATCGGCCCCCCGTCAACGCTGTCTCCTTCGACGTCTACCCGGACATCCGGGAAATGGCCGAGACGATCGAGGCGACGGACGAGACCCGGGTGGTCGTCTTGACGGCGCCCCCGAATGCCCGAGCCTGGTGCGGTGGCGCGGACGTCAGGGACTTCCTGCCATTGGACCACGAGAGCCGCATGGCGCGGTACGCGATGATCAACGAGTGCCTGCCGCGCTTCTACAATCTGGACCGGCCCGTCATCGGTGCGATCAACAGCCACGCGGTGGGGGTGGGCCTGGTCCTCGCGGCCTTCTGCGACCTGCGTGTGGCTTCCAGGGACGCCTTCTTCGCCTGTCCGGAGATTGACCGGGGCGTCCTGGCCGGCGGAGGGTCGTTCTTCACGCGCCTCAACATGCCGGCGGGGCGGATCCGCGAGATGATCTACACGGGCCGTCGGTTCATGGCGGAGGAGCTGCAGCAGAACACGGGCTTCTTCAACTACATCGTGCCCAAGGACCAGGTGATGCCGAAGGCGATGGAACTGGCCGGCGTCATCGCGGGCAAGAGCCTGGCGGCGTTGAAGGCCAACAAGCAGTGCAACAACGCGTCGGAGTCGATGAGCTGGACCGACGCGTACAAGCTCTCGCAGGCGAAGAGCGCGGACCTCACGATCACCAAGGACGCCAAGGAGGGCATCCGCGCCTTCCTGGAGAAGCGGCAGCCGAAGTACACCGACCGGTAGGTGAGGGACGCGTTTCGGCAGCGCCGCCCCGGCGGCGATGGGCAAACTCCTGACCGTGGAGCAGCCGTGAAGCGGGCCCATCAGGTGACGGCCGTCGTCTGCGTCGCGTTCGCCGCCCTCGTCGTGCGCGGGTCGCTCACGATGAAGCTCTACACGCCACTCGGGCCAGGGCCGGGCTTCTTCCCGTTCTGGCTCTCGCTGGCTTTCGGCGGCCTTGCCAGCCTCATGCTGATCCAGGCAACCCGGGAGTCAGCGCCCGCACCCACCGAGCTCCGCGCGACCGGCGCCGGATACGGCCGCATCGTGGCGATCGTCGGCGCGCTCGGGGGGGCGATCGTCCTGATGGAACCGCTCGGCTTTCGCCTCACCACCCTGGTGTTCTACCTGTTCCTCCTGGGGGTCCTGTACATCGGCAACCTGCTCCTCGTGATTCTCAACCTGCCGTTCATCCCCCTTTGGGTGGCCGTGCTCAAGGTCCCATATGCCCTCCTCTACACGGTCATCTTGGGTTTCTGCGTGCTGGGCGCGTACAGCCTGAACGGCAGCGTATTCGACGTGGGGGTGATGACGGTCTTTGGGGTCCTCGGGTATCTCTTGAGGAAGCTTGACATTCCCGCGGCGCCGATGGTCCTCACCATGGTGCTGGGACCGCTCATGGAACGCGCGCTCCGGCAGTCGCTGGACATCTCGGGCAGGGACATCACCATCTTCGTCGCGCGACCGATCTCGGCTATTGCGCTGGCCGTCGCCTTCCGGTTCGGCGCCGCCTCGCTGATGCAGGGCGTGCGGAGCGTGAAGGCCCGCGATGCGCAGGTCTGAGGGAGAGCGCGGCGCTCGGGCTGTCGACGGAGAGAACACTCTGACTCACAGCCAACACAGCCAAACGGTAGGAGGTCCCCAATGAAGAGAGTCGTGACCGCCCTGGCACTCGCCGTGGCTCTCACCGCGCTCGCGGCATGGTGGTTGGACACGTCAGCGCGAGCGCAGGAGACCCCGCGTGCCGGGGGCGAACTCCTCTACTCGGTCCTGGCCGAGCCGCCGTCCTTCGATGCCCACCAGGAGGCGACCTTCGCCGTGCCGCACACGACGGCGCCCTTCTACAGCCTGCTCGTGAAGTTCGACCCGTTCGAGTATCCGAAGATCGTGCCCGACCTGGCTGAGGCCTGGACCATCTCGCCGGACGGCCGCGTCTACGAGTTCAGGCTCCGTGACGGCGTCAAGTTCCACGACGGGTCCGCCCTCTCTTCCAGCGACGTCAAGGCGAGCCTGGACCACGTCATCTCCCCGCCGACTGGCGTGACCAGCCCCCGGAAGGCTGTCTACGCGCAGGTCGAGGCGGTGGAGGCGCCAAATCCCCGCACGGTGCGCATTCGACTGAAGCGGGCGCAGCCGGGGATGCTGACGTTCCTGGCCTCGCCCTGGAACTACATCTACAAGGCCGACCTGCTCGAGAAGGATCCGCACTGGTTCAAGAAGAACGTTATGGGTACCGGGCCCTTCAAGCTTGGTGAATACGTGCCGGGGTCGCACATCACCGGCAAGAAGAACCCCGACTACTTCATGAAGGGGTTGCCGTATCTCGACGGTTTCCGCGCGCTGTTCATCGTGGATGGCGCCGCGCGGGTGGCGGCCCTGCGCGGCGGGCGCGTCGCCGCGGATTGGGTCGGCGCCACGCCGCTCCTGGACCAGGCAAGCCTGAAGCAAGCGCTCGGCGACAAGATCGTGATCCAGAAGAGCCCCTGGTCGTGCGTCCTGACGATCGCCTTCCACCACGAGAAGAAGCCCTTCGACGACTCACGGGTACGCCGCGCCTTGAGCCTCGCCCTCGACCGCCGGGAGGCCGCCCGCGTCCTGAACGACTTTACAGAGTACGGAACGGTGGCCGGCATCAGCCAGCCCGGCGCGCCCTATGCCATGCCTCCGGCGGAACTGGAGAAGGTGCCCGGGTACTGGCCGGATATCGAGAAGAGTCGGGCCGAGGCCAAGCGGCTCCTTCGGGAGGCCGGGGTTCCCGACGGATTCTCGTTCGCGTTCACGAACCGGGGGCTCACGGGCGCCCAGCGCGTGGGCGTGTACGTCATCGACCAGTGGCGCAAGATCGGCCTCAATGCGACACACCGGGTGCTGGAGACCGGGCCGTACTTCACCGCGCTCCGGTCGGGAGACTTCGACACGTCGGTCGACTTCTCGTGTGACTTCGCCGACGAGCCGGACCTCCAGCTGACCAAGTACCTGTCCTCGGAGAAGAGCCCCATCAACTACTGCCGGTACACGGACGCGACACTCGACGAGCTGTTCGAGCGGCAGAGCCGCGAGCAGAACCTCGAGCGACGCAAGCAGCTAGTCTGGGAGTTCGAGCGCCGGGTGCTCGGGGAGATGGCGCACCAGGTCATCATCCTCGGGCAAGTGCGGGCGGTGGCCCACTGGGAGCACGTGAAGGGATGGAAGGTGACCCCGTCCCACTATCTCAACCAGGATCTGGCCACCGTCTGGCTCACACGCTGACGGGCGTTCGGCGATGGGCGTACACGGAGCGGCTCCCCGGGCCGGCGGGGTCCTCCGCGACGCGGTCGCGCCCGGAGGCGCCGCCTCGGCCGCAGCAGGCTGACCGCGACTGATGTAGCCGACATGCGGAGCTACGTGCTCACGCGGCTGCTGCTCGTCGTGCCGACCCTCCTCGGTGTCGCCACGATTGTGTTCCTACTTCTCCGCGTCATCCCGGGCGACGTCGTCCTGCTGCGCCTCGCCGGGGAAGGCGGCAAGGTGGCCGAGGAGGTGCTGCGCGCGGAGCGGGCCCGCCTAGGTCTGGACCAGGCCCTCTGGCGGCAGTACCTGGACTGGATCGGGGGCCTGGGCCGAGGCGATCTCGGGCTTTCCATGTGGACGGGAAGGCCTGTGACCCACGAGATCCGCATCAGGCTCGGCTTGAGCCTCGAGCTGACGGTGCTCGCCACGTTCCTGGCCGTCCTGGTCGCGATACCGCTCGGCACCCTGTCGGCACTGCGCCGCGCGACCTGGCTCGACTACCTGTTACGCGTGTTCACGCTCTCGGGGCTGTCGATGCCCTCTTTTTGGGTCGGGGTGATCATCGTCCTGGTGCTCCTCCGCGTGTTCCACTGGAGCCCGCCGCTCACGTTCACGTCGCTCTGGAAGGATCCCGTCGCCAACTTGAGCCAGCTCATCTGGCCCGCGCTGGTGGTCGGGTTTCGGAGCGCGGCCCTGGCCGCACGCATGATGCGATCCGCGCTCCTCGACGTCCTGGGTGACGACTACATTCGGACCGCGCGGGCGAAGGGCCTCGGAGAGCAGGCAGTGGTGCGACGGCACGCCGTGCGGAACGCGCTCCTGCCTGTCATCACCGTCGTCGGCCTAGAATCGGCCGTGATCCTGGGCAGTCTCGTCGTTACCGAGCAAGTATTCAACCTGAACGGCCTAGGAAAGCTCCTGCTGGAGGCCGTGACCCGGCGTGACTACACGTTGACCCAGGCGCTCGTCATGCTTTCGGCATCGGCTTTCGTGATCATGAATCTGGTGGTCGACCTGTGCTACGCGTGGCTGGATCCCCGCATCCGATACCGCTAGCTGCCGGGAACGCGCCCGAGTCGCTGCGTCGGCGACGCTCGCGCGCGTGGCGTCTTGCGCGGGCGTATCCGCTCGGCGCCTTCGGCGCAGTGGTCCTTGGCGCGATGCTGGGGGCGGCGGTCTTCGCGCCGTGGCTCGCTCCTTACGATCCGCTGGAGACGAACTACGGCATGGTGGTGCGCCCCCCGAGCGGCGCACACCTGCTGGGCACCGACCACTTCGGCCGCGACGTGCTGAGCCGTCTCATCTTCGGAGCCCGGACGGCCCTATTCGTGGGGCTGGTGTCCTCCTTCGTCAGCGCGACGCTTGGCGCCCTGGTCGGGGTGACGACGGCCTACGTCGGCGGGAAGGTCGACCTGCTCGCCCAGCGGGTGGTCGACATCCTCCTGTCCTTTCCCCTGATCATCCTGGCCATCGCCGTGGTGGCCGCGCTGGGAGCCGGCACCCTCCAGGTCATCGCGGCCATCATCGTCCCGATGCTGCCGCGGGCGACCCGCGTGGTGCGGGCGAGCGCCCTCGCGGTCGGGCAGATGTCGTACATCGAGGCCGCGCAGAGTACGGGCGTGGGCGCACTACGTGTCATCGTCCGCCACGTGGTGCCCAACGTGGCCGCCCCGTACCTGGTCATGCTGACGGCGTTCCTCGCGGAGGTGATCGTGCTCGAGGCGAGCCTGAGCTTTCTGGGGCTGGGGGTGGTCGAGCCGACCCCGGCGTGGGGAGTGATGCTGCGAGACTTTGCAGGCCAGTACGCGGAGGCGGCGCCCTGGCTCCCACTGGCACCCGGTGTCGCGATCAGCCTGGGGGTGTTCGGATTCAACCTCTTGGGAGATGCGGTGCGTGACGCGCTCGATCCGAGGCTGCGAGGATGACGGAGTCAACAACGACCCGGAACCCCGGGAGGACGGCGAATGAGACGAAGCACGGACCGCATCCTCACAACGCACACGGGCAGCCTGCCCCGGCCGGCCGAGCTGGTCGAGCTGCTCCGGCGGACCGATGCCGGCGAGGCCGTCGAGGAGCGCGAGTTGGATGCCCTGGTGCGGGCTGCCGTGGCCGCAATCGTGCAGAAGCAGGTGGCCGCCGGCATCGCGGTCGTCAACGACGGGGAACAGGGAAAGCCCGGCTACGCTACGTACATCAAGGCGCGTGTGACCGGCTTCGGCGGCGAGAGTCGCGTGACCACAGAGTGGGGTGAGGGCCGCGACTTCCCGGAGTACATGGCCCGGCGCACGGGGAACACGCGGTCGGGGTTCCGGCGCCCGGTCTGCGACGGTCCCATCGAGTGGCGTGACTTTGACGCCGTCCGCCGCGACATCGACACTCTCAAGGCGGCCGCGCGCGGGGTCGAAGCGGAAGAGGTGTTCATGAGCGCCGCGTCGCCCGGAGTGGTCTCGATCTTCATGGCCAACGAGTACTATCCGAGCCGCGAGACGTACCTGGAGGCGATTGCGCGTGTTATGAAGGATGAGTACGCGGCGATTCACGAGGCCGGGTTCGTGCTCCAGCTCGATTGCCCGGACCTCGCGATGAGCCGCCATAACCGGTTCCCCGACATGAGCCTCACGGAGTTCCGGAAGATCGTCGCGCTCCACGTGGAAGCCCTCAACGAGGCCACCCGGGCGATTCCACCCGAGCGAATGCGGCTGCACCTCTGCTGGGGCAACTACGAGGGCCCGCACCACCTTGACGTGCCGTTCCGGGACATCGTCGACCTCGTCCTCCGGGCCCGACCCGCGGGTATCTCGTTCGAAGGCGCCAATCCACGGCACGAGCACGAGTGGAAGATCTGGAAGGAGATCGCGCTCCCTCCCGGGAAGGTGCTCATCCCGGGCGTCATCGACTCCACGACGAACTTCGTCGAGCACCCGGAGCTGGTGGCGGACCGCATCAGCCGTTACGCGAGCGTCGTCGGCCGGGAGAACATCATCGCGGGGACCGATTGCGGGTTCGGCACCTTCGCCGACAACGACTGGATCGATCCGCGGATCGCCTGGGCGAAGCTCGCGGCGCTCGGCGAGGGAGCGCGCCGGGCCACTGACGAGCTCTGGCGGCGGAGCGCATGAGCGTCGCATGACGCGCAAGCCGGACGCCGGGTTGCGATCGGCGCCGCGGTACCTCGCGGTTCTGGAGGCGCTGCGGGCGGAGATCACGGCGGCACCGCCCAACACCATCCTCCCGACCGAGCAGCAGCTCGCTCGCCGCTTCGGCGTGAGCCGCCTGACCCTGCGGCGGGCGCTCGGGCTACTCGAGCGCAGTGGGCTTGTGTCACGCCACCGGGGGCGGGGAACTATCGTGAGTCCCCCCAAGGTCAGCCGGTTGCTCGCCCCGCTGTACACGCTGGAGGAGGACCTGCGTCGCCAGGGGCTCAAGCTCGAGACCCAGGTGCTTCGCTACGTCCCCGCCACCGAGGCGTCGGAGGAGGTCAGGACGCGCCTCGAGCTGCGTCGACGGGGTCGGGTCGCCGTCGTTGAGCTGCTCCGGCTGGTCGACGGCCACGTCATCGCCCATGACCGAGCGTATGTGCCCACCCCGTTGGCCGCTCGCTTTCGGCCCGAAGAGGTCGGCGACCCGCTGCTGGAGGTGCTGCGCGATCGAGCTCGTGTGCGCCTGGGCCGGCTGGAGTGGGAGATCGAGATCCTGCCCAGCGTCCCGGACGTGGCGCGTGCGCTCGGGATCACACCCGGCGTTCTCGTCGTGGCGAGCCGGGCCACCGCGTACTCGCAGGACGGGAACCCGGTGTCGCGAAGCGAGCGATGCTATCGTATCGACCGGGTGAAGTTCCACGTAGCGGCCCAGGACCCTCCACCGAGGTCTCGGGCGGAGAAGCGGACCGCCAAGGGACGAGCGCCCTGACACCAGGACGCGACATCATGCCTCTTGACGCGGCTCCCTTCGGGCAAAACCTGTGACGCGCCCCCGCCGCCGACTACCCTATCCACGGCCTATCCACCGGAGGATGCCGCATGACGCCGACGCCCGATCGCAGGCCACGCTCACTCGTCGACCGGCGGTCGTTCCTGAGAACGATCGGTGCCGCCGGGGCAGTCGGGACGGTCGGGCTGGGGACCCCTCGGCGCGGCCTGTCGCAGGTCCCGGAGATCACGCTGCGCCTCGCGAGTCTCTATCCGCCGGCCCATTCGGCGTCGAGAACGGCCACGCGCCTCGCCGAGCTGGTCGCCGTCAAGACGGGCGGCAAGGTGAAGATCGACCTCTTCCACAACGCCGCCCTGGGCAGCGAACGCGAGGCGGCCGAGGGGGTCAAGTCCGGCAGCATCGACCTGGCCTACTCGGGCCTCACCGGGTTCGGCAGCTACGTCCCGGAGTTCGGAGTGCTCGAGATGCCCTTCCTCTACGACACGCTCGACCAGGTGAAGAGCGTCGTAGACAAGATCTCCCCGCAGCTCGAGGCGCGGATGGCGTCGGTGGGTCTGGCCCTCCTCGGGTATCTCTACGACGGGCCGCGCGTCACCATCTCGACCCGCCCGCTGAACTCGATCGACGACTTCAAGGGGCTGAAGCTCCGGGTGCCGCAGATTCCCCTGTACGTCCAGATGGCCCAGGCCTTCGGCGCCACACCGACGCCGGTGGCCCTGCCCGAGGTGTACACGGCGCTCCAGTCGAAGATCGTCGAGGGCCTCGAGGGGACGCCAACATCTCTATATGTTCAGAAGTACCACGAGGTGGCGAGGAACCTCGCACGGACCGACCACATCTTCTTCGTCGCCTACATCGCGATGAACGCGGGGCTGCTCGCCAAGCTGTCCGCGGACAAGCAGGACGCGATCCGGGCTGCCGGCCGCGAGGCCAGCGCGTACAACCTGGAGATCGCTAAGCCGGCGGTCCAAGAAGACTTCGCCCGCCTAGCGGCCGCCGGGGTGAAGTTCACCACCCCGGATCGCACGCCCTTCCGCGCGGCGGTCGGGCCGATGCGCGAGCGCTACGCGGCCGGCCTCGGTGCGCGCGGTCAGGAGATCTACGACGCCGTCAAGGCCGTGACCAAGAGCTGAGCGGCCGCCGGGGACGGTTCCGAGGCGCGTCGGTGCTGACCCGCTGGTATGACAGGCTCGTCACGACGCTCGTCGTCGTGGCGGTCTGCGTCATGCTCGGCGCGGCCCTCATCGGCACGGTGTCGCGCTACCTCACCTTTCTACCCATCATCTCGTGGGGCGAGGAGGTGACCCGCTTCGCCGGGATCTGGTCGGTGTTCCTCGTCGCCGGGCTCACGATTCGCCGGGGTACCCACCTGGGCGTGGACTTCCTCACGACGCACTTCCCGACCCGGGCGCGACGCCTCGTTGGTCTGGTGAACGGCGGGCTCATCCTGGCATTTTCGGGCCTGCTCCTCGTCTACGGGCTCCGGCTGGCGGCGGAGAACATGAGCCAGTACTCGCCGGCGCTCGAATGGTCGATGGGCATCGTCTATCTGTGCATCCCGATTGGCGCCGCCCTCATGATCGTGGAGCTCCTCGGCGTGATGCGGCGCCTGGTCCAGGGCCACCCCCCGACTGGGCCGCCCGGCCCGAGGATCGCCGAGTGACCCTCCTTCTGTTCGGGCTGTTCTTCGTCCTCCTCCTGTTGGAGTTGCCCGTCGCCTTCGCCATCGGCGTATCGTCCAGCGTGGCGGTCCTCCTCAGCGAGCGGCTGCCGCCGACCTTCATCGTTTCGAAGATCTTCGCCGGTCTGGACTCCTTCCCCCTGATGGCGATTCCCTTCTACGTCCTGGCCGGCAACCTGATGACGGAAGGCGGGTTGACGCAGAAGATCGTCAACTTCGCCAATGCGCTCATCGGCCACGTCCGTGGGGGCCTGGCCCACGTCTCCGTCGTCTCAGCCGCCATCTTCTCCGGGGTGTCCGGCTCCGCAGCGGCCGACACGGCGGCCATCGGGTCGATCATGATCCCGGCCATGAAGCGCGAGCGGTACGCTGCCGACTTCGCGGTCTGCGTTGTCGCGTCAGCCTGCACCATGGGCCCGATCATCCCGCCGAGCATCCTGTTCATCGTCTACGGCTCGCTGGTCCAGGTGTCGGTCGGCCAGCTGTTCCTCGCCGGCTTTCTACCCGGCGCGTTCATGGCGCTGATGCTTATGAGCTTCGTCGCCCTCATCGTGCGCCGGCGAGGGTACGCGTCATCACATCCCCGGTTCGTGGTCCAGGAGGCGGTCGCGACCCTGGCCAGAGCCGGCTGGGCGCTCCTCGTCCCGGTGATCATCATCGGGGGGATCGTCGGCGGCTGGTTCACGCCGACGGAGGCGGGCGTCATCGCAGTCGTCTACGCGCTGCTGGTTTCGACGCTGGTCCTCCGCACCGCGCGGCTCGGAGACGTGCCGCGGATCTTCGTCGAGTCGGCCATGATGACCGCCATCATCATGCTAATCCTAGGGCCCGCCACGGTGTTCGGATCCCTGCTGATCCGAGACCACTTCCCAGACAAGATCCTCGCCACCCTAGGCGCCCTCACCAGCAACGGGACGGTGTCGATGTTTCTCATGATCGGTTTCGTCCTCGCGGCCGGCTTTGTCATCGACGTGATGGTGCTCATCATCATGCTGGCATACCCCTTCGCCCAGGTCGCGGCGCACCACGGGTACGACCCGATCCACTTCGGAGTGGTCTTCACGCTTGCCGCAACGATCGGCGGCATCACGCCCCCTGTTGGAAGCCTGCTCTTCGTCGCGTGCAGCATCGGTCGGATCGGCCTGACCGAAGCGTCTCGCGCCATCTGGCCGTTTGTGCTGGCGCTCGTCCTGGTAAACGCGGTGCTCATCGTGTTTCCGCCGCTGACCACGATCCTCCCGCGACTCTTCTTCGACTGACGGTCGCCGGCCGGTGGCGAGCCGTCGAATCCGAACGCCGAGCCGCGAGGTCAGGAAGCGAGCGGGGCGCCGGGCACGACGAGGAATTCGAGCAGGGTCCAACTGGGGGCGCGGCCCGTTCGATCGGGGTGGTCGCGCTGGCGGCCGACCTGGAAGGGTACTTCCTCCGTGCTGCGACCTGGATCCAGCGCGGCCTGTTCCTGGCCCCGGGTTCCCTCCTCATCGACCCCCAGCTCGTGACCGACCTGCTGGGCCTCCTGCTGCTCGTCGCGGCCCTGGCGGCGCAGAAGCGCCGTCCGCGGACCCGGTCGTCGCGCGGCGGTGTCGTCCGCCCAGCACGCCACGCTCACGCTCGTCGCGGCGGCGCTGATCGCGGGAACGATCGTCTACGGCGTGCTGCGGCTCTACGCCGCGTAGAGCGGGACCCCTGCGCGATCGTCGTCACGCTCTCGCAGACGTGACGACTGGCGGCGCATATCAACTGAGTCGTCTCGACGAGGCGTTGACAACATGGCGGCTCTATGGCCCATATTTGTCGGATCAGAGTTGCGACGAGACGCTTGCGGCTCGCCGCGCAGTCCGGCGCCCTGGTGGAATTGCGGAGGCGACCGGTCGGTCATCGGCGGGAGGAAGACATGCAGGGACGCGCGCAAGTCCTCGGGTCCATGAGCTTACTGGCGGCAGTGCTCACCGGCGCCGTTCTGGGAGGCGCATCAGACGTTACGGCTGACCCTGGGCCGAAGTGTACGCTGAAGACGCCTACAGCCGAGGCGGAGTGTGGAACGATCAGGATGGTGATCGGGGCGCGGACCACCAGCCTCGATCCAACGTTCGGCGGCCCCAGCACCGACTACCAGCCCATGTACCCCCAGGGAGGTCTTCTGTACCGCTACGACCAGAACCTGGTCCCGCGCATGGACCTGATCGAGGTGGAGACGGTTTCCCCGGACGGCCTCACCATCACGCAGAGGCTCAGGAAAGGCGCGAAGTACTCGGACGGCACTCCGGTGGTGGCCGAAGACGCCGTGTTTGCGTTCCAGCGGTGGAGAACTGCGGGCCATTCCAGTGCCTTTATCGCCCCGATCACCGCCGTTCAGTCGAGAGGAGACGACACCCTGGTCTGGACGCTGAGCGCGCCCTATCCGGATTTCAGGCACGCCATCGCATCCCACTTCCACGGCATTCACCCCAAGAAGCAGATCGTGGAGAAGACCCCCGCCGAGTACTTCAAGAAGCCGGTCAGCGCCGGTCCCCTCATGCTGGCGGAATGGACGCCCGGCACCGACCTGATGGTCCTGAAGGCGAACCCGCACTACTGGGCGAAACCCCATGTCCAAGAGCTCCGCGTCATCGTCATCCCCGACGCGACGTCCCGGCTTCTCGCTTTGCAACAAGGCTCCGTCGACTACGTCTACACGCTGCCCTTGAACGCGGCATCGCAGGTGGACGCATCGAAGGTGAGCGTGTTCAACCACGCGGAGCCCGGGACGTTCATGCTGGCGGTGAACAGCTACGAGGGGCAGCCGAATGCGGCGCTGAAGGACAAGAAGGTCCGGCAGGCCATGTCTCTCGTGATCGATCGCAAGAAGCTGACCGAGGTCGGCTTCTTCGGCATCCCGGAGCCGGCCTGCGCGTACGCGTTCAAGCCCGGGAATCCATACTTTCAGTGCTCCTTGCCCAATGACGGGCGTCCCGACGTGGTCGCCGCCAAGGCCCGGCTGGGGGAGACCAGGTGGCCCAACGGCTTCGCCTTCGAGATGATCGTTCCGGCGCGTCCGCAGTGGGCCGAAGCGGCGCAGGTGGTCGCGGCCGACCTTGCGAAGATCGGCGTCACCGCGAACGTGAAGCCGCTGCCGGATGCAGACATCACCACCCGGATCCGCGCCAGGAGCTACGAGCTGGTGTTCTTCCGCAACGCGGTCCAGACGCCGATCCTACAACTCCGGAACTGGTTTTTTCCGGGCGGCGCCTGGGTCGTGAACTCCGGCTACAACAACCCCGCAGCCGCCGCCCTGCTCACCGAGGCGGGGTCTTCGAGCGACGCCGCGAAGATCAAGGAGCTGCTGCGCAGACTCGAGATGCTCGCGGTCGACGACTCGTCGTACATCCCGCTGACCTCGCAGTTCTCGCTGAGCGGGATCCGCCACGCCCGGGGAGTCCTCGAAGCGGTCAATCCGGGGGAATACCTCTTCGTGAAGACGACGCCTCCACTTCCGGGAAGCTGAGAGCTCTGGCCGAAGGCCATCGGCGGATCCTCTCGGCGGCAGACCAAGACCGATCCGGCCGCGGAGGATCTGTGCCGCTGCGCCGATCCGCGGCTCAGGAACTTGACGCGCGAGCGGAAGGTCCTGCGGCCGGAAGCGGCGGACCGGATTGACAGGCCGATCTGTCGCCAGTTCCGCCCATTGCTCCGTACCGGTTGCGCTCGTGCCGCTGAGCGCCTCGGTCGAGCGACGCCGCGCCCGGCATCGTCAGGGGCTGGCTCGTGACCCGTGAGACGGGTGGGACCCCGGAGGCGGAGTCCCAGGGACGCCGGGTTCGGATGAAGCTGGCCGCCCGGCTGGGCAGGGCGGCGGCGGTCTCGTTCTGGGTGATGGTCATCGCCTTCGGCCTCATCCGGCTGGCGCCCGGCGATCCGGTACTCGCGCGGCTCGGCGCCGAGGCGGATCCGGCGGCCATCGAGCGGCTGCGGCGAGCGCTCCGACTCGACGTCGACCCCGTGACTCAGTTCTTCGAGTATTTCTGGAGTCTGTTGCACGGTAACCTCGGGAAGTCGATCGAGAACGGCCGGGACGTGATGGAGATCATCCTTCAGTCCCTGCCGGTGACGCTCTGGATCATCGCGGTCACCGTCGTGATGGGTCTGATCGTGGCCGTACCGCTGGCGCTCTACGTCGCCATGACTCGGCGCTCATCGGTGCCCTACATCTTCCGCGCGACGACGTCAGTGTTCCTCGCCGTACCGGCGTTCTTCACCGCCTTGATCGGCCTTCTCGTGTTCGGTCTCCACTACGGCGTCGCGCCGATCATCGGCTACGAGCCGGGCTTCCCCGCGAACCTGAAGTACCTGTGGCTGCCGGCCCTGGTGATCTGCACAACACTCGTGCCCGTGCTCGCCCGTGTCCTCCACAGCTCGATTCTGGAAACGATGGGTGAGGAGTTCGTCGAGAGCGGGATCGTCCGGGGGCTCGGCCGGCTGCGCCTCTACTGGTTCTATCTGCTGAAGCCGTCGCTGGCGCCGACGATCGTGCTCCTCGGCTACATGGTCGGCGTCATGATCGGCTCGACGGTCATCATCGAGACGATCTTCTCGCTCCCCGGCATCGGGCGAAATCTCGTGGGCGCCGTCATCGGCCGCGACTATCCCGTGGTCCAGGGCATCGTCCTCGTCTTCGGGTTCTTCGTCGTGGTGGTCGGCCTCATCGGCGACATCGTCGCCAACTGGCTCGACCCGCGGGTAGGTGTGTCGTGACCGTGTCGGCGGCCGACCAGGTCGAGGCGGTTCCGGAGGAGGGTACGAAGCCCTACCAGGGTGGCCGGATCGGCATCGCGGTAGGGACCGCCATGCTGGTGGCGATGCTTGCGGCCGGCATTTCGGTACCGCTTCTCAGCCCGTACCATCCCAATGAGCTGATCGCCCGGCCCTTCGGGCCGCCGTCGGCCGAGTTTTTTTTCGGCACCGACCAGCTGGGCCGCGACGTCTTCACCCGCGTCTTCTCCGCCGTGTACCGGGACCTGGGCGTGGCCTTCCTCGGAGTGTCTATCCCGCTCGTGATCGGCACGGTCGTCGGCGTGCTCCTCAGCATCTCCCGGAGCCGGATGGTCGTGTCGATCGTCAGCTCCCTCATCGACGCGATCAACGCGCTGCCGCTCCTCGTGCTGGCCATCGCGCTGATCGCGCTCTTCGGGCCTGGTCTACGGAGCATCGTCATCGTGCTTGCCATGACCAACTGGGCGCGCTACGCACGCGTCGCGCGTACACGCGCCACGCTGGTCAGCCGGCAAGGCTACATCGAGGCCGTTCGCCTCCAGGGATATCCCGCCACGCGCATCTTCGTCCGGCATTTCCTGCCGAACGTCTCCTCCGAAACCATCGCTTACGCGCTGAGCGACTTCATCCTGGTCATCATGTTGATCTCGGGCCTCTCGTTCCTGTCGCTGGGGGCGGCGCCACCCACCGCCGAATGGGGCGTGATGATGAGCGAGGGCCGGCCCTTCGTGCAGCAGGCGTGGTGGGTGACGATCTTCCCCGGCTGTGCGCTGTGCTGGGCGGGCATCTCGCTCTCCTTCATCGCCGAGGGCCTCTCCCGCCGGGAGCGCGGCGTATGACGGCGCTCAGACCGCTTCCGACGGGGTCGCCGCCGCTCGTCGACATCCGCGGACTCCGGATCGGCATCGGTCGCGGGCGCAGCGAGCCGCTGATCGTGGTGGACGACGCGACCTTCAAGGTCAGGCGGGGCGAGATGCTGGGCCTCATCGGGGAGTCGGGCTCCGGCAAGACCATGGTCTGCCGCAGCTTGATCGGGACGCTGCACCGGCGCGGCGCGCGGATCCTGTCGGGCACGATCCGCCTGGGCGACGTTGATCTCGCCCACGGTGACGAGGCCATCTGGCGGAGCATCCGGGGCCGCCGCGTCGGCTATGTGCCGCAGAGCGCGCTCGCCGGCCTCAACCCGGTGATGACGGTCGGCGCGCAGCTTGCCGAGGCGATCGCGCAGAACCCCGACGCGAAGGCCGGCAGCACGCCGGCGCGCGCCAAGGAACTTCTCGAGGTGGTGCGCATTCGCCGGCCCGAGATCGTGCTGAAGCAGCATCCCAACCAGCTGTCCGGCGGCATGCGCCAGCGGGTGATGATCGCCTGCGCCATCGCGGCCGGCCCGGAAGTGTTGGTCGCCGACGAGCCCACCACCGGCCTCGACGTGACCGTCCAGGCGGAGATCATGAAGCTCTTGCGCGGCATCCGCGCGTCGAGAAGTTCGCCACGATGCGCGAGCTGATCGGCTGCAACGGCGTGATGCCCGGCTTCAGCTACGGCGGCATGCCCTACGCCGACGCCGAGCGCAGCATCCGCCTGTTCGCCGAGAAGGTCCTGCCCGAACTCAAGAGCTGGGACACCGAACCCCTCCACGTCCCCGGCGCCACCGCCGGGGTCGCCACCGGCTAGCAGCGGGCGGGGGGCTCCTGGCCCCCCGCTCCCCGCCGCCCCCGCTACTAGGGGACGTCGTTGATGTCGCCGGGAGGGCCTTCGTGGTGGGGGTGCGGCGGGTGCGGCTGCTGGACCGGCGAGCCGTCCACCGGCACGGTCCGCGACAGGAATTCGATCACCGCGTTGGAGAAGATGTCGTTGCGGTCGCCGGCGACCATGTGGCCGGCGCCGGTGACGTTGACGTACTCGCTGCGGGGGCACATCTCGAGGAAGCCGCTGGGCGCCCTCCTCGCTGAGCACGTCGGACAGGCCGCCCCGCACCAGCAGCGTCGGCAGGGTGAGGTTGCGGGCGCACGCCTCGAGGCGGGTCTGACGGGCCTTGAGGTCGCGCCGGCCGGTCCGGAACTTCGGATCCCAGTGCCAGTGGTACTTCCCGTCCTCGCCGAGGCGGACGTTCTTGGCCAGGCCGTCGAGGTTGCGGGGCCGGCTTGCGGTGCGGCTGGTAGCTGGCGATGGCGTCGGCCACCTCCTCGAGGCGAGTCGAAGCCGTCGGGCTTCTGGCCCATGAACGCCTGGATCTTCTGGGCGCCCTCCTCCTCGATGCGGGGCGCGATGTCGACCAGCACCAGGGCGGTGGCGTCGACGTGGTCCTCGCCGATGGCGACCAGGCTCAGCCGCCGCCCATCGACGCGCCGACCAGCACGGGGCGGCGATTGCGCCAGCTGCTCGATGACCTTGACCAGGTCCTCGACCATGACGTCCTGGCCGTAGATGCCGTCGGGCGCCCAGCTCGAGTCGCCGTGGCCCCGGGCGTCGATCGCCACCGCGTGGTAGCCGGCCGCGCCCAGCGTCTCCCCGGCACCCCGCCAGGCGTGGCGGGTCTGGCCGCCGCCGTGCTGCAGGATGACCAACGGACCGTCGGGGTTGCCCCAGGAGTCGCCGACGATCGTGACGCCGCCCACCCCTTTCCACTGGTGCATCGGCTCAGGTGTGCCCGGAAGACGCTTGCCTGCGCTCATGGTGCCCGTTCCCCCTCTCGTCGAGCCCCAGCCAGGATCTCGGCCAGCCCTCTCAACCGTCACCCTTCCAGCCGCGGGACGCTGCGGCCAAAATGCCGTCAAGATGGCGCCCGTGCGAGGACGTCCCCAGCAGCGGCGCCGCGGTCGAAACGGGTCGTCGCACGGACGTCGCCTTCGGCGCCGCGTGGGCGGTGGCGGCGTTGGGTCTGGCGGCCGGTGCCGGGCGGCGAGGCCGTCGCGGCACGCTGCGGGGTGCGTTGGCGGCGGCGGTCGCCGCGGCCGGGGCGCGCTCGTGGGTCCCGCCGACGCCCGCCGCACCGTGGGCCCGGTCGCGGCGGTCGCCGCCTTCGGTGCCGGCACCGTGCAGGAGCTGCCCGTCGCCGCGGTCGGCGTCGTCCCCGCCGTCCTGGCCTCGGCGCTGCTGATCGGCCGCCGCCGCCCCGCACCGGCGGGCCTCGTGGCGGCGGCCGTGCTGGCGGGCACCGGGGTCGGGGTCGCCAGCCGGCGGGCCTGGCGGGTGGCGCCCGCCGACGCCGCCGCAGCCCGGCGGACCTCCACCTCTACCTCCACGGCACCTGGACGTCGTCGGCGGGGGAGCCGTCACCGGACGGGGCGGGCGTCGCGGTGCTCGTGAACCCGTCCTCGGGGCCGGCCTGGTCGGGCGACCCCACCGAGGCGCTCCGGGACGCGCTGCCCGCCGCCCGCGTCGAGCGACTGGAGGAGGGCGACGACCTCGCCGAGCGCGTCGGGGGCCTCGGTGAGGTCCGTGCACTCGGCATCGCCGGCGGCGACGGCACCGTCAACGCCGCCGCCGAGCTCGCGCTCCGCCTCGACGTGCCGCTGCTCGTGGTCCCGGCCGGCACGCTGAACCACTTCGCCCGGGATCTCGGGGTGGACTCCGTCGCCGACGCCGCGGCGGCGGTGGTCCGGGGCGAGCAGGTGGCGGTCGACGTCGGCCTCATCGACGGCCGGCCGTTCCTCAACACCGCCAGCTTCGGCAGCTACGCGGCGCTGGTCGACGCCCGCGAGCGCCTCGAGTCCCGCATCGGCAAGTGGCCGGCGGTGGCCGTCGCGCTCGTGCACGTGCTGCGCCACGAGCAGCCCACGAACGTGGAGATCGACGGTCGGCCCTACCGGGTGTGGATGATCTTCATCGGCAACTGCCGCTACGAGCCCGACGGCCTGGCGCCGAGCTGGCGGGACCGGCTCGACGACGGCCTGCTCGACGTGCGCCTGGTGGACGGGTCCGCGCCGCTCTCCCGCCTCCGCCTCGTCGTCGCGCTCCTGACCGGCCGGGTGGCGCGCTGCCCGGCCTACCGCCGCACCGTGGTGCGCTCGTTGCGGATCCGCTCCACCGACGGCCCGCTCCGGCTCGCCCGCGACGGCGAGACCTTCGACGGCGGCGCCGACGTCGAGGTGACGAAGGCGCCGAGGCCGCTGCGGGTCCTGCGCCCGCAGGGCGTCGGCCCGGACTGAGCGAGGCGGAGCGGCCCGGACTGACAGAGCTGGACGGCTCAGTTGAGCGGGGCGCCGACCGCCTGGACCGCTTCGGTCACGGTCGCGTGCGACGGCACGGTGGCGGCGAGCCCGGTGAGCGTCAGCACCCGCCAGACCACCAGGTCGGGGGTGGCGACGAGGCGTAGCGTCCGACCCCGCTCCACCAGGCGGCCCTGGAGCTCGAACAGCATCCGGATGCCGGCCGAGTCGAGGTAGCGCAACGGCTCCAGGTCGACGACGAGGTGGAGGCCGTCGTCGACCGCCGCTTCGAGCTGTTGCGCCACGGAGTCACGGTTCGAGAGGTCGATCTCCCCGCTGAGGGTGGCGACGCAGATCTCGTCGTGCACGACGACGCTCAAACTCCCGAGCGGCTCGACCAAGGTGGGGTCTCCAGTCCGGCGGTCGGCTGGGTCCGATCGTAGTGGGCACACCCGGTGCCGGGGGCGCCGTGCGCACGCTCAGCGCACGGTCCAGCGCGGCCCCGCGCACGTCGAGGGCGGGCTCGAGCGGCCGGCGGGCGGCGATGACGCCGCTCCAGCGCTCGGAGCGGCGTCATCGGAGAGTTCAGGTGGGCCCTCGGGCCGGTCAGCTCAGGATTCGGCACCCATGCGGCGCGCACCCTCGTGCAGCGCGTCGGGGTCGTGGGAGTTCGTGGGGTCGGGGTCGAAGGTCCCGTGCCCGGTGGAGCCCATCCGCTCGGCCGCGTCCTCGATCGCCTTCTGGTCGTAGGCAGGGTCGCTGGTCGGGTAGGGCGCCATGCCGTCGGCGTCGGCGAGTTCGGAGGACTGGCTCCGCCGCCGCCAGATGAACAGCACAGCCCCGCTGGCGATGATGATCAGGAGCAGGACGCCGAGCCCGCCTTTGCTGCGTCGCGGCGGTCGACGCCGTGCGCCGGCTGCCTCCTGCACCAGGTTGCCGACCTCGAAGGCGGCGTCCGCGACGCGGTCGGCGACCCCGAGCAATGCGTTGCTCCGCAACGGCGCCGGCCTGCGATGCACGTTCTCCGACGTTCTGGAGCAGTGCCGTGTTGTCCATCTCGCTCCTCTTCGTTCACGCCCACGTGGTCTGGCGCCATCATGGCGCATGCGGGCACCTACAGGGAGACGCGGGCCTGACACCGGGCGTACGCGCCGCGCGGAAGGTCTGCCACCCGGCATTCCCGACCGCGGCCCGCGCCAAACCCAAGGGCCGGCAGCGACGGACTGACGTAGGGTGAACCCGCGGAGCGCGGCGGCGTCGCGTGAGTGCGCAAACGCCTCGGCGCGTCCGAGTCGAGGGGGCCGTCCGGCGCGCCGATCCGCCGAGCGAGGAGGAGGACCGGTCATGTCGAGGCCCGAAGGCTCGGCCCCGCCCTGCTCCGCCGCCGTCGGCTCTGGCCGCGGCCCGCGGCTGCTCGTCCGCTGTCGGTCCGCGCCGTCTGCGCCACCGCCGGTCCCGCCTCCGCTCCGCCGGTCGGAGCCGCGGCCGGTCGAGGTGGTCCCGCTCGGGGACGCCGCACCGCTGCAGGAGTTCGCCGCACCGGTGGCGATCGAGGACCGGTCCCGACCGACGACGAGCTGGTCGGCTTCCTCACATCGGTGCGCGGCGACCTGATCTCGACCTGGGCGCGGCTGCTGGAGGCGCGGGGGATCTCGCCCTCGGCGCGCCTCGCACTGTTCCACAGCAGTCAGACGCCGGTGCTCGACCGGCGTGCGGGCCGGTGCGCTCCGAACGTCGGGCCCTTCTACTGCGGTGGCGACGCACCATCTACCTGGACCTGGAGTTCGCCCGAGCGGTGTGGGCCTACGTCGGGGACATGGCGCGTGGTGCAGGTCGTCGCCCACGAGTTCGGTCACAGCGTGCAGCACCTGCTCGACCTCGACCTCCACCGCCGGCAGCCCGTCCTTCGAGCTGCAGGCCGACTGCCTGGGCGGCGCCTACGCGCAGGACGCCGACGCCCGCCGGCTGCTCGAGCCCGGCGACGTCGAGGAGGCCCGGGACCTCAGCCGCCTCGTCGGCGACACCGGACCCAGCGACGATCCCCACGGCACGCCCGACCAACGCGAGCAGGCCTGGCGGCGGGCTTCGCCGGCGGCCTGACCGCCTGCCTCATGGTGTGACGGCGAGCGGAGCGAGCCGGGCAGTCCGGCGGGCAGCGAGCGGCAGCTCGCCCGAGGGTGCATGGGGCCGGCGGGCGCGGCCCGCCGGGCGGTCGGGTCGCGACGCGGCGTCCACTCAGCCGGCGGCTGCCGGTCGGCGAGGACCAGCGCGCCGGGCCGCACCCGGCGGCGGGGATGGCCGGGTCAGCCTCGGCGCAGCGCGGCCAGCGCACCGACCTTGTCCGCCCCGCTGACCAGGAAGAAGATCGACCACCGCCCGGTTGACGGCCCGGGGGGTGAGCGTCATGCGGCGGTAGCCCGCGTACGGCCCCGCGACGCCGACGTCCGCCTCGGCGTCGACGACCGGGTCGCCCGGTGGCCACGAGGCGGTGTGCCCGTCGTCGCCCAGTCCCAGGTGCACGAGGTCGAGCACCCGCGCACACCGCCCGCAGCTCGTCGCCGTAGGCCGCGCCGCCGCGGCCGGATCGGCCGCGGTGACGTCCATGAGGTGAGCGCTGGGCGGGCACCAGGTCGAGCAACTCCCGCCGCAGCGCAGTCAGGTTGCGGCCGGGGTCACCGTCGGGGGCGACGCGCTCGTCGACCTGGAAGACGTGCACCCGCTCCCACGCCAGGTCCTCGCGGCGAGGTGGCCGAACATGGCCGACGGCGTGCGCCCGCCGCTCAGCGCCAGGCAGAACCGGCCCGTGCGGGCGAGCCGGTCGCCGCGGCCGGCGTCGACGACGCCGCCCGGCGGCCACGGCGCGGTCGAGCTGCGCGTCGGCGTCCTCGGCGACCTCGACCGTCGCACTCGGCGCATCCGGCTCAGCGCTGCCGGGCTCGTGCCAGTGGTCGCCCGTCGAGGACCCGGTCCGCCTCGGCCGGCCCCAGGTGCCGGGCTGGTAGCGGTGGACGGGGCCGGGATCGTCCACCACCGGCTGCACGATCCGCCACGCCTGTTCCACCATGTCCGTGCGGGCGAAGCGGCGCTGGTTGCCGTCGAGGGCGTCGTCGAGCAGGCGCTCGTAGGCCTCCTGGCGGTCGCCGAGCGCGGCGGCGAAGTCGACGGCGAGGTCGACCGGCTGCGTGTCCATGCCGGGACCGGCGTCTTCGCCTGCACGGTCAGCGTGACGCCGTCGTTCGCTGCCGAGCCGGAAGCGCAGCAGGTTCGGTTCAGGGGCCAACGTGCCGCTCTCCGCGAACAGCAGGGTGGGCGGGCAGCGGAACTCCACGACCGCCTCGAGCCAGGTCTCCGCCAGGCGCTTGCCCGCCCGGATGTAGAAGGGCACGCCGGCCCAGCGCCAGGAGTCGATGTCGAGGCGGGCGGCGACGAACGTCTCGGTCTGCGAGTCCCGACTTGACCCCGGCCTCGTCGTGGTAGCCCGCGGAACTGGCCGCGCACGACGCGTCGCGGCGTCGAGCGGCCGGGTGGCCCGCAGCACCTTGTGGGTCTCGTCCCGCAACGCCTCGGGGTCCGGCCCGGCGGGCGGCTCCATGGCCAGCATCGCCACGACCTGGAGCAGGTGGTTCTGCACCACGTCCCGCAGCGCGCCGACCTCCTCGTAGAACGCGCCCGCGGCCCTCGACGCCGAACGACTCGGCCATCGTGATCTGCACGTTGTCGACGTAGTTGCGGTTCCAGATCGGCTCGAGGAAGGTGTTGCCGAAGCGGAAGACCAGCAGGTCCTCGACCGCCTCCTTGGCCAGGTAGTGGTCGATGCGGAAGATCTGCGACTCCTGGAAGTGCTCGTGCAGCAGCTCGTTGAGCGCGACGGCGGAGTGGAGGTCGCGCCCGAAGGGCTTCTCGACCACGATGCGACCGCACTTGTCGAGCCCGGCCGCCGCGAGCCCCCGGGCGACCTCCGGGAACGCCGAGGGCGGGATCGCCAGGTAGCACGTCGGGTGCTTCGCCCCGAGGTCGCCGAGCCGGGCGGCGAGGCGGCTGAAGATGTCGGGATCGGCGTAGTCGCCCCGGACGAGCGTCAGGCGCCGGCGGAGCTGGTCGATGACCGCGCTGTCCGCCTCGTCGAGCGACTTGCGGATGCGCCTCCTCGGCGTGATCGGCGAACTCGGCGTCGGACCACAGCGACCGGCGACGCCGACGACGGGCATGTCGAGACGGCCCCGCCGGGTGAGCTGGTAGAGGGCGGGGAACAGCTTCTTGCGGGCGAGGTCGCCGGTCGCCCCGAACAGCACGAGGGCATCCGAGCGGGTCATCGGCGGGAGGGTCATCGGCGGGAGTCCCGGTAGCGGCGGATCCAGGCGTTGGTGGAGCTGTCGTGCGTCGGGCGGCGAGCGTGCGGCGCGGTCGAGCTCGTCGGCGATGCGCGCCGGCCAGCACCTTGCCCAGCTCGACGCCCCACTGGTCGAAGGAGTTGATGCCCCAGATCGCGCCCTGGGTGAACACCTTGTGCTCGTAGAGCGGCGATGAGCTGGCCGAGCACCGCGGGCGTGAGCGCGGGGCGCAGGATCGTGTCGACGTGGGGCGGTTGCCGGCGAAGCTGCGGTGGGGGACCAGCTCGGCGGGGACGCCTTCGGCCGCCACCTCGTCGGCCGGTCGCCGAAGGCCAGCGCCTCGGTCTGGGCGAAGAAGTTCGCCATCAGCAGGTCGTGCTGGGCGGGCGAGCCCGTGTGTCGGGGTGCAGGAAGCCGATGAAGTCGGCCGGGATCAGCTGGGTGCCCTGGTGGAGCAGCTGGAAGTAGGCGTGCTGGCCGTTGGTGCCGGGCGTGCCCCACACGATCGGCCCGGTCTGGTAGCCGACGGGGGCGCCGTCGAGGGTCGACCGACTTGCCGTTGCGACTCCATCGTCGAGCTGCTGGAGGTAGGCGGGGAAGCGGCCGAGGTAGTGGCTGTAGGGCAGCACGGCCAGCGTCTCGGCGCCGAAGAAGTTCGTGTACCAGACGGCGAGGAGGCCCATCAGCACGGGCAGGTTCGCGCTCGAACGGCGCCGTCCGGAAGTGCTCGTCGAGCGTCGTGGAAGCCGGCCAGCAGCTCGCGGAACTGCTCGGGCCCGATGGCGATCATGAGCGACAGGCCGATGGCCGAGTCGACCGAGTAGCGGCCGCCCACCCAGTCCCAGAAGCCGAACATGTTGGCCGGATCGATGCCGAAGTCGGCGACGCCTCGGCGTTGGTGGACACCGCCACGAAGTGGCGGGCGACGGCCCGCTCGTCGCCGAGGCGGTCGACCAGCCAGGCGCGCGCCGCCTTGGCGTTCGTGATCGTCTCGAGCGTGGTGAAGGTCTTGGAGGAGACGACGAACAGCGTCTCGGCGGGGTCGAGGTCGCGGGTGGCCTCGTAGAGGTCGGCGGGGTCGACGTTCGACACGAAGCGGCAGGTCAGCGCCCGCTCGGTGTAGGGCGCGAGCGCCTCGTAGGCCATCGCCGGGCCCGAGGTCGGACCCGCCGATGCCGATGTTCACGACTCTGCCGGAGCGGCCGGCCGGTGAAGCCGCGCCAGTCGCCCGAGCGGACCCGGTCGGCGAAGCCGGCCATGCGGTCGAGGGTCGCGTGCACGTCGCCCACCACGTCGACGCCGTCGACGACGAGCGGGCGATCGCGCGGCATGCGCAGCGCCACGTGCAGCACGGCGCGGTCCTCGGTGGCGTTGATGCGCTCGCCGCGCGAACATGGCGTCGATGCGGGCCTCTCAGGCCGGCCCGCTCGGCCAGGGCGACGAGCAGGCGCACCGTCTCGTCGGTGACGCGCTGCTTGGAGTAGTCGAGGCAGCAGGTCGCCGCCTCGGACGATCGAGTCGCTCGCCCCGCTCGCGGTCCTCGGCGAACAGCTCGCGCAGGTGGCGCCCGGCGAGGCCGGCGTGGTGGGCCTGTAGCGCCGCCCACTCCGGTGTCTCATGTCGGGCATCATGTGGGTAGCTCCGAGTGCCCGCCGAACTGCTTGCGCATGGCGGAGAGCAGCTTGTCGGCGTAGTCGGCCTGGCCCTGGGACGGCGAAGCGGTTGAACAGGGCGGCGGAGAGCACGTGGGCGGGCGCCCCCTCGTCGACCGCGGCGAGCACCGTCCAGCGGCCCTCGCCCGAGTCGGAGACGCGGCCCGTGAAGCCGGCGAGGCCGGGGTCGTCGTCGAGGGCGGCGGCGGTCAGGTCCAGCAGCCACGACGCGACGACCGAGCCCCGCCGCCAGACCTCGGCGACCTGGGCGACGTCGATGTCGTAGCGGTAGTACTGCGGCTCCCGCAGCGGCGAGGTCTCGGCGTCCTCGGTGCGGGGGCGGAGGCCGACGTTCGCCCGGTGGAGGATGTTGAGGCCCTCGGCGTAGGCGGCCATGAGGCCGTACTCGATGCCGTTGTGGACCATCTTCACGAAGTGGCCGGCGCCGTTCGGCCCGCAGTGCAGCCAGCCCTGCTCGGCGGGGCTCGGCTCGCCCTGCGCGGCCGTTGGTGCGGGCCGCGTCGCCGACCCCGGGCGCCAGCGCCGCGAAGAGGGGCGCCAGGCGCCTGACCGGCTCGTCGTCGCCGCCGATCATCAGGCAGAAGCCACGCTCGAGGCCGAAGACGCCCCCGGAGGTCCCGACGTCGAGGTAGTGGATGCCCGTCGGTCGCAGGGCCGCCGCCCGCTCGATGTCGTCCCGGTAGTAGGAGTTGCCACCGTCGATGACGATGTCGTCGGCGGCGAAGCGCTCGGGCCACGTCGTCGACGGTCGCCCCGGCGAAGGCGGCCGGGACCATCACCCAGGCCGCTCGGGCGTGGTCAGCTTGGCGGCGAAGTCGTCGACGATCGGCCGCCCCGGTCACGCTCGTCGCCGCCTCCGCGTCAGCCGCGCACCGCGGCCGGGTTGACGTCGTAGACGACGCACTCGTGGCCGGCCCGCTGGAGGCGACGCACGATGTTGGCGCCCATGCGTCCCAGACCGACCACGCCGAGCTGCATCGAGCGCCTCCGTGTCGCCGCCTTCCGCGTTCGCTGCCGTCAGCCTTCCATCATCGGGCCAGCGACGAGCGACAAGGCGAAGTCGCCGGCCGCGTCGGTCCACCAGGCGTCAGAGGTCGAACCCGGCTGCCGCGAGCTCGGCCTCGACGCCGGACGCGCGGAACTTCGCAGCTGGTCTCGGTGCGCAACTCCTCGCCCGCCGCGAAGTGCACCGTGAGGCCCAGGTCCGGGATGCGGGCGCGTCTGCGCGCCGTCGGAGCGCAGCCACATCTCGATGCGCTCGTGCTCGTCGTTCCAGCGGGCCACGTGCCCGAAGCGCTCGGGCTGGAAGTCGGCGCCGAGCCGGTGGTTGAGCACGTCGAGCACGTTCCGGTTGAAGGCGGCGGTCACCCCGGCTGCGTCGTCGTAGGCCGCAGCAGCCGGGCCGGGTCCTTGACCAGGTCCGTGCCGAGCAGGAACGAGTCGCCCGGCGCGAGTACCGGCCCGCAGCTCCGCCAGGAAGCGGGCCCGCTCGGCCGGCTCCAGGTTGCCGATCGTGGAGCCGAGGAAGGCCACCATCCGCCGCCCCGCCCGGGGCAGCCGGGCCAGGTGGTGCTCGAAGTCGCCGACCACGGCGTGGACCTCGATGCCCGGGTAGCGGGCGGCCAGCGTGAGCGCCGCATCGCGCAGCGTGCCCTCGCTGACGTCGAAGGGCACGACCCGTCGCAGCCGGCCGGCGTCGCGCAGCGCGTCGAGCAGGATCTCGGTCTTGGTCGGACGTGCCCGAGCCCAGCTCGACGAGCGTGTCGGCCCCGCTGCGGGCGGCGATCGTGGCCGCCTCCCGCCGCAGGATCTCGGTCTCCCGCCGGGTCGGGTAGTACTCCGCCAGCCGGGTGATCTCGTCGAAGAGCTGCGAGCCGCGGTCGTCGTAGAACCACTTCGGCGGCAGCAGCTTGGGCACGGCGGCGAGGCCGGCGCGGACGTCGGACCGCAGCGCCTCGTCGAGGTCGGCGGGGCGGAGGTGGACGTCGATGGTCGAGCTGGGCTTCGCTGGGCACGGGTCCTCCGAGAGGTGCGCGGTTCAGGCGTCGCGGGCGCAGCGGAAGCCGGCGAAGATCTGGCGGCGGATGGGGTAGTCCCAGTTGCGGAACGTGGTGCGGACGGCGCTCGGGTCGGTCGCCCAGGACCCGCCCGCGCAGCACCTTGTACTCGTCGCCGAAGAAGACCTCGGAGTACTCCCGGTAGGGGAAGGCGACGAAGCCGGGATAGGGCGGAGAAGTCGCTGGCGGTCCACTCCCACACGTCGCCGATCATCTGCCCACGCCCCGCACGGGCTGGCGCCCGCCGGGTAGGCGCCGACGGGCGCCGGGCCGAAGTGGCGCTGGCCCAGGTTGGCGTGCTCGACCGTGGCGGGTCGTCGCCCCACGGGATGGCGGCGCTTGCGGCCGCGGCGCGGGTCCCAGCCGGCCGCCTTCTCCCACTCCGCCTCGGTGGGCAGGCGCCGACCCGCCCAGCGGGCGTAGGCGTCGGCCTCGTACCAGCAGACGTGCTGGACCGGCTCGTCGAGCGGCAGCGGCTCGAGGCGTGGCCGAAGCGCGTCCCGCACCCAGCCTCCGGCCCCGTCCGGCGACCAGAACTGCGGGTGGCGGGCGTCCTCCGCCTGTCGCCACGCCCACCCCTCCGGTCGCCACCAGCGGCGCCTCGTCGTAGCCGCCGTCGGCGACGAAGTCGCGATAGGCCCCGTTGGTCACCGGCGTGGCGTCGATCCAGAACGGCCGGCACGTCGACGCGGTGGGCGGGCCGCTCGTTGTCGTAGCCCACGGGCTCGCGGTCGGTGCCCATCGTGAACGGGCCCTCCGGGGACGAAGACCTCAGCCGGTGGTCGCGGCCCGCCGGCCGGCGCCTCGGGTGGCGCAGGGTGGAGCGGGAGGTAGGCGCGGTCGCCGGGCAGGAGCTGGAGGGCGGCGAGCATCGTCTCGTCGTGCTGGTGCTCGTGCTGGACGACCATCCCGTAGACGAAGCCGCCGCTCAGCAGCGGGTGCTCGCGCTGGTCCGCGAAGCGGACGAGCCAGCAGCTCGAGCACCCGGCGCCCGGACCTCGGCGTCGTAGGCGCGGGCCTCCGCCGGGGCCGAGCAGGGCGAGCGTGGCGCCGGATGCGGCGGGGGTGGCGGAAGGCGTCGTAGAGCTCGTCGTAGGCCTCGGCCCGGCCCGCGCTGCCGCCCAGCGCCCGCAGCAGCCACTGGTCCTCGTAGTTGCCGATGTGGGCGAGGTCCCACACCAGCGGCGACATGAGCGGCGAGTGCTGGCGTCACGAGCGTCGAGGCGGGCAGCGGCTCGAGCAGCGCCGAGCGTCCGGGCCCGGGCCGCCTCGAGCTCCCGGCCGCGTGGGCCGCGCGGTCGTCCGGCGCGAGCGGCGACGTGGTCACTCGTGACGGCACGGCTCGTGGCCGGAATGGACACGGGCCGCTCATGGCCGCCACGGCCGACCGGCCGTGTCGCAGGTCCAGTCGTCGGCGGGGCAGCGGGCCCGGGCCACGTAGCGTTCCACGAAGGCGGCGCAGTGATCGCGCGTCGTGGCGTCGACGCCCAGCCGGCCGAGTGCCGCGGTCGCCGCCGCGAAGCAGCTGCTCGCCGAGCGGGCGAGGTCGGGGTGGCGCAGCCCGAGGCGAGCGCTCTCGCACCACAGCGCGGCGGTGGGCTGCGTGACCTCCTCCGCCGTCGGCGGCCGCATCCTCGTCGTCGACGAGCGCCGCGGTCACCGCGGCGGCCACCCGCCACCAGGGATCGGGCAGCGCGTCGAGGAAGCGCAGCTCGAGCCAGCCCCGGGGGCGGACCGGCGGGAAGAGCGTGGTGAGGTGGTAGTCGAGGTCTCGACGGTCGGGCCAGCCCAGCTCGTGGCCGGCGGCGAGCCAGGCGGAGAAGCTGAGGCGCCGCCGGCAGGGGGACGAAGCGCTCGGTCGTCCGGCGGATGAACATGACCCTGGCCGCCAGTGCGTAGTCGACCCAGCGTCGCCCGGTCCCGGCGGGCCGAGCGCGGACGCCGTGCGGGTCGGGTCCATGGCATGCCAGGTCGCCTGCCGGGTCGAGCACCAGCCGGTCGGCCGCCCGTCCAGCAACGGCGAGTTGGCGAACGCCGGCGACCAGCGTCGGCCCGAGCAGGTGGGCCAGCCGCCAGCGGCGCTCGGCCTCGGCCTCGTCCGCGCCGAGCGTCCAGGTTCACCTGCAGCGCAGCGGTGCGGGTCATCATCGACCCGGCCCTCCGGCCCGTCACCGTCGAAGAACGCCTCCATGGCGTCGTAGCGGGGAGCCCGCAGCTGTCGGCGGGGTGGGCGCAGCGGGATCGAGGCCGGCCGCCGACGAGCTCGATGCCGCGTTCGCGCACAGCGCCTCCGGGCCAGCCGTCGGGTCGGCGGCCAAGGCCGTCGATGGCCGCCTGGACCCCGGCGGCCGGTGGCGAGCTCAGCTCCAGCTGGCCGCCCGGCTCCCAACTGACCGAGCAGCCGCCGGGCAGCGCGCCGGCAGGAGGCGCCCAGCTGCGGAGATCGTCGAGGCGCACGTCCGCGGCCGGGTCGGCCAGCGGTCGCGTGTGCCATTCCCCTTCGAGGCCGACACGCCGAGGTGCGATGCCGCTACGCGCCGCCGTCGGCGCGTCCAGAGGGGACAGCGATCGTTCCCGGATGTGCTCGCGGGCCGATTCGAGGGTGAGCTGGTGCACCGGGCACGGCATGGCGTCACCCGCGCCCGCCCGACCGCCGGAGCGGTTCACGAACCCGGTAGGTGCGGTGTCGGGTGATCGGCATGCCGTCCTCGTTTCCCGGGAAGGACCCACAGCTACACCGGCAGTTGGTCATCGAGCGCCGAGGTTATGGCCGCCGGCCTGCGGGCCCGAGCCGATCGACGCCCTCGACGCGGACCGCGACCGCACACCGATGCGGCACGTTCTGTTGATGCGGCGCTCCTGGAGGTTGATACCGCCCTAGAGGCCGGTCCACTCGCCTGGAGGTCAGCCGAGTACGAGGAACGTGCCGCCGAGCAGGACCAGGAGTGCGCCGTAGAGGCGCTCCAGCCTTCCGGCCGGCAGGCGCAGCGCGACCCGGGCGCCGAGGTTGGCGAAGGGGATCGACGCCAGCGCGAACAGGCCGACGAGCGCCCAGTCGATGTGCCCGAGGGCCGCGTGCACGATCGAGCCGGGGACGGCGAGGACCGCGGCGCAGGCGAGGGAGCTGGCGAAGGCGGCCTTGATCGGCAGGCGCAGCACCGCCAGGTAGAGCGGCACGAGGAGGAACCCGCCGCTGTTGGCCAGCAGGCCGCTGATCAGCCCGACCGCGCCGGCGACCGCGACGAGGCGGACGACCGAGTGCTGCACGGCCAGATCACCGTCGCGCTCCCGGGCGGCGGCGCTGGACAGGACGAGCCGGACGCCGAGGGCGGCGACCAGCAGGTCCGTCGCTTTGATGAGCAGGTCCCCGTCGATCCAGCGGGTGGCGACCGCGCCGGCCACGGTGGCCGGCAGCCCGATGCCGATGCTCCAGGCCACGACCGTGCGGTCGAGCCAACGATCCCGCCAGTAGGGCAGCGACGCGGCGAGCGTCGACGGGGATGGCGGCGGGCAGGGGCGAGGCCACGGCGAGCAGCGGGGGGACACCCGCGGCGGCGAGCAGCGGTGTCGCCAGCGCCGAGCCGCCCTTGCCGAGCAGGCCGCCGAGGAAGCCGACGCCGATGCCGATCAGCACGACCACCCACCAGCTCGCTCCTGCGATCATCCCGGACAGTGGACAACGGGGCCGACCTCTCACGTCCAAGACGTGGTTCCACTGGATCTCATAGGTACTGCCTATAGGTTGGCGTCTACGTTGAAGCCTGTGGACCTGCGGCAGCTCACGTACCTCGTCGCGGTCGCCGACCTCGGCACCTTCACGGCCGCCGCCCGCGCCAGCCACGTGGCGCAGCCGTCGCTGTCACAGGCGATCCGCGCCCTCGAGGGCGAGCTGGGCGTTGCGCTCTTCGACCGCACCGGCCGGTCGGCGGTGCTCACCTCGGCCGGCTCGGCGGTGGTGGTCCATGCCCGGGAGGCGCTCCGGGCCGCCGCCGCGGTCCGTTCGGCCGCCGGCGCGCGTGCGCGGCGTGCTGGCGGGCGAGCTGCAGATCGCCTCGCTGCCGACGCTGGCGGTCGAGCCCCTGACCGCCCTGGTCGGGGCCTTCCGGCGCCGCTTCCCGGGGGTGACCGTGCACCTCGCCCCCGTCGGCGACCTGCGGCCGATGGTGGAGGTGCTGCGCGGCGGCCGGGCCGAGCTGGGCCTCACCGAGCTCCCCGTGGCGGGCGATGACCTGGTCACGATCACGTTGGGCCATCAGGAGCTCGTCGTGGTGACCCCACCGGCGCCGCCCGGGACCGGCGCCCACGGGCCCCGCCGGCCCGCTGACGCTCACCGAGCTCGCCGCACTGCCGCTGATCGCCACCCCCGAGGGGGCGTCGTTGCGCCACCTGGTCGACGACGCGCTGGCCGCGGTCGGCCTCGAAGCCCGGGTGGTGGTGGTGGCCGCGACGCGAGAGGCGATCGTGCCGCTCGTCGTCGCCGGGGCGGGCGCGGCGGTCCTGCCCCGGGCGCTCGCCGAGCCCGGCCGCGGCACAGGGCGCCACCGTGCGGGCCCTCACCCCGCTGCTGCGCCGCGAGATCGGCCTGGTCCACCGCCGCTCGTTGCGCTGCACCCGACGCGCCGGAGGCGTTCCTGGATGTCGTCCGCGAGCAGGAGAGAAACCGGTCCGACACGGAGGGCCGGCCGGCAGGCGGTAGCGCTCGTGGACACGAGCCGGGGAAGAGACGGCGACCGAGGGGGCACTCGTGACGATCGACGAGCCGATGGCTGGGCCGAAGGCCGGGCAGTGTCCGGTGAGCGACTGGGCGACCGACTACGACCTGTTCGACGAGCAGTTCGTGGTCGATCCCTACAGCATCTGGGACGACCTGCGGGGCCGCTGCCCGGTTGCCCACAGCGAGCGCCACGGCGGCTCGTGGATGCCGACTCGCTACGAGGACATCGCCGCGGTGGCGCACGACACCGAGCACTTCACCTCCCGCAACCCGGGCGTCACCGGCGTCAAAGGCGACAAGCTGCTCGTGGCCCCGCCGATCACGTCCGACCCGCCGTTCCACACGGCCTCCCGGCGCATCCTGCTGCCCGCGTTCTCGCCCAAGGCCGTCGATCGGCTCGAGCCGCTCACCCGTTCGATCGCCGAGGAGCTGATCGACGACCTGCTCGCCCGGGCCGCCGAGCGGCGACCGGCGCTGCGATGCGTCGGCGGACTACGCCCAGCACCTGCCGGTCCGGGTCATCGGCGCCATGCTCGGCGTGCCCGAGGAGGACGAGGCCCGCTTCACCGACTGGGCCATCCGCGTGCTGCAGATCGGGCCGATCAACCCCGAGGTCGGCCGCCAGGCCACCCGTGAGGTGCTCGACTACTTCAAGGAGCAGGTCGCGCTGCGCCGCGAGGGCCGCCAGGCGCGCACCGACGATCTCGTCGACTACCTGCTCGAGGCCGAGATGGACGGGGCGCCGCTGACCGAGAAGCACATCCTCGGCACCTGCTTCCTGCTGCTGATCGCCGGCATCGACACCACCTGGAGCTCCATCGGCGCCGGGCTGTGGCACCTTGGCCAGCATGCCCGAGGACCGCCGGCTCCTCGTCGAGGACCCCTCCCGCATCCCCGTCGCGATCGAGGAGTTCCTGCGGGCCTACGCCCCGGTGACGATGGCGCGTGAGGTCGCGCCGTCGAGACGACCGTCGGCGGCCGCACGGTGCGCCCCGGCGAGCGGGTGCTGCTCGACCTTCCCGGCCGGCAACCGCGACCCCGAGATGTTCGAGGACCCCGACGTCGTCGACCTCACCCGGGGGCACAACCGCCACTTCGCCTTCGGCATCGGCATCCATCGCTGCCTCGGCTCGAACCTGGCCCGCATGGAGCTGCGGGTCGCGATCGAGTGCTGGCTCGCCCGCATCCCCGACTTCGAGCTGGTCGAGGGCGCGCACGTCGAGTGGAACGGCGGCCAGGTGCGCGGCCCCCGCGCCGTGCCCCTCCGCCTCGGCTGCCCAACCCTGGGCTACCGCCGGGGGCTACCGCAGGCCGCGGCCGCCTCGAGGTGGGGGCCGATGGCGTCCAGGTTGGCCTGGAGGTGCTTCGGCGCCTGGCGCAGGAACGGGATCAGCACCTCGGTCACGCCCACCTCGGCGTACTCGTGGATCATCTCGGGGAGGATCTGGTCGTTGACCGCCCCGATGATGATCTTCGAGCTCCGAGCGGTCTGCGACCTTCGGCCTCGAGGTGAGCGGTCGAGCTTCGCCAGGATCTCGGCGGTCTCGGCCGGCGAGATGCTCACGCCGTACCAGCCGGCGCCGACCCGGGCGGTGCGGCGCAGCGCCGCGTCGCTGTGGCCGCCGACGATGATCGGGACCATCGGCTGCTGGATCGGCTTGGGGTAGCAGCAGGCACTCGGGCAGTTGGTAGTACTTGCCCTTGAACGAGCTGACCTCGTCGCACCACAGCGTGCGGATGACCTCGAGGTACTCGTCGCAGCGGGCGCCCCGCTCGGCGAAGGGCACGCCACAGGCGGCGAACTCCTCCCAGCTCCAACCCACGCCGATGCCGAAGTCGAGGCGGCCCGAGGACAGGAAGTCGACGGTCGCGTACTCCTTGGCCACGTACACCGGGTTGTTCTGGGGCAGGATGCAGATGCCCGTCCCCAGGCGCACGTTGCGTGGTGCAGGCGGCGAGGAACGAGAGCGTCGACACCATGTCGAGCAGGCCGCTGCCGGCGGGGAACCGGAACTTGCCGTCGCGGCTGCCCGGGTAGCTCGACTCGTAGTCCTGGAACATCACCACGTGCTCGCCCAGCCAGATCGAGTGGATGCCCCGCTCGTCGCAGGCACGCCCCAGCTCTGCAGCACCTCCGGCGTCGCCACCGGTGAGCGCAGCGGCGCGAACAGCCCGACCTCCATGACGCCCCCCTTCCGGAGATCCCTCGCAGGTCCCCGCCAGCCTCACGCCGGAGCAGACCGGCGCCGCGGGCGACCCTACCGCGCCGCGGCGGCCCGCCGGTCTGGAGCCCGTAGGGCTATGTCGCTGGAGCCCGTAGGCCTGCG
>CAWDPM010000019.1:0-196946 GCA_963804185.1 uncultured Candidatus Rokubacteria bacterium
CCCCATGAATCGCTCATACGCGGCGGCGTTACTGAACATCGCGTTGTCGGTCAGGCGTTGTCGACATAATGCTCCTCAGCCTTCAGTCGGTCCGCGCTTCCCCCGTACACCTTGCAGTGCGCGAGTGGCCGGGTCTGGGGCCAGCCCAGACTCGGCTGGGGCCAGGGCGGACGCGATCGCCTGCTCGAGCGGCAGCGCCCGACCCTTCGCCCATGCCGCCGCGAACACATCCGGGGCAAGCTCGGCGCGCGTGGCGGCCACGGCCGTCTCATACGCGCTGCGCTCGGCGGGCGACAGGGACAGCGACGATGAGCCGACGCTTTCGCGCAGCGCCTCCGCCGCACCGAACATCCGCGCCGCCCGCTCCCAAGTGCCCCGAAATCGCGCCACGATCGCCAGATTGCTCAGCACCCAGGCGATGCCGTGGCGGTCCCCCACCTCCCGGAACAGCGTGAGGCTCTCGGCACAGAGGTCCGCCATCCAGGTCCAGTCGCCCAGATCGCGCGCCACCCTCGCCAGGTTGTTCAGCAGCAGGCCGATGCCCCACTGGTCCCCCGACTCGCGAAACAGGCTGAGGCTCTCCTCCAACAGGGTACGCGCCGCCGTCTGATCGCCACGATTCCGCGCGATGACCCCGAGGATGTTCAGCGACATGGCGATGCCATGCCTGTCACCCAGCTCCCGCCGCAGGGCCAGGCTCTCCTCGCACAGCGCGACCGCCCGCTGGTGGTCGCCCTGGTAGAACCTGACCCGACTCAGGCTGTGGAGCGATGTCGCAATGCCCGAGCGGTCGCCAAGTTCCCGCCGCAGCGTGAGGCTGTCCTGAAGCAGCGTCACGGCCCGGTCGTAGTCGCTCCTGACATAGGCCAGAGTGCCGGCCGCGTTCAGCGCCGCCGACCGCGCCCCAGCCGACGGAGGCTGCTGGTCAGACGCCCCGAGCGCCAGCACGCGGTCCAGCCAGCGCTGGCCCTCGCTCAGGAAGCCACGCACCTCCCAGAAGCGTCCCAACGCCCCGGCCAGCCGCAGGCCCAACTCCGCGTGGCCACCTTGGAGCGCCCAGTCCAGCGCCGCCCGCATGTTGTCGTGCTCCCGCTCCAGCCGCTCCAGCCAGCGGCCCTGCTGTCGCCCTGTCAGCTCCGGCGCCCCCTGCTCCGCCAGCGCCAGGAAGTGCTCCGCGTAGCGCCGTCGGAGCGGCTTGGCCTCCCCGCTCGCCTCCAGCCGCTCCTGACCGAACTCGCGGGTCGTCTCTGGCATCAGGAAACGAACCTCACCCATCATGCGTTTCCCGCTGTTGCAGCAGGTTGTTCTCGACCAGTGACGCCAGTCCGTCGAACACGTCGCTATCGATCACTGCTTCTGCGGCATCCAGCGGTGAAGCCGCCGACGAAGAGGGCCGACCGCCGAAAAATCGCCTGGTCGCGTGCATTCAGCAGGTCGTAGCTCCAGCCGATCGTCCGCCGCAGCGTCTGCTGGCGGGCTGGGAGGTCGCGCGCGCCGCCGGTCAACAGATGGAGGGACGAGCGACCGGTCGCCCCGCCCGACTGGCCTGACGCGGACACCAGTCGCTCTAGAAGCGCCCGCGGCGGTAGCAAGCGAGTCCTGGCCGCCGCCAGCTCGATCGCCAGCGGGAGGCCATCGAGCCGAAGACAGATCTCGGCGACGGCGGTCGCGGTCTCTTCGGAGACCGAGAAATCAGGCTTGACGTCCCGGACCCGCTGCTCGAAGAGCGCCACGGCTGGGTATCGCCGCAGCTCGTCCACCGATGGCAGCCGCAGCGGGTCCGGGCGCTCGAGCGGCGGGACCGGATACTCCCTCTCGCCGTAGAGCCGCAGCGTCGCCCGGCTGGTGGTCAGCGCCTTCACGCCAGGACAGCGCGCCAGCAGAGCGCTCACGCCCGGCCCGGCAGGAGCCACCTGCTCGAAATTGTCCAGCACCAGGAGAAGCTGCTTCCGGCGCAGATGGTCGACCAGCGTCTCGGCCGGCGGCCGGCCGCTGGCGTCGCGCAGACCGAGCGTCTGGGCGATAGCCGGCAGGACCAGCTCGGGGTCCGAGATCGGCGCCAGGTCGACGAAGAACGCCCCATCTGGGAAGGCGTCCAGCGCCTCCGCCGCAACCTGCAACGCCAGTCGCGTCTTCCCCGTCCCGCCCGGGCCGGTCAGGGTAACCAGCGTCGTGTCCTCGCGTAGCAGCATCTCCACCACCGCGGCCACTTGCGCCTCACGACCGACCAGCACGGTCCGCTGGCGCGGCAGGTTGTTCGGCCGGCTGTCCAGGCTGCGCAGCGGCGGGAACTCGGCCGGCAGGCCGGCGATCACGAGCTGGGTCACGCGCTCGGCGCGCGCCAGATCCTTCAGATAGTGCTCGCCCAGGTTCCGCGGGGTGACGTCCGCTGGCAGCTCCCGCTCCACCAAGTCGAACGTGGTCTGCGAGAGCAACAGCTGGCCGCCATGTCCGGCCGCGCACAGGCGCGCCGCGCGGTGCACGTCCAGCCCGACGTAGCCACCTCCGGCGCGCGCCGGCTCGCCCGTGTGGAGCCCCATCCGCACACGGACGGCGCCATCCTCGGGCCAGGAATAGGTGGCCAGCGCTCTCTGTCCGTCTACCGCCGCCGCCACGCCGTCGACCGCCCGCCCGAAGACAACGAAGAAGCCGTCGCCGGGCGTGTCGACCTCCTGGCCGCCGTGGGCGGCAAACGCCGCGCGCAGGAGCCGGCGATGCTCCTCCAGTACGGCCGGGTAGCTCTCGCCCAGACGCTGGATCAGTCGGGTCGAGCCCTCGATGTCAGTGAACAGCAGCGTGACCGTGGTGCTGGGTGGCTCAGTCATTCGCCTGCCAGGCCTCGGAGGCGGACATCAGGCGGCGCTCACCGGACATTACCGCCCCGAGCACGTCTTCGTGCTCCACCAGAACCTCGAGCTCTTCGACGCGTATCTGGCTGCGTGCGACGCGGCGATCGAGGCCCACGTCTCCACGCTGGCCGCCAAGGCGCACGCCCCTGCGGCCCCGCTGCCAGGCCCGAGGACGAGGAAAAGCCCCGCGACAATGAGCCGCGCTTCGAGATTCGCCGCCCACTTCACCGGCTGACGGGTGTCGATCTCACTCAGATCGACGCGATCGGCCCTTGACCGGCTCCGGGGAGAGGCGGGCCGCGCTCACCGGCGCGGCAGTCGGCTCTGAATCTGGGCGCGAGCCTCGGCCGAGGAGACGCCGGGATTACCAGCCATCGCGGCGTGGGCACGCCGTTCGACCTCGGCGATCCACTCGGCCTCGGTACGCCACTCGCTTGGCGTATCAGGCTCCAACGAGGCCAGCAGCTCCCCGGCCAGCTCGGCCCGCTGGTTCCGGCGGCAGTCGTAGAGCTTCTTCGAGAAGCCGTACCTTGGCGCTCGCCATGGAGCGATTCTACCTAAATAACCACGTGCGAAAACACCGGCAGAATCAACCGCCTACCAGCGGGCGAAACGTCCAAAAGTAGCTGGTGGTGCTGCCGCCGCGCCGCTACGCCGCCGTCCCACCGGAGGGTGGGGGGGCGGCGGCCCGCACGACCCCTCCGTCCGGTGCCACCTCGCAGCCATAATCCTCGGCGATCCCCCGGGCGGTGACGTAGCCGTGATCCAGGTCGCGCTGGATCATCTCGATCGGCCGCTCTCGCGGATCCCCGAATCCGGCCCCGCCCGCCAGCCGTAGCTCGAGGACCTGGTCGGGAGATTCGAGCGCGACCAGGCTTCCCACGCCGTAGTCGGTGACCACAACGCCAGCGGTGTCGAGGAGCACGCCGCGCACGGCGCCACCAGGACGCCCCCCGAACAGCCCCGGCGTCCGCGTCAGCACGCCATCGGGAAACAGCCCCGCATAGGCCGGTCGTCCGTCGTCGAAGAGCTTCCGCACGCGGACGACCTGGCCGAGACCGCCGCGGTGTCGGCCGGGCCCGCCGCTGTCCGGGAGGTAGCGCTTCTCGAGCACCAGCACCGGCGTCCGCGTCTCGAACAGCTCGACCGAGGTGTTGGCGGCGCTGGTTGGCCAGAGGAGCGCCGACTTGCCGTCCCCCTGCGCGGAGGCGCCCTGGCCGCCACCCTGGAAGAGGTGGTCGTTGTAGAAGCGTCCAGCCGGCCCCTGGCCGTAGAGCGTCATGGAGGCCGGGAGCCCGGTGAACGCCTGTACCCGATCCGGGAGCGCGTCCGCGAGCGCCATGAACAGGTTCGGCGCGATGTACCAGCCCGTGCGAGTGCGCACGTTGACCGACGCGGGCTTGACGCAGTTGAGGATGCTGCCCTCGGGGGCCGTCACGCTGAAGGGTCGGTAGCAGCCGGCGTTGCTGGGAACGGCCGGGGACAGGACGCACTTGAGCGGGTACACGCTGTGCGCCGCCGTGTAGCTGTAGGTGCAGTTCGACCCGCCCCGAGGCTGCTGAGGGGGCGCGCCGGCGAAGTCGACGGAGATCCGCTCGCCCTCGACGGTGACCGTGACCGGGTAGCGGAGCGGCGTGCCCAGGCCGTCGTTCCAGATCTCGCTTCGGTAGGTGCCGTCCGGCACCGCGCGGATGGCGTCCCGCATCGCGCGCTCTGAGCGGTCCTGGATCACCGTGGCCAGGGCTTCCAGGTCCTCCAGCCCGTACTCGGTCATGAAGGCCAGGAGACGCTGGGCGCCCGAGGCGTTGGCCGAGATCAGGGCGTGCAGGTCGCCCAGCACCTGCTCGCTCTTGCGGACGTTCTCGGCCAGGAGCCGGAAGAGGTCCTCGTTCGGCGTCCCGGCCCGGTAGAGCTTCATCGGCGGGATCTGGAACCCCTCCTCGTAGATCTCGCGAGCGCTGAGGCTGTCCCGCGTGCCCCCGATGTCGGTCACGTGGCCGATCGTTCCGAGGATGGCGACGACCCGCCCGTTCCGGAAGACCGGCGTCACGACGGCGACGTCGAACAGGTGCCCGGCGCAGATCCACGGATCGTTGGTGATCAGGATGTCGCCGGGCGCGAGGGTTTCGGCCGGGAAGCGCTCGAGGATGGCCCGGACCGCCCGGGGGAGCGTGAGGTTGAAGACCGGCATCGCGCGCGGCGAATGGGCAAGGGAATTGCCGCGAGGGTCCAGGAGCTCGCAGGCGAAGTCTTGCGCCTCGCCGATGATCAGGGAGAAGGCCGTCCGCCAGACGGTGAGCCAGCACTCCTCGACGATGTTGATCAGGCGGCTCCACATGATCTCGAGCCCCACCGGGTCGGCCTCGATCCGTGCGACCGCCCGGCTGAGGTCGAGGCCCGCCGGCACGACGGGCTCGAGCGAGGTGGTGCGGGCGACGCGGATCCGGAGATTTCCCTGCGGATCCACCTCGAGCCGGTCGCCCGGCGGCACCACCGTTGTGGACTCGCGCTCCTCGACGATGGCGGGGCCGATGAGCGTCTCGCCCGGGGCCATGGCGTACCGGTCGTACACAGGCGTCGGGACGAAGCCACCGGCTTCAGGGAAGTACGCGGGGCGATCGCCCTTCTGCGCAGCCGCTCCTGCCACCACGCCGTCCTGACTGGCGACGTGGACTCGGGGAGCCGGGCCGGCCGCAAGCACACGCCAGTTGATCGCCTGGATGACGGTGCCGGTGTAGACGTGGGTGTAGAGTCGCGCGTACTCGGCGACGAAGGCGGCCTCGATCGCGGGGAGGTCATCCAGCCGGAGTGGACCGGCGGGGAGCGGCACCGAGATGTCGTGCACTTGACCGAGGAGGCGCATCTCCGCGCGCCGCGTGACGACGACGTCGGCGGCCGGCACCCCCGCTTCGTCGAGGAATGCGCGCCCTTGCGCCTCGAGGTCGTCCAGGAGGCGATTGACCGCCGCGAGGTCTAGCTCGCCGAGCACCCCCGGCAGGGAGGTCACGAACTCGAAGCTGATCGGCGCCACCAGGAAGCCGAGGGCTGCGGCGGCCCCCGACGCCGGCGGCACGATGACCTCACCGATGCCGAGGATCCGGGCCACGCGCGCCGCATGCGCCGGCCCCGCGCCGCCGAAGGCCACCAGCGCGTACCGCCGAGGGTCCCGGCCCTTCTCGACGATGTGCACCCGGGCCGCTGCCGCCATGTTCTCGCACACGATCTCGTAGACGCCCCATGCCGTCTGGATAGGGTCGAGGCCGACGTGTCCGGCGAGCGCGCCGACCGCCGCCTCGGCTGGCGGCCGCTCAAGCCGCATGCGCCCGCCGAGGAAGAACCCGGGATCGAGATAGCCCAGAAGCAGATTCGCGTCGGTGACGGTCGGCTCCTTGCCGCCGAGCCCGTAGCAGGCTGGCCCGGGATCGGCGCCCGCGCTTCGCGGTCCGACCTTGAGGAGGCCCAGGGCGTCGACGTGGGCGATCGACCCGCCGCCCGCCCCGATCTCGATCATGTCGATCACGGGCGCCTTGACGGGAAGCCCGCTGCCGCGCTTGAAGCGGTGGACGCGCGCAGCTTCCATGGTGGGGGCCACGTCAGGCCGGCCTCCCTGGACGAGGCAGGCTTTGGCGGTGGTCCCGCCCATGTCGAACGCGATGACGTCGGCCTGCCCGACCTGCCGCCCGAAGAAGGCGGTGACCAGCGCGCCGCCGGCGGGCCCCGACTCCAGGAGACGGATCGGGAACCGTCGTGCGGTCGCTGGCGAGGTCATGCCGCCGGACGACTGGATGAGGTAGAACCGGCCGGCAAAGCCGCGCTCGGCCAGCGCGGCCTCGAGCCTGGCGACGTACCGGGCCATGAGGGGCTGAACGTAAGCGTTGGCCGCGGTGGTTGCGCTCCGCTCGTACTCGCGGAGCTCGGGCACGACCTCGGAGGACAGCGACACCGCCAGGCCAGGGAACTCGCGCCGGATCATCTCGGCCACGAGGCGCTCGTGGACCGGGTTGCGGTACGCGTGGAGGAAGCAGACGGCGAGGGCCTCGACGCCTCCCCGGACGAGGTCGGCCACCTCCTCGCGGGCCTGGACGAGATCGAGCGGCACCACCACATGCCCGTCGCGGTCGAGCCGCTCGTCGACCTCACGGCGGAAGGCACGCGGGGCGAGCGGCTCCGGAAAGCGCAGGAACAGGTCGTAGATGTCGTAGCGTTGCTCGGTCCCCATCTCGACGACATCCCGGAACCCACGCGTGGTCAGGAGGCCTAGCGGGCTGCCGGTCCGCTCGATGATGGCGTTGGTCACGAGCGTGGTGCCGTGAACGAGGGTGCCGAGGTCGGCGAAGCCGAGGTCGGCCGCCCGCAGGAGTTCCTCCAGCCCCTCGAGGGCGCCCGTCGACGGGTCCTTGGGAGTGGTCAGGCACTTGTGGAGGCGCACGTGGCCCATCTCGCCATCGACGAGGACGAAGTCCGTGAAGGTCCCGCCGATGTCGACGCCCACGCGGTAGCGATCACCTCGCGGAGTCATCCATCGCTCTCCTTCTCGCAGCGGCCGGTCGCGACCCTCGCCGGTGCCACACGTCAAGGGCGTCGCGGAGCGCGTCGCCGAGCCGATTGAGCGGCCCCATCACCGTCACGGAGGGATCAGCCCGGCCACGCCGGAACTTCGCACCGCCGTATCGCCCAGTTATAGCCAACTCCGACGGGGCCTGCCAGGGGGCTGTGGCCTGTCGGCGATCGGGGGCGACCGGGCAGGGCCTCGAAGGCGAGTCGACCGGAGCCAGAGTTGTCACCGCTCCCACACGTCGAGGGCGTCGCGGAGCGCGTCCCCGAGCAGATTGAACCCCATGACGGCCACGAAGATCGCCAGCCCTGGCATGGTGGACATCCACCAGTGCATGGGGAGAAAGGTGCGCCCGCGCGCCACCATCGCTCCCCAGTCGGGGGTGGGCTCCTGGGCACCTACCCCCAGGAAGGCGAGCCCGGAGCCGAGGAGGATCACGAACGATACGTCGAGCGTTGCCTTCACCACGATGGGCGAAACCACGTTGGGCAGGATCTCCCGGGCCAGGATCACGGCGTCGTGCTGCCCCAGGGCGCGGGCGGCCTCGACGTAGGGCTCTTCCCGTCGCGAGAGAACCTCCCCGTAGACGAGCCGCGTGAACCACGGCCACCAGGTGAACGAGATGGCGAGCATCGCGCTCCAGAGGTCCGGGCGGAAGGCGGCGGTCACCGCGAGGGCGAGGGCGAGGGGCGGCACCGCCAGGAAGACATCGGTCACGCGCATGATCCCCGTGCTCGGCCACTGCCCGTTCCAGTACCCGGCGACCAGGCCGAGGGGGACCCCGACCCCCAGCGCGATCCCGAGCACTGCCACCACGAGCGCGAGTGAGACGCGCGCTCCGAACACCGTGCGGCTGAATATGTCGCGGCCCACCTCATCGGTGCCGAACCAGTGAACGGGGCCGGGCGGCTGCGAGGCGCGGTCGAAGTGGACGCTGGGACCGGCGTCCTCGGGAAACGGCGCGAAGAGCCCGGGGACGAGCGCGCAGCCGATCAAGAGGGCGACGATCGTTGCACCCGCCGCCGACAGGGGGTTGCGCAGGAGCCGTCGAACCCACCGGGCCCGCTGCCGCGGCCGGGCGCCGGCGAGGACGCCGGGGAGCTCAGTTGTAGCGGACGCGGGGATCGACATAGCCGTACAGGAGGTCGACCACAACGTTCGCCAGCACGAACGAGAGCCCTACCACGAGGGTCACGCCCACCACGGCGTTGAAATCCTTGGCGAGGACCGCGGCCGCGCCGTACGCGGAGAGCCCGGGCCACGAGAAGACCACCTCGACCAGGAAGGCGTTCTCGATCAGCGCGCCGTACGTCATCCCCACGAGGGTCAGCACCGACGTCAGCCCGTTCCTGAGCCCGTAGCGCCAGACGAGACGGCGCGGGGGCAGCCCGTAGGCGGCGTGGACCAGCATGAAGGGCCGCCGCAGGACGTCGATCATGGCGGCGCGAGTCAGGCGCGCGACCTGGGCGAGCGTGGGCAACGCGAGCGTGAGGGCGGGAAGGGCGAGGTGCCGGGCGGCGTCCAGGAACGCCCCGCCGTCGCCGGTCAGCGCCGCGTCGAGCAGGTACAACCCGGTGATCGCCTGGGGGGCGCGGGTCGCCCGGCCCACGATGGGAAAGAGGCCGAGCTGGTAGGCCAGGCCGACCTGCAGCAGGATGCCGACCCAGAACCGCGGCAGTGCGACGCCGGGCACCGAGACCAGCCGGCTCAGATTGTCCAGCCACGTGTTCTGGTGCACCGCGGACAGGATCCCGAAGGGCACGCCGAGGCACACCGCCAGCACGAGCGCGGTGGTCACCAGCTCGGCGGTCGCGGGCAGGAAGTCCCGAATGTCGAGGCGCACGTCCCGGTAGGTCCGGATGGACTCGCCGAAGTCACCCTGGAGGAGCCCCGTCACGTAGTGGCCGAACTGGGCCGGCAGGGGCCGGTCGAGCCCGAGCTTCTCCTGGTAGGCCGCGATCTGATCCCTCGTGGCCTCCGGGCCGAGAGCCAGCCGTACCGGGTCGCCAGGCATGACCCGCGACACGACGAAGATCAGGACCAGGAGCCCGAGGACGGTGGGGAGGACCTGGACCAGCCGGCGGAGGAGGAACTCGCGCATGGAAAGGCAGGGGCGGCTCGGGGCCGCCCCCGCAGAGACTGGCGCTACTTCTTGTCGATGGTGAAGTCGTAGAACGCCACGTCGTAGCCGAGGAGCCCGACGTAACGGTAGCCCTTGACGTAGTCACGGAACGCGATGCGGTGGAGGGGGTTGGCCACGTAGATGCTCGGGTAGTCCTGGACGACCAGCTCCTGGCTCCGCTTGTACAGCTCGAGCTGCGCCTCGCGCTCGACGGTCGCGCGGGCCTGCTCCAGCACGCGGGTGACCTCGTCATTCTTGTAGCGGCTGATCGTCCGGTAACTGCCCCACGCGCTCGGGTGGTACATCCCGTAGGTGTGGCTGTCCGGGTGCGGGTACTTCAGCGTGTCGAAGATCGACGCCACGTCGGGGTTGGTCTCCGCATTGGCCGACGCCTGGACCATCTGGGCCCACGGCGTCTCCTTGAGGTTCAGCTTGACCCCGATCGCCGCGAGGTTCGACTGGAAGAGAAGGCCGATCTGCCGACCGATCTCGTTTCCGGTCGGGAACCAGTAGTCGAACGTGAGCTGGCCCGGCTTGACGCCGGCGTCTGCCAGCTCCTTCTTGGCCTGCTCGACGTTCTGGGCGTAGGCCTGGACCTTCTCGCTGTGGCCGTAGACCCGGTTTGGCAGGGGGCCCTTCGCCAGGACCGCGCCCTTGAAGACCTGCTCGATGGCCGTCTTGTAGTCGAACGCGAGGGCGAGCGCTCGTCGGACGCGGATGTCGGAGAGCGGCGCCCGCTGCGTGTTCAGCTCGATGTGATAGAGCTGGGCGCTCGGCGTCTCGTCCACCACGATGCCCGGCGTCTTCTTGAGCTGTTCGAACGTGGTGGGCGTCCGCCACTGGTCGATCATGTCGGCCTGCCCTCCGAGGAGGAGCGTCCGAATGGTCGCTTCCTCCTGGACGGTCCGGTAGACGACGCGGGTGATCTGGTTGGGCTTCCACCCCCGCCAGTAGCCCGGAAAGGCTTTCATGACCAGCGTTGTGGCACGATCCCAGGACTCCTTCGTGTAGGGGCCCGAGCCGGCCACGTTGTCCCCGAGGTAGGCCTCGCCGTAGTCACCGGCATCGCCATAGGTGCCCGGCTTCTTGTTGGCAAGGACCTGGTCGCGGTTGACGACGAAGAGCTGGGTCAGGGTCGACAGGAACGGCGCGTAGGGCTGGCTCAGCGTGAACACCACCGTCTGCGGCCCGACGGCGCGAACCTGCTCCGCGGTCAGGACGCCGTTCCAGAGCCACGAGAAGCCCTTCTTCAGGGCGACCATCCGCTGAAAGGAGAAGACCACGTCGTCGGCGGTCAGCTCCTTGCCGTCGTGGAAGCGGATGCCCTTGCGAATCTGGAAGGCGTAGGTCTTGGCGCCGTCGGTGACCCGCCAGGACTCGGCGACGTGCGGTCCCGGCTCCATAGACCCCTCGGCGACCTTCGGGTAGAGGAGAGGGTCGTACATGTTGATGATCGCGTGGTGCGAGCTCTCGTCGGTGTGTTTGGCGGGATCGATGGTGGTGACGACCTGACCCTCCAGGTAGGTGAGAGTGATGTCCTTGCCCTGGGCGAGGGCGAGGCCGGTCCACATGAGGACGAGCGACGCGACGAGGACACGGGCCAGGTGGGTAGTCACGAGTGTCTCCTCCCGCGCGACAGGTGACTCGATGATGACCGGGAGTGTAGCACCGGGCGTCGCCCAGCGCTTCCTCATCCGCGGCTGGGGCATGGGGGCGGTCAAGGGTTACCGGGCCATCGCCTCCCGTGTGGATCTCCGGGCCGAACGGCCGCCTCGCACCCGGGAGCGCGAGGCTGGCGGGGCGCCTTGACACGGCTCCGGACACTCGCCGGAATTTCCGACAAGCGACGTCGTCCTGCCCCATCATGGTCCACCCGTGCCCACGCGAGGCGATACCGCAGCCGATAGGGCAGCGTGAGCACCCACTGGCGCACTGGCACCCGCGGCAGGACGCGTCGACCAAGCTGGCCGCGTGCCCGGTCATCCGCCGCCCCCCCAACTCGGGCAGAAGCCGTGGACGTTATCCCGGTAACCGTTCGGGAGAGCGCCGCGCGGCGCCGGCATTCCCGTGCGAAACAAGCGGACAGGAGGCGATCGCGTTTGACAGGATAGGGCCCGCGGCTCATAGTGAGATCGCGGGCATGACGAAGCCGAGAACCGTCGGCGAGCTGCGGCAGTCAGGTTACGCGCCGCGCTCCGTCAAGGCTGAGGTCCGGCAGAACCTCATCCGGAAGATCGAGCGCGGCGAGCGGCTCTTCCACGGGATCGTCGGCTTCGACGACACCGTGCTTCCCCAGATCGAGAACGCGCTGCTCTCCGGCCAGGACCTGATCCTGCTCGGAGAGCGCGGCCAGGCCAAGAGCCGGTTGGCGCGCGCGCTCGTGGCGCTCCTCGACGAGGCCGTGCCGGCGCTCGCGGGCAGTGAGGTCAACGACGACCCGCTCCAGCCGATCAGCAAGGCCGGGCGTGAGCTGGTCGCGGAACTGGGCGACCGCGCCCCGATCGTGTGGCTGCCACGAGAGCGCCGGTACGGGGAAAAGCTCGCCACGCCCGACATCACGATCGCCGACCTGATCGGCGAGGTCGATCCGATCAAGGTGGCCGAGGGCCGGTACCTCGCCGACGAGCTCACCATCCACTACGGCCTGCTCCCGCGGACTCACCGGGGCATCTTCGCTTTGAACGAGCTGCCCGACCTCGCCGAGCGCATTCAGGTGGGACTCCTCAACATCATGGAGGAACGGGACGTCCAGATCCGGGGATATCTGGTCCGCCTGCCGCTCGATCTCCTGGTCGTCGCCTCGGCGAACCCCGAAGACTACACGAACCGGGGACGCATCATCACGCCTCTCAAGGACCGCTTCGGGTCGCAGATCCGCACCCACTACCCGCGGACGCTCGCCCACGAGATCGGGATCGTCGAGCAGGAGGCGACCCGCTTCGCCTCCGACGGCTACCAGGTCGAGGTGCCGGCGTACATGCAGGAGATCGTCGCCGAGCTGACGCACCTCGCCCGGCGAAGCTCCGAGATCAGCCAGCGGAGCGGCGTCAGCGTGCGCGTGTCGATCTGCAACTACGAGAATCTCGTGTCGAACGCCCTCCGCCGGGCCGTGCGTCTGCGCGAGCCGCTCGCGGTGCCGCGGGTGTCGGACCTGGGCGCCACGCTGCCGTCGACGGCCGGAAAGATCGAGCTCGAGACTGCCGGGGACGGCGACGAGGTGAAGGTGGTCGAGCGGCTGGCCCAGAAGGCCGTGCTGGCGGTCTTCAACCGTCGCTTCCAGACCGCGGCGTTCGAGGAGCTTCTCCAGGCGTTCGGTCTCGGGCTCACGTGGGAGGTCGGGGAGGCGATGCCGGCCGTCGACTACCAGCGTCAGGTCGGTCGAGCGGCTGGTTTCGGCGCGGCGATGGAACGGCTCGGGGCGGCAGACCACCCGGCCCGCATGGCCGCCGCGGTCGAGTTCGTGCTCGAGGGCCTCCACCTGAACCGGAAACTCAACAAGGATCGCGGGGCCGGCGGGCCGCGGTACAAGGCATGAGGAGCCGCTACTCCCGCTGGGATGGTTCCCAGTCGCTCCCGGATTTCGACGCGGACGACCTCCTCGCGGCGATGGGAGATGACCTGGTCGCCGACGGAGACCCGCGGCGCGCGCTCGAGCGGCTCCTTCGGCAGGGCTTCCGCACGCGCGACGGCGAGCAGGTGCCGGGCTTGCGGGATCTCCTCGCGCGGCTGCGCCGCCAGCGCCAGGGGCTGCTCGACCGGCACGACCTCGGTGACGTCCTCGGGGATCTCCGTCAGCGGCTCCGGGATGTTCTCGACACCGAGCGGCAGGGGATCGACCGGCGCGTGGACGCCGCGAGGCAGGCGGCCGCGGGCGGCGAGCCGGCGGCCGAGAGCCACCGGGAGCAGATCGAGCGCATCGCTGCGGAGCGGCGTGCCGCGTTGGACGCGCTGCCGGAGGACCTGGGCGGAGCCATCCGCGGGCTCCAGGACTACCAGTTCGTCGATCCGGAAGCGTGGCAGAAGTTCCAGGAGCTGATGCTGCGGCTCCGCCAGGAGGTGACGCAGAGCCTCTTCGGGCAGCTCAGGCAGGGGCTCCAGGATCTGGGCTCCCAGGGGACGGACGGCCTCCGGGAGATGCTGGGCGACCTCAATCGCCTCCTGCGCCAGCAGGCCGCGGGCGGTCAACCCGATGTCGCGGGGTTCATGAACCGCTGGGGCCAGCTGTTCCCGGGTGTCCAGAGCCTCGATCAGCTGCTCGACCGGCTGGCACGCCAGTCGGCGCAGCTCCAGTCACTGATGGAGAGCCTCACGCCGGAGCAACGAAAGGAGCTCCAGGCGCTCCAGGAGGCGATACTCGACGACCCGGGGATGCAGGAAGCGCTCGGCGAGCTTGGCGAGCACCTCGACCGGCTCGGGATGGCCCAGCAGGCGCGCCGATACCGGGCGCAGGGCGACACCCCGCTCTCGCTCCAGGAAGCGCTCCGGCTGATGGGCGAGCTCCACGACCTCGACCGGCTCGAGCAGGATCTCCAGGAGGCCGAGCGGACAGGGCGAGCCGACCGCATCGATCCCGGGGCCGTGCGCGAGGCGCTGGGCGAGCAAGCAGCGGAGGAAGCGGACGCGCTGCGGCGCCTTGCCGAGACGCTCGAAGCTGCCGGCTACCTCGAGCGCCGGGGGCGTCAGTGGGTTCTCACGCCGCAGGCGATCCGAAAGATCGCCCAGCGAGCGCTGACGGAGGTGCTCGGCCAGCTGCGGCGGGACCGGCCGGGGCGCCACCCCGTCGACGCGCGCGGCGGGGGCGGCGACCCCACCGACGAGAGCAAGGCGTATGAGTTTGGTGACCCGTTCCTGCTGGACCTTCGTGAGACGCTCTGGAACTCGGTCCGGCGTGAGGGGCGAGGGGTCCCGATCCGACTGGCTGCCGGGGACTTCGCCGTCCGGCGGACCGAGCTGACCACCCGATGCGCCACGGCTCTGCTCCTCGACATGAGCCGCTCGATGGTCTACCGCGGGTGCTGGACGGCGGCGAAGAAGGTCGCTCTCGCGCTCCACGCGTTGATTCGCGCCCAGTACCCCCAGGACGCACTGTACGTCATCGGGTTCTCGCTGTACGCGCGGGAGCTCGATCCCGACGACGTGCCGTCAGTCGTCCTCACCGATCGCCACTACGGCACGAACATGCAGCACGCGCTGCTCCTCGCGCGTCGACTACTCGCCCGCCATCGTGGCGGGAACCGACAGGTCGTCATGATCACGGACGGCGAGCCCACCGCGCACCTTGAGGGCAGCGAGGCGTACTTCGACTACCCGACCACCCGGCGGACCTGGCAGCTCACCCAGGCCGAGGTGCTGCGCTGCGCGCGCGAGGGCGTCACCATCAACACCTTCATGCTCGAGGACAGCCCCGGACTGGTCCGCTTCGTCACCGAGATGTCACGGATCAACCGAGGGCGCGCGTTCTTCGTCCAGCCGGACCGGCTGGGCGAGTACGTCCTCGTGGACTACCTCGCCCGGAAGCAAAAGCGCGTCGGGTGACCGGCGTCTCCCGCCTCCAGACGCTCCTCGACGAGGGGGTCGCGGCGGGCGTATTCCCGAGTGCGGCGGCCGTGGTGGTCCATGAGGGGCGCCGAGTCTTCGCGGGCGCGGCCGGCGGAGCGACACCCTCGACCGTCTTTGACCTCGCCTCCCTGACCAAGGTTCTGGCCACGACGGCCACGTTCCTGACGCTGTGGCGGGACCGCGTCATCGGCCCCGAGACGCCGGTGGCCGAGGTTCTGCCGGAGTCGGCCGCCGGCCAGGCCGGAGCCACGGTGGCGGACCTCCTGGCCCATCGTGCAGGGCTGCCGGCCTTCCTCCCGCTGTTTTCGCCGGTTCTCAGGGCGACGCCGAGGCTTCTGGAGGCCGACTGCCCGGCGCACGTGCGCGCGGCGGCTCGAACCGAGGCCGTGGCCAGTGCCCTGGCGGTGGCACCGACCGCCCGCGCGGGGACGCGCGTCGAGTACGTGTACAGCGACATCGGGTTCATCGTGCTCGGCGAGGTCCTGGCGCGGGTGGCGGGGGTCCCCCTGGACCTCCTCGTCGCGGAATGCGTCGCGAAACCGCTCGGGCTGGGCGCCCGCTTCCATCGCCTGTCCAGTTGGCAGGCGTGGGCGCCCACGGTTGGAACGGTCGCCGACCCGTCGCGCGGCCTCGTCATCGCGCCGACGGGGCGAACGCGGCCCCGGGAGCCGGCCCCGGGGCAGGAGGGGCTTTGGGAGCCCTTCCCACCGCGGCCCGCGCCCGTGGGCGAGGTCGACGACGACAACGGCTGGGTCATGGACGGTGTCGCGGGCCATGCAGGCCTGTTCGGGACCGCAACCGACGTCGCCGTGTTCGGCCGGTCCGTCCTGGAGGATAGGGCAGGCGCGGGGCGGCTCGCTCCGGCCGACCACTGGGCCGCGGCGCTCCGGCGAGACACGGCGACGCTCGGCAGCACGTGCGCCCTCGGGTTCCATACGCGCGTGCCAGGCGACCCCGAGGGCGAGAGCTCCGCCGGGCGGCTTGTGGGGGCAAAGCCCCCCGGCGCCGTCGGCCACATCGGGTTCACCGGGACCAGCCTCTGGATCGACCTCGGACGGAGCCTCGTGATTGCGCTGTGCACGAACCGCACCGCCGGCCCGCGCGGACGCGGGGAGGGTCGGATCCGGGAATTTCGCCCGCGCTTCCACGACGTGGCGGTCAAGGCGACGATCCACCCGTCCTGAGGTCGCAGCGGAACGGCGACCACGCCGCCATCGGAATCCGCGGGGCGCCAAACAAGGAGGTGTCATGTCCGATCCGGTCATTGTGATGCCACCCAATCGAAACCTCGAGCCGGACGTCCTTGCCATCGCGCGCCAGATGCTGCCCTCGGGGTTCGAGCTGCGCCTGGTCCCGACCGAGCGACTGGCCGAAGCCCTGCGGGACGCCGACTATCTCATGGGCTTCATCGGGCCGCTCGACGACGCGACGCTGGCCGGCGCCCCCCGGCTGAGACTCGTCCAGCTCCTGAGCGTCGGGTACGACAGGTTCAACCTGGCCGGGGCCCGAGCCGCCCGGCTGCCGGTCGCCGTCAACGGCGGCGCCAACGCGATCGCCGTCGCCGAGCACGCCATCCTGCTCATGATGGCGACGCTCCGGCACCTCACCGACCTCGACGCCGGCGTGCGGGCCGGGCGCTGGAGCGCCGGGGCGAAGCGCCTGTACGAACTGTGGAGCTCCACCGTCGGAATCGTGGGCATGGGCCGCATCGGTCAGGAGGTTGCCCGCCGCCTCCTGGGGTGGGGGTCGACCGTGCTCTACTACGACCCAATCCGGCTGGCGCCGGAGCGCGAGCGGGAGCTCGGCATCGCCTTGGCGTCGCTGGAGGACCTCCTCGGTCGCGCCGACGTGGTCACCGTCCACGTGCCCCTCTCGAGCAGTACCCGCCACTTGATCGACGGGCGGGCACTCGCCCGGATGAAGCCGACGGCGGTCCTGGTCAACACGGCTCGCGGCGAGCTGGTCGACGAGGCTGCCCTGGCCGAGGCCCTCCGGGGCGGGCGCATCGGAGGTGCCGGTCTCGACGTCCTGTCGGCCGAGCCCCCGCCGGGCGACCATCCGCTGCTCTCGACCCCCAACACCGTCCTGACGCCCCACATGGCCGGGCCGACCTGGCAGAGTTGGCCGCGCCGCTTCGGGAACGCCTACGCGAACATCGCGCGCGTCCAGCGGGGGGAGCGGCCCCAGTGGGTCGTCCAGGAACTCGCTGATCTGATCCGCTGAGTGTTACCCTCGTCGCGTGACCGCAACGGACGACGGGCTCGTTCTCGACGACGTCGATCCCGCCACCATCCGGCGCATCCACCTGGTCGGCGTCGCTGGCACCGGGATGGGCGCCTTCGCCGGCATGCTGAAGGCGACGGGCCGCGAGGTCACCGGGAGCGATCAGAACGTCTACCCGCCAATGAGCGACATGCTCCGCACCTGGGCGATCCCGGTCCTGACGCCGTACGATCCGGCCAACCTCGACGCCGTCAAGCCCGATCTGGTCGTGATCGGGAACGTGGTCCGCCGCGTGAACCCGGAGGCGACAGAAGTGCGAGCGCGGCGGCTGCCGCAGATGAGCTTCCCCGCGGCGCTCGGCGCGTTCTTCCTGCCGGATCGTCATTCCGTGGTCGTGGCCGGCACGCATGGGAAGACCACGACGACGGCCCTGCTCGGGCACGTGCTGGCGGCGGCTGGCCGGGACCCCTCCTTTCTCGTCGGCGGCGTCGCGCAGAACTACCAGGCGAGCTTCCGGCTCGGCGCGGGCCCGCACTTCGTGGTGGAAGGCGACGAGTACGACACGGCCTACTTCGACAAGGGCCCGAAGTTCCTCCACTACCGACCACGAACGGCAATCCTGACCAGCGTGGAGTTCGACCACGCCGACATCTTTCGGGACCTTCCCCACTACGAGGCGGCATTCGAGCGATTCGTGAGGCTCCTCCCGCCGGACGGCTGCCTCGCGGTGAGCGCCGCGTATCCGAACGCGCTTCGGATCGCCGAGGCCTCCGCCGCCCGGATCGTCACCTACCGCGCGACGGGCCTCGCTGTGCCGGGCGCCGCGCCCGGCGCCGACTACGTCGCGCGCGACCTCGTGCACGGACCGGAGGGCGCTCGCTTCGTGGTCTGGGAGCGCGGCCGCGCGCTCGGTCTCGCGACCCTGCCCGGGGGCGGCGCCCACAACGTCGAGAATGCTCTGGGGGTCGTCGCGGCAGCGCGCGCCCTCGGGCTCGAGTTCGAGGAGATCGTCCGGGGCCTCGCAACGTTCGCGGGCGTCCGGCGACGCCAGGAGATGCGGGGAGAGGTCGGCGGGGTGCTGGTCGTGGACGATTTCGCCCACCATCCGACCGCCGTCGGCGAGACGATCGCTGCCATCCGGGCGCGCTTCCCAGCCCGGAGGCTCTGGGCGGTCTTCGAGCCTCGGTCGAACACGAGCCGCCGGCGCCTGCATCAGCAGGAGTACGTGGCAGCGCTGGCCGGTGCGCCGTGCGTCGCGCTCAGGGTCCCGGAGCCCCACGACATGGTGCCGGTGGACCAGCGGCTCGACACCGCGCGCGTCGTGGCCGACCTGCGCGCCCGCGGCGTCGATGCGCGCGCGGAGGCCGACGTCGACGTCCTCGTTCGAGCCGTGGCCGATGGCGTCCGTCCCGGTGACGTCGTGCTCGTCATGAGCAACGGCGCCTTCGGCGGCTTCGTCGACCGGCTCCTCGCCGCGCTCCGCCGCTGAGACCTGCCGCTCAGCTCCGCGTGGGCGCCACGTCGGTCGGCTTGCCAGTGACCTCGTAGCGGCGGAGCGCCGCGTCGTCAAGGATGATGCCATGGCCCGGGCGGTCCGGTGGCGCCAGCTCGCCCCGCTCGACCCGGAACGGCTCCGCGAGGATGCCGAGATCGGTGAACGACCCGCCCTGCAGGTCCTCGAGGATCAGGCCGTTCGGCACGGCGCAGAGGGCGTGGACCGAGAGCTCCATCGCGAAGTGGGGCGCGACCGGCAGGTTGAAGCTCTCCGCGAGCTTGGCGATCTTCAGCCACTCGGTGAAGCCGCCCACCCGCACGATGTCGGCCTGGACGACGTCGAGGGCACCGCTCCGAATGAAGTCGGCGAATTCGTAGCGCGTGTACATGGTCTCGCCCGCCGCGAGGGGAATGCCCGCGTTCTCGCGGACGCGGCGGTGGGCCTCGCGGTCGTCGGCCAGCACCGGCTCCTCGAGCCAGTACGGCGAGAAGCGCGCGAGAAGCCGCCCCCGCTGGATGGCCTCGCCGGCCGTCCACTTCTGGTTCGCGTCCAGCATGAGGAGCACCTCCGGTCCGATCAGGCCGCGGACCGCACCGACGCGCTCCATGTCCTCTTCCGGATTGTCGCGTCCGACCTTCATCTTCACCGCGCGGTAGCCCCGGTCGAGGAAGCCGCGCATCTGGTCGAGAAGCGGCTCGCCGTCGAGATGCGCGTTGATCCCGCTGCCGTAGGCGCGGATGCGATCGCGGGCGCCCCCGAGGAGGCGGTAGAGCGGCAGGCCGACGCGCTTGGCCAGGATGTCCCACAGCGCGACGTCGACCGTGGCGAGGGCGTAGCGGGTCAGACCGCCCGAGCCGAGGGAATGGAGTTCCCACCAACAGCGGGTCCAGATGCGCTCCACGTCCCGGGGGTCCTGGCCGACGACGAGGGGGGCGAGGTAGGTGTCCACGAGCTCCCGGATCGCGCTGCCGCCAAGGCCCCCCGTGTAGGCGAACCCGGTGCCTGTCAGCCCAGAATCAGTGGCGAGCGTGGTGACGATCCACTCCCAGTGGGCGACCCGCTGGATCGAATCCTGGATGCGGATGGGCGGAGGGATCCGGTAGAGCCGGACGGCGAGATCCGTCACGCGCACAGGCGGCGCTCCTTGTCGAGCGGGGCGGAGGGCCCCGGTGGGATGTGGAGTGGTGGCCCTTCGGTGGCTGGTCGAGGCACGGCGCGAGGACGACGCGATCATCTGATATCACAGCGCAGATCGGACTGTCAAAAGAGCGGGCCCGTCGATGCCCTCGAACGGGGTTGCTTGACGACTCCGGTGCCGGGGTGCTCTAGTCCTGCCGAGTCGACCGTGGAAGCTCCGCTGACCTTCGTGCAGATGGCCGATCCGCAGTTCGGTCAGTTTGCCTACTTGTCCGGTCGCACGTCGGAGGAGATCGCCCGCTACCGGCGTCACGGCCTCAATGTCCGGGCCGCTCCGAGGGTGACCCACTTCCGCGAGGAGACGCGCCGCTTCGAGACCGCCGTGGCGATGGCCGGCGCGGCGCGGCCCCGCTTCGTGGTCGTGTGCGGCGACATGGTGAACACGGCGGGGGACCCCGAGCAGGTGGCGGAGGTGAAGCGGATCGCCGCTGGCCTGCCCGCGGACGTGCCGCTCCACTACGTGGCGGGCAACCACGACGCGTGCCCGGACAACGAGGTCCCCGACGCCGAGAGCCTGACCCGCTACCGGGCCGACTTCGGCCCGGACTACTACGCGTTCCACGAGGGTGACGCGCACTTCATCGTGCTGAACGCCTGCATCCTGCAGCACCCGGAGCGGGTTCCGGAGGAGCTCGACCGCCAGATGTCGTGGCTCGAGGGCGCGCTGAGGAATGCGGCGCGCGCCGGCGCCTCCCACATCGTCGCCTTCACCCACCAGCCACTGTTCATGGCGCATCCCGAGGAGGCGGACCAGGACTACCCCTGGGCCCCCAGCCCTCCAGGCCGCCCACCCGGCTACTGGGCGGTGCCCCGGGTCCGGCGGATGCCGGTGGTCGAGCTGTTCCGCCGGTACGGCGTGCTGGCGACGTTCTGCGGCCACTGGCACCGGAATCACGAGGCCCGGGACGGAGACATGGTGGAGGTCCTGACGGGATCCGTGGGGTATCCCCTCGGGGATGACCCGTCGGGAATCCGCGTGGTCCGCCTCACCGAGACGGGGGTCGAGCACGAGTACCGCGTGCTTGACTTGGCGGGGGCGCCGGAGGATAGAGTGAACGTGCCGGCCGATGACTCCCGGCGCTGAGGAGGCTCCGATGGCGCTCTTTTCCTTCCGGAAGAAGGGTGGACTCCCCGCCGCCGCGGAGGCGCTCCCCGGCCGGGCCGAACCGATCGAGGTGCCCGACCGTCACTTCGTGACGCGCCGTCCGATCAAGCCGCCATTTCCCGAGGGTCTCGAGCAGGCCCTCTTCGGGCTCGGCTGTTTCTGGGGGGCGGAGCGGAAGTTCTGGCAGACCGCGGGTGTGTGGACGACGGCGGTCGGGTACGCGGGCGGGGTGACCCCGAACCCGACCTATGAGGAGGTGTGCTCGGGGCTCACCGGCCACACCGAAGCGGTCCTGGTCGTGTTCGACTCCAAGGTGGTCGCCTACGACGCCCTGCTGCAGGTGTTCTGGGAGGCGCATGATCCGACCCAGGGGATGCGGCAGGGGAATGATGTGGGCACGCAGTACCGCTCGGCGATCTACACGTACGGCGAGGCTCAGCACGCCGCTGCGCTGGCCACGCGGGAAGCCTACCAGTCCGCGCTCGCACGGGCCGGGTACGGCCCGATCACGACAGAGATCCTCTCCGCGCCGCCGTTCTACTACGCCGAGGGCTATCACCAGCAGTACCTCGCCAAGAATCCCGGCGGCTACTGCGGGATCGGCGGCACCGGCGTCGCGTGCTCGACGGGGGTGGCTGCGGCCCGCTGATCAATTCGGAGGTGGCCGGAGTGCCCCGGCGAGCCGAGGTCAGGGCGTCGGGGCGGTGCGCTGTCGGACCAGCTCGTCGAAGGGGCCGGAGATGCGGACGACCTCGTTGACGGGCCACGCGCCGAGGCTGATCGTCGCCACGAACAGGTCGCCGGCGATCCCCGCCCGCCGCGTCTCGGGCGTGTCCGGGGCGAACGCGAGACCCCGAGGCGCGTCTCCCTGGGTATAGGTGAGGAAGGGGACGCGCCGGCCCGCCGGTGTGATGGCGAACAGCTCGCTTCCCTGACGGTCGGCCACGAAGAGGTGGCCGTCGGGGCTCACGGCGATGGCGGCCGGGATCGGCCCCCGGAGCAGGAGAGCCGGCGGGCCATCGAGCGGCACCCGCCAGATTTCGCCGGGCCCCTGCTGCCAGGGGGCCTCCGCGTTCCCGTCGGCGCCGATCCACAGCACGTCGTTGGCGTCCACGGCCAGCACGCGCGGGCGCTGCACGACGACGTAGTGCGGGTCGAGCACCCGCCCCGCGGGATCCAGGCGCACGACGCGCCCCGACTCACGGTCCGCGACGTAGAGACGGCCTGTCGAATCGACGGCGGCGCCTTCGGGCTGGCGGAGAAGCGGCGGGGTCTCCCGGGGCGGCGTGCCTCCCGCGAAGAGCTCAGCACGCCCGTCGATCAGCCGGTAGACGACGCCGAGGCGCCGGTCCCGGTCGAAGGTCGTCACGAAGAGCTCGAATCCCCCGCGCACGGCGACTGTCTGCGGGTTCCTGAGCGGCGGGCCGTAGAAGTACCGCAACTCCGTCTCGGGCGTCATCCGGCCCCCACCCGGCGGCACCCGGTAGACCGGAGCGAGGTCGTCCGTCTCGGTGCTCTGGTACCGGGCGCCGGTCCGCGCGAGAAAGAGCATTCCGCTGCGGTCGAAGACGAGCGTCGACGTTGCCGGGATTCCCCGCGAGCTGCGCCCCGTCGCGAATCCCTGGCCCGTGACGTAGACCTGCGCCGCGAAGCCCGGGGGCAGACGGACCTCGGCCGGGGCGGGCCTCGCGAAGAGCGTGAAGGCGACGAGCGCGAGACCGGCAATCTTCCGTTCGCGACCGGCGAGCCTGCGCGTCATCGCTCCCGGTCCGGGTGCTGGCGCTTCATGGTGCAATTCCTGTTTCCCATGAGCCCACAGGCCGACGCTGTCGGACCGGTACCTCTCCGGACCGATCGTACCCAGTGAGCACGGTAGTCGAGGCCTTCAGCGCTCGCAAGCCTCATCCGGACCCCGGTGTGTTTCGCCCCAACGCCAGGATATGAGGATGCAGACCAAGCAGCGAAGGCTCGCTCTCGACCGCGCGGGCAGCGCTGAGGATCTCGGCGCGCCGCGCGGGGTCGGCCCACCGCAGGGCGAGATCGGGTAGCGTCCAGCCTGGCCCCTCGACGCCGAGGATCGCCTGCACGGCGAAGCCCGCCAGGATGACTTCCGCCCTCAGCTCGTCGGGGTAGGCGAGGGCCTCCGGTGGCAGGGCGGGGGGCAGCTCGTCCACGGCTGGGAGTGTACAGTGACCGGCGGCGAGTGACGATCCCGACTGGGCGGGACGGCGCGCTCGTTGACTGGCCCTCGTTCTCCTGACACGATTCGGCGCGCGGGTGTCCCGGGACGCCGGCCCGGCAGTCCACATCGGCGGACAAGAGGAGACGAGATGTCGCTCGAGGGGAAGCGGGCCCTGGTGACGGGCGCAGGGTCGCGCGGCATCGGACGGGCGATCGCCGAGGCCCTGGCGGCCGACGGCGCCGACGTCGCCGCGCACTACTACGGGGATGGTGCGGCCGCTCTCGATCTGGTCGCCGCGCTCAGGGTGGAGGGGCGGCGCGCCGTGGCGTTACCCGCCGACCTGGCCGACCCGGTCGCGGCGCGCACCCTCGTCCGGCGGGCGATCGACGAGCTGGGTGCGCTGGACATCGTCGTCTGCTGCGCGGCCGTCCTGTCCCGCGTGCCGTTCCTCGATCTGACGGACGCCGAGTGGGACCGGGTCCACGCCGTCAACCTGCGGGGGTATTTCGCCGTGGGCCAGGAAGCGGCGCGCCACATGGTCGCTCGAGCCTCCGGCGGGCGGATCATCATGGTCAGCTCGGTGAACCAGGCCACGGTGAACCGTGGCATTGCCCACTACGTGGCCACCAAGGGCGGTGTGATGCAGCTCGCGAAGGCGATGGCGCTCGAGCTGGCGCCCGCCGGGGTCACGGTGAACCTGATCGCGCCCGGGACGATCGAGACAGACCTGAACCGCGACTTTCTTGCCGACGCCGGGAACCGCCGCGCGAAGCTCGCGCTGATTCCAATGGAGCGCATCGGCCGCCCCCAGGACGTCGCGGGAGCGGCGGTCTTTCTCGCGGGCGACGGCGCCACGTACGTGACCGGCGCCACTATCGTGGTCGATGGCGGGCTGATGCTGGAGTGACCGGCGTCGTCGGTGCCGTGGCAGCCGGGGACCCGGCCACCGGGTAGAATGGACCCTGCCCGGCGACGGCCGGCGGCACTTGCTCGAGGAGGGGGCATGGAGAGGGAGACGCGGCTGGTCCACGCCGGCCGAGACCCGGAGCAACACCAGGGGATCGTGAACTTCCCGCTCTACCGGGCCTCCACCATCCTCTACCCGACGATGGCCGCCTACGAGCGCCGCCACGAGCGCCGCTTCACCGCATTCGGCTACGGCATCCACGGCACCCCGACGACCATGGCCCTGGCGGCCGCCCTGGCAGAGCTTTCCGGGGGCGCCCGGACCCTGCTCCTCTCGTCGGGCCTCTCCGCGGTGACGCAGACGCTTGCCGCCTTCCTCCGGCAGGGCGATCACCTGCTGGCCGCGGACACGGTCTATGGGCCGACGCGCGTGTTCTGCACGGAGGTCCTGGCACGCTACGGCGTGGAGGTCACCTTCTACGACCCGCTGGTCGGCGCGGGCATCGCCGGCCTCATCCGTCCGGGCACGCGGATCGTCTACCTCGAGTCCCCGGGGTCGCAGACGTTCGAGGTCCAGGACGTCCCCGCCATCGCCGCCGCCGCCCGCGCCCACGGAGTCCTCGTGGTCCTGGACAACACGTGGGCGACGCCGCTTCACTTCCGGGCGTTCGAGCACGGCGTGGACGTGGAGATCCAGGCGCTGACCAAGTTCGTCGGCGGCCACTCCGATCTCCTGCTGGGCGCGGTCACGACACGGACGGAGGACCTGTACCGCATCGCCCGCGACGGCGCGTCGACGTTCGGGGACTGCCCGGCGCCCGACGTCTGCTACGAGGCGCTGCGCGGGCTGCGGACCCTCGCCGTGCGCCTCCGTCACCACGAGGCCTCCGCCCTGCGCGTCGCGGAGTGGCTGGCGCGCCGCCCGGAGGTCGCCCGGGTCCTCCATCCGGCGCTCCCGGAGGACCCTGGGCACGCGATCTGGAAGCGGGACTTCCGCGGCTCCTCGAGCCTCTTCGGGGTGCTCCTGCGCACGGGGTCGGAACGCGCGGTGTCGGCCATGGTGGACGGGCTCCAGCTCTTCAAGATCGGGGCAAGCTTCGGAGGATTCGAGAGCCTGATTGTTCCGGTGCGCCCGGAGCGGACCGCGCGGCCCTGGCGGGAGCCGGGCTTCCTCCTGCGGCTCCACGTCGGTCTCGAGACGGTCGAGGACCTGATCGCGGATCTCGAGGGGGGCTTTGTCCGGCTCGAGACGGCGCTCCGGGACGAGACGGAGAGGGCGCGATGACGGCTGACGCGGGGCTGCCGGCGGTGGCGCCGGAGAGCGCAGCGGACGTCGCGCGCGCGGAGCCCGAGCGGGCCTCCAACCGGGACGCGGCGCTGCGGGACCGGGCGCGCCGGGTCATCCCGGGCGGGATGTACGGGCATCAGAGCGCGGCGACCTGGCCTGCGCCGTTCCCCCAGTTCCTCGAGCGCGGGCGGGGGTGTCGGGTGTGGGACGTGGACGGGCGCGAGTACGTGGACTTTCGTGTGGCCCATGCTGACGCTGACGTTCACCTGGCGCTCGAGCGGACGGATGGGGCGTTCGCCGCGGTGCGCAGCCGATTCGGGCCGGCCACGGCCGCGAATGGAAAGGCGTGACGTGAAGGTCTACGACGGGCTCACCGATTACGTGGCGTCGGCCGAGGAAGCCGAGCGCATCCGGCGGACGCTCTATCGCACGGATGCCTCCCTGCGGGCCACCGTCCTCCCGGCCTACCAGCCGCGCCTCGGGGCAGCCGACCTCGAGCGATTCCGCGAGCAGGGCTACCTGGCGATGGAGGCCGTGCTCGCGCCCGACGACGTCGCCCGGTGCGCGGCGGCTCTCGACAACCTCGCGCGACGCCGGCCGGGAGGGGTGGGCGCGCAGGAGGAGCCCTACTACCAGCAGGGCGGTGACCAGCCGGCGGCAGCCACGCCAGAGCTCCGCGTCCGAAAGCTGTGGAAGTTCGCTGACGTCGACCCGACCCTCGGCGCCGCGGTGGCCGCTCCTCGGATGATGGCGATCGTGGACCAGCTCGTTGGCTCCGGGGCGCGGCTGATCCAGGACATGGCTCTCATGAAGCCGCCCCACCGGGGCGCCGAGAAGCCGTGGCACCAGGACAACGCGTACTTCGACTGGACGCCGCTCGACGGCGTGCTCGGCGTGTGGATCGCCCTCGACCCGGCCACGGTGGAGAATGGCTGCATGCAGATCGTGCCGGGCTCTCATCGCGCCGGGCCCGCGCCCCACTACCACGTGCGAGACTGCCAGCTGGTCGACCAGACGTCACGCGCGGATCGGGCGGAGGTCGTGCCGCTACGGCCCGGGGGCGCCCTCTTCTTCTCGGCGCTCCTCCACCACGGAACGCCCCCCAACCGGAGCGCGGAGCGCCGGCGGGCGCTCCAGTTCCACTACGCCGCCGCGCGCTGCCGGCGCATGACGTTCAGCGAGCACATGACCCACTTTGCCCTCGACGGCGCGTACGTCGGCTGCCGGGACTGGGACGTGCAGGCGGGCGTGTCGCGGGCGCGGCTCTTGCCGTGAAGGGGAGAGCCCGGCCGACGGTCCAGCTCGACAACGACCGGGTCCGCGTGACGGAGTGGCGGTTCGCCCCCGGCGACGCGACGGGCTGGCACCGGCACGACTACGACTACGTGGTCCTCCCCATGACCACCGGGCCACTCCGCGCGCGGAGTGCTCAGGGCGAAACGGTGGCGGAGCTGCTGACGGGCCGGCCGTACTTCCGGGAGGCCGGCGTCGAGCACGACGTGTCGAATCCCAACGCTTTCGAGTTCGTCTTCGTGGAGACCGAGATCAAGGGGCGATGAGGCTCACCGGCATTCCGCGGACGTCGCGTTTTCCCCGGATGATCCGGGTCAAGCAGGCCTTCCAGGGGCCGGCCGTCGAGAACGTGCCGGGAGCCGTGCGCGCGGCGCTCGGCCGGCTCGAGCTCCCCGTGAAGGCGGGCCAGTCGGTCGCGCTCACCGTCGGAAGCCGCGGCGTCGTCAACATCGACGTGATCGTCCGCGCGACCGTGGAGCACATGAAGGCCCTGGGCGCCCACCCCTTCATCATTCCCGCGATGGGGAGCCACGGTGGCGGGACGGCGGAGGGGCAGCGCTCCGTCCTCGAGCACTACGGGGTGACCGAGGCGACCATGGGCTGTCCGGTCCACGCGACGATGGACGTCGTCCAGGTCGGGGAGGCGCTCGGACTGCCCATCTGGCTCGACCGCTACGCAGCGGAGGCCGACTGGATCGGCGTCGTCAACCGGATCAAGCCCCACACCGGCTTCACGGGGGACATCGGCTCCGGTCTCCTCAAGATGATGACGATCGGAACGGGCAAGCACCGCGGGGCCGTGCAGGCCCACCGGGCGAACATCCGGCTCGGCTACGAGCGGATGATCACGGAGCTGGGGGCCGGGATGCTCCGCAGCGGCCGGATTGTGTTCGGGCTCGGTGTCGTCGAGAACGGGTACGACGAGACCGCGCTCGTGCAGGCGTTCCTGCCCGGCGAGCTCGAGGCGGGCGAGCGGGGACTCCTGCGGAAGGCGCGCGCCTGGATGGCGAAGCTTCCCTTCGAGGTGCTCGATCTCCTGATCATCGACGAGATCGGGAAGGAGATCTCCGGGACGGGCATGGACACCAACGTCATCGGCCGCCACGCCACGTGGTTCGAGCGACCGTTCACGAGCCCCCGGATCACGTTTGTCCTCGCGTGCGACACGACGGCCAACACATACGGGAACGCCAACGGGATCGGCCTCGCGGACTTCACGACGCGCCGGCTCGCGGACAAGATCGACTGGGAGCCGACCTACGTCAACGCGCTCACGGCGTGTTCGCCCGGCGGACCGAAGCTGCCGCCGGTCCTCGACAGCACGCGCGAGGCGATCGCAGTGGCGCTCTCCTGCCTCGGTCTCGAGCGAGTCGAGGAGGCGCGGGTCGTGCGCATCCAGAACACGCTCCGCCTGACCGAAGTGGAGGTGTCGGAGGCGCTCGCGCCGGAGCTGGCCGCACGTGAAGACCTCACGCCACTCGGCGAGCCGACCGACATGACCTTCGGCCCGGACGGGATGCTTCCCCCGTTCTGAGACCGTCCTATGTCCGCGACCCTGACGGGAACCTGATCGAGATCGCCGAGCTGGCCTGACACTTGACATCTCGGGGCGCTCGCGCTCGTCGTCATGCTCGCCGGATGCGCCGGGCGCTCCCGGCCGGCCGGATACAAGCCGTTCGGCGCGACGATCTCCGCTGACGTCAGCGTTGGGGAGACCGACTCCTCGTCCGCATCGACCGGAGGGCTATCGCGTGGAGCGGGCGGTACCCTCGCGAGGGAGACCGAGGTCGAGCCCGAGTCCCTCGTGCCGCCCGGGATTCCGCCGTCGGGCGGTCTCTCGATCGGGCTCGGAGTCGGTGGCGGCGGCTGGGGCTCCGTCGGCACGGGGGTCGGCGTGGGGTCGGGCGGCCCGTACCGTGAGGCCACTACGCTGGCCGTGTTCCGGCGCGACGAGGCCGGCCTGCCGCGCCTGACGGCTTCGCGTCAGGGTGGTCGGCGTCGAGCCGGTGAACATCATGCTCGACCCGCCGAGATCGAGTCGGCAGGAGGAGGCAGCGTGGACATCGTCGGGTTGATCGGCCTCGGCAACATGGGCAGCGGCATGGCGGGGAACATCATCAAGGCGGGCTACCCGCTGGTCGTCCACGACCTGCGGCCCGAGGTCGTTCGAGACCTCGCCGCGCGCGGCGCGCGGGCGGCCGCGTCCCTGGCGGAGGTCGCGCGTCTCGCCGACGTGATGCTTACGTCCTTGCCCGGGCCGCCCGAGGTCGAAACTGTGGCGACGGGGCCGGGCGGCCTCCTGGAAGGCATGCGGAAGGGGAGCGTGTGGGTTGACACGACGACCAGCCGTCCGACGCTGATACGCCGGCTCGAGCCGCGATTCCGCGAGCGGGGCATCCACGTCCTCGATGCGCCAGTGAGTGGAGGTAAGACCGGCGCCGCGACGCGCAACCTGGCGGTCATGGTGGGCGGCGACCGGACGGTCTATGAGCGCGTCAAGCCCGTCCTCGACGCCATCGGGGACAAGGTCTTCTACGCCGGCGCGATCGGCGCCGGCTCGGTCTGCAAGCTCGTCCACAACATGGTGGGCCACAGCGTGCGGCAGGCCGTCGCCGAGGCGCTGACGCTCGGGGTCAAGGCGGGAGTCGAGGCCGAGGCGGTCTGGGAGGGCCTCCGGCGGGGGGCGCTCGGTCGGATGCACTACCTCCACGAGGGGATGCCGAAGACCGTGTTCCGCGGCGAGTACGACCCGCCGATGTTCGCCCTGTCGCTCGCCCGCAAGGACATCGGGCTCGCCACCGAGCTCGCGCGGGAGTTCGACGTCCCGCTGCCCATGACGAATCTCGCCGAGCAGATCGCCATCGAGGCGATGAACCGCGGGTGGGGCGGACTCGACAACAACGTGGTCTTCCGACTCCAGGAGGAGGCGGCGGGGGTCGAGGTGCGCGCGCCCGGCGTTGATCCCGCGCGCGCGGCGCGGTTCATCACGACGCACCCCGACGCCTGAGCAGGAGGCGCCTGGCGACGCGGCCGTGACAAACGGGCCGGGGCTGCGCGAGATCCGGCGACTTCTGGAAGAGGTGATCGCCGGAGGCCCGCCGGGGGAGCAGACCTACGGCGTCGAGAATCTGGGCCGGTATGTCCATACGGTCGCGTGGATCCTAGCCGGCTCCGCCGGCCCGGCGCCCCTCCTCGACGCCGGCATCTACCCGGGGCACCTCGCCCTCGCCCTCGCCCGGCTCGGGCGCTTCGAGATCTCGGGTGTCGGCCGCTTCGTGCCGACTGCCTTCCGACGATGGATGGCGGAGCGAGGCATCGCGGTCGAGGACGTGGATCTGGAGCGGGAGCTCTTGCCCCACGCCGAGGCCAGTTTCGACCGCATCGTCGCCACCGAGATTCTGGAGCACTTGGCGACGCCTGCGTTGTTCTTGTCCGAGTGCTGGCGCGTCCTGCGACCGTCCGGGGTCCTCTACCTGACGACTCCCAACGTCGTCGATCTCCGTGGCCGCACACGGGCGCTTCTCGGGCGGTCACCGCAGAGCCATCTGTTCGGAATCGAGCGCACGCTCCGGATGAACGAGTGGGTCCACCGGCGCGAGTATGCTCCGGCCGAGGTCGCCCGCCTTGTCCAGGCGGTTGGATTCCGCGTCAGCGGACTGCACACCTGGATGCCGTCGCGGGCGGAGGGAGGCCAGGGCACCGGCGGGTGGCTGGCGCCGCTCCTGAACCGGATGCCCGGGCTCGGTGGAACGATCTTTGTCGCAGCCACGCGGCCGGCCGTTGCCGCAAGCGAGACCGACCGTGCCCGCATCGTGCCCGGATGTCGCTACCTGGAGGCGATGCCAGGATCGAACGCCGCACTGACGGTTCGCGTGACGAACATCGGCACCGCGACGTGGGACCCGGGCTCGGTGCGGGGGGCGGTGGCGCTGGGCGCTCACTTGGCCGAGCCGGACGGCCGCGTCCTCGATCGGGGGCTGGCGCGAGCGAGCCTGCCGCACTCCGTGAGCCCCGGGCAGGAGACGGTGGTCACACTCAGCTTCCGGGCGCCCCACGACGTTGGCGTCTTCCTCCTCGAGCTGGATCTGGTGAGGGAGGGAGAGCACTGGTTCGCCGACGACGGCTCGCCGCCGGCCCGGGTGGTGCTTCGGATCGGTTCCTGACGGATCCGACGGCAGGGTCACTCGACGGCAGGGTCCTTGGCGGGTGGCGCGGGGTCGTCTATCCTGCACTCCATGGGTAACACGTTCGGGCGATTCTTTCGCGTCACCACGTGGGGCGAGTCCCACGGGCCGGCGACGGGTGGGGTGGTTGACGGCTGTCCGCCGCGCTTGCCGCTCAGCGAGGCCGACATCCAGCCGGATCTGGACCGCCGGCGGCCCGGCCAGAGTCTGCTTACCACCCAGCGGAAGGAGTCCGACACCGTTCGGATCCTGAGCGGCGTGTTCGACGGGTTGACGCTCGGAACGCCGATCGCGCTGGAGATCCAGAACGAAGACATGAGGCCTGGCGACTACCGGGAGATGCAGGAGAAGTACCGCCCGAGCCATGCCGACTACACCTACGACGCGAAGTACGGGGTGCGGGACTGGCGGGGCGGGGGGCGGACGAGCGCGCGCGAGACGGCGGCTCGAGTCGCGGCGGGTGCGGTCGCGCGGAAGCTGCTCCAGGTCCGATGGGGGGTCGAGGTCGTGGCCTGGGTGGGCAGGGTCGGCCGCATCGCCGCCGAGGCCGACGTCGAGCGAGTGAACCGCGACGACGTCGACCGCACCCCGATCCGCTGCCCTGATCCCGCCGTGGCAGAACGGATGATCGGAGCCGTCGAGGCCGCCCGGAAGGGCGGGAACTCGCTCGGCGGCCTCGTGGTCTGCGCCGCGCGCGGATGCCCGCCCGGCTGGGGTGAGCCCGTCTTCGACCGGCTCGAGGCGGACCTGGCCAAGGCGGTTCTGAGCTTGCCGGCGAGCAAGGGGTTCGAGATCGGCTCGGGGTTCGCGGGGACCGAGCTCACCGGGCGCGAGCACAACGACGAGTTCTTCATGGACGGGGACCGCGTGCGGACCCGTACGAATCGGAGCGGCGGCGTCCAGGGCGGTATCTCGAACGGCGAGACGATCTACTTCCGCGTCGCTTTCAAGCCGACCGCGACCATCATCTCTTCCCAGCGCACCGTCGACGTCCACCACGAGGAGACCGTGCTCCAGGCGAGAGGCCGCCACGACCCGTGCGTCCTCCCCCGTGCCGTACCCATGGTGGAGGCGATGGCTGCCCTCGTCCTCGCCGACCACGCGCTCCGGCAGGAAGTGATCCGCGCCGGGGCGCCTGCCTCCCGGGACTGACGGGGCGCCCGCGTGCGCTCGATCCTCGCCCCGTTGCGGGGCATGGGACGGGAGCGTCTCGTCTTCTTGTGGCTCGTGACGGGGGGGCACACCATCATTCACTGGTTCCAGACGATGTTCGCGGTCGTGCTTCCTTCAATCACACAGGGGCTCGGCCTCAACGAGATCCAGACGGGCTACCTGCAGTCGGCCCGCCAGCTGACCGCCGGGACGATGAACCTGCCCGCCGGCATCCTGGCGGACTCCTTCGCACGATTTCGCGCCGTGATCCTCGCCTCGGCGCTCCTCTTCATGGGTGTCGGGTATTTCTGCTTCGCAGCCGCGCCCGGCTTGGGCACCGCGATTCTCGGCGCGGCCCTGATCGGCCTGGGGACCGCGGCGTGGCACCCGCCCGCCATGGGTGCTCTCTCGGCGCGCTTCCCGGAGCGTCGCGCCACGGCCCTGTCGATCCACGGGATGGGCGCCACGATCTCCGACACGCTGACCCCCCTGGGGGTCGGCGCCTTGCTCGTGGTCGTGTTCTGGCGCGACTTTCTGCACGCGCAGCTGATCGCGGGGATCGCGGCGGCGCTCCTCGTGTGGCTTGGCCTGGCACGGCAGTTCGCCCAGCCGGCGCCGCGGCCGTCCGGGCGGGGTCTCGCGCGGGATGTGCGGACCATCCTGGCGAGCCCGGCGTTCCTGGCGGTGTCATTCGCGGACGGTCTCATGGCCATGGCGCGGCAGGTCATCCTCACGTTCTTCCCGCTCTACATCCAACTCGGCCTCGGCCGCGACGCGTTCGAGCTCGGCGTGTACGTGGCTCTCCTGCACGGCATGGGTACGGTGTCCCAGCCCGTGCTGGGAGTCCTGGCCGACCGGATCGGCCGGAAGGCGGTGCTGGTGCCGTCGTTCCTGCTCCTGAGCGCCTTCTACCTCCTGCTCGGGCGCGCCGCGCCCGGGTGGCCGCTCGGTCTTCTGGTCCTGGCCATCGGGTTGTTCTTCTACACGCTGGTGAACATCACGACGGCGGCGATCCTCGACGTTGCGGGCTCGCGCATGCAGGCCTCGGCGACGGGCCTGAGCACGGCGCTGACGCAGCTGATCGTCCTGCCATCGCCGGTCCTGGCCGGCTGGCTCGTCCAGCGCTTCGGCTACAGCGCGGCCTTCATGCTGGCCGCAGGCTTCATGGCGGTGGGCGTGCTGGTGATGCTGCCGGTCCGGCTGTACCGGGGCACGGACCGGCTCCCGGCCTGACGCCGAGCTTCCGGCGAGGCCGTCGCGGCAGCGAGCCACGTGGGTGGAAAAACCGTCCTCTCCGCTGGCTCAAGCTCCCCTCCGTGGTCTCGACGTCATGCTGTCGGAGGCCTCGGCCGCCTCGGGCGCGGGGCTCGGCCCGCGCGCCTCATTCTGGCGACGTCGTCACGGCGCGAGCAGACGCAGCTCGGCAACCGACCATGGATGGAACGCGTCCCGTCCGGTCTGGACGATTCGCAGTGCGCGCGCCCGGGTCGAGGGGAAGCTCACGACGACCCGCTCGACGCCGGCCCTCAGGACGTGGGTGCCCGTCCACACGAGAGGGCCCACCCAGCGGACGGCCACCCCGATATCCGCCCAGCCGGCCTCCCCATCGATCTGGACCGCGAGGCGGCGCGGATACTCGAAGCCGACACCGCCGAGATCCAGCTCGATACCACTCAGCTCGGCCGGCGGGTCGAGGTCGACCTGGAGCCACTGTCCCGGGGCCTGCGGCACCCGGGACGACCATCGAGTCTCCAGACGCCCGTCTGTGGCGGCGTAGGCATCGTCGCCGACGGGCTCGCCGATCACCCGCGCGGGCGCGGCCCGTGCGGGGCGACCGGGTAGCGCGGCCGGCCCGAGTCGACCGAGGAGCCGGTAGCCGCCGACGTCGGCAGCCGCGAAGTCCACGGCAGCCGCCCGGAGCGCGGCCTCGATCGACGGTCCCGATGGCGTCGTTGCCGGATACGCAATGGCCGTGTCCGGCGCCGACACGAGGAACGGGAGCCCCTCGAGCGGCGGCACCAGGCCGTAGCGGTCCACTCGGACGTTGTCCGGCAACGCACGAAACCTCTCGCTGGCGGCGTCGACGAGCCGCGGCCCCTCCCCGTGGTCCGCGTAGACGCGTCGGGCGCCCATCGCGAGGAGCGCGCCGGCTGCCGCGCGCGCGTCGACTGGGGATTCGGGCGTCCGATCGCCGGCCTCGTAGACGAAGAGCTCGCGGACGGTCCACGGGAAGCGCTCGTTCTCTCCGAGGTGCGTCAGTCGCAGGTAACGTGCGGACCGTGGCGGGAATCGCGTCTCCACGCGTCCCCAGCGCACGCGGCCCATCGGATGCCCCGCCGCCCAGTAGAGCGGGCCATAGTAGGCCGGCATTTCCCGCCCGACGGTCCACCGGACGCCGTCGACGGAGGTCTCCAACCGGAATCCGAGAGGCACTTCCTGGTAGGTCCCCGGTAGCCACGCGACCATCCCGACCGAATGGACGCGTCCGAGGTCAACTTGGAGCCACGCATCCGGTCGCCGCGTGGGCCACCATCGCGTCTCGGCGTCACGGTCGATCGCGTGACCTGCGAACTCGGGCCGGGACGACGCCGCGGCGGTCCACTCGACGGGCGGGATCTCACGCAATCCTGCGGGCTCGAGCCGGAACCCCGTGAGGAGCTGCCCGAGGGGAGTCTCTTCCCGCTCGAAGCTGATGCCCGCGCCGGCCAGGCTTTCTGTAAAGCCCGGCAGGATTTGCCCAAGATACGCCACGGTCCGCGCGCCGTCGACGTGCCCAGCGCGGATCGGGTCGTCGGCCAGGTAGAAGTGGGCGACGGTCACGCGTCCGCCACTGACGAAGCTCACCACGTCCGGGTCGTGCGTGTAGACTGTCCGAAAACCTCGCGTCGCGAGCTCGGCGGCGAGTGCCGTCGGGCGATCCAGCGCGGTCCGCGACGCGCGCCAGGCATCCGCCGACCGGAGCGCCGGGTACACCGTCGCGACGCTCACGCCATGGGCCAGGACAAGTCCGACCCCTGCCGCCGCGGCCCAGGCCGGGCGGCGGCGCGCCACCCGCGCGAGCGCGCCGCCGAGGAGTGCCGGCAGAAGCGCCAGGACCGGCAAGAGGTAGCGCGGGTCCTCGGTGGCGAGTGCTTGGCCCCGCTCGGTGACGAGCACCGCGGCGATGGAGCCCGCGATCGCCAACGCCAAGAGCAGCCGACCGGTGCGGTTGCCGCCGGGATCGCTGAGCGCCAGGACCAGACCGAGCGCCACGATCACCACGACGGCGAGCCCGACCGACCGCGCGGCCAGGGCGGTGTGGGGGAACCCGATCATCAGGGGAAGGGCGTTTGTCAGGAGGTCGCGCGAATGGCCGGCAATGTGTCCCGGCGGGACGAACGGCACTGACAGGACGGGCAGGCGGCCGTAGACCGCCGCGAAGACCCAGATGGGAGCGCTGCCAAGCAGGAACGCGAGAGGGGCCAGGACCGCGCTCCAGCCGAGCCAGCTCGGTCGCAGCACGAGCACCAGGGCGCATGCTACGAGCACCGGTGCGAGCAGGATATTCACCCACCAACACAGCCCAGCGACCAGCGCCAGGATGACCAGCGCCCGGCTTCGGCAGGCTCGAGTCGAGCGCGCGTCGACCGCGCCCAGTGCGAGCAGGACGCACAGCGGGGCGAGGATCAGGATGAGCCCGTAGACCAGCCGAGCGTCGCCGACCCACTTCAGAGCATAGCCCGAAGGCACGAGTGCTAGCGCCGCAGCCCACCGCCCGTCGCCGAAGACACGCCGGGCCAAGAGCGCGACGACCGCCGCATGCCCCAGGGAGACCAGGATCGCCATGACACGGAGTGTCGCCACCGACTCCCAGAGGAACGCGAACGTAACGGCGTGTAGATACCCGTCGATTGCCCCCATGAAGGACTGCCCGTAGAAGAAGAAGGGCAATTGGCCATGAAGGACGTCCCGGCCCATGAGGCCCATGGTGGCCTCGTCGAACCAGGGGGGGAAGGTGATCGCGGCGCCCACGCGGATGGCGAGCCCGACCAGCGCGGCGACGCCAAGGGCGACCAGGGTCCAGCGTCGCGGCGTCATTGCCGGGCGTTCCACACGGGAGACGACGTGGTGGCTGCAACGCGCGCTGCAACCGCCGACGTCCGCCCGGACGGCGTCAGGCGGTCTGGAAGACCGCACTGAGAATGTGGGCCACCCGGGGCCGGATCGTGGCGAGCACCCGGGTCACGGCCGCGTCGCTGAGCGGCGTCGCCGCGCGAAACTGCGGGCCCGGCGCGAGCTCGGTGAGGAGGCATCACCCCGTGGTCGCGGCCGCTGAACCAACGCTCGCGCTTGCAGGGATCACAGAGCTGCCGTGTCAACGCCACTCCGGGTAGGTCTGGGGCGCGAGATCGTCGGCCCCGCGGCCTGCCCAGTCGAACTCGCGCATCCGGGGCCACATGCGCTCGCCAGCGGCCTGGAGCGCGGCGAGGACCGCCGGCTCGTCAGCAGCCAGGACGCGTCCGGAGTCGACCACGGCGCGCCCGTCGACGTAGACCCGGTCGACGTCCTCCGCGGTGGCGTTGTACACGATGTTCTTCACCGGATCGCGGAGCGGCGTCATGCCCCACGACCGGCCCTTCCAGAGCACGAGATCGGCCTTCGCTCCGGGCGCGACGCGGCCCAGGTCGTCGCGCCCGAGGGCCCGCGCCCCGCCGAGCGTCGCCGCGTCGAAGACGTGCGCCGCGGTCGTCGCCTCCGTGGTGCGCTCCATCGTCTTCGAGAGCACGGCCGCCCAGCGCATCGCCTCGACGACGCTCTGGGGGGTGGTGTCGGTGCCGAGTGACATGTTGACGCCGGCCTCGCGATACCGGGCGAACGACTCCATCGCCACACCGCGCCGTGCGAAGACCCAGACCGCGTGGGCCACCGAGCAACCGGCGTCACCCATGATCCGGAGGTCGCCCGCCGGGTAGTTGGTCCACGAGGAGCCGCCCACGATGATCGCGTGTCCGAGAATCGTGCGCGGACCGAGGAATCCGAGCTCACCGAGCCACCCGACCGGCGTCTTGCCGTGACGGGCGAGCATCTCGTTGAACTCGATGACCGACTGCGAGGCGTGGAGCGTGATCGGGCAGCCGCGCTCGTCGGCCGCATGCTTGGCCGCGCGCAGGAGCTCCGGCGTGCACGTGTCGACCTGAGCGGGCGCGAGGCCGCAGCGGACGAGGCCTCCGTGGGCGCCGTCCCAGCGGTCGTGGAGGGCTAGCGCCCGCGCCAGTCCCTGGCGGCCACGCTCCTCGTCCCACTCCCATTCGACACGCCGCCCGTCCTTCGTGAGCCACCGCCCCGAGCGGAAGGAGAAGCCGAAGTAGACCCGGAGGCCGACGTGCCTCGCGCGCTCGAGGACGTAGTCCCCGAGCTGCCCGATCTCCAGCACGGTCGTGACGCCTCCGCGGAGCAGCTCCCCCATCGAGAAATCGACGCACGCGCGGCTCGCCGCCTCGTCCTGGGCGCCGTCGCGGACCGGGAGGGTCTCGAAGAGCCCCGAGCCGTAGAACTGGGGCCGCCCCGTGTCCTCGATGAACGATCGGTCGAGCGGCGAGCCCGCGATGTGGGAGTGGGTGGAGATGAGCCCCGACGTCAGCACCCGGTCGCGGGCGTCGACGGTCTCGTCGGCGTGGCCCTGGAACTGGGATCGAGGACCCACGTGGACGATCCGGTCGCCCTCCACGACGACCGCGCCATCGCGGAGAAGGCGGTGGCCGTGCCCGTCGAATGCGATCACGTGGCCGGCATGAATCAGGATGCGCGGCGCGCTCATCAGAGGTTTTCGTCCCCGAAGAGCCCGAGCTGGCGTCCCTCGGGGCGACGAATCCCGGCAATGGTGTCGAAATCGGAAGCGCCCAGGAAGTGGAGCAGGGCGTCGGCGATCGGCCGCAGCTGCTGGGTGACGTAGTGGTCGTAGTCCGGCGGCGCGGTCGTCTCGCCGGCGGCCTCCGGCCCCGCCGTCGTGACGATATACGCGACGATGCGCCCTGGCCCGCCGGCCTGCTTCCGCGCCGCCTTGACGTGCGGGGGCGTGGTCCGCGTGTAAGACTCCAGCGGCTTCCGGATCGCCTTCCGGTAGACCAGCTGGTCGTCGAACCGGCCGGCCCGCAGTTCGGCCACGAACGAGCGGATGAACTCGTCGACGGGCTGGTCGTGAAACGCGAGCTGGAGGAGCTCGCGCTGGAAGCGTCGGGCGACCGCGCTCCAGTCCCGCCGGACGGCCTCCAGCCCCACCAGCTCGAGCGTCTCGCCGGCCGGGCCGGCGACCAGCCCCGCATAGCGCTTCTTGCTGCCGGAAGCGCCCCCGCGGACCTCCGGCATCCAGAAGCGGGCGTAGACCTTCTCGAACTCGAGCTCGAGCCAGCTCCGGACGCCGAACTCGGTCCGGAGCGCGTCGGCGACGTGGGCGCCGATCGTCTCCCGCAGGCTGTCGGCCCGCTTGACCGCCTGGACCGGATCGGGCTCACCCGCGTCGACGAAGAGCGAGTCCGTGTCGCCGTAGATGACGCGGTGGCCTGCTTGCTCGACCGCGGCCGCGGCAAGCCGGATGACGTGCTGGCCGGCAATGGTGATCGCGTTGGCAACGGCCGGAGAGAAGAGCCGACAGGCCGAAGCGCCGAGAACCCCGAAGAGCGAGTTCATGAGGATCTTCGTCGCCTGGGCGCCCACCGCGTCGCCCTCCTTGCGGGCCTTGCCCCGCTCCTCCCAGAGGCGGGCGACCAGCTCGGGCAGGATCCCCGCCTCGTCGGCACGGAACTTGGCCCCGCTCGGTGTGCGGACGAGCGGCAGATCCGGCGTCTCGCCCGCCGGAAGGACGTGAGTCAGGGGATCGATGTTGAACGTGCGGATCAGGCTCGGGTAGAGACTCTTGAAGTCGAACACGAGGATGTTCCGGTACAGGCCGGGCACGGAGTCGAGGACGAGACCCCCGGCGATGACGCTGCCCTGCGCGTCGTCGACGTGGACCGACGGGGCCACCCGCCGGCGCTCGCGGAGCTCGGCCAGGTAGAGGGAGTCCACCGCAGCGATCTGGGCTCCGACCCGGTCGAGCTGCATCCCGGTGAGGAGGCTCCGGCGCACGGTCAGCTCGACGAGACCCGTGCGACGGAGGATCTCCAACACCAGCCGGGCGTCGTTGAGGTTGTAGGCGGCCAGCCGCGCGGGGTCGTCCCGCCAGGCCGCCTCGATCTCCCGGCCCCGGTGCTCGGCCGCGAAGAGCTTTCCCTTGCCGAGGATGGCCTGGGCCGCGGTGTCGAGCCGGTAGTCGTCGAGCTTGACGAAGGCGCTCCGGAGGAGCGCGAGGCCATCCAGCACCTGACGGCCGGACAGGATGACCCGGGGATCCCGGGTGAAGCCGAGGTCCCGCCGGACCTCCGCCTCCTCGTCCGTGCGCCCGAGCGCGAGGCGGAGGCGCGCGCGGCGCGCGACCCGCTGGAGAACGGGAATGTCAAAGTCGCCCACGTTCCAGCCCGTGAGAACATCCGGGTCGACCGTGCGGAGATGGCCGAGAAAGCCCTCGACGCACGCCCGCTCGCTGGGGACCAGCGTTCCCGTCGCGCCCTCGTGGAGTCCGGGGAGCGCCCCTTCGATGCCCGGACGGACCAGCCAGACCCGGTCGCCACCATGGCCGGCAACCGCGATCGAGTAGAGCGACCGCCCGTCGAGGCTCGTCTCGACATCGAACGAGAGGACCCGGAGCCGCGGGACGAAATCCGCGGGTTCGATGCGCGGGTTCCGGTAGACGCGGCCCACACCCGGACGGCGCTCGAACGGGCCGTCGACGGCGAAGGCCCCGCGGATCCGGTGGTCGATCAGGTAGCGGTAGGCGAAGCGCACGTCGGCCTCGAAGGACTCGACACCAGCGGCAGCGAGGCGCGCCCGGAGCGGGGGGACGTCGCCGGGCAGGTCGACCTCGACCCGGAGGACAGGCTCGTCCAGGAACGTGGCGAGCGGAGTGTGGGCCACGCGCGCCGCGGGCGCGGTCTGCCGGAGCGCATCCCGATCGGCGGCCCGGACGTAGAAGTACGGCGGGAGCCGGTCGTCCACGACCAGCGCGGGCTCACCGCCCTCGAGCACGGCGTGGAGGTGCACCTCCGCGCGGCCCTCGACGACGCGGTAGCTCGGGGTGAGCAGGAACGCTCGGGTCAGGCTGGGGCGTCCCGGCCGCTCAGCGGGGTCCGGACTCCGCCATCAGCGTGGCCACGGCCCGGGCGAGGGGGTCGTCCTCCGCGGAGAGGGCGGCGCGGACCCGTGCGCGGTCGCCTGCTGTCCGGTTCTGGCTGAGCTTGGCCTTCCCTTCGAGCCGGTCGATCGGGATCTCGAAGGCGACGATGCCGCGCATCATGCCGTCGACGTAGCTGTCCTGCAGCCCGTCCATCCGCCACGGCGCGGGCCGCCCGTCCTCGAACGTGTGGACCAGGCGCTCGAGGAGCGCGCGGACCCGTCCGGGCTCCTCGATCACCCTCGGGACGCCATAGGCGTGGACGGCGACGTAGTTCCACGTCGGCACGCTCGGATGCTGGGCGTACCACGACGGCGACACGTAAGTGTGCGGCCCCGGGAACACGACGAGGACCGGCCGCTCCGGGGCGAAGAATTGCCACTGGGGATTGGGCCGGGCCACGTGCCCGAGCAGCGTGCCCAGAGGCGCCGGCACCTCGTCGAGCAGCACGGGCAGGTGGGTGGCGAACGGGGCGCCGGATCCGTCGGCGCCGACCAGGATGGCGAACGGCTCCCGCCGGACGTGAGCGTGGCACCAGGAGACGTCCGAGACGGCGAAGTGCTCCGGGACGTACATCTCAGCTTCCCGCGTCCCGCCCACGAGGGAGCTCGATGGGCTGCCCGTGAGGCGTCGCGCGCGCGGCCGCGTCCCACTCGGCCTTTCGCCGGTGGAGCTCGTCGACGCCCACCAATCCCTTCTCGGCAACCAGGCGCTCGAGCGTCGCGAGCCAGTGGCGGTAGTAGGTGTCTCCCCGGTCGGGGTCACCGGCGGCCTGTGCGCGCTTGATCTCCTCCGCGAGTCGCTCGGCCCACTCGGTCCACGTGAAGTGGCCGGCCTCGTGAAGTCGGACGGCCATTGCGAAAGCCTGCGCCTCCCAGGGCGCCGCGAACACTGGCGCCCCCGCCTCGTCGCGGGGGAGCGACGGTAGGTCTGGCGCACGATCAGCGACCACGCGTTGCTCCGAGTGGCGACATCGGTCAGGCAGGGTCGAGGTAGTCGTCCCAGAGGTCGACGTACACCGCGTCCCGCGCGTGGCCGTCCGGACCCCAGAGCTCACCCGCGGCGAAGCGCACGCTGTAAACGCGCTGGGGCTTTTGCCCGAGCCCTGCCGCGTGGGTATCCGGGAAGATGAAGACGCCGTGGTCCCGGTCGACCACCCCGCGGCGGCCCCGGACGTAGCGCGGAAGCCGCGTGTGTCCAGCCGGGTTCACGTTCCGCGCCAGGACCGCGTCGCCGGCCTTGAACTTCGGCGGCACCGGGTCGTCGAGGCGCGCCGCGCGACGGTTCCTCAGGAGCCGGGAGACGTCCTCGCGTCGGAGCGCGCCGGCCCGGGGCTCCACCGGGGCGCGCTCGGCGCCAATGTCCTCCCCGCGGAGTCGCCGATCGATGTCCGTCGAGGCGATGAAGCCGTGCTGCTCGAGCAGGCGCTCCAGCCCCCACAGCCAGCGTTCGTAGTAGCCGGTGGCGAGGTACTCGGCGGGCGGCATCTGCTCGCGCACGTGGCGTGACATGTCGAGGTTCCACCGGCGCCAGCCGCCCATGGCGAGGTTCAGCGCGAAGGTCCGCCGCTCCCACTCCGCATGGAACGTCGGCTCGTCCGGCTCGAGGACGACCGGACCGAAGCCGTGCATCCCGCCGAGATCGTGGACGCCGTTCATCGCGAAGCCCCCGGCACCGTGACTCGCGCCACACCGATCATCGCGTCGCGGGTGACGAGGCCGGCCAGCTCCTCCTCGCTCAACCCCTCGGTTCCCGCGGGGCGCTCGGGCAGGACCAGGTACCGGAGCTCGGCGGTCGAGTCCCAGACGCGGACCTCGACGTCGTCGGGCACATCGACCCCCACCTCGCGCAGGACCCCGCGCGGGTCCAGGACCGCGCGCGCACGGTACGGCGCGGACTTGTACCAGACGGGCGGCAGGCCGAGGACGGGCCAGGGATAGCAGGAGCAGAGCGTGCACACGACGAGGTTGTGGACCTTGGGTGTGTTCTCGAGGACGACCATGTCCTCGCCCTGGCGGCCGATGTAACCGAGATCGGCGAGCGTGGCCGTCGCGTCGGCGAGGAGCCGCCGCTTGAACTCCGGGTCCACCCAGGCCTTCGCGACGACCCGGGCGCCGTTCCGGGGGCCGACCTTGGTCTCGTACGTGTCGATCAGCTCGTCGAGGGCCGCCGGGTCGATCAGTCCCCTCTCGGTGAGGAGGGACTCGAGCGCCCTGACCCGAAGCTGGACGTCCGACAGCGGCGCGTTGTGGGGATGCGCCGGGTCGCTCGCCGAGGGTCCCGAATGGCCGTGCGCATGTGAGTGGCCATGCTCGTGGTCCTGGTCGTGCCCGTGTGCGCCGCTCATGTCCGCCTCCCTTCCTTCCGATGGTAGCCCGAGCGGGGCGGTGCCTACCAGTGGAGCCGCATCGGGAACGCGTCGAGGGGATCCGCGCCCGTCTCGGCCAGGTGCACGATTCGCTCCGTCCGGAGGCCCCCGAGGGCTGGCACCGTGATCGTCGCCTTGAGCGTGAAGACCATTCCCGCCACCAAGCGCGTCCGGTTGCCGGGACCGATCCAGGGACTCTCCTCCTCCGGGTCCATGCCGGTCCCGTGGCCCGTCCCGTGGCCCCGCGCCTCGCCCGAGTAGCGCTCGTACCCCGACTCGACGAGCGCGCGCTGGATCTCGGCGTTCAGCTCGGCTGCCAGCATCCCCGGGCGCGCGGCGGCGAGCCCTGCCTCCACGGCGCCGGCGGCGGCCTCGACGATCGCTCGCTTCTCGGCGCTCGCCGGGCCGTAGGTGAACCCGCGGCCGCCGTCGGCGACGTAGCCACGATAGCGGGCGCCGATGTCGGTCATCACCAGGTCACCGGGCTGGAGCACCCGGTCGGTCGGCCGAGCGAGGTTGTAGGCGGAGCGCGGGCCAGCCTGGACCATCGAGTCGTACGCCGTCCGGTCCGCGCCGGCCGCGATCATCGCGGCGTCGGCCAGCCGGGCGAGCTCGCGCTCGGTGTGGGGCTGCCCGTCCGCGAGCGCGTCCCTGATCGTGGCCATCGCCAGATCGGTGAGGCTGGCTGCCTTCCGGAGGAGATGGACCTCCGCGGGACTCTTCACGGCCTTCAGGTCCGCCAGCGCCGTCGTGGGATCGAGCGCGGCCCCACCAAGCGCGCCGAGGAGCCGATCCCGGAGGCTGGCCGGCACGTAGGCGTCGCCCGCGAGGCCGACCCGAGCGCCGGGGTGTCGGGCGAGGGGAGCCAGGACGGGGTCCAGGTCCCGGAACCGGCGGACCGGGAAGCCCGTGACGCTCGCGGCATAGCCGAGACACTGCTCGGAAACGACCAGCGTCGCCTCGCCGTCGACGGGGAGGACGACGAGCGCGCTGGCGATGTCGGATACGCCGTCGAGCGGCCGGAACTCGGTGAAGTAGCCGACGTTGGCCCCGCGCCAGCAATCGCCGAACGCCACCAGGCCGACGAGCCCGGCCGCTTCCACCGCCGCGCGAGCCCGGTCGAGCCGGCCCCGATACTCCCTGGCGCTGATGCCCTCGGGCTCCTCGGCCATGAAGCGGCTCGGGGTCAGCGGCGGGGAGGAACGACGACGTCCCGCGGCCGGCCGGCCAGGAAGTGCTCGATGTTCTCCACCGCCCGGAGGAGCCCGGCGTCGATCACCTCGCGGGTGTTCCCTCCGTTGTGCGGCGTCAGGACGACGTTCGTGAGCCCGAGGATCGGATCCTCCGCGGGGATGGGCTCTTCGTGGAAGACGTCGAGCGCGGCGCCGGCCAGGCGCCCCGCGCGGAGCGCGTCGAGCAACGCGGCCTTGTCGACGAGGCCGCCCCGCGCGGTGTTGACGAGAAAGGCGGTCGGCTTCATCAGCGCGAGGCGGTCACGCCCGAGGTACCCCTGTGTGTCGGCGCTCAGGCGGAGGTGCAGGCTCACGATGTCCGATTCCCGGAGGAGCGTCTCGATCGGCACGTGGTGGGCGCCGGCTGCGGCGGCGCGTCCGGCGTCGGGCCCGTAGGTCGTGGCCAGGAGGCGGACGCCGAACGGGCCCAGGAGCTGCGCGACTCGCCCCCCGATGGCGCCGAGCCCGATGAGGCCCACCGTGTGCCCCTCCAGCTGGACGAGCTGCCCGCGCGGCCACCGACCCGCCCGCGTCTCCTGGTCCATGGCCGGGATGCGGCGCGTGAGGGCCAGCATCAGCGCGAGCGTGTGCTCGGCAACGGCATGGGCGTTCACGCCGGGCGTGTTGGTCACCACGATGCCGCGCCCCCGGCAGGCGGCCAGGTCGACGTTGTCGGTCCCGGTACCCCAGATCGAGATGAGGCGGAGGCGCGGGCACCCGGCCAGCACGCGATCGGTGAAGCGCGCGTGGGCACGGATGTTGACAACGACCTCCGCATCGCCGATCCGGCGGATCAGCTCCGTCTCCTGGTCCGCGCCGCGCTCGGTGTGGACGGTGACGTCGCCCAGTGCGCGCAGCCTCGGCTCGGCGGAGGAACCGGTGAAGGCGGCCGGGAAATCGTCGGGCACCACGATCTTGAGGCTCATCGGGCGAGCTCCCTGTTCTGGGTGTGGTCGGGGGCGCGGTGGCGCCGCGTCACGCCGGTCATTCCGCGTCCGGGCTGCCCGGATCCGCCCCCTCACCGGGGAGCGGCGGCGTCCGGCCGTCGAAGCGCGCAGGATCGAAGAGCGCGAGATCCATAGATGGCCGGCCGTCGACGATCCACTCGGCGACGAGGCGCCCGGTGGCGGGCGAGTGCTGAAAGCCGTGACCGCCCCAGCCGACGGCCAGGAAGAAGCCCTCGATCCCGGGGGCCCAGCCGAGGATCGCGTGGTCGTCGGGGGTGAGGGGCCGCAATCCCGCCCAGCCGCCGGCGATCCGTGCGCGCTCGATCACCGGGACCCGGTGCACCGCCTTCGCCACGGCCTCCTCCATCATCGCCCAGTCCACCGGCGCCGCCTGGTCGTCGCCGATGTCCTTGACGTCGCCGGGACTGAGAAGCAGCTGCTCCATCTCCTTCCGGAAGTAGAACCCGCTGCCGGTGTCCGTCGTGATGGGGACGGGGCCCGGGATCTCGGGGAACGGCTCCGTGTAGAAGATGTGCCGGCGCCGCGGGTACACGGGCAGCGCGAGGCCGGCCAGGCGGCCGACCCGAGCCGCCGCGGGCCCGGCCGCGTTGACGACGACCGGCGCGGCGATCGTCCCGCTGGACGTCCGGACGCCCTGGATGCGTCCGGCCTCGATCGTGAGCCCGGTCGTCTCGACGCCCTCCACGATGCGGGCGCCGAGCTCGCGCGCTCGCCGTGCGAAGCCGGCCGTCACCTCGGCGGGCCCGGCGACGCCATCCCGAGGACCCCACACCGCGGCGACGAGGTCCTCGACGAAGAGCGACGGGACGATGGCCTGCGCCTCCTTGGGCGTAATCACGCGGACGTCGACGCCCAGCCGCTGCTGGAGCGCGATGCGAGGTTCGAAGGCGCGCAGGTCCGCCGGGTTCGAGATCAGGAACAGGTAGCCGATCCGCTGAAAGCCCGGGTCCCCGCCGAACTCCTCCTTGAAGGACTCGAGCACGCGCTGCCCCTCGAGCGAGAAGCGGATCTCGGGCTCGGTGCCGAACTGGGCCCGAATCCCGCCGGCAGCCTTGCTGGTGGTGCCGCTGCCGACCGTCTCACGCTCCAGCACGACCACGTCGCGGGCTCCGCGCCGGGCGAGGTGGTAGGCGATGCTGCAGCCGACCGCGCCGCCCCCGATCACGACGACGCTCGCCGTCGTGGGGGTCATAGGGCACGGGCCGCGCGAGTGCCGTCGAGCATCGCGTCGTGGATGCGCCGAGGTGACACCGCGTCACCGACCAGCCGGAGCTCCAGCACGCGCCCGTCCAGCTCGTGGTAGAGGGCGTCGTTGGCCTTGCCGCCGAAGGAGAGGACCACTGTGTCGGCCCCGAGAGTCGCCTCGGCCCCCGAGAACGTGTGACGCGTGCGGACGCCGCCGGGCACGATCGCCTGCGCCGCCGTCAGCGGCTGGAGGACCACACCCTGGCCGAACAAGCGACCGTACAGGTCCGCCCGGATGCCCTCGTCGATGTCCTCGCCGACCATGAAGTACCGGGAGATCAACGTCACCTGGCAGCCCCGTCCGGCGAGGAGGTCGGCGGTCGTGGGCGCCGCGTAGTGGCCGTCCTCGTCCACGATGACCACGCGCCGGCCCGGCGTGACGCGGCCGAGCAGCACGTCGACCGTCGTGGCGACGTGCGGCAGATCCACGCCGGGAAGGTCCGGCACGCGGGCCGTCGCCCCTGTCGCCACGATCACCGCGTCCGGCTCGAGGGCCAGGACGTCCCTCGCCTCGGCGCCGACGCCGAGACGCACGTCGACGCCGGCCTTGTCGACCTGGCGCACCAGCCAGTCGGCGATCATCTTGTAGTCCTCGCGCTTCGGGGCCCTGGCGGCGGCGAGGATCTGACCGCCGAGCGCCCGTGTCGCCTCGAGGAGCGTCACCCGGTGACCCCGGATCGCCGCCACCCGCGCGGCTTCGAGCCCAGCCGCCCCACCGCCGACCACGACGACGCGCTTCGGCCGCTCGGCCGGACGGATCTCGGCGAGCTCCGACTCGCGGCCGATGAGCGGGTTCTGGACGCACCCGATCGCCTTGCCCTGGCGGAGGCGGCCGATGCACCCCTCGCTGGCGCCGACGCAGACGCGGATGTCCTCGAGCCGCCCCTCGAGGGCCTTCCGGGCCAGCTCGGGATCTGCGATCAGAGCCCGCGTCATCCCGACGAGGTCACACACGCCCGCGGCGAGGGCCGCTTCCGCCTGCTCCACCGTGGACACGCGCCCGGCGACGATCACCGGGACCTTCACGACCGACCGGGTGAGCGCGGCCAGGTCGTTGAAGAGACCGTGGGGATGGTAGAGGGACGGCGTCACCATCGCCTCGTACTTGAGCGTCTCCGGATTGGAGCCGCTCACCATCCAGTAGTCGGCGATGCCGAGGCCGTCGACCAGGCGGGCGACGTCGAGCAGCTCCTCCCGGCCGAGGCCTCCCGGCACGAAGTGGTCGCCGCTGTGGCGGACGCCGACGATGAACTCGGGCCCGACGGCCTCGCGGACGGCCCGCAGCACCTCGGCCGTGAGGCGCGTTCGGTTCTCCAGCGGGCCCCCGTACTCGTCGGTGCGCTTGTTCGAGAGCGGGGAGAGGAAGTTCTCGAGGAGGTGACCGCCGTAGATGGGGATGTCACAGCCGTCGTACCCGCCCTGCTGGAGCCGCACCGCGGCGGCGGCCCAGGCGTCGATCACCTCGCGGATCTCGCGCTTGGTCATCACGTGCGGCCACTCGCGATGGCGCTCCTCGCGCGTGTCCGAGGGCGCCCACAGCGGGACTCCGGAGTACCAGGAGTGGCCGCGGCGCCCCCGGTGCGAGATCTGCGAGAGGCAGAGCGCCCCGTGGCGGTGAATGGCCTCGCTCATCTGCCGGAGCTGCGGAATGATCGTGTCGTCCCAGTTGTTCACCTCGCCCCAGTCGTTCACCGACGTGGGGTGGATGCTGGACGAGCCGAACATCATGACGACGCCGCAGCCGCCCTTGGCCTTCTCCTCGTGGTAGCGGATGTAGCGGTCGGTTATCCCGCCCTTCTCCCCGAACGCCGCGCCGTGGGGGGTCGAGACGATGCGGTTCTTCGCCTCGCGGCGTCCGAGGGTCACGGGACTGAACAGCCGCGGAAACTGCGTCGTCATCGGTTCACCGTCCTGCGGTGGCTACTTCACCTTGGCGTCGTACAGGAACAGCATGTTGTCGATCCAGGGCGTCCAGTCGAGCCGGTTGCTGATCCCGAAGATGTGCGCCTGCTGGTACGCCTTGATGATCGGCGCGTCCTCGTAGATCATCTCCTGTGCCTTCCAGTAGAGGGCCTTGCGCTTCTCGGGATCGTTCGATCCCTGGGCGTCCTCGAGGATCTTGTCGAGCGCCTCGTTCTTGTGGATCGCGAGTGCCGACTTCGAGTGGAGCGAGTTGACCAGGAGGTCGCCGTCGAAGATGCCGGCGCCGCCCCACGCGGTCATGTAGACGGGCAGGAGCTCGCGGCGGCGCCACTTCGTCGTGTAGACGCTCTGCTCCCCGACTTCCACCTTCGCCTTGATGCCGACCTTGGCGAGCATCTGGGCCATCGCCTGGACGACCTCGATGTCGTTCATGTACCGGCGATTCGGCACGTGGAGCGTCATCTCGAAGCCGTTGGGGTGGCCTGCCTCGCGGAGGAGCGCCTTGGCCCGTTCCGGGTCGTACCCGTACCACTTGATGTTCGGGTTGAAGCCGAAGGCTTCCTTCTCCAGCGGGACGCCGAGCACCTGGCCGTACCCTTCCAGCACGGTCTTGATGATCGTGTCCATGTCGATCGCGTGGTTGATGGCCTTCCGGACGCGGACGTCCTGCCACGGGCCCGGCATGAGGTAGTTCGTGATCTTCATCATGATGATGAAGCCGCCGAGCGTCGACACCTCGATCCGCGCGACCCCGCTCGCCTTGACCTTGCCGACCTGGTCGGGAGGGACGTCGCTGACGAGGTCCGCCTGGCCGGACAGGAGCGCGGCCACCCGCGTGGTGAGCTCGGGCACCGGACGGAACACCAGCCGGTCGATGGCGGGAGCGCCGCGATGGTAGTCCTTGTTGGCCTCGAGGACGAGCCGGTCATCCTTCACCCACTCCACGAGCTTGTAGGGGCCGGTGCCGACGGGCTTGACCGCGAACCCGGCATCCCCGACCTGGGCCACGTAGTTCGGGGGCACGATGCCCACCGTGCCGCAGTGCCCGGGGCTCATGCGGACGGGCAGCAAGGGGAACGGCGTCTTCGTGATGACGTTCACCGTGAGTGGATCGACGATCTCGACGCGGTCGATCGTGGCGATGCTCGTCCGGCCGGGGGCGGCCTGCTGGGGGTTCAGCATCCGCTCGACGCTGAACTTGACCGCGCTGGCGTCAAAGGGCTCGCCGTTGTGAAACTTGACGCCGCGGCGAAGCTTGAACTGCCAGGTGGTGTCGTTCAGGAGCCGCCAGGACTCGGCGAGGTTGCCCTCGAGCTGGAGGGTCTTCAGGTTTCGCCGGAGCAGGGTGTCGAAGATCTGGCGGTCGGGCTCGTGGGCGTTCTTGTCGCAGTGCATGTGCCAGTCGAGCGTCGCCGCCTCGCCAGACTGCACGACGACCACGGGCTTCTGCTGGGCCGGGGCGTCATGTGACGTCAGGCCGAGGACCGCGGCCAGGACCAGGGCGGAGGCGAGTCGCGTGGGCCGGCCGAGGGGCCGCTGGGTGGCTTCCCGTCGCGTCATCAGAAATCTCCTCTCTACAGGCGGTCCACGGAGCTTCGAGTGTGGCGGGTCTGGAGATACGGGTCGAGCGCGTCTCGGAGCGCGTCGCCCAGGAGGTTGATCCCCATGACGGTCACGAACAGGGCCGCGCCGGGGAAGAGCGCGAGCCAGTACCGCGTGTCCACGAACTGCCGCCCCTCGGCCAGCATGCCGCCCCAGGACGGGATGGCGAGGGGGACGCCGAGCCCAAGGAAGCTCAGGCCGGCCTCGGTGAGGATGGCGCCCGCCACGCCGAACGTCGCGACGACGATGAGGGAGGCGCTGACGTTGGGCAGGACGTGACGCCACACGATCGCCCCAAGCGGCACGCCGAGCGCGCGGGCCGCGTCGACGTACGCCTTCTCGCGGATGGCGAGCGTCTCGGCGCGCACGACTCTCGCGTAGGCGACCCAGTTGCTGAGGCCGACCACGAGGATGACGTTGCGGACGCTCGCCCCCAGCACGCCGATGACGGTGATCGCCAGGAGGATGAAGGGGAAGGCGAACTGCATGTCGGCCAGGCGCATGACGACGTGGTCCCACAGGCCTCCCCGCATCCCGGACAGGAGGCCCAGGCTGGTGCCGACGGTGCCGGCCAAGAGCACGGCGGACAGCCCGATCAGCGCGGAGGTCTTCGCGCCGTGGACGACCCGGCTCAGGATGTCCCGCCCCAGCTGGTCCGTGCCCAGGATCGCGAGCGTGCCGTCGGCGGCGCGGGTGGCTGGCCGCGTGAAGCGTCCCAGCAGGTTCTGCTCGTTCGGGTCGGCCGGCGCGAGCCACCGGGGGACTGCCGCGCATGTCCCCACCAGGAGGAGGATCGCCGTGCCAACGCGCGCGCCGCCCGATCCCAGCAGGATGCGCGCGCGCCGCCACGCGCGGCCCGACCTCGGCAGGACGGGGGCGGCGACGCGGGTTGGGAGCGCGTCGGCGTCAACGTGCATGGCGGTGGGCGAGGCGCACACGCGGGTCGAGTGCCGTGTACACGAGGTCGATGACGATGTTCAGCAGCAGGAGGGCAGCCGCCACGGTGAAAACCACAGCCTGGATCAGGGGTACGTCCTTGTTCACGACGGCTTCCACCGCCAGTCGGCCGACGCCAGGGTACGCGAACACCGCTTCCGTGATGACCGCTCCGCCGAGCAGGTTGCCCAGCTCGAGCCCGATGGCCGTCACGATGGGGATCGCACCGTTGCGGAGGGCGTGCCGGAGGATCACGGACAATTCGCCGATGCCCTTCGCGCGCGCCGTCCGGAGGAAGTCCTGGTTCAGGACTTCGAGCATGCTCGACCGCGTGATGCGCGCGGTGCGCGCCATCGCCCAGACGCCGAGGGTGACCGCCGGCAGGACGAGCGTCAACGCGCCCTCGGCCCCGTAGACGGGCACCCAGCGCAGGTTGACCGCGAAGGCGAGGATGAGGAGGATGCCGAGCCAGAACGTGGGCATGCACTGCCCGGCGAGTGCGAACGTCATCGCTCCTGCGTCCAGGAAGGATCCGCGCCGCACGGCGGCCAGGATCCCGAGCGGCAGTGCGAGCAGAGCCGCCAGCACGATGGCGGCGAGCGCGAGCGTGACGGTCGCGGGGAAGCGCTCGAGGACGAGCGGCAGCGTGGGCTGCCGGTGGCGGAGGGAGCGCCCGAAGTCACCCTGGAACGCCCGGGCGAGGAAGTGCCCGTACTGTTCCGGCAGCGGGCGGTCGAATCCGAGGGCGGTCCGCATCATCTCGTAGTCCGCCTTGGTGCCTTCCGGTCCCATGTAGAGTGCCGTCGGATCCCCGGAGAGGTGCACGACGAGGAAGACGGCGAGCGAGATCCCGACCAGGACGGCGAGTGCCCAGGCGAGCCGCTGGCCGAGATAGGCGATCACGCCCGGGCGGTGGGACGGGCAGGGGGGTGGGGCGCACGTTCCTGCCGTGCTCGTCGGCTTGCTCTCGATGCGGCCACTAGCGTCAACCCCGGGATCTCAATGAGACGCGCGGCGTATTATACGTCCGCCCTCGCAGCTCCGGCGGATTGAGCCCGCATCAGCAAGGGAGCTAGCGGGGGTCGTCCGCCGAGTCCGCCGAGTAGGGAATGGGCCCCGCGTAGTCCGCGCGGAGCGGCGCCCAGCGGTCCGCCCACCGGCGCGTGAGTGTGCCCACCAGCTGGCGGAGGTGCAGCCCGTCGTGGGCCACCCACGCGACGAGGAGATCCACTCCCGAGAGCCGGAGGCCGGACGGACTCTCTCCCGTTGCCGTGAGCCGCTGAGGGGCGACCCCGGCCAGCATCGCGAGATTCGCGGCCCGGAGGCCCCGGAACGCGGCCAGGGCTTCGTCCGGATTCGCATCGCGGTAGCGGCGCGCCACCGCCCAGCGCTCCGGATCGATGGGCGTGAAGGCCCCACCCCCATCGAGGATGACGCGGACCCGAGCCCCGAAGTCCTCGGCTTCCTCGTCGCGCAGGTGACACACGATCTCGACGGGCGCCCATTCGGTCGGAGCCGGCCGGGCCCTCCAGCCCTCGAGCGCGAGCTCGCTCACCACCGAGTCCAGGAGCGCGGGGAAGCGCGCGAGCTCGCGGCGCGCCTCGCCGAGGAGCGCGACCGGATTCGTCATGATCGGTTCCTCCCTGCGCGCCCGGCCACGAGCCTCACCTTCCGGGGCCCCGCCAGCCAGACGGCGCCGATCGACACCGTGCTGCACGCGAACGCGAGCCAGAAGGCGGGTGCGTAGCTTCCGGTGTGATCGTAGACGAGGCCCGTCACCCAGGGGCCCATGCCGGCGCCGGCGTTCGAGGCGATGTTCAGCACGGCGAAGATCGACCCGTAGCGCGCCCCCTGGAAGAGCTCCATCGGGATGGCGCCGAAGACCGAGGCGAGCCCGTACCCGAGGAGCCCCTGCGCGGCGACCATCAGGTAGACGAGCCATCGCCCCGGGTGCGCGGGGAGCGCGAGGAGCGCCAGGTAGCAGAGCGCGAACCCCACCCCGCTCGCCGTCCACGCCCACTCGCGGCCGACCCGGTCAGAGAGGTGGCCCCAGGCGATCTGCCCGACGATGCCGGTCAGGCCGACCAGACCGAGCGCGTACGCGGCCAGCTCGCCCGAGAACCCCAGATCGAGGAGGTACTTCGTCTGGTGGATCTGGACGGCGTACCAGGCGAAGAGACCCGTGAAATAGCAGAGGAAGAGCCACCAGAAGCGACTCGTTCGCACGGCCCGTGCGAGGGTCCACTCGGTGGCGGCCCAGACGGGATCCACGACGTGGACCGACGCCGGGCGTGGGGCGGAGGCTGGCGCCTCGTCCCCGTCGGGGCGGAGGCCAAGCTCCTCCGGGCGCCGCCGGGGAAGGAGCGCGTTCAGCGGCAGCACTACCAGCACGAGCAGCGCGGCGAGCGTCCAGCAGGCGCCCCGCCAGCCCACGCGTCCGATGAGCCCCTGGATCCACGGCAGGAGCAGGAACGAGCCGACTCCGACACCGGAGAACGCGACGCCGAGCGCGAGGCCGCGCCGACGTACGAACCAGTTCGGCAGGAGCAGCGAGTGTCCCATGTAACCCACCAAGACGGTGGCGCCCGCCATCAGCACCCCCAGTGTCAGGTGGAGGTGCCACGGCTCGCGGGAAGCAGTCGCGAGCGCGAGGCCGAGGCTCATGAGCCCGAGCCCCACGGGGAACAGGACGCGCGGCCCCAGTCGGTCCATCAGAAGCCCGAGGAACGGAGTAAACAGGTTCGCCGCGAGGAGGCCGGTCGTGAAGGTCGCCGCCGTGAGTCCCCGCGACCAGCCGAACTCGTCCAGGATCGCCGGGAAGAACAGGGAGAACGCCGTGCGGGCGTTCACCACGATTCCCATCGTGACGAAGGCGGTCGCGACCAGTACCCAGCCGTAGAAAACCGGCCGGCGGCGGAGGCCCACGGCGCCGGTCCGACGGCCATCGGCCCCGGGACTCACGCGCACGGGGCCCGTCGACTGGACCGCCATGGGCTGCGTGCCGGTCGGAACGCCCGCGCGGCGGGGCTAGAGGCCGAGCGCGACCCCGCCCGGCCGCGGGTCGCTGCCCCCGCGCAGGACGCCGCGCGCGCGGTCGACATGGATCAGCTGGACCGCGCCGCCGCCCGCCCAGGCCCCGAGGGTCTCGACGACGTGCCCCCGCTCAGCGAGCCCCTGCCGGGTCGCCTCGGGGACGCGCTCCTCCAACCGCACGACCGCCGGAAGCGCGAGGTTGGCGGGGTCCGTGCCGGGAAAGCTGAACCAGCGCGGCGTCTCGACGGCCTCCTGGGGCGAGAGTCCATGATCGACCATGGCGGAGATCACCTGGGTGTTCCACTGCGTCTGCTGGTCGCCGCCCGGAGTCCCGCCGACCAGCCACGGCTGACCGTCCCGGCAGACGAGATAGGCGTTGAGCGTGTGCATCGTCCGCTTGCCCGGTGCCAGGACGTTCGGGTGCCCCTCGTCCAGCGAGAACCCGCGGCCGGCGCGGTTGTTCAGCGTGATCCCGGTGTCTCCCGCGACGACGCCCGAGCCGAATGCCGCCGACAGGCTGTGGATGAACGAGACCGCGTTGCCGTCCCCGTCGACGACGGCGAAGTAGCTCGTGTCGGCCGCGTGCTCCGGAACGAGCGCCCCCGCCGGGAGCCGCGCCACCGCGGGATCGATCTCGCTCCGGCGCCGCGCTGCGTGCTCCTTCCCGATCAGCTCGGCGAGCGGCCACTTCACGAAGTCCGGGTCGCCGGCTTGCCGATTCCGATCCTCGAAGGCGAGCTTCTTCGCCTCCACCGTGAGATGGAGCCGGTCCGTGCCGAGGAGCGGGAGGTCGCGAAGCTCGAACCCCTCCAGGATGTTCAGCTGCGAGAGGACGAGGAAGCCCTGGGAAACGGGGGCCGTCTCGTACACCGTGAAGCCCCGGTAGTCCGTGGCGATGGCCGGATAGTCGAGGGTCTCGTCGACCTGCCGGGCGAAGTCGTCCCGCGCGAAGAGGGCGCCCTCCCGCCGGAGGAAGCCCAGGAGCCGCTCGGCGAGCTCGCCTCGGTAGAAGCTCTCGGCGCCGCCGGCTGCGACGGCCCGAAGGCTTCGCGCGAGGTCGGGTGCCGCCCAGCGCTCGCCCGGCGCCGGTGGCCGCCCGTCCGGGAGGAACTGTCGTGCCGAGTCGGGATAGCGGCGGAGGACGTCTGCGCGCTCGGCGATCCACCGGCTCACCCACGCGGTGATGGCGACGCCGTCCTCGGCCAGCCGGATTGCCGGCGCCCAAAGCTCCGCCCACGGAATGGTGCCCCAGCGCTTCCACAACGTCTGGTAGAACGCCACGGCGCCGGGCACACCGACCGAGTGGACGCCCTCGAGCGGCATCAGGCGGAGCCCCTGCGCCGCGTAGTGCTCCCGCGTGGCTCCCGCCGCGGCGACCCCGCTCCCGTTCAACCCGAGGACCTCCTGCCGGCGAGCGTCATAGACGACGGCGAATCCGTCGCCTCCGAGGCCGCACATCATGGGGAGCAGGACACCCTCTGCGGCCGCCACGGCGATCGCCGCGTCGAAAGCGTTGCCGCCCCGCTCGAGAATGGCCGCTCCGATCATCGCCGCCCTGGGGTGCGCGGAGGCGACCATGCCCCGGAGCCCGACGGCCTCGGGGTATCGCGTGGAGGAAGAGGGGGAACGCCAGGCGCCGTCGTGAGAAGGGCTCTGTTGGCTCATGGCGAACATCTTACGCGACCCCGCTCGTCTCCGCGAGATGGCCGAGGCCGCAGAGGGGCTCGCCGGCGCTCACCGGCGGAGTGCCCACGACGTAGAGGATCTCTCCCGCGAAGGGCGCACGTGCCTCGTGGAGCACCTCGCCGAAGGGATCCGTCACGCGGCCGAGAAAGGTTCCCGTCGAGACCGACTGCATCTTCTCCACGGCGGGCTGCCACAGGCCCGTCACGGGAGACCGGAGGACCTCGGACCGGTCGATCCACAGGGGATGAGCGGCGCGCACGGACGGGCCGTCGAGGATGCCGAGGTGCGCGAGAACCGAGCGCGCGCCGGCCTCGTGCGCGGCGACCGAAGGCTCGTCCGTGAGCCCCATGCCCCCCGACTCGGCCGTGATCGCGGGCTTGCCCCGGGTGATCGCGGTGTTCGCCATGTACACGCTGGCCGCCGCGTCCCGGGGCCGTCCGCGGTCCACGAGGATGTGGTCGAGGCCAAAGGCGAGGGCGAGGTCGCGGGACTCGGCATCGAGCGTGCTGGCGCCGGTCACGATCCAGTAGCTGTAGGGCCGGAGGGACTCGTTACCGTCACCGCAGTGCATGTCCACGAGGTGGGTGCACCGATCGATCACCTCGCGAGTGAGCGCGTGCGCGATTCGCTCGCTCACCGTGCCGTCGGCCCGACCAGGGTAGACGCGGTTCAAGTTCTTCCCGTCGGGGCCGTGGTAGATGCGCCGGCCATAGAACGCGGGCGGGCTGGCCATGTGGACCAGGATCGCGGCGCCCCGCATCCGGGCAGGCTCCAGTTGGCGCCTCAGCCGCTGGAGAGCCAGGATCGACGTGTACTCCGAGCCGTGGGTGCCAGCCACCAGTGCGAGCGCCGGTCCCGCCGCGGCACCGTTCGCGACCGTCACGGGCACGCGGGTGCCGGAGTCCACCCCGTCTGGCACGTCGATCCAGCCGGAGGCTAGCTGACCGGGCGCCGCGGTCACGCTTCCGACGGTGAGGGGAGCAGACATCGGCGTAGGTCTCCTTCGCTTCCTGCGGCCTGGCCCTTCTCAGCCGGCCTGGTGCGCGCGCCCTGACTCGGCACCCGACCTCGCGGCGCTCTTGCCGGCGCCGAGTCGTGGGAGCCCGACGAGGGTGCCGTGACCGACGCGATCCGGGAGGCAGTGTGGGGCGCGAGCGCGCCCGGGCCACTCCCGGGCGCGGATCGCAACAGGCCTGACCTGGGTGGTGGCTGCCCCGCTACTTGACGATCTCGAGAAGCTCGACCTCGAAGGTCAGCGTCGAGCCGGGCTTGATCCGAGGCGGCGCGCCGCGGTCGCCGTAGGCCAGGGCTGCCGGGCAGACGAGCCGGCTCTTCCCGCCGACCTTCATCAGTTGGAGCCCCTCCGTCCAGCAGGGGATCACGCCGTTCAGCGGGAAGGTTGCGGGCTCGTTCCGCTGGACCGAGCTGTCGAACACCGAGCCGTCGGCGAGCGTGCCGTGGTAGTGGACCTTCACCCGGTCGGTTGCTTTGGGCGACGCGCCCGTCCCGGGCTTGATCGGCACGATCACGAGGCCGGAAGCCGTCTTCGTGGCGCCCTTCTCGGCGGCCGCCTTGTCGACGATCGCCTGGCCCGTCTTCTGCTCCGCCGCCGCCACCACCGATGCCCGTGCGCGCTGGAGCTCCTGGATCTTGGGTCCGTAGGCCTGGAGATCGACCTGGCGCTGCCGGTTCAGCACCCCGTCCGTCATTCCTGCCTTGACGAGCTCGAGGTCCGCGGCCGAGAGCGCGAACACACCGAGGCTGCCGGCCACAGCGAGTCCGACGGCATAGAGGGTCTTCTGCTCGTCGGTACCGAGCTGCGGGACAGATTCGGCCCGAACCGCCGGCGCGGTGGCGCCGCCCGTCAGTGCGCCCGCGAAGGCGACGGCGAGAACCACACGAGACCTGTGCATCATCGTGACCATCCTTTCTTCCGAGGGCGGCGCCCCGATCAGGAGCGCGGGAATGCGCCGAGGAAGTCCTTTGTGCCTGGCGCGAGGACCGCGGCGAGCCCCACGTACAGAAAGAGCGCGCCCAGGTCCAGGTAGCGCCGAACGGTGGCGGGCGTGGAGAGCACGCCCGGCGCCCGCCCGGCGGCTCGGATCCGCTTCACCGCGTCGTCGATGGCCGCCTGGACCGCGGGGTGGTCCATCTGGCCCGGGTGGCCCATCGACTGGGCGAGGTCGCCGGGCGCGACGAAGAAGACGTCGACGTGCTTCGTCTCGAGGATGTCCTCGAGGTTGTGGAGGGCTTCCATCTCCTCCAGCATGACGACGACCATGGTTTCCTCGTTCGCCCGCCGCGTGTAGTCGTGCATCACCTCGCCGAAGGCCGAGCGGCCGCCGGCGAAGCCCCGATGGCCGATCGGCGCGAACTTCGCGTGGCGCACCACCGCCTCCGCCTCGGCCCGGGTGTTGACGTGGGGAACCTGGACGCCGCCGGCGCCACGGTCGAGAGCGCGCGTGATGGTGGACGGGTCGTGACTCTGGACCCGGACGATCGGCGTGGCGTCGCACAGCTCGGCCGCGCGGACCATGTCCTCGACAGCGTCCCAGCTCGGGGGTCCGTGCTCGCAGTCGATGAAGATCACGTCGTAGCCCTGGCGGCCGAGGAGCTCGACGAGCCCCGGGGCGCTATACGTGGGAGCCACGACGCTCACCGGTTTCCCGGCGGTCAGCTTCCGCTTCGCGCTGTTGTTCCTCACCGTCGCTCCTTTGTCTGGTCGGACGAACCGCTCAGAACCCGCTACCATTGTACCGACGCTGACGAGCTGCGATCAGCCGAAGTTGATCGGCCGGCCGGCGTGCGATGATGTCGCTGCGGGGGGGCCGATGGGCAGCGACGATCGGGCGGATGTGCTCGTGATCGGCGCCGGTGCCGCCGGCGCCGCCGTCGCCTGGATGCTCGCGCGTGCGGGTGTTGGTGTGGTGTGCCTGGAGCAAGGCGACTGGATCGACCCGCGCGCCTTTCCGCACTGGCGGACCGACTGGGAGCTTCATCGCCACACCGACTGGAGCGCCGAGCCCAACGTGCGGCGGCTCCCCCAGGACTATCCGGTCAACGACGCGGGCTCGCCGATCGCGCCGCTGATGTACAACGCCGTGGGCGGCAGCACGATCCACTGGAGCGCTCATTTCCCGCGCTTCCGCCCCTCGGACTTCCGCGTGCGCAGCCTCGATGGTGTGGCCGACGACTGGCCCATCGACTACGCCACGCTGGAGCCATACTTCGATCTGAACGACCGCATGATGGGCGTAGCCGGAATCACCGGCGATCCCGCCTATCCTCCGAAGTCGCCACGGCAGACGCCGCCGATCCCGCTGGACACGCTCGGGGCCACCATGGCCCGAGGCTTCGATCGCCTCGGTTGGCACTGGTGGCCGTCGGACAGCGCCATCCTCACGCGCGACTACGATGGCCGCCGCGCTTGCATCAACTGCGGCCCCTGCGACGTCGGTTGCCCGACCGGCGCGAAGGCGAGCACCGACATCACCTATTGGCCCAAGGCCCTGGCACGGGGGGCACGCCTGCAGACGCACGCGCGCGTGCGCGAGATCACGCTCGGCCCGGACGGGCGCGCCGACGGGGCGCTCTACCACGACCGCGAGGGGGGCCTGCGCGAGCAGAAGGCGCGCGCCGTGGTCCTGGCCGCCAACGGGATCGGCACGCCGCGGCTCTTGCTGAACTCGCGCTCGGCGCGGTTTCCCGACGGGCTGGCCAATCGCAGCGGGCTGGTGGGCCGGAACCTCATGTTCCATCCCTACGCGCTGGTGCGCGGCGTCTTCGATCAGCCGCTCGGCGGCCACCGCGGCCCCATCGGATGCAGCATCATCAGCCAGGAGTTCTACGAGACCGATCTCTCGCGCGGCTTCGTGCGCGGGTACTCGTTCCAGGTCGCCCGGGGGCTCTCGCCGATCGCCTCGGCACTCGGCGGATCGATCGGCGACTACGTGCCTTGGGGTCGCCAGCACCGCCGCGCTTACGACGACTGCTTCGACCGGACGATCACGGTCGCGATCATCGGCGAGGACCTGCCCGAGCCGGGGAACCGTGTCGATCTCGATCCCGCGCTCACCGACGACCACGGCATCCCGGCGCCGCGAGTGTCCTACACGCTCAGCGGGAACAGCCGGCGGATGCTCGACCATGGCGTCGCCCGCGCGGGGGAGGCGCTGGAAGCGGCCGGCGCCCGCCGGGTCTCCGCCAATCCCCTCTTGCGAGCCGGGGGCTGGCACCTGATGGGAACGGCGCGCATGGGGCCAGACCCGGCCACCTCGGTGATCGACGCCGAGGGGCGCTGCCACGACGTGCCCAACCTCTACATCGTGGACGGCAGCACGATGGTGACCTGCGCCGGCGTGAACCCCACCTCGACGATCCAGGCGGTTGCCCTCCACATCGCCGACGGGATGATCCGGAGGCGCTCGTGACGCAGGAGACCCTCGCGGCGCGGCGCGACCTGCTGGCCTTGGTGCTGAGCACGCTGGTGCCGGCGAGCGGCGAGTTCCCGGGGGCGGGCGAGGTGGCGCTCGACCACGTCCTGGCCATGGCCGCCTCATCGCCCGATGTCGAGCGGCTCCTTTCCCGCGGGCTGCAAGCGATCGAGGCGGCGACGCGGGCCGCCGGCGCCGCGGACCTCTCGTCGCTGAGCCCCGACGACCGGGAGCGCGTGCTCCGGCGCGTCGAGCAGTCGCATGCCGAGCTCTTCGAAGCGCTGGTGCGGCACACCTACGATGGGTACTACAGCCACCCGACGGTCATTGCGCGACTCGGCCTCGACGTCAGCCCCCTGCACCCCCGCGGGCACCGGGTCGAGCCGGTGGACCTGCCCGACCTTGCGCGCGTCACCGCGCGCGGCCCGATCTATCGCCGCGCTTAGTCGTCGAGAAGGTCGGGCTGTGGCTGGTTCGCATTGCGCTCGATCGTCCGCGCGACGAGGGATTGGCCGCCCATAGAGGCTCCTCCAGTAACGCCGCTCGGAAACAGTTCAACGAAAGAGTCCTTGGTCACGCGGCGGCCGGTGGCCGGGCCAGGGACGTGACAACCGCCGAGCCGACCACGACGAGCCCGGCCAGGAGGAACATCGACCGGTAGCTGCCCGTGACGTCGAACACGAGCCCGCCGGCGTACGAGCCGAGGGCTCCCGCGCTGTGGTGGAAGAGGTTCGCCGCGCCGAAGATTGCGCCGTGATGCGCGGGCCCGAAGAGCTGGCCGACCATGGTCGAGGACAGCGGCGCCGTCGTGAAGAACGTCGCCCCGAACAGCCCCGCGAAGAGGTAGAGCTGCCAGGGCTCGCGCACCAGCGGGAGGTAGAAGAGCGCGGCGGCCCGGAGCCCGTAGGTCAGCACGAGGGCGGCGCGGGTGCCGGTCCGGGCCGCCACGGTCCCGGCGACCAGGATGCCCACGATGTTGGCCGCCGCCCAGAGACTGATGGCGTTCGCGGCGACGGCGGGTGTCATGCCGAGGTCGGTCGCGTAGGCCGCGAGATGCGTGGTCATGAGAAAGTCGGTGAAGCCGCAGCCCATGAGCCCGACTGTGAGGGCCCAGAACGCGGGTGTCTTCATCGCGCCCCCGCGGTCGAGGGACGCTGCTGCCCGGCTCGGCGTGGCCGGGACACTCCGGCGTCCGGGATTTCCGGGTGCCGTCCCGTCAGCCGAGACCGGAGCGTCGCGGAGGGCGAAGACGAACACGGCTAGGGAAGCGGCGAGCACGGCGGCCAGCAGGACGTACGTCTGACGCCAGCCGACCACGGCGGCCGCGCGAGCCGCCACTTGCGTGAACGCGAGGTGCCCGACGGAGAACCCGGAGGCGGCCACCGCCGAGACGAATCCGCGCTCCTCGGGAAACCAGCGACTCACGTGGACCGAGACCGGCAGGATGCCGCAGCCGGCGTACCCCACGGCTGCCACGACGCCGTAGAGCGCGATGAACTGCCAGGGCGCGTCTACCCGGCTCACGAGCGCGGTCCCGACCGTCATGAGCGCCATGGAGGCGAGGATGACGCGCCGCGGCCCGAAGCGGTCGACCAGCGCGCCGAAGGCCGGCTGGCCCGCGGCGTTGACGAGCAGGCTCGCGGTGGCAGCGAGCGCCAGCGTCGAGCGGTCAATCCCCAGCTCTCCCAGGATCGGCTTGAAGAGGATTCCGAACACGAAGTTGACGCCGGTCCCGACGAACAGGACGGCGAACCCGGTTGCCAGCGCGCGGAGTCGCCCCGAGCCGGGCGCGCTCACCGGGCCGCGACGACGAGGCAGGTGCCGACGGCGTGGGCGTAGAGCTTGCCGGCGCCGTCCGTCAACCGGGTCTCCGCGGTCGCCAGGCGGCTACCCACGTGGATCACCCGGCCCTCCGAGCGCAGGCACCCGGTTTCGGTCACGATGGGTCGGACGAAGTCACCTTGAGCTCGGCGGTCGTGTAGCCAGTGCCGGGAGGCACCCATCCCGGATGGCCTCGAGGAGGGTAGCCCGGGGAGGCATCCGGCCACCTCCGCGCTCGGCACCGGATCCTCCCAGGTGACAGTCCGGCGGCGGGCGTCCTCCCCGTGCTCGGCCACGGCCCGCTCAGCGGAGGCGGTACTTCCGCTCGGCGCCCGGCGCGAACGCCATGCCGTGGCCGGGGCGGTCGGGGATCCGGATGAGACCGTCGGCGGGGTCAGGCCGCGGCACGTCCACGAACAGGTCGGAGGGCATCCAGTCCATGTACTCGACGAGGAAGCCGTTCGAGAGCGCGCCCGCGACGTGGACGGACAGCTCGTGGACGACGTGGGGGGAGACCTGGAGCTGGTGCGCCGCCGCCAGGTGCCCGATCTTCAGCGTCTCGCTGAAGCCGTTCGCCCGGCAGACGTCGGGCATGAGGTACCGGGCGGCCCGCCGCTCGCAGAGCTCGCGGAACTCGAAGCGGGTGTAGTGGTTCTCGCCGGTCGCCACCGGGATGCGAATCGCGCGAGCCACCTCGGCGCACGCGGCGATGTCGTCGGCCAGCACCGGCTCCTCATACCAGACGAGGTCGAGGTCCTCGAGGGCCGCGGCCAGGCGGATGTTCCCCAGCACGTCGAGCTTCTGGTTGACGTCCACCATGAGCCGGACGCCCTCACCGAGCGCCTCCCGTACCGCCGCGGCGCGACGCCGGTTCTCGCGCGGGTCCGGATGGTGGACCTTGAGCTTGTAGTAGCGGAGGCCGGCTGCGGCGTAGCGCTGCGCCTCCTCGATCATGTCCTCCACGCGGTACGCCGGCCAGCCGCCGCTCCCGTAGGCCTCGACGCGGTCGGTGACCCCGCCCCAGAGGCGGTACAGCGGCTGGCCCGTCGCCTTCCCCACGAGATCCCAGAGCGCGATGTCGAGCGCAGAGAGGGCGTAGGCGGCCACGCCCAGGCGTCGGATCCCGCGATCGGCGCGGTACATCCGCTCCCAGAGCCGCTCGATCAGCCGGGGATCCTCGCCGACGAGCAGGGGGACGAGACGCGTCTCGAGGTACACCTGGATCGCCTCGGCGCCGCCCCCGCCGAAGGCGAGGCTGTAGCCGAGTCCGGAGACGCCCTCGTCCGTGTGGACGTGCGCGACCACCAGCCGGTGCTCCCGGAACTCGAGCGCCATGGGCCTGGGCGTGGGGACCGCAAGGACCGCGCTCTCGACGGCGACGATCTTCATGGAGTTTAGTTCGGGACTATCGCAGGGGCCGGGAAGGCCGTCAAGGCCACGCGGTTGCGGCGCACGAAGCGCGGGTGCGGCGCCAGCGAGCGACTGCTACTCGAGTCGAGGCGCGGGCCGCGCGACGGAGGTGATGCCGGCTCGAAAGGTTGGGCGCATCAGGGATTCGGCGCCGTGGAGGTCGCACACGGTTGGTACCCCCGCCCGTTGCGGAAGACCGAGCGCCCATAGTAGGCTCGCCGCTGGAGCCCGCGGAACCAACGGCTGCCTCGCCGCGCTGACAAGGAGGAGAGAGCCATGGCCACGAACGACGAGAGGACTGCTTCCGTTCCGTCCAACTCGGCCGTTGCCACCCGGCGCCAGTTCCTGGCCAGCGCGGGCGCCGGTGTCGGCGCCGTGGGCATGGGGTGGCTCGCGGAGAAGACGCCGCCCGCCTTCGCGCAGCGGCGCACTCTGACCGCGCTGGCGCTCAGCCTGTTCGTGCCCTCGGGCGACGAGCGGTTCAGCCAGCTGATGGAGGAGTTCGGCAAGCAGGCCGGCTGTGACGCCCGCTTCGACACCATCAAGGTGACCGACGTCCCCGTGAAGCTGGCCGCCGAGGCGACGGCCCAGGCCGGCCACGACATCGTCAACATCTGGGAGACCTTCGGCTACCTCCACCGCCAGAACCTGGCCCCGATCGACGACGTGATCGAGGACATGAACCGGCGCTACGAGATCTACCCGGGGCCGAAGGCCACCTTCAACATCGAGGGCAACTGGAAGGTTGCGCCGTGGTACTGGCTCTCGATCGTCGGGACGTACAACACCAAGCACTGGAAGGCGGCCAACCTCGCCGTACCCAAGACGTGGGACGACCTCCACCGGACGGGTACCGAGCTCAAGAAGCGGGGCTTCCCGGTCGGCATCGCCGTCAGCAACTGCACCGACGCCAACCTCACATGGCGGGTCGTGATGTGGTGCCACGGGGCCAAGGAGGTCGAGGCCGACGGCAAGACGATCGCGATCAACTCCCCGAAGACGGTCGAGTTCCTCGAGTACGCTAAGCGTCTCTACACGGACACGATGACCCAGGAGGTCCTCTCCTGGGACGATGCCGGCAACAACCGGCTGATCCTTTCCGGCAAGGGCTCGTGGGTCGCCAACCCGGTCAGCATCTACCTGGCCGCCAAGGATCAGGACCTGCCGATCGCGGCCGAGATCGACCATCACGAGGGGCTCAGCGGACCGGCCGGCCGCTACGCGGCCACCTACCACCACGGCCTTGGCATCTGGAAGTTCTCGAAGAACGTCGACTTGGCGAAGGACTTCCTCCGTTTCCTCTATCAGGAGCAGAACTACGTGTCCTGGCTGAACGCCGCCAAGGGCTTCTGCATGAGCCCGGTCAAGAAGTTCGAAGGGCTTGACGTCTGGAAGAAGGATCCGAAGCTCACGCTCCTGCCGAAGGAGGGCCCGTATACGCGGCCGCAGGGCTGGCCGGGGCCTCCCACCCAGTACATCGCGGCCATGGACTCCCGGTACCTCCTCCCCAACATGATCGCGAGGGTGATCGGCGGGACCTCGCCCAAGGACGCGATCCTGTGGATGGAGCGCGAGATGCAGAAGGTCTTCAAGGAGACCGTATGAGAGACCGCCGCGTGGCTCGCGCCCTCCCGGTCTCGCGGCACCGTTGAGCACCCCGCGCGACCCGGCCGGGGCACGCCCGGCGGCGGGACCCGCGGAGCTGCGGCCGAGCCAGGCCTTCCCGCGCCGGGCGCCCCGGCTCGGGAGCCGGACCGGCGAGACCCTGACGGGCGTTGGCCTGATCCTGCCGGCCCTCTTCTGGGTGGGGCTCCTTGTGGCCTACCCGTTCGGGATGGCCATCTACTACAGCCTCAGCAATGCCGTCATCGGACAGAGCTCGGCCAGCTTCGTCGGCCTCGCAAACTTCCGGATGCTGCTCTCCGACAGCACCTTTCTCCAGACGCTCCAGAACTCTCTCGTGTTCACGTCGGCGGCGGTGGTCGCGAAGACCCTCCTCGGCGTACCGCTGGCCCTCATCCTGTCCCGGAGCCTCCGGTTCAAGCGATTCATTCGCGGGGCCGTGCTCCTGCCGTTCGTGATCCCGACCGCGCTCACGACCCTCGGCTGGCTCTGGATGTACGACTCGCTCTACAGCGTGATCACCTGGACCCTCAACCACGCCCTGCTCGGGCCCCTGGGCCTGGGCATCCTCGAGGTGAACTGGCTCGGCTCCCCAATCCTCGCGATGGCGTCGGTGATCGTGGTGAACGTCTGGCGGGGACTCCCGTTCTTCGCCGTCACCGTCCTCGCCGGGCTGACCGCGATCCCGACCGAGTTCTACGAGGCGGCCGAGGTGGACGGCGCCGGGCGCTGGGGGCGGTTCTGGTACGTCACGCTCCCCCTTCTCCGGCCGATCCTGGCGATCGTGATCCTGTTCTCGACCATCTTCACGTTCGCCGACTTCAACATCGTCTACGTTCTGACGCGGGGCGGCCCGCAGGAGAGCACCCATCTCTTCGCGACGCTCTCGCACGCCCTTGCGTTCGAGAGCATGCAGCTCGGCAAGGGCGCCGCGGTGTCCCTCTTCATGTTCCCGGTGCTCGTGGTGGTCGTCATCCTGCAGCTCCGATTCCTCCAGCGGGATGAGACGCGCTATGCCTAGTGCGGTGACCGATACCCGTCGCCGGGCGTCGTCCTCGCTCGGTTCGGGTATCGGCGGCGGCATCGGACCTGCCTCTCCCCGGAAGGAGATGTTCCTGGCTGCCTGCGCAGTGGCCGAGGACTGATGCCATGGCTAGCGTCCGTGGCGGCGGGGCGCTCGCCCGGTTCGCCAGGGACCACGTGGGGCTCGTTCCCTTCCTCCTCTTCATCCTGTTCCCGATCTACTTCATGGTCCTGACGGCCTTCAAGACCAACCGGGAGCTCTACGATCTCGAGGCGATCCCCTTCTGGATTCGGGACGGGGTGTCCTTCAAGCACTTCCAGCACCTCTTCTTCAGGACCAACTTCTGGCGCTGGCTTCTGAACAGCTTCATCGTGTCCGGCGTGTCGATGGTGATGTCGGTGGCGATCAGCATCTTCGCCGCGTACAGCCTGACGCGGCTCCGCTACCCTGGGCGCCAGGCGTTCGGCATCGCGATCTTCATCACCTACCTGGTGCCGCCGACGCTCCTCTTCCTGCCGCTGACCCAGATCGTGAACTGGCTCGGGCTCAGCGACACCCTGTGGTCGCTCCTCCTGACCTACCCGACGTTCCTGATCCCGTTCTGCACGTGGCTCCTCCTCGGCTACTTCAAGGTCGTGCCGCGCGAGATCGAGGAGTGCGCGCTGGTGGACGGGTGCAGCCGGCTTGGCGTTCTCTTCCGGATTGTGATCCCGATCGCCGTCCCCGGGATCATCTGTGCCCTCCTCTTCGCGTTCACCCTCGCCTGGAACGAGTTCCTTTACGCCCTGACCTTCACGTCGGCCAGCGTGACCAAGACGGTGACGGTGGGTGTCGCAGCAGAGATGATCCGGGGCGACGTCTTCCACTGGGGCGGCATCATGGCAGGGGCGGTGGCAGGGGCGCTGCCGGTGGTGGTGATGTACGTGTTCTTCCTGGACTACTACGTGGTCGGCCTCACCGCGGGCTCGGTGAAGGGCTGAATCCGCCCCACGCCGTCGCGGCGGGCACTTCGTCGACCGCGGCGAGCCCATGTCCATCTGCACCGGCTGGCCTGATCCCCCGTGAACCACTGCGCCACCCGTTTCGGGGCGGCTCGCCGGTCGAGGCGGCTGCCGCGACGAGGAGACCGCCGTACAATGGGTCCGCCATGCCGGGGCGGACGATGCTCGACAAGGTCTGGGGGCGGCACGTCGTCGCGACCGGACCGGGTGACCAGGCGCTCCTCTACGTCGACCGCCACCTGGTCCACGAGGGGTCCTTCCACGCCTTCGAGATGCTGCGCCGGGCGGGCCGGCGAGTCCGGCGCCCCGATCTCACCGTGGCCGTCGCCGACCACTACGTCCCGACCTCGCCGGCCTCGGAAGGGAGCGTCGCGCCCGAGATCCAGGGCAAGGTCGACGAGCTCTCACGCAACGCGGGCGCCTGGGGCATCCCGCACCTCGGGCTCGGCGATCCCCGCCAGGGCATCGTCCACGTGATCGGCCCGGAGCAAGGGCTGACGCTGCCCGGTCTCACGATCGTGTGCGGCGACTCGCACACGGCGACCCACGGCGCTCTCGGGGCGCTTGCGTTCGGCATCGGAGCCTCCGAGGTCGAGCACGTTCTGGCCACCCAGACCATCTGGCAGCGCCGGCCGGCGATCATGCGCGTCTGGGTCGACGGCCGCCTGGGCCCCGGCGTCGCCGCCAAGGACCTCGTCCTTCACCTGATCGCGACCATCGGTGCGGCTGGCGGCACGGGGTATGCGCTGGAGTTCGCGGGCCCGGCGATCCGCGCGCTCTCGATGGAGGCGCGGATGACCGTCTGCAACATGGCGATCGAGGCAGGCTCTCGCGCGGGCATGGTGGCGCCGGACGAGACGACCTATGCCTACCTCGAGGGCCGGCCGCTCGCGCCGCGGGGTGACGCCTGGGGACGAGCGCTCGCTCTGTGGCGCACGCTCCCGTCCGACGCGGATGCGCGCTTCGACCGCGAGGTCTCCGTGGACGCCTCCCGGGTCGCGCCGACCGTGACGTGGGGCACGAGCCCCGAGGACGGCGGGCCCATCTCCGGGTCCGTGCCCGACCCGGCGGCGGTGGGGGACCCGGTGCGGCGCGCTAGCCTGGCCCGCGCGCTCGCCTACATGGGGCTCGCGCCGGGCACTCCTCTGGAGTCGATCGGGGTCGACCGCGTGTTCATCGGGTCGTGCACGAACAGCCGGATCGAGGACCTGCGCGCAGCGGCGGCGGTCGTGCGCGGGCGGCGAGCTGTCGTGCCCGCGATGGTCGTGCCCGGCTCGGGGCTGGTCCGGCGCGCCGCGGAGGCCGAAGGCCTCGACCGTGTCTTCCGCGATGCCGGCTTCGAGTGGCGTGAGCCCGGGTGCTCGATGTGCGTCGCGATGAACGGCGACCTTGCGCGTCCCGGCGAGCGCGTGGCGTCGACCTCCAACCGGAACTTCGAGGGCCGGCAGGGGCGAGGCAGTCGCACCCACCTCATGAGCCCAGCGATGGCGGCCGCTGCCGCGGTCACCGGGCGGCTCACCGACGTGCGGCGCCTCGGCGTCGAGGCCGCTCGACCCCGCTGACCATGACCCCCTTCACGCGGCTCGAGGCCGTGGCGGCCCCGCTCGACCTGCCCAATGTGGACACGGACCGCATCATTCCCGCGCGCTTCCTCCGGGAGCCGCGGAGCGCCGGCTACGGCCCGTTCTGCTTCCACGACCTCCGGCTGCGGCCGGACGGGGCGGAGGACGCCGGGTTCGTGCTGAACCAGGCCGCATACCGGGAGGCTCAGATTCTCGTGGCGGCCGAGAACTTCGGCTGCGGCTCATCGCGAGAGGGCGCCGTGTGGGCGCTGGCCGGCCGCGGCATCCGCGCAGTGGTCGCCCCGAGCTTCGGCGAGATCTTCCAGGAGAACTGCCTCCGCAACGGTCTCCTGCCCGTCCCTCTGTCCGCGGCCGCGGTGACCGGCCTCCGCCAGGCGCTCCACGCGATCCCGGGCGCCATGGTGACGATCGACCTGCCTGGCCAGACGATCACCGGTCCGGACGGGATCTCGCACCGGTTCGAGATCGACCCCTTCCGGAAGCAGACCCTCCTGGAGGGCCTCGACGACATCGGGCTCACCCTCCGTCACCTTGCCGCGATCGACGCCTTCGAGGCGCGGCACTCCGCGGAGTGGCCGTGGGCGGTGCCGGGCAGGCTCGATGCTGCCCCGCGGGCGGCGGCGGAAGGGCGAGGGCAGTGAGTGCCGGCCGCGTCGGGCGCTGGCGGCCGCTCGAGTCCGAGTGGGCGTTCCGGTCGGACTTCGTGTCCATCCGGCGCGACCGCTGCCAGCTGCCGGACGGCCGGCTCTCGCCCGACATGTACTTCCTGGAGCTCAGGGACTTCGCGATGACCGTCGCGGTGACTCCGGGCGGGGAGGTGCTCCTCTCCCGAGAGTACAAGCACGGCGCCGGCGACGTCACGTACACGTTGCCGGCCGGGTTCGTCGAGCGGGGTGAGCCGCCGCAAGCGGCCGCCCGTCGGGAGCTCCGCGAGGAGACTGGCCATGACGGGGAGGCGTTCGAGCCGCTGGGTGCATATCTCGTTTTCCCGAGCTTGTCGGGCGCACGGGGGCACTTCTTCCTCGCCCGGAGCGCCCAGCACGTGGCTGGCCCTCACCCCGACGAGTTCGAGGAGATCGACGTCGTGCCGGTGCCGCTTGGCCACCTGCGAGAGGACCTCGGACGGGCGACGCCGCGCTACGTGACCGACGTCAGCTCGGCGCTGGCGCTCGAGCTTGCGCTCCCGCGGCTCGGCCAGCGGCGGTGATCGCGGCGGCTGTCGGAGCCATTGTCCGCGTCTGAGCCCTCGGGAGGTGGCGTGTGACGTCGCGCGTGCGATTGGCGGCGGGTATCCCGCAGGCCTGGACGAGCGGGGGCATCGATCCGCCCCAGATCCAGCGCTTCCTCGAGCGCGCGGAGGCGCTCGGCTTCGAGAGCGCGTGGGTCGTGGAGCAAGTGCTGGGCGCGCTCCCGAGCCTCGAGCCCGTGGAGCTTCTGGCATGGGCCGCCGCGCTGACCGACCGGATCCGGCTGGGGACGGCCGTCCTGCTCACGCCGCTTCGGAGTCCCGTGCATCTCGCGAAGAGCCTCGCGACCGTCGACCAGCTCTCGGGCGGTCGCCTCGACGTCGGGATCGGGCTCGGCGGGAATCCGAAGATCTATCCCGCGTTCGGCATCAGCGCCGCCCGCCGTGTGGCGCGCTTCAACGAAGGCCTCCGGCTCATGCGCGCCCTGTGGACCGAGCCGCGCGTGACCTTCGCCGGCGAGTTCTGGCAGCTCGAGAGCGCCGCGATGGAGCCGAAGCCGCTCCAGCGTCCCCACCCGCCGCTCTGGGTCGGTGGCCACCATCCGGACGCGCTCCGCCGATCCATCGGCTGGGCCACAGGGTTCATGGGAGCCGGGTCCGCGCCGACCGCGACGTTCGCGCAGGAGGTCGCGCTCCTGCGGCGGTTCCTCGCGGAGGCCGGGCGGGACCCCGCTTCGATGGACGTCGGCAAGCGCGTCTACGTCGCGGTGGACCGGGACCGGGACCGGGCAGGCCGCCGGCTCGCCGAGTACTTCGCCGGGTTCTATGGACGGCCACAGCTGGCCGCCGAGGTGTCAGTGTGGGGCTCGGCCGACCAGTGCGTCGCGGGGCTTCAGGAAGTCATCGCCGCCGGCGCGCGGCTCGTGATGCTCAACCCCGTGTTCGACGAGCTGGAGCAGCTCGAGCTCCTGGCGTCGGAGGTCGCTCCCCGGCTCTAGCGCCCGCTCAGGCGGCCGGCGTGTGGCGGGTCACGAAGTCCCGCACTTTCCGCCAGGCATCGGCGGAGGCGTCGGCGAACTCCGCTTGCTTCCGGTCGAAGAAGCTGTGCGGCGCGCCGTCGTACGTGACCGACTCGTGCTGGACGCCCGCCCGCGTGAGGGCTTGGTCGAACTCTTCGACGGCGCTCGGCGGAATGCCGGGATCCGCGCCTCCGTAGATCGCCAGCACCGGGGCCCGGAAGCGCGAGACCGCGTCGATCGGCTTCGGGCGATCGGGCCAGCGCGGCAGCCCGAGGGGCCACCCGTAGAAGCCGATCACCCCTCTGTAGCCGAGACCGCTGGCGGCCTGGTGGAAAGCGAGCGCCCCCCCGAAGCAGAAGCCGACGGCGAAGAGCGCGCGCACCTGCCCACCCTTCGGCGAACGCAGGTACGCCGCCCCGGCGGCGATGTCGTCCTGGAGGGTGGCGGGCGTGGTCTCCGCCACATGCGGGAGGTACTCGAAGCTGTCGCCGCGGTCGCCGGTTCCCGCCGTGCGCCCGAAGAAGTCGATGGCGATCGAGTCGATCCCGGCCTCCGCGAAGCGGAGCGCGAGCTCCTTGTAGTAGGGGTGAAGCCCGCGCACGTCGGGCACGACGATCATCCCCGCCCCGCTGGGTCTCGCCGCGCGCGCCGCGTAGGCGCTGAAGCGGGTGCCGTCCGCGGAGGTGAGCAGCAGGTCACCCGCGTCCGTCGCACCGCCCGCGATCGGGGGGATGGGGGGTCTCGAGTCGAGGTCGAAGCACATGGGAGCCTCCTGGGCGACCGTCGCGCCGGGTTCCTGGTATCACCGGCACCGCGCGGCGTCAAGCGGGTCGGTCGCTGCTCAACCCTGTCGCGCCGGGGACGCGTCACCGTGGGGCCCGACAACGTGAGCGGAAACGGCGCGATAGAACTCGTACCCTCGCATGGCCGCCGAAGACGACCCGAAGTAGCGCGCCCGGTACTCGGCGGCGCCGAGGTCTTCGTCGAGTCGATACCCGCGCTCGCCGAGGTACGCGGCGACCTTGGAAGGCTCGAGCCCAAAGGTCCAGCGCTCGCCCGAGGCCTCGAGGGTTGCGAACAGCCGGGCCGTGCCGTAGAAGGCCGCCGGATCGTCGAGGACGGCCCGATGAACGTATGTGAAGGCGATCTGGCTGGGTGGCACTGACCGAGCACACCAGCGTAGCGTATGGTCGACGGCGCGGTCCGTGAGATAGTTGGTCACGCCCTCCCATATGAAGAGGGTGGGCCGGCTCTGGTCGTATCCGGCTGCCGGCAGCGTGGTCTCGATCGAGTCCCGGTCGAAGTCCGTGGGGACGAACCGGACCCGCGAGGATGGCTCGCCGATGACGTCTCTGACGACCTGGCGCTTCCTTGCCTGCGTCGAAGGGTGATCGACGTCGAAGAAGGCCAGACGTTCGCCGCCCTCCAAGCGGTATGCCCGGGAGTCGAACCCGCCCCCAAGCAAGACGATCTGCTGGACACCCTCCGCGATGGCTGCGCCTGCGCGATCGTCGATGAGTCGCGTGCGCGCGACGGCCGAGGTGCGGGCTCCGGGCCACCGGCGGTCGATGACGCGGCAGACCACGTCGACGAAACCTGGAAGCGCCGACAGCGTGACGAGCCAGCGCAGGCGGGGCCCCAGGAAGGCCTGCGCGAAGGGATCCGTGAAGAGCCGTGTCTTCGGCGGCCGCACGTGCTCGAGGGCACGGAACAGCGCCATGTACTCGGCCGTGCGGCTGGGTCTGTCTGGCTTCATGCGAGTTCTCGACGGCGCGACGTCCGCCCTTGGGTGACCGGAGCTAGCCCAACGTGCTGACTCCTGGACAGCGGATGTTCGGCCCGTTGTCAGGCGAGCCCGAGTGCGGCCTCGGTCGCGAGCCTGTCGGCGCGCGTGTTGTAGGTCGCGAAATCGTTCCGGCCGGCGAAGGTCGACTCGTGCGCCCGCTGATGGCGGAAGCGCACGCGGAGCCTCCGAGCTTCGATGAGCGCCCGGCAGGCGGCCACCACGTCCGCCACGATCGGATTCTTCACTTTCCACCGGCCCTCGACCCAGGCGCCTACCCCTTCGTAGTCGTGAACTGCGGTGAGCCTCGAGCCCGGTGGGACCGCCTCGATCGCGGCGTAGAGGGCGCCGAGCTCCGCCAGGACGTTCCGCAGGGCATCGATCGCCGCCGTGATCTTCTGGCGCGTGTCGAGGCTCGGGATCCGGGCGCGCCCGAAGACGTCGTAGACCGTGAGGGCACGCTCGCTGACCGAGACCGGGCCCGACTCTGGCTGGTTGACCACGACCACGCCGATCCCGCCCATGGCGTTGCCGTCGACGAACGCGTAGGTGCCCGGCTCTAGCTCCAGGCCCTGGCCGCGGAGCATGGCTTCGGCAACCTCGCGGCTCGCCCCCTGGTACCGGGCGCCAGCGACACCCGACACCGCGGCCCGGCACGCGTCCCACGTCTCGTAGATCCCGCGGATCTTCTCGGGCGCAGTCACGACGTAGACCTTGCTGGTCCGGCCGCGCGCTGTCACCGAAGCCGCTCCCTCACGGGGCCGGCCGGGGGGTAGGGCGCATGGGCGTCGGCGCCCGCAGCTCCGGTGCCGAGGTCGTCCAGGAACTCCCGCATCGCGTGCACGAAGGGCTCGGGCCGGTCCAGCACCAAGTGGTGGTAGGCCTCCGCGATCTCCACGAGCCGCGCGTCGGGAATCTCGGCGCGAAGGCGCTCGGCCATCGGGCGCGGGAGGATCGGGCTCCGCTCGCCGCGAATCACCAGCGTCGGCGCGGCGATGCGGGGGAGGAGCGGCCAGGCGTCGACGGGCTTACGCGCCGCGTAGGCCGCGGGATCGAAGCGCGCGCCGACGGTGCCGTCGCGCCAGGCGACGCTCTCGCGGGCCAGGTGGGCGACCAGGGCGGGGCTCGCGCTCGTGTCGGGGGGGATGAGCCGGAACGCGGCGACGGCCGCTTCGATGGTCGCGTGCCGGCGCGGCGGGCGTTCCCCCCGCTCTTTCATCCAGGCGAGGCGCTCGGCCGGTATTGCCGGGCGTGAGTCCACGATCACGAGCGCCCGGGCTCGCTCCGGGTTCCAGGCGGCGCTGGCGATCGCGTTGTGACCACCCATCGAGTGCCCGACCAGCACCGCCGACGTCCAGCCGAGGCGATCGAGGACGCCGCCGATGTCGGACGCGAAGTCCTCGGTCGCATAGGCGGGGGGCCGTGCCCACGCACTCTCCCCGTGGCCGCGTTGATCGAGTGCGACGACGTGACGGCGGTCGGCGAGCGCGGCGGCGACCGCGTCGAACCAGTGCGCGTGGGCGGCGCCGCCGTGCAGCAGCAGGATGCCGGACCGGCCAGCCGGTCCCCACTCGAGGAGGTGCAGATCGAGCCCGCCGACATCGACCCGCCGGCGTCGCGCGGTCTCGCAGGCGAAGGCGCCATTCACGGCGCTCCATTTTACACCGGGCGTGCGGGGCTGGCCCGCGACGCGGCGGATGCGCGTGCTGGCCGCCTCCCGGCGCGCGCAGGATTCCGGCCCTTGACAATCTACGCGCCGCGGGAGATCGACGACGCGTGCACGCGCCTGGCGGCGCCTCTATGAGGAATGCGTAGGCGGATCGGTTGACCTTCGGGCCCGGCGCCCGGGATCACGTCCGCGGAGGAGCGGTCGGGAGCCCGTCAGCTCCCGACCGCCAGGCTGACGGCACGATCAGCGGCGCTCGAGGTCGCGCACGAAGATGTGATCCGCGATCACCGTGTGCGCCTTGATCGTGTCGGCATAGAGTAGCGAAGCGACGACGGTCGGCGCCTTGAGGTCGGTCACCGAGCGGTCGAGCTTCACCTTGCCGGTCTGATGAATGGTGCCGCGGATCTCCGATGCCTCGATCTTGTTGGCATAGATCGTCTGGGCCCGGACCTCATTGGCCTCTAGGTCCTCGGCCTGGACCATCTGGGGCGCGGGGGGAACGACCGTGCTCGACGCCCCCGGCTGCACGACCACTGAGCCGGACTGCCCGGGCTGCACGACCACTCCACCGGACTGGCCGGGCTGGACGACGACCGAGCCGGACGGCCCGGGCTGGACGACAACGGACTGGCCGGGCTGGATCACCACCGGCGGCTGAGTCGCCGGCGGCTGGGTCGTCTGAACCACTGCGGTACCAGCCGGCAGTGACTCGGAGCCGAAGCCGGGGGTGCTGCCGATGTGATTCGCTCTCGCCGCACCGGTCACACCGATCGCCGAAATCGCGGCCACGCCGAGAACGCCCACCGCGCTGCGTGCTCTCGCTCTCATTGGCTCCCTCCTTTGCTGGAGTTGACGCCTCCACTGCATTGCCGCGGCGCCGGATCGGGAAGCGACAGGTACTGTCCCATCTACTGTCAACTGTCGCCGTCCAAGTCCGCGGCGCACACGGAGCGTCTCCATGCTTGGAGCAAGGCCAGTGCCAGCCCCGTTTCGGCAAGCGTGGCCTGAGCTTGTCGCGCCCCTGTTTCAAATCTCAGCGTACCCACAGCGCGTCACGATGGCGTGCGGGTGACAGGACGGCGGACCCGCCCCGGAGTGGCTCGTCAGCGGCGTGCGCTTCCTGCTGCCCAGGCGAGATCGGGGTGACGACGGTGCCACTCCGTCGCGCGCTCGTAGGCGCGCGCGACGCGGAGCGCCACGTCCTCCTGGAAGGGCTTCGCGTAAACCATGAGGCCGATCGGGAGCCCCTCCCGAGTGAAGCCGCAGGGGAGTGACACGCCGCAGAGGTTCAGGATGTTCCCCACCGCGGTGTTTCTCAGGTAGCGGCCGTTGTACTGGCCGTAGGACTCCCGCGTCTGGTCGACCTCTGCGAGGGGCTTCGCGGGCAGGGGAGTCGTCGGCACCAGCAGCGCGTCGACGTCCGCCAGGCGGGCGCCGAGCCGCCGCCGGAGCTCCGCCCACTGGCGGTGGAGGCCGAAATAGTCCGGCGCGGAAAGCTGCCGGCCGCCGATCATCCGATGGGCCACCACCGGGTCGAGCTCGTCGAAGTGCTCGTCCAGAAGGCGCCCGTTGTAGACGCACGCCTCGGCTGCGATGGCTAGGGCGCGCTTCTGCTCCGACATCGCCTCCGCGACCTCCGGGATCTTCATGCTCTCGACGTGGCCGCCAAGCGAGCGGTAAACGCCGGCACTCTCTCGGACCGCGCGCTCGACCTCGGGATCGACGTCGTCGAAGAAGAGCGTCTCGGCGACGGCGACCCGGAGCCCGCGGACGCCGTCCTCGAGCCGAGAGAGCACGTCGTGCGGCGCGACCCCTGCGGTGGTCTCGTCGCGCGCGTCGACGCCCTGGAGCGCCTGGTAGATGAGCGCGGCGTCCTCCACCGTCCGGGTGAGCGGTCCCACCGAGTCGAGCGTGAAGCTCAGCGGATACACGCCGGCGCGGCTCACGCGTCCCACGGTCGTCTTGAGGCCGACCGTGCCGCAGAGGGCGGCGGGCAGGCGGACCGAGCCACCTGTGTCGCTCCCGAGGGCCATGGGAACCAGCCCGGCCGCGACGGCCACGGCCGAGCCGCTGGAGGATCCGCCCGGGATGTGGTGTGTGGCGTGCCAGGGGTTGTGCGGCGTGCCCTGGTCGTGATTCACGCCCACCCCGCCGAACGCGAACTGGACCGTGTGGGTCTTGCCGACGAGGACCATGCCGGCGCCGGCGAGGCGCCGGACGACGGCGGCGTCCTCCTTGGCCACGTTGCCGGCCAGGAGCCGGGTGCCCCCGGTGGTCGCCACGCCCCGGACGTCGAACAGGTCCTTCGCCGCGTACGGGATGCCCTGGAGCGGGCCAAGGTCCTGACCGCCCCGCAGGGCGAGCTCGGCCGCGCGCGCCTCGGCCAGCGCCCGCTCCCGGGTCACCGCGATGAAGGCGTGCAGACGACCGTCGAGGGCCGCGATCCGATCGAGCAGCGCCTCGGTCAGCGCGACCGGGCTGAGCGCGCCGGCGCGGATCTGCGCCGAGAGCGCGGTGATCGATTCGAACGCCAGGGCGGGATCCGGCATGAGTCACTCCTTCGGCTCAGCCGGTCCACGGTCCCCGGCGTCCAGTTCATCCCATCGCGCGAGCACCAGTTCCTCTGCGCTCGCGCGACGGGCCGTCACGATACCGCGGGTTCTACCCCGTATCCGGGCAGGCGTGGCCTCTCGGCCCACATGGCCGTGCGCGGCGGCGCTCCGCGCTCAAGCCTTGAGCTGATCACGGATCGGCAGGCGCCGAATACGCTTGCCGGTCGCCGCGAAGATCGCATTGCAGAGGGCGGGCGGAATCGGCGGCACGCCGGGCTCGCCCACGCCGCCGAGCGGCAGGTTGAAGTCGCCGGGGAGAATGTGGACGCGGATCTCCCGCGGCGCCCCCACCATCCGGGTCACCTCGTAGGTGTTGAAGTTTTCCTGCTGGGCCTGACCGGCCTTGAAGGTGACCTCCCCCGTGGTCGCGATGCCGACGCCCATCACGCAGGCGCCCTCCATCTGCGCCCGGACACGATCCGGGTTGACGGATGCTCCGCAGTCCACCGCGACGTCCACCCGGGGGATCGTCAGGGCGCCCTTGTCGTCGACTGCGACCTCCACCACCGCCGCCACGTAGGTCACGAAGCTGTAGTGCGCCGCGATGCCCAGTCCGCGGCCCTTCGGGAGCGCTCTGCCCCACTTCGCTTCGCGCGCGGCGGTCTCGACGACGCGCCGCAGGCGGCCGGTGTCGACGGGATAGCGCTCCGGAGACTCGCCATGGTTCCATGTATCCCCGAGCGTTTGCGGGCTGATCCAGCGAGCGGGACCGATCACGTCCAGCAGGAACTCCTTCGGGTCGCGGCCGGCCGCTGCGGCCAGCTCGCCGACGAACGACTGGACCGCGAACGCGTGTGGGATGTTGGACACCGAGCGGAACCAGCCGATCCGCGTGTGGGCGGTGGCCTCGGGATTCTCGATCCGGATGTTCGGAATCGCGAACGGAACGTTGATGACCCCCATGCCGAGCTCCCAGTTCGCCTCCTGCTTGGCATCGGGGTTGAAGGTAGAGACGATCGTGGGGGCGACGCTCCGGTGCAGCCACGCGACCGGCCGGCCCCGCGCGTCGACTCCGGCCTCGAGGTGCTCCACTGAGACCGTGTGGAAGTAGTTGTTGACCAGGTCGTCCTCCCGTGTCCACGTGAGCTTGACCGGTTTGCCCTCCATCGCCTTGGACACCACCGCCGCCTCGACGGCGTAGTCGGGCTTCGACTTGCGCCCGAAGCCACCGCCGAGCAGCGTGACGTGCACGGTCACGTCGGCCGCCGACAATCCCAGCCGCTTGGCCACCAGGTCACGCGTGGCCTGGGGAGACTGGAAGCAGCCCCACACCTCGCACTTGCCCTGCGCGATGCGCACGGTCGCCGCGGGCGGCTCCATGGGCGCGTGCGAGAGATGCGGGATGTAGTACTCGGCGTCGATGCGACGCGCGGCGCCAGCCATGCCCGCCGCGAAGTCTCCATCGTTGCGCACGACGGGGCCGGGCTTGCGCGCGGTTTCTTCGAGCGTGGCCTTGAAGGCCACCGAGTCGTAGTCCGCGTTCGGGCCCTCGTCCCACCCGATCTTGAGCGCCTTCCGACCCTGGATGGCGGCCCAGGTGTTGCGCCCGACGACGGCGATGCCCCCGAGGGGATTGAACAGGGCGGGGGGAGGGCTGTCCTCGATCTCCACCACGCCCACGACGCCCGGAACCTTCAAGGTCTCGCTCGCGTCGTAGCTCGCGACCCTGGCCCCGTAGATGGGGGGACGGGCCACGACGGCGTAGAGCATGCCGTCGAGCCGCGTGTCCATGCCGTACTGGGCCTTGCCGGTCACGATGTCGCGACCATCGACCAGCTTCAGGTCGCCCTTGCCGATGTAGCGGAACTGCGATGGATCCTTCAGCCGCAGCGTCTCCCGCGCCGGCACGGGCTGGCTTGCCGCGGCCTTGGCGAGCGATCCGTAGCTGGCCCGCCGGCCTGTCGGGCGATGCACGACCTCGTGGTTCTTCGCCTCCACCTGGCTCGCGGGCACCTGCCAGCGGGCGGCGGCCGCGGCCTCGAGCATGGTGCGGGCCGCCGCGCCGCAGCGGCGCATCGGGTCGAAGAAGTGGCGCGTGCTGCGGGAGCCGTCGGTGTCCTGGTTGCCGTAGCGCTGCTCATCGCCTGGGGCTTGCACGACGCGCACGCGCTTCCAGTCGGCCTCCAGCTCGTCGGCCACGATCATGGGCATGCCGGTTCGCACGCCTTGCCCCATCTCGGAGCGGTGGCAGACGATGGTGACCGTGCCGTCGTCCGCGATGGCGACGAACGCGAGCGGGTTGTCGATCCAGCCGTTGGGCATGCCGTCGGCGCCGTACTTCGGCGGGTCCTCCGCGTGCGCGGCGCTCGGGTACCCCACCGCGAGCACCAGACCACCCAGGGCGGTCACCCCCTGGAGGAATTGGCGCCGGCTCACGTTGGCGATCATCAGCGATCCGTCGACGGAGGCCCCACGTGCCGCTGCTGACATCGGCGCGCTCATGACTTCGCTCCCTGCTGACCGGCGACCCGCTTGATGGCGGCGCGGATCCGGGTGTAGGTGCCGCAGCGGCAGATGTTTCCCGTCATGGCCCGGTCGATGTCCGCATCGGTGGGCTTGGGGTTGCGCTTGAGCAGCGCCGTCGCGGACATGATCTGCCCCGTCTGGCAATAGCCGCACTGGGGCACGCCCATGTCGACCCACGCCGCCTGCACCGCCTTGCCGACGCTGTCTGCCTCCATCGCCTCGATCGTGGTGATCTTCTTGTTCGCCACCGCGGCCAGCGGGGTCATGCACGACCGGATCCCCTGGCCGTCGAGATGCACGGTGCAGGCGCCGCACAGCGCCATGCCGCAGCCGAACTTCGTGCCGGTCAGTCCCAGCTCGTCGCGGAGCGCCCACAGCAGCGGAGTGTCGGGGGGCAGGTCGACGTCGTAGCGGCGACCGTTCACAGTGACGGGTGTCATCGCGATTGTCCTCCCATGTCGTCGATCGCCTGCGAGAAGGGCCCGGATGGGTTCCGCACGGTACTGCCGCGGTAACACGCGATGCGACGACATGTCAAGGGGCGGCAGGAGAAATGCCCGCCTCGCCCCCAGGGGCCCCCGGGTCGGCCTCACGCACGCAGCCTGGGGTCCAGCGCGTCCCGCACGGCATCGCCGAGGAAGTTCAGGCCGAGCACCGTCACGAACAGCGCGGCCCCCGGGCCGAAGACGATCCAGGGAGCCTGGCGGAGATAGCCGCGTCCCGCGTTGATCATGCTGCCCCATGACGCCTCTGGCGGCTGGACTCCGAGTCCCAGGAAGGAGAGCGAGGCCTCCGCCAGGATCGCGAACGCCACGCTCAGGGACGCCTGGACGACGATCGGCGTGGCGGCGTTCGGCACGACGTGGCGCCAGGCGATCGACCAGCCGGACGCTCCCAGGGCCCGGGCCGCCTCGATGTACTCGCGGCCCCGGATCGTCAGCACCTGGCCGCGCATCAGACGGGCGAAGGTGGGGGTGTATACCACGCCCAGCGCGATCAGGACCCCGGTCAGGTCCGCGCCCAGCACGGCGCCGAGCGCCAGCGCGAGCACGAGCGGGGGGAATGAGAGCACGGCGTCCATCAGACGCATCGCGAGGCTGTCGATCCGGCCACCCGAGTACCCCGCCAGCAGGCCGATCAGGCTGCCCGCGACCGCCGCGATGACCACCGAGACGACACCCGCCACCAGGGAGATCCGCGTGCCCCAGATGAGCCGGGAGAGGACGTCTCGGCCGACATTGTCACTCCCCAGGAGATGGGCCCGGCCCGGGCTTGCCAGCGTGTTGTTGAGGTTCTGCTTGAGGGGATCGTACGGAGCCAGGAGCGGGGCGGCGAGCGCCACCAGGACAGCCGCCAACGTCACGCTGGCGCCGAACGCGGCCAGCCGCGCGCTGGCCGCGCGCCGCAGCACGGCCCAGCGCCGCGGTCGGCCCGGCCGCGCGGCCGCGCCGAGGCCGGGCGCGGCCACTGGAGCGTAGTCAGCGATATCGGATCCTCGGATCGAGCCAGCCATAGATCAGATCCACCACCAGGTTGCTCAGGATGAATCCGACCGCGATGAGCAGGACGACGCCCTGGACCAGCGGGTAATCCCGGGCGAAGACCGCATCCACGACCAGCCGGCCGACGCCCGGCAGCGCGAACACGTACTCCGTGATCACCGCGCCCCCGATCAACCCGCCGAGTTGCAATCCCAGCACCGTGACCACGGGGATCAGGCCGTTCTTGAGGGCATGACGGCGCAGGACCCGCCGCTCGGACAGCCCCTTGGCCCGCGCCGTCCGCACGTAGTCCTCGGAGAGCGCCTCGAGCAGGCTGGAGCGCAGCGTCCGCGTGATCACCGCTGCCAGCGCGAGACCCAGTGTGATCGCCGGCAGCGTCAGCGAGCGGAGGCCGTTCACCGGGTCGTCGAGGGGATCGGTATAACCGGAGACGGGCAGCCACCGTAGCGTGACGCCGAAGAGGAAGATCAGCAGCAGCGCGATCAGAAAGTTCGGCATGCAGATCCCGAACAGCGCGAACATCGTGCCGGCTCCGTCCGCCGGCGTGTTGCGGCGGGCGGCACAGAGCATCCCCAGCGGAAAGGCCACCGCCAGCGCGATCAGCATCGCCAGGCAGGCCAGCTCCAGGCTGGGCCGGATGCGGCGGCCGACGCTCTCGATGACCGGCTCCCCGTTGCGGATCGAGCGCCCGAGATCGCCCCGCAGGAGGCGTCCCATCCACGCCAGGTACTGCACGTGGATCGGCTGATCCAGGCCGAGCTGCCGGCGGAGCTCGATCCTCACCCCGGCATCCACGGACTCCGCCATCATGGCGTCGATGGGATCGCCGGGCGTGAGGTGGATCAGCAGGAACACGCCGGCCGTGACGAGCAGCAGGACCGGGATCACGGCCACCACGCGGCGCAGCACGAGCGGCCCCATGCGCGTGCCCGTGAATCAGGCGGCGGCCGCTCCCGGGGCCACCCGGCGTCTGCCGAACGCGTCTACTTCAGCCAGACGTTCTTGAACCGCATCATCCCGTCGGGGATCGGCTCGTAGCCCTGAACCCGCGGGCTGAAGGCCTTCGGCTCGATCGGGTGCACGATGAACGCCATCGACACCTCCTCGTGGAGGAGCCGTGTCAGGTCGCTGAAAATCTTCTTCCGCTCGTTGCGGTCGGACACCTCGCGGCTCTTGTCGAGGAGCGCGTCGATCTTCGGATTGGAGATGCCGGACCAGTTGAGCGAGATACCCTGGGCAGTCTTGAAGAACTGGAACGTGTTGCCGTCGGGGTCCGGCCGGCCGCTCCACTGGTAGCTGATCATCTCGTAGTTCTTGTTGTTCCCGTCCGACAGGAGGGCGGCGGAGTCGACGAGCTTGATCTTCATCGTGATGCCGGCCTCGGCCAGCTGGGCCTGCATGACCTCGGCTTCCTGGACGTTGATCGGGATGTTGTTCGTGGTGACGCTGAACGTGAACCCGCTCGGCTGGCCGCCCTCGGCGAGCTTGGCCTTGACCTTCGCCAGGTCGCGCTTCTCCGTGGGAATCGTGCTGTCGTAGGCCCAGCTGGAGGGCGGAATCGGCCCGTTCGACGGTACCCCGACTCCAAGCCAGACCGCCTTGACGATCTGGTCGATGTCGAGCGCGGAGACCACCGCCTGGCGCAGGGCCTTGTTGTTGAATGGCGCCTTCGTGTGATTCATCAGGTAGCCGAACGACGCCAGCGATGGCACGTCGACGACGACCACATTCTTGTCAGCCTTGACCGCCGCCACGTCCCGAGGCTGGACGTAGTCCATCACGTCGATCTCTCCCGACTGCAGACTCGCCAGCTTCACGGTGTCGTCCGGGATCGGGCGGTAGCGAATCTGGTCCAGGTACGGACCAGCCTGCTTGTTCCAGTAGTTGTCGTTGCGCCTGAGGAGGATGTGGTCGTCCTTTACCCACTCGACGAACTCGAAGGGCCCGGTACCGGCCCCTCGGGCGTTTCGCTCGAAGTCCGGGCCGCGCTCCTGAACCACCTTCGGAGAGACCATCATGCCCGCGCGATCCGTGAGCGCGGCGAGCAGCGATGCGTCCGGCCGGCGGAGGTTCAGCCGGATGGTATGGGAGTCGACGACGTCCACCGACTCGATGTTGGCCGTCTCGCCCTTCCGGACCGACTTTGGATCGGTCTTCATCCGGTTGAAGTTGAACTTGGCGACCTCGGCGTTGAAGTCGGTGCCGTCGTGGAACTTCACTCCCCGCTGGAGCTTGAAGGCAAGGGTCTTGGGGTCCACCTGTTGCCAGGATTCCGCCAGTCCGGGCCGGAGGCCCAGCTTGAGGTCGAGGACCAGGAGCGGCTCGTAGAGGTTGTGGTAGACCTGTCGGTCGATCTTGCTGCCCGACAGGTGCGGGTCCATGGTGGCGGCCTCGATGTAGAAGCCGACGCGGATCGTGCCGCCTCGCTTCGGAGCCGTCTGGGCAAGCGCCTCGGGCGCGCCGCGGAGCCCGCGCGCCACCACCGGCGTCAGCGCCCCGGACGCGGCCGCGCAAAAGCGCAGGAAGCTGCGGCGAGAGGCGGCTCGCGTGGACTGACCGAACGGTTCCCCGTGCCCCATGATTCGGCCTCCTCAGTCGTAGCTCTCGTCGAAGAGCGCGGCGACGCGCCGCGCGCCGCAGGTGGACGTGTCGACCCATCCTTTCCCGGCGCTGCCCGGGTGTCAATGGCCTTGAACAGGGAAGCTACGGTTGCGTCGTCGCGGCGAGGGCTCGCCGGCTTCGCGTCGCGCATGCGGTAGATTCGTACAGACGGGGAGCATGCGAGCGATACGCACGTCCGAGCGTCGGCAGAGGGCGGTCGAGGCGACCTGGGGCGACTATCTCTCCGCCGTGGCGGCGGTCACGGGATGATCGGGGGCCACGCGCTCTTCCTCGGCGCTGCGGCGTTCGGCGGGGCGCTCACCCTGATCACCGAGGGCCTCAGCCTCGGCCACCGCTTAAGACCCGGCTGGCTTCTCGCGAGCTGGATCGTCGCGGGCGGGACCTGGCTGTGGGCGGTCCGCACACGGCGCGTCGAGCTGTCGCCGGCTGCGCCGGCGACTCCGGTGCCCCGTACCGCGCTCTGGGCGATCGGGCCCATTCTCGCCCTGACCGGAGCGGTCGCGCTCCTGTCGCCGCCCAACACGTGGGACTCGATGACGTACCACATGCCCCGCGTCGCCCACTGGAGCCAGGCGGGGTCGGTGGCCCACTACCCGACTCACGTCCTGCGCCAGCTGTGGCTCGGCCCCGGAGCAGAGTTCGTGATCACCCACCTGTACCTCTTGACCGGGGGTGATCGCCTGGCGAACCTGGCGCAGTGGCTGGCCTTCGCGGCCTCCGTGGTCGGGTCGGCGGTCGTCGCCGGCGAGCTCGGGGGCGGGCCGCGGGCGCGGGCCCTGGCGGCCTTCTCGTGCGCGACCCTGCCCATGGCCATTGCACAGGCCAGCAGCACTCAGAACGACCTCGTCGGGAGCTTCTGGATGCTCTCGCTCGGCTACTGGGTCCTGCGCCTCCGCAGGACCCCGTCGGCGGGAACAGCCGCGCTCGTCGGCGTCACTCTGGGGCTGGGGGTGCTCACGAAGCTCCCGGTGTCGTTCCTCGCCGTCCCCTGGTTGCTCGGACTCGGCGCGATTGCCCGCTCGGTTGGGCCTCGGCGCGCGCTCGGGTACGCGGTGGTGGCGGGGCTGAGCGCCGCGGTCCTGAACGTCGGCCACGTGAGCCGCACGGTGCCGCTCATCGGGCGGAACGGGCCGCCCTCGGAGGCCGGCCTCCCGGCGGACCCCGACCGCCTCCCGCCCGTGTGGACCATGTACGTCAACACGACGGCCGATCCTCGGGCGCTCGCCTCCAACGCTCTGCGCAATGCCGCGCTGCACGCGGTCACGCCGTCCGATCGCATGAACACGTGGGTCGAGGCCCGGGTCGTCGCTACCCATCGCGTGATGGGTTTCGACCCGAGCGACGACCGGACCACCTTCGGCCCCGCCTTCCACGTCGGGCCGTTCAGGCTTCATGAGGACTTCGTCGGCAATCCGCTCCATCTCCTCGCCGGCCTCGTGGCCGGGATCGCCGTCTGGCGCCGACGCGATGCGTTCGGCGAGCCCGCTCGACGGTGGGCCTGGATGAGTGCCGCGAGCGCCCTCGCGTTCTGCGCCGCGATCAAGTGGCAGCCCTGGAATAGCCGGCTCCACCTGCCGCTGTTCGTCCTCGCGTCACCCCTCATCGGGGTCGCGCTCGAGCGTCATCGCCGGCTCGCGGCGGTCTGCGCGACCGGCTTCTGCCTGCTCGCGCTCCCGAGCCTCGGGGTGACCTGGCCGCGCCACCTCCTCGGGCCCGACAGCGTGGTCACCATGCCGCGAGCGGCTCAGCGGTTCCGCAATCACCCCCAGCTCCAGCCGGTGTACGAGGCCGCAGCCGGCGTGGTGGAGGGGATGGGGTGCAAGCGGGTGGGCCTGATCCTCGGCGGGGACGGCTGGGAGTATCCGCTCTGGCCGCTCCTCCGGGCCCGCCTAGGCGAAGGTCTCCGGATGGAGCACGTCCTGGTTCAGAACGCTTCGGCCCGGTTCACGGCTCCGATGCCTTCCGCCCCGTGCGCGTTGCTCGTCGTCGGGCAGGACATCGGCAGCGCGGTCGACTGGCAGGGTCGCACGTTTGTCGAGCGCTGGCAGTGGAGGCCCGTTCGCGTCTATCGGCCCGAGCCCTGACCTGCTGCTTCGCGGTCGCGCACTGGCCGGGGTTCCTCGGGCGTGGCCGCGCTCACAGATGCGGCAGCACCCGGTCGTGGAGGATGGTCATGGAGTGGAGCCACGGCTCGCGCGGCTGCCACTCGTGGCCGATCACCAGGAGCCCGCCGAAGCCGCCGACCTCGCGCTTGAGCTTCTGGAGCTTGTCGGTGACCAGATCGGGATCGCCGACGATCCAGATGTTGTCGAGAAGGTACTCGAGAGTGACCCGGTCGTCGGGCATCTCGGGGTCGACCTTGGTGAGCGCGAGCATCCCCATCTTCCGCAGCAGCGGGAGGAAGTACTGCTGCCAGTCTCTCGCCAGCGTGCCTTCCAGGACCTCGCGCCGCGCCCGGTCGGTCGTCTCGGCGATGTACACGTCCCGCGCGATCCGCCAGGCCCCGCGATCCGCGGTTCGACCGACCGCCTTCGCCGACGATTCGACCACGTCCCAATGAGACGTAAGGATTCGCGGGGGAACGATGTTGATGCTCATGGGGATGTAGCCGCGCTGGCCCGCCATGACCAGGGTCTCGGACCTCGGTGACAGACCGGCCACGCCGATGGGCGGGTGCGGCCGCTGGTAAGGGCGCAAGTGAAGCTCGAGTCCGATGTCCTCCTGCGGACAGGGAACGCGGAACTCCCAGTGCTTGGACTTGTACACGCCCGGCTTCGGGTCGTTCCAGAGCTCCAGCACGACGTCGAGCACCTCGCGGGTCACCCGGCGCTGCTCGCCCCCCTGAGCGTCGATGCCGAACAGCTCGAAGTCGCCCGGGAAGCCGCCCGAGCCCACCCCCCAGTAGAAGCGGCCGCGGGCCATCTGGTCGAGCTGGGCGATCCTTTGCGCCAGCATGAGGGGATGGTGGTTCGGCAGACACGAGACACCGGTGCCGAGCTTCATCGTCCGCGTCATTGCCAGCGCCTGAGCGATGAACAGGTCCGGGCAGGGGATGTTCTCCCAGATCGAGGTGAAGTGCTCGCCGATCCAGGCCTCCTCGAAGCCGAGCTGCTCCAGGGTCACCAGCTGCTCGAGGTCATCAGCCATGGTCCGGGAGGGGTTCGACCCCGGGGGATGAAGCGGCATGGTGAAGTAACCGCAGCGCATTGGGCACCTCCGCGAGATGGCCGGTCAGCTGTGGGTGGTCGAGTGGCGGTGTGTGAGCGCATCCGGATTCAGGACGTACGCTTCCCCCGGGTGCTCGCCCCTGGCGAGCGCGAGGATGGAGTCGATGCAGCGGTTCGCCATGGCGGCCTCTGCCGTCACGTTCATGCCGGCGGCATGGGGCGCCAGCAGGACGGTGTCGAGCGTCAGCAGCGGTGACCCGGTCGGCGGCTCTCGCTTGAACACGTCGAGCCCGGCGCCGGCGATCCGGTCGGCCGCCAGTGCCTCGTACAGCGCCTCCTCGTCCACGAGGGCCCCGCGGGCAGTGTTGACTAGGTAGGCCGTGGGCTTCATCTGCGCGAGCTGCCGGCGACCGATGAGGTTCTCGGTCTCCTTCATGTGAGGCGCATGGAGCGTCACGAAGTCGGACTCCCGTAGCAGCGTGTCCAGGGGGACGAGCTCGATCCCATTCTCGCGCGCGTAGGCGGCATCGGGCTGGATGTCGTGGGCGAGGATGCGCATTCCGAAGCCCTGGCACCGGCGCGAAACCGCGCGGCCGATCCGGCCGAGCCCCACGATGCCCACCGTGGTCCCCCAGAACGCCGCGTGGAAGCCGCACCCCCACCCGCCGCTCTTCGCGCGCTGGTGGTGGGCGACCAGGTTGGTGGCGAGCCCGATCATGAGCGCCAGGGTGAAGTCGGCCACGGCCTCGTGGTTTGCGCCGAAGGCCATGGCGATCGCCACGCCGTGGCGGGTGGCCGCGCCAACGTCGATCATGTCGTAGCCGACGCCGAACCGGGCGACGATGCGGAGGTCCCGGGAGGACTGGAACACGCGCTCCGTGTAGGGCTCCCCGCCGGCCAGCGTGCCGAATACGCCCGGGAGTGCCTCGACCAGCTCGGACTCCGTGTAGTGCCGCCCGAGAGGGTTCCGCACGACCTCGAAGCCGGCCTGCTCCAGGCGTCGAAGATAGGGCGCTTCCCGCGCGGTCAGGTGGTAGACGGTGACGAGGACCTTCGGTGCGTCGGACATCCTCAGTTCCCCGTGCTCAGGCCGCCGTCCACGCTGATGACCTGGCCCGTGATGTACTCCGAGGCCGGCGAGCTCAGGAAGACTGCGACGCCGCCGAGGTCCTTCACGTCGCCGCCCCGGCCCATCGGGATGCGGGAGATGTTCCGCCGGATCCACTCGGCGTCGCTGAACAGCCGCTCGCTCAGCGGCGTCCGGAACGGCCCGGGGGCGATCGCGTTGACCGTGATGCCGAACGGCGCCAGCTCGATAGCCATGACCTTGGTGAGCTGGTGCATTCCCGCCTTGCTGGAGGCGTAGCCCGTCTGCATCGGCTGGGCGAACTGTGCGGCGAGCGAGCCGACGTTGATGATCCGCCCGTACCCGTGCGTCTTCATGGCGGCGGCCGCCGCCTGCGAGCAGAAGAACGCCCCCTTGAGGTTAGTGTCGACCACGACGATCCCAGCTTTCCTCGTCGTACTCCAAGGTCGGCTTGCGGCGGTTGGTGCCGGCGCTGTTCACGAGGATGTCGAGCCGCCCGTGACGCGCCTCTACGTCCGCGAACACCTCGCGGATCCGCGCGGGGCGGGTGACGTCCAGCCCGATCGCCTCGGCCTGACCGCCGGCGGCGCTCAGCTGGTCGGCCGACTCCTTCACCACGGCCTCGCGGCGGCCGGCGAGGATCACCCGGGCTCCGCACTCGGCCAGGGCGCGCGCGATGCCGAAGCCGATGCCCGTTCCTCCGCCGGTCACGAGTGCAACTCGGCCACTCACGTCGAAGTTGACCATGCGACCTCTCCTGCGCGGATCGACTCAGTCCACGCCCATGATGGCGTCCGGGAGCCACGTAACGGCAGCCGGAACGTAGGTGATCAGCACGAGCACTCCGATCAGGATGCAGAGGAACGGCAGCACTTCGCGGGAGAAGTCCGCGATGGAGGTCTGGCTGATCCCGCACACCACGAACATGACCGAACCGAACGGCGGCGTGACCAGGCCGAGGCTGAGGTTGAACGACATGACCACGCCGAGGTGGACGGGGTCGATCCCCGCCCGCGTGGCGATGGGCAGGATCATCGGGGTGATGATCAGGAGGATCGCGATCGACTCCATGAGGCAGCCGAGGACCAGCAGCAGGACATTCAGCGCCAGCAGCATGACCCAGATGCTCGCGGTCGCACTGAAGAACGGGAGCTGGCCGAGCTGTTGGGGCACGCCGCCCCGGGCGAGGATCCACGAGAAGGCGGAGGCCGTCGCGAGGATGAACATGACCTTGCCGGTGCCGAGCGCCGCGCGGCGCACGATGGCCGCCAGCTGCCGCAGCCCGATGGAGCGGTACACGACCATCCCCAGCAGGAGCGCGTAAAGGCAGCCGACCGCCGCGGACTCCGTCGCCGTGAAGACGCCACCCAGGATCCCGCCCATCACGATCAGCGGCATGACCAGGACGACCGAGGCCCGGCGGGTGGCGGCGGCGATCTCCCGGGCGCTCGCGGCGGATCCCGCCGGGATGTTGCGGCGGCGAGCCAGGATGGCGGTGACCGTCATCAGGCCGACGCCGGCGAGCACGCCGGGGACGACGCCGCCGATGAACATGCGCGCGATCGACACGTTGGCAATCGACGCGTAGATGATCATGATGATGCTCGGGGGAATGATGGGCCCCAGCGTGGCCGCCGCGCCCACCAGCGCCGTCGAGAAGGCCGCCCCGTATCCCGAGCGGGACATCGTGGGAATCAGGACGACCCCCGTCGCGGCGGCGTCCGCGGTGCCGGACCCCGACACGCCGGACAGAACCATCTCGGTCAGCACGGAGACGTGACCGAGGCCCCCTCGGAAGCGGCCGACGAGCACGTTCACGAAGGCGACGAGGCGCTCGGTGATCTTGGACTGCTCCATCAGCTCGCCGAGCAGCAGGAACAGGGGCACCGAGAGGATCACGAACGAGTCGAGCCCGAAGAACATCCGCTGGACGATCACCTCGAGCGTGACGTTGGGCAGGGTGAGGAGCGCGGCCGTCGCCGCGAGCCCGATGCTGATCGGGATGGGCACGTTGGCCATGAACAGCACGAGCATGACGCCGAAGAGCGTGAGGGTCAGCATGAGGGAGCCGCGGCGCTCGGCCCGACCCGCAAGAGGGTCACGAGCCGGACCAGCAGGTGGACGAGCATGTAGAGGGCGGACAGGGGAATGACGGCGTAGACGAGGCCCTGGGAGATCTGGAGCACGGGGGACAGCGCCCCGCCCATGCGCCAGCTCATCGCCACCCCCTTCCAGAGCACGATGAGCACGAACAGGACGCCGAGGGCCGCGCCGACGACGTCGAGCGCCCACTGGCCGCGCACGGGGAGGCGCTCGACCAGGATCGAGATGGAGAAGTTGTCGTTTCGACCCACCATGACCGCTGCGGCCAGGAGCGCCGCCCAGACGAACAGGTAGCGCGCCAGCTCCTCGGACCACGGCAGGGGCTCCTCCAGGACGTACCGGAAGAGCACCTGCAGCGACACGCATACGAGAAACCCGAAGGAGAAGAGGGCGGCCACCTCGGTGAAGAGGGTGTCCGCCCACCCCAGGAGCCGGCGCATCTGAGGTCGGCCGGTGCGCTGCTTCGCTTACTTCGTGTCCAGCACGGCCTGGATCATCTTCCACCCGCCGACCTTGTCGGCATACTTGTCGTACACGGGCTTCACCGCCGTCCGGAAGCGCTCGATGTCCGGGTTCTCGACGATCTCCATCCCGCGCTTCTTGACCTCGGCCAGGGCGCGCGCCTCGTCCGCGTCGAACTCCCTGTCGAACCAGGCCCGGGCCTCCTCGGCCGCCTCCATGATGGCCTTCTGGTGCTCGGGCTTGAGCCCGTTGAACCACTTCGCGCTCATGCCCACCGAGCCTGGCATGTTGAAGTGCTTGGTCAGCGTGTAGTACTTCGCGGTCTCGTAGGACTTCTGCTCGATGATGCCGAGCGGGCCCCATTCCGCGCCGTCGATGACCCCCTGCTTGGCGGCCATGTAGACCTCGGTCGAGGCCATCGGCGTCGGGATGGCGCCCAGCGCCCGGAACGTGTCGACCATCAGCGGCGCTTCCATGACCCGGAGCTTCAGGCCCTTCACGTCGTCGGGACTCAGGACGGGTCGCCGACGATTCCAGATGGACCGCGCCCCGTCCGGCAGGCCGGTCATGATGAGCTTGATGCCCGTCTTCTGCTCGAACTCGCCGTAGACCTGCTGGCCGATCGGCCCCCGCACGACCTTCTTCATGTGCTCGTAGTCGCGGAAGATGAACGGGAAGTCGAACAGCATCGTGCTGGGGTAGAGCGGCGCGAGGTTGGCGTTGTTCACCCCGCACAGCTCCAGGTTCCCGGCGATGATCGCCTCGAGGTTCTCCTTGAGCCCGCCGAGTTGTCCGCTGCCCACCCACTTGATGGCGACCTGGCCGTTGGTCTTCTCGGCCACCTTCTGGATGAAGACCATCTGCATCCGCGGGTTGATGTAGGCCGGGCTGTTGACGGACGCCAGGGTGGCCTCGACCTTCTGAGCGATGGCCAAGGACGGCGCCATCGAAAGGAGCCCGGCGACGAGACCGAGCGTGACCAGGCCGAGCGTAACGAGCCGTGTTCCCTTCATCGTTCCCTCCAGTGCGGTGCTCCCGTTCCAGGGTGGGTGGGCGTTCGCGCGGGTCCGTCAGACTGTTTGAGGTTCGGGTGGGACGTGGCGCTGCCCCTTCAGACCGGATGCGACACCGAGGCGGTTGTGTGATTGTCGCCAATCAACCAACCACATCTGCCGGTGGCCGGTCAAGGCCTGGCGGCCGCCGGGGACCGTCGCAAGCTCGGGAGCCGGTAGAGCCGCACGGCGTTGTCGTGGAAGAGCCGGCGCCGGTCCGCGAGAGAGAAATCCTCCACGATCGCCTTGAAGCCTCCGTAGATCGTGTCGAAGGTGGCGACGAGGCCGTCCACCGGGAAGTTCGAGGCGAACATCGCCCGATCGATGCCGAACAGGTCGATCGTTCGCAGGACCACCTCCCGATTCGATTCCGGAGTCCATCATACCCACTCCTCGTTGAGATCGGGTTGAGCGAGTATCGCCACCCGCCGCCGAAGCGTCACCCCACCCGCTCCCGTCTCTCCGATGTAGTCGATCCTGTTGGAGCCGACGCGCCGGACTCGATAGAGGCCGGGAATGTTGGGAACCGCACCGCCTCGCCATATACCGGCAAGGCTTGACCAGATGGACCAAGTGAGGCTCCGAACTCGCGCTACGTCAACAGGCAACGTCATGGACGACAGGCTACTACTTCCTGGGTGGTTCAGTTCAGCCCCACGGAAGGTGTCAAGTTGGATGAGACGGTCGGCTTCGGAAATTTGTGAGCACTGCTGATAAGGCCAGTCTTGCTGCCCAACGGTCATGGTGAGCGGCCTGCAGCCCTGGCCGGTCCGCTCCAGCATGGTGTTGGACCGCCCGTGGTCAGGGTGGGTACTTGTCCCAGAACCCCGGCGCCGGGTCGATCTGCTGAATGACATCGACCCACGTTCCCGATGGATCGTACACAGCAAAGCGGCGCTGACCCCAAGGCTCATCATGCAGCGGATACGCGATCTCTAAACCACCACCCTTCAGGCGGTTGAACTCTGCAGTCGCATCTTCGACCTGAATGGTGAGCAGCAGCCCTTTCCCGTTGAACGCATCGCGACCGGGGGGCTGGGAAGGATGATCTGGGGCCATGAACGCGAGGCCAAATGGATGGTCCCCAGTGGCTGCGAGGTAGACGAACCAGGACGCCTCGAATACCACGTGAAAGCCGAACCACCGAACATAGAAGTCGCGACACTCGGCACGCTTGTCGGTCACCACGATCGAGTACAGGTCCTTGATGTGCATCCCCTGACTGTCTCATCCATCCTGGCACAGAGCCTGGCACAGAGGGCCCGGCGGCTCCGGTGCGCGTATCGGAGCATCGTGATCACCCAGATCGGTCCATCATGATCACCAGGATCGGTCCATCGTGATCACCCCTCGGGGCTCGGTAGGGCATCCTCTCCCGGGAGCATGGCCGGAGCATAGCGGCGCTGGACGTCAGACGGAGCCACGTCTCCCAGAAAGGGAGCGATGGCAACCGAGCGACTATCCATGCGCCAGATCCGAGAGATTCTGCGACAGAAGTGGGGCCTTGGGCAGAGCCACCGGGCGGTGGCCGAGAGCCTGGAGATCGGCAGCGGCACCGTCGGCACCACGGTGCTGCGGGCCCGGGCCGCCGGGCTCGATTGGGCCCAGGTCGAGCGCCTGCCCGACGAGGTCCTCGAGGCCCGCGTGTATGGGCCCCCGACGCCGCCCAGCCACCACCGCGTCGTCCCCGATTGCGCCTACCTCCACGCCGAGCGGCGGAAGCCCGGCGTCACCCTGGAGTTGCTGCACCTCGAGCAGCACCCCGAGGGCTGTCGCTATACCCAGTTCTGCGAGTTCTACCGCCGCTGGTGCAAACGGCGCGGGCTCTCGATGCGCCAGGTCCATCGAGGCGGCGAGAAGTGTTTCGTTGACTACGCCGGGACGCATCCCTCCATGGTGACGGCCCTAGGCCCGTGCGGGAAAGATCGTGCGCTGCGCGACAATCAGGCCCGCTGCGCCGGCGGCTGCGACGAGGATCACCGCGACCAGGCCCGGGTCGGGAGAGGCCCACTGGCTCTGGAAGAGCCAGCTCACGACAACACTCCCTATCAGACCGAGGGTGACGTCCCACCCCCGCCCGTAGCTTCCTCGCTGCACGGCGAACCCAGCGAGCAAGCCGGCCAATACCGCCACCACCACGACACTCATCACCCTTCCCCTTTCATCGACGAGCCCAGCCAGCAAACCCACCAGCAGCCCCACGAGCACCCACATCGCCACCATAGCGAGCGTCACGTCACGTCCTCCTCCACGGGGGGATGCCGCCCCCGATGACTGCCGCTTCTCCGTCTCACACGTCGCGCCCTGGGGCGCGCGCTCGCGGGGTCGACAAGGGCTCCGGCGCTGCGAGCCGCGCATGCAGCGGCCGGTACCCGCTCCGCTGGAGATCCTCGATGGCGCGCGCGACCGCGTTCGGCGTGATGCCGACGCCGTCCCGTTCACTCGGCTGCGCTGGGCCCCACGGGAGACCGTCGCCCTCGATGACGTCCGTGAGGGACTGCGCCCCCGGCCAGCGGCTCGGAGTCTGCGCATTCACGTGCAGGTCCATCGAGATTCCCATACTGTATGAAAATACTAGTACAGTAGTACGCATGTCAAGCCCCCCCCAAGAGCCATGGCGACGCCTTCGAGGGCGTCGGTCGCGACGACGCGTGGCCAAACCGCGCGCCAGCGACGTGCTCTTCGCCAGCGCACGCTCTCGGTGCCAGTTCCCGGAGGGATTGAAGGGGGGCGCCCTCGGGCCAGGCCGCGACCTACGCAGAAGGGCGGGCTACCGTTCGTTTTCCAGAATGTCACTCCGAAGGGAAAAAGTCTGCGGGGGACCCCAGACGGCGCAGATACTACTCGCTGGGCATGAGCGGGCGCAGCGATCAAACGGAGGGGGCGAGGCTGGCCTTGACTCGGAGAGACCGGGTTGGGCTACAGCGAAGGGTCGGCCCCCGACCTAGAGTTGGTGGCCTACAGCCTCCAGTAGCCGTCAGCCGCCAACGACGAGGGTCCTGGCGCACCAGAGTCCCGTGCGGCTGGAGCGAAGCGAATGACGCCAGCAGGGCTCCCGGTCACGGTGGCCGAACGCGTTGCCCGGGCGGTGGTGCGCCTGCCCCGCCTGATTGGGCAGGGCGTCCTAGTCCCCGGTGGGTTCATCGTGACGGCGGCACGCTGTATCGACTGGACCGCTGAAGACTCGATGATGCTGGGGGGTTTTTTGCCTGAACCCATCATCACTGCGGACGGCCGCAAGATCGTCGCTGCGCCCCTGGCCGTCGAGCCGGTCGCTGGTCTGGCGGTGCTTGGCGCGATGGATGATCACGCCTTCTCCAGGGAGGCCACGGCATTCAAAGCATTCTGCGAAGCCACGCCGCCAGTCCGGCTCGCGATCCAAACACTCAGACCGTTCGTACCGCTTCCCGCCTCCGTGTTCACGCACGACCGAGGCGTGATATCGGCCATTGTCAGACTGGTCAGCCCTGGGTCCGCGTCGCTGTGGCTCCATAGCGATTGTCGGATCAGTGGAGGCACGTCAGGTGGTCCCGTAGTTACCGATGACGGGAGACTCTGGGGAATTATCTCCACCATCGGTCGGCACTGAAGAAGAACCATGCCGGGGAGCCATCCCTCGTGTGCACCTCGCAGGACCGGCGTGGCTGGTCCGGCAAATGGTCTCGGCCAACGCACGGAGAAAGTCGGGGGCGGCGCTGCTGCCGCCTGGCCGTCGGCCTCGACTACAGCGGAGAAGCCGGAACCGGTAGTATCAAGAGGCCTATGGTCCCGCCCATTTGGTTCGATCGCGAGCGTGGCCGGCGGCCGACGCGCCTCTGCTGACGCTGGCTGCGGAAGTGAACAGCCCGGTTCGAAGTTGATACGGGGCCGAAATCGCCCTAGGAGCAGTCGCACATCGCTGCCCCAGATGAGGTCGGCCGGGTACTTTCGAGGGCTCTACGGGGCTCGTAGGCGCGGGAGCGAGACACAGGCGCCCAGCGTTCGGCGCTTAACCAGCGAGACGGACGGCGGTGCTGTCTGTTGCTGGAGCGCCCGCCAGGCATCCTCGGTCAGGATGACCAGGAGGTGTAGGCGTGCCCCGCCCGGCGCCCCGCTTGATCACAAGCACACCGGTCGAGCCCTCTGCCCGTCCGCAGTCGGCGGCCTCTACGGCGAGCGCCTCCAACTCGAGCCTCGAGGGTGAACGCCCAGGTCTGGCGCTCGTAGGTCCATCCCCGCGTGTGCGGGGGAGCCTCTATGGGCCGTAACGGCCCGGTTGAAGGGGGGTAGGAGCCTACATCGCCCTAGGAGCGGTCGTACAATGGCCAGGATCGGTAAGTATGATCGAGGGTGGACCACCTGGGGCATCCCCGAAGGATGCGACGGCGGGCCCAACACCTACCCAGTCGCCGCACGTCCGCTTCCGCCACTACCGTGCCGACAGCGGGTCTGGCCATCCTTGGAACCCCTCTACGTGCGGCGGCCTCGTGGTGGACCACTTCGCGTGGTGCGTCTGTTCCCGGCTGCATCCATGCTCACCGGACTCTGCGCGAACGCCCTTGGCTGGCACCATGAGGATACCGACCGCTTGACCCGACTCCAGCAACGGGTGCGGTTCGCGGCCCGTCTCGACCGTCCGGGGGCGGGGCTCGTCGACTTTCAGACCGACTACCACGCAAGTGAGCGATTTCGATCGACTTCTCACCTTGGACGCTGGCCTGTGCAGATTCGCAGCCTCCCGCCTAACGAGGATCAGGCCCTCATGCGCGACCAGGTTCCCGCAGTGACCCTTCACCGTCCGCATCGGCCGGGCGCTGCGCTTCTCGGCCCAGGGGCTCAACGTCTATCTCCGCACCCGTCGGGGCTGGACGCTAGATTTCCTGCTTGACAGGGTCCCATATTCCCGCCTACTTTGGGAGGGGATGCCGTCCCGACGCCGATCCCAACCGCAGGAGGTGCGCATGCACAAGACCACCGTGGACCTCCCAGAAACGCTCTGGCGCGCCGTGAAGATTCGGGCCCTGGACGAGCGGTCGGATCTGCGCGCCGTCGTGATCGCCGCGCTCGAGGTCTATCTCAAGGCCAAACCCAAGCCGCCGTGAGGAGTAATGCCTGATGCTGATTACGCTGGCCCTACGCCTACTTGACGAGATCGACGCCGCGCTGCCCCAGACGGCGGCGGCGGCGATGGGCCGCCTGTCGGCCACGGCGCTCCGGCGGCTCATTGAGGAGTCCCCTGGCGCGGCCGATCATGCGGCCCCGAAGAAGCGCCCCCGCCGGAAACGCACGGCGCCCGAACTGGCGATCGACCAGGTCTTCCAAGGAAAGGAAGGACACTGGAAGGGAGCCTGACGACCTGCCCGAGCCAGTGGACGTCGAGCCCGGCGCGGGCGCGGGCACCCGGCTCCGATGCGCCGCCCGCGCCTAGGATGCACCTCCAGTAACCCAGGTCCCAGGCGGGATGCCGCGCCGACGGCAGAATTCGGCCTGACTCACCCCGCTCCGCCGACACTCTTCGATCAGCGCCCGCCAGTGCTCGCGGCGGGGCCTCGTCGCCCGACTCGCTGGCTCGATCCACGGCACCCGACCATTCGCGCTCGCCATGGTCCACCCTGTGAGCGTCCCTGGCGAGCATCGTGCGGTGCTACGGGCTCAGTGTGAAGGTGGGGGGTTCACCGGACGGTTAGGCAACCCCTTCGGTCGGGGCATCTCAGTCCTCGGCCTGGCCGCGCAGGTCCGCCGCGCCACCGCCAATGGCCAAGAACTACTCATGAAGGCCCTCGCCGCCACCGCGTCCGAGACGGCAGACGGCGAGGCCGTGCCGGAGGCTCCTCCGCCGCTCACTCGGCCGCGGTGCTTTCGGTGTAGTTCCCTCTGGGCAATAGCCTGGCGCTGACCGGGGGCCCAGGGGAGGGGAACGCCGGGGAGGGTTGCCTCCCCGGTTCGCAGTCACTTTTCTAGTTGCGCGGGCGTTGCGTCTGGTGCCTCGTTTTGCCCTTCCTACCGATTCGCATGCTGTAATTTCCCCAGTATTGATGCGGCCTCGCATAAGTGACGGATACCCCGGACGAGTGGGCAGGCGGCCTGGCGAGCGAGCACGTCCTCGACGTCGTCGCGGTCGAGCCACGCCTGGGCGACCACGGCGCTCGGAAGGCCCTCCTGGGCGGCCAGCCTTTCCACCCAACGAGTCTCCCCTAGGGGGTCCGCCGGATCCCACTCGGTTTCCACGTACACCGTGCCGACGACCCGGTGGCGTTGCGCGTCGACCCGGTAGTCCGCGGGCAGGTATGTCCGCCGAACGGGGCGCGTGTCCCCGTAGCGGAATGGCAAAGGCGGCTCCGCGCGGAACCCCGGATGCTTGTCGAGTGCGACGTCCCAGAAGTGCTGGTGGGCATCGACGATCGGCAGGTCCTCGGCACTCGTCACCGGCTTCGAGTCATCTCGCACGGCATGACGTCTAAGGTATCGCCACGAAACGCACTGAGTCGAGCGAACCGCGCCCGGTTAAGATAGTCGAAGACTCTCCAGGCCCGCCCAGTCGAACGCGACGCCGTGACCCGGGCGGTCCGGCGCGATCGCTTCCCCGTCCCGGAGCTCGAGCTGATGCGCAATGAATCGCTCGAGGCCGAAGCCGTGAACCTCGAGGTACGAGGCGTTCGGCACCGCGGCCAGGAGGTGCACGTGGAGGTCGTGAACGCCGTGCGAGGTGACGGGCAGGTTGTGAGCCTCGGCCACGTGAGCGACCTTGAGCCAGATCGTGATACCCCCCACGTTCGACACGTCGGGCTCCGGGAAAGTGACGCCGTCGGCATCGATCAGGCGCTTGAACTCGTGGAGGGTGCGGAGGTTCTCGCCTGCGGCGACTGGAAGGCCGCCCTCCCGCACGATTCGCACATGACCGGGAACGTCGTCCGGGATCGTGGGCTCCTCCAGCCAGAAGACGTCGTGGGCGGCGAGCGCGCGGCCGGCGCGGATCGCCTCGTCGGGGGTCCAACGCATGTTCGCGTCGATCATCAAGGGAACGTCGGGTCCGAGGCGCTCGCGCATCGCGCGGACCCGCTCGACGTCATCGCGGAGCCGCGGGCGGCCTACTTTCATCTTGATCGCGCGAAAGCCCCGGCCGAGGTTCTCCTCGGTCTGGTGGAGGAGCCGATCGAGAGGGAACAGGAGGTCGATGCCACCGGCGTACGCCTTGACCCGCGGATGGTAGCCGCCGAGCAGCTTCCAGAGGGGGAGCCCGCGGCGGCGGGCGCGGAGGTCCCACAGCGCGATGTCGACCGCCGAGATGGCGAAGGCCGCGACGCCGCCGCGCCCCACGTAGTGGCAGCCCCACCACATCCGCTGCCAGAGGGCCTCGATCCGCTCGGCGTCCCCGCCGACGAGCAGTGGCGCGAGGTCGGCGAGGAGCGCGCGGATCGCCGCTGCCCCGGCGCCCACCGTGTAGGTGTAGCCGAGACCCTCGGCGCCGTCGGCCGTGCGGATCCGTGCGGTGACCAGGTCGAAGTGTGTGATCTCGCCGTGCGTCGAGTCGGAGAGGACGACCGGCAGGGGGATGCGGTAATGGCCGACCTCGACAGCGGCGATGGTCACGCGGCCCTCTTCCTCGAGACTCGGGGATGCGGAGCGCGCTGCCGCGGCCCGGTCACCGGGCGCGCGCCGTTCCACTCGTCAGCGCGCGACCAGGCGACGGTAGATCCCGGGCGAGCCAGGAGCGTGCGTCCAGAGCCGCTCGATCCGGCGCCTCCAGACGGACTGGGCGCGCGTGCGGTCCCAGGCGGGCTGCCGGCTCACCTCGGGATGGGCGAACTCGTAGACGGTGAGGTAGCGGGGCCCCGCGCCGCGATTCAGGTATCGGCGCGCCGAGTACACGCCGTTCACCGTCATGTTGCCGATGAGGTACTCGGTGTTGTACCACTCGTTGAACTCGTCCTCATGCGCGGGCGGAATGTCGATCCGCCCGATCTGGAGCGCCGGCGGCAACCCGTGGACGGCCGCCCGCTCGTCAATCCCGGGCGGAAAGATCTGACCGTAGACGCCAGCGGGAGCACCGAAGGCCGCGCGCGACTCCCCGGACTGGGCGGGCGCGCCGCCGGGGAAGATCGCCGCCCCGAGGCGCTCGAGGGCTCGGAGCGTCGCCGACATGAGACCTCCGCTGGCCCCCACCACCGTTGCGTCGTCGCTCAGGAGCTCATGGATCTCCAGGAATGCCGGCGCGCCCGAGATCCCGGCGTAACGCCCGACGGCGAGCACCCCCGCGGCAGGGTCCGTGGGCGCGAGCGGCTCGTTCATCGCCCAGGCCTCGAGATCAGCTCGCCGCGCCACCGGCACCTCGGCCCAGAGGATCGCCAGCGCCCGGCCCTTCCGCAGGCCCGTCGTCACGGGGCGACGGTCTCGGCGACGATCCGCAGCGCCGTCTCCACGCCGCGGAGCATCAGCGGGAGATCCATGCTCGGCTGGTCGACCCCGCTCGCGGCGACCATGGCGGGCAGGAGCGGCAGGTGGATGAACCCCACCCGGGCCGTCATCTCACGCATGGCGATCTGGTGGAGCGTGGCGTAGAGGGTCTGGTTGCATAGAAAGGTGCCGGCGGTGTTGGACACGTAGGCAGGGACGCCGTCCGCTGTCAGGGCGGCAAGGATCTCCGGCAAGGGAAGCGAGGCGAAGTACGCGGCCGGCCCCTCGGGGACGCATGGCTCGCCCTCGGCCCGGTAGCCGCCGTTGTCGGGAATGCGGTAGTCCATCACATTGAGCGCTACCCGCTCGAGGGCCAGCCGTGTCCGACCCTCGGCCAAGCCGAGATGCACCACGGCCACGGGTGCCATCTCCCCGAGGAGGACGGCTACGTGGCGCGAGGCATCGAGGTGGTGGACCGGCAGCACCGCCCCCGCAACGGCGCAGTTTCCGACTCGCCGGGCGTCGAGGATCTTTGCCAGCTCCTGCGATGGATTGACGGTGTGAGACCCGAACGGCTCGAACCCGGTGACCAGGATCACCGGCTCGGCGACGAGGCGCACGGACCCGGCGGCGGCGGGCTCGGTCCGAGTGACCGGCTCCTCCGCGGGGGTGATGACGCGCTCAATGGTCTCGCGGAGATCGGCGGGGACGCGGGTCACAGGGACCACTATAGCCGACGCCGCATGGCGTACACTACACGCTCGATGCCCGCGATGAGGTTCGACCACATCGCCATCGGGATGGAGCGGATGGCCGATGCCACCCACGTCCTGGTCGGCCGGCTGGGCGGGCGCCCCGACTCCGGGGGTCCGGGCAGCGGATTCCGGTGGGCCGCCTGGGAGTTCGAGGGTGGCGGCTCCATCGAGGTGATCGAGCCCGTGGGTGACGACGGCTTTCTCCACCGGTTCCTCGCCTCACGCGGACCGGGACTCCACCACGTGACATTCAAGGTTGAGAGCCTCGCCGATGCGACTGCGCGCGCCGAGGCCCAGGGTTACCGACTGGTCGGGCGAGACGAGTCGGATCCCGACTGGCGGGTGGCGTATCTCCACCCGAAGGAGGCCCTCGGCATCGTGGTCCAGCTCGGCCAGTCCGACGGCCGCTACGGCCGGCGCCCGTGGGAGGTGCCGGGGGGGCCCGCGGCGCCGCCACGCCCGGCCCGCATCCTCGGGCTCAGGACGCGTGCCCGATCGGAAGACCGAACGCGTCTTTTGTGGGAACGGGCGCTCGGCGGGATCCTGGTCCACGCGACGCGAGCCGAGCTGATGTTCCGCTGGCCAGGCTCTCCGATGCGGATCGTGGCGCAGATCGCGCTCGACGCGGAGGAGGGACCGGTGGCGATCGACCTTGCGCCCGGACGGGACCTGGGTCTTCCCATGGGATCCGTGGAGCCGCTCGGCACTGTCTTCCAGGTCGATACTCGCACGCCGAACGTGTGAGTCACCAGCAAAGGAGGTTCGAGGATGAGCGACAAGGTCATCCGGAGTGACGAGGAGTGGCGTAAGTGCTTGACGCCCGAGCAGTACCGGGTCCTGCGACGACACGGGACCGAACGGGCCTTCACCGGCGAGTACCATGCCTCGAAGGAGGAGGGCCTGTACACGTGCGCGGGGTGCGGCGCGCCGCTCTTCGCATCGGCCACCAAGTTCGACTCCGGGACAGGGTGGCCGAGCTTCTGGGAGCCCGTTGAGGGCGCCGCCGTGGAGACCCGCACGGACCGGAGCTTCTTCATGAAGCGGACCGAGGTGCTCTGTGCCCGTTGCGAGGGTCATCTGGGCCACGTCTTCGAGGATGGACCCGAGCCCACCGGCCTCCGCTACTGCATCAACTCGGCCGCGCTCAGCCTCGACCGCGGCTCGGATCCGGCCAAGGGGTGAGCCACGAGCCGCGGGCCATCAAGTCGGTCGACTTGCGGCCCCGGCGTGACGGAGCAGGCGATGCAGCATCGGAAGCTCGGCCAGAGCCCCCTCAGGGCGTCGGCCCTGGGGCTCGGTTGCATGTCGATGTCCGGTACCTATGGCAAGAGCGACGATCCGCAGTCGATCGCCGTGATCCACCGCGCGCTCGACCTCGGGGTGAACCTCCTCGACTCGGCCGACATGTACGGGTGGGGGCACAACGAGGAGCTGATCCGGCGGGCGCTCCGGGGACGGCGGGGCGGGGCGATCCTGGCGACCAAGTTCGGCCAGGTTCGGAGCCCCGACGGCGCCAACCTCATCGATGGCCGGCCCGATCACGTGCTCCGGGCGTGCGACGCAAGCCTCAAACGCCTCGGCGTGGACGAGATCGATGTCTACTACCAGCACCGCGTCGACCCCAAGGTGCCGATCGAGGAGACGGTGGGCGCCATGGCCCGGCTGGTGGAGCGGGGGAAGGTGCGGTGCCTCGGCCTGTCGGAGGCCGCGCCGGCCACGATCCGGCGTGCCTACGCCGTCCATCGTATCGACGCCGTCCAGCTCGAGTACTCGCTCCTCTACCGCCAGGCGGCCGAGGAAGCGCTCGCGACCTGCCGCGAGCTCGGGATCACCCTCGTGGCGTACTCCCCCCTGGGGAGGGGGTTCCTCTCCGGCCGGATCCAGAGCGCGGCCGAGATCCCCGAGGACGACCGGAAGCGCCAGCATCCACGCTTCCAGGGCGAGAACTTCGACCACAATCGTCAGCTCGTCGGACGGATTGAGGCGATCGCGCGCGAGAAGGGCGTCACGCCAGCCCAGCTGGCCCTGGCGTGGCTCCTGGCGCAGGGAGACGACGTCATGCCGATCCCCGGGACCAAGCGCATCGCGTACCTCGAGGAAAACTTTGGCGCGCTCGGCGTGCGGCTGTCCGCCGGTGACCTTCAGCGCATCGACGAGGCGTTGCCCGCCGGGGCGGCAAAGGGCGGGCGCTATCCTGACGCGCAGCTCCGGGGCGTCTACCTCTGACGGCTGGCCGGAGCCTCTCGAGGCCCACGGCTCTCTGTCGAGGACGGTGATCGAGTGCCGTCGGGCTCGGTCGAGCCGAGCCCACCAGCCGCGGGGGCCCGTTCTCATGACATCAATGATCGGGCACCGTGCGTTTCCCCGCACAGTCGGTCTGACTGTCCTTGCCGCTCCGCTCGACAGCGCGGCGCAGCCGCCAGGGGCGACTCACCGATCGGGTTCCTCGCCGGCGCCTCGTACGAGCCGGGACTGCGCGGGCTACAGCCAGCCGGCCTTGCGGAAGCGGTAGAAGAGGTAGACGTCGATGGCCGCCATGATCAGGAGCGTCATCGGGTACCCGAGGTGCCAGCGAAGCTCGGGTATGTGCTCAAAGTTCATGCCGTAAACGCCCGCGATCATGGTTGGAATGGCCACCAGGGCTCCGTAGGCGGCCAACCGCTTCGTCGTTTCGTTCTCCTGCATCGTGCTGAGGGACAGGTGGACCGTCAGGGCGGTCGTCACCATGTCCCGGAGGGCGTCGATTGATTGGTTGAGCCGCGCCAGGTGGTCGTACACGTCCCGGAAGTACTCGCCCATGCCGGCGCAGACCTGCGGGACCCGGCCGCCGTAGAGCTTGCCGGTTGCCTCGAGCATCGGCGCCACGGCGTGCTTGAGCGTGACCAGCTTCTGCTTGATGCCGTAGAGACCCTCGATCTGAGCGCGAGCGGCGCCGCCGGCGAAGATCCGCTCCTCGGTCTGTTCGAGCTCGACCTCGAGGGCATCGATCACGGGGAAGTAACGGTCCACCACCGCGTCCATGAGCGCGTACAGCACGTACCCGGATCCGTGCCGCAGCAGCTCGGGCTCCCGCTCGCAGCGGGCGCGGACTTCGGCGAAGCCCCGCTCGCTCCTGTGCCGCACCGAGAGCACGTAGTTCGGTCCGACGAAGACGTGCACCTCACCCACCCGGAGCTCGTCCCCGTCCGGCTCGATCGTCTGGATCACGGCGAAGAGGGAGTTCCCGTACTCCTCGACCTTCGGGCGCTGGTGGCCGTGGCGGGCGTCCTCGACGGCGAGGGGATGGAGATCGAACTCCTCCTGCATCTCGGCGAGCTCGGTGTCCGTCGGTTCCCGGAGCGCTACCCAGACGAAGCAGTCCGGGCGGCTCACGTACTGATGGATCTCGCGCGGCGTGATCTCGGTGAGCCGCTTACCGTCCTGGTAGGCGACGCAGTTGATGAGCATGGTTGGAAATCCGTCGTCTATCCTAGCAGCGCCGCCGGGGGTCGGCGCGACGTTTCGCCAGCCGGTTCCCGGCGTCCGGGTCGGCGGGCGCGAGGCGAAACGGTCAGGCCGCCGTCCAGCCCCCATCGACGACGAGCGTCTGGCCGGTGACATAGGCCGCATCCTCGCTGGCGAGGTACATCGCGGCGGCCGCGATCTCTGCCAGGGTGCCGCGCCGACCGGCCGGCGTGACGGCGCGGATGGCATCCGCGCTCGCGCCCACGCCGCCTGTCATGGGCGGGGCCTCCGGCCCGAGGATGCGCGCCGAGTTGGCCCGGAGATCGGTCTGGATCGCACCCGGGCAGATGGCGTTGACGGTGACCCCCTGGCCAGCGTAGGTGATTGCGAGCTGGCGCGTCAGTCCGACAACGCCGTGCTTGGCAGCCGTGTAGGCCGGCCCGCCCCCCGAGCCCACGAGCCCCGCGACAGACGCGACGTTGAGGATCCGGCCCCGTCCCGCGGGCAGGAGCTCGGCCAAAGCGCGCTTGCATCCCCAGAAGGTACCGGTGAGGTCGATTGCGACGACCCGCTCCCAGATGGCGGGAGCCATCCGGTCCGCCGGGGTATAGCCGTCGAGGACGCCGGCCGCGTTCACCAGGATCCCCAGCGGGCCCAGGAGCCGCACCGCTTCCGTGACGGCGCGGTCGACGTCGGCCCAGCGGCTCACGTCGCCCTCGATGAACAGCGCCTGGCCGCCCTGGGCCTCGATGCGCGAGGCCGCGTCCCGGCCACCTTCGGGCAGCATATCGACCAGGGCCAACGGCGCGCCCCCGGCCGCGAGGGCGTCGGCGATCGCTCGGCCGATGCCCGAGCCGCCTCCGGTCACCACTGCCGTCCCCGGAACGAGACGACCGAAAGCTTGCGCCGGCTGCCCGGGACTCATGCCAAGGGAAGACAGCGGTCCGGCGCGAGCGCCGCCATGACCTCGAGCGTCCGCTCCACCGGCCAGCTGTGGAGCGCCACGTTCGCCTCGAGGAACAGCTCGGTCAGCCCGAGGTCGGCGTACCGGCGAACGTCGTCGCGGATCTCGTCGAGCGAGCCGAAGAGGGGCCGCCGGCCCCGACCCTGCGGCGCATCGAAGGGCCTGAACGTCCCGCGGCAGACCACCTGGAGCCCCGCGGGGTCGCGGCCCGCCCGTTCCGCGGTCGTTCGCAGCTCCCGGAGCAACGGCGCGACCTCGGCGAGTGGGACGTTGCCGCCGCTGAACCCAGCGCCGAACGTCACCGCGCGCCGGACCGCCGCCGTGCCGTAGCCGCCGACGGTGATCGGGGGGTGGGGGACCTGGAGGGGACGGGGGCGCACGAACGCCCGCGGCACCCGGTAGAACTCGCCCCGGAACTCGACCGGATCCTCGGTCCAGATCGCCTTCAGGCACGCGAGGAACTCGTCGGCACGGCGGCCCCGCTTCTCGTACGGCACGCCGACCGCGTCGTACTCGTCCCGTGACCACCCGATGCCGAGCCCGACGTCAAGACGGCCGCCGGAGACTTGGTCGAGCGTCGCGAGCTGCTTGGCGAGCATGATCGGGGTGTAGAAGGGCATGACCAAGACGCTCGTGCCGAGTCGGATGCGCGAGGTCGTGCCCGCGACGAACGCGAGGGACACCACGGGGTCGGCCACGGATTCGAAGGAGTCCGGCCACGGCCGCCCCGGCATCGGCGGATAGTCGTTCTGCGGGGCGACCGGATAGAGCAGCCGTTGCAGCACCCAGAGCGAGTGGTAGCCCAGGCGCTCCGCTTCCCGCGCGACGCTCACTTGGTTCGCGGGCGTGGCCCATGCGCCGGCCACGGGGAGCGAGAAGCCGAGCTTCATCGGGGACGCCACGCGGCGCATGATACGCGATCGGCCCAGCGTCGGAAAGGCGCGCGAGGGTATCATGTCCCCCATGCTGGAGACCCGGTGAGCCGGCGGGCGTGCCGGCGCCTGGGTGGATCACCGAATCGCCCACTGGATCCGCGGCCGGATCGCCCGGTGGACCGGAGGACACACGCATGGGCAGGCTCGAGGGCAAGGTCGCGATCGTCACCGGAGCGACGAGCGGCATGGGGAAGCGCACTGCCGAGCGGTTCGTCGAGGAAGGCGCCACCGTCGTCCTCTGTGGGCGCCGGGAGGCCGAGGGCGAGGCGGTCGCGAAGGCGCTGGGCCCGCGCGCCCGGTTCGTCCGGGCCGACGTGGCGCGCGAGGACGACGTGCGGCGGCTGGTGGATGCAGCGGTCGATCGCCACGGCCGGCTCGATTGCCTCTTCAACAACGCGGGCGGCCCCGGGCCTCGGGGCGGCATCGAGACGATCCCGCTGGACGCCGCCGAGCGGTCGATGGCGGTGAACTTCGGCGGTGTCCTCCTCGGCATGAAGCACGCGGCGCCGATCATGATGCGCCAGCGCTCGGGCAGCATCATCAACAACGCCAGCGTGGCCGCCAGCCGGGCCGGCTACTCGTCGTCCATGATCTACAGCGCGGCCAAGGCCGCCGTCGTCCAGCTCTCCCGATGCGTGGCGATGGAGCTCGGGGAGCACCACGTGCGGGTGAACTGCATCTCCCCTGGCGCGATCGTCACCGGGATCCTCCTGAAGGCGCTCGGCCTTGCGCACGAGCGGGCCGATGACGGCGCCTCCGCCCTCTCGGAGCGGTTCGCGGCCCAGCAGCCCATCCCGCGGGCGGGCTCGGTGGATGACATCGCGAACATGGCCGTCTTCCTGGCAAGCGACGAGTCGTCGTTCGTGACGGGCCAGGACATCATCGTGGACGGCGGCCAGATCACCGGGCGGCTCTGGACGCCCCAGCAAGAGGGCCTCCGTCAGCTGAAGCAGGCGTTCGGCCTGCCCCCGGAGGGTTGAGATGGCCGCGTCGATGTCGCTCCTTCCGGGGCCGGACCCGAGCTACCGTTTCCTCCCGGGCGGCGAGCCGTACTCGTCCGGAGCCGTGGCCACACCGGGCTGGGAAGTGATCCACGCGACCCTCCAGGCGCCAGTACCCTGGCGAGAAGGCTTCGCGGCGATCGAGCGCCATCTCCGGGCGCTCGGCCGGCCCCGGACCGCTCTGTGCGCGATCGAGCTGCGCATCCCCACCCCCTTGACCTTCGCCGGCTTCGCCGAGTTCAACCGGGGCTACCGGGCGCTGCTCGGGGAGTGGGGGCTGCTCGTGGACGGGCGGAACCCCGTGGCGCGGACCAACGTGGCCCCTCTGGTGGGACCGCCGGCTGAGCCGTCACTCTACGCGTTCTCCTACACCGTCGCGGGCGAGGAGGCGGGCGGTCCGACGTTCGTGGCGGCGGGTTCGGGGGAGCTCAGGCCGGGCCCGGCGTCACGGGCGAGCGTCGTCCGTCCCGACGAGACGTCGGCCGACGCTCTTCGGGAGAAGGCCGCGCACGTGATGGGCGTGATGCAGGCGCGGCTCACCGGGCTCGGCGCCACGTGGGCGGACGTGACGGCGGTGGGTGTCTACACCGTGCATCCGCTGGAGAGCTTCCTCGCGACGGAGGTGCTCGCGGCGATGGGCCCGGCAGGTATCCACGGTGTCCACTGGTATCTGTCTCACCCGCCGATCGCGGGCCTGGCCTACGAGATGGATCTCCGCGGTGTCCGGCGCGAGGTGCGCCTCTCGGCTCCCGGCCCACAGGCCGAGGGCCGTCGGAGCAATCCAGACGTGAAGCAAGGCTAGCCGGTCGAGCGCCGTGCAGCCTTGCCGCCCCGCAAACTCCGGCGCGCTCGGGATGCTGCTCGACTCCGTCGTGCCCGACGCCATGGCTCGGGCCACCGTGCCCGGCGTCGCGGTGGGCGTCCGCGTCGGTACCGAGGAGGTGGTCGCCGGCTACGGCGTGACCAGCGTCGAGGACCCGCTGCCGGTTCACGGGGAGACGCTGTTCCAGATCGGCTCGGTCAGCAAGACGTTCACCGCGACCGCGATCATGACGCTCGTGGAGCGCGGGCAGCTCGGACTCGACGACCCGGTGTGTCGCCACCTCCCGGCGTTTCGGCTCGCTGCGCCCGGCGTCGCCAAGGAGGTCACGGTCCGTCACCTCCTCACGCATACCGGCGGCTTCGTGGGGGACTGGTTTCTCGCAAACCCACCCGGGCTCGGAGAAGGGGACGACGCGCTCGCGCGCCTGGTCGACCGGGTCGCCGAGGTGCCGCAGCTCTTTTCACCAGGCACCGGCTGGTCGTACAACAACATGGGGTTCGCGCTCGCCGGTCGGATCCTCGAGGTGGCGACGGGACAGTCATACGACGCTGCGCTCCGGGACCTCGTCCTCGGGCCGCTCGGGCTCGACCGGACCTTCGTCTCCGCGGACGAGGCCATCACCCACCGGGTCGCGGCGCCGCACACCTCGCTGGAAAGCCCACCGCGCCTCCTCCGCCGGGCCGGCTGGCAGCCTGCCTGGCAGCTCGCTCGCGCCGACGTGCCGCTCGGCGGACTCATCTCGAGCGTTCAGAACCTCCTCGGGTGGGCGCGGTTCCATCTGGGGAGTGTCGCGGGGTCGCCGAACGACCCGGCCGCGCCGCTCACGCGAGCTACCGTCAACGCGATGCAGGCGCCCCTCGCGCCGGCGGGCTGCTTCGCCGACCGTGTCGGCATCGCCTGGATGCTCCGGGACGTCGCCGGGCGTCGCCTCGTGGGCCACGGCGGGCTCACGACCGGCTACGCGACAGCGTTCACCCTCGTACCGGACGCAGGCGTCGGGATCGTCGTCCTCACCAACGCCACGCCGGGTGGCACCTGGCTTGGGCGGGAGGTCACGCGCGCCCTCGTGCGCGAGACGGCAGGGCTGGACGACGCGCCGCCGCCCGCGGTCGCGCGACTTGGCGGCGACGGCCGAGGATACGCCGGTCGCTACGACAACCCGTTCGCTGTCCAGGAGATCGTCCCGGGCGCGACTGCGGGCGAGCTCGTCCTTCGGCACCACGCGCGGGAGCGGGAGCCTGGCCGGTGGGCCCCGACGCCGCCGGGGCCGATCCGCCTGGGCTTCCACGCGGCCGACCGGGTGGTCGCGCTGGAACCGCCGGAGCAGGCCGGCCTGCTCGGGGAGTTCGGGCGAGATGTCGGCGGCCGCGTGGCGTGGCTTCGCTGGGGTGGCCGGATGGCGCCAAGGCTTGCCGACGGGCAGCAGGGGTGAGCGCGACGGCCTCTCCGGGTCGACATCGCCAGGTCGGTGCGCGGCGCCGCGGCGTGCCTGGCGGATTCGGCGCCCACGGGAACCCGCGGGACTTCCAGCTCATGCTGGGCCGGCTCGAGGATCCGGGCCGTCTTCGGTGGCAGCGCCCCACGCGGCTCGTGCAGGCGCTTCGTCTCCGCCGGGGCCAGACGGTTGCCGAGATCGGCGCGGGCTCGGGCTACCTGGTGCGACGACTCGCGCGAGCCGTCGGGCGGCGTGGACGCGTGTTTGCCGTCGATGCGGAGCCGCGGATGCTGTCAATCCTGATCGAGCGACTTCGGCGTGGCGGGATCAGCAACGTGACGCCTGTCCTCGGTCGGGACGACGACCCGCTCCTGCCCGGGCGCTCGTGCGACCTGATCCTCGTCGTGAACACGTACCACCACTTCCCCGGCGGGCCGCGCTACCTCCGGCGGCTGCGACAGCTGCTCCGGCCAGGCGGTCGGCTCGTGAACGTCGACTTCCACCGCCGGGAGACGCCGGTGGGTCCGCCGCTTGAGCGCCGTGTCGCGCGCGAGGTCTTCCTCCGGGACGCACGCCGGGCGGGCTTCCGCCTCGTCCGCGAGGCGAGCTTCCTGCCTTACCAGTACTGCCTGGTCCTGGCCCCTCTTGCCCGTGTCAGCGCGTCCTGATATCAAGAGAAGCAGCGTTACCGGAGGCCAATGGTCGCTCGCGCGGAAGAGAGATCGGACGACAGAGCGGCGGCCTTGCGCGTCCCTCCGCATCCCACGCTGCGCGAGTACTACGTCGCGAACGAGTCGCGGCAGGGGTTCCTGAACGACCTCTTCGACCGTACGGCCTACCGGTACCGGGCGATCGACAGGGTTGTCGGGTTGGGCTCCGGGCTCTGGTATCGCCAGCACGCTCTCCGCACCGCGGGTCTCGGACCGGGCATGAAGGTGCTCGACGTAGCCTGCGGTCCCGGATTGACAACCCAGTGCGCCCAGGGTCTGGTGGGCTCGACGGGCTACGTCATCGGGCTTGACCCGAGCTCAGGGATGCTCCTCGAGGCGCGGAAGGGCCCCTGCCGGAACCTGATCCAGGGAGTCGGGGAAGAGCTGCCCTTTCCGGATGCCAGCTTTGATTTCCTGAGCATGGGGTTCGCCCTCCGCCACCTCTCGGACCTGAGGGTGGCCTTCCGCGAGTACCGCCGGGTCCTGAGGCCGGGAGGCATCGTCCTCCTGCTCGAGGTCTCTCGCCCGCGGTCGACCGCCCTCCTGGCGCTGTCGCGCTTCTACATCAGGACCGTCATGGGCGTGACCTTCGCCGTCGCGACCGGCAACCAGGACATGCGCACCCTGATGCGCTACTGGTGGGACACGACCGAGCACTGCGTCGGACCGGAAGCCATCCTGTCGGCCCTCGGCGACGCCGGGTTCGCCGAGTGCGGCCTGCGGGAGCAGTTCCGCGGCTTGCTCCGAGACTACCGAGCTGTCAGGGCCTGACAGGACCGGCCGCCGTCCGACGTGACCGCGAGCGCGCCCACCATCGATCCCAGCCCCGATCTCCTCGTGGGAGAGGGCGCCCGGCCCGGATGGAATCAGCCGGACCGGCGCCGTCGCGCCTTCCACAACATGCACACGGTCTTTCGCTACAGCCTCGGGCTCCGGGCGCCCGAGGTGCTGAGGCTCAGGAAGCTCGTCGATCGCCGGATCGGCGACCTGCCGAGCGTTCGCCGGCTCACCGGGACCGGGTACTTCTCCGGCATGGTGGCGGTGCGCGGCGGCGACGTCCTCTTCGAACGCTATGCCTCCGACTTCGGTCCGAACCAGCCGCACAGCGTCCAGTCGATCACGAAGACCGCCATGAACCTCGTGGTCGGCCTCCTGGCCGAGCGGGGCAAGCTCGAACTCGGCAGGGAAGTGCGTCAGTACCTGCCCGACATCGGATCCGGCTACGCCACCGCGACGGTGCAGGACGTTCTCGACATGAACGTGGTCAACGACTACTCGGAAGACTACAGCGATCCGCTCGCGAGCGTGTTCCTCCAGGAGGTCGCGATGGGCTGGCGGCTGCCGGGGCCGGACGCTCGCGAGATCCCGAACCGCGAGTTCGTGCGCGGGATCAAGAGCGCGGACGTGACCAACCGAGGGGGCCTGGTGCAGTACAAGTCCGCCAACACCGACGTGATCGGGGAGATCGCCGAGCGCGTCAGCGGCCGACCGCTCCGGGACATGCTGATCGACATCGTCGAGGCAGCAGGTCTCGAGGGCACCTTCCACATCGGGACGGACCGTGCCGGCACCCCGATCATCAACGGCGGCGCGTGCCTAACCGCCCGCGACCTCGCGCGCTACGCGCTCCTCTTCGTTCGCGGGGGCCGCGGGGTTGGCGGGCAGCAGGTCGGAAGCTCCGCCTTCATCGAGACGACGCGGACGCGGAAGGGCGTGCCCTACGCCGCTCCCCGCGACTGGCAGCGCTACAGCAACCACACCGTCACCGACGGGCAGTGCCTGGGCCATGGCGGGTACGGTGGCCAGTACGTGCTGGCCAATCCCGACACCGGCGTCGTCGTGGTCTTCTTCAGCGTGCTCGAGAACGCGGACGCCTACGACCCGGCCTACTCGGCCGAGGTGATCCGGATGGCGGAGGAGGTCACCCGCATCGCGGTCTAGGACCGGCGGCCTGGGCCTCAGCAGCCGCGGTGCCGCGATCCCTGCTGCGATACGCAGCGCCATGATCCGCTCTTGACTTCATGTTGAGTCTCATGGGGAGCCCGCGGATTGTTGGAGGGCGGGGAGCAAGCCGGCGTGGCGGCGGCTTGCCGACCTACAGCCCGGGTCTTCGCTCCATCGGCGGCGGATCGTAGGCGCGGATCGGCGGCACGGGCCCGGTCCACCGCTCGACCTCGACGAGTGCGTGCTGCCCCGAGCACGCCTGGGCGAGCTTCGAGGTGCCGCGGTCGAACGTGAGCACGTTCGGATTGCCGTGGACGCACATCGTGTCGGGATCCGCGGGGTCGAGCGGGTCGTACCAGGCGCCCGTCGCGAGCTGGACCACGCGGGGGCGCACGGCGTCGGTGATGACGGCGCCGGCGAGGCAGCTGCCACGCTCGTTGAAGACGCGCACCACGTCGCCGCTCCGGATCCCGCGCTGGGCGGCGTCAACGGGGTGGATGCGGATCGGCTCCCGGCCCTGCACCTTCGAGGCCTGGCTGAACGCTCCGACGTCGAGCTGGCTGTGGAGGCGCGTCGTCGGGTTGTTCGCGACCAGATGGAGGGGGTAGCGCTCGGCCAGTGACGCGCCGAGCCACTCGGTGGGCTCGAGCCAGGACGGGTGGCCGGGACAGTCCTTGTAACCGAAGCTGTCGATGGTGTCCGAGAAGATCTCGATCCGGCCGCTCGGCGTGGCGAGGCGCGCCCCCGCGGGGTCGTCCCGGAACGCCTTCAGCACGACCAGGTCCGTGTCGGCGTCGGTCACCTCCAGGGACCCGGCCGCCCAGAACTCGTCGAAGCCGGGGAGCGCCGGCCCGCCCCGGTGCGCGACCTTCTCGCGCCAGCCCTCGTAGAGGTGCCGGAGCCACGCCATCTCGTCCCGGCCCTCGGTGAAGCGGTGCCCGACCCCGAGGGCCTCGGCGACCTCGGTGAAGATCGCGTACTCGCTCCGCGCCTCTGCGTACGGCTCGATCGCCTGGCGCATCGCGAACAGGCAGGGATCGTTCGGCGACCCCCCGATGTCATTCCGCTCGAGCGTCACGGTCGCCGGGAGCACGACGTCGGCATGACGGGCCATGGGCGTCCAGAAGGGGTCGTGGACGACGATCGTGTCCGGCGTGGCGAGGGCGCGCCGAAGGCGGGAGAGGTCCTGGTGGTGGTGGAAGGGGTTCCCGCCGCACCAGTAGACGAGGCGGATGCGGGGGTAGACGAGCCGTCGACCGTCGAAGTCGAAGGGCTCTCCCGGCTGCAGGAGCATGTCCGCCAGCCGGGCGAATGGGATGGCCGCGCGCACCGGATTCGGCCGCTGCGGCAGAGCGGGGGGGTGGCTCCGGAGCGGCGCCCGCCCGACGTATCCGAGCGATCCGTACCCGCTGCCGAACCCGCCCCCGGGCAGCCCGATCTGCCCGAGCATCGCCGCGAGTGTCACGACCATCCACGGAGCCTGCTCGCCGTGCTCGACGCGCTGGAGCGACCAGTTCGCATTGATCAGGGTCCGCCTCTCGGCCATCCGCCGCGCCAGCCTTCGCATCGTCCCGGCCGGAATTCCCGAGAGGCGCTCGGCCCACTCGGGGGTCTTGGGAGAGCCGTCCTCCGTGCCGTGGAGGTAGGCCTCGAAGCGGTCGAATCCCGCGCAGTAGCGCGCGAGGAACTCGCGGTCGCAGCGCTCCTCGTCCACCAGGGTGTACGCGAGACCCAGCATCACGGCGACGTCCGTGCCCGGCACGACGGGTAGCCACTCGGCCTCGACGAACTCCGGCAGGTCGTCGCGCATCGGGCTCACCAGCACGAACTCCGCTCCGCGGGCCCTCGCCGCGCGGAGATGGTCCCGCAGGGGGTGCCGGCTCGCCCCGCCCGGGCTCACCATCGTGTTCTTGAGCGGGAGGCCGCCGAAGCAGACGAACAGCTCCGTGTGGCGCTCGATCACCGACCAGGCAGTCGCCCGGTCCAGGTACCCGCGCATGTCTCCCACGACGTGGGGCATGATCACGGTCAGGGCGCCGTTGCTGTAGCTGTGCTCTCCCCGGACGAAGCCACCCAGGCAGTTGAGGAAGCGATGGAGCTGGCTCTGCGCGTGGTGGAATCGTCCCGCGCTCGCCCAGCCGTAGGAGCCCCCGTAGACGGCCTCGCCGCCGTGAGCGTCGTAGACGCGGCGGAGCTCTCGCGCGAGGAGGTCGATCGCCGTCGGCCAGCTCACGGGCACGAACGGCTCGGCGCCGCGGCGCCCGTCTGGTCCCGGGCCGCGGTCGAGCCAGCCCGCGCGGACCATGGGCTGGGCGATGCGCGCCCGGTGACGGAGACTCCCCGTGATGTTGCCCAGCAGGGGCGAGGGGTCCGTGTCGTCCCGGTAGGGGTGGACCGCGACGACGGCGCCGCCCTCGACTTCCGCCTCGAAGGCGCCCCAGTGCGACGTGTGGAGGTGGCGCTCGCTCGCCATGCGGCGGTTTCTCCTTGAGACGGTGCTTGAGGGCGGTGGAGATCCACCGCCGTGCGGCCTCCGTCGTGCCGATGGTGACACACACGGGAAGGCCGCGACAAGCGTCCCGGCGCCTCCGGGACGCCGTGCCCCCTTGCAGCGCGGACCCCCTTCGTCTATGTTCCCGCTCGCCGGCGCGGTGAACGCGCCCCGCGGGATGACCTGAAGGATCCGGAGGGATGCACGCTGATGAGAGACGGACGCAGGCTGATCGCAAACATCGGCTCCCTGCTGGACGGCTCGGCCGTCGAGCGCGAGCGGCTCGTCGCCGCCGGCGCGATGCTCGTGGAAGGCCGCGGCGGCACCGAGGACGACCTCGTCGCCTCGTGCGCCGAGGCCGAGATCGTGGTGGGCCTCGGACAGTTTCCCTTCACGGCGCGCGTCTTTGAAACCTTGCCGCGCCTCGAGTTCCTCATGCAGTGCACGGTCGGCTACGACCGGGTGGACGTCGACGCCGCGACGCGGAACGGCGTGCTCGTCGCGAACAGTCCGCTCTTCTGCATCGAGGAGGTCTCGGACCACGCCGTGATGCTGCTGCTGGCGTGCACGAGGAAGCTCCCGCACCAGGTCCACGCCGTCCGCCGTCACGGCTGGAGCCGTCCACCCGCGGTGGAGGCAATGGGATCCGTGCAGCGAATGCGTGGGCAGACGCTCGGGTTCGTCGGCTTCGGGAAGATCGCGCGGCTGGTTGCCGAGAAGCTGGCGGGCTTCCAGATGCGCTACTTGGCCCACGACCCGTATCTCACGGCGGAGGCCGTCCGGCCATGGAGCGTCGAGCTCGTCTCGCTGGACGAGCTGTGCCGGCGATCGGACTTCGTTTCCATGCACGCACTCCTGAACGCGGGGACCCGCCGCATGTTCGGAGCGGCCCAGTTCCAGGCCATGAAGCCGACGGCCTACTTCGTCAACACCTCGAGGGGCGGGACCGTCGACGAGACCGCGATGATCCAGGCCCTTCGGGAAGGACGCATTGCGGGCGCCGCCCTCGACGTGCTGGAGCAGGAGCCCCCGCATCCCGACAACCCGCTCCTGACGCTGCCCAACGTCCTGCTCACGCCGCACACCGCCGGCCACGGCGAGGGCTCGATGGCCGACAACCGTCGCCAGTCGGTCGAGCAGGTCCTCCGCTTCCTCGGCGGCGAGTGGCCGACGTCGCTCGTCAACCCGGAGGTCAAGGCGCACGCGCGCGCCCGCGGCCTGCGGGAAGGCTGATCGATGGCCCGAATCAACCGGGCGCTCGAGCTGCTGGCTGTGGACCAGCCGATCTACTACGAGCATCTGGACGCTCCGGCCCGCGGGGGATACGACGCGGGACGGGCCGCCGCCGGGACCTGGGCCGACTACCTGAGCTACGACGCGGAGCACGCGCCGTTCGACCCTGCCGAGCTGCGGGAGTTCGTGCGCGGCCTGGTCGAGGCGGGGCCCACCCGGAGCGGCCATCGGACGCCGGCGGTGATCGTCAGCCTTCCGGTCGACGGCAGCAGCGAGGCTGTCGTGCGGGCCAATGCCTGGATGGTGCGCCAGGCCCTGGCGGCCGGCGTCCACGGCCTCCTCCTCTGCCACGCCGAGACACCTGAGGCGGTGCGCGCGTTCGTCGAAGGGGCCCGCTACCCCCACCAAGCCTCGGGGGTGGGCCCGCGGCTCGGGATGGGGCGGCGAGGCAGCGGGGGTCAGAGTCACGCGGCGGCGATGTGGGGACTCACCGTGGCGGAGTACATGAGCCGGGCGGATGCCTGGCCGCTGAACCCGGGCGGGGAGCTCCTGCTGGGGCTCAAGATCGAGAACGTCCGCGCGCTCGCCAACGTCGAGGCGAGCCTGGCGGTGCCCGGCATCTCCTTCGCCGAGTGGGGGCCTGGGGACATGGGCCTCTCGATGGGACATCCCACGCAGCACGACCCGCCGTACCCCCCCGACATGCTCCAGGCCCGGACGCGGGTGCGGACAGCCTGCCGGACGGCCGGCATCGCGTTCCTGGACCAGGTGACAACGGAGAACGTGATCGAGCGGATCGCGGAGGGAGTGCGCATCGGGGCCGGCGGGCAAGCCCGCGAAGCCGCCGAGATCGGTCGCCGGCACACGAAGCGGGCCATGCCCTGGTAGCGGGCGGGGGAACCTGCCCCACGACTCCCCATCGACCCCCGCGGCCGTCCACGGCAGCAACACGACGACTCCCCGAGACCCGTGGGGCGATAGACTGGATCGCGATGGGGAAGCCCATCTCAGGTCTTCGCATCTCCGCGGTCCGGGATGAGCGGCGTGAGTGAAACGGCGCGCGCTGCGACCGACGCGCCGATCATCCTCTACGATGGGGTCTGCGGCCTGTGCAACCGCCTCAACCGCTTCGTCCTTGCCCGGGATCCCTCCGGGCGGTTTCGCTTCGCCGCGCTGCAGAGCGCGCTCGCGGGTAAGATCCTGGCCCGCCATGGTCGAGATCCCCGGGACCTTGACACGGTGTGGGTCGTGCTGGCGCACGGTCAGCCTGGCGAGCGTCTGCTCGCGAAGTCCGACGCCGTGCTATGGATCCTCCATGAGCTCGGGGGGGCCTGGCGGGCGGCCGGCGCCCTGCGCATCGTGCCGAGGAGGATCCGCGATCGGGGCTACGACCTGGTGGCGCGGACTCGCTATCGTCTGTTCGGCCGCTACGACGCCTGCCCTCTGCCCGACCCCGTTCATCGCGCCCGTTTCCTCGATCAATCCGGTTGACTGCGGCGCACGGTAGCCGCATCGGACCAGAGCTCTGCCGCGCTGCTCGGGATAGTGAGGCCAGGGGCTTCGCGGTGTTCAGGTCGAGCGGGCAGATCGAGCTTCGATGCCTGCTCGACGAGGAGGTCGGCCGGCTTCGCGCCTTTGTGGATCCGGTCCACGGTCGCCGCTACGGCGTGCTCCCCGCCCGCCTCCTCGATCGATCCGGTTGACTGACTGGGTACTCAGGCGGGATCCGGTGGCTCGGCCGGCGGGTGGTGGTCAGCGACCGAGGCGGCCAGCAGGGCCGAGACCGGGGCCGTATCACCGAACGTCTCGCTCACGTGAACGTAGCGGTCCACGTTCCCCGGTCCGAAGACGAAGCTGCCGCCGAGCTGGAAGAGGTTCTGGCCCCGGCGGCCTTGCCGGTGGCCGGCGGCGCGAGCCCGCCGCCCGGCGACGAAATTGTCGCGGCGGAGCAGGTGGCGGAAGGACGCCGACTTGAGCTCCGCCGCCCGGTACGCCTCGCGCTCGGTGTCGACGAGTAGCGGGAAGGTGATCCGGGCGTCGTCGCGAAACGCGCGCGCGTAGGCGGCATCTCCCAGACCGACCGCCGCCAGTCGAGCCCCGCGCTCCCGGAACGCCGCCTCGTGGTCGCGCAACTGCGCGACGTGCTCCCGGCAGAACACTCAGCCGTAGTGGCGCAGGAACACCAGCACGGCTGCCGCGTCGGACCAGAGGGACCCCAGCCGGACCGGCCGGCCATCGGCGTCGGGGAGACTGATCGGGGCGAGGCGGGCCGCGAACCCGACCGCCTCCGTCATGCGAGGCGCCGGTGCTCCACCAGGAGGCAGCGGTCCTGAACCACACGGATCTCCGCGCGCGCCAGCGTCTCGGCCGCCTCGTCGTGCCTGATGCCGAGCTGAAACCACACGACGCGAGGCCGGGTGGCCAGGATGTCCACGACGTGGGGCGGGATGTCCCGGGGACGGCGGAAGACGTTCACCATGTCGATCGGCCCCGGAATGTCGCGGAGCGACCGGTAGACGCGGCGCCCCAGGATCTCGACGACCTCCGGGTAGTAGACGGGGACGGGAACCACGTCGTAGCCCTGGCGCAGCATGTACTCCGGCACGAAGAAGGCGGGCGCTCCCGCGCGCGCCTCCGGCTTGATCCCGAGCACCGCGATCCGGCGACACTCCCGCAGGATCCTTTCGATCTCCTCGGCGCCCGACACGAGGTTCTCCCGCCAGTCCTTCATCCCTGTCCAACCTTATCGGTGACCGCACGATCCGTGCAACGTGCCAGTCCGGACCGCCGGGCGCAGCGCTGATGCGCGTGATACGATAGGCGCATGCGGTGCGACTCCCGCGTTCCGACGACGGCCATGGGCATGGGTCCGCCCACCCCGGGAGCGGCGCTGCGCTAGACGCGCGCTCCGCGGCCACGGGTGGGTCCGAGCTCCCCGTGGCCGTGCTGCTTTCTCTGCCGTGCGGCCTCGGGCCCACGACGAGAGGAGGCAGGAGATGGGTGCGTACTACGTCACTACCGCGATTCCGTACGTCAACGCCGAGCCGCACCTCGGCTTCGCGCTCGAGCTGGTCCAGGCGGACGTCTTCGCCCGGTTCCACCGGCTCCGCGGGGACGATACCCGCTTCCTGACCGGCACCGACGAGAACAGCCTCACCAATGTGCTGGCGGCGGAGCGCGCTGGCCTCCCGGTACGCGCCCTAGTCGACCGGCATGCTGCGCGATTCCGGGAGTTGACGTCGCTGCTGGGCATCTCGAACGACGACTTCATCCGGACCGCGACAGACCCCCGTCACCTCAGCGGCGCTCGGCGGTTCTGGGAGGATTGCGTCGGGCGAGGCGACGTCTACCGGCGACCGTATCGGGGGCGCTATTGCGTTCGGTGCGAGCGCTTCGTCGCGCCGGACGACCTGGTGGACGGGCGCTGCCCGGAGCACGCGACGGTGCCCGAGGTGGTGGAGGAGGAGAACTACTTCTTCCGCCTCTCTCGGTACAGCGCCGCGCTCGGGCGGCTCCTGGACGAGGGGACGCTCCGGGTGATCCCGGATGCGCGCCATCGGGAGATCCGCGCCTTCGTCGACCGCGGGCTCGAGGACTTCAGCATCTCCCGTACGCGCGCCCGGGCGCGCGGCTGGGGGATCGAGGTGCCGGGCGACCCGGACCAGGTGATGTACGTGTGGTTCGACGCCCTCACGAACTACGTCACGGCTCTGGGCTACGGCGCCGGGGACCCTCTCCTGGGACGGTACTGGCACGGGAGTCCGGCCCGCGTGCACGTGATCGGCAAGGACATCTTGCGGTTTCACGCGGTCTACTGGCCGGCCATGCTCCTGTCGGTTGGCGCGCCCGTGCCGACGACGATCGTCGTTCACGGCTTCCTGACCCGGGACGGGCGGAGGATGAGCAAGTCGCTCGGCACCGGGATCGACCCCGTCGCGCTCGCGCGGGCGTGGGGTGTGGACGCCGTGCGCTACTGGCTGCTCCGTCACGTTCCCGCGACCGGCGACGCCGAGTTCAGCGACGACGCGTTCTCCCGGGCCTATACCGCCGAGCTGGCCGACGACCTGGGTAACCTCGTCAGCCGTCTCGTGGGGATGCTCCATCGGTACCGCGCCGGAGTAATCCCGGCAAGCAACGGCTCGGCTCGATTCCCAGCTCCGGGCTGTCGCGGCCCGTCTTCCCGGCAACCTGGGCCGCGCGCTGGGCGAGGCCTACGACCCGCGGGCCGGGCTCGACACCGTGTTTGACCTGGTTATTCGGGCCAATCGGCACGTGCAGGAGACGCGACCCTGGACGCTCGCCCGAGCCGAGCGCGAGGGCGACACGGGCGCGGCGCGACAGCTCGACATGGTGCTCTATGACCTCGGGGAGGCCTGCCGGCTGGTCGCGGAGGGTCTACGGCCGCTCCTGCCCGAGACGGCCGGGCGCATCGGCGCCGCCCTCGGCGTGTCGCTCGCCCCGGACTGGGGCCGAGGACTAGAGTGGGGCGGCCTCCGGCCGGGCCAACCGATCGGCCAGCCGGCACCGCTATTCCCGCGGTCGGACCGCGCGGCCGAGAGCCCTGGGCGTGCACGAGAGCCCCACCCTGCTGGGCCCGTCAGCGGACCGCGAGGAAGCGCTGGAAGCGGCGCGCGACCTCACGGGGCTTGATGGTGGGACGACCGAGATTGGCCATCGATCCCGGCGCGATCCTCGCGTGGATGAGGTGGGGGCCCGGGTGGCCGCGGGTCGCCGCCAGCGTCTGCTCGAACCCGCGGAGGCTGTCGCAGCTCGCGCCGCTCGCGTAGCCGCACGCGAGGGCGACCGCGGCGAAGTCCACGTTCGCCGACACGGTGGCCTGGCCGCCCGTGGAGTCGTGGACGCCGTTGTCGAGCACGACGTGGACGAGGTTGGCGGGGGCGCGGCTTCCGATGGTGGCGAGGTTGCCGAGCTTCATGAGGGCGGCGCCATCGCCGTCGAGGACGACCACAGGGCGCGGCGTGTGGAGGGCCACGCCCAGTCCCATGGCGCTGGCGCCGCCCATCGATCCGACCTGGTAGAGGTGCTGCGGCCGGTCGGCCAGGGTGAAGAGCTCCCGGCCGCACTTCCCGGTGGTGGCGACGACCCCGGCATGCTCCGGCACGATGGCGAGAAAGCGCTCCAGCACGTCGAACCGGGCAGGGCGGGGCCCATGCTCCCGGGCGTCACGCCGGACTCCAGGCGGCCGGGAGTCGAGCGGCTTCTCCTCGAGACCGTCATCGCGGACCGTGTCCTTCGCCATGACGAACCCGAATGGCAGCTCGGACCGCGCCATGGCCGCCTCGGCCAGGGCCAGCGCCGGCTCGATGTCGTCAGGCGTGGCGGGGAACGGCCGGTGGGGGACCCGGAGGGTGTCGAGGAGACCTCCCGTGATCTCGCCCATTAGCTCGTGCTGCGGCTCGTCGTGGATCCCCCGCTGCCCCCGCCACGTGACGACCAGAAGCGTCGGGATCCGGAACGGGAAGCTCAGCGAGGTCAGCGGATTGACCGCGTTCCCGAGCCCCGAGTTCTGGCACATGACCACGGTTTTCTTGCCGGCCAGCCAGGCGCCCGCCGCGATGGCGACGGCCTCGCCTTCGCTCGTCGCACCCACGTACTCGAGGGCGGGGTCGCTGATCACCCGGTTGATGATCGGCGTGAGGAACGAGCAGGGGACGCCGGCGTAGAAGTCGAAGCCCCGGCCTCGCGCGGGGGCGAGGAAGGCGTCGGCCCCGATCACGTGAAGTTCCGCGCCTGGGCGAGGTCGAAGGCGTCGTCGACGTCGAGCCAGCCGCCCAGCACGTAGACCACGCCGATCGGGTGGCCGGCCGCGATCAGGCGCGACAGCATCTCCAGGAGGCTCGCTCGCGCGAGGCTGCCGTCGGCGCGCATGGTCTCGATCTCGGCGCGCACCAGCGCCGCGCCGCGCGCCGAGAGCTTGGCCAGCCCGATCCACTCGCCGTCGGCCTGGGCTGGAGCGAGGTCGTTGCCGATCCGGTTGAGCCAGACCGGCGCTTCTTCCTCGAGGTAGTCGCCCGTGTACCGCCGGGAGCAGCCGACCAGGTCCGCGACGCGCTCGGGATCCGCATCGGCCTTGTTCCGCTGGAGTGCGTCCACGGCGATCACCACGTCCCCCTCGGCGGCGAGGAGGGCCTCCAGGAGGTGGCGGCGGAAAAGGATGTCCCCATAGCTCAGGACGCACGGGCCCGCGAGGCGGTCGATCGCGCAGGCGAGCGACGCGGCCTCGCCAGTGGTCGCGTAGGCGTCGTTGTCGACCGTGCCGATCGCCGGGAGGTCGATCGCCTCCTTCCGGTAGCCGCGCACGACCGTGACTTCGCCGACGCCGCACTCCCGGAGCGTGCCGACCAGCCGGCGCAGGAGGGGCTGGCCGCGGACGTCGATCATGCACTTGGGCTGCTCGGCGGTGAGTGGTCCCAGCGCCGCGCCGCGCGAGGCGGCGATGACGATCGCGCAGGGCACGGCCGGTGGGGGCCCGAGGTAACGCCGCTCGGCCTCCTCGAGCTCCCAGTTGCCGGCGAGCGCGAACACCTCGCGGACGCTCGCGATCGTCCCCTCGACGCCGACGAGGCTCTCCTCCTCGCGGATCCGGCGACTGACCTCCCGCATCGCGCTGATCGACGCGCGCAGGTTGTGGTTCGCCCAGATGACCACCGAGATGCCCGCCTTCCGGAAGGCCTCGGCCGACGTCGCGTAGTACGACGTGGGCACGATGACGAGGGGCGCACGGCGGCCCCACTCGGCGGCGAAGGCGAAGATCTCGTCGGCGGTCGTGCGCTTGCTGTGGATCAGGATGGCGTCGGCGCCCGCCGCGCGGTACGCCTCGGCCCGGCGGAGGGCCTCGTCGAGCCCGCGCCCCGCGATGAGCGCCTCCACGCGCGCGACGATCGAGAAGTCCGGATCACTGGCGCTGTCCATGCCGGCCTTGATCTTGCCGCAGAACTCGTCGACCTCGGCCAGGGGCTGGTGCTCGCCGATGAACGAGTTGGTCTTCGGGAAGAGTTTGTCCTCGAGGCAGACGGCGGCCACGCCCCGCTGGCAGAGCTTCCGGACCAGGCGGCGCACGTTGTTGAAGTTGCCGTAGCCGGTGTCGCCGTCGAGAAGGATCGGGATCGACGTGGCGTCGGCCATGAACTCGAGCACCTCCAGGACCTGCGTCCAGGAGGCCTCGTTGCTGTCGCGGACGCCGAGCGCGGCGGAGATCGCGAGGCCCGACGCCCAGATTCCCGGGAAGCCCGCTTCCTCGACGATCTTCGCCGACAGGCCGTCGTGGGCCTCCATGATGAAGGTGAGCTCGGGCGCGTGGAGCAACGCCCTGAACCGCGCCGCCCTCGACACCGGGGCGCCAGCTGGCGTGCTCGAGCGGAGCGATGGGGTCGTCATGGCCGCTTTCCCACTTCCTCGGAGGCTCGCTCGCCCCGGGCATGCGCCGGGGTCACGGGTCAGGATACACCGCGCTCGGGTGTTGGGGCCGGAGAGAAGCGCCCCAGACCGGTCGGGCGACCCCAGGGGAACCGGGCCGCCGGTGCGGCGAGGCCCGCGCTACTGCTTGGTGGCGACAGGTCCAGCGGAGGCGGTGACCGTCTGGATGAATCCCTGCGCGACCGGCGGGACAGGCAGCTGCGTGCCGAGCAGGATCTCCTGAATCGTGTAGCCCCGGCCGTAGAGCGAGTGGTTCCAGTCGTCGGCGGCGCGCACGCTGGCCCCGCTGAACGAGAGCCCGGCGAAGAGACCCCTCGTCCGCGAGTACGTCACGAGGTCGGTCGTGAACTTGAGGTCCGTGGACAGCTCGGAGCGCGCCCCGGTGGGCCCGGCCGCCGCTGACATGTCGGCGCCGATCGTGAACTCGCTCGAGAGGAGGCCCTGGAGGCCTTTCGGGGTCATGATCAGCAGCACGACGTCGGTGATCTCGGCGCCGACCTGGATTCCGAGGCTGCCACCGCTCATGCGCAAGATCGCGGGTGGGCTCCAGGCGCCATCCGCCCGGTGCGCCGTGACGACGCCGTCCCCCGAGGTCCCGCCGATGAGGAGCGCGCCCTTCACGACGCCGGGGAACACGGCGACCGCGTAGGCCTTGGCGAGGGCCTCACGGGGGATGCCTTTGCCGTCCGGCACGTTGATCATCTCGTAGAGCGCCGTGGTCGCCCGCGCGAAGCTCGCGGCGAGCTCCGGGCTCTGGGCGTCGGCGCGGGCCACCCCGACAACGAGGACGGCCAGGGCGGCGAGATAGACGCGATGCCGGCTCTTGGTGCGCATGGTGTTTCCTCCCGGGCCGAATCGAGATCCCGCGGGCGCCGCGAGGCGCCCCAGATCTTCCGAGTCCCCATGCTGCCTCAGGGGTGGCCGGCAGCCCAAGCTTTTCGTGAGTGGGAGTATCATGGGGATGCGCGCCGCGGGCGGGCAGCGTTCCGGTCGCGCGCGCCAACACCATGCCGACACCCGAGTCGGGACCGCCACCCAACTTCATCCGCACCGCCATCCAGGAGGACATGCGGACGGGGCGATGGGACGGTCGTGTCGTCACCCGCTTCCCGCCCGAGCCCAACGGCTACCTTCACATCGGGCACGCCAAGGCGATCTCGATCGACTTCGGCCTGGCGCGGGAATTCGCGGGGACCTGTCACCTCCGGTTCGACGACACCAATCCCGCAAAGGAGGAGGTGGAGTACGTCGAGGCGATCCAGGAGGACATCCGCTGGCTCGGCTACGACTGGGGACCACACCTCTACTTCGCGTCCGACTACTTCGAGCAGCTCTACCAGTGGGCGGAGGAGCTCATCCGCCGCGGGCTGGCCTACGTCGACGATCTCTCGGCGGACCAGATCCGGCGGTACCGGGGCACCCTGACCGAGCCCGGGCGGAACAGTCCCTACCGGGATCGGTCGGTCGAGGAGAACCTCGACCTTTTCCGTCGGATGCGGGCGGGGGAGTACCCGGACGGCGCTCGCGTCCTCCGGGCGAAGATCGACATGGCGTCGCCGAACATGAACCTGCGCGACCCGACTCTCTACCGGATCCGCCACGTGCCTCACCACCGGACGGGAGACCGCTGGTGCATCTACCCGATGTACGACTACGCGCACCCCCTGTCGGACTCGATCGAGCGGGTGACCCACTCGCTCTGCAGCCTCGAGTACGAGGACCACCGGCCGCTCTACGATTGGCTCTGCGAGGCCCTCGAGATCTACCATCCGCAGCAGATCGAGTTCGCGCGCCTCAACCTCGCCTACACGGTCATGAGCAAGCGGCGTCTCCTCCGCCTGGTCCACGAGGGGCACGTGCGCGGGTGGGACGACCCGCGAATGCCGACTCTCGCCGGCCTGCGCCGCCGCGGCGTCACGCCGGAGGCGATCCAGGACTTCTGCGAGCGGGTCGGTGTCGCCAAGGCGAACAGCCTGGTTGACCTGGCCCTTCTGGATCATTGCGTGCGGGAGGATCTGAACCGTCGCGCCCCGCGGGCCATGGCGGTCCTCCGCCCGGTCCGCCTCGTGATCGAGAACTACCCCGAGGGACAGGTCGAGGAGCTCGAAGCCGTCAACAATCCCGAGGACGCGTCGATGGGCGTCCGGAAGGTGCCGTTCTCGCGCGTCCTGTGGGTCGAGCGGGACGACGTCCGGGAAGTCCCGCCACCCAAGTACTTTCGGCTCTTCCCGGGCAACGAGGTGCGGCTCCGCTACGCCTACATCGTCCGTTGCACCGGCGTGGTGAAAGACCCGAGCACCGGCGAGATCGTCGAGGTGCGCTGCACGTACGACCCGGCGAGCCGGGGCGGCCACGCGGGCGAGGGCCGGCGCATCAAGGGGACCATCCACTGGGTCTCGGCGGCCCACGCGGTGAGCGCCGAGGCGCGTCTCTACGACCGGCTGTTCACGGAGCCGAGTCCCGGCAACGAGTCGGACGAGGGTGACTTCACCGCCTCCCTGAATCCCGCCTCGATGGAAGCCGTGGCGGATGCGCGCGTGGAGCCCGGCCTGGCCAGCGCCGCGCCGGGGAGCCGCTTCCAGTTCGAGCGGCTGGGCTACTTCTGCGTCGATCCGGACACGACGGCCGACCACCTGGTCGTGAACCGCACGGTGGGCCTCCGGGACAGCTGGGCGAAGCTCGAGAAGGTCTCGGGCGGCTAGACGGAGCGTCGCTCCGCCGGCCCTGGCGACCGTTTCACGGTTGCCCTCCTTCGGTGTCACACGGACCGAAGGAGGGCATTCTCGTGGACATCACGCACGTTCGTCTCCTGGGTGTCGGCGGGCTCCTCGTCGTCGGGATCGTCACAGTCGCGGGGGTCATGGTGGCGTCATTCCTGGCTGCCTGGCTGATCGACGCGAGCCTGGCGGTGACCGCGTGGTTCGGGCGTGTCCGAGGCGGGCCCGCGGAGCCTCCGGCGACACGATCCGACCGGGCACGCGCATGCTGACCGCGGCGGCACTGCTTTCCCTGCTCGGCGCGGCAATGCTGGTAGCCGCCGCGGTGGCTCGCCTGGCCGATGGGATCGAACGCCGCCGACGCAGACAGGTCGCCGCGCAGGTGCGAGTCACCGACGCCGTCCACGGCGCGCTGGGCGCGATAGTCGCCCCGACAGTCGCGCGGCGTCGACGCCAGCCCTGGACGGTGAGGATGGGACTTGGACCTCGAGAGCTTCGCGTCGCCGGGGAGCTTGCCGACATCGCCCAGCGGACCCTTGGCGAGGACGGCGGCCCGGTCCGCATCGTGTTCACCCCGCGGGCGGGCTGAGGCTCGGGTGCCGTCGGCCTTCGCAACGCGAGGAAGCGTCAGGGAGGCGCTAGTCGGCGCGCATCGCGGCGCGCCGTCGCGTGGTCTCGTTCACCAGGACGCTCCAGGTGACGGGATCGATCGCGACGCCGTACTCGTCGCGAGCCCGCTCGAGCGAGACGTAGCCCTCGCGGACGTCCTCCAGGACGCGCGCGGGGTCGCGATCCACGGGCGGGCCGTAGCCGCCGCCCCCGGGCAGCTCGACGGTCACCACGGTGTCGGCGGGGACGACCGTGCTGATTTTGGGCGGCAGCGCGACGCCGTTGCTCGTCGCGATCCGGCCGCAGGCGCCGGGACCGCCGCCCTGGAGACCGGGCGCCGCGTGGCGTGTGCGCTCGTAGAGGCCCGAGAAGACGTAGGGCTCGTCGGTCAGCACCTCGATCTCCATGACCTGACCGAGGCCGCCCCGGAAGGTGCCGGCGCCGCCCGAGTCCGGCCGGAGCTCGCGGCGCCGGAGGACGATGGGCGCCAGCGTCTCGATCACTTCCGCGGCCACCCCGGCGACGCCGCTCGGGTAGGCGGTGGCCGAGAGCCCGTCCTGGCCGCGGAGGGCGCCGGTGCCTCCCGCCGAGAACCACGTGAACGAGAAGTGGCGCCCGGTGCCGCGCTCCACGCCCGTGGTCTGCGTGTCCCAGAGTCCGTCGAAGCCCGGCGCCATGACCCGGTCCGGGAGGGCCTGGGCGAGTGCCCCCATGACGGCCGAGGGAAGGAAGTGGCCGACCAGGTGGCGGCCTGCCACGGCTGCCGGGAACCGCGCGTTGAGGATCGAGCCCTCCGGCGCCGTCACGTGCACCGGACGAAAGCTCCCCGCGTTGTTGGGCACGTCGGGGGAGATCACGCACTTGATCCCGTAGGTCGTGTAGGCCCGCGTGTAGTTGAGGGCGACGTTGACGCCAAGGGGGACCGGTCCGGAGCTGCCCGCGAAGTCGACCGTCAGCTCGTCGCCGTGGATGCGCACCGCCGCCCGGATCTCGATCGGGCGCTCGAAGCCGTCGATCAGGAGCTCGTACCGGTACTCCCCGTCGGGCAGGGCGGCGATCCGCGCCCGCATCGCCTGCTCCGAGCGCGCGATGATCTCGTCCGCGAGGGCCTCGATGTCGTCGAGCCCGAACTCGTCGAGGAAACGCGTGAGCTGCCGCGCGCCGACCTCGTTGCCGACGACCTGGGAGTGGAGGTCGCCCAGCACCTCCTCGGGCGTCCGCACGTTGGCGGCGATCATCTCGTAGAGCGGCTCGACCGGCCGCCCGGCCTCGTAGAGCTTCATCATCGGGATGGCCAGTCCCTCCTCGAACACCGACCGGGAGTCGGCCGAGAGGCCGCGCCCACCGATGTCGAGGGCGTGGCACGTGTTGGCGAACAGCCCGACGGCGCGGCCACCGCGGAAGACTGGCGTCGCCACCGTGATGTCGTTCAGCTGTGAGGCCGTCTTCCAGGGATCGTTGGTGACGAGCACGTCGCCGGGGCGGAGCGTGTCGACCGGGAAGCGCTCCAGGAAGTGGATCATGCCGGTCGCCATCGAGTTGATGTGGCCCGGCGTTCCGGTGACGGCCTGCGCGACCATGCGTCCGCGTCGATCGAAGACGCCCGCGGAGAGATCACCGGCCTCGCGCACGATGGACGTGAACGACGAGCGCATGAGCGCGGCGGCTTGCTCGTTCACGGTGGCGACCAGCCGGCTCCACAGGATGTCGAGGGTGATCTGCTCCACGCCGCGCGCTCCCCGGAGTCGCTCTCAGGCGGGCGGGCGCGCATCGCCCGCGGCCGGCACCTCGACGATCACGTTCGATGCCGCGTCCACGCGGATCGCGGCGGCCGCGCTCACGACGACGGTGGACTCGCGCTCCTCGATGACGGCCGGCCCCTCGATCGTGGCGCCCGCCCCCAGCGCGTAGCGGTCGTAGACCGGCACGTCGGCGTAGTCCCGGGCGTCGGGGAGATAGACGCGCCGGATGCCCTTCCGCGCCGCCCGCGGGTCCTGTCCGGCGCCGGCGGCCGTCGGCAGCCGGAGCGTCGGCCGGGGCCCCTGGGCGACCACGCGCCACGAGACCGCCTCGATCGGCGCGTCGCCGACGGTGTGGCCGTAGATCGCGCGGTACGCGTCCTCGAAGCTCTGGTGGACTTCGTCGCGCCGGGAGGCGTCGAGCGGCCCCTCAGGGATCGCTACGCGAATCTCGTAGCCCTGCTTCCGGTAGCGCATGTCGGCGAACCGACGAAAGCGGACCTGGTCGGCGGGGATCGTCCGGCCGAGGACGGCGCGTCCCTCAGCTTCCATCTCGGCCACCGCCCGGGCGACGGCGGCCCAGTCGAGCTGGGCGAGGTCGCCTGGCAGCGTCCGCACGAAGTCGAACGAGAGGGGCGCCACCAGGAACCCGACCGCAGAGGTCACGCCGGCGCCCAGCGGGTAGATGACACGAGGGCTCCGGAGGATGCGGGCCACGCCGAAGGCGTGCACGGGGCCGGCGCCCCCGAAGGCGAAGATCGGGAAGCGCTCGACGTCCTTGCCGCGCTCGATCGCGTGGATGCGCGCGGCGCCTGCCATGTTCTCGTTGGCGAGCTGGTGGATGCCCCAGGCAGCCTCCACGAGGTCGAGACCGAGTGGCCGCCCGACCCGCTCGGCGATCGCCCGCCGCGCCGCCTCCCGATCGAGCCGCATCTGGCCGCCCAGGAAGAAGTCTGGATCGAGGTAGCCCAGCACCAGGTCGGCGTCGGTCACGGTGGGCTCCGTCCCGCCCAGCCTGTAGGCGGCCGGGCCCGGGCGCGCCCCCGCGCTCTCCGGGCCGACGCGGAGACGACGGAGCGCGTCAACCCGGGCGATCGAGCCACCCCCGGTGCCGATCTCGATCATCTCGATCACCGGCACCTTGATCGGAAGGCCGCTGCCCTTCTTGAAGTGGTAGCGCCGGTCGATCTCGAACTCCGGCGACACGAGTGGTTCCCCGTCCGCGATGACACACGCCTTCGCCGTGGTACCGCCCATGTCGAACGACAAGAGGTCCCGGTGGCCGAGAAGCGCGCCGTAGTGCGCCGCGGCGAGCGCGCCGGCCGCAGGCCCGGACTCGATGAGGCGGACGGGATACCGCCCGCCGGTGTCGGCCTCGCAGAGCCCGCCGTTCGACTGCATGATGAAGAGGCCCCCGGCGACACCGACGCTCCGCAACCGCTGTCCCAGCCGTTCCAGGTAGCGTTGCGCCAGACGCTGGACGTACACGTTGGCGAGCGTCGTCGACGTGCGCTCGTACTCCCGGATCTCGGGGACCAGCTCGCTCGAGAGCGTGACCGCCACCTCCGGAAGCGCCTCGCGGAGGATGATCCCGGCCAGCCGTTCGTGGGTCGGATTCGCGTAAGCGTGGAGCAGGCACACTCCGACCGCCTCGATCCGCTCTGCGCGGAGCCGGTCCGCGAGTCGCCGAACCTGCTCGGCATCCATCGGCTGCCGCACGATGCCGCTGGCCAGCACCCGCTCGTCGAGCTCGAAGCGGAGATGCCGGGGAGCGAGCGGCCGCGGCCGCTGCATGTAGAGGTCATACATGTCGTAGCGATGCTCGCGGGCGATCTCCACCGCGTCGCGGAAGCCCCTGGTCGTGACGAGCGCCGTCCGGGCACCCTTCCGCTCGATGATCGCGTTGGTGAAGAGCGTGGTGCCGTGGAGGACGTGAGACACCTGGCCGGGAGCCACGCCCGTCGCGGCGAGCACGCTCTCGATCCCTGCGATCACGGCGTCGTCGGGGCGCTCGGGAGTGGTCAGCACCTTGCCGACCTGGAAGGTCTGGCCGTCCTCGCTGGCCAGGATGAGATCCGTGAACGTCCCGCCGATGTCCGACCCGACGCGGTAGACCATATCTTCGGTCCGGCGGGTGCCGGGCGCCCTTTCAGTACCGGTCAGTGTCGAGGTCGAGGAGCGGAAAGGCGCTGACCACCGAGGGCAGGGTGACCGGCGTCTCGGCGCAGACGTAGCTCGCGTCAAGCTCGTCGAAGCGGCTGACACCCAGGAGCCCGAGGCAGAGCCGAGCCTCTTCCTCGAGCAGCTCCAGCACGCGGACGAGCCCCGGCTCGCCGGCCGCCGCCAACCCCATGCAGGCGATTCGCCCGAGGCCGACGACTTCGGCCCCGAGCACTCGCGCCTTGACGATGTCCGCGCCGCGAACGAAGCCACCGTCGATCCAGACCTGCGCGCGGTCCCCGACGGCCCGGACCACCTCCGGCAGTACCGCGAGGCTTCCCCGGCCGTGGTCGAGCTGCCGGCCGCCGTGGTTGGACACGTAGACGACCTCGACGCCGTGCCGGCAGGCGATCTCGGCATCCTCCGCGGTGGCGATCCCCTTGAGGACGAGCGGGACATCGGAGTGGAGGTCCTTGAAGCGCTTCACCTGGTCCCAGGACAGTGCCCGCTGGTACTCGAGACCCGTCGCGGCAGCCCGCCAGGGCTTCACGAAGCGGCGAGCCAGGTCGCGCTCCCGCCGGCTGTAGTACGAGCTGTCCACGGTAAGGCAAAAGCCGCGGTAGCCGTGGTCCCGGGCGCGACGCACCCAGTCGTCCACCCAGGCGTCGTCGCCGCGCACGTACAGCTGGAAGATGCGCAGCGCATCGGCGGCCGCCGCCGTGGCCTCCAGTCCGGGGCTGCACGCGGAGCTCAGCATCTGGGGAACACCGAAGCGAGCGGCGGCCTTGGCCGCGGTGGCGGCCCCGCCCGGCGTGAACGACTCGATCGAGCCGATCGGCGCCAGCATGACGGGCAGCCGCACCGGCTGGCCGAGCCACTTCCCCGTGACGTCGACCGTCGCCACGTCGCGGAGCACCCGGGGGCGGAACGCGACCGAGTCGAGCGCCTGCCGGTTGCGCCGGAGCGTGGTCTCGGTCTCCGTGCCGCCGACGAGGTAGTCCCAGGGGCCCGGAGCCAGTTCCCGCCGGGCGGCCCGGACGACTTCGTGCAGCGTCTGGAAGCGGCCCTCGAGTTCGGAGCTCATCGGCCTGTCCTCGGAAGGCGGCGAGTGTGAAGGATCGGGATCAACCGCCGCACGCCGATGAACGGTACACGCAAACCGAGCGGCCGCCAACCCCGCCCCGCATCTTCGAGATCGGGATCATCCTGGATCGCCACCACGTCGCCCTGAGCGGCTCGCGCGCCGGCCCGGTGGCACCGCGCACCCCGGTATCGTACGCTTTGGCCCGTGGGCTTGCCCGCCCAGCGCTCCGATCCCGCCTCGAGCAAGGCCGCCCTGCGCCGCGAGACCCTCGCGCGTCGGGACGCCCTCGATCCCGGGGTCCGGGCCAGGTTGGCCTCGATCGCCCTGTCGCGGGTCACGGCCCTCTCGGCGTACCGGCGGGCTCGCGCGGTGCTGGCATATGCCTCGTTCGGCAGCGAGTTCGATACGCGCCTGTTCCTCCGTGACGTGCTGGCGAGCGGGCGACTCCTCGCGCTGCCGCGCGTCGACCGCGCGGCGCGTCGACTCGCCCTCCACGAGGTCCGGGACCTAGATGCGGAGCTCCAGCCCGGCACGTCGGGCATTCCCGAGCCCGATTCGGCTCGTTGCCGGAGCGTGGCTCCCGGCGAGATCGACTTCATCCTGGTTCCGGGACTGGTCTTCGACCGGGACGGTGGCCGCATCGGCTACGGGGCCGGCTACTATGACCGGCTCCTGGCGGCGTGGCCGGCGCCTGTGCCGCCGCTCGTGGCGGCCGCGTTCGAGGTCCAGCTCGTCCCGGCGGTGCCCATGCTCGCCGGCGACCGCCGCGTCGACCTCGTCGTCACCGAGTCTGGAACGTACCCCCAGCGTCGCCTCAATCCGACGGAGGACAGCTAGATGGAGATCGTTCTCGAAGGCAAGGTCGCGATTGTCACCGGCGCCGGGCGCGGGATCGGCCGCGAGATCGCCGAGACGCTCGCGCGCGAGGGCGCTATCACCGTGGTCACGGACGTCCGCCAGGACCTCCTCGACGAGGTGGCGGCCGAGTTCGGGCGACAGGGGTGGACCGGCCGTCAGTACCTCTGCGATGTCAGGGACGCCGGACGGACCCGCGCGGTAGTGGACGACGTGGCCCGGGCCCTGGGCCGGGTCGATGTTCTGGTGAACAACGCCGGCGTCGGACCCAGCGGGCCGGTAGAGACCTTGTCCGAGGAGGCATGGGACCTCAACCTCGATGTCAACCTGAAGGGCACGTTCCTGATGTGTCAGGCCGTGGTCCCGATCATGAAGCGCCAGCGATCGGGCCGGATCATCAACGCCGCGTCGTTCGCGGCGATCCTGCCGGTCACGGGCAGCGCGGCCTATGCGGCGTCGAAGGCAGGGGTCCACTACTTCACGCGCGTGCTGGCGGGGGAGCTCGGCCCCTGGAATGTCACGGTGAACTGCTACGCTCCCGGGATGATCCCGACCGAGATCAACCACTTCCTCGAGCAGCCCGCCGAGCGCCAGCGGCGGCTCCTCGACACGCTGACGTTCCGGCGATGGGGCAACGCGCGCGATGTGGCGAACCTCATCTGCTTCCTCGCCTCGGACCTGGCGGGCTACATCACGGGCACCATGGTCGACGTGAGCGGCGGGAAGCTGGCGACGCAGATCCCGCGGCTTGCGTGGGACGCCGCCGCCGCCGAGGGGATCGTGACGCTCGACTGAAAGCGGAGGAACAGTCACGGCGCCCGTCCGTGGCGTCTGGAGAGGGCACGTGAACGACCGGGAGCTGCTCGACGAGCTGTTGCGTGCCGCGTCGCGACTCGGTGTCGAGGTCCGGATCGAGCCATTCGAGACCCCGCCCGGGCGAGGCGGCGGCCGTTGCCGGGTCGGCGAACGGCAGTTCATCGTGCTGGACGCACGAGCGCCGCTCGGGGAGCGAGTCGGCGCCCTGGCGTCGGCGCTGGCAAGCCTCGATCTCGACGATGTCTACTTGGCGCCCGAAGCTCGGGATCGGGTCGAGGAAGCCCGGGAGCCGCGGATCACGGCGCGTGAGAGCGTGCCGCTCGCGCCCCACTCGACGATGGGCGTTGGAGGGCCAGCACGCTGGTACCTCGAGGCTCGGGACGAGGCGACGGTCGTTGCGGCGGTCGGCTGGGCCGAGCAGCGGCAGCTTCCGCTCCGCGTGCTTGGTGGCGGGTCGAACCTGGTTGTGGCCGACACGGGGGTGGATGGGCTCGTCCTGCGGATCGCGCTCCGAGGGATCAGCACGCGGGAGAGCGGCCAGGAGGTCGAGCTCACCGCGGCGGCGGGCGAACCGTGGGACGCGGTCGTCCGCCTCGCCGTCGACAAGGGATGGGCCGGTCTCGAGTGTCTGAGCGGCATCCCCGGCCTTGTCGGCGCGACGCCCATCCAAAACGTCGGTGCCTACGGGCAGGAGGTGAGCGGCACGGTCGTGGCGGTGCGCGCACTGGACCGCACCACTCGGACGATCGTGTCGCTCGCCCCTGCCGCCTGCGGGTTCGGATACCGGGATAGCGCGTTCAAGAGCCACACCCCAGACCGCTTCGTCGTCCTTGCCGTGACCTACCGGCTGCGTCCCGGCGGCGCGCCCTTCGTGCGCTACGCGGAGCTGGCGCGGCACCTGGCCGCGCGGGGCATCGAGGACCCGACACTGACGGCCGTGCGCGAGAGCGTGCTCGCGGTCCGTCGGGCGAAGTCGATGGTCCTCGATCCGGAGGACCCGAACCGGAGGAGCTGCGGGTCGTTCTTCGTCAACCCCGTCGTTCCGGCCGCGCAGGCGCAGCGTATCCAGGCCGTGGCCGGGGACCCGGCCATGCCGCGCTGGCCCGAGCCGGACGGCCAGCGCGTGAAGCTCGCCGCCGCGTGGCTCGTCGAGCGGTCCGGATTCGCGCGAGGGCACGCGGATGGGCCGGCGGGGATCTCGACGAACCACACCCTTGCGATCGTCGCGCGCGAGGGCGCGCGCGCGGCGGACGTGGTGCGCATCGCCCGGCGGGTGCGCGACGGCGTCCTGGCCCGGTTCGGGGTGCGTCTTCATCCAGAGCCCGTGTTCTGGGGGTTTGTCCGCACGAAGGACGATCTGCCCGAGGCTTGAGCTGCGCCAGGCGGTTTGCGGCTCGCCGGGCGGTCCCGTATCGTACCCGACGTGTCGCCGCTCGTCGTCGGACTCGCCTACGACCTCTTCGGCAGCTACCCCTTGCGTCCCGGCGACCCTCCCGACGCCGAGGTGGAGTACGAGCCGGAGGCCACCGTCCTCGTGCTGGAGGCGGCGCTGTGTCGGCTCGGCCACGAGCCCGTGCGCCTCGGCAACCCGCACGCCGTCCTCCGAGCGGTCGGGCAGGAGCGCCTGCCGCGTCTCGACGCGGTCCTCACCATCGCCGAGGGCTACGGTCCGCGGAACCGCGAGGCGTGGGTGCCCGCTCTCTGCGAGATGGCGGGCATTCCCGCCCTCGGCTCGGACGCGCTGACGCTGTCGACCACGCTCGACAAGCTCTGGGCGCACCGCGTGGTCGCAGCCGCCGGAGTGACGGTGCCGCCCCACGTGAGCCTCGCTTCGGCCGAGGCAGCGTCGGTCGCGCCACTGCCGGCGCCGTTCCCGCTGTTCGTCAAGCCGCGGTGGGAGGGAACCGCCAAGGGCATCGGTCCGACCTCCAGGGTGGAAAGCCGCGACGCCCTCGTGCGCGAGGTGGCCCGCGTCGTCCTGGCCTACGGGCAGCCGGCACTGGTCGAGGCGTTCCTCGAAGGGCCGGAGTACACGGTGACCCTCGTGGGCCACGGCCCGCCTCGGGCGCTGCCGACCCTCCAGCGGGCGCTGGAGGTCTCCACCGGCATCGGGGTGCACGCCCTCGAACGGCATCCGTCACCGGCCGGGGTCTGGCGTCACGTCACGCCGGGCTCGCTCGACGCGGCGCTCGACGTCGAACTGGTGTCGCTCGGCCGCCGTGCGTTCGAGGCCCTCGAATGCCGGGACTTCGCGCGAGCCGACTTCCGCCTCGATCGTGACGGCCGCCCGCACTTTCTCGAGATGAACCCGCTGCCCACGTTCGCGCCGGACGGCTCGTTCGGCATCATCGCGGAGCTGATGGGGCGCGCGCTCGACGAGCTGCTGTCGGAAATCCTGGCGGAGGCGCTCGCCCGGCTGGGCTTCGCACCGGGAGCCTGATGTGGGCCTCGACGAGCTCAGGACCGAGAGGCTCGTTCTCCGGGCGCTCGCCCCGGCCGACGAGACGGCGCTCCTCGCGCTCTGGAACGATTCCGCGGTCGGCCGGTTCCTCTGGGACGGCCGCCCTGTCCCGGCCGCGCGGGTGCGGACCCAGATCGGGGAGAGCCAGCAGGCGTTCGCCGAGGGCGGACTCGGGCTCTTCACCGTGCGGACCCTCGAGGCGCCGGAGCAGGTGATCGGCGCCGCAGGCCTCGCGCGGATGAGTGCTCAGCTGGAGCCGGAGCTGGTCTACGCGCTCTACCCGGCGTTCTGGGGACGCGGCCTCGCGACCGAGGCGGCCACCGCGGTCCTGCGCGCGGCGTTCGACGTGGCGGGTCTCGATGTCGTCCGGGCCGGCGCCGACCCGCCGAACCTCGCCTCGTTCCGGGTGATGGAGCGGCTCGGGATGGCGTACGAGCGCTTGGCCATGGTCGGCGAGCTGCCGGTCAGGTACTACGTGATCCGTCGGCCACCGACGAAGGGGGACTGAACCCGAGGAGCGTGCGCAGCGTGGCGCGCGGGCGGAGGACCTAATGAGCGAGCAAGCCTACCGGGATGGACTCGAGGTGAAGCGGCGGCTCTTCGGGGCGGGGAAGGAGCGCCCGGTCGCGCACGGGAGCCTGGCCGACGACCTCCTGCGGCTCAGCGACGAGCTCGTGTTCGGGCGCGTCTACACGCGGCCGGGGCTCGACCTCAAGACGCGGAGCATGCTCACCGTCGCGGCGCTCACGGTGCTCGGCCGCGACGACTACCTCCGGAGGCACCTCCAGGGGGCGCTCCACGTGGGCGTCACGGCCGAGGAGATCAAGGAGATCCTGATGCAGATGGCCTTCTACGGTGGCATGCCGGTCGCGCTCAAGGCCCTCCGCATCGCGGAGGAAGAGATCGCGACGTGGGAGAGGGCGAGGAAAGACGTGGAGCGCTGAAGCCGGCCCGGCTCACCGCAGGTGCCGCGGAGATGCGGCGGCCTACCAGCGCCGGGCGCGCCACGCGATGACGGCGAGCAATGCGCCCGTCCCGGCGACCCCGGCCGTCAGGACCCCGAGGCCGGCGAAGCCGTAGCGCGCCACGAGCAAGCCGCCCAGCGCCGCGGCGCCCAGCCAGCCGACGCTCGACATGGAGATGTTCAGCCCGAGAATCGTGCCGCGCAGCTCGGCCGGCACCTCGGCGAGCGTGGCCATGAGGGCCGGTCGGCCGGCCGCGTTCGTGAGCGAGTAGGCGAATCCGAGCGCCACCGAGTGCACGATCCCGGGCCGCCACAGCATCAGGGGGAGCGCGAGAAGGCCGGTGACGCCCGAAGACACCGCGAACGCGAGCGGGCGTGCCGTCACCCGGTCCGCCAGCCAGCCGCCGAGCAGGCTGCCCGCGAGGTTCCCCAGGGCCACCAGCGCCAGGGCAAGGGCGAGCGCTTGCATCGCGACCCCGTACGCCGTCAGGAGGAAGGTCGCAAAGTAGACGGCCATCGCCGCGAAGCACGTCCGCTCCATCGTGTTCGCGAGGAGGAGCGCAATGATGCGGGGGCCGAACAGCCCGCGCAGACTTGTGCCGGAGCGGCCCGGCGCCGCGGGAGCGGTGGGATGGCCCGGCACCGCGAGCCACACCGCCACCGCCGCGATCAGCGCGGTACCCGCCTGGGCGGCAATCGCCACTCGCCATCCACCGAAGGCGCCGAGCAGCGTGACGAGAGGAACCCCGACCACGAGCGAGAGCGACTGCCCCGTGATGACCCAGCCCAGTGCCCGGCCGCGCTGGGCGCTGGGCACGCGATCGGTCACGGCCGCGAATACCGTCCCCATGAAGCCACCGCCGCCGACTCCGGCAAGAAGTTGCCACATCCCGGCCGCGAGGTAGCTGTGGCAGAGCGCGAGGCCGAGTCGGGCCGCTCCGAGCGTGAGCACCGCGGCCACAATCACCGGGCGCCGGCCGATTCGGTCGGAGATGGCGCCGGCAGCGACCGACACCAGGCCCCAGCTGATGCTCATCACGGCGACCAGGTTGGCCGCCGCAGCCAGGCTCGTGCCGAGGTCCCGCGCGAGATGGAGGAGGAACGGGGAGAGTGCGATCGCCGATCCGGTGACGAGGAACGTTACCACCGTGAGCGTCGCGAGCATGGCCCACGGGAGCGGCGGAGACACGCCGCTCACACCGGGGACTCCGTCGCGGTCATTCGCCGATTGTACCGTCGCGGGGGTGAGGTGTGTCTGTGCCTTCAAGCGACGCGTGCCTTGACACCCCGAAGCCTCGACGCAAGAATGCCCCCCGTCGACCATGGCCTTGACAGCCCCGCTCGACCTCGTGATCAAGAACGTGCGGGTGGTGCGGCCGCACCGCCCGGCGGTCGATCTTCTGGATCTCGGTATCCGCGACGGGCGCTTTGCCCGGATCGCTCCCGACATTCCCGCTTCCGAGGCGCGCGAGGTCCACGACGCCGGCCACCTGCTGGGCTTCCCCGGTGTCGTGGACGCCCACACGCACGTCGGGATCTACGCTCCCCTCGCGGACGACGCGCTCAGCGAGAGCCGGGCGGCGGCGGCGGGCGGCGTGACCACGATGCTCACGTATTTCCGCACGGGACAGTACTACCTGAACATGGGCGGCGACTACGCCGACGTCTTCCCGGAGGTCCTGCGGCAGTCCGAGGGTCGCTACTGGGTCGACTACGGCTACCACTTGGCACCCGTCCAGTCCTCTCACCTCGACGAGATGGAGGCGCTGGCCACGGCTCACGGCGTGCCGTCGTTCAAGATCTTCATGTTCTACGGAGGCTACGGCCTTCACGGCGCGACCGATCGGGATGCCCAGAGGCGCTTCCTCGCGCTTCCCGAGGGCGATAGCTACGACCTGGCCCACTTCGAGTTCGTGATGCGCGCGGCGGCGCGGATCGGCGCACGCCATCCGGACCTGGCGGCCCACGTGAGCGTGAGTCTCCACTGCGAGGTCGCCGACATCCTCAGCGCCTACACGCGGCTCGTCCGGCAAGACCCGACGCAGGAGGGGCTTCGCGCGTACAGCGCGGCCCGGCCGCCGCACTCGGAGGGACTCGGCGTCACGATCGCCGCGTATCTTGCCGCCGAGGCGGACTGCGCGCGCGTCAACCTCCTCCACCTCTCCTCCCGCAAGGCGCTCGAGGCGGCCCGCCTCATGCAAGAGGCCTTCCCGCGCCTCGATCTCCGGAGAGAGGTGACCGTGGGGCACCTCCTCCTCGACTACGACGCCCCGGCGGGGGCGCGTGCCAAGGTCAACCCGCCGATCCGCTCCCGCGAGGACGTGGAGTTCCTGTGGCAGTCCGTCCTCGATCGCCGAGTCGACTGGGTCGTCAGCGACCACGCGTGCTGCGCGACCGAGGTCAAGCTGGCGAGCGAGCGGCCCGACGACGTGTGGCTCGCCAAGGCCGGATTCGGCGGGACGGAGTGGCTCCTGTCCGGCGTCTACAGCGAGGGATCGCGCCGAGGGCTGTCCTGCGCCCGGATGGCCGAGCTCCTCGCGTGGAACCCGGCCCAGCGGTACGGGCTCCGGACCAAGGGCGACATCGCTCTGGGCTACGATGCCGACCTGGCACTGCTCGATCCCGGTCGCTCGTTCACGGTTCGCGCCGCCGACTCGCCCTCCGCCCAGGGCTACACGCCGTTCGAGGGGCAAGAGCTCACCGGCCAGGTCCAGACGACCTTCCTCCGCGGCCAGCTCGTGTACGACCGCGGCCGAATCGTCGGCTCAGCTCGCGGGCGCTATCTCGCCCGTCCGACGCCTCCGCCGCGGCTCTAGCCGTTCGCGCCCGTTGTGGTGGGCGCCGCGTCATGCGGCCTATCCCCGCCCGCGCGCTCGCTTCCGGCAGGTTTCGCACCTTCGTGCAGGAGGCGTGTGGGCCGAACGAGCTCCTCCACATCTCCACGGGCGTGCGGGTCACCGCCTGCGTCGCCGAGATCCTTGCCGACCACCACCGGGCCAGGCGGGACGGCTGACGCCACGTCCGGCCCCCGAATCGCGCGCCGGCAGATTCTTTTGCGGGGAGAGGGGTCCGCGTGCGATGCTGACGTCGATCCGATGCTGCTTCTTGTGGCCGGAGCGGGGCTGGTGGCTGGGCTAACCGGGGCGCTCGTCGCCGGGCGAAAGGCCCGGCAGCGCGGACGGACGGCCGTCGCCGAGGCGGCGACCCATCCTCACTACTGCGCCGAGTGTGACCAGGAGTGGCCTCACGCCGGACGGACCTGCCTGCATTTCTGGGCATCGTTCTGCCCCAAGTGCTGCGGAGCTTCCGCCGGGACCGACGTCGCCCAGGCAGGTTCGGGCGGTTCAGCGGACGGCTGCACGCTACGGCGTCGCTGACGCCCTCGTCGTTCTCGCGCCGACCCAGACGATTCGCGCCGACACCGACGCCGTCTCTCTGCCGCGGTGCCTTGCCGGCTACTCGAGCACTGTCCCGCAGGCCGGCGTCGCGGCCAAGACGGAGCGCAGCTCAGGGATGCTGAGCGTGACGCTGAAGCTCCCACCGCTGCTCGCCCGGTTGGGATCGTTGACGCCGAAACGGAGTTGGCCGCGACGGGGGGCCGTGAAGATGCATGCCCGCGAGCCGATCGCGAACGGCGGGTCGTCCTCCAGGCGTGCGATCAGTGCCCCGCGGTTCGCCTGGGGAACGGGGAGGCCGGGGCCCGCCGAGTCGGGAACGCCGAACGGATCCACCGACGCGCGGCCGGCCTTGCCAGCCAGCTCGATGCGGTCGATCAGACTCGGCGCGACGAAGATCGAGACCCCGGCCGGCAGCATCACGCCGTCCGCTTCCCCTCCGGCACCGGCCGACGCGGGCACCTCGACGGTCACCGGCGATGCGGCGGACAGCTCCGCGCTCCCGACACGGGCTGGCGCCTCCAGGTCGACGCGATCTGGCCGGTCTCGGAGCGCGCGGAGTCCCTTGGCAACGCCGTAGTCGACCACTCCCAGGCCGATGAGCAGAGTGATCAGTCCCCAGCGCGATGCGCTCAGTCGTCGCCACCACGCCCCGCGTCCCGACTCCGTCACCGCGAGGGTGCCTCAGTCCGGCCGGGAGGACTCGTAGAGATCGCCCTGGACGATCAGGGACAGCACCTCGCGCTCCGTCGTGTCCCGGATCCGCCGCTCGCCCACGTTCCGACCGCGCTTGAGCACCATGACGCGGTCCCCGACGGCGAAGATGTCTTGCAGCCGGTGGCTGATGACGATCTGGGCGACGCCGCGACGCTTGAGCTCTGACACGAGGGCGAGGACGTGCTCGGTGGCCGTCACGGAGAGGTTCGCGGTCGGCTCGTCCAGGATCACCAAACGCGGGTCGAAGGAGATGGCCCGGGCGATGGCGACCATCTGCTGGCGCCCGCCGGACAGGGTCTCGACCTTCTGGCGGGCGATGCCCGCATCGACGCCGAGCCCCGCCAGGATCCGGCGGGCCTCCACTTCCATCCGGCCCGCGCGCACGAACACGCCGCGTGTCGGCCAGCGGCCGAGATAGATGTTGCTGGCCACGTCCAGGTTGCCGCAGAGCGCGAAGTCCTGATAGACCATCTCGATGCCGAGCCGGCGCGACTCCTGGGGGGAGGCGATCTCGACCCCTTGCCCCCGCACGCGGATCTCCCCCGCATCCGGCAGATGTGCCCCCGTCAGGATCTTCATGAGCGTCGACTTGCCGGCGGAGTTGTCGCCCACGAGCCCCAGCACCTCCCCCGGGGCAACCGTGAGGTCGACTCCCTGGAGCGCCCGGATGGCGCCGAAGGACTTGGAGATGCCGCGCATCTCCACGAGCGCCGCCGCTGCTTCGGTCATGCGCCTGCCACCCCCGCGCCGCGGGGCCGGTCCGGCGGTGGGCCGGCCGGCCCGTGAGTGGGACCGACGCCTACCCCTTGAAATGCTGGGGGAACAGCTTCCGCGCGTTCTCCTTGGTGACGGTGAAGGTCGGCGTCTTGAACCAGGGTGTGCCGTCGGGCCGCTTCGCGCCTCGGGTCATCTCGGGCGTGATCTTGAGCTTGTTCTTGACGATCTTGGTGCACAGCTCCACCGACAGCCGCCCGTATTCCACGGGCGGCTGGGCCACCAGCCCGCTCACCAGGCCCTTGGCCACCAGCGGTACCGAGGCCGAGGTAGGATCGAACCCGACGTGCACAAGGTCGGATGTGCCGTCGGGCTTGATCCGGCCGGCCGTCTTCAGGGTCGACTCGAAGGCCGGCGAGAAGTAGACAAGTGTGTTGGAGATGAAGAACCCGTCGAGCTTCGGATTGGCGGCGAGGACGTCCTGGAGGACCTTGATGGCCTTCCCGACGTCGTCGTCGTCCGGGAACGGCGAGCCCTGGATGACCTGGAAGCGCCCGTCCTTGTCGATCACTTCGCGGAACCCGGCGATGCGGTCGTTGAGGTTAGGCGCCCCGAGCCCGCCCGTCCCGATGGCGATCTGGATCTTGCTCCCCCCGCCCTTGGGCTTGTACGCCTTCGGAAAGAACTTGAGGAGCAAGGTTCCCGCCTGACGGCCCGCGTCCTTGCTGTCGATGCCGATGAACGCCCGGCGCTTGCTGCCTTCCACGTCGGAGTCCCAGGTGAGCACCGGGACCCCCGCCGCCTCGTACTTGCCGATGACCGGGACGAGGGGCGCTACGTCGTTCGCCGAGATCGCCGCGCACGAGAGCTTCCCCGCGGAGAGCCGGTTCTCGAGGAACTGCACTTGCTTGGCGACGTCGGACTCGGTCGTCCCGTTGAACTCGCACTTGGCGTTGAACTGCTTGGCGCCGGCCTGACATCCGTCCCGGGCGTCGAGGAAGAAGGGGTTGTCCACCGACTTCGGATTGAGGAGCACGGTCAGCTCCTGGGCGCCGGCCCCGCCCGTTCCGAGCGCTCCGGCCAGAGCGAGGACGACGACTGCTGACCCTTTCAGCCTTCGCATGGGTGATCCTCCCTTTTCGACACGGGTTACTGGTGAAGAAGTCGCAGGCGACGCTGCCGGACCTGGTCCAGCCACACGGCCGCGATCAGGAGCGTGCCCACCGCCACCGGAGTCCAGTACGACGACACCTGCACCTGCACCAGGCCGTTGCGGATCAGCCCCGCGAGGGCCGCCGCGATGACGACACCCAGAATGGTGCCCTGGCCGCCGGTCAAGCTGGTTCCTCCGATGACGACGGCAGCGATGACGTCCAGCTCCTGGCCGGTTCCCGCGCTGGCCTGGGCTACGCCGAGCCACGAGGTGGTCAGGATGCCGGCGAGGGCGGCCAGGCCGCCGCTGATCACGTAGACCGCGAACTTCATCCGCCCGACCGGGATCCCGGCCAGGCGGGCGGCCTCTTCGTGGCCGCCGATGGCGTAGAGACGGTAGCCCCAGTGGGTTCGGGCCAGGAACGCCCAGCCGCCGATGGCGAGGACCACCATGTACAGGACCGGCATCGGGATCTCGCCGACCTCGCCGGCGCCCAGACTTCGGAAGCGGTCGGCCGCCGGGCCGAAGTCACTGATGCTGCGCCCCTGCGAGAGCACGAAGGCGAGCCCCCTGGCCAGCGAGAGCATCCCCAGGGTAGGCACGAAGGGGGGCATGCCCACCCGTGTCACGAAGAAGCCGTTCACGGCTCCCGCGGCGATCCCGGTGCCGAGGGCGGCCGTCACCGCGGTGCCGACCCCGTGCCCCGCGCCGAGGAGCACCCCGGCGATCATCCCGGCCAGGCCGAGGACCGACCCCACCGAGAGGTCGATGCCGCCGGTGATGATCACCAGCGCCTGACCGATCGCCATCATCGCGACGAACGAGAAGTTCCGGGCGACGTTGAGCAGGTTCTGCGACGTCCAGAATGTCTCGCCCGTGTACCAGTAGAGGAAGAGGACGAGGTAGAGGGTGAACAGGAAGATACCGGACTCCCGGGCTCGCAGGACGCGGTCCCCGAGGGGCACCGGGGCTTCCGCCGCGACAACGAACGTGGCTGACATGCCTTACTGCCCTCTTGCGCGTGGCCGAGCTTTTCACGGTTGAGCACCGAGCGCAAGACCGCCCGTCCCGTTCTGGGATGAGCTTTCCGGGGATCGCGCCGAGCTCGAGCCGCAGGGCGCGCGGCTCCTTCCTGTGCGGGGGTGGAAACGCGTCCGGGCTAGCGCCGCTCCGCGGGCCGGGGCCAGACATCCGGATTCGCCAGCACCTCCGGCCGCTCACCCCGTAGCACCCTCAGGATCTCCGCCGTCACCTGGAGGGAAGCCTGGCGGTTCGCCTCCAGGGTCACCCCGGCGACGTGACCGGAGCAGACGACGTTGTCGAGGTTGAAGAGCGGGTTGTCGAGCGGACTCGGCTCCTGCTCGAACACGTCGAGGCCCGCGGCTGCCAGACGTTTCTGGACGAGCGCCTCGAAGACGGCCCGCTCGCTGTGGACGGGCCCGCGGGATGTGTTGATGAAGATGGCCCCGGGGCGGAGCAACGCCAGCGTGCGCTCGTTGATCATGTGGCGGGTCTCGGGCGTGAGCGGCGTGTGGCAGGTGAGGACGTCGACCAGAGGCAGGAGCTCCTCGAGGCTCCCGACTGGCTCGGCGCCGCGCCGGCGGACCTCGTCCGCCGGCACGTACTTGTCGTAGCCGAGGACGCGCATCCCGATGGCGCCGGCGAACCGCGCGACCCGCCGGCCGATGTTGCCCACGCCCACGATGCCGAGCGTCTTGCCAGCCAGCTCGGTGTTGCCGATCTCGTGACGGGCGCGCCAGTCGCCCTTTCGCGTCATCCGGTCCAGCTGCACGGTGCGCTTGACGCAGGCGAGCATGAGCATCAGGGCGTGCTCGGCCACGGCCTGCGCGTTGGAGCCGGGGGCGTGGACCACGGCGACGCCACGCCGCGTGGCCGCCTCGAGGTCGACCGTGTCGAGGCCGACGCCGTGACGGCCCACGACCCGGAGGCGCGGGCATGCCCCGAGGATTGTGTCGTCGCAGCGCGGCCCCGCGCGGAAGAGGATGCCCTCGGCCTCCCGGGCCAGCTCGATCACGGTCTTGGGCTCGAGGTCCGGCGCGAGGACGACGCGGGCCTCCGATTCGAGCTGCGCCACGCCGGCGGGATTGATCCTGCCGGCGATCACGACGAGGGGGCGGGCATCGGCGGTCATCGAGCGGCTCTCCTTTCGCGGGATGGCTATCGTCGTGCGGGTCGGACGCGACCCGGCCTAGTGTACCCGCGAGCGGAGCCTCGTGGTACGCTTCGAGCGGACGCGGCGTGCGGCGGCGATGGAGAGCGACGGAGGTCTGACGGCCGCGTGAGCTCTACCGTTCCCTATGACGCGCTTCTCCTCGTCTCCTTCGGGGGGCCGGAGGCGATGGCAGACGTGCTGCCCTTCCTCGAGCGCGTGCTGCGGGGCCGCGACCTAACCCCGGAGCGCAAGCGCGAGGTCGCCCACCACTACGAGCGCTTCGGGGGCGTCAGCCCGCTCAACGCCCTGAACCGGGCGCTCCTGCAAGCCCTCCGCGCCGAGCTCGAAGCGCACGGCCCGCGCCTGCCGCTCTACTGGGGCAACCGCAACTGGCACCCGCTCCTGACCGACACCATCGGCGTGATGGCGCGGGACGGCGTCCGGCGTGCGCTCGCCTTCGTCACTTCCGCGTACAGCTCGTACTCGGGGTGCCGTCAGTACCTCGAGGACATCGCCCGGGCGCGGGCCGAGGTAGGTCCGTCCGCGCCGACCGTCGACAAGCTGCGCCCCTTTCACGACCACCCCGGATTCGTCGAAGCCAACACGGAGCGGGCGCGCGACGCGCTGGCCATGCTGCCGTCGTCCCGCCGCGCGGCAGCGCGGATCGCGTTCACCGCGCACAGCATCCCGGTCGCGATGGCGGCGAGCTCGGACTACGTGGCCCAGCTCCGACAGACGTGCGGCCTGGTGGCGCGGGCCGTGCCGCACGACCGCTGGGCGCTCGCCTATCAGAGCCGGAGCGGCGCGCCTCAGCAGCCGTGGCTGGAGCCCGATATCCTCGATCACCTCGCCGCGCTCCGTGCCGAGGGTGTCGGTGAGGTCGTCGTGGCGCCGGTCGGCTTCGTCTCCGACCACATGGAGGTCGTCTACGACCTCGACACCGCGGCGCGCGAGCGCGCGGCTACGCTCGGCCTCGGCTTCGTGCGGGCGGGGACGGCGGGAACCCACCCGGCCTTCGTGCGGATGATTCGCGAGCTCGTCGAGGAGCGCGTGACCGGCGGCGAGCGCCGGGCGCTGGGAGCCTCCGGGCCGCGTGCCGACGCATGCGCCCCGGACTGCTGCTCCGCGGGCCTGACGGGTCCGTCCGCGCGATAGGACGGCCTCGGTTCAGGCGCGCCGAAGCGAGGGAGGGCAGCCAGCTAGCCCGAGCACGGCCGACGGAAGCTCAGAGGGCCAGCCTCGTCGCGAGAAGGAGCGCCACCAGCCACGCCGGCGCGAGCGCGGCGGCGCCGATGAGCCACCATCGGAGGGGTCGCGCCGCAGGCAGGCGCCGCTCCTCGCGATTGATGAGCCAGTCGCTTCCGAGCACGCCGAGGATCGCCGCCGCCGATGCGACCATGAATGCCTTGCGCGGCGGCCCCTCGGCCGTTCCGACGGCGTTGAGCAGCGAGACAAACGGAAGTAACCAGGCCGGCAGGAGCGCCGGGAGCCCTGCCAGCCATTGAGCGCGGGGGGTCGCGGGCGGCGCCCGACGGGCGAGAACCGACGCGCCCCAGCGGCTCGCCGCGAGCCCCAGCACCGCGAGGGCGAACGACCAGAGGACGACCGTCACTGCTCAGTCGACGGAGCTTCCGGCAAGTCAGACGAGTGCGACCGGCTCCGAGGCATGTGGCACCGTCCAGCGCGTTCCGGGTGCATCAGGGTCATCGCCCCCACGGACGCCGTCACCAGATCAGGTGTCGTTCAGACCGAGCGAGCGCTCGATGGCGACGACGTCGGCAGGTCGCTCGAACGGGGCAGGCTTGGGCTCGCCCGGACGCCGCGGCCGGCCGATCGCCTCGAAGAAGTGCTCGAGCCCCGCCGGCGAGACGACCCACAGCAGGACGAGCTCCTCGTCGCTCTCGTTCAGGATCTCGTGCCGGACGTCGTAGCCGAGGAAGCAGGCCGTTCCCGGCTCCAGGGGATGGCTGACGCCGTCGACGACGACACGGCCGTGACCCCGGAAGCAGATCTGGAGCTCCACCTGGTCGCCGTGCGAATGCTCGCGGATGCGCCCGCCCGGCGCGATGGTCTGGTAGCCCATCGACAGACCCTCGAAGCGCGTGACGGCCGGATGCAGCGCCGGATCCGCGTGGCCATTGGCCGGAACCGGTTGCCAGTAGGACGGGCCGCCGCCGGGCTGGACGACGACCGCGTGGCCCCGCACCGCGTCAGTCTCGTTCATTGGGTTCTCCTCTTCGCGCGTGACGCCAGTCTACCGCGCTTCACCGGCACCACGCTGACGGCTCCAGGCGTACCTCCCAGGAGCAGGGTCCGCCACCAGGTCCTTGCCTCTTAGGCAAGGATGCGCTCGATCTCGTCGAGGTGCGTCTTGCGATGGTGCGCCCGCGTGAGAAAGAGTGGCTCTCCCGCGGCCGCGTTGGAGGCGATCCGCTCCTCGGTGAGCGCCGCGAGTCGCCGGTCGACCTGTTCGGCGATGTCCACCGCCAGCCTAGCCGCCACGCGTGGCGGCAGCGCCAGGCAAAGCGGCTTCCCGGCGTCGTTGATCCAGTCGCCGTCGGCCTCGTCGAGCCCGCGCGGCATCTCGCCGCGCTCCCACCGGTCCAGCCAGAACAGGATCCGCTGGTCCCAGAAAGCCACGTGGGCAAGCGAGGCAGCGACCGTCCAGCCGCCGGGTGTGGGGCGCGCCAGATCCGCGTCGCTCAGGCGCTCGACCAAGGTGCGGAGGCGGTGGAGCTCCGCCTCGTTCTCGGCAATGTACGATCGGTCAACGGGCATCAGATCTCTCCCTGTGCGCCCGGCGTCCGCCCGGCGCCCGCTGCGATTGTAGTACGGGTGTCCCGGATCAGCCCGGCCGGGGTGCTATAGTGCGAGAGCCGCGATGAGCATCGTCCAGCAGATCGACCGCGACCTGACCGAGGCGCTCAAGGCGCGCGAGGCCGAACGGCTCGGCGCGCTCCGGATGGTGAAGACGGCGCTGAAGCTCCGCGAGACCGAGATGCCGGGCAGGCTCGGCGACGAGGAGGCCCTGCGCGTCCTCAACACCCTGATCAAGCAGCGTCGGGACGCCGCCGAGCAGTTCCGGGCGGCCGGGCGTGAGGACCTCGCCGTGAAGGAGGAGCAGGAGGCGAAGGTCATCCAAGGATACCTCCCGGTCGCGGCGTCAGCGGAGGAGATGGCGCGGGTCGTGGGGGAAGCCATCGCCGAGACCGGCGCGACCTCGCCGAAGGACATGGGAGCCGTCATGAAAGCGGCTCGCGCACGTCTCTCGGGCAAGACCGTCGAAGGCAAGGCCCTCTCCGACCTCGTCAAGACCCGCCTCGCGCAGTAGGGAGGTAGCCCCCGGGGTCCTCCCGTCGCCTCCGAGGCGCGTACCGACCGGCGCACCCCGGTGCATTCAAGACATTCCGGCGCGTTCTTGACGGGGACTACCCCGCCTGTTAGCGTTGACGAGTTCAAGGGTTCCAGGTGCCCCCAGGGTGGGGCCAAGAGGGAAGGCGGTGCGAGACCGCCGCGACCCCGTCACTGTGATCGGGGACGAAACCCGCAGACGAAGCCCACTGGCGCATGGCGCCGGGAAGGGCGCGGGGAGTAGGACGATCCGAGAGTCAGGAAACCTGCCGGGAACCCGCGCACTCCGAACCGGTCTTCGAGGGGAGGCCCGGGCTGCCGCACGCGATCCCGCCCAGCCGGAGACCCCGCACTAGCCCTCCATGAGCTCCGGGACCCTCTTGGTCCTGGGTGGCGTTCGTGCCGGGAAGAGCGCCTTCGCTGTCGCTCGCGCGCGCGAGCTCGGCGGCCGCGTCGTGTTCGTCGCCACCGCCGAGGCCGGGGACGACGAGATGGCGGCGCGGATCGCCCGTCACCGAGCGGAGCGGCCCTCCACCTGGCGTACGATCGAGACCCCCCTGGCGCTGGTGTCGGTCTTGACCACGCTCGATGGCGAGGCCGACGTCGTCGTCGTGGACTGTCTGAACTTGTGGATCGCAAACCTTCTCGACAAAAGGCCAGACCTGTCCGAATCAGACCTCCTGCGAGAGGCCGACGGGCTTGCGGCCATCGCCAGGCGCCCCCACTACGCACTCCTTCTTGTATCGAACGAGGTGGGCTGGGGGATTCACCCGCAGACGGAGCTGGGCCGAAGGTTCCGCGACGCGCTCGGCCTCGTTAACCAGGCGGTGGCTGGGGCGGCGGGGGAAGTGGTGCTCATGGTCGCCGGCTGCCCGCTCCCCGTGAAGGGTCCCGACTCCCGAGGCTTGGCCGGTGGAGGCCGGCGGGAGTGACGACGCTCGAACGGCTTGTCACCTCGGTCACGGCGCCCGACGAGAGCCTGGCTGTGGCGGCTCGGCGACGGCTCGACAGCTTGACGAAGCCGCGAGGGAGTCTGGGTCGGCTGGAGGAGCTGGCGGTCCGGGTTGTCGTGATCACAGGCGATACGATGCCGCGGGTCGACGCCCCGGTGATCTTCACGCTCGCCGGCGACCACGGCGTTGCCACCGAGGGGGTGAGCGCCTATCCCCAGGCCGTAACCGCCCAGATGGTCGAGAACCTCGCGCGAGGCGGCGCCGGGGTGAACGTGCTTGCCCGGCAGGTCGGCGCCCGCGTCGTGGTCGGGAATCTCGGCGTTGCTGTGCCCCTGGCCGATCACGCGGCGATCGTCGACCGTTCCGTGGCGCCGGGGACTCGCAGCATCACCAAGGGCCCCGCGATGACTCGCGACGAGGCTGTCCGGGCCATCGTGGCGGGCGCGGCCCTCGTGGACGCTGAAGCGCCGGACTGCGTCGGGACGGGTGAGATGGGCATCGGCAACACCACGGCGGCGAGTGCGCTCACGGCGGCCCTCACCGGTGCCGATCCGGCCATGACCACGGGGCGCGGGTCGGGAGTAGCCGAAGACGTGTGGGTACGGAAGGTCGAGGCGGTCCGGCAGGCGCTCGCCGTGAACCGTCCGAACGCCGGTGACGCCCTCGGGGTCCTGGCTGCGGTCGGCGGCCTGGAGATCGCGGGGCTCGTCGGCGTGGTCCTGGCCGGCGCCGGCCGCCGCACGCCCGTGGTGCTCGACGGCTTCATCGCTACCGCCGCCGCGCTGGTCGCCGTGCGGCTCGCACCCACTGCGCGCGAGTACCTGATCGCGGCCCACCGGAGCGCCGAACCTGGCCACCCACGGCTCCTCGAGGCCCTCGGGCTCACTCCCTACCTCGAGCTTGCCATGCGGCTCGGGGAGGGTACCGGCGCCGCGCTGGGGATCGGGCTCCTCCGCGCGGCGCTCGCGTGTTACCGGGAGATGGCGACATTCGGCGAAGCTGGCGTGTCGGAGCGGCTTCGGTGACCGGGGCGTTGCCGGTGCGCGCCGCAGCTCTCTGGTCGCTCGGGGTCGCCCTGGTTCTCGTGGCTGCGCTGAGTGGGCTCGCGGCGGTCGCGCGCGGCGCCGCGACCCGCGAGGTCACGGACATGCTCGGTCGCCGTGTCCGCGTTCCGGACCACGCGGCGCGGATCGTGTCGCTGGCGCCGAGCATCACCGAGACCGTGTTCGTTCTCGGCGACGGCGACCGGCTGGTCGGGGTGACCGACTACTGCGACTATCCCCCCGAGGCGGCCCGAAAGCCTCGCGTCGGCGGGATCTCCACGCCGAGCTTCGAAGCAATCCTGGCGCGCCGGCCGGACCTGGTCCTGGCCACGTCGGAGAGCAACTACGAGGAGCACGTGCAGCGACTCGTATCGTTCGGATTGCCCGTCTACGTGATCCGGCCGCTCGACTTCGAGACGGTGCTCGAATCGATCGAGCGCATCGGCGCCGTGCTCGGGCGGGAGGCCCTCGCCCGGGCGCGCGTGGCTGCGATGCGGCGGGACGCGGCCGCCATCGTGCACGCGGTCGCGGGCGCGCCGCGCCCGCGCGTCCTGTACGTGGTGTGGCCGAATCCGCTGATCGCGCCCGGGCGGGGGACGCTCATCACGGAGCTCCTCCAGCGGGCGGGGGGCGACAGCGTCACCGGGACCGAGCCGCTCGCGTATCCGCGGCTCTCCCTGGAAACGGTCGTGGAGCGGCGCCCGGACCGCATCATCGTCGGCCGCCACGGGCAGGGCACGGTCGAGGAGCTGCTCCGTGGCTGGGAGCGGCTCGACGCGGTCAGCGCCGTGCGGGAGGGCCGCGTGTACGCGGTCGACGGAGACCTCGTCCACCGGCCAGGGCCCCGGATGATCGAGGCGCTCCGGGCGCTGGCCCACGCGCTCCACCCGGACCGCGTGCCGTGATCTCGCGGCGCCGCGTCGGCCTCGCCTCTGCCGTGGTCGGCGGGGGGCTGGCCCTGGCAGGCCTCGTCGGGCTCGCCACCGGTCCGGCGCCGATCAGCCCTGGCGAGGTCGCCGCCGCGCTGGTCGGACGCGCGCGCTCGGATCTGGCCGCCACGGTCGTGCTCGAACTGAGGCTTCCACGCGTCCTCCTCGCCGCGCTCGCGGGTGGCGGTCTCGCGGTCGCCGGGACCGCGTTCCAGGCTTTGACGCGGAACCCGCTCGCGGACCCCGCGGTGCTGGGCGTGGCCGGTGGCGCGGCTCTCGGCGCGGTGCTCGGGCAGCTGTGGGGACTCGAGGGCTCTCTGGCCGCGACGGTCGGGCTCTCGATCGCTGCCTTCGCGGGCGCGCTGCTCGCGGCCGGCGCCGTGTACCTGATCGCGGCGTCGGGCGGGTCGTTGCCCGTCCAGACGCTGCTGCTGGCCGGGGTCATCACGGGCCTCTTCTTCTCGGCCGTGATCACGCTTGTCGTGTCGCTCGTCGACTTCGCCCGGCTCGGCGGCATCCTGCATTGGCTCATGGGGAGCCTGGGCGTCGTGGGATACCGGGCGGTGGGCGTGGTCGCGGTCGGCACCGCGATCGGCACGGCGATGATCTACGCTCAGGCCCGCGCGCTGAATCTCCTGGCGCTCGGCGAGGAATCGGCCCTCCAGCTGGGCGTGGAGGCGGAACGCGTCAAGCGCATCGTCTTCGTGGCGGCCTCGCTCCTGACCGGCGTGATCGTGGCCGAGGCCGGGCCGATCGGGTTCGTCGGTCTCATCGTGCCGCACGGCGTGCGCCTCGCGATCGGCGCGGACAACCGCCTCCTGCTGCCGGTGGCCATGGGCGCGGGCGCGATGTTCCTGGTACTGGCGGATGCCCTGGGGCGCTTCGTCATTCGCCCGGCTGAACTGCCAGTGGGGGTGGTCACGGCGTTCTGCGGGGCGCCGTTCTTCGTGTACCTCCTCAGGACCCGCTTCCGCCGGCGCGTCCCGTGAGCTCTCGGACCCACGGGTCACCGATGTTCGAGGCAAGGGAGGTGGAGTTCGGCTACGGCGGCGCGTTCCGCCTGGACCGGGCCTCGTTCGAGGTCGCCGAGGGCGAGATCCTCGGCCTGATCGGACCCAACAGCTCCGGGAAGACGACGCTGCTGCGCCTCCTCTCGAAGGTGCACACCCCGGACCGGGGCGAGATCCGGTTCCGAGGCGCGCCGATCGGCGCCGTTGGACGTCTCGCCCTCGCCCGGGAGGTAGCCGTCGTTCCCCAAGAGGAGCCGCTCGCCTTCTCGGTCAACGTGCAGGAGCTCGTCCTCATGGGACGCTTCCCTCGGGGGGCGGGGCGGCTCTTCGAGGGTCCCGACGATCTCGCGCGGGCTCACGAGGCGATGGCGCTGGCGAGTGTCCTCGATCTTGCCGATCATCCGGTCGACACGCTCGGCGGCGGGGAGCGGCAGCGGGCGCTCCTCGCCCGGGCGCTCGCCCAGGAGCCGCGAGCGCTCCTGCTCGACGAGCCGACTAGCCATCTCGACCTCTTGCACCAGCGGCAACTGGTCGGGCTGCTCCGCCGGCTCAACCGCGAGCGGGGCATGACGGTGGTGTTCGTGAGCCACGACCTGAACCTCGCGGGCGATCTTGCGGACCGGCTGCTCCTCCTTTCGGGCGGGCGAGTGGTGGGGCTTGGCGCGCCGAGCGAGGTGCTGGACGCCGCGGTGCTCGAGGCAGCGTACGGCTGTCCCGTGTGGGTGGAGCGGCTCGCGTCCTCCGGCCGCCCCGTGGTCCTCGGGGCAAGACTGTGAAGCCGCGACGGTTGGGCCTGGCGACACCGAGGGGAGGTGAGACGAGAGGCAGTGAGGAGCGTCCCGATGTCGGGAAGCCGGTGAGGCGTTCTCGAACGCCGAGTCCGGCACTGTCCCGCAACTGTGAGTGGGGAGCGTCCCCGATCCCGGCGCAAGCGAGCGCGGGGCGACGTCACTGGGGCCATCCGCCCCGGGAAGGCGCGGTGGGCGCGACGATCCACGAGTCAGGAGACCGATCGGGGCGGCTGAGACGACACCCTTCGCGGAAGAGGAGTGGGCGATGAAGCGTGGGCTCGGGTGGTGGATGCTGGCGATGCTGCTGTCCGCCGGAACGGGATCGGCCGGGGCTCAGGGAGCGGACCCCGCGGCGCCGGCCACTGCTGAGGCGGCCGAGGTGCGAAGGGCGGAGCCCGTGGTCGTCACGGCCACGCGGACCGAGGAGCCGCTTCAGCAGACCGGGGCATCAGTGACCGTCGTTCCCGAGGAGGCGATGCGCGTCCAGGAGTACCGGGCGGTGGAGCAGGTGCTCCGGACGGTACCCGGTGTCCAGGTGCAGACGTCGGGCAGCCCCGGGAAGCTCTCGACCATCCGCATCCGCGGGGCCAACCCGACCCAGGTGCAGGTGCTAATCGACGGCGTGCGCGTCAAGAGCCTCACGTCAGGCGACTTCGACTTCGCCGACCTCACGCTCGACGACATTGAGCGCATCGAGGTTCTTCGCGGCCCGCAGTCGACCCTCTACGGCGCCGACGCGATCGGCGGAGTGGTCCACGTCATCACCAGGCGGGGACAAGGCCCTCCGTCGGCGTTCGTGGACTTCGAGGCCGGCAACTACGAGACGTTCCGAGAACGCGCGGGCGTCTCCGGGAGCACCGGGGCCTGGAGTTACTCCCTGGGAGCGAGCCGGCTCGACTTCGGGGGACAGTTCGACAACGACGAGCACGACCTCACCAGCGTGAACGCGCGGCTCGGCTACACGCTGCCGAACAAGGGCGATCTGTCGCTCGTCGGGCGGTTCCAGGACGGAGACCGCGGCATCCCCTTCGCCACGGTGTTTCCCGACTTCGACCCGAACCGCAACCAGGACGACCAGCTCTGGTTGCTCTCCCTCGAGTGGCGGCAGCCCTGGACGTCGATCTGGGAGAGCAAGCTGCGACTGTCTGGCGTCGACGAGACGCTCGTCTTCAAGGACGAGGCCGATCCGGTGCATCCCTTCGGGTTCCGCTCGGACATCTCGACGAGACGGTTCGAAACCGAGTGGTACCACGTCATCACGCCGGTGCCGTGGAACTCGCTCACCTTGGGCGCGGAGTACCGGAACGAGGTGGGCGAGGTCAAGGGGAGCTTCGACGAGACCGTCGACTCCTGGGCTCTCGTGCTCCAGGACCAGCTCCGGCTGTTCGACCGCCTCTACGTCACGGGCGGCGTTCGCTACGACGGGAACAGCGTGTTCGAGGACAAGGCCACGGCGCGGGTGGCGCTCTCCTACCTCCTCAAGGCCACGGACACGCGGCTCAAGGCCAGCTGGGGACAGGGCTTCCGCGCGCCCACGTTCAACGAGCTGTTCTTCCCGGCCTTCGCGCCGTGCCCGTCGTTCGGCAATCCCAACCTCAGGCCGGAGGAGAGCGAGAGCTGGGACGCCGGCGTCGAGCAGCACCTCTGGGCGCGCCGGGTGCGGCTCGGGGCGACCTACTTCCGTAACGACTTCACGGATCTCATCCAGAGCACGCTGATCGATCCCGCGAACTTCTGCTTCCAGGCGCAGAACGTCGGCAAGGCCCGAACCCAGGGCGTCGAGGTCGAGGCGAGCGTGCAACCGATCGACCGGCTCGTGCTGGCGCTCGCCTACACGTACACCGACAGCGAGGACCGGACGACCGGCGATCCGCTCCGGCGGATCGCGCCGAACGAGCTCGCCGTGACGGCCACCTGGGAGCCGTGGACCGGACTGACGCTCTCTGGCGAGGTGCTCGTCATGTCGAGTCAGTTCGAGGCGCCGGGTCAGCCTCGCAATGACGGCTACACCGTGGTCAACGCCGTCGCGGCGTATCGCTTGCCGTGGAGGCGCTGGGGCCCCCTGTCGAACATCACGGTACATGTCCGTGCGACCAACCTTTTCAACGAGGACTATTCCGAGGTCGCGGGCTTCCCGGCGCTCGGGACGCACGTCGTGGCGGGGCTCCGGGCCACCTTCGACTAGTGGCGACTAGTGGGTGACTAATGGCGACCAATGGCGATTGATGGATCGAGGCGCTGATGGCGGCCGAGACTGCTTTGGGCGCCCCGACTGACTGGCGACCGACGCCGCTTCGGGCGTCCCGGCCGCGGCGTCCGAGATTGGTCGCGGCTGACCCCGCCGGATCCGCAGGAACACGACGACGGAGGGGCATGTGATCGCGGGCGTCGAGCTCGCGGCACGCCCGGATGCGGTGTGGGTCCGGAGTGCCACGCCACTCCGGGTCCTCGCCTCGGCAGTGGCGGGCGGTGAGCTCGACACGACGCGCCACATCGTCAACATGCATGTGCCGAACGGCTACAGCGCCGCCGACCCCGCGGAGGATCTGCGCGCCTTCGCGCGGCGTTCCGGGATTTCCGAGCCGTTCGTGGGACTGATGACGGCGGCACGCACCGACGAGGCCCAGATCGTCTGGGAGCAGGCCGACGGCGTGCACGTGGCAGCCACCGTGACGGTGGGCCTCAGCGTGCCCGTGGCCGCGGGAATCACGCCGCCCGTGGTGTGGCAGCCGTCGACGATCAACGTGATCGTCGTGCTCGACGCGTCGTTCGATCGCGCGGTGGCGGTCAATGGCGTGATCACCATCACCGAGGCGAAGGTCGGAGCGCTCGTCGAGGCCGGCGTCACGACGGCGGAGGGTGTGCCCGCGACCGGGACGGTCACCGATGCGGCCGTGATCGCGTGGACCGGTCGGGGCCCGCGGCTGCCCTATCTTGGGCCGGGCACGCCGGCTGGCCGGTGCGTCGCGTGGGCGGTGCGCCAGGCGGTCGGGCGGGGGATCATCCTTCCGTGACCCTCCGGCGGCCCACCGCCATCCTGATGGCAGTCGCGCTCGATCTCGTCGCGGGCGAGCCGCCGACGCGCTGGCATCCCGTCGCCTGGCAGGGCCGCGCCCTCGGCTGGATGGAGCGGCGCGCGCCCGGACGGAGCGTCGCCGACGGCGCCGTGGCTGTCGGCGCGGTGACTGCCGGCGCCTGGGCCGCCGGCCGCCTGCTCGCGGCTTCCCTGCGGGGGCTCGGCTGGTGGGGCATCGCGCTCGAGGCCCTCGCGCTCAAGCCCGCCTTCGCGCTGCGCCGACTCGCCGAGGCCACTGGCGAGGTCGAGGCGGCCCTCCGCGCCGGGGATCTCGCGAGCGCACGGGCCCGCGTGGGGCGGGACCTGGTGAGCCGGCCGACGGAGGATCTCGAGGCCGACGAGGTATCGTCCGCGGCGATCGAATCCGCGGCGGAAAACCTGGTCGACAGCGTGGCGGCGCCCGTCCTCGCCTACGCCGCAGGCGGCCTGCCCGCTGCGTGGGCGTACCGCGCGATCAACACGGCCGATGCGATGTGGGGCTACCGCAACCCCCGCTACGAGCGCTTCGGCAAGACGGCCGCGCGGCTGGACGACGTGGCGAACCTCGCTCCGTCCCGGCTCGGCGCCGCAGCGCTCATCGCAGGTGCGGCGCTGGTCGGTGAGGACGGCCCCGGGGCGGCCCGCGTCGCGTGGGCGCAGCATCGACGCACAACCAGCCCGAACGCCGGCTGGCCGATGGCCGCGATGGCCGGTGCCCTCGGCATCGGGCTCGCGAAGCGCGGCGTCTACCGGCTCGGTGAGGGGGCCTTGCCGTCCTCGCCCGAGGACATTCGCCGCGCGCGACGCGTTCTCGGCGCGGCCGCCGGCATCACCGTCGCCTTTGCCGCGGTCGTCGCTCTCATCGGGAGGCGCTCCGCGTGAGGTGCCGCGCCCGGGACCTGGGAGCTCCCCTCGCGCTCTCGATCGTGGCCCACGGTGGTGCCGTCGCCGCGATGGGGGCTCTCACCGCGGCGTGGCTGGCGGGCTCGCCTCCGGTCCCACCGCCGCCGGCTCTCTACGTTGACCTGGTTCACCCTGTCGTCGCGACGCGCGATCGGTCCGAGGCCACCGACACGTCCAGACCGTCCTCTGAGATCGCGCGGCCCCAGGCCCCCCTCGGCGGGCCGGAGCCGCGTCCATCATCGGGCGTAACGCGGTCGTCGGATAGGCCGCTGGCCGATCCCGGCCTTCGGACGGCGGAACCGGACAGGCCGGCAAGCACCACGCCAGAGGTGACGCCTCCGCCGGCTGTGTCCGCGCCACCCGCCGCGCCGGGGCTGACTGTCCCGGGGGTCGGACCGCTGATTCCCGCGCCGGTTGCAACGACTGCTGCGGTGCTTCCTTCAGCGGTGGCGCCTCCAGCAGCAATGCCTCCGGCGGCATCGCCTCCAGCGGTAATGCCCCCGGCGGTATCGCCTCCTGCGGCAATGCCTCCAGCGCCACTGCCTCCAGCGGCACCGCCTCCAGCCGCATTGCCTCCAGCGACCCCGAGCCCTGCGCCGCTACTCGAGGCCCCCCGGCCAACAGCGCCGGCGCCGGTGGAGAGCGGATCGCACGGTCTCGCGCGCGACACCGCCACAGCGTCCCCGACGGGGACAAGCCGCATCGCGCCCACGTCGTCCGGCGATCTCGCTGACGGAGGTCTCGCCGTGCCATTACGCGACGCCAAGGCCTCAGGGCTGTCGCGTGGCCCCGGGGGCGTGGAGGCGGAGGACCCGAGTGACCCGAAGGGGAGCGCGCGAACGGATGGACCCGGGTCGGGCGCCGCCGACTCGCCGGCCGCCGCGGGGACCGCGCTCGCCCGCCTCCCAGCCGGGGAACCTCGCGGAGGAAGTGGCTCCGATGGCGCGATTCCGCCCGAGTACGAGCCCTACGTGCGCGCGCTTCGGCAACGCATCCAGGATCGGCTCGTCTACCCGTGGACCTCGGTGCGCAGAGGTCAGCAGGGCGTGGTCGAGCTCGAGGTGCAGCGTAGGTCCGGATGGCCGTCTGGTCGCCGTCGAGGTCCTCGCGGACGCGAGCTCGGACGCCTTGCGTGTGGCCGCGATGGAGGCGGTGCGCGGTGCAGCGCCGTTCCCGTTCCCGCCGGGACTCGCCGCGCGCCCGCTCGTGATCCGGCTCCCCGTCGAGTTCCGACTGCGCTGAGAGGCCATAACTTGCGCTTTTTCTTCGACGCCCTCGGGACGTGGGCTATAGTGAACGGCACCATGTCCGCCGACCTCACCACGGTCCTGTCGGTGGCCCTGCTGGATGCCCTCGGGCGCGCCGGCCTCCCCAGCGTGTCGCCGGCGGAGGTAGCCTGGGAGGTACCCCGGGACCCCACCCATGGGGACTACGCGACCAACGTCGCGATGCTGCTGGCCAAATCGCAGCGACGGTCCCCGCGCCAGGTCGCGGAGGCGATTCTCGCGCATCTGCCTTGTGTGGACGAGATCGAGCGCGCCGAGGTCGCGGGCCCGGGGTTCCTGAATATCTTCCTGGCGCCGGCGTACTGCCGCGCCGGGCTCGCGCGGATCCTCGGCGAGGGGGAGCGCTTTGGCACCGACGTCGAGGGACGTGGCCAGCGCGCCATGGTGGAGTTCGTCAGCGCCAATCCCACGGGACCCCTGACCCTCGGGCACGGGCGGCAGGGAATCCTCGGGGACTCCGTCGCGCGTCTTTCCCGGGCGATGGGTTACGAGACGACCCGCGAGTACTACTTCAACAACGCGGGTCGCCAGATGCGCGTGCTCGGCGAGTCGGTCCGGGCCCGCTACCTTGAGCTTCTTGGGCGGTCAGTCGCGTTTCCCCAGGACGGGTACCAGGGTGACTACATCCGCGAGATCGCGGCCGCGTTGCGGGACCGACACGGGGAGGCCCTCCAGGAGGAGGGGCATGACGACGCCTTCCGCCAAGCGGCGGAGGATGCGATCTTCGCCGACATCCGGCGGACGCTCGATCGGTTGGGCATTCGCTTCGACGTCTACTCGAACGAGGCCCTGCTCTACACCGACGGGAAGGTCGAGGCCACCCTGTCGGCGCTCCGAGAGGCGGGGCTCGTCTACGAGAAGGACGGTGCCGTCTGGCTCCGCTTGTCAGCCACGGGCCGGCCGCAAGACCGGGTCCTGGTGAAGTCCACCGGCGAGCCGACGTACCGGCTGCCGGACATTGCGTACCACCGGGAGAAGCTCGTCCGCGGCTTCGACCGGATCCTGAACGTCCAGGGCGCCGACCACATCGAGGAGGCGAAGGACGTCGTCGCGGGGATCGGGGCATTGGGGCTGCCAGCCGATCGGATCCGCTACCTCATCCACCAGTTCGTCACGATCACGCGCGGCGGCGTCGAGGTGAAGATGTCGACGCGCCGGGCGACATACGTGACCATCGACGATCTGCTTGACCAGGTCGGCAGCGTCGACGTCTTCCGGTGGTTCATGGTGACTCGGAGCCCCGAGAGCCACCTCAACTTCGACCTCGACGCGGCCACGGAGCAGGATTGGCAGAAGAACCCCGTGTTCTACGTGCAGTACGCGCACGCGCGGGTTGCCAGCGTCTTCAACCATGCCCGGGAGCGCGGCGTTGCCGTGCCGTCGGCCTGGAGCGAGACCGACCTGGCGCCGCTCGCAGCGTCCGAGGAGCTCGCGCTCGTGAAGACGCTGCTACGCTTCCCCCAGACGGTCGCCGGCGCCGCCCGCGCCTGCGAGCCGCACCGGATCGCCGTGTACCTGTACGACCTGGCGGCCCAGCTCCACGCGTACCACCATCTCGGCACTCACGCGCCCGCGTTCAGGATCGTGAGGCCGGAGGAGCCCGCGCTGACGCGAGCGCGTCTCGGGCTGGCGCGCGCGGTCGCTCAGGTGCTCCGGAATGGGCTCGGCCTTCTCGGTATCTCCGCCCCGGAATCCATGTGAGACTAAGGTGATGGCGACCCGACGGTACGGCCGCGCGCGCCACGAGTTTCGCTTCGGTGGGCGGGAGCTCGTCGTGCTCGGCGCCGTCTTCTGCATGATCGCCAGCCTCGTCTTCGCCGCTGGCGTCGTGGTGGGCCGGGAGACGGCCCGGGGCAAGGGATCGGCCCGGGTGGAGGTAGGGCGCGAGCCTCGGCTGACGGATCCGGACGGGCTCAGCGGGGATGGGTCCGCCAAGACCGCAGCCACGCGGGCGGAGGAGAAGGTCACGTTCTACCGGACGCTGACCGCTCCGACGCAGGACCTCCCTCAGATCGGGAAGCCGACGATCGAGGAGCGGCTCGTCCCGAAGGAGGAGCCTTCGCCGCCGGCGGGGAGCGGCGTCGCGCCGGAGCGAACCCCGGCGGTCGAGCCGCCTCGGGTTACGCCGGAGTCCCTTCGGGCCCTGCCGGAGCGCCGGACGCCGAAGACCCCGGAGGCGGCGCCTGACGTGCGCCCTGCTCGCGCGGCGCGCGCTCCCGCGACGTCGCCGGTCCGGCCGGGCCCGCCCCAGCAGGCGACGGCGCCTCAGCTGGCGGCGGCGCCTGCCGCGGTGGAACCGGAGGCGTGGACCGTGCAGGTGAGCGCTTTCCGCAGCCGCGCCCTGGCCGAGGAGCTCCGGGTCCGGCTGGTGGCTCGGGGCTTCGACTCGTACATCTTCCCCTCGATCACCGAGGACGGTCGGCCGCGCTACCGGGTCCGGGTGGGCTCGTACCCGAGCCGGAACGACGCCGAGCGCGTCGTCGCGGAGCTGCGGAGCGAGCGGGGGCTCAACCCTCTGGTGACGCCGCGCACCCGGTAGGGTGGGTGCCGCCGGGGATCCAGCGAGTCCTCATTCCGGTGGAGGACCTGACGGCCCGAGTCGGCGAGCTCGGCCGGCAGATCCGCGGCGACTACGCCGGGCGGACACCGGTCCTGGTCGGGGTGCTCAAGGGGGCGGTCGTCTTCCTGGCCGACCTGATGCGCGCGATCGACGCGCCATGCGAGTGTGACTTCATCGCCGTCTCGTCGTACGGGGCGTCGACTCGCTCGTCCGGGATTGTCGAGCTCACCAAGGACCTCTCGGTGCCGATCGAGGGTCGCGATGTTCTCATCGTCGAGGATATCGTGGACACAGGTCGGACCCTCGCCTACCTCATCCGGAACCTGGAGACTCGCCAGCCGCGAAGCCTGCGAGTCTGCGCGCTGCTGGACAAAGCTTCCCGCCGGGAAGTGCCGGTCTCGCTCGACTACGCGGGGTTCACGATCCCCGACGAGTTTGTCGTCGGCTATGGGCTCGATTTCGCGGGGCTCTACCGAAACCTCCCCTACCTCGCCGTGCTCGCCGTCCCTCACGTCGGAGGCGGGCTCGGCGCCAGCCTGACGCGGGGGCCTTGGCCCCCGGACGCGCTTGGGCCGTGTGCTATACTGCGCTTACCTTGCGCAGGTTTGCGTCTCATCGTATGGGACCTGGGGTGGCCGGGAGGAGGTTGGCTGAGCAGGAATGAATCCGTTCTACAAGAACCTCGCCCTCTGGATGGTGATCGGTCTCGTCGTCGTCCTTCTCTTCAACGTGTTCGGTGGCCTGTCCGAGAAGACTACCTTCGAGCCCAACTACTCGGACTTCCTGAAGAATGTTGACGCCGGGCTGGTCCAGTCGGTCACGATCCGGGGCAACCTCGTGACCGGGAAGCTGAAGGACGGGGGCGAGTTCCGCACCTACGTCGTCGAGTCCCAGGACTTCCTCAAGCTGCTCAGGGACAAGAACGTCAAGATCAGCGTTCGCCCGGTGGACCAGAATCCCTGGTACATGTCCATGCTGATCTCGTGGTTCCCCATGATTCTGTTCATCGGCGTGTGGATCTTCTTCATGCGCCAGATGCAGGGCGGCGGGGCCAAGGCCCTCTCCTTCGGCAAGGCCCGCGCGCGGCTCATCTCGGAGAAGCACAACAAGATCACGTTCGCCGACGTGGCGGGGGTGGACGAGGCGAAGGAGGAGCTCCGCGAGATCATCGAGTTCCTCAAGGACCCGCAGAAGTTCCAGAAGCTCGGCGGGAAGATCCCGAAGGGCGTCCTCCTGGTCGGTCCTCCCGGGACCGGCAAGACTCTGCTGGCGAAGGCGATCGCCGGCGAGGCGAACGTGCCCTTCTTTTCGATCTCGGGCTCCGACTTCGTCGAGATGTTCGTGGGCGTGGGCGCCTCCCGGGTGCGGGACCTCTTCGAGCAGGGTAAGAAGCACGCGCCCTGCATCATCTTCATGGACGAGATCGACGCGGTCGGACGACACCGCGGAGCGGGACTCGGAGGCGGCCACGACGAGCGCGAGCAGACGCTCAACCAGCTCCTCGTCGAGATGGACGGCTTCGAGACCAACGAGGGGGTCATCCTGATCGCGGCCACGAACCGGCCCGACGTCCTCGACCCGGCGCTCCTCCGCCCCGGGCGCTTCGACCGTCAGGTGGTGGTGCCGCGGCCCGACGTCAAGGGCCGTGAGGAGATCCTGCGCGTCCACGCTCGCCGCATCCCGCTCGGGCCGGACGTCGACCTGAAGGTGCTCTCCCGTGGGACTCCCGGGTTCTCCGGCGCCGACCTCGCCAACCTCGTCAACGAGGCCGCGCTCCTCGCCGCGCGCCACTCCAAGAAGCTCGTCGAGATGATCGACTTCGAGAGCGCGAAGGACAAGGTCCTCATGGGCGTCGAACGCCGGAGCATGATCATCAGCGAGGAGGAGAAGCGGACGATCGCCTACCACGAGGCCGGGCACACGCTGGTCGCCCACACGCTGCCCGGAGCCGATCCCGTCCACAAGGTCACGATCATCCCGCGCGGTCGTGCGCTCGGCTTGACTCAGCAGCTCCCGTCCGACGACAAGTACAACTACTCCCGCGACTACCTCATGAACCGCATCACCATACTGCTCGGCGGCCGAACGGCCGAGGAGATGGTGCTCCAGCAGCAGACCACCGGCGCCGGAGACGACCTCGAGAAGGCGACCGAGATGGCGCGCAAGATGGTCTGTGAGTGGGGCATGTCCGAGAAGCTCGGTCCCCTGACGTTCGGGAAGCGGGAAGAGCACATCTTCCTGGGCCGTGAGCTCGCCCGCCATCAGGACTATAGCGAGGAGACGGCGGTCCTCATCGACGCCGAGGTGAAGCAGATCGTCCTCGACAGCGCGGCCCGGGCGCGCTCCATCCTCGAGGAGCAGCTAGCAAGGCTCCACCGCCTGGCCAAGGCGCTCCTGGAGCACGAGTCGCTCGACGCCGAGGAGATCACGCGTGTCCTCGCCGTCGAGCCGCACGGCGCGCTCGAAGGCGTCCCGGCGTAGCGTCCGGCTGGGGCCGTGGCCCCGCCGGGACGGCTGCGGCGGACCTGACGCCGCTGAGGCTCCGCCCATGAGGCTCCGCATGCGTGGGGTCGATTTCGCGTGGGACGCGGAACGGCCCCGGACGCTGATCATGGGGATCGTGAACGTGACGCCCGATTCGTTTGCCGACGGTGGCAGGTACCTCGACCCGGCCGCGGCCGTCCACCAAGCGCGGGCCCTCGCCGCCGAGGGCGCCGATCTGCTCGACGTGGGGGCGGAGTCCACCCGGCCCGGTTCGCCGGGAGTACCCGCCGCCGAGGAGCGGGCGCGCCTGCTGCCGGTCCTGGAGCGCCTGCTCGACGATCCCCCGTGCCCGGTGTCGGTGGACACGTCGAAGCCAGAGGTCGCCGAGGCCGCGCTCGGCCTCGGGGCCCACATGGTGAACGACGTCACCGGTCTCGCCGGAGGGCTCGAGCTCGCGCGCGTGTGCGCGGCGCACGGCGCCGGGCTTGCGGTCATGCACATGCAGGGGACACCTCGCACGATGCAGCTCGAGCCGCGGTACGACGACCTCCTTGGCGAAGTGCGGGCCGCCCTCGAGACCGCGGTCGCCCGCGCGGAGGCGGCGGGCGTGGCGCCGGAGTCGCTGTGCGTGGATCCGGGCATCGGGTTCGGCAAGACCGTCGCGCACAACCTCACCCTGCTCAAGCGACTCGACGCGTTCCGGGTGCTCGGCAAGCCGCTCCTGGTGGGACCCTCGCGGAAGAGCTTCATCGGGGCTCTCGTCGACCAGCTGCCGCCCGCGGAGCGCCTCGAGGGGACGCTGGCGGCGTGCGTGATGGCCGTCGCCGCGGGGGCTCACATCGTGCGCGTCCACGACGTGGCTGCCGTGCGCCGGGCCGTCCGGGTGGCCGAGGCCATCCGGGACGCCGCTTGAGCCCGTGTCCCAGTTGCTGGCTGGCCTCCGGGTGCGCGACGTGGTGGACATCGTCATCGTCGCTTTCGTCCTCTACCGCGTCCTCCTCATCCTCCGGGGCACGGTGGCGATCCAGATGCTGGCCGGCCTCGGGCTCCTGATGGCCGCCCGGTTCGCGTCGCGGCAGGCGGACCTCCGGAGCCTGTCCTTCGTGCTCGAGAACTTCTGGGCGTTCTGGGTTCTGGCCCTCATCGTCCTCTTCCAGCCGGAGCTCCGCAGGGCGCTGGCCCAGGCGGGGCGCAACCCGATGCTCCAGCGCATGGCCGGGCAGGCGGGGGCGGCGCGCCGCGAGCTTCTCCGCGAGGTCGCGCGCGCGGTGGACGCGCTGGCCGTCAAGCGCATCGGCGCCCTGGTGGCCGTGGAGCGGCAGGTGGGTCTGCGCGCCTACGCCGAGCTCGGGGTGCCGCTGGAGGCGGTGGTTTCCGCGGAGCTCCTCGGCAGCCTGTTCCAGCCCGGATCGCCCCTCCACGATGGCGCCGCCCTCATCCAGGGAGACCGGATCACGGCGGCAGGCTGCTTCCTGCCGCTCTCGCGCAACCTCGGCCTGTCCCGCACGCTTGGCACGCGCCACCGCGCCGCCGTGGGCCTGTCCGAGGAGACGGACGCGGTGATCGTCGTGGTCTCCGAGGAGACTGGGGTGATCTCCCTCGCGGTGGACGGCGTGCTCGAGCGCGGGCTCGAGGCGGAGCGCCTGCAGGAGCGGCTGGCCGAGCTGCTGAGCGTCGGGGACGGCCCGAGCCGGAGCTGGTCGCTCTTGGCAGGGGTCCGACGCCTGACGGCGCGGAGCAAGGCGTGACGGGACTCCGGACACTGCTCCTCGAGAACTGGCCGCTCAAGCTCGCGTCGGTCGCCTTCGCGGCCGGCCTGTGGCTGTTCGTGGGCGCGGAGGACCGCACAGACGCCGTGTTCACGGTTCCGCTCGACCTAGTCGATCAGCCTCCGCACGTCGAGGTGGTGTCGCTCGGGGTCGAGACGGTGATCGTCCGCGTCGAGGGCCGGCGCAGCCGCCTGCGGGCGCTCCGCGAGGAAGACTTCCGGGCGGAGGTGAGCCTCAAGGGCGCTCAGCCGGGTCGGTTCGTGGCCCGAATCCAGCCGGAGAACGTGTTGGCCCCGCCGGGCGTCCGGATCGTGCGGGTGACGCCCTCTGACGTCCGGGGCGTCCTGGAAGCGCGGTAGACGCCCATGGCGCGGCTGTTCGGGACCGACGGGGTCCGCGGGGTTGCGAACGCCGCACCGCTCACGCCGGAGCTCACGTGCCGCCTCGGACGCGTCGCAGCGACATACCTGGCCGAGCGGGGGTCGACGCGGCGTCGCCCGTCCATTCTCATCGGCCGAGACACTCGCGCGTCCGGTCCGTTCCTTGAGCAGGCGCTCGTTGCCGGGATCCTCTCGGCGGGAGTGGACGCGCTCGTGGCGGGCGTCCTCCCGACTCCAGCGGTCGCCTTCCTCACGCCCGCCCTCGGCGCGGCGGGCGGGGCCGTGCTGTCGGCCTCGCACAACCCGTTCGAGGACAACGGCGTCAAGCTCTTCTCGAGCGAGGGCGACAAGCTGCCGGACGCCTGGGAGGACGAGATCGAGGCGCGACTCACGTCCGGCTGGGACGGACCTCGGCCGACCGGTGCCGGGATCGGACGGATCCGGACGGTGCCGGGCGCCGAGCGCCGGTACCTGGACGGGCTCCGCGCCACCCTGCCGCCGGGCCTGGACCTCACGGGCTTCCGGCTCGTGCTCGACTGCGCTCACGGGGCAACGTACCGCGTCGCCCCTCGCCTCTTTCGCGTGCTCGGGGCCCAGGTCGGAACCCTCGGGACGCGGCCGAACGGGACGAACATCAACCGCGAGACGGGCGCGCTCCATCCCGACGCGCTCCAGGCGCGTGTCCGCACGACGCCCGGAGCGATCGGTCTTGCATTCGATGGCGACGGCGACCGCCTGATCGTCGTCGACGAGACCGGTGCCGTCCGAGACGGCGACCACGTTCTCGCGGTGTGCGCCCGGGCGCTCCTCGCGCGCGGAGCGCTCCGGGGCGGAGTCGTGGTCTCGACGGTGATGGCGAACCTCGGGCTCGAGCGGGCGCTGACCGCGCTCGGGATCCGGATGGAACGTGCTCCCGTCGGAGATCGTTACGTGCTCGAGGAGATGCGGCGGCTCGGCGCCAACCTCGGGGGAGAGCAGTCGGGCCACGTCATCTTCCTCGACCACGCCCGGACCGGCGACGGAATCCTGACGGCTCTCCAGCTTCTCCGGACTGTGCGCGAGGCGGGGCAGCCACTCTCCGTGCTGGCAGGCCACGTCGAGAAGTGCCCGCAGGTGCTCCTGAACGTCCGTGTCCGGGCGCGCCCGCCCTTCGGCGAGCTTCGACGGGTGACGGAGGCACTGGCGCACTGGCAAGAGAAGTTCGACCGCCGTGCGAGGCTTCTCCTTCGCTACTCGGGAACCGAGTCCCTCGCCCGGGTGATGGTGGAGGGGGACGACCACGCGATGATCGAGGCCGCCGCGCGAGAGATCGCTGCCGCCATTCACGAGGAGATCGGAGCGACATCGTGACCCGACGACGACCTACCCTCAGGACGCTGGGTCTGATGGCGCTGGCCTTGCTGGTGCTCGCGTGCGGAAAGGACGACGGTGGCGGCAGCGGTTCCGCCTCGTTCCTCTTCGAGAACAACGCGCAGTTCAACGGCGGTCGCACGGTCCGCTGGGCGGCCCTGCCCATCCGGGTGTTCCTGGGAAACGGGGTCGCGGCGCCGGGCGAGGTGACCGCCTGGACCGGCGCTACCGGCGGGCTCGTGACGTTCACGTTCGTCGGGAGCGCGGGGGCGGCCAACGTGAGCTTCGGCTTCCGGAGCGGGACCGATATCTGTGGGACCACCAACATCGAGTACACCGACGACGGGCAGATCACGTTTGCAGCCGTGCAGGTCAGTCAGTCGATCTATCGCGGTCCGCAGTGCGTTCGCACCGTCACGCACGAGACCGCGCACGCCATCGGCTTCCTTGATCACACCTCGGACGGCGGGCTCATGGACGTCGACGGCGGCAACGGCGAGATCACACCGCCCGTGAGCCAGATGTTCCGGGACCTGTACAGCCTTCCGCCTGGCACGGTCGTCAGCGACCAGCGGACGAGGCCGCTCGTCGAGCGGCGAAGGGGAGGTCGCAACGTCATGACGTTCATTCACCCGGTTCGGCGGTGAGTGGGCCAGTTGGCCGTCGGGAGCGACCCCTCCTGGCGACCCTCGTCGCGGCGGCGCTCCTCCTGGCCACGGCCGTGACCGGCCGCGCGGCGGCCCCGCGCCTCCTGGTGATGGACCTGCCGTACGCGGCGGTCTGGGAGGGCGCGGTCCGGGCGCTCGGCGGGTATGTGCTGACCCGCGCCTCCGAGGGCGTCATCGAGACCGCGCGAACAGAGCGCCCGCCGCTGCCGGACGAGAAGGATGTCGATCGAGTTGCCGAGCGCATCACGGTCCGGGTGGAAGCCGTTGCCGACAGGGTCACGCGCGTCACGGTGGTGGTCGAGACGGAAGGGCTCCGCGAGGGGCGCTGGCAGGCCCTCGATGGATCCGCGACCACCATGCGGACCGTCCTCGACCGGATCCGCGCCGGTATCGGCTGAAGCGCGTCGAGGCACTCCTAGTCCTGGTCGGCGGGTAAGGAGGTTCTCACTGGTCGTCGGGATCGGCATTGACATCGTCGAGATCGCCCGGATCCGGCGCCTGATGGAGCGCTGGCAGGATCGGTTCCTCCGGCGCGTGTTCACCGACGAGGAGGTGGCATACGCGCTCAGTCGCCACGATCCTGCCCAGCACCTGGCCGCTCGGTTCGCCGCGAAGGAGGCCACGCTGAAGGCCCTCGGGACAGGGCTCTCGATGGGAGTCCGCTGGCGTGAGATGGAGGTGCGCCGAACCCGAGGCGCGGCGCCCGGGCTCGTCCTGTCGGGGCGGACAGCCCAGCTGGGTGAGGCCCGCGGGATCCGCCGCCTCCACGTCTCGCTCGCTCACGACGCTGGCCTTGCCGTGGCCCAGGTTCTCGCGGAGGGGGAGAGCGCCTCGAATCCGGGGGAAGTCGGGCAGCCAGGAGCGATCCCGTGATTCCGCTCGCTGGGGCCGAGGAGATGCGCCGGGCCGATCGGCGTGCGACGGAGCGCTACGGGGTGCCCAGCCTCCTGCTGATGGAGAACGCGGGTCGCGGGGCCGTCGATGCCCTGGCCCGCGTGCTAGGTCCGGTCGAGGGCCGCCGGATCGCTGTCGTGTGCGGGAAGGGTAGCAACGGCGGCGACGGCTTCGTGGTAGCGCGCCACCTGCTCGGCCGCGGGGCGCGAGTCACCGCGTGGCTCGTGGGACGGGTGGGCGAGGTGCAGGGGGATGCGCGGGTCAACCTGGACGCGCTCCAGCGGGCTGGCCAGACCGTGTCCGAGGTTTCCGATGCCGGACCCCTCCGCGCGGCGCTCGCAGAGGCCGACATCGTCGTCGACGCGCTCCTGGGAACCGGCGTGCGTGGGCCGGCCACGGGCCCGATCGCTGGCGTGATCGAGGCCATCAACGCTGCCGGCCGGCCAGTGTGTGCGCTCGACCTGCCCTCCGGACTCCCCTCCGACGGCGAGGCCCCAACCGGACCGGTAGTCCGGGCGCGCGTGACGGTGACCTTCGGGCTTCCCAAGCTCGGCCTCGTGTTGCCGGCCGGGATGGCTCACGCGGGCCGGGTGGAGGTGGCCGATCTGGGCGTGCCCCGCGCGTGGCTCGCAGAAGGTCTTCCGACGGGCCTCGTCGAAGCCGCCGATGTCCGGGCAGCCCTGCCCCTTCGACCGGTGGATGCCCACAAGGGGAGTTACGGGCATCTCCTCGTGGTCGCGGGCTCCGTTGGGAGGACCGGTGCGGCGGCGCTCGCCTGTCTTGGCGCCCTGCGCGCGGGCACGGGCCTCGTGACGTGTGCGACGCCGGCCTCGCAGCAGCCCGTGGTGGCGGCGTCTCTTGTCGGAGGCGATGACCGAGCCCCTCCCGGAGACAGCCGCCCGGACGCTCTCCATGAAAGCGGTCGAACGGATCGGCGAACTTGCCTCGCGGATGGACGCCGTGGCGCTTGGACCGGGGATCGGACTCGACGCGGAGACGCAGGCCGCCGTCCAAACGCTGGTGCGAGACGTCGAGCGTCCGATGGTCGTGGACGCCGATGCGCTCACGGCTTTGGCGGGCCGCTCCGGCGTCTGCCGCGACGCCCGCGCGTCCCGCTTTCTCACCCCGCACCCCGGCGAGGCCGCGCGACTCCTCGGTTGCGGCATCGCCGAGGTGCAGGCGGACCGGATCGCGAGCGCCCGGCGCCTGGCTGCCGAGAGCGGCGCGATCGTCGCCCTCAAGGGCGCGCGGACGGTCGTGTCACGTCCCGACGGCCAGGTGACCTTGAACCCGACGGGCAACCCCGGGATGGCGACCGGGGGGACCGGCGACGTCCTCACCGGGATCGCCGGCGGGCTTCTCGCCCAGGGCGTCGCGCCCATCCTGGCGCTGAGCGCGGCGGTCTATCTCCACGGCCTGGCCGGAGACGTCGCCGCGGAGACTCGAGGCGAAGCCGGTCTCGTCGCGGGGGATCTGGCCGCGGCCATTCCGGCGGCGATTCGTCGGATCCTGCACGCGGACTGCGCGTGACCGGGTCCAGGGGGACCGTCAACGGCGGGACAGCCCGCGTCTCGGTCACGCTCACGTGCGCGAGCGCTGAGGCGACCCGAGCAGTCGCCGCGGGGCTTGCCCGGCGCGCGACGCCCGGCACCGTGGTGGCGCTTTCCGGCGAGCTGGGGACGGGGAAGACCTGCTTCGTCCAAGGCCTCGCGGCCGGACTTGGGGTCGAAGGTCCGGTGACGAGCCCGACCTTTGTCCTCATCGCCGAGCACGCGGGGCGCCTCCTCCTGTACCACGTGGACCTCTACCGTACCGAGAGTCTCGCGGAGATCCGCGCCCTGGGCCTCGAGGAGATGCTGGACGGCGTCGGCCTCACCGCGATCGAGTGGGCGGAGAAGGCGGAGCCACTGTTACCGTCGCGGACGGTGCGGGTGTTGATGCGCGGTGCCGGTGACGAGCCGCGAACCCTCGAGATCGACGGCGTGCCGCCGGACTGGGTCGCCCCGGTCTGACCGTTCTCCTCGCGGCGGCGCGGCGTGACGCCGCGGTGTCGGCTCCGTCCACTCGCCGATACGGGTGAGCAGTCGCGCGGCGCAGGCCTCGACGCGTAACCTCGCGCCACCCCTGCCGCATTCCACTCCGCTAGTCCTGGCACCCACGTTGCTCAGTGACATGAGGTGTGAACGAGCAGCGTCCCACGATCAGAGAATGGCCTCCGGAGGACCGGCCACGCGAGCGGTTCCTCACCAAGGGCCCCGACGCACTCAGCGACGCCGAGTGCCTCGCGCTCCTCCTCGGGGGTGGCGGCCCTGGCCAAACAGTCCTCGACCAGGCCCAGGCGCTCCTGGCCGCGTTCGGCTCTCTCGCCGCGCTGGCCGATCGCGAGGTGCAGGAGATCGCGTGGGTCGGCGGGCTCGGCATCGTGAAGGCGGTCCGGCTTGGCGCCGCGATCGAGCTTTCTCGGCGTCTCCGCGCACGGCCGAACGGCGGACGCGTGCGGCTCTCCACCCCGGAAGAGGTCGCCGGCTACTTCGGCCCCGGACTCGAGGGCAAGAAGAAGGAGATTTTCCGGGTGGCTCTGCTTGACAGCCAGAACGGACTTCTCCGGGACGTCCAGGTGTCGGAGGGCAGCCTCTCAGCCTCGATCGTCCACCCACGAGAGGTCTTCCGCACGGCCATCCTCGAAGCCACAGCGCACCTCATCCTGGTCCACAACCACCCGTCAGGCGACCCCACGCCGTCCAAGGAGGACGTTCACCTCACGCGGCAACTCGTCGAGGGCGCGCACCTCTTGGGCCTGCGAGTGCACGACCACGTCATCATCGGCCGCGGCAGCCACGTGAGCCTCGCGCAGCGCGGGCTCATCTGACCCGAGCCTGCCCGATCTGCCCGTGCCTGCCCATACCTGCCAATGCTTGAAGGAGAGTGCGAATGCGGTTCGTGATCGAGGGGCGTCTCCGGCCGTCGTGCGGGCTCACGCCTGCCCGTTACTTCGACCTCGCCGTGCAGGAATGGGAAATGGTCCTGGGCTGGGTCGCCTCGGGCGTCGCCATCGCGTACGGTCGGCCGGTCTCGGTACCCGGCGGCATCCTGCTCGTGGACGTCGCCTCCGAGGCCGACGCCCGCGCGCTCGCGGCGTCGCTGCCCTTGGCCCCCTACGCCGATGTCTCGGTGCGTCGGTCGGACATGCCCTCCGTTCCGCGGCCGGCTCATTCCCGGGCGGCGGGCACCGCGCAGTGACGCGAGGCCGGGATAGGGGGGCGCGGGCCGGGCAACTGGTCAGACGAGGGCGCCGAGGTCGGCGAGACGTCGCAGGCCCCGCTGCTCGAGGGCCTTGACCAGGGTCAGGCCCACCCGACGAGGAAACGTGGGGCCCCGGGTGATGAAGGCGGTGAAGCAGCCGACGGCATCCGCTCCCGCTTCGAGCGCGGCCACGGCCTTCGCCGGTGTGTCCACGCCCCCCGTGGCGATGATCCCGACGCGGGCGCTGACGGTTCGACGGAGCTCCCGGACCGCTTCCAGGACACTCGGGAACAGCTCCGGGCCGGAGAGGCCGCCGTAGCGCTGCGAGAGTCGCGCATTCTCGACCCGCCGCGTGTTCCCGAAGTTGAGCGCGTCGATGCCCGCGTCGAGCGCGGCCGGGACGATGGTGCGCCGGTTCTCGTCGAGGAAGTCGGGCGAGAGCTTCAGGATGAGCGGCTTCCGCGTGGCCGTACGGACGCTGGCCAGGAGCGCCCGCACTCGGGCGGGCGAGCCGGACAGCTCGTAGACCAGGCGCGTGTTTGGCGAGGAGATGTTCAGCTCGACGAGGTCGGCGTGGGACGCCAGCCCCTCGACGAGCCGCCGATACTCCTCCGTGGACTCGCCCGCGACACTCACGATGACGGGGCGCTCGCGGCCGAGCCGCGGCAGGGCGGCCTGGAAGGCCTCGAGCCCCGGGTTCTGAAATCCGTTGCAGTTCACCAGTCCCGGCCCCGTGGCGGTGGTCACCCGGACGAGGTTCGGCTCCGGGTGGCCGGGGCGCGGGCCGCTCGTGATGCTCTTGGTCGTCACGGCGCCGAAACCCAAAGCCATCGCCCGCCGAAGGATCCGGAGGTCGTAGTACATGGACGACAGGATGACGGGGCCGGGAAGGCGGACTCCGGCGAGATCCACCACGAGCCGCGGGTCGTCGAGCGCAAGCGTCCGGAGCAGCGCCACGGGGATGGCCCGGAACAGCCTCTGGCCGACGCGCACGGCGGTGGCCTCGGGAAGACGCGAGAAAAGGCCGCCGTAGACCACGCGGTAGAGCCGTTCGGCGACAGGGAGGAGCATCGAGCCCGCCGAAGGATACAATGAGGTCGGCAGCGTCGCAACGGTGGCGCGCCAGCTTCCAGGGGCCTCGATGGACGAGCCGCGGTTCGTGGCTGACGCGATGCTAGGGCGCCTTGCCCGATGGCTCCGCGCTCTCGGCTACGACACGCTCTACTTCCGGGACGCGCCGGACCGACGGCTCCTCGCCGTCGCGCTCGCCGAGCGCCGGCGACTCCTCACACGGGACGTGTCGCTGGCTCGGCGTGCCCGGGACGCCGGTCTTCTCGTGCGCGCCGAGTCGCTGGATGCCCAGATTCACGAGGTGACCATGGCCTGCGGCGTGGCCGGCCACCGAGCGCTGTCGCGGTGCCTCGAGTGCAACGGCCTTCTTGGCCCGGCTGCCCCCGAGACGGTCCGCGACCGCGTCCCGCCCTATACCTTCGCCACGCAGCGAGAGTTCTGGACCTGCGCCGGCTGCCGCCGGGTCTTCTGGGCCGGAACGCACGTCACGGGCATCCGGCGCCGCCTCGAGCCGCACCTTCGCGACGCGCGGGGTTGACGCCAACCACCCCACCGTGGAGTCAGGTGCACGGATGATTGGCTCAGCTGACGGAGCACCGCCTCGCATGCTGGGCGGGGTTCTGCCGCCGGGAGCGGCAAACACCCCTGGAACCCGTATGGTTTCGGAGGTTTCGTGCTCGTCGGGTCGCGCCGGCTCCGGCAGCGTCGCGACCGAAAAAGCCGCGTCTATCCCCGATGGGTCACTTCGTCAGACACAGGTTCCGACACAGGGGCCGTTCGCTGTCGGAGCCTGTCCCGAGAGGCCACGACAAGGTGGCGGCTGGCGTGTCGCCGTCGTCTGCCTGACGAACGATGGGCGTATCGTTGACATTCGTTCTGGCGATGGCGAACCGCGAGAGTGAACCGGTCCGGAGGCTCGAGGGCCACCGGGTGCCTGCGGCGTCCGATGTCGAAGGAGGTGGGGCAAATGACCTTCAGGCTTAGCGACGAGGAACGGGGGATTGTGCTGCGGACTCTGAAGGCGCGCCTCGATGCGCTTCACACGGAAATGACCCAGACCGACAGCCCGGAGTTCAACATCCAGCTGAAGCACGAGGAGGGAATCATCCGGGCGCTCATCAAGCGGGTGGATCCTGCTGTCTCGAGACGCCCGGTGAAGAGCGTTCGCAGCGGAAGGCGAAGCGTTACAGGGAAGCGGCAACGGTGATGAGCCGCCACTCGCAGGATCGCGAGGAGACAATGGCAACCGAGTTCACAGTGATCCTAGAGGACAGGCCCGGCACGTTGGCCCGACTCGGCACGGTTCTGGGCGATGCCAAGGTCAACATTGAGGCGATCCACGGGACGAGCCGTGAGGCGAGCGGGATCGTCCAGTTCGTGCCGAATGACCGGGGCAAGACCGCCCGCGCCCTGGACGCGGCCGGAATCGCCCACAGCACGCGCGAGGTACTTATTGTCAGTGTCCTGGACGAGCCGGGCACGCTGGGTGACGTGGCGCTTGTCATGTCCCAGGCGGGCATCAACATCGACTCGGTCTATCTGACTACGCGTGGGCACGTCGTTCTCGGCGTGGACGATGTGGTTGGAGCCACCCAGGTTGCAGGGGGCATGGCCGTGATGACGCCCGAATGAGCGCAGACTCCGCCGCGGCCAGCGTTCACGGCGATCCGTTCTTGCCGGCGGTCACGCCAGGAGGCCCCTCGCTGAAGACCACCGTCACGCATTCCGGTTCCTGGCGCCCGCATCGACACTGGTGATTCGAGACGGGTTCCGCTACTCAGGACTGCCGCCGGTCCGAGGGGCGGCCTCCGGCGTCGCCACGCCACTGAGGCGGAAGGCGACCAGGTGTGCCGGCGGGCCTATCGCCAGCTGCCGACGATCTGGGTCACGGGCTCGGGGTCGAGGGTCAAGCGCCTGGGTGGCCGAGGGTCGTCCTGAACGGCTGCAATGTACAGCGTGTTCGACGCGCATGACGCTGCGATGTCTGTGGAACCGAGTGATCCAGTGTGCAGGCGGCGATGAATGACCACGGACTGGGTCAGCTACGTGATCGTGGGTCGCTAGCGCGGATCATTCTTTTGTGGCCAGGATCGCCACCGCGGCAACGAGTTCGCCGGCGTTCACCGGTTTGGCGAGGCAGAACTGGAATCCGGCGCGCAGCACTTTCGCGCGATCCTGGGCAGCTGCGAGATCCGTAACCAACGCGGCTGGCGTTTGGCCGCCGTGTTCCGGTAGGAGGGCTCGAACCCGCCGGATCAAGTTGAACCCGTCCGCTTCGGGCATGCTCAGATCCGTCAGGAGTACATCGGGTCGCTCCAGCGGCAACACGCGGAGCGCCTCGGCTGCCGACCCGACACTGGTCACAGAGGCGCCATAGCTTTCGAGGAGAATCGTCAGGACCCGGCAAACTGCGGCGTTGTCGTCCACGACAAGAACGTGCACCGCCGAGAGCCGGGTCCGGGGCGTCGCATCCGGCTCACTCATGGTCGTCTTCCGGCTGCGTAGGTGGCCATGACGCGACGTGCCGCGTCGGCAACCTGGCCCGCGATATCGGGCTGTCCCACCACGACGGGATGCCCGTCCGCGGCGGTCAACATCGTCTCCAGTGCGTCCTTGTGGGTGGTCGTCAGGATCCACCCGCATCGTTGGAGCACATCCACATGTTGCAGGAGCCGAAGGAAATTGAGAGCCTGTCCGTCCGGGCGCGGGAGATCCACCAGGATCACATCCGCGGGTGTCTCCGACATCCAGGCGATGAGGTCGAGGACTCCCAGTTGAACGTCGGCGACGTGGGCGGCGACCGTTCGAAACCCTCCCTCGTCGAGCGCCTCTTGCAGTCGCGCGATCACATCCTCGGACGAGTTGAGGAGCGCGACCATTGCTTTGGGAGGAGGTGGTGTGGCCACGGCTCACCCGTGCATTCTCAGGCGGGAGCGCGGTGAGAGTCTGATCTCGCCCGCTCACACTACACTAGTACACTCACACAGCTCAGGCAGGCACGTCAAGCACCGAGTTCGCGCGGGCGCGGTGGGCTTCCTAGCCCAGCAGCCAGGGGTGGCGCGTCGGGCCCGCAATCGCTCGACGGCCTCCGGGGGGAGCACGGGGTGCGGTGCCCCGCGGGCGGGGCCTCCCCCCCGCCGGACCCGCGGCGGCCTCTATGGCGCGAACAATCTGAGCAGAGCGGGGGCGGGTGTGTCGTGATCCCTGGGGACCCTCAAAAGGAGGCTGCGCGTGGACACGAACGTCGTTGTCCTGACAGACCGGGCCCGGTCTCGGCCGGCCGGGCGGGCCGTGGGCCACGCGGGGCACGCTCACGGAGCTGCGGCTGGCCTGCAAAGCACTCTGTCGAGGTCGAGCGTCGAGCTGACCGCACGGCCGACTTCGCCCAGCGCCGTGAGCTGCTCCACCGATCGCGTCAGCTCGCCCGTCCGCTCGCGTAACTCAGTAAAGAGGCGCACGTTTTCGATGGCGATGACCGCCTGATCGGCAAAGGTCTGGAGGAGGGCAATCTGCTGATCGGAGAAAGGTCGGACGTCCATTCTTCGAATGAGGATCACGCCGATCGCGACGCCCTCGCGGAGCAGTGGTGTGGCGAGAACCGTGCGGGTGCCGGCAACGAACCGCGCCCGTGACTCAGGAACGTCGGTCTCGAAGGACCGAACAATGTCGTCGATGTGAATCGTCTTTCGATCGGTCACGGCGGCGGCCGACGACCAAGCCCCGGCTGATCGGCATCGTGATGCTCTCGGGCGATGCAGGGAATGGGCCAGATCGGGCGACCAGGCGCACGAGGGTTGCCTCCACACGGTAGATCTGCGCGTCGTTGGCGTCGCAGAGACGCGCGGAACTTTCCGCTACCGCATCAAGGACCGGCTGAAGCTCCGTAGGCGAGCTCGAGATCACCCGCAGGATGTCTGCCGTCGCCGTCTGATGCTCCAGCGACTCGGTCACCTGCGCGTGGGCCTCTATAACCACGCGGTTCTTCTCCTGCAGCTCCTGGAACAGGCGCACGTTCTCGATCGCGATCACCGCCTGCGGCGAAGGTCTGGAGTAATGCCACTTGCCGGTCCGTGAAGAGTTGCGCCTCGGTGCGTCGGAGCCCGATCGCGCCAATCGCGATGCCTTCTCGCATCAGCGGGACGCTAAGGATCGCGCGGTGGCCCCGCTCCCGCGCACGCGCGCTGCCCTCGGGAAACTCGTCCGACTCAGCTTGGATGTCAGCGACATGGACGGTCGGCTTCTCCAGCACCGATCGGCCAGCCACGGTCCCTCGGTCCAGCGGGAGGGAATACTCGCCGATCCGTCCGGCGGGGATCGGACCGTGATGGGCGACGAGGCGGAGCCGGTCACCTTCGAGGCGGAAGATGGAAGTGTCCACCGACTCGCACAGCTGGGCCGCGCTCTGCGCCATGGCCTGGAAGACCGATCGGATGTCGGTTGGCGAGCCGGCGATCACTTGCAGGATCTCCGCGGTCGCCGTCTCCCGCTCAGCGCCTCACTCAGGGCGCTTGTGATCTCCGCATATGACGGCGGTGGCGAACCACTCGGATTGGCCGTGAGAGGGGTGCCGCATTCCTCGCAGAACGTCGCCTGCGGGCGATTCTCGTGCTGGCACCGGGGACATCGCATACCCAGCGTCTCCCGAGTCCGGATCGTCAGCGCCTGCAGGGACTCCGCGTCACCGCCCCCGGGCGACCGCCGCACCTCGGCCTCCCTGGCCGTCCCCTGGGGGCACGGCAGCCCGACCCTACCGCGAGCCGGCCTCGGGCGCCAGCCGCCGGCTAACCGCTGCCGGTAGGCTCGCTGCCGGACCCGGTTGCCTTCCGACTCGGTGCGTAGCGGCGGGGATCCGCCAGCGGGCCGGCGAGCTCGAACGCCTAGTCGGTCAACTCAAGCGCTGCCTCTGGCCGGGGGCGTAGCGCCCCTACCTGCTCGCGCAGTCGGCGCCGATTGAGGAACTGCCGGCACCGAAGCGCGTGGTCCCTGTTAGGCAAGGTCACCCACCGCCCGATCCGCGTCCCCCAGACAACATCCGATCCACACCAAGCAGCCGCCTGGCGTCTCCTCCGTCGCGTTGCAGGCAAGACCCCCGTGGGCCGGGCGAACGTCTTCAGCTCAGAGAGGACGCCAACGGTGATCACGTCGGGCGGGTGGAAGCGAGGTGGTCGGGAAGCTTGGTGTTCTCGTCCGTGATCGCTGACTCGATCTGCTCCTTCGTCAGAGCGATGGCGCCCCTGAGGTCCGCGCCCTCCAGGTGGGCCTCCTCGAGGCGCACGCCCTCCAGGTGGGCCTTCCAGAGGTCCGCGCCCTCCAGGTGGGCCTTCCTGAGGTCCGCGCCCTCCAGGTGAGCCTCCCAGAGGGTCGCGCCCTCCAGGTGGGCCTCCCAGAGGGTCGCGCCCTCCAGGTGGGCCTCCTCGAGGCGCACGCCCTCCAGGTGGGCCTTCCAGAGGTCCGCGCCCTCCAGGTGGGCCTTCCTGAGGTCCGCGCCCTCCAGGTGAGCCTCCCAGAGGGTCGCGCCCTCCAGGTGGGCCTCCCAGAGGGTCGCGCCCTCCAAGTGGGCCTCCCCGAGGCCCGCACCCTCCAGGTGGACCTCCCAGAGGAGCGCGCTCTCCAGGTGGGCCACGCTAAGCATCACGCCCCGGAGGTCCATCCCCACCAAGTTGAGGCGCTGGTCTTTCCCCTTCTCGAAGGTCCGTGCGCGCCGTCCAAGAACGGTCAGGATTGCTTGAATGTCGGGAGCCAGCAGCTTGAATTGATCCTCCTGGGGCTTCCAGGCGGCGTGTTGGCGAACGTAGGCGGTTAGGATCTCCATGATCGGCCAGTGGTCGCGCTCCGAATCTCGCGCGATCCGTTCGAGGGCGTAGATCGCGCCCAGGCGGGCTTCGAGCGACTTCCCATAGTCGAACTGATCGATCGCTTTAGTGAAGCGCTCAGTGATCCGGCCTTCTCGGCTCAGCCGAAGCTGCCGCCACGTCGCGATGGCGCCGACGAGGAGCAGCAGACCAGCCACGCCCTGGAGAAGGGTCGTCCGCACATCGTTCTGAGCCTTCACACGCTCGGCAGGTGGCAGATGCTGTCCCGGGCCGAGGTCACGATCAACGAGGAGCCCAGGGAAGACAAGCACGCACATCAACAGCAGGACAAGGAAGCCAACAGGAAGCAGGGCGCGCTCGGCGAGGTGCTTGGTCCGCGCGAATGGGCGCATGGCGTCCTCCTTCGAGGGAGGGATTCGATAACCCCCAGGGGGTACTAGCCAACTCGCGCGGGTTCGGCACCGATCGAGGAGTTGGGGAGTTTAGAAGCTCGACTCCAGTACGGAACGGAGTCGTCTTGCCACGCCGCGTGAACGTGCCAGCGGCGATCCGGCACCAATCATCGCTAATAGACCCTGACAGCCGCCGCCCTGTCTTGACATTCGGTGCCATTCAATTGACTGGCGACTCACGCGATGCGAGGAGCAGCCCTCGTCCGGAGATGTACGGTCTTCCCCTGAAGAATGAAGCGTATCGCTGAATTCTGGTCTGGCGCTCCACATTTGGCGATAGGGCAGTGCAGGACGTTGCAGCCGAGGGGAGAGGTGCGAGTCATAACGTCGCCTATTTGGAGCACATCGCACGCTGGCATCAAACCTGCTGCACATGCCTGGCTCGCCCCGACGAGGTTCATGTCACCGCTGAACCCGGCCTAGCAAAGGCAAGCACCGCAGAGGAAGCGGAAGGAGAATCCTGTGGACCGTCTCGCACCGCACCGAAGGCTGCGAGGGTTGCGATCACGCTCTCTCGGTCCGACATGGCGCAACGCCGACGCCGGCGCGTTGACGCCCGAGACGCGCCGGATGTTGGACATGCTCGCCGCTGCTGTCGCAGCCACCATGAAACAGGGCCTCAACGCGCTTCTGCCGGAGCGGACCGATCGGGTCAGAGAACTCATCCAACTGATCTCGAATGCCTACCCGGCGACGCTGCCGGGCGAAGAGGTGGAGTACCTGCTCGCGCTGTTGTCGTGCCTGCACGCGGCCATCGCCGACGTAACGGGCTACATCGTCGCCGCCGACCGGACGGGACCATCCATGCCTCCGTCGTACGCGCCGACATCCCCGGTGACGCCAGGGAGTCCCAGGAGGGCGCGATGACCGAGATGGATTTCTCGACGTACGCGACCGAAACCCACAACCCCATCTTTTAGGAGGTCCTGCCCGTGTCACACTCGTTCCTCTTGACCACGGCCGTACTGGCCACGCTTGCCCTGAGCGGATGCGGCGGCGACGCTAGCAGTACCACCGGGCCCATGCCCGTTACGGCAGCAGCACCCGCGCCCGCGTCCCGGCCCGCGTCCACGCCATCGTCGACGTCTTCTCCATCGCCATCGCCCTCGCCCCCGCCGCAGCGGTTCACGGTGACCGCGATCGCCCAGGGGCCCGGCTGCGTGGCCATCAACGCCCCCTCGGGCGCATCGGGGTGCGGGTCCTCCGTGAGCCTTGTCGGTGACGAGGGGACGCGGGGCACGGTGACCGCGGTGCCCGCCTCGGGCTACCGGTTCCTCCAGTGGGCGGCGTCCAGCCCGGACTGCCCGGGCGAGTCGACGAACCCGTGCTCCTTCGCGTTCGCCAACAAGACGATCGTCGCCAACTTCGGCCGATAAGGGCCACGCGGGTCCACCGCCCGGAACACGATCACCCGCTACAAAACGCAGGGAAAGGGCCACGGATTCGTCGAGGTATTTGCGCGCCGTTTGAAAACCGATCGCGTCCTCCGGCAGCGCGTCATGGTCACCAAGATCAAGGAACTCGCGAACCTCGCGCGCGCGCCTGAGGACGATCCGGAGGTGCAGTGGGCGCACGTGCAGGAGGTTCAGGATCGCCTCTACGAGTTGACCATCATGGAATTCGAAGCTAACCCTGAACGGCGAATCTTACAGTCCAGGGAGTCATGCGGGGCCCGCTCCGGTCGCGGTGATTAACGCACCCGGCGCTCCAGTCCAACGGCCCTCCGAAGGGCCTTGGTGATGAGTCACTGGGTGACGCGGGCCAGCGTGATGACAGTGGCTCGCGTGGCCCTGACCGTTCTCGGAATCGCCGATTAGGGCTAAGAGACCGGCGCAGCCATGAATGATCGTGGTCCCGGCGATCCTCACCTTTCTCTGCCTCAAGCGGGACAAACGCCCAAGGAGCGCCGGGAGCGAGGCCAGGTGATCCGCGTATGACAGTTGGGCTGCAGGACGCAGACGAACAACACGAAGGGAAGCACGGCGGAGGGGCAGTTGACGCCGAAGACGGAGAAGTTGCCGCCGCCGTCGGCGAAGGGGGTGGCCCGGAAGCCATGGCGGCCGTGACGCGCGTTCCTCGCGTGATGCGCCCCATGCGGCGGGCGGAGTTCGACGATCCGCTGGCGGCGCTCGAGGAGCAACTCGACGCCGTGCGAGCGGAGCGGGATCGGTTGCGTGAGCGGGTGGAGCACTTGCTGGACGAGCGGGCGTACTGGGTGGCGCTGATCAAGCACGTGATGGCGGAGCGCGATCAGGCGCGGAGCGGGGCACCAGGGCCATGATCCGGGACCGCCGACAGCTTCGGGATCGCGCGCGGGTGTTGACGCGGTTCGAGACGCGCTGCGGGTCTCGGTGCGGAGCCCGCACTACGCGAGCCGGTGGCGGTGGTCCACGTGGTCTAGGGGGCGGATGCAATAGGTTGGACCTGGTCATGGACCCCGAGTTCGCCCGCTACATCCGCGAGCATTCCCAGAACGGCCGTGAGATGGCGGATCTCATGTTCCGGGTTCTGTGCGGCGAGCCGATCCGCGAGTCCGTCCCCGGCGACGTCCCGCGTTATTGCCAGCCCACCGTGGAGGACCGCCGCCACGCCGCGAGGTGGTGGACGAACCGGATCTGTGGGGACGCGCGCAAGCTCCTCGCGCTGCTCGACGGGCTGGCGGCCGCCGCGCCCGAGGCCACGCCGCCGGCGAAGGGATCGAGCTAGTCCGAGGCTGGCGTCAGAGGCGGGTCCCGCGGCGAGGCTGGCGTCGCCTCGCGGGCCGTCTTCAACAGCACGGGCTGTGCCGCCGGCAAGGTGTACCGACTCCCAGTGATCCGGAAGCTGAAAGAGGCCCCGCCCCGCCAGGGTTTCTTCGAGGACGCGCAATACGCGGCGGTCCGGCAGCATCTACCGCCCGACCTCCAGGTGGTGGTGGACATCGAGCACACGTTCGGATGGCGTAACAAGAGCGAGGTGCTCCAGCTCGAGCGACGGCACCTCGACTTGAAAGCGGGCCGCACGGTACCCTCCGACTCGATCCCGGCACGACGAAGAACGACGAGGGGCGCGTCGTCTACCCCACGCCCGAGCTGAAACGGGCACTCACCGAACAGCTCGAACGCGTCGACGCGCTCGGGCGTCAGCTCGGCCGAGTGATCCCGTATCTGTTTCCGCACTTCCGGGGCCGTGGAAGGGTGCGCAGCGGCGAGACTTTCGCAGGGTCTGGACGCAGGCGACGACGGCGGCCGGGTGCCCGGGGCGACTCCGGCACGATTTTCGGCGCACGGCGGTCCGGAACCTGGAGCGCGCGTACGTCCCCCGGTCCATCGCCATGAAGATCACCGGCCACCGGACGGAGGCGGTCTACCGCCGCTATGCCATCGTCTCTGACGCGGATCTCCAGGCCGCCTCCGAGCGCCTGGCCCTGGCCGCCAGACACGATTTCAGACACAATCCGGCCGAGCGGTTGACGGGCGCTCGCTAAGTATGTAGATTTACGGCACGGACGATTAGCTCAGTTGGCAGAGCACCGGCCTCACATGCCGGGGGTCGCAGGTTCAAGTCCTGCATCGTCCACCACCAAGCGTTCAATCGAACCGGGGAGTTGCCGAACTCCCCCAGTTTCTCATTCTTGCCCGCTCGCCCGGCCGGTGCCACTTCTGGTGCCACTTCCTGGGAGCCGGTTCAGGGCTCGAACCGCCTCGCGGAGGCGCTCGTCCGAGAGGTGGGCGTACCGCTGGGTCATCCGGGGGTCGGCGTGGCCGAGGAGCACCTGTGTGGCCCGCAGGTCTCCAAGGCCCATCTGGACATAGCTCGCAAAGGTATGCCGCAGGTCGTGAAAGCGGAAGTTGGTGATCTTGGCCTTCCGGAGAGCCGTTGCCCACGCCTTCTTGATGCTGACGAACCGGGTCTCGGTCTCGTGGTTCCAGAACACGTAGTCCGTCTTGAGATGGCGCGGCAGACGACGCAGCTCCTCCAGAAGGGGATCGTTGATTGGGATCATCCGGGCCTTCCCCGATTTGGTTCCCGTGACGCGGATCAGGCGGTTTTTCAAGTCGACGCGGTCCCAGGTGAGCCCGAGGATTTCGCCGCGACGCATCCCGGTGTGCAGGGCGCAGACCACGATTGGCCGGAGATGAGGCGGGCAGGTCGCGAGGAGGCGGTCGATTTCTTCCGGCTCGAGGTAACGGACTCGACCCTCCGGTTCCCGAAGCTTCTTAACCCGCAGAATCGGGTTCGTGTCGAGTAGCCCCCACGCAATGGCACGGTTGAGCATCGCCTTGAGGAGAGCCACTTCCTTGTTGACGGTCGTCGGCGAGATGGTGCGCTTCCTGCCCTTGCGCTTCGCGGTGAGGCGATCCGATCGGTAACGGTCGACCCGATCGGGCGTGATCTCCGTCAGCGTGCTCCGGCCGAAGTGGGACTTCAGCGTCTCAATCCGATGCCGGTCGCTTGTCCAGGACCGTTTCACCACACGGGCGTGGTCCCGGAGCCACCGGGCGGCAAGGTCCTCGAAGAGGGTCGCCACCGCACGTCTTTGAAGGCGCGGGCAGAAACCTTCCCGTCTCGACTGCGTCCGACGTCGATGGTATTCCTCGAGGGCGAGCCCTCGAGGTCCGACCTTCTCGCGGTGGCGATGGTGACTGCGACACTTCCAGGAGATCCACCAGTCTCCCCGACGCTTCGTGACCGGATGGGTCTGGCTCCCCAGCGGGTGTTCGCGCCACAGGAGCCCGCGGACCTTGGGGACACGCACCATGGGCGAACTCCCTCGTTCGCTGGTCAACGGAGCGCCCGCTCACCGGGGTGGTCTGCTCGCGGACGGGCCCCATCTTGATTGACGAACGCATCGAGGTCCCGGATGCTGACCCTGGTCAGGCGTCCGACCTTCATGCGAGGCAACCGCCGCTGGTACATCCACTTGCGAATCGCTGCGGGGCTGCACGAGAGCATGCTCGCCGCCTCTCTGACGCTCAACAGTCGATCCATCAGAGTCCTCCTTCGGGACCTTGGTTGGCGACTATCTTCCCCGAGCTCGTACCGGCCCGGGGAGACCGCGATGGCCCGACACGAGACGCGGTCGAACCCGATGCGCACACGGTCTGAGCCACACTGCCTCGCGGCCGCCTGGTCTTCACACGGGGCATAGCCGGCCATCGTCCGCGCGTACCGGTGTCTGTTAGGCGCACTTGAGGGCGCGCCGTCTAACCGGGCGCCCTTCAGCGGCTCCTGTCACCCGTCGACAGATCCTAACGCTGTCTCCGGGCCGGGTTCTCGGGCGATCAAGTCCCGACTCTCGAAGGCAGTGGACGGTCGGGGCGTCCTCGCCTCCTTCCGATCACTCGTAGCCGAGGCCGTGGAGGAAGCGATGGTGTGACGATCCCAAGGGCCAGGAGGACTGCGCGGACCTGGTCGGGCGTAGGGTCAAAGAAGACCTCTTTCCGGATTCGATTCGCGGCGATGCGGCTGTCGATGCGGCGGAGGCTGCTCCGCCCCCTCCCCAGCGCTTCGTCCTGCTCGTCCACGAGCGCGGTCCAGGGATAGAGGCGACGTTGCCGTGCGACGTCGAGCCGTCCGCTTACGTCGAAGGGAAACCGGTAGCCCTTGATGCGAACGAGCTGCGTTGGCTTTCGGTTCACGATATCGTAGACGGCTTCGATCACCGGCACCATCTTGCCGGCGAACTCCGGCACCGCCTCCGCTCCGTCGTGAAAGATGCTCACGAACCGTCGAAGGCCCACATGAAGCAACCGGCCATCGTTCGCGACCCAGAAGCAACGCAGTCCTGTGGCCATTGGTTCCCTCTCAGAGTAGCGCAGCTTGGTGCGCCCGCTGGTTGTCGCAGTTCCGGCTTCGCTGCAGTCCACCGGCGGTGAAGGACTCCTCAACGGCTGCAGGTCATCCTTTTCCGAGTGCTCAAGGCTCTGGTAGACGCCGTCCTCGAGCGTCGCCGCGCTCGGCCAATTGCGGGCCCTCCCTCAGTCGCTCGGACGCTGTGCCTGTTCATCCAGGCCTCCGAGTCGGCCTTCCACCTGTCGATGAGCCGGTCGAGATCGGCCCGATCGTAAAGCAGCTTGCGAAGCTCGCCGCCCCGTCGCCGACCCCGGCGGTCTGGAGGGAGGGGAACCCGCACGCGGCTGAGCGTGCCGGCGGCCTCGAGATCCCGAATCGCCCACAGAGAGACCCCGAGGTAGGCCGCGGCGGTGGGCAAGTCGAGCAGGCGAGCGGAGAGGGGCACCAGCGGGGCCTGGAAGGCGGATGCCGGCCGTCGCGCCATAGCCACACTCGAGCCACAGTCGCCGTCGATCGGCGCGTTCGACGCGCCGTTACCGGCCGGCCCGGGGTTCGCTACACCCACGACCGAGTGCGACACGGGCGTGCGACGCGCGGACCGCGAAGACGTCGTCTCGTTCCGTTGTCCCTTCCACTTAGCCCATCCAGGTACCCGGACGACCGGCGGCGGCCGTTCGTCTGACGCCCTGGACCTCTGCAGCGAAGGACACCCAAGCAGGGACCAACCTGGTTCGTGCTGATTTCACGCCCAACGTGGAGGAGGAGCGAGCACGCGAGACAAATCCACTGACCGCCAACTTCAGTGCGGCCGGTACACTCAGCCGGCCGGCACGATCTTACGCAGCCCGCCGCGTGTACTGATGATGCAGACCTCCGACCATCGGCGTCTCGACGAGTCGGCCTTCGTCGAGTCGCTCCACCGGTCTTGGTTCCGGGGCATCCTTCGCCAGAGAAAGGTGTGTTCGGGCGCTGTGATAGTAGATGAGGTACCCGCGCAGTAAGCGGCGCAGGTGGGCTTCGTTCAGCACCACGACGTGGTCGAGGCACTCGCGGCGGAGGGTGCCAATGAGACGTTCGACGTACGGATTCTGCCAAGGCGACCGAGCCGCCGTCTTGACTTCATGGATCCCCATGGCCTGGGCTCGACTCGAGAACACGACCCCGTAGACCGCATCGCGGTCGCGCAGGAGGTAGCGCGGGGCCGTCTCCCAGGGGAACGCCTCCACGAGTTGCTGGGCCGTCCACTGAACCGTGGGGGCGTCGGTAACGTTGACATGCACGACGCGTCTCCTGTGGTGCGCCAGGGCCACGAAGACGAACAGCACCTTGAACGTCACCGTGGGCACGGTGAAGAAGTCCACGGAGACCAGGCTCCGGAGGTGGTTGTCGAGGAACGTGCGCCAGGTCTGCGACGGCGGCGCCCGGTGGCGGACCAGATATTTGGAGACCGTCGCCTGCGAGATCTCGAGGCCCAGCTTCTGGAGTTCCCCGTGAATCCGCGGCGCGCCCCACAGGGGATTGGCGCGAGACATTCGTCGGATCAGCGCTCGGACCTCCGGCGCGACGGCCGGACGCCCTGGCCCGTTCCGGCGGCTCTTCCAGGTCCAGACGAGCTTGAAGCCGGCGCGCTGCCACCGGATCACCGTGGCGGGTTGGACGACGGAGATGGCATCCGTCCAGCCGGCCCACAGGCGGGACAGCAGGACCCAGAATAGGCGGTCGGCGGTTCGCAGCCGTGGACGCGACACGGTCCGCTGGAGGACGGCTAGTTGGTGCCGCAAGGCGAGGTTCTCGAGCACCAGGGAGCGCTGGGTCCGGACACCACGGAGGAGACTTGTGAGGATCACGGTGATCATGCCGGCCATCATCGATCAGACCGGCCGACCGTTCAATGTTTGACGAGGCCGACGGAATAAGTAGAAGGCACAGCCTGAGGAAATTGCGAGAGCGGCGCTCTTTCTGGCGAGCGACGCATCCAGTTTCATGACCGGCGCGGATCTCCTCGTCGATGGTGGCTATAGTGCCACCTGAGCGTGCGCTTTCACGCGTTGAGACGCGCTGAGACTTGAGCAGTACCACACAACACCATACATATTCGAAACGGAATCTGGGTCAACGTCCGTGCCAAGGTACGCTGCGGGTTGACTGGTGCCGTATGACGCACTAGTGTGTCTCGCGGATCATCGACAGGAGGGGCGTGTCTGGCATGTCGGAACGTGGTCGAGTGGTGGCACTGCTCAATCGCCGGAGCCGGCCAATCTCGCCGAGTCAACGGCGTGTGGCCGAGTATGTTCTCCGCCAGTATCAGGACGTGGCGTTCATGAGCGTCACGCAGCTGGCAAAGGCGGCCAAGATCAGTCCGGCGAGCGTGGTTCGGTTTGCGACATCGCTGGACTTCGACGGATATCCGGAGTTCAAGCGTGCGCTCCATGACATTGTTCGGAGCGAACTGCGACAGGATGAGCGACTGACCGCCAGTCTCCACGGGCGACTACCACGTGTGTTGGCTGGTCGGGTAATCGATCAGGAACTGCGAAACCTCATGACGCTACAGTCGCGATTCAACGTTTCTCAATGGACCGAGGCCGTGCGTCTCGTCGTCAGGGCCCCCGCGGTAGTGGTCATTGGTTTCAGAGCCGCCGGAACGCTGGCGCACTATCTCTGGTACAACCTCCGGAAGGTGAAGCCAGACGTCACGCTTCATACGCGCGCAGGGAGCGTGACCTTCGAAGAGCTGTTGTTGACTGACCGGAAGGCCCTCCTCGTCCTCATGACATTGCCGCGATACTCGCAGGAACTGCTCGACGTGGCGAGGTTTGGCAAGCAACAGGGGTTTAGGAGCCTTGGTCTGACCGACATCGAGCTGTCTCCTTTGGCGCCTCTGTGTACCCACATGCTCTACACGGAGGTGGGTGAGACGTCATTTACGGACTTCTTGGCGGCGCCTCTGGCGCTATTGAACGCCCTCGTAGCCGAGGTGGCTGCTCGGTCGAGCACGAGGGCGCTGGGACGGCTGAGGCAACTGGATGACTTTCTCGCTGAGCGGGGGTACCTGTTCAGCCGACGGAAGGGTGGAGAGGTGCCGGATGAATCCTCCGCGGGCAAGGTGTCGCTCGTAACGGCAGGGCGATCGATACCGAGGGATGATAGGCCGATAGTGTTCGTCGGACAGCGGGCCGAGTGGAACGAGGGGACAGACCAGCCAGCTCTGGTCTGAGCGTCTTCAGGCCGCTGGACTCGGCGGGGCCGGGCCGAGTCGGTGCGCCCCTCAGATGCCCCCGACGGCTGAACCTCGGGTCGTCGGCCACTCTTGCAGACCTCGAAGGTATTCGACGTGTGATGCGGACAGCGACGTGGAAAAGAAGAGCCGCCTGGCGTGCGAGGACGTGTGAAACAGAGATTTCATGACATGAATAGTAAGGAACGGTTCTGTCCTTGACAGGGATTCTGACAGGAACCTATGCTTTGGGGCCATCAGGCGGCAGGATCGCAGCGAAAGGCCGGCCGATGCCAGTGCAAGTAGAGAGGGACGATGCGGGTCGATGGCAAAGTAGTTATGGTAACCGGAGCCCAGCAGGGAATCGGTCGCGCCATGGCGTTGGCGTTCGCGCGCGACGGCGCCAACGTAGGCAGTAACTATCTCGACGAGCGGGGGGCCGCCGAAAGGGTGGCCGAGGGAGTTCGTGCCCACGGCCGGCGCGCCCTGCTTGTCCAGGGTGATGTGTCGAGGGCCGAGGAGGGGCGCGCTATGGTCGAGACCGTCGTGCGTGAACTGGGCGGTATCAACATCCTAGTCAACAACGCGGGGATGTATCCGCGTGAGGCAATGCTCGACATGCGTGAGAGCGACTGGGATTAGTGCTCGACATCAATCTGCGTGGCAGCTTTTTTGTGCCCAAGCGGCGGCTCGCGCCATGATCACCGCGAAGCGGTGGGATCCATCGTCAACTTAGCGTCATCCGCGGTAGCGGGGGCCGTACGCGGTGTCCATTACTCGGCAAGCAAGGGCGGCGTGTGACAATGACGCGCGCAATGGCGCTGGAGCTGGCGCCGCATCGGATTCGCGTCAATGCGATTGCCCCGGGTCTGACCGATACCGCTCAGCCTCGCGATGGCAATAGTGAGGAGGAGATACGGGCGCGCTCGAGAGCTATTCCGCTGGGCCGGATGGCCAATCCTGGAGACATTGCGGACGTAGCCGTGTTCCTAGCGTCGGACTACGCTCGCCACATGACCGGCCAGGTGCTTCATGTGAATGGCGGAACATACATGCGATAGCTCGTCGAGTAGGGTACTCGACTCTAAGGCGATCGGCCTGCTTCATGAGAGCTGGTGGGGGAGGCTGGAGTTAAGCCATGGTGGGACAGGCGGCCTCGCAAGCAGCGTCGATCGTCGTGCGCCAGGCGAGGATCCTGACGTGAGCATCGTCACGAAGTAGCGCGGTCGCCGAACAGTGCCCACGCACCGAACGGAAAGGCGGACCTCCCCCCGGACCCACTTCGACCCTGGACGCTGCGACACCGTCGAAGCGCCATCGAGGCCCAGTTGACACTGTGAAATGGCCTTCTACACTATTATCTGTAGTGAGAAGATAGTTTCGCAACAGAGGCGCGCCAAAGACCGATTGAAACCGTGACCGGAGCGGCGGTGGGGAATCATCATGGCGACCTACAGACTGATCTCGTCGGATTCCCACATCGTGGAACCAGCCGAGCTGTGGAGCACACGAATGGACCGCAAGTTCCGCGATCGGGCTCCGCGCTTGGTGCGCGAGGGAGACTGTGACCAGTGGTACGCCGATGGGGTGAAGTTCGGCAATGTCGGCACCAACCAGCAAGCGGGCCTTCGCTTCGAGGCACCTGAGAGGCTCACCGCCGAGGGTAGCATGGACACCGTTCGACGCGGAGGTTACGACTCGCATGCCCATGTGGAGGACATGGACGTGGACAGCGTGGCGGGCGGGGTCTTGTATCTGGCGCAAGGTCAGACGGTCTACGGAGTGCCTGACGGCGAGCTCTCTCTCGGCCATCCTACGTACGTACAATGATTGGCTCGCCGAGTTCTGCAAGCCCTTCCCGCATCACCTCAAGGGACTGGCCATGCTGAATATGGACGATCCCGCCGACGCGGTCTCGGAATTGCGACGCGCAGCCAAGATTGGCCTGGCCGGGGCCATGATCCCGCTCCGCCCGATGGAGTATCGCTACGATCACCCGATGTACGAGTCGCTGTGGGCGGCCGCCCAGGATCTCCGCATGCCCCTGAGCCTCCACGTTGGCGCGTATCGGTGGCGACCGGGCACCAATCCGAACGACCAGGATACGGTGGAGTTCACCAACCGCGAGTGTGATGTGCGCAATGCCATCGCCGCCATGATCTTCGCCGGTGTGCTGGAGCGCTATCCCGCCCTGCAGATTGGCGCGGCGGAGTTCGAGGTGACATGGGTGCCGTACTTCGTCGCACGCATGGACAACATCTATACCGAGCGCGCGGAGGGGCGAGAGCGGAAGAGCTTCAAAGACGGGATGCTACCCAGTGATTTCTTCCGCCGCAATGTCTTCATCAGTTTCCAGGAGGACGATCTTGGCATTCAGCTTCGATCGCTCATCGGCGTGGAGAGCCTGATGTGGGGGTCAGACTACCCCCATGCCGAATCGACCTTTCCGAAGTCTCGAGAGATCGTGGAGCGCATCCTGAAGAATGTGCCAGAGCCTGAGCAGGCGCTGATCGCCGGGGAGAACGCCGCCCGGCTGTACGGATTCAACTAGACGCGTGACATTGTGCGGCTGTCTCACGCCGTAGTGAGCCGTGCGAGAGGTCTTCTGGCTGGCCGGCCGCTCAATCACCACCGGTGATGCCGGAAGCCGAGACGCCGACGGACCAATTGGAGGAGGCAGGATGCTCGATCTCGTGGTCCGTGGTGACCAGGTGGTGACGGCTCAAGGCGTGGGAGCGTGGGAGATTGGCATTCAGGGGGAGAAGATCGCGAGCCTGGGTCCCCCCGGTTCACTTCGCAGTGAGGCCGGCCGATCTATTGAGGCGGCAGGGAAGATCGTGGTGCCAGGAGGAGATCGAGCCGCACACACATCTGGCTCACTACATTTCCATGCACCCGGAAGAGGCGTTCTACACCCTGGGGCCCCGAGGAAGACACACGCGGCCTTGCGTTTGGCGGCACGACGACGCACATCGACTTCTGCTTCATCCGGCAGGGTGTCGATCTTCAACACGCCTTGGAGGAACGGGTGGCGCGTTGGAGAGGACAATCGCACGTGGACTATTCCTTCCATGTCACTCTGCTCGGTGCCCTCGAGCTCGGCGTGTTCGATCAGATTCCGGAGGCGATCCAGCAAGGCTTTCCCAGCTTCAAGGTTTTCACGGCGGACCTCCTGCCCCCGCACCCCAAGCGGGAATCGCGCCGTCTCGACTTCGGGCGCATGCAATTCGCGATGGAGAAACTCGCGATGCACGGAGGTCTCCTCGCCGTTCATGCCGAGGACCATGACGTGGTCCAGTTCATGTATGAGAGGTTCCGACGCGAGGGCCGGATGGAAGGGTGGAACATGCACCTGATCCACAACAAGCTCTCCGAGCTGCTGTCGTTTCGCCGTACGATCGAAGTGGCGAGAGCGACGGGCGCGGCGGTGTATTTCGTGCACACCTCCGCAAGAGAGGGTGTGGAGGCCGTGGCGGAAGCCAGAGCCGCCGGCCTACCCATCTACGCGGAAACGCTACATCACTACGCGTGCTTTTCGGCGGAGCAATACAGGACACCGCGCGGCTACTGTTACCATACCTATCCGTCGCTGAAGGGACCTGAGGATCAGCAGGCTCTGTGGAGCGGCCTCGTCGGTGACGACGTGTCGACCACGGCGACGGATGAGTTTCCAACCTCTCTGGAACTGAAGCTCCGAGGAAGGACCGTCGAGAACGTCACGGGCGGGAACCTGGGTGCTGAGGCTCGGATGGGGATCATGTTTACGGAGGGTGTTGGCAAACGGGGTATGTCACTGGCTCGATTTGCCGACATCACCTCCACAAATGCCGCGAAGATCTTCGGCATGTTTCCGAAGAAGGGGGTTATCGCAGTCGGAAGCGACGCCGATCTTGCCATCATCGATCCATCGATCAAGAAGCGACTCACTCGCGATGATTTTCACGTCAGCGACTACAGCCCATGGGAGGGGTGGGAGGTGTCTGGTTGGCCGGTGATGACGATCCTGCGAGGGAAAGTCATCGTTGACGGAGGCCGGCTCGCTGGCACCTTGGGTGACGGACAACTCGTCACGCCTCGGAAGATCGAAGGAGCAGTGCTTGGGCGTGCCGCCTGTTGAGGCCGCTGATGCAGCCGGTCTCGGAAGAGCCATCCGGGCGCGCAGCTCGTCCTCATGTGATCAAAGCTATGGGTGGAGGGCGCGTTGTGATGAAGCCGCGTGAAGACGAATATCTGGATGAACTCGGCCGCTTCGCGGCCGAAGCACGCCTCTCGGATCTGAGCGGCCGGGCTCATGAACACATGCGGTGGGTGCTGGCGGATTGTCTCCCGGTAATCGCCGCCGGAATGCAGGTGGACGAGATGAAGGCGCTCGTCGCGGCGCACCTCGACACTGCCGCGTCGGGAGGCGCTTGGGTGATCGGGACGGGACGCCGAGCGGCCGCTTTGGATGCAGCGTTGTTGAATGGTACTGCGGGGACATGGTTGGAACTCGATGAGGGCAACCTATTCGCGAAGGGACACCCCGGCATCCAAGTTGTGCCCGCCGCCGTTGCCGTCGCGCAAGAGAGTGCCGTATCCGGCGCTGAACTTCTGCTCGCGGTATCGCTCGGCTACGAGGTGTGCTCTCGCATCAGCCGCGCGGCCAAGACGCGCATTCTAGTGCATCCGCACGGCACGTATGGCGTGATCGGCGCGGCCGTGGCCGTCGGACGTCTGCGAGGATTCACTCCGACCGCGATGCGCGAGCTCATCAACGTGGCCGCGACCATGGGGATGGCGACGAGCCGCAGGACACTGCTCGAGGGGGCCACGGTCCGGAACATCTACTCTGGCCATAGCGGCTTCATGGGAATCATGGCCGTTCGTCTCGTCGAGGCTGGATTTACGGGTGAGCGTGACGGGGTGCGATCGATTTTCGGGCATGTGCTGTCGGACGGGTTTGATCCCGAGACCGCGGTTGCCGGCCTCGGCCGAGAGTGGCTGCTGGCGGACGGATACTTCAAGCTTCACCCGACCGGCCGATACGTCCACTCCGCCATCGATGCGCTGGAGGATGCACTCAGGAAGGCGCCCGGAGGACGCCTGGGTTGCGACGAGATCGAGGCGATCGATGTCCGCGCGTACAAGATGGCGGCGTTCCTGGCCGAGAAGGCGGTCACGAGCAGCTTCGGCGCCCGATTTTCCATCCCCTTCGCATTGGCGAGCATCCTCTACCACGGTCAGTCCGGGCTTGGGTCGTTCAATGAAGCCGCGGTGGCCAACCAGAAGATTCAGGCGTTGGCGGCCCGGGTGAGTGTCGACGAGGATCCGGTGTTCACCGCGGCGTACCCTGCTCAGCAGCGGTGCATCGTAACCCTACGGCTGAAACGGGGAGCGACGATTGAAGGGCACTGTACGATAACGAAGGGTGAGCCGAGTAACCCGCACGAGCCGAGCGAGTTGGAACGGAAGTTCTTTGAGCTCGGGACTCCGATCTGGGGCGACGAGGCGACGAAACGACTCTACCACGCCTGTATGACGCTGGAGACGCTGCCCGATTTCCATGCCTTTGCGGCTGGGATCACGCTGTAGCCGTCGCGAGCGTTGGATGTTGGGCGATTCGCGGCGACGGTGTCTTCAGCGGTGATTTCCACCACGGCAGCGGGCCCAGGGACTGCGGCGTCTACGCGCCACCTAGATTAGTGTTCTGGTCGTGGCGGGGCGATTTAGCGAACCCGCAGGCGAGGGTCGATTGCATCGTGAAGCCGTCGCCGACGAAATTGGCTGCGAGAGCAACCGTGAAAATGGCGAGGCCCGGGAAGGTCGATACCCACCACTGCGCGGTCAGTTCCCGGCCCTCCGCTACCATCGCGCCCCACTCGGGGGTCGGTGGCACCGCCCCGAGACCTAGGAAGGATAGCGCAGCCGTAATGATGATGGCGGTCCGAGGTCCATGGCCATCAGGACCAAGGACGGCGCCGCAGAGCTGGGCATCACATGGCGAATCAGAAGAAGGCGCCGGGAAGGCGGAGAGCGTGTGCGGCTGAGACGAAATCACGCGCTTTGATCGCCAGGACCTGGCACCGAGAGAGCCGAGCATACGGCGGCCACCACAGATCAGCAGCGCGAGCATCGAGTTCTGGATGCTCGGGCCCAGGGCGGCCGCGATCGCCATGGCCAGAATCAGCAACGGAAAGGCGAGGCAGGAGCATGTGCACGATGCGCATCGCCACCTCATGAACCAGCCGCCGAGATAGGCCGCGAGCGCCCCATAGACTCCGAACAGCGATGCTGTGATCACGACCACAAGAGCCACCGGCAGGGAAACGCGCCCTCCGTACAAGACTCGCGAAAGAACGTCACGCCCTAGACCGTCGACCCCAGCCAGTGCTTCGACGAGGGCGGAGCAAGCCGCTCGTCCAGGTTCATCTCGATGGGATCATGCGGCGCGATCACCGGGGCCAGTATCGAAGCGATGGTCCATGCAGCAACAGACAGAGGACCGAGGCTTCTGGAAGAGCTGCCGAAAGAGTCGACGCCGATTGGCCCGAGGGGGTCCGACGAGCTCCGGTGCGTATGCGTCGTGGGCTAGAGCAATGCAGGCATCACCCCAGCCTGCCGAGACGCTCTGGAGGAGTCCATCGCCGGTGTCGTGAGGCGTCTCCACACGAGACTACAGGTGGACGCCGCGACTCGCCCCGCCATCCACTGTGATGGCGACCCCCGTGATGAAGCTTGCTCGTTCCGAAGCCAGAAAAGTGACCAGATCGGCCACGTCCCGGGGGCGTCCCATGCGGCCAAGGGGGCTGGCGCCCGGGCGTCCTACTTGGTCGTGATCCGACTCCTCGCTGGTGGTTGGGCCTGGGCTCACCGCAGTTACGAGGATGTGATCGGGCGCACCGAGATCGGCGAGTGCACGCGTGAAGTTGATGAGCCCGGCATTCGCGATTCCTCCTGCCATGAACGTGGTCATGGGATTGCGAGCCGCTGTTCCGACGATATTGATGATTCGCCCCCAGCGACGCAGGCGCATGAGGGGCAGCGCGGCCTGAGCCATCCGGACATATCCTGTGAGCTTGAGCCGCCAGTCGTGCTCCCATACAGACAGCGCAGTCTCCAAGAAGCCCCCGTCCCGGATCGCACCAGCATTGTTCACAAGGATGTCTAATCGACCGAAGTGGCGGATTACTTCGGCCACCACCCGACTGGCCGATGTCTCCTCGGAGAGATCCGCTGAGATCGTGATCGCTGTCGCTCCTCGGCTAGTGAACTCCCGGGCGGCAACCTCCAGGGCTTCGGCCCGCGGGCGCAGATCGCGATCTGGCAGCCCTCAGCGCCAAGCTTTCCGCGCAGGCGCGGCCAATGCCCTTCGAGCCTCCCGTCACCAAGGCAACCTTGCCACCCAGTTCAAGATCCACGATGGCTCCTCGAGCGTGTCAAGGGGGCGGGATCATGTGACTGTGCGCTTCGGACCCGGCCGCCGGAGATCGTTTTGTTGGGTCACTCAAGACCTCCTGAGGGCTCGATGCTCACCCGACAAGGTATCGGCTCCCGACAGGTGGATGAGGCGTATCGACCGGACATTGGGCCGTCGACAGGCACAGATGTGGAAAAACTATCTCATATCGTAATGGTATTGACAAGAATGAATCGTCGGCAGAGACTACCAGATGCTCGGAGTGGCAAGGCGCCTAGGTCCAGTCGTTGCCAGCCTCCAGGCGCGAGTGTCGCGCGACTACGGCGTGCGGCAGCGGTGTGGAGGATATGAGCGCTCTGTCGTGGCGAGGATGTTGTCGCACGGCGCGGAGTGCCGCCGAGACAGGCTCGTTCGGATATCCCTACCTCTCTCATCGGGGAAGACCCGCGTGGCGCTGACGCAACCTACGTGTGGAGGAGGGGCTAACCATGAGGCGGTCGCGCATGTGTTTCATCCTCGCGTTCGTGACACTCACGGTAGTTGCGGTGGCTCTGCCGGCGACAGGCCAAACGACTGGAAGCGACAAGACGCTGATCATGGCGCTCGACCAGTCGGAGTCGAAGACGCTCGACCCCGGTCGCGGCTTTGAGTTCATGTCATTTTTCATCGACAGCAACACGTACGACCAGCTCCTTGCGCACAAGGGTCGAATGACCTGAATACGTTCGTGCCGATGCTGGCGACCGAGTGGAAGATCTCGTCGGATGGCAAGGAGTACACCTTCAAACTTCGGCCTAATGTCAAGTTCGCGAGCGGGAATCCATTCAGTGCCGAGGATGTGAAGTTCAGCCTGATGCGGCTCAAGAATGTGAAGGGCAATCCGAGCTGGCTGATGGATCCGCTCAAGGAAGTGGTCGTCGTGGATCCGCTAACGATCAAGATGGTACTCAACGAGCCGTTCGCTGACTGGCTGGCCGTTATGGCGGGCCCGAGCTCCTCGATCCTAGATTCGAAGCTCGCCAAAGAGCACGGTGCCAGCGACGCGGCGACTGCTGACAAGGACGACAAGGCGGAGGAGTGGCTCAGCCAGAACTCAGCGGGCAGTGGTCCTTTCGTTCTCAAAGGGTGGCAGAAGGACACTGCGATCACCCTGGAACGGAATCCGACGTACTGGAGGGGCCCGGCCAAGATCGCTAAGATCGACGCCCGTGCCATCACATCAGCGGCTACGCAGAAACTGATGGTGGAGAACGGGATGTTGACGTGGCCATTAACATCACACCTGATCTCACCGCCACGATGAAAAGCAACAAGAACGTCAAAATCCTCGTCGGACAGTCGCTCGACAACATGTACATGGGTGTCACGGTTGATCCCGCCCTCCACCCGGCATTCGCCAAGAAGGAGGTTCGCCAGGCGTTGCGGCACGCGGTGGATCGATCCGGACTCATCAAGCTCGGGAGGGCGGGCGGTCATCGGCCCGGCGCTCTTTTCGATCGGTGTCCTCGGCTTGGAGACCCAGGCCGACGCCGACAAGCTCAATCCCAAGTTTGACGTGAGCCTCGCCAAGGAACTGCTGGCGAAGGCGGGGTTCCCAAACGGCTTCAAGTTTCCGCTGAAGTACTTCACGGGGCCGTCGCCGGTCGGAGTCACGTACGAAGCGGTGGCGCAGAAGGTCCAATCGGACCTAAAGAAGATCGGCGTCGAGGCTCAGCTCGTGCCGCTCGAATACTCGGTCATGATTACCCAATACCGGGCGAAGACCGAGATCGCCGTCATCTCGTACAACAACCCTGACTACATCGGACCAAGCGACTGGGCCGGTCAGATGGTCCTCCACACCTTTGCGCCCCGGCTTCGGTGGGACGATCCGAAGGCCAAGGACATGACGCGAAAGGCGGATGCGGAGCTCGACCCGAAGCGACGGTCGGCCATGTAAAGGAGACTCCTGGCCTATCTGGTCGAGAACGGTCCCTTACGTCAACCTGCTCCAGGGCAAGGTGGAGGTCGTCGTGCGATCCAAACATCACCGGGTACGAGTACTTCCCATTGGGTGCGGTGCGGCTGTACACGGTCGCGAAGAACTAGCGTCCGGCTCATTCGACGGCTCCGTCGGGGCTTCCAAGGAGAGACTGCGCGAGCAGCGCGTGCAGTCCGAGGAATCCAGGTGGTCGGCACGAGAGTGTCCGTCAGCCTGCAATGAGCGAGGAGGATCGGATCAGATGGGCAGGCTCAACCCGCAGCCGTTGTATCAGGCCCGGCAAGGCTCGAAGCATCTCTTCGAGCAGGCAGTGACGCTCCTCGCCTGGTGGCGTGTCGCACGAGAATCGGTTCGCGGCACCCTTCCCCATCTACATCGAGCGGGCAGATGGCCCACTGGACATGGGATGTCGACGGGAACGCAGTACATCGACTACTCGATGGGAAGCGCGTCACTCCTTCTCGGTCACGCGTCCCCAACGGTGGTGAAGGCGATTC
>CAWDPM010000020.1:0-170711 GCA_963804185.1 uncultured Candidatus Rokubacteria bacterium
AGCGCCCTGACCGGGCGCGCCCTCCGGCGGTTCGACGTCGACGCCGAGGCGGAGGACGGGACCGGGGACACCGAGCGCCCCGGGGCGGTCGCGGATGCCCCCACCGCCGCATGACCCAGGACGGATCGGCGAGGCTACACCCTCCTCAGGGGCCGGATGGTGCGGCTCCCGAGGAGGGAGGACCCGCTGAGCGAGTACGCCGTCATCCAGACGCCGTTCCGGGACGCCGCGGTACTGGCCGCGGCCCTGACCGACATCGGGTTCCCGGCGCAAGCCATCGAGTGGCACGAGGAGCCCGCGGTGCTGCGCGGCCCGACGATCGAGGTGCCGGGCTACGCCCACCTGGTGATCCGCGGACAGCACGTGGGCCCGGGTGCGAACGACCTCGGGTTCGTCCGTGGTTCGGACGGTGTGTTCCAGGCCCTCGTCGGGGTGATGGAGCAGCGGAGTCGCGGCTGGCATGGTCCCTATGACCAGACCTGGCTGGGCCGACTCGCCGCCGCGTACGCCGTGCGCCAGCTCGCTGCGCAGTATCAGGCAAAGGGCTGGCGCGTGACCATCACGCGTCAGGCTGACGGCGTCGTCGAGCTCGTCGCGGAGGGGTGAGCCGATGCCGCGCGTCCGCGTGCGGATCCATCCGACCGGGCACCTCGAAGTGCAGGTCGAGGGGCTCGCGGATGACCGGTGTCACGCCCTCGTCGATGAGGCCGCCGCACGCGTGGGCGTGATCGTGCAGCGTCGGCCGCTGCCACCCGCGCCTGGCGGCGCCACGGTGGAGACCAACCCCTCGGCGCGTCGAATCGATCGCGCGTCCGCTCGGATCGGCAGTGAGCCGCGTTGCGGATGAACTGTGCCGAACGGTATCGAATCGCGCCCGATGGGACGGTCGTCACCGTCTACACGGACACGATCGACCTCCGGGCGCTGGGTCACGTCCGAGCGCTTCGGGCGAGCGTCGTCGAATGGGACGAGTGCGGCCAGGCGTGGACGGCGCACATCCTCGCGAGCGGCACGATGCTCGGCCCGTTCACGACGCGGGCCGAGGCGGTTTCGGCCGAGCGGGCGATCCTGGCCACCCGTCTCGACGCCGCGCTGGACCACCACGCGGGACCCCTAGCGCCACCTCGCGCCCATCCGGTCACGTCTGACCAGGGCGGCGAGAGCGAGGCCACGCACCTCGAGCCCGGCGGCGCTTCACTACGAGGTCTCTGACGATACCGCATCCGACGCCTGACGTCCTCGACGTCCCTCAGGACGTGGCCGGCCTGTTCACGCTGCTGGACGAGGTCGCCCGAGGCCTCGCGCGCGAGGTGGCGCTGACCCCGGACGAGCGGGCGGCGCGCGCCGACCAGATCCTCGCGTGGTTCGCACCTCGGTATGCCGCCATCATGGCAGCGGCCGCGGCCGCCCCGTGTCCGATCCCGTGGACCGTGCACGCCGCGGATCCGAGTGCCGATTCTCTGAACCCCGATCCGCATCCCTGCGCGGACTGCTTCACCCGGCGATACCAGGCGTGGGCGCGATCACGCGACGCGAAGGGCGGCCCCGCGTCGGGGTGACGCCGCCCCGATCCTGACCGATTGGCGGTGTCGGCATGACCGGTGACCGGGATCGCGATCGCTCGCCCCACCATCCATGCTCTTCCACCCTCGCACAGGAGTCTGACGACACGCATGACCCTCGACGACACCCTGGCCGCGCTGCACCCGGCCCAGCGCGCGGCCGTGACACACCCGGCCCGTCCGCTGTTGCTCGCGTGTGGTCCCGGCAGCGGGAAGACGCGCATCCTGACCCATCGGATCCAGTGGCTGATCCAGCGCGAAGGGCTCGACGCCACCGAGGTCCTGGCCCTCGCGTTCTCGCGGGCCGCTGCGGACGAGCTGCGCGGACGACTCGCGCGGGCGTTGGGCCCCATGGTGAAGGGGTTGTGGGCCGGCACGTTCCACGGATTCGGCGCTTGGCTCCTGCGCCGACATGCTGCCACGCTCGGTCGAACGGCTGCCTTCACGATCCTCGACCGTGAGGACACCCGCCGGCTGATTGCCCGCCTCGTGGAGGAGCTCAACGTCGAAGGCGATGTCACGTTGCTCACTGAGGCCGTCGAGCGCGCGAAGACCCAGCCGGTACCGCCGACTGGCCATTCGCCAGCCCAGCTTCCCGGACCGCTCGCGACGCTCCTGGCCGCGTATGAGGCGCGGTGCCGGGAGGCGAATGCGCTCGACTTCACGGACCTGCTGGCCGGGCCGCTGAGCGTGTTCCACCTGGACTCCGCTGTCCGCGAGCGGCTGCGCCGGCGCTTCCGCGCCGTGCTCGTCGACGAGGCGCAGGACCTCTGCGCGCTTCAGCACGCCCTCGTCGAGGCCCTCGCGGCGCCGGACGGCGCGGTCACGTTCGCGGGGGACGATGACCAGGCGATCTACGGCTGGCGGGGCGGAGACGTGACGCGCCTGCACGCGTTCGAGCGCACGTACTCCGGCGGCGCCGTGCTGGCCGTCGGCCGGAACTACCGGTCCACGCCGCAGATCGTCGCGACGGCCGCGCGGCTCATCGGGCACAACCGGGCCCGGCGGCCCAAGCCCCTCGCCGCGGTGCGGCCGGCGGGGCCGGTCCCCGAGGTTGTGACTTGGACCGACGACCGCGCCGAGGCGGAGGGGCTCGCCGCCCGCTGTCCGGAATGGCTCCGCACGAGCGCGCCCCCGATCGCGATCCTGGCGCGGGTGACCGCGTGCCTCGGGCCGATCGCGCGGGCCTGCGAGGCGCGCGGGCTGAGCGTCCGGGTGCTCGCGGAGCGTCCCCTGGCCGAGCGCGCGGCCGTCCGCGACGTGCTGGCCGTCTGTCGCGTGCTCGTCAACCCACTCGACTGGCCGGCCTGGGAACGGGTGCTCCGCACTTGTCGCTGCGGAGTGGGTGCCCGGACGCTCGCGACGCTCCGCTCGCGGGTCCGGGCCGTGGGCGTGGCCGCCGCGCTTCAGGAGGTCGCGCACCGCCGTCGGGGGCTGGCCGTCTGGCTCGATCGACTCCAGGGCTGGCGCTCCACATCCCCACGGGTCACGACCCTGCTCGAGATCGTGGCCAGCGAGATCCATGGCCACCTCCCGCACAAGGCGACCGAGTCCCATGACGACGAACGCGACCGCCGGGCCGAGGATGTCGCCACGCTCCTGGCCCTGGCGGGCCGGTGGGAGGCGGAGACCGGCGGGAGTCTCCCCGAGTTCCTCGATACCGTCGTGCTCACGGAGGAAGACGCCCCGACGGGGACCGCGGTGGAGGTTCTCGGCCTGACGCTTCACGCGGCGAAGGGGCTCGAGTTCCACACCGTCGTCATCGTGGGTGCCGAGGAGGGGCTCCTACCCCACTACCGCCACACGGCCGCGGAGACGCTCGCGGAGGAGCGGCGCCTCTGCTACGTGGGCATGACACGGGCCCGCGAGCACCTGATCTTCTCGGTGGCCCGCATGCGGCGGCTCTGGGGCGACGTGGCCTTCCGGCCGCCCTCGAGGTTTCTCCGCGAGGCGGGCCTGACCGTGGCCCCAGGGATGTCCGGTGGAGCCGTCGCCCCGGCGGGAGTCACTGCGCCATGACCGCGCAGGACATGCACGGCGCGGCGCCGCATCTCCCACGCCTCAGCCCGTCGCGGCTCGAGGCCTGGGACCGCTGCCCCGCCGCGTACCGGTTCGAGTACGTGTTGCGGCTCCCGCAGCCGATCGGGGATCAGCGGCCTCGCCTGCTCGGGTCGGTGGCCCACACGCTCCTCGAGGGCTACCTGCAGGAGACCCTCCGCACCGGAGCGCGTCCGCCGCTCGCTCGGGTCGCGGCGATCGCCGCGAGGCTCCTCGAACAGGACAGCGTTCCCGCTGCCGGTGTCGATCTGATCCGGGAGGCGGTGGACCTGGTGACGCGATGGCTCGCCCAGTGGACCGTGCCGGTGGAGTCCGTCGTGGCGGTGGAGCACACCCTGGCCGTGGACCAGCGCGGCACGCATGTCGAGTGGGAGGCGCCGGCCGCCTTCATCCGTGGCCGCCTCGACCTGGTCACCGTCGTGGGGCCGCACGCAACCGTCCTCGACTGGAAGAGCGGCTGGGTGAGCGAGGACGAGGAGGGTCTCCGTGTCGCCTGGGCGCCGGACCTCTACACGGCCCTGGTGTGGGCGTGGGCGCCCCGCCTCGAGGACGTCTCGGTCGAGTACCACTACCTGCGCACCGGGCGGGTCGCCCGCGTGACGCTGACGCGGGCGGAGGCCGCCGAAACGTTGGGGTGGGCGCGCGCCCTCGCCGCGAGGATCGGCACGGCCCTCGCTGCCCCGCACGATCCGGGGGCCTTCCCTCCCAGGCCGTCGACGGCATGCGCCACGTGTCCCTGGGTGAACCGGTGCCCCGTCGGGCAGGCCGCGCTCGAAGCGATGGACGAGGCGGCTATTCCCGACGACGCCGAGGCCCGGCGACTGGCCAGTCTCCTCCTAGTCGGCGAGGCTCGCGTCGGCCGCGTCCGCGACCGCCTACGGCACTATCTGCAAGACCGGGAGCCCCTCGCGCTCGACGGGATGGAGCTCGGCTTCTTCCCCACGAAGGGGCGGTACGACCCGGCGGCGGTCTTCCGCGCGGCCACTGAGGCCGAGGTTGACCCCTGGCCGCTCCTGGCCACCGACAGCCGTTCGCTCGGAGCCTTCCTCAAGCGCCAGCCCGGCCTGGCGCAGAGGTTGACCTCCGCGTGGAGCCCAACACCGCCGTGGTTCGGGCACCGGAAGTCGAAGACGGACGGACCAACGCGGCACCTCGATCGATCCGGAGCTGCGCGCGGAAGCGCGTCCGGCCCCGCCCACGAGCCGGGTATCCCTTGAAGGAGACGAATGTCCGCCGCCCGACGCGCCGTATCCGTATCCCGACGGCTTTACCGTCCACGACGCTCCCTGGAAGGCACCCGCCGGAGGGTCGGCAGGACGACGCTCGCGCCTGCCCTCGCCCCGGATCGACGCTGGCCCTGTCTGGGGTAAAGGGATTGGCGAGCCAGTCGGGCTCTGGGATCACACTGACCGATCCCGCTGACCCCAAAACCCGCACCCCGGGGGCGGCCGTCTGCGCGCACCCTTGTACGTCGCCACCCTCAGGTGGCCCCACTGGCATTGAACAAGGAGGCGTAGGCTAGGCGTAGGCCGGCTGAACGGGGGAACGACGGATGACCACCGAACATGCCGACGCCTTCGCCCAACTGGACGTGCCGGCCCGCTCGCGGGTCGGAGGTCGAGGGCTGACCCCTGATCCCGGGGCACTTCGGGCAGATCGAATGGATGTCCAAGACGGCCACGGCTGCCCGCTGCCCGAGAAGCCCACCCTCGCCGCTATACCGATCGCCCCCGGCTATTCCCGAAGCTCCGGGCCCTTCCCCGGGCGTCCGCCCCCGGCAGACCGGCGACCAGGACATGCGGGCGGTGTTTCCGACTGAGTGCTCACGCTGGTGGCCGGTGTGATCCGAGCGCGGCGCCGGCGGTCAGCCACCTCGGCGACCCACCTTCATGAACTCGCCAGAACCCCGTACGGCGCGACTTCCTGGCCCCAGGACCGCACACGAAGCGGGGCCCTGAGCCTGAGCCTGGAGACCTCCGCGAGGCCGGAGGCGAGCACATGACCGGGATCACGCCTGATCGGACGGAATAAGCCGAAGCATCCGGTGATGTCTGATCGGAACGCCCGTGATCGAAGGGCGGCCATATCGGCGATGTCCCGGGAACCGGCGGTCTCCGGCCTGGCCGCTGTCGTGGGGGTGGGGTCCGTGACCCGTCCGCGTGGAGAGCTGCCCCTGGCCGGGGCTGCGGGGCGTCTTCGAGGCTCACCTGGACGCCCTGGAGCCGGAGTCCAGCGGGCGGCCAGCACCCCCGCCTCAGCCGCGGCGATGCGGGCCACTTTGCCCGCACTTTGCCAGCCCCGCGGGCTCTCGGTCAAAGAGACAGCCGCCGTTCTCGGCCTTCCGGTGCGCTCAGTGTGGCGGCTGGTGAGACACGGAGTGCTCCGGCCCGTCCGCTGGCCTGGATTGCGCCGGGTCCACTTCGATCGGCATGACGTCGAGGCGCTGTTCGGCGATGTGTACAAGGTTTGACGCGCTGCCCACGTCCCCGAAGAATGGCGGCCGGACCCCTGACGCAGGAAGCCCCGACTGTTACGTCAGGCGATCGCCGGCGAGGCCCGGGATGCGCCAAGGGCCCAACACTGCCGCATCGAGGAAAAGGAGGACGCGATGGGCGCAGTCTACCGACCGAAATACAAGGCCGCGGACGGGACCGTCCGGGTCGCGGCCGTTTGGTGGGCCCGCTTCCGTCAGCACGGCAAAACAATCAGGCAATCCACGGAGACGACCTCGCACGCCAAGGCGATGGAGTTCCTCCGGCAGCAGGAGGGCAAGGTCGCGCTGAAGATTCCCGTCGACGCCCAGGCCGAAAGGCTGACCTTGGCCGAGGGCGCCGAGATGATCCGGAAGGATTACCTGACGAACGGTCGGAAGTCGGCGGATACGCTCGAATACCGGCTTCGCCACGTGCTCCGGCATTTCGATCCGCTGACGCGACTCAGCCGGCTGACGACCGCGGCAATCGAGGCGTACAAGGCAGCACGGCTCGAGGCCGGAGCGAAGCCGGCAACGATTAACCGCGAGTTGGCCTGCCTGTCTCGCGTTGCGACCCTCGCCCGGCTTCAGCACAACCTGGTGACGAGGTTCGTGGTCACGGGCCTCGAGGAGCGGAACGTCCGCAAAGGCTTTTTTGAGGACGACCAGCACACGGGCGTCCAGCGGGTCCTGCCGGAGCGGCTGCGGGCAATCACGGCGGTCGCCCGCATCACCGGCTGGCGGAAGACCGAGCTGAAGTCGAGGCAGTGGTCTCACGTCGACTTCAAGGCTGGCTGGCTCCGAATGGAACCGGAGGAGACGAAGAACCGGGAAGGGCGCATGTTCCCACTGATCCCGGAGGTGAGGGCCATCCTCGAGGTCCAGAAGGCGAGGGCCGAGGCGATTCAGCGGGAGCAGGGCAAGATCGTCCCGTGGGTGTTCTTCAAGGACAAAGGGGACCAACTGGGTGACTTCAAGAAGGCATGGACGACAGCCCGGCGGAAGGCGGGCATCCCGGGGCGGATCTTTCATGACTACCGGCGGACGGCCGCACGGAACCTCATCCGGGCCGGCGTTCCGGAGACGGTGGCGATGAAGATGACTGGCCACCTCACCAACTCGGTGTTCAAGCGTTATGCGATCGTCGATGAGGCGATGCTCAACGAGGCCGGCGCGAAGCTTGTCGCCGCGATGATGACACAGCGAGATAGCAAGGCGAAGCGGAAGAGCGCCAAGATGGCTGTGCGTCGCTCATGAGAGAAGGGACGGGCGACCGCTACCCCGGCCCGCCCGACCGTTCCCGGGACCGTCAGGTCCAAGCGCGCAACACGGCCGGAGGGCCCCTGTCCTGATGGCCAGCCCCGGCGTAAAGGTGGTCATCGACCGCGCAGCGCCCGAGCGCAGGCCCTTGGCACTCGCTGGTGACAGGCTCGGGAGGATTGGTTGCGTTGACCCGCCTTCAGTGTGTGCATAATCATGCGGAGCAGTGTGGTGGCGCACCGCATGAGCGAGTCGGGACGGTCGAACGACGGACCTCTCTCTTGACCGGGGGAGCGGCCTCGTACGGGATCCGGACGGCGCGATGGTGACGGTCGCCGGACCCTCTGGGGGGCATTGTCGCCGGACCCCCGTGCCCTCGTGGTGATCCCGACCTACAATGAGCGCGAGAGCATTGGCCATCTTCTCCGGGATGTGTGCCGGGCAGCGGCCGTCGACGTGCTGGTCGTGGACGACAGCTCACCGGACGGCACCGCCGACACGGTGGAAGAGGTGCGGGCCAGCGAGCGCCGGGTTCACCTGCTCGTCCGGCCTCGGCGGCTTGGTCTGGCCTCGGCGTACCTCGCTGGCTTCGACCACGCGGCGCGAGAAGGATACGATCTCGTCTTCGAGATGGACGCGGACTACTCTCACCCGCCGCGTTACCTCCCCGTGTTTCTCGACCGGATCCGCCAGGCCGATCTCGTGTTGGGCTCACGATACGTGCCCGGAGGCCGGATCTCGAACTGGAGCCCTCTGCGCCGCCTCATCAGCCGGAGCGGGAACCTGTACGCCCGGGCCGTTCTCGGATCCACCCTCCACGACCTGACCGGCGGCTTCAAGTGCTTCCGGGTCGCTGCCCTTCGCACGTTCGATCTGTCGCGCCTCACGTCCGACGGGTACTGCTTCCAGATCGAGCTGAGCTACCTCTTCGCTAAGAACGGGTTCAGGGTGGTCGAGGTCCCGATCGTCTTCGAGGAGCGACGCGCCGGCCAGTCGAAGATGTCATGGACGATCGCCCTGGAGGCGCTGACCAAGGTGTGGGCGCTCCGATTCACTCCCGCGGCGGCGGTCCGCCGCGCGTCCTCCCAGGAGGCCAGGTCGCGGCATTGACGTGCCAGTCCGCGGCCTCGCGACCCTACTCTAGCCGGCGTTCCTGCGGGCTCGCCCCGGGCAGGGACCTGATGGGACGCTTCCCGGGACCCGGGCGGGGCCGCTTGGATCCCCGCTCAGGGCGCTTTGGTCCAGCCCGGCCGTCGCTCGATCCGAGCCAGGACGAGGCCACGGCCTCTCACGGTCGGCGTCAAGTCTCGGACTACGAGGTCCGGCCGCAGGACCTCGATCTGCTCCAGCAGCAATCTCGGCGCGAAGATCCACGCCGGGGCGGGAAGGGCCGGATCAGCTACCGCGATGCTGCGGATCGGGTGCGTGAGGTAGAAGAGCTTGTTGGCCTGGGGCTTTCCGAGCGTGAAGACCGGCGCTGGCGCGGCACTAATGATGGCATCGAAAGCGGCGCCACGTCGACGCGGGGCGCTGTACTTCTCCGCGTGGAGCGGTATCACGGCGCTGACCAGGACCACCTGATAGACGAACAAGACGATCGCGGTTACCAGCGCTAAAGCCGCGACCCAGTGGCGACGGCGGGCGAGGGGGTCGATGGCCAGTCCGGCCATGACCGCCACCGCCGGGACGATTGGCATGGCATAGCGAGACTTCGTTCCCGGCCACACGAGGAGGGCCAGTGTGCACAAGCCCGCATAGAAGACGAGGGGGGAAAGGATCGGGCTCGGGGCTACGCCGACACGGGCCGGCCGCCACCAGGCGGCCAGGACTGATGGTAGCAGTATCGTGCTCGGCAGGAGGTCCATCGGTAGACCGCCTACGAACCGTACCCGCTCCCGCAGATAGTGCGGAACGTTGAAGCGGAGGCCGTGCACCCGCAGGTAGGTGAACCAGGTTGAGAGATCACTCTCCCGGTGGACGGTCGCTGCCCACGCAACCGTCGCCGCGGCGGGGAGCCCGAGGGATAGTGCCAGACCGGGTAGGGCCGCCCAGCGACGGCGCGCGACGAGGTAGGCGCCGACGCCGAGGGCGAAGAAACCGACTGGCTGCGGTCCCTTGGCCATGGCCAGCGCGCTCAAGAGCCCTCCGCACGCGAGCCAGCGCCCGGCGGTCACGCGTCCTCGCGCCTCCCCGTCCCACCAGACGACGAAAGCGGCGAAGGACAGGAAGGTGTTGATCGTGTCGGGCTCGCTGATCCTGAGCTTGCGGAGGAGCATCGGGCAGAGCATGAATGCGCTGGCTGCGAACAGGGCGGCGGGTGCGCTGGCGTACCGCCGCGTGAGGCGCTCAACGAGGAGAGCGGTCCCCAGGACCCCGAGCATGGATGGTAGTCTGGCCGACCACTCGTCCACTGTACCGGTCAACAGGGCGGTGCCGGTGATGAGCCACGGGAGGAGCGTGGGTTTCTCAACCCACCTGAGACCGAAGATTGCCGGCTCGAGCAGATCACCGCGCGCCAGGATGTCGCGCGCCATCGCGGCGTTGTTACCTTCCTCCCATTTGAAGGAGTGAAGGGACAGGTTGGGCAGGGAGGCGATGGCCCAAGCGAGCGCGATCCAGGCCCAGGCCGGGACCCTGAGGAGGAAAGGGGTCACCGCGCCGAATGGGCGGACGACGCGCCCGCTCGCACGAACAGCGCACCGAGATGGATCGGTCCTTTTTGCCATGCTGCCGTTGAGCTCACGACTCGCGGCGCGCGCATCCTCGCCGCGAAGTCGGCCCAAGGCATCAGGAGTTCTACCGCATCGCTGCCGGAGTGCGCAAGAGCGGTCATGGTGGCAAGGAAGCGCAGAGGCCGACGGGGAGGAGGCGGACACCGCGGACGAAGACGATGAAGAGGATGCGGTTCGACCTGGTCGGAGGAAGGGTCTCGTCCTCGTGTACGACGTTGTGCGGCGGTTTGCCCAACCGCTCGGCATTCATCTGGACCAGTGGGAGCGGCGCATCGTCGAGAGGGAGAAAGGGGTGGTCCGTCTCCTGCCCGTGCGGGAGCGGGCTTCAGCTCTTCGGGGACCAGGGTGCCATGGCCGTTGCCCAGCGCATTGAAATCTCCGCAAGAACCGCGCGAGTTACCGCCCAGGGCACGCTCTTCCCCGAGCTGGCAGGCCCACCGGTCCGCGCGCCGGTCAAGGGTGGCCGAAAGTCGCGTGGCGCCCAGGACGCTGTCGGCGGAGACCTCGAGACTCGACGAGACGCTACCACGCTGGACCGGGTGCACGCCGCCATGCTCTTCCAGGCGAGCGGCGCGTCGAACGCCCTTCGGGCCCTGCTCGAGGCCGAGATCGGGCGCGGACCGGAGTTCCTGCGGCTCGCGAACGCCCTGTCCGCGCTCTACCCGAAGGACAGCGAGGAGAAGCGCCTGTTCGATGCGATGCTGGTCGCGGTGCCGCGATGAGCGGCAGGCAGGGCTCAAAGCCGGTCGTGTTCACCGCACATGCCCGCGAACGCGCGCGGGAACGCGGGGCGCGCGAGGAGGATGTGGTCCAGGCCATCCGGATCGGACAGCGCGAGGCGGCCCAGCGTGGCTTGGATCTCTACCGCCTGAACCTCGAGTTTCACCGCGAGTGGGATGGTCGGCGCTATGGGGTGCAGCAGGTCGCTCCCATAGTGTCCGAGGAGGAAGGCCGGTTTGTCGTCATCACGGTATACGTGTTCTACTTTCAGGAAGGGGCGAAGCGATGAGGATCACCTACGACCGCGAGGCGGACGCGCTCTACATCCGACTCCTCGAGGGGAAGTTCGAGTGCCGGAACGTCCGGCTCACGGACGACATCGCCCTCGACTTCGCGGCAGGCGAGAAGCTCGTGGGCATCGAGGTCCTTGGCGCGAGCCGGCTCTTCGAGAAGCCTGAAGCGCCGGCTGTCGACCTCAAGGATCTCGTGCCACGCGTTGTGCCGACGTAGAAGTCGGGGAGCCACCGTGGAGCCCTGGTACAAGCTCGCGCTGCCGAGGGCAGAGGTCCGCGAGGGGCGTTCGTTCAACTCGAACGAGTTCGCCATCGCGCTCGAGCAGGTCGTCGCCGGCCGCGGACCCGAAGACTACCGGGACCCTCAGAAGTTCTTCGCCCGGACGTACTTCACGCGGGCGCTCTCCGAGCATGCCGGGATGGTGCTCCGGCGGCTCGCCGGCCAGACGGCGAACACGGCGCCGGACCTGACCCTGATCACCCAGTTCGGTGGCGGCAAGACCCATACGTTGACGGCGCTCTACCACGTCGTCGAGCACGGTCCGGCCCTGGGGACATCGAGGGCGTGAGCCGCCTGCTGCGCGACGCCGGTCTCAGCGAGCTGCTTCGCGCAGTGGTCAGCGTGTTTGGCGGGAACGCTTGGGACCCCCAGGACGGTCGGGAAACACCGTGGCTCGACCTGGCCTGGCAGCTGGCGGGGGCCGAGGGCGTGCGGGCTCTCGGGCCGACCGCCCGCGATCGGCGAGCCGGGGCTCGCAGAGGTTCTGAGGCTAGCAAAGAAGGCAGACCCCGACTTCATGATTGCAGAGACTTTGGCTGAGATGGCGCCCCGTACCCCCGCGAGGCCGTGCACTGCCTGGAAGGTCTGGTCGAAGCCGACCTCGAAGGGTGGGGCATCCTCGGCTGGGGAGGCCACGCGCGCACGATCTTGGCTGCGGCGATGGGGAGCGGCGACGCTCAGGCGCGCGAAGCGGGCACCGCTCTCTTCACCGCCTGGGAGCGCGGGGGCGAATAGGATTCGGGAAGTGTTGAGATAGACCGTATGTCGAGCGAAGTACTGGCGACGCGCTCTTTGCCGGATCGAGGGGTCGGTAGAGTTGCGCCGGCAGGTGCCGAGCCTCCAGATAAGACTGGGCGACGATGTACGTTGGCGCTCCGGATGAGGATCGTGGCTGCCGGCAAGAGTAGCAAAGTGCGGTCGAAAAGTGGCAAAGTGGCGGCGTTCCGCTCTTGACATGGCGCGGGGTTTCGAGGCAGGACTTCAGAAATCGCACTCCAGAGGTCGAGGGTTCGAATCCCTTACCCTCCACAACCATCGTCAATGATTTCGGGCGGTTCGGGCGCACGTTCCGGACCGCCCGGAATCACGAACCGTGCCGGAAAGTGCCCGACTTTGCCGGGCGACTCCGCCAAGTGGACCGCCAAGTGAGTCGCGACGCTGCAGGGCGCTCGCCCGGAGAGATCCTGATGAGAGAGGTGCGCCGCCGACGTGGAGACATCTCCGTGCATCCCTCGCCCGGGGACCCTCACTCGCGGAACACTGCGATGAGGCGATCGAGCTCGTCGCGCACGATGCAGGTCTCGACCGGGGTCCGACCGGCCCAGCCGACCAGCTTCACCTCGTCGACCGGGTCCTGCACGTGCCCCGGTCCCGTGCCCTCCGGCCATCGGTACGGCACCGATACGATCACGGTGCGCCCGGACTCCAGAAGCTTCCGCGTGAATGCCTCGGGCTCCTCCAGGTGCTCGAGGACCTGAAGGCACAGCACCAAGTCGAAGGGGCGGGGCACCCGGTAGGTGCGAAAGTCCGCAACCACCCGCTCGATCCCCCGTCGCGCGGGATAGGGTTGGATGTCGAGGGCCACGCGGTGCGTGAACCAGTCCAGGCTCCGGAGCACCGCCGTGTCCCTCGCGCCCACGTCGAGGGCCGTCCGCCCCTCGGGCGCGTGCACCCGCGCGAGCCGAAGAACCTCCCGGTAGTAGTTGAAGTCCCGGCGGTTGCTCCAGTATCCGCTCACGCCCAGCCGGCCTCCTGAGGCCCGCCACACCGGGCGTGCGATGTCAGCCACACGCGGCGCGCGGCGATCCAGAAACCGGGCCACTCGCGCGATGCCGAAGGACAACCAGGTCCGCAGTGTCACGAGCACTCCTTCCGAGCGCCGCCGCCGTGACTAGCGGGTCGCCGCCTTCTTCGAGACGGACCCGACAAGACATCGCAGCTGTCCCGGTGCCGTCCCGGCACGCCCTTCGGGCGTGCCGCGGTGGCGTCAGGAAGAGCGGTCCGAACGGTGCGCGTCTCCGCTGGCCCGACAGGGCTCAACGGAGACCGCGCCGCGGTGACCGGCGCGAACCGACTAGGCGGGAGGGGCGCGAGGCGCGACGGGCTGCGCGCAACCGGTGCCCGGCGCGGCGGGATGGAGACGGCGGAAAGACGTCTTGAGCGCGATGTGAAGACGAACAGGGAAACGGAGCTCACCACGAGAAGGGACTGCTCAATAAGAAGCAGGAGGTGACGGCGGACTCCGCGTCGCTCGAGGCCGCGGACTTGACAGCCGGGGTCCTTGGACAATGACGTCGGCACACGCAGCAATAGGCGCATTCGGAATCTCCGTGCCCTTCCATCGCAACTGAGGGGACAATGACCGCGACTGGCAGGTGGCCGTGCAGAGGCGAGGAGCCTGGGCGCAGGCGCCTCACCGTGGCAGGCGGTTTCCGACAGCCCGGCCCTTCCGACCGGATGACTGGACGGACGGATCAGTTCAGCGTGGGAACGGAATTGTGGCTAGGCAGGGGGGGCGCGAGAGCCGTGAGGCTCGAGAACGATCTGCTGCGGCTTGGGGACCTCGTTGGGCAGCGCCAGATGCCGTGTCGGCGCCTCCGAAGGGACGAGTGTCAGCGTACCGGTGACGGAGACGTCGACCCAGAAGTTGAAGACCTCCCCAACATGCCCTGGATCATCGGCATCGCCATCGAAATGTTGGGGAGGCAGCTCGAACTCGGGATCCAGGGCGGGACCTCCAATGCACACGCCGAGGACGAGGAGGAGGGCGATCGAAAGGATAGGCTTCACCAGCCGACTCACGCACGCATCTTAGCATGAGGATGACGGTCCGCTCTAGCCGGCCGCAAGCTGCCGGATGACGGCGCTTGAAGTGTTGCAGCCTTAGGAGGGGAGATCGCATGCGCTTGGTCGTCACCGCAGGACCGCAGTGCGTGTGGGTCGGGCTGGAGCCGCAGACCGCCGAGGAAGCGATTGCCTTCGAGGCGTGCGCCGCCCGGGGAGAGTGGACGAACGGACACGGAGCGGACGCCATCGTGCGGCTTCAGGCGTTGGCGACGCGGCTCGGTTTCCCGGTCACCCTCGCATGACACCGCCGGTCTGGCTCGACGCGGCTGGCCGCCGGCGCCCGACCCGGGCCTGCTTGACCTGTGGACGGGAGGTCGCAGTCATGCGCACGCGCGCGGAGCAGCTTCGCCCGCACGGGTGGCAGCCTGGGCGGACGCTCCACATTCCCAGCTGGTGCGGCTGCACGACGGAGTACGTGCCGGTGCCGGTGGACGCGGGCTGGTGGCAGTTGGTTCCGATCTGGGACCCGGATCAGACGATGAACCCGCCCCGGCGGTTCGCGCCGCCCGAACCGCGCTAACGACGCGGCCAGATCGGGAGCCGCAGGCGTCGACAGAAGCCCAATATTGCCGGAGAAAGGCTTCGGAGGCGGCGGCTGGCAGTTCCCGGACTGCGCCGTCGGCCAGAGGCGCCGCTTGAGCTGCCCCACCAGGCGCTCGAGCTCGCCGACCCGCTGCCGGAGGGCGGCGAGCGTGGGGTCTCCTGGGCGCGCAGCGCGCGCCAGTACGCGACGCGGCATCGCGGGGAGCAGACGCGCTGCGCCCGGCGGCCCGTCAGGCGCCGGCCGCAGACCGCGCACAGCCCGGGGTCCGGTGGCGTACGTACGTCAGCAGGCACGACTTCAGGCGCAGGGCCAGGGGAAGACCCTGGTCGGGACCGGCGCGGGCGCTGAAGGACGGGCGCGAGGTCGCCCATGGGTTCCGTCATGCCACGAGCGGAAGCCGCTGTCCCGGCCCGCGTCGGATCGTGGGCGCGGTGACCGCGCCCCATGCGTTCCGGCGGCTCCTCGCGGCGCTGGGGCTGGCGCCCGAGCCGCCGCCGGGGCCGGTGTTCGCCGCCTGACCCGCGCGCGATCGCGCCCACCACCGGGCGCGGCCGTCCCGGTCTGTGCGCGGACTCAGAGGGGAATGATCCGGGGCCTCCCGCGCCGACCTTCGGCCGTCCTTGCCGCTCCCGACGGTCCCGCACTATGGTTCCCGGACGGTGACGCCGGATCATGCGGGGGCTTGATGCAAGGTGATAAGGATGTTACTATCAGGCCATCGATGTCACAGCGACTGGGGAGAACGCTCACGCAGCTCCGCGAGGCGAAGGGCCTGAGCCAGGCGGACCTGGCGCACAAGGCGAAGCTCGCCCGCGAGCACGTCAACCGACTGGAGGCCGGACGGCATGGGCCGACGCTGGCCGTTTTGCAGCGCCTCGCCAAGGCCCTCGGCGTGCCGGTGACGAAGCTGCTGGAGTAGGGAGACCGATGATCTACGAGTGGAGCGTGAATCAGACGGCGTCGCCGTCAGCGATTGAGTTGCAAGAAGCCCTGAATGCGCTCGAGCGGCAGGGGTACGAAATCCAGTCGATCTTTGCCATAGGGCACTCAGTCATGGTGGTCGCGCGGCGGCGGCTTCAGGCGACGGCGAGCCTGGTCACACTGGCCCGGGATACCCCACGGCCGCCGCGCGGTGCGGCACCCCCGCCGGGGGGGGACGAGACGGAGGACTGAGCGATGGTGAAGATGGCCGACGCCCGAGCGGGCGGGCCCGTGTGAGTGTGCCTACGCGTACCACGTCCCTGGAAGTCCCGGCCTGGCCCCATAGGATACGGCCGGTTGGCGGACGTGGCTACGCTCCAGGAGATCGAGACCCCGGCCGGGATGCTGGCACTCTGCGCCGTCTGACGGGCGCGAGACACATGCGGGAGGAGGTCTGACGATGATCGCCGCCATCTTCGCCCCCACGTCGACCGTAATGGGGAGGGGCGTCTGGCCCGATGTGGGACGGCGCGCTGAATCGCCAGTCCTCCCCGTTGACCACGAGTGCTGCCGGTGTTCAGCGAAACGCGGCGGCCCGAATGATCGGGAGGAGTGGTGTGAGTTGTGCCGGAAGAGGAGAGACGTCTACGAGGGGAGGGGAGACTAGTGGGTGCGATTTTCCGACCGCCGTATGCCCCGCCCGGGCAGACCTACGCCGAGGCCCGCCGGGCCGGGACGCTTCGCGAGTCCGCCGTGTGGTGGGCGCGCTTTCAGCAACACGGCCGGACGGTGAAGCAGTCGACCGGCACGCGCGACAAAGGGAAGGCGCGCGCGTTTCTCCAGCAGCAGGAGGGCAAGGTCGCGCTGAAGATCCCCGTCAGCGTCCAGGCGATCGGCTCACGCTGAAGGACGGCGCCGAGCTGATCCGGCGGGACTACCGCGCCAACCAGCGGAAATCGGCCTCCACGCTGGAGTACCGGCTCGCCCGGCTCTTCGCGGCGTTCGGCGCCGACACACGGTTGAGCGGCCTGACCACGGCCGCGGTGCAGGCCTACAAGGATCGCCGCCGCGCCGCCGGGGCCGCGAACGGCACCACCAACCGCGAGACCGCGGCCCTGGCCCGCATCGCCACCTTGGCCCGTGAGCAGTCACGGCCTCGTGGTCCGCCCGACAAGGGTTCTCGGCCGCCACACGGGCGGTGGGCGTCATGCGCGGAACCTCCTTCGGGTGCTCCGTTGGCTGGCGCGGTGAACACGCACGTCAGGAGCCTGCCAGATGCGCTCGAATGGGCGAGACGGCCTAACGGATCGCGTCGGGCAGGTTGGGGCCGGGGTCGGAATCCGAGGCGGTCGGCGGGGCGAGGGCTGGCGCGCCGTCGTTAGCGTCGCTCGCTGGGACCGACGCGTCGTTTAGCGCCCGCGTCAGGATCGCGTCAGCTGGTCGCGATCTTCGGTCGACAGCCGTCTGAGCAGCTCGAGGCGCTGCGCGGGCGAGGCCTCGCCCGCCAGCTCGATGACCTCCTTCGCTTTGCCCCAGCCGCGACTGGCAAGCCATTCGGCGGCTTGCATTCGCTGATCCAGATTCGGGCGCTGTGCCCTGCGCGCGGCCCGCCACCGGAATCAGTTCGCCGCGCGCGAGCGCGAGGAGTAGCTCGACCAGCTCACGCCCGCCGCCCGTCAGGCGACGCACCTCCAGGGCCAGGTTGACGAGCGCGAGACCCCGGCCGAGGGGGTTGCCGGATTCACCGGGTCGCCAGGGGCGCAGGTGCGCGAAACACCCAGTGTTCCGCCTGTGGTTGCACTAACCACGTTCTCCCTCCCGCGCGGCATCGCGCTCCGCCATCACGCGCTCGAGCAGCCGCACCCAGCCGGCCCGCTCATCCAGAAGCTGGGCGACCCGGGCGCGGAGCGCATCGCGCTCCTGCCGGACGGCCTCCAGCCTTCCGGCCAGCACCGCCGGCACGTCGTCGAGATGCGCGTCCCAGATGGGACGCATGATCTCGATGTACTCCGCGAGGGAATCCGCGCCGCCGTCCGCCGGAGCCACGACGTCCACCACCCGGTCATTCGTCGGCCGCATCAACGCCTGCACGCGGATCGGCGCGCCCTCAGACAGGAGCTCGACGTCTTCGCCGCTCGCCGGCCGGAACCACGCCCCCACCCGCATCAGTCCTCCCCCACCGTGACCCGCACCCCTGATGCTCCAGCACCGTGGCGATCCGCTCGAACGCCTCCGCCATGCGCCCGAGCTGATACGCCAGCCCCTCAATGGCCCCTTGGCCCGTCAGGTCCATCGTGCTGGTATGGGCCTGAATCGCCTCCGCGATGTCCTGAAAAGCATCCGCCAGCCGATGATCCGCCCGCGCCACCACCACCGGCGGAACCGCCTGGCTCATCCCAATGCCTCCCCCGCGACGAGCCTCGCCGCTCGCGCATGCCGACGCCGACGCCGTGGCGATTGCCCAGGCGGCTGTCCCCTCCGCCACTCCACAACGTACCGCGCATACCGCTCCGGGTCTCGCTGCGTTGCGCTGCGGCCCTTCTGCCCCATGTCTTCTACCTACACCGGCGGCGGTCTCCTGGGCGCGCCGCGTCCGCCAGGGGATGATGCGACAGCGGGGGAGCAGACGCGCTGCGGCCGGCGGCCCGACAGGGACCGGCCGCAGACTGCGCACAGACCGGCCTCTGGCGGCATACGTACGTCACCCGGCGGGAGTTCGGGCCCGGCGACAGGGACACCCTCACGGGTCGTCGGCGCGAGGGACTCAGAGGGCATGCGGGCCGGGTCCGCCCCTCAGTTCAGGAACATCGCGGCGGGGGGGCAGCCGTGGTGCCGCACCATCTACTTCGGCGGCTCCGGCGCGCGCCCTCTGCGCGGTCTCGACGTGCGTCGCCAGGGTGGGCATCTGGGTCCGCAGGTCGTCGCCGTTCTCCAGCACGAGGTTCGCCACGGCCGCGTGCATACACTCGCCCCCGAACTTCGTGGGCTGGTCGTCGTCGAGCGTGACGTCGATCGGGTACTGGTCATCGTACGGGCACCATGTGACGAGGTGGCGCATCCTCATGATTTCATCTTCTTCGTGGGAATTTGGCGGGCGTCGGCGCAGGCTTGGCAGAACCGGCTCCCGCTGGGGAGATGGACCCGAGTGGGTGGGTTCGGACACCAGTCGGTGTCCGCCCGGTGGTGCGGGCCACAGTTCTCGTCGCAGTAGCAGGAGTACGTGACCCCAACCTGCTGTCGGCATCGCGAACATGTGATGACGCTCTTTGTCTCAGCCCAACGCGCGGGAATGTGTGTGGTACGTCGGAGCTGGGGTTCACACGCCGTATACCCGTGGTCACCGCGAATGATTCGCCAATGTTTCTTCATGCCCTTCTCTCCTCTCATCCGTGGTCATCACCCGGCCCTCCGTTGGCGTCGGTGGGCTTGGCCGATCCGGACGGTCGCGACCATCAGCACGCGGCGGGCCTACGTCGGGCCAAGGCACCGCGTACAGATGCCCCGCCATCAGGAGGATCGGCCAGCCGTGGTGCCGCGCCATCTACTTCGGCGGCTCCGGCGCGCGCCTCTGCGCGGCCTCGACGTGCGCCGCCAGGGCGGGCATCTGGGTCCGCAGGTCGTCGCCGTTCTCCAGGCAGAGGTTCGCCGTGCGCATGTGTCCTCCGTGCTTCCGAGCCGTGGTCGTGAGACGCAGAGGGCACGCAGCTGATGGTCGCGGCCCGCTTCAGGCGGCAGATTGCCCGGCAGGCGCGACCTCACCGGTCTGCGTGCGATGGGTTCTGGTGGGGCCAGGACGAGCAAGTTTCGGACCACGATTGTGCGCCCGCAACTCGGCGAAAATGCTGGGGACTGGCCGAAGCCGACTGCACGGGATTACAAGGCCGTCCGCACCAGCGACCCCAATTGCTGCAAGGGCGTGTGCAGGAGGCAGTCGATCGAACAACGCGCTTGTTCCCGAATACGAGCCAGCGGACGTCTACGGTGACTCATGGGGCGTGCTGGTCGTGGGCGCTCCCTGCAAAGCCTCGGGCTGCCGGAACGGGAGCACGGTGCCGGTAGGTTCAATCGGCACACACAGCGCGAGGAGGCCGGCGGCGGTACGCCGTCGGCCAGAGGCGCCGCTTGAGCTGCCCGACCAAGCGCTCGAGCTCGCCGACCCGCTGCCGGAGGGCGGCGTTCTCGGCGAGGAGCCGGACGATTGTGGCGGCCGTCTCGCGGGCGCGCGTCTGCCGCCAGCGAGCGATGCGGCAGCGCGGGGAGCAGACACGCTGCGGCTGGCGGCCCGTCAGGCGCCGGCCGCGGACCGCGCAGACCGGGCTCTAGCGGCGTACGTACGCCTCCAGGCGCGACGTTGGGCTCAGGGCTATGCGGGAGGAGGAGACCCTCACCGAGGGACGTGGGCGCTGGCGGGCCAGCGCGGCGTCTACACGGGACTCTGACTCACGAGCCCGAGAGCCTGACGCACATCATGGCGTGCATGATTGCGCTCCACTCTGCGGGGCGTTCCCCGGGATGCATTCGGTGCTGGCGGAGAGAGTGCCGATCGTGCCGCAATTCACCGCGTGAGGGAGTGGTGGCGCCTGGTGGCGTGGGATGCCTCGATGCCGTCAATGACAGCCCGCGAGCGCCCGGCTTCCTTGACCCGGAGAATGATCGCGCCGAGCATTTCCCGCGTCACCTCGTTGACGGGCACTGCCCAAAGGCGGCGACCATCGGGCATCACGAAGGGGTAGACCCATGTCCTGAGGCGAGACGCGTAGGACTTGGGCGTGCCGCCCCGAAGGTCCCCACACGTTGTTTGCGTTCCAGCCAGGGAGGGAGCGCCGCCTCCAATGGTGGATAGGTCGGCGCGGGTGCCTCGGGCGCCGGGGCGTCGAGGAACGAGCGGTCGCCAAGTGTCAACTTGTCTGAGATCCGCCTGCGGCGCGTCGACGGGTGGCGCTACATCCCGGCGGTGCTCAGTCAGCCAGGGCCAAGTGCGGCATGACACATCGTGCATTGGCGCCAGGACCATTCGACGCGTCAACGTCCCATCCAGATATCGCTAAGAATCGACCCTTTCCGCCGGTCGAGCGTCGGGCTATGCTCGCTCAACCCGATCTCAACGAGGAGTGGGTGTGATGGCTTCACGGCTCGCCCTCGCGGTCACGCTGGCCATCGGCCTCCTCGCCGCGCCGCTCGCCGCCGAGGCACAGAGGGGCGGGAAGGTGTATCGGATCGGCTATCTGAGCGAACCCGTTTCCGACCCTCGTTCTCCCTACCTGGGTGCCTTTCTGGGTGGTATGCGCACGCTTGGCTACACGGAGGGCGAGAACCTCGTCATCGAGCTGCGATCAGCGCATGGGAACCCAGGCGCCTTGCCGGACCTTGCCACCGGTCTGACCCGGCTCAGGGTGGACGTGATTCTCACGGCTGGGGATCGGGCCGTTCGAGCGGCCCAGGGGCGACCAAGATCATCCGCAGCAAGAGTCCAGACAGCTGCGTAGTGATACCCGACTTCGCCATGGGGTGACCTGCGGTGAGGAAAGCTCGAGTGTAAAAGTCTCTGCTGCCCCGAAGGGGGTGGGCCTGGTCGAGAGGCGAGCAACTCTGCGGGCCGGAGCGTGAGCGAAGGCTGCTGATGCGTCGAAACGCGGGCCTGTCAAAAAGCCAGGGACAGGAGGATGAGGGAGCCGAGCCCTCCTTTGCTGGGCGAAGGCGATGATGATGGGGAAGGGTCTGGACCAGTGCACCCATCAATCCCTCCGGCGTACAGGCACTGGCACGCAGAGAGGAGAGAGTGACTCAAAGGGGGACGGTCTCGATGGCAGCCCAGACCAAGTCGTCGGGCAAGGTCCCTGGTATAACCAGGCGATCCCTGGGAAGTGCGTGGGAGTCGTCGAGATCCGCGCATCGGGTCATGGTAGCGAGGAGGGGGAGGACAGCATAACCTTCCCGGAGCGACGGACCCGTGGGTCGAGGTGGTCGCTGGCTGCGCCCGAGGCGGGCTGGGCACCGGACAAGGGCCAGCAGAATCCGCAGGAGGGACACAGGCGACGAAGGCCATGCCAAACCACGGCGCTCCCGAGGGTACGCGGACTTGGCGCTTGACCTCGGTGGCTGTGCGGGCAGGGCACGGTTGATGGAGACACGCCGCGGCTTGAAGCCGGACTGGGGAAAACTCAACGTCCGGAATTTTAGGGAGGGCGCTGGAAACGTCACCAGGGGAGCCGGACTGAGGCCCTTGGCGAAAGCCGTGGATAATCGGCACGCCGGGTTTGATGCGGCGGGGGCTGGAAACGGGCCGACGGGTGCCGCGCCAGTCCTCGACCCTACTGAAGACCGCCAAGGCCCTCGGCCTCACGATCCCGCCATCTATGCTTGCGCGGGCCGACGACGTCATTCAGTGACCCCGCCCAGCTGGCTCGACGCCGCCGGCCGTCGACGCCCGACCCGGGCCTGCTGGACCTGTGGCCGGGGGTCGCAGTCATGCGCATGTATCGCACCACCCCGCCACTCCGCCGGAGGACCGCTTCAGTGCAAAGGAGAATGCCAGATGCGTAATTTGATGAGTATCCCTGTCGCGCTTGTGGCTTTGGCCATTAGCTTGCCATCGATTTCGCAAGGGCAGCCCCCTCCGCCTCTCCTGAGAGAGATCGTACAGGGCATGCCCAAGGGCGAGAGGCAGGAGGTGCGCGTCCTCGTGGCAACCATCAAGCCCGGCGACAAGACTCCGTTTCATACACACCGGTTTCCCGTGACCGTCTACGTGCTGGAAGGCGAATTTACCTTGGAGATGGAGGGGCGCGCGCCAGTCACGGTGAAAGCCGGTCAGGCAATGGTGGAACCGCCCCAAGTGAAAATGACGGGCTACAACCGCAGCAGCACCGAGCCCATGCGGGTCGTGATCTTCTACGTGAGCGATCCAGACACACCGTTCCTTGACGCCGTACACTAGAACGACGCGATGCGGAGAGTGGCCACGCCGTAGACCTCCGCGTAGTCGGCCGCCGCCGTCACCTTGTCGATGTAGTGGTGGGAGCCGACCTCGAAGGCGAGGCTCGTCTTGACCCGCGCCGCCCGGCGGAGCCGCCAGAGCACGCCAGCGGCGGCGCCCGCCGTCCCGTTGTCGGTATCCCCGATGTCCCCGGTCATCTGGCTCCGGCCGTAGGAGCCGGAGACGCTGAGATCGACACCCTCCAGGACCGACGCCCCGCTCACCGACACGGACGCCCCCGTCGTCTGGCTCCGAGCGTCGGACCACTCGTACGTGTCCTCGGCGATGCCGAGCGCGGGGGTGATCGTGATCGACGCCGGCAGCCGGAGCGTCGCGCTCAGGTTGTGGCTGAACGACCGGGCCGCGCGCTCGGGGTCACGCACGTCGCGGCTCGGGACGTAGCTCGACGAGATCGTCAGCGCCCCGGCCGGCCCGCTGCGCGAGAGCGAGCTGGTGAGATTGTGGAACGTGCTGCCGCTCGGCCCCACGGTCGTGAGGCCCCTCGGCCGCGGCCCCGGCTCGCTTTCCGCGACGCCACTCTGGTAGCTCAGCCTCAGCGTCAAGCCGACCGGCAGCGCGGCGTCGGCCGCCGCGCCACCCTGGGTCTTCGTGGTTTGCGGCTGCCAGGGGTAGTTGGCCAGGTTGTCCCGGAACTGGCCGCCCGAGAGCCGCAGCCCCGCCGGCCCCTCGCGACCCTCGACCCAGGCCTCAACGCCTTCCGTCTCGGTCTTGACCGGACCCCCCGTGACGCCTTCGAGTCCGGGTCTGGTCGATTCCACGCGTGCGCCGAGTGTCACTGGACCCCAGGCCTCCTTGACGGCAAGCCGCAGCCCTCGGCGCGCCTCCGTGTCGAGCCCGACCGAGTTAACCCTGAACGGCGAATCTTACAGTCCAGGGAGTCATGCGGGGCCCGCTCCGGTCGCGGTGATTAACGCACCCGGCGCTCCAGTCCAACGGCCCTCCGAAGGGCCTTGGTGATGAGTCACTGGGTGACGCGGGCCAGCGTGATGACAGTGGCTCGCGTGGCCCTGACCGTTCTCGGAATGCCGATTAGGGTGGCCTCCACGGCCAGGAGGTCGACGTTGCCGGTCAATACTCCGGACCAGAGCGTCGACGAGGCCCGCTGCTCGAAGGAGCTCTTCCACGTGATGCCCTGGTCGGAGGTCGTGCTCGCCGGCTCGGCGGGCGATCCGAGCCAGGTGGGGTCGTCGGGATCGACGAACTGTGCCCACTCCGACCACGGACGCACTGCCAGCGCCGCCCCGGTTTCGGGCCCTCGCTCCTCACTGTTGGCCAGGCCCGGAGACACCAAGGCGGTGATCCACAGCGTGCACACGAGCAGGTTGATGCCCCGGCCATACGCCCGCTGGGGACTGGGTGAGTCGCTCCGCATCACGCAGGCCAGCCCAGTTCAGGGCGGTCTAAGGAGACGTGGAGCGCGACGACGCCAGAGCCAGGCGGCAACCCCTCGCAGTGCTCAATTGCCCAGCCGCGGAGCTCGCCGCGCAATACCCGGTCCTCTGGATGCCCATCAAGGACGCTCGTCGGCGGCGTGCGTGCGCGGAAGCGGCGCTCGATCTCGGCGCGGTAGGCGCGTTCGTGGTCAGCCGTCCAGGTCAAGCCTCGCCGTCGCTTCTGGCGGGGTGCTTGGAATGCAGTCCGCCGGTGGTGTTCTTGCAGTCGGGCTCCAGGCACAAGCGCTTGGCGTGGAGCTCGCACAACGGACCGAGGGTGGTCACTACCACGACCGGGCGAAAGCAGTCTCGCGCGATACATTCGTCTTCCATCGTTCGCTCCTAGAAACACATGTCGAATTGGGGGGCGCATCACCACGCCTCGGGTCAGATGAGCGGGGCGATTGCTGCGCCGCTTCCCACAGGCGCGCAGCAAAGACGCCGTCGGCCCGCGCGGCGATGTGTCCCCATCCGCCGACCTACTAGGCACGCTTCGTACCAACGTCGATCAGGCTCGAAGTCAGCGATTTCCCTGTGCTATTTCCTTGTGCATCATTTCCTAACACCCTGGGCGGCGCCCACAAAAGTGATATCGTCCTACCCGATTTGGGTGAACCCACCAATCGGCGTCGACCGCGCGAGGCGGCGTCGGCGCTATGCCGTCAGACCGAGCCGTCGCTTGAGTTGATTCGGCCGGTGACGGTGGGAAACGAGCTGGCGCTGCTGGTCGCTACCCCGGACCTGACGCTAGAGGTCGATGGCGTCGAGATGGGTGCGGAGAGCCTTAACAGGTGGGGCTCGCCCAGCCCCAGCGATCCTCGCCGTCCTTGCCAGGCTCGATCGAACTCCCCTGACGGTAGGAGTGGTGATCTGAGCGGTCAGCTCGTATACGTCTTCCTCGACCAGCCTCGGCTGCTCGGTCGCATCCATTGCCGACTTCGGCGCTGGGAAGATGAACGGAACGCGAAGCGGACATACCCCATGCGGCGTTCAGAGCGGCGGTCCTAGCGAGCCGTACCCCTCTGAACCGGGGGTCCGGGCTTCCGTGCTAGGCTATTCGCCATGATTCCGCACGGTTGGGTCCTGCCGTCAGTACCCGGCTCCGGTGCCCAGGCCAGCCGGCTGCGCGCCCGGCCGGAAAAGCACTTCGAGCGCGATTCGAGGCCCTCACCTGCGCGCCGGCCCTTCTCGGGGCCGGGGGGGTGAGCACCGCAGCCGCCGAGGCGCAGGCACGCCGGCTGAGACCGACGGATCGGCTCGGCTAACCACCGTCCGCGCCCATGGCCTCCTGCGTCTTCTGCGAGATCGTCGCCGGCCGGAACCGGGCCACCGTCGAGTACGAGGACCCGGAGATCCTTGCCTTCCATGACATCTACCCGAAGGCCCCCGTCCACATCCTCGTCATTCCCAAGCGCCACGTCGAGTCCGTGATGGCGCTCGCCCCGGAGGACGCGCCGCTCGTGGGCCGGCTGGTCCTGGCCGCGAAGCGGATCGGGGAGACCCGCGGGCTTGCGGAACGCGGCTACAGACTCGCCATTCACTGCGGGCCGGACGGAGGCCAGGTCGTCTACCACCTGCACCTGCACTTCCTCGCGGGACGCCGGGAAGAGCGCAAGGTCGAGCGGAGATGAGGGAAGAGGCGGAGGGCCGGCCGACCGGTCCGTGGCCCGAGCGCGTGCTGCTCTCGAACGGCCTCACCGTGGTGCTCCATCCGCACGACGCGGCGAACGTCGCCGCGGTGCAGCTCTGGGTCCGCGCGGGGGCCCGCGACGAGCGCCAGGACGAGGCGGGCTTGTCGCACTTCATCGAGCACCTCCTCTTCAAGGGGACGCCGTCGCGGGGGCCCGGCGTGATCGACGAGACGATCTCCGGACTCGGTGGCGAGATGAATGCGGCGACCTCGCAGGACTGGACGTACTATCACGTCGTCCTGCCGGCCGAGCGGCTGGACGTAGCGCTGGACGTGCTGGCGGACGCTGCCCAGCGCGCCGTGTTCGATCCCGTCGAGGTCGACCGCGAGCGGCAGGTCGTCCTCGAGGAGATCCGCCGCACCGAGGACACGCCGAGTGCAGCCCTGTGGCGCGTGCTGGCCCGCGGGCACTTCGGCGACCATGCGTACGGCCGGCCGGTCCTCGGGTCTGTGAAGTCCATCGCTGAAGTGCCCCGCCAGACGATCGTCGACTACTATCGGCGCTCCTACGTCCCGAACAACGCGACGGTGGTGGTGGCCGGCAGCGTCCCTGCGGCGCGGAGCCTCGATGCCGTGCGCGCGACGTTCGGCGAGTGGGCGTCACAGCCGCTCCCGGCTCGGCCCCGTCGAGCGCCGAGGGTGCCGAGCGTGCCGGGTCGGCTCGAGGAATCGAAGGCGCTCCACCAGACGTATCTCGGGTTCGCGTGGGCCGGCGTTCTCCCGCCGGACCCCGATGTCTATGCGCTTGACCTGGTGACGACCGTCCTCGGCCAGGGGCGGTCATCACGGCTTGCCCAGTCCCTCCGGGAGCGCCTCGGGCTCGTATCCGCGATCGGCAGCAGCTTCTACCTCCAGCACGATGCCGGGACGATCGCGGTGACCGCGCGGACCTCCACGGCCCGCTACGCGGAGGTCGAGGCGGCGGTCCTGGCGGAGGTCGCGCGCCTGTCCGAGGAGCTCGTCACGGAGGAGGAGCTCATGCGGGCGATGACGGCGGTAGAAGCCGAACACGCGTTCAGCGGCGAGACGGCCGAGGGCGCCGCCTACACCCTCGGTACGGCGGACACCTTGTGGACCATCGAGTTCGAGCTGGGGTACGTCGACGCCATTCACCGCGTCACGCGCGAGGACATGCGGGAGGCGGCGCGCCGCCATCTCCGTCCCGACCGCTTCACGGGCGCGGTCATCGGCGCCGGGAGCCCGGGAGGGGGGGAATGACCAGCGGGGGTCACCCGAGTGCGGGCGCCTCGCGACGGGAGCCGGGGCTGCGCCCCGAGGCTGGCCGCCCCGCTGTCGCCGGGCTCGGGGCGGTCGCGCGGCTCGTCCTGCCAAGCGGGCTGACGCTGCTGGTGCGCGAGAACTGGGGTGCGCCGGTGGTCGCGCTGACCCTCCTGTCCCGGGGGGGATCTGCGGAGGAGGCGCCCGAGCTGAATGGCGTCACCGCGTTGCTGGGGCGCGTGCTCCTCAAGGGAACCCGGACGCGGACGGCCATCGAGGTCGCGAGCGCGGCGGAAGACGCGGGGGGCGGGATCGAGAGTGGCGCAGACCAGGAGTACGGCGAGCTCAGGGCGTGGGGGCTCGCGCGGCACTGGCCGCGCCTTCTCTCGCTGCTTCACGAGGTGGCCACCGAGCCGCGTTTCCGTGACGAGGAGATCGAGCGAGAGCGTGGTGTACTCCTGGCCCAGATCCGCGGCCTCGAGGACCAGCCGGCTCAGGTCGCGAATCGCGTGCTCGGGCAGTCCCTCTTCGGCGCTCAAGGGTACGGGCTGCCCTCCAGCGGGGAGGAGGCGACCGTCGCCCGGCTCGGTCGCGCGGATCTGTTCGACCGCTTCACGGAGACATACGCGGCCGACCGGCTGGTGCTCGCGATCTCCGGAGCGGTGACCGCCGACGAGGTGCTCGGTGAGGCGGGCCGGCTCTTCGAGGGGCTCCGGCCCCGCGGCGCGGCGGTCGGCGCACCGCCACCGCCCGAACGGCCGATCCGGCTCCGCCAGCGCCAAGCGTCGCCGACGCAGCAAGCACACCTCCTGCTCGGGTACCTCGCGCCCCCCGTCGCCGCATCGGACCACGTCGCCCTCAAGGTCGCGAACGGAGTCCTTGGCGGCGGTATGTCGAGCCGCCTGTTCCGGGTCCTCAGGGACGAGGACGGGCTCGCCTACTCGGTCGGCTCGACATACCCGACACGGCGGGGCGCGGGCCGTGTCGTCCTCCACATCGGGACGGCGCCGGAGAACGTGGACGTCGCGGAAGTGGGCCTCCGGCGCGAGGTCGATCGCCTGGCCGGCGAGGCGGTGGCGGACGACGAGCTCGCTCGGACGAAGGCCTACCTGTCGGGCTCGTTCGTCCTGGCACGCCGGACCAACGGGCGACAGAGCTTCTACCTGGCCTTCTACGAGGTGATGGGCGTCGGCGCCGAGTACGTGCTGCACTATCCGGCGCTTCTTCAGGCGGTGGACGCGACCCAGGTCCGGCAAGCCGCGCGCCGGCACCTGGTCGAGCCCGCAGCGGTGGTGGTCGGTCCGGCTTGAGAGCCGGCGGGCACCGTGCTTCCGCTCAAGGACGACGTCCGGACACGCTCGTTCCCGGGAGTCTCGGTTTCCCTCATCGCCGTCAACGTCATCATCTATCTCTACGAGTTCTTTCTCTGGTTCGAGCCGGCCACGCCTGGCCGTCCGCCGCTCGGGCCGCAGCTGTACGCGCAATTCGTCGCCGAGTTCGGCCTGATCCCGTGCCGATTCAGGGACATCTGCCCGCTGAACCTCGAGACGGCCCTGGCCGGGGCTCCCGCGCCGACGCTCACCATCTTCACGTCGATGTTCGTCCACGGTGGGCTGCTTCACGTCGGCGGGAACATGCTGTACCTCTGGATCTTCGGCAAGAACGTCGAGGACTCGATGGGCCACGGACGCTTCGTCGCCTTCTATCTCGTGTGCGGCCTGGCCGCCGCGGCGGCTCAGTACCTCCAGAACCCCGCCTCGGCCGTCCCGATGGTGGGCGCGAGCGGAGCCGTCTCGGGGACCCTGGGGGCATACCTTGTGTTGCACCCTCATGCGCGGATCTGGACCCTCGTGATCTTCGGCTTCTTCGTGCGAGTGATCCCGGTTCCCGCCCTGGTCGTGCTCGGCTTCTGGGTCGTCCTGCAGTTCGCGAACAGCGTCTTCACGTTCGGCCGGGGCGACACCGGAGGTGTCGCGTTCCTCGCGCACCTCGGCGGGTTCATCGTCGGTCTCCTGCTGATCAACGTCTTTCGAAGCTCGCGCATACGCGGGCGGCGGCGCCACGGCCTATAATCGAGCGGAGACGGGGGCACCGGTGAGCCCACAGGCCGAAGGCCGTCCGATCGCAACGCTGGATCCGATCAAGTTCGGCACGTCCGGGTGGCGCGCGCGGATCGCGGACACCTACACGTTCGCCAACGTGCGGCGCTTGAGCCGCGCGATCGCGGACTACCTCCGCGAGTCAGGCGAGGCGGAGCGCGGCGCGGTGGTCGGCTACGACACCCGCTTTCTGTCCGAGGATTTCGCGGCGGCGTCGGCTGGCGCGCTCGCGCAGGTCGGTGTCCGGTGCCGGCTCGCGGTGGCGGCCGTGCCCACACCCACCGTGGCGCATGCCGTCCTCCACCACCGGGCGGCCGCGGGCATCACGATCACGGCGAGCCACAACCCGGCCTGGGACAACGGGCTCAAGCTGTCGGGCCCCACCGGGGGGCCCGCCCTCCCGGAAGTGACCCGGGCGATCGAGACACGGGTGGCGGTGGTCCCTGATCCCGGGGACTGGCCGATCGCCGAGGCGCGGGCCGCCGGGCTGGTCGAGCCAGCGGACTTCGCGCCCGCATACCTCGACCAGTGCCGCCGGCTCATCGATCTCGGGGCGATCCGGCAGGCCCGGCTCCGGGTGGTGGTCGACGTGATGTACGGCCCCGCGCTCGGCTATCTCGACCGTCTCCTGGAGGAGGCGGGCTGCGAGGTGACGCTCCTCCACGGCACGCGTGACGTCACCTTTGGCGGTCACCCCCCCGAGCCCGCGGAGGAGCACCTGGCCGACCTGATCGGGGCGGTGCAAGAACGGAGGGCACACGTCGGGCTCGCCACCGACGGCGACGCCGATCGCTTCGGCGTCGTCGACCGAGACGGGACCGTGCTGGCGCCGAACCCGATCCTGGCGCTCGTGCTGCGGCACCTCCTGCGCCACCGCGGATGGCGCGGCGGTGTTGCGCGGAGCGTGGCCACGACCCACCTGCTCGACGCGCTCGCCGTCCGTCACGGCTGCGAGCTCCACGAGACACCCGTCGGCTTCAAGTATCTGGGTGACCTGATCACCCAGGACCGCGCCATGTTCGGGGGCGAGGAATCGGGTGGCATGAGCCTTCGGGGGCATCCTCCCGAGAAGGATGGGATTCTCGCGTGCCTCTTGGCGGCGGAGGTTGCCGCGGTGGAGGGCGCAGCACTGGGCGACGTGCTGGAGCGTCTCTACTCGGAGGTGGGACGGCTTGTTTCCACCCGCGTGAACGTGCCGCTCTCCGAGGCGGTGCGCCGGGCGCTGCCGGCGCGGATAGCGGAGCCACCGTCGGCGCTCGGTCAGTGGTCCGTCAAACGTGTCCAGACCACGGACGGACTCAAGCTCCACCTGGAGGGTGGAGCCTGGGTTTTGGTGCGACCCTCGGGCACCGAGCCGGTGGCGCGGCTCTACGTGGAGGCGCCGGACGCGGCGACCCTCGATGCGCTGCGCGACGCTGCGCTGCGGCACTTCTTCGCATGAGCCCCGCCGGGGTGGCTCGCGGAAGCCGCGTCCGCCTGGACGAGCTGCTCGTGGCCCAGGGAATCGCGTCGACGCGCGCGGAGGCCGCGCGCCTCATCCTGGCTGGGCGGATTCGGTTACCGGGCGGTGTCGCCGCCAAGCCGGGCCGCCTGGTGGCGCCCGATACCTTGGTCGAACAGGTCGCGGCGGCGCCCTTCGTCGGGCGGGGCGGGGAGAAGCTGGCGGCGGCCCTGGACGCCTTCGGGGTGGTGGTCGAAGGACGGGTGTGCCTGGACGTGGGGGCATCGACGGGGGGGTTCACCCACTGCCTCCTTGGTCGGGGGGCGTGCCGGGTTCACGCCGTGGATGTGGGACACGGCCAGCTCCATCCCCGAATTCGGGGGGATGCCCGCGTCGTGGTGTGGGAGGGGGTGAACGCTCGTCATCTCGAGCCGGCTCGGTTCCCTGATCGGCCGACCTTCGCGGCCGTCGACGTGTCCTTCATCTCGCTCCGGAACATCCTGCCTGCGGTGGCCGTCTGTCTTCACGATCCGGCAGAGATCGTGGCGCTGGTGAAGCCCCAGTTCGAGGTGGGTCGCGGTCAGGTTGGGAAGGGCGGAGTGGTCCGGGCCTCGGAGGCACGCCGGGCGGCCGTGCGAGCCGTCACGGGCGTCGCGGTGGCGATCGGCCTCCGCGTGGGCGGGGCCGTAGCGTCCGTGCTCCACGGGCCGAAGGGGAACCGTGAAGTCTTTCTCCACCTCGCCCGAGATCTCGGACGTCGCTCACCGCTCGCGGGCGCGGCGTTCGAGGCCGCGCTGCAAGCGGCCGTGCCGGAGCGGGGGGGAGCGGACGTCATGAGCAGGCTCGCGAGCGAGCCTCGCAGCGGACTCGAGGGGAAGCGGATGCGGCGCATCGGGGTGGTGGCACGACGCGACCGGGCCGAGGCGCTCGACGTCGTTCGCGGTCTGGTCCAGTGGCTGACCGCTCATGGACGCCAGGTGGTGGTCGACAGCGAGACCGCCGGAGGACTCGGTCTCCCCGACGTCACGGTGGCGGATCGCCAGGCACTCCCAGGCAAGGTCGACCTCATCGTCGTGCTCGGCGGGGACGGAACCCTGCTGGCCGTCGCCCGCCTGGTTGAGGGTCTGGACGTGCCCATCCTCGGCGTCAACCTCGGAGGCCTGGGCTTCCTGACCGCGACCACGCTCGAGGCGCTCTTTCCCACGCTCGAGGCGGTGCTGCGGGGGGAGTACTCTGCCGAGGACCGCCTAGTCCTCGTGGCCGGGCTGACGCGAGGCGGCGCTCCGGTGGCGGAGCAGCTCGCCCTGAACGACGTCGTGGTGGCGAAGGGGGCGCTCGGCCGGCTCATCGACCTCGACGTGCGGGCCGACGGGCAGCCGATGACGGCCTACCGGGGGGACGGCCTCATCATCGCGACTCCGACCGGCTCGACGGCCTACAATCTCTCGGCCGCCGGGCCGATCCTGTTTGCCACGATGGATGCTGTCGTCCTGACGCCGATCTGCTCTCACACGCTGACGAACCGGCCGATCGTCCTGCCGGCGTCGATCCGGCTGGAGGTGACTCTCCTGACAGAGGCGCCCGACGTCGTCCTCTCGGTGGACGGCCAGCCAGGTCCGCCGGTGACCGCCGGGGACGTGGTCCAGGTCCGGCAGGCGGCCGCCCGGATCCGGCTGATCCGGGATCCGCGGAAATCGTACTTCGAGGTCCTCCGCACGAAGCTAAAATGGGGCGAACGCTGACCGTCGGCAGGGAGCCCCCGGGTGCTCAGAGAGCTTAGGATCCGCAACCTCGCCGTCATTGAATCGCTGACGGTCCCCTTCGGTCCTGGCCTGAACGTCCTCACGGGGGAGACAGGCGCGGGCAAGTCGATCCTGATCGACGCCCTGACCTTGCTCCTCGGCGAGCGGGCTCAGCCCGCCGAGACGATCCGCGCGGGTGCTGAGACCGCGACCATCGAGGCCGTGTTCGACGTTCCTGCCAGCAGTCCGGTGAGCGCGGTGCTGAAGGAGCACGGCATCGCCCTGGAGGATGACCGGCTCCTGGTCCGGCGGGAGCTGGTGCGTGGCGGCCGCGGACGGGCTTTTCTGAACGACACCAACACCACGCTGGGCCTGCTGGAAAAGCTCGGTGAGGCCCTGGTCGAGGTCCACGGTCAGCACGAGCATCAGGCCCTGCTCCGGCCGACCCGCCACCTCGACCTCCTGGACGCCTTTGCGGGGCTGGGGATCCTCCGCGAACGCCTCCGCCAGCGCCACGACGAGTGGCGCAGTGCGTCGGCGGAGCTCGATGCCCTGCGCGCGTCGGCCCGCGACCAGGTGGCCCGGACCGCCCAGTACCGCGAGTCCATCGCGGAGATCGACGCCGCGCGGCTCCGGGTCGGGGAGGAAGAGGAGCAGCGCGAGGAGCGTCGACGGCTCATGAACGCCGAGCGCCTGGCCGAAGGCGCCACCTCGGCATACCGGGAGCTCTACGAGGATCCGGCCTCGGCGGTCGACCGGGCGGGACGCGCGGCAACCCTCCTGCGGGAGCTGACCCGGCTCGATCCTTCGATCCAGCCGACGATCCAGGCCCTCGACACCGCCCTGGTCCAGCTCGACGAGACTGCTCGCGCGCTCCGGGCGTACCGCGACGGCGTCGTGTTCGATCCGCCGCGGCTCGAAGCGATCGAGCGTCGGCTGGACGAGATCGGGCGGCTCAAGCGGAAGTACGGCGAGAGCGTGGACGCGATCCTGACGCTCCGCGCGAGGCTCGATTCGGACCTCGCGAACCTCGCACGGGCCGGCGAGGACGAGGGTCGGCTCGCGGAGCGAGTGGACCGCCTGCGGACCGATCTGATCACGCGGGCCACGGACCTCGCGGAGCGCCGCGACCAGGCCGTGGCCAAGCTGGAGGCCTCCGTGGTGGCCGAGCTCGCGGCTCTCGACCTTCAGGCCGCGGTCTTCCGGGTGCGTCTCGGCCGGGAGCAAGCCGGTCCCGGGGACCTCTCGGTGGGTCCCCAGGCGTGGCGGCTCGGTCCGCGGGGAGTCGACCAGGCCGAGTTCCTCTTCTCCGGGAACGCGGGTGAGGAGGCTCGGTCGCTGGGTCGCATCGCCTCGGGCGGCGAGCTCTCGCGCACGATGCTCGCCCTCAAGGTCGTTCTCGCGGCAACCGACGCGGTGCCGGTGCTGGTCTTCGACGAGGTGGACGCCGGCATCGGGGGGAGGACGGCCGACACCGTGGGCAAGAAGCTCCGAGAGGTCGCCCGGACACGCCAGGTCCTCTGCGTCACGCACCTGCCCCAGATCGCGGCGTATGCCGACCAGCACTTCCGTGTCGAGAAGCGCGAGGGACGTGGGCGCACGGCGACGACGGTGGTGGCTCTGGTGAGGGGTGACCGGGTACGCGAGGTAGCCCGGATGCTCGGGGGCGAGTCGGTCACCAACACGAGCCTCCAGCACGCGCGCGAGCTCATCACCCAGGCGCGGGGCAAGTGACTCATCGGGCGGCGACCAGGGCGCCAGCCAGCCCGGATTCATCCGGGGTAGTACAATGAGCCAGTCATGATCGATTTGGTCCTCCGCAAGGTCTTCGGATCCAAGCACGAGCGCGACGTCAAGCGCATGCGGCCGAGCGTCGCTGCCATCAACCTGCTCGAGGCCGAGGTCGCCCGATGGCCGGACGAGGCCTTCCGCACGCGTGCCGACGAGCTCCGGCAGAAGGTCGAGGCGGGGACCGAGCTGGACGAGATCCTGCCCGAGGTGTTCGCGATGGTCCGGGAGGTAGGGCGGCGCCGGGTCAACATGCGGCACTTCGACATGCAGCTGATGGGCGGCATGGTGCTCCACGACGGCAAGATCGCGGAGATGGCGACCGGCGAGGGCAAGACCCTCGTCGCCACGCTCCCCGCGGTGCTGAACGGCCTCACCGGACGCGGCGTGCACATCGTCACGGTGAACGACTACCTGGCGCGCCGCGACGCCCAGTGGATGGGCCCCATCTATCACCAGCTCGGGCTGTCGGTCGCGGTCATCCAGCACGAGGTCTCGTTCCTCTACGATCCTGCCTACGTGCCGACTGACTCCCGGTTCCTCGGCCTTCGACCGTGTCAGCGGCGGGAGGCCTACCTCGCCGACATCACGTACGGAACGAACAACGAGTTCGGGTTCGACTACCTGCGCGACAACATGCGCTTCGCCCTCGACGAGCTCGTCCAGCGAGAGCTGCACTACGCGATCGTCGACGAGGTCGACTCCATCCTGATCGACGAGGCGCGGACGCCGCTGATCATCTCGGGCCCGACGGAGGAGTCGACCGACCTCTACTACAAGGTCGACCGGATCATCCCCCGGCTCTCGCGCGCGGCGACGATCACCGAGGGGAAGCTCCACGAGATCGAGGAGGTCCGGCAGGGCGACTACATCGTCGACGAGAAGGCGAAGACGGTCACCCTGACCGAGTCGGGCGTCGCCCGGTGCGAGCAGCTGCTCGGCGTGGGGAACCTCTACGATCCCCAGCACATCGACACGCTCCACCACATCCACCAGGGCCTTCGCGCCCACACGCTCTTCGAGAAGGACGTGGACTACGTCGCCAAGGACGGTCAGATCGTCATCGTCGACGAGTTCACGGGGCGCCTCATGCCCGGGCGCCGGTGGTCGGACGGGCTCCACCAGGCGATCGAGGCGAAGGAAGGGCTCAGGATCCAGCAGGAGAACCAGACCCTCGCCACCATCACCTTCCAGAACTACTTCCGGATGTACGAAAAGCTGGCTGGCATGACGGGCACCGCGGACACCGAGGCGGCGGAGTTCGCCAAGATCTACAAGCTGGACGTGGTCGTGATCCCGACCAACCGCGCGCTGGTCCGGTTGAACCATCCGGACATCGTCTACAAGACGGAGCGCGAGAAGTTCGACGCCGTCGTCCAGGAGATCAAGGAGTTACACGAGAAGGGGCGGCCGATCCTCATCGGCACCGTGTCCATCGAGAAGTCGGAGCGGCTGTCCAAGCTCCTCAAGAAGAGCGGCGTGCCGGACCACCAGGTGCTCAACGCCAAGTACCACGAGAAGGAAGCCGAGATCGTCGCCCAGGCCGGTCGGATCAACGCGGTGACCATCGCCACCAACATGGCCGGTCGCGGGACGGACATCCTGCTCGGGGGCAATCCGGACTTTCTCGCCCGCGAGATGCTCCGCAAGCGGGGGATCGACCCCGCAGCCGTGCCGGAAGAGGATCGCCGTCGGGCGCACGAGGACGCCCGGAAGATCACCGAAGCGGAGCACGGGCAGGTCGTCGAGCTGGGTGGCCTCCACATCCTCGCGACGGAGCGGCACGAGTCCCGCCGGGTCGACAACCAGCTACGCGGGCGCTCCGGGCGCCAGGGCGACCCGGGATCCTCCCGCTTCTACCTGTCCCTCGAGGACGACCTCCTCCGGATCTTCGGCTCCGAGCGGATCCAGAAGATCATGGACCGCCTCGGGATGGAGGAGGGCGAGCCCATCGAGCATCGGCTGGTGACGCGCGCGATCCAGACGGCTCAGAAGCGCGTCGAGGCGCATCACTTCGAGATTCGCAAGCACCTCCTCGAGTACGACGACGTCATGAACAAGCAGCGGGAGGTGGTCTACAAGATGCGCCGGGAGATCCTCCAGGGCGAGAGCCAGGAGGAGACGGTCCGCGAATGGATGGACGATCTGCTCGACGGGATCGTCGACACCTACGCGGCCGAGGGCATCCACCCGGAGGACTGGGACCTCGGCGGGCTCGGCGAGGCCGTGCACCGGCAGCTCGACGTGAAGCTCCCGGCGGGCGTGGCGGCGCGAGAGGTGGCGTCGCGCGAGGCCCTGCGCGAGGCGCTGGGCGAGGCGGTGCAGGCCCGGTACGCGGCCCGCGAGCGGGAGCTGTCCACCGAGCTGCTGCGGACGCTGGAGCGCTGGGTCATGCTCCACGTGATCGACGGCCAGTGGAAGGACCACCTCCTGTCGATGGACCACATGAAGGAGGGGATCGGGCTCCGCGGCTACGGTCAGCGCGACCCGCTGACCGAGTACAAGCGCGAGGCGTACGACCTCTTCGAGGACATGGTCGACCGCGTACGAGCCAGCGTGATCGAGCTGCTCTTCAAGATGCAGGTGGCGAGGGAAGCCGTCCCCGAGCCCGCTCCGTCGCGGCCGGTCGTCGCCTCGCGCCCGGCGGCGGGGGTCACGGTGTCGCGGAGCGCGCCGGCAGGAAGGCCTGAGCCCGCGCGGAGCGGCCAGAAGGTCGGCCGGAACGATGCCTGTCCGTGCGGCTCGGGGAAGAAGTACAAGAAGTGCTGTCTCGCCAAGGGCGGGTAGAGGTCCGGTTCCCTCCGGTTTGAGCGTCCGCCCGGGGCTGTTGCCCCCGGGTCACCCACATGTAGGGTCCAAGGGCGGAGACCGCGCCCACCCCTGGTGTTTTTTTTCTTTGGACCGCCCGTCTGTCCGTGCTATCAGTTTTTGACGACCATGCGGCTTCAGAGCGTCACGCTGTTCGGCTTCAAGTCCTTCGCCGATCGCACGGACGTTCGCGTCCTTCCCGGCATCACCGCCATCGTCGGCCCGAACGGCTGCGGGAAGTCCAACATCTCGGACGCGCTCCGCTGGGCCCTCGGGGAGCAGAGTCCGAAGGCCCTCCGCGGCCACCGGATGGAAGACGTGATCTTCCACGGGTCGGCCTCCCGGCGTCCGCTCGGATTCTCCGAGGTCATGCTGACGTTCTCCAATGACGGTGAGCTCGCCGTGCCGTGGAGCGAGGTTGGCGTCGGGCGCCGGCTCTATCGAGACGGCGAGTCCGAGTACTTGCTCAACAAGACAGTGTGCCGGCTGAAGGATGTCCACGACCTGTTCCTCGGCACCGGCGTCAACCCGAAGGCATACGCGCTCATGGAGCAGGAGCGGCTGGCGCAGATCCTCACCGCGAAGCCGCTCGACCGGCGGGTCTTCGTCGAGGAGGCAGCCGGCATCACCCGGTACAAGCTCCAGCGGGCCGAGACGCTCGGGAAGCTGGAGGCGACGCGCCAGAATCTCCTGCGCGTGCGGGACGTGATGGACGAGGTCAAGCGTCAGCTCGCCTCGCTCGAGCGCCAGGCGAAGAAGGCGCAGCAGCACAAGGCGCTCCAGGCGGAGCGGCGGACCATCGAGGTGACGCTGCTCGCCGCCGAGCACGCCACGCTGGCCGGGGAGGAAGAGCGGCTCGCCCTCGAGGAGGCCTCCGAGCGGGCCCGCGCCGAGGCCGGCCAGATTCGCGCGGCGTCCCTGGGGGCGGCGCTCGAACTGGCGCGCGCCGATGTCATGACGGCGGAGCAGCGAGCGGCCGAGGCACGCCTCGCCCTCCAGAGGGCGGAGCTGGAGCTCGAGGGATGTGTGGCGCGGGCCGAGCAGCTCCGCCTGGTGGAGCGTGACCTCGGCGCCGAGGTCAGCCGGCTCGGCGAGGAGGCCGAAGCCCTCTCGCTCCGGCTGAAGACGCTCGCCGAGGAGCGCCACGCCAAGGGGACGCTCCTCGAGGGCATCCAGGATGAGTTCGCGGCGCTGCAGGCGCGGGCGGCGGCCGAGGAAGCGGCTCTCGAGGCTCTCCGCGGGCGCCTCCGGGGTGCCCGGGAGGCGGCGGAATCACGGCGCGGCGAGCAGGTGGGCCTGGCGGGGCGCCGGACCGAGCTGGGGCAGGTGCTGGGCGCCCTCGACGAGCGGCGCGAGCACCTGCACCGCCGGCTGGACCGCCTCAAGACCGAGCGGGTCGAAGCCGAGGCCGAGCGCGCTCGCATCGAGGCTGCCCGTGGCGCTGCCAGCTCGCGGGTGGGAGCCGCGGCAGCCCGAGTCGCCACCCTCGAGGTCGAGCTACGGGAGCTTGCCACGGACGCCGGGGCGGCGGCGGCGGAGCGCGCCGCGTCCACGGAGGCGGTCGAAACCTGCCGTGTGACCCTCGCCGCCCGGCGCTCGAGCCGGGCCGCGCTGGAGGAGCTCGAGGCGCAGCGAGCAGGCTACGCGCAGGGGGTTCAGGCCGTCTTCGCAGCGGCCAGGGAGGCGCGCCTCGGCGGGGTCGTGGGCACGGTTGCGGATCTTCTCGACGTGCCCAGAGATCTCGAGCACGCGGTCGAGGCGGCCCTGGGCGAGCGGCTGCAGTGGGTGGTGATGGAGACGTTCGAGGCCGCCAAGACGGCGCTCGGATACCTGGGGCGATCCGGCGGAGGGCAGGCGACGTTCCTCCCGCTGGACTGGCTCAACGGCAACCCGACAGTCCACGTCGGCACGGACCCGGGTGTGGTGGGACTGGCCGAGGCGCTTGTCGCTTCGGGCCACCCCCGCCTGGTCGCCAACCTGCTCGGCTCGGTTGTGGTGGTGCGCGATCTCGGGGCGGCGGAACGCCTGTACGCCCAGAACGGGCACGGGGCGAGCTTCGTCACCGTGGAAGGCGAGCTCCTCGGTCCGCCGGGAGCCCTCGGCGGTGGACGGGCCGCGGGTGGCGGCGACGCCTCGCTTCTCGTCCGAAAGCGAGCGATCAGGGACCTCGGCGGAGAGATCCGTCGCCTCGAGGTCGAGCTCGAGGAGATGCGGGAGCGCGTGCAGCGGGCGGATGCGCGTGTCGCGGCGCTGGACGACACGCAGCGAGACCGCGCGATGGCCCGGGAGAGCGCCGAGGTCGAGCGTCTGACGGCGTCGAAGGACCTGGAGCAGGTTGTTCGCGAAGCTGAGCGTACCGGGCTGGTCGCCGAGGCGGTCCGCACGGAGATCGTTCAGCTGCGCGCGGACGTCGGTGCCGTGGAGGCGGAGGCGCAGAGTCACCGGCAAGCGCTTTCCGAGGTGGAGGCGGAGGCCGCTCGCGTGGCGTCGGAGATCGCGGAGCTGCTGGCTCGGATCGAGGGCGACGCGCAGGACGAGGCTGGCCGCTCCCAGGTGTTCCTGGACGCCCAGGTCGAGCTGGCGGCGCTGGCCGGTCGGATCGACACTGTCCAGTCGGACCTGGCGCGCAACCAGATCGACGAAGGCGAGTCGCAGGAGCGTATTCGTGCGGGCGAGGAGCGCCTGCTGACGCTCCGGGGACGTCTGGAGGAAGGTGCGGTGGAGCGCCGTCGGCTCGATGCGCGCGCCGAGGCGGTCCGCATCGAGCGGGATGAGATGGAGGCCGTCGCGCGCGCCGCGGCCGAGGCGGTGCGCGAGCAGACCGAAGCGGTGGCGCGGACCGGTGACGATCTCCGTGGAACCGAGGCCGAGCTGCACCGGACGACGCGGGCGGTGCAGGAGCATGCGATCCGGCTGGCGGAGCTCCGGGTCGGACGCCAGGACCTGGAGGCCGATGCCCGGCGCCGCTTCGAGGTGGAGCCGGACGCGCTCCGGCTGGCTCACGAGCCCGACCGGAGCCTCGCGGAGCTGCGGGATCGCCTGGAGGCGGTCGCGCAGCGGATCGCCGCCCTCGAGCCCGTCAACCTCATCGCGGACGAGGAGTACCGCGAGCTGGACGAGCGCCTCGGATTCCTGCGGGTCCAGCACGACGACCTGTCCGCGTCGATCCGCGACCTGGAGAAGGCGCTGCGGGGGATGACGCGGACTGCCCAGGAGCGCTTCCTCGAGGCGTTCGAGGCCATCAACCGGAACTTCCAGGGGCTCTTCACCCGGCTCTTCGAGGGTGGGCGCGCGGAGCTGCGGCTGGTCGAGGCGCCGGAAGGGGGCGACCCGCTGGATAGCGGCATCGAGATGGTCGCGCAGCCGCGCGGCAAGCGCCTCCAGGCGATCTCGCTCCTGTCCGGAGGGGAGAAGGCTCTGACCGGGCTCGCGCTGCTGTTCGCGATCTTCTACTACCGGCCCAGCCCCTTCTGCCTCCTCGACGAGGTGGACGCGCCGCTCGACGATGCGAACATCCACCGGTTCACGAGGATTCTCCGGGAGCTGTCGAGCCAGACCCAGTTCATCGTCATCACCCACAACCGGAAGACCATGGAGGCCGCCGACGTGCTGTACGGCGTCACCATGGAGGAGCCCGGGCTCTCCCGGATCGTCTCCGTCAATCTCGGCTGACGTTCGCGGCTGCTCGCGAGCCGAGGGGCCAGCGCCCCGTGGACTGGTCGTCGCGAGTGGTACGGAATCCCGCACTCAACGGTGACGCCGCGCGACGGAGCCGGGGAGGGCGGGCGCCCACCCTCCCCGGCATCGGGTATCGACCTAGGTCACTGGGTTCTTGCGCACACCCGGCCGCGCTGGATGGCCAGACCACGATCTGCTCGCCCGCCGCGCCAAGCTGGCCGAGGTCGGTGGCGTCACCGGGCGCGAGATCGATGAAGTACAGACGAGAGAACCCGCTGGAAACCGGGAGGACGGCGGCCAAATCCTCGTGGTTGGGACCGATGTCGAGCGACACCAGGTCGTCGGCGTCGATGCCGAGGCGGCTCACCTGTTGAGCACGCGCCCGTTGGGCGGAACCTGGATGGCTACGGGGCAGCGGCCGGCCCCGGATCGAAGCGCACCCGTGGCCGGCGGCGAGCAATCCGAAGGGCCCAGGCCCCTCGTAGAAAGGTGTGAGGGACCGGGGGGAGGGAGACAGAACTGCGAGTCGTCGTCACGCGCGCGGGGTCGAGTCAAGAGCCACCAGTCGAGGAGTCGCCAGTCGCGGGGTGGGTCGCGCCGGCCGGACGGGCCGCCCGGGCGTCCGGATGTTGGGGGCTGCCTCCGCCGCCGGGACCGGGAGCGTTACGGTCCCGCGCGCGGTGGGTGCGGCCATCGCGTAGTTCCGGCCTTGGTTCGCGGGCCCCAGCCCGCCACATCTGACTCGGACCCTGTCGTCGTGTTCCAGGACCTGCTATCCTCGCGGGGCGCGAAGGACTCGCGGGCCGTCAGACCGCCGAGCGCACAGGGGTGGCTTCCCACATGCGGCCTCTCGGGCGGGGTCGCGTGACGTGCTAGTCTCGGAGTGGTCTGGACTTGCGGGGCGCGCGCCGGGGGTAGAGGTGGCAGTCGACGACATGGTCTCGGTAGCCCCGGACGCGGTCGAGTTGATCAGGCGCATGGCGCGCGGCGACCGCTCCGGGCTCGAGGGTCTCTATGACCGCTGTGGCCAGCTGGTCTTCAACCTCGTCGTCCGGATCGTTCGAAGTCGCTCGGACGCTGAGGAGGTGCTGCAGGAGGTTTTCCTGCAAGCCTGGCGGAGCGCCGCGCGCTTCGACCCCTCCCGGGGTAGCCCTGAGGCTTGGCTGATCATGATGGCCCGCAGCCGCGCGATCGACGCGCTGCGTGCGGCGCCCAAGCGGCTGGAGCCCGAGCCACCGTCGGAGCCCTCCGGGGCAGCCTCCGATCCCGTCTGGGCGCTGGACGCGAGGGTAGTCGCAGCCAAAGCTCTCCAGGAGCTACCCTCCGCCCAGCGCGAGGTGCTGGAACTCGCCTTCTATGAGGGACTCTCTCAGGTCGAGATCGCGACCCGGACCGGGACACCGCTTGGTACCGTCAAGTCCCGCACTAGAATGGCACTGGAGCGGCTTCGTCAGACATTCGCGGTGAAGGGATGGGCCCGGTGATGCGTCACGAGCGGGAGCACGAGCCGTTCGCCGAGTGGTCGGCCCTGGCCGCCGTCGGGGCGCTCGACGGCGCGGAGCGGGCTCGGTTCGACGCCCATCTGGCGGGCGGATGCGCGGCGTGCGAGGCGAACCTCCAGGAGGGCACGCGGGTCGTGGCGGCTCTCGCCTGGGCGTTACCCGACGCGCCGCTCCGGCCAGAGGTCCGAGACCACCTCATAACGCGCGTGGCAGCCGAGGCCCGGCCCGGGACGTCGTTCGGCGTGGCCTCGACGATGTCCAGGGGTTCGACGGGGGCCACCGAGCGACGGCCCTGGCGTTGGGCGGGGGGGCTGGTCGCTGCCGGCTTGGCGACCGTGCTCGTCTGGGGGCTCCACGACACCCGGCAGGCGCTCGAGTCCGCGCGCGCCCGGGTCGGTCTGCTGGAGCGGGAGCTGGAGCAGGAGCGGGCCATTACGTCACTCGTGGCCCACACCGACACACACGTCGCCGCGCTCCGGGGTCTGGATGCGGCCGCGCGTGCCGACGGGTGGATCGTATGGAGTCCGTCGAAGCGCGAGGGCTTCATGGTCGTTCACCACCTGCCGATGCTCTCCCCTGGGCAGCGCTACCATCTGTGGACCGTCGGCGATTCGGCCTGGGCTCCGGCCGGCACGTTCGAGGTGGACCACATCGGCCATGCGGCCCTGACCGTCCGCGTGGAGCGAGAGCGTCCCGAGCGCTTCGCCGTTACGGTCGAGCTCGATGGCCCTCGCACGGCCCCTCGCGGGCCTACCGTAATGCAGGGGGCCCCCTCCAGCTAGCCTCGCGTCTCGCGTCGCCCCTAGCCTTGCGTCGCGCCTCAGCGAGGAGAGGGCGCCAAGCGTTTTCCCCTGTATCCATCGTCGCTTCGGGGTCGTCCGTGTGCTAGAGTTGGAGTTGAATTTCCCCATGGACCGCGAATTCACCCTGGGTGCCTACCTGCGGCAGGCCCGGGAGAGGTCAGCCCTCTCCACGGGGGACGTCTCCGCCGGGAGCCGCATCGTGCCCCGGCTCGTCGATGCGCTGGAGGCGGACCGCCACGACCTCCTGCCTGCGCCCGTCTACGTCCGCGGCTTCATCCGCGCCTACTGTGCCCAGGTCGGCGCTGATGCCGAGGAGGCCATCCGCATCTACAACGCGCAGGCGATTCCCGACCCCCCGTTGACCGTGTGGCCGTCACCCCCACCGGCCCGGTCCCTGCCAACGGGGCGCTCCTGGCAGCGCGTCGTCGCGGGCTCGCTGGTCGTGACAGCAGTCGGCGCGGCGGCGCTGTTCCTGCTGGTGCGACGGCAGCCGGCCGCGGTCGCCGGTCGCGGAGAGGCACCACAAGTAACGGCCTCGCACACGGTCCTGCCGCCGACGCCTGACACGCCCTCGCTCCCGCCGGCGCCGGCGGCCTCGCCCGAACCCCAGCCCGTCCAGCGGGTCCTCCTGATCCGCGCGGTGGAGACCACCTGGGTGCGCATCGTGCCGGACGGCGCTCCGCCAAGCGAGGAGACGCTCGCGCCGGGTACCGTACGCGAGTGGCGCAGCGCGGGGCGCTTTCGCGTGACGCTCGGGAACGCGGGGGGGGTCGAGCTCGTGCTGGACGGTCAGGCGCTGCCCCGGCTCGGGGAGCGTGGTGCGGTGGTCCGGAACGCGTCCATCCCTGGGGAGGCGCGACCGTGAAGTTCTTCTCGGCCCTCGGCGAGCGCCTCCGGGACGGGCTCGGGAAGACGCGCGCGGCGTTCGAGGACGGTTTCGCGCGCGTCTTCCAGGGCCAGGAGCTCGGGCCGGACACCGTGGAGGAGCTGGAGTCGATTCTCCTCCAGGCCGACCTCGGTCTCGAGACCGCCGAGGGATTCGTGGAGCGCGTCCGTGAACAGGCCCGGAACGGCAAACTGACCGACGGCGACGTCCGCCGGGCGCTCGGGGCGCACCTGCGCGAGGCCCTCGCCGGCGCAGGGGCGCCGCTCGATCTGGACGCGCGCCCCACGGTGGTGCTCGTGGTCGGCGTGAACGGATCCGGGAAGACGACGACCTGCGGCAAGCTCGCCTGGCGGCTCCGCCGCGAGGGGCATGCGGTCCTCCTCGGAGCGGGCGACACGTTCCGCGCCGCCGCGATCGAGCAGCTCGAGCGCTGGGGCGAGCGGATCGGCGCGCCGGTGGTGAGCCAGGGGCCGGGGGCGGATCCGTCGGCCGTGGCTTTCGACGCCGTGAAGGCGGCGCAGGCCCGCGGCTCGGAGATCCTCATCGTCGACACCGCCGGCCGGCTTCACACGAAGTCGAACCTCATGGCGGAGCTGGCCAAGGTCAAGCGCGTGATCGGACGGCAGTGCCCGGGAGCCCCGCACGAGGTCCTGCTCGTCCTGGACGCGACCACCGGCCAGAACGGAATCGCGCAGGCGCGCGTCTTCCACGAGGGCATCGACCTCACGGGCGTCGTCCTCACGAAGCTCGACGGCACCGCCAAGGGTGGCATCGTCGTCCGGATCTACCGGGAGCTCGGTGTGCCCATCAAGCTCGTGGCGACCGGCGAGAAGCCCGAGGACCTGGCGGCGTTCGACCCCGAGGCGTACGTCGACGCGCTGGTCGGAGCCTGACGTGCGGTGGAGCATGCCGATCACGGCCGGCGACCGCGACACGCTCTGGATGGACCGTGCCCTGCGGCTGGCCGAGCGGGGCATCGGGCTGACGTCGCCGAATCCGATGGTCGGCGCGCTGCTGGTCCAGGAGGGGCGAGTCGTGGGCGAGGGCGCTCATCTTCGCGCCGGAGGACCGCACGCGGAGGTGGTGGCGCTGGGGGCCGCCGGGTCGGCCGCGCGGGGCGCGACCTGCTACGTGACACTCGAGCCGTGCGCCCACTTCGGGCGGACGCCCCCGTGCGCAGATGCGCTCGTGCGGGCGGGCGTCGCGCGGGTCGTCGCGGCCACGGGTGATCCACACCCGAGCGTCCAGGGGCGGGGCCTGGCGCGGCTCGAGGCGGCTGGCGTACCCGTCACGGTGGGCGTGCGCGAGGCGGAGGCCCGTGCCCTGAACCGCGCGTTCCTGCGCGCGGTGACGGAGGGCCGGCCGCACGTGACCCTCAAGACGGCCATGACCCTTGACGGGCGGATCGCCGCGGCGGACGGATCGTCACGGTGGATCACCGGCGAGCCGGCGCGGCTCGAGGCCCACCGGCTTCGCTTTGCTGCGGATGCCATCCTGGTGGGAATCGGCACCGTGCTGGCGGATGACCCGCAGCTCACCGTGCGGCATGCCGGGCTTCCACCGAAGGAGCCGTTGCGCGTCGTCGCCGACAGCCGTCTCCGTGTGCCGCTGGACGCGCGCGTTCTCCGCGCCGGTCACTCCGCGCGCACGGTGGTCGCTTGCGTGGCCCCGGCGCCGGCCGGTGCGGCCGCGGCTCTCCGGGCCCGCGGGGTCCGGGTGCTCGAGCTGTCCGATGACCGGGGGCACGTGGACCTCCGGGCGCTCCTCGAGGCGCTCCGGGCGCTCGACGTGGTCGCCTTGCTCGTCGAAGGGGGCGGGGAGCTTGGCGGGGCCCTCGCGGAGGCCGGGCTCGTGGACCGCGTGGCGTTCTTCGTGGCACCCCGGCTTCTCGGCGGGCGGGAGGCCCCGGGGCCGCTCGGAGGGCGCGGGCGTCCTTTGAAGGAGGCGCTCGCGCTGGTCGATGTCACCACCCGCCGGGTCGGCGAGGACCTCCTCGTCGAAGCCGACGTGGCGCGCTAGCCATGTTCACCGGAATCGTCGAGGCACTCGGCCGCGTCGGAGCGGTGGAGACCGGCGCGGCAGGGGGGCGGCGGCTCCGGATCGCGGTCCCGGACGAGGCCGGCTGGCGGCTTGCCCCCGGCGAGAGCGTCTCGGTGAGCGGGGTCTGCCTGACCGTGGTGGACACCTCGCCCGGACGGCTCGCGTTCGACCTCGCGGAGGAGACGCTCCGCGTGACGACCCTCGGCGGCCACACCGCGGGCGACCCGGTCAACCTCGAACGGCCGCTCCGGCTCGACGCGCGGCTCGGCGGTCATCTCGTTCTCGGCCACATCGATGGCGTGGGCCGGGTGACCGCTGTGAAGCCAGAGGGCGACGGGGCGCGCCTGGAAGTGGAAGTGCCGGCCGAGCTTCGCCCCCTCCTGATCCCCAAGGGGTCGGTCACGGTCGACGGTGTGAGCCTCACGGTCGCCGCGATCGAGCACGGCGCCTTCGCCGTCGCCCTCATTCCGCACACGCTCCTGGTGACGACGCTGGGCCGCCGCCGGCCGGGCGATCCGGTCAACCTGGAGATGGACGTGATCGGGAAGTACGTGCGAGGCTTTGTAGAGCAGCGGGACGAGGCGAGGAGGGAGTCATGACCGAGGCCGACCGCGGAACAGAGCGCCCCGGCTTCGCCTCGATCGCGGAGGCGATCGACGACATCCGCCAGGGCCGGATGGTCGTGGTGGTGGACGACGAGGACCGGGAGAACGAGGGCGACTTCCTCATGGCGGCCGACCGGGCGACGCCGGAGGCGATCAACTTCATGGCCCGCCACGGGCGTGGCCTGATCTGTGCGCCGATGACGGGGGAGCGCCTGGACGAGCTCCGGATCAGCATGATGGTGGCCGACAACACGGCCTCGATGGGCACCGCCTTCACGGTGACCGTCGACGCCAAGCGGGGCGTGACGACAGGCACGTCGGCCTACGATCGGGCGCTGACGATCAAGGCTCTGGTCGACCCGACCACGCGGGCGGAGGATCTTGCCCGCCCGGGCCACATCCTGCCACTCCGTTCCATGCCAGGCGGAGCGCTGCGCCGCGCCGGCCACACGGAGGCGGCGGTCGACCTCGCGCGCCTCGCCGGCTGCTCGGAAGCCGGAGTGATCTGCGAGATCATGGACGAGCAGGGGGGGATGGCCCGGCTCCCGGAGCTCTTCGCCATCGCCCGGCGGCACGGCCTGCGTGTCATCACGATCAAGGATCTGATCCGCTACCGGATCCAAAAGGACAAGCTGGTCCGCCGGGCCGCAACCACGCTCTTGCCCACCGCCTACGGTCCCTTCACGGCCGTCACCTACGAGACCACGGTCGACGACCGGGTGGTGCTGGCACTCGTGATGGGAGAGGTGCGGGGGGACGACCCCGTGCTAGTACGCATGCACTCGGAGTGCCTCTCGGGTGACGTCTTCCGCTCCCAGCGGTGTGATTGCGGAGACCAGCTCGCGAAGGCGCTCACGATCATCGCCGGCGAGGGACGGGGCGTGCTGGTGTACCTCCGCCAGGAGGGGCGCGGGATCGGGCTCCTCAACAAGATGCGGGCGTACGAGCTCCAGGACGAGGGCAAGGACACGGTGGAGGCCAACGAGGCGCTCGGCTTCAAGGCGGACCTCCGCGACTATGGGATCGGCGCGCAGATCCTCGTCGACCTCGGAATCCGATCCATGCGGCTCCTCACCAACAACCCCAAGAAGATCGTGGGACTGGAGGGGTACGGCCTGCGGGTTGTGGAGCGGGCCCCGATCGAGGTGTCGCCGTCGGACGCGAATCGCTTCTATCTCCGGACCAAGCACGACAAGCTGGGCCATCTCTTTTCCGACCGACCCTGAGCCTCGATGGCCGGCCCCGCCCCCCCGTCCACGCCTCGCCTCTCAGCTCGCGGACGGCGGGTGGCCATCGTGGCCTCGCGCTTCAACGAGGCGATCTCCCTGCGCCTCGTCCAGGGGGCGCGCGCCGCGCTCCTCCGCCACGGCGCCCGGGCGGCCGACGTGCGCGTGGTCTGGGTGCCAGGGGCCTTCGAGCTGCCCCAGGCCGCCGGCCATCTTGCCAGGCGCGGCGACGTCGATGCGCTCGTGTGCGTCGGCTGCGTGATCCGCGGGGAGACACCGCACTTCGAGTACATAGCCGGCGAGGCCGCCCGCGGTATCTCAGAGGTGGGGCGCTCGACGGGCGTGCCGACGACCTTCGGTGTCATCACCGCCGACACGCGCGAGCAGGCAGAGGCCCGGGCCGGGGGGGGCGTCGGCAACCGGGGAGAGGAGGCGGCGCTCGCCGCGCTCGAGCTCCTCGCGCTCTACGCCGCGCTCCGCGTCCGCAAGCGCCGCGCTCGTGCGTCGGCGCCGCGAAGCGCGCGGTAGGCCGTGGGGCGCCGGCGGCAGGCTCGCGAGTTCGCGCTCCAGCTCCTCTACGAGCTTGACGTCCGGGGCGAGTCCGATCCCGGCCCTGTCATCGACGCGTTCTGGAAGCGCCAGCCGGTCCACGAGGAGGTGCGGGCCTTCGCCGATGCGCTGGTGCGAGGGGTCAAGGCGCAGCAGCCCAAGATCGACGAGCTGATCGTGCGGTTCGCCGAGCACTGGGAGCTCGAGCGGATGGCCGTCGTGGACCGGAATGTCCTTCGGGCCGGGATCTGGGAGCTGCTCTGGGGCGTGGACGTCCCCCCGAAGGTCGCCATCAACGAGGCGCTCGAGATCGCCCGCCGCTTCTCGACCGAGGACTCGACGGCCTTCATCAACGGGCTCCTCGACCGGGTGCGACGGGAGCTCTGTCCGTAGGGCCGCCCCTGCGATACCAAGTGACGGGCCCCGGCCCCGTCGCGGCAGGCGACGCGCGGTCGCCCGGGCCGGTGCGGCGCCTCACGGTCGCGGCCCTCGCGGGCTTCGCCCTGCACCTTTCGTTTCCCCGGCCCGGCTGGGATCTTCTCGGCTGGGTCGCGCTCGCGCCTCTGCTCGTCCTGGCGGTCACGGCCGGCCAGCCGCGGCGCGCGTTTGCCGAGGGCTGGGTGGCGGGCCTGGCATTCTTTCTGCCGCTCTTGCGCTGGCTGACCCATACGATGACGACCTTCTCCACGATGGGGCCGACGCTCGCGGTCCTCGTGCTCGTCGGGCTCGCAGGCTACCTCGCGCTCTTCTGGGGTGGCATCGCGTGGGCGCTCGCCTGGCTCCGCGTCCGGCTCGGCGCATGGACGCTGTGGCTTGCCCCTGCGCTCTGGGTCGCGGCTGAGCTGGCGCGAACGTATCTCCTGAGCGGCTTCCCCTGGGGGCTCCTCGGCTACGTTCCGTCGGGGCGCCTCCTGGTGATCCAGATCGCTGCCTGGACCGGCGTGTATGGCGTGACCGCCCTCATGGTGCTGGTCAACACTGCGCTCGCGTGGACGGCGCTTGAGCGGCGATGGCGGGTCGCCGCCGCCGCTTGCCTCGTGTCGGCGGCGTCGGTGGGCGGTGCGCTCCTGGTGGGACACGTCCATCTCCCGCCAACCGTCGCGCCGACCCTGCCGGTCGCCGTCGTGCAGGGCAACATCCCGCAGGCCGTCAAGTGGGATGCGGCGTTCAAGGCGGAGACGCTCCGCATCTACGAGGAGCTGACCTTGGCGGCCGCTCCGGGAAACCGGCTCGTCGTATGGCCGGAGGCCGCGGTGCCCGCGTACGTCCGCTTCGAGCCCGGCATGATGCGGTGGCTCACCGATCTGGCCGTCGGTGTGCGGGTGCCCCTCCTGGTGGGCGTGCCCGACGCGGAGCGGGAAGGGCAGCGGACGCGGTATCTGAACAGTGCCTTCCTCGTGGACGCGGAGGGCGTGCGGGCCCGCTATGATAAGATCCACCTGGTGCCGTTCGGGGAATACGTGCCCCTGAAGCGGCTCCTCTTTTTCGTGGAGGCGATCGCCGCCGAGATCGGGGACTTCACGCCCGGCCGGCAGGTGGCCCTCCTGCCGCTGGAGGGCGCGCAGTTCGGCACGGTCATCTGCTACGAGGTCATCTTTCCCGATCTCTTCCGACGATTCGTCGCGGGGGGCGCGAGCTTCATGGCCAACATTACCAATGACGCGTGGTTCGGCGATTCGGGCGGCCCGCTGCAGCACCTGGCGATGGTGCCGCTGCGGGCGGTCGAGAACCGCATCGCGATCGTGCGTGCCGCGAACACCGGCGTGTCGGCATTCGTGCTCCCGTCGGGGGCGATCGAGAGCACCCTCCCGCTGGGAGCGCGCGGCACGCTCCGGGGTGAGGTGCCGCTCCGGCGCGGCGACACCTTCTACACGCGCTTCGGGGACGTCTTCGCGTACGCCTGCGTGGCCGTATCGGGCGCTGCGCTCGCTGGCGGCCTCACCGCCGGTCGGCGGGCCTAGCGCCATGCTCGGCGAACTTCGGCGCGAGTTCTCGGACATCGAGCGGCGGCTAGACGACCTCCGGGGGCATCTTTGACCTCGCCGCGAAGAAGGCCCGCATCGGCACCATCGACGGGGAGATGGCCAGCGCCGGGTTCTGGGACGACGCTCGACGCGCCCAGGCGCTCGTCCGCGAGCGGAACGATCTCTCCCGCTTCGTGGCGCGGGCCGAGGAGCTCGGGCGCGAGCTGGGCGACCTCCGCGCCCTCTGGGAGATGGCCCTCGAGGAGAGCGACGAGAGCCTCGGGGCCGAGATCGAGTCGAGCCTCCAGCGTCTGCGCAAGGAGCTTCAGGATTTCGAGCTGACCGTCGTCCTGTCCGGGGACCACGACCGGAAGAACGCCATTCTCTCCATTCACGCCGGAGCTGGCGGTACCGAGTCGCAGGACTGGGCGCAGATGCTGCTCCGCATGTACACGCGCTGGACGGAAAGGCGCGGGTACAAGGTCGAGGTCGTGGATCTGCTGCCGGGCGACGAGGCGGGCCTCAAGTCGGCGACGCTCGAGGTCACCGGCGAGTACGCCTACGGGTACCTCAGAAGTGAGACCGGGGTCCACCGCCTCGTGCGGATCTCGCCCTTCGACGCCGCCAAGCGCCGCCACACGTCGTTTGCGTCAGTGTCCGTCATGCCGGAGGTGGAGGATATCGAGGTGGTGGTCCGGGACGACGAGGTCCGCGTGGACGTGTTCCGCTCGTCCGGTCCTGGTGGCCAGGGAGTCAACACGGCGGACTCGGCCGTGCGCATCACGCACCTGCCGACTGGCATCGTGGTGTCCTGCCAGAACGAGCGGTCGCAGCTCCGGAACCGGGACACGGCGATGCGCGTGCTGCGGGCGCGCCTCTACCAGCTCGCGGACCAGAAGCGGAAGGTCGAGCTCGATCAGCTCACGGGGGACAAGAAGGAGATCGCATTCGGGAGCCAGATTCGCTCCTACGTGTTCGCCCCCTACCAGCTCATCAAGGACCACCGGACGAACGTGGAGATCGGCAACGTGGACGCCGTGATGGACGGCGACATCGATCCGTTCATCGAGGCGTTCCTGTTCGCGGGGCGGAGATAGGGAGAGGATGTCGGACGAGGCGCCGGGAGCGATGGACGGCGAGGCTGCCGCGCCCGGGCACGAGGTCGTCCGCCGGCGCTACGAGAAGCTCCGGGCCCTGCGCGCCGCGGGGGTCGATCCTTTCGGCACCCGATTCCCAGTGTCGCACTGGGCGGGTCTGCTGCACGCCCGGTGGGACGCCGCCCCGGACGAGGAACTCCGCGGAGCGGGGCCGGTGAGCGCGGCGGGACGCGCCATGTCGATCCGGCACCACGGCAAGTCATGCTTCGCCCATGTGCTCGACCAGACCGGCACGATCCAGCTCTACGCGCGGGCCGACGTCCTCGGAGACGCCTATGCGGGCTTCACCGACCTGGACGTGGGAGATTTCGTGGGCGTGACTGGCGACCTCATGCGCACGCGAACGCGCGAGCTGACGATCCAGGTCAAGGCCTGGAGCTTCCTCTCGAAGTCGGTCCGGCCGCTGCCGGAGAAATGGCACGGGCTGCGGGACGTGGAGACGCGGTACCGCCAGCGGTACGTGGACCTCCTCGTGAACCCCGGCGTCCGCGAAGTGTTCCGGCTCCGGGCACGCCTCATCCAGACGGTCCGTGCGTTCCTGGACGCGCGCGGGTTCCTTGAGGTCGAGACGCCGGTGATGCAGCCGATCCCCGGCGGTGCGGCGGCGCGGCCGTTCGCGACCCACCACAACGCGCTCGACATCCCGCTCTTCCTGCGCATCGCGCTGGAGCTTCACCTCAAGCGCCTGGTGGTGGGCGGCCTCGATCGTGTCTACGAGCTCGGCCGGATCTTCCGGAACGAGGGCGTGTCGACCCAGCACAACCCCGAGTTCACGATGCTCGAGTTCTACCAGGCGTACGCGGACTACGCTGACCTCATGGAGCTCACCGAGTCGCTGTTCGTCGAGCTCGGGCAGGCGCTGACCGGCGGGCTCCTGCTCACCTATCAGGGAGAGCGGATCGACCTGACCCCGCCGTGGCGGCGCCTTCGGTATCTCGATGCGGTGGCGGAGGTCACCGGGCTCGAGCCGGGCGAGCTGCGAGACCGGGAGCGGGTCCGGGCAGCGGCGCGCGCGGCGGCCGGCCGACGGGACCTCGACGCCGGGGCCTGGGGTTGGGGTGCGGCGACGCCCGCCTACCGGATGTGGAAGGACGTGTTCGAGGCCTTCGTCGAGCCCACGCTGGTCCAGCCGACGTTCGTCATCGACTTCCCGACGGAGCTCTCGCCCCTAGCGCGCCAGAAGCGGGAGGACGGGAGCCTCGTCGACCGCTTCGAGCTGTTCATCGCCAGGATGGAGATGGCGAATGCCTACTCGGAGCTCAACGATCCCGTCGAGCAGCGGCGCCGCTTCGAGCAGCAGTTCGATGCCCGGGAGGCGGGCGACGAGGAGGCACACCGGCTCGACGAGGACTACATCCGCGCGCTGGAGTATGGCCTGCCGCCGACCGCCGGGGAGGGGATCGGGATCGACCGGCTGACCATGCTCTTCGCCGACCGATCGTCGATCCGGGACGTCATACTGTTCCCGCTGCTGCGTCCCGAGGTGTTCGGGACGGACGAGGTCTGAGCCGTGCGGCGCGGGCTGCCCTTCGAGCTCTTCATCGGTCTCCGGTACATGCGATCGAAGGGCGGGCGAGGGTTCCTCTCGCTGCTCACGCTGATCGCGATCGCCGGCATGGCTATCGGCGTCATGGCGCTGATCGTCGTGCTGGCCGTCATGACCGGCTTCGAGGACGAGCTGCGGAGCAAGATCCTCGGCACGACGTCGCACATCCTGGTGATGGAGGTCAGCGGTCGCGGCATCGAGGATCCCGAGCGCGCCCTCGGGGTCATTCGGGGGCATCGCGACGTCCGCTCCGCGGCGCCGTTCGTCCTGCAGCAGGTGATGCTCTCCCACGGAGAGGCGGCGACCGGCGTCGTGCTGCGGGGAATCGACCCCGAGACGGAGCGGCGGGAGCTCCAGCAGCGCGTGAAGCAGGGGAACCTGGCTGACCTGGGGGGCCCGGAGGCGACGATCGCCCTCGGACGCGAGCTCGCGCGGACCCTCGGGGCGTTCGTGGGTGAAACCGTGGTCGCCATCTCCCCGCGGGGCGCGGTCACGGCGGTCGGGACGATCCCGAAGATGCGTCCCCTGCGCGTCGTCGCGATCTTCGAGATCGGGCTGTACGAGTACGACGCCGCGCTCGCCTACACGTCGATCGCGACGGCCCAGCAGTTCGCCGAGCTCGGGAGCCGGGTGTCCGGGATCGAGGTCCGCTTGACCGACGTCTACCGCGCGCGCCAGGTCTCCCGCGAGCTGGGGAAGGCGCTCGGGGCGCCCTACTGGACACGGGACTGGACGGAGATGAACCGGAACCTCTTCTCCGCCATTCAGCTCGAGAAGACGGCGATGTTCGTGATCCTCACGCTGATCATCTGCGTGGCAGCGTTTGCCATCATCAGCCACCTGATCCTCATGGTGGCGGAAAAGCGGCGCGAGATCGGGGTCCTGCGGTCGCTCGGTGCCTCGTCACGGAGCATCATGCTCGTCTTCATGGCGGAGGGGGTGCTGATCGGCCTGGTGGGGACCACCGTCGGGACTGTCCTCGGGGTGGCGATCGGCCTCATCCAGGACCGGTACCACGTCGTGAAGATCCCCGGCGACGTCTACCAGCTGTCGGAGCTCCCGATGAAGATGCACCCGCCGGAGCTGGTCCTGATTGCGGTAGCAGCGCTGGTCCTCTCGTTCCTGGCGACCCTCTACCCGTCGCGCCAGGCGGCGCGCCTGCGCCCGGTCGAGGTTCTCCGCTATGAGTGAGGCGCTCGAGTCTGGCCCGGGACGGTCCGGCGACGAGCCGCCGGATTCGCCCCGCGTTCCCCTGATCGTCGCCGAAGGCGTGGAGAAGGAGTATCACGCCGGGGGCGAGGTCCTGCGGGTGCTGAAGGGCGTCAATCTCACGGTCCACGAGGGCGAGCTGATCGCGGTGGTGGGCGCGTCCGGTGTAGGCAAGTCCACCCTCCTGCACGTCCTGGGTGCGCTAGACCGGCCGACGGCGGGCCGGGTGCGCTTCCGCGACCAGGACCTCTTCGCGCGCCCGGAGCCCGAGCTCACGCGGTTCCGGCGGGACGAGGTGGGATTCGTTTTCCAGCTCTACAATCTGCTGACCGACTTCTCCGCGCTGGAGAACGCCATGCTGCCGGCTCTCATCCAGCGCCGGCCGGCCGCGGAGGCGCGGCGGCTGGCGCTGGACGCCCTCCGGGAGGTCGGCCTCCTCGAGCGCGTCTCCCACCGACCCGGGGAGCTCTCCGGCGGCGAGCAGCAGCGCGTCGCTCTCGCCCGCGCCTTGGTCGGTCGGCCGGCGCTGATCCTCGCCGACGAGCCAACCGGCAACCTCGATCCGAAGACAAGCCAGGACGTCTTCGAGCTGTTCGCTCGGCTCCAGGCCGAGCGGAGCGTGGCCTTCGTCATCGCCACGCACAACCTGGATCTCGCGCGCCGCGCGGACCGGCTCGTGCGGCTCGTGGATGGGCGCGCCGTCCTCGAGGTCTGAAGGCGAGAGACTTCGGGACGCGCGAGCGCCCCGATCGGCCCTAAGTGCCGGTCGGATGGTCGAAAAGTTCCGCAGCGTCGTTGCGGGTCATGTATACTGGCGCTCGGGGTCGGCGGGTGCGCCCTGTGCCCTATTCCAGGCGCGGGCAGCTCGCCCGGGCACCCGGCGCCGGCTGCCGGGTCTGGAGGAGACACGTGTTCGAGCGATTCACCGAGCGTGCGCGACGCGTCATCATCCTGGCCCGCGAGGAGGCTGGCCGGTTCCGCCACGATTTCGTGGGGACCGAGCACATCCTGCTCGGACTGATCAGGGACGGGGAGGGGATCGCGACGGCGGTCCTCCAGCGCCTGGGACTGCGCCTCGAGACCGTGAAGAGCGAGGTGGAGCGGGCCCTGTCCGGGTTCCCGAAGACGCTGACATTCGGTGAGGTCCCGTTCACGCCGCAGGCCAAGCGAGTCCTCGAACTGTCGATCGAGGAAGCGCGCCAGCTCGGGCACAACTACATCGGGACCGAGCATCTCCTCCTGGGTGTGATGAAGGAAGGGCAGTCCATCGCGGCAAAAATCCTCGAGTCCCTCGGCGCCCGCCTCGACGAGGTCCGTCAAGAGACGCTCGCGCTTCTCGGTGACCAGTACTACCCGCGGCCCAAGAAGCGCAGCCAGACGCCGGTCCTGGACGAGTTCGCGCGCGACCTCACGCAGTTCGCCCGCGACAGCAAGCTCGACCCGGTGATCGGCCGCGAGACGGAGATCGAGCGGGTCATCCAGATCCTCTCCCGGCGCACGAAGAACAATCCCGTGCTGATCGGCGAGCCGGGCGTGGGCAAGACCGCGATCGTGGAGGGCCTCGCCCAGAAGATCGTCAACCACGACGTGCCGGACGTTCTCGTCGCCAAGCGGCTGCTCCAGCTCGACCTCGGTGCGCTGGTCGCGGGGACGAAGTACCGCGGCCAGTTCGAGGAGCGGCTCAAGGCCGTCATGAAGGAGATCCGGCAGTCCGAGAACGTGATCCTCTTCTTGGACGAGCTGCACACGCTCATCGGCGCCGGCGCTGCCGAGGGCGCCATCGACGCCTCGAACATGCTCAAGCCGGCCCTCTCCCGGGGCGAGATCCAGTGCATCGGGGCGACGACGCTCGACGAGTACCGCAAGCACATCGAGAAGGACGGCGCGCTCGAGCGGCGGTTCCAGCCGATCATCGTGCGAGCCCCATCGGTCGAGGAGTCGGTCGAGATCATCAAGGGCCTCCGGCCCAAGTACGAGGCGCACCATCGTGTGAAGATCACCGACGCGGCGATCGACCTCGCGGTGAAGCTGGCCGACCGTCACATCACCGAACGCCACCTGCCCGACAAGGCGATCGACGTGATCGACGAGGCGGCGAGCCGGACGCGACTGCAGGCTATGACCCCGCCGGCGACGATCAAGGAGCTCGAGAAGGAGATCGAGCGAGTCGTGCGCGAGAAGGACATGTTCCTCGAGGCGCAGGAGTTCGAGAAGGCCGCCTCGCTGCGCGAGAAGGAGAAGGCACTTCGGGGCCGCGAGGAAGAGCTCAAGCGCGAGTGGGAGAAGAACAAGAACCGGCAGACCCAGATCGTCAGCGAGCAGGACATCGAGTACATCGTGTCCCGCTGGACCGGCATCCCGCTCTCGCGGCTCGAGGAAAAGGAGTCGGCGAAGCTCGCCCGCATGGAGGAGGCGATCCACGCGCGGGTGGTGGGGCAGGACGACGCGATTCGGGCGGTGTCCCGCGCGATCCGTCGCTCGCGTGCCGGGCTGAAGGACGCCAAGCGCCCGGTGGGCTCGTTCATCTTCCTCGGTCCGACCGGGGTGGGCAAGACCGAGCTCGCGCGGGCTTTGGCCGAGTTTCTGTTCGGTGACGAGAACGCCCTGATCCGGGTGGACATGTCCGAGTACATGGAGAAGTTCTCGGTGTCACGCCTCCTGGGCGCCCCGCCCGGCTACGTCGGCTACGAGGAGGGCGGGTACCTCACGGAGAAGGTGCGGCGGCGCCCGTACTCGGTCGTCCTCTTCGACGAGATCGAGAAGGCGCACCCGGACGTATTCAACATGCTGCTCCAGGTGCTGGACGACGGCCGGCTGTCGGATTCCCTCGGCCACGTCGTGGACTTCAAGAACACCATCCTGATCATGACGTCCAACCTGGGGACCCAGCTGATCGGCAAGCGCACCAGCCCGGGTTTCATGTCCCCATCGGACGAGGACACCTACGAGCGGATGAAGGACCGCGTGCTCGAGGAGCTCAAGCGCGCCTTCCGCCCCGAGTTCCTCAACCGGATCGACGACGTGATCGTCTTCCACTCGCTCAGCGAGGAGCACATCCGGGGCATCGTGCAGCTGATGCTGGACCGATTGAATCGCCAGCTCGAGGAGCGGTCGGTCCGCGTGGGCCTCTCCGCGGAGGCCGTGAACTTCCTGATCGAGAAGGGCTTCGACACGACCTACGGCGCGCGGCAACTTCGGCGAACCATCCAGAAGCACATCGAAGATCCGCTGGCCGAGTCCATCATCGCCGGGCGGGTTCAAGATGGAGTTCAGATCGAGGTCCGGGTCCAGGGCGAGGGGCTCACCTTCGAGCCGGTGTCCGAGCCGTCACTGAGCCTGGCGGAGCGCTGACCTCTCGGCCCCGGTTCGCCCGAGGAGTGCGCTCGGCTCTCGTCGACGGGCGCCCGGAGAGGGGGGGCCCGACGAGTGGAGGGACTCTTCTCCCTGCGTTGATCGTGCTCCTGGCCCTCGCTGGCGCTGGCCTTGCCCAGGAAACGCAGCCTGGCGCACCGCGCCCCGTCCCGGCGGTCCGCGACATCGTGGTCGAGGGGAACCGGCGAATCCAGGGCCCGGCCATCCTGAATCGAGTGCAGACGAAGATCGGCGACCCCCTCGCCCCCGCCGCGCTCCGCGACGACGTCCGCTCCATCTTCGGTCTCGGGTTCTTCGATGACGTGCAGGTTCGCACCGAGGAGTTCGAGGGTGGCGTGCGCGTCATCTTCGTCGTGGTCGAGCGGCCCCTGCTCCGCGAGGTGAGCTTCGAGGGGAACTCGGAGCTCAAGACGGAGGAGCTGCGGGAAAAGGCCGCCATCCGGGTTGGCGTTCTCTACAACCCGGTCGAGGTTCAGAAGGCCGAGGAGGCGATCCGCCAGAAATACGAGGACGAGGGGTTCTTCGGCGTGCAGATCACCCCGCGCACCGAGCGGACGCCCGAGGGCGACCTGCGGGTCGTGTTCCGGATCGAGGAGGGGCCGAAGCTCCACATCGACCGAATCGTCATCGAGGGGAACAAGGCGCTCTCCGCCGGCCAGATCAAGGGCGCGATGGAGACCAAGGAGCGCCTGTACTGGATCTTCCCGTTCTCCACCGTGCAGCGCCGGGTGTTCGACGACGACGTCGACCGGATCCTGCAGCTCTACGCCGACCACGGGTACATCCAGGCCCGCGTGGAGTCCACCGAGATCCTCCCCGACCTCGCCCGCAAGAAGGTCACGCTCCGCGTCCGGGTGGTGGAGGGGCCGCAGTTCACCACGGGCACCATCACCATCACGGGGAATGAGCTCCTCACCACGGAGGAGCTCCGCCGGCTGGTGAAGCTCCAGGAGGGCGGAGTCTTCAGCCGTGGCGCGCTCCGGACGTCGGTGCGGGCGATCGTGGACCGCTACTCCGAGCTGGGCCGGGCGCGGGCCGAGGTCGACCCCAAGACCGTCAACGATCTGGCCAACCTGAAGGTGGACGTGACCATCCCGATCGTCGAGGGCGGGCCGGTGTACGTCGAGCGGATCAACATTACCGGCAACGTCAAGAGCTCGGAGAAGGTCCTGCGGCGCGAGCTGCGCGTGGCCGAGGGCGAGCTGTTCACGTTTCAGAAGCTGGTGCGAAGCCGCCAGCGTCTGTTCAACCTTGGGTACTTCGACGAGGTGAACGCCACCACCGAGCCCGGAGCGACGCTCGACAAGATCGTGGTGAACATCGACGTGAAGGAGCGGGCGACCGGCCTCTTCAGCATCGGCGCGGGCTACAGCAGCCTCGATAACCTCTTCGCGACCATCGACATAAGCCAGCGGAACCTGTTCGGCCGGGGCCAGGAGGCGTTCCTGCGCTTTCGCATCGGCTCGAAGAGCCGACTCGGTCTCGTTGGATTCACCGAGCCGTACCTCTTCGACATCCCGCTGCGGGCGGGCTTCGACATCTACGACCGCGAGCGGGAGTACGACGACTTCACGGAAGAACGTCTCGGGGGCGACGTCCGTCTCTCCTACCCGCTGACAGAATTTATCACCTTGTCGGGTCTCTACCGGCTCGAAGAGGTCGACATCACGGACATAGCCGCCACCGCGAGCGAGGACCTGAAGCAGGAGGAGGGCAAGAGTCTCAACTCGGTGATCGAGCTCACCCTGGCCCGGGACACGCGGGACAGCATCTTTGAGCCGACCCGCGGCAGCCGGAACTCGGTGGACTTCGCGTTCGCGGGCCTGGGCGGGGACACTCAGTTCTACAAGGTTGTGGGCGAGAGCGCGTGGTTCGTTCCCTTGCCCGTGTTCAAGCTCGTGTGGGCCGTCCGGGGGCTGGCCGGGATCGTCGAGGGGTACGGCGGCGAGGAGGTTCCGATCTTCGAGCGGTTCTTCCTGGGTGGCGCCACGACCCTGCGAGGCCAGCGAACGCGCTCGGTGGCCCCGAAGGACGACCAAGGGGAGACGATCGGTGGCACCTCCGAGCTCCTGTTCAACACCGAGCTCCTGATCCCGATCTTCCCGCGCTTCCGGCTGGCGCTCTTCTTCGACGCGGGCAACGCGTACGGATTCGGCACCGATTTCGATCCCACGGATGTCCGGCTGGCGGCCGGCGTGGGGGTGCGGTTCTTCTCCCCGCTTGGCCCCATGCGGCTCGATCTCGGGTACAACCTGGATCGGCAGCCGGGGGAGAAGGAGTTCCAGGTCAATTTCACGGTCGGATCGCCCTTTTAGGTCCGATGCCGTGAGAGGTGATGCCATGAGAGACAGGTGGGCAGTTGGAATCGGCGCGCTGGTGGCCGGCGCACTCATCGGCGGGCCGGTCGCGATGGGAGAGGCGGCCGGCACCCGCATCGGGTACGTGGACGTCCAGAAGGTGATCGTGCGCTCGGTCGCCGGCGTCGCCGCTCGGGAGCAGCTCGAGCGCGAGAAGGTGACGATGCAGAAGGACGTCGACAACCGGCGGACGGAGGTCGACAAGCTCCGGGAGGAGATGGACAAGAAGGGCATGGTGCTGTCGGCCGAGGCTCGCCGCGAGAAGGACGAGACTCTCCAGCGCAAGGTGCGGGACCTCCGGCGGCTGGCCGAGGACCTCGAGAAGGAGCTTCAGAAGAAGGAGCAGCAGGCCACGCAGCGGATCCTGCAGGAGCTGACCGGCGTCATCGAGAAGATGGGCAAGGAGCGCGGCTTCCTCCTCATCGTCGAGCGTCGCAGCGGCGGCGTGATCTACGGCGATCCGGAACACGACATCACCGACGAGGTCATCAAGGTGTACGACCAGGAGAAGGCCAAGGAGAAGAAGTAGGATGTCGGCCCGGTCCCTGGGCGAGCTCGCGGCGCTCGTCGGGGGGAACGTCGAGGGCGACCCGACCCTCGAGATCCGGGGGTTCGCGAGTCTCGAGAGCGCGGGCCCCGGGGACCTGTCGTTCCTCACCGCCCCCCGTCATCTGGATGCGGCCCGGCGGAGCGCGGCCGCCGCGCTGATCGCGCCGCCCGACCTCGACTTGGCCGGTCGCCCGGCCATCCGGGTGCCCCAGCCGTACGCGGCGATCGCCGCAATCCTCCCGCTGTTCTTTCCCGAGCCCGCGGCGGCGCCGGGCATCCATCCGACGGCGCACGTCTCGGACAGCGCCCGGGTCTCGGAGGACGCGGCCGTGGGAGCCTTCGCGGTCGTCGCCGAGCGGTCGGTCGTCGAGGCCGGCGCGGTCCTGCACCCGCACGTCTTCGTGGGCCCGGACTGCCACATCGGGGAGGGGACCGTGCTGCACCCCCACGTGGTGTTGCGGGCGCGCGTCGTCGTGGGGCGGCGAGTGATCGTACACCCCGGCAGCGTGCTCGGCGCGGACGGATTCGGCTACGTGTTCGACGGGCAGGTACACCGGAAGATCCCCCAGGTCGGCCGGCTCGTCGTGGAGGATGACGTCGAGATCGGCGCCAACACCACGGTGGACCGCGCAACCCTCGGGGAGACGGTCATTGGCCGCGGGACGAAGATCGACAACCTGGTGCAGATTGGCCATAATACCGTGATCGGAGCGGACACCATCATCGTCGCCCAGGTTGGGGTCGCGGGTTCCTGCCGGATCGGACGCAGCGTGGTGCTGGCCGGGCAGGCGGGGATCGCGGACCACGTGACGGTCGGTGACGGGGCCCGGATCGGTTCCCAGGCCGGCGTTCATCGCGACGTGCCGGCCGGCGCCGGCATGATCGGCACACCGGCGATGCCAGGCAACGCTGGCCTGCGCGCCCTCGCCGCTATCGGGCACCTCCCGGAGCTCTTGCAGGACCTCCGGACCCTGGGACGACGTGTCGCGGCGCTCGAGGGGCGTTTCGGAGCGAGCGGGGGAGTCACGCCCGGTGGGTGAGCAAGCGACGGACATCCACCCGACGGCGGTCGTGGACCCGACGGCCCAGCTGGGCCCGGGGGTGCGCGTCGGACCCTTCGCCGTCATCGGCCAAGGCGTGTGCCTGGGCGAGGACGTCGACATCGGGCCCCACGTGGTCCTGGAGGGGCCGCTCGAGCTTGGCGCCCGATGCCAGGTGTACGCGGGGGCGGCGATCGGTCTCCCGCCGCAGGACCTCAAGTGGACGCGGGGGACGCCGTCGGGCGTGCGGATCGGTGAGGGCACAGTGGTGCGGGAGTACGTGACGATCCACCGCGCGACGACGCCGGACGGCTTCACGGTGGTCGGAAGAGGCTGCTACCTGATGGCCCAGAGCCACGTCGCCCACGACTGCCAGGTGGGCGACCAGGTGATCATGACCGGGTACTCGGCGCTCACCGGTTTCGTACAGGTTGGCGATCGAGCCGTGGTCTCCGGCATGACCGGCATCCACCAGTTCGTGCGCATCGGGACCCTCGCCATGGTCAGCGGCTGCTCCCGGATTCCCCAGGACGTGCCGCCGTACTTCATTGCCGAGGGCAACCCCGTCGTGGTGCGTGGGGTGAACATCGTCGGGCTCCGGCGCGCGGAAGTGCCGGCGACGGTCCGCCTCAACCTCCAGCGGGCCTACAAGATCCTGTACCGGTCCGGCTTGGCGCCGGCGTCGGCGCTGGAGCGGATCCGGAGCGAGGTCGAGCCTTCGGCCGAGATGGAGCACCTGTGCGAGTTCATCGCGTCCTCGAAGCGCGGGATCTGCTAGGGGAGGGAGATGGGCAAGAGCGACCAGAAGCGGTTGCGAGCCGGGGTTATCGGCGGCGGACACATGGGGCAGTATCACATTCTCGTCTACGCCGAGCTGTGGGACGTCGACCTCGTGGGCATCGTGGACGCGGACGCGGGGAAAGCCGCCCGCCTGGCCGCGCAGTACGACTCGCAGGCGCTCACCGACTACCGGGAGCTCTTCGGGAAGGTGGACGTGGTCTCTATCTCGGTTCCCACGCCGCTCCACTTCGAGGTTGCGAAGGAGTGCATGGAGGCGGGCGTCCACGTTCTCGTGGAGAAGCCGCTGACCTCCACGCTCGAGGACGCGCGCGACCTCTTCCGGATTGCGCGGGAGCGGAACGTCGTCCTGCACGTCGGCCACGTCGAGCGGTTCAACGGCGCCGTCCAGGAGCTGCGGAAGATCGTCGCGAACCCGATTCTCGTGGAATCCCGCCGGCTCGGACCGTTCGTGCCGCGGGTCCAGCACGACACGGTCGTCATGGATCTCATGATCCACGATATCGACATCGTGCTGGGGCTGGTCGATGGCGAGGTTCGCCGGATCACGGCGGCCGGGGCGCGGGTTCACTCGGCGCGCTCCGACGTCGCCAACGTCCAGATCCTGTTCGAGAGCGGCACCGTCGCCAACATCACCGCCAGCCGGGCCACCGAGCACAAGGTCCGGACCCTCGCCATCACGCAGCCCGACGCCTACATCTCCCTCGACTACACCGATCAGGACATCCAGATCCACCGGCGCGCGGCGGCCGAGTACGTGCTCAACCGGGAGTCGATCCGCTACCGGCAGGAGTCCTTCGTCGAGCACCTGTTCGTCCACAAGGAAAATCCGCTCAAGTTGGAGATCCTGCACATCCTGAAGGCCGTCCGCGAGGCGCAGCGAACCGGAACGGTCGAGCTCGTCGAGCAGGACGACGTCCGCTCGCTCGCCGTGGCGCTCGAGATCGAGCGCATGCTCGAGGAAGCTCGGCCGTACCTCGACTGGCCGCCCCGCTGAGGGGATGATCGACGCGCTGGGCCTGGTCGGCGGCGCCGGCGCGCTGCCGGCCCTCATGGCCCGCGAGGCGCGGCGGGCTGGCTGGCGGGTCATCGCGTTCGCCCTCGGCGAGCCCGACCCGCTCGCTCCCCATGTAGATCGCGTGGTGCCCTGTCGGATCGGCGACGTGGGGCCGATCTTGGCGGCGCTCGGCGATGAGGGGATCCGCCACGTGGTGCTCGCCGGCCACGTCCGCAAGGACGTCCTGTTTCAAGGCGGCGCCCTGGACGCGGCGGCGATGCGGCTGGCGTCCCGGGCGCCGAACTGGACGGACGAAGGCCTTCTCGGCGTCGCGGTGCAGGCGCTCGCTTCGATGGGCATCGAGGTGCTCGACCAGCGGCGCTTCCTGGCTCCCTGGCTGATGGCCCGCGGGCGGGTGGCCGGTCCGCCGATGCCCCCCGAGCTCGAGGCCGACGTGGCGCGCGGGCTCACGCTGGCCCGAGACCTGGCGGCGCGGGGCGTCGGCCAGACGGTGGTTCTCCGATCCGGGTCGGTCGCGGCCGTGGAGGCCATGGAGGGGACGGACGAGACCGTCCGCCGCGGCCTGGCCCTCGCGGGTCGGGGCGCGGTTGTGGTCAAGGCGTCGGCTCCGGGGCACGACTACCGGCTGGACGTGCCCACCGTGGGTCCGGAGACGGTCGCCTGCTGTGCCGCGGGCGGGGCTGCCGTGCTGGCGCTGGAGTCGGGGCGGGTGTTGCTGCTGGAGCGCGAGCGCGTCCAGGCGGAGGCGGCCCGTCTGGGGATGAGCATTGTCGGGGTCGCGGAGCACCTGGGCGTCGACTGACGTCTTGATGGTGGCCGGCGAGGCCTCCGGGGACCTCCATGGTGCCACGCTCGCCAGAGCGCTCCTGACGCTGGCGCCCGGTCTCAGGCTTGCCGGCATGGGTGGAGCACGGATGGCAGCCGCCGGCGTCCGCCTCGTTCACAGCGCCGAGCGCGTGAGTGTCGTGGGAGGGACCGAGGCATTCGCGCGACTTCCCGCGCTCTGGGCGGCGTTCCGCGTCCTCCGCGGCCAGCTCCGGAACCGGCGGCCGGCCGCGCTAGTGCTCATCGATTTCCCTGAGTTCAACCTGCGACTTGCGCGGGCGGCGCGCGGCCTCGGCATCCCGGTCGTCTACTTCGTGGCTCCGCAGGTGTGGGCGTGGCGGCGCGGGCGGCTGGGGGCGATGGCGCGCGACGTGAGCCGGGTGCTGGCGATCTTTCCGTTCGAGGTGAGCCTCTACCAGGAGGCGGGGGTGCCCGTCGAGTTCGTCGGGCATCCCATGCTCGACGCGTTGCCGGTTCGGGATCACGATGACGCGCGCTCGGGGCTCGCGGCGGCCGGAGATACGCTCGTCGGCCTCCTGCCGGGGAGCCGGGATGCAGAGGTGCGGCGCCATCTGCCCGTGCTGCTGGACGCGGCGGAGCGCATCCTGTCGCGGCGGCCGCGGACTCGGTTTGCCCTGGCGGTCGCGCCTACCATCGCCGTTGCCGGCGTGGAGGCTCTCGTGCGGGCCTCGCGGATCCCGGTCCAAGTCCTCCCGGGAGAGGCGTACCGAGTCATGGCGGCGGCGGATCTCCTGCTGGTGGCTTCGGGCACCGCGACCCTCGAGGCCGCGTGCTACGGGGCGCCGATGGTCGTTCTGTACCGGCTCTCGTCGGTGTCCTACACGGTCGCCCGACTGCTGGTTCGCGGAGTGTCGCACATCAGCCTCCCCAACATCGTGGCCGGGCGGGAGATCGTGCCCGAGTTCATCCAGGGCCGGGCCACGCCCGCCGCGCTCGCGAGCGCCGCGCTCGGCCTGCTCGAGGACGACGTGGCCCGGGCGGCCCAGCGGGCGGCCCTGCTGGAGGTCCGGGTGCGGCTCGGCGAGCCTGGGGCGGGTCTCCGGGCCGCCCGCGCCGTCCTGCGAGAGCGTCGAGAGCGTGATGCCGCGACAGGCCGCTGAGTCCGCCGCCGTCCGGCATCCCCACCGCGCCCGGCGGCTCCCGTGGCGCCCGTTGCTCACCTCCCCGCCGGGTGTCGCCCTGGGACGGGGGCTCGTTCGCGGGCTAGGAGCCAGCCTCCGCTTCCGGGAGGTTCGTCCCGCCGCGCTCGACGCGCTCTGGGAGGCGGGGCGACCGGTGATCTACACAGTGTGGCACGGCCGGATCCTCATGCTCCCCTACCTCTACGGCCGCAGCCGTCGCATCCATGCCCTTACCAGCCGCTCCCGGGACGGAGAGATTCTCAGCCGGTTCGTCCAGGGGTTCGGCATCCGGGTGGTGCGCGGGTCGTCCTCGCGTGGCGGGGCCCGGGCCCTGCGGACGCTGGCGCAGCTGCTGCGCGAGGAGCGGGCGGAGGTTCTGGTGGTCCCCGACGGGCCGCGCGGACCCCGGCACGTGGCCCAGGCCGGCGCGGTGCTGCTGGCGAAGGTGACGGGGACGCCGATGGTCCCAGTGGCCTTCGCTGCCACGCCGTGCACCGTCCTCCCGTCGTGGGACGCCTTCCTCATCCCGCACCCGTTTGCGCGGGCGGTCATGATTTTCGGCGCTCCCATCACCGTGCCGGCGGACGCCGGGCGCGATCTCGTCGAGAGCAAGCGGCGTGAGCTCGAGGCCGCGTTGCTCCAGGTCACCGCTGCGGCGGATCGGGCGGCCGGCGGGGGCGATGTACCGGATCTATAGCGTCATCCTGGCCGTCCTTGCACTGGGGTACCTGCCGTCGTTTCTCGTCCGCAAAGTGTGGGGCGCTGGCTACCCGGTGGCGCTCCGCGAGCGTTTGGGCTTCGTTCGCGTCCCGCCGCCGCCCTTGCCCGGCGGGCGGTTCTGGGTCCATGCGGTGTCCGTGGGAGAGGTGATGGCCGCGGTCCCGCTGGTCCAGGCCCTGCGCGCCCGGTGGCCGGCGGGCGACATCGTCGTCTCCACGGTGACCGCGACCGGCGAGCGAGTGGCCCGAGCCAGGCTCAGTGAGGCCGTGGCCATGCTCACGTTCCCTCTCGACTTCCGCGGGGCCGTCCGGCGCGCGGTGCGTCGAGTGGAGCCTGGCTGCTTCATCGCGCTCGAGACCGAGCTGTGGCCCAACCTCCTGCGCGCGCTCCGCCTGGCTGGGGTGCCCGCGGTTCTCGCCAACGGCCGCATCTCAGACCGTTCCTACCGCCGCTACCGACTCGTCCGCCGACTCTTTCGCCGCGTGCTGGACGGCGTCGCCCTCTTCTGCATGCAGTCCGAGGAGGACGCGCGCCGGATCATCCGCCTTGGGGCGCGTCCGGAGCGCGTCGTGGTGACCGGAAACCTGAAGATGGAGGCGCCCTCCGGGGATGCCGGTGCCGACCAGATCTGGCGTCGGCTTCTGCGTCTCGGGGAAGCGCCCGTCGTCGTCGCGGGGAGCACGCACCGCGGGGAGGAGGCCGCCATGCTCGACGCCTTCCTGGCGACGCGCGAGGCGGTGGGCGGCGGTTTGAGGCTCGTGCTCGCCCCGCGCCATCCGGAGCGGCTGGACGAGGTGGAAGCTCTTGTCCGGACCCGCGGGCTCGCGGTTGTCCGCCGGAGCCGGCTGAGCTCCGGTAGCGAGAACGAGGTGATCCTCCTCGACACGATGGGCGAGCTGGCTTCCCTCTATGCGGCCGCTGACGTCATCTTCGTCGGGGGCAGCCTCGTCCCGAGCGGCGGCCACAACGTGGTGGAGGCGGCGCTCCAGTCCAAGGCGGTCGTCTTCGGGCCGCACATGGAGAACTTCCGCGACACCGCGGCCTTGCTGCTCCGAGAGGCCGCGGCCGTCCAGGTAAAGGACGGGCCGGAGCTGGCGACCGCGTTGGGGCGACTCTTGACCGACGAGCCTTCCCGTCATGCTCTCGGCCGCGCGGCCTGGAATGCGGTTCGCGCGCACCAGGGCGCGTGCGTCCGCACCATCGCGGCGCTGGAGCGCGTTCTGGCCGTGCGGCGCCGGGAGGACGCGTGAGGACCGCGGAGGCACCGCCGGTCGCGGCACCGCGATGACCGGGGGAGCCGGCGCCGTCCGGCGCGGCCGACTGGTCAGAGCCTGGCGTGAAGGGCGTGCGGGCCCCCTCGGCAGCGTGCTGACGCCTGCGGCGTGGGCGTACCGTGTGGGCCTGGCCGCACGGGAGGCCGCCTACGGACGCGGGTGGCTCGTGCGAGGCCGGCTACCATGCCCGGTGGTATCCGTGGGGAACCTGACGGTGGGCGGCACGGGTAAGACGCCGGCGGTGGAGATGGTTGCGCGCTGGCTTGCCGAAGACGGACGCCGGGTGGCGATCGTCAGCCGCGGCTACGGGCGTCAGGCGGGAGCGCCGATCGAGCTGGTCTCGGACGGCGGCGCGCCCAGACTTCCCGCCGAGCAGGCCGGGGATGAGCCGCTGCTCCTGGCGCGGCGTCTTCGCGGAGTGGCCGTCGTCGTCGGAGCCGATCGCCTCGAGGCCGGCCGGTGGGCGGTGGCGCATCTCCGCCCCGACATCGTGCTCCTCGACGACGGATTCCAGCAGCGGCGGCTGATGAAGGACGTGGAGATCGTGTGCCTCGACGCCCGCGCTCCGTGGGGACCGGGAGGCCTGTTTCCGCAGGGCACGCTCCGCGAGCCGCGGTCCGCTCTCACGCGCGCCCACCTGCTGGTGGTGACCCGGGCCGAGGCCCGGCGAAACCTGGCTGGTCTCATCGAAGAGATTCGGCAGCACGCAGGGCCCTTGCCCTGCCTGACCGCGGACTACGTGGTCCAGGAGCTCGAGGACCTCGGGTCGGTCGCGCGCCGTCCCGCGGAAGCCCTTCGGGGTAGAGGCGTCCTCGCCTTCGCGGGGATCGCTGCGCCCGAGCGGCTCGCCGAGACTCTCACCGCCCACGGGGCAATCGTGCGCGGCCTGGTGGCGTTCCCGGACCATCATTCCTACGGACCCCGGGACCTCGAGATCGTCGCCCGGCGGGCCCGGGCCACCGGTGCGACGCTCGTGGTCACGACGGAGAAGGACGCGGTGCGCCTGGAGCGGCCGGAGGCTGCGGTTCCGCGGGCACTCCCGCCAGTGTGGGTGCTGCGTGTGCGTCTTGAGCCGGTCGCGACCTCCCAGGCCGCCGGCCGCTCGCCTCAGGCTGCCGGCCGCATCATGATCGAGACCTGGCGGGCGGAGCTGCGGTCGCGCGTCGACGCGGCCGCACGGGAGACGTGGACGGAGGGCAAGCCCTGAGGTTCCACGGGTCACCTCGCTCCTGGCGTCAGCCGCCGGCCGTCTGGTACCGTCCGTCCGAGTGGGCCCACGGCAGCCGGTGACAGCAGGCACGATCCCTCGCACGGCGGTCCGGCGTGCCCTGGTGCGCTTCCCGAACTGGCTCGGTGATACGGTGATGGCCCTCCCCACGCTCCGGTCGCTGCGGGACGCTATCCCGGGGGCGGAGCTCTGGTGCCTGGGCCCCTGGGTGGGGAGCATTCTCGAGGGTGAGCCCGGCATTGCGCGCCGGTTCGCCCCGCCGGGAGTCGTGGGTGCCCGGCTGGTTCAAGCCCGGCGTCTCCGTCAGGTACCCTTTGACCTTGCCTTGATCCTGACGAACTCGCTGGAGACGGCGCTCGCGGGGTGGCTCAGCGGGGCGCGTTGGCGCGTCGGCTACGGGGACGGTCGGAGCGTACTGCTGACCCACGCACTCCGGCCCGATCCCGCCCCGGTCCACCAGGTGACGGCGTACCTCCGCCTGCTGGGGCCGCTTGGTGTCGACGGGCCTACGCCGACCATCCCCTCGCTGGTGATCGATGTCGCCCGCCGGGTCGAGGCGCGGCGACTGTTGGGGGAGGTCGACCTGCCCGCCGGTGATCCGAAGGTCGGCCTCCAGCTGGGCGCGGCACTGGGCCCCGCGAAGCTCTGGCCCGTCGAGCGCTTCGCCGCCCTTGCCGCCGGCCTCGAGAGGCGAGGGATCCGCACGGTGCTGCTCGGGAGCCCCGAGGCTCGTGGGCTTGCGGACGCGGTCGCCGCCGCGATCGGGGGACCCGTCCGGACCCTCGTCGGTCGTGACCGGCCGGCCTTGCTCGCGGCGCTGGTCTCGGAGCTGGACGTGCTGGTCACCGCCGACAGCGGACCCGCGCACGTCGCGGCTGCGGTCGGTGTGCCGACGGTGACCCTGTTTGGTCCCACTGATCCTCGGCTCACCGCGCCACTCGGAGCCCGGCAGCAGGTACTCTGGCGTCAGCCGCCCTGTGGACCGTGCTTTCTCCGTGAGTGCCCGATCGACCACCGGTGCCTCCGGGCGATCGAGGTCGCCGAGGTCGAAGCAGCGGTCATGACCGCGGTCGGATGGCGCAGATGAGACCACTCCGGATCCTGCACGTCGTCGCCAACCCCTGGTGGACGGGCAGCGCCGACCCCGCACTCGACCTGGCGCGAGCGCTCATGGAGCGGGGCCACTCGGTGTGGTTCGCCTGCGTCCGAGGAGACGTGCTCGAGGCGCGCGCGCGGGCCGCCGGGGTCGAGCTGGTCGATGGACTGTCCCTCGATCGGACGTCCCGGCCGTGGCGACTCCTTGCCCAGGTCCAGGGACTCCGGCGCGTGCTTCGAGAGCTCGCCATCGACGTGGTCCACGCCCACCAGACGCACGATCACTGGCTGGCAGCGCTTGCGCGAGCCCGCGCGCCGACCCGCCTGGTCCGTACCGTGCACCACCGGCGGGCGGTCCACTCGGGCCCGGCCGCCCGATGGCTCCTGGGCCGGACCGACGCGCTGATCGCGGTGAGCGAGGGCATCGCCGAGCGGCTCCGAGGTATCGGCGTGCCCGCTGACCGCGTGGCGGTCGTGCCGGGCGCCGTTGACGTCGAGCGCTTTGCGCCCGGCGTGGATGGCGAGTCCGTGCGGAGGGAGCTCGGTCTTGCAAATGACCCCGTGATCGGGTGCGTCGCGCGGATGGCGCCGGGGCGGGGCCACGAGGTGCTGCTCCACGCCGTGGCACGTCTCCGCGAACGACTCCCCACCGCCCGGCTGGTGCTGATCGGCCGAGGGGAGCTTCGGCCTGCCCTGGACGCGCTCGTGCGGGATCTCGGCCTCGGCCAGACCGTCGTCTTCGCTGGCTATCGAAACGCGGACCTACCGGCCGTCCTTGCCGCGCTGGACTGTGCGGTGCTGCTGGGTGCCGGGTCGGAAGAGTCCTGTCGGGCCGTGCTGGAGGCGATGGCCGCGGGACTCCCCGTGGTCGCGGCGCCGGTGGGCGCCGTCCCGGAGATCGTGGTGGACGGCGAGACGGGCTGGCTGGTGGAGCCGGCCGCTCATGCCGTTGCAGACCGCCTTGACGCCGCGCTCGCTGATCGAAGGCGCTCCCGCCGCATGGGAGCGGCCGGGCGGCGCCGGGTAGAGGCGCTGTTCACGCCACCGCGGCGCGCGGCGCTCGTGGAGGACGCGTATGTCCGGGTACTCGCCAAAGAAGCGCTTCTTCCCCGGTAGGCCACCAGTATAATGACGCCGATGAGATTCCGGTCGGAAGTGCCCGTCGCAACGAGCCGAACTTTCTCGCTGTCCCGCCGATCCGGCCGTGCCTAGCCCAGAGGCCGCCGAGCTCCTTCGGGTCGTCCGGGAGTTCGAGGGTCGACGCGTTTTGGTGGTGGGCGACGTTGTGGCGGACGAGTACGTCTTCGGCAAGCCCGCGCGCGTCTCCCGGGAAGCCCCCGTGCTGATCCTCCGGTACCTCTCGCAGGAGCTCCGCCTGGGGGGCGCTGCCAACGCCTGCCACAACCTCCACACTCTGGGAGCCAGCGTGCTGCCCCTGGGGGTGGTAGGGCATGACCCGGCAGGCGAGGCGATCAAGCGCTCGCTGAAAGAGCGGGGAGTCTCCACGGACGGAATCCTCACGGTCCCGGAGCGGCCCACGCCGGTCAAGACCCGGATTCTTGGAGGTGGCTGGGGGTCGCGGTCCGTGCGACAGCAGATCGTTCGTGTGGACCGGGAGCCCGACGGCCCGATCCCACCCGGGACCGAAGCGGCCCTCGTCGAGCGGCTTCACGGATGGGGCGCTGGGGTGGACGCGATCGTTCTGTCGGACTACGGCTACGGCACGGTCACCCCCCGTATCCTCACCGAGGTCCGGGCGCTCGGCGAGCGAGGGGTCATCGTGGCGGCCGACTCGCGGTACGACCTCTTTCGTTTCGAGAGGTTCACGGCCGCGACCCCCAGTGAGTCCGAGGTCGAGCAGCTCCTCGGGACGTCGCTCGACGCCGAGAAGGCCGTGGAGCAAGCGGGCTGGCAGCTCCTGGAACGACTCGGGGCGCGCTACCTCCTGGTCACTCGCGGCGCCAAGGGTCTTGCCCTGTTCGAGCGCGAGGGGGAGGCGACGTTCGTCCCCATCTTTGGGAGCGACGAGATCGCCGACGTGACCGGTGCGGGGGATACCGTTATCAGCGCGTTCACCCTGGCGCTGGCGAGCGGGGCGCGGCCGGTAGATGCCGCCCGCCTGTCAAACTACGCGGGCGGCCTCGTCGTCATGAAGCGCGGCACGGCCACTGTGTCCCGGGCCGAGCTGGCCGAGGCCGTGCGCCGGGACCTGGACGCCGGGACGCATGACGGGGCGAGTGCTCGATCTTGAGAGCGCGCGGGGCGTGGCCGAGGCGGCCCGGGCCGCGGGTCGCCTCGTGGTGCTCGCCAATGGGTGCTTCGATCTCCTCCACGTGGGGCACGTGCGGTACCTCGAGGACGCGCGTGCCCTGGGTGACCTGCTGATCGTCGGCGTCAACTCCGACGCGGCAGTCCGGCGCCTCAAGGGCCCCGGGCGGCCCCTCATGCCCGCCGGCGAGCGCGCCGAGCTCCTGGCGGCGCTCCGCGCCGTGGACCACGTCGTGGTGTTCGACGACGACACGGCGGACCGCCTCGTCGCGCTGCTGCGGCCCGCGGTTCACGCGAAGGGGACTGACTACACGCCGGAGTCGGTGCCCGAGCGGACCGCGGTGAGCGCCGTCGGCGGCCGTGTGGCCATCACTGGAGACGCCAAGGGACACTCCACGCGCGATGTGATCGCCGAGATCCTGGCGCGATTCGGCGGGAACCGGGAGGCGCTCCGGTGACCTTCGGGCGCGATGCCTCTCCGCGCATCGCTCTCGTGAAACTGTCCTCGCTCGGGGACGTCGTCCACGCGCTCCCGGCTGCCCGGGCGCTGCGCGCCTGGTGGCCGCAGTGCGAGCTGACCTGGGTGGTCGAGCGGCGCGAGCAGGCGATCTTGGCCGACAACCCTGACGTGGATCACGTCGTGCCGGTCGACACGCGGCTCTGGCGGCAGGAATTCAGACGGCTGACCGGGGCCCCGGCGGTGGCGGTGAAGGTCCGCGGCCTTGTGCGCCGGCTCAAGGCGGGGCGCTTCGACGTGGCCGTCGATCTGCAGGGACTCTGGAAGAGCGGGGTCATCACGGCGCTGACACGGGCGCCGCTCCGGATTGGACCGGCCATGGCGTACTGCCGGGAGCGGGCCAACGCGTGGTTCACGAACCGCCACGTGACGCCGCCCCCCGAGGCGGTGCACGTGGTCGATCAGTGCCTGGCTGTCGTCGCGGGGCTCGGCGTCGAGCTGGCGTGCCGTCGGCGGGCCGGCGTTCCCGATTGCGCGAGCGCCGGGCGCCGAGGCCACCGTGACGTGCTGGCTCGAGGAGGAGGGCGTCAAGGCTGCCACGCCTCTCGTGCTGCTGAACCCGGGCTCCGGCGGTGACCACAAGCGCTGGGCGGTCGAGGCCTTCCGGCGCTTGGGCGAGGAGCTGGCAGTGCGTCTGGAGGCGCGCGTGGCCATCCCCTGGGGACCCGGTGAGGAGCCCCTGGCCCGTGCCATTGCCCATGGCATGCGTACGGGGGCGATCGTGCCCCCGCCCACGACGATCGCCGAGATGGTGGCGCTCTTCCGGCGCGCGGCGCTCGTCGTCGGAGGGGACACTGGTCCCGTGCACGTCTCGGCGGCCCTCGGGGTGCCGACGGTCGGCCTCTACGGACCGACGAGCGCTCGGCGCAACGGTCCGTACGGAGCCCGCGTCGCAGCCATCCAGAGCCCGACCGGGCACATGGGTGGTGTCTCGGTCGAAACCGTCCTCGACTCGGCGCAGGCCCTGCTCCGCTGAGGCGGCGGCCGCGATGTCGAGCCTGTCGGTGGCGGTGGTCGCGCTGAACGAGGAGGAGCGACTGCGCGCCTGCCTGGAGAGCGTGGTCTGGGCGGATGAGCTCGTCGTCGTCGACGCCGGGTCGAGCGACAAGACCGCGGCGATCGCGCGCGAGTTCACGGATCGGGTGTTCTTTCGGGCGTGGGACGGGTACGGCGCTCAGAAGAACTTCGCGCTCGGCCAGTGCCACGGCGACTGGGTCCTCTCGCTCGACGCGGACGAGCGAGTGTCGGACGCTCTGCGCGAGGAGATCCAGGCCATGCTCCGGGCCGGAACCAGCAAGTCGGGCTTCTTCCTCGCGCGCGAGAATCGGTTCCAGGGACGGTGGGTGCGGCGGGGTGGGCTCTATCCCGACTGGCAGCTCCGGCTCTTCCGCCGGGGACAGGGGGTGTTCGCCGAGCGGGCAGTGCACGAGTCGGTGCGCCTTCACGGGCCGACCGGGCGGCTCTCCGCCCCGCTGGTCCACGAGAGCTACCGGAGCATCGCCGACGCCGTCGCGCGGCTCAATCGGTACTCGGACCTCGCCGCGACGGAGCTGGCCCAGGCCGGGCGCGGCGGCAGCCTGGTGGATCTCCTGGTCCGTCCGGCCTGGCGGTTCGTGTCGATGTACGTGCTGCGGGCGGGGTTCCTCGACGGGTGGCGGGGATTGGTGCTGGCAGGGCTCCATGCGCACTACGTCTTCCTGCGGGCCGCCAAGGTCCGGGAGCGGCGGTTCGCGCGGTGAGCGGCGTGACGCGGGCGGTCGCCGTGATCCCATCCCGCTGGGCATCCGTCCGATTTCCTGGCAAGGCGCTGGCCGTGATCCGGGGGAAGCCCCTGGTTCAGCATGTCTGGGAGCGGGCGCGCGAGCTGGAGACCGTGGAGCGGACGGTCGTCGCGACGGACGATGAGCGGATCGCCGATACGGTGCGTGGCTTCGGCGGCACGGTCGTCATGACGGGGCGGGAGTGCGTGAACGGAACCGACCGCGTCGCCCAGGCGACGCGCGATTGGCCCGTCGACCTGGTCGTCAACCTCCAGGGGGATGAGCCGACCTTCGAGGTGAAGGCCCTGGACCAGCTCGTGCGGGTGATGGCGGAGGATCCCGCGATCGAGATGGGGACACTGGCGCACCCGGTCGTGGACGAGACCGAGCACCGGGACGACAACGCCGTCAAGGTCGTGCTCGACCAGTCCGGTCACGCCCTCTACTTCTCGCGAGCGCCGATCCCGTACGCGCGTCAGGCGGGTCTCGTCGCCCCGTTGCGCCACGTCGGCATCTACGTGTACCGGCACGCCTTCCTGCAGCGCTACGCGCGGCTCGCACCCACGGCGCTCGAGCTGACCGAGCGCCTGGAGCAGCTCCGGGCTCTCGAGCACGGCGTGCGTATCCGCGTGCTCCTCACCCCGCACGGCTCGATTGGCGTGGACACCCCGGCCGATGTCGACCGCCTGGCGGCGTACCTCGAGAGCCGCGAGGGCCGAGAGCGGTGAGCGACCGCCCGCGCGTGCTCTCCGGGATGCGACCGACGGGCCGCCTCCATCTCGGCAACTACCTCGGCGCCCTGGACAACTGGGTGCGTCTTCAGGCGGACTACGACTGCTTTTACTTCGTGGCGGACTGGCATGCGTTCACTACCGAGATCCCGGCCAAGGGCGAGATCGCGGCGAACACGCTCGAGATGGCGGCCGACTGGCTCGGCGCGGGGCTCGATCCGGAGCGGAGCACTCTTTTCGTGCAGTCGCTCGTGCCCGAGCACGCGGAGCTTCACCTGCTCTTCTCGATGATCACGCCGGTCTCGTGGCTCGAGCGCGTGCCCACCTACAAGGAGATGGTCGAGCAGCTGGGAATCCAGTCGCCCTCCTACGGGCTCCTCGGCTATCCGTTGCTCCAAGCCGCGGACATCCTGATCTACCGGCCGCGCTACGTGCCGGTCGGCGTCGACCAAGCTCCCCACATCGAGCTGACGCGGGAGGTCGCGCGTCGCTTCAACCACCTGTTCGGACCGGTCCTGCTCGAGCCCGAGATCAAGCTGACCGCGATTCCCAAGGTGCCAGGCACCGACGGCCGCAAGATGTCGAAATCCTACGACAACGCGGTCTACCTGGCCGACCCGGCCGCGGTCACGGTGCCCAAGATCAAGACCATGGTCACCGACCCGGCGCGAAAGCGGCGAACGGATCCGGGCAACCCCGATGTCTGCCCGGTGTTCGACCTCCACCGGATCTTCACGCCGGAGGGGGACCGCGCCCGCATGGCGCACGGCTGCCGTACGGCGGGGATCGGATGCCTCGACTGCAAGGGCGTGCTCATCGAGCACATGCTGCCGCCTCTCGAGGCGATCCGGGAGCGCCGAGAGCGCATGGCTGCGCGGCCCGACCACCTCCGCGAGGTCCTGCGCGAAGGCTCGACTCGCGCCCGCCGCATCGCGTCGGAAACGCTGGCGGAGGCGAAGGCCGCGGTGGGCATCGCGTGACGGGGACGACGACGGACGCGCCCGGTTCGGTGGCCGGGACCCCTTCGCCCCTGACGGTCCGGCTGGAAGAGTTCGAGGGCCCCCTCGACCTTCTGCTGCATCTGGCGCGCACGGAAGAGATCGACCTCGCGCGCCTGCCGATCCGGCGGATCACCGACCAGTACCTTGCCTACCTCGAGTCGGTGGATTTCCAGGACCTCGACGACTCCGGGGCGTTCCTGGTGCTGGCGGCAACGCTGGTGTACCTGAAGTCCCGCCTTCTCCTGCCGCCGTCGGAAGCCGCGGAGGAGAGCCTCGAGGAGGACGCCGAGGCTCTCCGGCAGGAGCTCGAGGCCCGCCTTCGCACCTACGCCCGGGTCAAGGAGATCGGGGTTTGGCTCCGCGAGCGCGAGGCTGAATGGAGCACGAGGTTCACCCGGACCTGGAGCGAGCTCCCGATGCCGGAGTATCTGCCGATCGAGAGCCTGTCGCTCTGGGACCTCACCGAGGCGTATCGCGCGTTCCTGCGCCGGTTGGCGCAGGCGGAGCCGACACGCGAGGTGGAGCCGGAGAGCCCACCCCTCCTCGAGCGCATGGCCATGATCGCAGGGGTGCTCGAGCAATCCTGGTACGTACTGTTCTCGACCCTGCTCGGGGCCTCGCCGCCCCGCCCTGAGGTCGTGGTGACTCTCCTTGCGGTGCTCGAGCTCGTCCGGCTCCAGCGCGCCCGGGCGCAGCAGCAGGAGCTGTTCGGGGACATCGTTGTCGAACGTGCGTCCGGGGAGGCCGCCGTCCGTGACGCGTGAGGAGGCGGGCCGCGTGACTCCCGAGGCCGTGGCGCCCGAGCTGGTCGGCCAGCTGGAGGCGTTGCTCTTCGCATCCGACGGGCCGCTGCCGGTCGAGCGGATCGGCGAGGTCCTCGAGCTCGACGCGGCGGACGCACGGGCGGCGGTCGATGCACTGCGCGCCGCGTGCGACGAGCCGGGTCGGGGCCTGGCCGTGGTCGAGGTCGGGGGCGGCGTGCGCCTGGTCACGCGGCCCGAGCACGCGCCAGTGCTCTTGAGCCTCCAGAAGCTTCGGCTGAAGAGCCGCCTGTCTCGGGCTGCGGTGGAGACGCTGACGATCGTCGCTTATCGCCAGCCGATCTCCCGCCCCGAGATCGAGCAGCTTCGCGGGGTGGGAACGGAGAGCGTGCTCACTCACCTCCTCGAGAGGCGTCTCGTCCGGGTGGTCGGCCGCAAGGCGAGCCCAGGGCGACCGGTCCTCTACGGCACGACGCGCGAGTTCCTGGAGCACTTCGGGCTCCGGGACCTCGAGGATCTCCCCGCCTTCGAACCCCCGGCGGCGGCTCCCGGCGAGGTCACCTCGGGAAGCGGCGCCGCCGAGACCGGTCCAGAGCCGGCCGGCGAGGAGCGCGAGGACCCGTCCCCGACCTGACGGCCATGCCCGCCGTCCGGCTCCACAAGCTCCTGGCCGATGCGGGCGTCGCTTCGCGTCGCGCCGCCGAGCGGCTGATCGTGACGGGCCGAGTCCGGGTCAACGGCGTACGCGTGGTCGAGCTGGGGGCCCATGCGGACCCCGCGCGTGACCGCATCGAGGTAGACGGGCGCCCGCTCGCGGGACCCGAGCGGAAGCGCTACGTGCTGCTCCACAAACCCCGTGGCTTCCTGACCACGCGGGCGGACCCTCGCGGGCGCCCCCGCGTGTTCGACCTCGTTCCGGAGCTTGGTGTGCGCCTCCACTCGGTGGGCCGGCTCGACTTCGACGCCGAGGGGCTCCTTCTCCTGACCAACGACGGCGATCTGACCTACCGGCTGACCCATCCCCGTCACGGGGTTCGGCGCGTCTATCACGTCCTCGTGCAGGGGCGGCTCGATCCCAGCGTGCTGGAGACGCTCCAGCGCGGGGTCCTCCTGGAGGACGGGCCCGCGCGTGTCGAACGGGCGCGACGCCTCCGGAGCGCGGAAGCCGGTCTCCACTGGCTCGAGCTGACCTTGGCCGAGGGCCGGTACCGGGAGGTCAAGCGTCTCTGCCGGGCCGTCGGCCTCGTCGTCCAGCGCCTCCGGCGGGTCGCCTTCGGGCCCCTCGACCTGGGGCAGCTGCCGCCGGGGCAGTGGAGGGAGCTCACCGCCGACGAGGTGCAGCGTCTGGCTTCGGCAGAGCCGGCCCCTGCCTCCCGGCTGCCGCGGTAGCCGGGCGCCTTCCGCGAGGGCGCCACGTCCGGACGGTCCGGAGGCCTGCTTGCGCGCGGAATCGCCCTAGCCTATACTGTGCGGGCTCTTCGACGCCCCCCTCCTGGAGATTTGATGGGTTTGGATGAATGGCGAGCACGGATCGATGAGATCGACCGCCAGCTGCTCCCGTTGCTCAACCAGCGCGCCCAGCTTTCCCTCGAGATCGGTCGCGCGAAGCGCGAGGCGGGCGAGTCGGTGCTCGTGCCCGAACGCGAGCAGGAGATCCTCGACGAGCTTGCCCGCCTGAACCCGGGACCGCTGCCACCGGGTGCCATCCGCGCGATCTGGTCCGAAGTCCTCTCGGCTTCTCGCGGGCTCCAGCGACCGTTCCGCGCGGCCTATCTTGGTCCGCAGGGGACCAACACGCATCTCGCCGCCCTCCGGCACTTCGGCTCGAGCGCCGAGCTCTTGTCCGCCCGGGGCATCCCGGAGGTATTCGACGAGGTCGAGCGGGGCCGGGCGGATGTCGGGGTCGTGCCGATCGAGAACTCGAGTGAGGGCGTGGTCAACCATACGCTCGACGGGTTGATCGACTCGGAGCTCTTGATCTGCGGGGAGGTATCTCTCGAGATTCACCACCACCTGCTGTCGCGGGCCACCGAGCTGGGTGACATCAAGCGCGTGTTCTCGCATCCTCAGGCGCTGGCCCAGTGTCGCGGGTGGCTCAACCGCCATCTGCCCGACGCCGAGGTCGTGGAGATGGCGTCCACGTCGGCCGCCGCCGAGCAGGCCGCGCTCGACTCCGCGACGGCGGCGGTCGCGAGCGAACTGGCGGGTCGGCTCCACGGGATTCCCCTGCTCCGAGAGCGGATCGAGGACCACGCGAACAACGTGACGCGATTCCTCGTGATCGGGCGGCGGGCCGCGGGGCGGACGGGCCGGGACAAGACGTCGGTGCTCTTCTCCATTCGCGACGAGGTCGGGACCCTCTACCGCATCCTGGAGCCGTTCGCGACCGCGCGGCTCAGCCTGACCAAGATCGAGTCGCGGCCCACGCGCCGGCGGCCCTGGGAGTACGTGTTCTTCGTGGACTTCGAGGGTCACCGCGACGACCCAGTCACCCAGGGCGTGCTCGCGGCCGTCCGCGAGCGGTGCCTCTTCCTGAAGGTCCTGGGCTCGTACCCCGCTGCGCTGGAGGTCGCCCGCTCGTGAGCGTGGCTCGTTGGCCGCGCCTGACGGTCGTCAGCCCGGGGCTGATCGGTGGGTCGATCGCCAGGGGGGTCCGGGCCCGGCGGCTTGCCCGCGAGGTGGTCGTGGTGGCCCGGCACGAGGCCGCGGTCCGCGCGGTGCTCCACGCGGGAGGGGCGGACTCGGGCACGACCGACCTGGCAGCCGGCGTGGCAGGCGCGGCGCTGGTCGTGCTGTGTGCTCCCGTGGGGGCCTTGCCGCGCCTGGTCCGCGCGGCCTGGCCGCATCTCGCGCCCGGCGCCGTCTTGACTGATGCAGGCAGCGTCAAGCGGAGCGTGGTGGAGGCGGCCCTCGCGTGTCCCGCGCGGGCCGGGGGCAGCTTCGTCGGCGGACACCCCATGGCTGGCTCCGAGCGCTCGGGCTTCGCGGCATCCGACCCGGACCTCTTCGAGGGACGGCTTGCCCTCGTGACGCCGATCAGGGACACGTCCGATTCCGCGGTGACGGCGGTGACGGCGCTCTGGGAGGGTCTGGGGAGCACGGTGAGGCAGCTCTCACCCGAGGTGCACGACCATCTGGTCGCGCAGATCAGCCACGTGCCACACCTAGCGGCCTACGCGCTGGTGGCGGCTGCGGACGGGGACGCCTTGCCTCTCGCGGGGCGCGGCTTCACCGACACAACGCGTATCGCGGCGTCCGCCGAGGGGCTATGGTCGGACATCTTCCGCGAGAATCGCGGACCGGTCCTCGACGCGCTCGCGCGATACGAGGAGGTTCTCCGCCGCTGGCGGGACCTGGTGGCGCGCGGCGACTGGGTGGCGCTCGAGGCAGAGCTCGGGCGCGCCCGTGAGGTTCGGGAGAAGCTGGCATGAACGCGGTCGTGCGTCCGGTCCGGCGCGTCCTCGGCACGATCTCCGTGCCGGGCGACAAGTCCGTGTCGCATCGGGCCGCACTCCTGGGGGCGCTCGCCGATGGTCTCACCGAGGTCCAGGGGTTCCTTGAGGGGGAGGACTGTCTGGGGACACTCCGGGCAGTTGCGGTGCTCGGCGCGGAGGTGACCCGGAAGGGACCCGGGCACTTCGTGATCCAGGGTGCGGGATTCGACGGCCTCACGGAGCCGGGCGACGTAGTGGACTGCGGGAACTCCGGGACGACCGCGCGGCTCCTGGTGGGCGTGCTGGCGGGCCAGCCGTTCGCGACCGTGCTGACCGGGGACGAGTCGCTCCGCCGCCGCCCGATGGACCGGGTCATGGAACCGCTCTCGCGTATGGGTGCGCGCGTTATCGGCCGGCGGGGCGGCGCCCGGCTGCCGCTGGCAATCGCCGGCGCCCGGCCGCTCTATCCGATTCGGCACGTGTCACCGGTAGCCAGTGCCCAGGTGAAGTCAGCAGTCCTCCTCGCCGGGCTCTGGGCGTCCGGTCCCGTGAGCGTCGTCGAGCCCGACCGGAGCCGGGATCACACCGAGCGGATGCTGGCCGCGTTCGGAGGCGACGTCCAGGCAGACGGCGAGACAGTCACGGTGATCCCGGGCCGGCGGCTGACGGGGCGCCTGTGCCGCGTGCCGGGCGACATGTCGTCGGCCGCGTTCTTCCTGGTCGCGGGGGCGGCGGCGGCGGATGGAGCTGTGACCGTCCGCGGGGTGGGCGTGAACCCGACGCGGACCGGGGCGCTCGAGATCCTTGAGGCCATGGGCGCGCGCGTTCGCGTCGCAGCCCGGGAGGGGGACGGCGAGCCGGTGGCGGACCTCAGCGTCGGCCCGGCGCACCTTCGCGGAACCAAGGTGGGGGGCACGCTCGTGCCCCGGGCGATCGACGAGATGCCGATCCTGGCGGTGGCGGCGGCCTGCGCGGAGGGACCGAGCATCGTCCGGGACGCGGCCGAGCTTCGCGTCAAGGAGTCGGACCGGATCCGTGCCATCGCCTCCGAGCTCGGCAAGATGGGCGTGGCGATCGAGGAGCGGTCCGACGGATTCCACGTCGCCGGCCGGCCATCGGGGGCGGGGGCGCCGTTCCGGGGAGCCCGGGTGTCGAGCTGGGGCGACCATCGGCTGGCGATGGCCCTCGTGATCGCCGGACTCTTGGCGGACGGGCCGACCGTCGTCGAGGGGATCGACTGCATCGCCACGTCGTACCCGGATTTCCTCGCCACGTGCCGCGTGCTGGCGGGCGAGGACGCCGTTCGGGTGGTGGCGTGAGGGGGAACCAGCGCACGGCCGAACCCGGCCGGCACGTGGTCGTGACCATCGACGGTCCCGCCGGAGCCGGCAAGAGCACGGTGGCCCGCCGGCTCGCCGAGCGGCTTGGATTCGCCTACGTGAACAGCGGCGCGATCTACCGCGCGGTGGCCTGGCGCGCGTCGCGGGGCACGCCCGTCGAGGACGTGCTCCGCACGCTCAGCGTCGAGTTCGTGCCGGCCCCCGGTGGCCAGCGCGTGCGCGTCGACGGCCAGGACGTCACCGAGACGCTCTACATGCCGGCGGTCAGCGAGCTTGCAGCGTCCTTATCCCAGCGCCTGGATGTGCGCGCGTTCGCGGACGACCTCCAGCGTGGACACGCGTCCCGAGGTCCCGCCGTGGTGGAGGGCCGTGACGCGGGCACGGTGGTCTTCCCGGAAGCGGAGTGCAAGTTCTATCTGGACGCGTCGCCCGCCGCGCGTGCCCGGCGCCGCCACGCGGAGCAGCGGGCCGGTGGCGACGCGGCCGACCTGGAGGCGATCCGCATGGCAATCCGAGCGCGGGACGACGCGGACCGGACGCGGCCCGTCGCCCCTCTCGAGAAGAGCGCCGATGCGACCTACGTCGACTCGAGCGACATGACGGTCGACGAGGTGGTGGAGTTGATGGCCAAGGAGGTGGAGCAGGCGTGCTCTACGCGGTCCTGAAGAACACCGTCGCCACGCTCGGTCGCATCTGGTTCCGCCTCTCGGCGGTTGGGGCGGACCAGGTGCCGCGGGAAGGGCGTTTGCTCCTGGCGGCGAACCACCTGAGCGTGCTGGATCCGGCGCTGATCGGCTCCGTGATGCCGCGCGAGCTCGACTACATGGCGAAGACCGAGCTGTTCGGCATCCCGGGCTTCGGCGCGCTGATCCGGCGCCTCAACGCGCATCCCGTCGACCGCACCGGATCGGACTCCGCAGCGCTGCGACTCGCGCTCCGGCTGCTCGGCGACGGCCGTGCCGTGCTTGTCTTTCCAGAGGGCACGCGAGGTATCGAGGGGCGGCTCCAGCCGGGCCGGCCAGGCGCGGGCATGTTAGCCGCGCTGTCCGGCGCGCCGGTGGTGCCCGTTTACATTCAGGGCTCGGGTCGCGCGCTGGCGCGAGGGGTGGTCGTCCCACGGCCGGTTCGGGTGACAGTGACGTTCGGGGCGCCGATCCGGTTCGCCCGCGAGCGGGGGAGATCGCGATACCAGGACGTCAGCGACGAGATCATGGCGGCCATCGGCCGCCTCAAGACGGAGGCCGAGCGGAGACGCTCGGCAGCCGCCGCCGAGGACACACGTACGGATCACACGACCCCGGGGCGCGCCCTGGCGGGTCGAATTCACTGAACGGAGGAACGCAGGAATGGACCAGTTCACACAGGATCCCGAGGCCCACCCAACGGGGCGACAGGGCGAGGGCGCCGGGACCGGAGCTTCCCCGTGGGAGGTTGGGGAGGGCCCGACGACAGCGACGGACCGGACGACACCGGCGACGAGGCCCATCGCAGGCGGCAGCGCGCCCGAGACGCAGGACGAGATCGAGGAATTCTACCAACAGAGCCTGCAGGACCTCCAGGAAGGCGAGGTCGTCAAGGGGACCATCATCGGCCTCACGAGCAGCGAGGTGCTGGTCGACGTCGGCTACAAGAGCGAAGGGACGATCCCGATCGACGAGTTCCACCGGAGCGGCATCACGCCGGAGATCGGCCAGGAGATCGAGGTCTACCTGGAGGCCAAGGAAGACTCCGAGGGTCTCATCGTCCTTTCCAAGGAGAAGGCCGACAAGATCAAGGTCTGGGACGTCATCACGAGAGCCTACGAGAAAGGCGCGCCGGTCGACGGGAAGGTCGTGGAGGTGGTCAAGGGCGGCCTGGCCGTCGACGTGGGCGTCAAGGCGTTCTTGCCCGGCTCCCAGGTGGACCTGCGACCGGTGAAGAACCTCAACTCGATGATCGGCCAGCACATCAAGGCGCGCGTGATCAAGTTCAACCGCCGCCGGGGCAACGTCGTGCTTTCGCGCCGGGTGGTCCTGGAAGAGGAGCGCGAGGAGAAGCGGAAGCACACGCTGGAGGTCATCCACGAGGGCATGGTCACCACCGGCGTCGTGAAGAACATCACGGACTACGGCGCGTTCATCGACCTGGGCGGGGTCGACGGCCTGCTCCACATCACCGACATGTCCTGGGGCCGGATCAGTCACCCCTCCGAGCTCGTCCAGGTGGGCGACAAGCTCGACGTGGTCGTCCTCCACTTCGACAAGGAGTCCGGCCGCGTGTCGCTCGGGCACAAGCAGAAGGGGCCCGATCCCTGGGAGTCGGTCGCCGAGCGGTTTGCCGTAGGCAGCCGCCACGCGGGCAAGGTGGTGAGCCTGACGAACTACGGTGCGTTCGTGGAGCTGGACCGCGGCATCGAGGGGCTGGTCCACGTCTCGGAGATGTCGTGGACCCGCCGGGTGCGCCACCCGTCCAAGCTCGTCAACGTCGGCGACGACGTCGAGGTGATGGTGCTGGCTGTCGACAAGGGCCAGAAGCGCATCTCGCTCGGTATGAAGCAGGTCGAGGCTGATCCGTGGGACTCGATCGAGGAACGCTTCCGGCCGGGTGTCAAGGTGCAGGGGAAGGTGCGCAACCTCACGGACTTCGGCGCGTTCGTGGAGCTCGAGCCCGGAATCGACGGCCTCTTGCACATCTCCGACATGACGTGGGCGCGGAACGTGGCGCACCCTTCCGAGCTCCTCAAGAAGGGACAGCCTATCGAGACGGTCATCCTCCACGTCGACAAGGAGAACAAGCGGATCTCGCTGGGATTGAAGCAGCTCCAGCGCGACCCGTGGGAGGACGTCACTCGCAAGTTCCCGGTCGGGTCGAACGTCAAGGGCAAGGTGGTCCGCCTCACCGAGTTCGGCGCCTTCATCGAGCTCGAGGCGGGCGTGGACGGCCTGCTTCACATCTCGCAGATGTCGAGCCGCCCGGTGGCCACGCCGCAGGATGTGGTGCAGCTGGGAGACGAGCTGACGGTCAAGGTGATTCGCATCGAGCCGAACGAGCGTCGCATCGGGTTGTCGCTCCGAGACCTCGCCGCCGACATGCCGGTGGTGGAGGAGGAGGAGCACCGCGGTCGCCGCGGCCGAAAGCGCGAGCGCGACCGGTGGGACAGCGACGATGACGAGTAGGCCAGCCGGGTAACCCAAAGACATGCGCGGCAAGCTGCTGCGGGCGCTCGGCGTCACCGCGCTCGTCTTCGCCGGCTGCTTCGCGGTTGTGCTGGGGATCCTCGTCTTCGGCGAGCCCGGTGTCCCGTCTCTCGGCGGGAACCGAGTCGCCCTCGTCGAGGTGGAGGGCCTCATCGTCGACGCGGACCGGCTGGTGCGCGAGATCGGTGATCACGGCGAGGATCCGTCGATCCGGGCCGTCATCGTCCGGATCCAGAGCCCGGGCGGGGTGGTCGGGCCGACGCAGGAGATCTACGACGCGATTCTGAAGCTGCGCACGCAGGGTAAGCCCGTCGTCGCGTCCATGGGGTCGGTCGCGGCGTCGGGGGGATACTACCTGGCGGCAGCGGCGACGCAGATCGTCGCGAACCCTGGCACGCTCACCGGATCCATCGGCGTCATCATGCAGCTTGCCGAGATCGAGGGGCTCCTCCGGAAGGTCGGCGTCCGCTACGAGGTCATCAAGGCGGGACGGTTCAAGGACAGCGCCTCCTTCGCCCGGCCCATGACACCGGAGGAGCGCGCGGTCCTCCAGGTCGTGCTCGACGACATGCACGATCAATTCGTGACGGCCATCGCCGAGGGCCGCCGGCTCAGCAAGGAGCGGGTCCGGTCGCTCGCTGATGGAAGGATCTACTCGGGGCGGATGGCGAAGGAGCTTGGCCTCGTCGATGCTCTGGGTGGGCTGGACGAGGCGGTCCGAATCGCGGGCGAGCTTGGCGGCGTCCCGGGCAAGCCCCGCCTCGTGCGGCCGCGGCGCCCCTGGCGGCTGCTCGACCTGGCCGACCTGGTGGGGGGGAGGGCGCTCTCTCCTGGCTCCGTTCCGTCGGCTGGTCAGGCCCGGCCTTGCCGGCCCTGCCTCTTCTCGGGTCGTCCAAGCTGCCCCTCTACCTCCTGGACTGACCTCCCGGATCTCCCCCCGGGTAGATTGATCCGGAACCTCGCGGCTTGACAGGCGTTTTTGACGCGTGATAGCGTGACCCCGAACTCACGGAGGCCTGTCGACTCGGGAGCTTGTCGGACTCACGGGAGCCTGTCGAAGGAGGGCGAGCGTTGTCGACGATGACCAAGGCCGACCTCGTCGACGAGGTGGCCAAGCTGTCAAACCTGACCAAGAAGGAAACCGAGCTCATCGTGAACACGGTCTTCGACAGCATCTCCTCGGCGCTTGCGCGGGTCGAGAAGGTCGAGCTGCGTGGGTTCGGGAGCTTCAGGGTCCGGCGCCGGAACTCCCGCCGGGGCCGTAATCCGAAGACGGGATCCACGGTCAGCGTTCCCGAGAAGCGGGTGCCGTTCTTCAAGGTCGGCAAGCGCCTGAAGGAGTTGGTCAACACGTGAAGGCGGGGCCGCGACCCCGTCCCGGGGTGGTCGCGGCGGGTTGTCAGACGTGCCGGTCTTCCGGTCGCACTCCCGGCCAGCCTCTCAGCGACCAGCGCGCGCCCTGATGGGCCACCACGTCACGCGCCCGCGGCCCGACGCGGGCCCCGATCCCGCAGGTGGCGGGATGCCTCCCGATCTGCCCGCGCCCGACCCGGCGGGGGCGGCCCCTTCTGCGGCGCTGACGCCGATGATGCGCCAGTACCAGCAGTGGAAGCGGCGCTATCCGGACTACCTGCTGCTCTTCCGGCTGGGGGACTTCTACGAGGCGTTCCACGAGGATGCCGCCGTCGCCGCCCGCACGCTGGACATCGCGCTCACGTCGAGGCAGAAAGGGGACGGCGCGATCCCGATGGCCGGGGTCCCGCACCATGCCCTCGATGCGTATCTCGCGCGGCTCATCCGGGCGGGACTGAAGGTCGCCATCTGCGACCAGGTGGAGGCGGCGCCGGCCAAGGGTCGGCAGCTGATCCGGCGTGAGGTCGTCCGGCTCGTCACCCCGGGGACCGTCACCGAGGCGGGACTCCTCGAAGGCCGCCTCAACAACTTTCTCGGGGCGCTGTGGCGGGCCGCGGACCATCTCGGCGTCGCGCTGGTGGACGTGACGACCGCCGACTTCTGGGTCGGGGAGTCCGTCGACGTCGACGGCATGACGGATGCGCTCCTTCTCCGGAGGCCCGCGGAGGTGTTGCTCCCACCGGGCATCGCGACGGACGACCCGCTCGCGGCGCGCTTGCGGGCAGCGGGAGTGACCGTGACCGCGCGCGATGCTCCGGGCTTCGGGCTCCGTGAGGCCGAGGATCGCCTCCGGGCACATTTCCGCGTGTCCGCGGTCGAAGGACTTGGCCTGCCGCGCCGCGGCGGTGCTCTCCGCGCGGCGGGGGCGGTGCTCGGCTACCTCCAAGAGACGCAGCAGACCCCGATGGCGCACCTCACGCGCATCCAGACCCTGGCGCTCGATGACCACCTGACCCTCGACGAGAGCGCCGCGCGCAACCTGGAGCTGGTCGAGAGCCTCCAGGACCGTGGAGGGGCGGGGACGCTCCTCTGGGCGATGGACCGGACTCTCACGTCGATGGGCGGGCGACTGCTCCGTCAGTGGCTTTTGAGGCCGCTCCGCCGGCCCAACGAGATCGGTGAGCGTCTCGACGCGGTGGGAGCCCTGGTAGAGGATCCAGCACTCCTGGCCGACCTCCGCGCGGGGCTTGGCGGGATCGGCGACCTCGCGCGACTCGCCAGCCGCGTTGCGCTGGGCGTGGCGACCCCGCGCGACCTCGCTGCGCTGCGTGCCACGCTCGGGCCGCTTCCGGCACTCCGGGAGCAAGCCGAGCGCTGCGCGGACCTCCTGGTGCGTCGCTGCGCCGAGACGGTGGAGGACCTGGCCGGCCTGGGGAAAACCCTGGAGAACGCCCTCGTGGACGAGCCTGCCGTCGGCGTGCACGAGGGTGGCCTGATCCGCGAGTCCTGGAGTCCCGCCCTCGCCGAGGTGCGACGCGAGGTCCGGGAGGCGCGGGCCTGGATCGCGGGGCTCGAGGGGCGAGAGCGCGAGCGCACGGGCATCTCGTCCCTGCGCGTCCGGTACAACCGCGTGTTCGGGTACGGGATCGAGATTCCGAGGAGCCAGGTGCGTCCCGTGCCCGAGGATTACGTGCGACGCCAGACGTTGGTCGGCGCCGAGCGCTACGTGACGGCGGAGCTCCGGGAGCAGGAGGCGAAGGTCCTGGGAGCCGAGGGCCGGATGAACCGCCTCGAGTACGAGCTGTTCGACGAGCTCCGTCGGAGCGTGGCCGCGGAGGCCGACCGGCTCCTCCGCACGGCCCGCGCGGTGGCGACGCTGGACGTGGTCTCGTCCCTGGCCCACGTGGCCCGCGAGCGCGGCTATGTGCGGCCCGCCGTCGACGACGGAGGGGTCCTCGACATCCAGGAGGGCCGGCACCCGGTCATCGAGCTCCGGACCGATGGCCCGCGGTTCGTGCCCAATGACCTGCGGCTCGCATCGGGCGACGTGGAGTGCCTGGTGATCACGGGGCCGAACATGGCGGGGAAGTCCACCTACATGCGGCAGGCTGCGCTCATCGTGCTGCTCGCGCAGGTGGGGAGCTTCGTGCCAGCCCGGAGCGCGCGGGTCGGGGTCGTGGATCGCATCTTCACGCGGATCGGCGCGCAGGACAACCTCGCCCGCGGTCACAGCACGTTCCTGGTCGAGATGACGGAGACCGCGGCCATCCTCCGGCACGCGACCCCGCGGAGCCTGATCCTCCTCGACGAGATCGGCCGCGGCACGTCGACGTTCGACGGCCTCTCGATCGCCTGGGCGGTGGCCGAGTACCTGCACGAGGGCCACGCCGGGGCAAAGGTGCTCTTCGCCACGCACTACCACGAGCTGACGCGGCTGGCCGCCGAGCTGCCGCGGGTGCGGAACGTGCACGTGGCTGTCCGGGAGTGGAAAGACGACATCCTCTTCCTTCACCGCGTCGTCCCGGGCGGGACGGATCGCTCGTACGGCATCCAGGTGGCGCGCCTGGCCGGGCTGCCCGCGGAGGTGGTCACCCGCGCTCGAACGCTCCTGCGCGAGTTCGAGCAGGGCGCTCCGGCTCCGGCGGCGCCAGCCGGCGTCGACGCGGGACAACTCGCTCTGTTCGGGGGGTCCGGCGCCGGCCGACCGGCTGAGGCCGCTCCGGTTGGCGGTCCGCCGCCCGCCCCGCCTCCGCACCCCGTGCTGGAGGCGCTGGCCGGGCTCGATCCGGAGCAGTTGACTCCCCTCCAGGCCCTGACGGCGCTCGACGAGCTCCGCCGACGGCTCCTGAGCGGCCCGTGACCGGCCCGTCGACGGTCCGTCGCCTCCCTGACGCCGTCGTCAACAAGATTGCGGCAGGGGAGGTCGTGGAGCGGCCCGCGTCCGTCGTCAAGGAGCTCGTCGAGAACAGTCTGGATGCGGGAGCGAGCCGGATCGACATCGCAGTACGCGGCGCCGGGCGACAGCTCATCGCGGTCACGGACGACGGGCAGGGCATGCCGCCCGAGGACTGTCTTCTCGCGCTGGAACGGCACGCGACCTCCAAGCTTCGAACGGAGACCGACCTCGCCGCCATCGGCACGCTCGGCTTCCGGGGCGAGGCGCTTCCCGCCATCTTCGCCGTCTCCCGGCTCTCTCTCCTGTCACGGCTCTCGGCGGCGGCGCGGGGATTCCTGGTCGTCGGCGAGAGCGGGGTCGTGGGAGAGTCGGGCGAAGCCGACGCGCCGCCGGGAACGGCCGTCGAGGTCCGCGATCTCTTCTTCAACACGCCGGCCCGGGCCAAGTTTCTCAAGAGCCCCGCCACCGAGCAGACGGCGGTCGTGCGCGTTGTGACCCAGCTCGCGCTCGCCAACCCGGGCGTCCACGTGCGGCTCATCGCGAACGGGCGCGTTCTCCTCAGCGCCCCTGCGGGTACCGGGCTCCGGGAGCGGGTCGGTGCGCTGTACGGCTTCGGGCTCGCGTCGCGACTCGTCGACGTGGGTGGTGAGGCCGGAGGCGCCCGGCTGACCGGCGTGGTCGCGCCCCCGGCGCTCGCCCGCACCCACCGGGACGACATCCACCTGATCGTCAACGGGCGGGTCGTGCGCGACACGCTCCTGATCCAGGCCCTGCTGGAGGCGTTTCGGCCGCTGCTGCCGCGCGACCAGTTCCCGCTGGCTGCCCTCGCGCTCGAGGTTGACCCGGACGAGGTCGACGTCAACGTCCATCCCGCGAAGACGTGGGTCCGGTTCCGCCGCCCGCGGGTGCTCCACGGGCTGGTGCTCGACACCGTTCGGACGGCCCTCCGCCGGATGGATGCCGCACCCGCGGGGCTGGTCGCGCGGCTCGCGGGGGACGACGCCGGTCCTGGCGGCGCGGTCCTCGCGGTGCCCGGGTCAGGCGGCGGACTCCCGCCACCCGGCGGGGCGGCGGGCGACCTGGCGCAAGCCTCCCTGTTCCGTGAGGGCGAGGCGGGTTATCGTGGCGAGCCCTTCTTCGGACGGGTCGTCGGCCAGATCGAGGACACGTTCATCGTGGCTCACACCGCCGACGAGGTGTTCTTCGTCGACCAGCACGTTGCCCACGAGCGGGTGCTCTTCGAGCGCTTGCGCGGCGAGCTCGATCGCGGCGCGCTCGCATCGCAGGAGCTCCTGTTTCCGCTGCCGCTCGAGCTGGCGCCTGCGCAGCTCCGGGCCATCGGGCGTGTGCACACGGAGCTCGAACGTCTCGGATTCGCGCTCGAGGGGTTCGGCGGAGCCGCGATTCTCCTGCGGGCGGTTCCCTCGCTTCTCCGGAGCGAAGACCTGGTGCGGCTCGCTGACGAGCTCTCGCGGGAGGTCGACGAGGACGCTTCACAGGGAAGCTCCCCGGTGTTGGATCGGCTGCTCGCGTTCGTCGCGTGCCGCGGCGCCATCAAGGCCAATCAGGCCCTCGCTCCCGAGGAGATGGCCCGCGTCCTGACAGAGCTCGCGGAGACCGCCACGCCCTACTACTGTCCGCACGGACGGCCGATCGTGTCGCGGATCCCGCTCGGAGAGATCAAGCGCGAGCTCCGCCGGACCTGGTGAGATCCGTGTCGTCGCCCCCGGAGGGGCGCGCGGCGCCCATTCCGCTGCTCGCGATCCTGGGCCCGACGGGCGCCGGCAAGACGCGGCTGGCGGTCGCGCTCGGTGAGCACTGGCCAATCGAGGTCGTGAGCGTAGACTCCCGCCAAGTCTACCGACGCATGGATATCGGTACCGCCAAGCCCACACGAGACGAGCGCCGGGCGGTCCGCCACCACCTCATCGACGTCGTCGAGCCAGACGAAGCGTACGACGCCGCCCGCTTCGCTCGCGAGGCCGCCTCGGCGATAGACGCCGCGCGCAGCCGGAGGCGGTGGCCGGTCCTGGTCGGCGGCACCGGGCTCTACTATCGCGCGCTCGTCCGAGGCCTCTTGCCCCGCCCTCCGGCGGATCCAGTGCTCCGGGCCTCGCTTCGCGCCGAGGTCCGGACGATGGGATCCGAGGCCCTCTACCGTCGGCTGCTGGCGCTGGACCCGGACGCCGCCGCCAGACTCCACCCGAAGGACGCCCTTCGGGTGAGCCGCGCGCTCGAGGTGGCCGTCCAGACCGGACGCCCCGCGCGGCGGAGCGGCCCGGGAGCGTGGGAGGAGACCCTGGCACAGCCGAAGTACCGGGTGGTGGCTGTCGGCCTCACTCCCCCCCGTTCGGGGCTCTACGCGGCCCTGAACGCGCGGGTTGATCGCATGCTGGCAGAGGGCCTGATGGACGAGGTCCGGGCACTCCTCGATGCCGGGTTCTCGCCGAGCTCGTCGGCCATGCACGGGATCGGCTACCGGCACCTTGTGCCCGTCGCTCGGGGCGCCGACCGGCTCGAGACGGCCGTGGCGGCCATGAAGCGGGATACGCGGCGCTACGCGAAGCGGCAGTGGACCTGGTTTGCGCGCGAGCGCGACCTCTCATGGATCGAGAGTGGGCCTGGCGAGGTCGGGGCGGCGCTGTCCGAGATCAAGAAGATCGTTGAACGGGCGCACCTTTTCGACTACCCTGACTGAGCGTGCCGCGCGTACAGACCGCGATCGACCGGGCGATCCTCATGGGACTCCGGGTCCCCCGCCAGAAGCGGTGGGAGGTGGAGGAGTCGATGGAGGAGTTGAGTCGCCTGGCCGAAAGCGCGGGAGCGGAAGTGCTCGCCAGTCTGGTCCAGGAGCGCAGCGCGCCGAACCCCCGCCTTCACTTCGGGAAGGGCAAGGTCGAAGAGGTCCGGGCACTCGCCCGGGCGCTTGGCGCCGGTCTTCTGATCTCGGACGATCCGCTCACGCCCGTCCAGGAGCGAAACCTAACTCGAGCGCTGGAGGTTCGGGTCATCGACCGGACGGCGTTGATCCTCGACATCTTCGCCCAGCGCGCGCGTACCAGCGAGGGGAAGCTCCAGGTCGAGCTGGCGCAGCTCACGTACCTCCTTCCGCGTCTGGTGGGGCAATGGGCCCACCTCGAGCGCCTGGGGGGCGGTATCGGGACCCGTGGCCCCGGCGAGACGCAGTTGGAGTCGGACCGGCGCGTGGTCCGGCGTCGCATCGGGCAGATTCACGAGGCACTGGAGGACGTCCAGCGCCACCGACGATTGCTCCGGACCCACCGGCGGGACGTTGGACTGCCCGTCGTGGCCCTGGTGGGGTACACGAACGCGGGGAAAACGACGCTTCTCAACCGGATTGCCGGAGCCAACGCGCCGACGGCAGATCAGCTCTTCGTGACCCTCGACCCCGCGACCCGGCTCGTCTCGGGCAGGGGCTGTGCGCCGTTCGTGCTGACCGATACGGTCGGCTTCATCCAAAAGCTTCCCACGCAGCTGGTGGCGGCCTTCAAGGCGACGCTGGAGGAGCTGGACGACGCGCGACTGCTGCTTCACGTGGTCGACGTCAGCCACTCGCATGCTCGGGAGCACATGTCGGCCGTGTACCGCGTACTCGAGGAGCTCGGACTCGAGGATCGTCCGGCTCTCGCCGTGATGAACAAGATCGACCGCCTGTCGGAGCCGAACGGCCTCCTCCGGGAGCTGGCGGCGGAAGGTGGGATCGCGGTCTCGGCGCGGACCGGCGAGGGGCTCGACACCCTGCTGGCCCGGATCGACGACTCGCTCCGCGCGGCGCGGTCGGCCTGCCGTTTGCGGGTGCCCTACGAGCGCGGCGGGGTGCTCAGCCGGGTCTATGCGCGTGGGCGTGTGCTGAGGCGCGAGGATCGCGCCGACGGGATCTACCTCGAGGTCGAGGTCCCGCGCGCGCTGGAGGGCCTGGTGCGGCCCTACCGCGTCTCCGGTTCAGACGGCGCCACCGGGCGAGGGCCTGCGAGGACGCGGGTGGTCGACCGGAGAGCCACGCTCCAGGAGGCAGGATCATGAAGCCATGGAAGCGAGCCCTCCCGATGCTCACGGTCTCGGGACTGATCTCCGGCTGGATCGGGATGGCGGAGGGCCAGCTGCTGGGCCCGAAGGCCACCGGGACCAGTCCCGGTGTCGTCGACGACGTGGACCTCGCGCAATAGTCGAGAGCATCGGCTCCGCGGCTTCGCACGGAGGGCCCCGAGCAGCTCGAGAATCGCTAGCCGGCCACACATTCCGATGGGTCTGGCAAACTGGCTGACAATCGTCCGCATTCTCCTCGTCCCGGTGCTCGTGATCACGCTTGTCTACAACCGGGTACTGCTAGCCCTCGCCACGTTCATCGTGGCGGGCGTGACCGACATGATGGACGGGCACATCGCCCGGACACGCGGCACGAAGACGCGGCTGGGCGCCTTCCTGGATCCCCTGGCCGACAAGCTGTTGCTGACCGCCTCCTTCGTCACGCTCACGTACAAGTTCCCCAAGATCCTGCCGTTCTGGCTGACGGCGATCGTGCTGAGCCGTGACCTCCTGCTCATCCTGGTTGCCGTGCTGATCATGCTCACGGGAGGCCAGCTCAATCCGACGCCCACCGCGCTGGGCAAGGCGAGCACGGTATTCCAGATGGTCACGGTCGGCGTGGCTCTCTTCGTGGTTGGCGGCGGCCACGACTTCTGGCTGCTGCGGAAGGCGCTCCTGGTCGTGGCGGCGGTGCTCACGATAGGGTCCGGGATCCAGTACCTCATGCTCGCCCCGCGCTACGTGGACTGGGGGGGACGCTGATGCCCAAGCGGGTCCCCGAGACGGGGGTGCGAGTCCTGGGAGTTGAGCCGGGAGGACTGGCGGCGGGCGCCGGTCTCCGGCCGGGCGACCGGCTCCTCCGGGTGAACGGTCAACCCCTGCGGGATCTCGTCGACTTCCACGTCCAGGCCGGCGAGGAGGAGCTCGCGATCGACGTCGACCGGAGCGGCCGTCCGTGTTCGGTGGTGCTCCAGCGCCGGTGGGGGCGGGACCTCGGTCTGGAGTGCGAGCCTCCGGCGCCCGCGGAGATCTCGACCTGCGCCAACAAGTGCGTGTTCTGCTTCATCCACCAGCTGCCCCGGGGCCTGCGGAAGAGCCTCTACGTGAAGGACGACGACTACCGGCTCTCGTTCCTTCACGGCAACTACATCACGCTGACCGATCTGCCGGACAGCGAGATCCAGCGCATCGTCGACCTGCGCCTGTCGCCGCTCTACATCTCCGTGCACGCCACGGACCCGGTGCTGCGGCACTTCCTGCTCGGGAGCCCGAAGACCATCCGCGGCGATCTGATGGAGCGCCTCCGCCGCCTGGCCGCCGCCGGGATCCGCCTGCACACGCAGATCGTCCTGTGCCCTGGGCTCAACGACGGACGGCACCTTGAACGCACCGTGCGCGAGCTGGGGGAGCTATATCCCGGCGTGGCGACCGTGGCCGTCGTGCCGGTCGGGCTCACTCGCCACCGAGAGGGGCTCTACCCGCTCCGCTCCATCTCGCCGTCCGAGGCCGCGGCGACCCTCGATGCGATCCACGGGTGGCAGGCCGCCTTCCTGGCCCGCCACGGGACCCGTCTCGTTTTCGCGGCAGACGAGCTCTATCTCCAGGCGGGCGAAGGGATCCCCCCCGCCTCGGCATACGAGGAGTTCGCGGTGGTCGAGGACGGAGTCGGCCTCGTGCGACGGTTCGAGGACGAGTTCCGGCGCCTCGCCGGGCGGCCCGGGCGTGCCCGCTGGCGCGGAGCCCGCACGGTGACCGTCGTGACGGGCGTGCTGTTCGGGCCGATCCTCGACCGGCTCCTGGCGACGCTGCGAGTGCCCGGGCTCCGGGCCGAGGTCGTGGCAGTGCCAAACGAGTTCTTCGGACCGGCGATCACGGTGACGGGCCTCCTGACCGGAGAGGATGTGGCCCGGGCTCTGTCCGGCCGCTCGCTGGGCGATGCTGTCCTGATCCCGAGCGTGGCGCTGACGGAAACGAAGGGCGTGTTCCTCGACGACGTGTCACCGGCGGATCTCGCAGGACACCTGGGGGTCCCCGTGGTCAGCCTTCCGTCGAGCGCGCGCGGACTCGTCGACGGCCTGCTCGGCCGGACCCTCGCCTCTGCGTGAGAAAGGGACCCCGGTGCGGCTGCCGGTGGTCGCGATCGTGGGGCGCCCGAATGTCGGGAAATCCACGCTCTTCAATCGTCTGATCGGTAGTCGCAAGGCCCTCGTCCGCGACACTCCCGGGGTGACGCGGGACCGCATCCACGGGATCTGCGAGTTCGGAGGCTGGCGGGCCACGGTGATCGACACGGGAGGTCTCGACCCGACCGCCGACGAGGCCCTGACGGCACAAGTGCGGAAGCAGGTCCTGGCGGGTATTGCCGAGGCCGACGCCCTCGTCTTCGTTGTCGACGGGCGCGAGGGGCTGACGCCGCTCGACGAGGAGGTCGCGCGCCTGCTGCGGCGGGTGGCCAAGCCCGTGTTGGTGGCGGTCAACAAGATCGACGCCCGGGGCCACGAGGCGGCGGCCGCCGAGGCGTACCGTCTCGGAATGGATCCAGTCCTGCCGGTCTCGGCGGAGCACGGGCGCGGCGTCGCCGAGCTGATCGAGGCGCTTGCGCTTCGGCTGCCCGCGTCCCCGGGCGGAGCGGTCGAGGAGGCGGGCCCGCTCCGGATCGCGGTCGTGGGGCGCCCGAACGTCGGAAAGTCGTCATTGGTGAACGCGATCGCCGGGCAGGACCGGGTGGTGGTGCACGAAGAGCCTGGCACGACCCGTGATGCGGTGGACACGGTGGTGAGGGTGGAGGGGCGTCCGTACGTGCTCGTCGACACAGCCGGACTCCGGCGCAAGGGGCGCACCGAGGGTGCCCTGGACAAGCTGTCCGCGGTCATGGCACGGCGGAGCCTGGAACGGGCCGATCTGGCGCTCGTCGTCCTCGACGGCGGGGAGGGAGTCACCACGCAGGACGCTCGGATCGCGGGCTACGCCGAAGCGGCGGGGCGGGCCGTGATCCTCGTGGTGAACAAGTGGGACCTGGTCGGGGTTGCCGACCGGGCTCCGGAAATGGTACGCACGCTGCGGGAGCGCCTGCCGTTCCTGGCCCACGCTCCTATTGTCTTCACGTCGGCGAAGGCCGGCACCGGCTTGCGGGAGCTGTTCGAGACCGTCGACCGCGTCGCGCTCGATTACGCCAAGGAGATCTCGACCGGCGAGCTGAATCGTCTCCTCACGACGGCAATGGAGCGTCGTCCGCCCGGAGGGGTCCACGGCAAGACGCTGAAGGTCTTCTACGGGACCCAGACCGGGACCCGACCGCCCACATTCCTCCTGTTCGTCAACGATCCCGCGGCGCTCCACTTCTCGTACGAGCGGTATTTGGTGAGCGCGCTGCGGGAGCGGTTTGGGCTCTCGGGCTGCCCGGTTCGCCTCCGTCTCCGCCGGCGCCGCCCGTCGAGCTCCCATCTCAAGTCGTGAGACGGGGCGCCGCAGTGGCTCTCGGCCTGGCCCTGGCCGGCTGCGTTGCCGCGGCGCCGTCGAGCCCCCTGACGGCGGACGAGCACAATGACTTGGGAGTCGCGTACTTCGAGCGCGGGGACGCGCACCGGGCCGTCCGCGAGTTCGAGCGGGCGGTGGTGATGCGCCCGGACTGGGCGCGGGCGCTCGTGAACCTGGGAGACGCGCGGCTGGCGCTTGGCGAGCGTGAGGGGGCGATCGAGGCGTACCAGCGCGCCGTCAAGATCGATCCCGGCGACATCGCGGCGGCGAACAACCTGGCCTGGGCTCTCCTCCAGGACCCTGCCCGCTGGCCGGAGGCAGAGGCGATCATCGACGGGGCCCTGGCCCACCATCCGGAGCCCCGCGGGTACTACCTGGACACGCTGGGCGCCCTACGCCTGAGAAAGGGAGACAGTCAGGGCGCGCTCGAGGCGTTCCGGGCCGCCCTGACCGACCGGGCGCTGTCCCGCGGCGCCACGCGCGCCCTCGTGCTGGAGCACCTGGCCGAGGCCCATGCGCGTCTGGGTGATCCGCAGGCGGCGGCGCGCTGCCGCGCGCTGGCGGCAGCCGAGCGCACGGCCCCAGCCGCCGGAAGCCCGCCTCCTACGGGCGACGCGACGGCTGTTGGTGGGCGCGTGAGCGTGTGCTAACATTGCCAGGCTAAGACCTCGCCACAATTGGGGAATTCGAGCGAGCATGCAGGGTGTCAGATCGGACCCGTCGCGCCGAGGGCGCCGGCAGCCGAGCATCTTCGGCGCCCGCTGGTTCCGCGTCGCGCTTGGTGTCGGCGGGGCCATGGTTCTCGCGCTCCTGCTAGGCCCGTCGCTGGCGGGCTGGTTTGAGGGTGATCTGCCCCAAAGCGTGTTCCTGCTCGCGCCGTGGAGCCCCGCTGACGAGACCCCCGCGGCCGGTGAGCCGGAGCCCGCGGCTCAACTGCCGAGCACGAGTTCGGTCGCGTCAGCTGCCGGAGTTGGCGCGGCCCGTGGAACTGCTGCCATCGGCAAGACCTCCGGAATGCCGGTGAACCTTCAGCCCGCGACAGGGGAGCAGCCTCCCAGCGAGGTCGTGCCTGCGCGGCCCGTGGTGCTGGGCGCCCCGCCGGTCGCGTACTGGGTCCAGGTCGGGGCCTTCCTGGATCATCGCAATGCGGACCGGCTCGCAGAACGGCTCCGGGGCGACGGGTTGACGGCCGCGACCACGGCGTTCGAGCAGAGCAGAGTTCTCTACCGGGTGCTCCTCGTGGGCCCCGAAGGTGGCGGCGTGTCTGACGACGTCATCCAGCACGTGCGGGGGCTCGGCCATCCCGTGGATGCGACCGCCGCTGGCCCGGCTGTGGCTGGGCTCGTTCCACTCCGGCGGGCGGTGGAGATGTCGCACACGCTGCGGGAGCAGGGCGTCCCGGTCTGGCTCAAGCAGGAGGTGAGCTCCTCGACCTACCGCGTGGTGCGTGTCGGATCGTTCGTGACGGTCGCCGAGGCAGAAGCCATGCTCGCGACGCTGACCGCCCGCGGGGTCGAGGGCGTCGTGGTCCGCGAGCGCTGAGCCAATGCAGCCGGGTAGCGGGCGATGAAGGGGGGTGAGTAGGCTGACCAAGAACGACCTGATCAACTCGGTGGCGGGGCACGGGCTCTCCAAGCGGCAGTCAGCCGCGGTAGTCGAGGCCGTGTTCGACAGCATGATCCGGGCCTTCGAGCAGGGCAGCGACGTCAAGATCGTCGGCTTCGGGCACTTCAAGCTGCGGAAGAAGGCATCGCGCAAGGGGCGCAACCCGCAGACCGGTAACGAGATCGAGATCACCGCCCGTCGGGTGCTGACGTTCAAGCCTTCGAAGGGACTCAAGGCGCAGGTGAACCACCGGTGATCGAGCCGGGGACCGACCACGAGCGACGGGCCGTAGAAGTCGGGATGGACGCGCCGATCCCCGACAAGCTCTTCTTCCGGATCGGGGAAGTGGCGGACCTCACCGGCGTCCCACCGTACGTGCTGCGGTACTGGGAGTCGGAATTCAAGCTCTTGCGGCCCCGCAAGAACCATGCGGGCCAGCGCGTCTACCGCAAGCACGATGTGCAGATGGTCCTTCGCATCAAGGGCCTCCTCTACGAGGACCGGCTCACGCTGGAGGGCGCCAAGAAGCGCCTCCAGCAAGAGGGTCGGCAACGCAGTCAGCAGCTGGAGCTGCCCGCTCCGGATCCGCAGACGATGGCCGCGCTTCGGGACATCCGGGCCAGGCTGGAGGCGATCCGGCAGACGCTGCGGCGAAGTTCCCCTTGAACCCCATCGGGGTGAGACGTACAATCCGTGCGGTTCGGGGCGTGGCGCAGCCTGGTAGCGCACTAGCATGGGGGGCTAGGGGTCGCTGGTTCAAATCCAGTCGCCCCGACCATTACTCGCCAACCCCCGGGCGCGGCGGAGCCGCGGCGTTGCGGACCCGGTTTCGGCCGGGGAGACCGCGCGCCGCGTGACCAAGGCTCGCCGTCCAGTCATTCTCGTCTCGAACGACGACGGCATTCACGCGCCGGGGATCGCCGCACTGGCGGCGGCGATCGAGACCGCGGGCGAGGTATGGGTCGTCGCTCCCGACCGGGAGCGAAGCGCCGTCGGTCACGCCCTCACGCTTCATCGTCCGCTCACCGCGGAGCAGCTGGGCCCGCGGCGATTCGCGGTCAACGGCACACCGTCGGACTGCGTGAACCTCGCGCTGCTCGGGCTCTTGCCGGTGCGGCCCCAGCTCGTCATCGCCGGGATCAATGCCGGGTCGAACCTCGGGGACGACGTGACCTACTCGGGCACCGTGTCGGCGGCCCTGGAGGGAACGTTGCTCGGCGTGCCGGGGCTGGCGGTGTCCCTCGTCCAGCCCAGCGGTCCGGCGAGCTACCGCCCAGCCGCGCGCGCTGCCGCTCGGCTGGCGCTGCTGCTCCTGCGGGAGCCGGAGCGCGGCCCGACCCTTCTGAACGTCAACGTCCCACCCGGGCAGCCCCGCGGCATCAAGCTCACGAGGCTCGGCCGACGCCTCTACAGCGAGAAGGTGGTGGAGCGGCGCGATCCCCGGGGCCGGCGCTACTTCTGGATCGGCGTGGGGCCGCCAGCCTGGGAGGCGGGCGAGGATACGGACTACGCCGCCGTCCACGCAGGCTACGTCTCGGTGACACCGATCCTGCTGGACCTCACCGACTACCCGGCCTTGCGAGGCCTGAAGGACTTGGAGGTGCAGTACCGGCGGGGAGTGCGCGGTCGCGGCGCGCAGGTCAGGCGATGACGGGTGGCCGGGCGGTCGGAACGGGGGCGGGCTGGCAGGAGGCGCGCGCGGTCCGGGAGCGAGAGCGCATGGTCGAGGAGCAGCTTGCCAGGCGCGGCGTCACCGACCCGCGCGTCCTCGACGCGATGCGGCGGGTCCCGCGCCATCGATTCGTGGAGGAGGCGCTCCGGGACCGCGCCTACGGTGACCACCCGCTGCCGATCGGCGAGCATCAGACCATCTCGCAGCCCTACATCGTCGGGATGATGACGCAGCTCCTCTCGCTGACCGGCTCGGAGAAGGTGCTCGAGATCGGGACCGGCTCTGGCTACCAGACAGCCGTGCTGGCGGAGCTGGTCCGGCGTGTGTGCTCGGTCGAGCGCCTCATGCCGCTCGCGGTCCGAGCACGCCGCATCCTTGAAGAGTTGGGGTATACTAGCGCCGTCGTCAAGACGGCCGACGGCACGTACGGATGGGCCGACGAGGCCCCGTTTGAGCGGATCATCGTGACGGCCGGGGCGCCCGCGGTGCCGACGCCATTGTTCCAGCAGCTGGCCGAGGGGGGCCGCATCGTCGTCCCCGTCGGTGGACCCCAGTCGCAGGTCTTGCACGTGGTCGACAAGGTCGACGGTCGCATGCGGTTGTCGACGGACTGTGGCTGCACGTTCGTGAAGCTGGTCGGGAAGTACGGGTGGGAGACCTGAGCTCCCAAACACCGGGGGCGACCCGGCATGCAGTTCCGAGCCCGGGCGAGGTCGGGGCGTAGCGCAGCTTGGTAGCGCGCCTGCTTCGGGAGCAGGAGGTCGCTGGTTCAAGTCCAGTCGCCCCGACCATTCCCTCCACCCCGGAAATCGATCGGATCGTCGTGGGAATCGTGGGCGTCGATGAGTGAGGCGGACAGGCCTGCCGGCCACCGCCGGCCTGGCGCCCGGCTGGGCGCCGTGGAGGTCCTGGTGGGCGGGCGCGTCCAGGGAGTTGGCTATCGCAACTTCGCTCAGCGGCGCGCCCATGAGCACCGCCTCACCGGGTACGCGGTGAACCTGCCGGACGGCCACGTGAAGATCCGGGCGGAGGGCGACCTGGAAGCCATCGACCAGTTCGTGCGCGATCTCGGTGGAGGACCGCCCCTGGCTCGGGTGGATCGCGTCGACGTGCGTTCCGTCGCGTTCAGCGGTCGCTATGGGGATTTCGGCATCCGCTTCTCGGAGGGCCGGTGAGGGGTCGACCCGGACGGTGGGTGGTGGGGATCTGTGTCCTGGTGGCGATCGGGATCACCCAGCCCGCCCCCGCGCAGCCGGCAGGCGCGAAGACACAGGGCAAGGTCGCGAAGCGCTCCCGTACGGTTCCGCCGGCGGCGGCGCTCGGGCACATCGTGCGACCGGGCCAGACCCTCCGGGGCATCGCGCGCGAGCACGGAGTGAGCGGCTGGGAGCAGGTATACGGGCGCGTCGTGAAGATCTGGCCCCCGGATGATCTCATGACGGTATACGCGCACAACCTTGAGAACTTGGTCAAGGTCGGCGACTGGGTCGACCAGGGCCAGGTGATCGGGACCGTTGGCAGCACGGGACGGTCGAGTGCGCCCCATCTCCACTTCGAGATCCGCCTGGATGGCCGGAAGTACAACCCTGCCTTCTGGCTGCCCGAGCTGGAGGCTCTCGCGGCTCCCGCCAGAGACCACAGGAGTCCCGCCGCCACGCCATGAGCGTCGGACGCGAGCCTTCGCAGCAGGCGGACGAGGATCCCGAGCGCGGACGGCGACCGGCCCCGTTACCCGGGCCCCCCGACGAGCCCGGGCCGGACGACGCGGACCTCGACGAGGACTCGCCTGGACTGGAGCTCCCGCCGGACGAGGAGCTCGACGCCGAGGAAGCCGAGACCATCGGCGGCCGCCCGCCCATCGAGATCTATCTCGGCGAGATCTCCCGCATCCCGCTGCTCACGCGCGAGGAGGAGACCGCGCTCGCCCAGCGGGTCGCCGCCGGTGACGAGGCGGCGAGGAAGCGGATGGTGGAGTCGAACCTTCGCCTGGTGGTGATGCTCGCCCGTCGCTACCAGAATCGCGGGCTGCCGCTGGGCGATCTCATCGCCGAGGGTAACCTCGGACTGATCCGGGCCGTCGAGAAGTTTCGCTGGGACCGCGGGACCCGCTTCTCCACCTACGCCACCTGGTGGATCCGACAGGCCATCCAGCGAGCCCTCGCCAATCAGGCACGGACCATCCGCCTGCCCGTGCACGTGGAGGCCCTGCTCGGAAAGTACCGGAGGGCGCGGGAGCGACTGACCCAGGAGCGCGGCCAGCCGCCCGAGCTTGCCGAGGTCGCGGCCGAGCTCGGGGTGACGGTGAAGGATCTCGAGGCCCTGGAGGAGGCATCGAAGATGCCCCTCTCGCTCGAGACGCCCGTCGGGGGGGAAGGGGAGGGCATCCAGCTGAAGGACGTGGTCCCCGACCGAGACGAGCCCGGGGCCGCCGCGGTGGCGAGTCTCCTCCACCGGCAGGAGAACCTCCGCGAGCTGCTGGAGGATCTGCCACCCAAGGAGCGGGCCATCGTCTTCGACCGCTTCGGCCTCGGCAGCGAGGCGCCGATGACACTGGAGTCGATCGGTCAGCGGTTGGGAGTCACGCGTGAGCGGGTGCGGCAGATCGAGGCGTCCGCGCTCCAGAAGCTCCGCCGGCGGCTCGAGGCTCGCGGAATCGAGTGGCCGACGGCGTGACCGTGTCCAGCCTCGACATCCTGTTCCTGTCCAAGGAAGACGTCGATGCCGTCGATCTCGGCCTCGGGGAGGTGATGGATGCGATCGAGCTGGGCCTGAAGGCGCACGGCGAGAAGAAGGTCGTCATGCCCTCCAAGGACCACCTGGCGCTGGACCGCTCGGAGCGCCATTGGAACATCCTCAAGGGGTACGTCGAGCCGATCGACGTGGCCGGCGTCAAGGTGATCGGCGACTTCGAGCGGAACTACCAGTTCGGGCTGCCCTCGGAGCTGGCGCTCATCACGTTGTACCGGCCGGACACCGGCGCACCGTTCGCGATCGTCGACGGGACGCTGATCACCTGGATGCGCACCGGTGCCGTGACGGCGGTCGGCGCAAAGCACCTTGCCGGCGACCGACCCAGCGTCCTGGGCCACATCGGCGCCCGCGGCACGGCCTGGTACAACGTGCCGATGCTGGACCGGCTCTTCCACTTCGAGGAGATCCGGGTCACCAGCAAGCGCAGAGACTCGCGGGAGCGCTTCGCGGCGCGAATGTCGGATCAGCTCGGCAAGCCGGTGATGGTGAAGGCGACGGTCGAGGAGACCGTGCGCGACGCCGACATCATCATCGACGCCTCGCGCCTGGTCGTGCCCGAGGTCCTCGTCAAGGACGCGTGGGTCAAGCCAGGCGCCCTGATCCAGCCCTACGGGGTGGAGCAGTCGGTCGAGTCGTCGCTCCCGCTATCCGTCGACAAGATGGTCGTCGACGACTGGAACCAGTGCCAGAAGTCCGAGTACGGCCAGTTCGCCGGGATGATCCGGGCAGGGGCCCTGAGGGGCGAGCACGTGTACGGCGAGATCGGGGAGATCGTGGCCGGACACAAACCAGGCCGCGAGTCGCCCCGGGAGCGCATCCTCTTCTGGCACAAGGGCTTCGCCATCAGCGACATCGTCGTCGGCCACCTCGCCTATCAGAAGGCACGCGCGAAGGGGATCGGCACGCTGCTCAGCTACTACCGCCGGCCGCGCGACATGTGAGCGCCTGGGCCGGCCGGGCGAGAGGCCCCTCGAGCTCCCGGACCTGGGGCTGCTCGACTGCCGGCTCGGCACATCCGCTGCCACGCGGGTGGCGTCGGCACGCGGCCTTCGCCGCCGCGCCCCGCCTTCCCTGAACGCCGGCCGCCCTGACTCCAGATGGCTCCGGACGGGCCGGTGAATCCGCGTGGGCCGGGCCGTCCTTCGTCGACCCTCGCGCCGCGCGTGCGGACCTTCGATGCCCCCGCCGTGGCTCGATCGCCTGTCCAGGAGTAACCGGCAGATTCGCTGACCTTGCCAGTTCATCGGGTTCGTACGCGAAGCCACCTGGTGGCCTTACTGGCTTCCCGTGACCCGCACGCATGCCTCAGAGCCCGCGCAGCTCGGTGGGACGTAGCTCGGTCGGGTAGCTCGGTCGGATAAAGGAACGGTTCCCTCGAACGCCCATTCTTCCAGGGTATTCGTGGGTGCGCGGTTTCCTCCTCGCGTGGCACGGGCACGCGGCCCGGCGGCGGGGTCACAAGGGGACCAGGACGCGGAGCGTCACGACCCTGGATGGCCCCCCTGGCCTAGCCGTCCTGTCTTGAAATTCTGCGACATTCGCTTGGGCTGACAACCCGGGGGACGCCACCGGCCGGAGCCTCGTCCGGAGGTTGCCTCGAACAGTGAACCTGGATGGCGGAATCGGGTCTTGCCCTGCACACCGGATGACAGGGCGGTGCACTGACGGGAAGCGGCCGCGAGGAACAAAGCCGCGAGGTTACGGCCCAAGGACGGCCTGGCATCAAACCTGCTCTACATGCGTGGCTTGCCTTCGGCCTTGGTATCGGGCCCGTCTGAACCCCGACCCAACAACCGGACGTACGACAACCATGGAAACTCGTCAGCACGTACGAGCATCTACTGCAACCGACACGCCTCCGTGGCGTCGGGCTCGATGCCTGATTCCACGGGCGCTGGACGAGAGATGACACGTCACAGCGCTTGATGGACAAGATTGACACGCGGACGACGCGCTGTCCGCCCCCTCCACCTGCTGCGCGCGCTGAATGTCCCAACGAAAGGACCCCGACATGACGACCGGCTCTGTCTGTGCAATCATCTTCGCTAGCGTTCTCGGTCTCGCCGGGTGCGACGCCGCAAGCGCGTCTCGCGCGCCCTCGGCCTTCCAGATCAAGATTCCGCCGGCGCCGTGGGCCCGCTGGCTGCCGTACGCGTTCTGGAACGACGCGAAGGTCTTCGCGACGCTCGCGGAGTGCGACCAGTTGCGCCGAGAGATCAGTCAAGACGTGGCGATCCTGGCGCGAGACCTGGAAAGTTGGCACCGGATCGGGACCCCCGCAGAGCGGGCACATATGGATCAGTTCGAGCAATGGGTGCAGGAGACGACCGGCGTCTCGATGCCTCGCTTCTCGGCCACCGCGCCTTACGCGCGTTGCATTGCGCTGCGCTGACGCGCTGGGCCTGCGCACGCCGATGAGGCCCGCGACGCTGATGGCTGAGAGTCGGGACGATGAGCTCCGGGCCTCCCCCGACGTGCGGTGCGGCGGCTCGCCAGGAGATCCACGGCGTCGCCCTGACCTCAACCGAGTTGAGAGTCTGGCTCCGTGACATTGGGGTGACGGAAGTGGGGCGGGCCCTGGCACCGCTGATCGCCACGTCGTCAGCGGGGCTGGGGTTCGGGCGACCGGTTACTTTCTGAGCAACTCCGTCCGGCCCGTCAAGTAGTTGATTTGTCGGGTCTGATCCGGAGACAATCCCACCTCGATGATCACTGTCCTGCCGGATCGGGTGATCGGCCCGGGCTCAGCCGCAAGCTTCGAGCCCAAAATGCGCGGCATCGAGGTCACGTTGCAGGGCATCATCCGAGTGTGGATGGGAAACTTTTCCTGGCCGGCGGTGGACGGAGGCCATCGGTCCGGTTCGCCCAGCTCGCGGCGGACGACAAGATCCAGTGGAACCACACAGTCCGAACGCTCCAGCCACTTGAAGGAGGCGAAGCTCTCGTTTACGAGGGACTTGCTGCCGGCTCCAGGAAGTAGTTAGCAGACGAACAGCAGCTGGCAGATGGACAGCAGCTGATGGTAACCGGTCCGCCCAAACGGACAGACACCCGGTACCAGTTACATGAGAGACAGAGGGAATAGGTAGAAGGCAGAGGTGACTGCACGGGGCCGACGGCTCCAATGACCGCTCCCTGACAAACGGAGGAGTGAGCCATGGGACTCTCGCGACGCGACTTCATCCGTTCGACGACTGCGGCCGCTGCCGGTGCCGCGGTGGCGGGCCCGGCGGAAACGCACGCCGCTCAGCTCCAGCTCGCGCAGGCGACCGGAGCGAGCCCGCGCGGCTTCGACCCGGCGGATCCGACGCTCAAGTACGAGCTCGTCGTGGCCAATGGCGAGGTGCTGGACCCGAGCCAGCGGCTGCGCGGCAAGCGTGACATCGGGATCAAATACGGTCAGATCGCGGCCGTCGCCCCCAGCATCCCTCCGGACCGGGCCGTGCAGCGGATCGATGCCGGCGGCAAGCTGGTCACGCCCGGGCTGATCGACCTGCACACGCACTTCTGCCCCCATCTCGGCATCGGTCTGCCACCGGACGAGCTGGTCCCGATCACGTGCACGACGACGGCCGTCTCCGCCGGAGACGCCGGATGGCAGACGTGGGGTGCCTTCCGCCATCTCGCCTACCCGCACTCGCGCACGCGGCTCTTCGCGTTCGTTCACATCGCGTCGATCGGGCTCGCCGGCGGCGTCGCCCCGGGCGAGATGCTGAACATCGACTACGCGAACGTCGAGGGCTGCGCCAAGGTGTGCGCGGAGAACCCCGATACGGTGCTCGGTGTCAAGGTCCGGGTCACCGACAGCATCGTGGGCCAGAACGGCCTGGAGCCGTTACGGCGTGCGTTGCGCGCGGCGGAGATGGCCGGCAAGAGCTACCGTGTCATGTGCCACATCGGCGCCGCCCCTGGCAACCTAGCGGAACTCCTCGACCTGCTGCGGCCCGGAGACATTCTCACGCACGCCTACAGCGGGGCCGGTAACAACACCGTGCAGAACGGCCAGCTGCTGCCGGCGGCGCTGGCCGCCAAGCAGCGGGGCGTGATCATCGATGTCGGTCACGGAGGCGGCAGCTTCGACTTCACCGTCGCGGAGCCGGCGGTCCAGCAGGGGATGCCTCCCGACACGATCTCGAGTGACATCCACGCGGTCAGCATCAACACGCCCGGCTATCCCACCCTGCCGTGGGTCATGTCGAAGTTCATGGCCATGGGCTTTTCGGTGGAAGACGTCGTCGCAAAGGCGACCATCGAGCCGGCGAAGGTCATTGGGCGAGTGTCCGGCCTCGGGACATTGCAGGTCGGTGCGCCGGCGGATCTCGCCATCATGGAGCTGGTAGACGGGCCGGTGGAGCTGGTGGATACGCGCCGGAACACGCGCCGCGGCGACAAAAAGCTGGCTCCCGTGCTGACGATCCGGGGCGGACGGCCGTTCGGCCACCCGCCGCTCCCGGCGCCGTTCGTCATCTGACCACATCTGATCACGCTGCGCTCGCGCGACTTCCTCGGGTTACGGCGGCTGGCTGTCCTTTCCGTTCAACCCATGAGGGGACTCTAGACAGCGGATCGAAGCAGAGCGGTCGGCAGCGGCGCAAGTGGCTCCACGCCACGCGTGAGCGGCGAGGAATTGTGGCGCGCTGGAGGGAATCGAGGCGCTGAGCTGCGGCGGGCAACCGAGGGCGGCGGATTCTCCTCGCGCCGATTATTGTTGTATGCGGTAGTCGGCCCGTTGTTTCTCGACCGCAGCTACACCGGGCACGTCCGACAGCTCGGCGAGGGCCGCGGCTGGCACGCTTCCGACTAGGATGCCGATCCCACCTAGCGATTCCTTCAGCACGAACCCCTTCTTTTTCAGGTTGCTCGCCACCGCAGTCAGCTTGTCCTTGTGGGTCTCGGCCACCAGCACGGTCACGTCGAGCAATTCCTTCGTCGCCATGGGTCGACCTCCCGGCCTCGGGGCGACCTTCATCATACCAACACAGCGGGCCGGAGCCCCTTGGCCCGGTCCGGCACAAACGAGGGCTACACCGGGGCCTGGACGAGGCCGGCGCCGACGTCGCGGCTCGGCAGGGTCAGGCGGCGGGCGTTGCCGGTCAGCAGCTGCGACAGGCCCTGGGCGGTCGTTCCGGGGCTGGCTTCCAACCACATCGCGGCGATCCCGGCCACGTGCGGGGTCGCCATGCTGGTCCCGTTGATGCTGTGGTGCTGCGGGGGCCACGGTCGGCCGGGACCGACGGGCTGAACCACAGGTGGGAACGGGACCGGCACCGACGAGAACACGGCGACTCCGGGCGCGGCGATGTCCACCCCACCACCGGTCGGGTTGATCCCGCCGTTGGAGAACGGAGCCACCTGGAGGTTCGCATCCAGCGCGGCCACCGCCATGATCGACGGGCAGTTGGCCGGTCGGCCCACCGGCCGAGGCGGTTCGAGCCTGGCACCGGTGACCGGATTTCGGCTGTCGTTCCCGGCTGCCGCAACGATCAGCGTTCCCGGGTTCGACTGCAGTGCCCGCTGGGCCACGGTTTCATAGATGGTCGAGAACGGCTCGCCGGGTTGCACCGGGGACCCGAGCGACATCGAGATCACGCGGCACTGATTCGTGATCGCCCAGTTGATCCCGGCCAGGATGCCGGCGTCGGCGCCGGACCCCTGGTTGCTCAACACCTTCCCGGCGAAGATCTCGCCACGGAACGCGCACCCATACCGCCGCGTCCCACCGGGCGGCTGCAACGCCCCGAGGGCGCTTCCGATGCAGTGGGTGCCGTGGCCGTTGAGGTCGTCGACGGCCTGGTCCGGGATGAACGACTGGCTGACGACGGCTCGCCCGGCGAAGTCCGGATGGTTGAGGTTGAACCCGGTGTCCAGCACTGCCACCCGGATGCCCCGCCCGTTGAACTGCGACGAGTGCGCCCGGGTCGCCTGGAGGCCCCAGGTGAACTGGGCGTTATCCACGAACCCGACCGATTCGGCTTCCGGCGCGGCTGCCGCCGGCGCTCCGGTCAAGGACGCGTACAGGTGATTGACCGCATCCCGGTACCCGCGCAGGTACTCGAACGGGAACTGCGGGGCGAGCGGGCCGCCGGGAACGGCCAGGGCGAACATGATCCGCTCCGGCTCCACCGCGACGATGGCCCCGGCCTCGGCCGCGACGGCCTGCAGCGCACCGACCTGCGTGGGGTCGGTGTCCACGACCGCGACCTTCAACTTGTCGAGGACGAACACCTCGGCTTCGGCCGCCTCCGACATCTCGACGGCCGCCCCTTTGTAGTCGGCGGTGTTGCAGACCTCGGTCAGTCCGGCGGCCTGCCGGATCGCCTGGAGCCCCTCCTTCACCCCGTCATCACGAAGCAGCACGAGGGACCTGCCGGTGAACTCCACGCGGGCTTCCTGCTCGACCCCGGCGGCGGGAAGGGCTGGACGGGAGCGGGTGGGGGTACGGGAGCGGGAGCGCGAACGAGAGCGCGAGCGGGCCATGGATCGTCCTCCTTTTCGCTCTGCGATGGGCCGGACTCAGGGTGTGAGCCGGATGCGAGGCGACAGAGCCCCTGCAGACGCACCGCCTCTCCACTCCCCTGAGCGACACAAAGCCGACTCACCTCTACAGCGCGCGCGAACCTGCCGTCAAGCGGGAACTTTGGTCGTTATTCTCGGGATGCTCGTTCGCAAGGATAGCCCCGATCTCAAGGAGGCGATCAACGCTTTCATCACGGCGTCCGAGGCGGACGGCACGCTGAAGGCGCTCGCCGTGAAGCACAAGGTGCCGGAAGGGTTCAAGTAGACTTCGAGGCGGGCGTGGCGGGACCGGACGCCAGCCGCGCCCAGGCCGCCGACGTGCACCTCGCCCCGGTGCGCGTGGCGCGAGTCCCGAGAGGGGCGCCTGTTTCAAGGCAGTCCGACGCCCATGCCCGTTCCGCTGTAGGATCGCCTGTGATGGCGGATCTCTCCCTCTTGCCCACTATTCCGGCGGGCGGCGCCGGGGCGCCGCTCCGCCGCATTCCTCCCCGGGAGCGGGCCCACCGGGCTCTCGCTAGAGGAGAACGGGAATGGCTCCAACGCTGAAGGACCGGATTCTGGCCGAGATCCACCCCGACGAGGTGATCGACCTGGCCAAGCGCCTTGTCTCGATTCCGAGCCTCACCACCGAGGAGACGCCCGTAGCCGAGTTCCTGGATGGGTTCCTGCGGCAGAACGGCCTCGAGTCGGAGCTGATGGAGACTGATCCCGGCCGTTTCCAGACCATCGGCCGGCTCCGGGGTTCGGGGCGAGGCCGGAGCCTCATGCTGGATGGCCACATCGACATCGACCCGATCCCCGGCGGCTGGAAGCGCGATCCGTGGCGACCGGTCGTGGAGGGCGACCGGCTCTATGGGGCCGGCATTTTCAACATGAAAGGCGGGGTGACCGCCCTCGTGATGGCGGGCGTCGCGGCGAAGCGCGCCGGGGTCTCCCTGGCCGGCGACCTCGTGCTGGCCTGTGTGGTCGGGGAGCTCCAGGGGGGCGTGGGCACGGTGCACTTCCTCAAGAAGGGCCTGCGCGCCGACTACGCCATCGTTCCCGAGCCGTATACGACCAGCAACATCATCACCAAGCACACCGGCGTGGTCGAGTTCGCCGTCAATGTGGTCGGCCGGACCGCGCACATCTCCCGGAAGCACGAAGGCATCAACGCGATTCTCAAAATGGGGGACGTCGTCCGGGCCCTCGACGAGGTCCAGTTCCGTCACGAGCCGGATCCGGACTTGCCCGGCCTGCCGCGTCTGAACGTCGGCAGCATCGTCGGGGGCCGCGGTCCGGCCTGCGAGCTGCGCGGGCCGAACATGGTGCCCGACTACTGCACGGCATACGTCGACGTGCGGTTCCCGCACGGGATGACGCCCGACTCCATCGTGGCCGACGTGAGGGCAGCGCTCGACCGCCTGACGGCCCGGGACTCCGAGCTCCACTACGAGATCGAGATCCCCATGAAGCCGGAGCGGCGCGCCATCCGGGAAGTGATGATGCCCCTGTCGGTCCCGGTGAGCCACCCCCTCGTCCAGACGCTCAAAGCCAACGTGACCGCGATCATGGGGCAGGCGCCGGCAGTCGGCGCCGTCGTCCCCTTCAGCTACGCCGGCAACGACACGTCACACCTCTATGCCGCCGGCATCCCGTGCTGCCTCTACGGACCGGGCGGCGGGTTCACCGACGGCTCCGCCGACCGCTGGACGTCGGTCGAGCAGATCGTCACGTGCACGCGGGTCTTCGGAGCGATGATCGCGGATCTGTGCGGGAATCCCGTGTGATCGGCCGGCGCGACCGCGCCTTCGCCGAGATCGACCGCCGGCGCGAGTGGCTCGTCGGGCTCTGCCAGGAGATCGTGCGACGGCCGACCGAGAACCCGCCCGGGACTACGACCGCCTGTGCAGACCTCGTCACGGCCGAGCTCCCGGCCCGCGGCCTCCCGATCGAGCGCTTCGAGCCGCGGCCGGGGGCTGGTGAGCCTGGTCTCGTCCGTGGGATCGGGCGATCCGCACTTCATCCTGGTGGAGGACCTCGTCCCGGTGACGAAGGTGCACATGGCAACCGCTCTGGAGTTCATGGGGGGCGCCTGACCCGCCCGAGGGCCGGTCACAGAGCAGCAGAGAGGAGAGAGGAAGATGAGATCGACGGAGAGGCCGCAGTCCTTCCCGGTCCCCGGGCTGGCCTTGGTGCTCGCCCTGGTGCTCGCGCTCGGGGTGGCCGGTCCCGCGGCCGCCCAGGGAAAGGAGCTCATGATCGGCACCCAGGCCGACGCCGCGACCCTGGACCCCCACTACACGGCCGATGTGCCCTCGGGAACCATCGAGTTCCACGTCTACGAGACGCTGGTGGCCACGGACCGGAGCGGACAGCGCGTCCCCGGCCTGGCCGAGTCGTGGAGCTGGGCGAACGATGGCCTGGCCCTGACACTCAAGCTGCGGGCCAACGTGACGTTCCACGACGGCACCCCGTTCAATGCCGCCGCCGTCAAGGCGAACTTCGACCGGATCATGGACCCCGAGGCTAAGACTCTAGCTCGGAGTCTCTTCGCGACGGTCGAGCGGGTCGAGACGCCGGACGCCCGGACGGTGGTCTTGCGGCTGAAGGAGCCGACGGGCGCGCTGATTGCCAATCTTGCGTCGAACCGGGCTTCGATCGTGAGCCCGGACGCCATCGCCAAGCACGGGAAGGAGCTCGCGCGCAACATGGTGGGCACCGGCCCGTACGTCCTCGAGGAGTGGCGGCCGAAGGAGCGGGTGACCATCAAGGCCAGCGATCGGTACTGGGGCGGCCGCCCGAAGCTGGATCGGATCGTCTTCCGGCCGATCCCGAACACCGCCTCCCGACTGGCCGCGCTCGAGGCCGGCGACGTCGCCATCGCGGCGCCGGTCTTGCCGCAGGACGTGGAGCGCCTGCAGAAGACCGGCACCCTCGAAGTGGTCGCGGTCGCCGGGGGCGACAATCTTCAGATGCCGCTCGTCACCCTTAAGGGTCCTCTCGCGGATCGCCGCGTCCGCCAGGCCCTCAACTACGCGGTGGACAAGGAGGCGATCGCCCGCGTGATCTACCGCGGCTACGCGAAGCCTCTCTCGGACGCCCCGCTCGCCCCCGCCACGTTCGGCTATCAACCGGTGGGGAGCTTCTACAAGTTCGATCGGGAGCGGGCGCGCGCGCTTCTCAAGGAGGCGGGATACGATCAAGGGTTCAAGCTGGCGGCCCTCGCGCCCGACGGGCGCTACGTCAACGACCGCCAGACGGCGGAGTCCGTGGTGAGCTACCTGAAGGCGGTCGGCGTCGAGGTCGGGCTCCAGACGCTCGAGTGGGGCACCTACGTGCAGAAGCTCCTGGCGGCCCGCGCCGACACCCCGCCGGACTTCAACATGGCCATGATCACCTTCGCCACCGCGTCGATGGACGCGGACCAGGGCATGGTGATCTACCGGGGGGACAACTGGCCGCCGAACGGGTTCAACTTCTCCTTCTACAAGAGCGCCGAGGTCGACCGGCACCTCGCCCGCGGGCGCGCCGCGTTCGAGCCGGCCGACCGCCTGGCCGCCTACAAGGAGGCCCAGCGGCTGGTCATGGAGGATGCGCCCGCCATCTTCATCGTCTCGTACCAGTACATCGCGGCGATGTCGAAGAAGGTCAAGGGTGCCTATCCGATGCCGATCGGCGCGGTGATGGCCAAGGACGCCTGGATCGAGTAGGACCGGGGCGCGACTCGCGACGAGGGGGAGGCCGCTGTGCGCCGCTACCTGGTCCGGCGGCTTCTTCTCCTCGGTCCGGTCGTGTTCGGCATCCTCGTCGCGGTGTTCGTCCTCATGCGGCTCGTTCCCGGCGATCCGGTGCGGCTCATGGCCGGGTTCGATGTGGACGAGGCCACAGTCCGTGCTCTCAGGCGCGAGCTCGGCCTCGACCGATCGATCCCGGTCCAGTTCACCTACTACGTCGGCCAGCTGGCGCGGGGCGATCTCGGCGTCTCGCTCCGGAGCCGCCGCCCGGTCGTTCAGGAGGTCGGGGACCGCTTCCGAAAGACCCTGATCCTCGCCGTGACCAGCACGGTCGCGGCCGCGTTGATCGGGGCGGCGGTCGGCATCGTCTCGGCCTACCGCCATCGGACTGGCTTCGACTACGTCGCCATGGTCGGGTCGGTGCTGGGCGTCTCGGTGCCGTCGTACTTCCTCGGCATCCTGCTCATCCTGCTCTTCGCCGTGATGCTCAACTGGCTCCCATCTGGGGGGAGTGGCACGCCGCGGCACCTGATCCTGCCCGCACTGACGCTGGCAGCCTCATCGACGTCGATCATCGCCCGGATGACTCGCTCGTCGATGCTCGAGGTGCTCCTGACTGCCTACGTCCGGACCGGGCGCGCCAAGGGGTTGCTCGAGCGCGGCGTGGTCCTGCGCCACGCGCTCCCGAACGCACTCGTCCCGGTCCTGACGGTGACCGGACTGGAGTTCGGCTTCATCCTCGGCGGCGCCATCCTGGTCGAGACAGTGTTCAGCTACCCGGGAGTCGGCTGGATGATGGTGGAAGCGATCGGGACCCGGGATTTCCCGATCGTCCAGGGCGGCGTTCTCCTCGTGGCCTTCTCCTTCGTGCTGATCAACTTCGTGGTCGACCTCCTCTACGCGGTGCTGGACCCGCGCATCCGCTACTGACCGTGGGGCGATTCGCGCGTCACCGCGCCGGAGTCGTCGGGCTTGGCCTGGTCAGCGCGCTGGCGGTCACCGCGGTCCTCGCGCCGTGGGTGGCCTGGCATCCGGTGGACGAGCAGGATCTCAGCCGGGCGCTGGAGACTCCGAGCCTCGCGCATCCCCTGGGGACCGATGAGCTCGGCCGCGACCTGTGGAGCCGGATCGCCCACGGGGCGCGGATCTCGCTCGGCTTCGCAGTGCTCATCGTGGCGGCCGCGGTGACCGTGGGGCTTGGGCTTGGCCTGGCCGCCGGGTTCCGGGGCGGACTCCTCGACGAGACCGTCATGCGGCTGACCGACGTGCTCCTGGCCTTTCCCGGGTTCCTCCTCGCCATTGCCATCGTGAGCGCGCTGGGAGGCGGCAACCTTCTCAACGTGGCCCTCGCGCTGGCCATCTTCATCTTGCCGGGATTCATCCGGCTGACGCGGGCGTCCGCGCTGGCCGAGCGGGCCCGGGAGTACGTGGAGGCGGCGCGGGCCCTCGGGATGGCCGATCCGAGCATCGCGTGGCGGCACGTCCTGCCAAACATCCTCAACGTGGTGCTCGTCCAGGCGTCCCTTCGGATGGGGACGGTCATCCTGCTCCTCTCCGGCTTCAGCTTTCTGGGCCTCGGCCCTCGTCCGCCGACGCCCGAATGGGGGCTCATGCTGGCTACCGGCGACGACTATCTCCGGAGCTCCCCGCATCTCTCCCTCGTGCCCGGCACGGCCATCGTCCTGGCCGTGCTGGGCTTCAATCTCGTCGGCGACGCGCTCCGCGACGCGCTGGACCCGCGCCTGCGTTGACCGCAGAACGCAGTACCTGGTCGTCCCGCTTCTGGAGCTCCCACGGCCGGGCCCCGTCGCGGCCGAGGCGCGCCCAGGTCGCGCTCAACCACGGTCTTCCACGACACGCTGTGGCCGTCGCGCATCATCCTCCCGATGGTGCCGAGCTGAGAGAAAGCGTGTGATCCGCGCGGCGATCAGCGGAGGCGCGGGTCGAGGGCGTCCCGCAGGCCGTCGCCCAGGAGGTTGAACGCGAGCACGGCGAGCATGATGGCGAGGCCGGGGAACACCGCCACCCAGGGCGAGAACTCGATCAGCCGCTGCCCCGTGTTGATCATGGTGCCCCACGAGGCGGCCGGCGGCTGCGTGCCGAGTCCGAGGAAGCTGAGGCTGGCCTCGGCGAGGATCGCATGGGACAGGCTGAGGCTGGTCTGGACGATCAGCGGGGCGGTGATGTTCGGGAGGAGGTGACGGCCGACCAGGCGAAGGTCGCTGGCACCGCAGCCGCGCGCCGCCTCGACGTAATCCCGCTCCTTGGCCGACAGCACGGTCGCGCGCGCCAGACGACCGAAGACCGGCGTGTACACTACCCCGATGGCGATGATGACGTTCCGGACGCTCGGCCCCAGCAGGCCGACGATGCCGAGCGCGAGCAGCACCCCCGGAAAGGCAAACACCACCTCCAGCACTCGCGAGATCAGGTCGTCGAGGGGCCGGCCGTACAGGCCCGCCACGATCCCCAGCGTCGCCCCGAGGACCAGGGCCAGAACGACCGAGCTGGCGCTGACGTAGAGCGAGATGCGGGCCCCCCAGATGATGCGGCTCAGGATGTCCCGGCCGAACTCGTCCGTCCCGAGCGGGTGCTCTCGGCTGGGGCTCTCGAGCAGCCTTTGCGGGTTCATCTCGAGCGGGTCGTGGATGGCGAGCAGGGGCGCGAGCGCGGCGGAGAGGGCCACCAGGGTGAGAATCAGCGCGCCGACCACAGTCAGCGGAGTGCGCCAGTGCCGCCTCGGGATCCCGTCGTTGCCGTCGTGATCGGCCGGCGGGGCGTCGGGGGCCGGGGCGAGGGCCCCATCACTCATAGCGGACCCTGGGATCGAGGTAGGTGTACAGGACGTCGATGACCAGGTTCACGATCGGGAACGCGAAGGCGATGAAGAGCATGGCGGCCTGGAGGAGCGGGTAGTCGCGCTGGGTGATGGCGTTCAGCACCAGCGTCCCGATGCCCGGGAGAGCGAAGATTTGCTCGATGATGATCGCGCCGCCGAGCAGATACCCCACCTGGACGCCGGCCACCGTGATCACGGGGATCAGGGCGTTTCGGAGCGCGTGGCGGTAGATGACCCCTGGTTCGCTGACACCTTTGGCGCGGGCCGTGGTGATGTAGTCCTGGCGTAACACCTCCAGCACGCTGGAGCGCGTCATCCGCATCAGGATGGCCATGTTGGCGACGCCGAGGGCGAGCGCGGGGAGCAGCACCGACCGGAAGCTGCCCACCAGGTCCTGGCTCGGGGATACGTACCCGGAGGTCGGCAGGATCCGCCAGTACAGCGACACGAAGAGGACCAGCATGGTCGCCAGCCAGAAGTTCGGCATCGAGAGCCCGACGAGGCCCGCGACCCGGACCACCGAGTCGAGGGTGGTGTGTCGCCGGACGGCCGAGATGACGCCGAACGGCAGCCCGAGGAGGAGCGAGATGACCATGGCGGTGCCCGTCAGCTGGATCGTCACCGGCAGGCGCGCCAGCACGTCGGGCAGGATGGGCCGGCCGGTCCGCAAGGACGTTCCCAGGTCCCCGACGACCATGCGACCGGCCCAGTCGGCATACTGGGCGTAGAAGGGCCGATCGAGCCCGAACAGCCGGCGCAGCTCCGCCAGCCGCTGTGGGCTGGCCACCCCCTCGGTGCCCAGAAGGACGTCCACGACGTCGCCGGGCACCAGCCGGATCATCAGGAAGACCGCCACCGATACCCCGAAGAGGACCGGCAGGACGGTCAGGATCCGGCGGGCGACCCGGACCACGCTACTTGTCCAGCCAGGTCTCCTTGAGGGCCAGCCGGTAGCCGGACGCCATCGGCGTGTAGCCCTTCACGTGCAGGCGGGCCGGCTCGTAGTTCTTGATCACATACAGGAAAAGGTAGGGGAGCTCCGTCGCGAACAGCCGCTGGACGTCGGCGTAGATCCGCTTGCGCTCGGCGAGGTCGGTGGTGGTGCGGCCTCGCTCGAGCAGCTCGTCCATCTTCGGGTTCGCGTACGACCCCCAGTTGACGCTGTATTTGCTCTGGGCGACCGACAGGTAGACGTCCGGGTCCGGGCGATTGGTGTTGAACGTGAGGTTCAAGTCGAAGTTGCGGTCCCGCTGGGCTTTGAGCACCGCCGCCCACTCCATCTGGTGTGACCTCGAGGTCGATGCCCACCCGCTTGAGCTGGCTCTGCAGCACCTGGGCGGTCGGGAGGTCGGGCGCGTAGGCGGGCGCCGCCTGGATGCTCAGCTTGAGGCTGCTCACGCCAGCCTCCTTCAGGAGGGCCCGGCTCTTCGCCAGGTCCGGGTAGTAGGTCGGGAAGTTCTCCCGGTTGACCGGGATCGCCCACTCCGCCTCGCCCGGCGGCAGCGGGCCCGTGACCACGCCCTCGCCGAACAGGACGGTGTTGATGATCTCCTGGCGATCGATGGCATAGCTGATCGCCTGGCGCACCCGCACGTCGTTGAGCGGCGGGCGCGCGAGGTTGAACGGGCTCGCCGACCGCCAGAAGCTGGGCACGTCGTTCAGGACGATGCCTTTGTCGTTCCGGAGGAGCCGCGCGTTCTTGGGATCCTTCAGTACGGTCATGTCGACGTCGCCGGCCCGGATGGCGGCGAGGCGCGAGGACTCGTCCGGGATGATGCGGAACTCGACCTGGTCCAGGTACGGCTTGTCCTTCTCCCAGTAGTCGGCGTGGCGCTCGAGGACCACCCGGACGTCCGGCGTGTACTCGACCAGCTTGAAGGGGCCGCTGCCGCCGTCCCAGTTGGCCAGGCTGCCGTGCTTCTCGACGACCTCACGGTCGACGATCGCGCAGGGGCGCCGGTCGGCGAGGACGCTGACGAGCGGGGCGTAGACCTCCTTCATCGCGATGCGCACCGTGTACCTGTCCGCGGCCTGGACGTGATCAACCGGTCCCAGATAGCTCCGGAGGGGGACGGCGACCTTGGGGTCCAGCAGCCGCTCGACGGTGTACTTGACGTCGTCCGCCGTCACCTCGCGGCCGCTGTGGAAGCGGACGCCCGGGCGCAGCTTGAACTCGTAGGTTCGGGGATCGACGCTCCGCCAGCTCTGGGCCAGATCGGGGACGACGCGGTTGGTCCGGTACTCGAGGGTGCCGAGGCTCAAGTACATCTGCTCGTAGATGGCCACCGACGCGAAGGCGGTGGTCAAGGCGGGGTCCAGGCCGACGGGATTGACGTCGGCGCCGATCACCAGCCGCCCCCCGCGCCGCGGTGCTTGCGCGAACACGATGGCCGGCCGGTGCAGCAGGCCCGCGCCGGCGCCGAGGGACAGGGTGGAGAGAAAGCCCCGGCGGCTCAGGTCTTGACCCACACGATCACGGGCGAATGCGTGAGAACTCATGGATGCCTCCCTAAGGCGAGCTCGACGAGAGTCTAGGCGCCGTCACCAATGGCGATCAACCGTCACCAGGGCCGCTGGTAGGGCACGGGCTGCTCGAGTCCATCCACCCGGACGTTGGCGCCGTTGACCCAGCGGGCCCGGTCGGACACCAGGAAGACCACGACGTCGGCGACCTCCTCCGGTGTCCCCAGGCGACCCAGCGGGAACCCGTTCCGCTCGTAGGCCGCGAACTTCTCCGGCTCGGTCCGCCGGCGGGTGTCCCAGCCGCCGCCCTCGAAGAGGATCGAGCCTGGCGACACCACGTTCACCCGGATTCGGTCCGGCACCAGCTCCAGGGCGAGCGGCTCGGCCATGAAGATCTGTGCCGCCTTGGAAGCGCCGTACTGCCCGGTCCCGGCAAGCTGGGGGACCCACCCCGAGATGGACGAGACCATCACGACGGCTCCGCCGCCTCGCTGCCGCATGTGCGGGACGACCAGTCGGACGAGCCGCGCAGCCTGGAAGACGTTGTAGTCGAACGTCTGGCGCCAGTCCTCGTCGGTGGCCTCCGCCAGGCGCCAGCCGACATTCTTTCCCGCATTGTTGACCAGGATGTCGATGCCGCCCAGTTGGGCCGCCGCCTCCTCCACGAACCGCTGTGCGTCGGCCGGCAGCAGAACGTCGGCCGGGATCGCGGCCACCCGGACGCCAAGGGCCTCGATGCGCTCGGCGGCCGCCGCCAGGGTGTCCCCGCTGCGCGCGCAGATGGCGAGGGCACATCCTTCCCGGGCGAGCCCCATGGCGATCGCCAGGCCGATGCCTCGGTTGGCGCCCGTCACCAGCGCGACTTTCCCCTGAAGCCCGAGGTCCATGAACACCTCCCACCCACCCCCAGCCTCCTCCCTCCACCCACCCGGGAGGAGGGGGGGAGGGGGGTCTCAGATCAGCTTGGCCAGCCCGAAGCGCCGGTCGGCGATTACGATCACGGCGGCGGTGCCCGCGATGAGTACCGTGGATAGCGCGGCCACCGAGGGATCATTGTAGTTATCGAGATAGGTCAAGATCACGACCGGTAACGTGCTGGTCCCGGGCACGCTCAGCATCAGGGACAGCTCCACGTTGCCGAACGAGGCGATGAACGCGAAGATCCCGGCCGCCACCAAGGCGGGCCGGAGGAGCGGCAGGGTGATGTGCCAGAGCACCGCCAGCGGGCGGGCGCCCAGGTTCATCGCGGCTTCCTCGACCGCGGGGTCGGCCCCCTGGAGGCCGGCGATCAGCACCCGCACGACCCAGGGCAGGCAGACCATGACGTGGCCGATCATCAACCCGGGCACCGTGCCGTTCACGGCCACGTGCAGCGTGTGGACGAAGAACTGCGTATAGAGCATGAGGAGCCCGACGCCGAGGATGATGGCCGGGATGACGATCGGCGCCATGAGGATCGCCGCCAGGAGGTCGCGGCCCGGAAAACGATACCGAACCATCGCCAGCGCGGCCGGGAGACCGAGGGCCATCGCCACCAGCGAAGCGCCGGCCGCGATGATCAGGCTCAGGCCCATGCTGTCCCAGAACGGCCCGTAGTCGAGCATCTTCCGGTACCAGACCAGTGATACGCCTTCCGGTGGGAAGCGGAGGATAGCCGACGGGCTGAACGAGAGGACCATCACGAACACGACCGCCGATAGGATGAAGGCGTAGATGAAGACGTTCAGCGCGACGAAGAGCCGCGTCATTGAGCGCCGCCGGCCCGCTTACGCGTGGAGCGCTCGACCGCCGCGGCGAAGCCGGCGACGCAGAGCAGGGTGACCACGAGCAGGATGAACGCCGTTGCGGCGCCGAACGGCCAGTTGTAGATCGCCGTCATCTGCTGGTAAACCTCGGTGACGAGCATCTTGACGCTCTTACCCCCGGTGAGCGCCGGCGTCACGTAGGACCCGGTGGCCAGGATGAATACCAGCAGCGAACCGGCCACGACCCCCGGCAGGCTGAGCGGCAGCAGCACCTTCCAGAAGACCCACCACGGGCGGGCGCCGAGGTTGGCGGCCGCGTCCTCGAGCACGGGGTCGATGTTCTGGATTGCGCTGGCCAGGATGAGGATCATGAACGGCAGGGCGACCTCGGTCAGCGCGATCACGACGGCCAGCGGCGTGAACATCATGCGGACGGGCCGCTCGATCACGTGGAGCCAGCGAAGCAGGTTGTTGACCACGCCGGCGTCGCCCAGGATGACCAGCCAGCCGTAGGCGCGGACGACCGCGCTCACGTAGAGCGGGCTGATGATCAGGACTAGGCAGACGGCGCGCCAGCGCGAGCGCATGCGGGCCAGCCCGTAGGCCACGGGGAAGCCGAGGACGAGCGACGCGAGCGTCACCGCCAGGCCGATGCTGAGCGTCTGGCCCAGGACACCGAGGTAGTAGCGGTCCGAGAGGAACCGCACGTAGTTTTCGAGCGTGAACCCCGTGGACAGCGGGTCGCCCGGAACGTACACGAAGAAGCTGTAGCGAACAAGATAGAGGAGCGGCGCGGCGCAGAAGAGCCCGAGTGCGCACGCGGCGGGCAAGGCCAAGAGGCCGCCCGTTACCGCCCTTCGGGCGCCCGAGCTCGTGGGGAGAACGGAAGATCCGGGGCCTATCGCGCGATCTCCTTGTTGAAGCGCTCTTGCCACGCCCCCCGGTTCCGCGCGATGACCCCCCAGTCGAACTGGAGGGCAGCCCGTGCCTCGGGAACCAGCGCCGCCAGGGTCGGCGGGATCTTGACTTGAGTATTGACGGGCGTCATCAGGATGGACTCCATGAAGCCCTGTTGGACCTCCGGGTCGAGCTGCATGTTCATGAAGTCGTAGACTAGATCGCCGCCTTTGCGCCCCTTGACGATCTCGACCGTGTAGGGGATGGCGAAGAAGCCCTCCTGCGGGAGGACGAAGGCGAAGCGCTTGTCTTTGGGCGCGTACGCCTTGTAGAAGCTGTTCTCGACCCCGGGGCTCATGAGAATGGTGTCCGTCAGGAAGAGGTTGGTGATCTCCGCCGGCTTTCCGGAGTTGATCGAGGCCCCCATTTTCATCAGCTCCGCGAGCGCCTTGAAGCCGGGGTCGATGTTCCCCTCGTCGCCGCCGTGCAGGCGGGCGGCGGTGATCAGAAACTGGACGCCGGTCGTCCCGGCGACGTCCTGGAGTCCGATCAAGCCCTTGTAGGCCGGGTTCCACATGTCCTTCCAGGCCCGGGGGGCAGGTTTCACCTTCTCGGCGTTGTAGCCGATGCCAGCGGTCGCGTAGAGGGAGGCGAACCCGAAGCCGGCCCGGGTTGAGGGCCTTGGGCTCCACAGCGGTCATGTTGGGGATCTTGGCCCGGTCCATCTTCTCGAAGATCCCCTCGAGTCGGCCGGTCACGGCCACCGTTTCCGCGATGACCACGAGATCCACGCTCGGACTGGCTTTTTCGGCGCGGAGCTTGGCGAGCATCTCCGTGCTGCTGCCCGGCGTGACCAACACCCGGACGTCGTGCTTCTTCTGGAAGGGCTCGATGACCAGGCGGGTCAGGGTGTCCTGGTACTGTCCTGCATTGATCATGATGCTAAGCGTCCGAGTCTGGGCGGTGGCCCGGCGGGAGGCGGCGAGGGCGCCGCCCGCGATGAGGCTCTGACGCACGAAGGTCCGCCGACTCACCGCTCGGGAACTCTGACTGGGAATCCTCATGGGTGAAGCCCTCCTCTGGTGTCGGTTGATGACTCGATCGCGGCTCACGGGGAAAGCAACACGGCATCGTCGGGGTCCCATTCGATCCAGACTCTGGTCTGGGGCGACAGCAACGCCTGATGGCCATCGTTCCCCACCAGCGCCACCACCGAGCGCTCGCCAGCTCGGCAGACGTACTGGACGGCGGTGCCGAGGTAGGAGACGGACTCGACAGTCGCCACTAGGGAGTTGAGGGCCGCCGGGGACGGCGCGCTGCGCAGGCGGACCCGTTGGTCCTTCACGGCTAGGAGCGCCGGGCGGCGGGCGGCGAGGCGGAGCGGGTTGCTCCCGTGGAAGAGGCACCCGTCCTGCCCGCGCAGGACGCCCCGCCCAGCGTCGGTGGCGGCGTCGGCGATCTCGCCGCGGAAGAAGTTGCTTTGGCCGATGAAGCCGGCAACGAACGCGGTGCGGGGTCGCTCGTAGACCTCGACCGGCGTGCCCACCTGCTCCACCCGGCCCTGGTTGATCACGGCCACGCGGTCGGCCAGGGAGAGCGCTTCCTCCTGATCGTGGGTCACGAACAGAGCGGTGATGCCAACCCGTCGTTGGATCGCTCGTACCTCCAGCCGCATCTCCTGACGCAGCTTGGCGTCCAGTGAGCTGAGCGGCTCGTCGAGGAGGAGCAGCTGGGGCCGGATGACGAGCGCGCGGGCCAGCGCGACCCGCTGTTGCTGGCCCCCGCTGAGCTGCCGCGGGTATCGGTCCTCGAGCCCGCTCAGCGAGACCAGGGCCAGTGTCTCCCGGACGCGAATCTCAACCTCGGTCCGGGCGACGCCCCGCATTCTGAGGCCGAAGCCGATGTTCTCGCGGACCGTCATGTGGGGAAAGAGGGCGTAGTGCTGAAAGACCATGCCGGTGTCGCGCCGGTACGGGGGCGTCGCGGTGACGTCGACCCCCTGGATGCGCACCCGGCCGAAGTCGGGCCGCTCGAACCCAGCGACAATCCGGAGGGTCGTCGTCTTGCCACACCCGCTCGGCCCCAGTAGTGCGACCAGCTCGCCGGGCGGGACAGCCAGGTCGATGCGGTCCACCGCCGTGATCAAGCCGAACCGCTTCACTAGCTGCGCGAGCTCGAGAGCCGGGACCATCCGAAGGCGCTTACCGCCGGGTTCTGGTCGGGATCGTTTCGAGCGTACAGAGCCGCCCCTTCCCCGCGCGATCGTTGCTGTCGCCACGGGGTCCGGCCGCCGGGCCACATCTGAGCACAGTCCCGCAGGCAAGACAAGAGCGACCGCTCCCAGGCTCCCAGGGTGAACGGCAGCCGGCGGCTCGTGTGGCGACACCGAAGCTGGAAGAGCCAGAGCCATGACCCGGATCGCGCCCGGCTAGCTCGGCGGCTCCGAGCGCATGGCCGCCGCCGTGAGAGCCACCGGGGTCGAGCCGTGCGCGAGCAGGCGATCGTGGAAGGCGCGGAGCTCGAAGCCCAGGCGGCCGGCCAGGTTGCGCCACAGCCGGTGGATGGCGTCGGTGCCCACGAGATAGGCGAGGGCGGTACCTGGGAAGAGGTTGTTCTTGGACGCTCGCGAGTGTGCTCGTCGTGCTCGAAGCCACAGTGCGGGGTGCGGACGCTTCCACGTCACGTCTTGGTCGGACTCTTGCGTACCACTCCCGTGCGACCTTGCTGGCCTCGGCGTGCCCGGACGATAGCCTACATTCATCCGGCGAGGGTGGGTCCTCACCCATGGCCGTTTTGTCGAAGGACAGGGCGGTCAGACGAATAGCTCGAAGCCGGGGGGGGCCGTCGATCGGTGGAAACGGGTAGCCACCCAAAGCCCGGACGGGGTCGCGAGCCGCGATGGCCATGACGCGAGACCGAGCGTACCACCGTGCGGTTGATCCACGGCCCCCGGGCGGCGTACGATCGCGCCAGGATGGCCTCGCGACGCCCGCCTCGGCTGGGCCCGGCCGCGCTCACCGCCTGGCGCCGCGGCGCCGTCCGTCAGATGAGGCGCTCGCGGGCCGAGACCCTGGCGCTGGTGCGCCGGCTTCCCGGGGACGTCTTCCGCCGACCTCGGACGCAGGGCGTCTGGTCCATCCGCGACGTCCTCGTCCACATCGCGGCGTGGGAAGCCGAGGGCGCGCGGCGCCTGGCGCTGATCGCCCGGGACCGAGGCGATCGCATCGTCTGGTACGACACGACGGCGGAGCTCGACGCGTTCAACGCGGAGGCGGTCCGCGCCGGCCGGCGGCTCGGCCCCGTCGGGGTGCTCCGCCGCCTCGCAGCGGCGCGCGCCCGACTCCTTCGCGGCCTCCGGCGCCTGCCGGCCTCGGCTCTCGCCGATCCCGCCCACGCGCTTCCCGTGACCCGATGGCTCCGGGAGTTCGCCTGGACCCACGAAGCCGCGCACCGGCGCGCGATGCAGGCGTGGGAGCGCACCCACGGTGCCGGTGCGCGCCGACCGTGACCGTCGACCCGTTCTTCAACGATCGCCGGACCATCACGGTCTTCGAACGGGCACAGACACCCCCGGCGGGGCTGGACTATGCTTGGGTGGCCATGGCGGCAAGAGGGGAGGAGACGTCCGCGAGACGCAATGACGTGAGTGACCGCGGTGACGCGGCCTGACCGACCGAGCCTCCTGGGAGGGATGATCGATGCGATTGGGCAGACGTGAAATCCTGCTGAGCGCTCTCCTGGTGCTGGTCGCCGTGGTGCTGAGCTCCACGGTCGACGGACAGACCCCGAAACGCGGCGGCATCCTGCGGATCGCCAACACCGGCGAGCCGCCGACACTCGACATGTCAGCCACCACCGTCGGGGTGACGAGCAACATCGCGACGGCGATCTTCGAGACCCCGTTCGCCTTCGACGCGAACTGGCGTCCCCAGCCCATGCTGGTCGAGTCCCACGCGGTCAGCCAGAACGGCCTCACCCACACCTTCAAGCTGCGGCGTGGCGTGCTCTTCCACAACGGCAAGGAGATGACGTCCGAGGACGTCGCCGCGTCGCTCACGCGCTGGGGCAAGGTCGGCTCCCGCGGCATCGTGGTCTTCAAGCAGGTCGAGGCCGTGACCACGCCGGACAAGTACACGGTGGTCATGAGCCTGAAGGAGCCCTTCGCCCCGCTGCTCGCCTTCCTGGCCCTTCCCTCCTCGGCGGCGTCGATCATGCCCAAGGAGATCGCCGACGCCACGCCGGCCGGGCCGGTAACCGAGTACGTGGGCACCGGGCCCTATCGCTTCGTGGAGTGGATCCCCAACCGGCACATCAAGCTGGCGCGCTGGGACAAGTACGTGCCGCGCAGCGAAGCGCCCAGCGGGTACGCCGGGCGCCGGGACCCCCTGGTCGACGAGGTGATCTTCTACCCGGTGGGGAACGTCGCGACGCGCATCGCCGGCGTGCAGGCCGGCGACTACGACATCGCCGACGCCGTCAGCACTGACCTGTACGCGGAGCTCAAGAAAGACGCCCGCGTGGTTATAGACGCCCACGAGCCCGGGAGCTGGCTGGTGTTCTTCTTCAACAAGAAGGCCGGCATCATGGCCAACGTCAAGCTGCGCCAGGCGGTGATGGCGGCGCTCTCGATGCAGCCGATCCTGCAGGTCACTGTGGGAAATCCCGACCTCTTCCAGCTGACGCCCAGCATCTATCCGAAAGGCACGCCCTGGTACACGGAGGTCGGAGCCCCCTGGTACAACCAGGGCAACGCCCAGAAGGCGAAGCAACTGGCGGCCGAGGCGGGGTACAAGGGCGAGCCGATCCGCTGGCTGACGACACAGCAGTACGACTGGAGCCACAAGTCCAGCACGGTGGCGACGGCCCAGCTCAAGCAGGCCGGATTCAACGTCGACATGCAAACCTACGAGTGGGCCGGCGTCGTCGAGCGTCGCGCCAAGCCGGAAGAGTGGGAGCTGTTCACCACGCTCCACAACTTCGTCCCGGATCCAGCCCTCATCGACGTGTTCAGCCCGGCCTATCCCGGATGGTGGGAGACGCCGGCGAAGAACCAGCTGCTTCAGGAGTTGAACCGGGCTCCTGACCAGCAGCGTGTGCAGATCTGGCAGAAGCTCCAGGAGCTCGTGTTCACGGAAGGGGGTTGGGTCAAGACCGGCGATTTCCTCTTCGTCCGGCTCCGGACTAAGGGGATCGAGGGGTACAAGCCAATTGGGATCGGGATGATCGTCTGGAACGTGTCCGTGCCCAAGTAGCACCCGACACGCGCTCGGTGTCGAACTCGCAGTACCGCGGGCCGCGGTCGGTGGGGCGCCTGCCTCGCCGCCGCGGTCCGTGCGCGTCCCGTAACCGCTCGCTCACCGCGGCGGCGACGAAACCGAGGCGGTTCCCGTGACCTCCTACGTGCTGGGGCGGGCGCTGGCGCTGGTCCCGGTCATGCTGGTCGTCGCGGTCGTCGTCTTCCTGATCGCGCGCTTCACTCCGGGCGACCCCATCCGCGTCCTCCTCGGCGAGGACGCCCGCCCCGAGCAGGTCCAGGCGCTGCGTCAGCTCCACGGGCTCGATGCGCCGCTGCCGGTGCAGTTCGGGCTATGGATATGGCGGGCGCTCCGCGGCGACCTGGGACGCTCGCTCTACAACCGGCTGCCGGTGACCCGCACGATCTGGCAGCATGTCGGCCCGACCGTGATGCTGTCTCTCATGGCCCTCGCCGTGGCACTGGCCATCGGCATCCCGATCGGCATCGCGTCGGCGGTGTACCGCAACTCCTGGCTGGACCAGGCGAGCCTGACCCTCGTGATGCTGGGCGCGGCGGTCCCGAGCTTCTGGCTGGGGCTCACGCTGATCGTCGTCGTCGCCGTGAACCTCGGGTGGCTGCCGTCGTCCGGGTTCCGGCCGCCCGACGAGGGCCTGTGGCGAAGCGTCCGGTACCTGATCCTCCCCGCGCTCGCGCTCGGGGTCCCGAACTCCGCCCTCATCATCCGCTTCGTGCGGGGGAGCCTCCTGGACGTCATCGCGACCGACTACGTGCGCACCGCCCGGGCCAAGGGGCTGGCCGAACGCGCGGTCATCTTCCGCCACGCGCTGCGCAACGCGCTGGTGCCGATCCTCACCGTGGTGGGGCTCACGTTCGCGGCGCTCATGGGCGGCGCGGTGGTCACGGAGACGGTGTTCAGCATTCCCGGGATCGGGCAACTCGTGGTCCAGTCGGTGCTGCGACGGGACTACCCCGTGATCCAGGGCGTGACCCTCATCGTGGCGGCGTCCTACGTCCTCATCAACCTCCTGGTGGACGTGCTCTACCTCGTGGTCGACCCCCGCGTGAAGTATTAGGGCGATGGCGGAGCGCGCGCTCGCGATAGGGCCCCTGGCGGTCGCCGGCTCCCGCCCCGGGGCCGCCACGCTGCTCCTGCGGATGGTGCGGCAGCGCCGCATCATCGGACTGGGCGGAGCGATCCTGCTGGTGATGCTCGGGGTGGCGATCGCCGCCCCCGCCCTCGCGCCGTACGATCCTCTGGACATCCAGGCGGCGGAGCGCCTGCGCCGGCCGGCGGCGGCGCATCCGTTCGGGACGGACGAGTTCGGCCGCGACATCCTGAGCCGCACGATCTTCGGCGCCCGCCTGTCGCTCCTGGTGGGCGCGCTGGTCACGCTGCTGTCGATCGCGGTGGGGACGGTGATCGGGCTTGCCGCCGGATGGAGCCCGCGTGCCGACCGCCTCATCATGCGGGTGATGGACGGGGTGATGGCCTTCCCCGACATCCTGCTGGCCATCGCGCTCATGGCCGCGCTGGGGCCGAGCCTCCGCAACGTGGTGATCGCGCTCGCGTTCGTCTACACGCCGCGCGTCGCCCGCGTCGTCCGCGCCTCGGTCCTGGTGGTCGTCAACCTGGACTACGTCGACGCGGCGCGGGCGATCGGCGCGCGGAGCCAGCGGATCCTGGCCCGGCACGTCCTGGCGAACTGCGTGTCCCCCATCATCGTGCAGGGGACGTTCGTCGCGGCCTACGCGATGCTGGGCGAGGCGGCGCTCAGCTTCCTCGGTGTGGGTGTGCCGCCGGAGACGCCGACCTGGGGGGGCATCATCGCGGCCGGTCAGATCTACGTGAGCCAGGCGTGGTGGATCAGCATCTTCCCCGGCGCCGCGGTGGTCCTGAGCGTGCTGGCACTGAACCTGGTCGGAGACGGGCTGCGAGATTTCCTTGACCCGAAGCTCCGCTACGCCGCATGAGACCCGATGGCGCCTTGATCCGGCCGGACCTATGGCGCCTATCTGATGAGGGACCGGGTCGCGTGCGCGCGTTCGGCCTCCGCCTTCACGAGCCGGAGTATCTCATGGCGAATCAGGCTCAGGGTTCGACGGGTGCGTGCTCCAAGAAATGACTTGCGATCTCGCCGGTGGTGGCGAGCCAGATCTGGTCGCGATAGCGCGCCACATGCTCGAGGGCGCGCCTCAGGTGGCGCAGGCGGAAGGGCTGCCCGACGAGGAATGCGTGGAGAGCGATTCCGAAGACGAGCGGTTGCGCCCGCGACTGCGCCAGCATCTCGTCGAAGTTGTCGACAATCATGTCGGCGAACGCTGGGGCGGTCCCATGATGAGTGGCCACCATTGGAATGTCGTTGACTTCGTGGGGGTAGGGCAGGCTCAGGATGTGCCCTTTGCGCGTCTTCATCCAGACCGGCTGATCGTCCATCGGCCAGTCGAGGAGGTACGTGTACCCCGCCTCTTGCAAGAGGTCCGGCGTGACGGCGCTCGGGTTGACGCCGGGACTCAGCCAGCCGCGCGGCGGCTTGCCCTCGAATCGCGTGATCGCCTGCGTGACCTCGTGAATCAGCGCCGCCTCGCCCGCCTCGTCGAAGTTGTTTTGGTGCTCGGAGTTCGTGCGTCCGTGGCCGAGCACTTCATCGCCGCGTCGGCGGAAGGCCGACACCACCTCCGGGCAGTGGTCGTAGACCGCCGAGTTAAGGAGCAGCGAGATGGGCAGCTCCAGCCCGTCGAACAGCTCGAGCAGGCGCCACACCCCCACGCGGTTGCCGTACTCTCGCCAAGCCCAGTTGTACGTGTTCGGATGCGGGATGCCGGGGGAATAGGAGAGGCCTAAGCCCTCTCCGTAGGCGAAATGTTCTAGGTTTAGCGCGACGTGCACGGCCAGGCGACGCCCGCCCGGCCACCTGAAGTCGGGCCGGTTCACGATGGCCGAGTACCGAAAGCGCCCATGATCAGGCAGCATGGCTGATCCTCCGAGGTTCCTGGCCGGACACTAGAGCGCACATCTCAGTTGCGAAAGAAGCGGAGCGGCCCGAAGACCAGGATCGGGAAGGCGATGGTGAGGGCCAGGCCGATCAACTGGAGCATGACAAAGGGCACCACGCCCCGATAGATGTCCGCCGTTCTGACCTCGGGCGGAGCCACCCCGCGGAGGAAGAAGAGCGCGAACCCGAAGGGCGGCGTCAGGAAGGACGTCTGCAGATTCACGCTGATGACGATCGCGAGCCACGTGGGGTCGAAGCCAAAGTGCTGGACGAGCACCGGCGTCAGGATCGGCACGTGGATGAAGCAGATCTCGTAGTAGTCGATGAAGAACCCGAGGAAGAAGATGACGGCCATGACCAAGGCCAGCACTCCGTAGGAGCCGAAGGGGAGGCTCTTCAGGAAGTCCTGGATCAGGTGGTCGCCGTTTAGCCCCCGGAACACGAGGCCGAAGCAGTTGGCCCCCACCAGGATGATGAAGCCGAGGCTGGTGATCCGGGTGGTCACCTGCATGACGTTCCTGAGCATCGCCATCGAGAACCGGCCCTTGAGCATCGTCAGGATGAGACCGCCGGCCGCCCCCACCGAGGCCGCCTCGGTCGGGGATGCCACGCCCATGAAGATCGATCCAAGCACGCCGACGATGAGGACGAACGCCGGGAGGAGAGCCAGGCCCACCCGCTTGAAGACGTCGGCCCGAAAGGCCGCGATCTCGCCGGCGGCGATCGCCGGCGCCAGGTGCGGCTTCCACCACGCGATGAGCGCGAGGTAGGTGATGTAGAGGGCGACCAGCACGAGTCCCGGGATGACCGCCCCGATGTAGAGGTCGCCCACCGACACGCCCATGATGTCGCCCATGAGGATGAGGATGATGCTCGGCGGGATGATCTGGCCGAGCGTGCCTGAGGCGCAGATGGTGCCGCAGATCAGCTCCTTATCGTAGGCCCGCCGCAGCATCGTGGGGAGTGACACGAGCCCCATGGTGATGACGCTCGCGCCAACGATGCCGGTAGAGGCCGCCAGGATCGCGCCCACGACGACTACCGAGATGGCGATTCCCCCCGGAGGTGGCCGAAGAGGAGGGCCATGGTCTCCAGCAGCTCTTCGGCCAGCCCCGATTTCTCGAGGGCGACGCCCATGAAGACGAAGAGCGGCACGGCCAGGAGCGTGAAGTTGGTCATCGTGCCCCAGATGCGGATCGGGAGGATGTCGAAGAAGTCGGGACGCAGGTAGCCGAGTGCGACGCCGATAGAGCCGAAGAAGAGCCCGGTGAAGGTCAGGCTGAAGGCCACCGGGAAGCCGAGGAACAGGAACCCGATCATGCCGGCGAACATGAAGGCCGCCAGCACCTGGTCGAGCGGCAGCTCGATCATGGAATCAGTGAACCTCCTTCGGGGCCTCGTCGGCGGGTTCCCAGCCGCGGGCCCGGTAGAAGGCCTTGATGGTCTCGGAGATGCCCTGGAGGAACAGCAGAACGAAGCCGACGATGATCATCGACTTGAGCGCCCAGCGGCCGCGGATCCCGCCCGGGTCCGGCGAACCCTCCCACACCGCCCACGAGTTCCGCACGAAGGGCCACGCGGTGTAGATGACCAGGAGGCAGGAGGGAAAGAAGAAGGCCCAGAAGAGCACGAAGTTGAGCCGCGCCCTTGTGCGCGGCGTCAGCTTCGAGTAGAAGATGTCTACCCGCACGTGCTCGTCATGGAGCAGTGTGTAGCCGGCGGCGAGAAGGTAGAGGGTGCCGAAGAGGTACCACTCCAACTCCTGCATGGCCACGTACGTCATCCGGAACAGGTACCGCATCAGCACGTCGCCGAAGACGACCAGGATCATGAGCAGGGACAGCCAGGAGACGGCGCGGCCGAACCGCTCCTGCCAGGCATCGATCCGCCGGGCCAGTTCGCGCATCGATCTCTCCCTTCGTGGAAAGCGGCCGGCGGCCACCTGCCCATGCCAGGGGGCGGCGGCTCGCACTCCGGGCCGGGTCGTGCCGTGAGCATCGGGGAGGGGGGCCCGCGGCGGGCGACGGTCCGCGGGCTGCCCGCGCGCGGGACGCCGGTGCGGCCAGCTAGCTCAGGATGCTGTAGAAGCCGCCCTCGACCTTGGCCCAGTCGGCGGTCTGCGCCAGGAAGCGGGCGTAGGAGGCCGCCACCTTCTTCGCGAGCGGGCCCTTGTCGGCTTCCTCCTGCATGACCTGGGCCGAGAGCTTCCGGGCTGCGTCGATGACGGCGTCGGGCAACTTGACGAGCTCCACCTTGGTCTTGAACTCGGTGACCAGCCGTTGCATGGCCGCCGCGTTCTTGGCGAAGTACTCCGCGTCGGACAGTCCGTAGATCGCGTCGGTCGCGTAGTTGAGGACGTGCCGGAACTCCGCGGGGAGAGTGTCGTACGCCTTCTTGTTGAAGCTGAACTCGGCGATGGACGTGGGCTCGTGCCAGCCGGGGTAGTAGTAGTAGCGCGCCGCGTTCTGAAAGCCGAGCTTGAGGTCGTCGTGAGGGCCGACGAACTCGGTGGCGTCGAGCGTTCCCCGCTCGAGTGCGGTGTAGATCTCTCCCGGCGGCAGGAGCACCACGGCGCTGCCCGCCTTCGCGTAGACCTTCCCGCCCAGGCCCGGAATGCGGATCTTCAGGCCCTTCAGGTCGTCGATCGTGTTGATCTTCTTCCGGAACCAGCCGGTCATCTGGGGATTGGTGGACTGCGCCGGGCGGGGCACCACGCCGAACGGCGCGTAGGCCTCCTCCCAGAGCTTCAGCCCGTCACCCTGGTGGAACCACGCGAAGTAGCCCTGGGCGTTCAGGCCGAACGGCACCGAGGTGAACCACTGGAACGCGCTCTCCTTGCCCGCCCAGTAATAGGCGGCACCGTTGAACGCCTCCACGGTGCCCTGCGCGCAGGCGTCGAAGACACCCGTGGGCGGCATCAGCTCGCCGCCGGCGAAGACCTGGATCTTCAGCCGGCCGCCGGTCAGGTCGTCGACCATCTTCCCGAAGCGCTGGGCGTTGCCCAGGAGGACATCGTTGGCCGGGGGCCACATCGTGGGCATGCGCCATTGGAAGCGCGGCTGGGCGATGACGTAGGGCGCGTCCACGACGGGGGCCGCGGCGGCCGCCGCTAGCGCGCCGCCGGCCTTCACGAAGAACTTCCGACGCTGCATGGGAGCCTCCAGTCCGGGGGTGGAAGGGATGGTCCGTCGCCCTCCGCGCGCGCGAGCCGGGGACCGGGGGGGCCCGCGTCCCACACGATCTCGCGCCCGATCGCGCGGCGCCGCAGCCGCGCTGGTCTCGACCCGCCACTGCATCTCCCCGCTCCTCTTGCCGGGGCCGGCCAGACCTCCGGACCAGACCGACGCACCTGGCCGCCCGTCGAAGATGCCCCACTCTATCGAATGTCCCCTTCGGCGAGAATGCGGCCAGCGCGGCCAGCGGGTGGCCGGAGACGATGGCATGGCGGGTTCCGAGGGCATCGGGGCGCAGGGCGCGGCTAGGGGGACCCGGGCTGACGTGCTCCGGGGCGCTGTCCACGCTCACGGGGCGCATGGGAGCACACCGGCGGCGGCGCGGTCAACCGCCCTCGGGCGCGCGCCTCACGGCAATGGCGCGCGGCCCGGGCGGCCTTGACAGCGGGCGGCGCGGCGGCCGTAGAGTGTCACGGGCCGCGGTCGGAGGCCCGAGGAGGCGCGGAGGGATGAGCTACGAGTTGGTGGTGCGCGGCGGCACGATCGTCACGGCGAGTGACCGCTTCCGCGGCGACGTGGGCATCCGCAGTGGTCGCGTGGTGGCCATCGGCGACGGCCTGCCCCCGGGGGACCAGGAGATCGACGCGCGCGGGCTCCAGGTGCTCCCCGGTGGTGTGGACGTCCACACCCACCTCGACATCGACCTCGGCGGCATGCGGAGTGTGGACGATTTCGAGTCGGGTACCGCGGCCGCCGCCGTCGGGGGCATCACCACGATCTGCGATTACGCCTGGCAGTCCCCGGGATGGACGCTGGCGCACACCGTGGACGAGTGGAAGGCGCGGGCTGCCGGGCGCGCCCACGTGGACTACGGCTTCCACGTGGTGGTCAACGACGCGAGCGAGGAGCGGCTCGCCGAGATCCCGCGCTTGGTCGCCGAGGGCTACCCGAGCCTCAAGGTCTTCATGATCAAGGAGTTTGGCATCAGCGACAACGGGCTGTTGCGGGTTCTGCGCGCCGCCCGGCGGGCCGGCGCGGTCGTCAACGTCCACGCCGAGAACAGCGACATGCTGGACCTCGCGGCGGCGGACATGATCGCGGCTGGCCGCTGGGACCCGCGGCACTATGCGGAGAGCCGCCCGGCCCTGGCCGAGGCCGAGGCCACGCGACGCGCGATCGACTACGCTGAACTGGCCGACGCCGAGATCTACGTGGTGCACATGTCCTGCCGTGGGGCGGTAGAGGCGGTGCGGACGGCGCGGCAGCGCGGCCTCCGGGTGTGGGGCGAGACCCGGCCAATCTACCTCGGGCTGACCCAGGAGCGCTACGAGGCAGGGGGCGTCGAGGCGGCCAAGGTCGTTGGGGCCCCGCCGCTCCGGACGGCCGAGGACCAGGCCGCCCTCTGGGACGCGCTGCGCACGGGCGACATCCAGGCGATCGCCAGCGACAACTGCTCCTGGACGGTTGAGCAGAAGGCGGTGGGCGCCGACGACTTCCGCAAGGTGCCCTACGGTGTCCCCGGCCTGGAGACCGAGATGCGCGTCGTGTTCTCGGAGGGCGTCTCCCGCGGGCGCATCTCACTGGAGACGTTCGTGGCCGCCTTCGCCACGAACCCCGCCCGGATCTTCGGGCTGTATCCCCGGAAGGGGACGATCGCCGTGGGTAGCGACGCCGACCTCGTCCTCTTCGACACGGCCAAGACGGAACGGATCGACGCCCGGCGCCTGCACTCGCGGGCCGGCTACGACCCGTTCGAAGGCTTCGAAATCACGGGCGTGCCCGTGCTGACTCTGGCCCGCGGCGAGGTCGTCGCCCGGGACGGCCGCCTCCTCGGCCGCTCCGGGCGCGGCCAGCACCTCCTGCGCGAGCGCGCGCGCTGACCCGCATCGATGGAGGGCTCTCCGTGGCGCGTCCGACACCAAGAGCGACGGCGGTGCGCGCCGGCCGTGTTACGCGGGCAACGCGGCGTAGGCCTGCACCTCGATCCGGGCTCCCTGGACCGCGAGGGCGGTGACCACGACGCAGACCCGCGACGGGTAGGGCTTTCGGAACACGCGCGCGTAGACCTCGTCCATCGCCGGCTTGTCCTCCGGCTGGGTAAGGTACACCACGACCTGGGCGACGTCGTCTAGGGTCGCGCCGGCGGCCTCCACCGCCTGCCGGAGGTTCGCCAGAGCGGCTTCGGACTGTGCCGCGCCGCTGCCGGTCTCCAGGCTGCCATCGGGCCGAACGGGGAGCGTAGCGGTGTAGAGCCACCCGCCCACGACGACGGCGTGCGAGAAGGGCGCGGTTTCCAGGGGCAGTCCGGTCGAGATGGCTCGGCGCATCGTATGCTCCTCCCCCCGTGTCTTGCAGCTGATTTTCAGCTCCTCGCGCCGGACTTGCTGTGGGCCGAACTCGGGAACGTGCTCTGGAAGAGACAGCGACGCGGTGAGCTCGAGCAGCGAACGGCGACCCAGCTCCTTCGGGACTTCTCTCGCCTTCCAATCGAGTTCCACGCGGCTGAGCGCTGGCCAACTACATCGAAATACACCTCGGATCCGACGATCGCGGCCATCTCCGTTGTGCTCATCGTCTTCACGTCCCTCGTTGTCCTGATCACCGAGCGTATCGTTGGTCAGAACGTGGCCACGCGACGTAGTGGACGACACGCTCCGGGCCTGGAGCGATCCGCGCGTGGCCTGATCGCTGAGACCGGCCGCCGGCGGCCTGAATCGCTCCTTCGCGCCGGCGGGGAGGAACACGGGACGAGGGGCACCCTGGAGCGTCGACCGTGTCGCCAGGGCCCGGGGATCCCTCTCAGCGCAGCGACTCCCCCAGGAGCTTGGCGAGATCCCCGCCACTAGTCTTGCCGATGTAGTTGGTCAGCACGGGTACCGCTTTCTTGACCGCGTCGCCCTTGAGCCCCAGCTTCCTGAACGACTGTGCGACACCGGCCAGGTCCCCGACGCCCTCCTTGCCCACTGCCTGGCCGAGCGCTCCGGCACCGGCCGCCTTGGCGTCGAGAGCGGGGGCCGCAGCGAGCAGTTGGTCCATGGCGGGAACGGCGCTCGCGATCTTGCTGAAGTTCTCGGGCGTCATCCGGGTCTTGGCCAGGCGAAAGAGCGACCCCGCCGCACCCTGGGCCTGCTTCGGCGTGCTGCCCAACTCCTTGGCGAGCAGGTTCGTAAGCTCGGAACTGGCCTCCCCGGCAGGCGCCTGTGCCAGCGCAGCCCCCGGGGCCATGAATGCTGCCACGATCAGGACCCAGCAGACAGCTCGATTCATCGCCGTCCTCCTCTTACCGTTTGGCCACCGATCTTCGCGGACCCACCGACGTGCACACGGCCTGAGATACGGGAAACCCTTCGGGGTTTCAGCGTGCACCGCCCGGATGCTAACAGCAGCAGGAGCTCCATGCAGACCCGCGTTCCTTGACGACCGCCTTCCTACCAAAAATCGCCTTGGCACTCACGAAGGAGTATACATTTCGGTCAGATGGATTGGCAGCTCTCCGGGTGCCTCCGAGACCCTAAGACGGACGGACCATTCCGCCATGATCAACGCCGAATGCGTCGACTGGGACCGTGTGTCAGGAGCGGCCCTGTTCGGGACGCCCATGCGCAGAGCGCCGAAACAGCCAGGCCGATCCGACGAACGTCGCGATAAAGAACCCATTTAGCGTCAGGATCTCTGCCGGCCCGCTCCACGGGAGGCCCAAACCGGCGACCAGCGCGATCGCGGTGACCAACGCCTGAGCGAGCGCCGTCGCGAGTAACGCCCGTGCCATCCCATGTGGCCGGAATCGCGCGACGAAGGCACCGCTGATTCCGACAGCAAGCACTCCGAAATACATCAGGTTGGCGGGGTCACCGTCCTTCCCGATGATGCCAACGCCAAGACTCAGCCACACAAGGATCAATGCTGCCGCGAGCGCGACGCCAATGGCGTATCGGTACGAGGTATCGCTTTTGCTCATTCTAATCAGAGTTCGGGCAATTCTTGCTAGGCCGTCGAGGTCCGAACTGGACGACGTCGGGGCAGTTGGTGTTCCGGTTGACGACTGCGATGCGCGATTCAAATAGAGCCTCATTGGGGCGCGGCCCGCTCCGGGAATGATGGCCCGAGTCACCGCAGGTGGCAAGTGAAGCCACATACGAGATTCGCGAACACTTGGCGTGCGGCGTGGGTCCGATGCGAGCTGCTGCGCCAGCCTGACGTCGGCGGGACACCCTGTCTCCTAGCGCGATAGCGTACGGTAACTAGTCTCGTCGGTTCGGCCCTGAATCGCTCCGGGCCACCCTTGAGGATGCCGGCTTCGGACGGTGCCAAGTATCTGAACTCTGTCGGGTCTCGGCCTCGTGGCCTGCGCCCGCAAGCTTTAGGTCTAAGTCGGCGGCACACCGGGGCCGCTTGGCGGGGGGTCTCGACGTACGAGATCTAGTCGAAACCGTTCCGGAGGGCCGTTCGCGCCAGAGCCAGACGCTGGTCTTCCACGCGAGCGTGCTGAGCCTGCGCGCGCTCTGCGAGTGCCTGGAAGTCCACGCCGCTCAATCGGGCATCTGACGGAGCGATCTCCATTAACGCGCGCCACAGCGCCAGCTTTCCGAGCACGCCCAACGCCAAGGTCTCGAGCGCCTGGAATGTCCCGAGCGTCCCGGCCGTCTGGCGGCCAAGCTTCAGCTGGCTGATCTTCGCGCCGAGCCACCCCGTCGCGTCCTTCAGGAGGCTGGACCCCTCGGCGACCCGCCGCGCCAGCGCATCGAGCACCCCGCGGTCCGCCTCAACCTCGGCGAGCAGCTGTGCGGCAAGGCCGCCCACGCTCTCGCCCTCGTGTTGATCCCGCAGCATCTCGAGGAGCTCGATGGCCGCTGCGGCGCCCGCGAGATGATCTTGCAGGTACGTAGCGAGTGGATCGTTACTCATGGTGCGCTCCTTGTGTGCCGCGCCTGCGCCCGCGCCCGCACCTACGACGAGTCGGTGAGGGACGCTGTTGGAGCTGTGACGGCACCGTCCTCGACCGAACGATCACCGGTTAGGTGTCCGGAACACGAGAACGGCCGTGATCACGCCATCAACAGGCGGGCCAGTAAGGTCGGGGCTTCGGCAGGGGCGCGGGCGGAGGCTGATCATCTGTCCCTCGATGGCTGGTCCGGGGTAATCCTTGGCGCGTGGACTCGAGCTCAGCTACGGACGGGATCGTCCGACCTCGCCCGTATGGGACGTTCGAGGGGGCATGTCCTGGGCCATCGTGAAGACTTGCTGCGGAAGGATCGAGCATGCTGACCACGTCGCGAATGGCGGTGGGGGCCGCGAGCTCGCACTCACTCGGATCGGTCGGGACCGGCACGTGAAGGTACGCGGCGATCCGCTCAAGCAGCGCCACCGTCTTCGTCGATTCTTGCTCCGCCAGGAGATTGATCTGGAGATCGAGATGCGCTCTGCGCTCGCTTTGCCGGGTGAGGTTGTTCTGACTGACCAGGACGAAGTTGACAGGAAGATGGCCTCGAGAGACACGACCAGCGTGAGGAAGCTGAAGGGGAACGGGTCGATGGGGCGCCAGCCGGACACGAGCCCCACGTTCCACGCGATCCACCCGGCGAACCAGAGGAGGTGGAGCCCCGCGAACCATGCGCTCCCGGCTACTCGCGCGATGGCGTCAGAGAAGCGCTGGCTGCGGTTTGACGAGCCCGCTCGGCCGCCTCGATCTGGGCGACCGCCGCTGCGTTCCGCGCCACCAGGGGCGCCGCCGCCGGCCGGCCGTTCGGGGATTCGTCAAGGCGGAATCGCATATGTGTGACCGGCGCAGGCCGCCCGAGGAGCCGGCCTGCGCCCGCGTGATCTCTATCCCGCGGCGCGCCGACGGCGCGTCAGCGGGACACCCCCAGCTTGTGACGCGTCTGGTCGTCGAGCCGGCCGCTCTCGGTCAGCTTCTGGTCCTTCTGGAACGCCTTGAGGGCGTCTGTCGTCTTCGGACCCATGATCCCGTCGATGGGCCCGGGGTCTATGCCCTTGTCCTGGAGGGCCTTCTGGATGGCCTTCACCTGCTCGAACCCGGCGCTGCCGTTCATGCCCGTCGGTGGCTTCGACGACATCCCGGCAGCCCCGGGCGCTGGGGTCCCGGACTGGCCCATGTTCGTGCCTGACTTCGCCTTGCCGGTCGCGCCGGCGCCCGTGCCGGCGGCCGGGGTGGATCCTTGCGTGGGCGCGCCGAGTTGCGTGGCCGATGGCGCGGCCGGGGCGCTCGGCGTGCTGCTCCCGGCGCCCGTCTTCGGGGCGCTGCCCGTCCCGGTGGTCTGGGCGAGCGCCGGCGCGATCATCGCGGCGACGATCGCGAGGATGGCTAGGACGCTGATGACTCGCGGTGCCATGGTCTTGGGCTCCTTGGAGCTACTCGCTCCTGCCTGATTGTTGGACCTCTCGGTTGAACATCGGGAGAATCGCCTTGAAGACCGAATGTTCCGGATGTTCTGCACGGTCAGATTCACCCGGTGACCTCGAGCGGGGCGAACGGCCCCTCGTCGACGTAGATGAGCTGGCCGCCTGTGACGCGGACCTCGTTGATCTTCAGGGGGTAGATCGCCTGGAACGCCTCCTGCCAGCCGTGATCCTTGACCGGGGTCGGATCCGCGGCCTCGGCGCGCAGCTGCTGGAGGTTCGCGTACTCGGCGGGCTGCGTGAGCGGGAATTTGGCGCCTAGCCGGCCCCGCAGGAGCGCCTTGCACTGGACGCTGGTGTCCAGCCGGGGCGCGTGGAAGACAGGTGGATCGGGATGAGCCGCTGGGGGTAGCGAAGATTGTGGAGGGTCAACGAGAGCCCGATCGGATGAAAGCTGAGCTTCCGGATGTCGGCGCTGTACCCCTTGAGCTGCCGGCTAATCGGGCGGACGACGACGCGCCGGAGCGGCCCGTCGATGAAGAACGACCCGCCGACGGCAAGCGGCAAGACCGCCAGCACGGCGATGCCTGCGTAGCAAGGCCACCGAGACCGCGACGAGATGCCATGAAGCCCAACTGTTCTTTGCAAGGGATTTGCCCGCGGGCGGGCCACACAAATCCCGCCATTCGGCAAGGCATCCAGCGACAGAACGGCCGTGCAGCGTCACACTGACGTGCCGTTGGTCGATCGCCAGCATGTTCGCCAGCATGTCTAGCGGGGGCGGGAGGGTGCCGATGAGATCCGGCCCCCCTGCTGCTCACAACTGACGGAACAACGAGTAGCGAACATCCTTGAAACAGGTCGTCGACCGCGCCGCTGGTCCTGCAGCAGCGATTCGCTTTTCCCGGGTCGGCTACTGCCAACGAGGTGAGGTAGAGGCGTACGCGCTCCGGCAAGCCCTGCACGGACCCCGGCCCGCCCAGTCGCTCGCCTCCTCCGGGGCCGATCTGAAGCCGTCCGACGGGCAGCGTCGCCGATCCACGTTTGCCGCGGCCACCAGACCACACCGTCAAGCAGGGGACCCCCTGACTGCCGTGGCCCGGTGCGCCGATCGCAAGGTGCCACGACTCGTGGCACAGCTTTTGCGACGAGAGTTTCCCGCCAAAACCATGAGCACCGCGGCGGCAAACACGTCGATCGAGTTACTGACGATAGCGATCCTCGAACTCCAGGCAGGCGCATGCCTCAGCTCCGGGACTTGGAAACTTAGCCACGTCCAGGACGCCCGATGAAGGAGGAGCCCGTGAAAAATGAAGAAGTCCACGAACTTCTGTACCAGGCTCTCGAGACGGAAATGGGCGGTGTGCAGGTCTACCAGACCGCCCTTCGCTGCGTCGTGAACGAGGACCTCAAGAAGGAGTGGGGGAAGTACCTCGAGCAGACGCAGAACCACGTGCGCATCGTCGAGAACGTGTTCACACGCCTCGGCCTGGATCCTGAAGCGGAGCCGCCCGGACGGCTGGTGGTCCGGCACATCGGCGAATCCCTCGTGAAAGCGATGGAAATGGCCCTCGATGCGGGCAAGCCGGAGGCGGCCCAGCTCGTGGCGGCCGAGTGCGTCGTGCTCGCCGAGACCAAGGACCACCTGAACTGGGAGCTCATCGGCGAGCTCGCCAAGAGGGCGAAGGGCGAGCAGGGCTCGGCGCTCAAGGAGGCGTACAAGGAGGTCGAGGAGGAGGAAGACGAGCACCTTTACCACACGGCTGGCTGGTCACGCGAGCTGTGGATCGAGACCTTGGGGATGCCCGCCGTCCTCCCACCCCCTGAGGAGGAAAAGGAAGTGAAGACCGCCATCGGCGCCGCCCGGGCGAAGCTCGCGCGCAAGGATATGCTGTAGCCCGGCATGTCCGACGAAGCGCGCGAGTCCGACGTCGAGTGAGCCAGCATCGCCGCAATGCGGTCACTCGAGAAGGTAAGAAGTGAAACCGATGACCAACGATGCGGTCGACATTCGTCGCTGCTCGACCAGCGGGCGCACGCGGTGCGCGCCAAGGGCGCGGAGGCCGCGGTCCGGCCCTATGCGCCGGATGCCGTCAACTTCGAATCTCGCCCGCCACTCGCGCACCGGGGCGCGGAGGCGACGAATCCGGAGGGCCAAGAGCGGCATCGATTGAGCGCAGGTGTGTAGGTGAGGGCGTTCGCCGCTGACGGTCACCATCACAAGGAGGATAAGGATGCCGGCAAAGACCCAGAACAAGTCACGGTCTGGCGGGTCAAGAGGGGGCGCCAAGGGATCCGGCGGCACTCGGAGCGGACGCAAGAAGAGCAGTTCTAGGGGAACGAGCGGCGCGACCAAGACGCTGAAGAAGACGGCCGTCAAGGTGATGGCCGGCGCCGCCGCGGGCGCAGTCAGGGCCATCATACCGCCACTCGAGGAAGCCGCGGGAACGAGCGAGCGAGCGGCGGGGATCAAGCAAGAGTCTGACAGCAAGAGCGCGAAGTCCGGTAAGGGCCGGAAGTCCGGCAAGTGAGGTGTTCGCCTATGATGGGCGATGGTCTACATGATCTGACATCGCCTACCGAGGCGTCAGCAGTGACGACAGTGTGCAGGAGGCAGTCGGCGGCTCGGAAGCTCGTCTAACTGCCCACTACCTCCCACACACTGTCGCACTGTTTGACAAACACTGCCGGGGCGCGTGCGCCGCCCTATCGTGCAGCGATCCTCCGACTAACAAGAACCAATGCTTGCAGACGGAGCGCATTGCTCATTAGGCTGAGCAGGGAGCAGAAGAGATGGCCAATTCGGAGAACAGACCTTCGATAGCCGGCCGGGAGGCAGGCGGCGACAGCTTGCCCGGCCTGCTCGGCCGCGTGGGCGAACACCTGGCGATGCTTTTAGATGCCAAGCTCGGTCTTCTGAAGATCGAGGTTGAGGAAGACATGCGCGCTTACGCGCGTGGTGGCGCGGCCATCGGCGTGGGCAGCGTGATTGCGGCTGTCGGGTTCGGGCTCCTTAATGTGGGAATCGCGTTTGTCGTTTCCGCGCTCTTTGCGGACACCCAGATCAGTCAGCCGATGAAGTATTCGCTTGGGTTTCTCATAACGGGCGCGATCTATCTGCTTCTTGGCGGCGGGGTCATAGTCGTAAACGGGAAGCGCCTGGCCGGGCGCGGGATTGTGCCCGAAAAGAGCATCGAAGAGCTCCACAAGGACAAGCAATGGCTGAAGAAAGAGTTATAGAGAGCGGCGCCTCCGGGCGGTCAGTGCCGAGCAGGCGAGCCAAAACCGATCTTCAGCGTCAGATGAACGAGGCGCGCGACTCCATCTCGCAGGCCGTCGAGGAGATTAAAGAGACGGTCGAGGGCCAATACGAGGCGGTGAAGAGGACAGTGGACGGGGTACTCGCCTGGCGCGACCAATTCCAAAAGGATCCCATCGTCTGGAGCGTCGGCGCGTTGGCGGCAGGGTTCGCTCTCGGCTACACGCTGGGGTATACCCACAAGACCGTGGGCCGGCCGGGGGGAAGCCGCTCGGAAGTGGCGGTCTTCGCAGACAGCCTGATCGATGAGCTGTCCGCCGTCGGCAACAGTCTTGTGATGCCTTCGCTGAACAGCAAGATCAAGGAACTGTTTGGTTTTGACTTTTCAGACATGCTGGAAGAGATTGGCAGTGCAAAAAATCGAGGCGGCAAGAAGACGACTGCAAGAAGGGCGAGAAGGGCGACAACAATGCACCGCACTCAAGGTCGCGGGGCAAAAGAAGGCGCGGCGACAGGGGAGCAGGAAAGGCGGCCCCGGCCTAGGAGAAGTGAGATGTGAAACTGGTTAGCCGTATCGTCCTCGATCTGAGTCCCAGTCGGGATCCCGCCGATCAGCAGCTTTCCGTCTTGGGACCGGCAGGCAACACTCCTTGTCTTTTGTTCTGCGTTGGGGTCTCTACCCGAAGACTATCGAGTGCCTCAAGGAGCGCGCCCGCCTCAACGGGCGCTCGCCGAAGCAAGAGGTAAAGAACGACAGGCCGGCGCCGGTGAAGGGGGCCACCCAATAGCGAAGCGGAAACCGGGAGAGGGGTTCTGGTCTCTGGCCTCCACCTTCCGGGTCGGGTTCGATGCGGTCGAGGATGGCGCGGGCCGCCTTGAGTTGCACCGTGCGCCACTGCACCTGAGCCAGGCTCGGTGTCGATGGCCTCCGGTCGCGGCAAGCGCGTGCGGCGCCCCTGCGTTGCCAGGGTGTGATGGTGTGGTACGCTGGCGCAGCGGCCTCGTACACGGGATGGTTGTGCCTCGGCCGCGGGCACTCTACGGGCGCGCGTCGATACAGACAGCGGATGGCCCACTGATATGAAGGGGCATAGGATGAGGAACGCGTGGTCGATCGTGATCGCAGGATGGTTGCTCGTGCTCACGGGGTGCTCGACGCAACGGCACGACATGGGACACGCCGGCGTTGAACCGTCGAAGCCCCCGGTCCTCTACGATTCGCTGGGGCGGTACTCGTATCAGATCACGACCGCATCGCTGCAGGGGCAGCGTTGGTTCGACCAGGGGCTGCGATTCATCTACGCGTTCAACCATCACGAGGCGCAGCGCGCATTCCGCGAGGCCGCGCGGCTCGATCCAAACTGCGCGATGTGTTACTGGGGCATCGCGCTCACCGAGGGCTCGAACTACAACGATCCTACGAACGCCGAGCGCGAGACGAAGGCCTTCGCTGCCGTCCAGGAGGCCCAGCGGCGGGCGGGCGGCACTACGGCGCGCGAGCGCGCGTTCATCGAGGCGCTCGCCAAGCGCCACTCCGCGGACCCGGGTGCCAAGCGCGAGGCGCTTGACCGCACCTATGCCGACGCCATGCGCGAAGTGAGTCGCCAATTCCCCGATGACCTCGAGGCGGCGACCTTCTTCGCGGACGCCATGATGAATCTCCGGCCGTGGAACCTCTGGATGCCCGACGGCACACCGCACCCGGGCACCGAGGAGGTCGTGCAGGTCCTCGAGCGGGTGCTCGCCCGGAATCCGGACCACCCGGGGGCACTCCACCTCTACATCCACGCCGTCGAGGCGGGCCCGGAGCCCGGACGCGCCGCGGTGGCCGCCGACCGGCTGGTCAAGCAGATGCCCGGCGCCGGCCACGTGGTCCACATGCCCTCGCACATCTATTGGCGCATCGGTCGCTACGCCGACGCCGTGACGGTCAATGTGGCGGCAGTAGAGGCGGATCGGGCCTACTTCAAGACCGCCACCCCGAGCCCCATCGTCCGCGGGCTCTACCATCCCCACAACATCGACTTCATCTGGCAGGCAGCCAGCATGGAGGGTCGGAGCGCGGAGACCATCCGCGCCGCCCGCGAGTTCGCCGAGTCGGGGTCGCCCGAGATGATCAAGGCGATGCCCGACATGGAGACGGCGCCGGTGGCGCCCATCGTGGCCCTCGTGCGCTTCGGCCGGTGGGACGAGGTGCTGCGGCAGCCGGCGCCCCCGGCCGACTGGCTCTACACCACCGGCGTGTGGCACTACGCGCGAGGTATCGCCTTCAACGGTAAAGGGCAAGCGGCCGAGGCCCGCCGTGAGCTGGGGGCGTTGGAGACGCTGATCCAGAACGTCCCCCCGGAGCGCAGCATCGCGTTCTTCTTCCGCGCCCGCAACCTGCTGCAGCTCGCCGCCAACGTGCTGGCCGGCGAGATCGCGGCCAAGGGGGGGGACGTTGCCGGCGCCGAGCGGCTGTTCCGTGCCGCCGTGGCTGAGCAGGATACGCACTGGTTCACCGAGCCGCCGCCCTGGTATTTCCCGGTGCGTCAGACGCTGGGCGCCGTCCTGCTCCAGGCTGGACGTGCGGCGGACGCCGAGCAAGTCTATCGCGAGGATCTGAAACGGAACCCGGGCAACGGATGGTCGCTGTTCGGGCTGGCCCAGAGCCTTCGCGCGCAGGGGAAGACGGCCGAGGCGTCGAAGGCGGAGGCCGACTTCGGCAAGGCATGGACGCGCGCCGACGTAAAGCTCTCGGCGTCGCGCTTCTAGGCGGCTACTTCCGCCGGTCGATTACCTCGGCCAGTTCGCGGGCACGCGGCGCATCGAGGACGCGCAACCGGTCGACGAGGCGGCGCGCGTCCTCCAGCCGGCCCAGCGCCAGGTAAGCCTCGGCGAGATACGCCAGCGCCTCGGGGAAGTCGGGCCGGAGCCGCAGCGCCTCTTCGTAGGCCGTGAGCGACTCAGCGTAGCGCCCCTGGTTGCGCAACGCGAAGCCAAGCTCGTTCCACGCCTCGGGAAATGCTGCCCGCTGACTGAGCGCGACGCGAAAGGCAGCTTCGGCCGCCTTCCAGTCCCTGCCGACGCGGGCGCGAAGGCCACGGTGGTACTCGCTCTCCGCCGTTGTCCCAGCCGGCGGCTCACGGCGCTGCTCGACCGCAGGAGAACTCGGATCCGCCGCCACGACCGCCGGCGACATCAGGACGAGGGCGAGGACAAGTGGGGTGGCGAAGCGGACGATCGAGTACATGTCGGCTCCTAGCATACACGCTCTACGTTGGTATCGTCCTCGCCGTCTCCGTCGGTGGCCACAACCTCCACGAGGATGGCGCCTTGGAGGAGGAAGCCTGGCTCCGCGCGACGCCGGGCAGTCCAATCGCCAGGGCACCGCGCGACGCTGGCTCGACGGCCTCGACGAGAGCGGCCTGCGCCGAGAGCTCCTCCCGCTCTAGTGAGTGGCGCCGTCGTCAGTCGTCGCAACGCGAGCGGCAGCCGGAGACGCGAGGCCCGGGGAACCCCGTCCCGAATCGTCAGTGTTTGTGCAGGCTCCGGAGGTCCTGGACTCGCATGCTCCAACCGGCCCCCGCTGGCCGGCCCCAGGGTTGGCTTCGTTAGGAGTCAGGCCCAATCGGCGGTGTCATGCGAGGGTGACCGGAGAGCCGAGCCGCGCCGCTAACGCCTGAAGCCGCACGATGGCGTCCCTTCGTCCACTCCCCTCGGGCCGCGCCCGCCTCTGAGGCCATCGCCTCGTCGGCGGTCACGCGCGTAGCTCGACGACCCGCCGGTGGCGACCCGCGCCTCGTCACGCGATGTAGGGCAGCTTCCTCGCCGTCGTCTCGATGGCCGTGCCGGGATCGAGCAGCATCGCCGTCGAATCCCACGTCCCGTCCACGAGCTGGTGGCGCGGACCGTCGGGAAGGGTCGCCCTGATGACACGGCCGCTGAAGCACACTTCCTGCCTTTCCACATCCACCGTCACCGGCGTCTGAGGCGCGCGAACGACGGCCTTTTGTAGCCAGTCGAGATCAGCCGCGGTGGCGACCAGGCAGGGGATGCCGAGGACCACACAGTTGCCAAAGAAGATGTCCCCGAACGAGCCGCCCACGATGGCACGGATACCCCAGCGCATCAAGGCCTGAGGGGCCTGCTCGCGCGAGGAGCCGCAGCCGAAGTTCTGACCTACGACGAGCACGGCCGCCCCCTGGTAGGCCTTCTGGTTAAAGGGGTGCTCGGCGTCCCGCTGCCTCGCGTCCTCGAACGCGTGCTCGCCCATGCTCTCGAACGTGACTTCCTTGAGGAAGCGCGCCGGAATGATGCGGTCGGTGTCGATGTCGTTGCCGGGGAGCGGGATGCCGCGGCCCGACACCTGGCGCCGCCTGGGATCGGTGCTGGTCATTGGAGGATCTCCCTCACGTCGACAACGGCGCCGGTGATGGCCGCGGCGGCGACCATGGCCGGGCTCATCAGCAGTGTGCGCCCCGTGGGGCTGCCCTGGCGCCCGATGAAGTTGCGGTTGCTGGAGGACGCGCTCATCTCGCGGCCCTGGAGCTTGTCGTCGTTCATCCCGAGGCACATCGAGCAGCCCGCCTTTCGCCACTGAAAGCCCGCCGCCTGGAAGATGTCGTGCAGCCCCTCGGCCTCTGCGGCCTTCGCGACGTGCTGAGAGCCGGGCACGATGAGCGCACGCACGCCCTTGGCCACCTTGCCCTTCTTCGCCACCCCGGCGGCGACCCGCAGGTCAGACAACCGCCCGTTGGTGCAGGAGCCCACGAAGGCCACGTCGATCTTCGCGCCCTTGATCGGCTGGCCCACCGCGAACCCCATGTGCGCGAGCGCCTCACGAAACGTCGGCCGCTCGGGCTCGGGCTGGGCGTCGGGTGAGGGGATCGTCTGGCTGACGCCCACCGACATGCCGGGGTTGATGCCCCAGGTCACCACGGGCTCGATGGCGGCCCCGTCGAGGCGTGCGACGTCATCGAACGCGGCGTCCGGCTCGGTCGCCATTGTCGTCCACCAGGCGGCCGCACGCTCGAAGGCTGTCCCCACGGGCGCGTAGGGCCGGCCGCGCAGATACTCGATGGTCGTCGCGTCGGGATTGACGTAGCCGAAGCGCGCCCCGCCCTCGATGGACATGTTGCACACGGTGAGGCGCTCCTCCATGGTCATGTGCTCGATGACGGACCCGGCATACTCGTAGGCATAGCCCACGCCTCCCTTCACGCCGAGGCTGCCGATGATGGCGAGGATCACGTCCTTGGCGTAGACGCCCCGGGCGAGCGCGCCGTCCACTCGCACCTGCCGCAGCTTGGGCTTGGCCATGACCAGGCACTGGGTCGCGAGCACGTCGCGGACTTGCGTGGTCCCGATCCCGAAGGCGATGGCGCCGACGGCGCCGTGGGTCGAGGTGTGGCTGTCGCCGCAGGCGATGGTCATGCCCGGCTGGCTGAGGCCCAGCTCCGGCCCGATCACGTGGACGATGCCCTGGCGGCCGCTCGCCATGTCGAAGAGCGGCAGGCCGAACTCCGCCATGTTCCGGTACATGTGGGCCGCCATGTCTTCTGCCAGCGGGTCGGCGTAGGGACGGGTCTGATCGAGGGTCGGGATGATGTGGTCGAGCGTGCCGACGGTCCGCTCGGGCATGCGAACCCTCAGCTTCAGCTCCTTGAGCATCTGGAAGGCCTGCGGCGTCGTCACCTCGTGAATGAGGTGGAGTCCGACGAGGAGCTGGGTTTGGCCGGACGGCAGCGTCCTAACCGTGTGGGCGTCCCAGACTTGGTCGAGCAGGGTGCGTGGCATGAAGGCCTCCTTCTCGAGGCTCGTCCGGCCGTCGGGACGGCGACCGGTGTCCCCGCGTTGGCGCATCGTGGCCCACCCGAGACTCTGTAGTCCAGTGAAACGTTTTGACAAGAATGGTAAGATAGACTTAATGATCGACGCCGCCCTCTTTCCCGCCCTCGAGACCTTGCTGGCGGTTGTCCGCACCGGCTCGGTGGCGGCGGCGGCGCACCGGCGTCACATCACCTCGTCAGCGGTGAGCCAGCAGATCCGGCGGCTCGAGGCTCACTTCGGCATCAAGCTCTTCGAGCGTGCCGGCCGAGGCGTCCGCCTCACTGCCACCGGGGAGGCGGCCGTGCCGGTCGTGCGAGAGCTGTGGATCGGGGTCGAGTCAGCCTTCGGCCAGCTCAGCGAGCTGGCCGGCCGACCCGCCACCACGCTCCGCGTGGCGGTCAGCGACTACCTGGGCAAGGGGCTACTCGCGCCGGTGCTCCGGGACTTGCTTGACGAGGAGCCGTCGGTGCGCTTCGAGATCGTGACCACCCACTCGCGCCAGGGTGTTCGCCTGGTCGCGGGCGGCGACGTCGACCTCGCCGTGGTCACCGGGCAGGACACCCCCCGTGGTCTCGAGGACCAGCACCTGTTCGACCAGCCCTTCGTCTGGGTGGGTCCGCGGCGCGGGCGAGGTACGCGGGCGACGCTGACGGAACGGCTGCATCGCGAGCCTATCCTGCGCCTGGCCGTCGAAAGCCGTGGCCGGGCGCTGCTCGACCAGTATCTCGCCGGCGCCCGGATCCGCCCGGTGTCGACGATCGACGTGCCGAGCGTGTCGCTCCTGCTCTCCTACGTTTCGGGCGGGCTCGGGATCGGGTTAGTTCCCGCCCTGGCGCTCAGCGAGGCGTCTGCGGGACGCGTCGTCAGCGCACCGGCGCGAGTGCCGGTGCTGCCCGTGACCCTGGTCTGGCGTCCCGCCGCCCGTCGTCAACCCGCCCTGGCCCGCCTGGCCGCTCTCCTCGCCACCGCTGGCGCCCGGGCGAGCGCGAGGCTCGCCCGGGCGCCGCGTGCCACGTAGACCGGGGTCGACAGAGGGACATAGTGGCCCTTCTTGGCCGTTTCTCCCCTCCCCAAGGACCCCGGTGGGCACCTGAAAACCCCATCTCGCAGTACGTTATCGTTGGTGCCGGCGTGGATACCTTCACTCTACGCCGGCTCGACCTTCGAAATCGTCTTCGAGTCTTCGAGCTCGATCACCCTGTGACGCAGACGTTGAAGCGAAACCGGCTGGTTCAGGCCGCCCTGGTACCACCACCCAATCTCCACTTTTGCCCAACGGATTTCGAGCGTGAAAGCGTCGCATCCTCGCTGTCCCGGTCACCCCGCCCATTTGGCGCGACGCCCCCGGTCGCCGGCGTGCTCACCCAAGTATGGATCTCCAAAGACGCTGGTCCGCTCGCCGGAATCATCGAGTACCAAGCCACTCGTACTTGCCCCCACGAACGCCTTGGCGTAGCCTGGCGCCGACCATCACGCAGTGAAGGGGTCGCCGATGCGTCGGCGCGCAAAGCCCACGAAGGCTATCGCCGAAACCAAGCTCCCTGTCGCTTGCAAGTCGCCGAAGAACGAAGACGCTAGGGTCCGCGACCTCGAGAAGCGCCTGGCGGAGGCCCTGAAGCGCGAGGCGGAGGCCCTGGAACAACAGACGGCGACGGCCGAAACCCTCCGCGTCATCTCGAGCTCCCCGAGCGATGTCCAGCCGGTGTTCGACGCCATCGTGAAGAGTGCCGTACGCCTATGCGATGCGTTCATCGGAGACGTGTATCGGTTCGACGGGGACCTGATCCACTTCGTGGCACAGCACAATTTTACGCCGGAAGCGCTGGAGATCATGCGACAGCTCTTCCCAGCTCCTCCTAACCGAAATAGTGCGACGGCTCGATCGATTCTCGATGGCGCCGTTGTTCACATTCCCGATGTCCACAGGGATCCCGAGTACCGGAGCCAGGACTGGGCAATCGCGGCCGGCACCAGAAGCGTCCTGTCGGTGCTAATGCTTCGGGACGGCACCACCATCGGAGCGATCACGGTCGCGCGGCTCGAGGCCGGGCCCTTTTCCGACAAGCAGATCGCCCTTCTCCAGACTTTCGCCGACGAGGCGGTGATCGCCATCGAGAACGTCCGGCTCTTCCGCGAGATCGCGGACAAGAGCCAGCAGCTCGAGGCGGCGAGCCGTCACAAGTCCGAGTTCCTGGCCAACATGTCCCACGAGCTGCGGACCCCCCTGAACGCGATCCTCGGCTTCTCGGAGGTGCTGGCCGAGCGGATGTTCGGGGAGGTCAACGAGAAGCAAGCCGAGTACCTGCAGGACATCCTGGCCTCGGGCCGGCATCTCCTCTCCCTGATCAACGACATCCTCGACCTGGCCAAGGTGGAGGCCGGACGGCTCGAGCTGGAGCTGGGGCGGTTCCATCTGCCCACCGCGCTGGACAATGCGCTGACCCTGGTCCGGGATCGGGCGACTCGGCACAGGATCACGCTCACCCCGACCGTGGACGGACGGGTGGGCGACATCGTCGCGGACGAACGGAAGGTCAAGCAAATCCTGCTGAACCTCCTCTCCAATGCGGTGAAGTTCACTCCGGAGGGGGGCCGGGTCGGGGTCGCGGCCACGGCGGCCGACGGCGCCATAATTATCGCCGTCAGCGACACCGGGATCGGGATCGCGCCGGAGGACCAGGCGACCATCTTCGAAGAGTTCCGCCAGGTCGGTCGCGAGGACGCCCGCAAGCAGGAGGGCACGGGACTGGGCCTGACGTTGGCCAGGAAGTTCGTGGAGCTACATGGAGGACGTATCTGGGTCCAGAGTCACGTGGGCCAGGGGTCGACGTTCACCTTCACGCTGCCGGTTCGGCCTGCAGCCAGGAGTGCGAGCGATCAGGCAGGAAGCGGGCCGCCAATAAACTCGTGATCACGCTGCGGTCTACTCCCGCCACGGAGCCTCGGCGTGAGCAGCGAACGCGCAATGGAGCCGCGGAACGACGTCCGCTGCGGGGTGGTCGATATCAGCCATCCCTTCTTGGCCGTTCCCCGCTCCTTAAGGGAGTGCACTCGGTCGCGGTTCGTACAGATGCGAACAAGATGGAGGAGGCTCCGATGTCGTCATCGACCCAAGCCGGCGCCGGGCGGGGCCGTTTCGTCTCGGCGAACCCGGGACGCGACGTGCAGCGCGTCGGCACTGCGCGCTTTCTCGGACAGGATCCGCTCAAGATTCACCATCCGGTCTGGGGCGTCACGGGGACTCTAGGTGACAGCCAGTGCTACCTCGGCGTCACTGGAAAGGTCGACGCGATACAGGCGGCACTGGCCGCGCGGATTGGCCGCGACGATCTGCCGGTCCGCCTGATCGCGCCCGCCTACACCATCGGCGTGTCCGACGGACAGCCGAACGGCACCGACCGCATGCGGTACTCCCTGATCGGCCGCGAGCTCACGAACGACTCGCTCGACGCCCACCTGAACGCGAACGAGGTGAAGGGACTGATCGCCGTCGTCGCCTGCGACAAGCCGCCGGTCGGCACGCTCGCGGCCATCCTCGAGCACAACGAGCCGGCGGTGGTCCTGTCCGACGGCTCGATCAAGCCCGGAACCGATCCGGAGAACGGTGAACGCATCGACCTGGTCACGGCGTTTCAGGTGGCGGGTGACCCCGACCCCGCGGCGCGCACGCGCGTCGCGCTCCACGCCTGCCCCGGACAGGGCAGCTGCGGGGGCATGTTCACCTACAACACCATGCAATCCTTCATCGCCGTGCTCGGCATGGAGCCGCTGCACATGGTCGCCCCGCCGTCCGACGACCCGCGCCGCCTCCGCGACTTTCCCGGGCAGCTTGTCGACTGCCTCGTCAGGCTGACCCGGAAGGGGCTCAAGCCCCGCGACATCGTGACGCCCGCGTCACTGCGGAACGCACTCACGGTCGCGATCGCCATGGGCGGATCGACGAACGTCGCCCTCCACAGCGTCGAGATCGCGCGCGCTGCCGGCATCGATCTCTGGAAGGACGTGATCAGCCAGCACGAGTTCAACACGCTGTCGCATCGCGTGCCCGTCCTCATCAATGCGCGGCCGTTCGGCACCTACTCGATGGTGGACATCGACGCGAAGGGCGGTCTGCAGGCGATAGTCAAGCAACTCCTTGATGCCGGATTCGTCGACGGCCGCTGCGTGACGTGCACGGGTGAGACACTCGCCGAGCAGGTGACACGTCTCGATCCGCCAGGGCCGGATCAGGAGGTCATCCATTCCATCGCGCGGCCGTTCAAGAAGAGGGGCGGCCTGCGGCTCCTGCGCGGCAACCTCGCGCCCGAGGGCGGCGCCATCCTCAAGGTCGCGGGCGTGGAGGGGGGTATCAAGGATGGCGTCTTCACCGGTCGGGCGCGCGTCTTCAACAGCGAGCGGGCGCTCATCACCGCGCTGGAGCAGACGCCGGACGCGTTTGCGGACCACGACATGGTCGTCATCCGCTACGAGGGCCCGCGCGGCGCGCCCGGGATGCCGGAGCTCCTCGATCCCACCTCGCGCATCACGACGCTCTGTCGCCGGAAAAACATCACGATCGCGCTCATGACCGACGCGCGCTTCTCCGGCGGATCCGTCGGCCTGGTGATTGGCCACGTCGCGCCGGAAGCGTACCTCGGCGGGCCGATCGCGCTCATCGAGAACGGCGACACGATCGTCGTCGACCTGAACGAGAATCGCCTCGACTGCCGCGAGCTCGCTGATGACGCCCTCCACGCGCGGCGCGCCGCGGCCTGGCAGGCGGCCGCGGACCGGCTCGGCGGAGTGCACCCGGACGTGAAGCCAGTGACGAATCGTCTGCTCAAGAGAATGCGGTTCGCAGCGCGCCCGGCGCTCCAAGGTGCGGGGATGGCGATTGGATAGGGCTAACTAACTACTTCCTGGTGCAGAAATGATGGTGTGGGAATCGATTAGGAGCGGAGGGCGGACCCAGCATCCGTCTCGTTCGGCTGCTGTTTCGCTCTCTATCCTCGCGTCTCATCGAATCCCCCTGCCCGTCTTCGTCACCCGGTCCGAGGCCCCGCTCGGCCGAGCACCAGCAGGTCATTGGCGATCACGCCGAACCCCACCCAGCGCTCCATCCCCGCGAGGCCGCGATACCGGCAGCGTCGAAGGCCGTGCCGGCGCTTCAGAGCGCTGATGCGCCCTTCACAGCCGGTCCGCCATTTGAGCGCGGCTCGAACGGCACGCGAACGGCCGTTCCGGCGTTGCCGCGGCAGGACTACCGTGCGCACGCCGCGGTCGTGCGCGGCTTGCTCATTCGCCCGGGAGGCAAACCCGCCATCGGCCACGGCCAGGCGTGGGGCGTGGCCAAAGAGTGCCTCGTGCCGGATCAGCGTGGGCACCCACAGTGCCTGATCGGGCACCCGGGTCTCGCAGACCGCGTAGTCGGTGATGAACTGCGCCTCCGCCTCCTGGATCTTCACCAGTTTGCCGAACTCGGTGGGCTTGACCACCTTGCCTTTGCGGATCGCCTCCGTGTGTGGCTCGAAGAGGCTCAGCAGTTTGTCCGGATAGTGGGTGTTCCCCTGCAGGACACGGGCGCGCGTTTGCGCGAGCACCCGCCGGACCAGGCCACGGGTCTCCCGCAACTGCTGGGCGAGAGCCTCGACCGCCACCTGGGCGAGGCCGACGCCCCGCACCGTGCCGCGCGCGACCTGCCGCAGCGCCCTCTCCGCCTGCCGGACCACCGCCCGGGTGTGTCCCATGAGCTGCCGGTAGAGCGTGCGCATCCGGCGCTTGACCGGCTCCTGGCTCGCCCGCCGGCTCAACTGCACGATCGCGAAGACCCGGCGGGCTACGCTCCGCGTCCGATCGCGAAGCGGCACGACCCCGTCGCTCACGGTGGCGCGGAGCCGCGTCAGCGTCCGGGTCAGCACCCGCACACCATCCGCGAGGAGCGTGCTGTCCGTGGGGTCGTGAATGTTCGTCTCCACGACCGTGGTGTCCACCCGCAGCCGCCCGCCCCGGACGACCCGGCGCTGGCGCGCCACGGCCACCAGGCGCTCGACCAGCCCCTTGAGGACGTCCGGCCCGAGGCAGTGGCTGAGCCGGATGAGCGTCTTCGCGTCGGGCACCCGCTCGCCGTCGATGCGGCAGAACGGGCGGTACACCAGACTGCCGCGGACCTCGCGCTCGCACTCGTCGAAGGACCAGTCGAACAGGTGCTTCAGGACCAGCATCCGGAGGACGACCTCCGCCGGCGTCCCAAGGCGCCCCCGGCGCCGGCTCTGGTGGTGGCGCCGGCCCAGGGCTTCGACCACCTGGTCCACCAGCCCGTCATCCGTGAGCACCGCGTCGATCGCGCGGAGCGCCGGATCCCAGAGCTTGTCACTGTCGGGAAGCAGCACTTCGACCAGACTACGCTGGAGAAACGCGCGTCGGACCATCTGCCCTCCGCCGAGGCCGTCGGGCCGTGGAACGGGGGGGCCGCGACGCCCAGAGCTGCCGGCGATTCAGCTCGGCCAGCTCCCGCAGCTGCGCCTGGAGCGCCTGCCACGCCGCCACGCCGGTCCGGACCCGCGGCCCCAGGGCCTGCGGCACGTAGTACCCGGCGGTGGTCCCGGCCGACCCCCGAAAGCTCACATAGAGATGGGGGCCGTGCTTCGCGCCGGCCTGGCAGTGGCACCCGGTCCGGCCGCACGTGCGGTAGGTCTCGGACAGGGTGCCAAAGATCGCCCGGCGGGCCAGGGGCAGGAGGCGGCGGAGCAGGGCATCGCGTCGCCCTCGAGTGGACGTAACCGATGTCATCGATTACGATTCTACTCCGTTGCGCGGCGGCGACCAAGGGGAAAATGCGTCGTTCGGCCCTGTTCGGCCCGGCCGTGTTCGCACAAACACTGGCTGAAGTGCCTCACTTTGGCACCGGCAAGTAACTAAGAGGGGGCGTTGGCCGCGTTGCCACTTTGTTTCGGTCCTTGGGAGGCTCACGGTGCGCCCGCCAGCAGATCGAAAGAGCTCGCCCGGCTGACAGCGTAGCGCACGGCAGAGCTGCCCCAGTGTCTGGAGCGTCGTGTTCCGCCTCGCCGGTGACGTGGCGGAGGCTCGAGCGCCTGGGGATCCCACCGGTTCGCGAGACACGCCTTCGGGCGGGGTGGTTTCCCGCCGTTTCTACCGCATCCCGTTCAGCCGGTCCCGATGGGGATTCAAGCGGGTCGGGGGGGAGGGCGCCAGGACGGCGTGCCGCGGTCGGGAGCGTGGCGTAGAGTTCTGACTCGTCGGAGCCGCCGATGAGGTTTCCCCACAGGCTCCAGGGCGGACCACGCCCCAGAACCGCCCATTTGGAGGCCGGGTCGGGGTAGGGTCGGGGCGCCCGTGCCCCACAGAACGGCCGGGATGCCGAGTTCCGGCAGCAACCCGGGCCGTGACGTGGAGTCCCTGGCAGGCGCCGACGTTCCGGGCTCGGGAGACGCTCGGTATGCGCTGTCCTCGGTGCCAACGTGAGAACGAGGCCGGCGCGAAGTTCTGCGAAGAATGTGATCCCGTATCTCTTCCCGCACCTGACGGGCCGGACGCGGCAGGGGACCCGTATCTACGACTTCCGGAGGGCCTGGACGACGGCATGCCGGAAGGCGGGCGTTCCCGGCCTGCTTCGTCACGACTTCCGGCGGACGGCGGTCCGAAACCTCGTGAACGACGGGACGCCGGAAAAGGTCGCCTTGACGATCACGGGCCATAAGACGCGGAGCGTCTTTGACCGCTACCACATTGTGGCGCCGGAGGATCTGAAGGTGGCGACGGCCCGCATGGCGGCCAGGTCTGGGCACATTCCTGGGCACACTCGGGCCGCCGCGCTTGACGGCCGTCGTGGAAGTAGCGAGAATTCAAGCCACGCCCCCGTAGCTCAGTCGGATAGAGCAAGGGTTTCCTAAACGGGGGCCCCGCTCACACGGCGCGTGTCGCCGATCCTCGCGACAGCGTAGGCGAATCCCCTGGAACCCGCATGATTCCAGGGGATTCGTGTCTTCGGCCACCGGCCATCCACTCGTGTCAGACATGCCCAGGCATGGACCCGCAACCCCTCACTTTCACCCCAAAATGATGCAATTGGTCCGACAATTGGTCCGACGACTTCCTGCGGCCAACAGGCAGGACGGGAGCACCCTGGCCACTCGGCGGCCACGACTGAAGACCTAGGCTTGACGTCGTCGGCCGGCGGGACGGCCGCGATCCATGCGGACGTCATCAACCTCGGCGGTCTCCTCGCGGATCCTCGATCGACTCCAGGGAATCGGGAAGCCAGACCTCGATGCCGACATTGCACTCTTGGAGCTTCTCCTCGAGCCGCTCGATCACCGTGTTGATTGAGTCGGACGCCTGGTTGAGCTTCGCCGCGGTGTCGGTGAGCGTGGTGAGCAGACGGGAAAACTCGACTTCCGTCAGGGTACCTACTGGCCGTTCGGTCGTGTGTACCCGTCAGGGCGCGTGCCGAGACTACACCCGCGCAGGGGACTGTCAAAACCTTGCGGTAGCCGAGGTAGAAGCTGCGCTCCGCGCTGGAGAGCGTTACTCCTCAATGACGGGGACTCTCCGCGAACGGAGCCCACATGACCTCGCGCACACGCCAGGCCCGAACTGACGTGACCTCGTCCGTTCCGGTCCCGAGTCTCGACGCGCTGGCCACCGACCTCGACCCAACTGCCGCCCGACGTCGCCGGGCCGTGCGGGCCACAATCGCCGGCCTGATCCCGGTGCTGGTGGCAACCAACGGAACCCCTGCGGCTCGCCCGGAACCCGTCGAGGAGCCCCGAGCCAGGAACCCCGAAGTCCAGAATCTTCCTCGGGAATGTTGCGCCTCTCGAAGCATTGCTTCCTGTCCACCCCGCCGAGTCCTGCCGAACGGATCTTCCTTGACAGGTTCCTCTCTGTGCAGAAAACTTCTCGCATCGCTCGCCGCTTCGACGAGCTCACCATCCCCGAGGAGGATCTGCCGATGAAGAAGACGGCGCTTGCGTTACCGGAGCCGCTCTGGCGTCAGCTGAAGATCCGGGCGCTCGATGAACACGACACCTTCCAGCACATCATCGTCAAGGCCGCGACCGCGTATCTCAAAACGTCGCTGCCGTCGTCGTCCCCGTCGTCGCCGACCGGTCCGGCCGCGAAGCCGGGCGACCGGCGCCCGACTTGACCCACACCGCGGCCGGGGGATGTGGCCCATCACCGACCACCAAAGAGGGAGCGACGATGAGCACCTTGACTGTAGCATCCACCCGCCCACGCCGGCCGCATGTCAGCCGGACGCGCCTGTATCTCGATGAGTATCTCGATGATCTCAGCCGGGAGCTCCACCTGCTCGCCCGCGCGATCGACGCCATGATGACGGCCGACGACTCGAGCCCGGAGGACCTGCCGGCCCTGGCGTGGCAAGTCCTGCGCTGCCGTGAGCTCGTGTCGGACCTCCAGGAGCCGGCGCGCGAGGACCTGAGCCCACCCTGACGCCGGCCGAGAGGACGCGCACCCAGGTCCTCGACGTGCCACTCATGGCGCTGGTTGAGGAAAGGAGACCCCGTCGATGGCAGATCGGATGACGCCGATGATTCCCCGCACCCCCGTACCCCAGGCAGGAGAGACGATGCATCCCGCGAGGCGACGACGCGGCCCCTCCGACCCCGCCATCGACCTGGACGACGCGCTCACGCTGCGCTGGCAGCTCCACGTGCTCGGGCTGGCGCTCGAGGGGCTTCGGTCCCAGGAGAGCGCGATTGAGCGCCATGATCTCGACGCGGTGGCGTGGCATGTCCATGCGATGCAGGACCTCGCCCCCTACTATCTGGGCGAGGCGTAGTCCGACTCCCGAACTCTCCCATGAACACCGCCTGGCGCGGGCGCGATGTGGTCGCCGCGGTGACGCGGACGAGCCCCGGCCCAACGACGAGGACGATGAGACGCCCACATGACTCGTGGTGGCTCCCCCAGATGCGCCCCAAGCGCAGGACCCGGCCGACTTGGCACGACTGGTGTCGAGAACGGTCAGGGGCGGACGCAGAGGAACTCACGACCCAGACCAGCGGCACCATCAGCCTCGCGCTGAAGACGATCCGCCGGCTGCGGGAGATCGTCGCCAACCAGGAGCTGGGGCTCACGAAGCAGGCCGTCGCGGGGGAGCTGATCGTTGAAGAGCTCGAGAGCCTCGACCGTGAACTGGCCCAGATCCACTGACGCGATGCCACGACGACCACGAACAGGAGCCGTGAAGGAGGGACCCGATGACGACGCGCCGGAATTTGGCCGAGACCCAGGCCATCCTCGACGCCTGGACGGCCTGGGGATTCGTCGAAGTCCATCCTGATCCGCCGCAGCGCTGGCGGATAACGGCACCCGGGGAGGAGTGGTACCGGATGACGGCACTCGGGCAGCAGTGGAACCGGTTCATGCAGGTGCCCCAGGAGGAGCCGAGCTTCCTCTCTGCGTGGCTCGCGGCGGTCGAGCGTGCCGACCTGGAGGTTACCCGAGAGGGCGGCGACCCGACATTTCAGGCACTCCTGGAGGAGAAGACGAGGGAACTCTATCCGTTGGCGAAGGCGGGCGACGTGCGCGCGTTCCATCGCGCGCTCGTGGAACTGGTGACGTCGAGGCCAGAGGAGGAGTCGCCGTGACGACCGCCAAGGATCTGTCGGGCACCTGGTCGGTGGCCGCCTTCCACCGGGCGATCGCGCACATCGAGCGCTTGGCCGATGACGAGCACTTCGTGCCCACCCTCACGCGATGCGGCGCGCTGCCCGAGGGGTGGCCAGAGGCCCCCGCACGGCGGCTGGCCCTCGCGATGATCTGGGCCACCCCCGGCGACCCGGACGCCTTCGTCACCGATGCGCAGGGCCGCATCGTCTTCCGCGGTGCCGACATGGACGCCTGGCGGCGGGAGCTGGTCAGCAAGGAGGGCTACGTCCCCGTGCCGGGGGCGCTGAGGGCGTTCTTCGAGGAGCTGATCGAGCGCAGCCTCCTCGAGCTCGGGTTGAGGCCCACCCACGCGGATCGTCGCGGCCCCGAGCCGGTGGGGGCGTTCGTAACCCGCCTGCGCCAGAAAGGGGCCGAACTCCGCGCTCTGGTTGCGACGTTTCGTCGGGGGTGGCGGGCTGGAGCGGACGATGACCTCGTCCTGCTGGCTCAGGCGCTCAAGGACGGGGTCGCGGCCCGTGCCGTGGAAGCCTGGTGGCTGGTGGCACCGCATGGACCGGACGGCGCCGCTTCCTGATCCTGGGTTCATCGACGAATTGGTGGCGTGGGGATTTCTCGAAGAACATTTCGATGCCCAAGGCACGCGGTGGGTGCGGTGCACAGCACTCTGGCAGCAGCATGACCGCTTCCTGGATGCTCCCCACGAGGAGCCGGACTTCCTCTCTGCGTGGATCGCCGCGTTCGAGCGTTTCCATCGGGGCGTGCGGCCTGACGACGAGGCCCTCCTGGAGGGCGTGAAGATCCAGGCGGCCGCAGAGGGCGTCGACCGTGCAGCCGCGCGCCTTCGGACATCCAAGGCCGCGTGGAGAGTCTATGCGGTAGCGAAGAGGGGCGACGTGGGCGCGTTCCATCGCGCGTTCGTGAGCTTTACGGAGGGTCACGATGATTGAACCTCACGGCTCCGAGGAATTCGAGCACGGCCTCCGGTACCGGACGCTTATCCCGGCCTCAGACTGGTGGTTCGCGTACGCCTTGTGGGGTGACAAGCCCGATCGGCCGCCCACCGTGGAATGGCAGCCGGTCGTGGCCTGGGCAATCCTCGTGCCCGAGCATCGTTACGACGATGATCGGGTCGTGCCGCTCATCGTCGATGAGGAGCTAACCACACCGGCTCTGTGCCCCGCGGTGGACTGGAGATGGGAGTGCACATCCAACATCAAGCCACTGGGTCTGTATCGCGAGGTGGACCGGACGGATCCGGCCCGACAAGCGGCATTACAGCGGAAGGCCGAGGCGGCGCGGGATGACAAGCGCCAGCAAGAGCGCACGCGGGAGGATGCTGCGCTCCCGGCACTGCGCCAATGGTCCGCCACACACGAAGACTGGATGCTCGCACTCCAGCAGGCCAGCACCCCAAAAGTGCTCCAGGTGGTCTTCGCCTCTTGGTGGCGAGTTCGATACATGTACACCGAGGAGCATCAGGCAGAGGTGATCCGAGAGAAGGATCTCGGCAAGCAACGGCTGGGATCCAATGAACACACGCCGGCTCCCGACGGTCACGGTCCTCCTCGTCCTCCTCGCCCTCGTCACCGGGGTCGACGCCTTCGAGGGCCGCGTGATCGGGATCGTCGACGGCGACACGATCACGGTGCTGCTGCCGAATTCGGCAGGAGGTGTCCAGCGCCCAGTGCGGGTGCGGCTCAACGGGATCGACGCCCCGGAACGCGAACAACCCTTCTCGGCTCGAGCCAAGCAGTTCGTCGCGCAGTTGGCGTTCGGCCAAGTCGTGGAGATCGTCGTGCACGACTACGACCGCTATGGCCGGACCATCGCCGACGTCCAGTTACCGGAGGGCCGGAGCCTTAACCAGGAGCTCGTACGGGCCGGGTACGCATGGTGGTTCCGGAAGTTCCACGCGAACGGCGAAAGCCATTGAAAACCAACGAACACGGGGGAAGACGGGAGGCCCGTATTCCCCCATGTCTACGGTCTTCGACCCCTTCGGCTTAGCAGATCCTTAGCAGCGGACAGTCGCGCGTGGCGCCCGACCTGCCTCCCGCCGCGATGTTCCTGAGCTGAGGGGCGGACCCGGCCCGCATGCCCTCTGAGCCCCTCGCGCCGGCGACCCGTGAGGGGTATCCCTGTCGCGGACGATCCTGACGGGCCGCGTGCTCCGCGGTTCCTCACTCCATCACCCTTTCACTCACAACAGCGCCTACCCCTTCAGCTCCTTCTTCAGCTCGTTTAGGAACCGCCAGTCCGTGCCCTGACTGATGATCTTCTGCGGGCTCGACTTGATCATGCCGGCTTCATGCAGGCGAAGCGAGTAGAACCGGACGCTGTCCTCGGGGTTGTACTCGCGCCAGCGGGCATAGGGGAGCTCGCGGAGGGTGGCCAGCGCGTAATCCTCCCGCGGGGTGAACTTCTTCGCCACTAGGCTCTTGGCCATGCGCTCGGGCTCGAGCGCGCAGACGTCCGTGGCCTTCAGGAAGGCGCGTAAGGCACGTTTGGTGGCCACCGGGTTCTTACGCACGAAGTCGCGGTTTGCTGCCACCATGCAACAGAAGTACTGTGACCACGGTCGATCGACTGCGCTGTTCACCACCGAGTGACCGATCTTCCGGGCGCGCAGCTCCTGCGGCTCGGGCGGGAACCCCATGTAGGCGTCCACCTTCCCTTCCCGGAGGAGTTCGACCGACTCCGGCCGTGGCTTGATGATCCACTCGACGTCCTTGCGGGGATCGAGGCCCACGTGGGCGAGCATGCTGGAGAGGAAGATGTGCGGGCTCGATCCGGGGCCGATTACGGCGATCTTTTTGCCCTTCAGGTCCTTGAGTGAGCGCACGCGATCGGTTCCGAACAGCTCGAAGCACCCTGGGTGGACCCCGGCGAGGACGGTGATCGCCTGGCCGCCGTCGATCTGGACCACCAGGGGACCGATGAAGCTGATTCCGATGTCGACCTGACCCGCCGCCACCTCCTCGAGTGTGCCAATCGTCGCCTGTCCAGTGTGCTGGACGACGGTGAAGCCCTCGGCCCGCAGGAGATCTTCGGACACGAGCTGAGGGGCCGTGCAGATGGCGACAGAGCTGCTCACCCGTATCGTTCCCGTCTCCGGGGGCGGGTCGGCAGCCGCCGAGCCAGGCGTCAACGCCGCGAAGCCTCCCGCCGCGATGAGGCCGGTCAAGAACGTGCGCCGGTCGACTCTCATCCCTTCAACTCCTTCCTCAGCTCATTGAGAACCGCCTGTCGGTGCCCTGGACGAGCACCAGCAGAGTGCTCGACTGCTGCGACATTACGTAGCCAAAGTACTGGGCTGGCCGGGTGCCGTCCCCGAGGCCGGAGCGCGTGTGGTCGCAGCGGTCGCGGCCGATCCGGCCGCCCCTCGGGGCGTCGCGGAATCGGGCACTCCCGTACAGCCGCCGTGAACCACAAGCCCCAGGAGCAGCGCCGCGAGGACCCGCCCATTCTGCCGTTGATGCATGACCGCCTTCGCGGCATCGTGTTTGAGCAGCGCACCACCCGTTGCCTCCCAGAGCAAGCCGCCGGCCTCCCCCTCAGGCTTCTGACCAGGGTCGCCCCGGCAGCGTGAACGTGAAGGTCGAGCCCTTGCCCACCTCGCTCGTGACCCAGATGCGGCCGCCGTGCAGCTCCACGAACTTCTTCGTGAGGGTGAGCCCGAGCCCGGTACCTTTGCGGTCGTTCCACGGCGCTCCCGACCTGCCGGAACTCCTGGAAGACCGTGGCCAGATCCTCGGGAGCGATGCCGATCCCGGTGTCGCTGACCGCGATCTCCACGGTCCCGGGCGGCTCGGCGGCGACCTGCGCCGGGCTCGCCGTGACGCCGACATGCCCACCGTCCGGCGTGAACTTCACGGCATTGGAGAGGAGGTTCAGCAGGATCTGCTTGACCTTCCGCTCGTCGGCGACGAGCGCGCCAACCGCCGGGTCCACGAGGAGATCGAGCCGGATCCCGTGGCGGGTCGCGCGCTCTCGCACGAGCGTCACCGCGTTGTCGAGCGCCGCCGACAGGTCGAAGCGGCTGAGCTCCAGCTCCATCCGCCCCGCCTCCACCTTGGAGAGATCGAGGATGTCGTTGATCAGGGACAGCAGGTGCCGGCCGGAGGACAGGATGTCCTGGAGGTACTCGGCCTGCTTCTCGTTGACCTCGCCGAACATCCGCTCCGCCAGGACCTCCGAGAAGCCGATGATCGCGTTGAGCGGCGTCCGCAGCTCATGGGACATGTTGGCCAGGAACTCGGACTTGTGCTGGTTGGCCGCCGCGAGCTGGCGGTAGAGGCGGCCCAGCTCGTCGCTCATCCGGTTGAGATTCGCCGCCAACGCGCCCAGCTCGTCCCGGTTCGCGACCTCCACCCGCTTCCCGAAGTCTCCCCCCGCGATCTCGCGGAGCCGGATGTCCATTTGCTTCACGGGCCCGACCAGGGACCACGAGATGGCGTAGCCGAGAACCAAGGCGAGGAGGACGCTCCCCACGGCGAAGCCGACCACGACCCGTTGCGAGGTCACGTAGGCCTCATGGCTGGCCTCGATGCCCCCCACCATGTCGGCCTCCGCCTTGTTCACCAGCTCGTTCGTCAGCCGCTCGAGCCGGTCGGCCAGTGGACTGGCCCGGCTGAGCTGCAGCTCGCGCCCCTCGGCCGCCTTCCCCTTCCGGATCAGCTCGATCACCTGGGTGACGACCTTGATGAACTCCTCGTAGTCCTCGCGAACACGCCCGAACAGCTCGACCTCGTCCTGGGCGACGAAGGCGAGCCGGTCGAGGTCGTAGCCGAACTGGTTGAGCTGGCGGAGGGTCGCCTCGAGGGTGCGGTCGTCGGGGACGAGGAGCGCCGAGGACACGCTGTAGAGCTGGCTGGTGGTGTCGTGCTGGAGCTGCCGGTAGGCGGCGATCTTCCGCTGGAGCTTCACCATGTCCTCCGCCCGCCGGTTGACCCCGCTCAGCACCTGGAGGCCCACCGCGCCCACCGCGATCAGCAGCCCGACGATCGCCAGGAAGGCGAGGAGGAGCTTCCCGTGGACCGCGAGCGGCAGGCGGGCGACCAGCCTGGGGAGCCAGTCGATCACGGGGCCTTCGCCTCCCGCAGGAGGCTCCGGACATCCCGCAGGAACTCGTCGGGATCGAAGCGGATTCCGAGGTACTGGACGCGGAGCGTTCCCGCGCTGGTCGACGATCGAGGTCAGGAAGGTGTGGTCGACGTCGCCCCGCTCGGTCTTCTTGGCGAAGATCCCGTACCGCCGCCCGACCTCCCGGATCTCGGCCGGGGTGCCGTCAGGAAGGCCCAGCCCGCAGGATCGGCCCCGTGGTTCCGGGCATACTGCGCGAGGACCTGGGGCGTGTCGCGCTCGGGATCCACGGTGATCGACACGAACCGGACCTTCGAGCCGAAGTCGGGACCCAGGCGCTTCTGCATCCCCGCCATCTTGGCCGTCAGGAGCGGACACGTGTCCGTGCAGGTGGCGTAGATGAAGGTGACGGCGACCACTTTCCCGCGGAGGTCGCCGAGCGACAGGCGTCCGCCGTCCGTGGTGGTCAGCGTGAACTCGGGCGCCGGCCCGATCTTCGCGAGCCGCCCGCCCTCCTTGGCCTTGTGGGCCATGGCGAGCGTCGACACGGTGACCATGGTCAGAGCCACCAGGACGGCGACCGCCACACGGCGGCGCACGATCTACCCCTTGAGCTCCCGCTTGAGCTCGTTGAGGAAGCGCCAGTCGGTGCCGTCGGCAATGATCTTCTTCGGGGTGGACTTGATCAGTCCGGCCTCCCGCATCCGGAGGGCGTAGAAGTTCAGCGTGTTCTCGGGATCGTACTCCCGCCACTTCGTGTAGACGATCTCCTTCAGACGTCTGCAGGGCGTAGTCGTACTGCGTGGCATAGCCCTTGTCGACGAGGAACCGGGCGGTCCGCTCCGGCTCCGACGCGCAGATCTGGTACGCCTTCACGACGGCGCGCATCGCGCGCTTGGTCGCCACGGGGTTGCGGCGCACGAAATCGCGCCGCGCAGCAGACCAGGCAGCAGAAGTACTGGGACCAGGGCCGATCGGTGACGGTGTTGACCACCACATGACCGAGCTTCTTGGCGCGGGCCTGCTGCCCGAACGGCGGGATACGCCATGAACGCATCGATCTTCCCCTCCCCGAGGAGGCGCATCGACTCATCCGGCGGGTGGGCGGCCCACCGGACGTCCTTCCGAGGATCGAGACCGACGTACGCCAGCATCGCGGCCAGGAACGTGTACTCGCCCACCCCTACCTCGTCAACGGCGATGGTCCTGCCGCGGAGATCCCGAAGCGTCCGCACACGATCTGTCCCGAACGAGCTCCAGGCACCCAAGGTGCAGCCCGCCCAGGGCGACGACGGGCTGCCGCGCTTCGATGGCGAGGATCACGTCTCCCGCAAAGGAGCCGCTGAGATCCACCTCGCCAGCAATCATGGACTTGATCTCCGAGCCGTCGATCGCCTTGACATAGCGCACGTCGGTGAACCCCTCCGCCCGGAGGAGCTCCTCCGCCACATACAGCGGCGCGTAGCAGATCGAGGGGTACTCAGGATCGAACATCAACCGGATCGTCGTCGTCTCGGGCGGCGGCTCGGCCTCGGCCCGACGCTCGAGGCTCAGGAATCCCACCGTGCCCGCCAGTCCGCCTAGAAACTCGCGCCGGCCCCACGTGTCGCGTCGAGTGGCCATAACACCCTCCCATCTAGCAACCGGGTGCTCGGAAGCCTCGTCTACCCTTTGAGCTCCCGGCGGAGCTCGTTGAGGAACCGCCAGTCGGTCCCCTGGGCGATGATCTTCTGCGGGCTCGCCTTGATCATTCCGGCCTCATGGAGGCGGAGCGCGTAGAACCGGACCGTGTCCTCGGGGTCGTACGTCGCGCCACCTGTCGTAAGGGATCGTCCTTCATGCGTCTGGAGGGCGTAGTCGTAGCTGCGACGTGAAACCCTGGTCGACGAGGAGTCCGCGCGACGCGCTCCGGCTGGATGGCGCAGATGTCGGTGGCCTTCAGAATAGCGCGGAGCGCCCGCTTCGTGGCGACGGGGTGCTTGCGGACGAACTCCCGGTTGCGCCGCGACCATGCAGCAGAAGTACTGCGACCAGGGTCGGTCCAGGGCGCTGTTGACGATGACATGGCCGACCTTCTTCGCCCGAAGCTCCTGCGGGTCCGGGGGAAGCCCAGGAAGGCGTCGATCTTCCCCTCGGCCAGAGAGCTGCTTCGACTCGGCCGGGCAGATGGGTCACGAAGGTGACGTCCTTCCGGGGGTCGAATCCCGACATGAGCCAGCCATGCTGGCGAGGAACACGTGCTGGACGGAGCCGATAGCCCGGTATCGCCGACCGTCTTGCCCCTTGAGATCTCGAATGGCGCGGACGTGCTCGGTGCCGAAGAGCTCGAAGCAGCCGACGTGTACGCCGGCCAGGAACACGACCGGGGTCGCCGGCGTCACGCTGGATGATGAACGGCGCGACGAAGTCGTGTGTTGATGTCGATCTCCCGGCGATCAGAAGCGTCTGATTTACCGGGGTCGTTCCTCGATGGGGACATACTGCACATCCGATGAACCCCTCGGCGTGGAGAAGCTCCTCCGCCACGAACTGGGGTGCGACGCAGAGACTCGGGCTCAGGAACATGCGGAGCCGCGTCGTCTCGGGTGGTGGCTCGGCTCCGGCCCGACGCTCAAGGCGTCAGGAGTCCCACCGTGCCGGCCATTCCGACCTAGAAAATCGCGCCGGTCCCATCGTGTCACGTCGAGTGGTCATGGCACCTCCCATCTAGCAGACCAAGTGCGCGGAGGCCTCGTCTACCCTTTGAGCTCCCGCTCGGAGCTCGTTGAGGAACCGCCAGTCGGTGCCCTGGGCGATGATCTTCTGGGGGCTCGCCTTGATCATCCCGGCCTCCTGGAGCCGGAGCGCATAGAAACGCACCGTGTCGGCCGGGCTGTAGTCGCGCCACTTCCCGTACAGGATGGTCTTCATGGCGTCCTGCGCGTAGTCGAAGTTCGGTGTGAAACCTCGGTCGACCAGGGTCCGCGCGACGCCCGCCGGATCGACGGCGCAGACATTCACGGACTTGAGGATCGCGCGGAGCGCCCGCTTCGTCGCGACCGGATGCTTCCGCACGAACTCCCGGTTCGCCGCGACCATGCAGCAGAAATACTGGGACCAGGGGCGGTCCACGGAACTGTTCACGACCACGTGGCCGATCTTCTTCGCCCGAAGCTCCTGGGGGTCCGGGGGCAAGCCCAGGTAGCGCGTCGACCTTGCCCTCGGCCAGAAGGCGCTTCGCCTCGGCCGGGGGATGGGCCACGAAGTCCACGTCCTTCCGCGGGTCCATCCCGACGTACGCCACCATGCTGGCGAGGAAGACATGCTGAGTCAGGCCAAAGTCGTTGATCGCCACCCGCTTGCCTCGAAGGTCCCGGATCGACCGGACCGGATCGTTGGCGATCAGCTCGAAGCAGCCCACGTGGGCGCCCGCGAGCATGACGACGGGGTCGCCCTTGTCGACCTGGATGATCAGCGGGCGCGGCGAAGTGGAGGTTGAGGTCGATCTCGCCGGCGGCCAGACCGGGAGAGATGGCGGCCGCGCTCTCGCGCGGGACGTACTGGACCTCGGAGAACCCCTCGGCCCGCAGGAGCTCCTCCGCGACGTACTGCGGCGCGGTGCAGATCCCCGGGACCTTGATCATCCGGATGCGCGAGGTCTCGGGGGGCGGCTCGGCCGCGGCCGGCGTCGAGCGGAGCCGGTGAGCCCCGTCCCTCCCGCTGCCGCCACCGGGCCAGGAACTCTCGGCGGCTCCACGCCCTCCTGTCCGATCTGCTCATGGTCCCCTCCTCCACCGCGTCACGGCCGCAGCCCGTCGACTCAGCTCTTCAGCTCCCGCTTCAGCTCGTTGAGAAACCGCCAGTCGGTGCCCTGGGCGATGATCTGGCGGGGACTCGACTTGATCATCCCGATCTCGTGCAGGCGGAGCGCGTAGAAGCGGATCGTGTCCTCGGGATCGTACTCGCGCCACCGGTCGTAGGGGAGCTCCTTCACGAGCTGGAGCGCGAAGTCGTAGCGGGGCGTGTACTTGCCGTCGACGAGCGCGCGCGCCACCCGCTCCGGTTCCTGGGCGCACAGGTCCGCCGCCTTCAGGATGGCGCGCAGGGCCCGCTTGGTCGCGACGGGATGCTTCCGCACGAACTCGCGGCTCGACATGGCCAGGCAGCAGAAGTACTGGGACCAGGGGCGGTCCACCGCGCTATTGACCAGAACGTGGCCGATCTTCTTGGCGCGCAGCTCCTGCGGCGTCGGCGGGAAGCCGAGCAGCGCATCGATCTTGCCCTCGGTCAAGAGCCGCATGGACTCCCCCGGAGGATTGACGGCCCAGGTGATGTCCTTCTGAGGACTCAGGCCGACCTGGGCCGCGATGCTGGCGAAAAAGTAGTACTCGGCGCCCCGGAGATCGGGGACGCCCGCGGTCTTGCCCCTGAGATCGGTGAGCCGTCTCACCCGTTCCGTGGCGATGACCTCGAAACACCCCACGTGCACGCCGGCGAGGAACACGACGGGATCCCCCTGTCCAGCCGGATGATGTTGGGCCCGACGAAGTGCAGGCTGATGTCGCCTTCCCCGCCGCGAGGAACTCCGACACCGCGCCGCCTGGGAAATCCACGTAGGTCACGTCCGTGAAACCTTCGGCCCTGAGGAGGTCCTCGGCGACGTACTGCGGGGCCCAGCAGGTTCTGCCCATCTCCTTGAGCAACCGCAACCTTGTCGTCTCGGGTGGCGGCTCCGCTGCGCCAGGTGCGGGCCGCACCCCAGCAAGCCCCGCCGTTCCCGCCAGCGTCAGGCCATTCACGAATCTCCGTCTGCTCCAGCTCTCGCGTCGGTCACTCATGGAGACTCCCACTAGCGATTTCATGACCGGCTTCCCGGCGTTGACGCGGAGGGTGGCATCGAAGTCAGCCCTTCAGCTCCCGCTTCAGCTCGTTCAGGGCTCGCCAGTCGGTGCCCTGGGCGATGATGGTCTGTGGCGGGCTCTTCATCATGCCGACGTCCCGGAGGCGGAGCGCGTGGAAGCGGAGCGTGCTCTCCGGGTTGTACTCCCGCCATCGGGCGTACGGGAGCTCTTTGAGGGTCTCGACCGCGTAGTCGTACCGCGGCGTGAACTTTCGGTCCACGAGAACGCGGGCGGCTCGCTCTGGCTCGAGGGCGCAGATCAGGCTGGCCTTGAGGATCGCCCTCACGGCACGTTTGGTCGCCACCGGGTGCCGGCGGACCCAGTCCCGGTTCGCGGAGAGCATGCAGCAGAACTGCTCGGACCACGGCCGGTCCGTGGCGGTCCTCACGACCACGTGCCCGACCTTCCTGGCTCGCAACTCCTGCGCGAATCGGGGGAAAGCGCGACGAAGGCGTCGACCTTGCCGTCGACCATCAACTGGACGGCGTCCCTCGGGCTGTGGACCGCCCACTTGATGTCCTTCCGGGGATCCAGGCCGACGTAGGCCGTCATGGCGGACACGAAGAGATGTTCCGCGCTTCCCAGCCCGCTCACGGCAACCGTCTTCCCCTGGAGGTCCCGGAGCGTCTTGACCCGGTCGGTCCCGACGAGCTCCATGCAGCCCACGTGGAGCCCGGTCAAGACCACGACCGGACTGCCCTTGTCGATTGCAACGATCAGATCGACCGCAAAGGCCGCGCTCATGTCGGCCTGGTCGCCGACCAGCGTCTTGACCTCCGAGCCCTCGATCATCTTGGCGTAGCGGACGTCGCTGAACCCCTCACCGCGCAACAGGTCCGCGGCCACGTACTGCGGGGCATAGCAGATGGCCGGGCTCTCGGGGTCGTAGATCAGCCGGATCAGCGTCGTCTCGGGGGGAGGCTCCGCTGCGCCAGGTACTGGCCGCACTCCAGCAAACCCTGCCGTTCCCGCCAGGGTCAGTCCACTCACGAATTTCCGTCTGCTCCAGCTCTCGCGTCGGTCACTCATGGAGACCTCCTTCATCCCTTGAGCTCGCGCCTGAGCTCGTGGAAGACTCGCCAGTCGGTGCCCTGGGCGAGGATCTTCTGCGGGCTCGACCGGATCATACCGGCCTCCTGAAGCCGCAGGGCGTAGAAGCGGACGGCGTCCTCCGGGTTGTACTCGCGCCACCGCCCGTAGGGGATGTCCGCCAGCATCTGGCGCGTGAACTCCGGCTTCTGCGTGAACCCGCGGTCGACGAGCATCCGGTTGGCCCGCTCCGGCTCGAGCGCGCACAGGTCCGCCGCCTTCAGGATCGCGCGCAGGGCCCGCTTCGTCGCCACCGGGTGTCGCCGAACGAACTCCCGATTGCCGCCGATCATGCAGCAGAAGTACTGGGCCCACGGCCGGTCGGTCGTCGTGTTGAGGAGGACGTGGCCGATCCCCCGCGCCCGAAGCTCCTGAGGCTCCGGCGGGAAGCCCAGGAACGCGTCGACCTTCTCGTCGGCGAGGAGCCCCATCGCCTCGGAGAAGGGGCCGGTGACCCATCGGACGTCCTTCCGAGGGTCGATCCCCACATGCGCCAGCATCATCGACAGGAACACGTGCGCGCCGCCTCCGAGGCCCGGCACCGCCACGGTGCGCCCTCTGAGGTCCTTGATCGAGCGGATCCGGTTCGTGCCGAACAGCTCGTAGCAGCCGACGTGGCCCCCCGCCACGATCACGACTGGCTTGCCGGCGTCGATCCGGAGGATGAAGTTCGCGCCGAGACCGAGGCTGAGGTCCCCCTCGCCGTCGGCCAGGATCTCCGCGCTCGGCTCCCTCATGACGTACTGGACGTCGCTGAACCCCTCGGCGCGCAGGAGCTCCTCGGCCACGAACTGCGGCGCGAAGCAGAGGGCGCGACTGCCTACGAGCCGGATCCGCGTCATCTCGGGCGGCGGCTCGGCGTCCGCCCGTCCCGGACGAAGGCCGAGGAGCCCGCCGCTCCCGAGCGTCAGGAGCCGCGCGAGCAGCATGCGTCGGCTCACACGGCTCATCGCTTCAGCTCCGGCTCCCTCAAGAGCACGACAGTCGGGGCCCTGGCCAATGAACCGCTGCGGTCTCGATGGGATCGCTGCTCAATACGACGGCGGGGTGCTACGAGCGCGGGCCGGGGCGGGTCCGGTCTCGCCCGGAGGGAGCGGAGAGCTCAAGCGCTGCCATGTACATCTCCCGAGCACCTCCCCAGACGGGCGCCGGTCGCACGGAGTGTAGCGCGTTCCGAGCCGGACCAGCAACAGACCGGAGCAGAGGCCTCTCGGGGCTAGCGCGTCCTGCTCAGAGCTCCAAGCGTCGGAGGCGAAGCGCGTTGGCGATCTGTTCCAACGAGCTCCAGGCTCCCAACGTGCAGCCCGCCCAGGGCGACGACGGGCTGTCCCACCTCGATGGCGAGGATCACGGCGTCCTCTTCAGGACGGCCGCGGCCAGCGCCGGCGCGACGACTCGGCTTCGGCCGGGGCAATGCCTCGCCGCCGCATCAGGCCCACGGCATTGCCGCATGCACGCCCGCGCGCCACCCGATCATCCCTTCAGCTCCTTCTTCAGCTCGTTGAGGAAGCGCCAATCGGTGCCCTGCGCGATCAGGCGTTGCGGCGTCGACTCGATCACCATTCCCGCCTCACGGAGCCGGAGGGCATAGAAGCGACGGAATCCTCCGCGCCGTAGACGCGCCACTTGTTGTACGGATATCCTTCAAGGTCTGGAGCGCATAGTGACGAACGCGGCGTGAAGCCGCCGTCGACGAGGGCCCGAGCGGCCCGTTCAGGCTC
>CAWDPM010000021.1:0-173904 GCA_963804185.1 uncultured Candidatus Rokubacteria bacterium
GTTGGTGCCGGGAGGGCCCCCACGAGCTTGCGTCACCACATTTTGAGTCGTGTGCCCGGGGGGGACCCCGGGTCTCCATCGGGCAGGATCGTCGTACTCATCGAGACCTCGGGGGGCTCGGCGATGGGCGTCGAGCCGATGGTCCCCCCCCTCGATGGTTCTGGCACAGAAGTGACACAGGCGTCGCCGCCCCCCGATCGAGTGGTGAGCCGGAAGGAATCGAACCTTCAACCTACTGATTAAGAGTTCTGCCCGAACCGAACTGCCCGAATCCAGGAGCACCTATCCGCTTGAGATCATTCACCTCTCCGAGCAGCGATGGGCCGCGTCGATGCTCCCAGTGCGGGATGGTGTGGTAGCAGGGTGGTAGCAGACTCGCGACCTTTGCTCATCGCCGGGTCAAGTCCAGAGACTGCGGGATAGTCGGAGTGGCGCCGCACTCGGTGTTACAACTCGTCAGATGCGGAATCTGACGCGTCGGCTCCGCGAATCGGCTGGGCGAAGCAGCGTCGAGGGATGCCCACGCCCCTCGCGAAGTCGCAAGACGAACGCGCGTCCCAGATCGGGGCGGTCTGGGGACCCGGAGGGGTGAGGGCGAGATACCCGAGCTGATAGACTCGTCCCCCTTGCGGCCCTTGAGCCATGGCCGGCACGCACGGGAGGGCGAGGGCAACGAGCACCGCGACGATCCTGATCCTCATCTCTCGCCCGGGGCCGTCGAGCGCAACCCTGGCCTTTTAACCATGGCCCACGGCGGGACCGTCTTCCTGGACGAGGTCGGGCGCATAGCGTCTGAGCTTGGGTCCCAGGCGTCGCAGAGGATGTCGCCGAAGAGGTTGAAGGCGAGCACGGCGAGGCTGATGGCGAGGCCGGGGAAGGTGGCGAGCCAGGGCGCCTACTCCATGACCGCCCGCCCCGTGCTGCTCAGCATGAGCCCCTACCCAACCAGCGATCGCGGCGAGGCCGATGGGCTATACTGGCATTGCCACGGCGCCTCTTCGGGCAAATTCTTCGGCCCTGGGGACGCCGTCACCGGGACGGCAATCGTTCCATGCGGAAACGCTGACGAAGCCGACTTCGACGATCACCTCAACAGCGGAGAATCTGAGGAGCGCTGATGTTCGTTTTGCAGATGGGGGGCTGGCTCATCTTCGCGTGCATTCTGGCGTCCTTTATCGAGCACCAGGTACACAAGAAGCTGATGCACAGAAGGAACTTCCTCAGTGAGCGTATGACATCCTTCAAGCGCGTATTCGAGGCTCACACTCTTGTGCACCACAAGCACTACACCGCGATATTCAGCGATGAACCTGTCGCTCGTGGCGAAGACAAGGAGATACGGCTGACTGTGCGCAAGGCGCCGATCAAGGCTCTTCCATTTGCTGCGCTCATTGCATTGGTGTCCTGGCAAGGGGCAGCGATCTTCGTGGCCGTCATTGTTTTTCATCACTGGGCGTGGAACAAGATTCATCTGGAGATGCACAAGCCGGAGAAGAGGATCTTCAGCACCTGGCCGGTCTACAAGTTTCTGGCGCGACGTCACTGCCTGCATCACCGACACCTGGACAGGAACTTCAATGTTGTGTTCCCCCTGGCTGACTATGTTCTTGGAACTAACGCTCGGGCCAACGAAGCGGATCTGAAATATATGAAGCAATGGGGGTTGTGAATCGAACCAAACGAAGCTGATTCATCATAAATGCTCGCCATCGCTGACGAACGTCCGCTGAATTCGCAGCCAGCTCAGGCATACGTCTTGTTGTGACGCGCATAGAAGGAACGATTAGCGCCACCTCCGTGGGCGGCCACGCGGTCGGCCGGCTCAAAATCTGATGCGCTTCGTCTCGTGAGAAGTGGGGTTGATTCCTCGGCGCTTCAGCGAACCTTATAATTCTGTATCAGATGTCGTGCAATTTGGCGCTTAGTATCAACGACTTGCATGCTGTGGTTCAATTCGGTTCCACCCGTGAAGACGCGTCAGGGCCAACCTCGGACAGGTTAAACGCCCTAACTTAACTACTTGCCGGTGCCAAAGTGAAGCACTTCAGCCAGTGTTTGTGCGGACATGACCGGGCCGAACAGGGCCGAACGACGCATTTTCCCCTTGGTGGCCGCCGCGCATCGCGGTAGAATCGTAATCGATGACATCGGTTACGTCCACTCGAGGGCGACGCGATGCCCTGCTCCGCCGCCTCCTGCCCCTGGCCCGCCGGGCGATCTTTGGCACCCTGTCCGAGACCTACCGCACGTGCGGCCGGATCGGGTGCCACTGCCAGACCGGCGCGAAGCACGGCCCCCATCTCTATGTGAGCTTTCGGGGGTCGGCCGGGACCACCGCCGGGTACTACGTGCCGCAGGCCCTGGGCCCCCGGGTCCGGACCGGCGTGGCGGCGTGGCAGGCGCTCCAGGCGCAGCTGCGGGAGCTGGCCGAGCTGAATCGCCAGCAGCTCTGGGCGTCGCGGTCCGCTCGTCCCACGGTCCGACAGTCTCGGCGGAGGGCAGATGGTCCGACGCGCGTTCGTCCAGCGTAGTCTGGTCGAGGTCCTGCTGCCCGACAGCGACAAACTCTGGGATCCGGCGCTCCGCGCGATCGACGCGGTGCTCATGGATGACGGGCTGGTGGATCAGGTGGTCGAGGCCCTGGGCCGGCGCCACCACCAGAGCCGGCGTCGGGGCCGCCTCGGGACGCCGGCGGAGGTCGTGCTGCGGATGCTGGTCCTGAAGCACCTGTTCGACTGGTCCTTCGACGAGTGCGAGCGCGAGGTCCGCGGCAGTCTGGTGTACCGCCCGTTCTGCCGCATCGACGGCGAGCGGGTGCCCGACGCGAAGACGCTCATCCGGCTCAGCCATTGCCTCGGGCCGGACGTCCTCAAGGGGCTGGTCGAGCGCCTGGTGGCCGTGGCGCGCCAGCGCCGGGTCGTCCGGGGCGGGCGACTGCGGGTGGACACCACGGTCGTGGAGACGAACATCCACTACCCCACCGACAGTACGCTCCTCGCGGATGGCGTGCGCGTGCTGACCCGGACGCTGATGCGGCTCCGCACCGCGGCGACGGCCGGCGTGGTGCGGCTCCGCGATCGGACGCGGAGCGTCGCCCACCGCGTCTTCACGATCACGCAGCTGAGCCGGCGGGCGAAGCACGAGCCGGTCAAGCGCCGGATGCGCACGCTCTATCGCGAGCTCATGGGCCGCACGCGGGCGGTGGTCCGAGAGGCCGAGGTCGCCGCCCACCAGGTGGCCGCCGGGCGCGTGCGTGCGGTCGGGATCGCCCAGTTCGCGGTCGAGGGACTCGCGCAGCAGCTGCGTGAGACCACCGGGCTCGTCCGGCGGGTGCTCGCGCAGACCCGGGCGCGCGTCCTCCGGGGGAACACCCGGTCCCCCGCCAAGCTGCTGAGCCTGTTCGAGCCGCACACCGAGGCGATCCGCAAGGGCAAGGCGGTCAAGCCGACGGAGTTCGGCAAGCTGGTGAAGATCCAAGAAGGGGAGGCCCAGTTCATCACCGACTACGCGGTCTGCGAGACGCGCGTGTCGGACCACGCGCTGTGGGTGCCCTCGCTGGTCCGGCACGAGCAACTATTCGGTCGCGCCCCGCGCCTGGCCGTGGCGGATGGCGGCTTCGCCTCCCGGGCCAATGAGCGCGCGGCGTCCGCGCGTGGCGTGCGGACCGTGGTCTTGCTGCGGCAGCGCCGGAAGGGGTGTTCGCGCGCCGTTCGAGCCGCCCTGAGATGGCGGACCGGCTGTGAAGGGCGCATCAGCGCCCTGAAGCGCCGGCACGGCCTTCGACGCTGCCGGTATCGCGGCCTCGCGGGGATGGAGCGCTGGGTGGGGCTCGGCGTGATCGCCAATGACTTGCTGGTGCTCGGCCGAGCGAGGCCTCGGACCGGGTGACGAAGACGGGCAGGGGGATTCGATGAGACGCGAGGATAGAAAGCGAGAAAGCAGCCGAACGAGATGGATGCTGGCTCCGCCCTCCGCTCCTAATCGATCCCACACGATCATTTCTGCACCGGGAAGTAGCTAGACCGCCGCGAACTCCGGGACCTCGAGTGGAGCCGGGAGGACGAGATCCCGAGGTCGGCGCGCGTGAGGCCGTCGTCTCGTGTCGATGGCCTCTGTGGCCCGCGCTGGTCACCTCGCGCCCCGTGAGCCCGTCGTCGGACTGGCTCGGAGTCGTCGTCAGAACTCCCACACCATGCCGGCCCCGGGGGGTCACCCCGCCCTCGAGCCCAGGTACTACTGGTGTGTCGTGCCCGGGGCGGGCTGCCAGGTCGTCGAGGTTACGGTCTGGGAGCCGGAGGACGGTGGCGGTTAGAATAGCCACGGCAAATGCCCATCAGACTCGACGACGCGCAGGCACGACGGCGCTTCGCCGACGCGCTGGAGTTGGCGCGATCCGCGCGGGAACTTCCTTTGCTGCCCGGTTGCTGCCCTCGAGAACCCCGTGCTATGGTGGGCCGCTCCGGGGCAGGCCTGCGTGCGAGCGTCGCGTGAACGCCGCACGCGGCGACGGATCCGGCAGGCGATGTGAGCGTGTCAAGCGAGAGGGCAGGGCTCCCGAACTTATCCACCGGCCGTGGATAAGTGTGTGCGTAACTCCACCCCCGTAGGGTGTAATTCCACCCCGCAGGAAGGCTCCCGATGCTCGATGACCTTCACCAGCGGCTGCTGGGTGCCCTGGAGGGCAAGCTCCCCCCCGAGGTGCTGGACACCTGGATCCGGCCGCTGCGGGTTCTGGACGCTCGGCGATACCCGCCTGGAACTTGGCGTCCCCAGTAAGTTTTTTCGCCAGCATCTCGAGCAGCATTACCTCGACGCGCTCGGCGCGGCCGTGGCGACCGTGGCCGGCCCACGCACCCAGCTCGTCCTCTCGATCGATCGCTCGACCCCGCCGCCGTCCCCGGTCCCCATCCCGCTCCCCGCGGTGACACCACCGGATCTCGATCCTCGCTACAGCTTTGAGACCTTCGTCGTCGGGTCGTCCAACCAGTTTGCCCAGGCGGCCTGCCTGGCCGTCGCCGAGTCCCCCGCCAAGGCCTACAACCCCCTGTTCATCTACGGTGGCGTGGGCCTGGGCAAGACCCACTTGCTCCAGGCCATTGGCCACCGTCTCACCCGCACCCACCCGCACCTGCGGATTCAGTACCTGTCCAGCGAGAAGTTCACCAACGACCTGATCACCGCGATCCGCCATGACAAGACGCCGGAATTCCGCCACCGCTACCGCACGATCGACCTCCTCCTGATCGACGACATTCAGTTCCTGTCGGGCAAGGAGCGCACGCAGGAGGAGTTCTTTCACACGTACAACGACCTCTACCCGCACCACCAGATCGTCCTGTCCAGCGACCGCTCCCCCAAGGAGATCCCCGACATCGAGGAGCGCCTTCGCTCCCGGTTCGAGTCGGCGCTCATCGCGGACATCCAACCCCCGGAGTTCGAGACCCGCGTCGCCATCCTCAAGCGCAAGGCCGAGCTCGATCGCATCGTCCTCCCGGACGACGTCGCCTACTTCATCGGCAACCGCGTCAAGTCGAACATCCGCGAGCTCGAAGGGTCGCTCGTGCGCATCCGGGCCTTCTGCAACCTCACCGGCCGCCCCCTCACCCTCGACCTCGCCCAGGAGGTCCTCGCCAACATCTGGGGGGCCGAGGAGCACCTCGTGACGATCGACGACATCCTCCGCCGCGTCGGCGAGGTCTTCCACGTCAAGCTCCAGGACCTCCGCGCCAAGACGCGCACCAAGGCCGTCGCGTTTCCCCGCCAGGTGGCCATGTACGTCGCCCGCCAGCTCACCAACGACTCCTATGCCGAAATCGGGCGCGCCTTCGGTGGCAAGGACCACACGACCGTGCTCCACGCGGTGAACAAGATCGACTCGCTTCTCCAGCAGGATCCCAAGTTCCGGCGCACGCTCGATCACATCATCAACACCATTCGGCTCGCGTGAGCGGCGTCGTCCCCGCCGGTCCCCACCGCGCCCCGGCGCTCTTCACCTCCATCCCCGGCCTTATCCCCAGGCCGCGATCCTCGGCATCGCCAGGCGGGCCGCGGGTCCCTGCGCCTTCGCGCCGTTGTCCCCCAGCGCCTACGACTACGACGACGACTGCCGGGCTCGCCCTCCAGTAAACGCGACCACAGCGGCACCGAGACAAGCCTGCACGCCGCGCGGTCCGAAACCCTGCAAGGCGTGTGAACCCCGTGCGGCCCGGCTCCCTGGCCTAGAACCGGCACCGGGAAGAGGAAGCCGTCCTACTGGTACCGCTCGACCTGCGCAGCGGTTAGGCGCTTCCCATGTTGTCCTCCTCCATGTCCGGTCCACGCTCGCTCGACGGCCCGACGCCGACGGCGCACGGGCGGTCGGGGCGCCTCGCGATCCCGTTCAACGGTCGGTCGGCGGCCCTACCGCACCAAGAGGGCGTCGACCGACAGCCGACCACCGCCCGCGATCAGGCACGCTAGAGCCATCGCGATGAAGGCGAGGTTCGCTTCGTAGCCGTGACCCTTCCCCGGCGTGAGTGACCAGTTCACGAAGAAGCTGTGGCGCCAGTGCATCGTGGCGATGGCACCGATCATCATGAGGCCGGGTACTCCAGGCCGGTTTCGCGGCTTCGCCCAGCCGATTCTGGAGGTCCCGCGGCGGAGGCCGGGCCCCGAGGCCGCTTCCCGAGTAGTTGCCGATTCTGGATGACCTCCGTACGGTCCGGGGGTGGGCCGGCTGTTCCAGCCGTCGCGGTTGGGCCGTCGATTCTCGATCTGGTGGATCTCCTGCTGGGATCGGAGCCAGCGTCGGGAGACCCGTGAGTGCCCACCGCACTCAGCGCGAGCTCGGTGCTTGACGCGCCTGCCCGTGCTGTGTGAGTGAACTAGTGTAGTGTAACGTCGCGCTAGGGAGGCGGAGCTGCTCTGACAGCGCGACCACAAATCCGACACGCCAGCCGCTAGGGTTACGGGGCAGGAGACGCCGGCAGACCCCGTGACGATGGCCGGGCGGCCCTCCGCAGGGCGCACCGCTCCGTACCTCGGTCCAACGAGGGGCCCTCCCGCAGCCTCTGAGCCCCTCTTCCCTCGACTGGGTGTCGAGCGCGCCAGAGCCTGGTCACGCCGCCAATCAAGGTGGGCGGTCGAGATCGGACTCTCACCGCGCTCCCGCCTGAGAAGGCACGGGTGAGCCGTGGCCATACCACCTCCCCCCAAAGCACTGGTCGCGCTCCTCAACTCGTCCGAGGATGTGATCGCGCGACTGCGAGAGGCTCTCGACGAGGGAGGGTTTCGAACGGTCGCCGCCCAAGACATCCGCGGATGTGATCCTGGTGGATCTCCCGCGCCCGGACGGACAGGCTCTCAATTTCCTTCGGCTCCTGCAACATGTGGACGTGCTCCAACGGTGCGGGTGGATCCTGACGACCACCCACACGGACGCACTGGAGACGATGTTGACCGCCGCGGACGGGCATCCCGTCGTGGTGGGACACCCCGATATCGCGGGCCAGGTTGCCGACGCGGCACGTCGCGTCATGGCCACCTGCGCAGCCGGAAGACCAACATGAGTGAGCAGGATGCGACGCCTCGCACCCTGCCTCTCGGCGGGTGCACGTTCTGGTCGTGGACGACAACGCCGCAGTTTGCCGGGTCCTGACGACTCTCCTCGAACATTATGGCGCCTCTGTGACCAGCGTCAGGTCGGCAGCCGAGACGCTCCGCGTATTGCCGCTGGAGCGACCCGATGTACTCCTGACGGATCTGAGCATGCCCGAAGCAGACGGGTTCAGCTTAATCCAGCAGGTTCGAGCCCTCCTACCGGAACACGGGGGCCACACGCCAGCCGCGTTGGTTACGGGTTTCGCAGCTGCCCAGGATCGCGCGAAAGTACTGCGCGCCGGATTCCAGTTCTGCCTCGCCAAACCGGTGAACGCCGGCGAACTCGTTGCCGCGGTGGCGATCCGGGCCACAAAAGAATGATCCGCGCTAGTGTCCTGAGTCCGAGATCCGATGACAAAGCGGGCGACACTGGCCAGGATTTCATCAGCCGTCTTGGTCCACACGAAGGGCTTCGGCGCTTCGTTGTAGACGGTCAGGTAGCGATCGATGGCCACCTCGAGATCGCGTGCTGCGGTGGACGCCACGTCGGAGTTGCTTCTCCGTGAGCAACGCGAACCAGCACTCCACCAGATTGATCCACGAGGCGCCCTTCGGGGTGAAATGCAGATGGTAGTGGGGCCGCTTCGCGAGCCACCGTTGGATCAGCGCGGTCTTGCGGGTGGCATAGTTGTCGACGACCAGATGGACGTCCAGGTCCTCGGGGACGGCGGCATCGATCGTGTCCAGGAACTTTCGGAACTCGATTGCCCGGTGCCGGCGATGGCGTTGGCCGATCACGCGACCGCTCTGGGTGTCGAAGGCCGCGAATAGACGGCGTGGCAGCGCCGCGCCCCGGGATCGCCGTGCATGCGCCCGCAGTCGGCGCAGCGCACGGCGTCGTCAATCCAGTAGGCTTCGCCATTCAGCGGCCACGCGCACAAACTGCACCGTCAGGCCTGCACGCAGACGAGGAAGATGTCGCGCAACGCGGCCGGGGTCATCACGGCCCGACCCGGATGAACGTCAGCTCGCCGATGACGTTGCGCAACTCCAGGGCCACCTCGCGCTTCTGTCGTCCGCGATACGCGGCGACTATCGCCTCCGGAGCCCGCGCGCGCCCGCTACCCGCGGCGAGGCGCCACGATCACCCGGTCCGGGGCCGGCCTCCGGCACGAGATCCCGATCCGCACCTTCACCGAGTGGACCGCTGCCCGCCCCGGCTTCCTCGAGGTCGATCTCGTCGCCTACTGCGGCGCAAGCACCGAGGGCTTCTATCTCTGCACACCCCCCCGACGCCGTTGGCGTAGACTGACAGGTGCCTTCCACGGGGTCGCCGGGGTAGACGTTCCGGGCGTCCCGCCCCCTGGCATCTGGCTTGGGTACGTGTACCCGATAGCACCACGCACCGTCGCCGGAGCGGGGTGTGGAGAGCCAGATGCCCAATGAAGCAGCGCTCCGCAAGACCACCGTGGATCTCCCAGAAACGCTCTGGCGCGCCGTGAAGATTCGCGCCCTGGACGAACGGTCGGATCTGCGCGCCGTCGTGATCGCCGCGCTCGAGACCTATCTCAAGACCAAACCCAAACCGCCGTGAGGAGTATGCCTGCTGCTGATTACGCTGGCCCTGCGCCTTCTTGACGAGATCGACGCCGCGCTGCCCCAGACGGCGGCGACGATGGGCCGCCTGTCGGCCGCGGCGCTCCGGCAGATCATTGAGAACTCCCCCGGCGCGGCCGATCATGCGGCCTCGAAGAAACGCCCCCGCCGGAAACGCTCGGCGCCCGAACTGGCGATCGACCAGGCCCTCCAAGGAAGGAAGGGTCCTGGAAAGGAGCCTGACGACCTGCCCGAGCCAGTAGAGGTCGAGCCGGCGCGGACCCGCCAACCAGCGGGCTCGTCCGGCGGCTCACCCTTCGCCGTCGGGTGGGGTGGGGGCGACAGGGCCACCTGCACCGGCAGGAAACGCAGCCGCTCTGACCCGACCGGCGCGGGCACCCGGCTCCGATGCGTTTCCCGCGCCAGGGATGCACTTCCAGTAACCCAGGGTCCCGGGCGGGATGCCGCGCCGACGGCAGAACTCGGCCTGGCTCACCCGCTCCGCCGACACTCCTCGATCAGCGCCCGCCAGTGCTCGCGACGGGACCTCGTCGCTCGACTCTTCAGTCGGGGCATCTCAGTCCTCGGCCTGGCCGCGCAGGTCCGGCGCGCCACTGGCAATGGCCAGGAACTACTCATGAAGGCCCTCGCCGCTATGGCGTCCGAGACCGTGGCCACCGGCGCGCTCGTCACCCTGGGAATCGACCGCCTGCGGGACCGCCGCTACACGGAGATCAGCGGAGGCGAGCGACAGCTCGCGCTGATCGCCCGCGCGCTCGCCCAGAAGCCCCGGATCCTCGTGATGGACGAGCCGACGGCCAACCTCGACTTCGGAAACCGGGTCCGCGTGCTGGGCCACGTCCAGGCGCTCGCGGCCCGCGGCATCGCCGTCATGCTCTCGACGCACGATCCCGACCAGGCCTTCCTCTGCGCGCACCGCACGGCCCTGCTGGCACGATGGGCGGCTGACGGCGCTGGGCGCCCCGACCGACGTCATCACACCGGCCAGCCGGCGCGCTCTACGGCGTCGAGGTCGACGTGGTCGCGATCCCGGGCCCGGGCGGGCGGTCGACGCGCGTCTGCGTCCCGTCCCTCGCGGTCTGCGAGCGCCGGCCGGCGACGCGGTAGCGAGACGACGAAGGCGGCGCCAGACGGCGCCGCCTTCACACGCTCGGAAGGGGCTCGTCTGCGGGCCTACCCCGTCTTGATCCAGACCGCCTTGACGTTCAGGTACTCGTCGAGCTGCTGGAGGCCCGACTCCCGGCCGTAGCCGCTCATCCTGTACCCGCCGAAGGGCACCGCCGGATCCATGGCCTGGTAGCAGTTCACCCACACCGACCCGGCACGGATCCCCTTGGCCAGCCGGTGCGCCTTGCTGACGTCGCGCATCCACACGCCGCTGCCCAGGCCGAACGTCGTCGCGTTGGCGCGCCGGATCTCCTCGTCCACGTCGGTGAAGGGGATCGCGGAGATGACCGGCCCGAAGATCTCCTCCTGGGCAATCGTCATCTCGTCCTTCACGTCGGCGAACACCGTCGGCGGGACGAAGTAGCCCTTCGACAGCTCGCCCTCCAGGATCCGGTCGCCACCGGACACCGCCCGCGCGCCCTCGCGCTTGCGGTCTGGAGATACCCGGTGACGCGCTCGAGCTGCTGCTCGGACACCAGCGGCCCGATCTGGACGTCGGGGTCGACGCCGGGCCCGACCTTGAGGCGCTGGCCGAACTCCGCCACGCGGCCCACGAACTCGTCGTAGACCATGCGCTCGACGAACAGCCGCGTGCCGGCGCTACAGATCTGGCCCGAGTTGCTGAACACCGCCAGGGCGGCGCCGGGCACCGTGGTCTCGAGATCGGCGTCCGCGAAGACGATGTCGGGAGACTTCCCGCCGAGCTCCAGCGAGACACGCTTCAGATTGCCGGCCGAGGCCAGGATGATCTTCTGGCCCGTCAGGTGCGACCCGGTGAAGGCCTTGTCCACGTCCGGGTGCGCGGCCAGGGCGGCGCCGGCGGTCGCGCCGTAGTCGGGCAGGATGTTGATGACGCCCACCGGCACGCCCGCCTCCAGGAACAGCTCGCCCAGCCGGAGCGCCGTCAACGGCGCCTCCCCAGCCGGCTTCAGCACGATGGTGCAACCCGTGGCAAGCGCGGGGCCGACCTTCCAGACTACGGCGGCCAGCGGTCCGTTCCACGGGATGATCGCTCCAACCACGCCGACCGGCTCCTTGAGCGTGAACGAGACGTACTCGCCCGGACGCCCCTAGGGTATGCGGAGTCACGATTGCACAAATCGATTATGACAATGAGTCAACCAGTCGCGCAGAGCCGGCCCAGGCCAAGGCGGATGGCCAAGCACTCGACGGGGAGCTGACGGTGCGACCCCTGCCTTCGACGCGCGAGTTCCCAGGGCCACGTAGCAGGCGCCCCACCGGGATCCGGCCGGGATCCGCTGGGTCTGGATGAACAGCGGCGCGGTGCTGGAAGCGGGGTGCTACCGCGCCCGGCCGACCGGCCGCTCCTCGCGTCGACCTGCTAGCTAGCGCCGCCGCTCAGCGCCCATTTTCATCCCGGCCGTGTCGTGGTGATATCGCTGAGGATCCGAGATTGGATCTGATCCAATTTGATTCGGTTTGATCCGAATGCTAGATTGACTCGACGATGTCCTCGCCGTTTCTCACGGTTGCCGAGGCCGCGCGCTACCTCCGTCTGAACCCCCGATCGATCTATCTTCTGGCTCAGCGGGGCGCGATTCCCGCGAGCCGCGTGACCGGCAAGTGGCTGTTCCCGGTGCATCTCCTCGACGACTGGATCGACACGAGCGCACGGGGTCGGGGCCGGGTCCGTGGCGCGCCGCCGGCATCCGACCTGGCCCTCCCGGAAGGCGGTCTCTTCCTAGCGGGCAGCGATGATCCCGCGCTCGAGATTCTTCCGGATGCGCTCCGCGGCCAGGCCGGACACCCGCTGCTCTTCGTCGCCACTCTCGGACGCCTCGGGGGGCTTGCGGCCTTGGGGGAGGGCCGGGCCGACGTGGCCGCCTGCGCCCATGTGGTGGCCGCGTCCGGGGAACCCGACCTGTCCTACATCGCCCCACGCCTGCCGGGCATCCCCGCGGTGGTGGTCAACGCGTTCGTCCGGGAGTTGGGACTCGTGGTTTGGACGGGCAATCCGCGCAAGATCGAGGCGGTGGGGGATCTGGGCCGGCGGGGTCTCCGGTTCGTAAACCGTCAACTCGGGTCGGCGACACGGGCGTTCACGGACGAGGCCCTCGCCGCGGCTGGGGTCGAGCAGGGGGGCGTCCTGGGGTACCGGGAGGAAGTGTCGACGCACTGGGCGGTGGCGCTGCGGATCCTTCGCTGCGAGGCCGACGTCGGGGTCGCGACCCGCGCGGTGGCAGCGGCCCTGAGTCTCGGCTTCGTGCCCCTCGCGCGCGAGCGGTTCGACCTCGTGATCCCGAAGACGCGCTTTTTCCAGCCGCCGATCCAGGCCCTCATCGAGGCCGTCCGCTCGGAGCGGTTCCGGCGCGGGCTGGAGCGCCTCGGTGGGTACGACTGGGAGCGGACCGGTCGCGTGCTGGGAGAGGTGTCGTGACGGCATCCGGCCACGGGGCCTAACCACGTGACGAGGTTCTGGTGGCCGCGCGCGGCCCGCGGCGGGGCGGCGGGACTCGTGGCGGTCACCGTGCTCTTTGGAGGCGTGGCGATGTCCTGGGCCCAAGGCGAGAGCGTCCGGCTCCATGCCGCGGGTAGCCTGCGGGCGGCGCTGACCGAGGTCACGCGGGACTTCACCGCGGCTTCCGGCATTCCGGTCGTACCAGTGTTCGGCGCCTCCGGGTTGCTCCGCGATCGCCTCGAGCGGGGTGAGCCCCGGAGACGTCTTCGCCTCGGCCAACATGGAACATCCGGAGGCGCTCGCCCGGTCAGGCAAGGCCGGACCCGTGGTCATGTTCGCCAGGAACCGCCTCTGTGCCCTGGCGCGCCCCGAGGTCGGCGTGACCGCCGACACGCTGCTGGACAGGCTACTCGATCCCGCTGTCACGCTCGGCACCTCCACGCCCCGCGCGGATCCGTCCGGCGACTACGCGTGGGAGGTCTTCCGGCGCGCCGAGGCGCTCCGGCCCGGCAGCCAGGCCCGGCTCGAGGCGAAGGCGCGCCAACTCGTCGGGGGACCAACGTCCGCCCTGCCCCCCACGGACCGGAGCGTGTACGTGCAGCTCCTGACGGACCGCCAGGCCGACGTGTTCCTGACGTACTGCACGAACGCCGCCCAGGCCGTCCGCGAGCTGCCGAGCCTCCAGGTCGTGTCGCTGCCCGCGCCCCTCGCGGTCGGCGCGGACTACGGCTTGACCCTCCTGACCGGGGCACCCGGGGCGCACGGGCCGCCTGGTCTCGTTCATACTGTCCCCTGAGGGCAGGCGATTCTGGCCCGCCACGGCTTCACCGCGCCGACGGCTCCGGGCGGCTGAGTCGCCTGGCACAGAAGGCGCGCGTCGGGAAGGCCGATCTCGAGCGGCAATCGGGCCGCCTCTCCTCGGTTTGCGAAACCAACAGCTTCGTCCAACTCCGCATGTCATTCGACTTCGTTTCGGGGTGTGCGGAGATTGTGCGGGCGCTCGGGAGGTCGGGGATGGCCCCGCGACCGCGGGTCAACGGGCGATGACGCTCTGGAGGCCCCGGAGTATCTGGCGATCCGGCCGCACCTCCCGCCGGACTATCAGGACGCCCTCGACTTCGCCTACGAGACCGGCTGGCGGAAGGGGGCGATCCTCTGGCTCCCCTGGACGGCCGTGGATCTCCGCGGCGGGACCGTGCTGCTCCCCGCGGACCTCGCGAAGAACAAGCGGGCCCACAGCCGCCCACTGTCCCCCCGCCTGAGGGAGATCCTGGCTCGTCGCGCCACACGTCGGCGGCTCGACGGCCCTCTGGTCTTCCACGTGGACGGGCGCCCCATGTACCACGGGTGGCAGAAGGTCTGGGTCACGGCGTGCGAGGCCGCGGGGCTCCCCGGCAAGCGGTTGCACGACACCCGGCGCACGGTCTCCCGGGATCTCCGGAAGAGCGGGGTGATGGAGACCACGGCCATGCGGATGACCGGGCACAAGAGCCCGGTCATGTTCAAGCGCTATGCGGTCGTGCGGGATGTGGATCTCGACGACGCGGCCGACCGCTTGGACGCCTACCGATCGACCCTCCCGACTGAGCGGACCGTGATCCCGATCGCGGAGGCGCGTCGCTGATCCGGGTTGTTTCTCAATCAGGCGGAGGGATCGGCTTGACCGACCAAGCTCTTTCCCGGACGACACCCGCACAAAACCCGCACAATTTCGGGTGTGTCGCCCTCTCTCGAGGGCACGCACGGATGGGACGGAAGTCCTCTGATTCTAAAGTGGCGGAGGGGGAGGGATTCGAACCCCCGAGGGCTTGCGCCCATACCGGTTTTCAAGACCGGCGCCTTCAACCGCTCGGCCACCCCTCCGGTGTCGACATTCCGCGTACTTCCCTGAAGCGGCCCATCGAGTATAGCGTCATGTGCCCTTTCACGTGCCCCGGGCGACGCGGCGGGGACAGAGGAAGAGCGCGTGGCTGGTATGATCTGAGCGCCCAACCGAGGGGGCGATCGGTACGACCACCCGAGACCATGGACGGGCACCGGGCCGGCCACCAGCCTCTCGATCCACGTGGATCCCCGCGCCCCTGGCGCGCTGCAGCAGCTCTTCAGCCTCGGGGGCGGTGAGCCGGTCATGATCGTCCACCTGGTGGACGGGACCTACGAGCTGTTCCGCTACTTTCTTTCTCCAGCGGCGGCCTTCGAGCGGCGCACGCCGGAGGCGCTCCGGGGGGTACGCGGCGTCGTCGGGTCCGTGCTGGGAATGCTCGAGGACGGCGCGACGCATCTGGGCGTGGCCACGGACCACGTCATCGAGTCGTTCCGCAACGCGCTCTGGCCCGGCTACAAGACGGGCGAGGGTCTGGACCCCCTCCTCTACGCGCAGTTCGAACCGCTGGAGGAGGCGCTGCGCGCGCTCGGCGTAGCCGTCTGGTCCATGGTCGAGTTCGAGGCCGACGACGCGCTGGCCGCGGCGGCCGCCATGGCCGCGGACGACACGCGCGTCGAGCGGGTCGTGGTCTGCACGCCCGACAAAGACCTGGCACAGTGCGTGCGGGGCGATCGGATCGTCCAGCTCGATCGGCGCACGCGCGAACTGCGCGACGAGTCCCTGGTGCGCCAGAAGTTCGGCGTCGCGCCGGCATCGATCCCCGACTGGCTCGCGCTCGTGGGCGACAGCGCCGACGGGTACCCCGGCGTGCCCGGCTGGGGGCGGACGTCCGCGGCGACCGTCCTCGCGCGGTACGAGCACATCGAGCGCATTCCCGAGCGCTCCAGCGAATGGGACGTGGTCGTACGCGGGGCCGCGCGCCTGGCCGCGACGCTGACGGAGCAGCGCGACCGCGCGCTGCTGTTCCGCACGCTCGCCACGCTGCGCGCCGACGCGCCCATCGGCGCGAACGTCGACACGCTGCGCTGGACCGGGCCGCACGCCGAGTTCGAGGAGTGGTCGGCGCGACTCGGCCCGCCGTCGCTCCAGGAGCGCGCCGCCAGGCTGGCCGCCGGCCGGGCCGGCCAGGGCAACTGACCTCGTGACAGGACTACGGCGCGGTCGCCCAGGTGACGCACGCGGCGACCCGGCGCGAGAGCTTCAGCCCGGGGCAGGCGCCGTCGCGGAAGTTCACCAACGCGGGCTTCACGCAGAGGTCCTTCGGCGCTGGGCGCGAACCAGCCCTGGGGCGAGGCGGGCCGGGAGGGCCCGACCGTGGGCTCAGGCGGGGGTCAGGCGCTCGCGCCCGTCGAGGTAGGGGCGGAGCGCGCTCGGAACGACGACGGTCCCATCCGCCTCCTGGTAGTTCTCCAGGACCGCGATCAGCGTCCGCCCGACGGCCAGACCCGAGCCGTTCAGCGTGTGGAGGTAGTCCACCTTCCCCCCGCCGACGGGGCGGTAGCGGAGGTCGGCGCGCCGCGCCTGGAACGCCTCGCAGTTCGAGCAGGACGAGATCTCGCGATAGCGCCCCTCCGCGGGAAGCCAGACCTCGAGGTCGTACGACTTGGCCGCCGAGAAGCTCGTGTCGCCCGCGCAGTGAAGCACGACGCGGTATGGCAGCTCGAGTCGTTGAAGCACGACCTCGGCGTCGTGCATCATCCCTTCGAGCTCGGCGTACGACGTCTCAGGGGTCGTCAGCTTGACCAGCTCGACCTTGTCGAACTGATGCTGGCGGAAGAAGCCTCGCGTGTCCTTACCATACGAGCCGGCCTCCCGTCGGTAGCACGGCGTGTGCGCCGTGTACTTCCGCGGCAGGCTGTCCCCCGGCAGGATCTCACCCGCATGCATGGCCGTGAGCGGCACTTCCGCGGTGGGGATCAGGTAGAGCGCGCGGCCGTGCTCGGGCTCGACGGTCTTGAAGAGGTCATCCTCGAACTTCGGAAGCTGCGCTGTGCCGACCATCGTGTCGGCGTTGACGAGGTGGGGAACCCAGGTCTCCTGGTACCCGTGCGCGGTTGTGTGGAGCTCGAGCATGAACCCCGCGAGCACGCGCTCGAGCCGCGCCCCCGCACCCCAGAGGACAGCGAAGCGGGACTTCGCGAGCCGGGTCCCGCGCTCGAAGTCGAGGATCCCCAGGATCTCGCCGACCTCCCAGTGCGGCCGGGGCGTGAAGCGAAACTCCCGAGGCGTCCCAACTCGGCGCACCTCGACGTTCTCCGCGTCGGTCAGCCCGGGGGGCACGTCGGGGTGGAGGAGGTTCGGGAACTGGAGGGCCAGCGCGCCGAGCTCATCGTCCAGCGCGCGGACCTGACGGCCCAGGTGCTGGATATCGTCGCCGAGCCGGCGGGACTCGGCGATCGCGTCGGCGGCGTCCTCACCCCGCCGCTTCGCGGCGGCGATCGCCTCGGAGGCCCGGTTGCGATGCGCCTTGCGCGCTTCTACGTCGTGGAGGGCATTCCGTCGCCGGGCGTCGGCATCGAGATATTCCTGCAGCGGGACCTGGATGCCGCGGGCCTTCGCGCTGGCCTCGACACGGTCGGCGTGCTCCCGGATGAGGCGGGGGTCAAGCACCGTTGCTCCGCTCCCCCTCCACCCGTGCCAGGCTCACGACGCGATCGTCCGCCTCGACGTCGATGACGCGAACGCCCCAGGTGTTGCGCCCCTGGGAGGACACGTCCTGCGCCGCGAAGCGAATCAGCTTGCCCTTCGTCGTCACGATGAGGATGTCGTCGCCCTCGCGGACCTGGATCAGCCCGACCACGAGGCCGTTCCGGCCCCCGGTCTTGATGTCGATGATCCCCTTGCCGCCGCGCCCCTGAAGGCGATACTCGGCGAGCGGCGTCTGCTTGCCGTAGCCCCGCTCGGTGACGGTGACGATGGACGCGCCCTCCTGGACGACCTCGGCCGCAATGACGGCGTCCTCTGCCTCGACCTCCAGGCCCTTGACGCCGGACGCGGCGCGGCCCATCGGGCGCACCTCCTCCTCGCTGAACTGGATGGCCATTCCCTGCCGGGTCGCCAGCAGGACCTCGCGCTGGCCGTCGGTCTGACGCACGGCCATGACCTCGTCCCCCTCGTCGAGGGTGATGGCACGGATCCCGCCTCGCTGGGGGCGCGAGTAGGCGACGAGCTCCGTCTTCTTCACGCGGCCCTGGCGCGTCGCGAAGAACACGTAGCCTCCCGTCGTGAAATCCCGCACCGAGAGCGTGGCCGCCACGCGCTCCCCGTCCGCAAGATGGAGCAGGTTGACGAGGGCCTTGCCGCGCGCGTCGCGCTTGGCCTCGGGGATCTCGTGCACCTTGAGCCAGTGGACCTTCCCGTCGTTCGTGAAGAAGAGGAGATAGGCGTGCGTCGACGCGATGTAGAGGTTCTCGACGACGTCCTCTTCCTTGGTTTCCATGCCGGTCACGCCCTTGCCGCCCCGGCGCTGGCTCCGATAGGCCTCCGTCGCCGTCCGCTTGATGTAGCCCGAGCGGGTGACCGTGACCACCATCTCCTCGTCAGCGATGAGGTCCTCGAGGGTGAGATCGACCGACTCCTCGACGATCTCCGTCCGACGGTCGTCGGCGTACTCCGTCTTGAGGGCGACCAGTTCCTCCTTGATGATCTGCCGGACGAGGGCGTCGGAGCCGAGGATGGCCCGCAGCCGCTCGATGAGCTGGAGGACCTCGGTGTGCTCCTGGACCACCTTCTCGCGCTCGAGCTGCGTCAAGCGCTGCAGCCGCATGTCCAGGATGGCCTTCGCCTGGATCTCGCTCAGCTGGAGCCGTTGCATCAAGGCGTCCCGGGCGGCGTCGACGCTCGCCGCGCCCCTGATCAGGCGGATCACCAGATCGAGGTGCTCCAGCGCCTTGCGCAGGCCCTCGAGGATGTGAGCGCGCTCCTCGGCGCGCGCGAGGTCGTAGCGGGTGCGCCGGACCACGACTTCCCGCCGGAAGTCGATGAAGTGGTCGAGCATCTCCCGGAGCGTGACCACCTGCGGCCGCCGCCCGACGAGGGCCAGCGTGTTTACCCCGAACGTCGACTGCATCGCGGTGTGCTTGTAGAGCTGGTTGAGGACGATCTGCGCGATCTCCCCCTTCGCCAGCTCAAGCACCATGCGGATACCGTGCCGGTCCGACTCGTCGCGGATCTCGGAGAGCCCGTCGAGCTTTCCCTCCCGCGACAGCTCGGCGATCTTCGTCATCAGCGAAGCCTTGTTGACCTGATAGGGCAGCTCGGTCACCACGATGGCCTCGCGCCCGCCGCGGAGCTTCTCGGTGTGGGCCCGCGCGCGCATGGTGATGATGCCGCGCCCGGTCGTGAACGCGTCCCGGATGCCCGCGGTGCCGTAGATGTACCCGCGGGTCGGGAAGTCCGGGCCCTTCACCACCTGGAGCAACTCCTCGACCGCTACCGCCGAGTTCTCGAGCACGAGGACGAGGCCGTCGACGATCTCACCGAGGTTGTGCGGCGGGATGTTGGTCGCCATGCCGACGGCGATGCCCGACGAGCCGTTGACCAGAAGGTTCGGCAGGCGTGCCGGGAGGACGACGGGCTCTTGCTGGGTCTCGTCGTAGTTGGGGACGAAGTCGACCGTGTCCCGATCGATGTCCGCCAGCATCTCCTGCGCGATCTTCGCGAGGCGCACCTCGGTGTAGCGGATCGCCGCCGGCGGGTCGCCGTCGATCGAGCCGAAGTTGCCCTGGCCGTCCACGAGGGGGTACCGCAGCGAGAACTCCTGGGCCATCCGCACGAGGGCCTCGTAGACGGGCGCCTCGCCGTGGGGATGGAACTTGCCGAGCGTGTCCCCGACGACGCGGGCCGACTTGCGATACCCGCGGTTCCATGCCAGGCCCATCTCGTGCATCGCGTAGAGCACGCGCCGATGCACCGGCTTGAGACCGTCGCGGATGTCGGGGAGAGCCCGCCCGATGATGACGGACATGGCGTAGTCGAGATAGGACCGCCGCATCTCGTCTTCGATGGGGATCGCCAGCTGGCGCTCAGGCATCAGGCACTCCTCGCAGGGCCCCGCGCGCGACCGAGGTCAGGCCGCGCGGGATTACACGTCGATGGTGGCTTCGAGCGCGTGGGCCTCGATGAATTCGCGCCGTGGCTCGACCTGGTCGCCCATGAGCTTGGTGAAGATCTCGTCGGCCGCGATCGCGTCGTCCATCGAGACCCGGAGCAGCGTGCGCGTCTCCGGGTTCATCGTGGTGTCCCAGAGCTGCTCCGGGTTCATCTCGCCGAGCCCCTTGTACCGCTGGATGCCCGTCCCCTCACGACCGAGAAGGAACACCTGCTCCACGAGGGCGTCGCGGGTGGCGGCCTGCCGCTCGGCCCCGCCCGCCGCAACGAGCGTGAACGGAGGCCGGTCCATTGGCTCGATCTGGGCGTAGACCTCGAGAAAGCGCGCGTACTCCCCGGATGCGAAGAGGTTCAGGTTGAGCCGCCGCTCCTCGTCGTCGAAGAACCCCGCGGCGACGACGGCGTCCTCGGTCTCCGTCTGCACCGCGAACTCGACGTCCGGTCGGCCCAGCGCCCGGGGGATCTCCTGGAGAAGACTTTCCCGGGAGATCCGCTTCCGGGCCAGCGGCCGGTGGCGCGCGAAGGCCTCGAGCCAATCGGACGAGACGCCGCGCTTGGCGAGCCGGTCCCGGAGGCGCCGGTACTCGAGGAGGTCGCCGACGAACCGACGGAGGCGGTCCTCGCTCAGCGTCCGGCCGTTGCCCTGGGCGCTCCCGAGGCGGAGCTGGCCCCCCGCGGTCCCCAGGAGCAGGAGCTCCTGCTCGAGCTCGCGCTCGTTCAGGAGGTACTTCTCGGTCTTGCCGCGCTTGAGCTTGAACAGCGGCGGCTGCCCGATGAACAGGTGCCCGCCCTCGATCACGGGGACCATGTGGCGGAAGAAGAACGTCAGCAACAGCGTCCGGATGTGCGCGCCGTCCACGTCGGCGTCCGTCATGAGAATGACCTTGTGGTACCGCAGCTTCGCGACGTCGAACTCGTCCGGCCCGATGCCGGTGCCCAACGCCGCGATCAGCAACCGGATCTCCTGGTGGGACAGCACCTTGTCGTAGCGCGCCTTCTCGGCGTTGATCACCTTGCCGCGAAGCGGCAGGATCGCCTGGATCCTCCGATCCCGGCCCTGCTTCGCCGAGCCCCCGGCCGAGTCGCCCTCGACGAGGAAGAGCTCACGCGCCGCGGGATCCCGCTCGGAGCACTCCGCCAGCTTACCCGGCAGGTTGTCGCCGTCGAACCCCTTCTTGCGCGTGAGTTCCCGCGCCTTCCGCGCCGCCTCGCGCGCCTGCGCGGCGTGCACGCACTTCTCGGCGATCCGCCGCGCGGTGGCCGGGTCCTCCTCGAAGGCCCGGCCCAGCTTGTCGTTGACGACGGACTCGACGAGGCCGCGCACCTCGCTGTTGCCGAGCTTGGCCTTCGTCTGCCCCTCGAACTGAGGCTCCGGCAACCGCACCGAGATGACCGCGGTCAGGCCCTCGCGGACGTCGTCGCCGGAGATCGTGCCCTTGAAGCTCTTGAGGTATCCGTTCGCCTGCGCGTAGGCGCCGATCGTCCGGGTGAGCGCCCCGCGGAATCCCGTGAGGTGCGTGCCCCCTTCGCGCGTGTTGATGTTGTTCGCGAAGGAGAACACGTACTCCTGGTACCCGTCGTTGTACTGGAGCGCGACCTCGACCTGGATGTCGCCGCGTCCCCCCTCGAAGTACAGCACCTTGGGGTGCACCGGCGCCTTGTTGTGATTGATGTACTCCACGAACTGGCGAATGCCGCCGGTGTAGTGGAAGGCCACCTTCTTCTCGTCGCGCTCGTCCTCGATCTGGATCTTGAGCCCCTTGTTCAGGAAGGCGAGCTCGCGCAGCCGGTTCGTGAGGATGTCGAAGCTGAACGTCGTGACCTCGAAGATCTCCGGGTCCGGCTTGAAGCGGATGGTCGTCCCGCGCTTCGTCGCCTTCTCGCCGGCCTGGAGGTCGCTCTGGGGCTTGCCGCGATCGTAGCGCTGCGTGTAGACCCGGCCGTCGCGGCGGATCTCGAGCTCGAGCCACTCGGAGAGGGCGTTGACGACGGACACCCCGACGCCGTGAAGACCGCCCGACACCTTGTACACCGAGCTCTCGAACTTCCCCCCGGCGTGAAGCGTCGTGAGCACGACCTCCGCCGCGGATTTGCCCGTGCCGGTGTGGACGTCGACCGGAATGCCACGCCCGTCGTCCGCGACGGTGCAGCTCCCGTCGGTGTGCAGAAGCACGCGGACGTTCGAGCAGAAGCCCGCCAGTGCCTCGTCGACGGAGTTGTCCACGACCTCGAAGACCAGGTGGTGGAGGCCGTAGCTGGCCGTATCGCCGATGTACATCGCCGGGCGCTTGCGGACGGCCTCCAGCCCCTCGAGGACCTTGATGTCGCTCGCGGTGTAGGTGTCGGCCGGCCCCGTCCCCGGCTTGGGTCCGTTCATGCCAACCCCCGGGTCAGCGTCCCCAGCGGATCGAGACGGCCCTCCAGGAGCTGCCACACTGCGCCGGTCGAGCTGGCGGCCGGCTGGGCGTCCGTCGCCGTGTAGATGACCTGGCCCTGGCCGTCCAGCCACGCCAGGACGCGCCCGCCCACTTCGCGATCGAGCTCGGAGAGGACATCGTCCAGCAGCAGGACGGGACCCTGCCCCACGCGCCGGCGGACGACGAGCGCCACCGCCAGACGCAGCGCGAGGGCCAGCAGCCGCTGCTCACCGCGCGAGGCGGCGCTCCGCGCGTCGGCCCGCCCAAGCCGGATCGCCACGTCGTCGCGGTGCGGCCCGACGAGCGTAAGCCCCCGGCGCAGCTCCTGCGCGCGAGCCCCCGCCAGTGCCGCGAACATCGCGGCCCGCGTCGCATCCCGATCCACGCCTGGCGTGACCGAAGCCTCGTACTCCAGGACCACGCCCGCCCCGTCGGGTGCCAGCGCGTGCAGGACCTCGCGGACGGCATCTGCCAGCAGCGCGAGCGTCTCGACGCGCCGGTACACGATCTCGCTGCCGAGCGTCGCCAGCTGCTCGTCCCACGGCGCGAGCAGCCGTTCGGCGTCGGGCCGGCCCAGGAGATCCCCGAGCAGGCGCGTCCGCTGGTGGAGCGCCAGGCGATACCGCCGGCACGCCTCCGCGTGCACCGGCGCGAGCCTGGCCGCCGCGCCGTCGAGATAGGCGCGCCGGAGCTGGGGACCGCCCGCGAGCAGCGCGAGGTCTGGCGCCGCGAAGCTCACGGCACCGGCCCACGGACAGAGCATCCCCCGCACCTCGATCCCTCCCTCGCGCGCGAGCAACTCGAGCCGCACACTCCGGACCTGACTCCCCGCGGCAAGCTCGCCGGCCACCGCGGCACGGTCGCCCGCGTCCCAGCCGAGACAATCGGCGAGCTTCGCCGTGCGGAAGGATCGCCCGGTCAGTAGGACGTGGAGCGCCTCGAGGAGCGACGTCTTGCCCTGACCGTTGCGGCCGACGAGGACGTTCAGCCCCGGATCAGGAGCGAAAGTGAGGGAGGTGTGATTCCGAAACCCGGTCAGCTCGATCCATCGGACGTGCACCCCGGGCGGGCCTCCCCTCACATGCGCATCGGCATTATAACACAGCGATACGCGTCGTCCGGCGCGCCGTCCCGCTCCGCGGCGCCCAGGAGCACGCCGGGGCTCAGCCCATCCTTGAGGCCCACGATGGTCCACGGACGGTCCATCGGACCGAGCGCGTCGAGAACGTAGCGGGCGTTGAAGCCAATCGTCAGCTCATCACCGGCGAACTCGGCCGGCAGGGCCTCCTCGGCCTCCCCGAGCTCTTGGCTCTGCGCCGAGAGCCGGAGCTGGCCCGGGCTGGCCGTCAACCGCACGGGCCGCGTCCGGTCGTCGGCGACGACAGCCACGCGACGGACCGCCGCCACGAAGGCCTCCCGCGCCACGACCAGCCGGAGCGGCGAGGACTTGGGGATGACCTGCTCGTAGTTGGGGAACTGCCCCTCCACCAGCTTGGACACGAGCTCAAAGCCCTCCGTGCGCACGAAGAACTTGCTCTCCCCGAGGGCGAGCTCGACCCGCTCGGCGCCGCCCAGCACGCGGGTGAGCTCCAGGACCGCCTTGCGCGGCACAATCCCCGCCATCTCCACGTCCTCGTCCACGGCGCTCCGCGCCAGGGCGAGTCGATGGCCATCGGTCGCGACCAGCCGGAGCTCGCGCTTCTGCGCGACCAGATAGAGGCCGTTGAGAAACGGGCGGCTCTCGTCCTGGGACATCGCGTAGCTGGTCCGAGCCACCATCGTTCGCAGGAGTCCCGCGTCCATACCCAGGCTGCCCCCGACGGCGTCCACGTCGAGCGGCGGATACTCGTCGGCAGGCAGCCCGACCAGGCTGAAGCGCGCGCTTCCGCAGGTGACCTTGACCCAGCCGTTCTCGAGCAGCGCGAACGCGACCGGCTGCGCCGGCAGCTCGCGCACCAGCTCGACCAGCTTACGCGCGGCGAGCGTCGTAGCCCCCGGGCGGGTGACCGTCGCGGGAACCGCAACCCGGGCACCGACCTCGAGGTCGGTGGCCGCGAGCCTGAGACCGCTCTCCCGGGCCTCGATGAGGACGTTGGCCAGGATCGGCAGCGTCTGGCGCGGCTCGACGATGTTCTGCAGGAGCTGCAGTGCGCGCAAGAGCGGCTCGCGAGCAACCTGGAAGTCCATGGGTCTTAGTAGTCCTCCTAAGAGAGAAAAGGCAGTCGTCGTCGTAGTCGTAGGCGCTGGGGATAACGGCGCGAAGGCGCAGGGACCCGCGGCCCGCCTGGCGATGCTGAGGATCGCGGGCTGGGGATAAGGCAGGGGATGGAGGTGAAGGACGCCGGGGCGCGGTGGGGACCGGCGGGGACGACGCCGCTCACGCGAGCCGAATAGTGTTGATGATGTGGTCGAGCGTGCGCCGGAACTTGGGATCCTGCTGGAGAAGCGAGTCGATCTTGTTCACCGCGTGGAGCACGGTGGTGTGGTCCTTGCCACCGAAGGCGCGGCCGATTTCGGCATAGGAGTCGCTGGTGAGCTGGCGGGCGAGGTACATGGCCACCTGGCGGGGAAACGCGACGGCCTTGGTGCGCGTCTTGGCGCGGAGGTCCTGGAGCTTGACGTGGAAGACCTCGCCGACGCGGCGGAGGATGTCGTCGATCGTCACGAGGTGCTCCTCGGCACCCCAGATGTTGGCGAGGACCTCCTGGGCGAGGTCGAGGGTGAGGGGGCGGCCGGTGAGGTTGCAGAAGGCCCGGATGCGCACGAGCGAGCCTTCGAGCTCGCGGATGTTCGACTTGACGCGGTTGCCGATGAAGTACGCGACGTCGTCCGGGAGGACGACGCGATCGAGCTCGGCCTTGCGCTTGAGGATGGCGACGCGGGTCTCGAACTCCGGGGGTTGGATGTCCGCGATGAGCGCCGACTCGAACCGGGAGCGAAGGCGCTCCTCGATGTCGGGGATCTCCTTGGGGGAGCGGTCGCTGGACAGGACGATCTGGTGGTGCGGGTAGAGGTCGTTGTACGTGTGAAAGAACTCCTCCTGGGTGCGCTCCTTGCCCGACAGGAACTGAATGTCGTCGATCAGGAGGAGATCGATCGTGCGGTAGCGGTGGCGGAACTCCGGCGTCTTGTCATGGCGGATCGCGGTGATCAGGTCGTTGGTGAACTTCTCGCTGGACAGGTACTGAATCCGCAGGTACGGGTGGGTGCGGGTGAGACGGTGGCCGATGGCCTGGAGCAAGTGGGTCTTGCCCAGGCCCACGCCGCCGTAGATGAACAGGGGGTTGTAGGCCTTGGCGGGGGACTCGGCGACGGCCAGGCAGGCCGCCTGGGCGAACTGGTTGGACGAGCCGACGACGAAGGTTTCGAAGCTGTAGCGAGGATCGAGATCCGGTGGTGTCACCGCGGGGAGCGGGATGGGGACCGGGGACGGCGGCGGGGTCGAGCGATCGATCGAGAGGACGAGCTGGGTGCGTGGGCCGGCCACGGTCGCCACGGCCGCGCCAAGCGCGTCGAGATAGTGCTGCTCGAGATGTTGGCGAAAAAACTTATTGGGGACGCCAAGTTCCAGGCGGGTATCGCGGGCGTCCAGAACCCGCAGCGGCCGGATCCAGGTGTCCAGCACCTCGGGGGGGAGCTTGCCCTCCAGGGCACCCAGCAGCCGCTCGTGAAGGTCATCGCGCATCGGGAGCCTTCCTACGGGGTGGAGTTACACACACGGTTATCCACGGCGGTGGATAAGTTCGGGACGCCCCTGCCCTCTCGCTTGACACGCTCAAATCGCCTGCCGGATCCGTCGCCGCGTGCGGCGTTCACGCGACGCTCGCCACGCAGGCTGCCCCGGAGCGGCCCACCATAGCACGGGGTTCTCGAGGGCAGCAACCGCACGGCAGCCGCGCGAGCGGGATCGTGGTGCTTGACGCGGTCGTGAGCGCCTCTGTAGGATGGGCAGGCTGTGCGCATTGTGCGCACTAGGAGGAAGTCGTGAAGCGGACGTTCCAACCGAACCGTCGCCGGCGCGCGAAGACCCACGGCTTCCGTGCACGCATGGCGACGAAGGGCGGCCGAAGGGTGCTGAAGCGGCGGCGCGCCAAGGGGCGGCGCCGGTTGACGGGCTAGGGCGGAAGTGCCCGGGGCGCCGCCCACGCGGGCAACGCTGCCGCGGGCGGAGCGGTTACGATCCCGGGCCGAGTTTGACCGGCTGTTCCGGCGCGGGGCCCGCGTGGAGGAGCCGGCATTCGTGCTGCTCTGGCGGTACGAGCCCGGACCGCGAGCCGTGGGCTTCGCTGCAGGGCGCCGGCTCGGGGGCAGCGTGGCGCGGAACCGAGCGCGGCGGCGTCTTCGGGAGGCCTACCGGCGACAGCGGGGCGGACTGCCATGGATGGGCGTGCGCCTCTGCTTCATCGCACGCTCGGGTGTCCTGACCACTCCCTTCCCTCAACTGGTGACCGCGGTGGCCGGCGCCCTGGGGCAGATCGGGCGGCGGTAGCCATAAGATCCTAAAAAACATGGAAAAACGCGCACTTATAGCGATTGCCCTGTCGATCGCCGTTCTCCTCGGCTGGCAGATGTGGTTCGGTGCGTCGGTGGAGTCTCCTGAGCGCGCCCGGCCGTCGGCGCCGAAGGCCGTGCCTGGCTCGGCGCCGACGCCGGCAGGCGGTGGAGCGCTCGTACCGCAGCCGACTCCGCTCCCGCAGGCGCCGGCAGGCAGGGCGCCAGCCGTGGCGGAGGTCCGAACGCCGCTCTACGCGGCGAGCTTTGCGGGCGACGGGAGCGTCACGGCGTGGACTATCGAGTACCGTGGCGCGAAGCGGTTGGTCGTCGACGGGGCCCTCCGCCCACTCGCCGTCGCCGTCCAGCGGCCAGATCACGCGCCCGAGCTCGTGGCGCTCCTTCCGGAGCGGCCACGGCTGGAGGTCTCCGCAGGGGAGCCGACCGGGACGCTGACATTCAGTGGGGCGACGGCCGATGGGCTGCGGGTTCGGCGGATCCTCGAGTTCCGAGCGGATTCCTATCGGGTGGGGGCCAGGTTCGAGGTGCAGGCCGCCGCGGCGAGTCCGGGCCCGGTGGATCTGCTGATGTACTGGACCACGCCGGTCGGGGTGGCCGGGGCAACCCCGGAGCAGCCCTGGCACACGTTCGGCGAGGGGGCGAACGGCCACCAGATGTTGGGGCGCATCCTCGTTGATCGCCCCGGCACGGACCCTGAGGCCCACGAGGCGCCGACGCCGGCGCTGCGGGACCCGAAGGAATCCCCGGAGGGGCCGGGGCTGAAGGACCCGCATCTCGTCCCGGATGGCATGGTCGGAGACGAGGCGCGGTGGGCGGCGCTGGAGAACGACTACTTCATCGCCGCGCTGATCCGCCGCCCCGGGGGAGCTCTAACGCGCGGACGAGTCCGGGATGTGGCCCACGTAGGTCTGCTCTTGCGCGGCATTGCCGTCGGCGCCGGGCAGACCTGGGAGGGCGGCGGGGAGCTCTACGTCGGCCCAAAGGAGTGGGAACGCCTTCGCGCGTTGGGCGTGGGGCTAGAGGCCGCGCAGGCCCGGAACTACGGCCACTTCATGTGGTACCTGTTCCCGATGTGGTGGTTCTGCGTGCCGCTGCTCTGGCTCATGAACTTCTTTGGCACCTGGCTTCCCGGCCAGAATTACGGCGTGGCGATCATCCTCCTCACGGTGCTCGTCAAGGTCGTCTTCTACCCTCTGTCGCTCAAGAGCATGCGCTCGATGAAGGCCATGCAGGCACTTCAGCCGCAGCTGAACGCGTTGCGATCCAAGTACAAATCGGACCCCCAGCGATTCCAGCGGGAGCAGATGGAGATGTTCCGGAAGCACGGTGTAAATCCCATGGGGGGCTGCCTGCCCATGGTCGTGCAGATCCCGATCTTCTATGCCCTTTACCTGACCCTCCAGTACTCGGTGGAGCTTCAGGGGGCGCCCTTTCTGCTCTGGATCAATGACCTCTCGAAGAAGGACCCGTATTACGTCCTACCCATCCTGATGGGCGTTTCCATGCTGGTGCAGCAGAAGATGACGCCGACCGTCGGGGATCCCAGGCAAGCGCAGATCATGCTCATCATGCCAGTGGTGTTCACGTTCATGTTCCTCGAGTTCCCCACGGGGCTGGTCCTCTACTGGCTCGTGAACAACTGCCTGACCATCCTGCAGCAGTACCTGATCGACCGCAGTGCGGCGCCACGAAAGGCGGTCGAGCGCGAAGCCCGCCGGGCCTGACCCGGTGCGCGGGCCGGAGGGAGACCCCGGTCCCACGATCCGGCAGGCCGCAAAGGCCCTGGACCTCGCGATCCCGGCCAGCTTCGCAGCTCACGCAGCCACCTACCTGGACGAGTTGGAGCGCTGGCAGCGGGTCGGGGGACTCACGGGCTACCGGGATCGAGGCGCGCGCACGCGGCATCTCCTCCTGGAGTCGCTGATGCTGCTGTCGGTGGTACCGGCGCCTGCCTCACCCCTGCTCGACATCGGTAGTGGCCCTGGAGTGCCGGGATTGATTCTGAAGCTGGCGCGTCCGGAGTGGGAGGTTGTCCTGGTCGAGGCGGCGCGCCGACCGGCCAACTTCCTCCGCCACGTTGTTCGCCAGCTGGGTCTCGAGGGCGTCATGGTCCACTGGGCGCGGGCCGAAGCCCTGGCCCTGGGCCCGCTGGCGGGTCGCTTCCAGACTGTAACGATGCGGGCAGTAGCGAGCGGGGAGGCAGCCCGGCAGCTCGCGATCCCGTTCCTCACCTCTGACGGCGCTCTCGTCCGGCCAGTTGGTCCGGGTGAGGCGCCCGTGGGGGAAACCGGGCGAGTGGTGACGCTGAACGTTCCGGGAGAATTGCCCTGGAGGCGACAGTTTCTTATAATCCGTCGGACGGAACTGGCGCGGGACGTTTCACGTGGAACACGAAGGACAGCGGAGCCGAAGCATCGCGGTCGTGAACCAGAAGGGCGGCGTCGGTAAGACCACGACGGCCGTCAATCTGGCCAGCGCCCTTGCCGTTGCGGATCAGTCGACGCTCCTGATCGATCTCGACCCCCAGGCCAATACGACCGCCGCCCTGTCCGCCGAGATTCGAACAAAGGGCCGGTCGATCTACGAAGTGCTAGCCGAAAACCACCCCGTCGCCGAGGTCGTGTGCGGCACTGGGATCCCGGGCCTCACGCTGTTGCCAGGCAGCCCCGACCTGGTCGGGGCGGAGATCGACCTCGTGGCCGCCCCAGGCCGTGAGAGCCGGCTCCGCGCGGTGCTGGACCCGGTGCGTGCACGGTTCCGGTACGTCCTCATTGACTGCCCCCCGTCCCTGGGACTCCTGACACTCAATGCGCTGGTCGCGGCGGACGGTGTCCTAATTCCGCTTCAGTGCGAGTATTTTGGGCTTGAAGGATTGGCCCAGCTGGTCCGGACGCTCGACACCGTCCGCCTTCGGGTGAATCCCGCGCTGGAGATCGAGGGGATTGTATTCACGCTCTTCGACCACCGGACCACGCTCACCGCCCAGGTGCGCGCGGAGGTCGAGCGGTACTTCAAGGGTCAGGTCTTCACGACGGTGATTCCGCGCAACGTCCGGCTCTCGGAGGCCCCGAGCCATGGGCGATCGATCCTCCAGTACGATCTGCGGTCCCCTGGAGCCATCGCATATCTCGATCTCGCGAAGGAGGTCATGGGACGTGATGAAGCGCGCACTCGGGCGGGGTCTGGGCTCCCTCCTGCCACCCGCTGAGGCCGAGGAGGGAGGGCGGCTTCGAGACCTTCCCGTCGAGAGCCTGGTCCCGAACCCGCAGCAGCCGCGAAAGAGCTTCGATCCCCAGGCCCTCGACGAGCTGGCCGCTTCGATCCGGTCTTCCGGCCTCCTTCAACCTCTGGTCGTCAGGCCTCGAGGCAGCCAGTACGAGATCCTCGTCGGGGAGCGCCGCTGGCGGGCAGCCCAGCAGGCGGGCCTTGCCCGCGTGCCGGCCATCGTGCGCGAGGCCACCGATGCAGAGGCACTAGAGCTTGGCCTCGTCGAGAATCTTCTCCGGGAGGACCTGAATCCGGTCGAAGCGGCGCAGGCCTATCAGCGGCTGCTCGCGGAATTTGGGTGGACGCAGGAGGAGCTGGCGCGCCGGCTCGGGAAGGACCGGTCCTCAATCGCGAATGCGCTTCGGCTGCTCCGCCTCCCCGAGGTAATCCAGGAGGATCTCCGGTCGGGCCGCTTGACGATGGGCCACGCGCGGGCGCTGCTGGGGCTCCCATCGCCTGCGGCACAGCTCCGCCTGCGAGAGCGCATTCTCGCGCAGGACTGGTCGGTCCGCGCGACTGAGGCGGGCGTGCAGGCGCGACGTCCGGGCCGGGGCAAGCCCAGACGGCGAGCCCCGGATGTCGAGGCGATCGAGGAGGAGCTGCGCCAGGCGCTCGGCACCCGTGTCCGGGTGGTGGGCACCCTGGGACGTGGTCGGATCGAGCTTCCCTACAGCTCTCCGGAGGAGCTCGACCGCATCCATGGTCGCCTCACCGGTGGCCCGCCGGCTGCCGTACCGGGGCGTAGCGGCGTCTCCCCCACCGACCCACTATCAGCGAACAGTACCCTAGAATAAGTATTTAAATAGAGTGTCTACTATTGTCGTGGGTTTGAGTGGCGGGGTCGATAGCTCCGTGGCCGCCGCGCTGCTCCGGGAAGCGGGTCATGAAGTGGTGGGGATCACCCTGCGCACGGCACCCTGGGAGGAGCCCGAGGAGGCATCCATCCGGTTCGGGTCCTGCTGCTCTCCCACCACCGCCGGCGCAGCGCGGCAGGTGGCGCGACGCCTCGGGATTCCCTACTTCCTCCTGAACCACGAGCGGGAGTTCGGGGACCGCGTCATCGAAGACTTCACCCGAGAGTACGGCGCGGGCCGGACGCCGAGCCCCTGCGTCGTATGCAACCGCGAGATCAAGTTCGGGACGCTGCTCCAGCGCGCACTCGCCTGGGAGGCGGACGCGGTGGCGACGGGGCACTACGCCCGCGTGGCCCCGGACCCGAGGACGGGACGGGTGTGCCTCCTGACCGCGCGCGATCTCATGAAGGACCAGAGCTACTTCCTCTGGCCGCTGTCCCAGGCGCAGCTCGCGAGGGCTCGCTTTCCGGTCGGAGGTCTCAGCAAGCCCGAGGTCCGGGCGCGGGCGCATGCGCGAGGGCTCGCTACCGCAGCCACTCCTGAAAGCCAGGAGCTCTGCTTCGTGAACGGAGACTACCGCGCGTTCCTGCGCGCGCGGATGCCCGAAGCGTTCCGCCCGGGGCCGATCCTGGACGAGGCGGGTCACGAGCTCGGCGGGCATGGGGGTCTCGGCGGGTATACGGTGGGCCAGCGTCGCGGCCTCGGGCGGCTCGGGTCCGCGCCGGCCTACGTGTTGCGGCTCGATCCCTCGCGTAATGCCCTCGTGGTGGGTCCCCGGGAAGCCCTGCGGGCCACCCGGCTTGTCGCGGAGCAGGTGAACTGGATCGCGCTGCCGTCCCTTGTTGCGCCTCTCGAGGTCGAGGCGCGGGTGCGGCATCGGGCGCCATGCGTTGCGGCGCGCGTCCGACCGCTGGACGCCGAGCGCGTCGAGGTGACGCTCCGCGAACCGCAGTACGCGCTCACGCCGGGCCAGTCCGTCGTCTTCTACCGCGGCGAGGTGGTCGTCGGGGGCGGCGTGATCGCGAGCGCCGCTTGACACCCTTCCGAGCGGCGTGGTATCCCCTAGGGGGCTGCTTGCCCCTTTTTTCACAACGTCCCCCGCCCCCGCGAGGCTAGACATGACACGGAACCGGTTGGTGGTGGGTCTGCCCGTCGACGTCGGGGCACTGTGCGCGCTGGCGCTCCTCCTGGCCGTGACGTCGCTCGGCGTCCCCGGGCTGGCGCATGCGGCCGAGGGGGGTGGTGGGAGCCTGATCGAGGTGAACTGGACGCTCGGGGTCCAGCTCATCAGCTTCCTCCTGCTGCTGGCCGTGCTCTACAAGCTTCTGTATCGCCCCCTGCTCGGTGCGCTCGAAGGGCGGAGCGCGGCCATCGCGCAGCAGCTCGCCGAGGCGCAGGCCGCGCGCGAGACGGCGCAGCGTGAGCTGGGCGCCATGGAAGCGCGGATCCGGGCCGCCCACGCGGACGCTCAGGCCCTGCGCGAGCGCGCCCTGCGCGAAGCCGGCGAGCTCCGTGAGCGGCTCAGCGCCGACGCGCGACAGGAGGCCGCGCGGCTGGTCGAGGCGGCGCAGGCCCAGGTCGGGCAGGAGGTCCGGCGCGCGCGGGCCGAGCTCCGGACCGAGGTGGGCGTGCTCGCCACGCAGATTGCCGAGCGGCTGATCCGCAAGAGCCTCACCGACGACGATCACCAGCGGCTGGTCCGCGAGGCGCTGGCACGGATCGGGCCGGCGTGAAGCGGGACGCGGCCGTCGCGCGGCGCTACGCACGGGCGCTCCACGCGCTCGCCAGCGAGGCGCGCCGGGCGGAGGCGGTGACGGACGAGCTGGCGGCGTTCGACGAGCTCCTCTCCGCCGAGCCGGTGCTGCGGGAGGCGCTTCTCCGGCCGTGGGTGAAGGCGGCGACCAAGCGCGGCATCGTGCTCGAGGTGGCAGGCCGCCTCGGCGTCTCTCCGCTCACGCGGAACTTCCTGGCGCTTGTCGCACAGCGTCGCCGACTCGACCTCCTGGGCGAGATTCTCGCGGCCTACCGGACGAGCGTCGACGAGGCCGCCGGGCGCAGCCGCGCTCGGGTGCGGAGCGCCGCGCCCCTGGCGGACGCCGAGCAGGCGGCCTTGCGCGAGCACCTCGGCCGCCGCCTAGGCGGGACGGTCCTGCTGGACACAGAGGTCGACCCGAACCTCCTCGGCGGCTTCGTTGCCGAGGTTGGCAGCCGGGTCTTGGACATGAGCGTCGCGGGTCAGCTGGGGGTCCTCAGAGAGCGGATCATCAAGGGAGCGGGGGGAGCTGCATGATCAAGGCCGGGGAGATCAGCGAGATCATCCGACGCCAGATCCAGGAGTTCGAGGGTGAGACCGATCTCACGGAGATCGGGCGGGTGATCGAGGTCGGGGACGGGATCGCCCGCGTCTACGGGCTCGAGCGGGCGATGGCGGGCGAGCTGCTCACGTTCCCCGAGGACATCGTCGGGATGGTGCTAAACCTCGAGGAGGACAACGTCGGCGCGGTGCTCCTCGGCGAGGATCGCGCGATCCGCGAGGGCGACGTCGTGAAGCGGAGCGGGCGCATCGCGCAGGTGCCGGTGGGCGAGCCCCTCGTGGGGCGCGTGGTCAATGCCCTCGGCCAGCCCATCGACGGCAAGGGGCCGATCGACTCCAAGGAGTTCCGCCCGATCGAGCGGTACGCGCCGGGCGTGGTCGACCGCCGTCCCGTGAAGGAGCCCCTGCAGACGGGCATCAAGGCGATCGACGCCATGATCCCCATCGGGCGCGGTCAGCGGGAGCTGATCATCGGCGACCGCCAGACCGGGAAGACGGCCATCGCGGTCGACACGATTCTCAACCAGAAGGGCCAGGGCGTGTACTGCTTCTACGTCGCCGTGGGACAGAAGCGGTCGACCGTGGCGCAGGTCGTGCGGGTCTTCGAGGACAGCGGTGCCATGGCGTACACGACGGTCGTCGCGGCCACCGCCTCCGATCCGGCGCCCCTCCAGTACATCGCGCCGTACGCCGGCGTCACGATGGGAGAGTACTTCCGCGACTCCAAGCGCCACGCGCTGTGCATCTACGACGACCTCTCCAAGCACGCGCAGGCGTACCGCCAGCTCTCGCTGCTGCTCCGTCGTCCCCCCGGCCGCGAGGCGTACCCGGGCGACGTCTTCTACCTGCACTCGCGGCTTCTCGAGCGCGCGGCGAAGCTCAACGACGAGCTGGGCGGAGGATCGCTCACCGCGCTCCCGATCATCGAGACGCAGCTCGGCGACGTGTCCGCCTACATCCCGACCAACGTCATCTCCATCACCGACGGGCAGATCTACCTGGAAACGGACCTCTTCTACGCCGGCATCCGGCCGGCGGTGAACGTCGGCCTCTCCGTCTCGCGGGTGGGCGGGTCCGCGCAGGTGAAGGCGATGCGCCAGGTGGCCGGGAAGCTCCGCCTGGACCTCGCTCAGTACCGGGAGCTGGCCGCCTTCGCCCAGTTCGGCTCGGAGCTCGACAAGGCGACCCAGCAGCAGCTGTCGCGCGGCCAGCGGATGGTCGAGGTCCTCAAGCAGGGCCAGTACGCCCCGTTGCCGGTCGAGAAGCAGATCCTCGTCATCTACGCCGGCACCCAGGGTCACCTGGACGACGTCCCGGTCGACGCCCTGCGCACGTTCGAGGAGGCGCTCTACCAGTACGCTGACAGTCGCGGCGGCGCCGCGCTCGCCGAGATCCGCGAGAAGAAGGAGCTGTCCGATGCGCTCCGTCCGCAGATCGACGAGCTGATCGCCGGCGCGAAGGCCGAGTTCATGGCGTCTCGGGGCGCCGCCGCCGCGTAGGAACGGGCACCGGCCCGACCGATGGCGACGCTCCAGGACATCCGGCGGCGGATCCGTTCCGTCCAGTCCACCCAGAAGATCACCCGCGCGATGAAGCTCGTCGCGGCCGCGAAGCTCCGACGCGCCCAGGAGCGGATCCTCGAGGCCCGGCCCTACGCCTTCCGGATGGCCGACTTGGTGAGCGCCCTCGTGCGGGGGCTGGGCGAGGACAAGCATCCGCTCCTGGTCCGGCGCGAGGGGCCCCGGAAGCTCTACGTCGTGGTGACCGCCGACAAGGGCCTGTGCGGCGCGTTCAACTCGAACATCGCGCGGCGCGCAGTCGAGCTCTTGCGCGGCGACGCGGACGGGAACGCCGCCGTCCTGACCGTGGGGCGCAAGGCGCGCGACTTCTTCCGCCGTCGGCCGTGGCCGCTGCGCGGCGAGCGGATCGGGTTCCTCGACCGCCTGGCGTTCGCGGATGTGCGCACGCTCGCGGGCGAGCTCATGCGGGCGTACCTGGCCGACGAGGTCGACGAGGTCTGGCTCGTGTTCAACGAGTTCCGATCGGTGGCGGTGCAACGGGTCGCCGTGGAGCGGCTCCTGCCGATCGAGCCGCCCGCGCGCGGCCGAGCCCGGGGCCGAGGGGCCGGCGGTCGACTACATCTACGAGCCCGACCCGGCGACCATCCTCGCCGCGCTGCTGCCGCGCCACGTGGAGGTGCAGGTCTACCGGGCGCTCCTCGAGTCGGCGGCCGGCGAGCAGGGCGCGCGCATGACGGCGATGGAGGCGGCGAGCAAGAACGCCCAGGAGATGATCGGGCTCCTGACCATCCAGTACAACAAGGCGCGGCAGGAGCGGATCACCAAGGAGCTGCTCGACATCGTCGGGGGCGCCGAGGCCCTACGGGCCAGCGCGGAAGGCTGACAGAGGTGCACGGATCACGTCGCCGCCGCGCTGGGACGCAGTGCGGTGGGGGGGCCTGGGGGAGGAGCGGCGCCGCTTCCCCCCGGAACGATTGAGGGGAGAAGCGGATGCGAGAGGGGCACATCGTCCAGGTGATCGGGCCCGTCGTCGACGTCGAGTTCGAGCCGGGGGTCCTGCCGGCGATCTACAGCGCCCTCGAGGTCCCGGGCCTCGAGGTCAAGGACGTCTTCTCCTACAGCCAGAAGCTCGTGCTCGAGGTCGCCCAGCACCTCGGCGAGTCGACGGTGCGGACGGTCGCCATGTCCTCCACGGACGGCCTGGTCCGCGGCGCCAAGGTCCAGGACACCGGGCGACCCATCTCGGTGCCCGTCGGGAAAGGGACGCTCGGGCGGATCCTGAACATCGTCGGCGAGCCCGTGGACAAGCTCGGTCCGGTGGCCGCCGAGAAGAGCTACCCGATCCACCGGCCGGCGCCGGCGTTCGATGAGCAGTCGACGTCCGTCCAGATGCTGGAGACGGGCATCAAGGTCGTCGACCTCCTGGAGCCGTACACGAAAGGCGGGAAGACCGGGCTGTTCGGCGGCGCGGGTGTCGGGAAGACGGTGCTCATCCAGGAGCTCATCCACAACATCGCGAAGCACCACGGCGGCATCTCCGTCTTTGCGGGAGTGGGGGAGCGGACGCGCGAGGGGAACGACCTCTGGCTCGAGTTCAAGGAGTCGGGAATCATCGAGAAGACGGCGCTGATCTACGGCCAGATGACGGAGCCGCCCGGCGCGCGCCTCCGCGTCGGGCTGACGGGGCTCACGGTCGCCGAGTACTTCCGCGACGACGAGGGGCAGGACGTCCTCCTCTTCATCGACAACATCTTCCGGTTCACCCAGGCGGGCTCGGAGGTCTCGGCGCTGCTCGGCCGGATGCCCTCGGCCGTCGGTTACCAGCCGACGCTCGGCACCGAGATGGGCGCGCTCCAGGAGCGGATCACGTCGACCAAGCGCGGCTCCATCACGTCGGTGCAGGCGATCTACGTGCCGGCCGACGACATCACCGATCCGGCGCCGGCGACGGCGTTCGCCCACCTGGACGCCACGACCGTGCTCTCGCGCCAGATCTCGGAGCTCGGCATTTACCCCGCGGTGGACCCGCTCGCCTCGACCTCCCGAATCCTCGACCCGCGCATCCTGGGCGAGGACCACTACCGCACCGCGCGCGCCGTCCAGCTCACCCTCCAGCGGTACAAGGACCTCCAGGACATCATCGCCATCCTGGGGATGGAGGAGCTCTCGGAGGAGGACAAGCTCACGGTGGCCCGCGCGCGGAAGATCCAGCGCTTCCTCTCGCAGCCCTTCTTCGTCGCCGAGACGTTCACGGGCGCGCCGGGCAAGTACGTCTCGCTCGCCGAGACCGTCCGCGGGTTCCGCGAGGTGGTCGAAGGCAAGCACGACGAGCTCCCGGAGCAGGCCTTCTACATGGTCGGCGGAATCGAGGAGGCGGTGGAGAAGGCCAAGCGCCTGCGCGAGTAGCGGGCAGGCGGCGGGGATGGCGGACCGGCTCCGGCTCGAGGTGGCGACCCCGATGCGACTGGTCGTGTCGGGCGAGGCCGACGAGGTCGTGGTCCCGGGCGTGGAAGGCTCGTTCGGCGTCCTCCCGGGGCACGCGCCGCTCCTGAGCCTCGTGGGAATCGGGGAGGTGATGTACCGAACCGGGCGCGAGGAGCACCACCTCGCGGTGAGCGGCGGGTTCGCCGAGGTCGGGTCCGGACCACGTGACGATCCTGACCGAGACGGCCGAGCGGCCCGAGGAGATCGACCTCGACCGGGCGCGCGCCGCACGCGGGACGCGCGGAGCAGCGGCTTCGGCTCCACGGCAGTGCGAGGAGACCGACGTGACGCGGGCGCTCTCCGCGCTCTGCCCGGGCGCAGGGCGCGGCTCCAGACCGCGGGCCGGCGGCCCGGCGGGGCGTGACGAGGGCGCGCGGCTCCGGGGCGAAGGGAGCCGCGCAGCGGGCCGCGCGTGGCGGACCCTCTGCCTTGACACCCCTCGCGGGCGCTGGGTAGGCTCAAGCGGGGGTTGCGGGCGCCGACATGGGACAGCCTGGACTCGTGCGGGTCTGCCTCCGCGACAAGCAGCGCCGGGTGAGCGGGCTCGCGCGGCCGTGGCGCGTACCCGCGCTCATCGGGGCACTCGAGGCCGATCCCGAGACGATCTCCGATCTCCTCGTGGCCGTCCAGCGGTTCTTCTTCGGGCATCCCTTCGCGAGCACCAGCTACGACGGACTGTTCGGCGCCCTCCGGCGCGCGCGCTTCGATCGCCGGTATACGGAGGCAGTGGCCAGCCACGGGACCGCGCTGTTCGACCTTGAGGCGCGCCGGATCCGGGTGGACGTGCGGGGCATCGGCTGGCGCCGGGAAGGCTGGCTCTACTATCACGACGGCGAGGCCTTCACGCGTCGGCGCGTGGCGTATCGGGTCCCGGAGTCCTGGCTGCTCGAGGGTGCGCCGGCGGATCAGGCTCCCCTGGTCGCGTGGAACGACGGGGGGCCCGAGCCGTTCGAGCACCTTATCGGCGGGGGGGACTAGCGTGCGGGGCCGGGAAGAGATCGCCAGCCGCATCGGGGACGTGATCGCCAAGCGCCTCGTCGGGCGTCGCTTCATCGAAGCGAAGGACGAGGCGCGGGTGCGGCAGGCGATCCAGCGCGTGATCGTGGACAATCTCGTGGCCGAGGAGCAGCTGGACGTCGAAGCTCGTCGGATCCTGCAGGGCTACGCGCGGGACATCCGCGATCAGGGCCTGGACTACCGGCAGCTCTTCGCCAAGACCCGGGAGAAGCTCGCCCGGGACCGGGGATTCGTGCTGTGATGAGGTGGAGCCGCGAGCGGCTGTTTCACCTGTCGGCGCGCCTCGCGGAAGAGGTGCTCGCCCAGGAGGGCGTGGTCGCCCTCAAGACCCCCGACGACGTCCGGAACGAGATCCTCCGGGCGCTCTCGGACGAGACGCGCGTCGAGGAGTCGATCGACGCCGAAGTCCGGAAGATCCTCGGCAGCTACGCGCGTCCCGTTCCCGAAGGCAGCCCGGAGTGGGAGGTCCTCTACCAGAAGACCCGCGACGAGGTCTTCCGGCGCCGGTTCCGCCTGGCGTGAGCCCGCCGCTCGGCGGTGGGCCGTGGCCTCCGCATCACCGCCAGCCGTCCCATCCAAGGAGAGAGGCATGAAGCTTTGCCAGTTCCAGGTCGCCGGTGGGGGGCGCCGCGTGGGCGTGCTCGACGGTGACGACGTCATCGACATCACCGCGCCGCGGGCCGGGGTCGGCTCGGTCCTGGACCTCCTCGTCTCCGGCCGCACGCCCGCCGGGATCGAGCGCCTGGCGCGCCGGCTCGGCCGCGAGCCCCGCCGGCGACGCCACGCCTGGGCCGCGCTGGACCGGGCGCCGCGGGGACGTGGCGTGGGACTGCTTGCGCCGCTCGAGCCCCCGGAGGTGTGGGGGGCGGGGATCACCTACCGGCGGAGCCGCGAGTACTACTCCGAGCACGACACCGGGCAGGCGCACCGCGGGAAGGGCATCTACGACTACGTGTACGAGGCGGAGCGGCCGGAGCTCTTCTATAAGGGGTCCGCAGCGCGCTCGGTGGGCCCGCACGGCGCCGTCGGGCTCCGCGGTGACTCCAAGCTGACGGCGGTGGAAGCGGAGCTGGCGGTGGTCGTGGGCGTGGGCGGCGGCATCGTCGGTTACACGGTGGGCAACGACCTCTCGGCGTGGGACATCGAGCGCGAGAATCCGCTGTTCCTGCCCCAGTCCAAGGTCTTCCAGGGAAGCTTCGCGTTCGGCCCCGTGATCGCGACCCCTTCCTCCATCCCCGATCCCCACGCGCTCACCATCCGGTGCACCATCGAGCGGGGCAGCCGCCGGCTCTTCGAAGGCCAGGCCTCGACCGGCGACCTCAAGCGTCGGTGCGAGGAGCTCGTCGACTGGCTCGGCCGCTACAACCCGGTGCCGCCGGGCTCCGTGCTCTCAACCGGAACGGGCATCCTCGTGCCCGATGAGTGCGCGCTAGCGCCTGACGACGTCGTCAGCATTACGATCGACGGGATCGGGACGCTGCGAAACTCCGTGCGGCGCCTCGACTAACGGGGGGACGTTTCCCGCGGGGGCACGGCCGCGGGCCCCGCGCGCCGCGAGCCAGAGCGGGCCGAGGACCTCGGCCAGGTGCTCGCCCGCCAGCCGGTGCGCCAGGGCGTTGGGATGCTCGTCGAACCGGCTGACCCAGAAGCGCGTGTAATCCCGGTACGCCCTAAACGTCGAGCGCAGGTCGACGCACGGGACGGCTTCCCGGCGGCAGAGCTCGAGGACCTGGTCGTGGAGCTCGGCGAACTCGTACGCGCTCGCCGCCAAGCCGGGGCTGAGATGCGGGAGCAGGGCGATGGCGACCGGGGTGCGGTGGGCGCGGCACTCGCCGATGAAATCCCGCAGCGCCTCGGCCGCTCCCTCCCAGCGCGGGCCGGCCGGATCGCCGAACATCCGATACATGTAGGCGGGATAGGTCTCCAAGAGTCCCAGGCGCTCCTGCAGGACGATGAATTGGTCCTGGAGCATCCACCGGAAGAGCGAGCGGTGGGTGGCACGACGAATCGCCGCAAAGGGGATGAGGTCGGCTGCGCGCGGCCGGTCGACGTAGTCCCCGTTCTCGAGATCGTTCACGTACCACTCCAGGAGGACGAAGTCCGGGTCGGTGTGCCACACGGCCTGTCGGAGGATCTTGGTTTCATCCTGCGTGTCCGCCCCCACTCGCCCGAAGTTCACGGCCTCGTAGGTGACGGCCTCGGTGGACTGCGCGTTCAGGCGCTCGACGATCACGCGCTCCAGGCGGGCCGCGCGCGGCGCGCTCACCGACAGGGAATCGCCGAGCACGGCGATCCGGTACACGCCGAGAGGCTTCCGCAGAGGGAACTCGCGCTCGTCAAACCCGAGCGAGTTCATGGCGTCTGGCAGGACGGGGTGCAGGAGTTGTGGCATACCGCGAGCCCAGGGTTCATCGCGGAAGACCGCCCGCAGCCCGAACTCTGCGGCGCCGAGTGAGACCGCCAGGGCCGTGATCGCGAGGAGACCGCGCCTTACCACTCCGGCGAGGACGCTGGCCGACCCGCGTGGCGCGGTCACCGGCCGGGGGTGGCCGCGGCCGAGCGGCAGGAGGCCCACGATCAGGAGGAGCCAGGCCCAGCGGGGGATGCCCCGCGTGGCTCTGGGAGCGGCGACCGCCAGGCCCAGGAGGAGGAGGCCGAGTGCGGGACCCAGGGCGCGCCGCCACGACCGCGTTCCATCGCCCAGGCGCCCGAGGCGGGCCCCCAGCAGCAAGGCGAGGCCTGCGGCCAGAAGAACGGCGCTCACGGCGGGGAAGCGCCCCCCGAGTCGCAGGTGACTCAGGGAGAACGACGGGAGCACCTCGACGAGCCGAACGCGCTTGAGAGCCACGCCGCTGCCGCCGTCATTGACCAAGGCCACTGACATCGTCGCGCCGGCACCGAGCGCGGAGGCGGGGATGGCGGCCTCCACTCGGCGTTCCGCGCGTGCCACCGCGCGACCCGGTGGGCGACGTGGCCCGGGGCCCTCGAAAGTCGCGATGGTCCGACCATTCACCACGACGCGGAGGTGCGCGCGGGAGTCGGACGGGGGCAGCCCGAAGTCCTGGAGCTCGCGCGGCCGCGCCCGACCTGTTCGGACCTCGAAGCGGAGCGCGCGGGTCGTCGGCTGCTGGAGGTGAATCGCGACGGCATGGATCGAGCCGCCCGCCCACTGATCCACCGGGCCCGGCAACCAGGCGGGCACGCGGGCCCAGGGCCTGCCGGGCGTCACCGCGACGTCCGCCGGGCCCAAGAGGAACCGGCGGATCGATCGGGCGGGATCCTCGGGAGTTAAATTGAACCACTCCCGTCGCCCGATGCCGGCGACCACGGTGGCGATGAGGACCAGGGCAACCGCCAGGCGCGTCGCGGCGTCCGGAGAGCACCACATGCGAGCCACGCGCCCCCTGCCCGCACCGGTCATCAGGTAACTCCCCGGGCTGTCTCAGTAGACCAAGTCCTGGGCGGACACCGACTCACTCTTGACACTCAGCGGCCAATGACTTCATCGCACTTGCGCTCGCCGTCACGGAGGAAGGCCGCCAGGAGCCCAAAGCCGATAGTCGCTCGGCGGATTGGCACGACCGTTTCCCGGCCGTCGGAGTGACGAAAGGAAATGGGTGGCTGCCTTCATCAGGTGGCGAGGAACGTCCGAGTGTGCTCCAGGAACTGGCTGAAGGCCGGCTCGGTCTCGAGGAAGAGGTGGTTGCGCCCGTGCAGGGCCACGAACTTTGCCCCCGGGATGCCGGCGGCCATACGGCGCCCGGCTTCGAAGGGGACCTGGGCATCATCGCGCGCGTGCAGCACGAGCGTCGGCACGCTCACCCGCGGGAGCAACGCGGTGACATCGGTCTCGCCGTTCGCCTCGCGAATCCGGGCGGCCACGTCCGCCGATACCGTCATGCGCTGCAGCTCGTTGAACCAATCGGCCTGCTCTTTGGTCGCACCGGGCATGAACCGTGAGGTGAAGAGCTGGCGAAAGGCCGGGTTCTCCTGGCCCCAGCCCAGCCGAATCAGCGTCAGCATGGCGGCACCCTCCTCCTTCTCGGCCGCGGTGCGGGCGCCCTTCTTCCAGCCCAGCGCGTATCCGCCGTAGAGGATGAGATGCGACACGCGCTCAGGATGTCGCACTGCGTAGGCGATCGAGACCGCACACCCCTGGGAGATCCCGAGCAACGCGAACTGCGTGATCCCTGCAGCGTCAGCCACCGCCTCCAGATCGCCCACGAAGCTGTCGAACGAGATCTCGTCGACGGTCCGATCCGACAGCCCGTTGCCGCGCGCGTCGTAGCGGACCAGCGTGTGGCCCTTCGCCAGCTCACGATAGAGATGCCGCCAGATCGGGCTCTCGAGATCGAATTCCAGATGGGTCATCCAGTTGCCCGTCTTGATCATCGGCGGCCCCTGGCCGATCATCGAGTAGGCGAGCTGGACGCCGTCGGGCGCGGTGCAGAAGCGAATCTCCTGCGTGAGGTCGACGGCATTGGGGGCCGTCACGCCCGGACCGGCGCCCCCATCCGCCGGCGAGATGGCGAAGACGTCCACCGGATGCGCGATGTTCTTCAAGGTGCGCGGGCCGAGCGCCTGGAAATCTGCCTTGAGCACGCGGCTCACCTGGTCGAACACCTGGCGGGAGATGCAGATGCCGCCGGGCTCCGCGATCCCTTCGAGACGCGCCGCGACGTTGATGCCGTCGCCGTAGATCCGGGTCTCGTCGTGGATGACGTCGCCCAGGTTGATGCCGATGCGGAACTGCATGCGGCGCGACTCCGGCACCGCGTCGTTGCGCACCGCCATGATGGTCTGGATCTCGACCGCGCACTCGGTCGCATTGATCACGCTCGGGAACTCGGCCAGGATGCCGTCACCGGCGGTGTCAATGATTCGGCCGCCGTAGCGGCCGACCAGCGGCAGGACCACCGCTTGGTGGTCCTTGAGATCGCGAACCGTCGCGGCCTCGTCCTCGCCCATGAGGCGGCTGTAGCCGGCGATGTCGGCGGCGAGAATCGCCGCGAGCCGGCGCTTCAGCGAGGAGTGGTCATCCATCTTCTGCTCTCCTGCACGGCCGTAGACGTGAGGCGAGGTGGCCGGCATTGTCGCACCTCACGGTCAGGACCTCCAGAACTGCCCGCGAACGCTCTAGGTCTACGCTGAGGAACCCTCTCTCGCCTTGTGAGTCGAACTACATTCGGCCGCCGGATAGGCTGACCCGCGTAAGACCGTGACCGCCGCGAGGTCTTGCAGCCCATCTCGGCCGGGGATGGACCTCTCGTCTCGATCTGCAGCCGGCTCGATTCACTCTCCTGCGTTCGTTTGTTCAGGATCGTCCCAGGCTGGATGGGCTGCTTGGTCCTGCAGTCTATCCCGCTGTGCTTGGGCGCGAAAGATCCCCTCTGGCGTGCCGAGCGCCGGCGCCGTGCCGCTCGAGGACCGGCGAGCTCCTCGGGCTGGAGTGATCGCAGGTTGACTTCGAGGCGGGGATCATCCGGCTCGAGGTGCGGACCACCAAGTACAAGAAAGGTCGGGAGCTCCCCTTCACAGCCCTGCCCGAGCCGAGATGCTCCGGGCCCAGCGGGCGGCCACCACGGCGCTGGGCCACCGGCAGGGCCGGATCATCCGGCACGTCTTCGATCGGGAGGGGTGGGCCATCAAGTCGTTCCGTCATGCCTGGCAGGCAGCGGTCACCGGGGCCGCGCGGCCCGGCCGGTTGCCGCCCGACTTCCGCCGGACGGCCGTTCGGAACCTAGTCCGGGCCGGGGTCTCCGCGAAGGTCGCCATGACCCTGACCAGCCATAAGACCAGGGCGGTGTTCGACCGGTACGACATCGTCAACGAGGCGGACCTCAGGAGCGCCGTCGAGCGGCTGGCGGCCCGACGCCCCGACGGCGGGCTGGGCCAGGTCATGCCGATGAAGCGGGGCGCGGCGCTGGCGTCCCCGTAAGATTCCCCGTAAGATCGGCCGGCCGGGGGATGACGAGTCTTGCTAAACTACTGGTGCCGAAGGGGGGACTCGAACCCCCACACCCTTGCGGGCACTAGACCCTGAATCTAGCGCGTCTGCCAATTCCGCCACTTCGGCGCCCGCGAGCAGGCGATAACGCTACCATCGGGTCCGGAGCCCGTCAAGACGAGGGGCCGTGACGTGAGCAAGCCCGCCCCGGGCGAGAAGCTCGTCGCCTCCAACCGGCGAGCCCACCACAACTTCGACATCCTCGAGACCCACGAGGCGGGCCTCGTGCTCCAGGGCACGGAGGTCAAGTCGCTCCGGGACAGTCGGGCGGACCTCAAGGAGTCGTACGCCCGGATCGAGGGGAACGAGGCCTGGCTCCTCGGGCTACACATCAGCCCGTACGCCCAGGGCAACAGGGCCAACCACGACCCGCTACGGCCCCGCAAGCTCCTGCTCCATCGCGGGGAAATCAACCGACTGCTCGGGAAGATCATGGAGAGGGGATTGACCCTCGTCCCCTTGCGCCTATACTTCAAGCAAGGTCGGGCCAAGGTTGAACTGGGGCTCGCGCGTGGCCGAAAGACACTGGACAAGCGGCACGCGATCCGGGAGCGCGAGGAGCGACGCGAGGTCGCACGGGCTTTGCGCGAGCGGACGCGCTGACAGGGAGGGCATGGGGGCGACCGGTTTCGACGGGGATCACGATGTCCGGGGCAGCACCTCGAGGGCGCCCATCCCCTCGTCAAATGGTGGGTCGGCTATAGCTGCCGACAAAGAGCTAGCACTCGCCGCCTAACTAGCGGCGACGTCCGCCCTTCCCGGGCCAGCAGGGGAGGGGGCCGGGCGTCATAATTCTGCGGGCTGGCGCCGCGAGCGGGCCTGGGCAACGCGGCGCGAGATCGAACAGGCTGGTCTGGCCATGATCCCGTCCGCGGGAGCGTCGGTCGGCGAGATCTAAAGCGCGGACTATGGGTGTAGCGGCCTCGGGCTGACGGTCTTCGGACGTGGGTTCAATTCCCACCGCCTCCACCATCCTTTCTGTATCGCAACACCGTGTTAAATAAGGGGCCTCGGAGCGATCCTCCGGGGCCCTCGGTGCGTCTATCCAGCGGCCATCCAGCGAATCGAGTGAGCGCGTGATGGCGGAGCTCGATGCCGGAACGGTCTACGCGAACCGCTGCGACTACCTGGATCCGCTGCTCCCCGGGGTCGGGGTCAAGGACAGCGGCAAGGGCTGCTCGCTCTCCCACCTGGGGTTTCGCCACCTGACGCGGCCGAAGAGCTTCCACCTGCGCGCTCGCACTCGCCCGGCCTGACCGGGGGTCGACGCGCGGGACACCGCTGTCAGGCCCGCGCCCGCGGTCAGGCGCGGGACCGGCCAAGCCGTCGGGTACGCGCGTGCTCCGCCCACATCGCCTTGGCGTACGCGAGACTCTTCTGGTCCGCGTGGAACTGGTCCCCCGCCGAGGCGCCCTCGATCGCCATGTAGCCCGCGTAGCCGGCCGCGTGCATCGCGGCCACCGCGAACCGGTAGTCGATCTCGCCGTCCGGCAGCGGCACCCGCAGGAACACCGAGCGCTGCATCTCCGGGTGGTACACCCGGTAGAGATTCTTGCAGTGCCAGTACACGGAGATCGGCGCCAGCTGCCGGATGCAGTCCTCCGGGGTCTCCTCCGGGACGTCGTAGGTCCAGTAGACGTTGCCGAGGTCCGGGTTGATGCCGAAGTTCCGGCGGTCGACCAGCCGGTGGATCAACCGGGCCGACCACGAGTTATCGACGAGCGAGTTCTGGTGGACCTCCACCGAGATCGTGACACCCGCGTCCGCCGCCTGGTCACACGCTGTCTGACACGCCTTCGCCAGGGCCTCGTACTCGGAGAGCTGGGCGTCCCGCGACGCGTCCTGAGCGACCGGCCAGCCGTGCTGCGACCCCGGAAGGCTGCCGGCCGGGTTGCCGGGGCGCCGCGCGGGCGCGCTCAGCGCGGTGTTGACGACCGTCGCGCCCACCCAGCCGGCGAACTGGATGGCGCTGGCCTGACGCGCTCGGTTGCGAGGGCCGTGCCGTGCGTCCGTCAGGGTCCCACCGGCTCGCACGCAGCCGATCGGCATCCCCGCCTGCCGGAGCCGCCGGCCGAACGCCTTCACCTGCCGCTCCGACCCGCCCGTCCTCTCGAGGACCTCGACGCCGACCTCGATCGCATCGAACCCGATGTCCTTCGCCGTGCGCAAGAACGCCGCCGTGTAGTCGTCCGGGGCAAGGTTCCAGGAATCGAAGCTGGTTGGGTAGAGCGTGGCGCGCCGATGCGCGTAGCAGAATCGCATGGGGGCGAACGTAGCACGGGCACGGATTCGCGTCCACGCAGTCGGATCACCGGCGCTTGACGCCCGGCGCTGGTGGATGGTGTAGTGCGCTGCGGCGCCACGCCCGCCCGCGGTCCGCGCGGACGGCGCACGCGCCGAGCAGTCGATTCCTTGTTCGGAGGTCTCGATGCCCAGATCGTCCATCGCCATCGAGCGACTGGCCGCCGGGCCCATGCCGCCGACGGCGGCCAACCCGACCTGGCCCAACGTCCTCATACTCGTGTCGCCGACGTGGTAGCGAGGATGGGGCCGGCGCCGTGGGCTACGCGCCTCATCGCCGACGAGCGCCCGCTCGTGACCCTGATCGCGGCGCCACCCGGAGGCGGCAACCGTCCTCACTGGCACGCCGACTTCGACGAGTGGTAGGCGTCTTCGCCGGGCATCTCCAGTGGGAGCTGACCGGCGGCGTCGCGGCCTCGTCGGGAGTGTCGTCGTCACCCGATGACGTCCGAGCTTCCCGTCGTCTCCGGACGGGAGGCCATCCGCGTCTTCGAGCAGCTTGGCTACCGCGTCGTGCCGCAGCGCAGCAGCCACATCCGGCTCCGCCACGCGACTGATCCCTCGAGGAAGTCGCTGACGGTCCCGGACCACCGTACGCTCAAACCACCTGGCTCAGCACGCACCTGCCATACCCGGGGCGGGTCGGCTTCACGCTGGGCACGCTCGACACGCCCGTCGTGCCGGCCGAGCAGAAGCACATCTACGTGGGCTCGAAGGCGCCCCGGTGGACGATCCACGACGCGCTGCCGCAAAGCGAGCGCGAGTGAAGGAGAAAGAGAAAAGCATGCCGAACCAACAGGCAGGATTGATCGGGCTGGGCGCCATGGGCGCCGGCATCGCCGCCACCATGCGCCGTGCCGGCTACACCGTGCATGTGTGCGATGCGCGCCCCGGCGTGGCTGCCGCCTTTGCCGCCGATGGCGGCGTGGCGCACGACACGCCGGCGCAGGTCGCCGCCGCGTGCGAGCGGCTGGTGAGCGTGGTGGTAAATGCGCAGCAGACCGAGGCGGTGCTTTTCGGCGAGGGCGGCGCGGCCGCTGCGCTGCGGCCAGGCAGCGTGTTCGTGATGTGCTCCACGGTCGACCCGAACTGGTCGGTGGCGCTGGAGGCGCGCCTGGCCGTGGCCGGCATCCACTACATCGACGCGCCGATTTCCGGCGGTGCGGCCAAGGCGGCCAGCGGCCAGATGACGATGATGACCTCCGCCCGGCCCGAGGCCTATGCCAAGGCCGGCGATCTGCTCGAGTCCATGGCCGGCAAGGTGTACCGCCTGGGCGACCGCGCAGGCGCGGGCAGCAAGGTGAAGATCATCAACCAGCTACTGGCCGGCGTACACATCGCCGCCGCGGCCGAGGCGATGGCGCTGGGCTTGCGGGAGGGCGTGGCACCGGAAGCGCTGTACGAGGTCATCACCCACAGCGCGGGCAACAGCTGGATGTTCGAGAACCGCATGGCCCATGTGCTGGCAGGCGACTACACGCCGCTGTCGGCGGTCGACCTCTTCGTGAAGGACCTGGGCCTGGTGCTCGACACCGCGCGCGCCAGCAAGTTTCCGCTGCCGCTCGCGTCCACCGCGCACCAGATGTTCATGCAGGCCTCCACCGCGGGCTTCGCGAAGGAGGACGACAGCGCGGTGATTAAGATTTTTCCGGGCATCGAACTTCCAAAGCGTGAGGGAGCATGACCGAGCGCCGTGCCGGGCCCCCCCAAGCAAGCGCGCCCCCCCCTTCGGCGGCGACCTCTGGCCGGTCGTGAATCCGTGGGCCACCGGGTACGACCTGTTCCGCGGGCGCCGCCAGGCCGGCCGCTTGCGACCTACCCGGCGCGATGGGGCGTCGCGACGGCCGTCCTCGCCTTCGTGAGCTTCGCCGCGATGGAGCGCGCGTGGAGCCAGAGCGAGGTTCCACGGTCCCTGGCCCTCGCGATACTCGGCTACTCGGTGTTCACGTGGGTCGCGATGGTCGTGTTCGGCCGTGACCTGTGGCTCGCGCGAGGGGAGCGATCTCACGAGCATGAGCGCGCTCCGCGGGCGCACGCTGGCTCGCCAGGGGGATCGGGATCCGCCGCTCATCCGTGACCGGGACAGCCGGTATGGCGAAGCGTTTGATCGGCGCGTGCGTGAACTGGGGGTGAGACTGCCCAACCCGACAGGCCGGATCATCGGGCGTCCGGTGCTCGGGGGCCTGCACCACGTGTATCAGCATGCAGCCTGGTGGTCGGATGGAGTTGTTGCGCCCCACAGCCGTTCGCAAGCGCGTGTGGGGGCCGGCGCTCACGAAGGCCGGGCTCCGGCACGTGCGGATCTACAGCCTCCGCCACACGTTCGCGTCCATGCTGATCAGCCAGGCGAGAACATCAAGTACATCTCGACGCAGCTGGGGCACGCCTCCGTCCAGATCACGCTCGACCGATACGGGCACCTGTTCCCGGACGGGAAGCGGACCGCCGCGAGCCGGCTCGAGGCGCAACTTGCCGCGGCCGTTCCATCCAGCGGCTATCCAGCAGAACGAGCCGGAGCCCCCGGGAACGGCAAGAACAGCATGTAAGACGAAACCCCTTAGTGAAGACTGATGAAGCGGGACGATGCTGGAATCAGCCGGAAAACCCTGGAAAAGCCCGAGTGGGTTCAATTCCCACCGCCTCCACCATCCTCCTGACGCGGCAAGCACCGAGAGGACAAAGGGCTCCAGAGATCCCTCTGGGGCCCTTGTTGTTTCGATCCGGCGAGCGCGAGCCCCGCGCGCGTCGCGCGCGGAAACCTTGGGCTCCCCGAGCGCAGCGGCTAGAATGGGGGCTCGCCTATGCTCAGGTGGGTCGCCCCGATCCTGGTGGTGGGGCTGCTGCTGACCGTCACGGCCGCGCGCGCGGAAGGCGCACCTGTCGCCGTCGAGATCAGCACGGCGTCCGGTGCGCGCCTGGGTCAGCTCGTCGGGGAGTGGCAAGGAAGCGCGACGTACTTCCCGCTGTTGGATGTCGCGCGTCTGGCGAGCGCGAGCACGCGCCGAGCTCCGGGAGGCGATCGGATCAGCCTGGTTACGCGCCACGGGGTGGTTCAATTGGCGAAGGACGCGCGGCAGATCAGCGTGGACGGCCGCGCAGTTTCACTCGCCGCGCCCGTTCGTGTACGCCGGGGAGCGTGGCGTGTCCCGGGCGACCTCCTGGTGCGTGGCCTCCCCACGCTCCTGGGCGCCGGCGTGCGCGTGACCCCCACCGAGATCCGCGAGGCGCGGCCGGTGCCGCCAGGTCTCGCGAAGCCGAGCGTGCGTCCCGCCGTCGCATCAGCCCCCCGCGCCGTTGCAGTGCCGGCGCTCGCGCCGCCCCGTCCGGTCCCGCCCGCCGGCGCCCCGTCGGCCGCGCTGGCCCCTGCGGAGCCGGTCGAGCCGGCGCGGCCCGAGGCCGAGAGTCCACGCGCCCCGGTGCGTCCCGCGGGCCGCTCTTCCGCGCGCGTGGAGCTGCGGATCCGCTCGTACCCTACCTACACGCGGATGGTCGTCGAGGCCGACGCCCCGCTCGAGCCGCGGCTCGTCGAGACCGAGGCCGGCCTGACTATCGCGTTCCCCGAGGTGAACCCACGCGGGTGGACGGGCACCCGCACGGTGCGGGACGGGTTGGTGGCGACCGCCGAGCTCGGCGAGTCTCGCGGGGCGGCCTCCCTCCGGGTGGCGTTCGAACGTCAGCCCGCTGCCCGGAAGGTCTTCCGCCTGGAGGATCCGCCGCGCGTGGTGCTCGACTTCCACCGGCAGGCGCTTGGCGCGACCGCGCCGACACCCGGGGAGGCTGGGCCCGAGGCTCTCCGGACGATTGTGGTCGACCCCGGGCACGGCGGTCACGATGCCGGCGCCGTCGGGCCGACCGGACTTCAGGAGAAGGAGCTCACGCTCGACATCTCACGGCGCGTCGCCGCGCTGCTCCAGGAGGAGCTCGGAGTCCGCGTCGTGCTCACACGCGCGCGGGACCAGTTCCTGGGGCTCCGGGAGCGCACGGCGCTCGCTAACCGGGAGCGCGCGGACCTGTTCGTCTCCATCCATGTCAACGCCGCGCCGGGCGGCGCCGCAACGGGAACCGAGACCTACTTCCTCTCGAACGAGGCGACGGACGGCGCTGCGCGGCGGGCGGCGGAGTACGAGAACCGCCTGATCGGGGGCGACACGCGGGCGCGGGGTGGCGCCCCGGACGTGCTGCGTTCGATCCTGTGGGACCTCGCGCAATCGGACTTCCAGCAGGAGTCGAGCCGGGTGGCGGAGGCGCTGCAGAACAACCTGGACCGCGCGCTTCGCCGCCCGAGCCGCGGTGTCAAGCAGGCTCCCTTCTACGTGCTGGGCGGCGCCGCCATGCCGGCCGTCCTCGTCGAGATCGGATTCATCTCGAACCCAGAGGACGAGCAGCGGCTCCGGGACGATGGCTACCGGGATCGGATCGCCCGGGCCCTCGCCGCCGGGGTGGCCGGATACAAGCGGAGCTACGACCAGCGAGCGGGCGTGTTGGTGAAACGATGACGCGGCACGACGGCCGCGGGCCGGAGGATCTGCGCCCGGTACGGCTCACGCGCCGGTACACCCGGCACGCGGAGGGGTCCGTCTTGGTCGAGGTCGGCGACACCCGCGTGATCTGCACCGCGTCGGTCGAGGATCGCGTACCGCCGTTTCTTCGCGGGAGCGGCCAGGGCTGGGTCACGGCGGAGTACGGGATGCTGCCGCGCGCCACGTCGACCCGAACGGGCCGCGAGGCAGGGCGGACGGGCGGCCGGACGCACGAGATCCAGCGGCTCGTCGGGCGCTCCCTGCGAGCAGTGATGCAGCTCAACCAGTTCGGCGAGCGCACGGTCACCGTCGACTGCGACGTCATCCAGGCCGACGGTGGGACCCGGACGGCGGCGATCACGGGCGGGTACGTGGCGCTCGCCGACGCCATCCAGCACCTCCGCGACAGTAGCCGCCTCCTGGGGGAGCCCTTGCGGGACCTCGTCGCCGCGACCAGCGTCGGGGTCGTCGGGGGAAACCCGGTGGTCGACCTAGACTACGCGGAGGACTCGACGGCCGAGGTGGACATGAACGTCGTGATGACGGGGGCCGAGCGCTTCGTCGAGGTGCAGGGGACCGCCGAGCGCACGCCCTTCGACCAGGCGCAGCTCGACGGCCTCCTCGGGCTCGCCCGTCGGGGTCTGGCCCGGCTCCTCGCCTTCCAGCGGCGGGCGCTCGCCGACCGAAAGGCAGCCGTCTTCACGCTGCCGTGACGCCGCGGCTCGTCCTGGCCACGGCGAATCCGGAAAAGGTCCGAGAGTTTCGCCCGCTGCTCGGCGGTCTCGGCTACACGATCGTTTCGCTGTGGGAGCTCAGCGACGTGCGGCTCCCGCCCGAGGGCGAGACCAGCTACGCGGACAACGCGCTCGCGAAGGCCCGGGCCGTGACGGCCGCGACGCCGGCAGTGGCGCTTGGGGACGACTCTGGCCTCGAGGTGGACGCGCTCGGTGGCCGGCCGGGCGTGGCCTCGGCGCGCTACGGAGGTCCGGGGCTCACTGGCGCGGAGCGCATCGCGCGGCTCCTCGCGGAGCTGGGACCGACGCGGTCGCGCGGGGCCCGTTTCCGGTGCGCTATTGCGCTGGTCGCGCCGTGGGGAGAAGAAGCCCTGGTCGAGGGCGTCGTGGACGGCGTCCTCACCGGGGCGCCACGCGGGACCGGGGGGTTCGGGTACGACCCAGTGTTCCTCGTCCCCGGGCTCGGACGGACCTTCGGCGAGCTGACGGACAGCGAAAAGGAGCGACTGAGTCACCGGGCTCGCGCCGTAGCGGCGGCGCGACCGATCCTCGCTCGCTGGGCCGCGCGGCTCCGGGAACTCGGCTAGCACTGCGCCACATCCCCCGCCCCGCCGCGCTTCGGTGCGCAGCGTGCGGTCTGCCGGAAGACGGCGTCTCCTCGCGGCGGCAGTGCCTGTCGGCGCTCGAGCATCCGAAGAATCCAGCAGGCCCCCGCCGCGGACGCGAGGTGCTTCCACGTGTGGCCGCTCACTGCGATCAGGCTGAAGATGGCGCGATCGAAGTGCTCGAATACCTTTGCCAGCGCGTACCAGCCGATCGCCGCGACGAGATCCGTCGTCCGCGTGTAGCGGGCCGGGAACAGGGCCAGGATCAGCGGGATCAGCACCATGCTACCGAACTGGACCAGGGCGTAGGGGCGGAGGTCGCCGTGACCGCGCTGCTCACCGACGTGCCAGTAGAGCGTGCTCGCGGCGCCGACGATCAGCAGCGGCCACAGGCCCCTTGCCCCGGCGCGTAGGCTGATCCGCTCGCCGAGCACGCTCGCGAAGAGCGCCATGAAGGCGATCGTCATCGGCAAGCGATCCCAGAAGAGAGTCGTGTTGTCCGGCCGCCAGTGATAGTAGGCGGAGCCGATTCCGGTCAGCGCGATGCCGGCGAAGAAGACCCAGTAGGGCTGGCGCTCGCCTGGCGTGAGGAACGCCGCGGCGCCCCCATGCCGGCGATCACGGTGCAGGAACCGGAGTCCCAGCGCGCCGACTAGCAGGAAGGGCAGGTTCGAGGCGACGTTGAGTACGTTGGGGATGCCGGCGGCCGCCCGCCGATCGGCGAAGTCGTGGTACGCGGGATCCTGCGGGATGGGCGGCGCCAGCGCCACCCCGAGAACCATGAGGACGACCAGCGCTTGGAGCAGCCAAACGCGCCGGCGTCCGGCGCGGGCCTCCGGGCCGGCGTCACGCGCCCGGCGCTGGCTACCTGGCAACCGGGCATCGCCGGATGGCCCCTGCGTCCAGGCGTCACCGCTCGTCGTCACATCGCCGACTGTACCTCGGAGGGGCCTCACCCCAGTCGGGCCACTCGCCCGCGCCGCGGGGTGGTAGGATTGCTCGCCGTCGTGGATGCTGATCGGTTCAACCGGACGCTGCCGAAGCTGTTTGACGCCTACCCGCGCTCGAAGCACCCGCGGGACCGGCGCTTTGCGGCCATCCTGGCGGAGGTCGGCGGGCTCGCCCGTGAGAACAACCTCGCGCTCCTGAACCTGGCCGCGTCGCTCCTCGGCCCGGGGGAAAGCTACGTCGAGGTCGGCTCGTTCAAGGGGCTCAGCCTGATCGCGGCGATGCTGGGCAACCCGGGGGATTTCGTCGGCATCGACAACTTCTCCCTCGGAGAGGGCAGCCGCAAGGTTCTGGACGCGAACCTGCGCCGTCGTGGCCTGACGGGCTACGTCATGCTCGAGGGCGATGCCTTCGAGCTCCTGCGCGGCGGCGTGCTGGCCCGTCGGCGCGTGGGTGTCTACTACTACGACGCGGCGCATGACTACGCCTCCCAGGTCGAGGGGCTCCGGCTCATCGAGCCGTACCTCGCGGACGACGCCCTGCTGATCGTCGACGACACGGACTGGGAGCAGGTCGCGCGGGCGACGCGTGACTACCTGGCCGCCCAGCCGAGGGCGGAGCTGCTCGTCAAGCTCGACGGCAAGGACCGCGGGCAGCCCTGGTGGTGGGAAGGCGTCCAGGTGCTGCGCTGGCACCGGCCGCCGCGCGGCGCCAAACCTTCAGGACTTTGACCGCCCCCTACACCCGACGCCGTACTCTTCTCCCTGGTCGTGGAGTACCGCGCAAAGGGAGCGACGGAACGGCGCGGCCGCGGCTTGTCGGCCGCAGGGGTTAACGGGCGGCCGGCCAGCCGCTCGGGGAGGTAGTGTAGGATAAGCCGGTCGGGGCGTGGCGCAGCCTGGTAGCGCGCCTGCCTTGGGAGCAGGAGGTCGGCCGTTCAAATCGGCTCGCCCCGACCATCTCGCCCATCTCGGCCGTCCAACCCGCGCACGAGGGCCCGGCAAGCCGGTGTGCCGCCCACGCCTCCCCCGGCAGGTCCGCCGAGAGGGCCATGCTAGGGTAGAGGGACGCGCGCGCCTGTAGCTCAGTCGGATAGAGCAACGGCCTTCTAAGCGTTGGCTGAGTGTGAACCCGCCGGTAACTCCGCAACTTACCGGCGGGTTTTTAATTGCCTGCTTGGGTGGCGGTGGGCGGTTTGGCGTAGAATCCGGGCGGTCGCGGGCACAGTTTCGGGCAAAGTGTCAGGCCGGTCGTGGAGCGGTAGTGACCGGCATGGTGCCCGAGCTCGTTAGGGGGCTCGACGCCACCATGGCTGGTTGTCGTCCCGCTGCCCGTCGGATTGGCAATCCAGCAGACCGTCGAGCAAATGACCGGAAAGCGAGGCCGCTAGCGCCCGCCCCATCCCCGGGGCCCGCTCACACCTGTCCCGACCACGACGCAGTGGCGACCGCTCGCCAGCGGGCCCGGATCGCCTCGACCTCGGCCGCGGGCAGCGGCCCCGCCCGCAGGAGGGCCGCGTTCGCTTGCCATCGATCGGGCCGGGTCGTCCCGACGATGGCCGTGTGGACGCCGGGGACCGCGAGCGTGAAGCGCAGGGCCGTGGCCACCCCCGCCGCGCTCTCGTCCCGCAGGAAGCCGTAGTCGAGTGCGCGCAGGCGCGACCAGTACGTCTGGTAGTACGCCTCGGCGGGCTTCCGCGAGTGGCGCCAGGCGACGTTCGCCAGGGGCCGCTTGGCGATGACGCCCATCCCGCGCTCGCGGGCCAGCGGCAGCGTGAGCTCGATGGCCTCCTGGTCCGCGATGCTGATCGAGGTCTGGAGCGTGTCGAAGCGCCCGCACTCCACGGCATGGCGCGCGGCCTCGCCGTCGCCGCTGTAGCCGATGTAGCGGGTCAGCCCGCGCTCCCGGGCGCGCTCGAGCGCGTCGATGACGTCGCCCTTGCGGAGCTCGGCCAACGAGCAGCTGTGGAGCTGGATCAGGTCGACGTGATCGGTGCCGAGCCGCCCGAGGCTCCGCTCGATGCTCCGGAGGAGCGCGGCGGGGCGCCAATCCGCCCGGCCCCAGCCGCCTGCGTGCCCGCACTTGGTGAAGAGGGCGACCTCGTGGCGACGGGGCCCGATCGCCTTGCCGACGAGGACCTCGCTGTCCTCGTAGCACTCGGCCGTGTCGATCACGGTGAGCCCGGCGTCCAGCGCGCTCCCGAGCAGGCGCCCGACCGTGCGAGCCGCGACCCGCTGGTAGCCGATCTCGGATCCCCCGAAGCCCAGCACGCTGGCCTGGATATCGGTGCGGCCGAGGCGCCGGCGCTCGATCGTGCCCATGGGACGCTAGAATGCGACGCCGCGAGCCCGGAGTCCACCGGGCTCGGTGCGTGCCGGCGGTCGCGGCCGGCCCGGCCCCGCCGCCCCCACGCCGGGGTCGCGCGTTTGCTATCCTCCCGGTGGCACTTCTGCTCGGGAAACAGGCTTTGCACCGCCTCGTGGACCAGGAGGAGTAGTTGCTTGCCCTCCTCGAGCCCCAACTCCCTGAGACTGTCCCGCAGCCCGTCGACGGTTTGCGAATACAGGCCGCCTTGGTGAACGATACCTACGCGATAGATGCGGGGCTGTTACGCCTCGACCGTGAGCGGCGCGGCGAGGAGACCGAAGCTCCCAGCGACGAACGCTCGTCTTTTCATCACTGGATGACTTCATCCGCCCGCGCGAGCACGGAGGACGGGATCGTCAGACCGACGCTCCGGTCCCCTTCGTCGCCGGGGAGCACACGGGGCATCGCTGGTTCCACGGGAGCGCACACCCGTGACCGTCATGGAACCAGTGGCGGTCACACCCGTCACAGTAGTGATCATGGCGCGGAAGAGGGGGCGGCTTCCGTCGGCGGCCCCATCGCTGGACTATCCGATCACGGGCCACGCCCCAGTACCAGGGCATGCTGAAGATGCGCAGACGACTGATGCGAACGGACCAGTCACGTCTGAACGGATTGCGCCCACGAGGTCGCATAAGCGGGCGCCCTTGCCTACTGGATGAGCTCATCCGCCCGCGCCAGCACCGAGGGCGGGATCGTGAGGCCGAGGGTCTTGGCCGTCTGCAAGTTGATCACCAGTTCGACCTTCGTCGGCTGCTCGACGGGGAGGTTAGCGGGGTTTGCGCCCTTAAAGATCTTGTCGGCGAAGCCGGCGGCGCGGCGATACACGTCGGCGTAGTTCACGCCGTAGGCGAGCAACCCGCCGACATACTCCCTCGATGCGTACATGGCCGGCAGCTGATGCTTGGCTGCCAGGTCGACGATGACCCGCTGATTCGCCAGGGTGAGCGTGTCGAGCCCCACGATCAACGCGTCAGCACGCTGCCGAATGGCGGCATCGAACGCCGGCCCGAGATCCTCGGGCTTTCGCGCGTCGAGAAGCTGGGGTTGCAGGCCCAAGGATCGCACCGCCGTCTCCACCTCTTTCCACTGAGGCGGGATGGCTGGGTTGCCCATGTTGAAGAGGGCCGCGATCCGTGTGGCTTTCGGAACCAGCTCCTTGAGCAGCTCGACGCGTTTCGGATAGGTCTCCATGACAATGGGGCTCAGGCCCGTAACATTCGCGCCGGGGCGTGCGAGGCTCGCGACGAGGCCCTGCGCGACGGGATCGCCCACCCCCGTGATGACCACGGGAATCGTACCCGAAGCATTCTTGGCCGCCAGCACCGCTGGCGTTCCTCTCGCAAGGATCATGTCCACCTTCAGTCGGACCAGGTCCGCCGCCAGGCTGGGGAACCGTTCGTCGCGGCCCTCGGCCGACCGGTACTCGATGACGAACTGCTTCCCTTCCACGTACCCTAGTGCCCGGAGCCCTTGTCGGAAGCCCTCGAGGTTGCCGGCATTCGTCTCTGGCGACGTTCTCTCGAGCATGCCGATGCGATAGACCTTCCCCGGCGGCTGCGCCTCGGTGGGGAGCGGCGCGGCGAGGAGGGCCAGGGCGAGGTAAGCGACCATTGAAACTCGCGTCATGGGTCACCTCCGACGCACACCGCTTCCGCCTTCTCGAGCCAGAAGCCCATGCCCATCTCGCGGCGGCGGGCCGTGGCGCGATCGAGGTTCGCTCAGGCTCCGCGGGGCGGGCGCTCGAGGCCGGGGAGAGCCCTTCGCGAGCGGTCCTACGTGATCTTCACGTTCCAGAAGACCGGCGCGGTGAACTTGAGAATACCCTGGACCTCCTTGCGGAAGGCCGTCGGCTGGAACCATTCACCCCACGGGACGTACGTCACCTCGTCGAGAGCGACCTTCTGGATCTCCTCGGCGAGCTGCCTGCGCTTCGCCTGATCGGTCGCGCGTACCCAGTCGGTGGTGAGCTTCTCGAGCTGCGGAACCTCGGGCCAGCCGAACCAGGCGCCCGGGCCGGCGCCCGCCACGCCGTAGTGGACGACCGGGTTGAACACGTCCGCCGCGGCCCACCAGGTGTGCACGATGTTCCAGCCGCCCTTGTCGGGCGGCTCCTTGCGGGCGCGCACGGCGAGGTGCGACGACCAATCCATCGGTTTGAGGACAACGTTGAAGCCGATGGACTCGAGCCGCTGGCGCGTGACGATCGCCGCGGCGTTGATGAACGACACATCGATGGCCTGGATCACCACGACGGGCCGGCCATCGTAGCCCGACTCCTTCACGAGCTGCCTTGCCCGGTCGAGGTCGTGTTTCATCATCGGCTCGGCGCCGGTCTGCGTGAAGTGGGGACCACCGCAGGCGAAGACCGAATAGCAGGGTCGGTAATACTTCGACTGCCCGTGAGCCCAAGCAAGATATGTCACCTGATCCATCATGTGGAGCAGTGCTTGGCGCGCCTTCTTGTTGTTGAACGGCGGGTGCAGGTGGTTCGGCCGGAGCCAGCCCTGGGTCCCGAGGGGATCGACGAGGAACGTCCGCAGAGCCGGGTTCTGCTCGATCTTCGGGATGAAGTCGAGCGGTGGCAGCTCCCACCAGTCGACGTCGCCCGCGGCGAGGGCGTCCGCCGCGTCCGCGGGGTCGGGGATGTATCGCCAGACCACCTTGTCGAGATACACTTTCTTGCCGCCCGTCGAGCCGCTCGGCTCCTCGTCGCGCGGGACGTAGTCGGGGTTCCGCACGTACACGACCTGCTTGCCCGGTTGCCACTCGTCCCTCGCGAACTTGAACGGTCCCGAGCCCACGACCTCCTTGAGCTGCTCGTCCGGCGAGGTGGCGGCGATCCGCGCCGGCATTATGAAGGGCACGTTGTTCGACGGCTTTCCCAGCGCGTCGAGCACAGGGCCGAAGGGCTCGGCAAGCTCGAGTGTGAACGTCTTCTGGTCGACGGGCCGGATCTTCCCCGTGTGCGCCATGAGGAGCCGGCCGAAGCGATCCTTCTTGCCCCAGCGCTTGAGGGACTCGACGCAGTCTTCCGACCGGACCGGCTGCCCGTCGTGCCACCGGAGGCCGGCGCGCAACGTGAACGTGTACTTCATGCCGTCCGCCGATACGGTGGAGTGCTCGACCATCTGCGGCCGGATCTGGAGCTGTTCGTCGGTGCCAAAGAGGGTATCGTACACCAGGTACCCGTGGTTACGCGTGATGTAGGCGGTCGTCCAGACGGGATCCAGGACCTTCAGGTCGGCCTGCGCCACGAACCGGAGAGTCCGACGACCCTTCTGGGCGTGGACCGCTGGCGCCCCGAGCGTCACGGCAGCGGCCGTCGCGGCCGCGCCTCCGAGAATCTGTCGGCGATTGAGATGATTCATCACACGCTCCGTCTACGGGGTCTCGGGCTCGCGGAGAATCGATTCTGCAGCATGGATCCTAGGCGGTGCAAAGCCTGTTTCCCGCCCCCCCCGATCCCGCCCCGTCAGCCCAGCGGGCGCATTCCCCGGGGTGACCGGACTCTAGCGCGCGGCAGGCCGGCCCGGCAAGGCGCAGAGCGGGCCCAGAGCGGGCCGGGACGGACTCGGGGAGACGTAGGTGAGAACCGGCTCCCACGGGTCGGCGGGCAGACTGGAACGGCGGCGGCTGGGGGTGGACGCCGGAACCGACGGCGGGTCACGGGGCGGTGACGGAACGGTGCGGCGGCGGCCGGGCCGCCAGCCCCAGCGCCGCGAGGAAGCCGCCGGACCGCATGGGGCTCGGTCACCGCGCCCACGATCTGACGCGGGCCGGCACAGCGGGGACAGACGAGGACCTCGATCGCGAACACGCGGTGGAGGAGCCGGGCCCACGGCCACCGCCTTGGCGCGCGCGCGCCGGCGTCCGCGCGCGCGTCGTCAGGTGCGGGCGGCGGCGGGACGATCGCCGAACGCCGTGGCCCAGGTCCCGGTGAACGTGGTCGATCACCTGATGGGACTCCAGGCGGCGGTGAACCTGCCGCGCATCCACTGGTCCGGAGACGAGCTCGAGATGACTCGTAGGATCTCGCCCGTGGCCGTCTGCTGCTCCAGCGCCTCCGCAGGCTCGCGGGTCCGCGTCCGTAGGAGGTCCGCCGTAGCCTTCTGCTGCTCCAAGGCCGCGGTCTAGGACCGGCTTAGGCTTTCGATCTGCTCCCTCCACATCTGCGTGCGCCCCTGGCATGGAGCCCTCCGTAGGACGAACGTCCTGACGCGCCGCTGTTGGTTCAAGGATTGGGTCGACGTTCAGTTGAGGCTGCGGGCCAAGCCGATCTACATCCTGGCTCCCTGGTGACTACCGGACCTGCGACGAGATCGAGGAAGCCTTCCGAGCCAATTAGGCGATGCTACCGTGCGCCTAAGGACTCCAAACGCCCTCTCCGCCGCGGACACCCTGGCCAGCCTTCGATCAGTGACTTGCCCACGACTTGCCCTAAGCGAACGAACGTCATCGATCGGAACCGGTCTCCATCCCCAGGAGCGGCGCGGTCTAAGCTCGCGGATTGATGACGATGTCGTCCGATGGCGTCCGCTGGTAGCGTCGGGGGCATGGCCTACGAATCCGAAGGTCGCAGGTTCGAATCCTGCTGGGCGCACCACCGAAGCTTCCGTATCTGACGCGGGCTTTCGCTGGACTGACGGCGGGTTCGAGGACATGAGCGGGGCCGCCCGTCACCGTCTGTAGAGTGCCCCTGCGTGCCCGGAAGTGTCTAGATGTGCCGGGCGAAGTGGCAAAGTCAGGGCAAAGACAGGCGAAGGGCGTCAGTGTCGCCGCCCGCTCGTGGCTAGCGTCGTCGTTAGCCGGGTGCGTCTGGCGCGGTGACCTGGTCACGCCGCAGCGGATTGGACCTCAGACGGGACAATGATCCCCTCTGCATCCCGCTCCGGACTCTCGCGCGCGTGGCATAGCCGGAACCCGTGGTCGATCTCGAGTCCGGCCTCCAGCGCCCGCGCCGCCCCAGCGAGAGTCTCCCCCTGGCCTCGCGCCTGAAGTCGTACCCGGTGACGTACGTACGCCGCCAGACCCCGGTCTGTGGCGCGGTCTGCCGCCGCCCTGACGGGCCGCCGGCCGCAGCGCGTCTGCTCCCCGCGATGCCGCGTCGCATCCTGGCGCTCGCTGCGCGCCCAAGAGACCGCCGCCACGCTCGCCCGGCTTCCTCGCCGAGAACGCGGCCCTCCGGCAGCGGGTCGGCGAACTCGAACGCCTCGTCCGGCAGCTCAAGTGCCGCCTCTGGCCACAGGCGTAGTCCGAACTGCCAGCCGCCGCCCTGTGAGGCATTTTCTTCAGCGCAACTCGGGCGGCGCGAACCGCCGCAGCGGATTCGCCACCTGATCGGGCTCCCAGATCGGCACGAGCTGCCACCAGCCCGCGCGCACCGGCACCGGCACGAACTCGGTCGTGCAGCCGCACCAGGCGGGAATGTGGAGCGTCCGGCCGGGTAGCCACCCATGTGGACGCAGGTGCTCGGTGCGCATCCGCATAACGGCGACCTCGCGCCCACACGTCCAGCAGGCGCGGGTGGGGAGCCGGCGGCCGGCGGCGTCGAGCCAGATGGGCGGGGTCATGAGGGTCTTCGGATCAGCCCGCCTCTTCCCGTTTGGGCCCCGACTACTCTGTGAGCAAGATAAGGTCCAATTCCTTGTCCTTGCTGCGCAACCGACCGATGAGGAACCGCAAGAGGTTTGCATACACGGTCTTGCCGATCCGGTCGTGCTCCTCCACAATTCCCCGAAAGTCCGCCCTCGTAAGCAGGCACAGTCGTGAGGGTGTTACCGCCTGCGCCGACGCTGAACTGGGTTGGTCGTCGATGACGCCGTACTCTCCGAAGCAGCGTCCGGGGCCGAGGCGGTTGAGGTGAATGCGGCTCGGTCTCCGCGTCATCCCGCCTGCCACGTGTTCTGGCAGGAAGACCTCGATTTCGCCTTCGAGGACAATGTAGAGTCCTTCGCCCTTATGCCCTTCCGCCAGGAGCATCTGGCCTGCAGCCGCGTCTACCAACCGGCAGGAGGCGATGATCAGGTCCAGCTCCGCCGGCCTCAGGCGCTCGAAGACTACCGAGTTGGCCAGGTTCGCCCGATACCGTTGCAGGCTACCCGCGCTCATGGCCGAGACCGCGCTCCGTCAAGCCGCTGAGACTTGCCGATTCGAGCCGAGGTCGCTTCCCTATTTCTGGGAAAGACGGTTGGGTCAGCCGCACGACACGCGGAGTCACTCGATCACCTCGTCCGCCCGCGCGAGCATGGCTGGGGGAATCGTCAGGCCCAGCGCCTTCGCGGTCTTGAGATTGATCACGAGCTCGAACTTCGTCGCTTGCTGGACCGGAAGATCAGCCGGGCTCGCCCCTTTCAGGATCTTGTCTACATAGGCGGCGGCGCGGCGATAGAGATCTGCACGATCCGGGCTGTAGCTGAGCAGGCCTCCTGCCTCCACGTGTTCTCGCGGTCCGAACATCGTCGGCAGCTTGTGCGTCAACCCGAGCTCGGCAAGCCGCTTTGCCCCGCCCATGAACAGCGGGGTCGAGAGGACCAAAACCGCGCCGGCACGTTCTCGAACGATTGCCAAAAAGGCGCCGTCGAACTCTGAGGTACTGCGCACGGCCAGCGTTTGAAGCCGGAGACCCAGTGCCCGGCTCATATCCTCGACCGCCTTCAATGCCGGTCGATGCGACGGCGTGGCCGGATCCCAGATAATGGCCACGCGTTTGAGTCCAGGGAGTGTCTCCTTCAGCAACTCCAGGCTCTTCGCCATGGTCTCACTCATGACGATGGTGAGTCCCGTGGCATTGGTGCCTGGCCGCGCGAGGCTCGCGACGTGACCACTGCCAATCGGGTCCGCGTGGCTTGCGAAGACGATGGGGATCGTCGAGGTTGCTCGCTGAGCCGCCCCGGTGTAGATGGACGTCGGCGCGACGATGAGATCGACCTTGAGTCGGACCAGCTCCTCCACCAGACCCGGAAGCCGATCGAATCGCCCCTCGGTCCACCGGTATTCAAAGGCAATGTTCTGCCCCTCGACCCAGCCCAGATCACGCAGCCCCTGACGGAATGCTTCGAGCGCGTGCGGCCACACGGCGGGGGTATCCCACAGAAACCCGATGCGATACACCTTTCCAGTCTGTTGCGCCGCCACAGAACGGGGGGCGGCCAGGGCGGTGACCGCTCCAGCAACAAACGCGCGCCGGCTAATCATTGGATCACTTCATCCGCCCGCGCGAGCACCGACGGCGGGATCGTGAGGCCGAGGGCCTTGGCGGTCTTGAGGTTGATGACCAACTCGAACTTCGTGGGCTGCTCCACCGGGAGGTCGGCAGGCTTGGCACCCTTGAGAATCTTGTCCACGTAGATGGCGGCGCGCCGGAACAAGGCCGGGATATACGTGCCGTACGACATGAGGCCGCCGGCCTCCACGATGATTCTGTTCGACCAGATCGCCGGAAGCCGGTGCCGCGCCGCGAGCTCAGCGAACTGCGTCCGGTATGTCGTGAACAGCGGCGTATCGATGTTGAGCAGGGCCCCGGCACCGCTCACGGCCTTGAATGCGGCTTCGAAGTCCTCTGGACCTCGCACCGCCGCCGGCTTGAGTTGCAATCTCAGGGCGCGTGCCGCTTCCTCCGTCTCTCTCCGCTGTACCGGGTCGGTTGGATGCGCCGGATGCGTGAGGACCGCCACTTGCTTCAATGTCGGAAGGAGTTCCCGGAGCAGCTCCAGGCGCTTGGTGATAGTCGCGCCAGCGTTGACCGTCACTCCGGTGATGTTGCCGCCGGGGCGTGCCAGGCTCTTGATAAGCCCGATCTCCACCGGATGACTCAGGCTCGTGAAGACGATGGGGATGGACGTGGTCGCGGTCTCTGCTGCGATCCCCGCGGACGAGGCCGAAGCCACGATGACGTCGACCTTCGATCGCACCAGCTCTTCCGCGAGGCGCGGTAGCTCATCGAGGGTGCCGATCCGGAATTCGATGACCACGTTCTGGCCCTCGACGTATCCCAACTCGCGGAGACCTTCCCGGAATTCGTCGACCCAGAACTTCGGCGGCTCGCCGGCGCGGAGAAATCCGATCCTGTAGACCTTCCCGGCCTGCTGCGCCTCGGTGGCGAGCGGCGCGGCGAGGAGGCTGAGGGTGCCCACAATGAACCCTCGTCGCTCCACGCGTGTCATCGCGCGCCTCCACCCAGCTCCGCGACGGCATTCTCCAGCCAGAAAGTCATGCCCATCTCGCGGTACATCGTGGTCGCGGTGGTCAGGTGCTCATCGGCCTTCGCCCGGTCAGCCAGTGCGGCGGTAGAGCGTGCCGAGGCCGAGGTGGCAGTGGGCGACGAGCGGGCGCATGCCCAGCGACCCGGCCAGTGTCAGCGCCTGGCGAAAGTGGGCACCGGCCTCCTCGACCCCAGGCGGGCCGCCGCGCGCGGCAATGTCACCGAGAAGTCGAAGCACCCATGCCCGGCAGCCGATTTCCTCGTGTGCCTCAGCCATGCGCAGCGCGTCGTGGGCCAGCCCGCGCGCCTCGTCGACACGATCGGCGAGCAAATGGGCTTCCGCGTACCAACCGTCCCGGAGCGACTGCAACCAGCGCAAGTCGGGCGACGCGCGGGATGCTCCTGCTTCGTCGATCAGACGTTGCGCCTCCGCGTGGTGTCCCAGCAGGGCTCGGGCGTAGCCGAGTGCCGCCCCGCAGGTCAGGAACAAGCTGACGATGCCCCACACGCGTCCGATCTCCCGTCCCTGGGCGAGGGCCGAGGTCGCCCGGTCCAGGTCTCCGCGGCGGAGGCTCACCTGGCCGAGGGCCCAGCACGCGAACGAGAGGGAGAATGGATGATCGGCCGCCGTAGCGATCTGCATGGCCTCGTCCGCCATCGCCAGGCTTTCCGCGAACGATCCCGTCTCGGCCTGGCTGAGCGCCAGCCACACCCGGGCGATGACCGACGGGAGAGTCGCCGCGCCCGGACGCGCGTAGAGGTGCTCACCCGCGCTGAGCGTCACGGCATCACGAAGGATCGCGATCGCGCGCGGGAAGTCGCCGAGCATGTGATAGCTCGCCCCCAGGCGATAGCCGAGCTGGGCCCGGAGCACCGCATCCTCCAAGCCGTCCGCGAGGGCCAAAGCGCGGATACCCTCCGTAACGCTCCGCCGGTTATCGGAAAGGCCCAACAAGGTATTCACGAGCCCACTCGAGACGTGGACTTGGCGCCAGCGATCTTGCAGGCGTTCGGCGATCGGAACGGCGGCCAGGAGTTCGGGCAGAAGGCGCTCCAGCTCGGCGAGCGGCGTCAGCACGTCTCTCAGGTCGGTCCGCAGATCGACCGCGTGTTCCAGCGCGAACCGACTCTCGGGGAGGCGCGGGAGGACCCCCAGCGCCTCCTCATAGGCGGCCGCCGCTTGCCGGAAGGCGGAGCGCCCGGCCGCCTTGAGGCCGGCCTGACGAAGGTAGGTCACCGCCTTCTCCCACGCTTCACCTCGCACCGCGTGGTAGGCCAGCCGCTCGATATGCTCGGCGAGGCGGTCGGGATAGAGCCGCTCGATGGCCTCGACGATTCGGGCGTGCTGGGCTCGCCGTCGCTCCTGGAGCAGGCTGCCGTAGGCGACCTCGTGGGTGAGCGCATGTTTGAAGGTGTATTCGAGGTCCGGGAAGAGGCTCGTCTCGTACAGGAACTCGGCCGCCTGGAGGTGGGTGAGCCCCCGGCGAAGGTTGTCCTCGGGGACGTCGGCGATCGCCTGCAGGAGCGTGAACGGCACATCCTTCCCAATGACGGCGGCGGCCTGGAGGAGCCGCTTGTCCTCGGGGGCCAGCCGGTCGATGCGTGCCGCGAGGATCGCCTGAACCGTGACTGGGATCTGCCACGCGTCCGGTGTCTTCGCGACCCGATACGCGCCCCGCTCCCCGACGAGCACCTGGGTCTCCACGAGGGTCCGCACGCTCTCCTCCAGAAAGAAGGGGTTTCCCTCGGTCCGTTCGATCAGCACCCGCTTGAGTGGCGCGAGGGTCTGGTCCTCCCCCAGGAGCGCGGTGAGCAGTGTGTCGGCGCTCTCGGGCGGCAACGGGTCGATCCGCAGCTGGACGTAGTAGGTCTTGCCACCCCAGACATGCTGGTACTCGGGCCGGTAGTTGACGAGCAGCAGGATGCGGGCGGTCGGCAGGCTCTCTATGAGGCCGTCGAGGAGCGCCTGGGTCTCGGCGTCGATCCAGTGGAGATCCTCGAAAAGGAGGAGCAGCGGCTGGACCAGACTCTCCCGGAGCAGCAGCCGTCTGATCGCGTCCAGAGTTCGCTGTCGGCGTTGCGGCGGGTCGAGGGCCGCCCACGCGGCGTCCTCGACGGGGACGTCCAGCAGCGCCAGCAGCGGTGTCAGCAGTGGCTCCAGCGCCCGGTCCAGCATCAGGAGTTTGCCCGCCACGCGTTCCCGGATCTCTCGCGGTTCGTCGCGCTCCTGGATCCGGCAATACCCCTTGAGCAACTCAATGACGGGCAGGTACGGTGTGGCCTTCCCGTAGGAGACCGAGCCGCTCTCGAGCACCAGCCAGCCCTGGGTGCGGTGAGACCGCGTGAACTCCCAGGCGAGCCGCGATTTTCCCACCCCGGCCTCGCCCACCACCGCGACCGCCTGCCCGTGGCCCGTCGCGGCGCGCTCGAGCGCCTGGGCCAACTGCTGTAGCTCACCGTCGCGTCCGACGAAGCGGGTCAGCCCACGGGTCGCACTGGCCTGGAGCCTGGACCGGGTCGGCACGGTGGCGGTCAACTCGTAGACCGGTGTCGGGGTTTCCAGCCCCTTCACGGCCACCGCCCCGAGCGGTTTGACCTGAACGTAGCCTTCGGCCAGCTTCAAGGTGTCACCGGTGACCAGCGCGGAGCCGGGTTTCGCCATCTGCTCCATCCGGGCGGCGAGATGGGTCGTTTGCCCGACGGCGGTGTAATCCATGTGGAGGTCACTGCCGATCGCCCGCACGACGACCTCACCGGAGTTGAGGCCCACGCGAATCTGCACGGGTGTGCCGCCGCCGCGCTGGATCTCGTCCGCGTAGAGGTTCACCCGGCGCTGCATTCTCAGTGCGGCATAGCAGGCGCGGACTGCGTGGTCCTCATGCCCGATCGGCGCGCCGAACAACGCCATGATCCCATCGCCCATCACCTGGTTGACGGTGCCCTCGTAGTGATGAACGGCCTCCATCATCCGCTCGAGCACCGGGTCGAGGAGCTTCCGCGCCTCCTCGGGGTCGCGGTCGGCGAGCAGCTCCATCGAGCCCTTGAGGTCGGCGAAGAGCACCGTGACCTGCTTGCGCTCGCCCTCGAGGGCGCTCTTCGACGTCAGGATCTTCTCGGCGAGGTGCTTGGGCGTGTAGGACTCGGGGACTTGGCGTCCAGCGCGGTGGTCGCGGCGCTGGCAGCGGCGGGTCCCGCACTGAGCCGCAGAATCGCTTGCCCGGCGCAAGCTCTGCCGCCACACTGCGCGCAGGCCAGCGCGAGGCGGCTGCCGCAGTCCTCGCAGAACCGCGCGCCCGTCGCGGTTCTCGGCTGGCACCGGGGACACGTCATGGCCGTGGGGGCGCGCCTCCGCCCTGATCGCTCGCACTCTTTCGTCAAGCCGAACGGGCAGCGTGAAGCTGAACGTCGACCCCTGGCCCACCTGGCTCTGGACCCAGATCCGCCCCCCGTGCAGCTCCACGAACTTCTTGGCGAGCGTCAGGCCCGAGCCCCGTGCCCTCCTGCGTGCGGGCGTCGTCCCGGCCGACCTGGCGGAACTCCTCGAAGATGGCCGCCTGATCCTCGGGCGCGATGCCGATCCCCGTGTCGCTGACGGCGATGGTGACGACGCTCGTCGGCCGCCGTCGCGGTGAGGCCGACCCGGCCCCCCTCCGGGGTGAACTTCACCGCATTGGAGAGGAGGTTCACCAGGATCTGCTTGACCTTCCGCTCGTCCGCGACGATGTCGCCCACCCGCTCGTCCACGGTCTGGGTGAGCGTGATCCCGTGCCGGGTCGCCCGCTCCCGAACCAGGGTCAGCGCATTGTCGAGCGCGGTGGGCAGATGGAACCGCCCGAGCTCCAGCTCCAGCCGGCCGGCCTCCACCTTGGCCAGGTCGAGGATGTCGTTGATCAGGGAGAGGAGATGCCGGCCCGAGGACAGGATGTCCTGGAGGTACTCGGCCTGCTTCTCGTTCACCTCCCCGAACATCCGCTCGGCCAGGACCTCCGAGAAGCCGAGGATCGCGTTCAGCGGGGTCCGGAGCTCGTGGGACATGTTGGCGAGGAACTCGGACTTGTGGCGGCTCGCGGCCTCGAGCTGGCGGCTCTTGTCCGCGATCTCTTGGAAGAGTCGAGCGTTCTGGATCGCGAGGGCGGACTGGGTCGCAAAGGTGCGCAGCAGATCGATGGTCTCGGTTGGGAACTCACCAGGCCGCTTACGCGTGACCCCAAGACAGCCTATGAGCCGGTCCTGGTGGATCATCGGTACTGCGAGGACGGCTCGGACCCCTGATTCAATGAGGGTCTCCCGTACCCGGCTCTCGTACAGCCCCGGGATGGTTATGTCAGGGACCTGGAACGGTTCGCGCGTGATCGCGGTCCGTCCAATTGCACCCTCGCCTTTCTGGTACCGGACTTCGCGAAGAGCCTGTGGAAGACCTTCCCCGATTTCAGCGGTGGCCCGCTGGACGAATTCCTCGGCAATTTCGTCGTATTCCGAGACCAGTCCACCGTCCAGCCCCGAGAGCTCGACGGCCCGCGACACGATGGTCGTCAGCACCGTGGCGAGATCGAGCGTGGAGCTGACCGCCCTGCCGACCTCGCCGAGGGCGGTGAGCTGATCGACCGACCGGGTCAACTCGGCGGTCCGCGCCTGCAGTTCCTTGAACAGCCGCACGTTCTCGATCGCGATGACCGCCTGGTCGGCGAAGGTCTGGAGGAGCTCGATCTGCTATCTCGGTGAACGGCCGAACCTCAGTCCGCCGGATGCCGATCGCCCCGATGGCCTCGGTACCGCGGAGCAGAGGAACGGTGAGCGTTGTCCGGTGGCCCAGAGACCGCGCAAACGCGCTGCCCTCTGGATACTCGTCCGTCTCGGCCTGGATGTCGGCGACCTGGATCGTCCGCCGGTCGAGTACCGCACGTCCCATGGACGTTCCTCGAAGGGGAAATTCGCCCGGAGGAAGAGAGGGGATCGGGCCCTGGTGGGCCACGAGGCGGAGCTGGTCACCGTCCACCTGGAAGATCGCGGCATCGGACGCGTCGCACAGACGGGCGGCGCTCCTCAGCACTGCCGCGAACACGGGCTGGACATCGGTCGGGGAGCTGGAGATAACGCGCAGGATCTCGGCCGTCGCGGTCCCCTGCTCCAGCGACTCTGTCAGGGCACTGGTGATCTCCGCATAGGACGGTGCTGGCGTGCCAGTCGGATTGGCGCTGAGGGGCGTGCCGCACTCCCCACAGAACTTCTGGCCGCTGGGGTTCTCGTGCTGGCAGCGGGGACAGGGCATGTTCAACGTCTCCCGAGTCCGGATCTCTAACCGCAGGCCACGATCAATCGCGTCACGGGACCCAGGGAGCCGCCGGAACTGGGCGTCCCGGCGCCCCCGGAGGGCACGGCAGCCCGACCCTACCGCGAGCCGGCCTCCGGCGCCAGCCGCCGGCTACCGCTCCCGGTAGGCTCGCTGCCGGACCCGGTTGCCTTCCGACTCGGTGGCGTAGCGGCGGGGATCCGCCAGCGGGTCGGCGAGCTCGAGCGCCTCGTCGGGTAGCTCAAGCGCCGCCTCTGGCTGACGGCGTAGCGCCGCCCTGCTTGGCGCCGTCGGAGCCGATTGGTGGTGTCTACCCAAATCGTGTAGGCCAATCCCCCCTTGTAGCGCGCCGCTCCGGGCGTCAGGAAACAAGGCACAGAGAAAGCCGCCGCCCGTGTGGCGGCCGATATCGACGCCATGCTGCTCCATGCGCTCATGGACCAGACGCCGATTCCCGGCTGCGGAGTCGATGGCCTGATTGTCTACATCGCCACGCGACATCCCCATGGTGCCCCGTGCACTGATCCAGACCGTGCTACCGGGCAGCCTCCGACATGTCGCGACACACTACGCAACCGGCGCCCAGATAGCGAGGAAACTCCTAACGGCAGGCAGTGCCGCCCCCAGTATCCGCGGCGTAGTCAGCGCAGACGATGAACGACTTCCTGACCGGGACCACAGTATTGCCGAAATTGCCGGAGTCGTCTGAGAAACCGGGCGGCGGGGTTTCCTTGCCGTATTCGTCGTCATATCGGTACGTGGACGAGCTGCCGCTTGTGTCTGGATATCGAAAGCCACAATGCCTCCCCTGACGTCGATGGTCTTGGACTCCACGCGCCCGCCGGAATATATGAATCCGCGGATCTCGGTCCCGGAACCGCTGCCGATGTCGGCGCAGGTTTTCTGAGGCGCATACGGGTTAGCAGCGGTAGGCGGCGGCTGCTGCTGGGGATCGTAGATCAGCAGGGTCAACGGATAGCCATAAACCCTCACCGCAGAGTTGTGCGTGGCCGTCTGCATCGAGCCAAAATTCCCTAGCATCATGTCGAGGTTCTGGCCGCTGCAGCTGCCTGGACCATTACCTTCAACCACCAAGGTGCCGTAGAAGGTGCCGCCCTGGATAATGACCTGGCCCGTGTTTCCGGCTTCGCATGACGTACGCGTTGCGCCCGTTCTTGTCGCCGCTACCAACACTGCCAAAGCCCTTGTTCCCACGGAACACCATGCCCGTCGCGTCCGAAGGACAAGGCGTACCCGGCGCGATGAAGGAACTTGCTTGTAGGAGGGGCCGTCGTGTCCGGCAAGTCCCCATTCTTGACGCACGCCGGGCCGCCACCATACGCCTGACCGGCCGTGGTCAACGCGCAGTCGAAGTAACCGTGGTACGTCTGCCCGCCGCCATTGCAGTTCTGCTTGAGCGTTCCCCGCCCCGGTCACCACCTTGCGACCACTGGGGCTGCAACCGGGGTTCAGCGTGGACGCTTCGGGTCGATCTCTGAACATCCGAGTGTCGGCGTTGGGAGCACGTCGTAGGCGCCCGGTCCACCGGGGTACTCATTTGGGTCCGCCGGTATGATCGTGGGATTGCCGTTTCGGTTCCCCTGCTCGTTGCAGTAGCCGGGGGATTGTCCTGGCTCGAGTTCGAGCAGACGTGCTTCCAGGCGGTATCGATCGCCACGATCGCCCGCACTCGGGCGCGACCCAGCCCGTTCGCGGCCGTTGCCCACGCCGTGAGGACTGCCGTCTCGTTGTTGTCGCGGCCGGGTGTCCCCCCGCTGCAGCTCGCGTCCTGGATCGCGACGGGAACGAGGGGGAAGCAGTCATTGTCGATGACCACCGAGTAGTCCCCCGCTCCCAGGGGGATCCCGCTGAATAGCAGCTTGGCGAGCCCTGCGTCGCAACCGTAGGAGGACGAGTTGCCGGGATCCGTCCACCTCGAGAACCCGCACGCCCCACTGGCGTCGGCGGCGGTGCGCACCGCGTCCCGCCCGCGCTCGAGCCCGGCCTCCGCCAGAGCCTCGGCCTGCGCCTGGGCCTTGTAGTTGACCGCCGTCGTCACCTCGAGCCGGGACAGGAGCGCGAACGAGAAGCTCAGGATTCCGAAGATCAGCATCGCGATGACGGCGATGATGAGGACCGATCCACCCTGGTCATACCGGGTTGCGTTCATGTGTCCTCCACGAGACACCCTCGACTAGGAGCGGTTCTTGAGCGTGACCTCGGTGACGAGCGTGCGGCTCACCGTTTGCCCCCCGATCATTTGCTGCGCCTCGACCCGGATCCGGATACGCCCGATGTTGTCGGCCTGCTCCTGACTGCTCAGCGGCAGGCTGAAGGCGTTGTCGCAGGGGTTGGCCACACCGGCGCAGGGACCGAAGTTCGGCCGCGGATAGTACGTGAACGAGAGACCGTTGATGTCAACGGCCACCATCGCCACGGGCCCCGTCCCGTCATCACGGGTGATGCACTGGGGCACCCCTGGTGTGCAGTTCGCCGTCGAAAGCGCGTACAGCACGTCCTCCTCGCCGCGATCCGCCTGGGAGGCCGGTGACGTGATGGCGTTGCCCATCCCCGCGATCCGCCCGTTGTGGTTGCGGTCCGAGCGGATGCGCAGGGTCGTTGCCGTGGCCTGGCTGTACGGAATCGCGAACAGCCCCTTGCAGCCGGCGCCACCCGCCATTATCGGTCTGCCAGGTGGGGCTCCCGGTCCCGGTGAGTCGCGTGGTGCACCGGGTCGACCTTGGTGCCATCGCAGTCCGTTGCATCTGCCGTGCGGTAGTCGAACGCACAGGTGGTGACGTCCCGACCGGTCGATCGGATCTCGCGGATCATGAAGTCGATGGCGGCCCGCACGTTCTGCTGGACTTCCGCCGACTCGGCCCCGAGGAAGTAGGCCTCCTGCGCCTTGCCCCAGACGCCGATGACGGCAGCCATCACGATCGCGAACAGCGCGAGGGTGATCACCAACTCGGTCAGGGTCACGCCACGCAGGTCGCGCAGCAGGTGGTTCATGGCGAAAGGCGTTTCAATTTCCAGTCAGTTCGCTCGGATGGTCACGACCGTCGTCCGCCAGCTCGGGTTCGGGACCGTGCTGCTGAACTCCACGACGGCGGTGATCGTCGTGGTCGCCGCCGTCGGGGCTGCCGGGCTGGACGGCAACGCAGCGGGAGAACCCTGCGTACGCAGAGACCGTCCGCAGATTCCCGCTCCCCGTGCAGTCGGTCGGCAAAGTGCCCGACGACCCGTCGAAGCTAAGACTCGCGATGCTGCTGTAGTCGGCGGCCTTGGCGCGCTCGATGGCTTCCTGGGCCAGGAGGGTTGCCGTGGTCTGGAAGCCGCTCGCCACCACCCCGTACATGGCGTACGGGACCGACGCCGCAAGCCCGAGGAGCGCAATGGCCAGGAGGACCATCGCGACCATCAGCTCCACCATGGAGACGCCGTGCTGATCCCGCCTTTTCAACCCGGTCACGGCGGTTTCTCTTTCAGCACCCGGCCAGCCGGACGCCGCCGTACAGGGTGACGGTGATCGTGCTGAGACACGCTGAGGGCGACGTGTCCACGTTGAAGATTGTGTTGGCCGGGCCCGCCGGGAGAATCCGATTCCCGATCGGGTCGAAGATCAAGGTCGGCGCGGAGGTCACGACGTTGCCGGTTTGGGAAAGGGCTTGCCAGTCGTATCCGGAGACGATGGCGCCGTTGCACGCCGGAGTCGTGTCGGCCTGGCGAATGCGGTAGTGGCCGGACGCGAATTCGATGCAGTGATCGGATCCCTGCGTGATGGCGAACTGCCGGGCCAGCCGGATTGCCGCCACCGTCTGCTCGGCGGCGCCCTTGATGAGCAGGACCTGGCGAACGTTGGATAGCCAGGGATATGCCGCGAAGCCGACGATGGCGAGAACAAGGAGCACGATCATCAGTTCCATGGTGGTCAGGGCGCGCTGCTCCCTCCACCCGGGTGCGGTCCGTCCGGCAGTCAACTGCTTTCGATCTCTCCGGGGGGTTGACACCTTGAGTCTCCCGCCGCCATACACTTCGAATCAGCGGGGCATGGCCTCGGATCTTCCCGTGGCCATCAGCGCTCCGAGGGCGCGGAGCATCGAAGGACCCTTCGGGGGGGGCCAATCACTCGTTGAACGTCTTGAACCCAGCGATGCCGACATCAGCAGGTCTAACGCGTGCCCGGACAGGCTCGACTTGCTGTGCTCCTCTTGGGAGTGCGGCTAACCGTCCGCCTTTCCCCGGCTGGGCACGGACTGGTGCGACCGCCTCCCTTGGCTCCGAGATTGCGCGGCGGACACGCGCCCTGTCAAGGGCGTCACGAGTGCGTCAGGAGTGACGGGCGTCGCGAGTGACGGCGAATGGCGGCAGACGCCTGAGTCCTTGCTGATCTTGCGGATCTGGACCGCGAGTCGGATCTTGTTGATGCCGATGCCGCCGAGGTTCCCCGATTGGCACGGTCGCCACTGATACGGCGCGAGATTGCGTTTGGCATTAGTCCCTATCCAGCGCGTCTGCTCCCCCGCTGTCGCATCATCCGTTGGCGGGCGCGGCGCGCCCAGGAGACCGCCGCCACGCTCGCGCGACTACTCGCCGAGAACGTCGCCCTCCGCCAGCGGGTGGCCGAACTCGAGCGCCTGGTCGGGCAGCTCAAGCGCCGCCTCTGGCCGACAGCGTAGTCCCGCCGCGCCCTCGCGCGGTCCAGCGCCGATCGAGGAGCTGGCGGCGCGGTGGTTACGCGTTCCAGGCAGCCCGCCAGCGCTTGGATAGGGCACCGGCGACCCGAGCACGCCCTCTCGGGCCAGCCTAGATCAGGTCCGGATCAGGCCCGGCGTGTGGAATCCGCGACCTCTGCACGCCCGTGTCGCAATTAGGGTCCGCCGGTGCGGAGAGCATTGCAGTCGCGTACAGCCCCGCTCCGGTAAGTCCCCCCGTTTTCGGTGAGTTGCGAGCGCCCGATGGGTGGCTCGGAACTTGCTCATCCTGGCCCGCCAGAGCTCACCGCACGCAGACCGGTAAGGTCGCCGCTGAACGGCCGGCTTCCCGCTGAAACCGATGCCGTCCGAGGGGGAGCTTAATCGAGGCCCGTGAGGAAAGGAGGCGGCCCGGTTCGCGACGTTATCCCAGCCAGGCGGGTCGTTGCCCCGCCCGGCCGGCTGCACGACGAGACACACGAAGCTACCAGGGTCTGGGGGCACCACACCCCAGCCCGGGCCATACCACCCACATCTCACCAAAAAGAGTGGTCAGGGGCCTGTTCGTTCCTTATTGGGGCTCCGGCGGCGCGAACCGCCGCAGCGGATTGGCTACCTGGTCTGGCTCCCAGATCGGCACGAGTTGCCACCAGCCCGTGCGCACCGGCACCGGCACATACTCGGTCGTGCAGCCACACCAGGCAGGAATGTCGAGCGTCCGCCCAGGCTGCCACCCGTGCGGGCGCAGGTGCTCAACACGCATGCGCATGACTGCGACCTCCCGCCCACAGGTCCAGCAGGCCCGGGTCGGGCGCCGACGACCGGCGGCGTCGAGCCAGATGGGCGGGGTCACCTTATGGCCTGCGGCGAGGGCGGCATCTTCACTCTCACCCCTTCAACTCCTTCTTCAGCTCGTTGAGGAAGCGCCAGTCGGTGCCCTGGGCAATCAGCTTATTCGGGGGCGACTTGATCACGCCGGCTTCAAGCATGCGAAGCGCGAAGAAGCGGATCGTGTCAGCCGAGTCGTACTCGCGCCACCGTCCGTACGGCACCTCACGTAGTACCTGCAGTGTGGCGTCCTGGTGCGCGGTGAAGCCGCGATCAACGAGCATCCGGGCGACCCGTTCAGGCTCGGCAGCGCAGATGTCGGTCGCCTTGACAATCGCGCGGAGCGCACGCTTCGTCGCCACGGGGTGCTTCCGGACAAAATCCTGGCTCGCCACCGTCATGCAGCAGAAGTACTGAGACCAGGGGCGATCCAGTGCGGTGTTTACCACCGCGTGGCCGATCTTCCTTGCCCGGAGTTCCTGGGGGACCGGCGGGAAGCCGAGGACCGCGTCGACTTTGCGCTCGATGAACAACTGCGTTGCCCCCGGGTTGAGCACAAAGGTGATGTCCTTCCGAGGATCAAGGCCAACGTAACTGACCATCGCAGCCACGAACGCCTGATAACCGGGAACCGCCACCGCCACCGTCTTGCCATGAAGGTCACGCACCGACCGGATTCGGTCGGTGGCAAACAGTTCATAGCATCCGCCGTGAACCCCCATCAGAGCCACGAGCGGCTTCCCTGCGTCCAAGAGAAGGAGCAGACCTGGTGCGTCGAGGAGTGTCATGTCCACCTGGCCAGCGGTCAGCGGAACTGAGGGGTCAGTAGTAGTGGTCACGTACTCCACCGTCGAAAAGCCCTCGGCTCGAAGCAGGTCCTCAGCAACCCACTGAGGTGCGACGCAGGCGACATCGAACGGGAATTTGACAAGGCGGATCGTCGTTGTCTCCGGCGGCGCCTCTGCGGCAGCAAGCTTGGTTTCAGTGCCGAAAAGTGCCGCCGCCCCCGCCAGGGTCAGGCCACTCACAAACTCGCGTCGATTCCAAGGCGCGCTATGCATGATCGACCTCCTTCATCTCCGCCGCCGCCTGCTCCAGCCAAAAGCCCATCTCCATCTCGCGGTAGTACGTAGAATGGCATCATCGCACAACACGGCCTTACTCGATGACCTCATCCGCCCGCGCCAGCACCGCCGGCGGGATGGTGAGGCCGAGTGCCTTGGCGGTTTTCAGGTTGATGACGAGTTCGAACTTGGTGGGCTGCTCGATGGGCAGGTCGCCAGGCTTCGCGCCTTCCAGAATCTTCGCCACATGTGTGGCGAGACGCCGGTACAGCTGAAGGACGTTCGGCCCATACGACATCAGCCCACCCGCCTCTGCAACCTCCCGATATGCGTAGATGCCTGGGAGGCGGGTCCTTGCCGAAAGGCCAGCAAAGTACCGTGCGTTGACGTAGTGCGTTCTATCCGTGAACCCGAGGAGTCCATCCGCCTGCGCCCTGGCGATGAGCAACGCAAGGACGGACTCAGGGTCGTCACCCCCGTGCGCCTCGACGGGGTGGAGAGTCACGTCGAGTGTGGCGGCCGCATCGCGCAACTCCTGCCAGTCCCGGACGAAGTCGAGATTGGCCGGATTCCAGAGGACGGCCACGCGGGATAGCGTCGGAACAACCTCCTTCAGCAAGGACAGCCTTTTGACGGACACCTCGGGCGTGAACGTGGAGATCCCCGTGATGTTCCCGCCCGGACGTGCGAGGCCCGCCACGATCCCTTTCCCGACCAGATCATCGGCACATCCGATCACGATTGGAATGGTGCGCGTCGCCTGTCGGGCTACGTGGAATTCCGGGCCGCATACCTGAAATATTAGGAGATCCACCTTCTGCGCGATGAGGCCGTCCACCAGGCCTTGCAGACGTTCGTAGTGTCGTTCTGCGGTCCGGTACTCAAGGACGAAATCCCGGCCGTTCACCCAATGCAGCGCCTCCAGGCCTTCGAGTAGTGCCTTGGAGTTAGGATGCGCGAGCCATCTCTCGACGGGGAAGTTGAAGGACACGACTCCGATCCGTGGAATCCTCGGCGGACGCTCGGCCTCGGCGGCGAGCGGCGCGGCGAGGGCCGCGACGAGAAGCATGACCATCGCCAAGCCTCGCGTCATCGCTCGGCTCCACCCAACTCCGTCTCCGCTTTCTCCAGCCAAAACCTCATGTCCATCTCCCGGTACATGGCGCTCGCGGTCGTCAGGTGCTCGTGCGCCTTCACGTGGTCACCGGTGCGGCGGTAGAGCTCGCCGAGGCCGAGGTGGCAGTGGGCGACGAGGGGGCGCATGCCGAGCTCGGAGGCCAGGACCATGGCGGCGCCGTAGTGCCCCTCGGCCGCCGCCGCGGCGGGATGGTTCGGGTGCGAGGCAATCTCGCCAAGGAGGCGGAGCGCCCATGCCTCACAAGACCGGCCAGGTAGGGGCAGCTGTCATCTTTTCTTACAGTGGGGCCGGCTGCTGCTCCAGCCTACAACTCACAATAAACACTACACCACAGTGATAGGCTCCAATTACTTCCCGAGCGAAAAGTCCCGTCCGGTCGGCCGGTGCTCCCCGAGGCTGTCCGCCTGCTTTACACCGCCGCGGGCTTCGCTCCTTGGGTCAATACTCCAAGTCCTTGATTCTTCGGGGATCGTGTCACTCGGCACGGCTGTTGCTGCCTCTGGTCAAGGCGCGGTGCAAAGGAGACAGGGACAATGACAGGGCGGCTCATCAGGCAGTGCATGCCGGCGCTAGCCTTGGCGGGAGCGATTCTCCTCTCCCTGCCCCCGAGGGCCGACGCTATTCTTCAAGCCGCGGCTTCCATCGACGGTGTGGCGAGCCTGGCCTGCGACCAGAACGTGTGCGCGGGAGGCGGGGCGCCGACTTTTGCGGACATCGATCCTTTGGTCGGGGTTCTGACGACCTCTCCCACCACGATCGGCGGCATCTCCCTGTTTTTCGCCGTTCAGACCTCTGTGAAGTCCTCGGGCCCGGGCGGGCTCAACACTCTCTCCAGCGCCGGGACGGTGGTACAGAACATCGACAGCGTCGCACATGTGGTTCTGCTTACAATCGGTGACACCGGTTTCATTGGCCCAGCATTCACGTTCACAACCACCGGAAGTGGTACCTGGGTAGACCAAACGTTGCCCGCCCTCTTTGGGGGCTCGACGATCACGATGGAGTGGTTTAACGATCCCGCGAATGCCCAAGGGGCGGACTCCCCGGGCGACACGCCCGGCATCATGGTCAACACCGCTACCGACACACCACAGGACGGGACTAGTGTCCAGTCGTTCGGAGGGCCCGTATCCCCTTTCAACTGTCCGGCACCCATCAACCCGACCCCGCCCTCTTCTCGATGACGCTCGACAACGAGATCGTGCTCGGGCCGGGCATCAGGCTGGAGAGCCGCGGTCAGGCGGAGTCGAAGCCGCAAGCCCAAGTCGTCGTCCCTGCACCGGCCACGCTTCTGCTCCTCGGCGGCGGTCTCGCGCTGCTCGGGTGGAGGCGCTGGAAGTCGCCCGCGTAGAATACGCAGTTCCCGCAGGTTCGCAGTCAGCAAGGCCGCCTGAACGGCGGCTTTGCTGCTTCTTGTGAGGACCCGCTCGCCGCGCCCGTCCCCGCATTGCCAGTAGCGCGAAGCGCGTGAGTGCCTAACAATCCCGTCAACCGGACCTGGGCCGATCACAGTCACGTGCTCGGCGCCCGCCAATCCGGCCACGCGGACACGTGCCGCCGGGCGGGGCGCGCCCCATCAGGAGCAGACGCAGTCGTCCCATCACGGCTTGGGGGCCGGCCGCTCGACCGCGATGAGTGCTATCGTGCGGGGCGTGGAGCCCCGTGTCGACCCGGGCGGCCTCAGGCGTCCCCTGTGACCAGTCTCCTCCGCCCGTGGCAGCCCGGACAATCGGGCAATCCCCTTGGCCAGGCCACGAGCCGGGTCACCCTCGCCCGCTATATCCGCCAACTCAGCCAGGACGGGCAGGTCTACGTCGATTTCCTCATGACCGTCATGCGCGGCGAGGCGCTGCCCTTACCGGCGCCGCATGGGCATGGGCACGCCCAGGGCCGGCCCCCACGTCCGACGATCGATCAGCGGTTGCGGGCGGCGGAACTCCTCATGGACCGGGGATGGGGCAAGGCGAAGGAGATCCTCGAGTTCGTCGAGGATCGACCACGCATTGATCATCGCGCCCTCGTGGCGCAGCTGTCCGCCGACGAACGCGCGACGCTCGAGCACCTCCTCGATCGGGCCCTCGCGCGCTATGGGCACGCCGACATGACCCCCGCGATTGAGACCGTGGCCGAGCCGGTGCCGCGGTCGGCTGAGCCGGTCCCTGATGCAGACGCTTCCTGACCGTGGGGCGGTGCTCACGGATGCGGTCGATCTCAAGCACGAGCTTGCGGCCGCGCGCTATCGGGACGACGTGTGGGCGTGGATCAGCGAGTGTGTGACCACGGTCGATGAACTGGACGCGCGGACCCCCATCAAACCGTTTCCGACTCGTGTCTGCGTGCGCTGTTCGACCTACGAGGGGGGCGTCGAGACGACGTGCATTCGGTGTGGCGACGCCACGCGCCCATTGATCTACTTGCGGGAACTCGCGCATCAATGGCAGAGTGCGAAGCCGCCCCTCCTCGTCGTGCCGAAGGCGCGGCGTATGAAGCTAAGTTGGCTGTTCGTCGCCTGCCACGTCTGGGGGTCCCTGCACTGGCCGCACGCGAAGGTCTTTTTCGTCTCCTCGAAGGAAGAGAAGTCCGGGGAACTCGTCGAGCGCGCCCATGGCATCCTGTCGCGGCTTCCGCCGCACGGCGGGGGCGGGCGTCTCGTGGGACAGACGGCCTCTCCCCCATCAGTGCGGCTGGATAACGGAGCCTCTATTGTCGGGGTGGCGGAGGGGGCGTCGCAGCTTCGCCAGTACACGTCCACGGCGGTGCTGGCTGACGAATTCGGACACTGGATGCAGCCTCGCGAGACGTTCTCGGCCATGAAACCCACCATGGATGGGGGCGGCCGCATCACGATCGTGTCGAGCGCGTATCCGGGAACCTTCGCAGAGCTCGTCCGGGGTGAGCTCCTAAGCGGATAGCCGTATGAGTATCGCGTGAGGCCCCGCAAGAAGAAGTCACCGACCGTCGGCCCCCCATCCGGACGACGCCACATGGATATCGGTCGCGTGAGCTAACCGTTCACACGCTCCGGCCCTTCCAGAGGCGGGTCTTGAGCTGCCGGACCAGGTGCTCCAGTTCGACGACGCGCTGGCGGAACCACGCGTTCTCGGTTCGGAGCTGGGCGACCATGGCGGCGTGCTCCCGCGCGCGGTCTCGGTGCCACTGGGCGGTCCGACATCGAGGCGAGCAGACGCGCGACGCGCGGCCCGCCGCAAGGGGCTGGCTGCACACCGCGCAGACGCCGGACACGAACGCCATACGTATCATAGGATAGTGCGGTCTCGGCCTCACGCCTGAGCGAGTCGCACACGCTCGGCCCTTACCGGCGCTTAGCTACCGCCGGGACCGGCGCGTCCTGCCGCGCCTGGGCCGAGCGGCTCGTCGCAGACGCTCCGGGTAGGAGGGAGCCATGGGGTCGCGCCTCCCGACGCACTTCCCGCTTCCCCCCAAGTTCGAGCGCTGGTGGCATGCATTCCTGACGACCCATCGGCCCCACCCGGACGTTGCTATCACCACGGCACTGGAACGCGGGCTCCGCTGGTGGATCTTGCCGTGTCTCCCGCGAGACGCCGACTGGGTTGCGCGGGACGCGCAGAATCGCGAGTGGGACCAGCTGATCGCCCACCAGGGCGTGGTCACCGTGCAGCGCCACGCCGCGCCGAGCGAGACGGCGACGCTCGCGGCGGAGGCGGCGGATTTCATCCACGAAGTCGAGCCGGGCGGGGCGTTTTGCGTGACGCCCAGGCCTGCGCCGGGGCAACCGAGGCCGCTGGGGGAGCCCGTGTGTGTCTGCGGGATCTTCGCGCTGACCTGGCAGGAGGACCATCTCACCCAGTTGGCGCTTCGTCTCGCAGAACCACTGGCCAAGGCCGTGCTCCGGAAGATGGCGCGCGGCTTCGCGCGTGAGGCCCAGCAGGGTCCGTACGCGCCGGTGACCGCCAATGCTGCGGCCACGCTGGACGTAATCGTCCAGGCCCTCCTGTGGATGTACGTGCAATTGATGCACGATCGGGCCGCGTTCCCGCGTGATCCGCTGGCCGTGCGCGTGGCGCGCCTGTGTGCGGCCCCGATGGTCCTGCCGGACAAGACCGGGCATCGATCGCGGATTGTGGGCGAGGAGTACGAGTGGTGGCTGGGGCTGCTCCGTGATCTGGTCCACCGGGTGATGCGACCGGCTTTCCCGAAGGAACAGTGGGCCACGACGGGGCGAACGCGTGACAAGCAGGCGCGCTTCGAGAAACTGCGCGCCACCTGGCCGACCCTCCCGGACGCGGTGCTCAAGCACGTGAAGGAGCAGGATGACCGTGGAGAGGCGGAACGACGCCTCACGGCTGCCCTGGTCGAGACGATGGCCTGGGGCCAGGCAGCCCCTGAAGCGGTCCGGCGCGCCGTCCTGCGCCACCGGGCCCTGATCCGACGCTTCGACGCGGCCGACCGCGCGGCCGACCCGGAGTAGACGCTCCCCGAGCCATTTACACCACGACTTGGGTCTCCGCGCGGCTGACTATGGCTGAAGGAGACCCACGATGGCCCGCACCGCGTTTTTGACGGTCAAGGAAGCCGCCGCCCGGTCACGCCTGTCGGTGCGCACGCTCCGCCGCGCCATCCTCGCCCGACAGCTCTCGGCGGTCCGGCCAGGCGGGCGGCGTCGGGTCTTGATTCCGGACGGGGCCCTTGAGGCCTTCATGTACCTGACGACCGCTCGGACATCGGCCGCTGTCGAACCGGAGCCTGAGGGCCTCGCGACGAAGTTCGAGCGCGTCGCCGATCAGCGGCCGGCATGAGGCCGATGGAGACCCGATTCGCGCGGACGCTCTCACGAGAGTTTCGTCTCGCGGTGAAGTTCGACGACCCCCGCCCGCAGTGGCGCATCGCGATGGCGGCGGGCGTGAGTCCGCACATGCTGAGTCGGTGGCTGAGCGGCTACGGGCGGGTGCGCCCGGATGATCCGCGCCTGCTGCGCGTGGCCCGCGAGGTCGGCGTCTCGCCGGATCGTCAGTTCGAGCCGCCGCCGACGCCCGAGCTGTTGAACTCCTAAGACGGCGACTCCGGGGATTCCCGCCCCGGCGCTCGCCACAACGAGAGGCGCGTCAGATGGCGACCCCGAGTCTACCGCCACGGTCGGTATCCCGGCGAGTCTCTGAGGGGCGTCGTGTCTGATCGATTGGACCGCGCCATGGCTCTGGCGCTGCGGGGCTGGCGCGTCTTCCCGCTCCATAGCGTCAGCAAGGGCGGGCGGTGCTCGTGTCGTCACGCTGCGTGCCGCCAGGTTGCCAAACACCCCCGCACCGAACACGGACTCCACGATGCCGCCGCGTCGCCCTCTGCCGTTGCCGCCTGGTGGCTCAAGTGGCGCGACGCCAACATCGGTCTGCCGACGGGCGAGCACTTCACTGTCCTCGACGTAGACCCCAAGGCCGGGGGGGATGAGGCCCTCCGATCTCTGGAGGCCCTCCACGGCCCTCTGCCGCCCACTTGGCGCGTCCTGACGGGCGGGGGTGGGTGTCACCTCTACTTCCTCCCTGTCGTCGATCTCGCGAACTCTGCAAGCCTGCTCGGGCCTGGCTTAGACATCCGTGGAGTGGGTGGGTACGTCGTCGCGCCGGGCTCCACTCACGCCTCAGGGCGCGAGTACACCTGGGAGGCGGGCCTGGGACCGGACGAGGTGCCGCTGGCGGCAATGCCCGCCTGGATGGTCGAGGCGCTCCGTCGGCCTCGAGGGACCGGGGATGCGGCCACGGACGAGGAGTGGGCGGCGCGGTTCGCGGGCGTGCCGCTCGGGCAGATCAACGACACGGCGACCCGGTGTGCGGGCTACCTGGCGGCGCGCGGGCTGCCCCCCGATGTCATCGGGCAGATCCTCATCGGCTTCGGCGCGCGCTGCACGCCGCCGATCAGCCGCGAGGACGCGGCGACGTTCCGCGACATCGCCCGGCGCATCTGGGACAAGGAACAGGCGAAGCGGCAGGCCCCGACGACCGTCGATGCGCCGCCTCTCCGTGAGGACTGGGGGGCCTTCCGGCTCGAGGAGGGGCACATCGCGTGGGAGCATTTTGTCGGTCAGGGGCGAGACCGGGCGCGGGTGACGACGCGGCTGGCGAACTTCGATGCGTGGATTCCCCACGTCGAGCTGCTGGACTCCGGCGACGAGGATGTCACGCGACTCTTTCAGGTGACGGGCCGGCTGGCGACGGGGGAGCCGCTTCCCTCGCTGGCGATCTCCGCCAAGGACTTTGATCGGCTCGACTGGGTCACGGAGCACTGGGGCCCCGTCGCGATGGTGCTGGAGACGCGGCACCGGGACAAGCTCGCCCAGGCGATCAAAACCCGCACGGTCAGCACCCAGCATCCGCTCTATCGGCACATTGGCTTTACCCGGACCGGCACGCCCAGGGTCTTCCTCACGGTGGCGGGGGCGGTCGGCGCGGATGGCTATGACGTGGATCTCGGGCGCACGGACAACCTGCTGCGCTATGCGATGCCCCAATACCCTGAAGCGCCCGGCGCGGGCATCACGGCGAGCTTCGCCTTGCTCGCTGTCGCGCCTGCGGCCGTCATGGTGCCACTCCTGGGCGCGGTCTGGCGCGCGCCGCTGTCCTGGGCGGTGTCCTGCGACTACTCGATCTGGCTCGTTGGCGAGACGCTCAGCCGGAAATCGAGCCTGGCGGCATTGGTGCTCAATCACTACGGGGACTTCCCGTCGAAGTTAACCCTGCCGATGTCCTGGTCCTGGACGCGGACCGCGCTCGAAATCGCCACATATCAGCTGAAGGACGCGCTCATCGTCATCGACGACTACGCGCCAGATGCGCACTCGCGGGACATTGCCACCACCGCGCGGGCGATTATCCGGGACTTAGGCAATCAATCCTCTCGGGGCCGCGCGACCCGCGACATCACGGCCCGCCGGCAATACGTGCCGCGCGGTCTCGTGCTCTCGACCGGCGAATCGTTTCCCTCCGGGGGCGAGTCGTTAGCCGCCCGGGTGCTGATCCTCCGCGTGGCCCGGGACACCGTGAACAACGCGGCCCTCTCCGCCGCGCAGGAGGAACGGGCGCGCACGCAGTTGCGCCATGGGCAGAGCGGCTATGTGCAATGGCTGGGTGCGCAATTCCAGAACGGCTTCGAGCCGCGCTTCAAGAACGATCTCGCGGAGCTGACGGCGACCGCCCGCGCCGACACGGGGGGGCAACCGGGCCGGATGGCCGAAACGATCGCGAGTCTGCAAATGGGATGGGCCTTCGGGATGCGCTATGCCGTCGCGATCGGGGCTCTGACGACCCAGGAGGCGGATCGCTATCAGCGGGAGGCCTGGCAGACGTTGCTCACCGCCGGCCAGAGCCACACGCAATTCGTCGAAGAGCGCCAGCCGCATCGGCTCTACCTCCAGCGACTCTACGCGGTCCTCCAGCAGGGCGATGCCTTGCTCTTGCCGAAGGGCATCAAGCGCGAAGCGGTGGAGGTCCGGGGGCGGGAGGTGGTGGTGGGCTGGCACGACGAGGCCTGGCTCTATCTCATTCCGGAGACCGCCTACAGCGTGGTGGCGCGGGTCTCCCGGGACATGGGCGAAGACTTTCCCGTGCCGTTGGAACAGATGGACCGGATCTTCCTCGAGCACAAGCTCACCGACCCCCGTCCGACCGGCGCGACCGGGCGCGCGCGCGTCCGCGAAGGGCAATACGCCCAAGCGCGGGTGGTGAAACTCAAGAAGAGCGCGATCGTCGATCTCCTGGGGGCGTTCACGGTGCCGGGGCTCCCGGAGCGCGAGGGCATGCCGATTGACTATGGGGGCTCCATGGGTTCCTCAAACAGCACGGCCGACGAGCACGAGCCTGGCGATGAGCCGCCCTTTTGAGTGCTCTGAGTCACCCTGGAGGGCAGTGAGTCACCCCCGAGTCACCCCCGGTGGCTCACGACATGTATGCGCCGTGATTCAGAAGAATCCCTGATGAGTCACCCGAGTCACCCCTCCGCCGGTAGACGTGTGTGCGCGCGTGTGTGTGTGTATGTGCGGGGGTGGACCTTCCCCGCGCGATCTCTATACATATACGGTTAACTCACCTGACTCACTCTATCTATCTGTACACGGCGACTGCGAAAAAAGTGAGTCAACCCCCATGACTCACCCATGACTCACCTGACTCACCCACACCCTGGATGCGGCCGATGGAGATGCCGTGGCGGCACACGCGCTCGAGTGCCGATGGTCTCCGGATTTAGCGCATTGGCGACAATGGCTGACGCAATACGCGGAGCCCCCGCCCGTGCAGCACCGGCTCAGAACACTGGGCTACTGGCCCTCCCGCTCCACGGTGAGTGGCGATGAGGGACCAGAACCTCGTGGGCGGGACTGACGCGCCACGCCCCGCGCCGCTGGTGTCGCCCGCCCCGATGCCGGCGGTGTCCGACACGCTCCGCCGGGTGGCCTTCGATCTCGTGGTCGTGGGCGAGCAGACGCTGCTCGCCGAGCAGCCGACGCGCACGGCCGTGGTGCGGAGGCCGGCATCCTGCTGCGCACGGTGCTTCAGCGACTGCCGGCGGCCACGCCGGCGGGGCCGATGCCGCCGCCGCAGGATCCCGTCGCCGGACCCGACGATGACCGGTCGATCCCGTTCTAAGGGCGGTCGGGGCGGGGTCGCGCGATGAGCCCCAGGCCGTGCCGGCACGAGGCGTCAGCCCGCCTGCGGCGGCAGGCGCAGGGCAAACCGACGGGCGGGAGCCGCTGACGTGACGCCGCCCGTCCCGATCCCCAGCTTCGACGCACTCGCCCGGGACCCGGGCCAGGCCGCCGCGATTCCGGGCGACACGCAGGGATGACCTCGCGGGGGCCGGGGCCGCACTTGGACGAGGTGGCCAATGACCCACGTCGGGCGGACGCGCTGCCGTCGGAACTGACGCCCGGGCTCCCGCTAGCTGCCGCGAGCCGTCGGCTCCGCCGACCGGCTGGCCGCCCTCGGGCCGTCCGGACCTCTGGACTCTCAGTCCAAGGCCCCCGACTGTGAGCACGCCCCCTCTCGCGTTGGCCGCTGCGTCCGCCCGCCTCCGAGGGAAGCCCGGACGTCCACGAAAGGTGCCGTCCAGCGACGGGACACCGGCTCGTCAGGCCAGTGTTCCGTCTGGTGCGACCAGAATGTCTCCGACGGCGCAAGGTTCCACGGCGCCCACGCGCCCTGTGCCCATGACTGTGCCCATGGCGCCCCTTCAGCCGCGCCTTCTGGACCTGGCTACGACGGCACTCTACCTCGGGTGCTCCGCATGGACCGTACGCGACCTGGAGGCGGCCGGCGTGCTTGCGCGGGTCCGTCTGCCCCTGTCCGGTGGGCGGGAGCTGCGGAAGCTCCTGTTCGACCGCGAGGATCTCGATCGGTTGGTCGCCCTCTCGAAGGACGCCGCGCCCCAGCTCGAGGGCCGGCCATGAGAGCCCTGAACGGTGCCATCGGCGCGGACCGACGATGATCCGGCGCAGCTCCTCCGCGCCGACCCACTCAGAGAGCTTTGCCTGGGCCCCAGGGGCGGATCGTACTCCTCCGACAAGGCCGCCGACCCGACGGCGCCAGGACGGCGTGTAGCCGTCAGGAGCGTGGCGTAGCCGTGAGTTTCGACCTGTCGGCGCCGCCGATGGGGTCTCCCAGCAGGCTCTAGGGCGAGCCACGCCCCAGAACCGCCCATCTGGCGCCCGAGGCGGGGTCGGGGTAGGGTCGGGGCACCGTGCCCGATGGAACGGCCGGGACGCCGAGCTTTGGCGGCGACCCGGATGCCGTGACGCAGTGCCTCGCTGGCCGCTCACGATCCGGACTGGGGAGCCGCTCCATATGCCCTGTCCCCGATGCCAGCACGAGAACCCCAGCGGCCAGAAGTTCTGCGGCGCGTGCGGCACGTTCCTCACGGCCAATCCGAGTGGTTTGCCAGCGCGGTCACATGCGGAGATCACGACCGCCCTGAGTGAGGCGGTGGAGCAGCAGAAAGCCACGGCGGAGCTCCTACAGACGCGGAACCGCGAGCTCGCGGAAGCGCAAGAGCAGCAGACTGCGACCGCGGAGATCCTGCGCGTCATCTCCAGCTCGCCGACCGACGTCCAGCCCGTGATGGATGCGGTGGCGGCAAGCGCTGCACGGCTCTGTGGCGCAACCGACGCGGCCGTCCGCCGGGTTCACGGAGACTTTCTCGAAACCGTCGCCGTTCACGGACCAGCCTGGATCGACAGGATCCGGGTTCAACGTGATGTTCCAAGCGGTCGCGCCGTGATCGACGCCGTCACAATCCACGTCCACGACGTCGTCGCGGCTCAAGACGAGTTCCCGGGCTTGCCCGCGCAGGTCCTGGAGAGAGGCGGCGAGACGCTGCTGGCCGTGCCACTGCTCCGTGAGGGGATGGCTATCGGCGTGATTTCAATTCGCCGCCACAAGGTCCTCCCGTTCACCGAGAAGCAGATTGCCCTGCTCCAGACCTTCGCCGACCAGGCCGTCATCGCCATCGAGAACGTCCGCCTGTTCACCGAGCTGCAGCAGAAGAACCGGGCGCTCACGGAAGCCCACGCGCAGGTGACCGAGTCACTCGAGCAGCAGACGGCCACGGCCGAGATTCTGCGGGTCATCGCGAGCTCGCCGACCGACCTGCAGCCCGTCCTGGATGTCGTTGCAGAGAACGCCGCGCGGGTCTGCGGTGGCATCGACTCGCTCATTTTCCGCCTGGAGGGGAACGTTCTACGGCTCGTCGCCCGGTACGGGACGCTGCCGGTGGTCACGAGCATCGGGGATACCATATCCGCCACGCGGGACACGGTGGCTGGCCGGGCGCTATCGGAGCGACGGACGATCCACGTCGAGGATCTTCGGGCATTGCCCGAGACGGAGTTCCCGGAAACGCAGGGCACGGGCGCGCGAACGAGCATATGCAGGGCACTAAACCTATCCTGGCCACGCCGCTACTGCGCGAGGGCGTTCCGCTCGGGACCATCCTGATCCGTCGGGCCGAGGCCCGGCCCTTCTCGGCCACGCAGATCGCGCTTCTGGAGACGTTCGCCAACCAGGCCGTCATCGCCATCGAGAACGTCCGCCTGTTCACGGAACTGCAGGAGAAAAACCAAGCGCTCACAGAGACGCATGCCCAGGTGACCGAGTCGCTGGAGCAGCAGACGGCCACGGCCGAGATCCTGCGGGTCATCAGCACCTCGCCGACGGAACTGCAGCCCGTACTCGACGCCGTGGTCAGGAGCGCTGCACGCTTCTGCGGAGCCCAAGACGCAGAGATCTACCACCTGGACGGGGAAGGTCTCAAGGTGGCTGCCCACCACGGCCACATTTCCGCCCCGGTAGGCCGCGTGGTTCCTGTCGTGCGGGGAACGGCTGCAGGGCGAGCCGTGCTGGAACGACGGCCCGTTCACGTGGCTGATTTCCTCGCCGAGGCAGAGGATTTCCCCGTGGGCAGCGCGTTGGCGAGGGAGTTCGGCTACCGAACGGGCCTGGCCGTTCCGCTGCTTCGGGAAGGGACGGCCATCGGCACGATAAACCTCCGGCGCACCAAGATGCAGCCGTTCGCGGACAAGGAAATCGCCCTGCTCCAGACCTTCGCCGACCAGGCGGTCATCGCGATCGAGAACGTGCGTTTGTTCAACGAGCTCAAAAACAAGAACGGCGCGCTCGCTGAGGCACTCGAGCAGCAGACTGCGACCAGCGAGCTCCTCAAGGTGATCGGCCGGTCCACCTTCGACCTCCAGCCGGTCTTCGAGACGTTGGCCGAGAACGCGATCAGGTTGTGCGAGGCCGAACGCGCGTTGATCTTCCGGCTCGACGGTCAGGTTATGCGAGTCGTGGCCACCCACAACGTCTTCCCAGAGCTCAGAGCATTCATCGAGCAGAATCCCATCACTCCCGGACGCGGGAGCGGCATCGGTCGTGCCGCCCTCGAGCGGCGCACCATCCACATCCACGATATCCGGACCGATCCCGAGTACACCTACGCTGGGCAGCAGATTGCTCCTTACCGGACCGTGCTGGTAGTCCCCATGCTCAGGGCGGGCGAGCTGTTGGGAGTCATTGCGATCCACCGGCACGAGGTCCGGCCATTCATGCACAGTCAGATCACGCTGATGGAGACCTTCGCCGACCAGGCCGCCATCGCGATCGAAAACACGCAGCTGTTCAAGGAGTTGGAAGCGCGTACGGCCCAGCTCAGCCGCTCCGTCCAGGAACTGCAGGCGCTTGGCGAGGTCAGCCAAGCCCTCAGCTCGACGCTCGACCTCGCGACGGTGCTCAGCACCATCGTCGCCCGCGCCAACCAGCTCGCCGGCGCCGACGGGGGCTTCGTCTACGAGTATGACGAGCCGAGCGAGGCGTTTCACCTGCGCGCCACCGACAACCTCGACGAGGAGGTGGTCGTGCTGGCCCGGCACACGCCGGTCCCCCGCAGCGAGGGTGTCCTCGGGCGCATGGCCGTGACACGGGAGCCGGTGCAGATTCCCGACATCGGCGAGGAGAGCGCGTACCACAGCCCTCTGCGGGACGTGCTGCTGAGGACCGGAACGCGGGCGCTTCTGGCCATTCCGCTGCTGCACGAGGACGACCTGATCGGCGGCCTCACCGTCAACAAGAAGACGCCCGGGGAGTTCTCGCCGCAAGTCATCGGCCTGCTCAAGACCTTTGCCAGCCAGTCCGCGCTGGCCATCCAGAACGCCCGGCTGTTCCGCGAGATCGCGGATAAGAGCCGGCAGCTCGAGGCCGCGAGTCACCATAAGTCCGAGTTCCTCGCCAACATGTCCCATGAGCTTCGGACGCCGCTGAACGCGATCCTCGGCTTCTCGGAGGTGCTGGCCGAGCGGATGTTCGGGGAGGTGAACGAAAAGCAAGCCGAGTACCTCCAAGACATCCTGTCCTCGGGCCGGCATCTCCTCTCCCTGATCAACGACATCCTCGACCTGGCCAAGGTGGAGGCCGGACGGCAGGAGCTGGAGCTGGGGCGGTTCCATCTGCCGACCGCCTTGGACAATGCCCTGACCTTGGTGCGGGGGCGGGCGACGCGACACGGGATCACGCTCACCCAGACCGTGGACGAACGGCTGGGCGACATCGTCGCGGACGAGCGGAAAGTGAAGCAGATCCTGGTGAACCTCCTGTCCAATGCGGTGAAGTTCACCCGCGAGGGCGGCCGGGTTGGCCTCAGCGCGACGGCGGCCGAGAGCGTTGTCACCATCGCCGTCAGCGACACGGGGGTCGGGATCGCGCCCGAAGACCAGGCCGCCATCTTCGAGGAGTTCCGTCAGGTTGGCCGGGACGACACCCGCACGCAGGAGGGCACGGGGCTTGGCCTGACGCTCGCGAAGAAGCTCGTGGAGCTGCATGGCGGGCGGATCTGGGTCCAGAGTCACGTGGGCCAGGGCTCGACGTTCAGCTTCACGCTGCCCGCTCGGCTTGACGAAAGGGGTGCGAGCGATCAGGGCGGAGGCGAGCCTCCCCGGCCATGACGTGTCCCCGGTGCCAGGCCGCAGAACCGCGACGGCGCGCGGTTCTGCGAGGAGTGCGGCGCACGCCTCGCGCTCGCCTGCGCGCAGTGCGGCGCCGAGATTGCGCCTGGGAAGCAAGTTCTGCGCGCCTGCGGGACCGCACTGTCGCGGTCCGCGCCCGCCGGCCGCCCCGTCGAGCCCGAGCCAACTACACGCCGAAGCACCTCGCCGAGAAGATCCTCACCTCCAAGGCCGCCCTGGAAGGCGAGCGCAAGCAGGTGACGGTCCTGTTCGCCGACCTCAAGGGCTCGATGGAGCTGCTCGCCGACCGCGACCCCGAGGAGGCCCGGAAGCTCCTCGACCCCGTCCTCGAACGGATGATGGAGGCCGTCCACCGCTACGAGGGCACGGTCAACCAGGTCATGGGCGACGGGATCATGGCGCTGTTCGGCGCGCCGCTTGCCCACGAGGACCACGCGGTGCGCGCCTGCTACGCGGCGCTGCGAATGCAGGAGTCGCGTCGCGCAGTACGCGGAGGAGAGTCCTGCGCGCGCACGGGGTCGCCGATCCAGATCCGCGTCGGGCCTGAACTCGGGCGAGGTGGTCGTCCGCGCCATCGGCAGCGACCTGCACATGGACTACACGGCGGTCGGCCAGACGACGCACCTGGCCGCCCGCATGGAGCAGATGGCCACGCCAGGCTCGATCCTGCTCGCGCCCGCGACCCTGCAGCTGGCCGAGGGCTACGTCCAGGTCAGGCCGCTGGGGCCCGGTCGCCGGTGCAAGGGCCTGCGGGACCCCGATGGAGGTCTACGAGCTGACCGGCGCGAGCGCGCTGCGGTCCCGGCTCCACGCGGCGCGCCGCGCGGGGCCTCACCCGGTTCGTCGGGCGCGACGCCGAGCTCGAGCAGCTCCGCCGGGCGCTCGGCCGCGCGGCCAGGACGGGCCACGGCCAGGTCGTCGCGGTCGTGGGCGAGCCGGGCGTGGGGAAGTCGCGGCTCGTTTGGGAGGTCACCCACTCCCACCGCGACCCAGGGCTGGCTCATGCTCGAAGGCGGGCTCCGTCTCCTACGGCAAGGCGACGCAGCTACCTGCCGGTCATCGACCTCCTCAGGGCGTACTTCGCGATCAGGATCGGGACGACCCACCGCGACGATCCGCGAGAAGGTGACCGGCAAGCTCCTGACGCTGGATCGGGCCCTCGAGCCGATCCTGCCGCCGCTGCTGGCGCTCCTCGATGTACCCGTCGAGGACGCCGTGTGGCAGGCGCTCGATCCCGGCCAGCGCCGCCAGCGGACGCTCGACGCCGTCAAGCGGCTCCTGCTCCGGGAGAGCCAGGTCCAGCCGCTCCTCGTGGTCTTCGAGGACCTCCACTGGATCGACGCCGAGACCCAGGCGCTGCTCGACGGCCTGGTCGAGAGCCTGCCGACGGCCCGGCTCCTGCTGCTCGTCAACTACCGGCCCGAGTACCAGCACGGCTGGGGCCGCAAGACCTACTACACGCCAGCTCCGGCTCGACCCGCTCCCGCCGGAGAGCGCCGAGCGAGCTCCTGCAGGCGCCTGCTGGGCGACGACCCGGGCCTCGAGCCCCTCAAGCGCCTGCTCGATCGAGCGACCGAGGGCAACCCGTTCTTCCTCGAGGAGAGCGTCCGAACGCTCGTGGAGACGGGGGCGCTCACCGGGGAGCGCGGCGCCTATCGGCTGACCCGGCCGCTCCAGGCGATCGAGGTCCCGGCGACGGTGCAGGCGATCCTGGCGGCGCGGATCGACCGGCTCCCGCCGGAGGACAAGCGTCTGCTCCAGACGGCCTCGGTCATCGGGAAGGACGTGCCGTTCGCGCTGCTCCAGGCGATCGCCGACGCTGGCCGAGGACGAGCTGCGCGGCGCACTCGGCCGCCTCCAGGCCGCCGAGTTCCTGTACGAGACGAGCCTCTTCCCGGATCTCGAGTACACCTTCAAGCACGCGCTGACCCACGAGGTGGCCTACGGCAGCCTGCTCCAGGATCGGCGACGCAGCCTCCACGGCCACGATCGTGGAGGCCATCGAGCGGCTCTATCCCGACCGGCTCCTCGAGCACATCGAACGGCTGGCCCATCACGCCCTCCGTGGGGAGTTACGGGAAAAGGCGACTGGCTATCTCCGGCAAGCCGGGGCGAAGGCGGCCGCCCGGTCCGCGCAACAGGAAGCCCGGGTCTGGCTCGAAAGGCGCTAGAAGTTGTCGAAACGCTGCCGGAGAGCGCGGCGACGCTGGAGCTTGCGTTTGAGATACGCCTCGAGCTGCGCACGGTGCTTCTGCAGCTCGGAGAAGTCCGACGAGCGCTGGAGCTGTTACGTGAGGCCCAGGCGCTCGCTGAGCGATCACATGACGACCGCCGACGAGGCCGCATCTACACCCTCTTATCGGGGAACCACTATCACCTGGGCGAATTGGACGAGGCGCTCGTGGCCGCTAGGCGCGCGCTGGACATCGCGGAACGTCTCGGCGACCTGAGACTACGCATTCCCGCGACTACAAATCTAGAGGGTACTCACTTCTATCGGGGCGAGTACGAGCAAGCAGTGAAGCTGGCGACCGATAACCTCGCGGCCCTGCCTGCCGACTGGATGGCTGAGCGATTCGGAACTGCGTTACCAACGTCCGTTGAAGATCGCTACTGGCTGGTCCTAAGCCTTGCCGAGCTGGCCGCTTCGCCGAAGCACCGGTGTACGCCATCGAGGCCATCACGTTCGCCGAGCGGACGCATCATGGGTTCACCATCGCTTTGGCATACTTCGCTGCAGGTACGTTGCAGCTCCTCAAGAGCGACTGGGCCAGGGCGCGCTCACTGATCGAGCACTGGGTTGGGGTGGCCCGTCTCGGTCAAGCCGATCTCACGCTTCCTTGCGCGGTCGCCTCCCTCGCTTGGATACTCGCGCAGCTCGGCGAGGCGAGCGAGGCTCTGGATCGGCTTGAGGAGGGCAAACAACTTCTCGAGGGGCACATATCACGGGGAAACTGGGTTGGCCATGGAGCGTGGGTTCCGCACGCGCTGGGCCGTGCCTGCCTCGCGCTGGGCCGGCTCGACGAGGCGCGTCACCTGGGTGATCGTTCGGCCCAACTCTCCCTGGGTCACCATGGCTTTGCTGCTCACGCGTCGCTCCTCAACGGCGACATCGCCACTCATCACGATCGGTTCGATGCGGCTAGTGCACATATCCACTATCGTCAGGCGCTGGGGCTCGCCGAGCCGCGCGGGATGCGCCCCCTCGTCGCCCACTCCCACCTCGGCCTCGGCAAGCTGTACCGGCGCACGGGCGACGCTCCAAAAGCGCAGGAGCATCTGACTACCGCTGCGACGATGTACCGCGAGATGGGCATGGGGTTTTACTTAACGCAGGCGGAGAGGGTAGGACGTGACTGTCACGACTAGCGTCCCCTCACTCTCCTCGATCCTCCACGATCTATCTTCCTGAAGTGAGGATGAAGTCATGCGTAAGCAGTGGCTGCTGATGTCTGTCGTCGCAGGCCTTTTCGTCCTAAGCCAGGTGTTGGTCTCTGCCGAACCCAAGGACAAGCCCCGGAACAAGAAGAAGGCTATCGAAGTCGTCAATCTCAACATCCTGCACGGCTTTGCCTGCGATCCCCCCTTCCCGGGAGATGGCAATCAATGCCGGGTGCGGGACCGTGTCGATCTACTGGTCGAGCATCTCATCGCGGCAGGCTGCCCGGATATCGTGACCCTGCAAGAGAATGTCACCCAAGCATTTGTGCCGCTGGTCCCCCCCGTGATCGTTGGTCCACTCATCAATACCGTCGCCCTGATCCAGGATCGACTGCCGCGGCTTGAGACGGCCTGTGGCTTCCGCTACAAGGTCGTCTTCGATCCAGAAGGCCTGACGGGATCTTCGGACGCAAGAGGTATCGACGAGGAACTGATCCTGACCCGCTATCCCACGCTCCACGCTGAGGTCTTCCCGCTCTACAGCCCTCTTGCCCCGTTCTTCTTTCGGCATGTCCTCTTCGCTCGCATTGACCATGCCGTCGAGCCCCTGGATGTGTTCACGACGCACCTGGCGGCGGATTCTGATTTTGGCTCGCTGCCCTGTGGCATCAATGTTTTGCCGTCGCCACTCGAGTCACCCGCCTGTCCCGCCGAATGCGTGGCATTCGTCGACACGGTCCGAGAGTGCGAGACAAAGCAGTTGGTGGATTTCGTTGAGGCGCAGCATGACATCCCCGGCCCCGCGGTCGTCACCGGGGACTTCAACGCCGCACCGGGCAGCAACGTCTACAACCAGGTGGTCAGCCGCGGCTGGCTTGACAGCCACCTGGCCGCTGGGAACCCGGAGTGCGATCCCACCACTGGCTTGGACTGCACCGCAGGGCGGGTCGACAACAACCTCAGTGACCTTGAATCGCTGGCTCTGAACCAGACGGAGCGGATCGACTTCATCTTCGTTGTGCCACCGGAGGCAGACTCACCATGTCCGGGCGGGATCCAGACCTCCGACCGCCCTGGCGTGACGACCACCGGTCTCTTCGCGGCCGAGCCGAACCCGTTCACGTCCACATGCGGAGCAGCGCCGCTCCCGATATGCTGGGCCTCCGATCACAGCGGTAACGCCCTGAACTTGAACTGTCAACCGTCGGCCAACGCGCCGGGACACAGTCAAGGCAGTAACGGACGGGCTGAGAGTGGCTCGCGACCAGGCCAGAAGGCTTTCCAATGAAGACGATCGTGACGCATGTGCATCTCAAGCCAGGCGCCGGGCGAGACTGGGACGCCGTCATGCGTAAACGTCTGTCGGCCGCGAGGAAGCAACCCGGCTGGATAGGAGGACAACTCCTTCGGCCACCCGACAATGAAGATAAGCGGGTCATTGTCGGCACGTGGAGGGGCCGTGCCGATTGGGAAGGGTGGCACCATGATCCTCAATTCGCGGAGACGCGCCAACGGCTCGAAGGGCTCGAGAGTGCACCGGCCGAGCACTGGTGGCACGATGTCGTGCTTGATGTTCGGAAAACCGTAGCGCCACCGCCGCCAACCTCCAAATCCCTAAACAAGTCGAAGGCGAAGGGCAAGGCGAAGAGTTCCCGAAGGCGCCCAACCTGACGAGACGGTTATGACCCCGCCGACCTGGCTCGACGCGCGGGAGCCACCAAGGCTCCTGTGCCTTGGGCCGGTGGCCCGGAACTAGAAGGACGACGCGGCGAGGCCGACCGTTTGAGCGGGAAGGGCAAAGCATCGGCTGGGAGGAGTCACGATGAGGTCCGACTCCGAGCTTCGTCCGGAGACGATCGAGAAGTTGGCGACAGCGGTCTACCCGTCGATGACTATGATGGCGGGGATTCAGCTCGACGTCTTCACCCCGCTCAAGGACGGACCGCTAAACGCCGGGCAAGTCGCCGCAGTGCTCAGCATCGACCCGGCCAGGGCGGCGCCATTGCTTTACGCCCTGGTCGCCATCGGCCTGCTCACAGTGGATGGTGACCGGTTCGCCAACACGCCCGAGGCCGACTACTTCCTCGTTCGCGGACGCCCCTCGTACATTGGCATGCGGTACCACGCATACCAACGGCGCTGGCAAGCGATGTTGCAGGCGGCGGAATCCATCCGGACGGGAACACCGCAGGGGCGTTGGGCCTACGCGAGCATGTCGAGCGACGAGCGAGACGTGTACTACCTCGGGTTGCATACCGAGACGCTAGCGGCCGGACGCGATTTGGCGGCGCGACAGGATTTCTCCCGCTTCCGCCGCCTCGTGGACGTGGGTGGCGGGTCTGGCGGTCTCGCTATCGGACTGGCGCAGGCGTGGCCCCACCTCTCAGCGACGATTGTCGATCTCCCAGCGACAATCCCCGTGGCGCAGCGCCATGTGGACGAGGCAGGCGTCAGCGATCGCGTCCGAGTCCTTGCGGCGGACATCGTGAGCGAGCCCCTCAGCGGGTCCTACGACGTGGCGCTCCTCAGAGGGCTGCTTCCGGTGCTCGCTCGCGACCAAGCACGTCGCGCCGTGGCCAATGTGAGTCAGGCGATCGAGCCAGGCGGCGCGATCTACGTCGTCGGCTGGATCCTCGACGACACGCGGGTCGCGCCGCTGGAGCTAGCAGCTTATAACCTGGTCTTCCTCAGCGCGTTCGACCACGCACAGATGTACACCGAAGGGGAGATCCGCGGATGGCTCGTTGACGCGGGATTCCGCGACGTCACGCGAGAGCGTTCGGCGCGCGTGTGGGGAACGGATTTCATGAAGGCGCGCAGACCGACAAGTCCCCTAAAGCTCAGCAATGTTGTCGCGTGAGATGACCCCGCCCACCTGGCTCGACGCCTCCGGCCGACGCCGCCCCACGCACGCCTGCTGGACCTGTGGCCGCGAGGTCGTGCCGATGCGCTTGCGCGCGAGCGACCTTCGGCGACTCGGCTGGGGGCTACCAGAGACCCGTCTGATCCCCGACTGGTGCGGCTGCTCGACTGAGTACCTCCCGGTGCTGACGGGCGACGGCTGGTGGTACCTGGTCCCGATCTGGAAGCCTGAGCAGACGCCGACCCCGCTGCGACGATGGGAGCCCGCCGTCCGGTACTGGGCGACCGACCCATGATCCTCCGCCTCATTACCGGCACCGCCCTGCTGCTGCTTGCGACAGCCTGCACGACGACGCAGGTCATCCGACGCCCTGGGGGCGAGGTGGAGTACTTGATCGGTGGCGGCGCCGCCCTCGGCTGGAATATCTGCTACGAACGCGCCAACGAACTGTGCCCGGCTGGTTACGACACCCTGTCGGAAGACGCTGGTTTCAATCGCAAGGAACTGCGGATTGCCTGCCCGAATCCGTGACCGTGCGCTGAGCAACGGATCGCACCGGGATGCGCCTTCTCCTTACGCGGACCACCGCCGCCCCTCGTCGGCGAGACGCCGGTCGAGTGAGAACTCCTCGAGAAGCAGGTCCGGGCGGGGCAGTGGACAACCGGCTCACGGGCGGATGAGAGCCGGCCATCACGGACTTGACTTAGTTGTAACCTCCAGGTTACTATGAGCCCGCCACGGAAACTAACAATAACGTTGCGACGTCTGCGAACCAAGCGCCGTATGAGCCAGCAGAGGCTGGCCGCGAAATCAGGCCTGTCCCGCGAGTACGTGGCCCGTCTGGAAATCGGTCAGCACAACCCCAGCCTCGCGACACTGCAGAAGCTCGCCAAGGCCCTTGGCGTGCCGGTGACGGAATTGCTTGCGTGAGGAGGGCTAACGTGGGTCGTCGCGTATCGGTCGTGGATCTCGCCTGGAGACGCACCGCGATGGGCGTTCCGAATGCGACGACAATGCGGAACCGGGGGGGCGCCCGGCGCTGTTACCGCCGCTCGACGCTACCTCCGACGAGTCGATCTCCGACAATTCGTCCGGGGCGACTTCCAGAGGACGCTCGACCGGCATGCCGACGCCCTTGCCCGTGCGCTTCCGACAGGGGCGCGGCACTGGGGGGTTGCACGGAAGGTCCTCAGTCTGGCGCTCGCGGAGGCGTTTCTACAACCGCTTCCTCGTGCAGGAATACGGCCTTGGGCGGCTCGTGTCACATCTTGAGGTGCCGCTGGACAAACAAGTCGCGAAAGGCCTTCGTGACGAACGGGGCGGGACCAACTGCCCCGCTGGCGCGGGGTTCAAAAGCTAACCGCTGAGGCACACCAGGCCTATCAGGCCTTCGCGACCGATGTTTCGAAATGGCACCAGATGCGGCGCGTGATGCTGGACCTCATCGATTTCAAGCGTAAGTAGTGGGGCTCATGGAGTTGCTGCCATGAACGGCCGGTCGAGGCCGACAGGAGGAGGGTGACGCATGGGCTACCTGTATCGTCCGAAGTACGCACCGCCGGGCCAAACGTACAGGGAGGCGAAGGCGGCCGGCAAGCTGATCGAGTCGCGCATCTGGTGGGCGAAGTGGTACGCGGACGGTCGCCCACGCCGCGAGAGCACTAGGACGGACAAGCATGAGGAGGCGAAGCGCTTTCTCAAAACGCGCGAGGGCGCCGTCGCAACCGGGACGCCGGTGCAGCCACGCCTGGACCGGATCCTGTACGACGAGGTCGCCAAGGATCTCCGGACGCACTACGAGACGACCGGATGCCGGAACCTGAAGGAGGCGGACGGCCGACTGGCACCGCTCAAGCGGGTCTTCGCCGGGCGGCGGGTGGCGAGCATCGGCCCGACGGACGTGACGGACTACGTCTCCCAGCGCCAGGCTGCCGGCATCGCCAACGGGACGATCAACCGTGAGCTGGCGATCCTGCTCCGGATGCTCCGCCTGGCCTATGAGCACGGGAAGCTGGCGCGGGTTCCGGTGATCCATAAGCTGACGGAGGCGCCGCCCCGGCAAGGTTTCTTCGAGCGCGAGCGGTATGACGCGGTGCGGTCCCGTCTGCTGCCGGATCTCCGCGTGGCCACTGACTTGGCCTACGCCTTCGGGTGGCGGGTGCGGGACGAGGTGCTGACGCTCGAGCGGAGACAGATCGACCTCAAGGCGGGCACCATCCGGCTGGACCCGGGCACCACGAAGAACGACGACGGGCGGCTGGTGTTCCTCACCCCGGCCCTCACGGCGGCGCTCGCCGAGCAGCTCGACCGCGTCGATGTCTTCGGTCGGAAGCTGGGCCGCATCATCCCGTTCGTGTTCCCCCACTACACGGATGGACCCGCAACCCGAAGACCGGGCAGCGGCGCTACGTCCGGGGCGATCGGCGGAAGGACTTCCGGAAAGCGTGGGGAACCGCCCGCAAGCGGGCGGGCTGTCCCGCCAGTCTGCGCCACGACTTCAGGCGGACGGCGGTGCGGGACATCGTCAATGACGGGACGCCCGAGAAGGTGGCCATGATGATCACGGGGCACAAGACCCGCAGCGTGTTCGACCGCTACCACATCGTCGCGCCCGAGGATCTGAAGGCGGCCACGGCTCGCATGGCGGCGCGCCCTGGGCATAGTAGCGGGCACAGTAGGCGGGGTGCGCGGTAAGGTGTACGCTAACCTCCTGTAATTCCTGAGCGCGCCTGTAGCTCAGTCGGATAGAGCAACGGCCTTCTAAGCCGTGGGTCGGGGGTTCGATTCCCTCCAGGCGCGCCACCTCAAAGCTCCGCCAAACGTACAAATTCTCGTGTCTGGCGCTGGGATCCGTGCCCCCAATGCCCGGGGACCGTTGAGATGGCGTGTGATGGATTGTCACATGGCGTGAGGGGGAACTGTACCCTTGTTCGTACCTTTGTTGTCTGCTGAACTACCGGTTCATGTCGTCGATGTCCCGAGCCCGAGTTCCCGCGCCACGCTCGCGTTCGGCGCAGGATTGACCCAGCAGTCCCACCTGGCGACGATGACTCGGCAGTCGTTGCAGATCAGAAAAAACTCGCTTGACATGAACCAGAGAAAGTCTCCTCTCGCGGCTCACGCCGCCGAGTGTGACCACGCACACGGTAGCCTCACCGTGTGCGGAGGCGCAGCGCTTTCATCCCATCAACGGAATTCGAACCCGCTTTCGCCATCAAATCCATGGACTAGCGGACCCGGCCGGCGGCCGGGCCGACCGTCCCTCGCCGCGGCGACGCGGACGTTGATTCTCAGGCTGGCTCGCGAGAATCCGCGGTGGGGATATCAGCGGATTCAAGGGGAACTGGCGAAGCTCGGCCTCCGATTGTCGGCCACCGCGATCCGGACACTCCTGGGCCGCCACGGGCTCGGACCGGCCCCGCGCCGGGGCGGAGTCAGCTGGCGGGTGTTCCTCCGGCAGCAGGCCGCGGGCATCCTCACGTGTGACTTCTTTACCGTCGAAACGGTGTGGCTGAAGACGCTGTACGTGCTGTTCTTCATCGAGCTGGGGAGCCGGCGGGTGCACGTCAGCGGCTGCACCGCGACGCCGGACGCCGCCTGGGTCACGCAGCAAGCTCGAAATCTCGTGCTCCAGCGGCCAGAGCTCGACGGTGGCCCCGGTTCCTCGTGCGTGATCGGGACAGCAAGTTCACGCGGGCCTTTGATGAGGTCTTCCGGAGTGCGGCCAGCACGGTGATCCGCACGCCGGTGAAGGCGCCCAGAGCGAATGCGTACGCGGAACGCTGGGTCCGGACGGTACGGACCGAGTGCCTGGACTGGCTCCTCATCCTGAATCAGAGGCATCTCGAGCGCGTGCTCCGAGTCTACGTCCACCACTACAATGCCGAGCGGCCACATCGGGGGCTCAAGTTGTTCCCGCCGGAGGGACCCCGCGAGTCGATGGCCTCCGCGGTGCAAGCGAACGTGTGTCGGCGGGACCTCCTGGGCGGTCTGCTGCACGAATATTTCCAAGCCGCGGCATGAACCCGGGTCTGTGCACCCTTCAGGCCAGGAGATCGGCCTCGACCCCAACGGCCACCGGCACGGTGTGACAAGCTATTGGCACGTGTCCGACATCCGAGCGACCCTCCCGTCGCTCCTGGAGCTCGGCGCCAGACGATCGAGGGCGTCACGAACGTGGGCCACGGCAGACTCATCGCCTCCGTGCGGGACCCCGACGGCAACATCATCGGACTCCTCCAGTCATCCTAGCGGTGGGGGGCCGCGATGCACTGACCGGACATTCGCGCGAGGACATCCGACTGTCATCCTCTCGGTCTGGCATTCCTGCGTGGCGGAGGACGACAGGTTCGTCAGGGATGCCGATCTTGAGCTCGCCCGATTGCCCGGCGCGCATCGCGCCGAGCACGGCCATCGTCTCTCGGAGCCGAGGCTCGGCGATCGATCCCTTCGCGGTGACGTCTGCCCACGCCTTCGCCACTGGGGGCGGCAAGAGTTCGCGTCCGGAGCGGTGGCTCGCGCCGGCGAGCCGCGCCCGGCGACACACCGATGAACTGCTTGAAGGCTCGGCTGAACGCGGCCTCTGATTCGTAGCCCAGGCGACTCGCGACCTCGGTCAGCGTGACGTCGCCCTCCTGGAGCCACATCTGCGCGGCGTGCATCTTCCACCGCGCCGCATAGTGCATCGCCGGCTCGCCGACCAGCTGCGTGAACCGCGCCGCGAACGCTGAGCGGGACATCCCGACCTCACCCGCCAGCGACGAGAGCGTCCCGACACGTGTGGGATCGCGATGGATCCGCGCGATGGCACGACCGATCTGCGGGTCGCGAAGGGCCCCCACCCATCCGGTCTGGGCGGCCGGATCGCGAGCGATCCACGAGCGGATAGCCTGGACGACGAGGATGTCCGCGAGGCGCGTGATCACCGTCTCACCGCCTGGGCGGGGCGTGCGAGCCTCGACAGCCATGAAGTGCAAGGTGCTCTGGAGCCATTCCGCCTCCGGTGAGCTCCAGGCATTGACGGTCACCACCCGAGGGAGGAGGCGGACCAGGTGCTGCGCCGCCGGGTGGTCGACGCTGACGACGCCGCAGATCACCGTCGTCGGCGCCCCGCCACCCCCGAGGCGGAGCACCTCGTAGCGGTCACTGAGGAGCTCGCGCGGCACGTCGAAGAGTCCGGCAGCCCGAGCGCCCACCTCGCTGACCAGTCGATGCCCTTCGCCGTGCGGTACGAGGGCCAGCTCCCCGGGACGCAGGAGCTGGGGACTCGCGCCGTCCACCTCGAGCCAGCACTCCCCGACCGTAACGACGTGGAACATCATGCGGGCCGGGAACGGCGGGAGCGCCAGTCCCCAGGGCGCCGTGAACTCGGATCGGCAATAGAACACCCCGTTGAGGCGCAGGAGGTGGAGCGCCTCGCCGAGCAAATCGGGCGAATTCCGTGGATCCATCCCGTCAGAAAGTATGCGCGCAGTTCCCATCAGCAGTCCAGCTGCCTGGACGAACGAGCATGAAAGATAGACGTTCTGTCATTGCGAATCCCCGTGTAGAGCCAGACAGTAGACCTACGCACCTCCGATCGGGTGTGCGAGCACGAGAGTGAGGAGGAACCACGACGATGGTGGAGCGGACGATATTGGTACTTGGGGGGACCGGGAAGACGGGACGGCGTGTGGCGGCAGGACTCAGAGCACGACATCGACCGGTCCGGTTGGGGTCTCGGTCGGGGGTCCCGTCGTTCGATTGGGAGAAGCCCGCCACGTGGGGGGGCGCCCTGCAGGGAGTCGAGGCGGTCTATGTCTCGTACTATCCCGACCTGGCGGCCCCCGGCGCGACGGACGCGATCCGGTCCTTCACGGACCTCGCGGTGCAGCGTGGCGTGCGGCGCCTCGTCCTCCTCTCCGGTCGCGGCGAGCCGGAGGCGCAGCGCGGTGAGCAGCTCGTGCGGAACTCCGGCGCGGAGTGGACAATCGTGCGGGCGAGCTGGTTCGCCCAGAACTTCAGCGAGGGCTACCTTGTGGAGCCTCTCCTGGCGGGCGAGGTCGCGCTGCCGGCCGGGAACGTCGGCGAGCCGTTCATCGACACAGACGACATCGCGGAGGTGGCGATCGCCGCCCTCGTGGAGGATCGGCACATCGGCCAGCTCTACGAGGTGACCGGTCCTCGGCTGTGGACGTTCGCCCAAGCGGTGGCCGAGATCGCCCGGGTCACCGATCGCTCTATCCGCTACGTCGAGGTCCCCGCCGAAGCGTACGCCTCGATGCTGCGAGCCGCATCGCTGCCGGCGGAGTTCGTGGGCCTCATCACGTATCTGTTCACGGAGGTCCTCGACGGGCGCAACGCCTGGGTGGCGGACGGCGTCACGCGCGCGCTGGGGCGACCTCCGCGCGACTTCGCCGACTGGGTGCGACGGACGGCGCCGAGTGGCGTGTGGAGCTCAGGCCTGGACGCTCGTGCGGGTCAGGCGACGGATCTGTCGAGGGCGCGGTAGCCTCGTGGCCACTGAAACCGGGAAGCGGGGGCGGGGGAGATCCTCAGCCGCTGAGCAGAGCCCTGATCTCTCGAGATGATCGAGGTCATGGCGTCCGCGGCTTGCGACATAGCGCCGGAAGCTGATGCTCTTGTCGCCCCCGGAGCCCGGCCGGTGCGCTCGCGACCCTCGGCCGACACTGACGCGCAGAGTCGGAGAGTGCCGGGCGGACTCTCATCCGGAATGGCCCAGTTTCCGGGGGCAGGTCACGGCCGCCCCGACGACCGTCGTCCTCGCCAGGACAGGAGGGAGGGCCCGAGGAGCCCCGGTCACAGTGGATGGATCCCTACCATGACGAGAGGACACAACAATGTCAGAAGAGAACAAGGCGATTGTCGGACGTTGGTTTGCCGAATTCTGGGGAAACCCGTGGAACCCTGCCGTCGTCGACGAACTGGCAGCCCCAGACATCCGCTTCGAGTACTCGATGCATGCGCCTCGCCGCGGCCGCGAGGACGTGAAGAAGTTCGCCACCGAGTTTCGCGCGGCCTTCCCTGACCTGAATTTCTGGGGCACCGCCGATCTCATCGCCGAGGGCGACTATGTGGTCGGGCAGTGGGAAGGCGGTGGCACGCACACCGGGAGAGCCTTCAGCGATCTGCCCGTCGGTTCCCTGCCGGAGGGCTCAGGCAAGAAGATGCGCTTCACTGGAACCACCGTGCTGCGCCTGAAAAAGGGCCTGATCACGGAGGAACTCGGCATCGATGACGGCGTGACCGTGCTGAAGCAACTCGGCCTGATTCCCAACGCCTAACCGATCAGGCGTCCCAGGCGTCCGGGCGTGCATGATGCACGCCCGGAGGCCCTCGAGACGCCGTAGGAGGACAACGGCAATGAGCACGTACGTACTCATCCACGGCTCGTGGCACGGAGCATGGTGCTGGCACAAGATCATTCCCCGCCTTGAAGCGGCCGGCCACAAGGTCATCGCCCCTGACATGCCCGGTCATGGTCGTGACTGGCGCGCGCCTGGGGCGATCACGATGCGGGACTATGTCGACACGATCACGAAGGTGCTCGATCAGGAAGATCAGCCCGTCGTGCTCGTTGCCCACAGCCGAGGTGGGCTCCAGACCACCCAAGCCGCCGAGGAGCGGCCGGAGAAGATCCGCACGCTCGTGTACCTGGCGGCGTTCCTGTTGCCGAGTGGAGCCCGTCTGCTCGACTGGAAGGACCCCGACTCGATCTTGTGGCCGAAGGTCGAATTCAACGAGCAGGAAGGCTGGGACATGATCCGTCCGGAGATCTATCGGGAATCCATCTACGCCGACTGCTCGAACGAGGATATCGCGCTCGCGTACGCACTCCTCACGCCGGAGCCGCGTGGGCCCGAGAGCCCTACGAATTCGCCCGTCACGACGACACCAGGGAGGTTCGGACGTATTCCGCGCGTCTACATCGAGTTGACGCAGGACAAGGCCGTCTCATGGTCGCTTCAGAAGCGCCTGTACACGGCCACCCCTTGCGAACGAGTGCTCTCGATTGCCGCGAGCCACTCCGCGTACTTCTCGCAGCCGGACGAGCTCGCGCGAAAGATCCTGATCGCTGGCGGCGATATGGCCGCTGAGCGCTATAGTGACGGGCCCAGCTCAACGATCCCCAAGGCCGCATAGGATGAGATCTCCCGCATATTGCGGCCACGGTATCGGGTGGATCTACATCGTGTCGGGATGTCGATAGCGTCCACGACAAGACAGGAAAGAAACGGAGGAAACACGATGAACCGTGCAGCATTCGAACCGAAGCGACGCTCCATCGCCACCCCCTCGGGGCAGATCAGTTACGTCGAGAACGGCAAAGGCCCGGTGGCGCTCTTCGTGCACGGCGTCTTGCTCAACGGTTACCTCTGGCGGCATCAGTTGGCCGACCTGAGCGGTACGCGCCGATGTGTTGCCCTCGATCTGATGGCCCACGGAGCGACGAAGATCGAACCGACACAGGACGTCTCCTATGACGCCCAGGCGACGATGCCCGAGCAGTGTTTCGATGCAATGAACATCGATACTGTCGACCTGGTGGGCAACGACAGCGGTGGGGGAATCTCGCAGATCTTCGCTGCGAACCATCCCGAGCGCCTTCGGAGCCTGACGCTCACGGACTGCGACACGCACGACAATTGGCCGCCTGCCGCGGTCAAGGAGTTTCTCGAGCTGGTCGCGCGGGGTGGTCTCGGGGATGCGCTGAAGAAGATGCTGACGGACAAAAACTTCGTTCGCTCGGATGAGGCGTTCGGGTTGAGGTACGAGCGGGCGGAAGATGTCGCCGACGAGACGTTCGAGACATATCTGCGGCCGCTCGCGTCATCACCAGCGCGCATTCGCGACCTCGAGCGTTTCTTTGCGGTGTGGGACAACACCCAGACCGTTCGGCTCGAAGACAAGCTCCGGGCGCTGACCGTACCGACGCTCATCGTCTGGGCGACGGACGATGTGTTCTTCGGCATCAACGGGTCGCATTGGCTGGCGCGAACGATCCCGGGCACGAAGCGCCGCATCGAGTACGAGGGAGCGCGCCTCCTCTTCCCCGAAGAGCGTCCGGCCCAGTTCAACGAGGATCTGCGGACGCACGGGAAGGCAGCGAGCGCCACCAAGGATCAGGCCGCGTAACGACTTCGCGACGAACAGGTGGCCGATGGCGCGCGCGTGAGACCGCGGATCTTCGGCATTGAGACGGAGTACGGGCTCACGTGCAGAACGGAAGACCGCTGGGGTCTGGATTCCCCCACGCTGCCCAGGGTCATCGGTCACCTGTTCGAAGCGTCTGAGCTGCGAAGCGCCAACATCTTCCTGGAGAACGGCGCGCGACTCTACCTCGACACGGGCACGCACCCGGAGTACGCCGAGGGGTGCCCATGCCTGGGGACGCCCTACGACGGGGCACTGATTAACCATCCCGATGTCGACCTTGCCGACACGACACGAGCTTGGATGAACCAAATACTTCAGGCGTTCCCTGGCACACGCTCTAAGGTCAAAGCCCAGTGGGAGCTGCGAATGTCTTCAAGCATGCAGAACGTAGGGAACCTGGCTCACGCACGGAGGCTCCTGCCCCCGCCACCCAGCCCCTCAAGGTGACCGATGAAGAGCTGGAACGACTCATGGTCGGAGGTTCTCGGGCACCCTTACAAGCTGAAACAATCGGGTGGCCAGCCGTCGGCGCAGCACCGCGCGCGTCAACGCCGCGTCGAAGGCGAGCTGGTAGCGTACCGGCACCGGCACGGTGAAGACCCACTGGCGGATTGGCACGGGCGGCAGCCCCCGCTCTTGCGCACTCCGGCAGCGATGCGGTAGAACTCCTCATGCCTGGGCCGACTTCGCGGCGAGGATGCGCGCGCCGCGAGTCGTGAGCTCAACGGCAGCATGGCAAAAAGACCGATCCATCTCGGTGCGCTGTTCGTGCGAGCGGGCGCGTCCGTCCGCCCATTCGGCGCGGTGACCCCTTTCCTCCTCAGGGTCCCGGCCTGGGCCTGGATCGCGCTCGCTTGGGCCATCGCCTCCCTGCCCAACCTGTCCCTTCACTCCTTCAAATGGGAGGAAGGTTACAACGCCGCGATGGCGCGCGACATCCTGGCGCGCGGTGATCTGCTCGAGCCGGCAATCTTCGGTCTCAGGTGGGCTGAGAAACCCACGCTCCTCCCGTGGCTCATCACCGGCATCGCCCTGTTGACCGATACCGTGGACGAGTGGTCGGCCAGACTCCCATCCATGCTCGGGGTCCTGGGGACCGCGCTCCTCGTTGAGCGCCTCACGCGGCGGTACGCCAGCGCACCCGCCGCCCTGTTCGCGGCTAGCGCATTCATGCTCTGCCCGATGCTCCTCCGCAAGCTCAGGATCAGCGAGCCCGACACGATCATCACCTTCCTGTCCTTCGCCGCTTTCGTCGTCTGGTGGGACGGGGAGGCGCGAGGACGCGTGACCGCCGGGCGCTGGCTCGCGTGCGGAGGGCTCTTGAGCGCGCTGGCCATGGCCAAGGGACCGCAGCCCGTCGGCTTCTTCGCCCTCGGCGTCGGCGCCTACCTCGTCGCGCGCCGTCGCTGGGCGGCCTTACCCGGTCTGGCACTATCCCTCGGGCTCCCCGCCGCGGCGACGGCTGCGTGGGCAGCGGCCGTCCACCGGGAGGGTGATCTCTCAACCTGGTTCACCTACCTGCGGGTGCACGGCCTCCGCTTCAACGTTCCGCACTACGTGCGGGAGCGGGTACGGTTCGTAGGCGGTCTACCGATGGACCTCCTGCCGAGCACGATACTGCTACCATCAGTCCTGGCCGCCTGGTGGCGGCCGGCCCATGTCAGCGTAGCCCCGAGCCCGATCCTTTCCCCCCTCGTCTTCTATGCGGGCTTGTGCACACTGGCCCTCCTCGTGTGGCCGGGAACGAAGTCTCGCTATGCCATGCCAATCGTCCCGGCGGTGGCGGTCATGGCCGGACTGGCCATCGACCCCCTCGCCCGCCGTCGCCACTGGGTCGCGGCGTTAGCGCTGGCGACCGGTGTCGTCTTGTTCGTCTATCAGGTGGTCCTGGTCACCGCAGTGATACCGCTCCACGCGGAGAAGTACAGCGCCCCGCGTCGAGGCGGCGCCGCTTTCGATGCCATCATTAGTGCCGCGCCCGCGCCGGTCTTCACGCTCGGAAAGCCCCAGGCCAACAAGCTCTTCTACATCACGCACCCGATCCGCAGCATCGAGGTAGCTGATCCGGCTCTTCCCGCCCCGGCGTGGATCTTCGCGCCGAGATTGCTGCTGGAGCAGATCGAGGTCCTGCGGCCGGACCTCGTAGTCCGAGACTTGACGCCGACCGTGAGAGGCCGTGGCCTCGTCCTGGCTCGGATCGAGCGGCGGCCGGGCTGGACCAAAGCGCCCTGAGCGGGGATCCAAGCGGCCCCGCCCGGGTCCCGTGAAGCGTCCCATCAGGTCCCTGCCCGGGGCGAGCCCGTTGGAACGCCGGTAGAGTAGGGTCGCGAGGCCGCGGGCTGGCACGTCAATGCCGCAACCTGGCCTCCGGGGGGGACGCGCGGCGGACCGCCGCCGCGGGAGTGAATCGGAGCGCCCACACCTTGGTCAGCGCCTCCAGGGCGATCGTCCATGACATCTTCGACTGTCCGGCGTGTCGCTCCTCGAAGACGATCGGGACCTCGACCACCCTGAACCCGTTCTTGGCGAAGAGGTAGCTCAGCTCGATCTGGAAGCAGTACCCGTCGGACGTGATGCGCGACAAATCGAACGTGCGAAGGGCAGCGACCCGGAAGCACTTGAAGCCACCGGTCAGGTCGTGGAGGGTGGATCCGAGAACGGCCCGGGCGTACAGGTTCCCGCTCCGGCTGATGAGGCGGCGCAGAGGGCTCCAGTTCGAGATCCGGCCTCCGGGCACGTATCGCGAGCCCAACACGAGATCGGCCTGGCGGATCCGGTCGAGAAACACGGGGAGGTAACGCGGCGGGTGAGAGTAGTCCGCGTCCATCTCGAAGACGAGATCGTATCCTTCTCGCGCCGCGTGGTCGAAGCCAGCGAGGTACGCCGAGGCCAGACCAAGCCGCCGAGGCCGGACGAGCAGGTGAACCCGGCGCTCGCTGGCCCGCACCTCTTCCACCGTGTCGGCGGTGCCGTCCGGTGAGCTGTCGTCCACGACCAGCACGTCGACGGCCGCTGCCCGGCACACATCCCGGAGAAGATGGCCAATGCTCTCGCGCTCATTGTAGGTCGGGATCACCACGAGGGCACGGGGGTCCGGCGGCAATGCCTCCCCAGAGGGTCCGGCGACCGTCACCATCGCGCCGTCCGGATCCCGTACGAGGCCGCTCCCCCGGTCAAGAGAGAGGTCCGTCGTTCGACCGTCCCGACACGCTCATGGTTGCCGCCTGCGAGGAGGGCCGGCTTCGCGGCCACCAAGGGGTCCTGCTCTTGGTTGTGGTGGATCGCTCGCCTTTGCCGGCCGCTCCCTTGGGTTTGGCCGCGGCGGGCTTCCCCTTACTTCGAAGGTTTCGACTTGCCAGACCTGTTGAGGGCGACCGCTTGGCGAACGAGCGCCTTGAACGCGGACTCATCAACTTCTTCTCCTTCGTGGATGTCGATCGCGCGGCGAACGTTTCCGTCGAGACTCGAGTTGAAGAGACGGGCCGGATCCTTCAGAGACGCGCCCTTGGCGAAGGTAAGCTTCACGACGCCCTTATAGGATTCGCCAGTGCAGATGATGCCGTCGTGCGACCAAACCGGGGTGCCGGGTTTGGTTGGTTTGACCCACTTCCACTCCTCGAGGACGTCCGGGTCTGCTTCTTGGAGGAGCGTGCGCATTCTGCTGAGGGTTTTCCCGCGCCAGTCCCCGAGTTCGACGATTCTTTTCGAGATGAGCTCCGATGCCGACTGGCCTTGACTCGCCCCAGACTCTTTCATGTTCTCACCCTCGAAGTTCCAGATAAGGCGATGCTCACCGCGCGGTCAGGCGCTCGCCGCCGTGGCCTGCACGCGGCGCCAGAAGAAGTACGAGAGCCCCCAGAGCACGCTGGTGGCCGCCGCCCAGCCCCACGCCTCCGGGCCATCTCCCACCGAGAGGTGCGCGATGAGCGCAGAGCCGAGGGTGATGGCGAAGCCGGCGTAAGCCCACTCCTTGAGCCGCGCCGGCACCGGCGCAAGCAGCAGCACCACGCCGAGGAGCTTGGCCCACGAGAGCTCCACGCGGAAGTAGGCCGGGAAGCCGAGGTGGGTGAACGCCTCCGCCACCTGCGGCAGGTGCAGTTGCGCGTAGGCGGTGAAGCCTATCTGCAGGCAGAAGAGCGCGGTGACGATCCAATAGACGATGGTCTTGGCTTTGGGGGTGGTCTTGGCGGCGACGAGAGCCGGCTTCTGCAGGGTCGATTCCATCGGGGTTCTTCCTCCCACGCTTCAACGCTTCGGAGCGTTGGGCGGCCAACCGGGGGTCTCAACGCCGAACTGCGTTGCGTACTCGGCGTTCAATCGCTGCCAGCCGCCGAACTTCATGGCCTCGGCGCCGACGATGCGTCCAATCGGCTCACCCGCGAGGAGCCGCTCAAGGACGTCGAAGCAGATGTGCCAGCCCGCGGCGCCCCACGAGATGAAGCGGCGATCGATGTTGTGCCAGAGCGTGAGGCGCGTGCCGCTGCCGAGCGGTTCGAGCTCCCACCGGAGGTCGTTGCCACCCCAGCTGTATTCGAGCAGCCTCGCCGCCTCGGCCCGCTTCACGGTGGTCTCAGAGACCTGCGGCGTCGGCGTCCCGACCGTCGAGAGCTTCACCGGCCCCACGGCGGCCAGGTTCCGATCGGCGTCGAACGGCGCCCATTCGGACAGGTGCGCAGGATCGGTCAGCGCCTGCCACACCATCGCCGGCGGATGACGGAGCTCTCGGACGAGAATGAGCGTCCACTTCTCGCCGTCCTTCTGGACCTCGGCTCCTGCCGCGGGGCCCGGCACATACTTCTCACGGTGGCTCATCGGTTCTTTCCCGTCCTTGGTGCCTGCCCAATCCGATCGAGATGGCGTTCGAGCGCATCAACGTGGGCCGTCCAGAAGCGCCGGAAAGGAGCGAGCCAGGTATCGACCTCCATGAGCGGCTCGGGCCGGATCCGATAGACGCGCCGCTGGGCTTCGACGCGCGACTCCACGAAGCCGGCCTCGCGCAGCACGCGGAGGTGCTTGGACACCGACGTTTGAGGCCTCCGCAGCCGGCGCTCGATCTCGCCGACGGATCGCTCCGACGACGCCAGCAGGCTGAGGATGGCCCGGCGGTTCGGCTCCGCGATGATGGCGAACGATGATTCCACGTCGTGTATGTACTCATAGTGTCATATGCCTGTCAAGTCACATTATGGATCAGCGCCCCCGTGCGGAGCTTTGAGAGGGACGTCGCGGTGACTGTCGTCGTAGCATCCCGCCATCCCGAGGAAGGCCGTGAACGAGGGTCAGCGCAGACCGACGCCGGAGACCTCCGCCGTCAGGCCGCTCGTGAGGATTGAAGCAGCTGCACCAGATTGCCCTCCGGATCCTTGAGCGTCGCGATCCATACGGTCCCATAATCCGTGGGATCCTCGACGAACTCGACCCCGGCGTCCTTGAGGCGTTCCCAGTCCCCCGTAAGGTCGTTGCTCGTGAGACCGATCATGTGTCGAGCCGGGTCGGCATTGCGACCGTGCACTTCGCTGTGCGTGCCCAGCCAGAGCTCGCCGAGGACCACGAAGCCGGGCGTCTCCGTGGTCACCTCGAGTCCCAGAACGTTCCGATAAAACGGTAGCAGGTTGTTCACGTCCTCGCTCCAAATCGATGTTCCGCGTAGTCCTGTGATCATCGTGCTCGCCCCTTCCTCGCGGCGCGTCAGCGCCCCTCGGGTGGAATGGTATCGCTTTCGATGCGCGGAACGAGCCGATGGGTTCGTGCTCGCCCGTCACACCCGGCGCGCAAGCACCTCCACCAGCAGCCGCCAGGACGCGCCCTCGTCGGTCGACTGTTCGCCGAGCCAGTGGAACGAGCGCGCCGTGATCTTCGTGAAGCGCCAGCGTGTGCGCGCACCCGACGCCAGCGTGCCCTCCTGCACGATGTCCGGGCCCACCGCCTTGCCGATCTGCTGACAGAAGAAGTTCGTGGCGGGGTCGATCCAGAAGATGCGCCAGGCGTCGAGGGCCGGGTCGTACACGCGGAGGGTCGTGCCGTACCAGTTCCCGGCGATCGGCGTGACCGGCGCGTCCGGCCTACGATCACGCCGGCGCGGGATCATCCAGACATCCTGGATGGCACGCCCTTCGAGAACCCACCCGAAGTGGATCTCGCCGTGGCCCTGGTGGCGCGCGCCGTCTGGCGCGTGCGTGATGATGTCGGTCTCCGAGCCGCCGACGAACTGGCCGTAGAGCCCGAGCTTCCCGGCACGATCGGCGGCGGCCGCATCGGAGTGGAGCACCCCGATGAACGTCCGAGCATTGGTCATGGCGTTTTGCCTCCGAGGACCGACGAGGCCGCTGCGCGGCCCGGCGAAATGCCCGCGGTGACACCCCCGATGGACGGTGCGGACGAAATTCGACAGGTCGCGGAATCCGACGTCGAGCGCGATGCCCGAGATCGGGTGCGCTTCGTTGACCAGCAACCGCGCCGCCCGGCGGATGCGACATCGGATCAGGTACTGAAGCGAGCGAGTAGGTGGTGCCCTGCCCCAGCTCAATGAGCGCCTGCCGGAGCGCCACACGCAGCGGACGCCGCGCAGATCGCGCGGCCGGAAGGATGTGCTGGCGTGCGGCCTGTTCCCGGAGCTCGACGAGTCGCAGCTCGGCCACGTACAGGTACAGGTTCATGTCAATGACGGTACCTCCCGCCGGTCCACCGGCGTGACTTCCACCCCCTTCGACACCGCAGAGACCAAAGCGAGAAACCCGGCTCATTGCGAACGGAGCGTCCCCGGCGAAGCGGGCGAGCGAGGTGAGGAAGCCGGGCCCTGCTCCTCCATGGCGAGAGCGCCACGGAGCGACAGCGGTCCGCTGGAACCGGACCGGGCCTGGCGCGACACCTTCACCGGCAGCGGGAACAATGCGATCAAACAGGGTATGTGAGAGCGCGCGTGATCAGCCGCTGCACGAGCCCGCCGACCCCAGGTGTTCGAGCTGTGTCCCCCGGGCAAGGAGCTCAGTCAAGAAGTCAGCTGCGTTCTCGTGGCATTGCCTGGACACTCTCGTCCGGATTCGGCTGTGAAGCCCGAAGTGCGGATCACGTTGCATACGTGAATTCGATAATCCGCAAAGAATTCCCCTCGCCCTCGCCGTTGTGCGGCGCGGTGCTCCGGATGCGCCTTCCAAGCGTCGACAGACTCGATGGTATCGAACTCGGCCAACACGAGAAACTCGCCGTCCGGTGCCGAAAAATCCTTCAGAGAGAGAAACCCGGACATCTTGCTCACCAGTGCGACCATGCTCTGGTTCAACGCGTTCAGCTGTTCGAGATCCGCCTGGGGCTTCACGTGCGTGCGAAAGACGACGATGACCATCGCTGTGCTCCTTTGCAGCTGTACGTTGCCCAGTCAAGACACGTGGCTGCTTCACGACCCTTGAGGCACCACATCGGCCCCACAGGCTTAGTCTGCTGTACCGCTCGAGCACCCGCGCGTGCGATAGAGCGCGGATGCGACTGCCGCGTCGTCGGACCGCCGTTCCAAAGCGCGATCACCGACGAGAATGCCGACTCGAAGGGATGGTGCGAATGACAATAAGGCACGCCGACACCAGTCATGGTGGATCGCAGCTTGAGCGACTCAGTCCTGACCCGGGCTCCACGGGCCGACCCCAGCGAAGCGGCGCGGAGCGATGTGGGTGACGTAGCCGGGCCGGCTTCGTAACGGTTCGGGAGGAAACACGACCCCCGGGCCGAGGTAGATGCGGGCCAGACGCTGCAACAGAGGCACCGCCCCGCCTTCGCCAATTCGGGCCTCGCCGTAGACCACGAGATATTGCTCAAGGCCCAAAGGGTTCTTGCCGCGACCGAGCAGCGAAAGCGCCACACGGGGGTCCCGTCGGATGTTCTTCACCTTCTGCCACACTCCCAGATGACCGCAGACGAACTCGTTCGCCTCGATGCCAATCCACACGACCGACACTTGCGGGCTGCCGTCCGCGTTCAATGTCGTGAGATGCGCAAGCGGGCCGCTGTCGATCAGCGTGCGGACATCCTCGGTGATGATTGATGTCATATTCCCTCTCCTCGGCTGGTCCGTGCGTCGACGCCCAGGTCCATGGCGATGATCCGCGAACGACCCACCCGCTCGTACTCCTGATCTTGCCGCGAGTCGCCGTGCGGCCGCGTTGCTCCAGTTCGCCATTGGCGAGCACGCATTCCGTGAATCCCGGCTCGACCAGGATGCGGAACGATTGGGCCGCGCGCGCCGTTGGCGTGCGTGCGGTGATCAGCTTCAGAATCACCGCATACCTCAGGCTCTTGCCGAGCGCCTCGCACCCTCCCCGTGCGCGGGCTCTCGTCGCCAGGGCCGCGGTGGGATCCGGGGGCACTGTGGCGTTGCGCTGCGGACTCGGGCCGGCGGGGGGCGTATTTCTGCAGGTAGTACACGTGGTCGAGCGACTTGCGCTGGCCCGAGATCCACCCACAGCAAAGGCCGATATCGACCGCCTCGTCAGCGACGGGATACCCGAGCCCTTCTCGGCGAGCTTCAGCCACACGCCGGCGCGGTCACCAGCGTGCCGGTCCAGCCACGCCTCGAACGCGGCGCCACTGCGGATGGCGATCACCCACGCGTGGCCGCTGGCGGGCTCCTTCGGCCTCTGCGGCGCCCGTGACGTCGTCATACGCGAGAGACGCCGACTGCGCCGCCCTGTGCTTACCGAGAATCTCGAGGTAGTGGCGGTTGTACATGATGCCGAGGACGTTGCCGAACGGGTCGATGACCGACGCGGTGACGAACCCGGGGCCGCGCTCCCGAACGCCGTCGAGCTGCTTGGCCCCGAGCGAGCGCAGCCGCTCTAGCGTCGCCGTCACGTTGTCCACGTGCCAGTAGACGATCCCCCCGCCGGGATCAGCGGTCAGCCCGGGCGGGGCGAACCGGCGGTCGATGACGCCCAGCTCGTGCTGGTAATCACCGATGCGGAACTCCACGTACCCCGGACCCCGCCCGGCGGCCTCGCTCGTGAAATACGGCTTCACGCCTAGCACCTCGGTGTACCAGCGGGTCGCCGCCGGCAGGTCCTCGGCAAACAGGTTCAGGGTGCTCAGACCACGCAGCATTGATGACTCCTTCCCCGAGTCGGAGGGGGCGCTCGAAATCGGCACGGGGCTCCATTCCAACCGGTCGGCAGGTGGGTGCCACTCGCTCCTGCCACGAAGATGTTCATGCGTCGACATCCCGCTGGATAGTCGAATGACCCGGTCCGCGATCGACATGCCGCAAGGGGGGCGATCGCCGACCGGGGGGCGGGCCGCCAGCGTGCGAGTGGTTGAGGGCCGCTCGGCGCACTGGCGGCACAATCCGGAGGGCGTGAACGATTAGGCCCCTCTCTCCTTGGCTGCTGTCAACCGTTCTCGTCCTCCGCCCACCGCGGCCAGACCCGGTACTTCGAGGGCCAGGTTTCCGTGCCGAGTGTTGTCCGTTCTGCCCTGCGTCCCTGCTATCCCATCGTTCCGCTTGGAGCGCCACCGCGATGTCTAGAGGCGGACCCGTCTGGGGAGAGCGTAGGGCGCGGAGAGCTCTCGCGTGCCGGGTCCGGTTGGCGACAAGCTCCCGAGCTGCGGCACGCGTCGCGCATGGCGGCGACGCGCAAACAGGGAGTGCGTGAGACGCGCGACACGTCTAGCGCGGCGTAAGTCATCGAAGCTGGCCGTCATCGACGGCTCCGGAATGGCTGCGCCCAGTCTGCAATGGCCGCGGCGATTTCGGCCGGCGAGTCCTCCTGCACGAAGTGCAGCCCGCGGACGGTCACCTCGCGCTGGTTCGGCCAGCGCCGGCATGTCTCGCGCAGCGGACCCGTGATGAGGCGACCCGGATCGGCGTTGATGAACAGCTTGGGGATCGGGGACTGCGCGAGGAAGGCGACGTAGTCGTCGACCAGCGCGCAGATCTCGCGCGGTTCTCCTTCTATGGGCAGCTGCCGCGGCCAACACAGCGTCGGACGGCGGGACTCGCCCGGCTCGCGAAACGGGCGGCGGTACTCGTTATGCTCGGCCTCGGTCAGCTTTCGGAGGATGCTGCCGGGCAGGACTTGCTCGACGAACGCGTTCTCCTCGAGGATCATCCGCTCTCCCGCCGGCGAGCGGAGCGCCTGGAAGAGAGCGCGCGCCGGTGGCGGAAAGTCCTCCCACGATCGGACGCCGACGATCGCCTCCATGTAGGCGATGCCGCGGACCCTGTCGGGGTGTCGCCAAGCCCAGTCGAACCCGAGCGCCGAGCCCCAGTCGTGGACGACGAGCACGATCGGCTCTTCGAACGCCATCGACTCAAGGAAGCCGTCGAGGAATGTGCGGTGTTCAGAGAACGTGTAGCGCTCGGGGCCGCTAGGCACCAGCTTGTCGGAATCCCCCATGCCGATGAGGTCGGGCACGATGCCGCGGAAGCTGGTCGACAGCGGCTTCACGATGTTCCGCCACAGGAAGGAAGACGTCGGGTTACCGTGTAGAAACACCAGGGGGACGCCGCTGCCGACGTCGACGTACGCCATCGTGGCGCCGTTCACGTTGGTGCGGGTCTTCGGCAGGGTGGGGACCGTGGACATGGGAACCTCCTCTTGCTCCGGAGGTCAAATGGGATGAAGCGGCGGGCGCAGGCGCCGGGGCGCCGCTCACACGAGGGCGAGTACAGCTTCCGCGAAGGCCCGGGGCGTCTCCAACGGAAGGTTATGGCCCACGCTGTCGAGCAAGCGGCGCTCGTAGCGACCCGTGAAGTGCCGGGCGTGGTGCTCGGAGCTCTCCACCGGGAGGACGCCGTTGTCCCGACCGTGGAGAGTGATCGTGGGGACGGCGATCGGGGGCTGGGTGGCCAGGCGGCGCTCGGTGTCCTCGACAGCGGGATCCCCTGGGGCCAGCCCGAAGCGGTGTCGGTAGGAATGGATCACGACGGCCACGAAGTCAGGGTTGTCGAACGAGGCGGCCGTCCGCCGGTAGACCGCCTCGTCGAAGCGCCAGCTGGGTGACCACAGCCGCCAGAGCAGCTGGCCGAGCGCGGCACGGTTCCGCTCGAGGCCCGCCCGGCCTCGCTCGCTGTGGAAATAGTACTGGTACCAGAGCGCGAGCTCCCGCTCCGGCGTCTCGGGCATCATCGCGCGTGCGATGTCCTGGATGTTGTAGCCGCCGCCGGTGACGAGCCCCTGCGTACGCTCACCCCACAGGGCGGCGACGATGCAGGCGGCCCGGCCACCCCAGTCGTAGCCGGCCAGCAGGGCGCGGTCGATCGACAGCGCGTTCAGCAGCGCGAGCAGGTCGTGCGCCAGCGCGGCTTGCTGACCCGAGCGCGGCGTGTCGTCGGAGAGGAACCGCGTGGGCCCATAGCCGCGGAGATACGGAACGAGGACGCGGCAGCCCGCTCCCATCAGGAGCGGCACCACCTCGTCGTAGACCCGGACGTCGTAAGGAAAGCCGTGCAGGAGGACGACAGGAGCCCCGCCCTGCGGCCCATGCTCCCCATAGGCGACGCGGAGCACTCCGGCCTCGACGTGCTTCAGCATGGCTCCTTCGGTGCCCCGATCGTCCGAGTCGGGCTCAAGGGCACGCTGAAGCCGCCGAGCAGCAGGCGGCCTCACCGGATCAGCGCCTGCCCGAGCGTCAAGCGCAACGGGGGCCGCGCGGATCGGGCGGCCTGTCGGAGGCGACGGCGGGCGGCCTGCTCGCGCAGCTCGGCGAGTCGAAGCTCGGCCACATACAGGTTCATGTCCATGACAGCACCTCCCGCGGCGTCTGCTTTCGCGTCTACGACACCGAGGAGACGGATATGTGAAACTGCGGGGCTACCTCACGAGCGGAGCGCCATCGACGCTGTATCCTGCAGAAACAGCCTCTGGGCCCCCGGCTCTCATCCGGCACCGGCTCTCGATGCGCCGCGTTGAGAATGGCGTGGTCGGCTCGCCACGATGTCGATTCCGCCCTCCCCCGTTCGACTAGTTGACAGAGCCACGTAACGAGGAGAAATCCCCAATGCGCTCCCCGCCGCCGGATTCTGCTCACCGTGCACTTCCGAGGTGGCGAAGCGACGCCGGGGGAGATCGCGGGCCGCTTCGCGCACAAGTGGCCCACGACGACACGGCATCTGCGCGTCCTCGAGCGGGCGGGAGTCCTGCGCCTGGAGCAGCGTGGGCGCACGCGCATCTACGGCATCGACCGCGAGCGACTGACGCTCGTCAGCCAGTGGCTCGATTGGTTCGGCGTGGGCAGCCGGCCGTCATGATGAGGCGGGCGCTTCGTGCCCGCAGGAGCGGCAACCCGCGCCGTCCGCAGTGGTATGACGCCGGAGGGAGGATCCTCCACTGACAGGGTATGATCGGGGACCACGCCTCGAACTGGGACGAAGAGGACGTGCGCGCTGTCGTCGCCTATCCGCGCGCGTTGCCGCCCGTCCGACGGGCGATCCGCCGGGCACGCCCAACCGCGCCAGACGACTGCGCGATCTACACGTTCTGGATGGCCCGCAGCACGTCGCATGGGTGCCGATAGGGCTGGCCCGTCGCGGCGCGCCGCTCGCCGAGCGAGGTGATGCGTCGCCGCCCGGTACTCCCATCAGCCGTCCAGCATCCCGGACGAATGAGCATCGCTGACGGAGTTCTGGCATGGCCAATCCCTGACGCCCTACCGATACTTAGACGCGAACACCTCTCGGTGGGAGGTGCGCGCGCGAACGCGCGAGAGGAGGAACCACGATGGCCGAGCGCACGACGTTGGTGCTGGGGGGACCGGGAAGACGGGTCGCCGCGTGGCGGCCGGGCTCAGGGCGCGGCACCGATCGGTCCGGCTGGGGTCCCGGGCCGGCACCCCGCCCTTCGACTGGGAGCAGCCCGCCACGTGGCCCGGCGCGCTGCAGGATATCGAGGCGGTCTACATCTCGTACTATCCGGACCTGGCGGCCCCCGGGGCAACGGACGCGATCCGGTCGTTCACGGGGCTTGCGGTGGAGCGGGGCGTGCGGCGCCTCGCCCTGCTGTCCGGCCGCGGCGAGCCCGAGGCGCAGCGCTGCGAACAGTTCGTGCGGGATTCCGGCGCCGACTGGACGCTCGTGCGGGCCAGCTGGTTCTGCCAGAATTTCAGCGAGAGCTACCTCCTGGAGCCCCTCCTCGCGGGCGAGGTCGCGCTGCCGGCCGGACCCGTCGGCGAGCCCTTCGTCGACGCCGCCGACATCGCGGAGGTGGCGGTCGCCGCCCTCACGGAGGATCGGCATATCGGCCAGCTTTACGAGGTGACCGGGCCCCGGTTGTGGACCTTCGCGGAGGCAGTCGCCGAGATCGCCCGGGTCACCCATCGGCACATCCGGTACATGCAGGTCCCCGGCGCGGAGTACGCCGCGATGCTGCGGGCCGCGCAGCTCCCGTCGGAGTTCGTGTCCCTCATAACCTATCTCTTCACCGAGGTCCTCGACGGCCGTAATGCGTCGGTGGCCAACGGGGTCCCGCGCGCGCTGGGGCGGGCGCCGCGCGAGTTCGCCGACTATGTTCGCGAGGCCGCCGCCACGGGCGTGTGGAACGCGAAAGGCTGAGCGGTCAGATGCGAGCGCTGGGGCTCCTCGACTGGCTGACCGGCCTGTCCGCCCTCGGGTGCGGCGTGGCCGGAGGGTTCTTCTTTGCGTTCTCGGTGTGCGTGATGAAGGCGCTCGGAACACTCCCGCCCGCGCAGGGGATGGCGGCCATGCAATCGATCAACGTCGTCGTCATCAATCCCGGGTTTCTGGCCGTGTTCTTCGGCACGGCACTGGCGTGCCTGGGGCCGATCGTCTCGGCGCTCCTGCGATGGCCGGACCCGCGAACTTCGTATTGGCTCCTGGGCGGCACGCTCTATCTCGTCGGCACGATCCTGGTGACGATGGTGTGCAACGTGCCGCGCAACAATGCCCTGGCGGCGCTCGTGCCATCCCGCCCGGACGCCGCCGGGTTCTGCGCTGGCTACGTCTCGACATGGACCGCGTGGAACCACGCGCGCACGATCGCGGCAGTCGCGGCGGCGATGCTCCTCCTCATCGCCTCCGCCTACGAGGCTAACGGGGCCGACGACGGCCTGGACCTTCGCCCGCCGTCGCGCGCCAGTCAGAGGGAGCCATTGAGGCGGCCGTGGTGGACGTGGTCAAGAGGACCGGGAAGAAGATGCGTCACACCACGCGCTCCCTTCTTCGAAACGTATCCGCGGCCGAGATCACCAAGGTACACTGGGTGCCCCGTCCATGCTTAACTCTTCACCGCCCTCGAAAGCAAATCGACGAGGCTGCGGACACCGTGTTGATCGACGTCACGCAGGAAGGCATACTCGCTCACCTCGATGAGCCGGATCCTGGGATCCCTCACGAGACCGCCGACGAGCTCGACACCGTCCGTCAAGTTCAGGCCCTCCGCGTGAGGGAAGTACGCCGCTGGCATGTCCCGCTGCCGGAAGACATCGACATCGAGATGCAGCAGGATCGAAGCTGACGCTGGGATGGCATCCAACGCCTGCCGCGCCGCCTCGCGAGGGCCGGATCGCCGCACGTCTGCGAGAGAAATGGATCCCACCCCTCCTCCGTCGGACCGCGATGGACGGGTCCACCCGATCACGGTGACCTGGGTCGGCCGGAGCGGTGGACCCGTCCAGAAGGGTGAGGCATGCGTCAGGAGCCACACCGCCATGGCGGCCGCGCTCTGACACCGCTCGGGATCGGGAGCCGCGTCGTCGAAATCACCATCGACGTAGAGGACGTGCACCTCGTCCAGGAAAGCGCGCCTGAGGGCCTGTGTCGTGCCGACGACGATGCTGCAATCGCAGCCGAGGAGCAGCGGCACGTGCCCCGGCTGTTCCAGGAACGGCACGATTCGCTCGCTGACGCAGTCCCAGGCGATGCGTGGCCCAGGCCAGCTCCGGATCGGTGGGATCGTGTGATGGGGCAGATAGCTGGGAATCACGACGTCGCCGTCATCGACGACCCGGCAGCCGACCGTTTGGAGATGCGCGAGCAGCTGAGCATCACGATACGCCTGGGCGTCGTTCTCACTGCCGGGGTACAGAGAGCCCGTCCGGAGCGGTATGCCCAGGACATGATAGGTACGCTCGGCCAGACTGGCGTGTATGGACATCGATTCTCCTCAGATGCTGCCAATGCGGCGCTGGGTCAGGACCGAGGCGAGCGGAGTCCGGTCGAGCGCCTCGCTCCTGCCGTCGGTGGGCGTGCGCGCCGGCGAGCGGGTCGAAGAAGCCGAAGACGAGCCGTCGCACGGATGACGGTTCCCTTCACTCAAGAAATCATCACGACGAACGAGCCGGAAACTCGCGCCGACGGGTCCGTGGCCCCCGACCACCCGGTTCGCCGACATAGTCACGCGAACGAACCGCTTGCTGGGCTAACCCTCAGTCATGCTGGAGGATGTTGATCAGTTTTCCGAACGGATCTCGGACATAGAATCTGCGCACACCCCACGGCTCACTCTTCGGGCCGTACTCGATTGCGACTTTCGCCATGTTCACTCTCGCTAGAGCCTCGTCAATGTCGTCGACTTCAATCGACATGTCCGGAACAGGTGTGCCAGACCCTCCCTCTGAGGCTACGCTGACTTGAATCGTCATCCTTGAGCCCGAGCCGTACGTTCGTATCCAGCCGAGATCCATGAGCAGTTCGAGACCGAGGAGGTCGTGGTAGAAGGCACTTGCCTTCTCTACATCGGACGCTGCGACATTTGAGACGATGCGCTTGACCTTCACCTAGTCCTCCTTGCGTCCTAACGGCCTCGACATGGGCCGGCGGCCCGCCCAAGGCTAGTATCGCGCCAAAGCCAAACCTCTCGCTGCCCGGATCGGCTCCGGCGGCCGGGCGGCGGGCCGTCCAGCGGCTCGCCGGCTGAGCCCCAAACGCGGGCGAGAGCGGAGCCTCGATCCGGCGGCCTCTGGGAGCGGCTGCCGGCGGACTCCCCGGAAGAGCCACGGGCCCCCTCCGGGACCTGGCCGAGGTAGTCGGACGTGCCAGGAATACCTTCATCGCCGGCCGCGCGACACTTCCACTCAGGCCTCGGAGGGTCGCCGCCAGACCATCGCGAAGCTGAGACTTCCCACTTGGGCTTCTTCCGCAGCCAGGCGTGGTCGATCAGCCCCTCATCCATTTCCTGCAGCGACCAGCCGGAGGCACGGGCGGCCTTCACGTGGTCGCTCAGGAGGTGCACGTAGCTGCGGATGGTGACCGGCTCCCCCGACATCCGGTCGCGATGGCGCGGGGTGAGCCAGAGCTCGGGTTGGGGCCAGCCACCGCTCGGGTTGGGGCCAGCCACCGCGGAGGCAGGCGGAGGGCCGGACCTGAGCTCCGCCCGCCGAGGTGGCGCTAATGGTTCCTATGCGCCGAGCACGGTCGCCAGACCGGCGCGCTTGACGGAATTCCACGCCCTTAGTCATGCGGCGACCTAATTCCTGGAGCGTGTCGAATTGTGCTGGCCCCATTCGACCATTACGCGAGAGGGCCATTCATACGCGGATGACTGTGCGCCACGACGGCGCAGAGAGGAGGCCGTGAGGTAGCAACGCAGTCGAATTGATGCAGCCTTGCTGCACAAGGGATGAGGGACGGCCCCTCGGAGCGGCGCGGCGGGACCGTGTCAGGTAGGGCTCAGAGAGACGAACAGCGGTGAACCACCGCGAACGTGTCGAAAGCGTCGGGACGGTGTCGAAAGGAGAGGTTGTCATGAAGCTCGCGTCTTCGCTTCTTGTGGCAGGCGTTATCGTCATCGCCGGGGCCACGTCGACTGTTACGGCCCAATCATCGGAAGCGCACAAGATCGTCTCACCGCAGGATGTCAGATGGGGACCTGCGCCTGACGTGCTCCCGGCTGGGGCGCAGGCAGCAGTGCTCATGGGCGATCCCAGCAAGGAAGGCTTGTTCGCGCTTCGGCTCAAGTTCCCAAAAGGGTATCGCGTTGCTCCCCATACGCATTCCGTGCCGGAGGTGCTCACCGTCATCTCGGGGACGTTCCGTTTGGGCATGGGGAACACTGCCGATTACAGCAAGGCGCAACCCTTGCCCGCGGGGAGCTTCGTCGCACTCCCCCCGGGTATGGCGCATCATGTCTTCGTTGACGAAGACACCATTGTCCAAATCAGCACAAACGGGCCGTGGGACCTCATCTACGTTAATCCGAAGGACGATCCGCGTCAGAAGACCCAATAGGTGGGGTTACTGAGGCGCCCTCGGCATCCGGCTGCGAAGTTAAGGACGACTCCGATCTGGCGGGGAGCGTGGTCCGCCGCGCTCCCCGCTGGTCTCCGGATCTGAGACAAGATCCGGAGCGAGCGGCAGCTCATGGAGCAGCTGGACGTCAACATCCTGCCGTGATGCGTTGAGGTCAGGCCCCGGCGGCCGACCAGCTCGCCCGGCGTCAGGCCCAGCGCTGCCGGCGGATACCGGCGATGAGAGCAAGGGCGAGGCCCAGCCCGACGCCGAAGGCGAGGGCGGCCCGCGGAGCCATGAGGACGCGGACGCCATCACCGTGAAACTCGCGCGCGAGGACGAGGCCGATGGCGCTGTCGCGGGCGCGGACGGTCCTCGAAGCGACGAGCCCGGCGGCCGATTGGTCCAGGGTCACCGACTCCTGGGCGACCACCGCCTGGACCCAGCTCTGCTGGAGTGCGGCGCTGTCGGCGATCGCCCCCCCGACTCCGCCAGCGGTGACCTCCAACGCCTTCGTCGAGGCCAGGGCCCCGCCGCCTTGCGTGACCGAGACCTTCTGCGCCTCAAGGCGGCCGACGCCACCCTGGCGGCCGACGACATCCCGGGCGGTGATGGAGCGCACCCCACCTTGGCGGATGACGACGTCCCGGGCGGCGACGGAGTCCGCGCCGGCTCGCCGGATTGTCACCACGTCCGCTGCCACGTCCCCCGCGTCGCCGCGTACGTCCTCACTCGGTCGCTGCTCCTCGATGTCTGGCATGCGAAACCTCCGCAAGTTGCATTCGGGCCGATCCACTGCGCTGCTCATCTCAATTGTCCGGCGGGATCCGGTAGGAGTCAAAACGGGGGCCGTGTCAGGCCTCAGGCGATCCGCATCCGCAAGAACTCGGTGGCGCGGTCGAACCGCAACACGATCCGGACGACGAGCGGCATGAGCCGCCGGCTCGGGTCGACGAACACCTCCGGCTCGATGAGGCGAACGGCCCGGCCGCGCGTCTGGAGGATGCAGCCGCCGGCCGCCGCGACGTTCTTCACCACTCGACGTCGGCGCCGTAGGTAAGCGCGAATACATGCCCGTCGCCTCGTCGGAAGACGTTGAGCGGCGTTCGGTATGTCCGACCACTCTTCCGTCCCCTGTGCTCCAGGATCCCGAAGCCCGGCAGCCAACTCGCGAAACGCCGCGCGATCGGGTTGACGACGTGCGTCGTGAATGGTCGGATGGCCCGCATCCGGGTACGCGGCGCGGTCATCGTCGCCTCGTCTTCATGCCGGGATCATCCCCTCAAAGGAGCACGTTCAGCGCGAGAAGCGCGAGGAGAAGCCAAGCAATGGATCGACGCCATCGAATCCCAGAGCGTGAGCACGTACCGGCTTGGAACGGCGGGCTCGGAACCTCAACGCCTTCCGCCCTGTGGTCTCTGGCCAAGCAGCCGATCTGACGACCTCCTGTCGATCGTGAGCCGTCTCACACGACTATGTCATGGGCGCGATCCTGACGCCACGCATTGTGAACCACCTGAGGCCGCCACACGTGATCGCGACGGGATTCGTGATCGCGGCGTTGGGTTTTGGCCTGCTCACGCAAACGGGCACGGTCCGCGATGTGGCCGTCGTGGCCACTGCCTACGCCGTGTTCTCTCTGGGCCTTGCCCCGGTCTTTACGCTCGCCTCCGATCTGATCGTGAGTACCGCGCCGCCTGAGCGGGCCGGGGCCGCGGCCGGGATCTCGGAGATGAGCACCGAACTCGGCGGGGCCCTCGGCATCGTGCTGCTCGGTAGCGTGGTGAACTTCATCTATCGTGGAACGGTCGTCGGCGCGTTGGGCGGGGACCTGCCACCGGATGCGCGCGAAGCCGCCCGCGACACGTTGGGAGGCGCACTCTCTGTCGCCGGGGCGTTGCCCGAGCCGCTTGGCGCGACATTGGTGAGCGCCTCACGGAGCGCCTTCGTCGAGGCCTTTCAGGTGACCGCCGTGGCGCTGATCCTGGATCGACCTCACCAGAACCCTGGCATCCCATCCACATCCAACACGGCTGCATCATGAGAGACCTGCCGAATCCCGGCACCATCACGCACTTGGCCCGACGTCTCACATGACGAAGAATCCACGGAGGAACTCGGATGCCGCAGAGCTCGACTACGACCCAGATACGTGCGCTGGTCGGAAGGTGGGCAAGGGCTATCAGGGCAAAGGATATGGGAGGCGTGCTGGCGAACCATACCGACGACATCGTGATGTGCTGGGGGAGATGTGCACACGTAGGGCAGCGGGTGGGGTGGGCAGCGCCGGGACCCCGGTGGCTGACGCTCTGAGCAGGCCGACCAGGGGCCACCGCCGGTGAACCGACGGGATCTCCTGAGGGGCGCCGCGGCGATGGGGGTGCTTCCCGTGGGTTGCTCACCGTCGACGACCGGCTTGGCGAAAAGTGGGATGCCCGGCGGTCCCGGGCACCGGGTCCGGCCGGGTGACCCGTCGTGGCCGTCGGCCGCGAGCTGGGACCGCCTTAACCGCGACGTGGGGGGGCGTCTGATACCCGTGCAGTCGCCCTTGGCCCCGTGTCGGGCGGTGCCCGGGAGCCCGTCGTGCGTCGAGGTCGTGCGGAGGCTGAAGAACCCGTACTACCTCGGTGACCAGCCGGGGTTGACACAGACCTCCGGCTGGGTCGACGGATGGACGTCGGCGCCGAGCGTCTATGCCGTCGCCGCCCGGGAGACCGCGGACGTGGTCGCGGCGGTCAACTTCGCCCGCACGAACCGCGTCCGCCTGGTCGTGAAGGGCGGCGGTCACAGCTATCAGGGGACCTCCAGCGCACCGGATTCGCTGCTGATCTGGACCCGCGCGATGAACCGGATCACTCTGCGCGACGCGTTCGTGGGAACGGGATGTGAGGGAACCCAGCCTCCCCAGCCCGCCGTGACGGTGGAAGCCGGCGCGATCTGGATGCCGGTCTATGAAGCCGTGACCACCCAAGCGGGGCGGTATGTTCAGGGCGGGGGATGCACGACGGTCGGTGTCGCCGGGCTCATTCAGAGCGGCGGCTTCGGCAGCTTCTCGAAGGCCTACGGCCTGGCGGCGGCCGGGCTCCTCGAGTCGGAGATCGTCACCGCCGACGGTGCGGTGCGGATCGCCAATGCCTGCACCCATCCGGACCTCTTCTGGGGTCTCAAGGGCGGCGGAGGTGGGAGCCTCGGCGTGGTCACGACACTGACGCTCCGGACCCGAGAGCTGCCCGATCACGTTGGCGCCGTGTTCGGAACGATCCGGGCCGCGTCCGATGCGGCCTTCCGGCGACTCCTGGCGCGACTCATCGGCTTCTACCGCGATCAGCTGTTCAATGCTCACTGGGGGGAGCAGCTGGTGTTCGGGCCAGGGAACACCGTCCGGATCGCGATGGTGTGCCAGGGGCTCGACCGGCCCAGCGCGGAGCGCGTCTGGCACCCGTTCCTCGAGTGGGTCACCCGCTCGCCGCAGGACTTCGCGCTCGAGCTGCCGTTGACGATCCTGGACGCCCCTGCTCGCCGGTTCTGGGACGCCGCGTTTCTCCGAGAGAACGCCCCGGGTCTCATGGTCGCCGACGACCGGCCGGGCGCGCCGGCGGGGAACGTGTTCTGGGCCACCAACCAGGGCGAGGTGGGGCAGTTCCTCCACGGGTACCGATCCGCCTGGCTGCCCGCCGCCTTGCTGGAGACGGATCAGCAGCCGCGCCTGGCGGAGGCGCTCTTCGCAAGCACCCGCCATTGGCGCGTGGCGTGGCACTTCAACAAGGGCCTGGCCGGCGTGCCCGCCGACGCCATCGCGGCCGCCCGGGACACCGCCATGAATCCCGCCGTAGTGGACGCCTTCGCACTGGCGATCAGTGCCAGCGCCGGGCCACCGGCCTTCCCGGGCATCCCCGGTCCCGAGCCTGACCTCGCAGCCGCGCGCCGACAGGGCCAGCAGGTGGGCCGGGCCATGGATGAGTTGCTGAGGGTGGCACCCCGGGCAGGGTCGTACGTGGCGGAGAGCGACTTCTTCGAGTCTTCGTGGCAACAGTCCTTCTGGGGCTCAAACTACCCGCGATTGGCCGCCGTGAAACGCCAGTATGATCCCGCGGGCCTCTTCGTCGTCCACCACGGCGTGGGAAGCGAGGAGTGGAGCGCCGATGGCTTCACACGCATCGCGGCGCGATAGGAGCCGAGACGACGATCAGCCGATCGCGCGTAGGAGCTGGCCGGGTAGCCCGCGGGGGCGGCCGCAAGGAGATCTTCGATGAGTTCGATCAGTTACCGGGCGATCCGTGCCGAGGACGTGGTCGCCGTGTCCGATGTGGCGCGGGAGGCGTGGCACGCTACATACGCCACCATCTTCGATACTGCGTTCATCGATCAGTTCGTCCGGACGAACTACGCACCGGACCGGCTGAGCCCGCTGGTGCCCTTGGTCTCGGCCCAGCACATGTTCTTCGACGTGGCGCTCGATGGTGATCACATCCTCGGATTCTGCAACATCGGTGTGACGTCGCGTGGCGCGGAGTTGTTCAGGATCTACGTGCGGCCCGCCTACATTGGGACGGGAGTTGGAAGCGGGCTCCTCGAGCGCGGTGAACACTTCGTACGGACACGACGCCTCCCGTCCTACTATTGCTTCGTCCACAAGGACAACGAGCTCGGCAAACAGTTCTATCTGCGTCGGGGCTTTCACCACGTTCCCGGCTCGGATCGGGACGATGAGTGGTACATGGAGAAGACACTCTCCTGACGCGATGTTGCAGCGAGTTGCCAGGTCCGAAGGGCTCAGAGCGCGGGCACAGACCGCGAGTGCGAGATGAGGCGGCTGTAGCCCGTATCTTCCACCCTCTGGCTCGGCATCGCGCCACTTTTCTTGGTCGCTGCGTATATCCGTTGCGCTGCCGGAATCCGGGTTGATTCAGGAATCTCGTGCCCGGCGATGAGCTCCTTCGTCTCGGCGAAGGGCCCGTCGACGAACGAGCGTTGCTTTCCGGAGTGCTTGATGCACCAACCCTTAGAGTTGGGCTGGAGCCGGAGGCATCGAGCCGCGTGCCGGCTCTCGCCAGCTCTTCGTGGGAGCTCGCCAGGCGCGGATGAGCTTCTCCCCGTCATGGGCCGGCTCAGGTTTGGGTGGCATTGACCAGGATCAGGAATCGCATCCCCGGCATCTCCTTGTGGTGTCAGAGCTTGAGGCCGGCGTTCGGCGGGTCGAGACTGGAACGAAGCCTCCCCTCACCGGGGGCATCGGCTACAGGCGCGCCATGATCGTTCGACGGGCGCCACATCGAGCGGGGACCCATCACTTCGGCAGCTCGGCCAGGCGCCGCTCGAGGAACCGCCGCTCCGGCGAATGGCGGGTGAGGACAAGGGCGCGCCGGTAGGCGACCCGGGCATCTGCCCTACGACCGAGCCGCCAGCACAGGTCCGCCCGGGCCAGGTGGGCCAGCCGATAGCCCCCCAGGTCGCCGCGCGCCAAGATGGTGTCCACTAGGGCGAGGCCGGCCGCCGGACCGTCGCGCATCGCGACCGCCACGGCGCGATTCAGCTCGACCACGGGTGAGGGTTCCACCCGCGCCAGTGCGTCGTAGAGGCCGACGATCTGGGCCCAGTCCGTCGCGGCGGCGTCCGGCGCGTTGGCGTGCACCGCCCCGATCGCCGCCTGCAGGCTGTAGGGTCCGAACCCGCGCGAGGACAGGGCCCGCTCCGCAAGGGTCGTGCCCTCCACGATGTGATCCCGGTTCCAGAGCAAGCGGTCCTGCTCCTCCAGCGGGATCGGATCCCCCGTCGGCGTAGTGCGCGCGAGGCGCCGCGATTCGTGCAGCAGCATCAAGGCCAGCAGCCCCATCGCCTCGGGCTCCGGCAGCAGCTCGACCAGCATCCGCCCCAGACGGATCGCCTCGTCCGAGAGATCGGGCCGCATCAGCGACCCGCCCGACGAGGCGGAGTAGCCTTCATTGAACACCAGGTAGATCACGCGCAGCACGCTGTCGAGCCGGCCCGGTAGATCGTCCGGCGACGGCACCTCATAGGGAATGCGCGCGTCGCGGATCTTCGCCTTGGCCCGCACGATGCGCTGCGCCAGCGTGGGCACCGGGGTGAGGAACGCGTGGGCGATCTCCTCGGTCGTGAGACCACACACCTCGCGCAGTGTGAGGGCCACCTGGGCATCCGGCGACAGGGCAGGGTGGCAGCAGATGAAGATGAGGCGCAGCCGGTCGTCCTCCACGCGCTCGCCCTCATCGCGCGGTGGCCTCCTCGCGCGCGGCGTCGACGGGCTCGACGGTCTCGGCCAGCGCGGCGAAGCGGGCGCGCCGACGAATGGTGTCGATGGCCTTGAACCGGCCGGCCGACACCAGCCACGCCCGGGGATTGGCGGGGATTCCGTCGCGCGGCCATTGCTCCAGCGCGGCTCGGAAGGCCTCGTGCAGCGCCTCCTCGGCGAGGTCGAAGTCACCGACCAGGCGGATGAGCGTGGCGAGGATCCGGCGCGAATCGGCGCGGTAGACGGCGTCCAGCGCGCGCGTCACGAGGCGACGGTGGTCTCGACCGTCATGAGGTCCGCGCTCGTCGACGGTCGCCAGAGGCTCGTCGGCACCCGGAGCCCCCGAGACGGCTGACATGAGGACGCGGCTGGTCTGCATGGGCACCTCCTATGCGAGCGAGATGAGGACACTGTTAACATCGGATGTTGACTCTGTCAACACTGGAGTCCTATCCTGGGCAACCAAGGGGGCACGGGTGCCTGTGAAGCGGCGTGGGCGGCGTGGGCGATCGGGGGCGGGGCGACGGCCGCGACGAACCCCCTACCATCACGGCAATCTCCGTCGAGCCTTGCTGGATGCCGCCCTCGCGCTGATCGAGCGGGAGGGAGCTGACGCGCCAACCCTCCGGGGCGTGGCCAAGCTCGCCGGCGTCTCGCAGGCAGCCCCCTACCGCCACTTCCGGAACAAGGACGCGCTGCTGGCGGCCGTGGCCGAGGAGGGCTTCCGGGCGATGACGGAGGCGATGCGTCGGCACGCGGCGCCCCAGCGGGATGATCCGGCCGGACGGCTGCGGACGCTCGGGCTGGCCTACATCGAGTTCGCGACCCGTCACCCCGCGCACTTCCGCGTCATGTTCGGCCGAGTCCCGGTGGATCGTTCGGCGCATCCGAGCCTGCTGGCGGCCGCGCTGGAGGCGTTCGGGCTCCTCCTCGGCACCATCCGGGAGTGCCAGGCGGCGGGGTTGGTCCGGACCGGGGATCCGGACGACCTGGCGCTCTGCGCCTGGTCGGCCGTGCATGGCCTGTCCGCGCTGGCCATTGACGGAAGGCTGGGCGAGCGTGCGAGGCGGCTCGAGTCGTTGGTCCAGACCGTGAACGGCAACGTCGTCCTCGGGCTCGGACCCAGGTAAGCCCACGGTCTCCTCACCATGCCCGTCTCATGGAAAGGCATGCGGGATCAGCAGGCCCGCCGTTCCTCACCGGGACCGGCCGCCTGAATCCGGACCGTCCCCTCTGGCAAACGCCGCCTTCAACCAGGCGCTGCCGCCGCTAGGCTCATCGGTAGGAATGCGCCGGACCTCTGCCGGCCAATACAACGCAGGCTGCACCGCCGGCGTGCGCGCTACGCGCGCTCCGCCGCCACGACGGGTCTGTCTCGGCGCGATCCTCCGAACAGCAGGATGGCGACGGCGGCCAGCTGGAGCGCGAGACAACCCACCAGGGCCGCATCGTAGCTGCCGAATCCGTCCCGCAGCCAGCCCAGGATCCCGGGCCCGAACGAGTAGGTGAACTGGTTGATCGCGATGATCGTGCTCACAACCTGGCCGAAGGCCGCCCTGGGAAACTCCGCCTGCACGATGACGCTGGGCAGGCTGGTCGTGTTGCCCACCCCCAGCCCGAACATCGCGCAGGCGAGGTAGAGCAACGCCGGCTCTGGATCCGAGAGCATCAGCCCGATCGACGTCGCCTGCAGCAGGAAGTTCCCGGCAATGACGGCGCGCCGGTTGACCCGGTCCACGAACAGCCCCACGGCCAGGCGTCCCAGCACCGCACAGGTCGAGGTCACGCTCACCGCCCAGGCAGCGCCTTCCGTCCCCAGCGTTGGCTTGAGAAGGGACACCTGGTGAATGATGACGCTGATCTGGGCCGTCAGCCCGAGGGCAAACGGCAGCGCCACGGACCAGAAGTGCCAGGTCCGCATGAAGGCTCGGGACCGCGCGGCGCTCGCCCCTGCCGTCTCCCGAGTCGCTCTCGGGGCGGGCACGTCGCCGTCCGGGGCGAGTCCCAGCACCTCCGGGCCGCGCGCGAGGAGCCACAGCACGAGCGGGGTGAGCACCACGACCATCACGGCCACCAGGGAAAGCACGGCGGCCTGGAATCCGATTCGGCCGATCAGGAATACCAGCGCCGGCGCCAGCAGGATCCCGCCGACCGCCGCCCCGTTGAATGCGATGCTGATGGCCAGCCCCCGTCGGCGCTCGAACCAGGGGGCGACAATGACGTTGAGGGCGGCGCCGCTCATGGTCGCCCACCCCACGGCCATCAGCGGAAACACGACGTAGAGCTGCCACGGCTTCGTGACCCAGGTCAGCCCGATGACGGCGGCCCCCATCGCCGAGATGCCGACCAGGACCACCCGGCGCGGGCCGAAGCGCTCGAACGCGTTCCCGATGAAGGCGATCAGCGCGGCCCCAACCAGGTAGAGCACCGTGACCGCCGAGGCGACGGCGCTCGTGGCCCAGCCATGGCGCTCGACCAGCTCGGCCAGGAAGACCCCGATCCCGTAGAATCCGAACCCCCAGCCGAAGACCGCAATCAGGAAGGCGCAGCCGACGACCTTCCATCCCTGGTACATGTGCTCTAGGGCTCGATCCGCTCGGGGACGGCGCGCTGATGCCGCGCGGCGGCTCGCTAGACGCGCTCCAGGATCGCCCGATCCTCGACAAGGATGCAGCCGCTCTCGTCGGCTCGCCGCACGCTGTCGACGTTGGCGGTGTCCTTGGCGAGCCGCTCGCGGTACTGCTCGTACGCTGCGAGGCTCGGGAAGTCGATCAGGGCCAGCGCGCAGTTGGTCGGGCCGGCGAACCTGGTCGGCAGCCAGTAGCCGACGAGCTCACCGCCGCAGCGCGGGATCACACCGCCCAGCGCCCGCGCATAGTGCTCGAACTCCTGGCGCTTCCGTGCATCGATCGTGTAGCGAATGCTGAGAGTGATCATGGCGCGCTCTCCTCCCATCGGATGTTGAAGATCTTCTTGAGCTGCGCGCACCCCGCCGGCGTGACGACGACCGCTCGGGTACCGCGCATGCGGCGCACCCAGCCACGGTCGACGGCGAGGCTCGCCAGCGCCGTACCGACGGGCCCGGCCACGTGCGGGCGGCGCTCCGTCCAGTCCAGGCACCGTCGCGCCACGGGCTGCGCCGGGCGTCCGCGCACGTCGACCCCGAGCGCGCGGAGCGCGCGAGCCCCGGTCGGGGTGATCCGGTAGCTGCGACCGTCCTCTTCCAGCCACCTGGCGGCGATCAGCGCGGCGGCGAGGGCGACGCCCAGCCGACCCGCCAGGTGGCTATAGCAGGTGCGCGCGTCCCTGAGCCGGCGCGCGGCGTCTGTCATGCCGTCGCCGCCGACCGGCGCGTCGGGCAGCCGCGGCGCCACCACGGCCAGCGCCTCCACGACGTGGCCCACCTCGGCGCCGGCGAGGCGATAGTAGCGCCAGCGCCCCTGCTGCTCGACGCGCAGGATGCGGCCGGCGATCAGCTTGGCCAGATGGTTGCTGGCCGTCTGGGCGGAGACACCGGCACGGGCGGCCAGCTCACCCGCCGGCCTGGCCTCGCCGCCGACCAGCGCCAGGCACATGGCCGCGCGGGTGGGATCGGCCAGGAGACCGGCCACGAACGCGATGTTGGCTTCCATGTCGAGCTGCAGCTTACCGCCGTCTGGCGAGGGGTTGTTTCACGGCGCGTCGAAGCCAAATACTCGGAGGCCGGCTACGGGCGCCCGCCCGGCCGTCACGCGAACAGCTCCGCCCGGGTCTCCACGCGCCGGCCGTGCCACGTCGAACCCTCGCGGACAAACGTCCATTCGGGGCTCCTCGCGACGTCCCGCAGGGCGGCGCAGACCTCGTTGAACGTCGGGACGTCCGCGTCCGCGCACTGGTGGACCTGAAGTGTTCCGCCGACTGCTGAATCGTTAGCGCGAACCGACCGGTTCTCGCTATGCCCGAAACTATGCCCGCGACCGCCCCCGCAGGGCCCAAAATCACCCCCCACCAGCCAAGGAGCCAAAGAAAAACCCCTCGGCAAGTCCGCGACTTACCGAGGGGTGTCTATCTGCCCGCCTGCTTGACAGGCCAGTGTGCTAACCAGGCTGCACCACGACCCCGATGCGGTTTTTCGAGTACTTACGTCAGTCTCGCGCGCCGGCCACCCACTGCCGACCACGCAAGACACCCGAGTGTACCAGATTCCGGGCCGCCGGTGCGGGGGAAGTGCCGATCAAGTGCCCGGCATCGCTCGACCCCCACCGCGCCGCCCGTTTGCCTACTCCGTGGTGCCGCGCCTTAGAGCGCGGCGGGGCCGAGGGTGACCAGCGGGGCCGGACGACCGTGGATGACGGCCTGGCGAACGCGCCTCGACAGCACGTCGATCGCGGCCACGGCGATCAGGATCATGATGATCAGGAAGGCGACCTCGTCCCACAGGTGGAGCCGGATGCGCTCGGTCAGGAGCAGCCCCACCCCCCCCGCGCCGACCACGCCGATGATGGTCGCGGAGCGGGTATTGGATTCGAAGTAGTACAGGGACTGGCTCAGCAGGTTCGGTAGGATCTGCGGCAGCATCCCGAGACGGACCACGGCGAACAGAGTGCCGCCGCTTGCCCTCACCCCGTCCATCTGACGCCGATCGACGTTCTCGATGGCTTCCGAATAGAGCTTGGTCAGGTCGCCCGCGTTGTGAATGGTCAGCGCGAGCACCCCGGCAAACGGCCCGAGACCCACCACGTTCACGAATACCAGCGCCCACACCAGTGAATCGACCCCTCGGACGGCGTCGAACAGGCGACGGAGCGGGAAGTGCGCCGCCCGGTACGGCAGGACCGAGCGTGCACACAGAAAGCCGAAGGGCAGCGCGAGCAGGCTCGCGAACATGGTCCCCAGGAATGCCATCGCGATCGTCTCGAGGAGCGCATGGACGAAGTCCGGCAGCCAGCCGTGGTGCGCCGGCGGGAACATGAAGCGGGCGAGCCAGCCGAGCCTGCCGACGCCCGCCCACAGGCGGGCGACGTCGAAGCCGAGATGGGACAGGCACCAGAGCGTCAGGGCCCCCACCGTGGCCCACACGACGGGTCCCTGGAGACGCTGGGCCAGCGAGCGTCGGACGACGCCGGGACACTGACGCTCGAGCGCCTCGATCTGATCAAGCGGCACCCGACTTCCGTTCAGGGTCACGCCACCGTCTCCCGACCGATCAAGCGACTGCGGACCGCCTCGCTGACCACGTCGGTCAGGCTGACCATGGCGATGATGGTCAGGACGACGGCGCTGACGTCCGTGTACGCGAAGCTCCGGATCGACGTGTAGAGCTCCTGGCCGATGCCGCCAGCGCCGACGAACCCCAGGACGGAGGCCGAGCGGACGTTGATCTCGAAGCGAAACAGCGCATAGCTGGCATAGTTCGGAAGCACCTGCGGCAGCACCGCGTACCGCATCACGGCGAACCAGGAGGCGCCCGTCGCCGTCACCCCTTCGAGTGCCCGCTCATCCAGGTTCTCGTTGGCCTCCGAGAAGAGCTTTCCGAGCGCGCCCGCGGAGTGCACGGCGATGGCCAGCACGCCCGGCAGCGCACCGATCCCGAACGCGAAGACGAAGATGAGGGCGAACACGAGCTCGGGCACGCTGCGGGCGATCTCCAGGACGCGGCGGCAGGCGAAGCGGAGGACGCGGTGCGGCGTCAGGTTGGCCGAGGCAGGGAAGGTCAGTGCGAGGGCGGCGACGAGCCCCAGGAGGGTCCCAGCGTACGCGATGAGGACCGTCGTCCACAGGAGGCGCAGGTAGAGTCCGATCCCCCAGTGCCACTCGGACAGGTCCGCCCACATGTGCTCCGCCCGGAGCTGGGGCAACGTGGCGCCCACGTAGGCCGTGATCTGGGGCAGCCCGTTGACCAGCTTCTCGACGCTGACGCCGCCGACGGGCAACGCGGTCACCAAGGCCGCGGCGACGAACCCGCCGACGAGCACTGTCTGCCGGCGCTTGGCACGGCGAACCTCGACCCAGGCACGCGCCAGAAGCTCGGCGGAATCAGGGCGGGGCGTGAGAGTGGTGGCTCTCTCGTCTACCAACTCAGGGTTTCGCGAGCAGCTCCCCGCTCGCATGGGCAATGCGGCCGCCGATGACCGTCGCCGCCACGCGGGGTCGTTCGGGATCTCGATCGTCGACGATGAGCAGATCTCCTCGTAGCCCGGGGGTGATGGCCCCCCGGTCGCCGAGACCCGCCACCCGCGCCGGTCCCCCGGCCACCAGGTCCCAGGCCTGCGCGAAAGGCATGATGCCCTCCCGCACGATGCGGAACACTGCGTGCAGCATCGCGGGCACGAAGTAGTCGGAGCACAGGGCCGTGCACAGACCTCTGTCCACCAGGTCGATGGCAGCGACATGCCCCGCCGAACTGCCGCCGCGCACGACGTTGGGTGCGCCCATGATCACAGGGTTGCCGAGCTCGAGGGCGGCGGACGCCGTCGCCACGTCCAGGGGAAACTCGGCCACTGTGGCCCCTAGCGCCGCGAAACGGGCGCGGACTTCCGGCGAGGGGTCGTCGTGCGACCCGGCCACCACCCCGGCGGCGGCGGCTGCGGCGCTCAGGCGCTGGATGACGGCGGGCACCTCGCCTTCCCGGGCCCGCACCGTGCGGATCCGATCCGAGAACTCGGGCACCGCCACGCCCGCCTTCTCAGCCCAGAAGCTCAGACGCCCCGGGTCGTCGAGACGCGCCTCGTAGTCCGCCAGATGATCGTTGAACACCAGGAGGTCGACGGCGCGGGTCTCGAGCCATTCCAGCGCCGCATCGACCCCCTCGACATGAAAGACCTCGTAGCGGATGTGGATCCGCAGATCCGACCGGAGTCTCGCCCGGTTCGCCTTGAGCCAGCAGACCAGTGCCTCCGTGCACTCGGGCCCCCGCAAGCCGCCCTCCCAGGAGTACCCCTGAGCGAGGAAGGCGGTCGTGACGCCATTGGCGACGAACTGCCGGTCCGCCTCCGCCAAGGCGACATCCAGCGGGAACCACATGCCAGGCCGGGGCAGGATGAGGCGCTCGAACGAGTCCCCGTGCAGGTCGATCATGCCCGGCAGGACCAGCAGGTCACGGGCGGAGAGGGCGAGGGCGGCGGTTGCTGCCGGCCCGATCTCGGCTATCCGCCCGCCTTCGACGGCCAGATCCTCCTCGACGACCTCCCCGCTCGGAAGGAGGACGCGACCGCCCAGGATGACGAGCGAGTAGTCCTCAGCGGGCACGCCGCAGCTTCTCGTTGAACCGGCGCATCTCGACGAACTCCGCGAACGCGTCGTGCGTGATCGGGACGAGCTTCTCCATCGCCCCCCGATACAGCGCGTTCCACGCCTCGGGGGCAGCGGTCGGCAGGTCAAGGAGGGCGCGCTGCACGTCGGCCTTGAAATCGGCCGGGGCCGACTTCCGGACCGTCCAGGGATCGTTGGGCGCCATCTCGGGCGTCACCCAGATCTCCCGGAAAGCGCCCTTCGGCACGATCCCCTTCTTCTCCATCCGGATGACGGGGCCATCCTCGCCGTGGGGGAAGCGCCAGGTGAACATCGCGTCGAACGTGCCATTCAGCAGCGCCTGCAGCCCGGGCTCGTGACCGCCGACGAACTGGGTCTGCCCAAAGAACTCGGTCAGCTTGACGCCCTGCTTGGCCAGGTAGTAGGTGGGCATGATGTAGCCGGACGTCGAGTTCGGATCGGACATCGCGAGCTTCTTTCCCCTCAGATCATCGAGCTTGTGGTACGGACTGTCGGTGCGCACGATCAGATAGGAGTAGTAGCCCCGGCCACCCTTCTTGTCCACGTTCATGGCCAGCGGCTCGATGTCTCCCTGGATGGCATCGTAGGCGGCCGCGTAGGACCCCGCGTAGAGCTGCGCGAGTTGCACGCGGCTCGACTTGAGCGCCTCGATCACCGCCGCATACTCGGCGGCGAAGAACATCTCCGTCTTCACGTCGAGGGCCCGGGTCAGATACTGATCGAAGCTCTTGTATACCGACGAGAGCACGTCGCCGGTGTCGGTGGTGATGACCCCGTAGCGCAGCACGGGGTACTTGGCCCGCCAGTTGGCCCGCGCCTCCCGCAGCGGCACTCCTCCCAGGGACACGGTCGTCACGGCTCCGATGAGAAAACGGCGGCGGCTGGCAATCATGGGTCTCCCCTCCGTGGTCGATGCGCAGACTAGATCAAGTGGCCGCGAGCTCCGCGTGGCCCGCCGCGCTGGAGACCCCGGCGCCGTCGGGGTGGAGGTCGGACCGGGCGGCACCGTAGATTCCAGCGAGGTCGGCCGGAGACAGGTCCGCGGTCGAGGCGTCGAACACGACCTGGCCGTGAGCCAATCCGACGATCCGATCGCAATAGCGGAGCGCGACCTCGACCTGGTGGAGACTGCAGACGATGGTAATGCCGTCCTCTCGATTGATTCGGCGCAGCGCGTCCATGACCAGCGTCGAGTTCAGGGGATCGAGGGACGCGACCGGTTCGTCAGCCAGCAAGAGGCGCGGGTTCTGGACCAGGGCACGCGCGATGGCGACCCGCTGCTGCTGGCCCCCCGAGAGGCTTTCGGCACGCTGGAACGCCTGGGGCAGCATGCCGAGCCGGTCGAGGGCGTGCGCCGCGACCGCCCGGTCCGCCTCGGGGAACCACCGGAGAGCAACACGCAGCGGCGACTGCCAATGCACACGGCCGAGCAGCACGTTGGTGAGGACGTCTAGACGGTTCACCAGGTTGAACTGCTGGAAGATCATTCCGCAGGCCGCCCGCCATTCCCGAACCTCGCGGCCCTGCAGGGCCAGCACGTTGCGCCCGTACGCGTAGATCGCGCCGCCCGAGGGCTCGACGAGACGATTGACGATGCGAAGGAGTGTCGATTTGCCCGCGCCGGAAGGACCCACGATGCCGAGCATCTGACCGTCGTCAACCGAGAGGGTGACGCCGCGCAGGGCCGGCGCCTCGCCAAACATCTTACGCACCCCTTCCAGTCGAAGCATCGCCCCGCCCGAGCCCAAGCTATCCGGACCCGTTGACGCGAACGCTACGCGCGGGTCATGTTTCGGTGACGCAGGACCCTAGCGAGGCGGCTCTCCCGCGTCTCGTGCCATCGCGCCTTCCGGCCGCGAGACAACGCGTTCATTCGTCGCTCGTGTCGGCCCCCGCGTCGGCGCGCGGCCGGCGCCGGGCGCATCGCGTTCTCCGACCGACGTTTGTAGCCGAGACGCAATCGTGCCGAGACCTTGGCCTGCTACATAGGGCCAGGGAGCGACTGCCTAGCCGGCCGCTGACCCCGGGAGGCCCGGATGCTTCGCCTGGAGAATCTGACGCGGCGCTTCGGTGACAAGACGGCGGTGGACGGCGTGAACCTGGTCGTCCAGCCGGGGTCCTTCGTGGGCGTCATCGGCCGCTCCGGTTCGGGGAAGTCGACCCTATTGCGCATGATCAACCGGCTTCAAGAGCCGAACGCCGGCCGCATCTTCTTCGGCGACACGGAGGTCACCGCGCTCCGGGGCGCCGCGCTCCGTGACTGGCGGCGGCGGTGCGCGATGATCTTCCAGCAGTTCAACCTCGTGGGCCGGCTCGACGTCCTGACCAACGTGTTGATGGGCCGGCTGCACGACGTCGCCGTCCCCCGCGCCCTGCTCCGCCTGTGGAGCACGGGGGACAAGGCGATCGCTCTCTCGGCGCTGGAGCAGCTCGACATGGGAGCCCTGGCCGCGCAGCGGGCCGACAGCCTCTCAGGCGGGCAGCAGCAGCGGGTGGCCATCGCGCGGTCTCTCGTGCAGGAGCCCGAGATCCTGCTGGCCGACGAGCCCGTCGCCTCGCTGGACCCCCGCAACACGCGGATCGTCATGGACGCCCTCGCCCGGCTGAACCGGCACTTCGGCATCACCGTCGTCTGCAATCTCCACTCGCTGGACCTCGCCCGCAGGCACTGCGATCGGCTCGTCGGCATCTCGGTCGGCAAGGTCGTCCTCGACGCCGCACCGTCCGAGCTCACCGACGACGCCGCGCGCGAGCTCTACGGTCTCGAAGCGGGTGACGTGATCGGCCACCGGCCCGCGGTCGCGCCCGGCGCCGGCCACCTGGTGGGCGCTCCGGCGTAGACGCCCAACTTCCGCAAACCAGAAAAGGAGAGGACCAGCATGATGACCTCTCGGCGCCAGTTCCTCGTATCCGCAAGCGGCGGCCTCGGCCTCCTCGCGGGCCGCACGGTCTGGGCGCAGTCCTGGAAGCAGGCGTATCCGGAGCTCGTGTTCGCCGTGGTGCCCTCGGAGAACGCGTCCGGAGTCGCCGAACGCTACAAGCCCTTCATGGACCACCTGGCCGGCGAGCTCGGGGTGAAGATGACGCTCCGGATCGCCAGCGATTACGCAGCCGCCATCGAGGGACAGCGCGCCGGAAACATTCACCTGGTCCTGTACGGCCCGTCGTCGTACGTGCGCGCGTGGACGGTCACGAAGGGAGGCGTCGAGCCGTTCGTCACCTCGATCAACGGCGACGGCTCGATCGGGTACTACTCAGTCGCGTACGTCCGGGCCGGCGACAGCGCCAAGACCATCCAGGATCTGAAGGGGCGCAAGCTGGGCCTGGTGGATCCCAATTCGACCTCGGGGAACAACGTCCCGCGGTTCGCCTTGAGCAAGCTGGGGCTCGAGCCGGACAAGTTCTTCGAGAAGGTCGTGTACACGGGCTCGCACGAGAACGCGATCCTGGCGCTCAAGCAGGGCACCATCGACGTCGCCTTCAACTGGTGGAACTCCGACACCGACTCCAACTTGACCCGCATGGTCAACAAGGGCATGGCGTCGAAGGACGACTACCGCATCGTGTTCAAGTCCGACCTGATCATGAGCTCGCCTTTCGCGTATCTCGCGTCGCTCCCGGCCGACCTGAAGGCCAGCGTGGTCAAGGCCTTCATGGAGGTGCCGACCAAGAACAGGGCGGTCTTCGACCGTCTGTCGGACGGCAAGGACCTGGGGTTCAAGGCGGTCACTCACAAGGACTACCAGCCGGTGGTCGAGCTGCAGACCTTCGTCGACAATCTGCGGAAGAAGGGCGGGTGACGTCGGCGCCCCATTGGCCATCGCCGTTCCCGCCCTGCCCGAGCCGCAGCTCGCGCCGCTACGCGGCGCATACGACGCAGCGCGACGAGCCAAGCGCCGCCGCACGGTGCTCGGGCTCGCCGTCCTGGCGGCGGCCGTCGTCGTGAGTCACCGGGTGGCGGAGGTGAACCTCGCCACCCTGGCCACCAACTTCACCGGCTTCGTCCGCTACCTGGGCCGCCTCCTCGTGTTCGACGGCGGGCCGGCCTCGGGGCAGCTCGTGTGGCGCGACCCCGTCGAGTGGTTCTGGAACCTGCGCCACTGGGTTCTGCTCATCATGGACACCGTGCTGGCGGCGTACGTGGCGACGCTCGTCGGGACGGTGGGGGCGTTCGTCCTGTGCTTCCACGCCGCGCGAAACATGGCCCCGAGCGGCCCGCTGCGCGTGCTCGTGACGCGCACGTTCGAGCTGTGCCGCACCGTGCCCGAGATCGTGTTCGCCCTGCTGTTCGTGATCGCGTTCGGCCTGGGACCGATCGCCGGCGTCCTGGCCATCGCCATCCATACGATGGGCGCCAACGGCAAGCTGTTCACCGAGGTGGTCGAGAACGTCGACATGAAGCCGGTCGAGGGCGTGACGGCGACCGGCGCCCGATGGGTCGAGGCCCTCCGGTTCGCCGTGCTTCCGCAGGTGCTCTCGAACTTCGTGAGCTACACCCTGCTCCGCTTCGAGATCAACGTGCGCGGCGCCTCGGTGATGGGCTTCGTGGGGGCCGGGGGCATCGGCCAGGACCTGATCGAGGCAATTCGCAAGTTCTACTACACCGACATCTCCGCGATGCTGGTGCTGCTGATCTGCACGGTGACCCTCATCGACGTCGGGTCGGGGCGGCTCCGGCACGCGCTCCTCGGCCGGGAGCGGCGATGAGTCTCTCGCGGAGCGTCGACAGGCTCGCGCTCCAGGCGCGTTACCCGGAGCACTTCCGCAGCGCCTGGCAAACCAGCAGAGGCGTCGCCCTGGTGACCGCGCTCCTCGTCGGTCTCCTCATCGTCAGCCTGTGGCGACTCGAGTTCTCGCCGCTGACGGTGCTCGCCGGCCTGGGTCAGCTGGGCACGCTCGTCGTCCTGATGCTTCCGCCGTCACCGGGGACGGTGGCCAGGGCCCTGGCCTCGATGCAGGCTCTCGGCGAAACGCTGGCCATCGCCTTCCTCGGGACGCTGGGAGCCGCGATCCTCTCCCTGCCGATCGGCTTCCTCGCCGCCCGCAACACGACGCTTCACGGTCTCGTCCGCCTCGCGACCCGCGGGACGTCGGACACGATCCGCAGCATCGACCAGCTCATCTGGGCGCTCATCTGGGTCGGCGTCGTCGGCCTCGGGCCGTTCGCCGGCGTGCTGGCCGTCATGACGAGCGATATCGGCAACTTCTCGAAGCTCTTCTCCGAGGCCATCGAGACGGCCGACCCGAAGCCTGTCGAAGGCGTCCTGTCGACGGGAAGCAGCCCCCTGCTGGCGATTCGCTTCGGCCTGCTCCCCCAGGTACTGCCCGTGCTCGCCAGCCAGGTGCTCTACTTCTTCGAGTCCAACACGCGCTCCTCCACCATCATCGGCATCGTCGGGGCGGGGGGCATCGGCCTCCAGCTGTCCGAGCAGATCCGCACGCTCGAATGGCAGGCGGTCGCGTTCATCGTGCTCCTGATCCTGGTCGCCGTCGCCGTAATCGACCTCGCGTCGGGCCGGCTGCGTCACGCCATCATCGGTCCGGTGGAGGACAGCGCGACCACCTGATCTGTCACGGTGCCATGGCGTTGGAATCGTCGCGGCATCGTCGCGGTACCGTCATCTCGGAGCAACCCCGGGGGTTTAGCGTTCGCTCAGAGGGTCGCACCGCGACCCGGGAGGTGGGCGAATCGCCGAACACGACACTGAAGGCGCGAGGGACCGGGCGCGGTGGATGGCCGTGCTCGCGCGCGCCGACGTCGAGGCACTCGCGGTAGCTCTCGACACGCTGGCATCGCCGTCGTACCAGCGCGTGCGTGGCCCCGAGACCGGACTGGCGATGGTGCGGGCGCGCGCCGGAGGTACCGGCGAGCGGTTCAACGTCGGCGAGATGACCGTGAGCCGCTGCACGGTGGCGCTCGCGAACGGTCTGGTGGGACACGCGTACGTGGCGGGCTCCGATCTCCGGCACGCCGAGCTGGCGGCCGTCTGTGACGCGCTGCTTCAGGATGCGGCCCACCGCGAGACCCTCGAGCGGACGCTCGTCGAACCGCTCGCCCGGAACCTCGCCGCCCATCGTGAGCAGGCCGCCGCCCGGGCCGCCGCGACCCGGGTCGAGTTCTTCACGGTTGTGCGCAGCGAGGGCTGAACGTGCTGCGACCCGGCTTCGCCGATCCCGTCCTGGATGCCCAGCGCACCTTCCGCGCCGCGCTCGAGGCCCTGGCTCATCCCGGGCGTGTGGTGACCGTCAAGGGTCCCGCCGATCCACCGCCGCCGCTCACCCCGGCTACGGCGGCGCTGTGCCTCACGCTGCTCGACGTCGACACGCCCCTGTGGGTCGACGAGAGCGCCACGACGGCCGCGGTGCTCGACTATCTCCGCTTCCATTGCGGCTGCCCGATCGCGCCCGCCGGCGCCGCGGCATTCGCGCTGATCGCCCATACGGGGGGATTCGGCGCCCCCGACCTCCCGCTCGGGACGGACGAAGAGCCCGAGCGCGGCGCGACAGTGATCCTCCAGGTCGACGGCCTCGTCACGGGCGAGGGCCGCCGACTGACCGGCCCCGGAATCGAGGGCGAGTCGCGCCTCCGTGCCGTCGGGCTTGCCGACGACGTCTGGCGTCGGCTCGGCTCGGCGTCGGGTCGATTCCCGCGCGGGCTCGACGCCTTCCTCGTTGCCCGGGACGCGCTGGCCGCCGTGCCCAGAACCACCCGCATCGAGGGCTGAGCGATGTACGTCGCGGTCAAGGGCGGGGAGCGCGCGATCGACGAGGCGCATCGGCTGATGGCCGAGGTGCGCCGTGGCGCTCCCGGCGTACCCGAGCTGTCGCTGGCGCAGATCGACGAGCAGCTGGCCCTGGCGGTCGATCGCGTCATGTGCGAAGGCGCGCTGTACGACCGCCGACTGGCGGCGCTCGCGATCAAGCAGGCGCGCGGCGATCTCGTCGAGGCGATCTTCCTGCTCCGCGCCCACCGCACGACCCTGCCGCGCTGGGGCACGAGCCACCCGCTGGACACGGCCCGGATGCTCGCGCGCCGACGGATCTCGGCGACGTTCAAGGACGTGCCGGGAGGGCAGATCCTCGGGCCGACCTTCGACTACACGCACCGCCTCCTCGACTTCTCGCTCGCCGGCGGGGACGGCTCGGTCGCCGCGCTGCCCTCGAACGGCGACGCGCCCCCGCGCCCGCCGACCCCGTCGAGCTGCCGCGGGTCATCGCGCTGCTCGACCACGAAGGCCTGATCGAGGGCGCGCCGCCCGACGCCGCCGAACGCCCGGTGGGCGACCTCACCCGGACGCCGCTCAGCTTCCCCGCCCCACGCGACGTCCGGCTCCAAGCGCTCGCGCGCGCCGACGAGGGCTTCCTCCTGGCGCTCGGGTACTCCACGCAGCGCGGCTACGGGCGCAACCATCCCTTCGCCGGCGAGATCCGAATCGGCGAAGTGGCGGTCGAGTTCACGCCCGCGGAGCTCGGCTTCACCGTGTCCATCGCCGATATCACCGTGACCGAGTGCGACATGGTCAACCAGTTCACGGGCTCGGCGACGGCGCCGCCGCAGTTCACCCGCGGGTACGGCCTCGCGTTCGGCGAGGCCGAGCGGAAGGCGATGGCGATGGCGCTGGTCGATCGCGCGCTTCGCGCGGGCGAGCTGGGCGAGGAGAGCTCCGCGCCGGCGCAGGACGCGGAGTTCGTGCTCACCCACGCCGACAACGTGGAGGCGTCGGGGTTCGTGCAGCACCTGAAGCTTCCGCACCACGTGGACTTCCAGTCCGAGCTGGTGCTGGTGCGGGGGTTGCGCGCCCAGGCGAATGGCGGCGATGGCCAGCCCTAGCCTGGGGGGGGCGGGCGCGTTCGCGTTCCTCGACGAGCAAACCCGGCGCATGATCCGCCGCGCGTTGCTCAAGGCCGTGGCCATTCCCGGTCATCAGGTGCCGTTCGGCGGCCGGGAGATGCCGCTGCCGTACGGCTGGGGCACGGGCGGCATCCAGGTCACCGCGAGCGTGATCGGGCCCGACGACGTGCTCAAGGTCATCGACCAGGGCGCCGACGACACCACGAACGCGGTGAGCATCCGGCGCTTCTTCGCGCGCACCGCCGGCGTCCGCACCACCACGCGCACGGCCGCGGCCACGCTGATTCAGACCCGCCATCGCATTCCGGAAACGCCGCTCGCCGCAGGGCAGATCGTCGTCTTCCAGGTCCCGATCCCGGAGCCGCTCCGGTGGCTCGAGCCGCGCGAGACGGAGACGCGTGCGATGCATGCTCTCGAGGACTACGGCGTCATGTACGTGAAGCTCTACGAGGACATCGCGCGCCACGGGCGCGTGGCCACCGCGTACGACTACCCGGTCATCGTCAACGGCCGGTATCTGGCGCGCCCGTCGCCGATCCCGAAGTTCGACAACCCGAAGCTCGACCGGAGCCCGGCGCTCTTCCTGTTCGGCGCTGGCCGCGAGAAACGAATCTACGCGATCCCGCCGCACACGCCGGTGCGGAGCCTCGACTTCGAGGACCGTCCCTTCACGATCGAATCCTGGTCGGAGCGCTGCGCGCTCTGCGGCTCCGGCCGGAGCTTCCTCGATGAGGTCGTGGTCGACGACAAGGGCGGCCGCCTCTGGGTGTGCTCGGACACCGACTGGTGCCGGGAACAGTGCGACGGCGCGACCCGGGCGGGGTCATGACGGCCGAGCGCCCGCTGCTACGCGTGGAGGGCCTGACGAAGCGATACTGGACGCAGCTCGGCTGCCGCGACGTGACGTTCGACCTCTGGCCGGGCGAGGTGCTCGGGATCGTCGGTGAGTCGGGCTCGGGCAAGACCACCGTGCTGAACTGCCTGGCCGGCCACGTGCCGCCGACCGCCGGTCGCGTCGAGTTCACGCTGCGCGACGGCGGCGTCCTCGACCTCCTGGCGGCGCCGGAGGCAGTGCGCCGCCAAGTCCTCCGCACCGACTGGGGCTTCGTCCACCAGAACCCGCGCGACGGGCTGCGGCTCGGCGTGAGCGCCGGGGGCAACGTCGGCGAGCCGCTGATGGCGGTGGGCGCGCGTCACTGGGGGCGCATCCGCGCGCGGGCGTACGAGTGGCTGGAGCGCGTCGAGATCGACGCCGCGCGCATCGACGATCGCCCGGGGACCTTCTCCAGCGGCATGCAGCAGCGGCTCCAGATCGCTCGGAGTCTCGTGAGCGGGCCGCGCCTCGTCCTCATGGACGAACCGACGGGCGGGCTCGACGTCTCGGTGCAGGCACGGTTGCTCGACCTCTTGCGCGGCCTCGTGCGCGACCTCGCCCTGGCCGTCATCGTGGTGACGCACGACCTCGGCGTGGCCCGGCTGCTCGCGCACCGCCTCCTCGTCATGCGCCGCGGCGAGATCGTCGAGACGGGGCTGACCGACCAGGTGCTGGATGACCCCCAGCACGAGTACACGCAGCTGCTCGTGGCCTCGGTGATCCACGCGTGAGTGCCCCGGCAGCGCGCGCGGCGCTGGAGATCGACGCCCTCGACAAGGCGTTCACCCTCCACTGGCAGGGGGGACGCACCTGCCGGTGCTCCGTGCCGTCGAGCCTCGCCGTGCACGCCGGCGAATGCGTCGTCCTCACCGACCCGTCGGGCGCGGGCAAGAGCACGCTGCTCCGCGCGGCGTACGGCAACTACCGGCCGCAGGGCGGGCGCATCCTGGTGCGGCACGGCGGCGACGAGACCGACATGGTCACCGCGGGCCCGCGCCGCATCCTGGCGATGCGGGCGCGGACCGTCGGCTACGTGAGCCAGTTTCTGCGGGTCATCCCCCGCGTGCCCGCGGTCGAGGTGGTCGGCGAGCCGCTCCGCGCGCTGGGCGTGCCGCCCGAGGCCGCCCTCGCGCGCGCGCGCGACGCGCTCGCCCGGCTCCGCGTTCCGGAGCGGCTCTGGAGCCTCTCGCCCGTCACCTTCTCCGGCGGGGAGCAGCAGCGCGTCAACATCGCCCGCGGCCTCATCGCCGGGCACCCGGTGCTGCTCCTCGACGAGCCCACGGCGTCCCTCGACGGGCGGAGCCGCGCGATCGTGGCCGACCTGATCGCGGAAGCCCGGCAGTGCGGCGCCGCCATCCTCGGCACGTTTCACGATACCGACGTGCGCGACCGGGTGGCAACGCGCGCCGTCCGGCTCACCGCGCTCGGGGCCGGCGGATGAGCGAGCTGCGCTTCGCGCGGGGCCTTGTCGTCACGCGCGACGCCGTCGTGTCGGGCGGCCTCGTCGTTCGCGACGGCATCGTCGCCGGGATCGACTCCCACGTCGCGGCCGCCGCCGGCGTGGACCTCGAAGGCGACTTCCTGCTGCCCGGCGTGGTCGAGCTGCACACCGACGTGCTCGAGCAGCACGTGCATCCGAGGCCGGGCGTGAGCTGGCCCGCCGCGCACGCGGTGGCCGCGTACGACGCGGCGTTGATCGGCTCCGGCATCACCACGGTGTTCGACAGCCTCCCGGTGGGCTACGGCGACACGCTCGCCGGCCGCACGCCCGATCCCACGCCGCTGGTCGAGGCGGTGCGACGCGCCGGCGCCACGGGCCTCTTGCGCGCCGAGCACTTCCTGCACCTCCGGTGCGAGGTGCCGGGCCCGCGCGCCCAGGAGCTGTTCGAGGCGCTTGTGGGTGATCCGCTCGTCCGCCTCGTCTCGCTGATGGACCACACACCGGGGCAGCGGCAGTTCGTGAGCGTCGACCGGTACCGCGAGTACAACCAGGGCAAGTACGGGCTGAGCGACGCCCAGATGGACGCGCTCATCGCGCGCCGGCTGGAGGCCCACGGCCGGTACGCCGAGCGGCACCGCACCGCGATCGCCGCGCTGTGCCGCAAGCGCGGGCTGCCCCTCGTGAGCCACGACGACGCAACGCGCGCCCACGTCGAACGCGCCGTCGACGAAGGCGTCGTGGTCGCGGAGTTCCCCACGACGCTCGAGGCGGCCCGCGCCGCCCGCGAGCACGGTCTCGCGATCCTCGCCGGCGCACCAAACCTTCTGTGCGGCCGCTCGCACTCGGGCAACGTCGCGGCCGGTGAGCTGGCGGAGGCCGGCCTCGTCGACGTGCTCTCGTCCGACTACGTGCTGGCCAGCGCGCTGTCCGGCGCGTTCGCGCTCCACCTGCGGCTCGACGTGCCGCTGCCGCGCGCGATCGGGACGGTGACGCGGGCGCCGGCGGCTGCCGCCGGGCTGGACGACCGCGGTGAGCTGGCGCCGGGGCGGCGCGCGGACCTCGTCCGGGTGCGCCTCGTCGGCGACGTGCCGCTCGTCCGCGGCGTCTGGCGTGCCGGCGTGCGGGTGGCGTGAAGCGCCCGGCGGCGATCACGGCGGTCGCGACGTCGGCGGGGCCCGATCTTGCGAGCGACCCCCGCTGGATGACCGCGGCGCGGCTGGCCCGGCTGGGCGGTGATCTCACGCGGGACCGCTTCGCGAACGCGAGGGTCGCGTTCAAGGACGACGACTCGATGGTTACCGACGTCGACCTCCTCGTCCAGGAGCGGCTGAGCCGAGAGATCGCGGCGGCGTTTCCGCGCGACGCCGTGGTCGGCGAGGAAGAGCTCTCCGGTCTCGGCGCAACGGCCCCCCCACAGATCTTGGCGCTGGATCCGATCGACGGCACCAACAACTTCGGCCGCGGCCTGCCCGGGTTCGCCGTGTCGGTCGGCGTGCTCGTCGACGGCGTGCCGGCGATCGGCGCGGTCTACGATCCGGTGGCGGATCAGCTCTTCACCGCGTGCACCGGTCGCGGCGCCTGGCGCAACGCCGAGCGTCTCGCCGTGCGCGGGACGGCGCTCGGACCACGCTCGCTGGTTTCGATCCGCACGCCCTTCGTCGGCGGCGTGCCGCCCGCCGTGGTCCGCTGGCTGATGCAATACCGCCTGCGGCGCACGGGCTCGACGGCGCTATACTTCTGCTACGTCGCCACCGGCGCACTGGCCTTCGTGCACGATCACGCCGCCTTGCTCTGGGACATCGCCGGCGCGGCGCCCGTGGTGCTGGAGGCCGGCGCGCGGCTCACGACGACCGGGGGCGGTCCGCTGTTCCCCATCGGCGCCGACGTGCTGCGTGGGGGCCGCCTGGACCTCCTCGCCGGCGACCCCACCGCGCACGCTCACGCGATCGTCGATCTCCGCGCCGCCGGAGCGGCCAGCGGATGGCCGAGGATCACCGGCCCACGGGCCGAGCCCGTCGAGCCCGTAGCGGATCGTGCGCAGCGCCAGGACCACAGGGGCCTGTGCGCGCGCCGCCGAGCAATCGAGGCTCGCTCCGACGGCCTCGTCGGGGAGATCGTGTAGCTTCCGCATCGTGAGGGCCACGCGCTGCGTCACGGGAAGGCGTCCGATGACCTCCTCCAGCCGGTTCCGCGCCTCGGGGCGCATCGCCGCACTCTCCGGCTGGCCACCATGGTGTCGCTCGGTGGCAATGGCGGTCAGGATCTCGACCACCTCCTTCCTCTGAAAGGTATTGTCTCGGCCGCCGTACGACGCCAGGTTCTTGAGCTCGCGGTCGGAATCCGTATCGACCTCGCCCGTCAGTAACGCCCCGCGGTTCATCGGTCTCTCAGCCGGATTCCGCGTGCGCCCAATCGTTCGACTTCTGCCAGGAACTCGCGGAGCACCGGCGACGCCGCCGTCTTGCGCCAGACCATGTTCAACTGGGTCACCGGTCGCTCACGGAACGGGCGGAAGACGACGCCGGCGCGCCGAATCACCCGCAGCGACGTCGGCACGATCGCGACCCCAGCGCCCGATGCCACGAGACTCAGCACGTCGATGTTGGAGCCTTCCTGCACAACCCGCGGGCTAAAGCCGGCACTCCGACAGATCGCCAGGATCTGGTCGTGCGACCCAGGTCCGCGCGATCGCGCCTGGAGCACGAATGGTTCACCGGCCAGCATCGCGAGCTCGAGGCGCTGGTGGCGGCCGAGCCGGTGCCCGGACGGCAGGGCGGCCACCAGCGGCTCCTCGAGCACGGTCTTCGCGGCGAGCGCCGGTTCGTGCACGGGCCCACGGACGAAGCCCACATCGACGCGGTCCGCGAGCAGGGCCTCCACTTGCATGGCCGGGTTCATCTCCTGAAGCCGCACGTCGACACCGGGCAACCGCCTCCGAAACGCGCGCACGAGATCCGGCAGGCCGGTGAAGACCCCGGCCGGGACGTATCCGATCCGGAGCGCCCCGTGCTCACCGCGGGCGGCACGGCGTGCGGTCTCCACCGCGCGATCCACGTCGCCGAGCACCGATCGGGCTTCCTCCAAAAATGCCGCACCGGCCGCGGTCAACGCCACGCGTCTTCGGTCGCGCTCAAACAGCCGAAGTCCCATCTCCTCCTCCAAGGCGCGAATCTGACGGCTCAGCGCCGGCTGGGCCACGTGCACTCGCGCCGCGGCGCGGCTGAAGTGGAGCTCCTCGGCAACCGCGACGAAGTAACGGAGGTGCCGGAGTTCCATGATGCTCTAAAGGTATCAGAGAGCCACACACAATGTCTTGGACGCATGGTCCGCGATCCTCCACACTCTGCCGTAGAGGATCAAGCGTGACATCGCGAGGCGGAAGCATCCACGCACGTTCCAGGGTGGCGCTCGGGGCCATCGCCCTCGCATCGACGCTCACCCCGCTGAACACGTCGATGCTCCCCGTCGCGCTGCCCCACGTGCAGCGGGAGTTCGGCACGAGTGCCAGCGCCTCGACGTGGCTCCTCACGGTGTTCGCGTTGGTCTCCGCGGTTGGGCATCCCCTCGCCGGCGCTCTGGCCGATCGCCTCGGCCCGCGACGCGTGCTCATGGCGGGCTTGGTCGTCGCGGGCGTCAGTGCGCTCGCGGCCTCGGGCGCCGAGACGTTCACACGGCTCGTCGCGCTCCGCGCCGCGCAGGCGCTGGGCACATCCACCGCCTTCCCGGCCGGCGTCGCGCTGTTGCGAATCCTCCATGTGCGGGAGGGCTTCGGCGACGTGCTCCCACCCGCGTGGCTCGGCGCCGTGGCGATGGCCGGCAATCTGGCTGCGGCGTTAGGACCGATGCTCGGCGGCGTCCTTATTAGCGTTGTCGGATGGCGTGCCGTCTTTCTCATGAACCTTCCGATCGCGCTGGTCGGCGCGCTGCTCGTGCTGAGCCGATTCCCGGAGGACCGCGCGGACGACCGGCGGGATCGAGGGATCTCCGTCGGGTTCCGTGCCCCGGCCGGGCTCGTGTCGGTTTGCGCACGCTTCGCGGCCGCCTGCACGGTATTCTTTGCCGCCTTCTTTGCGCTGCCACTGTGGCTGGATCAGTCCCAGGGGCTGAGCCCGGTCGCCACCGGCGCCATGATGCTCCCTCTGGTCATCGTGTCCGCGCTCATCACGCCGGTCGCGATCCGGACCGTTGTCCGGTCAGGGGGTCCCAGAACGTTAGTCTTGGGTGCCAGTGGTCTGTGTCTCGGAACGGGTCTCCTGGTCACGGTGAATGCGCAGACTCCGATGGTGACCCCGGTCGTGGCGATGATGGCCCTCGGCGCCGCCCACGCCTTCAACAACCTCGGCCTGCAGGCCGAGCTGAGCGAGGTGACGCCGCCTGAGCGGCTTGGAACCGCGGCAGGAGTCTTTCAAACCGCGCGATTCGTCGGCGCCGGGCTCGCCGCGGGCCTCCTCGGCATCACCGTGGCGAATGGCTCCACCACCGACCGTTTGTATCGGCTGTGGATCGCGACCGGGCTCCTGAGCGTCGTGTTGCTCATGTGGGCTACTGGTTCGACGACGAAGACGGGAAATCCTTTGAGCATGAGCGCGTCGCCCGCTCGGTTGCGCGCAGGACGCTCCGACGACAGCGTAGCGCACTCGCAGGTCTGCGCTCTCCACGTCGACCCGCTGGGCCCGACTCCGTGCCGATCCCCATCACATCTGGAGGGAATGGATCATGAGCCACGCCTTTGACGAAGCCCTCGAGCGCTTGCGCGGCACCGGAACCGAGCTCGCCGGCCGAGGCGCCCCCAATCACGGGCCGATGGCCGCCGAGGCGCTGACGGCGCTGGGACGCGACGACGTCGTCGTCGAATGGGTGGACCGATACCGCCAGAAGCTCCAGGCGATGCCCGCGCCGACCTCACCCGTGACGGTCGAAACCTCGAGAGAGGCGCTGGGTGCCATCGACCGCGTCGGGGACTGGGCGGCCTTCTTTCGTGCACAACTGGCTGAGGCCCCCTGGCCGGCGGTCTTTACCGAGTGGATCGGCCGTCTGCTGCCGGCGACTCCGGCGGCCGGCGCCCACGGGCTCCTGCGCACCGCGCACGCGATTCGCGCCCTGGAGGAGGCCGAGACGCCACTACGCATCGAGGAACTCGGGGTCGCCTTGGCGTATTGGGCCGCCTACTACCGGCGACTCCCCGGCGTCCCGCGCCTCGAAGGGTCCCTCGACTGCGGGCAGGCGCTGGCTCAGGTCCCCTTCTTCATGCGCGGACAGGCGCGACAGGGCATGCCGAGGGAAGTCTACCTCCGGGTGATGGAAGCGAACGCGAAGCCGTTCTCGGCGGCCGTCGACCGGACGGCTGCACCCAAGTCAGTCGAGGACGCCCTGAGCTCCCTCACCGAGGCGGGGGCGCGCTTGTATCTCGCGAATGCGTCCCGCCAGCCCCTGGTCTTACTCCACACGGTCACGGTCCCAGCGGCGCTTCGCTTGCTCTTGCCCCATCTGCCGGGTGACATGCACATGACGGCACTGGCGTATGTCTGGCAAAACGTCGCCGCCACGGCCGCCGCCTACGGCGACGAGCGGCCTTCCGGAGGCGACGACTGGCACATCCCGGAGGCGTCGGTGATCCTGGAACGTTGCATCGAGACGGATGATCCGCATGCGCTCAAGTTCGCCGAGGCCTGCATCCGGGAGCATTGCCGGAATCCGCAGCCGGCCTACCTGGCAGCCGCCCACGACTGGGCTGCCCGAATACGTGGGGCCAAGAAGTGGAGCGCTCGTGAGCTCGCGGCGGCCGGCATCGATTTCCAATGAGCGGCGACGAAAGTGAAGCCTGAGGTGTCGTCAGGAGGTCTGGACACAGGATCCGGGAGGCGATCTCACGCGATCCACTCAGCCGAGGTGGGTCCTCTGTGAGTCCTGGTCACAGGATCCAAGGGAAGGGCGCGCCCATCCCAAGTGGACAGAGGGCCGATGATGGGCCGACGAAGACCGCATAACGCGGAGGACGCTGGAGGTGTTGGCGCGGGTCGTCGCGCAGGGCCGCCCCGCGGGGCTGACCAATGTCAGGCGACAAGGACGGCGCGGAAGCGAGCCTTGCCGGCCCGGGTGTGTTCCAGCGCCCGGTTGGCGTCGGACATCGCAAAGGTTTCGATGATCGGCGTGATCCCGTGCCGGGCCGTGAACGCGAGCATCGCAGCCGTGTCACTCACCGATCCCGTCTGGCCGCCCACGATCGACTTCTCGCCGCCGATCAGGCCGAATGCCTGGAACACGACCGGTTTGTCAGGGATGCCGATGAGGCACAGCTTCCCTTGCGGCCGCAGCGCCCCGGCGTATTCATCCCAGGGCAGGTCGCTCAGCACCGTGCAGAAGATGACGTCGAACGAGCGCGCCGCCTTCCGCAGCTCGTCCGTGCCACGCGTGACGATGTAATGGGTCGCCCCCAGCTGGCGCGCGTGGGCCTCCTTGTCCCGGGACGAGCTCACGGCCGTGACATCGCACCCCCACTTCGCCAGGTACTGCACGGCTAGGTGGCCCAGTCCGCCGACGCCAACGACCGCGACCCGGTCGGTCGGCCGCACGCCGTACTGCAGGATGGGCGTGAACACGGTCGCCCCGGCGCACATGAGCGGTCCGGCGTGCTCCGAGGTGATCTCGTCCGGCAGCGGAAAGGCGAACTGCCAGTTGTCGACGCGCACGTGGGTGGCGAACCCGCCCTGGTGGCCCCCGACGATGGTCAACCGAACGTTCGGACAGAGGTGCTGGAGCCCGCTTTCGCACCACTCGCATTGCATGCACGAGCCGCACATCGGCCCGACCCCGACCCGCTGTCCGACGCGGAGCCGATCGACCTCGCCCCCGACCGCCGCGACCACGCCGACCGCCTCGTGCCCGGGCACTAGGGGGTACTGAGTGAAGCCGTAGTCGTTGTCGACCATGGCCGAATCGGTGTGGCAGATCCCGCAGTGGGTGACGCGGACATCCACCTGCTGGGGACCGAGCGGCCCCACGTCGTACTCGAACGGCGCGAGCGGGCCCTTCGCGGACAACGCGGCGTGAGCGTGCACCTTCATGGTCGCACCTCGCAGGATTGTGGGGGTCAGCGCGGCCCATGAGCGAGGCGCCACTAGGCGGTCGGCACGGTGCCTCCGTCGAGCACGTATTCGGTGCCGGTAATGGACGCGGCACGGGGTGAGGCGAGGAACGCGACCAGGTCCGCGACTTCCGTGGGCTTCGCGGGGCGGCCGATCGGAATGCCGCCGAGCGAGTCCATCACGACCTTACGGGCGTCTTCATGGCTGACCCGGTTCTGGCGCGCGATCTCCTCCACCAAGCCGACCGCGCCGTCGGTCTCGACCCAGCCGGGGGAGACGCGGACGACGCGCACAACCTTCGGGCTGACTTCCTTGGACAGGGCCTTGCTGTAGTTCGAGAGCGCCGCCTTCGCCGCGGCGTAGGCGATCGTGGCCTCGGGCAGGGGCAGCTGACGCTGGATCGACGTGATGTGGATGATCACCCCCGAACCCTGCGCGATCATCGAAGGCACCAACGCGCGGTCCAGCCGGACCGCCCGAGCAGGTTCTGCTCCAGGGCCTTCTGCCATTCGTGGTCATCGAGCACGGCGAACCCCCCGGCGGGCGCTGAGGAGCCGCCCACGACGTGCACGAGAATGTCGATCCCACCGAGCCGATCGCGGACGGCCTGGGCAACGACGGCGCAGCCGTCCGCGGTGGAGACATCCGCGGCGATGAACTGATCTGCATGGCCGATCTGTTCAGGCCGTGACCGGGCGGTGGTGAGGACGGTCGCGCCGGCTTCCCGGAGAGCGGCCACGACCGCCTGGCCGACCCCCTTCGTACCGCCCGTGACCAGCGCGCGCTTCCCCGTAAGCTCCAGGTAGTCGCTCATTCGCACATCTCCAGCGCCAGTCACAGGTGGCAACGTGCCCGATCGGCCCGCAGGGATCAGGACATTTACCGGCACACGCCGGCGCCTGCCGCTGCAGCATACACCCGTAACGTGACGCCGTTGTCTTGCGCACGATCGACGATCCGGGCTTCACCGGCCCGGTATCGAGCCGAGCCCCCGGAGTCCACGAGCCCCTGTGATCGAAACCCCTGGACCGCTCATCCCCGTCGATCTCCGTGACGCCTGGTCACTGCTCATAGTTCTCGACCACCTCGGGTGGCCGAACACGGGCCTCGTTCGGACGTTGGAGGCGCGGCTATCCGAGCGGGGTTCACTGGCGACTCCTGCGTCTTCAGATGCCTACCGAAGCCACCAGGATTCTGGTGCTTCAATTCTACCCATGTTCCGGGCATCAAGCGGCGCCCTTGACAGGATTCAGAAACACGTGCATATACACTTATATGCCATCCCGCACCGCCCGCACGGCTGTAGCCGAAGTCGCCAGCCACTGTGTCTGCTTCAGCCTCCGGAAAGCGGCTCGCGCCGCCACGCAGGTGTACGACAAGGCGCTCGAGCCCAGCGGGCTCCGGGTGACGCAGTTCACGCTGATGGTGGCGCTCTCTCTCAGTGAGGGACTGACGTTGAGCCAGGTCGCTGAACGGCTGGTCATGGACCGCACCACGCTGACGCGAAATGTTACGCCGCTCGAGCGCGACGGGCTTGTGACGAGCGACCGCGGGCCCGACCGGCGCGAACGCTATCTGCGTTTGACTGCGGCCGGGCGCCGAGCCCTCGCGCGGGCGCTGCCGCTCTGGCGCCGGGCTCAGGCGGAGGTGGTGGCGGGGATCGGCCACGGGGCGTGGCGCGCCCTGCGGGGCGGCTTGGAGGAGTTCACGACCGCCTGTACCTCGACATAGGAGGAGACGACAATGACAACCGCGATCCATACGGCTCCGTCCGGATATCAGCCGTCCTCGATCGACCGGACGCATGAGCATCCGGGGATGGTGACGCGGCTCGCCCTGATCGGCGCGATTTGGCTGCTGGCGATCATCGTGGCCGGATCGGCAGGAGTATTTGAGGCCGGCCGAGGACGGCCGCCGCTGCCGCTGCTCGCCGCGCTCGTCGTGCCGCCAGGGGCATTCCTGATCGCCTATCGCGTTTCGACAGAGTTTCGGCGCTTCACGCTCAGCCTCGATCTGAGGCTGCTCACCGCCGTGCAGACCTGGCGGGTCCTGGGTGGCACGTTCCTGTTTCTCTACGCGTTCAACCTGCGCCCGGCGTTATTCGCGTTCCCGGCGGGGCTGGGCGACATGGCGGTCGGCGTCGCGGCGGTGTTCGTGCTGCTCGCCATGATTGACGGCCATCCGAACTGGCGGCGGCGCATGCTCTGGCTCAACCTCGGTGGCCTGCTCGATTTCGTCGGCGCGATCACCACCGGCGTGCTGACCAGCAATTCCTCCCTCGGGTTCTTCGCGCCGGCGACGCCAATGGCGTCGATGGGAATGCTCCCGCTGAGCCTGATCCCGACCTTCGCAGTGCCGCTGTGGATCATCATCCATGCGGCCTCGCTGATCCAGCTCCGGCAGGGGCGCGACTAGCCGATCACGGGGTCGGGGGCTGGCCTCCAGCCGTGCCTCCACGCTCGTGTGCAGGGCGAGGAGAGATTCGGCCCGAGTGAGGAGAATATTTCCGGAGCGCCTGCCCAAGCGCCTCCGCCGGTACAGCCCCAGGGCAGACCTTCATGGGCGACGACCGCCGAACTCATCTGCGTGAAGCGATACGAAGTCCCGCACGCTCATCGGCGGCCGGTGGGTCAGGCGCTCGACGCCGTCCGTCATCCGGTCGTACCGGCCTGCCCGGTGCAACTCGCCCATCGTCACCAGATGCCCGATGAGGTGGTCCGGCAACCCCTGCCTCTTCAGCTCTCGTTCCCACTCCTCGGGGGGAACGTCGGAGTACGTCACGACACGGCTCAGTGCGTCCGAGAATTCCTGCGCGACCGCATTCATGTCCTGCGACCGCGGACCTGTCAGTTCGTATACCCGGCTCAGGTGGGGCCCAGGGTCGGCGAGAACGGTGGCAACGACCCGAGCGACATCATCCGCGGCAATCGGAGAGGTCTTGCCCCGGCCGAACGGCACTTCGATGCGGCCTCGGGCGCGAACGGTCGGACCGGCGAGAGGGAAAAAGCTCTCCAAGAACATCGTCGGCCGAACGGTGACGAGGGGCAGGCCCGACCATCCGAACGCCTGTTCGCTGAGCCAGTGCTGCCGCTGCTGACGGCTCGGGGTGGTGTTCCGGATGCTCATCTGCGAGACGGTCATCTGAGACATGATGACCACGGTGTCCACCCGGACCTCCCGGGCGGCCGCCGCCATGGTCAGGGCCGCTTCCAGATACCCGGCCGACACGGACATGCCGAAGTACACTCGCCGACACCCGCTCACGACCCGATAGACGTCGACCGGTTCGAGCAGGTCTCCGACCACCACCTCGGCAGCAGCGGCCCGCAAGGCCGCCGCCCGGTCATCTTCACGACGGACCAGAGCGCGAACCGGAAGCCCACGAGCGAGGAGCAGCCCGGTCACCGTTCGCCCGACCGCCCCAAGTTGACCGGCTGCCCCGGTTACGAGGATTGGTCCGTGTTCGGCCATGCGGCTTCCCACCTTTCCGTCGAACGCTCGGCGCCACGTGCCGGCAGAAGCGGGCGCCGGCTCCAGTCAGTCTGGCGTATGCGGATGTCATGCGCGAACAGACGGGTTGGTTCGCGCACACGTGACCCGCTCTGCGGGAGAATCCGCACGGGTCTACGCGCGAATCACCGCCCGACGGCGAGAAAGGCTTCCACGACCTCCAGATTCCCCGTTCACCGCTTCCCGTAGTCCGTGAAGACGTAGTCTCTCCCCTTCACGACCGTGTGGCACCCGAGCCCGCACTTGGCGTCGTTCCCCTGCGGCGGCATATCGGCCATGGTGGCGGGCGTGAACTTACCGGACGCGGCGTCATACTTGAACGCGCCCCATCCCCATCCGCCGCTGTCCGCGAACCTCTGGCTGTCCTTCACCATGAAGTCGACGTCATGCAGCGTGCCCGGCACCGTCGCCGTCGGAAACGTCTCCAGCTTCTTCGGGCCCCAATGGACCTTCGCCATCTTTGAGCCGTCAGGGAACGGCTTGCCGTTGCCGGGAATGCCGGCCTTGTACGCATCGATCATCAGGGGATTCGCCAGGATCACCGCCATCACCTGTTCGCCGGTGTGACTGATGGACACGACCTGCCAACGTTCGTATCCCCTGAACTCGGAGAACGCGAGCCCACCCGGCACCTGCACGGTGTACTTGTCATCCGAGGTGTCCTGCGCGGTGATGGTTCTGCCGACCAGGACGGCGAGCACGACCGCGATGGCCAGCGTCAGCCAGAATGGGATTCTCCTCATGGCTCACTCCTGCGCGAGGGGTTGATGTCAGTGGCGTCCGCTCATGCGCCGCCGGGGCACCCTGTAGCGCCGAGATCCGTTTGGGGGGGGCTGACAGTCGCTCCGAGTCGACACCGATCCGTCACGCTGCTACGCCGTGATGCCTCAGGTCTGGACAGCAGAGAGCGAGTCGACGACGTGATTGGCGGTCACGATGGCGCTGGCGTAGTTCGGGAGATTGACGTGGAGGGCGGCGTGCATCTCCTCGTTCGAGTAACTCGCGGTCGCGTCCTTGACGACCGTGACCTCGTAGCCGAGCTCGGCCGCGAAGCGTACGGTGGCCTCCACACAGGTATGCGCGATGAGCCCGATGACGATGAGCTGATGGATGCCGTGCCGCTTGAGCTGCACGTCCAGATCGGTGTTGGCAAAACCACTGGAACCCCAATGCTCGAGGGCCACGATCTCGCCCGGCTGCGGGGCGAATTCGCTGCGGATCTCGCCGCCCCACGTTCCGTGTTCGAAGGTCTTGTGCAACCAGGCGGCCTTCTGGACCGGCGCGATGTACTTCCAGGTCTCGTAGTCGCCTGGGCGGTACCGATGGTGCAACGCATAGAAGACCCGAAGCCCCGCCTTCCGCGCCGCGTTGAGCACCTGCGACATATGCAGCACACAGCCATTGGCTTCGGCCACGGCCTTCAAGCGACTCCAGAGCTTGCCGCCCTCGGAGATAAAATCGTTATACGGATCGATCACCAGAAGGGCGGTGACATCCTTGTCGTATGTCACAGGGGCCGGGCTGAAGGTCTTCGACATGCCGTCCCGTCTCGGTCGTTCTCCCTGAGGAGGGCTGGTGAACGAAGGCCGCGTGTCTGACGCACCCGCCATACTGGCGGCGGCCGCAGGTCGTGTCAAGGACAGTACCGGCGGCATCGGCCCAGCCCCTCGGAACGTGTTACGAATCCATTGCCAGTTCGACGCCTCGGGGAAGACCCCATTGACCTCAATGCACGCTCCTGCCCGTTGCCGTCTTTCCGATGGCCTCGATGGTCGTGACGCGCTTGTGAGTCGCGGCCGCCACGGGCGTGACGCAGGAGCGGATCGGCTGGCCGTCGAGATGGACGGTACACACGCCGCAGAGCGCCATGCCACAGCCGAACTTGGTGCCCGTGAGACCGACCACGTCGCGCAACACCCACAGCAGCGGCATGTCCGGCGGCACATCGACCTGACGCACCTGGCCGTAAGTGCTTGCCCTCCTCGGCGTTCCAGCGCGTGCATTTCGACGACCCGCGTAGGTGATCAGAAATCCACGGATATTGCCGTCGCGATGTGCGGACTGTGGGTCACGAATATCAGCTTACTCCGCAAAAACTAATCCCGTCCGGATTCGGATGGCACACGACCGCAACAGAAGTTTTGCATGGCCGCGACTTGAGCGGCACAGTCGCGATTGTGACCGGCGGTTACTCCGGAATCGGCCTTGAGACAACCCGCGTTCTGTCCGCTGCAGGAGCGCATGTAATCGTGCCGGCTCGGTCGCCGGAAACAGCTCGCGCCGCACTTTCGGATCTCACAGGAGTTGAAATACAAGAGATGGAATTGATCGATCCGGAGTCCATCGACCGTTTTGCACACGGGTTTCTCAACTCCAGCCGTCAGCTAGATATTCTCATCAATAATGCTGGGATCATGGCTCCGCCTCTTGTTCGGGATGCGCGCGGATACGAATCGCAATTCGCAACGAATCACCTAGGACACTTCCAGCTCACAGCACGACTGTGGCCCGCCCTGGTCAATGCGGGCCGCGCTCGAGTTGCTTCGCTTTCCTCTTCTGGAATTGCTTTTGGCAGAGTGGATTTCGACGATCCGAATTTCGAACACCGTGAGTACGAGAAGTGCCAGGCGTATGGCCAATCGAAGTCCGCGACTTCCTTGTTTGCTGTGGCATTGGATCGATTCGGCTTTTCGCGCGGCGTTCGCGCGTTCGCGGTTCAATTGTGACAAACCTCGCGCGTTTCATGACAGACGCGGAACTCGAAGCTGCGAAAAGCGCGACGGTTCAACTCAAAACTGTCGAACAAGGAGCTGCAACGATCCTCTGGTGCGCAACCAGCGATCAACTCGCTGGCAAAGGCGGCATCTATTGCATGGACTGCGACATCGCACCCATCATCACCGACTGTTCTCCGGTGTTGGGCGAACCGCTAACCGGGGTCCTACCCCACGCCATCGATCCCGAACTCGCGCAACGCCTCTGGCGCCTCAGCGAGCAACTAACCGGCGTGAGAATGAGTGAACGTAGGAGGTGCTAGCCACCTATCTCGGCCACCAACCTCGCTCCCCTCCCCCGCCCGTGGGCACCCTCCGCCGACGTGTCGGACGACGCCCGGGGGCCGAGACGCGCCCACGGGCGATCGTGTACGATGCGGCCATGACCCAACGACCCATCTCGTCGCGCGTCGAGGCCTTCGCGCGGGCCACGGCGCCGTTCATGCGCTTCTTCTCGGAATCCCCGTACGCGCGGAAGGCGGGCAAGCCCGGTGTCAAGGACTTCGCCGTCGGCAACCCGCACGAGCTGGCGCTGCCGGGGATCGTTACCGCGCTCCAGAAGTGGGCCGTGCCGCAGAACGAGCGCTGGTTCGCGTACAAGATCAGCGAGCCCGAGCCGCAGGAGGTCGTCGCGGCGTCGCTCAGGAAGTGGCGCGGAATCCCGTTCGAGCCGGCGGACATCGCGCTCACCATCGCCGGTTTCGCGGCGATCGCGGTCGGACTCAAGGCCGTGACCGAGCCGGGTGACGAGGCGATCTTCAGCCGCCCGCCGTGGTTCTTCTACGAGGTGCTATGCGTCGAGGCCGGGATCACGCCTGTGAAGGTGAACACCGTGCCCGTGACGTTCGATCTCGATCTCGACGCGATCGCTGCCGCGATCACGCCCCGGACGCGGGTCGTCATCGTCAACACGCCGAACAATCCGACCGGGCGGATCTACCCGGCCGAGACGCTGAGGGGCCTCGCGCGGCTGCTCGAAGACGCCTCGCGCAAGAACGGGCGTGCGATCTACATCTTGTCCGACGAGCCCTACAGCCGGATCGTGTTCGATGGCCGCCCGTTCCACAGCCCGACCGCGTACTACCCGAACACGCTGCTCGCCTACAGCTACGGCAAGGTGTTGCTGTCGCCCGGCCAACGGATCGGCTTCCTCGCGCTGCCGCCCACCATGCCCAACCGCGAGGAGATGCGCCGCAACATCATGCTGACCCAGCTCGCCGGCGCCGGATTGTGGCCGAACGCGCTGCTCCAGCATGCGCTCGCGGACCTCGACGTGCTGTCGATCGACATCGCGCACCTCCAGCGCAAGCGCGACCGCATGGTGGAGGCGCTGCGCGGCATGGGTTACGAGGTCCACGTGCCGGAGGGCACATTCTACCTGCTGCCCAAGTCGCCGTGGGCCGACGACGAGGCGTTCTGCGACCTGCTCGGCGAGCACGACATTCTTGTGTTGCCCGGCACGGTGACCGAGATCCCCGGCTACTTCCGGATCTCGCTCACGGCGAACGACGAGATGATTGACCGTGGGCTGCTCGGCTTCGCGAAGGCGATGGAGGACGCGAAGGCGCATGAGTCCCGAGTCGTCGAGAGGTTGAGATCCTGAAGCTGTGATGACCGTCGTGACGACTCTGATTCAAAGATCTGCCAATCCTCATCCGAGTGGGCGGATCCGGCCCTTAGCCCCGGCCGTGACTCCGCGGTGTTATGTTTCCCTTGGTCGTGACTTCACGGTCGACAGTGAGCCCTTAGGCGCACCGCCGCTAAGATAACCAGATGAACTTGCGACCACCGCGCACATGAGCGAAGGACTTCCAGGTACGCCGCGCGGCGCAGAATCGACGGTGTCGGCGGTGGTCGGTGCGGTGTTCGACGTGAATCGGCGCCAGCGACACGCTGGCCCACCGGCGGCGAGGCTGGGACACGCGGAAATGGGTCTGTGGATGGAGCCGGTAGAGGTCTCGCGCCCACTGCTGCTCGAGACCGTAGAGGTAGCAGGCCACGGCCACCCGGGGGAAGAACTTCGCGGGCGAGATCTCTTCGGGCGGGACCCCGAGCTTCTCGGCGGCCTCACTTTGCGCCACGCGCATGGCGTTGTAGACAAGACCGGCCGCGTAGACTTGCATGGCGACCGCATTGGGGTTCGCCGCGTAGACCCGGTTCAGATTCAGCACCGTCTTGAGATCGAAGTACATCCGTTCGACGCTCCAGCGGAACGGGTACAGGGCAAGCGCTTCGTCGGCCGCGAGGCGAGCCGGAGCCAGCACATTGGTCAGCAACTCGTAGCGGGTCCCGCCCCGGCGCCACCGGATGTAGCGCAACAATTGGATCGGGGCCGAGACGCCCGAGCCGGCGCGAACCAGCCAGTCTTCCAACACCCCGTCGGCATGGCGGCGCTTACGCAGGCGCTGGAGCTTGTGCAGGCTCAGCTGGCGGTTGCGCCGGACCACGCCCCAGCACCGCTGGCCGTGCAGTGCCTCGAAGAAGGCGGCCGTGCCGTACAAGCGATCGCCCAGCACCAGGGTGTCGCGCGCCAGATCCGACAGCACGGCCGTGGCCCGCGTCAACTCGCTGGCCGCCGCGTCGGCATGGAACACGAGGCGCCGACACAGGCCCCGGCGCAGATCGTAGACGCCCAGCAGACAGCCCGGCAGGACCACCGCTCGGTCGTTCCACAACAATTTGAGCCGATGCGCAATCGCCGCCAAGCGGGAGCCATCGAGGATCATCACATCGGCGAACCGCTCGCAGAGGGGGGCCACCTCCGCCGCGTAGCGCGGCGGCACGGCGTCGACCAGCCGAGCCGTGAACCGGCGGAACACTTCGGCGAAGAACGCGGGCCGCAGGTCCCGGCAGCGCTGGAAGAAGGCTTCGGGGGTGGCCTCGATCCGTGGGAACAAGGGCTCGCGGTCGTCGCACGCGTCGGCCAAGGCCTGGCTCAAGGCCGTCGGCGCCCGCAGAATGACGGCCGTCCAGAACCGTACCAACGCGTCCAGGGTCCAGACTCGCTGCCGTTCGGTCCGGCGTACCCGGCCAAACACCGCGTGACACAGGGCCGGGGTGATGTGGGTCTGCAGCAACTCGACGACCCGCAGCAGATTGACCTGCGGTCCGGCCGGTCCGCGTCTGCCCATAGCACCTCCATGTGGTGGGGGTCCTATGGGCTCGTATACCCAACGAGTTGCGTTTCACCGGCAAGTTATCTTAGCGGCGGTGGCCCTTAGGCGTGGTCCTCGTACACCCCGGCGCGATGACTCCCGGGCAGGAACGCGCAGACGAGGTGACGCGTGGCGTCGAACGACAGGGTATGCGCCCCTAGTTCCGTTGGCACGGTCTCGTGCCGGCACAGCGGCGTCATGTCGAATACGTCGATGACGCCGGGGTCACCGATCGCGACGTAAAGGCGACTCAGTCCAGGATTGAAGAACACGACGTCGGGAACGCCGGCGATCGGCTGTGCGCCCAAAATCTCGCCGCTGTCTGCATCGACCTGGCGCCCGGGACTCTTCTACTTGATCCAGCCCTGGCTCTTGAGGAACTCTCGGGCAACCTCGTCCGGGCTTCGCTTCTTGCCCGCGACCTCGTAGTTCAGCCGGGCCATCGTGGTGTCGTCCAACTTGCCGGCCGGCCGGTTCAGGGCCTCGGCGAGCTCCGGACTCTTGGCGAGTAGGTCTGCGCGGACGACCGGAGCGGCGAAATACGGCGGAAAGTACCGTTTGTCATCCTGGAGGATGACGAAGTTGTTGGCGGCCACGCGACCCTCAGTGGACGTGGCCGAGATGACGTCCACCTGCTTGTTCTTGAGGGCGTCGTAGACCAAATCCGGCGCCATGGGCTTCGTATCCTTGAACGAGACGCCGGCGTAGTGCTTGGTGAGCCCCGGGAGGCCGTCCGGCCGGACGGCGAACTCCTGGGTCGTTCCGATGCTCATGCTCCCCGACGTCGTCGCAAGGTCCGAGATCCGGGCGAGGCGCAGCCGATCCGCATCCTCCTTCCGCACCGCCAGCACGTACGTGTTGTTGAAGCCCCAGGGTTTCAGCCACGTCGCCTTGAACTTCTCTTTGTACAGACGCTGGACGCTGTCATAGACGGTCTGTGGGTCGGCCTGCACCGGCTCCTTTAAAATCGCGACGAGCGCTGTTCCCGTGTACTCGACGTAGACGTCGACGTCACCACTCACCAGAGCCTGATGAACGAGAGCGGTACCGCCGAGGCCGATCTTTCGGTTCACCTTGAACCCTGCGTCCTCGAGCAGCAACGCAACGACGTTCCCGACCAGCAACTGCTCGGCAAAGGCCTTCGAGCCAACGGTCACTGTCCGGGCGCGGCTGGCTCACGTTGAGGGGACGGCATGCCACCGAGGTCGCGGCCGGTGACATCGTGGTCGTACCCCGCGGCCAGGCGCATACCCTCTGTCACGCCCCGGGCGCGCGGACCGAGCGCGTGGTCGATCTGACTTCAGATGTCGGCGGCGATTCCTGTCCGACCGTTCAGCGGGGAGACCAGGTCGAGACCCAGCTCGTGTGTGGCTTCTTCCGCCTCGATCGTGGCGACATCCACCCCCTGATCCGAAGCTTGCCGCCACTCTTGCACCTCCAGGCGGCGCTGCCGGGCACCAGCGAGGATGCGCGCTCCACCATCACCCCTCATCGAGCGCGAGCGCGCTTCAAGGCGACCCGGCGGCGGTGCCAGGCTCGATCGACTGATCGGTGTGCTGTTCATCGACGTCATCCTCGCCTGGATCGGGGCGTCGGACACGCGTCCCATGGGGTGGGTCGCCGCGCTCCAGGATCCGCAGATCCACGAGACGTTGGAACGAATTCATTCAGATCCAGCGCGGTCCTGGTCGCTGCGCGAGCTTGCCGCCTCGGCGACAATGTCACGTTCGGCCTTCGCGGCCCGCTTCCGAGATCTGGCCGGCCAGACTCCTATGCAGTACGTGACAGCCTGGCGAATGCAGCGAGCCGCACACCATCTGCGCACGGGGGCCCTCCCCGTCGCCGCCGTGGCCGCACTCGTCGGGTACGAGTCCGAGGCGACGTTCTCCCGAGCGTTCAATCGGCACGTCGGCGTCCGGCCGGGTGAATACCGGGTCAGGTCGCTGACGGCAGTGGCAAGACTGCCATTGAAAGGAAAGGCGGCGTTGGGTCCAGGTCGATGGCGAGCAAGAGAGCCCGGACGGGCCAACCATAAGCCAGTGGGTCGCGAGCGAGCCGCCCGCCGCCGCCAGCCAGCGGGCGAATCTCGCCATCAGCCGCTACAGGTCGGTCGGCGCCCTGCGAGGCAAGGCACATGGTGAGCCCGAGAGGACAAGCCTTCCCAGGGTGGGGACCATCGGTACTTGGTACGTCCGTCGGAGGATGATGGATTCCACAGCAGCTCCGCTGCATTCTGCAGCGCCTGGGCTTGGCGCATTCTACGGACGAGCGACCCCTTTCCCGGCCTGACGATCCGGATTGTCAGGGCCCACGGCCACTTGGGCCGATAGCGCACACCGCACCGCGTTCGATACCGTGCTCGCAGCCGACTTGCCTCAGCACGGTTGCCGGAGGCGGGACATGTTTCTCTCGAGGATCCAGGCCCACGCGTGCGGTTACCCCGCCTCATCGCTACTGCGGGCCCCTCCGCCACCCTCTCGTCGCCACCCACTTCCCAGGAGCGCTGGTTATAGGGCGGACTCCCTTCCTCCGATTTCGCGGCGGGACGAGGAGGGCTTCTCCAGTTGCTCGACGTGTCCGGGTCACCGTGCTGTCGCTCCCACCCCGCCGGAGTGGCCACGCCGCGTCAGCCAGACTGCGACGGCCCATGCTGCCTTCGCGCGCTCGGTACACGCTCGGCCTCCGGGGTTCCGTGCTTTCGAGGCTACCTCCGCGTTCACTTCCGTTACGGCCCGGTGACTCGCTCACCATCCTCCTGATGGCTTTGTCGACGGGCTTCAGAGACTTGGTTTCCCTCCTCCCTGCCATCCAAGCTTCGGGGGCGTCTGGCTCTTGCCCCGGCAGGACTCGCACCCGCTGAACACGTCTGCCTTCTCTGGACACACACCGAGCCCCACGCCGTGCGGCGCCTCCCCGCCGCCCGCCGCCTAGCGGCCGAACTGCAGCCGGGCCCCGCCATCCCCGCCGCGTGACCCACCACCCCTCACGGCGTGGCTCGCCGCCTCCGCCACTGTCTGCCAATCGAGCCGAGGGACCGATCGGGCCAGAAGGGCGAGCCACGCTCGCCGGTGCCGTGAGCTGTCGGCGCGCCCGCAATCCATAGTCCCCGGCCCGCCCGTTCGGGCCGGAGGCTGGTCGAGTCCTCGAGGGGTCGGGCGGGTCTCGAGCCGGTGCTCCAGCGGCGAGCCGGGGAGGGCGGGCCGGAAGTCCCTGGTTGCTTTTCCCCCCTCGGGACACTGAGGACCACCGGCGATGTCGAATTGAGGCTGGACTTCTCGACTATCCAGCAAGAGGGAACGCTTATGGGGGACACGGACCGGGACGAAGCGGGAGGGCATGACGTTTCCGGAACGCCGGTGCCCCGCCCGCGCCTTACGCGGCGCCGTGGCGACTCAAGTGCGCGCGGCGCAAGAACTGTTCGCAATCATCTTTCCCGCCGTACTCGGCGTTCTACTCTGGGGAGGCCTTGTATTGCGCAATGGCCGGCTGCGCACACTCATTCCTCTCTGACATCCTCTGTGAAATTAGCTCGCACGGCGGCCCGGGTAATATTGGCCGTTCTTGCAAAAGGGGAGAGCACATGAAGAAGACATCCCAGAGAAGCGATCCGAACGCTTCGCAACTGATCACCGACATGATCGCGGACCTAGGCGACTGGCGTGGCAAGGTACTCGCCCGGCTGCGCAAAGTGATCTTGGATGCCGCACCGGACCTCTCTGAAGAATGGAAGTGGAGTACTGCGGTGTGGACAAGCAATGGCCTGGTATGCAGCGCCGGTGCTTTCAGAGACCATGTGAAACTCAACTTCTTCAGAGGCGCTTCTCTGAAAGACCCGAAACGACTGTTCAACGCGGGCCTTGACGCCCAGTCCACACGAGCAATCGATTTCACTGAGGACGACGACGTTGATGAATCCGCGTTGAAGGCCCTGATTCGTGCCGCCGTCGCCTACAATCTCGCCTCCGGGACGAAGAGATAGCGAAATACCATCTGCCCGCGTGCGAGGCGAGTTGGGGGCGCGTCGTTTCGAACATTTGACGGCCAGTAGTCGGCGAACGTGGGCCCACGGGTGGGCCGGGCGGCGCCCGTGTGGGCGGCCCTCGCACTCTGCGGATGCCGACTCCGTCGGCCAACCCCGGGCCGGGATGGGTTGCAAGACCTCGCAGCGGACGCGGTCTTACGCAGGTCAGCCTATACCGGGGGGCCGAATTGTAGTTAGGCCTCTGGACGCGACGTACTGAACGAGAACAGGAGACACTACTATGAGCAAATCAAACATGGAGACAACTGCTTTTCTCCTGACGATGTTCGGGTCGGCTGTCGTATCAGCGGAGCAATACCCAACTACGGGCTACGCGCCGGTCAACGGACTCAAAATGTACTACGAAGTCCACGGAAGCGGCGATCCTGTGGTGTTGCTCCACGGCTCGTTCATGACCATTTCAAACAACTTCAACTGGACCGAGTGGATCGGCGAACTTTCCAAAACGCGGAAAGTGATTGCCGTAGAAATGCAGGGCCACGGGCGCACGGCCGACATCCAACGCGATTTCAGCTATGAACACCTCGCCGACGATGTGGCTGCGCTGCTCGATTCACCTCAAAATCCCAAGCGCGGACCTCATCGGTTACAGCATGGGCGGCGGCGTCGCGATGCAGTGTGCGATCCGCCATCCGAACAAGGTGCGTAAGGTTGTTAGCATTTCGGCCGTGTTCCGCCACGACGGCTGGGTCAAGGAAGCACTCGACGCGTTCCGGCAAACCACGTCGGAAACATTCAAAGGCTCGCCCATCGAAACCGAATACAAGAAACTGAGCCCGACGCCAGACGAATTCCCGAATCTTGTCAAGCGCGTAGTCGCGATGGATTTGAAACCGTACGACTTCGGCGCCGACAAGCTCAAGGCCACCAAAGCGCCGATGTTTTTCATCCACGGCGATGCCGACGGCGTACGGCTCGAGCACATCTCGGAAATGTTCCGCCTGAAGGGCGGCGAGATTTTCGGCGACTTGCGGCCGCGCTCAGCATCGAGATTGGCCATATTGCCCAACACAACACACGTCACGCTGATGGAGCGCATGCCTGTCATCGTCCCGATGGTGAACGACTTTTTCGATGCAAAGCCGCAAGAGCCATAAGGAAAGCCGGGCGTTGTGGTTAGGCTCCCTTGAGGCGATGAGCCCAGCGATGGGCCGTCACTGTCGAACCGGGGGTCCGCCTAGCCGGCAGCGGCAGCGCGTACCGTCTTGTCCGTGAACGAGTCCGCCGGGTAGAGCACCTCCAGCGCGATCTCCTCGAGCGTCACGTCTGCCGGCGTGCCGAAGACAGTGGTGGCGCCCAGGAAGGCGAGGCGCCCGAGGCGGGTCTCGACCTCGAGGAGCATGGCTGGGCCCTCACTCCCGGCGTGGCCGCTCTCCTCCGTCTTCCCCGCCGGGAAGGCCAGGGCCTGGCGGAGCAAGTCCTCGAGGAAGGGATCGGCGGTGAGGCGCCACTGCCGCCGGAGTTGGGTCAGCAGATGGGTCCGCCACACGGCGAAGTTCACGATGCGTGACGCCATCCCGTAGGGATCGAGCATGAGCCGGATCACATTGATGGGCGGGCGGACGAGTTCGGGCGCGACACCCTCGTAGAGCTCGGGTACTGCCGCGTTCGAGGCCACCACGGTCCAGTGTCGATCGATCACGTAGGCGGGGAACGGCTTCTGCTTCTCCAGGGCCAACTCCAGAATGGCCCGCACCGAGTCGAATGCGGGGTCGTCGAAGCGCCGCTGCTGAAAGATCGGCGCGAACCCCGCGGCCATCAGGAGCATGTTGCGCTCCCGTAGCGGGATCTCCAGCTCCTCGCCCAGGCGCACGATCAGCTCGCGCCCCGGGGCGGCGCGACCCGTCTCCACGAAGCTCAGGTGGCGCGCCGAGACCTCCGCCCGCAGCGAGAGCTCAAGCTGGCTCAGGCGGCGCCGCTCGCGCCAGGCGCGGAGATGATCGCCGATGCTCCGCGATCCGTTCTTCTTCACGACACACCCCGCGTCACGCCTGCCCATCCGTGCCGGGAGCCTAGCAGACCACGGCCAGCCTCGCCACCGGCCGGTGCCACGCATGCCCATTACCTCCACGTAATCGACCGCGGCCCGAGTGCCTTCGATAGTGGCGGCATGCGTGCATATCATCTCGACAACCTCGGAAGCACCGACGGCATTGTCCTGCGGGAGCGCGATGAGCCCAAGCCTCGCCCGACGGAAATCCTGGTTCGCATCCGTGCGGCGTCGCTCAACAAGCGGGACTCGTTCATCCTCGCGGGCACCTATCCGCTGCCCGCGAAACGCGGGGTGGTTCCCCTGAGCGACGGTGCCGGCGAAGTGGTGATGGCGGGCGACGCGGTCACGCGCTTAAGGTGGGCGACCGCGTGGCCGGCTGCTACTTCCCGCGCTGGCACGACGGCAGGGTGCAGCGGGACATCATCGACCAGCTGGGCTGCACACTCGACGGCATGCTCACGGAGTATGCGGTGCTCGACGAGCAATGGGCGGTGAGGATCCCCGAGCACCTCACGTGGGAAGAGGCGGCGACCCTGCCGTGCGCCGGCGTCACCGCGTGGAATTCCCTCGTAGGGCCGGAGCCGGTGGTCGCGGGCCAGACCGTGCTGACCCTCGGCACGGGGGGCGTCTCGCTCTTCGCGATTCAGTTCGCGAAGCTCTTCGGCTGCCGCGTCATCTCGCTCACCTCCAGCGAGGCCAAGTTCGACAAGCTCCGCACCCTTGGCGCCGATCACGTCCTCAACTACGCCGCCACGCCGGAGTGGGGCGAGGCGGTGCGCGCGCTGACGGGCGGGGAGGGCGTGGATCGCGTCATCGAGACCTTCGGCCCCGACACAATCGAGCAATCGATGCGGGCGTCCGCGCTGCACGGACACATCGTCCTCCTCATTACGCGGAGCCCCACCCGGCCAGGGATCGAGATCTCCGGTGGGGCCTGGGCATCGAGCCTGACCACCATTCGTCGAGTCTTCGTGGGCAGCCGGGCGAGCTTCGAGGCCATGAACCGAGCCATCGTCGCGGCGCGGTTGCGCCCGGTCATCGACCGCGTGCTGGCCTTCGAGGAAGCGCGCGCAGCGTACCACTACTTCATGCAGGGCAAGGTCTTTGGCAAGGTCGTCATCCAGGAGGCATCAGCATGAACCAGTTCTCAGATTTGATCGCTCGCTACGTGTCCGCGTGGCACGAGACGGATCCGGACGCACGCCGGCAGCGCATCGCCACGCTCGACCCAATCCAGTTCCCCATTGGGTCCCTCGATGAAGCCGTCCACCGACACCACCAGCGCCGCGATGATCTTTCTCATGTGAAGTGTCCTTTCAAGAGTGTGATCGTAGGACGGGCTACCGGTCGACCGTGACCCGGCTCGTCTCTGGCTCTACCACTAGTCGAAGGAGACCCCGCGAAGTCGACTGCGGGTGTAAAGCGCGTCGCCGCCCAATACAATTCGGCCCCCGGACAGGCTGACCTGCCTCAGGCCGCGACCGCTGCGAGGTTTTTGCCGCCCATCCCGGCCGGGGATCGACCCCTCGTCTCGACCCCTCGGGCCGCCTCGATTCACCCTCCGGCGTTCGGTTGTCAGAATCGTCCCGGGCGGGGACGGGCGGGCGCCTGGGCAGTTGTGTCCAGTCCTACGACGATCGGGTCAGATGTACCCTCGTCCCCCTCGGCCGTCAGAGCGGGGGCAGACGGCGCCTCACCGGAGACGATTGGATGATCGCCGTGTTGGTTTGGGCAAACGGGGTGATTTGGTCGATGAGCCGTTCCAGGTCGCCGACCGAACGTACGTGAGCGCGGGCGAGGAAGCAGTCGTCCCCCGTAATGCGATCGCACTCCACGATCTCGGGGAGTCCCGCGAGGAGCTCGGCGGCCTTGTTGAGCTGGCCCACCGTCGGCCGCACGCGGATGTAGGCGGTCAGGGCGTACCCGAGGGCCGCCGGGTCGATGTCCACGGTGAACCGCCGGATCACGCCCGCCTCCTCGAGCCGCTTCAGCCGCTCGGCCACGCTCGGCGCCGACATGCCCAGGACGCGGGCCAGGTCGGCGTTCGACGTCCGGCTGTTGTCTTCTAGGCGAGCCAGGAGTCGGGCGTCGATGTTGTCGATGCCCTTGTTCTCGTATCGAAGTCGTTTCATGTCAATTGCCTTCGAATGATCCGCAGATCGATGCATCTCTCCTTCGCTAAGAGTATAGATTACGAACATCTACCTGTCATTGTACAGGGGTGGTCCCGGAGCACGCCGGCCTTTCCCGAGCCGCGCAGGGGGTGCCTCCCCAAGTCTGGTTCGTGGTGAGCGCGCTGTTCCACTATCTCGGCCCCTCGTTCGCGGTGCTGCTGTTCCCTCATGTCGGGGTCCTCGGCGTGGCGTGGCTCCGCATCGCGAGTGCCGCGGCGGTGTTCGCCGTCTGGACCACGCCGTGGCGGATGGTCCGTACCGCCTCGCGCGGGACATTTACGCTCCTCGTCTGCCTCGGCGCCTGCCTCGCCGCGATGAACACCACGTTCTACCTCGCGATCGACCGCCTTCCGCTCGGCCTCGTCGCGACGATCGAGTTCGTGGGCACCATTGCGGTCGCGCTGTTCGGGCTGCGATCGCCGCGGAACTACACGGCGCTCGGCCTCGCCACCGCGGGCGTCTTCGTCCTCACCGAGGTGCGCTGGTCGAGCGATCCGCTCGGGCTCGCCTACGCGATCGTGAATAGCCTCCTCTTCGTCGCCTACATCGTGCTCGGTCATCGGATCGCTCGTGAAGGCGCCGACGAGGGCGTCAGCCGCCTGGGCGCCGCGATGGCGGTGGCCGTGGTGTTCGTGATGCCGATCGGGTTCCGCGAAGCCGCCGTCGCCCTGCGTGACCTGCGGCTCGTCCTCGCGGGCATCGGGGTCGGGGTCTGCTCCTCCGTCATCCCCTATGTGTGCGACCAGCTCGCCATGGCGCGGCTCCCGAGGAACACCTTCGCCCTGATGCTGGCCTTGCTGCCGGCCACCGCGACGATCACGGGTGCCCTCGTGCTCAATCAGACGCCGACGCTGCGAGACCTGGCCGGCATCGGGCTGGTCATGGCCGGCATCGCCATTCATCGACCACCGGCCGAACCACCCGGCGATCCGAAGACCGTGGACGATCCCAGTCCTGGTCACCCATGCTACTCGGGTAATCAGCAGGCGGCAGTCTTGCGCGGCCCGACGGATCCCTCCATGACCAGAGTCATCCGTGACCCTCCCACTGAGCGTCGCCACGCTGGCCGGACCGGCCGATCTCACGCCTTCATCAAGCGGGCCGGCCGGAGATCCAGAGCTGTGCTCAGGCTGACCGGTCCGAAGGCGTGGCTCGAGTCTGGCCTCAACCGGAGACGGGACACGGTCTGACAATCGTGGCCCTTCATGACCCGCGCGCCCGTCCGGCCACGCCGCCCTCGGCTCCCTCGGTCGAGGCCTACCACGAGGTGGCCGCTCGCATCCTGACGGCGGCGCGGGCGGACGGGAGAGCCTGGGCGCGGCTGACCGAGATGACCGACACCTTCGGCCATCGACTTTCGGGATCGGAGACACTGGAGGCGGCCATCCGCTGGGCCGCCCAGCAGATGGCGCAGGACGGTCTGGAGAACGTCCGCCTGGAGCCGGTGAAGGTGCCCCACTGGGTGCGTGGCCGCGAGAGCGCGGAGCTGGTCTCGCCGTTCCCCGGCGAGCTGGTCATGCTGGGTCTCGGCAACAGCGTCGGCACGCCACCGAAGGGCATCGAGGCTGAGGTGCTGGTGGTGACGAGCTTCCAGGAGCTCGAGGCCCGGGCGGCCGAGGCCCACGGACGCATCGTCCTCTTCAACGCCCCCTTCGTCGACTACGGCACGACCGTGCGGTACCGCACGGCGGGCCCTTCGCGGCGGCCCGGCACGGCGCGCGGGCGGCCCTCATCCGCTCGGTGGGCCCGACCGGTCTGCGCACGCCCCACACGGGCGTCCTGAGCTACGAGGCGGGCGTGCCCCAGATCCCGGCCGCCGCGCTGGCCGCCGAGGACGCCGACCGACTGCAGCGGCTGGCCGCGCGCGGCCGGCGGATCGTGGTGCGCCTGCGCATGGAGGCCCACGCCCTCCCCGACGCGGACTCCGCCAACGTGGTCGCGGAGCTGCGGGGCCGCGAGAAGCCGGACGAGGTGGTCGTGCTGGGCGGCCACATCGACTCCTGGGACGTGGGCACGGGGGCCATGGACGATGCGGGCGGCTGCATCGTCACCTGGCACGCGGTTTCGCTGCTCAAGGCGCTGGGTCTGCGGCCGCGGCGGACGCTGCGGGTGGTCCTGTGGACGAACGAAGAGAACGGCCAGCGCGGCGGCATCGCCTACCGTGACCGGTACGCGGATCAACTGAAGGCCACGTGCTGGCGCTCGAGTCCGACTCCGGGGTGTTCCGGCCCACCGGCTTCGGCTTCAGCGGCAACGATCGGGCCCGCGCCACGGTCCACGCGATCGCCTCGCTGCTCGCGCCCATCGGCGCCAGCCAGATCGGCCCGTCGGGCCACGGCGTGGACATCGCCCCCATCGTGGAGGCGGGGGGCATTCCCGCCATGTCCCTCCAGGTCCAAGACGATCGATACTTCCTCTACCACCACACGGCGGCGGACACCATCGACCGCCTCGACGCGGAGGAGGTGGCGCTCAACGTGGCCGCGGTGGCGGTGATGGTCTACGCGGTGGCGGAGTTACCCGAGCGGTTGGGCCATCGGGAGGATGATTGATCCAATGAGACCCTGATCCGAGAAGAGCCTGCCGCGTCGCCGACCAATCTATCT
>CAWDPM010000022.1:0-278402 GCA_963804185.1 uncultured Candidatus Rokubacteria bacterium
GTAAGGGCTGCGCTCTGTCCGCTGAGCTATCCGCCCGTGGTGAAGGAAATTACGGGGTTAGGCGGCGGCTGTCAGCGTCCGCCGCCCGGATTATGCCCGAAACTATGCCCGTGAGCGCCAGGCCGCGTCCTCGAGCTCGCGCGGGCTCGATGTGGTAGCGATCGAACACGCTGCGCGTCTTGTGGCCCGTGATCGTCATGACCACCCGCTCGGCCACCCCGCGGTTCACATGTTGCGCACGGCGGTCCGCCGGAAGTCGTGGCGGACGCGTCCCACCACGCCGGCCTTCTTGCACGCCGACCCACGCCTTCCGATAGATCCCAACGCCTCCCCCTTCCCTGCCGTGATCAACGCTGGCCGGCGTGGACAGGAGCTTTAGGGTAGCGATCTGACGGGGGCGGGGTCAAGGCCGCCGGGACCTTCCACGCGTCGACCAGCCGATCGAGGTCCATCCGATCGAAGAGGAGTTTCCGGAGGTCCCGCCCTCCGGCCAGCGGGATCGCGACCGTCGGAGGGTGCCGGTGGCCTCAAGGTCCCGCACGGTCCACGGCGAGACGCGACCACGCATCTCCAGCTGGTTCTCGAGGTCGCGCCCGCGGGACCAGCCTGGTCGTGTGTTGGAATCCCACGAACCCCCCACATGCCGCGAGCCTGAAGACCCTGCAGACCGCGGCGCTGTCCTTGTCCGTTCAGATCCGGCCCATAGGGGTTCGGAGCCCGAGCGACCTCGACCTCGCGCTGGCACCGGCGTCCGCCGACGGCGCGGGCGCGTTCATGTTGCTCGAGGATCCCGCGACATTTCCACATCGCCGTCGCATCATCGAGTTCGCGGCGCGCCACCGGCTGCCCCCCGTAGTGTCCGAAAACTCGGCCGGGCGTGACCCTGTTGCCGGGTACGGGCTGAACCACGGTACGATCGGCCCATGACGGCCGATGTCTACCCCTTGCAGGTGCTGCTCGCCACCCTCGCCGGATGGGTCAATCGCAGTACTGCGGTTACCGGACGCCAGGTGTGGAGTGTCAGGAGGTTGTGACCTGCCCCGGGGATTTCGGCCATTCCGCCTAAATCGAGAGCGAGGACATCGGGCCCGCGGGGCTCGGGAGCGCCGGGACCTCGTCCGCTCTACTGCCCTTGCGTTGGCCGTTCGCGCGCTCCCCGTGTGGTGGCTCGTCAGTGTGCTGATCGCCGGTGTGGCCCATGCGGACGTCAAGTTCCCGAGACCCGGTCAGTGGTCGGGCGGGGCGGGCGTCGGCCTCCTGGCCAATACCCCGGATGGACCGGAGTTCGGGCTCATGGCGCACGCCGACTACTTCCTGGCCTCGCGTCTTTCGGTTGGCCCGCTGGTCCAGTACGGCGGTGTCGGCAACGACGTCGTCGCGGCCTTGTCCATCCAGGCCAGGTACTGGTGGAGCATCCCGGCCCGCGGCAACCCGAGACTCGTGATCCAAGGCGGCATCGGAGCCATCCTGGTGGACATCACGGACGCGGACACCGGCGCGGCCGACAGCGACGCGTCGTTCGTGATCCCATTGGGCATCGGGCTCGACTATGCCGTGACCCCGCGCGTCGCCGTCACGGCCGACTTCATCCTGAGCGTGACCTCCCTCGGTGACCTGGTCTCGGCCGGAGGCCGCGAGGTCGACCTCCGCACGAACGTCATCCCCGGATTCTTTCTCGGGCTGCGCTTCTGATCTCTGGCTCGCACGATCCCATTCAGGGCTGACCGGGTAGAGCCCTTGCGGGCGGCATGGCCGGTCGAGAATGTTGTTCAAGTCGAGCCGGGGGTGCCGGCGCCGATCCAATGGAAAGAATCGCCGCAGTCTACAGGGAGCCGCCCCCCTGGGGGGAACGAGGGACACGGCCGAGAAGGGCCATTATGGCGACTACTCTCCGGCCCAAACCTGGGTTCGCCGCGTCACGGGATCCAGAGCCCCCACCGCCGTGGCGATGGCCTGCGCAATCTTGCGACTTCCGGGCCCCGACGGCTCGAGCGGGTTCGCATACGGAGCTACTGAATCAGCTGTAGTTGACAGCTTTGGAGCGCCGTGGGCCCGACGGGCATATCCTCCAGACTGATGAGCTACCGGCCCGCCCGCCAAACTCCGGGCCTCCTGTCGGGAGTCCGCCAGCGCCGTCGTCGCGCGCGGAAGAACGTCCACTGATGCGGGTCCGCGGTGTCGACGCCTGGCCCGGGGCGCTCACGGCCGACCTCGTGGAGGAGGTTCACTCCGGCCGCCGCGTCCGCTGCTACCCGCCCCCCCGCCCACGCACCCTCGGGGATCTGCTGGACCGGGCGGCCACCCGCGTTCCGGAGCGGGAGGCGGTCGTCGACGGCGCCCGCCGGCTGACGTGGCGCGAGCTCCGGACCGAGGCGCGGCGCTTGGCCGCCGCGCTGGCCGCCCGGCATGCCGTGGAACCGGGAGACCGCGTCGCGCTCCTGTTGATGAACGGGCTCGAGTTCTGCCTGGGCGTCTTCGCCTGCGCGGTGCTCGGCGCCGTGGCCGTCACGCTCAACACCAAGCTCCGGGCCCGCGAGCTCGAGTTCATGCTCAGGCACTCGGGGGCGCGCCTGCTGCTGATGAACGCCGAGTGGTGGCCCGAGATCGAGGCCATCCGCGGGCGCATCCCGTGCGAGGCCTACTACCTCACCGGGGAGCGGGTAGCCGGGACGCAGCCGTTCGCGACACTCCTCGCCGTCGGGGTCACGCCGCCGGCGGTGGCGGTCGAAGAGGACGACACGGCCTTCATCATGTACACCTCGGGGACCACGGGCTTGCCCAAGGGCGCCGAGGGCACGCACGGCGGCATCATCAGCTCTGTCATGACCTACGAGCGCTGCTTCGGCCTCGCGGAGCACGAGCGGAGCCTGGTCGCGGTCCCCCTCTTCCACGTCACCGGTCTCATCGCGCAGCTGCTGACCATGGCCCACGTCGGCGGGACCGCCGTCATCATGAAGAGTTTCAGCGCCCCCGAGACGCTCCGGCTGCTCGACGCCGAGCGGATCACCCACATGGTGGCGGCTCCGACCGTATACGTGATGATGATGGCCCAGCCACACTATCGGGAGGTCGGGCGGAGCGTCCGCATCCTGGCCTACGGCGGCGCCCCCATCCCGGCCGACTCCGTGCGCGCGCTGCGCGACTGGCTCCCCCGCGCCCGCCTGCACAACGCCTACGGGATGACGGAGACGTGCTCACCGGCGACGATCCTGCCGGACGCCGACGCTGTGCGACGGGTCGCCTCCGTCGGACTGCCGGTCCCCACCGCGGAGGTGCGCACGGTGCAACTGGAGACCGGCGCCGACTGCGCCGCCGGCGAGGTCGGTGAGCTGCTCGTCCACGGTCCGATGGTCGTGCCGCGCTACTGGGCCAACCCGGAGGCGACGCGCGCGACCATGGGCGACGGGTGGATGCGCACCGGCGACCTCGCGAGGGTCGACGCCGACGGCTACGTGACGATCGTGGACCGCCTCAAGGACATGATCAATCGCGGCGGGGAGAAGATCTACTGCGTGGAAGTCGAGGACGTCCTTTGCGGGCATCCCGACGTGCTGGAGGCGGCGGTGGTGGGCGTGAGCGACCCCGTTTACGGCGAGGCGGTGAAGGCGTGCGTGGTCGCCAAACCGGGGCGCCGCCTGGACCCCGATGAGCTCCGGACGTGGGTGGGGGCTCGGCTGGCGAAGTTCAAGACGCCGCGCGACGTGGCCGTGCTGGACGCGCTGCCCCGCAACCCGAACGGCAAGATCGTCAAGGGCGCGCTCCGCTGGGTGCAATCACCGCAAGCACGGATCGACCAAGGCTCCACCCTCGATTCTCCGTAGTGTGCTAGGCGCTGACCGCCCCGCGGTCTATGACGAAGGTGCGGTCGAGCAGGCCCTGTGCGTGCGTCAGGCTCGATTCGGACAGGATCGCCGTCAGGCCGGTTTGCCTCAGGCCTGCAATCACTTCCGCGAGGCGGCGCGCGAGGACCGGCGCCACGCCCTCGAAAGGCTCGTCGAGCAGCAGGAGGCGAGTCCCTCCCATCATCGCGCGAGCGAGCGCGACGAGCTTCTGCTGGCCGCCGGAGAGCTGCAGCGCCCGGCGCGCCCGGAGTTCCCGCACCTCGGGGATCGCCTGGTACACGCGCGCCAGGCGCCCGGCGGCATCGGGCAGGCGCGCGGACCACGCGGGCAGCAGTACGTTCTCCTCCACCGAGAGGCCCGGAACCAGCCGGCGGTCCTCGGGCATGTAGCCAACGCCCAGGGAGACGCGCCGATGGGTCGGCACCAGGCCGAGGCCCGCGCCCTCGAGCTCCACGGTGCCCTCGCGGCAGGGCAAGAGACCCATGATCGAGCGCATCAGCGTGGTCTTGCCCGCGCCGTTGCGCCCGATCAGGCCGGCGAACTCGCCCGCACCGATCTCCATGCTGACGTTTCGCAGGATCCGGACCGGCCCGATTGAGACCGAGACGCCGCTCAACCTAAGCATGCGCCGCCTCGCCGATCACGTGGCGGCGCACCTCGGCATCGCCGAGCACCCTGCCCGGCTCGCCGTCGGCAATGACACGCCCGTCGTAGAACGCGACCACGCGCTCCGCGTAGCGTGACACGATGTCCATGTCATGCTCGACGAACAGCACCGTGACGCCCTGGCCGCGCACCGCGCCCATGACGAGGTCCATGATGCCGAACTTCTCGTCCGCCGCGACCCCGCTCGTCGGTTCGTCGAGCAGCAGGACCTTCGGTCTCGCGACCAGCGCCATCGCGACGTCGAGGAGCTTGCGGATGCCTTCGGGCAGTTGCCCGGCGGCCTGCCCGGCGTACTGCGCGAGTCCAAAACCTTCGAGCACCCCCTCGGTCGCCTCCTCGATGCGCTCGGCCGCGGCGATGCTTTCGGCGACGAGCAGGTTCTCGCGCACGCTGAGCGACTGAAAGAGCTGCGGGACCTGGAACGAGCGGCAGATCCCGAGACCGGTGATCTCGCGGGGCGTATGCCCCGTAAGCTCACGGCCGTCGAAGCGAATGCTACCGCGGTCGGGCTTCAGGTATCCGGTGACCAGGTTGAGGAAAGTCGTCTTGCCCGCACCGTTGGCGCCGATCAGGCTCGCCACGCTCTCGCGCTCGAAGGAGAGCGTGACGTCGGACGCCGCCGTCACCGCGCCAAAGCTCTTCCGGAGGCCCGCCGCCGCGAGGATCGGGTTCATGCTACGCGGCGGCGGACGAGCGTCCAGAGGCCGCCGGGCAGGAACATGATGATCGCGAGCATCGCGAGACCGAGCGACATCTGCCAGACGTTCGGCGCGTACTGGTTGGCGATCGTGCGCAGAGCCTCGAAGATCGCCGCCGAGACGAAAGGCGCGAGCACGCTGCCCGTGCCGCCGAGTATGGCGACGAAGACGAATTCCCCCGAGGTGGTCCAGTAAGCAGTCTCCGGGTCCACGTGCCCGACCGCGAGCGCGACGAGCGCGCCGCCCATGCCCGCCAGCGCACCCGCGGCGACGTAGTTGACGTACACCACGCGGTATACCGAGGCGCCCAGATACTCGACCCGCAGCTCATTGTCGCGGACCGCCGTCGAGAGCCTGCCCCAGTGCGACGCAAGATAGCGGTGCAGCAGCCAGGCGACGGCGAACATGAGCGCCACCGACGCCACGTAGAACAGGCGCCGCTCGGTCCCAGCCGCGAGCGCGACGCCGGCGAAGCTTTTCGCGTGCAGGTTGAAGCCATCGGTGCTGCCGAGCGTGGAGCTCTTGACGAGCGCCCCGTAGAGGATCATGGAGAAGGCGAGCGAGAGCATGGCGAAGAAGATCTCACGGTAGCGCGCGAGCAGCAGCCCGAGGATGGCGGCAAGCGCTGCCGCGCAGGCGGTGCCGACCACGATCATCAGCGCGGCGTCGCCGAGCCCCGCGCGGTTCGCGAGCAGCGCCGCGGAGTAGGCACCTAGCCCGAAGTAGAGGCCCTGGCCGAACGACACCAGCCCGGCGCGCATGAGCAGCACCAGCCCCAGCACGACCAGGCCCTTGGCGAGCGAAAGCGCGAGCAGAAAGACAAGCCACTGCGGCGCGAGCGGCGCCCCCGCGAGCAGCACCGCGCAAACGCTCGCCAGCACGGGAACCGTGCGGTCACGGTTCATATCTTGCGCGCCTCCGGCGGGCTGAACAGGCCCTTGGGCCGAGCGATCAGAACCGTCGCCATCACGAAATAGATCGTGAACAGCTCGGCCTCCGGCCAATAGCGCACCGCGAACGAGCGCACGATCCCGACCATGAGCGCCCCGAGCGCCGCCCCGCCAAGGCTCCCCAGCCCACCGACCACCACCACCGCGAACGAGAGCACGATCACTTCCACCCCGATGCCCGGCGAGACCGCGATCGTCGGCGCTGTGAGCGCGCCACCCAGGCCCGCCAGCATCGAGCCGACACTGAAGGTGACGAGGTAGACACGGTCCACGTTGATGCCCATGGCGGCGCTGATTTCGCGGTCGTGGATCACGGCGAGCAGCAGCTTGCCCTGGCGCGTCCGATAGAGCGCCCAGGCGAGGGCCAGTCCCACAAGCATTGCCACTGCGACCAACAGAAGGTTGTAAACGGGATACGCGAGGGTGCCGATCTGAAAATTGCCGGGAAGCGCGTACGGCTCGGGCAGCAGCTGCGATTCGACCCCCCAGACAAGCTTGATCGTGTCTTCGAGAATGAGGAAGACCGCGTAGGTGATGAGAAGCAGCACCACCTCGTCTCTGCCGTACATCCACTTGAGCAGCCCGCGCTCCAACAGCGGTCCCATGACGGCGCCGACGAGCAGCGCCGCGAGCGCGAGCATGGCGTAGCTGCCGGCGGCGGCATACCCTGCGGCGAGCCAGGCGCCAGCGATCGTGGCGGCCGTGTAGGCGCCCAGGGCGTACAGGCTGCCGTGCGCGATGTTGAGGATCTTCATCACGCCGTAGATCAGCGTGAGCCCCGCCGCCATCAGGAACAACCACGAGGCGTACACCACCCCGTCGAAGAGCACAGCGAGAATGTTGTTCACGGAACTCCGCGGCGCTCAGCACCGTCGAGCGCCGCAGCCTCCTCGCGCGGCAACTATCTCCTGAACCCGGACTTGATCCAGGCTTCGCTCTTCGTGCCGTCTGGCGGGTTGATCCGCTCGGGCGGATAGCGCTTCACGTCCACGATCCGCAGCTCGCCGCCGACCGTCTTCGCCGTGCCGATCGCATTTTCCATCGTCGCCTGATGGCCCTTGCCGAGGGACAGCTTCACTGCTCCGCCGACGCCTTCGAAGGTCAGGTTCTCGAACGCCGCGATGATCTGGTCATCGTTCGGGTTCGCCGCGCCTGCCTTCTGCGCCTTCTCATAGGCCGTCTTCAGGCCCAGCAGCGCGTTCGTTGCCTTGTACGAGGCGTAGTTAGGCGGCACGTGATACCGATCTTGAAACGCGCTCTTGAACCACCGGTTGAACTCGGTGTCGGGGGCAAAGGGTCCGAACGGGCCGCGCGCGCCGATGATGGTCCCGTCGGGGATCCGGGTTCCTAGGCGGTTGATCCCGGGCTCGCCTGCCGAAAGCACGATGATGTGCTTCTGGAACAGCCCGCGCGGGGCGCCCTGCAGCACCAGGCCCTCGAGATCGCCGCCCCAAAAGCTCGAGTGGATCACGTCAGCGTTCGAGGAGAGCAGCGTCGAGATCTCGGCGCCGAACTGACCGGCAAACAACTTGGTCATCTGCGAGGTCTTGACCTCGATGTCGGGCTTCAACGTCTTCATCGCCGCCTCGAAGTCCGCCCAGGAGTCCTGGCCCCACGCGTAGTTCTGGTTGATGCCGGCGATGGACTTCACGTTCGGGTGACGCTCAAGCAGGTAAAGCGCCGCCGCGGTGTTGTCCATGGTGCCGTGAGGCCCGGTGCGGAACACGTACTTGTAGGAAGCGTCCTCGAAGATCCGCGGCGTGCCACAGTCGAAGAGCACGGTGAGTTTCTTCAGCTCTTCGGCCACCGGCGCGACCGCCAGACAGTCGCCACTCGAGATGTAGCCGATGACGTAGTCCACGCGCTGCGCGAGGTTGCGGAGCTCTGCGACCTGCTTTTGCGGCCCGCCCGCTTCGTCGATGATCACGAGCTCGAGAGGTCTGCCTCCGAATCCCTTCGTCGCGTACGGCGCGGGGACCGTTCCTGCGTTGAGCATCTCGGCCACGAGCTCGAACCCGTTGCGCGCCGGAACGCCGAACGGCCCGGCCGCGGCGCCCGACAGGAACGTCACGATGCCGATCTTGAGCGGCTGCTGCGCAGCCGCCGGCACTGCGGCAAGCGTGCAGGCGAAGGCCAGAATCATCGCGCGAAGCATCTGTTTCATGGGTTGCTCTCCTTTTTCAGGCCGCGACCTATCCTAGGCCGAATCGTTGCGCCCCGACCAGCGCGGGGAGGGCGGGCGCCGCGAGCGCCCGTTGTCGGCACCGTGCCTCACGCGCCGGGCGCCCCTATCATGAGCGTGCACCCGGTCACGCCGACGATACTCCATCGGGAAGCGCCGTGCCAGGGATGGAAGCGCGCCTCGTAGGCGCCCCAAAGAGGAGCGGAGTCCCCTTTCGAGCCGGCTAGGACGGCCGGCCTCGACAGGAGCCAGAGCCCGAGCGTGGTGTACCCGTCATGAGGACGAGCGTCGGAAGCTGGCTCACCATCGCGGGTGCCTGGCCGGCCCGGCGCAAAGTGAGCGCACGGGCGATGACGGCGCCCGCCACATGGCGGCCACGATGATTGCGACCTGGCTATGCCAGATCGCGGAGGGAGCGTAGGAGACATAAGCCACCACGTCATGACCCGCGTCGGGCATTTCCAGGGGCTGGAGCGCCGGTTCATCCCCGGCACCGCCGAGCGCCTGCAAGGCTCCGACGGTTTCGGCGAAGCGCACTGAGCGCGGCGGGCCCGACGGGGCGCGCCCACCCCGCCGGGCCCGCGGCATGGCGTGACACCGGACCGCGGGGTATCCTGCTCCCGCATCGAGACCCCTCGAGAGGAGCGGCGAATGACCTGGGAGCCGGAGATCGAGGAGTTGGCCCGGCGGCGCGAACTGGCCCGGCGCATGGGCGGGCCCGAGAACGTGGAGCGCCAGCACAAGGCGGGCCGCCTCACCGTCCGCGAGCGCGTCGACCAGCTCCTGGATGCTGCCTCCTTCCACGAGACGGGCGGGCTCGCCGGCAAGGCCACCTACGTCGACGGTGCCCTCGAAAGTTTCCTGCCCGCCAACTCCGTCCTCGGCACCGGCCGCGTCGGCGGCCGGCGCGTGGTCGTCTGCGGCGACGACTTCACCGTACGCGGGGGCGCGGCCGACGCGGCCATTCACGCCAAGCAGGTGTACGGCGAGCGCTTGGCCCGCGAGCTGCGCCTGCCCATCCTCCGGCTCGTGGACGGCACCGGCGGGGGTGGCAGCGTGAAGACCTACGAGCAAGCCGGCCGCACCTACGTCCCGGGCAACCCGGGCTGGGACCTCGTCGTCGCCGTGATGTCCGAGGTACCGGTGGTCGCGGCGGCCCTCGGGCCGGTGGCCGGTCTTGGCGCGGCGCGGGTCGCCCACTCGCACTTCTCGCTCATGGTGCGTGGCGTCTCCCAGGTCTTCGTGGCGGGGCCGCCGGTGGTGGAGCGCGCGTTCGGCACCCCGGTGGGCAAGGAGGAGCTCGGCGGCGTCGACATCCACAGCGTCAACGGCACCGTCGACAACGTGGTGGACTCCGAGGCCGAGGCCTTCGACCAGATCCGCCACTTCCTCGGCTACCTGCCGGCCAATGCCTGGCAGCTCCCGCCCCGCGCTACGCCGGAGGACGACCCGCGGCGCCGCGACGAGGCGCTCCTGTCCATGATCCCGCGCAATCGGCGGCGCGGCTACGACCCGCGGCGCCTGGTCGACCACGTGGTCGATGCCGGCTCGTTCTTCGAGCTCGGCCGCACGTGGGGCGGCTCGCTCGTCACCGGACTGGCCCGCCTCGACGGCTATCCCGTCGGCGTCGTGGCCTCCGACCCGATGAAGCATGGCGGCGCCCTCACCGCCGACGGCTCCGACAAGCTGGCGCGCTTCGCCGACCTCTGCGACACCTTTCATCTCCCGGTCGTGCACTTCGTGGACCAACCCGGCTTCCTCATCGGCATCCCCGCCGAGAAGGCCTCGACCATTCGCCGGGGCGTCCGCGCCCTCGCCGCGGTATACCAGGCCACCGTGCCCTGGGTGTCGATCATCGTGCGCCGCGTCTTCGGTGTGGCCGGGGCCGGCCATGGCAACGTGCAGGCGTTGAACCTCCGCTACGCATGGCCCTCGGGCGACTGGGGCTCCCTGCCGCTCGAGGGCGGCATCGAGGCGGCCTACAAGCGGGAGCTGGCGGCGGCGCCCGACCGCCAGGCGCTGCTGCGGCAGATCGAGGCGCGGCTGAACGCCGTGCGCTCCCCCTTCCGGGCCGCCGAGGTGTTCAACATCGAGGAGATCATCGACCCGCGCGACACCCGTCCCCTGCTGACGGACTGGGTGTCGCTGGCCTACGAGCTGGAGGCGACGAGGCTCGGGCCGAAGACGCGTGGCGCCAGACCCTAAGGGGCGTCAGGCGCGCGGGCGCGACCCTGCAAGGGCGCGCTCGACGGAGTACGGGCGCGCGGCGAGCGCCTGGCAGGCCCCGATCAGCGATGGCTCCAGGAGCTCGGCCGTGAGTCGAGCGGAGCCGGTGGCCGCGCGCATCCGCTCCACCGCCGCCTCCGCCAGGGCCCGCACGCGTCCCATATCCGCGGTGAGGACGCGGCCGTCCTCGACCACCGTCCCCCGATCATCACGCGCCGGATCGCGGTGCCGTCCTCGACGTGGACGACCTGGTTGACGGGATCGTTGAGTGGCACGTCGTTGACGTGGCCGTCATCGAGGAAGAAGGGCGATGAACCATTAGCCGAAGAGAACGAGCGGAAGATACGCAGACACGATCCAGTTCGGCGCGTCGACCACTTCGGAAATCTTAAGATCCACCGCCACGCTGCATAGGACGTAAGCTTCCTGACGGCTGAGCCCGTAGCTCCTGACGAGGTGGTCGAGCATCGCGCGAGTCGCAGCCCGAGTCGCTTCCATGAGGTCCGGCGCAATGCCCGTCGTCGCGTAGTACCCCCGCCGGTCGTGCTTGGGCGTGAGCGGGCCCGCCACGCTGAACTGCGGTCCCGGAATGGTCCAGCCCTTACGCAGCCGGAATCGTAGGCGCGCTCGCATCGGAGCCTCGATGGCGGAAACGCAGACCTCGCCGTCGCCCTGCGCTGCGTGCGGGTCCCCGCAGGAGAAGAGGGCTCCATTGACCCACACGGGAAGGAAGAGCGTGGCGCCCTGGGTGAGGTGTCGGATGTCCATGTTGCCGCCGAAGCGACCGGGCGGCATCACGGGATGCGACCCTGGTGTCTCGGGCGCCACGCCAATGGTGCCGCAGAACGGATCGAGTGGAATGCGGATCCCTGGCCGGAGATCGCCTGCGGTTCCTGCGGACAGGTCCCAGATATGGAGGTAAGGCTCCGTCGCTTCCTCTGGGAGGAGCCCGAATCCCGGGTTGATTCCCGACCAGCCCCAGCTTCCCGCCGTGAGCTCGAGCATCTCGATCTCCAGGGCGTCGCCGGGGCGGGCGCCCTTGACGGCAATCGGTCCCGCCAGGGGATAGACGCGGGTCATGTCGAGCCGAGGGAGATCGTGCGCCGTCGCGGCCGGAGTGATCTGTCCATCGCTCACTTCTCGGAGGTCGTAGATCACCACATCGCCCGGCTCGATCTCGAGAACCGGCCGGATCGAGTTGTCCCAGCGGTAGTGCACCCGATCCGCCGGCATGATGTGCTCCCGGCCCATCGTTTCTCCCCGTCGACTCGGCTCTTGCCGGCTCGACCGCCTACGGATTCACGGCCACCCGGTTGAAGAAAAGATAGAAGGAGGGATGGAGCTTGAAGCCCGAGACGGCCTTCACCGACGCCGCAGTCTGGATGGCGTTGTCCACGAAGATCCACGGCGCATCGTCGACCACGAGCTTCTGAACCTGTCGGTAGAGCTCGCCTCGCTTCTTGAGATCGACCGTCCGGCTCGCGTCGGCCAGCAGCTTGTCGACCTCGGCGTTCTGGTAATAGCCTCCCCGGAAGCCCCCCTGGCCATCAATGACCAGGCTCAGCATCGGAGCCGGGTCGCCCGGGTCGAGCATGAACGACATCGCGCCCATGTCGGCCTCCTGGCCGAACCCCTTCCCGTACTTGCTCAGGTAGGCGCCCCACTCGAAGGTCTGGATCGCAGCGTTCACCCCGACCGCAGCCAGGTCCGCCTGGATCGCCTGGGCCATGGTCTTCGGCGACTGCATGCCGGAGCCCGACTCCGGGATCCAGAACACCGCCGGGAACCCTTTCGGGAAGCCGGCCTCCGCCAGAAGCTTCTTGGCCCGCTCGGGGTCGTAGGGATACTTCGTCACCTGGTCCGTGAAGGCCCACGTGATGGCCGGTGGGATCGGCCCCACGGCCGGGGTCGCCGTCCCCTTGAGGATGTCCCGGGCGAGCGCCTCCCGGTCGACGGCGTGGTTCAAGGCCCGGCGGACGCGAACGTCGGAGAACGGCTTCTTCTGGGTGTTGAAGGTGACCCACCAGATATGGGGGCCCGGCTGCCCGTAGTACGTGAAGCGGACGTCCTTCTTGAGCTGGTCGACGTTATCCGGGGGCACGTCCACGATGAAATCCACACCCCCTGACAGGAGCTCTGTGACCCGTGTCTGCTCCTCGATCAGCGGCCGAAACACGAGCCGCTCGAGCTTGGGCGCGCCGCCCCAGTAGCCAGGGTTCTGCTCGAGCTCGATGCGCACGTTCTTCTGCCAGCTCACGAATTTGAAGGGGCCCGTCCCCGACGGATGGCTGGCGAACTCCTTCTTCCACTTGCGGACGGCGGCGGGGCTGACGATGCGCCCCGTGTTGAGCGTCAGGTTGTTAAGAAGCGGGGAGAATGGCTCCTTGAGGAGAAACCGCACCGTATTGGGATCGACTACCGTCACCTGCTTGATGGGGCCGTAGTAGAAGGTGGCAAAGGGGAACGGGCCGGTGTCGGCGTCCGGGTGCTTTGGATCGAGGAGACGATCGTAGGTGTACTTCACCGCCTCGGCGTCGAACGGCGTACCGTCGTGGAACTTGACACCGCGGCGCAGGGTGAACGTGTATGTCAACCCGTCGGGCGAGATCGTCCAAGCCGTCGCCAGCCCAGGCTCCAGCGTGAAGGTCTCTTCCTTGAACCGGACGAGCGTGTCGTACACGCTCGACAGGACGCGCATCGAGTTGATGTCGTTGAGCTGTCCAGGGTCCATAGAGGTCGGCTCGGCGACCAGCCCCACCACCAAGGTCTTGGCCGTCACCGCTTCCGCGGGCACGGCCGCTTGCAGGAGCGCCCACACGACTGTCAGCACGAGCGGGAACGGCATCGATCGTCTTTTCATGGTCCGCTCTCCTTGCAGGGAGTATCGGCGTCGGGCAGGGTGCAACCGGCGCACACGGTAACGAGGCGTGTCATCGCCGGCGAGGGTCCAGGGCATCCCGTAGCCCGTCGCCCACGAGATTGAGGCCCAGCACGAGTAGAAAGATCGCCAGCCCGGGGACGGCCGCGACGTGCGCCGCGACGGTGATAAACTGCCGACCGTCGGCCAGCATGGTGCCCCAGTCGGCGGTCGGCGGCTGCGCGCCCAGACCGATGAAGCTCAAGCCCGCGGTCTCGACGATCATCATGCCGACGTTCATCGAGGCAAAGACCAGGAGCGGCGCCACGATTCCCGGAAGAACGTGCTGGCGCAGGATGCGGCCGTCCGTGGCGCCCGCCGCCCTGGCCGCTTCGACGAACTCCTGTCCGCGAAGCGTCAGCACCGCGCCGCGAATCCCGCGGGCGTAGAAGGAGACGTTGACGACGGCGACGGCCATCATCGCGTTGAGCAGGCCCGGGCCCAGCGCGGCGACCAGGGCGATGGCCAGGAGGATGTACGGAAAGGCCATGACGAGGTCGATCGTCCGCATGACGATCTGATCCACCAGTCCACCGAAGTAGCCCGCGAGGAGACCGACGGTCGTACCGGCGATCATCGCGAGCACTGTGGCGAGAACGCCGACGGTCAGGGAAATACGCGCGCCCCAGACGATGCGGCTCAGGAGGTTGCGTCCGAGATGGTCCGAACCCAGGAGGAGGCCCGAAGACAGAGGGGCCGCGAGTCGGCGCCCAGGCTGGGTGCGGTTGGGGTCGCCGATGGGAAGCACGGGGGCCAGGAGGGCAGCGGCCACGATCACGGAGACAATGAGAGCACCCAGCAGCACCGAACGATTGCCGAGTAACCGCCCGATTCCGTCGACCCGGCTCGCACGTGCCTCGCGCGTGGTCCCGGTGGCCCGGTCGGCGCCCTCGATCGCCCGGGAAGGCCCCATGCTACGTGTAACGGACCCGCGGATCGACGCACGTGTACAGGAGATCCGTCGCGAGGTTGATCGCCACGTAGCTGGTCGCGATGAGCAGCACGCCCCCCTGTACCAGGGGGAAGTCGCGGGTGAGGATGGCATTGACCATCATGAAGCCGATGCCGGGCCAGCTGAACACGACCTCCACGTAGACAGCTCCCGTGAGCAGGAACCCCACCTGCAGGCCGATCACGGTGAGGAGTGACACCAGCGTGTTGCTGAACGCGTGCCGCGCGATGACACGGCCCTCCGAGGCGCCCTTGGCCCGCGCCGTTCTCACGTAGTCCTGGTCCATCGCGTCCAGCATGTTGGAGCGCGTCAGCCTGGACACCACGGCGAGCGGGACCAGCGACAGCGTGATGGCCGGCAACACGAGGTGTGTCAGGAGGTCTCCCAGCCCACCCTTGCCCACCGGCGAGTACATGCCCGTCCCCGGAAGCCACCCGAGCCGGACCGAGAAGCCGATGACCAGCAGCAGGCCGATCCAGAAGGCCGGCATGCTGATACTGAGCGTGGCCACGATCCGCGAGAGCCGGTCCAGCCGCGAGCCGGGCCGTACTGCGGCGAGGACGCCGACGAGAACGCCCAGCGGAAAGGCGAGGAGCATGCCACCCGCTGCGAGGATCGCAGTGGCACAGAAGCGCTCCCAGATCTCCGGCAGGACCGCGCGGTGGAGCATGATGGACCGTCCCAGATCGCCCTGGACGACGTGAGCGAGCCAGCGGCCATACTGCACGAGGATCGGCCGATCCAGCCCGAACTGCTCGCGGAGAGAGGCGAGCTCGCGCGGCGTGGCCAGAGGCCCGAGCATGACCTCCGCAGGGTCACCGGGAACGAGGCGGGACAGCACGAATACGATGAACGACACGCCGACGAGGACGAACGCCGCCGAGACGACCCGCTCGACAAGGTACCGCCTCATTCCGCCACCGTATCCTAGCGCAGGGGTGCATCGACAACAACCGTGCCGCTCCTGATCTGGGCGTTCCGCGGCCGGCCCCCCTGAGCCTTCGACCGCCCGCCTGCTCCTGAAAGCCGGGGACTCGGCCTGCCCGGCCACCCGACGGCGCTCGAGCGGCGGTGGGTCGGCCCAGGCCTCTCGCGCTCCCGGCGCTCCACGTCTCGCGTCGAATCGCTCGGGAACCCCCGCTGGCGTTCGGGCGTTTCGTCAAAATCCTCCCTGTCTACGCGAATCGCCCGACGTGCGCTGACGCGGCACACAGCGAGGACGACGAATACGCGCCGCCGGCCGTCCGTCAGACGCTCAGCTGTCCGAGATCCATGACTCGTCAAATTCACAAGGAGGGTTCTCGCATGCGTCAAATTAGCCTGTCCGGGCGGTGGGCGGCGCCCGCCGTCCTGGCCGCGGTGCTGCTGGTCCTGCCGAGCTCTGGGCTCTCGAAGGTGTCGGGGAAGCTCTGGACCGAGCGCGCCACCTCGACGCCGCCTCCCAGCGCCACCACACCGGCCTGGTCCGAGATTGCGCTGGCGGCGAAGCCGGCAGTCGTGAACCTGACCACCAAGGCCGGCCGCGAGCGGGCCGTGGCTCGCGGGTCCGAGATGCCGGTCCCCGACGAGCTCCAGCGGGAGTTTCGTGACTTCTTCAGGCGGTTCGAAGGCCCCTCGACCGTCCCGCCCATGCAGGGCCGAGGCTCAGGGTTCATCCTCCACAAGGATGGGTACATCCTGACCAACAACCACGTGATCGACGGGGCGAAGGAAGTCAGCGTCAAGCTGTCCGATGGCCGGAGCTTCACGGCCAAGGTCGTGGGCCAGGACGCCAAGACCGACATCGCGCTCCTGAAGATCGACGGCGCGGGGAACCTCCCGGTGCTGCCGTTGGGCGACTCGGACGCGCTGCAGAGCGGCGAGCCCGTCATGGCGATCGGCAATCCCTTCGGGCTGGAGCAGACGGTCACCACGGGCATCGTGAGTGCGACCGGGCGCGTGATCGGCGGCGGTCCTTACGATGACTTTATCCAGACGGACGCCTCAATCAACCCCGGGAACAGCGGAGGCCCGCTGATCAACGCCAAGGGCGAGGCGGTCGGCCTGAACACGGCCATCTTCAGTCGCACCGGCGGCTCGATCGGGATCGGCTTCGCGGTCCCGATCAACATGGCCAAGTTCGTGGCGCCCCAGCTGGCCGAGCACGGAAAGGTCGAGCGAGGGCGGCTCGGCCTGACGATGCAGCCGCTGTCGCCGGAGCTCGCGAAGTCGTTCGGCCTCGCTCAGCAGGACGGCGCGCTCGTGTCGAGTGTCGCCGAAGGTTCGCCGGCCGCGCAGGTGGGTGTCCGGCCCGGCGACGTCGTCGTCGAGTACGATGGCCACAAGGTGGGGCGCACGACCGACCTTTCGCGGATGGTCGCGGCGACGCCGGCGGGCAAGCAGGTGACGATGAAGGTCATGCGAGATGGCAAGCAGATGACCCTGTCGCCGACGATCGCGCGTCTGACGGAGAAGGGAGACGAGGCGGTCGCCAGCGCGACGACCGAGGGGGACACGCGGGGCCGCCTCGGCATCGTGGTGGAGCCCCTGACGCCGGAGACCGCGCGGGGGCTCGGCACGTCCGAGAAGCAGGGTCTCGTCGTCAAGAGCGTCCAGGACGGGAGCCCGGCCGATCACGCGGGCATCCGCTCCGGTGACGTCATCACGGAGGTCAACCGGCAACCGGTGCGGAGCGCCGAGGACCTGCGCGGGCTGGTCGAGCAGCACAAGGCGGGGACCTCGATGCTTCTCCTCCTCAAGCGCGAGGGCTCCGTGCGGTATCTGATCGTCCAGGTGTAGCGCTCGAACGTCTCCCCGAGGGTGTCGCGGCGGGCGTCTGCTCGGCGCGACACCCTCGGTCCATTTCTCGCCGCCGGGGGCCGCCCGGTCAGAGGAGCGCCGAGAGAACCGCCAGATTCAGCGCGTGCATGGGGTTGCCATCTGGGCAACCTTGGCGCTCAATGGGATCATTCTGGCGGTCATGAACACGGGACATGCCGGTCCGCGCTTGGGCGTGGCGAGGAGCGATACCGAGCCGATACTCTCCTCGATCTCTACCGAGCCGTCTGGCGGGTCACGGGTCGTCAGTAGCTGATCCTGATCGGCCTCTCGGTGACCGTGGCCGCACTGGCGACGGCGCCGCTGAAGTTTCAGCAGCTCGTCGTCAACAGGCTCGTGGAAGGCGCCGACATCCGCCGCATCGCCTGGCTCTGCGCCGGCTTTCTGGCCGTTGCCTTGCTCAGCACCGCCCTCAAGTTCGTCCTGAACCTCAGGCTCTCGGTCCTGGGCGAGAGAGTCGTCCTCCTGGTTCGGGAACGGCTCTACGCCTTGCACGTGGGCAATGCCTCGAGGCGAGCAATGGGGACGGATACGCGATGCTCGTGGGTGCGATCGCTCGCCGCGAGTCCACGGACGCCGGGGTCGGGTACTCCTCGTCCCCTCGCTGATCACCGCGGCGCCTCCTCGATTAGAAGGGCCAGATGACCGGCACCAGGAACGTCGCCACCACGAAGTACCACAGCATGAGCGGCAGCCCCAGCTTCCAGTAGTCCCCAAACCGATACGCGCCGGGGCCCATCACGATCAGGTTCACTGGGGTGGCGATGGGCGTGAGGAAGGCGGCGGCCTGGGCAACCGCGATGCTCATCAGCACGGACCGGACCGAGATCCCGATCTCGCCGGCGGCGGCGACCGCGACCGGGATCACGATGAGTGCCGTGGCGGTATTGCTGATCAGCTGGCCGAGGACGGCCGTGAGCGCGAAGAGTCCGGCGAGCAGCGCGTAGGGGCTGGCGTCCCCGACCGCGGCCACGAGCTGGTCGGCCAGGCGCGCGGCGGCGCCGCTCTGCGTCATCGCGGCCGAGAGCGGTATCATGGCGCCGACCAGGATAACCGTGGTCCAGTTGACGGCGCGATAGGCCCCGTCGACGGAGACGAGCCCCAAAACCACGACGGCGCAGGCGGCGGCGAGCCCGGCCACCGCCGGCGGCACGACACCCGTGGCGAGAAGGATGACCATGCCCAGGAGCACAGCGATCGCCTGGCTCGCGCCCGCGCCCATTGGTACCGCCTGGCGCCGCACGAGCTCGGGCGAGTCGACGACCAGGACGTTCGGATCGTCGAGGTGCTCGTCGAGGGCCTTCCAGGTTCCCTGGAGGAGCAGGGTGTCCCCGGCGGCCAGCACGGTCTCGCCGGGCCCCAGATCCTCGCCCTGACGCTGCAGCCCCAGGACGATAAGGTCGCCGCTCTCGGTGACCATCCCCGGGAACACCGCCTGACCGATCATCGTCGACCGGGGGCGGATCACGACCTCGGCCAGCCCCGAGGTGCGGTTGAAGAGCGCCCCCGCGAGATCGGCGGCGGGGTCGTCGGCGCGGAAGGCGAGCCCCTTGTCGACCGCCAGGGCCCCGGCGGCCTGGGCGCTGCCGCGGACGATCAGGAGGTCGCCGTCGGCAAGCGCCGCCCGTCGCAAGGGACCCCCTCCGGCGGCCTGGATGCTGACCAGCTCCACTCCCGGATATCCCGCGAGGTCGACGGCCGCCGCCGGCGCCCCGGCATACGGGGACGCGGGGCGCACCCGGAGGTTGAAGAGCCCGTCGGTGAGCTGGTACTGCTCGATCAGGGTCCGGGCGTGGCCGCTCAGGTCGGGTGGCATCGTACGACTCTGCCGGTGAGGCAAGAGGCGGGTGCCGAGGAGGATCACGATCACCATCGTCCCGAGAAAGAGCGGCACCCCGACGAACGCCCACTCGAAGAAGCCGATAGCGCCCACCCCGGCGTCCGCAGCCGCGTCCGAGAGGATGGCGTTCACCGGCGACCCGGTGAGCGCGAGCAGCGACCCGGCGCTCCCGGCGAACGCCAGCGGCATGAGCAGCTGCGACGGCGGGTGGCCAAGGCGGACCGACAGGACCACCACGACCGGGAGGAGGGCGGGCACCGAAGCGTTGAGGTTGATGGTGGCGGCGAGAACGGCGACGAGCACCATGAGGAGGACGAGGAGCTGCGCCCGGCCGCCGCCGGCACGGGCGATCAACAACTGGCCGACCTTGGCGGTCACGCCCGTCGCCTCGAGGGCGGCGCTCACCACGAACAGGGATGCGATGAAGGCGATCGTGGGGTCCCCGAGGCCCCCCAGGGCCTGGGGGAGGGTGAGGAGCCCGGTGGCCCAGAGGGCGAGCGGCGTTGCCAGCGCCACGATCACGACCGGGAAGCGGTCCCACACGAAGAGCACCACGAGGGCCGCGACGATTAGGTAGACCAGCGCGATATCGCTCAACGCAGTCCCTCCAGAGGATCCAAACGTCAACATGAACGGCCGCTCCGGCGAGCGCGCCGTCATGCGGCCTCTCGCGGACGGGTGCCGACCGGCGGCCGTCTACTTCTTGGCGATCTCCTCGATGTACTTCGCGAAGGCCGCGATGCCGCCACTGGCCTGGTGCCAGTCGTAGTTCTCGTTCGGCGCGTGGTACCCGTGCTCGGGGAGGGACAGGCCCATGAAGACGATCGGGCACTTCAGAATCTGCTCCATGAAGAGGATGGCGCCGATCGTGCCGCCTTCGCGCACGAAGACGGGGTCCCGGCCGAAGGCGAACTTCATGGCCCGCTTCGCGGCCTCGACGTACGGCCCGGTCGTGACCCCCTTGTACGCCGGGGCCGACGCGCCCGCCTCGACCCGGATGTCGGGGTGGCGCTTCTTCACGAAGTCCCGCACGAGCTTCACGACCTTCGGGCCCTTCATGTTCGGGACGAGACGCATCGACACCTTGAGCTCGCCCCGCGGCGGGATGATTGTCTTGACGCCGGGGCCCGTGTACCCGCCGACCAGCCCGTGGACCTCGAAGGTCGGCATCGCCCAGAGGCGCTTCACCGCGTCCACCGGGTCTTTCGTCCGGATCGACCGGAAGTCGTAGGCGCGCTTGAAGCGCGGGATGCTGAAGCCCGCCCGCTTGAAGCCCTCGAGCTGCTGGGGCGTCAGCTTCTCGACGTCGTCGTAGAACCCCGGGATCTTCACGCGGCCGGTTCGGGCGTCGAGGATCTCGGATACGACCAGCGCCAGCTCGGCCAAGGGGTTGCGCGCGACGCCGCCGGTAGAGCCGGAGTGCTGGTCGGTCTGGGCGGTCTCCAGGCGGAACGTCAGCGGCTGTAGCCCGCGCAGCCCGCCGGACAGCGCCGGCCGCCCCCGCGACACCCACACGGTGTCGGAGACCACCACGGCGTCGGTGGCGGCGGCGGGGCCGATTGCCCGGAGCGTCGCGGCGAAGTTGGGGGAGCCGACCTCCTCCTCTAGCTCCCAGAGCACCTTGATGTTGACCGGCACCCCGGCGTCGAGCGCGGCGCGGGCCCCGAAGAGCGCCGAGAGGGCCGGCCCCTTGTCGTCGGTCGTGCCCCGGCCGCGGTAGGTGTCCCCCTCCCGGATGAAGGTGAAGGGCTCCGTCCGCCAGGGCTCGGTCGCCTTCGAGGCCGGCACGACGTCGAGGTGGTTGTAGATGGTCAGGGTCCGCCGGCCCTTGGCCGAGCCGAACGAGCCCAGCACTACGGGGGGCCCGTCGGGGACGCGGTGGATGTCGGCCTGGCCCCCGAAGGCCCGGACGGTGGCGAGCCCCAGCTCGGCGCAGCGCTCGAGGTCCGCCTTGCGGTCGGGATCGGCGGACACGCTCGGGATCTCGACGAACTCCTTCAGTAGCTGCTCGAACTGACCACGCGACTTGGCGGCGTATTGCTGGAGCTCGGAGCGGGTGAACGCCATGGCATCCCTCTGCGACGCTACGAGGGCTGAGCCCCGGTAGACATCGGGCTCATTCCCCGCGCCGGCGTGGCGCGGGTACGGTGACGGTCCATCCTCGGGGCATCTCGGCTGCGCCCTGGCCCTGGCGGGTCGTGCTCACAGGAGCGGCAGCTCGAAGTCCACGATGAACCGGAAATCGAAGAAGTCCCGGTCGAGGGGCTCCTGAAAGATGTTGGAGATGAGCATTCGGAACTGGAGCCCCGGCACCGCCGGCGGGCGATAGACGGTGAAGAGGTCGAGCTCGCGCCGCTTCCCCACGGGGACGTTCTGCCGCTTGGCGGTGATGTCCCAGCTCTCGGAGTAGAGGAGCGAGGTCCAGAGCCCGGGGATCCGCAGGATCGAGGTCTTCCCCCCCCAGTCGTAGGTGAAACCGGCCTCCCAGGCCTTCTCGCCGGCCAGGTTGGGGTCGGTTTCGGCGAGCGAGATGTAGCCGCGAAAGGCGCCGTACGGCGAGCGGATGCCGGCGTCATCCCCCGTGACCGATCCCATGGCCAGGAACGTCAGCTCGCGCCAGCCCACCTGGATACGGCCGCCCGTCTGCCACGTCGAGAAGTCCCCGATGAGGTTGTCGCCCACGCTCCGCTGGTCCCAGTACTGGCCGCCGACCTGGAGACGCCAGTCCTCGGTGATGGGGATCCGGTACTCCGGGTTCAGGAACACCGTGTTGAAGACGTCGGGGACGTAGTAGTTCCCCAGGAAGACGTCGAGGCCCTTGAGGGGGGCGAGGGCCGCGGGGCCCTGGTCGGGCACGAAGGTCAGGGTGGTGAGGATCAGCCCGCGGCTGTCGCCGGTGGCGGCGCCGGCGACCGTGGCCATGTCGTCGAAGGTGTCGAAGTTCCGCCGCTTCATCGCGGTCAGGTAGCCGACCCCGTAGTCCACCGGGCCCACGATCCCCGTGAGGGTGGCGCCCTCGAAGGTGTTCGGGATCATCCGATTGTCCTGCGGGTTGACGAAGCCCTGGTTGACGAGCATCCGCCCCCCGGTGAGGAGGGCATAGTCCTGGTACCGGAGCTGGCCATAGACCTGGCCGAGCACCGTGATGCCCTCCTGCCCCAGCGCGAGGAGCCCGGTGCCGTCGCGGTCGTCCGGCGCATAGGCCGGCTGCGACGTGTAGCCGGTGACCCCCAGCCGGAAGGTATCGAGAAGCCACCCCGACTCGAGCCCGATCCATCCGCCCAGCGCCCACGCTTCCTGGCGCACGACATCGTCGCCGATGATCGGGGTCGGGCGGATGGGCAGCTCCCGGTTGAAGTAGAAGCTTCGGACGTGGAGGTGGAGCTGGAGGTCGCGGAAGAAGGGTGGCCACTTCTGCATCTCGGTCCCGACGGCCGGGATCCGGTCGCGCAGGAGTCGAGGACCGATGGGCTCGGGGATTGGGGGGTTGCTGTCCTTCAGCAGCAGGTCTTCCTCGACAGGCCCGTAGCCCTGGTAGGTCGGCTCCGGCCGGTAGGTCGCATCCTCCGCCAATGCGAGCGCGCGCCAGCCGAGCAGCGCCAGGACGATCCCGACCGCGAGCGCGCGAGACACGCGGCGTCGCAGCCTCGCCCCTCCCGTGCCTCTGAGCCTCGATTTCCGGCTTCTCATGACGCGTCCTCCATGGTCGCAGGCCTGGACATCCGGATCCCGCGGCCAGCCTGTCACAGCCCCCATGGCAGGCCCAGCAGGTGCCAGATCGCCAGGAAGATCGTCCAGAGCACCATGAGAATCAGGACGTACGGCAGCATCAGCGCCACCACCGTCCCCACGCCCGCGTCCTTCTGGTACTTCTGGGCGAACGTCACGATCAAGGCGAAGTACGCGTTCAGCGGCGTGATGGAGTTGATCGGCGAGTCACCCACCCGGTAGGCGGCCAGTACCGCCTCCGGCTCGACGTTCAACCGCATCAGGAGCGGCACGAAGACCGGCGCGAAGAGCGCCCACTTCGGGATGGCACCGGTGATGATCAGGTCGAGCACGAACACGACGATGACGAACCCGACCAGCAGCCACAGCGCATTGAGGTTCATCGCCTGCAGCGCATCGGCGAGCGACAGGGCCGCGATCGTCGACATGTTCGTGTAGTTGAAGTACGCGATGAACTGCGAGATGACCAGCAGCAGGAAGATGAGTCCGCCGAGGCCCTGGATCGCCTTGATCATCGCGTTCACGATGTCGTTCGTGGTCTTCATCGTCCCCGCGCCGATCCCGTAGGCCGTGCCGACCGCGAAGAACAGCAGCGCGATAGTGACGATGAGGCTGTTCATGAACGGCGAGTTCCCGATGATCGCGCCGGTCTCCGGATGCCGCAGCGGGGCGCCCGGCGGCAGGACCAGCAGGGCGACGAAGACGAGCACGGCGATCAGCCCCCAGAACGCGTAGCGCAGGCCGCGCCCTTCCGCGGCCGTCATCTCGGCGCTCTCGACCGGATGGTCGCCCTCGTATCGGCCGAGGCGGGGCTCGACGATCCGGTCGGTGACCAGCGCGACGATGAGCCCCATCACTATCACCGAGGCCACCGAGAACCAGAGGTTCGCCGTCAGCGTGATGTTCCGGTTAGCGTCGACGATGTGGATCGCGTCGTTCGTGATCTCCGTGAGGATGCCGTCGACGGGCACGATGAAGACGTTCACCAGGAACACGGACGCCACCGCCGCGAACCCCGCCGCCAGCCCGGCGAGCGGGTGGCGGCCGACGCTGATGAAGGCCGCCGCCGCCAGGGGGATCAGCACGAGGTAGCCGGCGTCGGCGGCGAGGCTCGAGAGGATGCCGACGCCCACGAGGATGTAGGTCAGCGCCGACGGCGGGGCCACGATCACGAGCTTGCGGATCAGCGCCTTCACGAGACCGGACTCCTCCGCGACGCCCACGCCCACCATCGCGACGATGATGACGCCCACCGCCTGGAAGCTCATGAAGTTCTGCACGACGCCGGTGAACATGAACCGGATGCCGTCGCGGGTCAGGAGGCTGCGCGCCACCGTCGTCGCCGTCTCGACCTTGTGCGTTTCCGGGTTGATCACCTGGTAGGTCACGCGCGCCCCAAACAGGTACATGAGGTGCGAGAGCACGATCACGATGCCGATGAGGATGACGAAGATGACCGCCGGGTGGGGCACCTTGTTGCCCACCCGCTCCACGCCGTCGAGCACCTTCTCCATGAACGTCTTCTGCACTGCGCTCGCGCTAGCCATGCCGACCATCCTTTCTCAGCGTGCGTCCTGCCTCGCGAAGCGGGTTGCCCGCCCTGTCACGCGGTGGACAGTATGAGCCGCGCGTGTAAGGGCTCAAGCCGGCTGCCGCCAGGGCCGGTGGGCGCGGGCCACTCCGGACACTCGCGGCGCTGAGGCGCGGGCCCCTTTGGTGGTCTGCACGAGAGCGCGAGATCGATGAGCAGGCGCATGCCGAAGCCCGTCCCCGCGCCGCCCCCGGCCGGTCAAGGGCGGCCACCCTTGGGCGGCCGGAACGAGAGCGCGAGCTCGATGAGCAGGCGCGTGCCGAAGCCCGTCGCGCCCTTCGAGCGCCAGGTCTTGTCGGTCTCCACCCGCGAGGTGCCCGCGATGTCGATGTGGGCCCACGGGATGCCGGCCACGAACTCCTCGAGGAACAGGCCCGCGGTGATCTGCCCGGCGTTCACGCCGCCGACGTTCTTCATGTCCGCGACCTCGGAATCGAGCTCCCGGCGCAGGCGCCGGTCGAGGGGGAACTCCCACACCGTCTCGTCGCTCGCCGCGGCCGCCGCCTTGAGCTGGCTCATGAACCCCGGGTGGTTGCCCATGACCCCGGCGTTGTCGTTGCCGAGCGCGCGCTCGCACGCCCCGGTCAGGGTGGCGATGTCCACGATGGCATCGGGCCGGGGCGCCTCCTCGGTCGCCAGGACGAGGCCGTCCATCATGACGAGCCGCCCCTCGGCGTCGGTATTCAGGACCTCGATGGTCTTGCCGCCGCGCGCGGTCAGGACATCGCCGAGCCGCATCGCCTTGCCGCCCGGCATGTTGTCGGTGCACATGAGGTAGCCGGTGACGGCCGTCCGCGCGCCGAGCGCCGACAGCGCGGACATCGCGCCCAGGATGGCGGCGGCGCCGGACATGTCCGTCTTCATGGCGGCGTGGATCAGGTCGTTCGGCTTGAGGCTGATGCCGCCGGAGTCGTACATGATGCCCTTGCCGATGAGCGACAGGCGGCCGGCCGGCGTGCCCTTCGGGCGGTAGGTGAGCTTGACGAGGCGCGGCGGCTCGGCGCTGCCGGCGTTGACGCCGAGCATGCCGCCGCAGCCGAGCTTCGCCAGGGCCTTCTCGTCCAGGACCTCGACGCCGAGGCCCGAGCCTTTGGCCACGACCGCGGCGATGTCGGCGAAGCGACGGGCGGTAAGGAGGGTGGCCGGGGCGTTGGCGAGATCGCGCGCCAGCTCGGTGGCCCGGGCGGTGATTCGGCCGCGCTCGGCGCCCGCCTTCAGCTTCTCGAGCCGGTTCGACGCCGAGACGAGCGTGAGCGCCTCGAGCGGTGGCTCCTGCTGCGTCGTCCGCTTGAGCGGGCGGTAGCGATAGCGGGCCAGGAAGACGCCCTCGACGACGGCCTGCGCGGCGACTTCGGGCGCCACCCGGCCGGCCTCGGGGAGGCTGGCGACCAGATGGCCGTACCGGCTCCCCGCGCGCGCGAACACGGCGGCCGCGTGCCGGAGCGTGGTCAGCGTGCGCTCGGCACGTCCGCCGATGCCGACCGCGATGAGGGCGGGGCCGCCCGCGCGCGGGATGACCAGCGACTGCCCAATCTCGCCCTCGAAGCCGGCGGCCGCGAGCGTGGCCCGATCGAACCCCAGTTCCTTGGGTACAGCCCCGTCGACCCCGACCGGAATGCCGACGGCGCCGGCGGTCGCGGGCACGGTCTTCGAGACGTTGATCTTCGTCGCGCTGACTTCGTCCACCGAAGGGGCGGGCTGGAAGTCGGCCACGGCCACGGCGTGAAACGACGGGAACTTCATCGTGGGGTACCTCCTTGGGCGTCCGGCCCCGCGAGCCGCGCTCAAGCCGGGCGAGTCTCCTGGCTCGAGCGCGATTCGCGAGCCGAGCCGTTATTGCTTGGATGCGCTGAGGGCCGCCTGGAGCTTGCCCTCGTTCTCGTGCGTGAGGGACGTCTTCAGAACCTTGCCGCCCGTCCCCTTGAGCTCCTCCAGCACCTTGCCGGTGTCGCCTTCCGGACCAGGACGAACAGCGCGGAGCTCCCGGGCGCCAGGCCGCCCGCCAGCTCCTTCATGAACCCGTCGTTGATGCCCACGTCCTTGAGCGCTCCCGAGACCGCGCCGGCGGTCGCGCCCATGGCGACGCCCAGAAGCGGATTCAGCAAGATCAGGCCGATCAGGGCGCCCCAGAAGCCCCCGCTCATCGCACCGTAGGCCGTCAGGTTGACGGCCTGGTGCAGCTTGACCTTCCCCTTCTCGTCCTTCACGGCCACGACCGCGTCGCCCAGGTCGATGAGGAAGTCCTTCTGCATCCGGCCTCGGCCTTGAACTGGTCGCTGTACTCGACCACCACCAGCGTGCTCATGATGGATCTCCTTCCCCGTCGCGTTGTGCGCCGGCCCCTCGAGGCCGATCCCGGGTGAAAGAGATTGTCGCTATTTCCCCTCGGTCTCGTTGCGGGTGAGGAAGCCGTCCCGGTTCGAGTCGGCGGCCTCGTAGTCCTTCATCCGGGCGTCCGTGTACTCGGGGACGGAGAGCCGCCCGTCGCCGCTTCGATCGGCGGCGCGGAAGGCGGCCTCGCTCGCCCCCGGGATCTCGTCCCTGACCAGCGAGCCGTCCTTGTTGCGGTCGAGGAGGAAGAACACCTCCACCATCCGCGCCCGGTACTCCTCAGGCATGATCCGTCCGTCCTTGTTCGTGTCCGTCAGGTCGAACGGGCTCGGGGGAACCCGCTGCTGCCCCTGGGCCGGCCCGAGGGCCGCGCCGAGGGTCATCGCGATCGCCAGACTTGCGGGGATCCAGCGCATGGTCGTCATCTCCTCTCAGCTCTGGGTCCGCCACGAGCCGTCCGGCTGCCGGCACGCGGTGTTCGTCGCTTGCTGGGTCTGGCCACCGACGAGGATCTCCTGCTGGAACTCCCGGCAGTAAGCGCCGCTCTGGTTCTGGAAGGTCCGGGTCGGGATGATGCTCCCGCTGTTGCCGTTGTCCGGATTCCGCCATGTGGAGGCGGTCCCGACCGGCGTGGTCTCGAGCGCCCTCGCCACCGTCTGCGACTGCATCTGCTGGCTCCGCTGGTCGAGCATCTGGCCGACGCCCGCCCCGAGCAGCCCGCCGAGGAGCACGCCGCTGGCGATGCCCGTGGAGCCGCCGCCCAGCGCCGCACCCAGCAATCCGCCCGCCGTCGCGCCGCCGATCCCACCGGCCGCCGTCGAGATGCCCAGCTGCTGCCCCTGGCATCCGACGAGCAGCACGAGAAGCCCGATACCGAGGATCGTGTCCATTCGAGGTCGAATCATGTGCCCTCCCCTATCTCCCCTCCCGGGGCCGCCGGCAGTCGGGCTGGCGCGTCACTAGCCCGGACGCTCATCCCGCCCGCGGGCCCAGGTATCCCACCTGGGCGTTCAACATCCATCGAGGCCGGCGTCAAAACTCGCGTCAAAGAGATGCTATGGCGGCACCTTAGGGCGCATGGCACGGCTCAGTCTCAGGCTCCTCGGGGGCTTCCAGGCCCGGCTCGACCTTGGCCCGCCCGTGGCGCTGCCCCCCCGTAAGTCCCAGGCGCTACTCGCCTATCTCGCGCTGCCGCTCGGGCGCGCGCATCCGCGCGACACGCTGGCCGCCCTTCTCTGGGGCGGCCGAACGGCGTGAAGCTGAAGAACTGGAAGCCCTCCCGCCCGTGGCGGACGAACTCACTGTCGAGCGCGAACATCAGGATGGTCACCAGTAGAGTTCTCTTGCGGGTCGCACTGCGCGTCGCGGACGCATTCTTCCAGGAATAGACCCCCGGTCGCCCAAAAGATTGCCCCGGATGCCGGGGCGTCCAGGATAGCTCAGGTCACCGACGGTCCCGTTGAATCCAATGGGCGAGGAACGGCATCAATCGGGCGTCGACGCTCTCGGGAGGCCTCACGACCCCGCGACCCAAATACCTCGCCCGGGGACAGGGCCTGGTACGCACTCTGGTCGGCTTCGGTGAGGCTCGTCTCGCGCGCGAAGCCCGACAAGGCCCGCGCGCAACGCCTCCGCACCTCCATCCAGAAGGTGAGGAACGTCCCCGGCGATGTCGAGGGGGCCCATGGAAACGGGCGACGAACCCGCCCAGAGGCTCTCACCCTCGCCCTCCTTGGGGCACCGGCCGGCGCCGAGGGCCCGAGGTGGAGTCGTGGACGAGGGCACATCATCGGAGCGGCTGCAGCCAGGGCACCAGCAAGACGCTCACGACCATGACGACCACCGAGAAGGGCAAGCCGATCTTCACGAAGTCACCGAAGCGGTAGTTGCCCGGCCCCACCACGAGCGTGTTCACCGGCGACGAGATTGGGGTCATGAACGCGGTCGACGCGGCCAGCGCGACGATCATCGCGAAGGGGTACGGCGATGCCGAAAGGTCCTCGGCGAGGGCCAGCGCGACCGGCGCCATCAGGACCGCGGTCGCCGTGTTCGAGATGAAGAGCCCGAGCGCCGCGGTGATCGCGAAGAGACTCCCGAGCACCACCCGAGCGCCGGCTCCGCCGGTCAGGGCCATCAGGCCATCAGCCGCCAACTCGACCCCGCCAGTCTTCTGGAGCGCGATCGAGAAGGGCAGCATGCCGACGATCAGGATCAGGCTCTTCCAGTGGATCGAGCGATACGCACTGTCGAGGTCGATGCACCCGAACAGGCCCATCAAGAGGCAGGCGATCAGGGCGGCCTGCACGTTCGGGACGATGCCGCTGACCATCAGCCCGACCATGAGCACCAGGCAGAAGAGCGCCTGGGGCGCCCGGCCCGTGACCGGCAGCACCTCGGCGAGCTCGGCCGGGAGGTTGAGGATGAGGAGGTCCCCGCGGTCCGCCCGCAGCCGCTCGATGTCCTTCCACCGCCCGACGACCAAGAGCGTGTCGCCGATCCGGAGCGGCTCGCCGACGAGCGGGCCCTCGTGCGCCACGCGGCCGTGCCGGAGCCCGATGGCCGTCAGCCCGAAGCGCGTGCGAAGCCGGGCGTCCACCACGGTCTGGCCCGCGAGCCGGGAGTCGGCCGCCACCATGACCTCGGCCAGACCGATGTCCTGCGCCCGGTCGCTGAAGTACGCGCCAGTGAGCGGCAGGACCTCCAGCCCGAACCGCTGCCGCAGCGCGTCGAGGTCACCCGTCGGCCGGAACCGGTCGACGAGCAGCACGTCGCCGGCTTCGAGCTCCGTCTTGGCAGTGGGGCTGAAGACGTCGCGGACCCGCCGGCGCTGCCGCTCGACGGCGACGATGTTCGTGCCCGACGTGCCCCGGAGGTCGAGCTCCTCGAGCGTGCGGCCCACCAGCGGCGATGCGTCCGTCACGCGCAGCCGGTACTCGCGGTCGGCGAGCCTGTACCGCTCGATCCACTCCCGAAGGGTCGGATCCCCGGCCCCCGCCGCGACGCCATCCCCGGTCGACGCGAGCCAGCGGCGGGCGAACAGCATGTAGAAAATGCCCAGGACCAAGACCGGCAGCCCGAACGGCGTGAAGCTGAAGAACTGGAAGCCCTCCCGCCCGTGGCGGACGAGCTCACTGTTGACGACCAGGTTCGGCGCGGTCGCCACCAGCGTCAGCATGCCGCTGATGAGGGCCGCGAAGGACAACGGCATCATGAGGCGGCTCGGTGCCGCGCCGGTCGCCTGCGCGATGCGAAGGGCCACCGGGATGAAGATCGCCACGACCCCCGTCGAGCTCATGAAGGCGCCGAGCCCGGCGACAACCGCCATCAGCAGGACGAGAAGGCGAGTCTCGCTGCTCCCGGCCTTCCGGAGAAGCCAGTCCCCGAGCTGCTGGGCGACGCCCGTGCGCACCAGGCCTTCGCCGATCACGAAGAGCGCCCCGAGTAGCACCACGTTCGAATCGCTGAACCCCGCCAGCGCGTCGCTCATGCTGATCACGCCCGTGAGGGGCATCACCGTCAGCATGACAAGCGCGACGGCGTCCATGCGCGGCTTGTTGAGCGCGAACATCAGGATGGCGGCCGCGAGCAGAGCGAGGACGATCGCGAGCTCAGGGGTCACGGCTTCCTCGGTGCGCCTCGCGGCTTCCCTCGACGAGTATCGGCGCCCACCAATCGAGTTCCACTCAGGCGCTCGGTTGGGAGACGAAGAGATCCATGCCCAGGTGCCCGGAGAGGAACTTGGCCACGAGCTGTCCCTTGACGCTGTTGCCCGCCAGGTCCAGCGGCGGGGCGAACGTTCCGATCCCGCCCTTGCCGGGCGAGACGGTGACGATCCCGCCACCGATGCCACTCTTCCCCGGGAGCCCGATGTCGAAGAGCCAGTCGCCCGAGGTCTCGTACAGCCCGGCAGTGGCCATCACCGCCAGGGCGTAGTGGCAGACGGCCGCCCCGACGACGCGCCTCCTGGTGATTGGATTGACCCCGCCGTCGGCCAGCGTGGCGCCCATGACCGCGAGGTCCTTGGCGCTCACGTTCAGCGCGCACTGCTTGGTGTAGAGATCCACCGCCTCGGCCGGGTTCATGTAAATCCGCCCGTAGCTGTCGAGCAGGCGGGCGATGGATTGGTTCCGGGAGTTGGTGGCCGATGCCGAGGCGTACACCTCGTCGTTGAGCGGCAGCGGGCGCCCGGCGAACCGCGACAGCCCCTCGTGGACGAATTTCCACTTCGCCGCGAGGGTCTTACCCGGCACCAGGCTGGTGGTGGCGATCGCTCCGGAGTTGACCATCGGGTTCGTCCGCCCATCCGGAGTCCGCTCGATGCCCTCGAGGGAGTTGAACGCCAACCCGGTCGCGTTGACGCCGATGCGCCGGCGGGTCTCCTCGACGCCCAGGGTTTCGCAAACCAAGGCGAAGACGAACGGCTTGGAGACGCTCATGATCGAGAACTCGTGCTCCGCGTCGCCGGCCGCGTAGACGTGGCCGGTGGTCCCGACCAGGCAGATGCCGAACAGCGTCTTCGGCACCCGTGCCAGAGCCGGGTAGACTTTCGAGTTCGCCCCGTCCCGGGTATACCGGAAGCGCTTGTGCGCCTCCGCCACGAGGGCGCGCACCCGCGCCGGCGGCGGCAAGTGGCCGGTCGATACGTAGGGCGGCGGCGCGGCCCGATCGGTCCGCGTGCGCGGTCTCAACACTGACTCCCTTGCTCGTCGTTCCCGGGCGCACGGATCCTGGCTCGTGCCGGACGGTGAGCGTCACATGCCAAGGCTCCGGTCCCCCGATCTCGAGCGGGGCGGCTGGACGACCGAAACGGGATTATACGCCGGGGGGGGTCACAACGGTCCAGGGAACCTTGGTCCCAGATGGACATCGGAGTGCGCCGCCATGGAATGAACTCGGGCGGGCCATGAGGCACATCGCCCGACGAGTCGAGAGGCGCGGCGGCACTGGCGGGAGATCGACCCTCCCGGGGCTCACCCGCGGCGCAGCGACGGCGCTTTCTGGTACACCGCGTCACCAATGCGCTGGGGGTAGTCGTCCGGGAACGTCCACATCCCTCGGCCCGGGCCGTGCACCAGCGCGCGCGAGGCCGGATCGAAGGGGTAGATCATGGACAGGAGCACGTCGGTGGAGACGCGGCTGTTGGCGAAGAAGTAGCCATGCCCGCGCATGCCGCCCAGCTCGTGGGCGCCGTACACGCCGGCCACGTCGATGCCCACCAGCCGCTCGTTGGTGGCGAGCGTCTCCAGGTCCTCCCGCGTCAGCTCGTCGAAGCTCGGGCGTCCGAGACGCGACGCACGGGCCAGTCTGGCCGCCCACTTCAAGGCTCCGTCGTCCTCCGATACGTACACCTGCGTGCGCACCGCGACATCCGACAGGGCGGGCAGATGCGAGCGGGCGAACGTCTGGAGGTCGATGTCGGCGGCCACGAAGAGCGCGTTGCCGATGCGGTACCGCCGCTGCAGCGCCGCGTGGTCCTCCTCGGGGTGGCGCTGCCTCAGACGCACGAGCGCCTCGGCCAGGAGGGGCGAGCCGCAGCTGAACGCGACCAGGTTCAGGCGGCGGGCCTGGCTCTTCTCCGCGACCAGGGCAATCAGGCGCTCGATGTCCGGGATGAAGGCGCGGGCCCGCCGGCAGTCGAGGAAGTAGTTCCACACCCGGGTTCCGCTGGGCCAGCTGAACGTCACCACCGCCGCCGAGCGTCCGAGGTAGTGGGCCCAGCTCCCCATGAACACCATCATCTGGTCGAACGTGACCCGATACCCGGGCACGTAGATCACGGCCTCTCCGGTGGGCGAGGCAGAAACCTGGCGGTCGATGGCCGCGAGGAAGGCCCGATCGGCGTCACTCCCGATCACGCCGAACTCCTGGACCGACGTGACTCGCGCCGGGCGCAGCGCGTCGACGCGGCTCACGCGATCCGACTCGACGAGCTCGGCGAACGACCACCCCGGCTCCCCGAGCTGGACCTTTGACACGCCGAGTCGCACCGAATCACCGGCGCTCGACAGATAGCGCTCGCGAGCGCCGGCCGGGGCCGGCGCCCGCGTGGTGGCATACAGGATGCGCACGTCCGTGTCGCGGTCCGCCGGGGAGACGCGCCGGGCGAAATCGAAGCGCGGGTCCTTCATGATGATGGGCGCGGGCATCATGGTCCAGGCGACTTCGTCGGCGCCGCAGCCGGCCAGCAGGATGACAAGGACGATCCAGCGCCACCCTGGCGTCCACATCCGGCGCGACGGGCATCCGGATGAACCGAGTCGGGTGACGCATGCCCTCCCCGATCTCACAGCGGGGCTCCTCCCAGTCCCAAGCGATGATCACGCGAGCGAGCGGATGTCCAGACACACGCTACTCAGCGCTCGATCTGCCGTCAACGCAGCCGCCCTCGGATCGAGTCTGAGTGATTCCGGGGTCAATCCCAGACGAAGCGGTCGACCAGAACGGGCGGGCCCTTCCCGAGCGGGTCGTCCTTGCCGATGACGAAACCCTCGATGCGGCCGGAGGGATGCACGCACAGGCGGACGAAGTGGCGGAAGCCGGGATGGCCGAGCGCCGCGAAGGCCTGGTGGTGCTCGAGGCCCACGAGCGCGAGCACGAGCAGGAACAGGCCGAGGAGAAAGCTCCCGAGGAACGCGTACGCTACAACCGGCTTGACGACCTCGAGCCAGGCGAACGTGCGCGGCAGGGTAAGGTAGAGGGCAAACGGCAGGAGCCCCAGGGCCAGGCCGAACGGAACAGCGGCGCCCCACGTCGCCGCCGGGCGTAGCGCGCGGGCGCGCACGGCGAGGCTCAGCGCGACGATCGTGGCGAGTGTCCCGAGTACCACGACCGTTGCGCCGAGGACAGGCCCGCGCCGGAGCGCGCCGATGTCGATCAGGGCGAGGAGCGCGAAGGCGCCGTGCGGCAGGAAGCCCGCGGTCCCGAGAGCCAGCTGGAGGGGCATCCCGAGAGCCAGTCGCCGGCTGATCTTCTTGTCGGGATAGACCACGACCGGCGGGGCGCTCCCCGCATCCGGCGCGATCCGGCTCCCGTGGAGGAACGCTCCGCCCCCTCCGGCGATGACGTGCAGGGACTCCCCTACCGCCTGGCGCTCGTAGTGGTGGACGTCGGCCGTCAGATAGAAGATGCGGTTCGCCTGGAGAGACAGGTGGCACGCCTTCAGGATCTCCATTCCCGGCTCGTTGGGCTCACCGTAGGCGAGGGCCGGGTCGGGTGCCACGAGCAGCTTCCGGGGAGACGGCGTCTCGGCCCCGCGCTGGGCGAAGAAGACGCGCTGCCGGAAGTCAGCGCTCCGAAGCTGGCGGTCGACGCCCCAGAGGTCGAGCCCCGCGGCGAGCGGCAGCGCCCAGAAGGACGCCTCCTGGACCGCCCGGTACCCCTCCAGCACGAGGCGATGGGTCCTCCGCACGGTGGAGCCGGCGAAGATCGCGGCGAGCGCCTCCCACGCTTCGCCGGCGAGGCGCAGGGACTCCGCGATCTCGTCGACGTGGAGGTGCCGGAGGAGGGCGCCCTCGACGTGCTCACCCGGCGACATCGGGGACCCGGGTGTGAGCGCGCGAGACACGGGTTCCGGCAGGTCCTCGAGCGGGCTCCGGCGGAAGAGGCGCCCGAAGCCGTCCAGGCCGTCGTACCAGTCGTGGTTGCCCGGGATCCCGAGCAGCACGCGAGGTCTGCCGTCGGGTGCGTGCTCACGCAGGACCGCGTTCCAGGGCCTCAGCAGTCGGCGCTCGAGCTCCAGCCCGCTCGACAGCGGATAGGCGGTATCGCCGCCGCAGATGAGGACATCGCCTCGCGGCAGTCGCCTGGGGTGTTCCCCGCCGAGCGTGTACTCGGAGAACAGCATGCGCCCGACGGCCACGCTCAGGTCGTGGTCGTCCCCCGTGTCCGCGACGAAATCGATCCACACCTCGCGGCCGAGGCGCTCGGCGAGCGACCCACCGACCTCGGACGCCCCGAGGGTGCGGCTCACGCGATCGAGGAGCTGCGCCGCGGGCTCCGGCCGCATCCAGTCCCGCAGGTCCAGCTGCTGGCTGGCCGCGGCCACCGCGACGAGGTGTCTCAGGTGGCCGACGAGCGCGGTTGTGCCGAACCAGCGGATCGCGAACGGCGCATGAGCCCCGCGGCGGAACCGGCCCACACGCGCCGTTCCGTCTCGGGGAGCGATCGGCACCCATCCCTCGAGACGCGGAGTCTCGCCCGACGCCTCCACATCGCGGGGGATCGGTCTCTCCCTCATCGGCGATGAGGATAGTACCGCGGGCCAGGGATGAAAGGCTGCCGGACGAAGGCCGTGCCGCCCGGGGTCGGGCGCGGCGTCTGGCTGCGCGGAGCCAGCCCGACCGCGGAATGACGACGCGGTACGAGAGGACGAAGAGCACGCCGAACCCGAGCGTCATCAGAAGCGTCAGGACGACGTCGCCCGCGCCGTAGTCGTCCGGCAGTCAAACGAGATCGGTCAAGCGTGCCGCGCAGTGCCGAACCCGAAAGAAGAACCCGCTGGGAAGGTAGGCGACGTCCCAGCGGTCTCGCTCTCCTGGGCGGATTGTAAGGGCTGCGCTCTGACCGCCGAGCTATCCGCTCCTGCCTGGAAGATTAGGGACCGGCGCCGCGGATTTCAACCCGGGCCCGGCGTCCCTGACGCCCGCCTGCTGCCTCATGGCCGTAGGCGAACTGGACAACGGCGCCAGTCTGAGCAGGCCGGCAGCCTTCCCCCAGAGCTGCTCCAGGCGCCGATCGCGCCCGCAGCCCGTCCGGTAGACCTTGTAGCGGATCGGGTTCTTCTTGTAGAAGTCCTGATGGTATTCCTCTGCGACGTAGAAGGTGGCGGCCGGCACGACCTGGGTAACAACTGGCCGTTGTAGCCGCTGGGCGACCGCCTGCTTCGACTCCTCGGCGAGCCGGCGCTGGCTCTCGTCGTGGAAGAAGATCGCGGCGCGGTACTGGCTACCGACGTCGCAGAACTGCCGGTCCGGCGTGGTCGGATCGACGTTGCGCCAGAAGACTTCCAGGAGGCGGGCGTAGGTGACCTTGCTCGGATCGTAGACGATCTCCACCGCCTCGGCGTGGCCCGTGGTGCCCGCCGACACCTCTGCGTAGGTCGGGTTCGCCTTGTGACCTCCCGTGTACCCCGACGTGGTCGACACGACTCCGTCCAGCTTGTCGAACGGGGGTTCCATGCACCAGAAGCATCCTCCGGCAAACGTGGCCTTGGCCCGTTCTTGCGCGTCAGCGGCAATCGCCGCGAGGACGAGCAAGCTCGCCACCACCGCGAGCCGGAGCGACATTGCCCATGACACGGGTCAGGCCCTCCTGAACGCGAGCGCGACGCCGTTCATGCAGTAACGGAGCCCGGTCGGCTTCGGACCGTCCTCGAATACGTGGCCGAGGTGCCCGCCACAGCGCCGGCAGTGAACCTCCGTCCGGACCATGAAGAGGGTCCGATCGGGAGCCGTCCGGACAGCGTTGTCGATGGGCGCCCAGAAGCTCGGCCAGCCAGTGCCGCTGTCGAACTTCGTCTCCGAAGAGAAGAGCGGGAGGTCGCACCCCGCGCACTGGTAGACCCCCTTCGCGTACTCCTTGTCGAGGGGACTGCTCCCCGCCCGCTCGGTGCCGTGCTGCCGGAGCACGTGGAACTGCTGCGGTGTGAGCCGCTTCCGCCACTCGGCGTCAGACCGGACCACTTCGAAAGCGCTGGCCGGCTTGCCCTGGGCTCGAGCGGGGGAGCCGACGCCTCCGACGGCGCCCGCCCATCCCCCGATCCACCCGATTGTCACGCCGTACCCGAGGAGCTTCCGTCTCGTCATCATGTTCCATCGTCCTCTCTCATCGCAGGCTGCACAGCGATCCTCACCTGCTCGCATCGAGTCTATGATGGACCCAGTCACGAGATGTCACGAGGGTGTCAACGCCCGGCCGACGACAAGCGCCGGCCGCCAGCAGGACACGAGGACCATCCGTACGCCGCGCCCCGGCCCGGACTACACAAGCCACCGAGACGGGACCAGATCGACGCCCTTCGACATCCCTCGCACCACCGCCAGGGGGCGTGCCTTGCACCGGGGTGCAGCGGGCGTGGCTACTGCCTTCGAGGGACCGGTGAGCTCTGGAGGCCGAGCGCGTCGCATGCCACCCGGTCGGAAGTCAGAGCGTCTTCCGGAAGAACACCCGGGTTGCATCCTCGCTCGGCCAGCCGGGTAACTCGGCGATCTCTTCGTAGCCGCATCGACGGTAGAAGCCAGGGGCTTGATAGCTGTGGGTGTCGAGCTGCATCTCTCGACACCCGCGATGTGCGGCCTCGCGCTCGGCGGCGGCGAGCAGCCGGGCCCCGATACCATGCTCCCGGAGCTCCTCGCTAACCCAGAGGGTTCGCACGAAACCCGTCCGACCCCACGTCCATCCATGGAGGCCAGCCAGGAGCTCCCCGGTCGGGTCGCGAACGAAGATCGCCAGCCACCGGCCATCGCCGCAGCCAGTCACCGCCACGTTGTGACTGTAGAGTCGATCGTCCAGGGCGGCGACCTCCTCGAGGCGCGGCTCGTCCTCGATCTCGAGGTCGTCGTTCATGGCCCTCACTCCTGACCATGCTCCGGCGTGAGGGCCCGAAGCGAAGCCTGCTGCACGTGGTTCCGGAAGCCGATGGGATCGCCGACACGTCGGAACACCTCGCGAGCGCCGCCCGTACCCGTCACCACCAGGTCGCCGTAGTTGATGAGGCGGCCGACGAGCGTCTGCTGAACGCCAATGGACTCGACCTTGCCCAGGAGCAGCTCCATCGTGAAGCGGCCGACGAGCCCCACCTTGAAGATGAGCCGGGTCGTGGTCACGGCGAACTCCGAGGTCAGGAGCTCCACGGCGTGGGTCGCGCCCCAGACCAGGCCGGCACCGATCACAAGGAGGCCGAGGTACCAGAGCCACTCCACGCGAACGAGGGCGCCAAGGGTCACGGTGAGGCCGAGACCCAGAAGCGTCACGAGCGCGGGCTTCGCGAAGAGGATCCAGTGGAGCTTGGTCTTGTAAATCACCTGCTCGTTCGGCAGCAGATGGCGCTCGACGTACCCCACAGTGGCCTCCTCTTCGGCGTCCGGCCGCGGGCCGGCCGCGGCAGCACCGGCGGCGAGGATAGCCCGTCGGCGCCAGGGCAGCAACGCAGGCTGGAATGCGGGCGAGGAATCATGGGCCACGCCTGTCGCGACTCCGCCCCCACGAGGGCGACGCGGGGAGCGACCCGAGAGACCCAGATTCCCGCCGAGGACCCCCACGCGGGCCCGGCGTCTCGCCCCTCCGGAGGCGACGTGCTAGCATGGCCGCGCTCCGCCAAACGTTCCGCGAGGAGGTCGCTCCGCGATGGCGCGTACCGGCAAGGCCGCTGTGTTCCTAGGGCCGGGCAAGCCCTTCGAGCTCCGCGAGCTCGCGCTTCCCGCGCTCGAGCCGGGCGCCATCCTCGTCCGCGTTTCCCTCGCGAACATCTGCGGCTCGGACCTCCACTTCTGGCGCGGGGACGCGCCGCTCACGCTGCCGCCCGACGGCTGGATCTTCGGCCACGAGATGACCGGGCGCGTGGCGGCCCTCGGGCCGGGCGTCAACACCGACTCGCTCGGGCAGCCGCTTCGCGAGGGTGACCGCGTAGCCTACTGCTACTTCTATCCCTGCGGCCGCTGCTACGTGTGTCTCCACGGCCAGCGAGCCGCGTGTCCAACGAAGATCGGCCGCGCCACGGGGCCGGGCGAGTTCCCGCACTGGGTCGGGGCGTTCGCGGAGTACTACTACGTGCGGCCGGGCGGCGCCGTATTCCGGGTACCTGACGATCTGCCCGATACCCTGGTGTCCCCGGTGAACTGCGCCCTCTCCCAGGTGCTCTTCGGACTCACGCGGGCCGGTCTCGCGTTCGGTGAGAGCGTGGTCATCCAGGGCGCCGGCGGTCTGGGCATCCAGGCGGTGGCGGTGGCGCGGGAGATGGGCGCCGGCACCGTGATCGTGGTCGACCAGCTCCCCGAGCGACTGGAGCTCGCCCGCGCCTTCGGCGCCGATCACACGCTCAACCTCGCGGAGGTCCCGGACCGGCGCGCCCGGGTCAAGCAGGTTCGCGACTGGACAGGCGGCCGCGGCGCCGATCTTGCGTGTGACTTTGTCGGCTTCCCGCTGGTGGTGCCGGAGGGTGTCGAGATGCTGCGCGCCGGTGGGCGCTACCTCGAGATCGGGTGCATCAGCCGGGGGCGCACAGTCGAGTTCGATCCGTCCGCGCTCGTCTGGGGCTCGAAGACGATCGTCGGGGTGGTCATGTACGACCCGTGGGTGATTCCACGGGCGCTCGAGTTCCTCGGTCGATGCCGCGGACGCTACCCGTTCGACCGGCTCGTGTCCCACGTCTATCCCCTCGACCGGATCGACGACGCGTTCCGGGACGCCGAGTGGCACAACCGCGAGGCGTCCCCGAGCCGGATCACTCGCGCCGCACTGGCGCCGTAGCCACCCGTCCCCTCGAGCTCCCCTTCGATGACCGCCCGGCTCGTCCCGATCGGCCTCATCACGCTCGTCTTCAATCTGGGCGGGGGCCTCATCGCCCCGGCCCTCCCACTGTACGCACGGGCGCTCGGCGCGGACTACCGGGACCTCGGGCTCATCGGCGCAGCCCACGGCCTCGCGTTCGCGGCCCTCACGATCCCGCTCGGTCGCGCGTCGGACCGATTCGGCCGCCGTGCCATTCTCCTCCTCTCCGCGATCGGTACCGGCGCCGCGGCCGGACTTTACCTCCTGGCCGGCCACGTCGCCGGCCTCGCCGCCGGCAAGCTTCTCGAAGCCGCCGCGTGGGCCGCCTTCTGGCCGACCCTGGAGGCCTGGGTCGCGGAACGGTTCGGCGAACGGGCCGGCGCGGCCATGGGCGTAGGCTACGGCGCGTACGCCTCGGCGTTCGTGGTGGGCTCCTCCCTCGGCGGCTTCGTCGTCGAGGCATTCGGCCTCCGTGCGCCGTTCGTGCTCTACGTCGGGACTGCAGCGCTGGCCGTCCTCCTCGTCACGGGGCTTGTGGGCCCCGAGGCCTCGGGCCGGCAAGAGGCTGCCCACGGCGGAGCGCCGACACCTCGGATCGTCACGACCGATCCCGCCCGGGCGCGGACACGACGCGCGCTCGCGTACGCGACGGGGTTCGTGTACGTCTACGGGCTCGGGACCGTTCTCGCGTTCTTGCCGGCGTACGGGGCGGACCGTGCGCTCTCGCCGCGCAGGGTCGGGCTCCTGCTGGCCGCGTTCTGGATCGCGCGAGTCGTCGGCTCGCTCGGGGCCGGCCGCGTTTCCGACGCGCTGGGGCGTCGGCTGGTCCTCGTTCCCGCGATGCTGGTGATGGCGGGGGGAGCCGGCCTCATGGTGGCGCCGCTTGGTCGCTGGGCCCTGTTTCTCGGGTCGATGGCCCTGGGGCTCGCCTCAGGGGCGTCGGCGCCGACCTGCGTCGGCCTCATCGCCGACCATGTGAGCGCGGCCGACCGCGGGATGGCCATGGGACTGTTCGAGGCCGCCTGTGGCGTTTCGATCCTGGCCTCGGGGCTCCTGGGCGGTCATGCCGCCGAGGCGCTCGGGGGCGAGACGCCCTACCTGATCGTCGGGGCCCTCGCGCTCGTGTGGGCGGGTGTGCTCGCCCGGTCCCTCCGCTCCGGCGGCCACGTCTGAGCTGTACCCGTTCGACCTCACCGCGTCTGCCTGGGCAGACACGCCAAGGCATATCCGGCTACCACGCGCACGCCTGTGCATCAGGTTTCAGATCGCGCTCCAACTGGCACGGAGCCTGCTCCATCTGGCCGCGCATGGTGCACGCACGCCAGCAGGTCGGGCGACTCCTGCGGCGCGGTGCGAAGACGGCTCACCGGGCGGTGACGGCGCTCGGCCCCGCGGGCTGGCGGCTAGCCGAGCGCCTGGCCTATCGTCCACGGGAGGTGGTCGTCGTCGTCCTCCTGGCTGGGGGACTGTTCGGTGGCCTTGCGGTCGAGCGGTGGCGAGCGCGCCAGCCGGCGCTCGCGGAACGACTGGAGGCGGAGCCGCGCCGGATGACGAGCGTGGCTCCCGTTCAACGCTCACGGCAGCCGCGTCCTCGCAGCGGCACCGCCCGCTGCGAGGAGCCGGCCACCACGGTGGACAGGCCCGCCTGGGTGGCCACGAGCCTCCCGCGGCCGCGCCTGGATCTCAACCGGGCGACCCCGGGCGAACTCGCACGTGTCGCCCGGATCAGTTGGCGGCTTGCGGCGCGGATCGTCGCCGCGCGAGACGCGTTGGAGGAGCACGATTCCGGGATGGCCGGGGCGGTCCTCGACGACATACGCGCCGGGGACACTCCGAAGACACCGGTCACTCATGAGTCGGACCCTCCCGCGGCGACGGTGCCCGAGGAGTGAGCGCACCGCTGCTCCCCCTCGCCCTCGCGTTTGCCCTGGGTGCCGCCCTCGGCCTCGAGGTCAGGGCTCCCCCGTGGCTCGTGCCCGTCGGGCTGGCCAGCGCCGGCTTGCTGCTCGTGGCTGGGCGTGGTCGGTCGCTGGTCGGCGCGAGCGCCGGCGTTGTCCTCCTATGCGCCCTGGGGGGCTGGGCTCGCGTGGCACTCCCCGACCCGTTCCCCCCCGTGCGAGGCGTCCGACCCGGGCCGGCAGTCCTAGAGGGGCTCGTCGCCGGCCCCCCCGAGATCGAGGGGCCCAGGGCGCGATTCCCTCTCGTTCTCCTCGGGATCGGTCCCGAGCCCGCGCGGTCGGCGGCGGGCGTGCTTCCGCTCTCGGTCTACGGGGCCACCCCACGGGTGGCGCCGGGCGAGCACGTCCGCATCACCGCCGAGGTGCGCGTGCGCGAGCCATTCCGCAACCCCGGTGACGAGCCGCACGGGTCCACTCCGCGGACCCCGCGCTACTTCGCGACGGCCCGAACGACGGGAGTGGAGCACCTGCCGCCGGTGGCCATCCCCTGGTGGCTCCGGACCCGGCTGTGGATCCACGACGTCATCGAGACCCACCTGCCGGCGGTGTCGGGCTCGCTTCTCGAAGGCCTCCTCATCGGAGAGCGCCGCCAACTTCCGCCGACCTTGCTGGCGGACTTTCGCCGCGCAGGTGTTTTCCATGTCCTGGCCATCTCCGGCTTCAACGTCGCGCTGGTCGCGGGCTCGGCATTCCTCCTCCTCAGACTCGTGCGCCTCCCTGTGCCCCTCGCGGCTGGGCTGGCGCTCGCGACGCTCATCGCGTTTGCCGCAGTGGTGGGCGGCCAGCCGTCCGTGCTGCGGGCAACCGTCATGGGTAGCCTGTTCCTCGCCGCGGGCCTCCTGGGTCGCGAGAGCCGCGTCTGGAACAGTCTCGCTGCGGCCCTCCTGGTGTTACTGGCCCTGGACCCGGGCAGCCTGGTGGAGCCCGGTCTCCAGCTGTCGTTCACGGCGACAGCGGGCCTTCTCCATCTGAGTCCGTGGATCCGGGCACGGCTCGTACCATGGTGCCCCGGACCGATCGCCAGTGCCCTGGCCGTGTCGGCAGGCGCACAGCTGGGCGTGACGCCCGTGATGCTCATCCACTTCGGCCAACTCTCACCCCTCGGTGTAGTCGCGAACCTCCTCGTGGTGCCGCTCGCTGGCCTTCTCACAACCGGCGGCGTCCTGACCCTCGCGGTTGCGACCCTGAGCGAGCCGCTCGCCCACACGCTCTTCCAGAGCCTCTGGGTCCTGCTCGTCGCGCTTCGCCTCGTCGTCCGCGCCTTCGCTGCGCTCCCAGGCGCCATCGTCTACCTGCCGCCACCGCCGCCGGTGGCGGTGGCCGCGGCTGGGCTCGTCCTGCTCGTCCTGCCCTGGGTCCGCGGGCCTGCCGCCACGCTCGGCGTCACCGCGCTCGCCGTCGGCGCGGCGGGCGCCACCCTTGCGGCAGCGTGGCCGGATGGGCTTGCCCGGGTCGTCATTCTCGACGTGGGCCAGGGAGAGGCGATTCTCGTCCAGGCTCCGGATGGCTCAGCGCTTCTCGTCGATACGGGCGGTGGCGGTCCGGGGCGCGGCGACCGTGGTGAGCGCACGGTCGTGCCGGTGCTTCGGCGGCTCGGCCTCCGCCGCCTGGCAGCCCTGGCGATCACCGAGGGCACGCCCGATCACGCGGGCGGGCTGGTGGGACTCCTCGAGGGCATGTCCATCGATGCGGTCTGGATCCCGGCGGGCAGCGAAGCAGCGAGCTGGCACAGCCCCGTCGAGGTCAGCGGGATCCCCCGGCATGCCCTCGTCCGGGGCGACCGCCGCTGGATCGGCTCGCTCCTCGTGACCGTACTCCACCCGCCCCCGGCCGGAGCACCCGAGGGACTCCTGCCAGGCGGAACCGTCAGGGAGGAACCGCTCGTGCTCCGGATCGAGTGGGGCCTCTTCGCAGCCGTTCTCGCTGGCGGCACTGGACCGGCCGTGGAAACGGAGCTTCTCCGGACCAGGCAACCCCTGCAGGCGACACTGCTGAAGGTGAGCGGACACGGTAGCCGGCGGGGGTCGACCATCGAGTTCCTGGCCGCCGTTCGGCCCCGGGTCGCGGTGATCCCCGTGGGGGCGCGTAATCCCTACGGGCACCCCGCGCCCGCAGCCCTCGCCCGCCTGGGAGCGGTGGGCGCGACGGTCTACCGGACGGATCTGGACGGCGCCATCGAGATCCGAAGCGACGGCGCGCGCGCGTGGGTGCGGGCCTGGGGTCGGCCCGGCCCGCCGATTGAGCTCGTCCTGGCGGATGGGCCGTGAGGACCCGCGCCCGGGTTAGGTCTCGAAGGCGCGTTCGCGCTGAGCCCGGAGGCGCTCGAGCTCCGCCGCGTCGAGGCGCATGCCGAGAGACAGATTCATCTCCGCGAGGATCGTCTTGATCTCGTTCAGCGACTTCTTGCCGAAGTTCTTCGTCTTCAGGAGCTCGGCCTCGCTCTTCTGCACGAGGTCGGCGATCGTACGGATGTTGGCCGTCTTGAGACAGTTGTAGGCCCGGACCGACAGCTCGAGCTCGTCAACGCTCCGGAAGAGATTCTCGTTCAGCTCGAGACTGATCTCCGCCTTGGCGTCCTCCTCCGACTCGAGACCGGTCGGGAAGCGGCAGAGGAGGTTGAAGTGGTCCTCGAGTATGAGCGCGGCCTCGCCAACGGCGTCCTCGGGAGACACGCTCCCGTTCGTCCAGAGCTCCAGAACCAGGCGCTCGGCTCCGGGCTTTCGCTTGGCCGGCTCCACCTGGAAGTTCACCCTCTTCACAGGGGAGAAGTCCGCATCCATCGAGAGCGCGTTGACCGCCAACGTCTCGGACTCGCGCTTGTCCGCGGGAACGTAGCCGCGGCCCTTCTCGACGTGTACCTCCATCTCCAGGGTCACGTCACGCTCGAGGGTGGCCAGGGGCTGCTCCGGGTTGAGGATGACGAGGTCATGGTCGGTCTCGAAGTCGCTTGCCTTGGCGACGCCCGGCCCCGTCACCCGCAGGCGGATCAGCCGGCTACGCTCCCCGTGGAGCTTGAACACGACCTTCCGAAGGCTCCCGAGAATGTCGAGCGAGTCTTCGGTCGCGCCCGGAAGAAAGGAAAACTCGTGGAGGACGCCGTCGACTTTGATCCACGTCGGGGCAGCGCCCTCGATCGACGACAGGAGCACCCGACGGAACGCGTTGCCGACGGTCAGGGCGAAACCGGGCTCGAACGGCTCGACGACGAAGGTGCCGTGATCTGGCTGGAGCTCCTGCCACTCGTGCTTGCGGGGGAGCTGGATAGCGGTGGTCATACAACCTCCTCAGGTCGGACAGGGCGGGTGGAGGACGAACAAATATTATAGCGGAGCCATCCGCTGCTGGGAAGTCCCCCTGCCCCCACCGATCGGAAATTGACAGGGCAACCCGCACCCCCTTAGAATTCAAACATATTTTGAAGGTCGGCCCATCCAGGTGCCGACCAGTGCTCCTGGGGCTTCATGTCCAGTCACGTTTCATCGTCGTCCGCGGACAGCCCGCGAGGGGCGCGCCTCGTTCGCCGAGGTATCGCCGTGGTCTGCCTGGCCGTCGCCGTCTTCACGGCCGGGTGGGTCGCTGTCGCCATCCGGCCGCCCGGGTCCCTCGACCGGGGATCCCGCACTGTGGACATCCCCGCCACGCTGGGGGTCTTGGGCATCGCACGCCACCTTGCCGGACAGGGGATCGTCCGGAGCGAGGCCGCCTTCATCGGCATGGCCGTCCTCCGCGGCACCGCCCGCTCCCTCAAGGCCGGAGAGTACGAGGTGCCTCAGGGAGCCTCGCTGCTGACCGTGGTGGGGCTTCTCGAGACCGGCCGGGTGAAGCCGCATCTGCTCGTGCTGCGTGAGGGCTTCACGATCCGGGACCTCGCTCGACAGATCGAGGCCGAGGGCCTCGCGCCTGCGACGGATGTGGTCCGCATCGCCGGAAGTCCGTACATCGCCTGGAGCCTCGGGATCGAAGCCGATTCCCTCGAGGGGTACCTGTTCCCCGACACCTACCAGGTCACCAAGGGCACGCGCGTGGAGGAGATTCTGGCGCGGATGGTCCAACGCTTCCGAGAGCGAGCGGGCACTGCCGACGTGGTGGCGCGCGCCCTGGAGCGCGGCATGAGCCTCCACCAGCTCGTCACCCTCGCCTCGATCGTGGAAAGGGAAACGTCGCTGGCCGCGGAACGGCCTATTGTCGCTCGGGTCTTCCTCAACCGGCTCGAGCTCGACATGCCGCTCCAGGCCGATCCGACCGTGGCTTACGCGGTGGCCAAGGAGGGGCGGTCCCCCACCCGCGACGATCTCCAGGTCGACCATGCCTTCAACACGTACAGGAATCGCGGGCTGCCGCCGGGACCGATCGGAAGTCCTGGACGAGCCGCCATCGACGCGGTCCTCGAGCCGGCCGACGTCCCGTATCTCTACTTCGTCGCGAGCGACGATCGGGCCCATCACTTCTCGACGACGCTCGAGGAGCACAACCAGGCGGTCGCACGGTACCGGCAGTACCGCGCCCGAGCACGCGGCGTGTTGCCGCTTGCACCTGCCGACAGCCCGATGCTATAAGGCACGGGATAGACCTTCGATGAGCCAGAACTCGAAGCACGCTCCGCCGGCCTGGCGCCCCGACGCGTCCGTGGCGGACGAGCCGGAGCGCCTGCCTGCCGTCTATGCCGGGCTCAAGTACGTTGTTCCCTCCCTCTTGCGGCGCTTCTTCTCGTTCCGCGTAAGCGGGATCGAGCACTTGCCGGGCCGCGGCCCGTACATCATCGCGGCGAACCACGCGAACTACCTCGACGGCGTCGTACTCGCCACGGCGGTGCCCCGGAAGATCCGGTTCCTGGTCATGCCGCGCGTCTACCGTGCGACGCCGCTTCACCCGTTCTTTCACAACCACGTCGGCTCGATCCCGGTGTCGCTCGCGCGCCCCGACCCCGGGGCCATCCGCCGCGCGCTGCGAGTTCTCGAGGAGGGTGGCGTCGTCGGCATCTTCCCCGAGGGCCCGTTCAGCCGACATGGCAAGCTCGTTCGCGGCCAGCCCGGGGTGGCCTTGGTCGCCCTCCGGTCCGGCGTGCCGGTCGTTCCCGCCGCGATCTCGGGGACCTTCCATGCCATGGTGGCCCGGCGCTTCTTCGTCCCGCGCCGCGTCCCGCTCAGCGTGCGCTTCGGTAAGCCGCTCCGCTTTTCGACCCCGCGGCAGCGGGTGACGCAGGGTCTCCGGGCCGATGTGACCGGGTGGATCATGGAGGAGATCGCGGCGCTCCTGGCCGCCGACGGGCCCCCTTCGCCCGTGGGCATGCCGCGATGACCGATCCCGCGCCAAAGAGTCCCTGGGGCGGCCGCTTCACGGGGTCCGCCGACACCTCGGCCCGCGCGTTCACTGCCTCCCTCCCCTTCGATTACCGGCTGTGGCCGCAGGACCTCGAGGGTAGCGAGGCATGGGCCCGGGCGCTGGCCAAGGGAGGTGTCCTCCTGGAGGCCGAGCTGGACGCGATCCTCCGTGGCCTTGCCGAAGTGCGGCAGGAGCTTGCAGAGGGCGTGTTCCCCTACCGGATCGAGCTCGAGGACATCCACATGAACATCGAGCGGCGCCTGATCGAGAAGATCGGCGCCGTGGGCGGCAAGCTCCACACCGGCCGCTCGCGCAACGACCAGGTCGCCCTCGACATGCGGCTCTGGCTGCGGGCGGAGATCGACGCGATCCGCCAGGCCCTCCGCGAGGTCCAGACCGCGCTCGTCGAGCAGGCCGAGCGACACCGCGCTTCCCCGATGCCGGGGTACACGCACCTGCAGCGCGCCCAGCCGGTACTCCTCGCCCACCACCTCCTGGCGTACGTGTTCATGCTGGCCCGGGACCGCGAGCGGCTCGCCGACGCGCGGTGGCGCCTGGACGTGTGCCCGCTCGGCGCGGCGGCGCTCGCGGGCACGACCGTCCCCATCGATCGACACGCGCTCGCGCAGGCCCTCGGTTTCCGCGCGGCGACGGCGAACAGCATGGACGCTGTGTCGGACCGCGACTTCGCGCTGGAGTTCTGCGCGGCGGCGGCGATCTGTGCCACCCACCTGTCGCGGTTTGCCGGCGAGCTCGTGCTATGGGCGTCCGCCGAGTTCGACTTCATCACCCTCCCGGACGCGTACGCGACCGGGTCGTCGATCATGCCGCAGAAGAAGAACCCGGACGTGGCGGAGTTGATCCGGGGAAAGGCGGGACGGATCTTCGGGGACCTCGTCCGGCTCCTCACCGTCATGAAAGGTCTCCCACTCGCGTATCACTCCGACATGCAGGAGGACAAGGAGGCCTTCTTCGACGCAGCGGACACGCTCCGCGGCGCGCTTGGCGTCCTGGCGCCGTTCGTTCGCGCCCTCCAGTTCCATACCGAGCGCCTCCGGACGCTCGCCGGGGAGAGCTTCTCCACCGCGACCGACCTCGCCGGGTACCTGGTCCAGCGCGGCCTGCCGTTCCGCGACGCGCACGAGGTCGTGGGCCGGGCCGTCCGGCTCGCTCTCGACCGCGGCGAGCGCCTCGAGACCCTCCCGCTGGAGGAGCTTCGCGTGCTGTCGCCTCTGTTCGGCCCCGACTTCCGCGAGGCGGTCTCCGTCGAGCTCTCGCTCGCCGCCCGGAACGTCTACGGCGGCACCGCCCCCGAGGCCGTCACCCGCGCTCTTGCCGAGGCGCGGGGGTTGCTGGAGCTCCCCTGAACGCCGGGCTGCCAGGGATTCCGCGCGAGTCCGCGGAACTCGGTCAGGCAGGGCGACTCCGCGCCGCGCTGGCCGTCGGGCTCCTGCTCTCGCTGCCGCTTGCTGCCTGTGGCAAGCGAGGGCCGCCGGTCCCGCCGGAGCGAAAGCTCCCCGCCGCGGTGCAGGATCTCCAGGCGGCCGTGGAGGGTGCCGCGATCCGCCTCAACTGGTCCCTGCCGCGGATACGCGTCGACCGGAGCGCCCTGAAGGAGGTGCGGAGGACCGAGGTGTACCGGCGGGTCGAGGACGGGGAGCCCGAAGCACCCGTCCGGCCCGCGCTCCTGGTGTTCGGGGGCTTGTTCGGCCCGGCGCCGGGTGTGCCGGGGTTCGAGCGAGTGGCCGACATCACGGTCGCCGAGCCGGGCCAGGCCCAGGTCCAGGGCAACCAGGTGACCTACACGGACGCCCAGGGGCTCACGTTCGGGCGGCGCTACACGTACGTGGTCGTCGCCCTCGACGAGAAGGGACGACCGAGCCCCCCTTCCAACCGTGTCGTGGTCGCCCTCGCGGCGGCGCCCAGCAGCCCGCCCCGTATCGATGCCCAGCCCGGGGACCGGCAGGTGCGGGTCACGTGGGACGCGCCTGCCACGCTCGCGGACGGATCGCCGGCGCCGGAGAATCTCGTCTACGACGTGTTCCGCGCGACGACGCCCGGCACGCCGGCAGGCCGGCCGCTCAACCTGGAGCCGCTCCCCTCCCGTCAGTACGTGGACCTGGCGGTTCAGAACGACGTGACCTATCACTACGCCGTGCGGGCGCGGCTCGGGCCTGGCGGCGCGCAGAGCGGGCCGAGCGCCGTCGCCACGGCGACGCCGGAGGACGCCACGCCGCCGGCCCAGCCGCGCGGCCTCGTGGCGGTGCTCGCCGGGGCGACCATCCGCCTCGCATGGGAAGCCGTGCCCGACGCAGACGTCGCGGGCTATCTCGTCTACCGGACTACGACGGCGGGCCGGGGCCACGCCCGCCTGACGCCGTCACCGCAGGGCGGAACAACCTACGTCGACGCTGACGTGCGACCGGGCCAGACCTACTTCTACGTGGTCACCGCAGTGGACCGCGCCAAGCGCGCCAACGAGTCCGTGCCTTCCCAGGAGGCCTCCGCCACGGTCCGCTGACGGAGCCTCATCGCCTTGATTCGTGCCGGGGGCCATGCTACCGTCCCGGCGATTGCTCCGCCCTCGTGATTGAGGCCGCGTAACTGCCGTGTAGCGGAAGGAGGTTGGGCGATGCGACGCATCTTCCAGGGCTCTCTAGTCGCCATGGTCACGCCGTTCAACGATGGTCGGGTCGACGAGGCCAAGCTGCGAGAGCTCGTCGAGTTCCACGTCGCGAACGGGACTGACGGTCTGGTCCCCTGCGGAACCACGGGGGAATCGCCGACCCTCACGCACGAGGAGCACAAGCGGGTCGTCGAGATCGTGATCCAGCAGGCCCGCGACCGGATCCCGGTCGTCGCGGGCACGGGCTCGAACTCCACCGCCGAGGCGATAGAGTTGACGCACCATGCCGCCCAGGCAGGAGCAGCCGGGGCGCTCCTCGTCACCCCGTACTACAACAGACCGACCCAGCAGGGCCTCTACGCGCACTTCCGGGCGATCGCCCAGGCGGTCCCCGACCTGCCGCTCATCGTCTACAACATTCAGGGACGCACCGCGGTCAACGTCGAGACGGAGACGCTGGCGAGGCTCGCCGAGATCCCCAATATCGTCGGCGTCAAGGAAGCCTCGGGCAGCCTCGATCAGATGACGGCCGTGATCCTGGCCTGCCGGTCGGACTTCACGGTGCTCTCCGGCGACGACAACCTCACTCTCCCGCTAATGTCAGTGGGCGGGCGCGGAGTCATCTCGGTGGTCGCCAACTTCCTCGCGCGCGAGGTCGCGGACGTGACCCACGCCGCGCTGGAAGGGGACTGGAAGCGGGCACGGGACCTTCACCTGAAACTCTACCCGGTATGCAAGGCCATGTTCATCGAGACGAACCCGATCCCGGTGAAGGAAGCGATGGCCATGCTCGGGATGATCCGGGCGGAGTGGCGGCTGCCCATGTGCGCCATGACCCCGGCAAACCGGGAGAAGCTCCGCCAGGCGCTGGTCCAGGCCGGCGTCCTGAAAGCCTGAGCAGGCCGATCAGCCCGTGGTCGAGCTGGTCGTCGCCGGCGCGGCCGGGCGCATGGGCGGGCGGATCATCGCCCTGGCCCGGGACGCCGCGGACCTCAGGATCGTGGGCGCCTTCGAGCGTCCTGGCCATCCGGCTCTCGGGCGGGACGCGGCGGAGGTCGCCGGCGTGGGCCGCCTCGGCGTGTCCATCGCCGCCGATCCCGAGCCGCTCCTCACTCCAGGACGTGTGCTTGTCGAGTTCACGGCGCCGGAGCCGTCCCTCGAGCATCTCCGTCTCGCCGCAGCCCGGGGGGCGGGGGCCGTCGTCGGCACGACCGGCCTTGAACCCACCCAGGTCGAGGAGGTCCGCCGGCTCGCCGCGCGCATCCCCGTCCTCCTCTCGCCCAACATGAGCGTCGGGGTGAACCTCGCGTTCCGAGTCCTCGCACTGATGGCCAAAGCGCTCGGTGACGACTACGACGTCGAGATCACCGAGATCCACCACCGGATGAAGAAGGACGCGCCGAGCGGAACGGCCGCCAAGATGGCCGAGGTAGTCGCCGCGGCCCTCGGGCGCCGTATCGAAGAGACCGGGATCTACGGTCGACACGGGCTCGTCGGGGAGCGGACCTCGAAGGAGATCGGCGTGCACGCCCTGCGGGGGGGCGATGTCGTCGGCGAGCACACCGTTGTCTTCAGCGCGGTCGGCGAGCGGCTCGAGCTGACCCACCGGGCGCACAGCCGCGACACCTTCGGGCAGGGGGCGCTCCGGGCGGCGCGCTTCATCGCGACGGCGCCCCCGGGCCTCTACTCGATGCAGGACGTCCTCGGGCTCTGAGCCCGGGGGACCGCCCGGATGAGTCCTGTCCGGCCGAGCCGCGTACCGTCTGATATACTTTTCGTTGAAGACATCCGATTCTTCGGCCATCACGGTGTCACGCCCGCCCAGCAGGAGGTGGGGGCGTGGTTCTCGGTGGATGTCGAGTTGACGCTCGACCTCACACCGGCCGCGCTCTCCGACGATCTGGATGCGGGGGTGGACTACGGCCAGGTGGTGCAGCGCGTGGTCGCGGTGGGGACTGGCGAGCGAGTTCGCCTGATCGAGCGTCTCGCAGGGGTGCTCTGCGAGACGCTCCTGCGGGAGTACCCGGCCCGCGACGTCGCCGTGACCGTGCGCAAGCTCACCGCGCCACTCGACGGGGTTGCCGCGATCCCCGGTGTCCGCATGACACGGAGCCGATAGGCATGCGGGTCTTCCTGTCGCTCGGTTCGAACCTCGGCGACCGCCAGCGCCACCTCGAGGGGGCCCTGTCCCTCCTCCGGGCAGAGACGGAGGTGCGCGTCGTCTCCTGCTCGCAGGTCTACGAGACGACGCCGTGGCCGGGGCCGGGCTCGCCGCACGGGACTTGGTACCTCAACTGCGCGGTCGAGATCGAGACTGATCTCCCACCCCGCCGGCTCCTTCGGCTCACCCAGGCGATCGAGAGCCAGTCGGGCCGGGTGCGCTCTGCGGGACCCCGCGGCCCTGCCGGCCCGCGAACCCTGGACATCGACATCCTGCTCTACGCGGATCAGGTCATCGCCGAAGATCGCCTCCAGATCCCGCACCCGTTCCTGCATCTCCGCCGCTTCGTGCTGATCCCCCTCGCCGACATCGCGCCTCAGGTCGAGCACCCGACGCTCTACCAGTCGATCGCGGATCTGCTCGGAGAACTGCCCGGCGAGGACGACGTCCTGCCCTACCGCGGCTGACTGTGCCCGAGCCGTCCACGGAGTTCCGTCAGCAGGCAATCGCTCATCTCGACACCCTCTACAACTTCGCCCTGAGACTGACCAAGCGGCCTCCCGACGCCGACGACCTCGTCCAGGAGACCTACCTCCGGGCCTTCCGGTTCGCCCATCGCTTCGAGCCGGGAACGCACCTCCGGGCATGGTTGTTCCAGATTCTGAGGAACACGTTCCTCACGTTCTACCGACGGGAAACGCACCAGCCGATGCTTCTGGACAGGAACCTCGACGACGGATTCGAGGAGGCGCCCCCAGGGGAGGTCCCCGACCCATCAGTCGTCACAACGTTGGACCTCGAACGGGCGCTCGCGGAGCTACCCGAGGACTTTCGGGTCGTGCTGCTCCTGGCGGACCTGGAAGGGCTGGCCCTGCACGAGATCGGGCAGATCATGGACGTCCCGATCGGGACAGTCAAGTCGCGGCTCTTCCGCGCGCGCCGGATGGTACGCCGCCGCCTGGCCGATTACCGGAGCCACTGAGCCCCAGGACATGGACTGCCACGAGACCCGCGACGTCTTCGAGGAGTATCGCCGGCGCGAGCTCGAGCCCGCCCGCGCTCGTGCCGTCGAGACGCACCTGGAAGGGTGCCCGGCGTGCCGGGAGTTCTGGGCCCGGGAAGAGTCGGTCGCCGCGCTGGTCCGGGCCCTGCCACGCCTCCCTGCCTCGCCAGCGCTGGCCCGCCAGGTCCGGAATTTCGGCGTGCGCCGACGGGGAATCGCGAGCTGGCTCGGACGTCCATGGGCTGCCGCCGCCCTCGCCGCCATGGTCGTCGCCGCGGCGCTCGCGCCCTGGCTCCGCTGGCCGGGCGAGCGCCCCGCCGACGTCGTGGACGCGTTGATCCAGTCAGGCGTCGCGGAGCACCGACGGATCCTCCTTCAGCTGGAAGCCGTTCCAGGCGGCGTCGACGATCCCGACGCCCTGTTCGCGCGTGTGCGCTCGGTGGTGGACGTGGAGCTGCCCAAGGTGTTCGCGGGAGTGGGCGAACTTCGGCTCTTGACGGCGCGGCCGACCCTCCTCGCGAGCCGCAAGAGCGCGGCAGCCGCGCTCCGCTATCCGACGTCCCCGGTCACCACCTACTTCATCGTGCCGGGCAAGGACCTGCCGATGCCGGCCGAGGGGCGGGTCCAGATCGATCGGTACCGGCCCTACATGCGGCAGGTCAACGGATTCAACGTCGTCTACTGGAAACAGCAGGACCTCGCCTACATCATGGTGTCTGGCCTCGACCGGGAGGGGTGCCAGAAGCTGTTCCTCAAGATGCGACAGGCGCTGTAGCCGATCCCGACGGCTCGCCTCCTACTGGCTGACGCGCGGGTCCAGGAGATCCCGGAGCCCGTCTCCCAGGAGGTTGAACCCGAGGACGGCGAGCGCGATCGCCGCCCCGGGAAAGACCGCGTACCACGGAGAGAGCTGGAGGAAGTTCTGAGCCTCCCGCAGCATGAGCCCCCACGAGGGATTGGGCGGCTGGGTCCCCAGGCCAAGGTACGACAGAGCCGCCTCGGCCAGGATGGCCAACGGAAACGAGATCGTCGCCTGCACGATCAGTGGTGACACCGCGTTGGGCAGAATGTGCCGCCGGAGAATCGCGCCGTCCCGCGCTCCGAGCGCCCGCGCCGCCGTCACGAACTCCTGCGCGCGGAGGGCGAGGACGCTCGCCCGGCTGAGACGCGCGAAGACCGGCACGTACGCGATGCCGACGGCGACCATGCTGATCAGGACGCCCGGACCGAAGACGGCGGCCACCAAGAGCGCGGAAAGCACGGCCGGGAAGCCGTAGACCGCGTCCGTCAGCCGCATCACCGCCTCGTCGATCCAGCCGCCAACCCAGCCACCGGCCGCGCCCAGGATGACGCCCACTCCCAGCCCGATGCCCACCGCCACGGCCCCGACAGCCAGGGACGCGATTGCGCCGCGCATGACCCGGGAGAGCAGATCGCGGCCGTACTGGTCCGTGCCCATCAGATGGGCTGCGGAAGGCGCCTGGAGCCGAGACGCCAGCTCCATCCGGAGGGGATCGCGCGGCGTGTAAACAAGAGAACAGATTGCCGTCCCGACGATCGCCAGCGTCAGGACCAGGCCGACCGCGAACGCGGGGTGGTGGATCGCCCGACGCCACCGTCTACTCATACCGGATCCGAGGGTCCAGGATCGAGTAGAGGAAGTCGACGGCGAAGTTGAGCGTGACCACCGTCACTGCGACGAACAGCACCACGCCCTGCACGACCGGCAGGTCGCGCGCACTGATCGCGCCGAGCGCGAGGCGGCCGAGTCCCGGAAGGTAGAAGACGTTCTCCAGCACGATGCTCCCCGTGAGGAGCTGCCCGAGCTGAAGCCCCAGGATCGTGACAATCGTCAGCAGGGCGTTCCGCAGGACGTGCTTCCAGGTCACGGTTCGCTCGCCGAGACCCTTTGCCCGGGCGGTCCGCACGTGGTCGGCCCCGAGGACCTCGAGAATCGCCCCCCGCGTCGTCCGCGTGAGGATGGCCGCCTGGACGACACCGAGCGCGAAGGCGGGCAGGAGCAAGGCCCGAAGGCCCGGCCAGAGCCCGGCCGTCCAGCCGTCGAAGCCTCCAGCCTGCACCCAGCCGAGGCGGACGGCGAAGAAGAGTATGAGGAGAAGGCCGGCCCAGAACGACGGGATCGCGATGCCCAGCTGCGAGAGGAGCATCGTGACGTAGTCGCCGGCCCGTCCGCGCCGGGTCGCCGCGTAGATTCCGAGCGGAACCGCGACCAGCGTCATGAAGACCGCCGCGAGCCCGGTGAGCGGGAGCGTGACGGCGAGGCGGCTCAGGATCAGGCGCCCGACGGCCACGTCGTACTGGATGGACCGCCCGAGGTCCCCCCGGAGCGCGCCGCCGAGCCACTCGACGTACTGGACCGGGATCGGCCGGTCGAGCCCCATCGCGCGTCGGAGCGCCGCAGCCGCCTCGGCGCTTCCCTCGGTCCCCATGATGAGAAGGGCCGGGTCTCCGGGGAGCACGCGGACAACGGTGAACACGAGGAGCGAGACGACAAACAGCGTGGCGAGGAACGCCACGGCCCGGCGCAAGATCAGCCGACGCATCCCCGACCCTCGGGCGCGGCCTCCCAAGACTGCGCCGCCCCGAGGGGGACCCCGGGGCGGGCGCGGACAGACCGCTGCACGGCCAGACGCGGCGCTACTTGACCCAGCCCACCTCCGAGAGGTCCAGGGAGGGCGTGGGAAGATCCTTCCAGATCCCCTGGACGCCCTTCTTGGCGGCCACAAGCCGGGGGTACACGTAGAGCCAGACGACCGGGGCCTCCTCGGACATGATCCGTTGCAGCTGGCTGTAGAGCTCGCGCCGCTTCTTGTCGTCGAGCATCCCCTCGGACTCCTGGAAGACCGTCTGGAAGCGCGGGCTGTCGTACCGGAAGTAGTACTTCGGGTTCGCGTAGTTTCCGGCGTCCCAGGCCTCGGCGTGCCCGATGATCGTCATGTCGTAGTCCGCGTTCTTGTAGACGCGATCGAGCCACTGCCCCCACTCGATCTGCTCGAGCTTCACGCGGACCCCGGCCTTCGCGAGCTGCTCGACGAGGACCTCACCCGTGCGCACCGTGTACGGATACTGCGGCGGAACCTTGAGGACCGCCTCGAAGCCGCCGGGGTACCCCGCGTCCACCAGGAGCTGCTTGGCGCGCGCCAGATCGTGCGGCACCGCCTTGGCCATGTCCACGAAGTAGGGGTTCAGCGGGTCGACGTTGGATCCGAGGACGCGTCCAAACCCGAACATCGCCCCCTTCACGATCTCCGCCTTGTCGATTGCGTGCGTGACGGCGCGCCGGACGCGAACGTCGGAGAACGGCTTCCTGGAATTGTTCAGCGCGAGGATGACATCGTTGGTGGTCTCGCCCTGGATCAGCTGGAGGTTCGGCGCGCGCCGGACGACCTCGACCGACTCTGGCCCCAGGCCGAACGCCATGACATCGATGTCACCGGCCTGCAGAGCAGCCAGCGCCGCGTTGGCGTCCGGAATGAACCGAAACGTCACGCGCTCGATGCTCGGCAGGCCCTTCACGTGGTACTCGGTGTTGCGCTTGAGGACGATACGGTCCCCCCGCTCCCAGCGCTCCAGCACGAAGGGCCCCGTGCCAACGGGCTGGGACTTCTGCTGGTCCACGGCCTCCCGTGGGTAGATCACGGAGCCCTGACGCGCGAGGTTGTAGAGGAACATCGCGTTGGACCGTTTGAGGGCGATCGTCACCGTGTAGGGGTCCCGCACGTGGATCGTCGCGATGTCCTCGTACTGCCGGGCGTGGGGATGCTTGGTCTCGGGGTTGCGCGCGCGGTCGAGGGCGAACTTGACGTCCTCGGCCGTGAGCTCGCGGCCCCCGTGGAAGCGGACACCCTTCTTCAGGAAAAACGTGTAATTCAGATTGTCGCTCGTGTGCCACCGCTCGGCGAGCCAGGGGACCAGGCGGCCCTGGGCATCGACCTTCACCAGGGCCTCCTGGATGTTGTAGAAGACCACGGTCGCCGTCGCGGAGGCCGGCGTCGCCGTGAGGTCGAGACCGGGCGGCTCGGCCGTGGTCTGCACCACGAGGGTGGGGGCCTCCGCCCTGGCGACGGGCGGTCCCGCGGGGCCGGCGATCCCGAGCGCGACGCCAAGCGCCAAGACCGCGGCCTTTCCCAGACGCCAGCCAAATCGGGGCGATCCCGCCATGGTCGTGCCTCCACCTGATGGCTAGGTCGAAACCGCGCTCACTATACCGAAGCGAGGCAGCGCGCTCAAGACGCAGGCGCGCTCATGCCATCATAGATGGGCGATGCGCCGGACCTCATGGACCCTACTCGCGGCCGCCCTCGCCCTGATCGCGGTCGTGGTGACGCTGCGCCAGGATCCCGGCGGGAGTGCCATCCCTGCCGCCCAGGCGCCCGCGGCCCGGTCCGTCGCCGGAGAGACCTCCGGGCCGGCGGCCGCACCGACCATCCCCACGCCACCCGGAACCCGGCGGGACGCGGCCGAAAGCGGGGCCTCCGCGGCGATCGAGCGGGCCAGGGATGTACTCGCCGCGATCGAGGCGCGCGGCGGCGAGCCCCCGGCCGGCTACGTCGGGGGCCGCGCGTTCCACAACCGCGAGCGACAGCTGCCAACGGGTCGCTACCGAGAATACGACGTGCATCCCCGGGTGCCCGGCCAGAACCGCGGCCCCGAGCGGCTCATCGTCGACCAGACCACTGGACGCGCCTACTACACGGGCGATCACTACCGGACGTTCGTGCGCCTGAACTGACTCCCGCGCGCTCGATCTCGATCACGATCCCACTCGACCCGTCGTCGGCGAGTCTCACTTCGGGGGGACCGTGCCGACCATGAGGTCGAGTTTCAGGAAGTAATGTCCAGTAGCCTCGAGAGGATCGTGGTACCAGCAAGCTAGCGCGAAGCTCCAGAGGCACCAAGAAAAACGCTCGCAGCTATTGACAGTAGCCTGACCGCGCGCCTAGCGTACAGCACGCCCGCCAGGGACCGGCGCGGTCGTGCGTGCCGAGCGTGCCGGCCCTCCCGGGGTGCGTCGAGCGAGCGGTTTCCGCAGGTCCGCCATCATGACATCGGTTGCGCGCCCTCGACGCAGCCCTCGAAAGGAGAGAGCGCGACATGGTCAAAGCATTGACCCGATTCTTGATCGCGATGCTCCTCGTCCTCGGCGCGGCGCCCGTCGTCAGCGCTCAGACCGAGCTCGGAATCATCACCGGCGGAGAGAAGGGAACTTACTATCAGTTCGGGTTGAACCTCCAGGCGCTGGCCAAGCAGCACGGCCTCAGCCTGAGCGTGTTTCCGTCCCGGGGTTCGATCGAAAACGTCTACGCGGTCTATCAGCGGCCGGCGACGCAGCTGGGAATCGTGCAGTCTGACGTCCTGGCGTTCGTCTCCCGGGTACAGACAGATCCCGTCCTGAAGCGCATCGCGAAGAAAACCAAGATGGTCTTTCCTCTCTACAACGAGGAAATCCACATCCTCGGCCGTCCCGGCATCGCCGAGTTCGACGACCTGAGCGATCGCCGCGTCGCCATCGGACGGGAAGGCAGCGGCACGTATCTCACGGCGCGGCTCCTGTTCAACGTCTCGGAGGTGGTTCCGCGGGAGATGGTTCCCATCGACACGGACGAGGCGCTGGCGGAGCTCAAGGCGGGACGCATCGACGCGATGTTCTATGTGGCCGGGTATCCGGTCAAGCTCTTCGCGGAAGGCGTGACCGAGAACGACGGTCTGGCGCTCGTTCCCATCACGAACAAGAGCATCACCGAGTTCTATCCACGGGCGGAGGTCCCGGCCAGGACGTACGCGTGGCAGCCGAAAGCGGTCGACACGGTGGCCGTGAAGTCCGTCCTCATATCCTTCGACTTCCGCCGCCGGGACTGCGATACCGTCGGCAAGTTCGCCAAGACGATCGTGGACAGCAGAGACTGGCTCATCACCAACGGGCATCCGAAGTGGAAGGCGGTTGACCTCAATTATCCGCTGAAGGGATGGGAGCAGTACGACTGCGTCCGGAAGTACCTCGGCAAGGCTGTAGAGCCGATCCCGGCCACCCAGGGGCAATCGAGCGGCAATCCGCTGATGGACGCGATCAAGCAGATTCTTGGAGACTGATGCCCGGGGGCGTGCAACCGAACGCCGTCTCGCCGGGGCAGGCCGAGGCCGAGCCGGCCGCGGATGGCGGTCACCGTCCGCATGCGGCCCCATTTCAGGCCGGCACTGATCCCGAGCTCCTCTGGCTCGGCCGCAGACACCAGGAAATTCTGGACCAGCTGGCGTCCGGGGTCCGCGGCCAGGGGGGCGTTCTTCTCCTGACGGGTGAGGTCGGGACCGGGAAAACGATCCTGGCCAAGGCTCTCCTGGACAGGCTCCGCCCAGACACACTCATCGCGAGGATGAACTACGGTCAACACGACTCGCTCGACTTCTCGAGGGAGATCAGCCAAGCCTGGGGAGTCGGCGACCCCGCTGCGACGCGGGAGGAACTCTACACGCGTCTGCCCGCGTTCCTTGACGAGGCGGCCGCCCGGGGTAAGGGGGTCCTACTGTTCGTCGACGAGGCGCAGACCCTGAGTCAGGACCTGTTCACCGAGATCGGCCACCTTGCGATCGTGGCGGAAGAAGCCGGCCAGACGCACGTGAGCATCCTGCTCGTCGGTCGGGACAGCCTGGGAACCATCCTTGCTAGGCCAGAGAACGCACCCCTCGCGAAGCGGATCACCGTCAGGTGTGTGACGGCGCCGCTTACCTCCGCCGAGGTCAGAGCGTACGTCGCGCATCAACTGAAGATCGCCGGGGGCGGGCGGCCCGAGTTCACGGAGGACGCGCTCCGGGAGATTGCGAGCACCTCGCAGGGAGTGCCGCGGCTGATCAACACGATTGCCGACCTCGCCCTGCTGCGGGGCATGCGCCGATGCGCACCGGCCATCGGCGCAGAGGCCGTCCGGAAGTCCGCCCGCACGCTCGGGCACCCAGTCGACCGCATCGATCGGCGGCGAGCCCGGCGGGCTAGGGTCCGGACACGGACGTCGCCGGGCTTCCCGCCGCCGGGACGCCAGGCTGCCGTGTACGTTCCGATCCTCGCTGTGCTCCTGAGCAGCGGGGGATACCTCTACCTCTCGAACGCGGCGCGGGATCGGGACGTGGGGCCACTATCGGAATCGAGCCCTCTGCCCGCCGCCTCGCCCTCGCCTAATGGCCCCGCTGGGCAGAGGGTCGGGATAACCCCGCCCGCCCCGGCAACTGATGCCGCGCCTTCCGAGACGGCAAGACCAGAGCCCCGCGCACCGGAAGCGCCGCCGCCCCCGCCCAGCCTGGAGCGCTTGCCAGCGCGCCACGCGGTCTCGGCGCCTCAGCCGCCTTATGTCCCCTCCGTCCAGCCACCGGCGCCGCCACAGTTGCCCCCCCTTCCCCCCGTCCGGCCGCCGGCGCCGCCGGTCGTCCCCGTGACCGAGGAGCGACGGGAGATGCCCGACGGTGGTGCACCCGCGGCGTCACGGAACCAGGAATCGCCTCCGGTGGCGCCGGCCGACACCACGCGGCGCGCGCGCGACGTCCGCACCAGCGAGGCCTCTGACACGGTCGACCCGGCCGGCATCATCGACTGGCTGCTGAGCGAGTATCCGGCCCGCAGACAGTGAACCGGGCCGTCCCGGGGAACCGGCATTGAGCCCTGGCCGCCGGCTAGAGTCCCCCACCCCGCCGTGGGTCCACCTGCTCGTCTCGAGGGACGGGGTTGCGGCGCTGCCGCCGGTTCCCCACGACTTCGTGGCCAGGGCACTCGATGGACGGCGCTGTCGGACAAAGCGGGCCCTTCTCGACGAGATGGCTCGAGTGCTCGACTTCCCCCTGCACTTCGGACGAACGTGGGATGCGCTCGAGGATTGCCTCACGGACCTCGGGTGGCTGCCGGGCGCGGGGTACCAACTGGTCGTCAGCTCAGCCGATCGGCTCCTCGCGCAGAACTCCGCGGACTACGCGACGTTCGTCGCGCTCCTCAAGGATGTCGGGCGCGCGTGGGGCACTGGGGCGACCGGTCACCCCGGGCGCGGCGCGGTGCCGTTTCACACGGTTCTGGTGGTCTCCGCCGCCCGGCTCAGCAAGCGGCGGAACTGGGGCGCGCCACCGCTCGCCGGATGACGGCGACGCTCGCCGAACAGGGCTACCAGGCCGGTTCCCGCCACGAGCGCTTGACAATCAACAGCGGGACAACCGACGCTGGGGATGTCCATGCCGCCTCGCGCGCGTAGACCCGCCCGGGCCAAGTCGAGCCGGGCCCCGGGCCCCGGGGTCCCGCAGCCCGCGCCGGCGGCGGTCGCGTCCGGGGCGGCCCCCGCATCGGCGGACTTCGAGAAGCTCGGCGTCTTCTATCTCGGGCGGCCGTACGACCTTAAGGCCAAGCAGACGACTCCGGGTCTCCTCCTTTACGACTCCAAGGACCTCGTCACGCACGGCGTCTGCATCGGCATGACGGGCAGCGGTAAGACCGGTCTCTGCCTCGCGCTGATCGAGGAGGCGCTGCTCGACGGGATCCCCGTGCTTCTCATCGATCCGAAGGGCGACCTCCCGAACCTCTGTCTGACCTTCCCGGAGCTCCGTCCGGAGGACTTCGCCCCGTGGGTCAACGAGGAGGATGCGCGCCGCAGGGGACTTCCCGTCGAAGCATTTGCCGCGCAGCAGGCCGAGCTCTGGCGGAAGGGGCTGGCGGCGTGGGGACAGGACGGCACGCGGATCCGGCGACTGCGCGAGGCAGCCGACGTCGCCGTGTACACGCCCGGCAGCACGGCAGGGCTCCCAGTCTCGATCGTCAAGTCCTTCGCGGCCCCTCCTACCGCTCTGCGCGAGGACAGCGAACTCTTCCGCGAGCGGATCGGCACCACGGCCACGAGCCTCCTCGGGCTCCTTGGGATCGAGGCAGACCCGCTCCGGAGCCGAGAGCACATCCTGCTCGCGCGGCTCTTCGAAGCCGCGTGGCAGGACGGGCGGGCCCTCGAGCTGTGGGGGCTCATCCAGCAGATCCAGAACCCTCCGATCACCAAGGTGGGCGCCTTAGACCTCGAGGCCTTCTTCCCTGCGAAGGACCGCTTCGAGCTCGCAACGCGCCTCAACAACCTTCTTGCCGCCCCGGGCTTCGACGCCTGGCTTGAGGGGGAACCGCTCGACGTGGGAGCGCTGCTCCACACGCCTGAGGGCAAGCCGCGGGCGACGATCTTCTCCATCGCCCACCTGTCGGACGCCGAGCGGATGTTCTTCGTCTCCCTCCTGCTGAACGAGACACTGGGGTGGGTGCGCGCCCAGTCGGGGACGACGAGCCTCCGGGCCCTGGTCTACGTCGACGAGGTGTTCGGATACCTCCCGCCCGTCGCCAACCCACCGTCGAAGCTTCCGCTCCTGACTCTACTCAAGCAGGCCCGGGCGTTTGGGGTGGGCGTGGTGCTCGCGACCCAGAATCCAGTCGACCTCGACTACAAGGGCCTCGCTAACACGGGGACATGGTTCATCGGGCGGCTTCAAACCGACAGGGACCGAGCGCGCGTGCTCGATGGCCTCGAGGGCGCGGCCGCCGGCAGCGACAAGCGCTTCGATCGGGGGATGATGGAGGAGATTCTGGGGGGCCTCGGGGCTCGGGTCTTCCTCCTGAACAACGTCCACGAGGACGCGCCCGAGGTCTTCGAGAGCCGCTGGGCGATGTCCTACCTGCGCGGTCCGCTGACCCGCGCCCAGATCAAGCAGCTCATGGCGGGTCGGAAGGCCGCCCGGGGTGGCCCGGCAGCCTCCCCGTCAAGCGCGCCCACGCCAGCAACCAACCCGGACTTGTCGCCGGCCGTCGCGGCGTCCGCCTCTCCCCCTGCCGCGCGAGCGCGGCGCGGCAGCCGACCGGTGCTCCCACCCGGCGTGCCCCAGCACTTCGTCCCCGTCCGTGGGTCGCCGCCCGAGGGCACCGCGCTCGTCTACCAGCCGGTGGTGCTGGGCGCGGCAGAGGTGCGGTACGCGGACGCCAGAGCGGGCGTCGACCAGAGTGAGGAGGTCGTCCTCGCAAGCCGCATCACGGAGGCGGCGGTGCCCGTCAGCTGGGAGGCGGCGACGCCCATCGACGTCGCGGTCGCCGATCTCGAGGCGTCACCCGCGGAGGCCGAGGACTGGGTGGAGCTCCCGGCCGCTGCCGCCAAGCCCAGGAGCTACGAGGGGTGGAGCCGCGACCTGGCGGCGTGGCTCCATGGGCAGCGCCGGCTCGAGCTGCTCCGCGATCCCGTCTCGGGCACGCTCTCTCGGCCTGGCGAGAGCGAGCGCGACTTCCGCGTGCGACTCCGTGAGGGGGCGCGGGCAGAGCGCGACGCACGCGTGGAGGCCCTCCGGAAGAAGTACGCCCCGAAACGCGCGGCGCTCGACGAGCGGCTGCGACGCGCCCAGCAGGCGCAGGCCCGCGAGCAGGGCCAGGTCAGCCAGCAGGGTGTCCAGGTGGCGATCTCCCTCGGCGCCACGATCCTCAACGCGGTCCTCGGCCGCAAGACGGTGAGCGTGGGCAGCATCGGACGCGCGACGACCGCCGCGCGGGGGGCCGGACGCGTCCTCAAGGAGCGTGAGGACGTCGCTCGCGCAGAGGAGACGGTGTCCGCGGTGCAGCAGGCGCTGGCCGCCCTCGAGACCCAGCTCCAGACCGAGCTGACCGCCCTCGAGACGAAAGGCGAGCCGGAACGCCTCGAGTCGACAGCGATCCGACCGAAGAAGATCGACGTGCGGGTGCGACTCTGCGCGCTCGCCTGGACGCCGTACTGGCGGGACCCCGCGGGCGCGCTGACGCCCGCGTGGACATGAGCTCCGCCCCGACCGGCCGACCGGTCCCGCGGAGTCGAGCCCGGGGCTGATGCTTGGCGAGGCGGCGCCGACGCCGCCGGAAAAGGAGGAGCCGCGTATGCGAAGCCGGTTCACGATGGCCGTTGTCGTCATCCTTCTGTCGCTTGGCCTCGTCGTGACGCTCTCGATGGCCGCCGGGCCCAAGCAGTACCAGTGGACCGGGACCGTGACGGAGTTCGACCCCAAGACGAAGACCATGACCGTCGACAAGGGGGGCGACACCTGGGAGTTCTCCACCGAGGGGGTGAAGGACCTCAAGGTCAAGAAGGGCGACAAGGTCACCGTGCAATACATCGCGATCGCGAAGAAGGTCGACCCGGCCAAGTAGCGCCGCGGCCGAGCGGCTGGCCGGCTATGCGCCCCGGTACTCGACGGCCCCGATCGCCGCGAGCTGTTGAATGGCGCGTCCGCATGACGCCTCGTCGCTGCCGAGCATGCGTGCCAGGGCGGCCGCGGTGCGGGGCGCATCGAGCGCGGCCAGGACACGCTCGATGCCCTCCGAGGCCCGCACGGTTGTGACCCGTCCCTCGGGGTCCAGGGCAACGAGGAGCCGGATCGGGTTCGCGGGCGGCTCGGGCAGTTCGCGCTGTCCCCGTCGCACGGCGGCCACAAGGCCTGTCACGTCCCAGGCGAGCGTCAGGACTCGCGCCGTGGCCGCCCGGACGACCGTGTCACCGGCGGCCGTCGCCCACCGGCGCGGTCCCGCCTCGACCCGGAAGAGCGCGCCCTCGTAGGCGGCCAGCGCCGCGCCCCAGGGTCGCGCCGCCAGGGCCCCGGCGACCTCGGCCTCGACGAGCGTCGCGACCGCGTCGGCCGTCGCCGCGGAGCCCAGTTCCGCCCCGTCCAGCAGGGTCGCGAACGCGGAGCCCTCCAGGACGTCGAGCGGGTCGTGTCCAGCCTCCTGCGCCAGCCGCCGGCTGGCGGCGAAGAGCCGCACGATCCGCTCACGGTAGAAGTGCCGCCCGAGGAAGCGCGCCAGGTGCCGGACGCGGGCAGGATCCGCCGCGCTCAGTACCCCAGCTTCGGCGAGTCCGACGGCCGCGCTCAGCGTGCTCACATTGCTAGCCGCCGCCGAGTTCCGCAGGCGCGCGCTCGTGAGCACGCGCAGGAGCCCGTCGTGGAGGCTCCGCCCCGTCACGCGGCGAGCCCGAGGTGGTTGCGAATCGCGAGGACACCTGCTCGAAGGACGTCGGCCGTCATCGCGCTCGAGAACGCGTCGAAGGTGACCGCGCGCAGGCTAGACGCGCGCTCGACCGCGAAGGCGACGAGGTCGAGCAGCTCCCGGGTGGGCACCGCCGTGCCGATCCAGGGTCCTCCGAGATCCCGGTCCACCTCGACCCCCGCGACATGGAGCTCGATCACGCGATCGAGGGGAAGGCTCGCGACAAAGTCGCGTGCCGACCCTCCCGCGTAGTGTGCAGATAGCCACGCATGCGACACGTCCAGCAGGAGCCCGCACCCGCTCTCCGCGAGGAACCGCTCGACGAAAGTGGCCTCGTCGAGCTGCGGGACGTCGAGCCGCAGATATGTCGGGATCGGTTCGAGGACGAGCGGGCGATCGAGCGCGGCCTGGAGCGCCCGCGCGTTGCGCACGTAGTCCGCAAGCAGGTCGTCCGTGTAAACAGGGGGGAAGACGTAGTCCACGAAGGCGTCGCCCGACGTCGTGTGGACCCGTTGCAGATGCTCCGCCGCCCACGGCGGATCGTACAGGGCGACGAGGCGGCGTGCTCGGTCGAGGGCGGAATCCGCTATGGGCTCGCTCAGCTGACCCAGGAAATCGTGGAGGAGAAGCGTGAACCGCGACCGGATGCGAAGGAAGAGTGGATCGTCGGCACGGGGAGGATCAGCCAAGGCAAGGTGCTCGATGAACCCCGCGAGGTCCAGCGTCTCCCGTGCCAGGTGCGGATGGTAGAAGGCGCCGACGGACACCGCCATCCCCGAACATGATACAGCCCCGAACTCTTCGCTCGGGGCTGCGTGGCGCGCTCCTCAACCGAGGAGCTGAATCAGTTGTGTCAGGTGGGAAGAACTTCGACCGTGTCCACGATCTCGACGATGGCATCCATGCGTGTGCCCTCCCTTCCGCTTTGTTGCATCAAGGGCATGATGCCAAACGAATCGTCACTACCGCAATACGGATAATATCCGTATCGACTTAGACGATCGTTTCTTGCGATGTGGGCGACCGATGCACCCGCTACTCAACCGGCGAACCCAACGGAGCGGTGTCCCTGTCCCGGGGTGAGGGATCCTGCTGGCCCGCCCCTCGCCTAGCGGTTCACCAGAAAGGCACAGGCCACGGCCCCCTGGCGGGCCACATTGACGACGGGCTCCCGGCTCACTCGGCAGTGGAGTCCGAGCTGCCCGGGCGCATAGAAGAGGCCGAGCGAGGAGTAGCACGGCCCGGCGTAAGGCCGGCCCGCCCGGAGGTAGAGCATGGGTCGACGAGTACCGGACCGGCGGGCCTGAACCACCCAGCGCCCAGGCTCCCGGAGAGCCCGGGTGATCCGAGCCTCCCATCGTATCGCCCCCGCCTCCCGCCCAAGGAGCACGCCGGCCCCACTGGACCCCACATTGGGCTTGATGACGAGACCAGCCCGTCCGCGCCGCACGAACTCCGGCAGGTCGATCCGGTGCCCGGCTGGGTCCTCCGTCAGGCGCCCCCCGAGCACGCGGGTCCACGGCACGGCCCGGCGCAAGAGGCGTCGCTCGGACGGCGTGAAGAGGGGCGCCAGCTCGGGGCGGCCGAGAACCTCGAGAAGCCCCTTATGGCTGAACTCCCCCGCCACGCCCGGCAGGATCGCGCCGGCATCGAAGCGGTCGAGGAAGTTGTCGAGCGCTCGACCCGCGGGGGTCCCGAGATCCTCGAGGCCTAGGTCGCGATAGACGATGTCGACAGGCATGTCCCGAAGCCGAACACCTCCTCGACCACGCCGGAGCTCGGTGGCGATCCCCTGCTCTGCGGGGATCCCGACCCCGCGGAACGCTGCCACCAGGCGCGGGACCTCGCTGTAGCCGTCAACGGGGGCGGCATCCTCCACGAAGGCCACCCCGCGAAGGCGGCGGCGCCCCAGGCGCCGCCCGGCTGCCCGGACCCATCGCACGACGAGCGCCAGGAGGTCGGGCGGGTCGCCGAGCGCACGCGTCTCGTGTGCGGTGTACACGCGCGGAAAGACCTCCGCCCGCAGGATTCGGACGCCTGCGGCGTGGTTGTATAGCCCTGCGAGCGCTGTAGCGTTGGTCTCGAAGAGAACCGGATCGAGCGCGCCATCCGGTCGCGCTTCGAGGCCGACGTCGGGACGGATCATGAGCTGCCATGGCACGGGCCGGCGCGCCGAATCGCGCACTACCCATGCGGCCGTTGCCTCGCTCACGGGGCACAACCCGCGGAAACCACCGACGTCGGCCCGCCAGAGCGCGGGAGCATGGGCCTGGACGCGGTGGACGAGGGCGGCGAGGCGGGCGAGACCGGGCACCGCATTCCGGCGAACGAGGAAAGGCGTGAGCGCGATGGGATGGGGCACGGCCGGTGCGCCCACGCGATGGCGATGGAAGAGCGCGACGGCGGCCTCCGCCGCCTCCACGGCGCGGAAGAGTTCACGGCGCGGCCGGGGGGCGAGCCGGACCATCCGGGCCGTCGCGAGCCGGTCGAGCGCCGTCACAGCTCGCGTATTATAGGGCTCGTGCCCGAGCAGGGAGCCATTCCGTCCACGGGGCCCGAGCAGGCCCTCGCCGACGCCCTCACCCGGCTACGCGTCGAGGGGCGCTATCGTGTTTTCGCGGATCTGGAGCGCCACTGCGGGCGCTTCCCCTGCGCCACCTGGCACGGGCCCGAGGGTCCGGTCGAGGTCACGGTGTGGTGCTCGAACGACTACCTCGGAATGGGCCAGCACCCCCTCGTCCTCAAGGCCATGACCGAGGCCCTGGAACGTGTCGGAGCCGGCGCGGGGGGCACCCGCAACATCGCCGGAACCTCGCACTTCCACGTGCTTCTGGAGCGGGAGCTGGCCGACCTCCACGCAAAGCCAGCCGCCCTCCTGTTCACTTCCGGCTATGCCGCCAACGAGGCCGCGATCAGCACGATCGCCCGCCTCCTGCCCGGCTGCACGATCCTGTCCGACGAGAAGAACCATGCCTCGATGATCGAGGGGATTCGCCGGAGCGGGGCCGAGAAGCGGATCTTCCGCCACAACGACCCCGACGACCTCGAGCGGCACCTCGGCGAGGTCGGCCGCACCCGATCGGCACTCGTCTGCTTCGAGTCGGTTTACTCGATGGACGGGGACATTGCGCCGCTCCGGGAGCTCTGCGACGTCGCAGCGCGCCACGGAGCGCTCACCTACCTCGACGAGGTCCACGCGGTGGGGCTCTACGGCCCTCGCGGAGCCGGCGTTGCGGAGCGAGATGGCGTGCTCGATCGGGTGACCGTGGTCCAGGGGACCCTCGCCAAGGCCTTCGGCGTCGTCGGCGGGTACATCGCCGGCTCGGCCGTCGTCGTCGACGCCGTCAGGAGCTTCGCGCCGGGCTTCATCTTCACCACGGCGATGCCTCCCGTCGTGGCCGCGGGCGCCCTGGCGAGCGTCCGGCACCTCAAGACGAGCCAGGCCGAGCGCGCACGGCACCAGGAGCGCGCCGCGCGACTGAAGCATCTTCTCCTCGCCGCCGGCTTGCCGGTCATGCCGACCTCGAGCCACATCGTGCCGGTGCTTATCGGAGACGCGGCGCTTTGCAAGCAGGCTTCTGACGAGCTGCTCGCCCGTCACCGGATCTACGTCCAGCCCATCAACTACCCGACCGTGCCTCGCGGCACCGAGCGGCTCCGGCTGACCCCGAGTCCGCTCCACGACGACGCCGCAATGGACCACCTCGTGGCCGCCTTCCAGGAGGTCTGGGCGTGCCTCCAGCTCCCCCGCCCGGATTGACCCCCCGCAGCGTGCCCTCGGGCGCCTGGTCTCAGGTTCGGCGCGGGCTCACGTGGCCGTGAGGAACGCGCGGAGCTCTTGCCCGACGGCTTCCGGAGCCTCCTCGTGGGGCCAGTGGCCTGCCTCCGGGAGCCGGAGCACGTGAGCCCCCGGGCCGAACACCTCCTCCCATCGTGCCAGTGCGGGCGGGCCGAACGCAGGGTCGCGCATTCCCCAGACCACGAGTACCGGCCGCCCACGGAGAGCGGCCCGGCGCTGCCAGAGCGCGGCGTAGTAAGCGCTCGACCCCAGGAGCGCGCGCGCGAGCGTCCACAGCACCCGCTCCCGGTCGTCCGCGCTCGGGAAGGGGGCCAGATACTGGCGGTGGATGGCGGGCGTGAGTTTCCGCCGGTCGCCATATGCGTGCGGCATGATGAGCCGGAGGGAGGCGTTACACCGCCGGTAGAGCAGGCGCCCCAGCGGGCTCGCCGCGAGCCCGCCCTTGCGCCTGAGCGCCGGGTCGGCGTCGAGGGGCCACATCCAGGTGTTCAGCAGCACGAGGCGGTGGATGCGCTCCGGCTGGTCGAGGACGAGCGGAAGAGCGATGGGACCGCCGAAGTCGTGGACGACTAGCGTGAAGGCCTCCAGCCCGAGGCGCTCGGTGAACGCCGCGAGGAGTGCCGCGTGGGCTTCGGGCGTGTACGCGAACTCCCGGGGACGGTCGGAGAGGCCGAACCCCAGGAGGTCCGGCGCGATGCACCGCCACCGGGGCGCCAGCTCGCGGATCAGGTGCCGCCACTCGTACGACCAGGTCGGCGTGCCGTGCACGAAGAGAACCGGCTCGCCACGTCCCTCATCGACGTAGTGGAGCCGACCCCGCGGCAGCTCCGCGAACCGGCTAGTGAACGGATACCCTGCGCGGTCCAGCCAGGCGGGGACGGAGTCTCGAGGCGACGTGCCCATGTCGCGGCACTGAGCGTAGCACCACGTGGGTTGCTCCGCGGGCCAGCAGCGGCGTAGGATCGCGCCGGGATGAGCGTCGACCCGTTCTTCAACGACCGCGCCACCATCGAGGTCTTCGAGCGTGCTTTCTACGCCGGGCATGAGGCGGCCGAGGAGGTCGAGGCGATCCTCGAATGGCGTGCCCGCCCGCGCCGCGTCCTCGACGTCGGCTGCAATGCCGGCCTCCACGCGCTCGAGTGGGCGCGGCGCGGGGTCGAGGTGGTCGGGATCGACTCGGCTCCGGTCGCCATCGCGCTCGCGCGCCAGCGGGCCGCCGGGGATCCGCGATTACGCTTCGAGGTCACCGATCTCACCGACCAGGACCTTGCCAGGCTGGGCATCTTCGACCTGGTGACCGTTCTCGGCGGTGTCTTCAACTGCGTTCCCCGGTCCGCACTCGTCCCTGCCTTCCGCGCGATTCGATCGGTCCTCGAGCCGGGAGGAGACCTCGTCTTCGATGTTCTCCGCTGGCGGGACACTCCGCGGACGGTCTTTCTCCGCCGAGATGGGCAGGGTGCGCTCCGGATCGTGTGGGAGTTCTCCGTGGACCCCGTCGAGGGGCGCGGACGCGTCGTGGGTCAGTTCCTCGAAACCGGCGCGATCCAGGACTCCGAGCGAAACTTCTACACCGCGCCCGAGGTCACGACACTCCTGGAATTCTCGGGCTTCGAGCGCCACGCGTTGGCTGGCGACCTCGCCCTCCGCGTCCCGGCCCAGGACGCCGAGCCGAGCTTCTTCTTCCACGCCCGACCCCGCTAGGCCCGGACGCGAGCCGCGGTGGTAGACTCGAAGCGCTCGTGGGCCACCCCCCCGGAGGGACGACGCGGCATGGTCATCGAACCCTTCGCTCCGGGCGATTTCCGGCTGTTCGACCTAGCGACCGAGCTCTTCGGGGTCCGCACGCGGAAGCAGGCGGCGCCGCGGCTCACCCGCACGCGTGACGGCCAGCTCCTGCTGGGCCGGCGCGTGGACGCCGCCGATGTAGCGTACTGGAGCGGTTCGGACTACGCGCGGGCCGCCAGCGAGACGTTAGGCGCGTTGCGGGACTGCTTCCGGCTGCGGTGACCCTCGAGGAGGCGCACGAGAGGCTGCGGACCGGAACGTCCGCCGAGCGGCGGGCCACCCTCCGCCTCCTCGCGGAGGAGGCCGACGCCCGGGTGACGCCGGCCGTCGCGGCCCTGCTCCATGACGATGACCCGGAGCTCGTCGCCCTGGCGGAGGCGACGCTGTGGCAGATTTGGGGCCGGGCCGGCGACCCCGTCGTCGATGCGCTCTTCGCGGAGGGGCTTCGCGCAATGGAGGCGCAAGACTGGCTCGGCGCGGTGGCGGCCTTCAGCCGCGTGATCCAGGCGAGGCCGGCCTTCGCCGAGGGCTGGAACAAGCGGGCCACGGCTCGCTTCCTGGCGACGCATTATGCCACGTCGATCGCCGACTGTGAGCAGGTCCTGCGGCTGAACCCGGACCACTTCGGAGCACTGTCCGGTCAGGGCCTTTGTCACGCGGCGCTGGGCCAGTTCCGTGAAGCGGCCCGCTGCTTCCGGCGCGCCCTCCAGGTACATCCCCGGCTCGAGGTGGTCCGGCAGCACCTCGCGCGGACGGAGACGACGCTGGCCCGCGCCAACGGGCACGCGTTCGGGGTCGCCCCGGCCGACACGGGAGACGCCGGGTGACGCGAGCGGAACGCCGGGTGGCCGTGTTCGACATGGACGGCGTGCTCGTCAACAACTCGCGCTTTCACCGCGAGGCGTGGCGCCGACTCGCCCGGGAAGAGGGCTTCGCCCTGACGGACCCCGAGTTCTGGCGCCAGGCGATCGGACGGCCCGTCGACGAGGCGGTCCCTCGGATCCTCGGCCGGCTCGTCCCACCCGAGGAGGCGGCTCGTCTGGCGCGACGCAAGACCGCCCTGTACCACGATCTTGCCGACGGCCACGCCGAGCCGGTGCCCGGCGTCGTCGAGTTCGTCCACGCCCTTGCGGTCGCCGGTGTCCCGCGCGCGCTGGCGACTTCCGCGGTGGCGGACAGCGCTGCCCGGATCCTCGAGGGCCTAGGCCTCGCCGGCGCCTTTACGGTGCAGGTCACGGCCGGCCACGTCCGGCGCGGCAAGCCCGACCCGGAGGTCTACCTGACGGCAGCAGCGCGGCTCGGTGTGCCGCCTGCCGCCTGCGTTGTGTTCGAGGACGCCGTGGTCGGCGTCGAGGCGGCCCGCCGGGCCGGCATGGCGGTGGTCGGGCTCACCACCGCGCACGCCGACGCCGAGCTGCGCGAAGCGGGCGCCGCCTGGACGGCCCCGGATTTCACCGGCCTCGTGTGGGCTGCGCTCGCTTCCCCTTGAGCTGAGGAGGCACCCGTGGCGACGAACTGGGCGGTCTTTCCCGAGGACAGCGATCCCCCGAAGCCGGTGCTGGCGCTGGCCACGCAGGTTGAGGGGGACGGAGGCCGTGTCCTGGCGGTCTACCAGGAGCCGCTCAATGACGCGTGGCAGCTGTTCGTGCTCCTCCCTCTCGCGCGGGTCGAGCCGACTCCCTACCAGCGGGACCTCTCGAAACCTCACGTCAAGCGGCTCCAGGAGGTCATCAGGAGGCTCGGCCGCTTCGTCGATCCGATCGTCGTGGTGTCCACCGGCCCCGGAAAGTACTGGACGCCGAACGGCAACCACCGCCGCGAGGCGCTCACGAAGCTCAAGGCCGAGTGGATGCCCGCCATCCTCGTCCCCGAGCCTGAGGTCGCCTACCAGATCCTCGCCCTCAACACAGAGAAGGCGCACAACGTCAAGGAGAAGTCCCTCGAAGTCATCCGCATGTACCGCGGCCTCGTGGAGGGCGACTCGAAGGCGACCGAGGAGGATTTCGCGTTCCAGTTCGAGGCCCCCCACTTCATCACGCTCGGCCTCCTGTACGAGGCGCGCCCCCGCTTCGCCGGCGGGGCCTTCGCGCCGCTTCTCCGTCGGGTCGACAAGTTTCTGAAGGCGCCTTTGCCGAAGGCCTACACCGAACGCGAGCATCGGGCCGAGCTCGTCCAGGCCGCCGACGACGTGCTGACGGACGTGGTCGCCAAGGTCAAGAAGCGCGGCTTGAACCACCCGTATGTGAAAAACTACGTCCTGGCGCGCACCACCCCGCTCAGCCGAGCGCGGAAGACGCTCCCGTCCTTCGAACAGACATTCGTGCGCCTCCGGGAGAACCTCGAGGCCTTCGACCCCGCGAAGGTCCGCCTCGACGAGATCGCCCGCGCGGCAGTCTTCGCGGCGCCGGCCTAGAGGGCTCCGATTCGGGCCGCCGGAAGACCGGCCCGGCGGCCAAACTGGGATGAGCGGTCGGCGCGCGGAGAGTGCGAGCGCCTAGGGCGTCGCCGAGGCGGCGGACGGAAACGGCAGCGCCATTCGGCTCTTTGCGGCGAGCAGCGGTTTCACGACATTGATCGGGGTTGCAAAGGTGAGGCTCTGCGCATCGCGGTGGAACGAGCGGGCAATGCCAATGACCTTGCCCTGCGCACTCAGCACCGGTCCACCGCTGCTCCCACCAAAGATCGGCGCCGTGATTTGCAGGCTCGCGCGGCCGCTCGGCGACCGCCGAACGGGCGCACTGACGATGCCATCCGTCGCAGTCAGCTCCAGTCCTTGAGGGCTGCCGAGCACGAAGACGCGATCTCCGGGTCGCATCACGTCCGAGTCACCCAATGTCACGGTATGAAGGTCGCCGGGCGCACTGACCCGCAGGAGAGCGACATCGTCGGTGGGGTCCGCGGCAAGGATGCCGTCGACTTCAAGGCGAGCGCCGTTCGGTAGGACCACGTGGGCCCGCGTGGCGCCCGCAATCACGTGGTGGACCGTTGCGATGATTCCGCGGGGGTCCACGATGAAACCGCTCCCCTGGGTGCTCCCGTGGCTCTTCTCAATGTGGATGGTGACGACCGCCGGGCTCACGTGGGCAAGCATCTCTGCGGCGTCTTCGCCCGACGCGGCGGAGCGGCTTCGCGCGGCGACGAGCAGCATCAACGCGAGGGCAAGCGTGGTGACGAGCCGGAGGTGTGGTCGGGTCAATGCAGTCAGGTTCCTTTCGATCGTGCGTCTCGGCGCCGGTCCTTTCTGCTGCGGCCGTGGGGCAGGCCCTGGATAGCTAAGCAAGTATCATGCCAACTTGAACGGGCCGCGATAGGGTCCCCCTGACGGCGCAGGACAGGGAAACTGCCACACAGTGTGCAGAGCCCGGGGAACTTTTCTATCGTGCGCCGAATCCCCTGCGCCACAAGTGTCCATTCGACCGGGGCCGCTTCCGACTCGTTCGGCTGCCCCGGTTGCTTGGGCTGTGAGGCTCGACAGAAAAGCGCTCGGGCTTGCGAACCCGAGAGCACTGGTGATCCGGTCGTCCAAGGCGGACCGGAGGTGCTCGCGTTGCCCGCCCAGCAGGCTCGCCAGGCCACCAACGTCGAGCTTGTTCTGCAGGACGTAGCTCTTCAGGAAGGAAAGGACTGCCGGCGCGGCCACGGCGAGCAGAGTGCTGACAGAGGAGCTCTTCATCCCCGAGATCGAGCTGATGGCGCTCGTCATGGCTCCCGTCCTGTCGCCGAACAGGGAGCTGAGCAACGTGCCACCGAGCGACAGCACGCTCTTGTCACCGCCAGCGAGCATGCCGCCCAGGTTGTTCATGAACCCGGTGTCGATTCTGGATCCGGTCAGGGTCCTGAACAGCTCGGCCGCGCCCGAGGACGTGGAGCCCTGTTGCGCGAGGCCCGCCAGCAGCGCCGGCAAGGCGGCGCCGACCGCGGATCTCGTCGCTGTCTCCGATTCTCCCAGGTAGCGGCTCGCTTCGCGGGCCAGCGTCTGACCCACCGAGCCTTGCAGCATCTCCAGAAGGTTCACAGCCATGGTTCCCTCCCTCACGCCAGTGTGGTGTCAGAACGACTACGACCCGCTCAGGGCGTCACCCCCAGGGCCTTGACGGTCGCCATGTTGATGTAGCGCTCGCTATCCACCGGCAGGCTCTTCGCCTGCTGGAAGGCTCGCACCGCGTTCATCGTGCGCTCATCGACGCGGCCATCCTCGCGGCCTGGGTCGAACCGGCGCGCTTGAGCGCCTGCTGCAACGCCACCACGGTTTGTGGCGTCGCGTTGGTGTCACAGAGAATCTCTTGCCACGCACTCGTCGCCGGCGCTGTGCTGACCTCGAGAAAGAGAACGCGGTGTACCAGCACCACAGCACGTCCGCGTCCCTCCCCTTGCAGATGCTCTGCGGGGAGACCTTCCCGAGCCAGGCGACCGGGCGGTGAACGAGAGGCCGGAGAGCACCGTCGCGCGCGCCGACGATCACCACGCTGTGTGCGAGCCGACGCGACCACCGCAGTCATCATTGCCACCGCAGTGAGATGCTAGGAGCGCGGCGAGACGTGAGTCTATAGGACCTGGGCCATTAGACCTTTGGCCTATGGAGAAATGCGCTCCCATCAGCTGGCGTCCGGGTGTCGGAGTGTGCGACAGTCCTCGACCGTTCGGCATCCGGCAACCAGCCGACAGCACCGACCGAAGGCAGAGGCCATTGGAGACGCCAGGATGTCGTGAGCCTGGGCGCGCCCGCCCAGCCCGCTACTAGTGGGTGGCCGCCAGTAGGCCCGGCGACCGGGCTGATTCTGGAGGGGTAGTGGCTGGCCGGTCCCGGCCGGGCCGACCTTCGCGAGCCCGGTGGCTAGGCCTCGAGCGTGTGTGGGCTCGCGGGCGCGCTAGCGGAGAGGCGCGACGCCTTCGCCAACAGCCTCCGGGCGGCAGACCGCTTTGAAGTTGCACCATCGGCAGAGCCGGAGATCCTCGGTCCGCTCGAAGTCCTCGAGCACCGCCACGTTCGCGTCCCGGTCGCGCAGCCAGGCCTTCATGCCCCGAATCGAGAGTCGAAGCCGCTCGCGTATCTGGTCGAGCCGCGCCGCGTCCCACGGGTGCACGCTCACCTCCCCCGCGCGAAGGTTCACCTCCAGGAGATCCACGCGCTCCGGCGGCACGTCCAGGATGTCGCGAGCGTACAGCGCGTAACCGCCTAGCTGCACCGCGGTTTCTTCGGGATCGGGGCTCCCGGTCTTCCAGTCGACCAGCGCGAGCCGGTCGTCCCGCGTCCAGTACCCGAAGTCGGGTGCCGCATACACCGGGGTGCCCTCGAACTCGAACGCGCGAACGTCCTCGATCAGAATCCAGCGCTCCGGCGGCGTGCGCCGGATCTCTGCGAGGAGCGGCAGCCGGTGAAAGTTTCGGAGGCACCGGCAGACATGGTCCCGCAGGACTTGCCACGCCTGGTCCGGAACCTCAACGCCGTACTCGTGCTCGAAGAGGGCAACGGCCTCCTTCGGGCGCTCGCGATATCGTCCCCGCCGGGAGAACCGCCACTCCTCGCGCATGCGGCTGACGGTGTCTTCGACGAGGCGCTCCACGGAGAGCTCCTGGCCAGCATGGAGCGCGCGCAGCGTGAGTTCCACTGCGCCATGCACCGTCCGGCCGGCCCAGCCCTGCCGGCCCGTCAGCTGCTTCAAGACGTAGAGATGCCGGACCTCAGGCGCCGCCGTGCTCTCCCAGCCGCCCCACGCCCCGTAGTAGTGGTAGTAGTAGCGGCGGCGGCAATCCTCGAACATGCTGGCGCGCGAGCGTGACCAGGAAAAGACGTTGCCGAGCTCCGCCATCGGCCAGAGCATAGCATCGCCCCGGCCAGCGTCCGCCACACCCGGCGCACGGCCGCCGGCAGGAGGCCCACCGGCTTGACCGGTCCCGGGAGCCTCTGATACCAAGACAGGCGCCCGATCACCCGGTGCTGCGCCACCGGCGGAGGAGAGGCTCCATGAGGACGCACCAGGCACCCTCGCGAACAGTGCCCCCCGGGGCTCGAACCTGACCTGCCGTGCCCGGTCCGTTACAGGGCCTGCGCATCCTCGACTGCTCGGCGATCATCGCGGGGCCGATCGCGACCGCGTTCCTGGCCACTTATGGCGCCGACGTCGTCAAGGTCGAGCCGCTCGAGGGGGATGCGCTCCGAAGCTACCCCTCGACGCTGCCCGGTCTCTCCCGCTACTTCCTCGGCATCAACCGCGGCAAGCGCAGCTTGGCGATCGACCTGAAGCGCCCCGACGGCCTCGCCGTCGTGCGGCGGCTCGCCCGCGGTGCGGACGTGTTCGTCGAGAGCTTCCGTCCTGGCGTCGCGGCCCGCCTCGGCCTCGACGAGCCGACGCTCCGGGCCGACAGCAGGCGCCTCATCTACTGCTCCGTGTCGGCATTCGGCCAGACCGGCCCGCTGGCCGAGCGGCCCGGCCTCGACCCGGTCGTGCAGTCCTACGGCGGGCTCGCGTGGGAGCAGGGAGCGGCCGACGGCAACACGCCGGAGCTCGTGCGCGGCAGTCTCGTCGACTACTACACGGGCAGCCTGGCCGTGTCCGGGATCCTGCTCGCGCTGATCGACCGTGGCCGGACGGGCACGGGCCAGCGGTTGGAAACCTCGCTCCTCGATGGCGTCCTCGCGATGCAGGCCGGACGGGCGTTCTGGGCCGAGGCCGCGGAGCCGCCGGACGCCGTGCAGGATCTCCTCGGCGACCGCGTGTCGCGGATCTACCCGACGCGGGACGGTCACCTCTACCTCTACGTGGAGCTGCCGAAGTTCTGGACGGGGTTTTGCCGGACCCTCGGCCTCGATATCTGGCTCGACGATCCGCGTCTCCAGACCATGGTCGGCCGCCACGCGCACAAGGAGGAGTTGATCCAGGCGATCACCGAGCGTCTCTCCGCACGGCCGGCCACCGAATGGGAAGCGCGCTTTGCCGAGGCCGACGTGCCGTGCACGCGAGTCCGCTCGGTCCCGGAGATGCTCGTGGATCCCCAGGCCCTGCTGAACGGCACGCTGGCCACCGTCCAGCACGCGACACTCGGCCCCGTCCGGGTATTGGGGGTTCCCGTTCGCCTCGCGGCCACCCCGGGCGCACCCGCCAGCCCGCCCCCCGCCCTCGGGGAGCACACGGACGCGATCCTGGCGGAGGCCGGAGTTCCGGCGCCGGAGATCGCGCGGCTCCGGCGGACTGGTGTCGTACGATGAGGCGACGGCTCGGGCAGACGGTTCGGCGGTGCTTGCCTGACTGGCATGGGAGGGCCATCCTGGGGGAGGGTCGAGTCCGATCACCGCTCTGACCGGAGGTTCGAATGGCGACGATCCGCGTGCTCTCTCCCGTGGTCGACAGCAAGATCAGCCAGACCGCTGCCCTGCCCCTGCCCGGCACCCTCGCCGGCAAACGGCTCGGATTCCTCGACAACACCAAGGCGAACTTCGAGCTCCTTCTTCGTCGCCTGGAGGCGATCCTGCGCACCGAAGCGGGCATTGCCGACGTCGTCTACGAGCGGAAGGCGAACTCATCAACACCCGCCCCGCCCGAGGTCCTCGCGCGGCTCCGCTCCGTCGACCTGGTGGTCACCGGCTCCGCCGACTGAGGATCCTGCACGTCGTGGAGTCTCCACGACGCGGTGACTCTCCAGCGGGCCGGCACGCCCGCGGTCGTCGTGACGACGACGGCCTTCGAGACGCTCGCCCACCACGAGGCGCACACGCTCGGGATGGAAGACCTTCCGCTCCTGGTGGTCGACCATCCGCTTGGCGGCGAGCCGCCGGCGCGGATCGAGATCCGGGCGGCGCACGCGGCAAGCCAGCTACTGACACGCCTCCACCCGCGCGTGCCGACGGGGTGAGCGTGCCGCGCGCCGGGCTCGTCCTGGCATCGGAGGTCCTCGAGCTACCAGACTCGCTCGAGGCCGTCGAGTCGCACTTCCACGCGCAGGGTTGGACGGACGGATTGCCCATCGTCCCCCCGACCGAGGCACGCGTCATGGCAACGCTCGCCGGCATCGACGCCGACCCCGACCACGTCGTCGGGAAGATACCGCCCCGCTGGAGCGAGGCAACCGTGGAGAAGGTCGCGATCAACGCCGTCATGGCGGGGTGCGCCCCGGCGATGATGCCGGTCCTGGTCGCGGCGCTCGAGGCCATGCTCGATCCGGTCTTCAACCTCTACGGGGTCCAGGCGACAACCCACCCCGTGGCCCCGCTCCTCATCGTGCACGGGCCGGCCGCAGGCCGGCTCGGCATGCACTCCGGCGCGGGCGTGTTCGGACCCGGCAACCGCGCAAACGCTACGCTCGGCCGCGCGGCACGCCTGTGCCTCTGGAATCTTGGCGGCGCCCGCCCCGGACAGGGGGACATGGCGACCCAGGGCAGCCCGGCCAAGTACACGTACGCGATCGCCGAGCGTGTGGAGGCGAGCCCCTGGGGGCCGCTCCACGCGAGCCTGGGATTCGACGTGGCGGAGGACGCCGTCACCGTCTTCGGCGGCGAGGCGCCGCACAACGTCAACGACCACGTGAGCCAGCGGGCGCCGAATCTCCTCACGGTGATCGCCGACACCGCCGCCACCCTCGGCTCGAACGTGGGCTGGTACTTCTCGCAGAGCCAGCTCCTCCTCGTGCTCGGCCCCGAGCACGCCGCCACGATCGCGGGCGACGGCTTCACGCGCGCCGATGTGCAGCGCTACGTGTACGAGCACGCGCGGCTGCCGCTCCATCGCCTGAAGCAAGGCGGGATGTGGGGGATCCACGACTGGCCCCGCTGGATGGAGACGGCGGACGAGCACGCACTGCTGCCGGTCGTCCCTGGACCGGACGACGTCTACCTACTGGTCGCCGGCGGGTCCGGCAAGCACTCGACCGTCGTCCCCAACTGCTGCTTCTCCCGCGCCGTCACCCGGAGGATCACCCGCTGGCCGCGGTAGGCGTGCGACAAGGCGTGGGGCCGGCCGATGCCGCGACGCTGTCCGCCCCCCGCAGCGCTCGGCCCCCTGGTGGACGGCGCCGGCGATCCCCGGCGAGTCGTCGACTCGCCCGAGCCGTGATCCGGGGCCCCATGGCCCTCCGCCTCGCGGTGGTGGGCCTTCTACTCCTGATCGTCCTGACCGTGCTCAACCTCGCCTACCAGGTCGCTCGCAAGCCGACGGAGCTCTTCGGGCTCGTCTTCGCGCCGGCGCCGCTCACACCGCGCGAGACCTGGACACGCTACGGATCTACGTTCCGGACCCATGCGACCGATCTGGTCCGCCCCGAGCTTCTGGCCGCGCTCGCTCACGCGGAGAGCCAGGGCGATCCGCTCGCACGTACTCCGTGGCGGTGGCGCTGGACCTGGAATCCGTTCGCCCTCTACGCGCCGGCCTCCACCGCTGTCGGTCTCTTCCAGATGACCGACGCCGCGTTCGCCGAGGGCCGGCGTCTCTGCGTCCACGATCACCGCGTCGTCCATGCGGGTCCGTGGCACGACCTCTCGGCCTGCTGGTTCACCGCTCTCTATAGCCGGACGGTGCCCAGCCACGCGATCGAGATGACGGCGGCGCGCCTCCACGAGCACCTCCTCCAGGCGCTTGGCCCGGGACGAGCCGGCCGGACCGGCGTCGAGGCGCGGGAGCGGCTGGCCGCGGTGATCCACCTCTGCGGCCCCGCCCGTGGCGCCGCGTTCGTCCAGCGAGGCTTCCGCACGACCTCCGGGGAGCGCTGCGGAGCGCACGAGGTGGCCGCGTACCTGGCGCGGGTCGACCGGTTCACGCTGACGTTCGAGCGGCTCGCCCGGGCCGGGTGACGCGAAGCGGTCCGGCGGGTCTCGGCAGGACCAAACCCCGGGTGTCGCCTTGCAGCCGCGCCCCCCGCGTGATAGGCAGTCAGACATGGGGAACCAGCGGTCCACCACGTTCGAGGTGACCTGTCCGTGCTGCAAGGCCATCCTCACGGTCGACGCCGAGGTCCGGGCGGTGCTGGCCCATCGCGAGCCTCCGCGGACCGGCCCCCTCTCGAGCCTCGACAAGGCCATGGATCACCTTCGCGGCGCGGGGGCGCGGCGCGAGGCGGCGTTCCGCCAGGCGGCCGAGTCCGAGCGGACGAAGAGCGACGTGCTGTCCCGAAAGTTCGGCGAGGGGCTCAAGCGCGCCAAGGACGACCCGGACCCGCCGATCCGGCCGATCGACCTGGACTAGAGACCGCGCGGAGCAGGAAGCCGTGACGCGGGGGGCGTCCGGCGCGAGGGCGGCCCCCGGGCTCCTGCGCGAGGTTCTGCCCGGCGTGAGCCGGTCGTTCGCGCTGTCGCTGCGCGTCCTGCCCGCGCCGCTCCGCCAGCCCTTCGGAGTCACGTACCTCGTGGCGCGCGCGGCGGACACCATCGCCGACACCCGCACCCTGCCGCCGGGCGCCCGGCTTGCCGCCCTCCACGCACTCCGGCGATCGCTCAGCGATGGCGACAGCGCGCCTCCGAGCCTCGCGGGCGTCACGACGGGGGGCCAGACGCCCGCCGAGCGCGTGCTGCTGGTGCGCCTCCCCGACGCCCTCGCGGCATACCGCAGGCTAGAGCCGGGCGACCGGGAGCGAGCCCTCGGAGTTCTGCTGACCTTGACCCAGGCCATGGTGGAGGCTCTGGAGCGCTTCCCGCCCGAGATGGCCGATCGGATCGGTGCCCTCGAGACGCGCGCCGACCTGGACCGCTACACGCACCTCAACGCGGGCTGCGTCGGCGAGTTCTGGACCGAAATGCTGGTGGCTCACCGGCCGCGGTGTAGAGGGTGGGATCTGTCCGGCATGCGTGCGCGAGGGGCGCGCTTCGGCCAGGGACTCCAGTTCGTCAACGTACTCCGGGACCTTCCGCGCGATCTGAGGATCGGGCGCTGTTACCTGCCGCGTGAAGAGCTCGCCGAGCTCGGTCTCACGCCCCGGGACCTCTTGAGCCCCGTGTCGCTCCCGCGTGTCCGCCCGCTCGTGGATGCGCTGATCGACGAGGCGTTCGCTCGCCTCGACGCAGGACGAGCGTACACGCTCGCCGTGCCGCGGCGCGAGGCGCGGCTCCGGCTGGCCTCCCTCTGGCCGCTCCTCATCGGGCTCGGCACGTTGGCCAGGCTCCGGCGCGCCGAGAACCTGCTCGACCCCGCCGTCATGGTGAAGGTGCCGCGGGCGGAGGTCCGCTGGCTCGTCGCGCGCTCGATCGCGCTGGTGCTGTCCGATCGGAGGCTCAGCGCCTGGGTCGGGCGCCTCGCCGCCGCCGCGAGCGCACGGTGAGACAGTATCCACCGCAAGTGCACGAACGCGGGTCGGGCCTCACGCTCCCGCGCCGGTGCGAGACGGCGAGCTCTAGGGCGCGGGCTCTTCCGGAGGGCCAAGGCGGAGCAGCGCTTCCGGGTCGACGCGTGCGCCGCCCAGCAGCACGGCGAAGTGAAGGTGTGGTCCGGTCACGCGGCCGGTCGCTCCGACCGTCCCGATGACCTGGCCCGCCGCCACGGGATCGCCGGCGGCCACGCGCGTCTCGGTGAGGTGGTAGTAGAGCGTGAACAGGCCGAGACCGTGGTCCACCACGACGTTGCGACCCGCGAAGAAGTGCTCGGTGACGAGCGCCGCGCGTCCGGCGTTCGCGGCGAGGACGGGCGTCCCGGACGGGGCCGCCCAGTCGTAGCCGGTGTGCGGGCTCCGCGGTTGACCGTTGATGAGCCGGCGAAGCCCGAAGCCTCCCGTCGGCTGGCCACCCTCCAGCGGGACGCGGAACGGGCCGCGCCAGAGACGCTCAGGAGTCACCTCGGCCAGCGTGGCCTTGAGCTTCCCACGCTCGCTCTCGACACGAGCCAGCGTGGCGGCGTCGAGATCGACCATCCCCTTCGGGAGCGTGAGTTGCTGCGTCGGAAACGTGCGCGCGCGCACCGTGACCGCACCGGCTGCCAGCGCGCCGCCGTTCTTTGCCGCGCTGGGCCGGGTGACCCGCCAGCCGACCGGTCCCGGGCGGACCTCGAGGTCGATCCCGACCAGCGCGGCCCAGCCGCTCCCCGCCGGAAACAGCACCAAGGGGCGGCCGTCCCACTCCGCGCGAACGTCCGGGGGCACGCCCGTCAGCTGTAGGAGGAGCACGTCACCGGGCTGCGGGCTCGCAGGCGTGACCGACACGCGCACGCCGCCGGGGATCCCGTCCCCGACGGCGGCCGCCGGGAACGCGAGGCCCAGGAGCGCGGAACCGACCAGGAGAGTCCGGCGCCTCACTCCGGCGTCGGCCCGGGCGGCTGCTGGCGCAGGAACCGCTCGATCTCGGCCACGAGGTCTTTCGCGTCCGGCAAGTCCGCGGCCGGAGGCGCCTCCGCCTCCTCGGTCTCCTGATCCTTCGCCTCAAGGCGGCGCACGTAGCTCGCCACCTTCCGGTTCTGCTGGAGGACCTCGGCCAGCTGAGCGTCGAACTGGGTCGCGCCCTCCTCCAGCTCCCGATAGTCAAGTGGACCGTCGAAGAGCCGGTTCACGCGCTGGACTAGGGCGAGCGTGGCCCGCGGGTTCTCCATCGCGGAGATGTAGTGCGGCACGTTCGCCCAGAGACTGGCCGTCGCGAGACCCGTGGCGCGTGCCGTCGACGACAGCACGCCCACGATCCCGGTCGGGCCTTCATACCGAGTCGGCCGGACGCCGAGGACCGCGCCCAGCTCCGGATCGGTGGCGAACCCCGTCAACCGGACCGGCCGGGTGTGGGGGACCTCCGCCAGTAGCGCGCCGAGTGTGACCACGAGCGCCACCTCGAGCTCCTTCGCGAAGTCGAGCACGGCCCGACAGTAGGTCTTCCACCGGAGGTGCGGCTCGATACCCACCCCGACGACGACGTCGCGGCTGGCTCGCGTGCAGAGGGTGAACTCCATCTCGGGCCAGACGATCTCACGCTCGAGCGTCCCCGGTGCGAGGCGCACCAGCGGGCGCTGCAGCCCAAAGTGGTAGAACTCCTCTGGATCGAGGCTCGCGATCCGTTGACCGTCCCACGCGCTCCGAAGGAAGCGGGCGGCATTGGTCGCGGACTCCGCGGCGTCGTTCCAGCCGGCGAAGGCAAGGAGAAGGACCGGCCGACGGAGCCGGCCCGGGCGCTCGTGAATCGTCACCTGGGTCATGATCGCGGTCTCAGGCCGAATTGTAGGGTGTGCCGACCCATGCGACAACCGGTATGTACGGGCCGGCGCGCGTGCGCCCTCTCGTGCTTGGCCTCGTGATCCTGGCGGCGATCTCCCACGCCACCTGGAACCTCCTCACCAAGCAGAGCCCGCACCACCCGGCCTTTCTCTGGTGGACGGGGCTGGTCGACGCCGTGTTGTTTCTGCCGGCGGTGGTCTGGAGCACGCCGACCTGGGGCTGGCTCGCGGAGATGTGAGCGAGCGTCGCATGGACGGCAGCCGTGCGCGCCCATACCTCGCGGCCCTTACCGGGAGCCTCACGACGGCCTACTCCATCGTGGCCGCCTGGAATGTCAGGCGTGGGGTGCCGCGACTCCTCTACGCGTGGTCCCCCTCCGCCGCGCTCCTGCTCACCCCCTGGGTCTGCGCGCGCCCGCGACGTGCATCGCCGAGTGGGGATCACGCCAGCCAGCGACGTCACACCAGCCCGCGAGCTCTCGATCGCCTTCGGTAGCCTCCTCGGGGTCTCGTGCTCGGTGAGCGCCACGCCCCGACTCGTGTCGAGGGCGCCGGGCTTATCCTCGCCGGTGTGCTTTCTGTTCGGCCTCGCGGGGGCTTGACGGCCGCCCCGGGCGCGCGCGATCGTTGGAGCCCAGAGGGAGGGACGCCATGCGACGGATGCCCATCGGGTTCCTGGCTGCGGCGCTGGTCATCACCCTGGGGGCGGGCGGGCCCGCCCAGGCCGCGCAACTCCAGTGGTGGAGCCATTGGGCCGTGGAGGACTCGAAGAAGGCCGTGCTCTTCGAGGCCAAGCGGCGCTTCGAGGCGAAGCACCCCGGCCACACGGTCGAGATCACCTTCTACGAGAAGAAGAACATGTGGCCCGCCCTCCGGGCGGCCTTCACCGCCGGCTCCGGCTTCCCGGATGTCTTCTACTACGACAACGACGTCCCGGAGTTCATGGCCGCCGGCTGGCTCGCCGATCTCTCGCAGGGCATCCGCTGGGAGAACATCGAGCCCTACGGCAAGGCGTTCTGGACGCGCCCGGGGCCGGGGGGCAAGGTCGGAACGTGGGCCATCCCGGTCGAGGCGGCGTCCGATGAGCTCTACTTCAACAAGAAGCTCTTCCGCGAGCTCGGGATCACCGTGCCCGCCAACTTCGCCTTCACCCAGGACCAGTTCAAGGACGTCGTCGCCCGATGCGCGAAGGCCGGCTACGCGGCGTTCGCCACCGGCGCCGCCGACCGCGAGTGGGCGGCGATGTACGTCCCGGACATGCTCCTCCTCTCGAAGCTCGGCTACGCGGACGTGCAGAAGCTGTACGGCGGCGAGCTCAGCTGGAAGGACCCGCGCGTCGTCGAGGTGTTCCGCTACTACAAGGAGCTCGTAGACCTCGGAGCTTACGCGAAGACCCTCACCAGCATGCAACTCGCCGAGGCCCACCGGTATTTCCACACCGAGCAGAAGGCCTGCATGTTCCCGGTCGGCTCCTGGTACACTGGCCGCGCGTTCGTTCCGCCGGAGAAGGGCGGGCAGCCCCAGGGTTTCGAGCTCGGGCTCCTCAACTACCCCCTCATGAAGGAGGGCAAGGGGCACGGCGAGAAGATGCTCGGCGTGGCGGGCTCCCTCGCGGTCGCGGCGAAGAGTCCCAACCTTCCCCTGGCGATCGACGTTGCCAACGCCTTCGCCGACGTCGAGGTCGGCAACATGTGGATGGCCAAGACCGGTATCCAGACGGGCATCAAGACCGAGCCGGGCCGGATCGACAGCCCGATCAAGTGGTACTTCGACGAGTTCGCCAAGGTGAACCGGACGTCCAAGTGGGTCGACCTCACCGCCCAGCAGGTGAAGCTCCTCATGAAGCCAGGCATATGGGAGGTTTACGTCGCGACGGTGAACCAGGGTCTGCCGAACCGGCTCCTCGGGCCGGACGAGGCGCTCGCCAAGCTCGAGGACGCACGGTTGAGGGGGAAGTAGGGCCACGTCCGGATCTAGCCCCCGCCGGGAGCCCCCGTGTTCCTGAGCCCACGGCCCGCCACGTCAACCGCCAGGAGAGCCGGATCGCCCTTCGCGCGATCCGTGCCTCCTGATCGACGGCCCCGGGACCTCCGACGCCCCCGGCCACACGTCACGCTGGCGATCGCCGCTCTCACGCTCCTGGGCTGGGCCTGCGGCTGACTCGCCCGCCCACGCGGCGCAGCCGTCCGACTTCATCCGCCCCCTGGATCCCGCCTCCACGGGCGACCTCGACGAGATGGTCGCGAAGCGGCGGATCCGTATCCTCGTCGTCTACAACAAGACCCTCTACTTCGTCGACCGGGGACGCCAGCGCGGGGCGACCTACGACCTGGGCCGGGCCTTCGAGGATGACCTCAATCGCCGGCTGGGCACCGGCAACCTCAGGGTCAACGTCGTGTTCATTCCGGTCAGCCGGGATCAGCTGATCCCAGGGCTGGTGAAGGGTCTCGGGGACATCGCGGCGTCCAACCTGACCATCACCGACGAGCGTCGTCAGCAGGTCGACTTCTCGGATCCGATCTACACGGGCGTGAACGAGATCGTGGTGACGGGCCCCGCATCACCGCCCATCGAGAGCGCCCAGGACCTGGCCGGCCACGAGGTCTTCGTCCGCAAGTCGAGCAGCTACCACGAGAGCCTCCTGCGCCTCAACACCGAGCTCGAGCAGGCGGGCAAGCGGGCGGTCCGACTCAAGCTCGCTCCCGAGACCCTCGAGGACGAGGACCTCCTCGAGATGGTGAACGCGGGGCTCGTGCGGTTCGTCGTCGTGGACAGCCACAAGGCCGAGTTCTGGGCGCAGATCTTCCCGAAGATTCGCCTCCATCCGAACGCGGTCGTCCGAACGGGGGGGGAGATCGCGTGGGCGTTCCGGAAGAATAGCCCCAAGCTCCGGGCGGCCCTCAATCCCTTCCTGGCCACACACAAGAAGGGCACGTCCTTCGGCAACCAGATCTTCAACCGGTACCTCCGCAGCGCCAAGTACGTCCGGAACTCGCTCGCGCCGAAGGAGCTCGAGAAGTATCAGCGCACCGTCGCGCTCTTCCGGAAGTACGGGGACCGCTACGGGTTCGACGCGCTGATGCTGACGGCCCAGGGGTACCAGGAGTCCCAGCTCGACAACCAGCGGCGCAGCCGCGCCGGCGCGGTCGGGGTCATGCAGGTCCTGCCGGAGACCGGTCGGGAGATGCAGGTCGGGGACGTCAGTCAGCTCGACCCGAACATTCACGCCGGGACCAAGTACCTCCGGTTCATGACGGATCGCTATTTCAAGGACGCCCCCATGGATCCCGTGGACAAGATGCTCTTCGCCTTCGCGTCGTACAACGCGGGGCCCGCCAAGGTCGCGCAGCTTCGCAAGGAGGCCAAGGAAACCGGGCTCGACCCGAACGTCTGGTTCAATCACGTCGAGCGGATCGCGGCCAAGCGGATCGGCCGCGAGACGGTCCAGTACGTGAGCAACATCTACAAGTACTACATCGCCTACCGGCTCCTTGCGGACGAGCGCCAGGAGCGGGAGCGCGCGAAGCAGCTGAAGCCCGCGGGGTAAGGCCGGCCCGGGGCTATAATCCACGCGCAATGGCCCACGAGCTCGTCGTGCGGGACGGCACTGTCGTCACCGCGACCGAGACGCTGCGGTGCGACGTCGGTGTCGACGGGGGCCGGATCAGTGCGCTCGGCGAGGGACTGCCGCCCGGGCGTCGGGAGCTCGACGCTCGGGGCCTCTACGTCCTCCCCGGTGGCATCGACAGTCACGTCCACATCGAGCAGCTCTCCTCGGCCGGGGTCGTCTGCGCGGACGACTTCCACTCGGGCACCGTGTCCGCGGCCTTCGGCGGCACCACGACCGTGGTCCCCTTCGCCGCGCAGCACCGCGGGATGAAGCTCCGGGCCGTCGTCGAGGACTACCACCGCCGCGCCAGCGAGAAGGCGGTGATCGACTACGCGTTCCACCTGATCGTCGCCGACCCGAGCGAGGCGGCGCTCCGCGAGGACCTGCCCCGGCTGGTCGCAGAAGGCATCACGTCGCTCAAGGTCTACATGACCTACGAGCGACTCCGCCTCGAGGACGAGCAGCTCCTGGACGTCCTGGCCGCCGCACGGCGGCTCGGCGCCCTCACGATGATTCACGCCGAGAACCACGGCATGATCGCCTGGCTGTCGAATCGCCTCGTCCACGCCGGCGCGACGGCACCGCGCTACCACGCGATCGCCCACCCGCGCGTGGCGGAGGGCGAGGCGGTCCAGCGCGCGATCGCGCTGGCGGAGCTGGTCGACGTCCCGATCCTGATCGTCCACGTGTCGGACGCGGCGGGCGCGAGCGCGATCCGCCAGGCGCAGGCGCGCGGCCTGCGCGTCTACGGCGAGACGTGCCCGCAGTACCTCTTCCTCACGGGCGACGACCTCGACCGGCCCGGCCTCGAGGGCGCGAAGTACGGCTGCAGTCCTCCTCCCCGCGATCGCGCCGCTCAGGCGGCGATCTGGGCCGGCCTTGCCAACGGCACCTTCCAGGCCTATTCCTCCGACCACGCGCCCTACCGCTTCGACGAGTCGGGCAAGCTTCCGAAGGGCGAGCGCACGACCTTCAAGGAGATGGCCAACGGCGTGCCCGGTATCGAGCTCCGACTCCCCCTGCTCTTCTCCGAGGGGGTCGGGGCCGGACAGCTCTCGCTCGGCGAGTTTGTGGCCCTGGGTTCGACCAATCACGCGAAGCTCTACGGCCTCTACCCCCGCAAAGGGACGATCGCGGTAGGAGCGGACGCTGATCTCGCCCTCTGGGACCCCGGACGGCGCGTCCGCATCACCGCCACGATGCTCCACGACCGGGTGGGTTACACGCCTTACGAGGGGCGCGAGCTCTCCGGCTGGCCGGTGACGGTGCTCTCGCGAGGACGCCTCGTCGTCCACGACGGCCGGCTCCACGCGGAGCCCGGGACGGGGCAGTTCGTGCCGTGCGCGCCGTCCGAGTGGGCTCGCCCGCGCGGGGTACCGGTGCCTGAGCTCGAGCGGCTCCGGAAGCTGGGTCCGACCCTGGAGCTGTAGGCGCCCAGCGCCCGATGGCCCCAGATGGGCCAGCTCTCTTAGACCGCTCCGGTCACGCCTCCGGAGACCGGACGAGCCCGAGCGCCGTGGCAGTGGCCACGAAGGGCTATGCGGCAGCGGCGCGGCGCCGGACTTCGGGCAACACCTCGCGCCCGAGCAGCTCCAGGCTGGCGAGGATGTCGTCCTGAGGCATCCCCGGCCAGCTGACGCGCATGGTGGCGTGAGTCACTCCGGCCCGATGCTGAGCCAGGAGCGCTTCGACGACCTGAGCCGGTGACCCGACCGCGAAGCGACCTGCCGCGAGGCGGCGGAGCTGTGCCTCCGGCGCGGCTGCCGGGTCGAGCGTGATGCCTGGAATGCCCCAGGACAGGTACGCCGCATACTTCGCGAGGAGGAACGGCGCCGCCCGGCGGATCGCGGTCGCCTCGTCGGGCGCGCATGCCACCTCGATCAGACGACAGACGTACCCGCTCGGTGGCAACCCCGCGCTGGCCCGGGCGCCGGCGAAGGCGGCGGCCTGCACCGCGAACTCGTCCACCGTCGGCACCGGGACCACCATCCAGCCGTCGGCGATGCGCGCCGCCCGCGCGATCCCAGCGGGAACCTGGGAGCCGACGAGAATGGGGGGCCGGGGCCGCTGGAGCGGCCGGGGCCGGATGCTCACGCCGTCGAGCTGCCAGTGACGCCCGCGATGGATGACCTCGTCCTCCGTCCAGAGCCGGCGAATGATCTCGATGCCCTCCACGAGCCGGCTCACTCGCTCGGTCATCCGCACCCCGAAGAGCGCGAACTCCTCGCCTCGGTAGCCGAGCCCCACGCCGAGAAGGAAGCGCCCGCCCGTGATCACGTCCAGGAAGGCGCCGACCTCGGCGACCTCGACCGGGTTGTGCAACGGCAGCAGGACAACGTTCGTGCCAACCCAGAGTCCGTCAGCCTCCGCCGCAAGGCGCTGAAGGAACGGGAGGAGCGGGAAGTAGTGGAATCCGGGCGTGGCGTGGTGCTCCCCGCCCCAGATCGAGTCGAACCCGAGCGCCCGGATGAGGCGCACCTGCTCGACCGTCTCGGCGAACCGGCGCGCGGGGTCGTCCCCGGCCGGGTGCTGCGCGTTGACGTAGATGCCGAGCTGCATCGCCCGCTCCCGCCCTCGGATCACACCCGGGCTCGATCCGGCCCGCACGGCCACCGCTGCGAGCCATAGGGTACACTCGGTTCGATGGACGCGCTGGCCGGCTTCCACCCCGCCATCCGCACCTGGTTCGGACGCCGCTTCCCGGAAGGCCCGACGGACCCGCAGGCGCTTGGCTGGCCGGCGGTCGCCGCCGGGGACGACACGCTGATCGCGGCGCCGACCGGCTCCGGCAAGACGCTGGCGGCCTTCCTCGTCGGCATCGACCGACTCTTCCGCACGGCGGCGGCCAGTCCGACGGCGACCTCGCGACCGAGGTCGTCTACGTGTCGCCGCTCAAGGCCCTCGCCGCCGATATCCGGGAGAACCTCGACCGGCCCCTGGCGGAGATCCGGGAGACGGCGCGAGAGCTCGGGCTGGTGGTCCCGGACCTCCGCGTGGTCGCCCGCACGGGGGACACGTCGCCGACCGCCCGCGCGGCGATGCTCCGGCAACCGCCGCACCTGTTGATCACGACGCCCGAGTCCCTGTACCTCCTCGTCACCGCGGCCCGGAGCCGGGAGCGTCCTCCGGACCGTGCGCACGGTGATAGTGGACGAGATCCACGCCGTGGCGCGGGACAAGCGGGGGTCGCACCTCGCCCTCACGCTGGAGCGGCTCGACGCGCTCGCCAAGCATCGGCCGCAGCGCATCGGGCTCTCGGCCACCCAGCGACCCATCGAGACGATCGCCCGCCTCCTGGTCGGCGCCGGCGAGGGGCGAAGCCGGTCCGACGGCCAGCCGGAATGCCGCGTCGTTGACCTCGGCCATCACCGCCAGCTCGACCTCACGATCGAGCTACCGGACAGCGAGCTCGAGGCCGTCGCGTCCCACGAGCAGTGGGGCGAGATCCTCGACCGCATCGCGGCGCACGTCCGCGCCCATCGCACCACCCTCATCTTCGTGAACACCCGGCGCCTGGCCGAGCGCCTGGCCCACCTTCTCGGGGAGCGCCTCGGGGAGGGTCAGGTCGCGGCCCACCACGGAAGCCTGTCCAAGGACCGGCGGCTCCGGCTCGAGACGCGGCTCCGCGCTGGCGAGCTCGCCGCGCTCGTCGCCACGGCATCCCTCGAGCTCGGCATCGACATCGGCCCCATCGAGCTGGTCTGCCAGATCGGCTCCCCCCGGAGCATCGCCACGTTGCTCCAGCGGGTGGGCCGTTCGGGCCATGCCCGCGGCGCCGTCGCCAAGGGGCGCGTCTACCCCACGACGCGCGACGAGCTCGTCGAGGCAACGGCGCTGCTCCGCGCCGTGCGCGCCGGCCAGCTGGACCGCGTCCTCCCGCCGCACGCCCCGCTCGACGTGCTGGCACAACAGATCGTGGCCGCCTGCGCCGCCGACGCCTGGTCCGAGGACCAGCTCTTCGAGCTGGTCCGGCGCGCGGCGCCGTACGCCGACCTCGGCCGCGCCGAGTTCGACGCGGTCGTGGCGATGCTCTCGGACGGCATCCAGACGGGGCGCGGCCGCCGGGCCGCCTACCTTCACCGGGACCGTGTCCACGGCATCCTACGGGGACGAAGGAGCGCCCGGCTCGCCGCGCTGACGTCGGGCGGCGCGATTCCGGATACGGCCGACTATCGCGTCGTCGCCGACCCGGACGACACGACGGTCGGCACCGTCAACGAGGACTGGGCAATCGAGAGCATGCAGGGCGACGTATTCCTCCTCGGCAGCACGTCGTGGCGAATCCGGCGCGTCGAGGCCGGCATCGTGCGCGTGGTCGATGCCGAGGGCGCGCCCCCCTCGGTGCCCTTCTGGCTCGGGGAGGCTCCGGCGCGCACGGCGGAAGCCTCGGCCGCCGTGTCGGCCCTCCGCGAGGCGCTGGACGAGCGACTCGAGTCGGGGGACATCGCGGCCGCGGCGGCCTGGCTCGCTCCCGAGGCCGGCGTCGACGCCCGGGTGGCGACGGAGGTAGTCCGCTACCTGGCGGCCGTGCGCGCGGCCCTCGGTCTCCTCCCGACCCAGCGCCGCGTCGTCTTCGAGCGATTCTTCGACGAGACCGGGGGAATGCAGCTGGTCGTCCACGCCCCCTACGGGGGTCGCATCAACCGCGCGCTCGGCCTCGCGCTCCGGAAGCGCTTCTGCCGCCGATTCGACTTCGAGCTTCAGGCCGCGGCCAGTGACGACGCGATCGTGCTCTCGCTCGGTCCGGGGCAGAGCTTCCCACTGGACGACGTGCCGCAGTTCCTGACGCCGGAGAATGCGAAAGAAGTCCTCGCCCAGGCCCTCCTCCTTTCGCCGATGTTCCAGGTCCGGTGGCGCTGGAACCTCGGCCGCTCGCTCGTGGTGCTGCGGCAGCGCGGCGGCCGCCGGACGCCGCCCCCGATCCAGCGCATGGAGGCAGACGACCTCATGGCCGCGGTGTTCCCCGCGCTCGCCGGCTGCCAGGAGAACGCAGCCGCCGGGCCCGTCGAGATCCCTGATCACCCGATCGTGCGCCAGACCATGCACGACTGTCTCCACGAGGCGACCGACGCGGATGGGCTCGTCCGCCTCTTCGACGGTTTCCGGAGCGGGGCCGTGGAGCCCCTGTTCCGCGAGACGACCGAGCCTTCCCCGCTCGCGCATGAGATCCTCAACGGTCGGCCCTACACGTTCCTCGATGACGCGCCCCTCGAGGAGCGACGGACCCGCGCCGTCGCGCTCCGGCGGGGGCTGCCCGAGACCGCACGGGATCTGGGTCAGCTCGACCCGGACGCGATCGCGCGGGTCCGCGAAGAGGCGCGCCCCGACTGCCGCAATGCCGAGGAGCTCCACGACCTCCTGCTGGAGCTGGTGGTTCTCCGTCCCGAACCCGCCTGCGAGCCCTGGTTCCGGGAGCTGGCCGAGACCGGCCGAGCCGCGTCGGTCTTGACCGCAACGGGTCCGCTGTGGCTCGCCGCCGAGCAACGACCGCGCGTGGCGGCGCTGTTCCCCGAGGCCCGGATCGAGCCCGATGTGCGTGTGCCCGCCGGCATCGCCGCGACCGCCGCCGAGGAGGAGGAGGAGGCCCGGGTATTCACGGTCCGGGGACATCTGGCGCGCCTCGGGCCATGCACCGTGGCCGAGCTGGCCGCCCGGACGGGTCTCGCCGAGGGGGCGATGCCCGTGCCCCTCGCCCGCCTCGAGGCGGAAGGGTTCGTGCTGCGGGGCCGCTTCGATCCCGCTCACGCGGGCATGGAGGAGTTCTGCGAACGGCGACTCCTTGCTCGGATCCACCGGTACACGAGGGATCGGCTCCGTCGCGAGATCGAGCCCGTCACCGCGCAGGACCTGATGCGCTTCCTCCTGCGATGGCAGCACGTCGCCCCGGGAACCCAGCTCGAGGGGCGACAGGGCTTGCTCGCGGCGATCGAGCAGCTCCAGGGGTTCGAGATCGCGGCGGGCTCCTGGGAGCCCTCGGTATTCCCGGCGCGCGTGCGCGGCTACCGGCCCGAATGGCTCGACGAACTGTGCCTGTCAGGCCAGGTCGCGTGGGCGCGCCTCGAGGTCCGCAGCGCCCCGGTCGGCGACCCGGGCGAGGCTCCAGGGCGGGGCGGCCTGACGCCGTCCCACGCCACGCCCGTGAGCTTCCTCGTGCGCGAGAACCTGCCGTGGCTGCTCAGCGCCGCGCGGCGGTGACGCCGCGCCAGTCCTACCCGGCCCAGGACCCACGTACGATGTGCTGGAGTGCCTGCGGACCCGGGGCGCGCTGTTCTTCCACGATCTCGTGGCGGCCACGGGGCGGCTTGGCGTGGAAGTCACTGAAGCCCTCTGGGACCTGGTCGCGCGCGGGCTGGTCACGGCGGACGGCTTCGGGAGCGTCCGCGCACTCTTCAGCGCCCGTCAACGCTGGTCGCACCGGGCCGCGCGCTCCGGAGCGGTCGAGCGGCTCCGGCGGAGCGGCCACGGAGTGGGCGGCGGCGAGGGCCGCTGGGTCCTCGTGCCGCCGCCGCCCCCGACGAGCGCCGTCGACCTGGAGACGCTCGCCGAGGCGGTGGCCGAACAACTGCTCGCGCGCTGGGGCGTCGTGTTCCGGGACCTGGTCGCCCGCGAGACGCTCGCCGTGTCCTGGCGCGAGGTCCTCTGGGCGTTCCGGCGGCTCGAGGCGCGCGGCACGATCCGCGGTGGCCGCTTCGTCACGGGGTTCGTCGGCGAGCAGTACGCCCTGCCGGAGGCGGTCGAGGGGCTCCGCGAAACGCGGCGGCGCGAGCGCCCAGGCGAGATCGTCCGCGTCGCAGCGGTCGACCCTCTGAACCTGGTCGGCATCCTGACGCCCGGTCCCCGTGTTCCTGCCATCCGCCGTCATGTCGTCGTCTACCAGGACGGCGTCCCGGCCCCGACGAGAGGAACCGTAGCCGTGACCGCGCCAGGGACTGCCATGCGCTGACTGAAGGACTCAAGCCCAACGGCTGCCGCTCCGCTTCCTGGAAGTCTGTCGTGGCCTCCCGGAGGAGCAGCTCGCGGCAACGGGCGGGCGCGCGGCCGGATCGTCCAGGCCGGCGCGCCAGCGGGCTGATGCGTCGGCTCAGCGCGGCGGCGCGAGCAGTGCCTGGAAGAGCGCGCGGGCGTCCGGCCCAGTCCAGGGGCGCGGGCCGATCGCGCGGCCCACGATCGTCCCGTCCCGTGCGATCAAGAAGGTGGTGGGCGTCGCACGGATCCCGTAGGCGGCGCTGACCGCCCCGTCCAGGTCCAGGACGACAGGGGCGAGGTAGCCCCGCTCGGCGACGGCCCGACCCACCGCTCTCGGATCCTCACGGATGTCCACCAGGAGCACGGTCAGGCCCTTCGGTTCCCACTCCCGGTGCACCTGGTTGATCGAGGGTAACTCCCTCGTGCAGTGCGGTCACCAGGTCGCCCAGAAATAGAGGAGGACGGCGCGGCCCCGGAGCTCGTCGAGGCGGATGTGCCGGCCGTCGAGGGTGGTCAGCTCGAAGGCGGGCGCCTCGATCCGCGAGGCAGGTCGCCTGAGCTGGAGCGCGTCGACGAGCGGCACGGGCACCGCGGGCCAGTTCGCGCCCAGGAGCAGGAGCGGAGCGCTCACGAGGCTGGCGGCCAGCACGCCTCTCATCCGGAGCCATTTCATGTGGCCCCATCATACCCGCGCGCGGGGGCCAGGCAGGCCACTCCGGTCGACCCCGGCGTTCGGGCCGACGACGGGGCGCCACGCCCCTACTCCCCGCTTTGCTGGCGGAGCTTCACCACCAGCCCGGTCCAGCCGGTCTGATGGCTCGCGCCGACGCCCGCGCCCGGGTCGCCGTGGAAGCACTCGTAGAAGAGGACCAAGTGCGCCGAATGCCCACTCATAGGCCGGAATCTGACCGTTCGGGTGCATGTACCACTCGCGCAGGAAGAGGACGAGCTGCTCCTTCGCGAAGTCGGGATCGACCAGTGCGAGCGCGATCGTGTTGAACGCGAGATCCCAGGCGGCGTACCAGGGATACTCCCACTTGTCCGGCATCGAGACGATGTCGCCGTTGTAGAGATGGGTCCACTCGGCGTTGCGCCGTGCGGCGCTCCGGGGGCGAGGGGGGCTGGCCGGGGTCACCATCGAGCCAGCGCCGGACGTCGTAGTGGTACCACTGCTTCGACCAGAGCATGCCTGCGAGCGCCTGGCGCATGACGCTCCGCGCGTCCTCGCCGAGCCGATCCGGATCACGGTCGCATAGAACTCGTCCGCCTCCTGCTGCACGAGTCGGCGAACACGACGGTCAAAGTCGGTCCAAAGGGCGCCGGTAGGCATCACCGTCGGCAAGCCTGAGCCGGAGCACGGTCCGGCCGCCCGGAAGAATCACGAGGCGGTGCTCGGCCGCGACCTTGGTCCCCTCCTCGTCCGGGAGCAGGAGGTCCTCCCGGCCGTGGACAATCGCCTCGTGGAAGAGCGTCCTTCCGCCCGGCTTCCGCCTGACGGTCGCCGAACAGGCGCCGGACGTTGGTCTCGTTCTCGGTGAAGAGGAGACGAGCGGCGTCCCCTCGACGTAGAGGCGAAATTCTGCCGAGAGCTCAGGATGCGCTACCCTCACGACCGTGGCGCCGGCCGGGGCCTCGTGCCGAGATCAGGCGCGGCCTCCGCGCGTCTCGCTCCCAGGACCAGGTGTTCCGGAACCAGAGCGTCGGCAGCACGTGGAGCGGCGCCGCCTCCGGCCCTCGGTTCTCGAGGGTCACACGGACCAGGACGTCGTTCGGGCTGGCCTTTGCGTACTCGACGAGCACGTCGAAGTAGCGGTCGTCGTCGAAGACGCCGGTATCGAGGAGCTCGAACTCGGGCTTCTCCCGCCCGCGCCGCGCGTTCTCCTCGACGAGAGCGGGCATACGGGTACTCGTGCTGCGAGTACTTGTAGAGCGCCCTCGCCCGGTCCGCCGTGCCTCTTCATGGTCGCAGATGAGCCTGGCGGGAGCTACTCGCCCACGGCCAGGGAACGCGCAAGGCTCGTTCAGCGTTCCACCGGGGAGCGCATCCCGAAAACCCGGCCCGGCCCGAATCCTCTGTGACCCCTTGACGTGGACCTCCCCCGTCGGACGATTCTCGGGTCTTACGCGGGACGCGGCGCGTCCCCGGAGCGGCGACGGGAGCCGCGGACCGAGACTCCGGGAACAGGGAGGATCCTCATGGCGTCAGACCTGGCCGGGCACAGCGAACCACACACCATGTCGCGACGCGCGCTCATCACCGGGGTCGGCCTAGCGGCCGGGGCCGCGGTCGTCGCGCCGCGTCTCGCCAGGGCCCAGAGCGGGCCGATGGCGCCGCCGAGCACCATCACGACTCCCCCGCGCGACTTCGGACCGGGCGGCGCGCCGACCACCTACTTCACCGATCCGGACGTGCTCAGCGTGGACCCGATGTTCAACGGCATTGCCCAGCCCAACAGCGCCGATTCAGCGCCTCTGGACCGGCGCCCTGTGGGCGGAGGGACCCGGCGTGGAGCGGCCAGGGGCGCTACCTCGTCTGGAGCGACATCCCCAATAACCGACAGCTCCGCTGGCTGGAGGACAACGGCCAGGTGAGCGTCTTCCGCATGCCGTCGAACAACAGCAACGGCAACACCTTCGACTTCCAGGGCCGTCAGCTCTCGTGCGAGCACCTCACGCGCCGGGTGGTCCGCTACGAGAACGACGGGTCGATCACCGTCCTCGCCGACTCGTTCGAGGGCAAGCGCCTCAACTCGCCAAACGACGTGGTCCCCCACCCGGACGGGAGCTATTGGTTCACCGATCCGCCCTACGGAAGCCTGCTCTATGAGGGGGCGCCCGACGCTGCCGGCGGCCCCAGTAACCCGCGGGGGCGGGCCAAGAACCGGGTCGGCCAGGCCGCCGAGATCGGGGGGGCGAAGCGAGAGCTCCCGACCAACTGCTACCGGATCGACCCGAGCGGGAAGGTCGAGCTCGTCATCACGGAGGCCCAGGTGCCCGATCCAAACGGGCTCTGCTTCTCCCACGACTACAAGAAGCTCTACGTCGCCAGCACCGGGAAGGGGCCGGGCGACACCGGGCCGGGCGGCAAGGGCGACATCCACGTCTTCGACGTCGGAAGCGACAACAAGCTCTCCAACCCGAAGCTCTTCTCCGACTGCATGGTTGATGGTGTCAAGTGCGGGCCGGACGGTGTCCGCTGCGACGTGGATGGCAACGTGTGGGCCTCCAGCAATGCCGGCCGCGCTGTCGGCTACAGCGGTGTCCTCGTCTTCACGCCGGAGGGCAAGCTAGTCGGCCGTATCCGGCTTCCGGAGATCTGCGGCAACGTCTGCTTCGGCGGTCCGAAGCGCAATCGTCTGTTCATGGCCAGCCAGCCAGTCCCTGTATGCCGTGTACGTGAAGACCCAGGGGGCCGCGCCCGGTTAAACCCGGCCGCCCATTCAATCGCGCATTCGCGAAACCCCGGTGACGTCGGCCTTCCGGCGTCGCCGGGGTCGGTACACATCCTGACGCTCGGCGCGCCCTCCGCCCGAGCGTCGTCGAGCCGGAGATCGGACGGGGCGACGATGAGCATCCTGATCCGAGACGCGACCATCATCACCGTGGATCCCCAGCGGCGCATCCTCGACCCTGGCGCCGTTTACGTGGAAGGCGCCCGCATTGCCGACATCGGTCCGAGCGATGAGGTCGTCCGCCGGCATCCGGCAGCGGCGCGGGTCCTCGACGGTCGGCGCAAGGTGGTGATGCCGGGCTTCGTGAGCACCCACAACCACGTCGGGTACACGCTCTTCCGCGGCCGCGCCGAGGACGCCGGGCTCGGCTGCGTGACCGGCCAGTACTTCCCGATGTCCACCGTTGTCACGCGCCCGGAGCGCCTGGCCGTCGGCTCCCTGACCTACGCGGAGCTGCTGCGGAGCGGCGTGACGACCGTGCTCGAGATGGAGGAGGACGCCGACGTCTACGCCCCCTTCGTCGAGAAGCTGGGGATCCGGAGCCTCATGGGAATCATGACCCTCGACGTCGAGGTCGACGGCCTCCGCCACGACCGCTATCGCTACGACGCCGCGCTTCGCCAGGCCCAGCTGCGCCAGGCTGTCGAGTTCGCCGAGGCCTGGCACGGCAAGGCCGATGGCCGCATCTCGGCGATCATGGCGCCGAACATGACCATCAGCTCGTCTCCCGAGCTGCTCCAGGCCTCCCGGGCGGCCGCCGAGCGGCTGGGGCTCCGGCTGAGCATTCACCTCGGCTGGGGTCCGGGCGAGGTGGCGGCGACCCGCCGGCTCCACGGCGTGAGCCCGTTCGAGTACGCCCGCGCGCACGGCCTCCTCGCCCCCGACGTCGTCGCCGCCCACTGCTACGTCATCGACGACGCCGACATCGCGCTCCTGGCCGAGACACGCGCGGCCGTCGCCCACTGCCCGCTCATGAACGCGGTCCGCGGCCACATCGCGCCGGTCGCCGACCTTCTCCGCCGCGGTGTCACGGTGGGCCTCGGCATCGACAACATGTTCGCCGACTACTTCGACGTGGTGCGGGCATGCGTGCTCATGGCACGGATCCGCGCCCACGACGCGACGACCATGCTCACCCCCGAGGCGCTCGGGCTCGCCACGATGGGCGGGGCCCGGGCGCTCGGCCTCGACCGCGAGATCGGGTCGATCGAGGCCGGCAAGCGCGCAGACTTGGTGGTCCTCGACTACCGGGCGTTCGGCCTCACGCCGACCCTGGATCCCGTCCAGAACCTCGTCTACCACGCCCACGCGAAGGACGTGGAGACGGTGCTCGTCGACGGCCGCATCGTGGTCGACGACCGTCGGCTCGTCCACGTCGACGGCCCCGCGCTGGTCGACGCCGCCCAGGACGCCGCCACCGCTGCCTGGCGCCGCTTCGTCGCGAAGTACGGCGGCATCATGGCGGGGTAAGGCAACGCTCGGGCACGGGGTGGCGAGACGCCAGTAGCGAGTCCGGCCGAGCTGCGGGCCAGGGTCAAGGTGTGCATGTTCGACCAGTACGGCACCGTGGTGGACATGCAGACGGGACTCACGCAAGTCGCGGCGCCGTACCTCCGGGACAAGGGCTGGACGGGCGATCCGCACGCGTTCGTGACCTGGTGGCGTCGGACGCACTTCGAGAACTCGATGATCGACACCTTGCTGCAGCGGGAGCACACGCCGTACCGGGAGATCGGCCACCGGTCGGTGGCCTGGGTCCTGGAGCGAGCCGGCATCTCCTACACGATGGCGGAGGTCCGGCACCTCGTGGCGCAGATCGAGACGCTCCGCCCGTTTCCCGAGGTGCCCGAGGCCCTCGCCCGCCTCAAGACCAGGTACCAGATCGTCGTGCTCTCTAACGGCGATCCGGACATGCTCGAGGCCGCGAAGCGGTATCACGGGATCCCGTTCGACGCCGTCATCTCGGCGGCAGTCGCCAACGCATTCAAGCCCCATGTCGCGACGTACACTCGGGCTGCTGAGATCCTGGGCGTGCGGATGAGCGACGTCCTCTTCGTCGCCAACCACGGCTTCGACTGCGTCGGCGCGAAATCGGCGGGGATGTACGCGGCGTTCATCGACCGCCGCCGGCGGCCCTTCGGCGCGACCCCGCACCAGCCCGACCTCGTCGTCGCCGACATGACGGAGCTCGCGGAGGTCCTGTGCTCGCCCCCGGCTGTGTCACGCTAGAACCCCTGGATCGTGGGGCTGCAGCCCTACGAGGACTACGGGCTCCGGTGCTACGTGAAGTACACACCGAGCCCGATCAGCAGCTCGAGCTGCGGCGCTTCAACATCCGGCTGCGCCGCGCCTGACGAACGCCTGAGCCGACCCTCGCGTGCGGCTACCCCGCGAAGCGGTAGCCCTGGCCGTGGACCGTCAGGATGTGTTCGGGGTGCTCGGGATCGCGCTCGAACTTCTGCCGGAGCCGGAGGACGTGAGTGTCGACCGTCCGAGTCGTGGGGAAGCGCTCGTAACCCCACACCTCGTCGAGCAGGCGCTCACGCGTCAAGATCTCCCCCCGGTGCTCGACCAGGTAGCGAAGAAGGTCGAACTCCTTGCGGGTGAGCCGGACCTCGGTCCCGGCCCGGAACGCCTGACGGGCCCGGAGGTGGAGCCGGGTATCGGCGAACTGGAACACGTCCATTCGCTGGCGGGGACCAGGACGCCGGAGAACCGCCCGGACTCGGGCGAGCAGCTCCCGTAGCGAGAAGGGCTTCGTGATGTAGTCGTCGGCCCCGAGCTCGAGCCCGAGGACGCGGTCCCTCTCCTCGCCGCGCGCTGTCAGCATCACCACCGGGATGTCGATGCCCTTCCGCCGAAGTGTCCGGAGGACGTCCCACCCGCTGAGACCGGACATGGCAACGTCGAGGAGGATGAGGTCGGGCCCCTCGCGGAACGCCAGGTCAAGACCCTCCTGGCCGCTCCCCGCCCCGAGGGTCTGGTAGCCCTCGAACCGGAGGTTGTCCTGGAGGCCCCGCACCATCGCGGGCTCGTCATCGACGATGAGGATGCGCGGCATGCGAGCTGGAGGGCCCCTTCCGCCTTCAGGCGGGGGCCGGGGGGCATGGGAGCCAGAGCGTGAAGCGGCTCCCCTCGCCCGGACGGCTGTCGACGTCGATGCGGCCACCGTGAGCCTGGGCGACGTGCCGCACCAGGGCGAGCCCGACCCCGCTCCCTCGCCGCCCCTGGGTCTCGCTCCGTCCGACGCGGTAGAACTTGTCGAAGATTCGGTCCTGCTCCTCGCGGGGGATGCCGATCCCCTCGTCCCCGACCGTGAGGGCAAGACCACCGTCGCGGAGGGCGGCCTCCACGGTGAGGGCCTTTCGTCCCTCGGAGTACTTGATCGCGTTGTCGATCAGGTTCGCGAGCGCCTGGCTCACGGCATCGCCGTCCATCGGCACCTCGGGGAGGCCTGGCTGGACCGCCACGTCCACCTTGAAGCCCTGCTGGGCCAAGACGTAGGCGAAGCTCTCGACCGTGTCGCGGACCAGGGGCTCCACGCTCACCGGGACCAGATCATAGGTGCGCCGACCACCCTCGATGCGCGAGAAGTCGAGCACGTTGTCGATGAGCCGCGACAGGCGCTCGCTCTCGTGGGTGAGGACCCGGTAGTACTCCTGACGCTGGGCTTCGTCCGTGACCCGGCCCATCTCGAGCGTCTCGCCGAACACCCGGATCAGCGAGAGCGGCGTCTTGAGGTCGTGCGAGACGTTGGCGACGAACTCGGCCTTGAGCCGGGCCGTCTCGGTCTCGCGCCGGACCAGCCGGTAGGTCGCAGCAAGGCCGGTGGCGATGACGAGCAGGAGGAGCCCGAACGCGACCGTGAAGAGCATGACCTGCCGGTCCACCGCCCCCCGCGGCGAGACCCCCGCCGGCTGGTACAGGGACAGCCGCCAGGCCGGTAGCGCTTCGGTGAGCGGAACCGCGGCGACGACATCGGCCGGCTCCGCGCTCGCCCGCCGGTAGACCGGCCGGTTTTGGTGGTCGGTGACCGTGAGGAGCGGCGCTTCGGTCCCCCCGAGGGTAGCCTCGAGCACGTCCCTCCGGAGAACCTCCGGGTCGAGCGTCAGGAGAGCGAGGAATGCCGGGCGCCCCCCGCCGCCGACCAGGCAGCCCACCACCACCTCGTCACCGACGATCCGATGCGCCTTGCCGCCCTGCTCCCACAGGATGCGCGCGAGGTCGGCGACCTGGCCCGTGAGCTCGAGCCCCGGAGCGCCGTCTGGCGGATAGACCGTCCGCCCATTCCGGTCGACCAGAGCGAGCCGCGCGATGAGCGGGGTGTCAGACAGGAGCGCCTCCACCATGTCCGGCGCGACGACACCGCTCCGGATCGCCGCCTCGAGGCGCCCCATGATTTCGTACTCAGCGTGGCGGAGCGCCAGATCGACCTTCTCCGCGATCATGACCGCCATGCTCCGAGACTGCTCGTGGAACAGCTCGTCCGCCGACCGGTGCCACTGTCGGAGGGAGTGATAGGCGAGCACGGCCAGGATCGTCGCGGGTACGACGATGGCCAGGAGCGCAAAGGCGACGAAGCGTACCAGGGGCGAGCCGCGAGCACCCGTCATCCGCGCTCGTCCAGGAGACGGCGGATCATCGCCTCCGTCTCCGCGTAGGCGCCCTCGCCGATGTGCGTGTAGCGGATCACGCCCCGGCGGTCGACGAGGACAGCGGTGGGCCAGGCCCAGGTGCTGAAGCGCTTCCAGATCGCGAAGTCGTTGTCCTGAACGACGGGATAGCGGATGCCAAGTTCGCGCACAGCCGCCGCCACGTGCTCCCGCGGCTTCTCCCAGAGGAACTCGGGCGAGTGGACGCCGACGATCGTGAGCCCCGCCCCCTCGAATCGGTCGTGCCAGGCCCGCAACTGCGGGATCACGTTCTTGCAGTTGATTCAGCCATAGGTCCAGAATTCAATGAAGACGACCCGGTTCCGGAGCCCCGCGAGCGACAGAGGTTCGCTGTTGAGCCACGGGCCGCCGGTGATCTCCGGGGCGGGCTGGCCAACCCGCGCTCCGCGCTGAGCCTCGGCCACCGGCAGCCAGAGCATCCCGGCTGCCATGGCCCCGGCCAGCGCTACACGCGTGATAATTCCCACCCCTCGTCCGCGTCGCATCACTGCCCCCCGGGACGCGAGTGTACCCAGGGGTTACGTGCGTGCTGTCAAAGCGCTGTGAACTCCCGGCTCCGATGTCGCCCTTCCGACGCCGGCCGTCACAGCTCCCACGGCGGCTCGATGGCGAGCGGCACCTCGACGAGCGCGGGACCCACACAGGCCAGCGCCTTTTCCAGGGCCACCCGGAGCGCCTCGGGATCGGGAGCGCGGTAGGCCTCCACACCGAACGCCCGGGCCAGCGCGATGATGTCAGGACCGACGAGGGCGTGCTCACCCGTCCGGCCGTAGAGCCGGGTCTGAAGGTACCGGATGGCACCGTAGTCCTGGTCGTTCAGGACGACGAAGACCACCGGCAGGCGGTACTTGGCGGCCGTGGCCAGCTCCTGCGCCGTGAAGAGAAGTCCGCCGTCGCCGACCACGGCCACAACGGCGCGGTCGGGCCACGCGACCTTGGCGCCGATCGCCGCCGGCACGCCGTAGCCCAGAGTCGCGGAGCCGATCGGGTAGAGGAACGTGCGGGGAGCCCAGATGGGGAAGTGCCACTCCATCCAGTAGTTGAGGCCGGTCTGGTCGCCGACCACGATCCCGTCTGCGGGGAGCGCCTCCCGCAGCGCCCTGAGGAGGCCGTCCACTACGGCGGTGTAGCGAGGGCTCCGTGCGTCGCGCGCTCGGCGAAGCGCCGCCCGGTCCCAGTCGGTGGCGGCCGCGGCCGCCGGCAGAGCTGCAAGAATCCCGGCGAGGCCGTCCCGCGCGTCGCCGACGATCCCCAGCGCCGGGACGTGCATCCGGCCGATCGTGCGCGGGTCGAGGTCGACCTGGATGACCGTTTGCTCGGGGCGGAACTCGAGATTGAGGAGCAGGCCCTTTGTCGAGCGATGAGCGAAGCGGCACCCAACGGCAAGGACGACGTCCGCCCACTCCAGCGCGTCCTTCGTCGCGCGCCGATTCGGCAGAACTCCGAGCCAGAGCGGGTCGGCCTCGGAGAGGGCGCCGCGTCCCATCACGGAGGTGATTACGGGCGCTTGCAGCCGCCGCGCGAGGGCCTCGAGCTCTCCCGTCGCGTCCGCCGCGATCACGCCGCCGCCCGCGACGAGGAGCGGTCTACGGGCCCTGGTGAGATACCGCGCCGCCTCCTCCAGGAGCCCGACGTCGCACGGCGGGCGACGGCCCTCGCCGGCAGGCGTGAGGCGCCCTGCCACGGGCGTCGCGAGGAGATCGGTCGGAATCGACAGCGCGACGGGGCCGGGCCGCCCGGTCCGGAAGAGATGAAATGCGCCCTGGACTGCGCCGGGGATCTCCGTCCCGCTGCGGAGGGCGTCCGCCCACCGGCTGACCGGCCGGAAGCACTCGATCTGATTCGGCACTTCGTGCAGGGCGCCCATGTCCTGACCGACCAGCGCGCTCGGGATGTCCGACATGAGGAGGAGGACGGGCTGCGAGCCCGCCTGGGACTCGACGAGCGGGGTGAGCGCGTTGGTCGCTCCCGGCCCGGTCGTCACCACGACGACGCCCGGCCGCCCCGACGCCCGAGCATACCCGTCCGCCATGAACCCGGCGCCCTGCTCATGGCGGGCGAGCACGTGGGCGATCCGGTCCTGGCGCAGCAAGGCGTCGTAGATCGGGAGGTTGTGGACGCCCGGAATGCCGAAGACGTGGCGCACGCCCTCGGCGCCGAGCGCGGCCACGACCCACTCGCCCCCGGTCCGCGTTGCGGCGTCCGCACTCATCGGGTCAGCGGCTGCTCGCGGCGCCTGCATCCTCATCGTCACGGGGCAGCTCGCGCGCGGGCAGGACGGCTCGGGCGAGCGCACCGGCGATTCCGGTCAGGGCCAGACCTGCCGGCGTCTCGCCGTGGTCGAGAACGAAGGGCCGGCCTCGGTCCGCGGCCGCGGCGAGCCTCGGATCGAAAGGGACCCGCCCCAGGAACGGCACGCCGTGCTGGGCGGCCGTCATCTCACCGCCCGGACCCTCGAACAGGGGGCCGACGGTCCCGCAGGTCGGGCACGCGTAGCCTGCCATGTTCTCGACCAGCCCCAGCAGGCGCGCCCCGCGCTCGCGGGCGAGCGTCATCGCGCGACGCACGACCAGGTGCGAGACGGCGGAGGGAATGGTGACCACGACCGCGCCGGTCAGTCCGGGCAGGAGGTCGAGGAGCGTGGGCAACCGGTCGGCGCCCGGCGGCAGATCGATGAGGAGCACGTCGAGCGCGCCCCAGGCGGTGTCGGTGAGGAACTCGCGGAGCGCCGTGCCCTCCATGGCCCCGCGCCACGTGTGGGCCTCGGCCTGGGTGGGAGCTTCCCACACCACGGGTGTGTCGTCGCCAGGCAGGAGCAGGTCCATCGACAGAATCCGGATCCCCGCGGCGGAAACGGCCGGGCGCACGCCGTCCGGCTCGACCTGGAGCGTCTGGCCGCGTACGCCCAGCATCTTGGCCATCGAGGGCCCGTTCAGATCCGCGTCGAGCACGCCGACCTGGAGCCCGTCGCTCGCGAGCGCCGCTGCCAGGTTCGCGGTGACGGAGCTCTTGCCGACGCCGCCCTTGCCGGAGACCACCGCCACGCTCGCGTGAATCGACGCCATGCGGGCCGCCAGGCGGGCCTGCTGCGCGAGGACTTGCTCGAGGATGTTCGAGCCGCCGTCACCCGCAATGTCGCGATAGCCCTTCATATGCTACGTCCCAGGCCCCTCGTCGCTCGTGTCGAGCGGGGTCGCGTCGGGGTCGCGGAGATGCGCGCGGAATCGGCGCATGAGGTCCTCGCCCAGGAAATCGCCGGATTGGCCGTGACGCTCTGTCTCGAAGTAGTGCCGGATCCGGTCGAGCCGCTCCTGGGCCTCGGGATTCAGGCTGACGGTGCGGATCTCGGCCTTCGCCGCGTCGAAGGCATCGAACGTAAGCTCGGTGAAGCCGAGCTCGCGGATTCGCTTGACAGCTTTCATCATGGCCTGGTTCCGGAACCGGGTCAGCAGCGGCGAGGTGATCTCCGTCGCGCCCATCCGCCGCGCGCGCCGCTCGGCCGCCTTTCGGATGCCCTCGCGCACGAACTCCGGGGCGGTCTGGAGCCGCGCCCACGCCTCGGGCACCCAGCGCACGGGGGTCTCCGGCGTCGCCTGCCAGAGCCGGTCCACGACGTCCGCGGTGACCTGGTCCAGCCCTGCGCGCCGCGCCTCGACCTCGACGTCCCGCTGGAAGAGGCGAAGGACGAAGTCCGCCATCATGGCCGGCGCCTTCCCGAGGCGCGCGACGAGCCGCGCCTCGGCCTCCAGTGACCAGGGGAGCGGCGCGGCCGCCGCCTCCGTCTCGGCCTCCGCCTCGGCTTCCCGGATGAGGGTCGGACTGACTGCGGCCGCGCCGTGCTCGGCCGCCAGCTCCTCGCAGATCCGGCGCGTCATCGGCCGCATGAACGGCGGTACCGCGTCGAGCAGCTCCAGCGCCTCGGGAGTCCACGGAGGGGCCGACTGCGGGACCTGGTATGCGCCGGTCGCGGCGAGGCCCATCATCTCGCTCTTGTAGCGGGACATGAGCTCGGGGGTGATCAGGCGGACACCCTCGGCGCGCGCACGTTTCTCGGCCAGCCGCCGGACCATGCCGCGGAGAAACACCGGGGCGCGCGCGACCCGTGCCTCGGCGTCTTCTGTCCAGCGGATCTCACCGGGGCCGGGCTCCGGAGACGGGCCGGGCGTGTTCATGGCTCGTGGCTCCACCCCGCCCGCGCGAGCATCACGGCCGTGAGCACCGTGAGGAGGCAGAAGACCCAGCCACCGACCCGCATGGAGACATCGACCCCGAACACGGGCACCGTGTCCGCACGGGGCATCCAGGCGATCCGCGCCACCTCGATCGCGCGGATCGCGACCAGGACAGTCAGAACCCGCGCGAAGTCACGCCGCGAGAGGACCCAGCGGTCGAACCACCGCCGCTCGCGCAGCAGAAGCCACGGGAAGACGACCACGAACAGCGCGCCCACCACGAACCACGCCGTCCCGCCACGCTCCATGCCCCGGGGACCAAGCCCGGCGGTGGCGAGGGCAAGACCGCCGAGCCAGTAGACGACGCCATAGCTGACGTACGTCCAGGCGGCCTGGCGGTATGGCGCCTCCCGGGTGGCCATGGCGGGATCACTCCTGCCCGGTCAGAGGCGGTCGGGCGGACGCCGGCGTGAACCGCCGCCCCGGCGTTAGGCCCCAGCGACTCCGGACCTCGGCGAGAAGCGCGGCGGTGATCGTCCCGTGCCCCTGGCCGCGCGCGTACGCCTCCACCGCCTGGACAACCATCGCGCGGGCGAACGCCGGGATCGCGTCGAGCCGGGCCTGGGCGGCAATCTCCCAGGGCAAGGCGAAGCGGACTTCGAGGCCGAACGTCTGGTCGACCCCGAGCCGGATCAGTTCGCCGCCGTGGGCACCCGGCTGGTAGCCGCAGGCCGGGTCCTCGGCCAGATAGTCCCCATAGGTCGCGTAGGCCCGGCAGCGACAGCCGCCGCAGATTTCGCGAAACTCGCAGGCGCCGCACCGGCCGCCCAGCGGGCCCGTGCGGAGATCCGTGAAGACCTGGGCCCGCTCCCAGAGCTCGGCGAATCCGGTCTCCCGAAGATTGCCGGCCGAGACCGGCATGTACGGGCACGGCGTGACATCGCCGGTCGGCGTGATCCGGCAATAGTACTTCCCGGCGGGGCAGGAGCCGTGGGCGTAGTTCGCGAGAAGCGGCGAGGCCGGGTTGAGCTGGTAGAGAACGCGCCGGAAGTGGGGTGCGCACTTTGCGCGGATCAACAGGCCCTCCGCGCGGCCGACCGGCACGCTCCAGGGATCCTCACGCCCCTCGAGGAGCGAGCCCGCCGCGTTCCCGGCTGGATCGCCGCCCGCTCCCTGAGCGCCCGCCAGATAGGTAAGGATCTTCTCGTACTGGCCGGGTGTGATGTCGGTGAGCCCCTCGCCGCGCCCCGTCCGGACAAGGAAGAAGAAGTTGAGCACCCGCGCCCCGAGCTCCCGTGCGAGGGCGATCATCGCGGGGATCTCGCCGACGTTCCAGTCGGTGACGCTCATGTGCAAGGAGAAGTCGATGTCCTCGGCCCGGAGGGCCTCGGTCGCGCGGACGGCGCCGCGCCAGGACCCGGGCAGATGGCGGAACTCGTCGTGGCGCGCCGGATCGGTCGAGTCGAGGGACAGGGACGCACCCTGGATGCCGTGCGACTTCATGAGCCGCGCCTGCCTCGGCCGGAGGAGGACGCCGTTGGTGCCGAGCACGACCGTGAAGCCGTGCTCCCGCCCCTCCGCCGCCAGCTCGAAGATGTCCCCCCGGAGGAGCGGCTCGCCGCCGGTGAGGATCAGGAACGTCCCTGGGTTCACCCGGGCGATGTCGGCCATCACCCGACGGCACTCGTCGGTCGACAGCTCGTCGGCCACGGAGGCGCCCGGCGCCGCGCTGATATAGCAGTGGGCGCAGAAGAGGTTGCAGCGTTGCGTGAGGTTCCAGGAGACCGCGTACGCCTTGTATGTCACCGGACGACGTCGTTCGCCCGCGCCAGTACCGATGGCGGGATCGTCAGCGCGAGCGCCTTCGCCGGCTGCCGGTTGAGCACCCGCTCGAGATTGGTCGCCTCCTCGGCCGGCAGTCCCCGTATCCGTTCTCGCCTGGGTGCGCTTGCGGAACGTCTCGGCGATGCGTCAGACCTGCCGGTTGCCACCGTCCACGCCCAGACTCGCCAGACCGCCGCTCAGCCCTGGGGCTTGTTCTTGATGTAGCCGGCGATGACCTCGTTCATGGTGGTCCGCGCGTGGCCGATCCCCTCCTCGCAGACGGCGAGGTCGATGAAGCCGACCTCCTTCTCACGTGCGACCTTCTCGATCGCCTCGCGGGTCATGTCCCGCATGAAGCCCGCGGGCACCCGGTTCAGCCGTGCCACGGCGTCCTCGGTCCAGGTGAAGGCGCCGTTCGGGTCCGTCACATCCTTCATGGTGGCCGGCGCGAACTTCGTTGTGGCGATGAGCGTCTCCCAGCCATCCCCGAGCTTGTCCCGCCCCACGGTCTCCTCGATCAGCGGGAATGCGATCTCCTTGGTGATCACGGGAATCTTGCGCGTGCGGGCGTACTTCTCGATCCGCGCCTTGGCGCGCCGGCGGAGGTAGGCGTCGGTGACCTCGCGGAGGCCTTCCCGCGCGTCGTTGGCCCAGCGAACCGTCACGCCGGGCATGACCTCCTCCTCGGCGATCCCGCCCTCCGCGGTCGCGATCTGCTCCACCGCGCGCCGGTCGACGTGCGTGAACCCCTCCGGGCCGCCAGAGCAGACCGGGCACTTCACGACGGGGTTCGGGCCCTTCACGACGTAGCCGCAGACCGAGCAGATCGCCGTCACCGCGGCGTCCTCCGCCCGGAGCTTCGCCACCGCCAGGTCCTCGGCCAGGATCTGCATCTTCTCCGCCATGCGGCCCGGCATGAAGATGGCCATCGCCTCATCGATCACCTTGGAGGTGATGACAGTGTGCCCCTGCTCGATCGCGTAGCGGAGGAGCGCCGTCCGCGCCACGCCCGCCACCTGTGCGGGCACTCGCTTCATCCGTTCCCGGGCCTCGTCCGTCCAGGCGATGATCTCCTCGGCCTTGACGTCCAGCGGCGGGTAGAACTTGCCCGCCACGAGCAGCACGTTGCAGGGCGCCAGGCGGAGCAGGTTCTCCGTGTTCGACCCGAGGTCCGCCTCGCGCTCGTCCGAGTGCACGCCGATGCGGCCCAGGATGAGGAGCCACGGCTGCTCCTTGCGGCAGAACTGGAGCACCTTCTCGAAGCACTTGCCGTCGAGCAGCGTGATCGCGAGGTCGACCCCCTCGTCGGCCGCGAGCTTCCGGCCGATCTCGAGGTGCGACTGGTAGATCTTGGCCAGCCCCGTGTCGATGATCTCCTCGTGGAGCTGCTCCTGCTCCTTGAAGCGGAAGACCTTCGAGGCCTGCTCCGTGAGCACCCCGACGATGCCGTTGAACATGGCGTAGTGGAGGTAGGGGTCGTAGACGGCGACCGCGTGGACCGGCCGGTGGAAGGCCTTGCCGAGCGCGATCCCGACCTTGAGCCCGTGGAACGACTGAGGGCTCCCGTCGAGGCCGACGACGATCGCGCCCCGCGGCTGCTCGGTCGGCTCGAGGCTCCGGACCACCAGGGTGTCGACCGGCACCCGGCGCACGAACCGCTCGGTCACGGAGCCGAGCTGGCTGTCGCGCACGGCGCCGAGCCCGAGGGCGCCCAGGATGACGAGGTCGTAGTCCTTGCCCTGGACGTCCTCGATCAGCGCCTTGTAGTGCTTCCCGTCCATCATCCGGGGCTCGAACGGGAGGCCGGCGGCCTCGGTCCTCTTCCGCATCACCTCGAGGTACGAGTCGGAGACCAGCTGCAGGCCCATCGCGATCAGCGAGTCGTGGATCTTCCGCTGGCGCTCGAGCTCGTGCTCGTCCCGGTACTCCTCGGGCAGCGTGTACTCCATCTGCTTGAAGCGGTAGTCGTGGAGCCGCGCCGCGTAGACGTGGCAGCCGGTCAAGGTCGCGCCGAAGGCGCGGCCGAACTCCACGGCCAGGTCGATGGCGCGGTTGGAGTAGTCCGAGTTGTCGACCGGCACGTAGATCTTCCGGAACATGAGGGCCTCCCTTGGCGACGCCGGATCACTTGAGCTCGAACTCGACCGCGACCTCGCCCTTTGCCGGCACCGTCACCTCCTGGGTGAGGACGCGGGGCGGGTCGTAAAGCGGGCGGCCGTCCTTGTCCTTGCCCGTCACCATCCAGCCTTCGTGCCAGGCGGTGACGCGGTAGCGCCCCGGCGGGATCTCGTCGATGCGGAACTGGCCATTGTCGTCCGAGACCGCGAAGTACGGATGCTCGCGGACGACAATCCAGGCCCGCATGTGGGTGTGGGCGTCGCAGACCACCTCCACGACGCCTGGCTTCTTGATCCGCTGCGTGATGTCGACGGACTGGTCCTTGGTGGGCAAGGCGATGTTGAACACCGTGAGACGATCAAGAAACCCGTGCGTGCTGTGCAGGATCGGGTCCGAGTTGCGGATCCGCACCTTCGCCCCGACCATCACCGCGGACACGTGCGGGACGAACAGGCACTTCGCGTTGTCCAGCTCGAACCCCGGCGCCCGCTTCCCGCGCTCGACCCCCTCGAGGGAGACGACCGTGCCCTTGACGCCGTTGGTCGGGCCGAGGACCAGCGCCTGAGAGGGCTTGTGCTCCCCGCAGACGTCCGTGTTCTTGCGCACGGTCAGGGACTCGCCCTTCGGCGGCTCGCCGGCGAACCGCACCCGCCCGATCAGGACCCCGCCGTCCGTCACCGGCGCCTCCACATAGGTCGTGCTCGGCCGGGCGACGCCGGACAGCCCGACGCCGACCACCAGGGCCAGCACTCCCACGGCCCGCCGCACCCTAGCGTCGCCTCACGCCGAGCCGCCCGGCCGCGGCCCTCGGCCACCGTCGGTGGGATCCACCAGGTGATCGAGCGCCAGCCAGAAGGCCTTGCTGTAGCGGAACGACCAGAGCGGGAAGAGCACCGAGAACACGCCCCACACCGCCACCTGCCACCCGGGGGACGGGGCGAGCCATGCGTCGAGCGCGAAGTAGCCGCCCAGCGCCAGCAACACGGTCAGGCCATAGTTGATGTAGATCGCGCCGATGAAGTACCCAGCTTCCCGCTCGAAGACCAGCCCGCAGGCCGAACAGCGGGGCGGCATGCGGACGAGCCCGGTGAAGAGCGGCGCCAGGCCGCAGCGCGGGCAGCGGAGCCCGAGAGCCCGCCGCAGGGCCACGGACACGCGTGAGCGATCCACTCGGGGCTACCCTCACGTCCCGTCATCCACGGTAGAGCATCCAGTACACCACGACGCCCGTCACCGAGACGTAGAGCCACAGCGGGAACGTGACGCGGGCCAGGCGGGCGTGCCGCACGAACTGGGTCCGCAGCGCCCGGTACAGGGTCGTGGCGACGAGGGGGACGATCGCGACGGCCAGCACCGTGTGTGAGAGCAGGATCGTGAAGTAGAGGGTCCGGAGCCAGCCCGTCCCCCCGTAGGGCCGCGAGCCAACCTGGGCGTGATAGACGAGGTAGGAGCAGAGGAACAGGACCGAAAGGCCGACCGCCGTCAGCATGCACGCCCGGTGGACGGCGACCCGCCGATGCCGGATGGCGACGAAGCCGGCGAGCATCGCCACCGCCGCCGAGGCGTTCAGCACGGCGTTGACGGTCGGCAGGACGGTGAGGGTCACCGGCCGGCGGGCCCAGGGGGCCACCACCCCGGTCAATGCTTGGGCGCCTCGAGCTTCTTCGTGTCCGCCGTCTGGTGCGGCGCGTGGAGCGAGTCGGGCAGGAGGACCAGCACCAGGAGCGTGCCGATCAGCACGGGCGTCAGGGCGATGTAGCCCAGCGTCTTCGTCTCGAGGCGGAGATGCATGAAGTAGAGCGCGACCAGCGCCGCCTTCGCGCACGCCAGCGACACCAGCATCACGCCGATCGCCAGCTTGGCGATGGGCAGGAAGATGACCGCGATCTCGACCACCGTGAGCACCGCCAGGTACCAGAAGATGGCCATGTAGCTCGGCCCGTGCTTCGCGTGGGTGTCCGCCATCGCGCGCCTCCGTCTTCTCGTGCGCCTACAGGAGGTAAACGAACGTGAAGACCATGATCCAGACGAGGTCGACAAAGTGCCAGTAGAGTCCGGCGATCTCGGTGACCATGTAGTTCCACCGCATGTCAGTGACGCGCCTGATCACCATGTAGATCGTCAGGAGGTAGATCACACCGCCGGTCACGTGCAGCCCGTGGAAGCCCGTGATGATGAAGAAGCTCGCCCCGAAGAGCGTGGAGCCCCAGGGGTTCCCGAAGACCAGGAGCCCGCGCTGGATCAGGTGCGTCCACTCGTAGGCCTGGAGCCCGACGAAGATCGCGCCGCCGAGCGCCGTGAGCAGGACGAACATCTTCGCGCGGCCGAGATCGCCCTTCTGGAGGTTCTCCAGCGCCTTCACCATGGTGACGCTCGAGCAGATCAGGAGGAACGTCATCAGGGCAGTGAGCTGGATGCCGAGCACCACGGCCGGGTTCGGCCAGTCGACGCTGCCCGCCCGCAGGGCGCCGTAGGAGGCAAGCAGCACGCCGAACCCCACGGCGTCACCCGCCAGGAAGACCCACATCCCGAGCTTGCCCCAGCTCTCCGGGGTGAGGGGCGACTCGGCCGGCTCGACGGCCGGATGGTGCAGCGCGGTTGCCGCGTCGCTCACGATCCGCTCTCCTTCCGTGCAGTCATACGAGGTAGACGAGCAGGTACAAGACCGGCCACAGGGCCACCACGTAATGCCAGTACATCGCGCAGCAGTCGAGTCCTACGTGCCGGTCCCAGGTGAGCCGACCCCGCCGGGCGAGCCACAGTGCGCCCCCCAGCCAGGCGACCGCCCCCAGCACGTGGGCGCCGTGCACCCCGATGAGCGTGTAGAACGTGGCGCCGTAGATCCCCGACGACACCCGGAGCCCGAAGTGAACGAGCCGCGTCCACTCGACGCCCTGGATCGCGAGGAAGAGGGCCCCGAGCCCCCACGTCAACCCGAGCCAGCGCGCGAGCCCTGCCCGGTCGTCGGCACGGGCCGCCCGGAGGGCCCGCACGAGCGTCCAGCTCGACGCGAGCAGCACGAGAGTGTTCACCGCGGTTAGGCCGATGGGCAGGCGCGGCTGACCGGTAGGTGGCCACACCGGCGCCCCCAGCCGGAGCTGGAGGAACGCGACGATCAGGCCGCCGAAGAACATGGTCTCCCCGCCGAGGAGCATCAGCATCCCAAGGCGGGCGTTCGACAGCGGCAGCCCCTCGGAGCTCGGATGGGGCTCACCATCGCCGTTACCGTCGTGGCGCCCCGGCGGGCCGGGGGGCCGACCGCCTCGCTCGGGCGCCCGCCGGCGCTCGCGGGACCGGACCTCGAGGTCGAGCACGGGCACGGGGGCCTCTCAGTTCCGCAGCCAGGCCACGAGGGCCGACGCGAGCATGAGCGCCAGGATCCAGGCGACGAGCCCGAGCGCCGTCCGGCGATTGCGGGCCGGCAGCGTGCCAGTGGCGACCGGATCGCGGCCCGTTGACAGGGGGGACGCCGTGGGCATGCGCTCGGCCACGGGCTATCCGCCTATCCAACCTTGTCCAGGGCCATGAGCGCGAGCAGGATCGGCAGGTACACGACCGACGCGATCACGACCCGCCGCGCCGCCGGCGGCGAGGGCCGAATGGCCTGCGCCATGCCCACCACCAGGAACAGCGCTCCCAGCAGGAGGGCGCCGAAGAAGTAGACCCCTCCGGTGAGGCCGACCAGGGTTGGCAAGAGCCCGGCGGCGTGGAGCGCCAGACAGCCGGTGACGATCTGGCGCTCGGTGCTCCCCCCGTCCGGATCGACCACGGGGAGCACGCGGATGCCCGCGCGGGCGTAGTCCTCCCGATAGAGCCGGGCGATCGCGAGCGTGTGCGGCAATTGCCAGAGGAACAGGATCGCGAAGAGCACGCCCGCGCCCAGGCCCAGATCTCCCCGGGCGGCTACCCAGCCCGCGACCGGCGGAAGGGCGCCCGGAATCGCCCCCAGGACCGTGCACAGCGGGCTCACGCGCTTGAGCGGCGTGTAGACGCCGAGGTAGAGCGCGGAGGTCGCCGCCGTGATCGCCGCGGTAGCCGGACTAGTGGCCACCAGGAGGTACGCGAGGCCCGCGACCGTCACCAGGCCGCCGAAGGTCACCGCCTCGCCCGGCTGGAGACGCCCGTCCGGCAGGGGCCGCGCGCGGGTCCTGAGCATTTGCGCATCCACGTCGCGCTCGAGGAACTGATTGAGCGCCAGGGTCCCTCCGGCCGCGAGCGCGGTCCCCACCAGAACGTGGATCAGCCGCAGGTAGTCGAGATCGGCAGACGAGCCGAGATAATACCCCACGAGCGTGGTCAGGACGACCATCAGGACCACGCGGGGCTTCGCCAGTGCGAGGAAGTCCGCCAGGCGGCGCCATACCCCTGGGAGGGCGACGGTCCCGTCCCGTACGACAGCGGTCCGCGTCGTCACGTCGCCGCCCCAGTCCGGACCGCGACGACCTGCGGCAGGGGGCGTGGTCTAGCACTCAGGGCGCGCCGGCGGCCGAGCTGGAGCCCGAGCGCGGTCACGCTTCCCAGGACGAGCGCCCCGACGGCCCGGTGGAGGACCGGCAGGGCCACGACCGCCAGCTGTCCCCCTGGGAGCCCGAGGTCGGTGAAGCGAACACCGTAGGCGCCGACGCCAAGGGCCAGCTGGGCAACGAGCCCGACCTTCACGGCGCGCGCCCACCAGAGGAGAACCGGGTCCTCGCGCGCCCCGCGGAGCACGGAGACGGTCAATCCGACCAGGACCACCGCCGTCGCGACCGCGCCGCCCACGTGCCACCACAGCGCGGTCGCGTGCGTGGTGAAGGCGCCCAGCACGATCTGTCCGTACACCACCGCCGCCGCGAAACCTCCCAGCGGAGCGAGTCGTCGAGCCCCCTCCGGCACGACGGCCGGGGCGTGCCACTCGCGGCCCGTGACCACCGCGATCCCCACCAGCAGGGCGAAGAAGAGCTGTGCGACGCAGCCGTGGACGATGGCCAGCGCGTCCTGGCGGAGCACTACGCGCAGGCCTCCGAGGAGCCCCTGCGCCGAGACCAAGACGACGGCCAGCACGCCCAGACCGCGCACCCATCGCCGCGCGTCGCCCAGGCCGAGCGCCACGGCAAGGGCAAGGGTCAGCATCCCGATCCCGGCGCCCAGGAGGCGGTGGCCGTGCTCGACCAGCACGCCCCCGGCCATCCCCGACCAGGGAAAGAGGAAGAGGTTGTGTCCGAAGGTCGTCGGCCAGTCGGGCACGGCCAGAGCGGCGCCGGTGTTGGTGACGAGACCGCCGGCCACGATCAGCCCGAGGGTCCCCCCTACGGTCACCGAGGCCAGGCGATGCGGCCAGCCGAGGCCCTTCACCGGCACCCTCCCTGCGCCCGTGGCGGGGCTCAGTGCCCGTCCCCCCGGGCCCGGACACCGGCGCCGGCCACCGCCTGAGTCTGGGGCAGGAAGTCCTCGCTCATCCCGGGGACGCTGTACTCGTAGGGGCCACGGTGGACCGTCGGAATCGCGGCTCCCCAGTTCCCGTGTGGCGGGGGGGACGGCGCCGTCCACTCGAGCGTGTTGGAGTGCCATGGGTTCCGGTCGGCCTTCTGCCCCCGGACCAGGCTGGCGACGAAGTTCCAGATGAACAGGATCTGCACCGCGCCCAGGATGAAGGCGCTCCAGGACATGAACACGGCCACGCCCTGCCACGCCTGCAGGAAGTCATACTGCATCGGGTTGTAGATCCGCCGCATCATCCCGCCCATGCCGAGAAAGTGCATCGGGAAGAACACGCAGTTGAAGAACACGAACGTGAGGACGGCGTGGAGCCGCCCCACCGTCTCGTTCATCTGCCGCCCGAAGAGCTTCGGATACCAGAACGTGATGGCGGCGAACATCGCGAAGATGATCCCCGCCACCACGTAGTGGAAGTGGGCGACGATGAAGTACGTGTCGTGGATGAAGATGTCCACGGGCGTGTTGGCCATGAAGATGCCGCTGAGGCCGCCGATCGTGAACGTCGACAGGAACGAGATGGCGTGGATCATCGGCGTGGTGAACCGGATCGAGCCGCCCCACAGCGTCCCGAGCCAGTTGAACGACTTGATCGCGGACGGCACCGCGATCACCATCGTCGTCAGCATGAACGACGTGCCCAGCGCGGGGCTCATGCCGCTGATGAACATGTGGTGGCCGTACACGATCCAGGACAGGAACGCGATCGAGATCATCGAGTAGGCCATGGCCCGGTACCCGAAGATCGGCTTCCGCGCGAACGTCGAGAGCACGTCCGAGGTCACCCCCATGGCCGGCAGCACCAGGATGTAGACCTCCGGGTGGCCGAAGAACCAGAAGAGATGCTGCCAGAGCAGCGGCTCGCCGCCCCCCGCCGGGTCGAACCAGTGCGTGCCGATCGTGCGGTCGAAGAGCAGCATCGCCGCCGCGGAGGTCAGCACGGGCAGGGCCAGGAGGAGCAGGATCGCGGTGATGAACAGGGACCAGATCACGAGCGGCATCCGGAACAGCGTCATCCCCGGCGCCCGCATGTTCACGACCGTCGTGATGTAGTTGATCGAGCCCATCATGGACGACACGCCCAGCACGAACAGGCTGATCAGCCAGAGGCTCTGGCCCCAGTCGACGCCCGAGTACTGGGGGTTGGCCGAGAGCGGTGCGTAGGCCGTCCATCCGGCCGCGGCGTGGCCGCCGGGCACGAAGAAGCCGGCGAGCATGATGACGCCCGAGACGGCGCCCATCCAGAACGAGAGCATGTTCAGCTTCGGGAACGCCATATCCCGCGCGCCGAGCATCAGGGGGATCAGGAAGTTCCCGAAGCACCCCACCATGATCGGCATGACCACGAAGAAGATCATGAGCGTGGCGTGCATCGTGAACAGCATGTTGTAGACCTCGGGCGGGATCACGCCCTCCGTCTCGCGGAAGAGCCACGCCCCCACGATCGGCACCTGGGTCTCGGGATAGCCGAGCTGCCACCGGATCAGCATCGCCAGAAAGCCGCCGATGAGCAGCATGAACAGCCCGAGGAACAGGAACTGCCGGGCGATCATCTTGTGGTCGGTCGAGAAGATGTACGTGCGCAAGAACCCGAGGTCGTGATGCTCGTGAACGTCGTGCGCCGCTGCCGTCGCGCTCTGAGCCATCGTGTTCCTACCTCCCTCGCGAGAGGACCTGAGTCCGGCCGGGCTGGCCTAGGACGGCCACTTTTCCTTGAGCCACTGCTGGTACGCCTCGGGCGTGTGGACGAACAAGTAGCCCTTCATCCCGGAGTGGCCGAACCCGCACAGCTCGGCGCACGGGATCTCGTACTTGCCGGGCTTGGTCACCTCGACCCACTGCAGGATCTCCCGGCCGGGTACCGCATCTTGCTTGAAGCGCGCCGCGGGGATGAAGACGCTGTGGATCACGTCCCGCGCGCGCAGGTGCAGGACCACGGGCCTGCCGGTCGGCACGTGGAGCTCGTTGTCGAAGGTCTGGTCGTCGGCCGTGTCGAACCTCGCGTCCGGCCCCGGGTACGTCACCTCCCAGTTGAACTGCTTCCCGGTGATGCGGACGTGGAGGTCCGACTCGGGGATGCGGCTCTTGATCTTCGACCAGCTCGGAATCGACAGGAACGTGAGCACGACCAGGATCAGGGCGGGGACGATCGTCCACACCATCTCGAGGGTCGTGTTGCCGTGGCTGTAGACCGCCTTCCGGCCCGGCCGCGCCCGGTACAGGACCAGGAAGGCGACCAGCAGCACCGTCACGAGCACGAATGCGGCGCCGGTGATCAGGTAGATCAGGAAGAAGAGGTCGTCCAGCTCCTTGCCGTACGTCGCGATGTTCTCGGGGAACCAGCTCATCATCGCAGTCGGCCCGTCCTTTTCGGTCGAAGAGGGATCATGGCCTCGTCGCGCGCCCGGTCTCGAACCCTGGAGTCACGGGTGCGCTCCCGCCGGTCCCGGCGGGCCGCGGGAGCGCCACCGTCCGCGGATCCTACTTCTTCAGCTCGAAGGCGACCTTGGTCTCCTGCCCGGCCTTGACCTCGACTTCCTTGGTCTGCTTGCCGAGCACCGGGTGCGTCACTTCGACCTTGTGCTTCCCGGCGGGCACGTTCTCGAGCTTGAATGCCCCATTGCCGTCGGTCACCGCCGCCGGAACCTCGGTGACGTAGATCCACCCGAGCATCCAGCTGTGAGCATCGCACTGGACTTTAATCAGCTCGGGCTTCTCGAACTTCTCCATCATCTCCTTCTTGAACTTCGGCTGCGCCTTGTTGATCGGCGGGTTCGCGGTGGAGAAGGTGTGGATGTTGTGGAGCACCCCGTCCGAGTTGAGGATCTTGATCTCCCCCGGCGCCATGACGAGGACGTTGGGCCGGAACTCGCAGCCCCTCTGGTCCAGAACGGCCGGCTGCGCCGCCTTGGCGCCCTTGGCATCAGCCACGGAGACGATGGTGCTCCCCACGCCGCCGTTCGAGCCCACCTGGACCTCGGCGATCTTCTTCTCCTGACCACAGACCTCGTTGTCCTTGTTGACCTTCACCACCTTGGGTGCGGGAGCGGCTCCGGCGAGCTTGACCTCGCCGGTGATCGTCCCCCCACCCTGGGCGCCCGCCGGGGGCCCTCCGGTCAGAATGACCGCGGTCGTGACGACTGCGGCGGCCAGCACGCTGGCGACAATCGATTGCTTCATCGAACCCTTCCTCCATCTCCCGCTGGTCACGGCGGCGCCAAGCTCCAGCCGCGCGCGACGTCGCGTTCTCGTGGTCTATTGGATCGAGCCCGTTTCGGGTTACGCGGCATGTTCCCGCCGCCATGCCCAGCGTACCAGCCCGACCTGGGCGGCGCCTGTCACGAGCGCCAGGATCGGCGGCACCACGAACTGCCGGTTCGAGGGCGGCGGCTCCAAGCGGGCATAATACCAGGTGGAGACGGCCGCTTTCGGACCATCCTCCCCCTCCGAGCCGTCCCAGGCCCAGAATGCCACCGGGAAGAACTCGCCCGTCCGGAAGGCAAAGTCCTGGGCATCGGCCGTCTTGAGGGGTCGCCGGATCACGGCGCGGTACTGGCCAGCGTCGTAGACTGCCTGCCCCTTCGCCTGAACCGCCTCTCCCGCCTGGGGCGTCAGCTTCCCTGCCCCGGCCCCCATCGCCTCGCCCACGCCGGCGCCCGCCCGCCACGTCAAGAGATAGACGGGATTGCTCCCGTCGCCCATGAGGAAGTACGGACGATCAGCCGTCCCCTGGCCGCTCGGGAACTGGACGGCGACCATGTCCGGCTTCGGCGCCCCCTGCGTCGGGTCGGACGCCGTGGGATCGTCCCAGGTCAGGTGGAGCACAACCTCCTGCTCAGTGTACACCGCACGGACAGTGACCAGATCGATCGTCGGGTTGAAGTTCCGCGGGTCGGCGATCACCTGGCCGACCAAGGGGAACGACGCGCCCGGACGCTTCATCCAGAACTCGGCGTTCGGGTCGTCCGGAACCGCCCCCGTCACCCGGGCGATCGACTGCACTGACGCCAGGGTCGGGCGATCCGGCCCCAGGGAGCGAACGTAGTTGGCGAGGTCCCAGACGCTCGCCTCCCGGACGTCGGCGTCCTTCTCGTCCGACTTCCGGTAGTCCTCCAGCGAGTCGGCGATCGCGGGCATCGGCGTCCCGGCCACCCCAGTCAGGAGCCGCATGACCACGTCCTTGCGCGCGGGGCCGCCCCGGAAGCTCCATGGCTTGTGCAGGTTAGCCGGCCGGATCGGGTGTCCCCAGTCATCCTTGAGATCTGACCCCGGGGCCGGGTCGCCTCGCCCGCCCTGGCCGTGGCACTTGACGCACTCGAACGCGTCGAACATCTTCTTGCCCCGCCGGATCGACGCCTCCGAGGAGGAGACCTCCTTGGGTGCCGGGACCGGCTCGAGCTTGGCCCCCTTGTACGCCTCGGCAAAGGTCTTGAGGTACGCCACGACGGCGGTGCGCTCCTTCTCCGGAAGGGCCCGCCAGGAGGGCATGGAGGTCCCCGGCATCCCGTCCGTCACGATCCGGAGCAGATCCTGGTCCGAGGCCAGGGCCCCGGCCGTTGTGCGGATCTTGTACTTTCCCGCTGTGAAGTCACGGGGCCGCGGCAAGAGCAGCTCGGCGGCCGGTCCGTCGCCCTTGCCCCCTTCCCCGTGACACCCCGCGCATCGCTTCTCGTAGACCGCCTTGCCGAGCGCGACATCCCCCGACTGGGCCGCGGCCGGCCGCGGGCCGAGGACGGTCGCGCTCTGGGCGAGGAGCCCGGCGGCGGGGGGCCCATCGGGCGGCCGCAAGGCATGCGATCCCATGACCCGCGGGGGATGGCCCGTCGTCTCGTAGAGGTAGTAGACCAACTGCCAGATCTGCTCCTCGGTCAGGCGGTCCTCCCACGCCGGCATCGCCGAGTTCCAGGGGGTCGACTCCTTGGGTAGCCCCGGGCCGCCCTTGGCGATGCGCCAGAACACGTATCCCTCGGCGAGCTGAGCGATCGTGTTCGGGCCGACGAAGTCGGCCGGCTGGGGGTTGAAGCCGGATGCGAAGTGCCCCTGTCCATCCAAGAGGTCGCCGTGGCAATAGACGCAGTTCCGGATGTAGAGGGCGGCGCCGGCGGCGAGGTGCTTCGCCCGGTTCCCGGGATTGTCCTTGACATCCTTCCGGACCGGGGTATCGGCGTGCTGGAGGTTGATCTCCTTCCCGCGGAAGCTGATCGTGTCAGGCGGCGCCGGGTGCACCGCGCGAAGCTCGAGCGGTGCCTCGGCCCGGGCGGAGGCCTGGGAATAGGCATAGTACCCGACGAGGAGCGGGATCGCGACGCCGAGGATCAGGCGCACCGGACGATGGCCGGGGTTGGTGAGCACCCGCCAGAGCGGGGTGACGAACGCTCGCCAGGAGTCCACATCCGACGAGACGTAGACGAGCACCGCCATCAGCGTGATCGCCATGTAGAGCGACAGCACGCTGTTCGGCATGGGTGGCCGGATGCCGAACCGGAACAGACAGAACGCGCCGAGCAGCACAACGATCGCCTGCAGCAGCTTGTTGCGTCGCATCGGTCAGGGCTTCGGCGCCGGGCCGCCGGCCGCCGGCGCCGCCCCGCCCTTCAGGGTGAGCAGGAACGCCACCAGGTCCAGGTACTCCTTGGCGGCAAGCGTTTGCCCGAAGGTCTTCGGCATCACGTTCGCCGGGAATCCCGACACCACGCCTTTGGACGCGGGATCCAGGATCTTCGCCATGATGTACTCGGGCGTCTGGGCCCCGGCGATGTTCGAGAGGTCCGGCCCGACCGGGCTCGCGCCGATCGCCCCGGCCTTGTGACAGGCGACACAGGTGCCCTTGCCGGCAAACACGGCCTGCCCCGCCTTCGGGTCCCCCGGCAACTCGAGCGCCGCCGCGCCACCGGCCTGAGCCGTGGCCACCTGCGGGACGTCGTCGAGCTTGACGTCCACCGTTCCCCCGAGGCTCTGGAGGAAGGCCGCCATCGCCCAGAGCTCGCTTCGGTTCAGCCCGATCGGCGGCCTCGACACGTCCGGCATGATGTTGGGGAAGCCCTCGACGACGAAGGTCGCGGGCTTGAGCAGCGACTCGACCAGATATGCGGCGGCCTTGGTGCCGGGCTTCCGCGTGCCGGCTCGGGCCCCCACGCCGGCGAGGTCCGGACCGCGGCCGGCCCGGCCGAGACCGTGGCAGGTGGTGCACTGGCCCTTCTCCCGGAAGATCTTCTCGCCGGCCGCCACCAGCTGCTGCGCCGTCACGTTGCCGCCCTCCAGGGACAGCTCCTCCGGGGGCTTCGACTCGATCTGCGGGATCGAGTTGGCGAACCACGAATAGCTTCCCATGACGGCGAGCGCAAACACCCCCACCTTGACCGTCACGGGGACCGTCACGGGTACCCCACGTGCCTAGATCTCCCGGCTTCCGCCGCGGATCGGCACCGGGGCGGGCCCCAAGACGGGCTCGTCCGCCGCCTTCGCGTGACCTTTCTCACCCAGCCCGCCGAGCCAGAAGATGAACATGACCATGGCGAGGAAGAGGATGGTCGTCACCGTGATCACGTTCGCCGCGTAGCCCAGCGCCGGCGTGACGGCGTCGGGCGACCGGTCCTGCATCACGCCGTAGATGTGCCAGTGCTGGCGGATCCCCGAGCGGGCGAACCCCATGAGCCCCATCAGCCAGGTGAAGGTCACGGCGAGGAGGATCAGGACGTACTGGGAGCGCGGCGCGATCGTGCCCCACCGGATCGCCCCGGTGGAGCGGGCACCCTTGAACAGGGGGATGTCGATGGCCATCACGACCACGATGCAGCCCAGGACCGCCACGACCTGGAGCGGGGACAGGCGCACGATCCGCACGATCGCCTCGACGAAGAACCCCTGCACCCCGAGCGTGATGACGGTGACGGCGGCGATGGCGAACGTCAGCCACTGGAGCCGCATGCCGGTGCGCGCCCACGACACGATCGGCTCTCGATTGGCCCGGCGGTACAGGAGGTAGGACAGGAACGTCGCCAGGATCATCAGGTTCACGGCGGTGTTCTTGGCCGACATCACGCCGAAGAACCGGAGGAAGGGGTGGTCGGGCCCGCCCATCCGCCGCACCTCCGACAGGGAGGCGATCAGGCTCCGGGGCGTGGCCCAGACCATGAAGCCGAGCGCGAGCACAACCACCAGGAAGGGGATGAACGCCCGGAACCGCTCGGCGCCGGGAATGCGCTCCATGCCGAGCCACAGGTAGTAGTTCGACCCGAGGAACAGCACGCCGATGAGGATGGCCTGGACAATCCAGAGCCACGACATGAAGCCGCCCATCATCGTGATGCCCATCGTTTGGTTGTACCCGTAGATCTCGAACCCGAGCCAGTACCCGGCGAACGGCAGGACCATCAGCGCCGAGAGGGCGACGAAGTTCCCGATGTAGCCCATCCAGTCGTAGCGGGCCCGCTCCTCGTCCGTCCGGGCGCCGAGGAACCGGAAGGCTGCGTAGGCGGCCGCGATCGTGCCCCCGAAGACCACGTTGGCGATGAGCCGGTGGATGTTGACCGGCATCCAGGTGAAGTTGTTCACCGCCTGCCACAGCGTCCCGGTGAACTTGCCGGTCTCGTCCACACCCGCCGGCGAGATCATGAACGTGACCCACGAGTTCGACACGAACAGGATCGCGGTGCCGAGGAGGTTCGAAAGCACGCCGATCCCGACGTGGAGTCCTTTCCGCGGCCCCGAGAGCCAGTGCCAGCCGTAGTACCAGAGGTACACGGCGAAGGTCTCGAGGAAGAACAGGAGGGCGTAGAGCCACATGGTCGGCCCGAAGATGCCGCTCATGAACGCCCAGAACCGCGGGTAGAGCGTGATCAGGAGGAACAGCAGGAGACCGCCGAGGAGGGCCGTCGTCGAGAACGCCGCGAACGTGAGCTTGACGAACTGGTGGGCGAGCCAGTCGTAGCGCCGGCCCTCGTCGGTATCCATGCCCCGCCGCCAACCCATGAACTCGATGATGACGGCGAAGATCGGAACGCCCAGGATGAAGGCGGCGAAGTTGAGGTGGATCTGGGAGATCACCCAGACGATCAGGCGCGAGCCGATGACGGGAAACGCCCGGTACGCCGCCTCCTTGGGCTCCTGAGCGAGAGCCGGCAGTGCGAGGCACACGATCGCCCCGGCCGCCAGGAGAAGCGGGAGGAGGCGCGTGAGCCGGGACGACCCTGGGCTTCTGGGGACCGGACGCGGCTGCACGGTGGTCGTGCTGAGGCTCCTTCGGGGTCAAGGCACTGCTGCGGCGCCGGCGGGAGGCTCGACCCGCTTGTTCCAATCGTCACAAGGGCGTCGCCTCTTTGTAGGGCAGCGAGGGGGCCCCTGTCAAGGGGACCGGAGGGTCACCCGCCGTCAGATGGTGCGCCAGGACCTCCGGCCCTCGAGCCGATCTTGTCTCACGGACCTGCGTTCTGTCCTCACCGTGCTCCGGTCGCGGTCGGGCACGTCGTCGCCTCGCGGGGGATGGGTCGATTGCCCCCTCCGGCGCCGCTGTGCTACCGTAAGTGACGCCGATTCACGCTCACCTCGTGATGAGAGTCACCCCGACCGATCGTTCATCCTAAGCGGAGGAACCCCATGGCAAGTCAGTCCACGTTGCACCTCACCGAGGCCGCCTTCGACCAGACCCTGGCTGAGCACCAGGAGCCGATGATCGTCGACTTCTGGGCGGAGTGGTGCGGCCCGTGCAAGGCGATCGCGCCGACGCTCGATGAGCTCGCCCAGGAGTACTCGGGGCGCGTGACGATCGCCAAGGTCAACGTCGACGAGCACCCGGGGCTCGCGGCCCGCTTCCAGGTGCGCTCCATCCCGACGCTCCTCTTCTTCAAGGGGGGCGAGGTCATCGATCAGGTCATCGGCGCCGTTCCCAAGGCGCAGATCAAGAAGCGCTTGGACGCGGTCGCCTGAGGGTAGGCCGTCGGTGAGTGGCGAGGACCCCGACCCTCCCGGGGCCCCCACCGCGACGCTGGCGGAGCTCGGTGAGCGCGGCCTGATCAGCCGACTCCGCCAGCGGCTCCCGCCCCCCGGCCCCGAGGTGCTAGTGGGAATCGGGGACGACACCGCCGCGGTGCGCTGGGGCCCTGGAACACTCCTCCTGGCCACCGATACCCTGGTCGAGAACGTTCATTTCCGCCGAGCCACGGCCCCGCTCCGTGACGTCGGCGCCAAGGCGATCGCGGTTAACGTCTCGGACATCGCCGCCATGGGCGGAGCGCCGCGCTACGCCTTGCTCGCCCTCGCCCTTCCCCCCGACCTCCCCGTCGCCGAGGTCGACGAGCTGTTCACGGGAGTGCTGGACATGGCCAGTCAGCACGGGGTGACTCTCGTTGGCGGCGACACCTGCGCAGGCCCCGGGGGCCTCGTCCTGTCTGTGACCCTGGTCGGACACGTCGAGGGCACCCCTCTCCGCCGGAGCGGGGCCGGACCGGGTGACGTCATCCTGGTTACCGGGACCCTGGGAGCGTCGGCGGCCGGCCTGGCCGTCCTCGAGCGGCGCCCCGGCGGGCTGCCGCCGGCCTTGGTCGACGCGGTCGTGCGCCTGCACCGCGTGCCGGTGCCTCGCGTGGCCGAGGGCCGGTCGATCCGTGCCGCGGGAGGGGCCACCGCCATGATCGACCTCTCCGACGGCCTCGTCACCGATCTCGGGCACATCGCGGCCGAGAGCCGGGTGGGAGCCCGGGTCGACGTGGACACCCTCCCGGTGAGCGAGGCCACTCGCGCAGTGGCCCGCGCCCTCGGCGTCGATCCGCTCCGCTGGGCGCTGAGCGGCGGCGAGGACTACGAGCTCTTGTTCACGGCGCCGCCGGAGCACGCCATGGACCTGGTCCGCGCGGTGACCGAGCGGACCGGCACGGCCATCCACCCGATCGGCGAGGTCCGACCCCGGGAGGAAGGCGTGCGGTTCCTCGACCGCGCGGGCCGCCCACACACGGTCACGCCTGGCTTCGACCACTTCGGCTGAGTCATGGAGCGGCTGGTTCTTGACCTCCTTCTGCTCGGCGCCCTCCTCGGCGTCTCCGCGCTCCTGGCCGGCGCCGAGGCCGCCTACTTCTCGCTCTCCCGCCTGGGAAGCGCCCAGCTCGAGCCGACGGAGTCCGCGGAGCACGCCTTGCTCGCGCGCGTCTTGCGCGATCCCCGCGACCTCCTGATCACGCTGCTCGTTGGGATCACCCTGGTGAACATTGCCGCCTCGGCGCTCGCAACACAGGTGGCCACGCTCCTGCTCGGACCCCGGGGGATCGGGATCGCGATTCCCGTCATGGTCTTCCTCATCGTCGTCTTCGGGGAGGTCCTCCCGATGACGATCGCGGTCGGCATGCCGCACCGGTTCGGCCTGCTCGTGGCGCGCCCCGTCCTGGCGCTCCGGTGGCTCCTCACGCCCGTCCGCCGCCTGCTCGGAGCTTTTACGCATCTCGTCTCCCGGGCGGCGGACGGCGGGGGCGTGACCAAGGCCGCGATCACCGAGGCGGAGCTTCGCACCCTGGTCGAGGTTGGCCATCAGGAGGGCGTGGTCCAGCGCAAAGAACGCGAGATGATCCACGGCGTCTTCGAGCTCGGTGAGACCACGGTGGCCGAGATCATGGTGCCGCGCACGGACGTCTTCGGGATCGACGTGTCGACGCTGGCCGACCGGCTCCTGCCGGCCATCCGGGCGAACCTGCACCACCGGGTGCCCGTGTACGAAGGGAGCTTGGACCACGTGCTCGGCATCCTCGAAGTGAAGGATCTCCTGCCGTACTATGCGGGTCTGCCGCCCGGGTTCGATCTTCGCGCCCACCTCACCCCACCCTACTTCGTCCCCCAGTCGAAGCGCGCCGACGCGCTTCTGCGCGAGTTCAAGGCGAAGAAGCTCAGGGCGGCCATCGTCGTCGACGAGTACGGGGGGACCGCCGGGCTGGTCACGCTCGAAGACCTCCTGGAGGAAGTCGTCGGCGAGATCCGGGACGAGTTCGAGGCCGAGGAGCGCCTCGCTCAGCCCGTGGACGAGCGGACGTGGCGCGTCGCGGCGAAGATGCCGATCGGCGACTTCAACACCGTGGTGGGACTGGCGATTCCTGACGAACACTTCGACACGGTCGGCGGCTGGGTCCTGGACCTGTTCGGCCGCGTGCCCCACCGGGGCGAGAGCGTCGAGGCGGACGGCGTTCGGGTCACGGTCGAGACGATGCACCGGACCCGCATCCTCCAGGTGCTCGTCCGGCTGCCCGCGCCCCCGGACACTCGGCCAGCCCCAACGGACGCACCCCCGATGCCGGACACGGACCCCCGGAAGGGGGGCGAACCGTGAGCCTCGGCACCACCCTCGGCATCGTCCTCCTGAGCCTCCTCGCCTCGGCGTTCTTCTCCAGCGCCGAGATTGCCTTCCTGGCTGCCAACCGGGTCCGGCTCCGCCACCTGGCCGAGCGAGGCTCGCGGGTTGCCCGGGGCTACATGGAAGCGTTCCAGCACCCGGAACAGCTGCTGTCCACCGCGATGATGGGGGTGACGATCGCCCACGTCGTCTCCTCGGCGGTGGCGACCGCCGCCCTGCTTCCCTGGGTCGGCGCGCAGGCCTCGCTGTGGGCCACAGTGATCCTCACGCCGCTGATGCTGGTGTTCGGCGAGATCGTCCCGAAGGCTCTGACCCAGCCGCGCGCCACCGAGGTCGCCCTTCGCACGTTCCACCCGCTCCGCGGCAGCGCCTGGCTCCTCGCCCCGGTCGTGGGCGTCGCCAACCTGCTCGTCCGCGCGATCCTGGGCGCGCTGGGCCAAGGGGAGCGCCGGGACCCGTTCGTTTCCCGGGCGGACCTCCGCCTCCTCGTCGAGCGCGAACCGGACGGGACGACCGACGTCCTCGAGGAAGAGCGAGAGATGATCGAGGGGATCTTCGACCTCGTCGAAACGTCGGTACGCGAGGTCATGGTTCCCCTGGTCGACGTCGTCGCCGTCCCCGAGGACGTGAGCACCGACGAGGTGATCGCGAAGATCCAGCAGAGCGGGCATTCCCGGCTCCCCGTCTACCGGGAGCGCATCGACAACGTCGTGGGCGTGGTCGCTGTGCTGGACATCCTGGGCCGAGGCGCCACCGGAGAAACCATCCGGACACTCATGCGGCCGGCGCACTATGTCCCTGCCACCAAGCGTGTGAGCGACCTCCTGCCCGAGATGCAGCGCCGGCGGATCCAGCTCGCCGTCGTGGTGGATGAGTACGGCGCCAGCCAGGGAATCGTGACCGTCGTGGATGTTATCGAGGAGATCGTCGGTGTGATTCCAGACGACCGCGAGCGGACGCCCTCTCAGCTCGTCCGGCTGCCCGACGGGAGCTACCTCGTGGACGGCCGTCTGTGGATCGAAGAGCTCAACGAGACCCTGGAGTGGGACCTCCCGACGAAGAAGGACTACGAAACAGTGGCAGGCCTCATTCTCGCTTCCCTCGGGCGCATCCCGCGGCCCGGCGAGCAGGTGACCGTCGGCGCGTACGAGTTCACCGTGGTGGACGCCGACGAGCGCCGCATTCTCAAGGTGAAGGTCCAGGCGCACAACCGGGCCGCCGGTCCGACGCCGGCGAAGTCCCAGGGAGGACACTGAACATGACCGGCCGCATGGTGACGTTTCCGGCGAATGGGGCCACGACGTCCGGCTACCTGGCCACGCCCAAGAGCAGCGCGGGGCCCGGGGTCCTTGTGATCCAGGAATGGTGGGGCCTCGTCCCCCACATCAAGCAGGTCTGCGATCGCTTCGCGGCCGAAGGCTTCGTGGCCCTGGCCCCCGACCTGTATCACGGCACGACCGCCAGCGAGCCCGACGCGGCCGGGAAGCTCTTCATGGCGCTGAACATCACCCAGGCCGAGAAGGACCTGCGAGGGGCCTCGACCTACCTCTTGACCCAATCGTCCACGCGGAAGATCGGCGCGGTGGGCTTCTGCATGGGGGGGCAGCTCGCCCTCTTCGCAGCCACGCTGAACTCCGCGGTCGGGGCGTGCGTGAACTTTTACGGCATCCACCCGAACGTGAAGCCCGACTACGCGAAGCTGGCCGGGCCCGTGCTCGGTCTCTACGCCGAGCGGGACAGCTTCGTGACGCCCACGGTCGCCCGGCAGGTCGACGCCGACATCCGGAAGGCAGGGAAGGCGTCCGAGATCCACGTCTACCCGGGCGTCGACCACGCGTTCTTCAACGACGAGCGGCCCGACGTCCACGACCGCGCGGCCGCCGAGGACGCCTGGCGGCGGACGCTCACCTTCCTCCGCCAGCACCTCAGCTAGTCGGGGGCGGCGGTGTCGAACTAACCGCGGCCCGCGGCGGCGGCCGCCTTCCGCGCCTTCTTGGCTTCCTTGCCCTTAGGCTCTGCCGCCTTCTTGCGTTTGTCCGGCTTCTGCTTCGGAGCCGCGGGCCGGTCGACCAGCTCCAGGATCGCCAGCGGCGCGCCGTCGCCCCGGCGAGTCCCCATCTGGAGGATGCGGGTGTACCCGCCGCGCCGATCCGCGTAACGGGCGCCGACCGTGTCGAAGAGCCGGCGCACCGTCACCACATCCGGGACCAGCGTGAGCGCCTGCCGGCGCGCGTGGAGGTTGTCCTCCTTCGCCAGGGTGACCAGGTGGTCCGCCAGCGGCCGGATTGCCTTCGCCTTGGCCACCGTGGTCGTGATCCGTTCGTGCGTGAACAACCCCGTCAGCAGGTTCCGGAACAAGGCCCAACGGTGAGCCGTGAGCCGGCCCAGCTTCGAGCCGCCGCGCCTGTGCCTCATGCGTCCCTCGCGGTCTCGGCGGAGGCCGTGGCGGGCGTCGGCTCGTCGTCCTCCTCCTCCGCCCCGGCCGGCGTGAACAGGTCGAAGTGGTCCCGAAGGAGCTTCGACGCCTGGAGAAACGCATGGTCCGGCGCGATGCTGCCGTCCGTCGCGATCTCGACGACGAGCTTCTCGTAGTCGGTGATGTTGCCGAGCCGGGACATCTCCACCTGGTAGTTCACCCGCCGAATCGGCGAGAATGCCGCGTCGAGACCGATCGCCCCCGCCGGGGTTCCCTCCCCATGCCGATCTGCGGAAACGTACCCGCGGCCAGCGCGGACGCCGATGTCGAGCGTGAGCCGCCCCCCGTCCGACACGTTGGCCAGGTGGAGTTCCGACGTCACCACCTCGACGCCCGGACCCGAGAGGTCCGCGCCGGTCGCGGCTCGGGCTCCCCGCACATCGAGATGAGCCACGCCCGTCTCGGCGGGGCCATGGATCCGCGCCACGAGCTTCTTCAGGTTGAGCAGGAGGTTCGCGAGATCCTCCTCGATTCCGGCGACGCGCTCGGCATCGGCGCTCGTCCCGGGGATCTTGACCCACACCACGGCCGTGCCGGGGATCGCCGACAGCAAGACCCGACGGAGGGAGCTTCCCACCGTCAGGGCGTAGCCCTTCTCGAACGGCTCGGCCGTCATGCGGCCAAAGGAGGCCGTCAGGTCCTCCCACTCGATGCGACGTGGACGTTGGAACATCAACCGCGGCATGCGCTCGACCTCTACTTGGAGTACAGCTCGACGATGAGCTGTTCCTGCACCGGAATCTGGATGTCGTCGCGGAGCGGCAGGCTCCGGACGGTCCCCGACTTGGCTGGGGCTGTCAGCTCGAGCCACTGGGGCACGTGACCCCGGCCAGCCGACAGGTTGTCCGTGACCCGTTCCTGGAGCTTCGAGGTCACCCGGAGCTGCACCTGGTCACCCACGCGCACGAGGAACGACGGGACGGACACGCGGCGCCCGCCCACCTGAAAGTGGCCGTGCGCCACCATCTGGCGCGCCTCCGCCCGCGAGGCGGCGAAACCCAGCCGGAAGACCACATTGTCGAGCCGTCGCTCGAGCAGGCGCAAGAGGTTCTCGCCCGTCACGCCCTTCTGGCTCTCCGCCCGCGTGAAGTAGCGTCGGAACTGGCCCTCCAGCAGACCGTAGATACGCTTGGCCTTCTGCTTCTCGCGCAGCTGCTGCCCGTACGCCGACTGCTTCGAGCGGCCCAGGCCGTGCTGGCCCGGGGGGTAGTTGCGGCGCTCGATGGCGCACTTGTCCGTGAAGCAGCGTGAACCCTTCAGGAAGAGCTTCAGTCCCTCCCGCCGGCACAACCGGCAGACCGCGTCCGCGTACCTGGCCAACTCCTGTCCTCCTCGCTACACCCGGCGCCGCTTGGGCGGCCGGCAGCCGTCGTGCGGGATCGGCGTGACGTCATGGATAGCCGTGATCTCCAGGCCCACCGCCTGGAGGGAGCGAATCGCTGCTTCCCGGCCCGCGCCGGGGCCTTTCACGTAGACCTCGACCTGCTTGAGGCCCATCTCCATCGCCTTCCGCGCCGCCGACTCGGCGGCCATCTGCGCGGCGAACGGCGTGCTCTTCCGCGAACCCTTGAAACCCGCGCTGCCGGCGCTCGCCCACGCGACCACGCCGCCCATCTTGTCGGTGAGCGTCACGACCGTGTTGTTGAAGGTGGCCTGCACGTGCGCGATGCCCGTGCGCACCTCCCGCCGCTCCTTCCGCTTCCCGCTCTTGCGCGGCTTGCCGGTTCCTGCCTCAGCCATGTCGTCCTACGCCTTTCCCGTTTTCGCGCTCTTGCTGGATGTCGTCTTCTTGCGAATCCCGACCCCGCGCCGCGGCCCCTTGCGAGTGCGCGCGTTGGTGTGAGTGCGCTGCCCGCGGACCGGCAAACCCTTCCGGTGGCGGATCCCCCGGTAGCTGCCGATGTCCATGAGGCGCTTGACGTTCATGGTGACCTCGCGCCGGAGGTCGCCCTCGACTCGCTGCTCCCGCTCGATGACCTCGCGGACGCGCGCGGTTTCGTCCTCGGTCCATTCCCGCACCCGGCGGTTCAGGTCCACGCCGGCCCTGACCAGGATGCGCCGGGAGGACGAGCGCCCGATCCCGAAGATGTACGTCAGGGCGACCTCGCTCCGCTTGTCACGGGGTAAATCCACTCCAGCCACGCGTGCCATCGCCTGTCCTCTCCCGCCGCGCCTTAGCCCTGGCGCTGCTTGTGCCGCGGATTCGCGCAGATGATCCGCACGACACCCTTGCGCCGGATCACCTTGCACTTCTCGCATCGTGTCCTGACCGACGGCCGTACCTTCATCGAATGCTCCGTCCACTCTCCCTCGCCCGGGGCGGCCTACTTGAACCGATACGTGATGCGGCCCCGCGTCAGGTCGTAGGCCGAGAGCTCGACCTTGACCCGGTCGCCAGGCAGGATGCGGATGAAGTGCATGCGCATCTTACCCGACACGTGCGTCAGCACGCGGTGTCCGTTGTCCAGCTCGACGCGAAACATGGCGTTCGGCAGGGGCTCCACCACCTTCCCCTCCACCTCGATCGCGTCGTCCTTCGGCTTCTTGCCGCCTGGCTCCTCGGGAAACTGCCCGCGCCGGCGCCTGCCCATCAGGCCGCCTCCTTCACATCTGCGGTCAGCACATCCGGGCCCTGCTCCGTGACCGCCACGGTGTGCTCGAAGTGCGCCGCCAGGCTCCCGTCCGCGGTCACCGCCGTCCACCGGTCCGCCAGCACCCGCACCTCCCAGTGCCCCATCGTGACCATGGGCTCAAGGGCCAGTACCATACCCGTCCGGAGCAGCGCTCCGCGGCCGGGCTCTCCGAAGTTCGGCACCTGGGGGTCTTCGTGAAGCGCGCGGCCAATGCCATGCCCCACAAAGGCGCGCACCACTCCGAAGCCCGCAGCCTCCACGTGCCGCTGGACGGCGGCCGACACGTCCCCCAGACGCCGGCCCGGGCGGCACTGCGCGATGGCCAGGTTCAGGGACTCCCGGGTGACGTCCAGGAGGCGCTGGGCATCCTCGCTGATCTCGCCGACCGGCAGCGTCACCGCGGCGTCGGCGTAGTGCCCTTCGACGATCGCCCCCAGGTCGAGCCCGACGATGTCTCCCTCCCGGAGCCGCCGTCGCGCCGCGGGAATCCCGTGCACGACCTCCTCGTTGATGGACGCACAGATCGTGGCCGGGAATCCCCGGTAGCCCTTGAAGGCCGGCTTGGCCTTGCGCCCACGGATCAGGCTCTCGACCTCGCGATCGATCTCGAGGGTCGACACGCCCGGCTTCACGAGATCGCGGCACATCCGGAAGGCGTCCGCCAGGATCCGGCCCGCCTCCCGCATGTGCGCGACCTGGGCGGACGACTTCAGCTCGATCACCGCGGACCTTCGGTCGCCGCGAGGAGCGTGGCGTGGACCGCATTGATCGGCCCCGCGCCGGCGATCGTCGTCAGGAGCCCCCGCCGTCGGTAGTACTCGATCAAGGGCTGGGTGTCGCGCGCGTACACCGCGAGCCGCCGACGGACCGTGGCTTCCTCGTCGTCCGCCCGCTGGTAGAGCTCTCCCCCGCAGGCGTCACACCGACCCACCACCCGAGGCGGCGAGAACGCGAGGTGGTAGTTCCGGCCGCAGCTCCGGCAGACCCAGCGCCCCGTGAGCCGTGCTAAGGGCTCCGCGTCGGGCACCTCGAAGAGCACCACCCGGTCGAGCGGCGTACCGTCGGCCTCGAGCAACTGGTCGAGCGCCTCCGCCTGGGCCGCCGTCCGCGGGAAGCCGTCGAGCACGAACCCCTTCCGTCCGTCCGGCTGCGCGAGTCGCTCGCGGACGAGGCCGACGATCACGTCGTCGGGAACCAGTTCGCCAGCGTCCATGTAGCGTCGCGCCTCGAGCCCGAGCCGCGTGCCCTGCGCGACCGCCTCCCGGAGCATGTCCCCGGTCGCGATCTGGGGCACAGTCCAGCGCGCGGCGAGCCGGCGCGCCTGCGTTCCCTTCCCGGCCCCGGGCGGGCCCAGCAGCACGACGCGCACGTCAGACCCGGACCTTCGTGCGGCGGCGCAAGAATCCCTCGTAGTGGCGCATCAGGAGGTGCGACTCCATCTGCCGCACCGTGTCGAGAGCGACGCCGACCACGATGAGGAGGCTCGTGCCGCCGAAGTAGAAGGGCACGTTGAACGCTCGGATCAGAAAGTCCGGCAACACCGAGATCAGGGCCAGGAAGACCGCGCCGGGCAACGTGATGCGTGTGAGCACTCGGTCAATGAACTCCGACGTCTTCTTGCCGGGCCGTACACCGGGGATGAAGCCTCCGTACTTCTTCATGTTATCGGCGAGGTCGTTCGGGTTGAAGATGATCGCGGTGTAGAAGTAGGTGAAGAAGACGATGAAGGCCATGTAGAGGATGTAGTAGAGCCCATGGCGCGGGAGCGGCCCCGGCGACAGGGCGTCGGCCACGACCTGCATCCACCACGTGGGAACGAACCGCGCGAGCGTCGCCGGGAAGAGGATCAGTGACGACGCGAAGATCACCGGGATGACGCCGGCCGTGTTGATCCGGAGTGGGATGTGCGTGGACTGCCCACCGTACACCCGGCGGCCCACCACTCGCTTGGCGTACTGGACCTGGATCTTCCGCTGCCCCTCCTGCATGATGATGACCGCCGCCGTCACTGCCAGCATGAGGGCAATCACCCCGAGCAGGACAAGTGGTTTCATCTCTCCCGTCCGCAGCAGCTGGTACGTCCCTTCGAGCGCCGACGGGAGCCGGACGACGATGCCGGCGAAGATGATCAGCGAGATGCCGTTCCCGATGCCCTTCTCGGAGATCTGTTCGCCGAGCCACATGATCAGGGCCGTGCCCGAGGTCAGCGTGATCATCGTGACCAGCCGGAAGGTCCATCCGGGGTTCGGTACCAGCGTGACGCCGCCGGGGGCGTTCATGCTCTCGAGACCGATCGCGATGAACAGGGACTGGAATCCCGAGAGGACGATGGTGCCGTACCGCGTGTACTGCGTGATCTTCTTGCGGCCCGCCTCCCCTTCTTTCGCCAGTCGCTCCAGCGCCGGGACCACGACCGTCAGAAGCTGCAGGATGATCGAGGCAGAGATGTAGGGCATGATCCCGAGAGCGAACACCGTCAGGCTGCGAAGGTTTCCGCCCGAGAAGAGGTCGACCAGTCCCAGCAGGGTCCCCTGAACGCTGTCGAAGAACCGGGCGAGGGCATCCGCGTCCACACCGGGCGTGGGGACGTGGGCGCCGAGCCGGTACGCGGCCAGGAGGCCCGCCGTCACCAGAAGCCGACGCTTGAGCTCCGGAATCTTGGTGACGTTCTGGAGGTTCTGGAAGACCTCGATCACGCCGGCAGTACCTCGACGCGGCCGCCCGCCGCCGTGATCTTCGCCGTCGCGGTCTTGGAGAAGGCGTGGGCGCGCACGGTCAGGGCGCCTCCTGCTGTCAGCTCGCCGTCGCCGAGCACCTTGATCAGGCGGCTCGCCCGTGCGGCCATGAGCCCCGCCCCGACGATGGCCTCGGGCCCGACGTCCCCGCCCTGCGGGAAACATCGGGCGAGGTCGCTCACGTTGATCACCGCGAACTCGCGATGAAACGGGTTCTTGAAGCCGCGCTTCGGGATGCGCCGATAGAGCGGCATCTGGCCGCCCTCGAAGCCGGGTCCCTTCCCGCCGCCCGAGCGGGCCTTGAGCCCCTTGTGCCCCTTCGTGCTGGTCTTGCCGTGGCCGGACCCCGGGCCGCGCCCCACTCGCTTGCGCGGCTTCCGCGCCCCGCGCGGCGGCCGGAGATCACCGAGCTTCATAGGGAGCGCTCCTTCGCCTTTTGACTGCGACGGGGTCGACCGGGGGCCGACGACTCGTCGCTCGTCGCAGGTTCGACTCGCACCGCGTACGGCACGCGCCCGATCATGCCCCGGATCACGGGCGTGTCGTCGTGCACTATCGACGCGCGGACCCGCCGAAGCCCCAGCGCCTGTAGCGTCCGCACGTGGCCTGGCTTGAGTCCGATCACGCTGCGCGTGAGGGTGACCTTAAGCTTCCTGCCTGACAAGGACCGCCTCCTCGGCTTCCTGTGTGCCCTTCCGCCGGAGCCCCTGGAGATCCTGGAGCTTCCGGATCCTCCGCAGGGCGTCCAGGGTCGCCTTCAGCACGTTGTGCGGATTGTGTGAGCCCAGCGTCTTGGTGAGGACATCCTGGACGCCAGCAGCCTCGAGGACGGCCCGGACCGCCCCCCCGGCGATCAGGCCCGTCCCCTGCGTCGCTGGGCGGAGGAAGACCCGCCCCGAGCCGAAGTGACCCGTGATCTCGCACGGCAGTGTCGTGTCTCGGAGGGGCACGTAGAGCAGATCCTTCTTCGCGTGCTCGACCGCCTTCCGGATCGCCTCGGGCACCTCGTGGGCCTTGCCCAGGCCCACGCCCACGTGCCCACCGCCGTCGCCCACCACGACGAGCGCCGTGAAGGAAAACCGGCGCCCGCCCTTCACCACCTTCGCGACGCGGTTGATGGCGACCACCTTGTCCTTCAGCTCGAGTCCGCTCGGATCTATGCGCCCTTCCGCCATGTCCTCTCCAGTCCCGCGTCGTCCCGGGTTCGCTAGAACGCGAGGCCCGCAGCGCGCGCCGCGTCCGCCAGGGCCTTCACGCGGCCGTGGTACTGATACCCGCCGCGGTCGAACACCACGGCGGCGATCCCGCTGGCCTTTGCCTTCCGGGCGATCAGTTCGCCCACCGCCTTCGCCGCGGCGACGTTGCCGCCCGAGCGCAGCGTGTCCCTGAGCTCGGGCGAGAGGCTCCCCACCGCCGCAATCGTCACGCCCCGGTCGTCGTCCACCACCTGAGCGTAGATGTGCTTGATGCTCCGGAACACCACCAGGCGCGGGCGTCCCTCCGATCCACGCACGACGCGTCGGATGCGGCGGTGCCGATTCGCCCGGCCTTCCACGCGCTCTGTCACGCCCACCGTCGTCTCTCCTCGGGGAATCGCCGGCTACTTCGCGCCGGTCTTCCCGACCTTCTTGCGGACCACCTCGCCGGCGTACCGAACGCCCTTGCCCTTGTACGAATCCGGTGGCCGGAGGGCCCGGAGCTGCGCGGCGGTTTGGCCGACGAGGTACTTGTCCACGCCACGAAGCGTGATTCCGGTCTGCTTCTCGACCTCCGCGGTCACACCCTCGGGCAACGCGTACACGATCGGGTGCGAGTAGCCGAGCGCGAAGGTGAGGTTCCGCCCGGCCATCTGGACGCGGTACCCGATCCCCTGGATCTCGAGCTTCCGCTCGAATCCCTCGGTGACGCCGTGCACCATGTTCGCCACGAGCGCACGGGTGAGCCCGTGGAGCGCCCGGGCGCTCCGGTGCTCCGCGCCGCGCGCGACCACCACGCTGCCGTCGGCGATCCTCACCGAGCAGAGCTCGTGGACCCGGAGCTCGAGACGGCCCTTCGGGCCCTTGACCTCGACCTGCTGCCCCTGGATGCCCACCTGGACACCCTTGGGGATCGCGATCGGCTTCCGGCCTATCCTCGACATCGTCCCGTCCCTCTCGTCGCACGCGACCCCGCGGGCCGCGCTACCAGACGTAGCAGAGGACCTCCCCGCCCACCTTGGCCTTGCGGGACTCGCGGTCCGTGAGCACGCCGCGCGGGGTGGACAGGATCGCCACGCCCATTCCCCCGAGCACCGTGGGAATCCGGTCCGCTCCCACGTAGAGGCGCCTCCCCGGCTTGGACACGCGTCGGAGCCCGCTGATCACCCGCTCCTGCCCGGGCCCGTACTTCAGGTAGACGCGGAGGACGCCCTGGTGCTTGTCCTCGATGAGGCGGAAGTTCTTGATGAAACCCTCCTCCTTCAGGATCTCCGCGAGCCGCACCTTCAGCTTCGAGGACGGGATGTCCACCTTCTCATGCTCGGCCAGGCTGCCGTTGCGGATGCGTGCCAGCATGTCCGCGACCGGATCCGTCACCATCGCCATAGGTTCGCTCTCCGTCGGGCGGCTACCAGGAAGCCTTCGTCACGCCGGGGATCTCGCCCCGCAAGGCCAGGTTTCGGAAGCAGATCCGGCACAGCTGGAACTTGCGCAGATACCCGCGCGGGCGCCCGCACAACCGGCATCGCGTGTACGTGCGGGCCTTGAACTTCGGGGCACTCCGCTGCTTGTTGATCAGGGACGTCTTGGCCATGGGCTCGCTCTCCGTCTACTCGCGGAACGGCACGCCGAGGTGCGTCAGGAGGGCCTTGGCTTCCTCGTCCGTCGCGGCCGTCGTGCAGATGATGATGTCCATTCCGCGGACCTTGTCGATCTTGTCGTAGACGATTTCCGGGAAGATGATCTGCTCCTTGAGCCCGAGCGCGTAGTTCCCGCGCCCGTCGAACGATTTCGGGGACACCCCCCGGAAGTCACGCACCCGAGGAAGGGCCACGCTCACCAGCCGGTCCAGGAACTCGTACATCCGTGCGCCGCGGAGCGTCGTCTTCGCTCCCACCGGCATGCCTGTTCGCACCTTGAAGGCTGCGATCGACTTCTTCGCCTTCGTCACCACGGCCTTCTGGCCGGCGATCGCCACCATGTCGGCGGTGGCGGAGTCCAGCGCCTTCGCGTTCTCCTTGGCCTCGCCCAGACCCATGTTGATGACGATCTTCTCGAGGCGTGGCGCCTGATGGGGATTTCGGTACCCCCGCTCCTGCATCAGGGCCGGCACGATGGCGGTCCGGTAGCGCTCGCGTAGCCGCGGCGGGATCTGTCCCGTGCCGCGCGGCTTGGTCGGCGGCGCCGCGGGCGCCTTCGCGGCCGCCGGGCCTCCCTTTCCACCGCGGGCGGGCGCCCCCGGCTTGCCGCTCCCGGCCGGCTTGCCGCCCGCTGCCTTGGCCGGCGCGGCACCCTCGGGCTTGTCTGGCTTCGCCATCGCCACTCTCCTACGTCTTGTCGACGATCTCGCCGCAACGCCGGCACACGCGCGCCCGCCGATCGTCTGCCAGCACCCGAACACCGATGCGGGTCGCCTTGTCGCACTTGCCGCACACCAGCATCAGGTTCGAGACGTGCAGCGGCGCCTCACGCTCGATGATTCCGCCCTGGCGCAGCTTCTGCGTCGGGCGCTGGTGCCGCTTGACCATGTTGATGCGCTCAACGATCACGCGCTCTCGGGCGGGCAGGACGAACAGGACCTTCCCACGCTTGCCCTTCTCCCGTCCCGCGATCACCAGGACCGTGTCGTTCTTCCGGATCGCCAGGCCCCCACGTGCCATAGCCGCCTCAGTTCACCTCGGATGAAGACGCTGGTCCAGGAGCCATCAGATGACCTCGGGCGCGAGCGAGATGATCTTCAGGAACTGCCGATCCCGCAGCTCCCGCGCCACGGGCCCGAAGATACGCGTCCCGATCGGGTTGTTCTGTGGATTCAGGAGCACGGCGGCATTCCGGTCGAACTTGATGTGCGAGCCGTCTGGCCGTCGAATCTCTTTCGCCGTCCGCACCACGACCGCGCGCGCCACGTCGCCCTTCTTCACGGATCCGTCCGGCGTCGCCTCCTTCACTGCCACGATGATCGTGTCCCCAATCGTCGCGTACTTCTTGTTCGAACCACCCATCACTCGAATGCACTGGACCTTCCTGGCGCCCGAATTATCGGCAACGTCCAGCATCGTGCGCGGTTGAATCATGACCGTCCGTTCCCCGGGCCGGGCTCAGGAAGCCCGCTCGAGGATCTCCTTGATCCGCCATCGCTTGTCCTTGGACAGGGGGCGGGTCTCCACGATGAGGACGCGGTCTCCCACGTGCGCCTCGTTCCGCTCGTCGTGCGCCTTGAACCGCATCGTGCGCTTGATGACGCGCGCGTAGCGCGGGTGGCGAAAGGAGCGCTCCACCACGACCACGCGCGTCTTGCTCATCTTGTCGCTGACCACCATCCCGACCCGGCTCTTCTGCACGCTTCGCCTCCGCCGTCTAGCCGCGCCTGAGCCCGAGCGTTCGCTCGCGCAGGAGCGTCTGGACGCGAGCCAGCTCGCGCCGAGCCTGGCCGATACGCGCCGGGTTCTTCGCCATCGCCATCGAGACCTGGAACCGGAGGTTGAACACCTCCTCGCGGAGCTCGCGGCCCTTCTGCTCGAGCTCGGCCTCGCTCAGATCGCGCAACTTCGTCTTTCCCTTCATCGCTCCGCCCCGCTCACTAGGCTAGCCGTGCCGCGTCCGGCACCGATCGGACGGCCCTCGGTCTCCTGTCTCATGCCCGCTCACGCTGGACGAACTTCGTCCGGATTGGCAGCTTCTGGCTGGCCAGGCGGAATGCGTCCCGCGCGACGTTCTCGCTCAGCCCTTCCATCTCGTAGAGGATCCGGCCAGGCTTAACGACGGCCACCCAGTACTCGGGGTTCCCCTTCCCCTTGCCCATCCGGGTCTCGGCCGGCTTCTTGGTGAAGGGCTTGTCCGGGAAGACCCGGATCCAGATCTTCCCCCCCCGCTTGACCGCCCGCGTCAGGGCCACCCGGCCCGCCTCGATCTGGCGGTTCGTGAGCCAGCAGGGCTCGAGGGCCTTCAAGCCGAAGTCGCCGAACGCCAGAGTGGCCCCCCGCTGGGCAACGCCCTTCATCCGGCCCCGCTGGGCCTTGCGGTACTTGACGCGCTTGGGCTGGAGCATGGCGTGCGGCTAGACCAGCTCGGCGGCCCGGGCCGCCGGCAGTACCTCGCCCTTGAAGATCCACACCTTCACGCCGATCGTCCCGTACGTCGTGTGGGCGGTGGCGATCCCGAAGTCGAGGTCCGCCCGGAGCGTCTGGAGCGGCACCCTTCCGTCGCGGTACCATTCGCGGCGCGCGATCTCGGCCCCGCCGAGTCGTCCCGCGCAGGCGATCCGGACCCCCTCGGCCCCCAGCCGCACCGAGCTCTGCACCGCCTTCTTCATCGCCCGCCGGAACGCGACCCGCTTCTCCAGCTGAAGCGCGATGTTCTCGGCGACGAGCTGCGAGTCGAGCTCGGGGTGCACCACCTCCTGGATATCGAGGTGGATCTCCTTCCCCGTCCGCGTCTGCAGCTCGTTCTTGAGCTTCTCGACCTCGGCGCCCTTCCGCCCGATGATGATCCCGGGGCGCGCCGTGTGCACGGTGATCCGCGCCCGGTTGGCCGAGCGCTCGACGTCGATCCGCGAGATGCCCGCGTGGTAGAGGGCATCCTTGATGTACCGGCGGATCTTGACATCCTCGTGGAGCAGGTTCGCGTACTCCCTGGAGGCGAACCAGCGCGAGCTCCACGTCCGCGTCGTGCCCAGCCGGAACCCGATCGGGTGGGTCTTCTGCCCCATTACGCGCTCCTCGTCGTCTTGGTCTTGGCTGGGCGACCGCCCACCCCTCCCCGGGATGCCGCCGGCCGGCGCGGGCCGCGGGCGCGCGTCCCGGACGGCCTCGCGGTGGCGCTCGTTCGACGCTCGGACCCGGCGGCGCCCGCCCCGGCCTCGACGAGGGCCACCGTGATGTGGGCGAGTCGATGCCGGATCCAGAACGCCCGGCCCATCGCGCGCGGCTGGATCCGCTTGAGCGAGGGGCCCCCGTCGATCACCGCGTTGACCCGGAGGTCGTCCAAGCCCCGCACCTGGTGGTTGTGCTCGGCATTGGCGATGGCCGACCTGAGGACCTTCTCGATGAGCCGGGCCGCCGCCTGGGGCGAGTACTGCAGGATCGCCAGCGCCTCCGCCACGGTCTTGCCGCGCACGAGGTCGGCGACCAAGCGCGCCTTGCGAGGCGACACCCTGATATAGCGTGCGATGGCCTTGGTGAGCATGCGATCCCGTCCTACTTGAGCGCCGTGGACTTCTCGGTGTGCGACCCGTGCGCGCGGAAGGTTCGAGTCGGCGAGAACTCACCGAGCTTGTGGCCGACCATGTTCTCCGTGACGTAGACCGGGATGAACTTCTTGCCGTTGTGGACGGCCAGCGTGTGCCCGACGAAGTCCGGGCTGATCGTCGACCGCCTCGACCAGGTCTTGATCACCTTCTTCTGGCGCGAGACGTTGAGCGCCTCGACCTTCTCGGCGAGGTGCGGGTCGATGAACGGGCCCTTGCTGACCGAGCGTCCCACGGCGTCCTCCTAGCGGCGCCGCCCGCGGCGAGCGACGATGTACTGGTCCGACGGCTGCCTCCGCCGCGTCTTGGCGCCCTTGGTCGGCTTCCCCCACGGCGTCATCGGGTGATTACCTTTGCCACGCCCCTCACCGCCCCCCATCGGGTGGTCGACGGGGTTCATGGCCACGCCGCGCACCGTCGGCCGGATCCCGAGCCAACGGCTGCGTCCTGCCTTGCCAACCGTCACGTTCTCGTGATCGAGGTTGCCCACCTGCCCGATCGTCGCCATGCAGGTCTGGTGAATCAGCCGGATCTCGCCCGAGGGGAGCTTGACATGCGCCATCGCTCCCTCCTTGGCGACGAGCTGAGCCCCGGTCCCGGCGCTCCGGCAGAGCTGTCCGCCCTTGCCGGGCTGGAGCTCGACGTTGTGGATCGTGGTTCCCGCGGGAATCGTTCGCAGCGGGAGCGCGTTCCCGGGCAGGATGTCGGCGCTCGGACCCGACACGACGGTGTCGTTCACCCGGAGCCCGTGGGGGGCCAGGATGTAGCGCTTCTCGCCGTCGCGGTAGTGCAGGAGCGCGATCCGCGCGCTCCGGTTGGGGTCGTACTCGATCGCCGCCACCTTCGCCGGCACCCCGAACTTCTCGCGCCGGAAGTCGATCAGGCGGATCTTTCGCTTGTGGCCGCCGCCGATGTGCCGCGTCGTGATGCGCCCGCGCGAGTTCCGACCGCCGGTGCGCTTCTTGATCACCACGAGGCTCTTCTCCGGGCGAGTCTTCGTGATCTCGTCGAAAGCCAGCACCGTCTGGAATCGCCGGCCCGCCGACGTTGGCTTCAGCTTTCTGACTGGCATCGTCCTCGTCCTGTCTTCCGGCGCTGAGCCCTACGACTCGAAGAGCTCGATCTTGTTGTCGGGCGCGAGCTGAACGACGGCCTTCTTCCACGACGGGCGCCGGCCGACGAAGCGGCCCATCCGCTTCTCCTTGCCGTAGACCACCTGCGTACGCACGTCGGTCACCTTCACGTTGAAGATCGTCTCGACCGCCCGCCGGATGTCGACCTTGTTCGCGTCGACCGCCACCTGGAAGCTCACCTGGTTGCGATCGTCCTTGAGCGCCGTCGCCTTCTCGGTCACCAGGGGCCGGAGCACCACCTGCCGGGGGTCTCTCATGCCAGCAACCCCTCTTGCGTCACCACCAAGGCCTGCCGTTCCGCCACCACCCGGTCATGCCGCAGAAGCTCGGCCACCGAGACATGTCCCGGGCGCCGGAGGACCAGCCATGGCACGTTCTGGCACGCGCGGACCAGCGCCACCCCCGGCTCGACCACCACCAAGAGCGTCCGCGTTCCCGTGATGCCCAGCCCGGCCAGCCACTCGACCAGGGCCTTCGCCTTCGGCTGCGCAAGCTCGAGCCGCTCGACGACCGTGAGCTGGCCTCCGACGACCTTGTCTGCCCAGGCCGCCCGGAGGGCGCCGCGCCGCGCGCGTCGCGGCATCGCCTGCGCGTAGCGACGGGGCGTGGGGCCGAACGGCTTGCCGCCACCCTTCCACTGGGTCGCGCGGATCGAACCCTGTCGCGCCCGCCCGGTGCCCTTCTGCTTCCAGGGCTTCTTGCCGCCGCCCGACACCTCGCTCCGGCCCTTCGTGTCGTGGGTGCCGGCTCGGCGCCCGTTCAGCTCCCGCACGACCGCCTGGTGGAGGAGCGCGCCGTGGACAGGCGCCCCGAACACGGTCGCGTCCAGCTCGAGCGTCCCGCGGGGCTTCCCGCTCGCGTCGACCACGTTGACCGTCACCGCGCCCGCCATGGCCTTGCTCACGCCTTCTTCGCTGCGTGCTGCTGCGACTTCGAGAGCTTGACGCTCTTCCGCACCATCAGGAGGCCGCCCGTGGCACCGGGGACCGCGCCCTTGACCACGAGCAAATGCTGCTCGGGCAGCACGCGGACCACCTCGAGATGCGAGGTCGTCACCCGGACCGGCCCCATGCGCCCCGGCAGCCGGTGTCCGGGAAACACGCGCGAGGGGTCCGATGACGCCCCGATCGAGCCGGGTGCCCGGTGGAACATGGAGCCGTGGCTCGCCTCACCGCCGGTCCAGCCATGGCGCTTGATGCCGCCCTGGAAGCCGCGGCCCTTCCGCAGCCCCGTGATGTCCACCAGCTCGCCGGGCTTGAAGAGGTCCACCGACAGCGTCTGCCCGACCTGGTAGCCGTCAACCGACTCGAGCCGCACCTCGCGCAGGACCCGCACGGCGCCGACCCCGGCCTTCTTGAAGTGGCCGGCCATCGGCTTCCGGACCTTCTTCCGCTTCGCCTCGAACCCGAGCTGGAGCGCGTCGTATCCGTCGGTCGCCTGCGTCTTGACCTGCACGACCGTGCAAGGCCCCGCCTCGAGCACCGTCACGGGCACGATGTTCCCGTCCTGAGCGAAGACCTGCGTCATGCCGCGCTTGCGCGCGATCAGCCCCTGCTTCATCGCCTTGGCCATGGTGATCGTCCCGTGGCTCTAGAACTTGATCTCGACGTCCACGCCCGACGGCAGGTCGAGCTTGGTCAGGGCGTCCACCGTCTGTGGCGTCGGATCAAGGATGTCGAGGAGGCGCTTGTGCGTCCGCATCTCGAACTGCTCTCGCGACTTCTTGTCGACGTGCGGCGAGCGGAGGACGGTCCAGCGGCTGATCGCCGTGGGCAGGAGCACGGGGCCCGCCACCCGGGCGCCGGTGCGCCGCACCGTCTCGACGATCTCCTTCACCGACCGGTCCAGGAGGCGATGGTCGTACGCGCGCAGGCGAATCCGGATCTTCTGATCAGTGAGCAGGGCCACCGCCTACCCCACGATCTCCGTGACGACGCCCGCCCCCACCGTCCGCCCCCCCTCCCGGATCGCGAACCGCAACTCCTTCTCCATCGCAATCGGCGTGATCAGCTCCACCGTCATCGCCACGTTGTCCCCCGGCATCACCATCTCCACCCCCGCCGGCAACGTGCACACCCCCGTCACGTCCGTCGTCCGAAAGTAAAACTGCGGCCGGTACCCCTGGAAGAACGGCGTGTGCCGCCCCCCCTCCTCCTTCGCCAGCACGTACACCTCCGCCTGGAACTGCTTGTGCGGCTTGATCGACCCCGGCTTCGCCAACACCTGCCCCCGCTCCACCTCGTCCTTGTCGATCCCCCGCAACAACGCCCCAATGTTGTCCCCCGCCTGCCCCTCGTCCAAGAGCTTGCGGAACATCTCCACCCCCGTCACCACGCTCTTCCGCGCCTGCTCCTGCATCCCCACTATCTCGATCTCGTCCCCCACCTTCACCTGCCCCCGCTCCACCCGCCCCGTCACCACCGTCCCCCGCCCCGTGATGCTGAAAATGTCCTCCACCGGCATCAAAAAGGGTCGGTCCACCGGCCGCAGCGGCGTCGGAATGTAGCTGTCCACCGCCTCCATCAACTCCCAAATCGCCGCCGCCGCCTTCGGATCCTCCGGATGCTCGTTCGCCGCCAGCGCCGACCCCCGTATCACCGGAATGTCGTCCCCCGGAAAGTTGTACTTCTTCAACAACTCCCGTACCTCCAACTCCACCAAGTCCAAAATCTCCGGGTCGTCCACCATGTCCACCTTGTTCATGAACACCACCAGGTACGGCACATTCACCTGCCGCGCCAGCAACACGTGCTCCCGCGTCTGCGGCATCGGCCCGTCGTTCGCGGCCACCACCAAAATGGCCCCGTCCATCTGCGCCGCCCCCGTAATCATGTTCTTGATGTAGTCCGCGTGCCCCGGACAGTCGATGTGCGCGTAGTGCCGCTTCGCCGTCTCGTACTCCACGTGCGCCACCGCAATCGTGATCCCCCGCTCCCGCTCCTCCGGCGCATTGTCTATCGACCCGTACTCCCGAACCGCAATCCCCTGGTTCTTCGTGTGCAACACCTTCGTAATCGCCGCCGTCAACGTCGTCTTCCCGTGATCGATGTGCCCTATCGTCCCCACGTTCACGTGCGGCTTCGTCCGCTCGTACTTCGCCTTGGCCATTGATCCGTCCTCCCGAGCTTCTCGCTCAGCGGGAACCCGCGCGGACGGGAGGCTTGCCGGCAACCTTGGCCATGATCTCCTCCGCCAAGCTGGTCGGGACCTCCTCGTAGCGGGCGAACTGCATGGTGTACGTGGCGCGCCCCTGGGTGGCGGAGCGCAGGTCAGTCGCGTACCCGAACATGGTGGCCAGCGGCACGTTGGCGCGGATCACCTGCGAGGAGCCCCGGACCTCCATGGAGGCGATCCGGCCGCGGCGCGACGCGAGGTCGCCGTGGACCGCGCCCATGTACTCCTCTGGCGTCACCACCTCGACCTGCATGACCGGCTCCAGGATGACGGGACTGGCCCGCTTCGCCGCGTCCTTGAAGGCCATCGAGCCCGCGATCTTGAACGCCATCTCCGAGGAATCGACATCGTGGTAGGAGCCGTCCATCAGCGACGTCCGCACGTCGACGACCGGGTAGCCCGCGAGCACTCCGCTCCCCAGCGCCTCGCGGATCCCCTTCTCCACTGCCGGGATGTACTCGCGCGGCACCGAGCCGCCGACGATCTTGTTCTCGAAGACGAATCCCTTGCCCGGCGCCGGCTCGATCTCGATCTCGACGTCGCCGTACTGGCCGCGACCGCCCGTCTGCCGGACGAACCGCCCCCGTGCCTCCGCCTTCTTACGGATCGTCTCGCGGTAGGCCACCTCCGGTCGCCCGACGTTGGCCTCGACCTTGAACTCCCGCAGGAGCCGGTCGACGATGATCTCCAGATGGAGCTCGCCCATCCCCGAGATCAGGGTCTGCCCGGTCTCGGTGTCGACCGCCACCCGGAACGTCGGGTCCTCGAGCGCCAGGCGGCCCATGGACAGGCTGAGCTTCTCCTCGTCGGCCTTGGTCTTCGGCTCGATCGCGACCGAGATCACGGGCTCGGGGAAGTCCATCGCCTCGAGCACGATCGGCCGGTCCCCGTCACAGAGCGTGTCGCCCGTCCGCGCGAACTTGAGGCCGACCACCGCGGCGATGTCCCCGGCGCCCACGCTCTCGATCTCCTCGCGCTTGTTCGCGTGCATCCGGAGGAGACGGCCGACCCGCTCCTTCTTCTGCTGTGTCGAGTTGTAGACGTGCATCCCCGACGCAAGCGTCCCCGCGTAGACCCGGAGGAAGGTGAGCTGCCCCACGAAGGGGTCGTTCATCAACTTGAACGCGAGGGCGGTGAACGGCTCGCCGTCTGAAGCCTGCCGCGTCTCCGGCTCCATGGTCTCGGGGTTGATACCCTGAATCGCCGGAATGTCGAGCGGCGACGGCAGGTAGTCGACGACCGCGTCGAGGAGCGGTTGCACACCCTTGTTCTTGAAGGAGGCGCCGCAGATCACCGGGACATGCTTCATCGACAGGGTGCCGGCACGGGCCGCCGCTCGGAGGGCCACCGGCTCGAGCTTCTTGTCCTCGAGATACTGCTCCATCAGGCTCTCGTCGACCTCCGACAGCGCCTCCACGAGGTGCTCGCGGTACTCGCGCACCTGCGCTAGGTACTCGGCCGGGATCGGGACCCGCTCGAAATCCTGGCCCAGGCGGGAGTCGTCGTCCGGCCAGACCAGCGCGATCTCCTCGATGAGGTCGATGATCCCCCGGAACCCGTCTTCCACCCCGAGCGGCAGCTGGAGCACCACGGGGCGCACGCCGAGGCGGCTCCGGGTCATCTCGACCGAGCGGAAGAAGTCAGCGCCGGTCCGGTCCATCTTGTTGACGTAGACGATCCGCGGCACCCGGTACTTGTCCGCCTGCCGCCAGACCGTCTCGGTCTGCGGCTCGACGCCCGCCACCGCATCGAGGATGGCCACCGCTCCGTCCAGCACGCGGAGGGACCGTTCGACCTCCATGGTGAAGTCCACGTGTCCCGGCGTGTCGATGATGTTGACCCGACAGTCCCGCCAGAAGCACGTCGTCGCGGCGGAGGTGATCGTGATGCCGCGCTCCTGCTCCTGGATCATCCAATCCATCGTGGCGGTGCCCTCGTGCACCTCGCCGATCTTGTACGACCGGCCGGTGTAGTAGAGGATCCGCTCGGTGGTGGTGGTCTTCCCGGCATCGATGTGCGCCATGATGCCGATGTTGCGCGTCCGATCCAGCGGATACTGCCGTTCCATCGACCCTTTCCCGACCCTTCTCCTGAGCCGCCGGTGATACCGACACCCGGGCCGCGGTCACGCGGACGGGGTGGAGGCGGGCACGGCGGCCCGATCGCTGCCTGCTACCAGCGGTAGTGCGCGAACGCCTTGTTGGCCTCGGCCATGCGGTGGGTGTCCTCACGCTTCTTCACTGACGTCCCACGGTTGTTGGCCGCGTCCAGGAGCTCCGCCGCCAGCCGCTCCTGCATGGTCTTCTCCGGCCGTGACCGCGCGAACCCAACGAGCCAGCGCATGGACAGGGAGGTTCGGCGCTCCGGCCGCACCTCGACCGGCACCTGGTACGTCGAGCCGCCCACACGGCGCGACTTCACCTCCAGGGCCGGCTTGACGTTGTCCACCGCCTGCTTGAACAGCTTGAGCGGATCCTGCTTCGCGCGATCGGCCATGAGATCGAGCGCGTGATACATGATGCCTTCGGAACGGCTCCGCTTGCCCCCCCGCATCATCACGTTGATGAACTTCGCCACCAGGCGGCTCCCGTACTTCGGATCGGGGTTGACCTCCCGGCGCTGGATGATGGCCCGTCGCGGCATAGTCGGGGCTCCTGGCTACGCGGCGCCGCCCTTCGGCGTCTTCGCACCGTACTTGGACCGCGACTGCCGGCGATTCGCGACACCCGCCGCGTCCAGGATCCCGCGGATGATGTGGTAGCGCACGCCGGGCAGATCCTTCACACGCCCGCCCCGGATGACGACGATCGAGTGCTCCTGCAGGTTATGCCCCACGCCCGGGATGTACGCGGTCACCTCGATTGCATTCGTCAGCCGCACGCGGGCCACCTTCCGGAGGGCCGAGTTTGGCTTCTTCGGGGTGGTCGTGTACACGCGGATGCAGACCCCGCGCTTCTGCGGCGAGCCTTCCATGGCAGGCGCCTTGGACTTCTTCCGCATCGCTTCCCGGCCATGCCGGACAAGCTGGCTGATAGTCGGCATCGGACCCCTTCCGCTACGGCTGGTTGACGGGTTTCCCGGGGGCGGCGTCACAGAGCACGGCCGACACCAGGGCCAAAACTCCAGTTTTATAGCAACGATCGCCCACTCTGTCAACCACCCACTTCGTCGTCGGCGATCCGGTCGAGTGGCATCAGCGGCGGCACGCTTGGAGCCTGGAGCTCCTCGGTCACCGCCGCCAGCTGGGCGTCCTCGCTCCGCCGCTCGTCGCCGAGCGGCTGGAGCTCGCTCTTGGCGTAGAGAGACAGCCCGGTCCCCGCCGGGATGAGGCGCCCCACGATGACGTTCTCCTTGAGCCCCCGCAGGTCGTCGACCTTGCCGCTGATCGCCGCCTCCGTGAGCACCCGGGTGGTCTCCTGGAAGGACGCAGCGGAAATGAAGCTGTCCGTGGACAAGGACGCCTTGGTGATCCCGAGCAGGATCGGCTTCGCCGTCGCTGGCCGCCCGCCGCCCTCCACCACCTTGTCGTTCTCCTCGTTGAACAGGAAGCGGTCCACCAGCTCCCCGACCACGAAGTCGGTGTCCCCGACCTCCTCGATGCGGACGCGCCGCAGCATCTGGCGCACGATGATCTCGATATGCTTGTCGTTGATCGTCACGCCCTGCAGCCGGTAGACCTCCTGGACCTCGTTCACCAGGTACTCCTGGAGCTGCTTGTCGCCGAGGACAGCCAGGATGTCGTGTGGGTTCTCCGACCCTTCCATGAGCGGTTCGCCGGCCTTCACGCGGTCACCCTCGCGAACCGTGATGTGCTTCCCGCGCGGGACGAGGTACTCCTTCATCTCCCCGTCGTCGGCCTGGACCTCGATCTTCCGCATGCCCTTCTGGATCCCGGCGAAGCGGACGAGGCCGTCGATCTCGGTGATGGTCGCCTGCTCCTTGGGCTTCCGCGCCTCGAACAGCTCCGCCACACGCGGGAGACCCCCGGTGATGTCCTTGGTCTTGGTCGTCTCCCGCGGAATCTTGGCGATCACCTCACCCGCGGAGACCTCCGCCCCGTCGGCGACCATGACGTGCGCCTTGACCGGCAGCGCGTAGCTCCCGATCGTCCGATCCGTCTCGACCGCCCCCTGTGTCTCCGTGGCCGCCTCGACCGCCTTGATCGAGACCCGCGGCTGGCGCTGCCCGCCCTGGTCCTCGATCACGACCTTGCTGGCGAGGCCGGTCACCTCGTCGATCTCGTCGTGGATCGTCACCCCCTCCTCGATATCGCGGTACACCAGCTTGCCCGCGACCTCGGTGAGGATCGGCGTCGTATACGGGTCCCACTCGACGAGCACCTGGCCGGCCGTGGCCTTCTTCCCGTCACGCACCTTGATCTTGGCGCCGTAGACGACCGGGTACCGTTCCTTCTCTCGCCCCTTGTCATCCGCGACGACAAGCTCGCCGTTCCGGTTCATGACGACGAGGTCGCCGTCCCGGTTCACGACCGTGCGGACGTTCTGGTAGCGGACGATGCCGCCGTGCTTCGTCTCGTGCTTCGAGTGCACCGTGATCCGGGCGGTGCCGCCGATGTGGAACGTCCGCATCGTCAGCTGGGTGCCCGGCTCGCCAATCGACTGGGCGGCAATGATGCCGACCGCCTCGCCGAGCTCCACGAGCCGCCCCGCCGCGAGGTTCCGCCCGTAGCACCGGATGCAGACACCTCGCTTCGCCTCGCACGTCAACACCGAGCGGATCCTGACGCGCTCGAGGCCAGTGTCCTCGATCCGGCTCGCGAACGCTTCGTCGATTTCCGCCCCCGCCTTCACGATGATCTCGTCGGAGAACGGGTCGCGGATGTCCTCCGCCGCCACGCGCCCCAGCACGCGGTCCTTGAGGGATTGGATGATCTCGCCGCCCTCGACCAGCGGCGTCGCGTCGATGGCTTTGACGGTCCCACAGTCCTGCTCGCTGACGATGACGTCCTGGGCGACGTCCACCAGCCGGCGCGTGAGGTAGCCCGAGTCGGCCGTCTTCAGCGCCGTGTCGGCCAGGCCTTTGCGGGCACCATGAGTCGACGTGAAGTACTCGAGCACGGTGAGGCCCTCGCGGAAGTTCGACGTGATCGGCGTCTCGATGATCTCGCCAGACGGCTTCGCCATGAGCCCGCGCATGCCGGCCAACTGCCGGATCTGCTGCTTCGAGCCCCGGGCGCCCGAATCCGCCATCATGAAGATCGGGTTGAACTCCCCGTGCTGCTCGTCGGTCTCGAGCTCGCGGAACATCTCGTCCGCGATCTCCTCCGTGACGTGGGCCCAGATGTCGACCACCTTGTTGTAACGCTCACCGTTCGTGATCACGCCGTCCTGGTACTGCTCATCGACCTCGAAGACCTGGCGCCGCGCCTGCTCGATCAGCTCCCGCTTCAGCGACGGGGTCTTCATGTCGTCGATCCCGATCGACAGCCCCGACAGCGACGCGTACCGGAACCCGATGTCCTTGAGGTCGTCCAGGAACTTCACGGTCTCGGCGTTGCCGAGCCGGTGGTAGCAGTCCCCGACGAGCTGCGTGACCTCCTTCTTCTTGAGCTCCTTGTTCACCGGCCGGAGCTCCATCGGCACGATCTCGTTGAAGAGCACCCGGCCGACCGTGGTCTCGACCAGCTCGGACGGGTTCAGCGTATCGAAGCCGCGCACCCGGACGCGCGCCTGGAGGTCTACCTCCTCCGCGTCGTACGCCATCCGGACCTCTTCCATGTCCGCGAACCGCCGCTCCTCGCCCTTCGCTCCCTTCCGCTCCTTTGTCAGGTAGTAGATGCCGAGCACCATGTCCTGGGTAGGGATCACCAGCGGCGCGCCGTTGGCCGGCGACAGCACGTTGTTGGAGGACAGCATGAGGATCTGGGCCTCGAGCTGGGCTTCGTGCGAGAGCGGCACGTGCACCGCCATCTGGTCGCCGTCGAAGTCCGCGTTGAACGCGGTGCAGACGAGCGGATGGATCTCGATGGCCTTGCCCTCGACCAGGATCGGCTCGAATGCCTGGATACCGAGGCGGTGGAGCGTCGGCGCCCGGTTGAGCAGCACCGGGTGCTCCTTGATGATGTCCTCGAGGATGTCCCAGACCTCCGGCCGCTCCTTCTCCACCATCTTCTTGGCGGCCTTGATCGAGGACGCGAGGCCCTTCTCCTCCAGCTTCCGCAGGATGAACGGCTTGAAGAGCTCCAGCGCCATCTTCTTGGGCAGGCCGCACTGGTGCAGCTTGAGCTGCGGCCCCACCACGATGACGGACCGGCCCGAGTAGTCGACGCGCTTGCCGAGCAGGTTCTGGCGGAACCGTCCCTGCTTGCCCTTGAGCGTGTCGGACAGGGACTTCAGCGGCCGGTTGTTGGGCCCGGTGATCACGCGGCCCCGGCGACCGTTGTCGAACAGCGCGTCCACCGCTTCCTGGAGCATCCGCTTCTCGTTGCGGATGATGATCTCCGGAGCCCGCAGCTCCATGAGGCGCTTCAGCCGGTTGTTGCGGTTGATCACCCGGCGGTACAGGTCGTTCAGGTCCGACGTCGCGAAGCGGCCGCCGTCCAGCGGCACCAGGGGGCGCAGCTCGGGAGGGATGACTGGAATGGCCTCCAGGATCATCCACTCGGCCTTGTTCTGCGACTTGATGAAGGCGTCGACCACCTTGAGCCGCTTGACCACCTTCTTCCGCTTCTGGGCCGACGTCTCGGTCACCATCGAGGCGCGCAGCTCGCGCTCCAGGGTCTCGAGGTCAAGGTCGCGCAGGAGCAACCGGATGGCCTCGGCGCCCATGCCGACCTTGATGCGGTCGGCCGAGTACTCCTCGGCCAGCTTCCGGTACTTGTCGACCGTGACGAGATCCTTCTTCTTGAGGTTGGACGGGCCCGGGTCGAGGACCACGTACTCCTCGAAGTAGAGGATCTTCTCCAGGTCACGCAGCGACATATCCAGGAGCTGGCCGATGCGGCTCGGCAGCCCCTTGAAGAACCAGACGTGCGACACCGGAGAGGCCAGCTCGATGTGCCCCATCCGCTCGCGACGCACCCGCGCCCGCGTGACTTCCACGCCGCACTTGTCGCAGATGACGCCCGCGAACTTCATGCGCTTGTACTTGCCGCACGCGCACTCGTAGTCCTTCGTCGGGCCGAAGATGCGGGCGCAGAACAGCCCGTCCCGCTCTGGCTTGAAAGTCCGGTAGTTGATGGTCTCGGGCTTCTTGACCTCGCCGCTCGACCAGATGTTCCGGATCTTCTCGGGCGGCGCCAACCGGATGCGGATGGCGTCGAACGTGATGGGCTTCGCGTATCGATTGTCAAGGATCCCCCACAGATCCTTCGTCGGACGCTCTTCCCTGAGAAGACTCCCGAACGGCCGATCCGTCAGCATTCGTTCCCTCCTTCATCGGGGGGTTGTCCCCCCGCGCCGTCCAACGGGGACGGCCGCCGCCCGGCGCGTGCGCCAGGGATGCCCTCCAACGACCCGCGCGCTAGGGGCGACGGGTCGAGGCAGTCAGGACCTGCACGTCAGGCCTTCCCCTTCCCGTCTCGCTGGATGAGCTCGACGTCGAGCGCGAGGCTCTGGAGCTCCTTCACCAGGACGTTGAACGACTCCGGCGTCCCCGGCTCCAGGAAGTTCTCGCCCTTGACGATGGCTTCGTAGATGCGGTTCCGGCCCTCGACATCGTCCGACTTCACGGTCAGCATCTCCTGCAGTGTGTGCGCTGCGCCGTACGCCTCGAGCGCCCACACCTCCATCTCGCCGAACCGCTGACCGCCAAACTGCGCCTTGCCGCCGAGCGGCTGCTGCGTGACGAGGGAGTACGGCCCGATCGAGCGGGCGTGCATCTTGTCGTCCACCAGGTGAGCCAGCTTCAGCATGTAGATGTAGCCGACCGTGACCTCCTGATGGAACGGCTTGCCCGTCCGCCCGTCGCAGAGGACCGCCTTCCCCGACGTCGGGAGCTTGGCCTCCCTGCAGGAGGCCCTTGATCTCCTCCTCGGTCGCCCCGTCGAATACCGGGCTCGCGATGTGGAGCCCCAGCTCCCGGGCGGCCCACCCGAGGTGAGTCTCCAGGATCTGGCCCACGTTCATCCGCGAAGGCACGCCGAGGGGGTTCAGCACCATCTCCACCGGCGTCCCGTCGGGCAGGTACGGCATGTCCTCCTCGGGCAAGACCCGCGACACGACGCCCTTGTTCCCGTGGCGACCGGCCATCTTGTCGCCGACCGAGAGCTTGCGCTTGACGGCGACGTACACCTTCACCATCTTGATGACGCCCGGCGGAAGGTCATCGCCCCGCTGGACGCGCTCGATCTTCAGCTGATGCTCCGAGCGGAGGAAGGCCACCGCCTCGTCGGAGACGGCCGCGATTCGGCGGACGTTCGCGGTGAGCCCGTCATCCTCCTTGATCCTGACCTTCGTCAGCTCGTCCCAGTCCAGCTCGTCGAGCCACGCGCGCTCGATCTTCTGGGCCTTCCGGCCGAGTGTCACCTCGCGTCCGTCGACGAGCTCGCTCGTCAGGGTCTTCCCGACCAGGAGGTTCTTGAGCTTCTGGTCGCGTTCCATCTCGACGTCCACGATCTCGGCCTCGAGGTCCTTCTCGAGGCGCTCGACCTCCTCGCGCTCGATGGACTTGGCGCGCTCGTCCTTGTCGATGCCGCGCCGCGAGAACACGTTGACGTCGACCACCGTCCCCTCGATCCCGGGCGGCACCGTGAGCGACGTGTCCCGCACGTCGCCGGCCTTCTCGCCGAAGATGGCGCGGAGGAGCTTCTCCTCGGGCGTGAGCTGTGTCTCGCCCTTCGGCGTGATCTTGCCGACCAGGATGTCGCCCGCCTTGACCTTCGCCCCGATCCGCACGATCCCCGACTCGTCGAGGTCCTTGAGGGCCTCCTCCGCCACGTTCGGGATGTCGCGCGTGATGTCTTCCTTGCCCAGCTTGGTGTCGCGCGCCTGGATCTCAAACTCCTCGATGTGGATCGAGGTGTAGCGGTCGTCCTTCACGAGTCGCTCGGAGACCAGGATCGCGTCCTCGAAGTTGTATCCGCCCCAGGGCATGAAGGCGACGAGGACGTTGCGCCCCAGCGCCAGCTCGCCCTGGTCCGTGCCGGGCCCGTCCGCGATCACCTCGCCGGCGGCCACGCGCTGGCCCTTCCGGACGATCGGTCGCTGGTTGATGCACGTGTTCTGGTTCGAGCGCCGGTACTTGGTCAGGTTGTAGATCTCCAGCGTGCGGTCGTGCACCGGGTCGGCCTTCTTGCCGCGGGCGTCGGCCCGGATCACGACGCGGTCGGCGCTGACCGACTCGATCACGCCGCCGCGCCGGGCCACGACCACCGCCTGGGAGTCCCGGGCGACCACGTGCTCCATCCCGGTGCCGACGAGCGGCGCCTCCGGCTGCAGCAGCGGCACCGCCTGGCGCTGCATGTTCGACCCCATGAGAGCCCGGTTCGCGTCGTCGTTCTCGAGGAACGGGATCAGGCTGGCCGCCACCGACACCAGCTGCTTCGGAGAGACGTCCATGTACTGGACCTCCTCCGGCGGCACCAGCTTGAACTCACCGCTCTTGCGCGCCTCCACCCGATCGGCCACGAACTTCCCGCGCTTGTCGATCTCGGCGTTGGCCTGGGCGATGACGACCTGCTCCTCCTCGAGCGCCGTCAGGAAGATGATGTCGTCCGAGACAGTGCCGGCCTCGACCCGCCGGTACGGCGTCTCGATGAACCCGAACTCGTTGATCCGGGCGTACGTCGAGAGCGACGAGATCAGCCCGATGTTCGGGCCCTCCGGCGTCTCGATGGGACAGATCCGCCCGTAGTGCGTCGGGTGGACGTCCCGCACCTCGAAGCCCGCTCGCTCCCGCGAGAGGCCGCGCGGCCCGAGCGCCGAGAGCCGCCGCTTGTGCGTGAGCTCCGCCAACGGGTTCGTCTGGTCCATGAACTGGGAGAGCTGGGAGGAGCCGAAGAACTCCTTGACGACCGCCGACACCGGCTTGGCGTTGACCAGGTCGTGCGGCATCAGGCTCTCGATGTCGGCGATGGACATTCGCTCCTTGATCGCCCGCTCCATGCGGGTGAGGCCCACGCGGAACTGGTTCTCCAGGAGCTCGCCGACCGAACGCACGCGCCGGTTGCCGAGGTGGTCGATATCGTCCGTCGGGTAGCGCTCCTGCTTGACTGCCAGGAGGCGCCGGACCACGGCCACGACATCCTCCGTCCGGAGCGTCTTCCAGTTGAGCGGAGACTCCGTCCCGAGCTTCTTGTTCAGCATGAAGCGCCCGACCCGCGCCAGGTCGTAGCGTCGGGAGTCGAGGAACATGCCTCGGAAGAGCGCGCGGGCCGACTCCACCGTCGGCGGATCACCGGGCCGGAGCCGCCGGTACATCTCCACCAGCGCCTCGTCCGGGTTCCGGTGCGTGTCCCGGGTGAGCGTCTCGTACACCGCGGCGTCGTTCTTGTCCGGATCCTCGAAGACGACCCTGAAGGGGGCCACCGGACGCACGGCGAGCTTCGCGAGCTCGTTCGAGGTCAGCGGCTGGTTGGCCTCGAGGAGCACCTCTCCCGTCTTCGAGTCGACGACCCGACCGCCGGTGCGCCGGTTCTCCAGCCATGCCATGGGCACCTGGAACTTCGTGATGCCGCCCTCGACCATGCGCTCCACCCGGCTCCGGTTCAGGTGCCGGCCAGCCGGCGCGATCGGCTCCCGCTGCCGGGGCAACTTGATGTCCTCGGCCACGGGCGTCTCGTGTCGGTGGATCTCCGGGTTCAGCTTGACGACGGCCGCGCCGTCCTCGAAACCGAGGACCTCCTCGAGGTCGTAGAAGGCGCCCAGGATCTCCTCGTCCGAGAGAACCGTGCCCTTCTCCAGGAAGCAGAAGGCCCGCAGGAACGCCGTCGCCAGCATCTTGCGCCGCCGGTCGATGCGCACCTGCAGGATGTCGTTGGCGTCAAACTCGAACTCGACCCACGACCCGCGGTACGGGATGATCCGCGCCGAGAAGATCTTCTTGCCCGAGGCGAGCGTTTTTCCCCGGTCATCGTCGAAGAACACCCCGGCCGAGCGCTGGAGCTGACTGACGACCACGCGCTCGGTGCCGTTGATGATGAAGGTCCCCTTCTCGGTCATCAGCGGCAGCTCGCCGAGGTAGACCTCCTGCTCCTTGATGTCCTTGACCGCCCGGTGCCGGGCGCTCTTGTCCTGCTCGTACACCACGAGGCGGAGCGTCACCTTGAGCGGGATGGCATGCGTCATCCCCCGGTCGTGGCACTCCTCGACGGTGTACTTGGGATCGCCGAAGTGGTACCCCACGAACTCCAACGCGGCGTTCTCGTTGTAGTCCGAGATGGGAAACACGCTCTTGAACACCGCCTGGAGCCCAATGTCCTCGCGGTGCTCCGGCGAGTAGTCCTTCTGCAGGAAGGCTTCGTACGAGTTCCGCTGGATCTCGATCAGGTTCGGGATCTCGACGATCGACGGAATCTTCCCGAAATCCCGCCGGACACGACGACCACACTGAATCTGCCCCGCCATCTATCCCCTCAGCCCCGGTGTTCCGGGGTGCCCGGAGTCAATCTGCGCACGGTCGGTCGAAAGCCGGTCCGAGGCCACCGCCAGCTCGCGAGGGAGCCTCCCGAGCGACCGAAGCCCGCCACCCGGGACGGGCTCGGTCAGGCGCGCGACCATCGCACGCAATCCCTACTTGACCTCGACGGTGGCGCCGACCTCCTCGAGCTTCTTCTTCATGTCCTCGGCCTCAGCCTTCGACACCTTCTCCTTGACCGGCTTGGGGGCCTCATCGACGACTGCCTTGGCCTCCTTCAGCCCGAGTCCCGTCAGCTCCCGGACGACCTTGATCACCTGGATCTTCTTCTCGCCGACCGTCAGCAGCATCAGGTCGAATTCGGTCTGCTCCTCTTCTGCCACCGGGGCCGCCGCGCCAGGTCCGCCCCCCACCCCGGGCATCGCTGCCACCGCCATGGGAGCCGCGGCCGACACGCCCCACTTCTCCTGGAGGAGCTTCGACAGCTGGGCCGCCTCCAGAAGGGTCAACTGATCCAACTGCTCGGCCACCTGCTCGACCTTCGTCATCCTCTGTCCCCCTTGTCATCCGCGGAGCTCCCGGGCTCCGTCCGCGCTCGTCCGATTCTGTCCCTCATGCCTGCTCGGCCGATTCAGCCGCGGCCTGCTTGCCCCGCTCGGCCAGGATGAATGCGAGCTCCCGCTGCGGTGCCTCAAGGAGGCCCACCAGCTGCGCCGACGGCCCCTGGATCGCGCCGACGACCTGCGCCCGGAGCGCGTCCCGCGACGGCAGGTCCGCCACCGCCTTGAGGCCCTGCGGATCCAGGAGCTGCCCGTCGACGACACCCACCCGGACCTGGAGCGCCGGGTTCGCCCGGGCGAACCCCTGGAGCGCCTTGGCCACGGGGGCCGGATCCTTCCGGGCAATCACGACCCCGAGCGGCCCGACGAGGTGCGGGCGGAGCGGGGCCAGGGGCGATCCCTCGATGGCAACACGCGCGAGCCGGTTCTTGACGACCCGATACTCCGCGGACGCAGCCTTCAGCTGCCTGCGGAGCTCCGAAATCTGCTGGACCGTGAGGCCCCGGTACTCGGCCAAGACGGCGGCCGTCGCCCCGTCCAGTCGCTGCCGGAATGCTTGGATCGTCTCTGCCTTCTCTGCCGTGGGCACCCTGGCCTCCTACAGCTTGTACTGACTGGCGATGCGCTGGACGTCGACGGGCACACCGGGCCCCATCGTCGTCGACACCGTGATGCTCCGCAGGTACTGGCCCTTGGCCGCCGCCGGCTTCGCCTTCACCAGCGCCTCGATGACCGCGCTGGTGTTCACCGCCAGGTGCTCGGCCGCGAACGACCGCTTCCCGAGGGGCACATGGACGTTGCCGGCCTTGTCCACCTTGAACTCGACCTTACCTGCCTTGACCTCCCGGATGGCCCGGCCGACGTCGAACGTGACGGTCCCGACCTTGGGGTTCGGCATGAGCCCGCGGGGTCCCAGGATCTTCCCGAGCCGCCCCACCTGGCCCATGAGATCCGGCGTCGCGACCGCGGTGTCGAACTCGAGCCAGCCACCCTGGATCCTCTCGACCAGGTCCTCGGCGCCGATCACGTCCGCTCCGGCCTCGCGCGCTTCCCGCTCCTTTTCACCCTTCGCGAAGACAATCACGCGCACTGACTTGCCTGTCCCGTGCGGGAGAAGCACCGCGCCCCGGACCATCTGGTCTGCGTGCTTCGGGTTGACCCCGAGCCGCACAGCGAGCTCGACGGTCTCGTCGAACTTCGCGTGCGCGACACGCTTCGCCAGGTCCACGGCCTCCTCCACGGAGTAGGCCTTGCCTTCCTCGATCTGCGCGCTCGCCTTCGCGTACGCCTTTGCCGTTGGCATGCGCCCGCCTCCTAGCTCACGACCTCGATGCCCATGCTGCGCGCCGTGCCCTCGACGATGCGCATGGCCGCGTCCACGCTGTCGGTGTTCAGGTCGACCAGCTTCGTCTGCGCAATCTCCCGCACCTGGGCCCGGCTGACCTTTCCGATCTTGACCTTCAGCGGGTTCGCGGAAGCCTTGGCGATCCCGGCCGCCCGCTTGAGGAGCACCGCCGCTGGCGGCGTCTTCACCTCGAAGGTGAACGACCGGTCGGCATAGATCGTGACGACCACCGGCAGGATGAGACCTTCCTGGTTCGCCGTCCGCCCGTTGAAGCCCTTGCAGAACTCCATGATGTTGACGCCGTGCTGGCCGAGCGCCGGCCCCACCGGAGGGGCCGGGTTGGCCTTCCCCGCCGGGATCTGGAGCTTGACGACAGCCTGGACCTTCTTCGCCATGGTGCCTTAGCCCCTCGCGATTCCTACGCTCGTTCCGTCGCCCCGCGCGCCGCTGCTCGGCGCGCCTGCGCTGCCTGCGTGCCCTCTACGCGCGCTCGACCCGCCCGCCCGCGGCATCTACGGCGCGCTCCACCTGCCTGCGCGCGGCATCTACGCGCGCTCCACCTGGTAGTACTCGAGCTCCACCGGCGTCAGCCGTCCGAAGATCTGGACCATGACCTTGAGCTTGCCGCGCTCCGGGCTCATGTCCTCGATCATCCCGCTGAAGTTAACGAACGGGCCCTCGATCACCCGCACCTTGTCGCCCTTCTGGAAGACCGACTTGGGCTTCGGCTTCTCGGCGCCGAGCTCCATCTGGTGCAGGATCGCGTCGACCTCCTCGCGGGGCAGCGGCGACGGCCGGGTGCCCGAGCCGACGAAGCCGGTCACCTTCGGTGTCGACTTGACGAGGTGCCAGGAGTCGTCCGTCATCTCCATCTCCACGAGCACGTAGCCCGGGAAGAACTTCTGCGGCGTGATCCGCTTCTGCCCCTTGCGGACCTCGACGACCTCCTCGGTCGGGATCACGACCTGGCTGATCGTCTCTTCCTGGCCAAAGATCTTGGCCCGCTGGCGGATCGCCTCCGCCACCTTGTTCTCGAATCCCGAGTACGTGTGCACGACGTACCAGTCTCTCGCCATGAGCCCCTACCGGAGGACCAGTCGGACGAGCCACGTCAGGGCATGGTCCACGACCGCGAGAAACACGGCCAGGACGATCACCATGACGATCACGACGCTTGTCGATCCCATGACTTCCTTGCGGGTCGGCCACGAGACTCGCCGGAACTCGACGAGCACGTCGTGAAAGAACTCCCGGACCTTCCTCAGCGTCTCCATCCCGTGTCTACGTGGTGTCGTCGTCTATGTGGCAGGGCAGGAGGGATTCGAACCCCCATCCCCCGGATTTGGAGTCCGGTGCTCTAGCCGTTAGAGCTACTGCCCTGATCGACCCTATTTCGTTTCCTTGTGGGCGGTGTGCTTCCGGCACCACCGGCAGTACTTCTTGAGCTCCAGCCGGTCGGGATGCGTCCGCCGGTTCTTCGTCTGCGTGTAGTTCCGCCGCTGGCAGTCCCCGCACGCCAAGCTGATGATCTCCCGGGGCATGGTGTCTGGGTCCTCCGCCTACCCCACGATCTCCGTGACGACGCCCGCCCCCACCGTCCGCCCCCCCTCCCGGATCGCGAACCGCAACTCCTTCTCCATCGCAATCGGCGTGATCAGCTCCACCGTCATCGCCACGTTGTCCCCCGGCATCACCATCTCCACCCCCGCCGGCAACGTGCACACCCCCGTCACGTCCGTCGTCCGAAAGTAAAACTGCGGCCGGTACCCCTGGAAGAACGGCGTGTGCCGCCCCCCCTCCTCCTTCGCCAGCACGTACACCTCCGCCTGGAACTGCTTGTGCGGCTTGATCGACCCCGGCTTCGCCAACACCTGCCCCCGCTCCACCTCGTCCTTGTCGATCCCCCGCAACAACGCCCCAATGTTGTCCCCCGCCTGCCCCTCGTCCAAGAGCTTGCGGAACATCTCCACCCCCGTCACCACGCTCTTCCGCGCCTGCTCCTGCATCCCCACTATCTCGATCTCGTCCCCCACCTTCACCTGCCCCCGCTCCACCCGCCCCGTCACCACCGTCCCCCGCCCCGTGATGCTGAAAATGTCCTCCACCGGCATCAAAAAGGGCTCGGTCCACCGGCCGCAGCGGCGTCGGAATGTAGCTGTCCACCGCCTCCATCAACTCCCAAATCGCCGCCGCCGCCTTCGGATCCTCCGGATGCTCGTTCGCCGCCAGCGCCGACCCCCGTATCACCGGAATGTCGTCCCCCGGAAAGTTGTACTTCTTCAACAACTCCCGTACCTCCAACTCCACCAAGTCCAAAATCTCCGGGTCGTCCACCATGTCCACCTTGTTCATGAACACCACCAGGTACGGCACATTCACCTGCCGCGCCAGCAACACGTGCTCCCGCGTCTGCGGCATCGGCCCGTCGTTCGCGGCCACCACCAAAATGGCCCCGTCCATCTGCGCCGCCCCCGTAATCATGTTCTTGATGTAGTCCGCGTGCCCCGGACAGTCGATGTGCGCGTAGTGCCGCTTCGCCGTCTCGTACTCCACGTGCGCCACCGCAATCGTGATCCCCCGCTCCCGCTCCTCCGGCGCATTGTCTATCGACCCGTACTCCCGAACCGCAATCCCCTGGTTCTTCGTGTGCAACACCTTCGTAATCGCCGCCGTCAACGTCGTCTTCCCGTGATCGATGTGCCCTATCGTCCCCACGTTCACGTGCGGCTTCGTCCGCTCGTACTTCGCCTTGGCCATCTCGCTGTCCTCCTCGAGCGGCGCTCACCGAGCGCGGCGCGCGGCAAGAAGGCTGGAGCCCATGACCGGACTTGAACCGGTGACCCCGTCCTTACCAAGGACGTGCTCTACCGACTGAGCTACATGGGCCTCGATCATGTTCTCGATTCCAAGCGGGGCCGGCCCCGGCCGGCCCGCCAGACTGACCCTGGAGCGGGAAACGGGATTCGAACCCGCGACCCCCAGCTTGGAAGGCTGGCGCTCTACCGCTGAGCTATTCCCGCGTCTCCCAGGCTTCACCTCGCCACGTGGCCCCGCTGTCGGCCTGCTTTCGGTCGCGGCGGACCCACGGTGGTGGCGAGGGGAGGATTTGAACCTCCGAAGGCGTTCGCCAGCAGATTTACAGTCTGCCCCCTTTGGCCACTTGGGTACCTCGCCGTTCGGCCCGTGGACTCCCGTAGGACTCGCTCCGCCGGCAGACGGCCAGCGCTGGTTACGAACGCCATCCGGGCGGGCTCGCTCACCCAGACTCCTCATGGTGGAGCTGGCGAAGGGAATCGAACCCCCGGCCTGCTGCTTACAAGGCAGCCGCTCTACCCCTGAGCTACGCCAGCTGGCGGCAAAACTTCATCCTATGTGCCACCCTCCGGTGTGTCAATTCTTTTTTCCCTCGGATTGCCGGAGGGCGCCGCCCCCCCTCCTTGTCGCTGCCGCCGCACCTCGTACAGGAGGGCGGCCCCCGCGGCAGCGACATTGAGCGCCCCCACGTGTCCGGCCAGCGGAATTGTCACGAGGATGTCGCAGGTCCGGGCCACCAGCGGCCGGAGGCCCCGCTCCTCGCCCCCCAGCACCAGGACGAGCGCTCCCCGGAGGTCGGTCGCCCAGGGAGCCGGGGAAGGCGTCCGGTCCTCCCGCCCTTCGGCTACGGCTCCGACGATCCAGCACCCCTCCTGCTTCAGGCGCTCCAGCGCCTGGGCAAGGTTGCCGACACGGGCCACCGCCAGGTACTCCAGCGCGCCGGCGGCCGCCCGGACCACGTGGGGAGTCAGCCCCGCAGCCTGATGTCGGAGCAGCAATGCCCCGTGGACCCCCAGGGCCTCCGCGGTCCGGAGCAGATTCCCGACGTTGCCCGGGTCCTGGATCTGGTCCAGGGCCAGGAACAAAGCCGGCTCGCCGCGGGTCGCGGGGACGGTCAGCAAGTCTTCCAGCTCCGCATAGCCCCGGGGGGCTACCCGGGCCACCACACCCTGGTGGTGGCTGCTCCCGGCAAGCGCCGTCAGGGCCACCCGCGGCGCCCGGCCAAGCCGGACGCCCCTCTGGCGCGCGAGAGCCACGATGTCGGCGTGGCGGTCCCGCGCCTCCACCTCGACGAGCACCTCCTCGATCGGCCGGGTCCGGCTCCGGAGGGCCTCCAAGACCGGGTGGCGGCCCGCGAGGATCAGTGCGCGCTCGGGGCTGCCTTCCCCTTCCACTTCGTGCCGGCCGGCGTGTCCTCCAGGGCCACGCCGAGCGCGTCCAGCTCTGCCCGAAGGGCGTCTGCCCGCGCCCAGTCCCGCCGCTGCCGGGCGGCCTCCCGCTCCTTGACCAGGCCGTCGATGCGCGTCCGGCGCTCCGGCTCGAAGCTCTGGTCCAGCCGGGCCTGCGAACCGACCATGGACAAGCCGAGCACCCGCCCGAGCGCCGTGAGCACGTCGACGCCAGTCACGAAGTCCCGCCCGCTGCGGGTTCCCGCCCGGACCCGTTCCCGCTCCTCTCCGAGGATGGTCGCGAGTAGATTCAGCGCCGCGATGGCTTGCGGGGTATTGAAGTCATCGTCCATCGCCGCTTCGAACCGCTCACGGTGAGCGGCGACCGTCGCCAGGAACGTCCGGTCGGAGTTCGCCTCCGGCTTGGTGGGCGCGAGCCTCGCTGCGTCGTCCGCCAGCTCCCGGAACCGCTCGAGCGGGCGTCGCATCCCCAGTACGCCCTCCTCCGCGAACTCGACGGGATTTCGGTAATGGGTCTGGAGGAGGTAGAGGCGCAGCGTCTCGGGGTCGTGACGCGCCAGCAGGGCCTCGATCGTCAGGACGTTCCCGAGCGACTTCGACATCTTCTGGGCACCCAGGTTCACGAAGCCGTTGTAGATCCAGTAGCGCGCGAAGGGCTTGCCGGTCGCCCCCTCCGCCTGGGCGATCTCGCACTCGTGGTGCGGGAAGACCAGGTCCTCGCCCCCACCGTGGAAGTCGAAGGTCTCCCCGAGGTAGTGCATGGCCATCGCCGAGCACTCGATGTGCCAGCCCGGCCGCCCCGGCCCCCACGGGCTCGGCCACGAAGGCTCACCGGGCTTCGCCGCCTTCCAGAGGGCGAAGTCCCGGGGGTCACGCTTCCGCTCGTCCACGTCGACCCGCGCCCCGGTGAGCAGCTCATCGAGGTTCTTCCCCGAGTGGCGGCCGTAGGTCGGAAACCGCCGCACCTCGAAGTACACGTCGTCGTCCACCACGTAGGCTATCCCAGCTGCGACCAGCCGTTCGATCAGCGTCACCATCTGCGGGATGTGCCCGGTCGCGCGCGGCTCCACGGTCGGCGGCTCGATGCCCAGCTGGGCCATCTCGTCCTGGTACCCCTTGATGTGCCGCTCGGTCAGCTCGCCGATGGGGATCCCGAGCAGCTTCGCCCGGGCGATGATCTTATCGTCCACGTCGGTATAGTTCTTGACGAAGGTCACCCGGTAACCCCGGTGGCGGAGGTAACGCGCGACCACGTCGAAGACGAGGGCGCTCCGCGCGTGCCCGATATGGGAGACGTCGTAGGGCGTGACGCCGCAGACGTACATCCCAGCCTCGCCCAGGACCAAGGGCGTGAAGGGCTCCTTCTGCCGGGTCCGCGTGTTGTAGATCCTGAGGCTCACAGGGCGCCCCGCTCCGGGTGCTCCTGAGACGGATGCCGCGATCCGAAGGATTCAGCCCCGTCGATGCGCCCCATCTCGACGAGTGCCACCGCCATGGCGGCGATGCCCTCGTGGCGTCCCAAGGCACCGAGCCGCTCGGCAGCCTTGGCCTTGACGCTCACCCGGTCGACCGCCAGGCCCAGCGTGTCGGCCAGCCGCGACCGCATCGCCTCGAGCCAGCCCGCGAGCCGTGGGCCCTCGGCGACGACCGTTGCGTCGACGTTCACGATCCGTCCGCCGTGGCTTCGCACCCGGTCCACGACCTCGCCCAGGAGACGAAGGCTCGATATGCCCCGGTACCGCGGGTCGGTGTCAGGGAAGTGCTGCCCCAGGTCACCGAGTGCGAGGGCGCCGAGGAGGGCGTCCGCGATCGCATGGGTCAGGACGTCGGCGTCCGAGTGCCCGCCCAGTCCCCGCTCGGCCGGGACCTCGACGCCCCCCAGCACCAGGGGTCGGCCGTCGACAAACGGGTGGACGTCGAACCCAAGGCCGACCCGCGTCACCGGGTCCGCCCGCGCCGCCTGCCTCGTGGCCCGGGTTTGGTCAATGCGAGGAGCCGCCGGGCCAGCGGTAGGTCCTCGGGACGGGTGATCTTCACGTTGCCGGGAAGCCCGGGAACGAGGCGGACCGGTATCCCGAGCCGCTCGACGAGGGCCGCATCGTCCGTGCCGAGGATGCCGTCTGCGGTCGCCCGCCGGTGTGCCTCGCGGAGCAGTTCGGTCCGGAAGCCCTGAGGGGTCTGGATCGCCCAGAGCCCATCTCGCGGCACGGTCTCCTTGACCCAGCCCTCCGCACCCCGCTTCAACGTCTCCGCGACGGGGAGGGCCGCGATCGCCGCCCCATGAGCTCGCATAGCGTCGACGACCCGGCGCACGAGCCCGGGGGTGATGCAGGGGCGGGCGCCATCGTGGACTAGCACCCAGGGCGCCGTCGAGGGCACTGCCGCGAGGGCCCGGGCCACCGACGCCTGACGCTCGGTGCCCCCCGCGACCACCGCGCGGACCTTCCGGCATCCTCGGAGCCGACGGCGCCACGATTGAATGTCCTCGGCGGGAACCGCCACCACGACGCCCTCCACCTCGCTCGTGGCCTCGAAGACGTCCAGGGTCCACCGAAGCACAGGCCGGGTTCCCACCTTGATGTCTTGCTTCTTCCGGCCCATGCGGGCGCCTCGGCCACCGGCCGGGACCACCACCCAGACCCCCGGCGCGGCCACGAAGGAGCGGCTCACCGGCGGCCCGCCGACTCTTCCTCCGCCAGGCGGGTGAAGATCATGCGCCCGGCGGCGGTCTGCAGCACCGTGTTGACCATCACGGGCACCGTCTGGCCGATGTGTCGGCGGCCCTGCTCGACAACGACCATCGTCCCGTCGTCGAGGTAGGCGACGCCTTGGCCCGCCTCCTTTCCTTCGCGAAGGACCTGGACCCGCAGCATCTCTCCCGGGAGAACGACGGGGCGCAATGCCCCAGCCAGCTCGTTGACGTTGAGGACCCGCACACCGTGAAGCTCGGCGACCTTGTTCAGGTTGTAGTCGTTCGTAATGATCACGCCCCCGACGGCGCGCGCCGTCTCGATGAGGCGCGCGTCGACCTCCCGGATCTGGGGGAAATCGAGGTCGTGCAGCTCGGTCCGGATACCCGGCAGCCGCTGGAGGCGCTGGAGGACATCGAGCCCGCGCCGCCCGCGGTTCCGCTTTAGCGGGTCGGAGGAGTCCGCGATCTGCTGGAGCTCGCGGAGGACGTAGGGCGGCACGAGCAGCGTTCCCTCCAGGAATCCGGCCTGGCAGACGTCGGCGATCCGGCCATCGATGATCACGCTGGTGTCGAGGACCTTGTAGCGGGCGTCGCCGGAGACGGTCCCCGGAAACATCATGCGCGTGATGCCGCCGAGCTCCTCCTCCCGACGCAGGACGAAGACCACCCCCATGTAGGCGAGGAGTAGCGACAGGAAGCCCCGCCCGGCCGCGCTTCCCGCGGCGGGCAGGAAAACGATCAAGGCCGAGGCCACGAGCTGGGCCAGGAGCACGCCGCCGAGCGCGCCAATGGCCGAGAGGAACAGCCGGGGCATCGGGAGGTGCCGGGCTGCCTGCTCGAGCGCGACCACGGCTACCCCGGCGATCACCCCGCCCAGCACCCCGAGGGGGGCCCAGACGAGCCACGGTGCGGGGGGCTCGAACGACTGGACCAGGAGGTACCCCCCGTAGCCGACGAGCGAGACGAAGATCACGCGGGCGACGGTGATCGCCGCACTCGCGGCGCTCCGCCGTCCCCGGCTGTCCATGCTCCCTTGCCGCCCGACCGTCATCTGTCGCGCGCTCTCCTTCGCGTCATCCCACGAGGAGGCCGATCGCTTCTTCGAGGGTCGCCACCCCGGTCACGGTCAGCGGGTAACGCGCCCCCGCGACCACGCTCGACCGCGGGACCACTGCCTGGGTGAAGCCCAGCGCCGCGGCTTCGCGAAGGCGCGTCTCCAGCCCGCCAACCGCGCGCACCTCACCCGTGAGGCCGACCTCCCCCAGCACAACCACGTCCGGCGCCAGGGACCGCTCCGCATAGCTCGAGGCCGAGGCCACGGCGATGGCGAGATCGGCCGCCGGCTCCTGGCACCGCGCCCCACCCGCTACGTTGACGAACACGTCCTGGTTCTGCAGTGGTACGCCGGCACGCTTGTCCAGGATCGCCAGCAGCAGACACACTCGATTGTAATCTGCCCCGAGAACGGTGCGCCGTGGGGTCCCGAAATGAGCCGGAGCCACGAGAGCTTGCAGCTCGAGCAGCAACGGTCGTGTGCCCTCGAGCCCCGCCATGATCACCGAGCCCGCTGCCCCGCGAGGGCGCTCGGCCAGGAACATCGCCGAGGGGTTCGCCACCTCGCGCAGCCCGCCGTCGGTCATCTCGAAGACGCCGATCTCATTGGTCGAGCCGAACCGGTTCTTGACCGCGCGCAGGACGCGGTACGTCGCGTGCCGCTCGCCCTCGAAGTAGAGCACCGTGTCCACCAGGTGCTCCAGCACGCGAGGGCCGGCAAGCGCGCCCTCCTTGGTGACATGGCCGACCAGGAAAACCGCGATGCCCTGGCCCTTGGCCAGGCCCATGAGGCGTCCTCCGCACTCCCGCACCTGGCTCACGCTTCCGGGAGCCGACTCGAGATCGCCGAGGTACACCGTTTGGATCGAGTCGATGACTAGAGCCCGCGGCTCGGTGGCAGCCACGTGCGCCTCGATCGCCTCGAGCCGGGTCTCGGCGAGGATGAAGAGGTCCGGTGCGACCAGCCCGAGGCGATCCGCCCGCAGCTTGACCTGGGCGGCCGACTCCTCGCCCGACACGTAGAGAACCGGCCCCGCCGCCGCCGCAAGAGCGGCCGAGGCCTGGAGGAGCAAGGTCGACTTGCCGATGCCCGGGTCGCCGCCGATGAGAACGAGCGAGCCAGGCACGACCCCGCCGCCGAGGACGCGGTCCAACTCGGCCACCCCCAGTTGGACACGAGCGGCTCCCGCGGCTGACACGGCGGCCAGGCGCACCGGTGCGGCCGAGGGCGTCGCCCCGCGGATCGGGAGGGGGTGACGCCCGCTCGCCGACCCACGGGCCGCCTCGGTGCGCTCCTCGACGATCGTGTTGAACTCTCCGCAGTCAGGACAACGGCCGTACCCCTTGCCGGCCTGAAACCCGCAGGCCTGGCAGCGGTAGACCGACCCGGGCCTCACGGTCGTGGACTCGCGGCACCGGGGGGCGGCACGCTCCCTGCGGCGGGCGTCCCGCGCCCGATCGCGGCTCGAATGAGGGCGCGCAGGAGCACACTCCGCTGAGCTCCCTCCAGGAATGCGGCGAGGTTCTCGTAGATCGTCGGGTCCTGGACGAGGCCGCCCAGTGTCCCCTCGCCACCTTCAATCCGCCCCGTGACGGCGCGGAGGTCGGCCATCGCCTGCCGCAGGTCCGCCAGCGTTTCCCCGAGCTTCGCGTCCCCGCCGAGCTCCTCGGCCAGCTGGCCGAGACGCGTCAGGGCCTGGGTCGCTTGCTTGATACTGTCCTCGCCCCCGGGCTGCGTGAGCGCCCCGAGCACGCCCTGACCCCGGGCGAGCCGGCCAGTCACCTCGCGGAAGCTCCGCGCCGTCTCCCGAAGGTCCGCCGCGAGCGTGGGGTCGTCGAGCAGGACGCGGAGCAGGCTGTCGTCCGTGCGGGCGCGCTCGACGGCCTGCGCGAGGCCGTCAGCGGCCGCCGCCACCCGGCGGATCGCGCGGGTCGCGTCCGGATCCCTCAGGAGCACGCCGAGCGCGCCCTCGCCCCGCTCCACGCCCGCGAGGAGTGTGCCGGCCCGAGCGAGCACACCCTCGAGATCCTTCAGCACCCGGCCCTCGTCGTACACGAGCGCGTGGAGAATCCCCCGGCCCTCCTCGACCGCCCGGAGAATGCGATTCACCCGCTCGGCGGCCGTCCGCGCCTCGGCCAGGGTCTGCTCCGCCTGGCCGGCCAACCCGGACGCCCGCGGATCGGCCAGCACGCGGTCGACTCGTCGCACGGTCTCCCCGAGCTGCCGGAGCGTCTCTCCCGCGTCCGAGAGCGCCGTCCCGAGCTTCCGATCATAGACGAGCCGGTGAAGGGCCCCCTGCCCCCGCTCGATCTCGATCGCCAGGCTCCGGAGCGCCCGGATCGTTTCGGCGACGTCGGCCCCAGCCGGGCTTGCCACGACCCGGGAGAGTGTCGTCCGCAGCTCCGTCGAGAGCTCGACCAGGTTGCGGAGCAGCTCTGCTCCCTGCTGGGTGAGGCGTGCCGTATCGAACGGCTCCTCGGTCCTGAGCTCGCTTCCCTCCTGGAGGACCGCCGCGGTAGGGCTCCCGAGCGAGACGTCGATGATCTTGTCCCCGAGCAGCCCGAGCGTCTCGATCCGGGCCACCGAGTCCGCCCGGATGCGATCTTGAACCCGCCGGGCGATCAGAAGCTCGACTCGCACCTTGGTGCTGCCGGCCTCGGGTAGCCGGATCGCCCCGACATGCCCCACGGGCACACCGGCCAGCCGCACCGTCGCGCCCTGGATGAGGCCCCCGATCTGGCCGAAGCTCCCCACCAGGCGATACTGCCGCTCGAAGAGACCGGCCGACCGGCCCAGCATGTACACGAGACCCGCGAAGACGAGCAGGCCCGCCAGGACGAAGACCCCCACCCGGAGCTGGAGGGCGGTGCTCGCGCCGGGCCGGCTCGTATCCATGGTCAGCGCGCCTCGCCCCCGAGAAAGGCCCGCACCTCCGGCTGCGCCGAATGGAGGACCGCGTCGACGGACCCGATCTGGGCGATACGTCCGCCGATCAGGACGGCGATCAGGTCCGAGACGCTGCGCGCGAACTCGAGGTCGTGGGTCACGACGATTGCCGTCTCCGACGCCCCTTCGGTCTTGAGACTTCCGACGAGGTCGGTGATGAGCCGGGCGTTTGTGGGGTCGAGCCCCGCCGTCGGCTCGTCGTAGAGCACGAGCTCCGGGCCGAGCACGAGGGCGCGCGCGATCCCGACCCGCTTGCGCATCCCTCCCGACAGCTCGGCGGGCAACTTCTCGTCGACGTCCTGGAGGCCCACTCGGGTCAGGAGGCGGTGCACCCGGTCCGCGATCTCGCTTTCCGGCAGGACCGTGTGCTCGCGGAGGGGATAGGCGACGTTCTCGTAGGCCGTCAGCGAGTCGAACAGTGCCGCCCCTTGGAAGACGAAGCCCATGTGACGTCGGAGGGGCAGGAGCGCCTCCTCGCGGAGGGGCGTCGTGTCCACCCCCAGGGCGCGGATGCGTCCGCGGTCCGGCTTGATGAGACCGGCGGTCAGGCGGAGGAGCACGGTCTTGCCGGAGCCGCTGCCGCCCATCACGGTGACGGTGCTGCCGCGAAGCGTTTCGAGGTCGAGGCCCCGGAGCACCGGCGTCCCGCCGAAGGCCTTCCAGATCCCTTGGAGCGACACGGCCGGCGCGAGGGTCGGGGCGGGCGGTCCGGCCACCGGAGGCTCCGGCCGCGCGAGCTGGCCGCCGGTCCTCATAGCAGCAGGAAGAGCTTCGTCAGGAAGAAGTCGGCGATGATGACCGCCAGCGAGACCTGCACGACGGTAGCCGTCGTCGCGCGTCCGAGCCCCTCGGTCCCGCCGGTCATGGCGAGGCCGTTGTGGGCGCCGATGAGGGTGACGATCACGCCGAAGAAGAAGCTCTTCCCCACCCCCGTGACGAGGTCGCCGATCACGACCCAGTAGAAGATGGTGTTCCAGTAGAGGTAGACGTCGATTCGCCGCTCGTAGACGGCGATCAGCATCCCCCCCACGAGCGCGATGAAATCGGCGAGCGCGGTCAGGAGCGGGAACACCAGGAGCGCGGCCCATACCCGCGGCACGATCAGACGCTTCACGTAGTTCACGCCGATCGCGCGGAGCGCGTCGATCTGCTCCGTCACCTTCATTGAGCCCAGCTCCGCCGTGATCCCCGAGGCGACCTTGCCCCCGACCAGGATCGCCGTGAGCACCGGCCCCAGCTCGCGGAGCACGGACAGCCCGACGAGCGGGCCCACGTAGAGATCCGCACCGAATCGGGAGAGGTACACGGCCGACTGGAGCGCGAAGACCATGCCCGTGAAGAGCGCCGCCGTGCCCGCGACGACGAGCGAGCGGACGCCCATGCCGTCGAACTCGGCGATGACGTGGGCCAGGTAACGGCGGGGCAGCCACGCGTTCCGCGCGACGTCCCAGGTCAGAAGCCCGAGCCCGCCCCAGTACGCGGCGACGTGGCGCGCGCGAGGTCCCACCAGCTCGGTCACCGCGCTGCTCCGTCGAGGGCGAACCCCGCCGCGAAGCGCTCGAAGTCCTGCCCGAGCGCCGCAAGCCTGTCAGGCGGGGCCACGCCGACTAGGTCGTAGACACACCCCGCCCCGCGAAGAGTCACGGCCTGGACCCCAACCGGCGCCCCGTCCAGCGTGGCGCGGAACCGGTGGGCCGTCCCGGGGACGCCGCCCAGGGTGACGGGCGTCTCGACGAGGTCCTGGACGTCCCTCAGCCCGAACCGGAGGTGCCGGACGAGCACGGGCAGCGGGCGCACGGGCGGGTTCCCCTCGCAGGTGGCATGTGCCATCAGCCCGGCCGAGATCTCTGCCCGCTGGAGCGTCACGTCCGCGTCGCTCTCGATCCGCGTCCAGCCTGCGGGGACACCCACGCGATACCCCTTCCGTGAAACGACGTAGCTCCCGTCCTCAAGGCGCACCCCGCCGCAGCCGACGAGCCCGGCAAGCAAGGCAGCCACCGCTGACAGTCTCGGAAGCCACACGCCCGGCCCCCTCAACCCTCCTCGCCGGAAAGGGCAGGGGCGTCCCGCGATGACAGCACGTCGGCCGGCCGGTGCCGGCGCTCCAGCTCGCCGAACACATGCCGCGCCGAAAGGCCGCGCGCACCCAGCAGCACCAGCGTGTGAAACCACAGGTCGGCGACCTCGGCGACCAGGCGCTCGGATCCCTCCGCCAGCGCGGCGACCACCACCTCGGCAGCCTCCTCGCCGACCTTCTGCGCGATTCGGGCGTCGCCCCCTGCGAGGAGTCCCGAGACGTGCGAGCCCTCCCGGGGCGCCGCTCGCCTCGACTGGATCACGCGGTCGATCACATCGAGGATCCCGGGTCCTGCCCCGGGCGCGCCTTGCCGGGGCGCCTCGACCTCGGCCGGTCGGGCGACCCGGCTGAAGAAGCACGTGCGGCTTCCCGTGTGGCAGGCCACGCCGTCCTGGTGCGCGAGGATCAGCAGGCTGTCGACGTCGCAGTCCGCGTACACGGCCTCGACGTGCTGGCGATGGCCCGAGGTCTCACCTTTCTGCCACAGCGCGCGCCGCGACCGGGACCAGAAGTGGGTGAGCCCGGTCGCCAGGGTGCGCTCGACGGCCTCGGCGTTCATCCACGCGACCATGAGGACCTCGCCCGTCTCCACCTCCTGGACCACCGCCGGGATGAGGCCGTTCGCATCGAAGCGCAGCGCCTCGGAGGCGGCGCTCACGCCGCGGCCTCCTCGAGGCGGATCGGCACACCGCGCGCCCTGAGGTACCGCTTGGCCTCCCGCACGGTGTGCTCGCCGAAGTGGAAGATCGAGGCCGCGAGCACGGCGTCGGCCTTGCCCACGACGAGGCCGTCGTGGAGGTGAGCGAGCGTCCCGACCCCGCCCGAGGCGATCACCGGGACCGAGACCGCCTCGGCGATCGCCCGGGTCAGCTCGAGGTCGTACCCGTCGCGCGTCCCGTCACGATCCATGCTGGTGACCAGGATCTCTCCCGCCCCGAGACCCTCGACCTCCCGCGCCCACACGATTGCGTCCCGGCCGGTGGGCCGTCGCCCGCCGTGGGTGTGCACCTCGAACCCCGGCAACGCGCCCGCGGGGACGGCCCGGCGCTTGGCGTCGATCGCGACCACGATGCACTGGCTGCCGAAGCGCACCGCCGCCTCCCGGATCAGCTCGGGACGCGCCACCACCGCCGTGTTCAGGGACACCTTGTCCGCACCGGCTCTGAGAAGCGTCCGCACGTCTTCCAGACTGCCGAGGCCGCCGCCCACGGTCAGCGGCAGGTACACGGCTTCGGCCGTGCGCCGGACGACGTCCAGCATCGTGGCGCGGCCCTCATGCGACGCTGCGATGTCCAGGAACACGAGCTCGTCGGCGCCCTGTCGGTCGTAGGCGATCGCGGCCTCGACTGGGTCGCCCGCGTCGGCGAGGTCCAGGAACCGCACGCCCTTGACGACCCGGCCGTCCTGGACGTCAAGGCACGGCATCACGCGGCGGGCCAGCATCGCCGTCAGGCCGCCACCGCGGCGTTCGCCGTCCGAAGGTCGACGGCCCCCGTGTAGAGAGCCCGTCCGACGATGGCCCCGGCCACGTTCGGGATGGCCGCAAGGCGAACGAGGTCGTCGAGGGCGGCAATGCCCCCGGAGGCGATGACCGGCACGGGCGCACCGGCGGCCAGCGCTTCGGTGGCTTCGAGGTTCGGGACCGCGACCCGTCCCGTCCCGACGCACGTCGGTGTAGATCACCCCGGCGGCGCCGGCGGCGGCCGCGCGGCTCACCAGCTCGTGCGCCAGGAGCGGCAACACCTCAGTCCACCCGTGCACCGCCACCCGTCCGTCGATGGCGTCCACGCCGACCAGGATGCGGTCCGGCCACCGAGCGCACGCAGCCTCCAGGGCCCCCGGATCGAGCGCCGCGGTCGTCCCGAGAACGGCCCACCGCGCCCCCGTGCCGAACGTGGCCTCGAGAGTCGCCAGGTCGCGCAGGCCGCCCCCTACCTCCACGGGAACGGACGGCACCGCCTTCACCATCGCGCGGATCACCTCGGCGTGCCGGGGCGCGCCGTCAAAGGCGCCGTCCAAGTCCACCACGTGGAGCCGCCGGGCCCCGCGCTCCGCCCAGCGACGGGCCATGGCCACGGGGTCATCGCTGAAGACCGTCGCGGTGTCGGCCCGGCCCTCCACCAGCCGGACGCAGCGGCCACCCTTAAGGTCGATCGCCGGGATGACGATCACGCGTGCGCCGTCGCTCCGTCGCCCGCGAGCCGGGCGAAGTTTGCCAGCAGTCGGAGCCCCCAGCCCTGGCTCTTCTCCGGATGGAACTGGGTGCCGTAGAGCTGGTCGCGCACGACCAGCGCCGGGAAACGGAGCCCGTACTCACAGTGGGCGACCCGTACGCCCTCCGCGCGGAGCGCGTCCGAGACATCGGGGTAGTACGAGTGCACGAAGTAGAAGTACGCCCCGACAGGGATCCCGGCGAGGAGGGGCAGCGTCCCGTCGTGCCAGAGCTGGTTCCAGCCCATGTGCGGAACCTTGAGTCCCGGCGGGAACCGGCGCACGGTCCCCGGCAGGACGTCGAGGCCCTTGGCGTGGCCGAACTCCTCGCTCTCGGTGAAGAGCAGTTGGTAGCCAAGGCAGATGCCGAGGTACGGCCGGCCGGCCGCGATGTGGGCACGAATCGGGTCGACGAGCCCCAAGCGCTCCAGGCTTCCCATGGCATCCGCGAACGCGCCGTCTCCCGGGACGACCAGGGCACGCGCCCTCGCCACGGTGCGGGCGTCGTCGGTGACGACGACTGCGGGAAGGAGCTCGCGAGCGCCTTCCGGACGCTCCCGAGGTTGCCCCGGCCGTAGTCGACGATGACGATCACAAGGCGCCCTTCGTGGAGAGCACACCCTCGATGCGCGGGTTTATTCGCGAGGCCTCGGCGAGGGCACGCCCGAACGCCTTGAACAGCGCTTCCGCGATGTGGTGGAGGTTCTCGCCGTAGTGAAGGTTGACGTGGAGGTTCAGCAGTGGCGTTCATCGCGAACGCGCGGAAGAAGTCCTTCAGCAGGTCGAGGTCGAAGCTCCCCACCCGCGTCTTCGTGAACGGCACGTTGTACGAGAGGAACGGCCGTCCGGAGATGTCCACGTGCACGGAGGCAAGCGCCTCGTCCATGGGGACGTAGGCCGTTCCGAATCGGACGATCCCTCGCTTGTCCGCGAGGGCCTCGTGAAAGGCCCGGCCCAGGCAGATCCCCACGTCCTCCACGGTGTGGTGGAGGTCGACCTCGGTGTCACCCCGGGCGCTCACCCGGAGATCTAGGAGGCCGTGCTTGCCCGCCGCCTCGAGCATGTGGTTGAAGAACGGGATCGTGGTGTCGATCGCCATCTCACCACGGCCGTCAACGTTCAGCTGGAGCAGGATCTCCGTCTCCTGCGTCCGCCGCTCGACACGCGCCACGCGGCCAGCCGCCGGCGCTCCGCCGTTGCCCGGTGCGCGGAGATCCCCCGATCGCCTTGATCCCGACCGATGCGGGCTCCGCGCTCCCCGCTCCGTTCGCCGGTCTCGATCCGCGCCCATATCGCCGTCGTCTTCGCGCCATGCTCAGTCGTCTCCTCGCCTGCGGGGGCCTACCAGGCGGAGCCGGGCCGCCTCGCCGTGCCCGTGGAGCCCCTCCGCTTCCGCCAGCGCAGCGAGGTGAGGCCACGCCGCCCGCAGGCCGGCCGGAGTGTAGTGGATGAGGCTCGAACGCTTGATGAAGTCCTCGACCGACAGGCCCGACGCGAAGCGCGCCGTCGCTGCGGTCGGCAGGACGTGGTTCGGGCCCGCGAGGTAGTCGCCGACCACCTCCGGGGTGTGGACGCCCAGGAAGATCGCCCCCGCGTGTCGCACTGCCGGCAGCCACGCGAACGGGTCGGCCACCGCCAGCTCCAGGTGCTCGGGCGCCAGGCGGTTCGCGATCGCCAGCGCCTCGCTCAGGTCCCGCGTCACCACCACGGCCCCGTGCCCCCGGATCGCCGCCTCCGCGATGGCCGCGCGCGGCAAGGTCGGGCAGAGACGGCCGACCGCCGCCACGACGCGAGCCGCGAGCGCAGCGTCGTCCGTCAGGCACACCGCCCGCGCGAGGGTGTCATGCTCCGCCTGGGCGAGGAGGTCTGCCGCCACGAGCTCCGCCTCAGCCGCGGCGTCCGCGACGACGACGACCTCGCTCGGGCCGGCGATGAGGTCGATCCCGACATCGCCGAAGACAAGGCGCTTGGCGAGGGCGACGTAGAGGTTCCCGGGCCCGACGATCTTGTCGACCGCGACGAGGGTCTCCGTCCCGTAGGCGAGCGCCGCCACAGCCTGGGCGCCGCCCATCCGATAGACCTCGGTCGCCCCAGCCTCGCGTGCGGCCACCAGCACTGCCGGCGGCAGGCGCCCGTCAGGCCCCGGTGGCGAGACCACCACGAGGTCCCGCACGCCCGCCACGCGCGCCGGGATCAGGTTCATCAGCACCGTGGACGGGTACGCTGCCGTCCCGCCGGGCACGTAGCACCCGACCCGCTCGAGCGGCGTCACCTGCTGGCCGAGCAAGCGAGCCGTGCTCGTCCCGCACCCACCAGGAGCGCGGGCAGCTGGTGGCGGTGGAAGGCCTCGACCCGCCGGGCCGCCTCGACGAGGGCGGCCTTGAGCGGGGGTGAGACCGTCGCCGCCCCCCACTCGGTCTCGGAGACCCGCAGCTCATCGGGACGGAGATCCACCCCGTCGAAGCGCTTGGTGAAGTCGAGGAGCGCGCCGTCGCCCCGCCGTCGCACCTCGTCGACGATCGCGGCGACACGGGCGACGGTGCCCGGATCCGTCCGCCGCGGGCGGCCGGGCAAGGGCGGCCACGACGCCGTCGGCCGACAGCTCGGCGGCGCGGAGGAGACGGATCACCGTCTGCTCCCGGCGCGAAGCTCGTCCAGCAGCCGGCCCACCGCGCGATGTGCCGTCTTCTGCGCCGCGCGGTTCACGATCAATCGAGCCGTGGACGGCAGGATCTCGGCGACCTCGACCAGCCCGTTGACCCGGAGCGTCTCGCCGGACTGCACGAGGTCGACGATGCGCTCAGCGAGCCCGACCAGGGGGGCGAGCTCGATGGAGCCGTCGAGACGGACCACCTCGACCTGAATCCCCCGCTCGGCGAAGTAGCGCCGCGTAAGGTTAGGGTACTTCGTCGCGACGCGAACCCAGGACCACTTCGTCGGATCGTCGCGCTCCCAGAGCTCCCGGGGCTCGGCGACCACGAGCCGGCACACGCCGAACCCGAGGTCGAGCGGCTCGTAGACGTCCGGCGCCTGCTCCAGCAGGATGTCCTTGCCGACGATCCCGACATCGGCCGCCCCGTGCTCGACGTACGTCGGTACGTCGAGCGGCTTCAGGATCAAGAGCCGGAGCCGAGCAGTCGGGTCGGTGAACAGGAGCCGGCGGCTGTCGTCCCCGGGGAGCCCCTCGAAGCCGGCTCGCCGGAGAAGGTCGAGCGCGGGCCGGAGCAGGCGCCCTTTCGGCAAGGCAAGGGTCAGCGGGCGCCCGTCACCGGTCGCAGTGGCCGCGTCCCATGCCACGCATCACCTCTCCCGACGGATCCGCGCGCCGAGAGCGGCGAGCTTCCGCTCCATCCCCTCGTAGCCGCGGTCGAGGTGGTAGACGCGAGCCACCTCGGTCGTGCCTGATGGCCGCCAGGCCCCCGAGCACGAGCGAGGCGGAGGCGCGGAGGTCCGTGGCCATGACCGGGGCGCCCTGGTAGCTCGGCACGCCCCGGATTACCGCGCGGCTCCCCTCGATCTCGATCGCCGCCCCGAGACGCCGCAACTCCGCCGCGTGCTGGAAGCGGTTCTCGAAGATCGTCTCGGTGATCACGCTCGAGCCCTCGGCGAGCCCGAGGAGCGTCATCATCTGGGCCTGCATGTCGGTCGCGAACCCCGGGAACGGGTTGGTCACGACGTCAGTCGCGCGGGGCCGGCCCTCCGCGCGGATGCGGACGCGGTCGGCGCCGACCTCCAACTGGGCGCCCGTCGCCTCGAGCTTGTCGAGAACGGCGCTCAGGTGGGCCGGCACCACGTCCCGGACGGTGACGTCGCCCCCGGTGATGGCGCCGGCCACCAGAAAGGTCCCCGCCTCCACACGGTCGGGGATGATCCGGTGCCGGGCGCCGCCGAGCTCGGGCACCCCCTCGATCTCGATCCGCTCGGTCCCGGCGCCGTGAATGCGTGCCCCCATCGCCGTGAGCAGACCGGCCAGGTCCGGGATCTCGGGCTCCCGCGCCGCGTTCTCCAGGATCGTGGTGCCCTCCGCGAGCGCGGCGGCCATCATGAGGTTCTCGGTGCCCGTCACCGTCACGAGGTCGAACACGATCCGCGCGCCCTTGAGCCGCGCGGCCCGCGCCTCCACGTAGCCCTGGGTGAGGGTGATCTCGGCGCCGAGCCGCTCGAGGCCCTTCAGGTGGAGATCGATCGGCCGCATCCCGATCGCGCAGCCGCCGGGCATCGAGACGCGTGCCCGGCCGGCGCGGGCCAGGAGCGGTCCAAGGACCAGCACGGACGCCCGCATGGTCGAGACCAGCTCGTACGGCGCCTCGACGGACCGGAGCGCGGGCGTCCGCGCGACGGTGCGACCGTCGCGCTCCTCGACCTCGGTGCCGAGGCCCTGCCAGCAGGGCCCGAATGGTGGCGACATCGGCCAGGCGGGGAACGTTCTCGAGCACGACGGGCTCCGCCGAGAGGAGCGAGGCGGCCAGGCAGCGGCAGGGCCGCGTTCTTCGCCGCGCTGACACCGACCTCGCCGCGCAGCGGAACGCCGCCTTCGATGACGAGCCGAGGCGCCACCTAGCAGCCCCTCCGCGCCTCGAGTACCCGCTCGCATCCGCGGAAGTCCCGGTGCACGAGAGCCTCCGCGTACCGCCCGGCCGCCCGGACCAGCGCGCGCGTCGCCGGACCCTGCTCCTCGCCGAGTCTCGACGAGCAGATGCGCCCCCCGGACGGAGCCAGGCGGGGGCCTCGGCGAGCAGCCGACGGATCACGCCGAGGCCGTCGGCGTCCGCCGTCGAGCGCACCGCGTGGCTCCCACTCGCGCACCTCGACGGGCAGCGTCGGCAAGAATGGACGCGGCGAGATAGGGCGGGTTGGCCACGACCAAGTCCACCTCGCCCGCGCGGGACGCGCCCCGCCAGCGGTCCGAAGAGGTCTCCCTCGATCACCTGGACACGCCGATCAAGGCCGAGGCGACGGACGTTCGCCCGGGCACACGCGGCGGCTCGACGACGCCTGCTCGACGGCCCAGACGGGACCAGTCCGGGCGCCGCATGGCCAGAGCGCACGCGATGGCGCCCGATCCGGCGCACAGGTCAAGCACCGTGGACGGCGCCGGGGGACCGAGCGCCAGCGCCCGGTCGACGAGGGCCTCGGTCTCGGGCCGCGGGATGAACACGCCCGGGGCCAATCGCCAGCACGAGGCCCGCAAACTCCGCCTCGCCCAGCAGGTACTGGACGGGCTCGTGCCGGGCGCGCCGCGCGAGGAGCGCCTCGAAGCGCGGCACGTCGCGCGCCGGACACCGCCGCGCAGCCCGTCGTGTAGAGACCGAGCCGCGTCGTCCCCAGCACATCGGCCAGGAGCGCCTCGGCGTCCTGACGGGGGGTCGCGATCCCCGCCGCGCCGAGCCGCTCGGCAGCGTCGCGGAGCAGCCAGGCCACGGTCGACGGCGCCGGTGGCGCCCCGGCCGGCCCGCGTGCGGCCACGACGGGTGACGTCATGCCTGGAGCGACTCGAGCTGCTCGGCCCGCTCGGCGGCGAGCAGCGCCTCGACCAGCTCGTCGAGGTCGCCCTCGAGGACGTAGGGCAGCTGGTGGACCGTGAGCGCGATCCGGTGGTCGGTCACGCGGCCCTGGGGGAAGTTGTACGTGCGGATCCGCTCGCTGCGCTCGCCGGTCCCGACCTGGCTCTTCCGCGCGGCGGCGATCTGGGAGCGCTGCTCCTCCTGCGCCTGCTCGAGGAGCCGGGCCCGGAGCACCCGCATGGCCTTGGCGCGGTTCTTGATCTGCGAGCGCTCGTCCTGGCAGGTGACGACGAGCCCCGTCGGGCAGGTGCGTGATGCGCACCGCCGAGTCCGTCGTGTTGACACCCTGACCGCCCGGGCCCGAGGCGCGATACACGTCTACCTTGAGGTCCTTCTCCTCGATCTTGACGTCGACGTCCTCCGCCTCCGGAAGGACCGCGACGGTCACCGTCGAGGTGTGGATGCGGCCGGCGGACTCCGTTTCGGGGACCCGCTGGACCCGGTGCACCCCCCGCTCGAACTTGAGCCGGCTCCAGGCCCCCTTGCCCTGAACGGACAGGATGAACTCCTTGAAACCGCCCTGGCCGGTGGCGTGGCGTGTCGAGGACCTCCACCCTGAGGCCGTGGCGTTCCGCGTACTTCGTGTACATGCGCGCGAGGTCGGCGGCGAAGAGGGCGGCCTCGTCACCCCCGGCGCCTGCCCGGATCTCGACGAGCACGTTCTTGTCGTCCCGGGCGTCTCGCGGCAGGAGCATCCCCTGCAGACGCTCCTCGAGATCGTGCTCGCGCGCGCGCAGCTCCTCGAGCTCGAGCACTCGCCAGCTCCCGCAGCTCCGCGTCGCCATCCTCGCCGAGGATGTGGTTGGCCTCTTCGATGCGGGCGAGGATGCTCTTGTACTCTCCGAACGCCGTCACGACGGGCTCGATCTCGGCCGCCGCCTTGGCGAGCCGCGCGTACTCCGCGCGCCCTCCGGGCGCGTTGGCGGTCTCGGCAAGGCGGGCGGAGAGCTCCGCGTAGCGGCTCTCGATCTGCCGGAGCTTATCGAACACGATCTGCGCTCAGGCCCTCGGGGATGGAGTTCCTGGGCCCGACCCCGCGCCGAGGGCGGCGGCTAGCGCTTCCGGTTCGCGTACTTCTTCTGGAAGCGCTCGACGCGCCCGGCCGTGTCCACCAGCTTCTGCTTGCCGGTGAAGAACGGATGGCACTTTGAGCAGATCTCCACCCGGATGTTCGCGGCGCGTGGACCGGGTATGGATGACCTCGCCGCAGGCGCAGGTGATGGTGGTCTCGACGTACTCGGGATGGATGGCGGCCTTCACGGAAACTCCTCCCCACACAAGCGAAAATGAGAACGCTGGTCAGCGTACCACACGCCGTGCAGGCACCAGCAAGGCGCGGCGGCCCGGCGCGTGGCAGCTCCGCCCAGCGGCGCCGCCCGCGAGCGACGGGCGCGGACGGCCGGAAAGCCCCCGCCCCTCAGCCGAGCGACTGCATCGAGGCCAGGAACTCCTTGTTCGACTTGGTCATCCGGACCTTGTCCACGAGGAGCTCCATCGCCTCGACCGGGTTCAGCTGCGACAGCGCCTTCCGGAGGAGCCAGAGACGCTGGAGCTCGTCCCGCTCGATCAGGAGCTCCTCCTTCCGGGTCCCGGACTGCTCGATGTTGATCGTCGGGAAGATGCGCTTGTCCATCAGGCGCCGGTCCAGGTGGACCTCCATGTTGCCGGTCCCCTTGAACTCCTCGAAGATCACGTCGTCCATCCGGCTGCCGGTGTCGACGATGGCGGTGGCCATGATGGTCAAGGACCCACCCTCTTCGATGTTGCGGGCGGCGGCGAAGAAGCGCCGCGGCCGCTGGAGCGCGTTCGCGTCGAGTCCGCCCGAGAGAACCTTGCCCGATGAGGGGATGACCGCATTGTGGGCGCGCGCGAACCGCGTGATCGAATCGAGGAGGATCACCACGTCCCGCTTGTGCTCGACGAGCCGCTTCGCCTTCTCGATCACCATGTCGGCGACCTGGATGTGCCGCTGCGGCGGCTCGTCGAACGTCGAGGAGATGACCTCCCCGCGGACGCTCCGCTGCATGTCGGTGACCTCCTCCGGGCGCTCGTCGATCAGGAGGACGATGAGGTAGACCTCGGGGTGGTTCTTCGCGATCGCGTTCGCGATCGCCTGGAGGAGCATCGTCTTGCCGGTCCGCGGGGCGGCCACGATGAGGCCGCGCTGCCCCTTCCCGATCGGTGTCAGGAGGTCCATGACACGGGTCGACAGGTCCTCTGGGTTGTGCTCCAGCCGGATCCGCTCCATCGGGTAGAGCGGGGTCAGGTTGTCGAAGAGGATCTTGTCCTTCGCCTGCTCGGGCGTCTCGTAGTTGATCGCCTCGACCTTGAGGAGGGCGAAGTAGCGCTCCGAGTCCTTCGGCGGCCGCACCTGGCCCGAGATCGTGTCGCCGGTGCGGAGGTCGAAGCGACGGATCTGGGAGGGCGACACGTAGATGTCGTCCGGCCCCGGCAGGTAGTTGTAGTCCGGGGCGCGCAGGAACCCGAAGCCGTCGGGGAGGACCTCCAGCACGCCTTCCGCGTAGATGAGCCCGTCGCGCTCGGCCTGGGCCTGCAGGATCTTGAAGATCAGCTCCTGCTTGCGAAGTCCGGAGAAGCCCTGGACTCCCAGATCGCGCGCGATCGTGTTGAGGTCCGGGATCCCCTTCTCCTTCAGCTCGGTCAGGATGAGCCCACCGGTGCGGCCGGAGGGCCCGAGTTCGCTCGGGCTCGGCTCGGCGGGCAGGTCGGGCATGACGACGCGCTCGCGCTCCGGGCCGGGATTCTGACCGGCGCCGGGCCGACGGGGGAACCGGTGGCGCGGATGGCGGGGCGGTGGAGGTGTGCTCACGGCTGTGGATCGCTCCTTTGAGGTGCGGTGTGGCGAGGACCGTCAGGGGATCGCGCGCGCGGTGGCGTCACGCTCAGTCATCTATAGCATCGGCGGCCGGACCCTGTCAACCAACCGGGCCGCTGGACCCGCTCGGAGGCAGCCCGGGCCGTCAGAGGCGAATCGCGATCAGCGCGCGCCGCCGGAGCCCCTCCAGCCACTCGTCGAACCGCTCTTGTGCCTTCTTCTGGAGCAGCAGGTCACGCACCTGCTGGCGCGCGTCGGCCAGCCGCTCCGCCGTCAGCTCCTCGCGGTCCTCGAGCTTGAAGAGGTGATAGCCGGACCCCGACCGGATCGGATCCGTCATCTGCCCCTTCTGGAGCGCCAGCAAGGCTCGCTCGAAGGCCGGGTCCAGCTCGCCCCGGGCCAGCCACCCGAGGTCGCCGCCCGCCGGGTCCTTTCCGCGGCTTCGCGCCAGCTCCGCGAAGTCGGCCCCGCCCGCCAGGGCGGCCGCGATGCTCTCGATCTCGCGCTTCGCCCGCTCCCAGGCGGCGGGGGAGGTCGTGGGCTCGGCCATCACGGCGAGGTGGAGCGCATGGTACTTGAGCCCGGCATCGAATTTGTCCCGATTCTCGGTCAGGTACTGATCGACCTCGGCCTCGGTGACGGTGGCCCGGCGGACGACGCGGCGGCTGCGGACCCGCTGGGCCAGGAGCTGGTCGCGCAGTCTCGCGGCGCAGGGTGTCCCAGGTCACACCGTGCGACTGGAGCTGGCTCTCGATCTTGTCCCGATCGCCGCCGTTCCGCTTCACGAAGTCCTCGACGACGGCGCGGAGCTCGTCGTCCGTGACCTCGATCTTCTCGCGCTTGGCCTCCTGGACCTGGAGCCGGTGGTCCACCAGGCGGTTCAGCACCGTCCGTTCGAGCTCGGGCCCCTCCGCGCGGCGGCGGGCGTCGCGGCGGGAGAGGGCGATCGCCTCCTGCAGCTCGGACATCATGATCGACGTCGCCGTTGACCACGGCCACGACCCGATCGATCACGGCCTCGCTGTCCCGGATCGGCGGCGCCTCTCCGGCCCGCACCAGGACGCCGCCGCTCCCCGCGGGCACGGGCGGGAGTGGTCCGGCCGGCCCGCCCCGACACGCCCCGAGCGCCGCCGCCGATCACCGCGCCCCGCGAGCTGCCGAGCCGCGCCCTCTTCATCGGCGTGCCTCCGTCGGCCCTCGGAACTCCCCGAGGAGCCGGGTGAGGGTCTGGAACGTCTCCGGCCAGGGCCCCCGAGGAACCGTGGCCTCGAGCACGAACTCACGGACCGTCCGGAGCCGTCGCCCGTGGGCTCGAAGCAGCGCGACAGGCGTTGGGGCGGCACCGGCGTGCTCGGCGCGAACGTGAGGAGCGCGTGCCCCGCGCGGACCTCGAGCCGCTCGAGACGGAGGGCCCTGGCGTCGAGCCGGAGCGCCACGACATCGAGGAGCCGCGCCGCCGCCTCCGGGAGCGGCCCGAACCGGTCCCGGAGCTCTCGCCGCGCGTCCTCGATCTCCGCGCCGGTCCGCACGCCCGCGAGCCGCTTGTAGAGCGCGAGCCGCTGGGCCGGCTCGGCCACGTAGTCCTCGGGCAGGTAGGCGGCCGCGTCCACCGTGACCACCGGATCGACCTCGTCCTCGATCGCCTCCCCGCGTAGCTCCCGCACGGCTTCCTCGAGGAGCTTCAGGTAGAGGTCGAAGCCGACCATCTCGATCTGGCCGTGCTGCTGGGCGCCGAGGAGGTTGCCCGCCCCCCGGATCTCCATGTCGCGGAGCGCGATCTTGAGCCCCGATCCGAGAGCGGTGAGCTCCTGGATGACCCGGAGCCGCTTGGCCGCCGTCTCGTCGACCCGGCCGTCGGCGGGGATCAGGAGATAGGCGTACGCCTGCAGCCGGTCGCGGCCCACCCGGCCGCGCAGCTGGTAGAGCTGAGCCAGGCCGAGCCGGTCCGCCCGGTTGATGATGATCGTATTCGAGGCCGGGATGTCGAGCCCCGACTCGATGATCGCGGTGGCCACGAGCACATCGTACGCGCCCTCCACGTAATCGAGCATAGTTCGTTCGAGCGCCGACTCGCGGAGCTGCCCGTGCGCCATCGCAATCCGCGCCCGGGGGACCAGCCGCTCGATGAAGCGCACGAGGGCGGGCAGGGACTGGATGCGGTTGTGGACGACGAAGACCTGGCCGCCTCGCCCGAGCTCGCGCTCGATCGCCTCCTTGATCACGTGGGGATCGAACCGGCAGACGACCGTCTCGACCGCGAGGCGCTCGGCCGGCGGCGACTCGATCACGGACAGGTCGCGGATGCCGGCCATCGCCATGGACAGGGTCCGTGGGATGGGGGTCGCCGTCAGCGTGAGCACGTGGACGGCCTTCCGGAGCTGCTTCAGCCGCTCCTTGTGCGCCACGCCGAACCGGTGCTCCTCGTCCACGACCAGGAGCCCAAGATCCTTGAAGGCGACGTCCTTCGAGAGGAGCCGGTGAGTGCCGATGACGACGTCCACCGTCCCCGCCGCCAGCCCGGCCAGGACGGCCTTCTGCTGGGCCGGCGAGCGGAAGCGGGAGAGCATCTCGACGCGCACGGGATAGGGGGCGAATCGCTCGCGGAACGTGTTCCAGTGCTGCTCGGCGAGGATCGTGGTGGGCACGAGGACGGCCACCTGGTGACCGTCCAGCGCCACCTTGAGCGCCGCGCGCATCGCCACCTCGGTCTTGCCGTACCCGACGTCCCCGCAGACGAGCCGGTCCATGGGCTGGCGCCGCTCGAGGTCCGCCTTGACCTGGCGGATCGCCTCCAGCTGGTCCGGCGTCTCCTCGAAGGGGAAGGCCGCCTCGAACTCGTGCTGCCAGGGCGTGTCGGCGGCGATCGCGAGCCCCTCGACCACCTGCCGCTCGGCGTAGAGGCGAAGGAGCTCCTGCGCCATCTCCCGGAGCGAGGCGCGCACCGACTCCTTCGTCCGCTGCCAGGTCGTGGCCCCGAGCTTGTCGAGCCGCGGCGCCGCCTCCCCGGATCCGACGTACTTGGTGACCGCCGCCATCCGCTGGACGGGCAGGTAGAGGCGCGCGCCCTCCGCGTACTCGAGGAGGAGGTAGTCGGCCGGCTGGCCGTCGACCGCCAGCGTCACGAGCCCCGCGTACCGGCCGATCCCGTGCTCGACGTGGACAACGAGGTCGCCCGGCGCGAGGTCCGTGAACGCGGCGATCGCGGCGCCCGCGCTGGTAGGTCGGCCGGCGACGCATGGTCCGGCGGTGCCCGAACAGCTCGGTCTCGGTGAGGCAGACCAGCCCGAGCCCCGGGCACTCGAACCCGACGTGGGCGCCCCGCCACCAGGACGGCGAGCGGCTCCGGGCCCGAGCAGGTCCGTGACGAGCGGCGCCTCGTGCTCGAGATCCCGCAGGATCTCCTGGAGCCGGCCGCGCCGTCAGCGGGGTCGGGGGCGAGGAGCCGCACCCGGAAGCCCTCGCGCGCCAGGCGGCGAGCGCGGGCTCGAGACGGCGGAACTGGCCGCGCACGCCCTCGATCGAGCGCGTCTCGAGGCGGAACGCGTCCGGCGCGCCGGTGACGAGCACGCCGCACTCGACGCGCGGGCGGTCGCCGAGCGCCGCAAGCGCGGCGGCCTCCGGGGCCGCCGGCGCCGAGGAGCGCCGGATCGGCGACCGCCACCGGCGCGTCGGCTGGCAGGTAGTCGTCCGAGCCCGGCCCCGTCCTCCGATGCGCTCGGCCAGCATCGGGAGGACGAGGAGCGTCGCGATCCCGCCGGTCGAGCGCTGGGTGGTCGGATCGAACGTCCGGAGCGACTCGACGTCGTCGCCGGCCAGCTCGAGCCGGACCGGCAGCGATCCCGCCGGGGAGAACACGTCGACGATCCCGCCCCGGAGCGCCCACTGGCCGACGCCCGTCACGGTCTCCACCCGCTCGTAGCCGGCGGTCTGGAGGTGCTCGACCAGCGCCTCCCGGTCGACCGCGTCGCCAGGGCCGAGCGCCAGGACCTGGCGCCGGAAGGCCGCCGGGCGCAGGAAGCGGTGCCTCGAGGCCGCGGACGGGGACGATCACCCAGAGCGGCTCTCCGCGGAGGAGCCGGCCCAGGATGCCCGCGCGGCCCGCGTCCTCCTCGCGCGCCCCCGCATCCCGCCAGAGCGCGGCATGCGGGACCGGCATCAGGACGACCTCGCCGGGCGCCTTCCGACCGAGCGCCGCGGCGAAGGCGCGGAGGTCGTCGAGGGTCCGGAGCGCCGTCGGCTCGTCCGCCACGGCCACGACCGCGGGGCGCTCCGGCGGGAGGAGCGCGGCCAGCGCGAGGGACGCCGCGGAGCCCCACAGGCCCTCCAGCTGGAGCCGCCCCGTGCCCCGCGCCAGCGCCGCGCGCGCGCGGGCGAGGTCGCCCCAGGCGTCGAGGCTGGGCGGGCCCGCCGTGGCGAGCGTCGGCACGTGGATCACCTCACCGCGGCCCCTGCCCGAGGTGGAAGGACAGGTTCTCCAGCTCGATCGACAGGTCGACGTTCTGCAGGCGCACGTCCTTCGGCACCTTGACGCGGCTCGGGGCGAAGTTGAGGATCGCCCGGACGCCGGCCGCGACCAGGCGGTCGGCGACGCTCTGGGCGGCCTCGGCGGGCACCGCGACGACGCCGATCTGGATCGCCTGCGCCCTTCACGACGCGCGGCAGCTCGGCCAGCGCCTGGATCGAGAGCCCATTCACCGCGCGGCCGACCTTGGCCGGGTCGTCATCGACGATGGCCGCGATCCGGAAGCCCTGGCGGGCGAAGCCGCGGTAGTGGAAGAGCGCGGAGCCGAGGTTGCCGAAGCCGACCAGCACGACGCGCCACTCGCGGTCGAGCCCCAGGATCCGCTGGATCTCCGCGCGCAGGTCGGCCGTGTCGTAGCCGATCCCGCGGATGCCGAACTCGCCGAAGTAGGCGAGGTCCTTCCGGACCTGGGCCGAGTTCAGGTGGAAGCGCGCGGCGAGCTCCTGCGAGGAGATGGTCTTGACGCCGTCCTCCTCGAGCTGCGCCAGGCAGCGGAAGTAGACAGACAGGCGCCGCACGGTCATCTCCGGGATGCGGGGCAGGCGACCTCCGGAACGCGGCATGCCTTGCGCCACGACCGACCGGGCGGACGGCGCGGCGCCGCCCGCCCGGCCCGCCGCCTCTACTTGAACGGGTTCGCGAAGAGCAGGATGATCGCGATGACGAGCGTGTAGATCGCCAGCGACTCGATGAGCGCCAGACCGATGATCATCGCGGTCTGGATGCGGGCGGCCGCGCCGGGCTGGCGCGCCATGCCCTCCAGCGCCGCGGCGATCGCGCGCGCCTGACCGAGACCGCAGAGACCGGCCGCCAGGGCCATCCCGATGCCCGCCGCGATGACCGTGAACGGCCCGACCCAGGACCCCGTCGCCGCCGCGTCGGCCGCGTAGGCGACTCCCTCGACGAGGCTCAGAGACAGCCCCAGAAGCATGAGAGCGATACGCACCTTCTCTCCTCCTTCCCCGTCCCGCCCGGGCCCCCGGGCCGTGTCGGCGGCGGGGGCGGTGTTAGTGATGGGCGGGCGCCGCGGCCTCCTGGCCGCCGTGTCCCGCGTGATCGCCGTGACCCCCCGGGCCTCCGTGCCCGGACTCCGAGCCGTGCTCGGCCTCGAGGGCGCCCGCGATGTAGAGCATCGAGAGCATGCAGAAGATGAACGCCTGCAGGAACGCCACCAGGAGCTTCAGCGGGAACAGGAAGCCGACGGTGAACAGGATCGTCGCGACCGTCCCCACGCCGCCGATCACGAGACCGACCGGGCCCGATGCGCCCGAGAGCGCCCACGTCGAGAGCCCCACCGTCATGAAGAAGACGATCGAGAGCAGGATGTGCCCGCCCAGCATGTTGCCGAAGAGCCGGAGGGTGAGCGACAAGGGCCGCGCGAGGTGGCTGATCAGCTCGATCGGGACCATGAGCGGCGCCAGCGCCGGCATCGGGCCGGCGAAGTGCTTGAGGTAGGCCCCCAGCCCGTGCGCGCGGATACCGATCCAGTGGTACGAGAAGAACACCACGAGCGCACACGCCAGGTTGGTGTTCACGTTGTCGGTCGGCGCCGTGAAGCCGGGGACGAGCCCCAGGAGGTTCGAGGCAAAGATGAAGAGTCCCAGCGTCGCGATCAGGGGGAGGAACCGCCGCCCGTCGGGCCCGATCACGTCGTCGATCAGCGACGAGCACGAACTCGAGAACCGCCTCCGCCGCGTTCTGGAGACCCCGCGGCACCAGGGCCGGCCGCCGCGGAACGAGGTAGGCGAGGACGATGAGGATGGCCATCACCAGCCATGCGAAAGCGACGTGATGCGGCAGCCCGAAGGTGTTGAAGACGGGGGGCTCGAGTTCGTGCACCAGCGCCTCCTCAGGCGGCCCGGGCGGCGCGGAGGCCCGCCAGGACCACGGCCACCGGCACGAGGGTCAACGACAGCAGAAGGCCCGTCAGACCGACGCCGGTCTGGGTCACGGCCAGACATGCCAGGCCCCCGAGGCATCCCAGCCGGAGCCAGCTGGCCCCGATCCAGACCGGGCGCAATGCCACCCTGCCCGTGAGGGCGCGATCGGCGGCCCAGGTGAGCCCCGCGAAGTTCAGCAGCGTCAGGGCGCCTCCGAGCAGGGCTCCCATGGCGTCCGCCGGCCCGCGCAGGAGCCCGCACACGCCCGCGAGCGCGAGCGCCAGGATTCCAGCGACGAGCCCGACCCCCCGGCCAAGTTCAGTCGGTCCGGTCACGTCCTGCCTGCCTCCCCTCGCGGCCGAAGATCCCCGCCGCGCGGAAGAGATTGACGAAGCCCGAGGCGATGCCCAGCAAGAGTCCCACCAGCATGAGCCACGGGGCGGTTCCCAGCCACCGGTCCAGGTCGTAGCCGCCCCAGAGGCCCAGGACGGTGGAGATCACCAGCGTGAGCCCCACCCCGCTGAGGGATCCGAGCTGCCGGAGCCACCGTCGATCGGATTCGCCCGGTTCGGCTGCGCTCAAGCCGGTGCTCCCAGGGGTGGTCGGGACGCTTGTGAACACTAGCACAGCTCCCGGCGCGCGACAACCAGCCCGGGGACACCCTTCGCGAACTACCTGCCCGTTCGGCTGATGCGCGCCGGCGAAGCCCCGCGTAACGTGGGCCTCACAGGAGGCAACGATGCCCCAGGCTACCGACCCCAGCGAGACGCTGAGCAGGCTCTCCGACCAGCTGGCCGACGCCGTGGAGCGGGCCGGCCGTGCGGTCGTCCAGGTGAACGGCCGTCACCGACACCCCTCGAGCGGTGTCGTGTACGCGCCCACCCTCGTCCTCGTGGCCGAGCACGCCGTCGAGCGCGACAACGATCTGACCGTCGAGACGGCCACCGGGTCGCCCCTGGCCGCCCAGCTCGTCGGCCGCGACCTGGCCAGCGACCTCGCCGTGCTGCGTGTACCCGGCCTCGCCAGCGAACCGGCCGTGGCGGCGTCCACCCCGCGCGTCGGGCAGTTCGTCCTCGCCGTGGGCCGCCCGGGCGGCCGTGAGCTCATGGCCAGCATCGGTATCGTGAGCGCGGTCGGGGGGCCGGTCCGGACTCGCGGCGGGATGCTCGAGCAGTATCTGCGCACCGACGCCACCCCGTACCCGGGCTTCTCGGGCGGCGCGCTGAGCGACGCCGGCGGCGCCGTGCTCGGCATCCTGACGACCGGCCTGGCGGGGGGTGCGGCCCTCGCCGTACCGGCCGCGCTTGCGTGGCGTCTGGGCGAGTCCCTTGTCCGGCAGGGGTACGTTCCCCGCGGATGGCTCGGGATTGGCAGTCAGCCCGTCCGCGTGCCCGCCGGCCAGCGCGGCGGTCAGGCACATGAGACCGGGCTCTTGATCGTCGAGCTTACGCCCGAAAGCCCGGCGGCCAGCGGCGGGCTCCTGCTCGGCGACATCCTGGTGACGCTGGACGGCCAGGCAGTCGACGATGGGGAGACTCTCCAGGCGCTCCTCGGGGGCGATCGCGTCGGACGCCCGGTGACGGTCCAGATTCTCCGCGGCGGCACCCTTGTCACCCTCGCGGTGACCGTCGGCCAGCGCCCCGGGCGCGGGCGATGAGCCCGGTGCTCGATTTGGCTCCGGACCTCCTCGGGGGAATGGGTCTTCCCGCCACAGTGCTGGAACGGGTGCGGCCTAGCATCGTCCGCGTCGACGGTCGTGGATCGGCGGGCGCAGGCGGCATCGCCTGGCGGCCTGACGCGGTGGTGACGAATCACCACGTGGTCGCTGGCGCGCGGCAAGCGCTGCGCGTTGTGTGCGCAGACGGTCGCGCGCATGCGGCTCGGGTCCTGGTGGCCAGCCGACGGCTCGACCTCGCGCTCCTGGAGGTAGCCGCCGGCGACCTGGTGCCGGCGCCGATCGGCCGGTCCGCGCGCCTTAGAGTTGGGGCGCTCGTCTTCGCGGTCGGCCATCCCTGGGGCCAGGCCTGGGTCGTGACGGCCGGCGTGGTGAGCGGGCTCGGCCCCCTCGCCGTCCCGGGCCGCGCGCAGCCGGGGCCGCACATCCGCTCGGATGTGAAGCTCGCCCCGGGCAATTCCGGCGGCCCGCTGCTCGACGCCCGCGGCGAGGTCGTCGGGGTCAACGCAATGGTGATCGGTGGCGACCTCTCCATCGCGATCCCGAGCGACGTCGTGCGGCGCTGGCTCGGCGGGGAGTCATGATCCGCGTCTTCGTGGCGGCCCCGACGGTCGCCATGCGTCTCGCGCTCTGCGCGCGCCTCGACGGGCCCGGGATCGTGGTGGTAGGCGACGGGCCGACGCTGGATGGCGCGCCGACGGACGTCGACGTCCTGGTATTGGGTGACGCGGACCGGCTCCCGATGAGCGCGGGCGCGCTGCCCGACACCGGGGCGCGCGCTGTGGTGGCGCTCGCCGATGACGACCGGCCCGCCCGGGCCCTGCGGGGAATGCTCCTCCGGGGCTGGGCCATCGTCTCCCGCGAGGCCTCCGCGGCCGAGCTGCGCGCGGCGACGACGGCCGCGGCTCAGGGCTTCGCCGTGCTTCCCGCAGCGGTCGCCACCCGGCTGCTTCCGGAGCGGGTCCCGCTATCGGACGTCGGGCTCGCCGAGTCGCCCGAGTCGCTCACGCCACGCGAGCGCGAGGTCCTGGAGCTCCTCGCCCACGGGCTCTCCAACCGTCAGATCGGTGAGCGACTCGGCATCAGCGAGCACACGGCGAAGTTCCACGTGGCCTCCCTCTGCGGGAAGCTCGGGGCCGTGAGCCGGACCGAGGCGGTGAGCCGCGGCGTCCGCCGCGGGCTGCTCACGCTCTGAGCGGGGACCCCCGCCGCCCGCGGGCCGCTGGGGCTACCCGAACACCCCCCCCATGCGCGCGCCGGCGATGCGGTTGATCAGGATCAGGCAGCCCGCCGCCACCACGATCAGGACAACCCCGAGCGCTGCCGCCTCGCTCGTGCTGCCCGCAATGTAGAAGTTGAAGATCCCGACCGTGATCGTCTCCCAGCCGCCCAGCGAGAGGAACAGGACGGCCGAGGCTTCCTGGAGCGACGTCATGAACGAGAAGAGGCCGCCGACCAGCACGCCCTTCCAGATGAGCGGCAGCGTCACGTCCCGGAACGATCGGAGGCGCGAGGCGCCGACGCTCCCCGCCGCCTCCTCGAGCGCGGGGTGAACCAGGAGGAGTGACGCGTAGCTCCCGCGGACGGCATAGGGCAGCCGGCGGACCGCGAGGACGAGGGGCAGGATGATCCAGAGGCTCGTGAGGGGCACTCCGACCCCCGGAAGTTCCCCGTGGAACGCCCGCACATACGCGATGCCGATCGCTGTCCCGGGGATCGCCAGGATCAGCGTGTTCAGCGCGTCGAGCGCCCCCCGGCCCGGCAGCCGTGTCCGTGCCAGGATCCAGGCGATCGGAAGCCCCACGGCGACGCACAGGACCAGGGCGAGGGCCGCGTAGAGAAGGCTGTTCGCGACGTACTTCGGCGTCTCCACCAGCACCCGCTCGAAGAACTGGAGCGTGTACTGGGTCGGGACCGGAGTCAGCGACCAGCCGCGGCCAAACGCGGCCAGCGCGACCCCGAGGTAGGGCAGGAAGGCCAGCAGCATGAGGCCCGACAGCGTCAGGACGACCAGCGCCTGAAGGAGGGGCGGAAGGCGGCGGCGCTCCGCCTTCGTGTACGCGATCGAGGAATAGTCCTTGATCGCCACGTAGTGACGCGCCAGGAGCAGGAAGACGACCGCCAGGAGCACCAGGAGCGCCGAGATGACGATCCCCATGCGGAAAAGGCGCCGGTCCACGAACTGCACGATGTTCAGGTAGGCCTGGACCGCCAGGAGGTCGTGGACTCCGACGACGAGCGGCGTCACGAAGTCCGCGAAGGTCCAGATGAAGACCAGGAGGGCGCCCGCCACGTAGCCGGGCGTCGTGAGGGGCAGCGTCACCGTCCAGAGCTTCCGCCAGCCGCGTGCGCCGACGCTCTCTGCCGCCTCCTCGAGAGTGGGGTCGACCTTCCCGAGAGCGTCCACGACGTTCAGCGTGATCATGGGAAAAAGGTGGAGCGTCTCGACCAGGAGGACGCCATGGAGGCCGTACATGAAGTTCACGGGGGTGGCGAGGCCGAGGTGGTCCATCAGGAGGACATTCACCGTGCCCGCCCGGCCCAGGATGAAGACGAAGCCGAGGACACCGACGAGCGGCGGCGAGATGATCGGGATGAGCGTCAGGTACGAGAAGACGCTCCGCCCCCAGAACTCGTAGCGGACGAGCAGGAACGCGATGCCAATCCCGAGGACCGAGGACGCGGCGACGACCCCGATGCCGAGAACGAGCGAATTCCAGAGCGACCGAAGGTAGTACCCGTCCGTGAAGAACGCGTGGAAGTGCCCGAGCGTGACCCCGCCGGCGTCATCCGTGACCGCGTCGTAGAAGATCCGGGCGAGCGGATAGAGGAGGAAGACCCCGAGGAACCCCCAGATCAGGACGACGCCGAGCGTTGGCCCGACGCGCCACGCGGAGATGGCCGCGGAGCGGGGGAGCGCCAGGCCCCAACCACTCGAGCCCACGGCGCTACTCGGGCTCCGCACCGGGCCGCGCGCCGGCCGCTCTCGCCGGCTCGTCGTCCGGCAGCGCGAGCGTGACCGATGTGGGGAAGGCGAGCGTGACGGGCGTCCCGCGCGCGAGCGGCTCGTGGTGCCACGCGTCCTGGATGTCCGCCTTCAACGTGAGCCCGCCCACGGTCTCCACGTCGTACCGGAGCGTGTTCCCGAGATAGGCGGCCATGGCGACCCGCCCGGCGCAGCGGTTCCCGTCGCCGGAGGTTGGAGTCGCCCCCGTGGGCCCGACCGTCACGTTCTCCGGCCGGATCGCCAGCACCGATCGACGGCCGACTCCGAGACCCTCGCCCCCCTGCGGGGTGCGGGCCTGGAGGGGTCCGAGTCCAGTGTCCACCGTGACCGTCTCGCCGGCGGCCTCGATCACGGTCCCCGGCACCAGGTTGTTCGTTCCCACGAAGTCGGCGACGAAGCGCGTGCGGGGTCGCTCGTAGAGCTCCCGCGGGGGACCGAGCTGAAGGACGCGGCCGTCCCGCATCACCGCCACCCGGTCGGACAGGGACAGCGCCTCCTCCTGGTCGTGCGTGACGTACACCGTCGTGATCCCCAGCTCCTGCTGGAGAGCCCGGATCTCCGTCCGCACCTGGACCCGGATCTTCGCGTCGAGGTTCGAGAGCGGCTCGTCGAGGAGAAGGAGGTCCGGGCTCAGCACCAGGGCCCGCGCCAGGGCGACCCGCTGCTGCTGACCGCCCGAGAGCTGGCCGGGGTACCGGGCCTCCAGGCCCGAGAGGTTGACTTTCCGGAGGCCTTCCGCGACCCGGGCCTCGAGTTCGACGCCTCGCACGCGGCGGAGCCGCAGGCCGTACGCGATGTTCTGGAACACGGTCATGTGCGGCCAGAGCGCGTAGTTCTGGAAGACCATGCCGATGTTTCGGGCGTACGGCGGGAGGTGGGTGACCTCGCGCCCATCGAACAGAATGCGGCCCGCGTCGGGTCGGTTGAAGCCGGCGATGAGGCGGAGCAGCGTGGTCTTGCCGCACCCTGACGGGCCGAGGAGCGTAAACAGCTCGCCGTCCCGGATGTCGACCGAGACACGGTCGACGGCCACGACGGCCCCAAACCGTTTGCTCAGCCCCCCGAGCGTGATCTTCAGGGGATCCGCTCCGCTCCCGGGCCCCGGCCGCGGTGAAAGGGGCCGCGCCCGGCGGGGCTCACGGCTTCTTCGGCGGCTCGGGCGCGGGCACCTTGTTCCGGACCGGCGGGAGCGACCGGAGATAGGCGATGATCGCGCGGAGATCCCCCTCCGCGATCCCCTGGGCATAGTGTTGAGTCGGCATCGGCGGCAGGCCCCGACCCCCGCCGCGGCGGGCGCCATAGATGGCGGCGATGATCTCGCCGTCCTTCCAGCCGCCCAGGCCCGTCTCGACGTCGGGCGTCAGGTTCGCCGAGTAGGTCACTCCCCACGGGCCGCGAAACACGAGGCTGCCCGCACCCAAACGGCTCGCATCGGGCCGACCGTCGGGCAGATAGGGGGTATGGCACTCCATGCAGTGCGCCACCGGGCCGGCCAGGTATTCGCCGTACTTGATGGGGTCCTGTCGCGGCGGCTCGGGCACCGAGCCGACCGGGGGCCCGTAGCTCGGGGGCAGCGGAATCTGGTACTGGCTCCGCTCCACGACGTGCCGAACCGGCGCGACCGTGCGCAGGTAAGCCACCATCGCCTGGACGTCGCTGTCGGCCAACCGGCGATAGAGGTCGAAGGGCATCGGCGGCCCGAGGGTCCTCCCGTCGCGGCCTCGGCCCTCGCGGATCGCCCGAATCACCTCGTCGTCGGTCCACCGGCCGATCCCGGTCTCGGGATCCGGCGTGATGTTCGGCGTGATCCAGGTCCCCCACTCCTCCTCCAGCCGGAAGCCCCCCGCAAGGTGCTTCTCCGGCAGGTCGCCCGCCGGACCCTTGGGAGTGTGGCAGTTGCCGCAGGCGCCCAGCACCTCGACCAGGTAGCGCCCACGCTCGACCGGGCTCTGGGCCGATGCGGGCAGGGCGGCTCCGGCAAGGAGACACAGACTCGCCACACCAATCAGTCCGCGCATGGACTCCTCCTTCAGCGCCTTGGGCAGCGCCTTGGCACGCGCCTTGGCTCAGCGTGGACGACTCGCTGACGGTGATCTCACACGGCGACGACGGCGGGCGTCGATCGCGGCCGGCCGGGCGCCGGCCGTCACTTCTTGAGCTGGTCCCAGACGGCCTCGATCTCCTTTCGATACCGCTCGTTCACCTCCTGGTAGCGCTTCTGGGCCACGTCATCGTCGTAGACGTTCGTCGTCTCCATGTCGAAGTAGGAGCGTACGCCGCCGGTGAACTCGACGGCCTTCTCGGCGACCGAGCCCGGCGGGCCCTGGACCTTGTACTTCGGCGTGATCGCGAAGAGCCCGCGCTCCATGAACACACGCTGGCCGCGCTCGGTCAGCAGGAACTCGATGAAGGCCCGCGCGGCGCGCGGGTGCTTCGCGCCGGCGAGGACCGCCATGGGCTCCGGGGTGACGAAGGCGTTCTTCGGCGCCACGAACTTGATGTCGAAGCCCGCCAGGACCTCCTCGAAGGCCATGTAGGAGGGCACCGCGAAGCCGGCCGCGAACTCGCCCTTGGCCACGACCGACGGCACGTCGCGGCTCCGGGCCGTGAAGATGCCGGAGTTGCCGCCGAGCCGCTTGAGCCACTCCCAGCCGGCCTGGTCGCCACGGCTCTGGAGGATGATCTCGTACGTCGCGTGGCTCGACGAGGACCGAGTCGGCGCGCACTGGGCGACGTTACCCTTGAGCTTCGGGTGGAGAAGGTCCTCCCAGTCCTTCGGCTCCGGCACGCCCAAGCGCCGGAGCAGGCGTGGGTGGTAGACCAAGCCGTAGGGTTCGAGCGCCGTCCCGATCCAGTACCCGTCCGGGTCCTTGAGCGGGATGGGCTTGGGCTTCCCGAGTCCGGCCGGCACGGCGTCAACCAGGTCCTTCGGCACCTCGTGCTTGACCAGAAGCTTCTGCTCGGCGAGCTTGTCGAAGAGCGCCGACTCGCCGCCCCAGAAGATGTCCGCCTCGGGCTTGCCCTTCCACTCGACGATCCGGCCGTAGGACACCGGCGTGCCCGCGTACTGCGCGTTCGTCCTGAGCGTGACGCCCCACTTCTCCTTCGCGTAGTCGGCGAATGCCTTCAGCGCGGCGTCGACGACGAACTTCGATACCGGGGTCTGGAGGACCAGCTCATCCTCGATCGGCGGCGCTTGACTCAGCACGGGGGCGGGCACGAGGAGCGCGAGAAACGCCAGCAGGCCGGCGACGTAGGGCACGGGGGGACCTCCCTTGGGTTGGGTCGCGCGTCACATGACGGTAGCACTCTGGCGGGCCGGACGGAATCCCACGCGCGAGCTCGACGGCCGGTCAGCCCTCGTCTCGGGCCCAGCCCCGCGCGCGGTCGACGGCGCGCCGCCAGCCTTCGTAGAGGGCGTCGCGCCGCTCGGCGGCCATGGCCGGCTCGAACGCGCGATCGAGCCGCCACAGGTCGCGGAGCGCCTCCGGCCCGCGCCAGAGGCCGACGCCGAGGCCAGCCAGGTAGGCCGCGCCAAGCCCGGTCGTCTCGCGCACGCGCGGTCGCAGGATGGGCAGGCCGAGGATGTCCGCCTGGAACTGGCAGAGGAAGTCGTTCTCCGTCGCGCCCCCGTCGACCCGGAGCTCCCTGGGCCGGCCGCCGGCCTCGGCGGCCATCACCTCGAGCACGTCGCGCGTCTGGTACGCGATGGCCTCGAGCGTCGCCCGCGCGACGTGGGCGCGCGCCGTCCCGCGCGTGAGTCCCACCAGGGCGCCTCGCGCGTACATGTCCCAGTAGGGGGCCCCGAGCCCGACGAAGGCCGGCACGAGGTAGACGCCTCCCGTGTCCGGCACCGAACGCGCCAGGGCCTCGGTCTCCGCGGCCGTCTTGATGAGCCCGAGTCCGTCCCGCAGCCACTGGACGGCGGCGCCGGCGACGAAGATGGCGCCTTCCAGCGCGTACGAGACCGCGGGCCCCCCGTCCCCGTCGGCCGGCGGGAGGGTCCAGGCCACCGTGGTGAGGAGACCCGCGTTCGAGGCGACGGGCGTCGGACCAGTGTTGAGCAGGAGGAAGCATCCGGTCCCGTACGTGTTCTTCGCGTCTCCCGGCGCCAGCGCGCCCTGGCCGAACAGCGCAGCTTGCTGGTCCCCGGCGATCCCCGCCACCGGAATGCCGGCCGGCAGGCCCTCGTGGGCAATCGTCTCCCCGAAGACCCCCGCCGAGGGCCGGACCGCGGGAAAGACCTCCCGCGGGATGCGGAGGTGACCGGTCAGCTCCGCGTCCCAGTCGAGCCGGTGGATGTCGAAGCAGAGCGTGCGCGAGGCGTTCGAGGGATCGGTCGCGTGGATGCGCCCGCCCGTGAGCTGCCAGAGGAGCCAGCTGTCCACCGTGCCGAACGCGAGCTCGCCCCGGGCCGCCCGCTCGCGGAGGTCGGGCCGGGCGTCCAGCAGCCATGCGATCTTCGTCCCCGAGAAGTACGCGTCCAGGACGAGGCCGGTCCGGGCCCGCACCGTCGGCTCGAGGCCATCGGCACGCAGGCGCTCGCAGAGCGGCGCGGAACGGCGGCATTGCCAGACGATGGCCCGGTGCACCGGCACGCCTGTCCGTCGGTCCCAGAGGAGCGTGGTCTCGCGCTGGTTGGTGATCCCGATCGCCGTCAGGTCGCGGACGGCGACCCGCGCCGCGCCGAGCGCGGCCTGGGCGGCGGTCAGCTGGGTCGCCCAGATCTCAGCTGGATCGTGCTCCACCCAGCCGGGCTGGGGGTAGTACTGGGGCAGCTCCCGGTAGCCGCGCGCGAGAACCGCCCCGTCGGCGCCCACGACCAGGGCGGTCGACCCCGTGGTCCCCTGATCGAGCGCCAGGACGACCTTCACGCCACCGCCACCGGCATCATCAGAGCCGCGCGCCACGCAGCCGAAGCGCGACGTCCGGCTGGTCCGTCGTCACGTAGTCCACGCCCGCCGCGAGCGCGCGGCGGAGCTCCTCCGGGTCGTTCACGGTCCACACCCCGATCGAGAGCCCGCCGTCGTGCGCCGCGCGGACCGCCTCCGGCGTGAGCAGCGTGTGCTCGATCCCGAGGTCGTTCACGCCGAGGGCGCGGAGCCGTGGGGCGGCCGCCCCGACACCACCCACGCGCTCGGCCCCTTGGCGGGACAGGAGCCCGGTCAGGCGGACGGACGGCGAGAGGGCGCGCAGGCGCTCCAGGATCGTCCAGTCGAACGCCATGACCGTCGTACGGTCGGCGAGCCCGGCGGCCCGGACGAGGGCCAGGACCCGCTCCTCGATGCCGGGGTAGCGGTCTCCTCCTGGTCCCGTTTTGATCTCGAGGAGGAGCCCGACCGACGTCGGCCGGAGGAGCGCGAGCACCTCCGCCAAGCGCGGCGGCCGCTCGTCCGTCGTCCCTCGGATGGCGACCGTCGTGAGCTCCGCCGACGTGAGGTCCCGGATGGCGCCGTGGCCCGTCGTCGTCCGCTCGAGGGTGGGATCGTGGACCACGACGACCTCGCCGTCGCGCGTCTGGTGGACGTCCAGCTCCACGAGGTCGACCCCGAGCGCGAGCGCCCCTCGGAACGCCGCGAGGCTGTTCTCGGGCCAGAGACGCGCTCCGCCCCGGTGGGCTGCGATCGCCGGTCCGCCGGCGCCGGCCGCGGTCGGAAACGGGACGCTCACGACCCGGACCACGATCGGAACTCCACCAGTTCCTCTACGTACCCGCGGAGATAGTCCTCCAGCCGGACCCAGTACCGGATCCGGGGGCTGTACCAGTAGGACTCGAGCCGCTGCGTCCCGCTCCAGCGCTCCACGCGGAGCACGTAGAAGCGGCCCGCGACGGTGTCGATCGCCTCGATCCCCTCGCTGACTTTCCAGGTGTTGGCGTACCGTCCGTCGTTCCGCCCGTCCGTGTACTGGAACTCCTGGCCCCACGTCGCCCCGGGCTTGAGCGGCCAGTTGAAGTAGGAGGCGGGCGGTTGGTAGCGAACCGTCCCTCCGCCGAACCCCTCCTGGGCAAGGTGGAGCTCGGGTGTCCACTGCCGCGTGGTCTCCGAGGCGAGCCCGAGGACCCGGACGGTGTAGCCCTCCAGCGTCGCGGCGACGACCTGGTGCGCGACCACCGCAGTCCCACCGGTGAGAGCCGTGCGCTTGAAGGACCAGCGATCGCCCACCCGCCACTCGGGCCGCGTGACGACCTCCTGCTCCCTGGTCTGCTTGGCGGTGTCCGCCGCACAGCCAGCCGCCCAGAGGACCGCGCCCAGCAGGACGCCCGCTCCCGCCCGGCCCGGACGCCTCACTTCTCGGTCTCGATCAGGCCCTTGATGAACCAGCGCTGCATCAGGACCACAATGGCCACCGGCGGGACCATGGCGAGGACGGCCGTGGCCATGACGAGATTCCAGTTCGCCGCGGCCTCGGCTGCCGCCGTCATTCGCTTGATTCCCATGACGATCGTATACATGCCTTCCTGCGTCGTCATGAGGAGGGGCCAGAGATACTGGTTCCAGCCAAAGATGAACAGGATCACGAAGAGCGCGGCGATGTTCGTCCGCGACAGCGGCACCAGGATCGACGCGAAGAAGCGGAGTGGCCCCGCCCCGTCGATCCGCGCAGCCTCGGTCAGCTCGTCCGGGACGGTCAGGAAGAACTGGCGGAAGAGGAACGTCGCCGTCGCCGAGGCGATGAGCGGAATGGTCAGGCCGGCATATGTGTTGAGCAGCCCGAGGTCGGCGACCACCTTGAAGGTGGGCATGATCCGCACCTCGACGGGGAGCATGAGCGTCAGGAAGATGGTCCAGAAGCACACCATGCGGAACGGGAAGCGGAAGTACACGATCGCATAGGCCGAGAGGATCGAGATCACGATCTTGCCCACTGCGACCGCCAGGGCCATCACGAGGCTGTTCCACATCATCACGCCGACCGAGGTGGGCCCGGCCGACCGCATGCCGGTGCCGAGGACGGTCCGGTAGTTCTCGACGAAGCGATCGCCGAACCAGAGCGGCACCTTGCCCACGAGGTCTTCCGACGTGTGCGTCGACGCCACGAGCGTCACGTAGACGGGGAAGACGACCACGAAGAGGCCGAGGAGCAGCACGGCGTGGGTGATCAGCGTCCACGCGGGTCGACGCTCGACCATCCTAGGCGTCCCGGTGCCGGGCGGGGCGTCGGGGACCCGTCACGACGTCAGTACTCAACCCGACGCTCGAGGTAGCGGAACTGCATCACCGTCAGGCCGATGACGATCGCCATCAGGACGACCGACTGCGCCGCCGAGCCGCCGAGGTCAAGGCCGATGAAGCCGTCGTTGAAGACCTTGTACACGAGGGTCTCGGTCGCCTTCGCGGGCCCCCCCGAGGTGACGGCGTGGATGATCCCGAACGTGTCGAAGAACGCGTAGACGATGTTCACGACGACCAGGAAGAAGGTCGTCGGCGACAGGAGCGGAAAGACGATCCGCCAGAATCGGGTCGCCGGGCCCGCCCCATCCACGGCCGCCGCCTCCACAACCGCACGCGGGATCGCCTGTAGGCCGGCGAGAAAGAACAGGAAGTTGTAGCTGATCTGCTTCCAGGCCGCCGCGAGGATCACGAGGAGCAGCGCCTGGCCACCGTTGAGCTGGTGGTTCCAGGTGTAGCCGAGGCCCCGGAGCAGGTAGGCGACGATGCCCACCACCGGGCTGAACATGAAGAGCCAGAGCACGCCGGCGATCGCCGGGGCTACCGCGTAGGGACAGACGAGCAGCGTCCGGTACCCCGTCGCGCCCTTGATGACGCGATCCGTCATCGCGGCGAGCAGCAGCGCGAGGCTCATGGCCAAGGCGGCCGTCGCCAGCGCGAAGACCACCGTGACGCGCCCGGCGTTGAGATAGGTCGGATCCGCGAACAGCCGCTTGAAGTTCTCGAGCCACACGAACCGGGTCGACAGTCCGAAGGCGTCCTCGAGAAGGACCGACTGGACAAGCGCCTGGCCAGCCGGCCAGATGAAGAACACGAACGTGATGAGGAGCTGCGGCGCGACCAGCAGGTAGGGCAAGAGCCGGTGCTGGAAGACGACACGCTTGTGCACGGGGGTCGGGGCGGGACGCGGACCGCGTGGGCCGCGGCCCGCGTCCGATTACGCCGCTACTTGTTGGCCCGCTCGAACTGGCGCAGGAGATCGTTCCCGCGGGACACGAGCGTGTCCAGGGCCTCCTTCGCCGCCTTCTTGCCGGCCCACACCGCTTCCAGCTCCTCGTCCATGACGTCCCGGATCTGGACCAGGCTGCCAAGGCGGATCCCCTTGGAGTTCTCGGTGGGCGGCTTGTTGTTGATCTGGCGGATCGAGGTGTCGGTTCCGGGATTCTTCTCGTAGTAGCCCTGCTTCTTGGTCAGCTCGTAGGCCGCCAGGGTGATCGGCAGATATCCGGTCCGCTGGTGCGAGGCCGCCTGCACCTCCGGCGAGGACAGGTAGGTGAAGAACTTCGCCACTCCCCGGTATTCCTCGGGCTTGTGGCCAGCCAGCACCCACAGGGAGGCGCCGCCGATGATCGAGTTCTGGGGGGCGCCGGACACGTCGGGCCAGTAGGGCTGCATGCCGATGCCGAACTCGAACTTGCCCTTCGTCTCCTTCGAGATCGCCGCGTAGGCGGCGGAGGAGGCCATCCACATGCCGCATTCGGCGTTGACGAATTTCGGCCGGCTGTCGCCGCGACGCCCGCCGTAGTCGAAGAGCTTCGTCTTCTGCCAGTCGCCCAGCTGCTGGATGTGTCTGACATGAGTGGGACTGTTCAGCCTGAGCTCCGCGTCGAGGCCACCGAACCCGTTCGCCTTCGTGGCGATCGGCAGGTTGTGCCAGGCGGAGAAGTTCTCGAGCTGGGTCCACCCCATCCACTCGCTGGTGAACCCACACGGGTACCCGGCGGCCTGGAGCTTCTTCGCCGGCCTCCCCCATCTCGGGCCACGTGCGCGGGGTCTTGGCGGGATCAAGCCCGGCTTTCCGGAAGGCATCCTTGTTGATGTAGAGCACGGGCGTCGAGCTGTTGAAGGGCAGCGACAGCATCCTGCCGTCCGTGGTGGTGTAGTACCCGCTGACGGCGGGGAGGTAGGCGCTCGGGTCGAACTTCTCGCCGGCGTCGGCCATCAGCTCGTAGACCGGTTTGACCGCCCCCTTCGCCGCCATCATCGTCGCCGTCCCGACCTCGAAGATCTGGACGATCTGGGGGTGCTGCTTGGCGCGGAAGGCGGCGATGGCTCCGGTCATCGTCTCGGGGTAGGTCCCCTTGTAGACGGCGACGACCTTGTACTCGGACTGCGACTTGTTGAAGCCGTCGGCGAGGTCGTTTACCCATTCGCCGAGGGCCGCCGTCATCGCGTGCCACCACTGGATCTCAACCGCCGCCTCCGCCCGCCCGGCTCCGGGGCCGACGACGAGCACGAGGGCAGCGAGCACGCCGAGCAGGGGGAACCAGCGTCCCGATCGCGTCATGGCCTGCGCCCTCCCACGTCTGTAGGTGTCGTTCAGGGTGTCGTGCGGTGGATCTGAGGGCCCATCATACCCGGCTTCGGTGACACCGCGCGCGACGCCGCCGGCCGTCACTCGCTCCGGAAGCGGAGCCCCTGGCGGATGGTGCCCTCGTAGGCGTCGAGTTCCGCCTCGACGCGTCGGGGGTTCCAACCGAGGAGCGCGCCCATTCGCTGCGCGATGGCCGGGGCGCAGTCCAGGCCGAGGCATGGCCCGGTCCCGAGTCCCGTCCGCCGGAGGAGCACGTCCTGGAGCGAGACTGCCAGCTCCCTCTCCACCGCCCAGTGCAGCTGAGCGACGATCTCCGGCGCGTTCTTGCAGAGCCGCTCGGTGCCCCCGGGCAGCCGCCGCGCCATGTCGAGGACGGTCCCCGCGCGGCGCCCGTAGGTGGTCACGAGCATCTCGATCTGCTCGAGCTCGAGGCCCGAGCTCCGCACGGCCTCGGTCACGTCCAGCATCGCCCGCACCTCGAGAGCCCCCGCCTCGTCGTCCTGCCCGTCGAGCGTGATCCGCGCGGTGTCGGAGGGACCACCTCGCCCGAGCAGCCGCGCGATGGTCCGACCCACCTCCTCCGCCAGGCTCCGGAAACACGTCAGCTTGGTGCCGGTGACGGAGAGGAAGCGGCCGCCTGGCCCCTCGGCGACGACGCGGTGCTGGCGGGAGACGGCCGAGGCCCGCGTCCCGGTCGACCCGTCGAAGGTCAGTGGCCGCACCCCGGCGTACGTGTAGGCGACGTTGGCCGCGGTGATGCGTGGGTCCGTGAGCAGGCGGCGCGCGGCATCGAGGAGATACTGCACGTCCGCCCTCGTCGCCCACACCCGGTCGGGGCTGTCGACGTAGTCAGTGTCGGTGGTGCCGACCAGCGAGAACTCGCGCCACGGGATCACGAAGACCAGCCGGTCGTCGGCCGTGGCGAGGTAGATCGCGCGCTCGGTGAGGCGGGGGAGGAGCACGTGTGCTCCCTTGGTGGTCCGGAGTATCCGCTCCCCGCGATCCTCGACGCCCGCCCGCGCCCGGACCCTGTCGACCCAGGGGCCGGCGGCATTGACGAGCACCCGCCCCTGGAGATCCACGACGTCGCCGCCGACGAGGTCCCGGACCCGCGCCGTCCAGCCACCGTCGGGACGCCGCCTGAACTCCTCCGCCTGGACGTAGTTCACCGCGTGCGCGCCCGCCCGGCGTGCCGAGAGGACGTTCTCCAGACAGAGGCGCTCCGGGGAGAGCAGGAGGTCGTCGAAGTAGTATCCCGCGCCCAGGAGGCCCTCCGGCCGGAGGGTCGGCTCGAGCGTGCGCGCCCGGGCGGCGTCCACCACCCCGTAGCGCGGCGTCCGCTTGCCCGGCGTGAGGAGATCGTAGACTCGGAGCCCGAGGCGCACCTTGACGAGGCTTCGCGGCCCGCCGCGATAGACGGGCATCAGGAACGGCAGCGGGCGGATCAGATGGGACGCCAGCCGCGCGAGGGTCTCGCGCTCGCGCAGGGACTCACGGACCAGCCGGAAGTCGAAGAGCTCGAGATACCGGAGCCCGCCGTGGATCAGCTTGGACGAGCGAGAGGTCGTCCCCGCCGCGAAGTCGACCTTCTCGACGAGGACGCACGATAGCCCGCGCTGGGCCAGGTCCCGCGCGACACCCGCGCCGGCCATGCCGCCCCCGACGACGACGGCGTCGAAGATCTCCCGGTCCAGGGTCGCCAGGCGACTCACGTTCGGCCGCTCACTGCGCCCTCGCTCCCGGGGGCGGCCACCCCGTCCAGGAGCTCGCCCAGCGAGGCCACCACGTGGTCGGGGCGCCAGCGCGCGATCTCCGGGTCGCCCGCCCGCGTGATGCCAGTGAGAACCAGGATCGTCCCGAGACCGGCGGCCCGGCCCATCGCGACGTCGGTCTCCAGCCGGTCGCCCACGACGGCGCAGTCGGCCGCCGGGAGCCTGAGCTGGTCGAGCGCTACCCGGAGCGTGATCGGGGAGGGCTTGCCCACCACCGGATCCACGCGTCGCCCCGTCACGCCCTCCACCGCGCCGATCATGCCCGCCGCATCGGGGATCTCCCCGCCCTCGACCGGGCACGTCCGGTCGGGGTTGGTGCCCACGAGCCGTGCCCCGTGACGCTTGACCGCCTGGAGCGCCACGTCGAGCTTCCGGTAGTCGAACGTCCGATCGAAGGCCACCACGACGTAGTCTACCCTGGCGTCATCGACGGGCGCGAGTCCGGCCGCCTGCAACTCCTCGACGAGCGGGGGCTCGCCGATCACGAAGCAACGCGCGCCGGGCGCCTCGTCGGCCAGGTAGCGCGCCAGGACGTACGCGGAGTTGATCACCTCGTCGAGGGCGGCCGGCACGCCAAGGCGCGTGAGCTTCGCCGCGTAGTCCGACCGGCTTTCGACAGGCTTGTTCGACAGAAAGCACACGCGCCGCCCGGCGCCCCGGAGAGCGGCGATCGCGGCGCGCGCTCCAGGCAGGAGCCGCTCCCCGAGATACACGGTGCCGTCCAGGTCGAAGATGAACCCCCGGTACGGGAAGCGGGGCGAGATCACGGCCCACTCTAGGCGGCCCCCGCGAAGGGTGTCAAGGCGACGGGGCACGCGTGACGTGACGGGGCACGCGAGGCACGCGACGGGCGGGCGACTCCCTGTCGAACCGCGGGCGCGGAGCGAGGCCGAGGGACCCGCCGCGAGGGGACCAGACCTCCCGACGCGCCCAGCCTTTCAGGGGCGGCGGGGCGCGACCGCGACGGCCTCGATCTCGACGAGGAGGCCCGGGAAGGCGAGCCGGCTGACCTCGACCAGCGTGCTCGCGGGCCGGTTGGCTCCGAAGTAGCTCTTGCGCACCTCATTGACCCGCGGCCGGTCGTCGACGTTCGCGAGGAACACCGTGACCTTCACGACGTCGTCGAGGGTGGCGCCGCCAGCCGCCAGGACGCTCCGGACGTTCTCGAGCGCCTGCCGGGTCTGGGCGACGACGTCCCCCGGCCCGACCAGCCGGCCCTCGCCGTCGAGCGCCACCTGCCCGGAGACGTAGATGGTGTCCCCGACCTTCACACCGTTCGAGTAGTGGCTGATCGGGGCGGGGAGCCCGGCGGGGTTCAGGGGCGTGTGGCCGGACATCCCGAGACCGCTACCGCAGGAGCGGCGCGACCGCGCGCTGCGCCACGGTCAAGACCGGTCCGGGCCAGAGCCCGAGCTGGAGGGTGGCCCAGGCGGAAACGGCGAGGGCGATCGACGCGGCCGGGGTGACGAGGGCGGTGGTCGGCGCTCCCTCCGGCTCGCGCATGTACATGTAGACGATCAGGCGGAGGTAATAGTACGCCGCCAGGACCGAGTTCAGGACCGCGATCACAGCGAGCCAGACCAGCCCCCGCTGGATCGCCGCGCTGAACAGGTAGAACTTCCCGACGAACCCGGCGGTGGGCGGCATCCCGATCAGGGCCAGCAGGAACACCGTGAGCCCGAGAGCCAGGACGGGGTGCCGTCCAGCCAGGCCACCGTAGGCGGCGAGATCGACCGCCTCCTCCCCTCCGCGCTCCAGGAGCAGCACCGTGCCGAAGGCTCCCACCGACGCGACGGTGTAGACGCCCAGATAGAAGAGCACCGCCGGCGCGCCGGCACCGAGGCCGGCGGCGAGCCCGACCAGCATGTAGCCGACGTGGGCGATCGACGAGTACGCAAGCAGGCGCTTGACGTTCGCCTGAGCGAGCGCCACCACGTTCCCCAGCGTCATCGTGAGCGCCGCCAGCACCCAGAGCACCGCCGCCCAGTCCGCCTGGAGCGCCTGCATGGCGACCAGCACGCGGAGGAGCCCCCCGAAGGCCGCGGCCTTGGACCCGGTGGCGATGAAGGCCGTGACGGCCGTCGGCGCGCCCTGGTAGACGTCGGGCGCCCACTGGTGGAAGGGCACGGCCGACGTCTTGAACCCGAACCCGACCAAGAGCAGCGCCAGGCCCGCGAGGACCATCGGGTCCCGGGCGGCACCCGGCGCGGCCAGCGCCGCCCCGAGCCGCGCCAGGTTGGTCGTCCCCGTCGCGCCGTAGAGCAGCGCGATCCCGTAGAGGAAGAAGCCGCTCGCGAAGGCGCCGAGCAGGAAGTACTTCAATGCCGCTTCGTTGCCTGCGGGCCGGGTCCGGAAGGTGCCGGCGAGCACATAGAGAGACAGCGACATGAGCTCGAGAGCGAGGAAGATCACCAGGAGATCCGTCCCCGACGCCATCAGCATCATGCCAATGGTGGCGAACAGGACCAGGGCGTAGTACTCCCCCGCCTCCACGCCGAGGTGCGGGAGATACCCGACGGACAGGAGCAGCACCAGGATGGCGGCTACCCCGATGACGATGTTGAAGAAGAGGGCGAAGCCGTCCACGACCAGCATCCCCTGGAAGCTCGTCGCGGGGCCCTCCCAGAGGAGCAGGGACACCCCCATCGCTCCGCCCACACCGAGCACACCCGTGGCGGCGAGGACGCCCGGTCGGGCGCCCCGCGGCGTCGCGTCAAGGAGCAGGCAGGCGAAGCACGCCACGGTCGCGATCAGGACCGGGTAGAGCGCCGGCCAGTCGAGGGTCGGGAGCCCGGCCGTCACCGCGGCGCCGCCTCCCCGGACGCGTGCCACACCGCCGGCGCGGCCGCCCGCTTGTCGCGCACGACCTGGAGGAGCTCGGTCACCGCGGTCTCCGTCACGGCCGTGAACGGCTTCGGGTAGACCCCGATCCAGACGATCAGCACCAGGATCGGGACCAGCGTCCAGATCTCCCGCGCGTTGAGGTCGGGCAGGCGGCGGTTTGCGTCGTGGCGCACCTCGCCGAAGACGACCCGCTGGTACATCCAGAGGAGATACACGGCCGCGAAGACGATCCCCGCCGTCCCGAGCACCGCGGCCGGGCGGCTCCACTGGAACGCCCCGACCAGGATCAGGAACTCGCCGACGAAGCCGTTGAGCCCTGGAAGGCCGATCGAGGAGAACGTCACGAGCATCAGGATCGCCGAGAACACGGGCACAACGGCCCAGAGGCCGCCGAAGTCCGCGATGAGGCGCGAGTGGCGCCGTTCGTAGATCATGCCGACCAGGAGGAAGAGCGCGCCCGTGGAGAGGCCGTGGTTGGCCATCTGGAGGATGCCGCCCGAGAGCCCCTGGGCCGTGAACGTGAAGAGCCCGAGCATGACGTATCCAAGGTGGCTCACCGACGAATAGGCGATGAGCTTCTTCATGTCGGGCTGCACCGTCGAGACCCACGCACCGTACAGGATGCCGACCAGGGCAAGGATCACGATGACGGGGGCCAGGCGCACGGCCGCGTCGGGGAAGATGGGCAGGCCGAAGCGCAGGAACCCATAGGTCCCCATCTTGAGCAGCACGCCGGCCAGGATCACGCTGCCCGCGGTGGGCGCCTCCACGTGGGCGTCAGGCAGCCAGGTGTGGAAAGGGACCATCGGCACCTTGATCGCGAAGGCGAGCGCGAAGGCCAGGAAGAGCGGCACCTGGAGGCTCGGGGGGATCCGGAGCTGCATCACGACAGCGTAGTCGAACGACGCCGTGCGGGCATCCTGGAGAAAGTAGAGGGTCAGGATGGCCAGGAGCATCAGAGCGGAGCCGGCCATCGTGTAGAGGATGAACTTCACCGCCGCGTACACGCGACGCGGGCCACCCCAGACCCCGATGATCAGGTACATCGGGACGAGCATGGCCTCCCAGAAGACGAAGAAGAGGAAGAGGTCGAGGGCCACGAAGACCCCGAGCATCCCCGTCTCGAGCAGGCACATCGCGACCAGAAACTCCTTGACGCGCGTGGTGACCTGCGTCCAGGCGGACAGGATGCAGAGCGGCATGAGGAGGGCCGTCAGGAGGACCAGGAGAAGGCTGATGCCATCCACCCCGAGGTGGTAGCTGATCCCGGCCCCGGGGATCCACGCGCGCTGCTCGGCGAACTGCATGCCCGGACGCGCCCGGTCGAAGCCGATCCAGAGGAGCCCGGAGACGATGAACGTCGCCGCGGTCACAGCGAGGGCGACCTGGCGCAGCCGGCGCGTGTCCCGGCGGTCCAGCAGGAGAAGCGCCGCCGCGCCCAGCGTCGGGAGCCACACCAGCGTGCTCAGCAGCACGGCTGCCCCCTCATCGCGGCCACAGGAACCACCCCAGCAGCGCCACGACGCCCACCAGCATCGAGAGCGCGTAGTTCATGACGAAGCCGGTCTGATAGCGACGGAGCTGCGACGCCGCCCGTTGGACGACGGTCGCGATCCCGTTGACCGCGCCGTCGATCACGCCCGCGTCGAACGCCTCGGCGCACCAGCGCGAGAGCGCGAGGATCGGCTGGACGATCGTCCGATCGTACAGCTCGTCGACGTAGTACTTGTGGAGCAGCACACGGTGGAGCGCGTTCTGCGGCACTCCGATCTCCGCGAGGTCCGCCCGTCCGCGAACGTACAGCTGCCAGGCTACCGTGAGCCCGGCCAGGCTGGCCACGACCGAGACCAGCATCAGCGCCCAGGCGGGTCCGTGGTGCGCTTCCGCGCCGGACCCGCCGGCGAGCACCGGTGCCAGGAAGCGGCCGATCGCGGTCCCGTGCTCCCCAGGGAGCCCCCACACCCCGGCCCCGGCCGCGAGAACGCCCAGGATGACCAGGGGAACCGTCATGACAGCCGGCGACTCGTGCACATGGTGCGCCACCTCGTGGTCGACGCGGGATCGGCCGAAGAAGATGAGCAGCACGAGCCGCCACATGTAGAAGGTGGTCAGGGCCGAGCCCACCAACAGGAGCGCGAAGATCAAAGGTTTTCCGGCGAAGTATGCGCCCGCGAGGATCTCGTCCTTCGAGAAGAAGCCCGAGAACGGGGGTAGCCCCGAGATCGCCACGGTGGCGACCAGCATCGTGTAGAAGGTGAGCGGAAGCTTCCGGGCCAGCCCCCCCATCTTCCGAAGGTCCTGCTCGCCCGAGAGCGCGTGGATAACCGAGCCGGCGCCCAGGAACAGGAGCGCCTTGAAGAAGGCGTGAGTCACCAGATGGTAGATGCCGGCGGCGTAGACCCCCACGCCGACGCCGACGAACATGTAGCCGAGCTGGCTGATCGTGGAATACGCGAGCACGCGCTTGATGTCGGTCTGCACGAGCCCGATCGTGGCGGCGAAGACGGCCGTCAGCACCCCGACCCAGGCGACGACGTCGAGCGCCACGCCCGACCGCTCGAACAGCGCGTGAGCGCGCGCGACCAGGTAGACGCCCGCGGTGACCATGGTCGCCGCATGGATGAGCGCGGAGACCGGCGTCGGCCCCTCCATCGCATCCGGAAGCCACGTGTGGAGCGGCAGCTGCGCGGACTTCCCGCACGCTCCCATGAAGAGGAGCAGGCTGATGGCCGTGGCCGTCCCGACGGCCAGGGTCGGCGCCTTGGCGAACACTTCTCCGTACTCCAGCGTGCCGACCGCGGTCCAGAGCAGCATGATGCCGAGGGCGAACCCGCAGTCGCCGACACGGTTGACGATGAAGGCCTTTTTCCCCGCGTTGGCGGCTGACTCCCGGGTGTACCAGAACCCGATGAGGAGGTAGCTGCAGAGGCCCACCGCCTCCCAGAAGACATAGAGGAGGAGGAAGTTCCCGGCCAGCACGAGCATGACCATCGAGAACACGAAGAGGTTCAGGTACACAAAGAAGCGGGGGTAGTCGGGCTCCTCGTGCATGTAGCCGATCGAGTAGACGTGAATGAGGAAGCCCACGCCGGTCACCACGAGGAGCATCACGGCCGAGAGCTGGTCGAGCTGGAGCGTCACGGGGGCGCGGAAAGTGCCGGCGACGATCCAGTCGAAGAGCGGGCCCGTGAACGTCTCGTGCTCCCGCCAGACGCGGAGGAAGGCGAGGAGAGCCACGCCGAAAGCGAGGCCGACGGCGGGTACGGCTACCCAGTGCGCCCGGCGCCCGAGGCGGCGTCCGAACGCGAGGGTGACGAGAGCGCCCGCGAGCGGCAGCGCGGGGATTGCCCAGGCGAGGTGGATCATTCGCGTGCGACCATCGGGTGCGGACGCAGCGCGGCCCGGGGCGCGCCCCGGGCCGTCACATGCGCCCTTACCCTAGCGGACCCCCCAGGGGGTGTCAAGGCGCGCGCCCGTCGACGTCCCAGTTCGACGCGCAGTTCGTGATGGCCCGACTCACGCGGGGCCTCCCGTCCGGGCAGTCCTTCAACCGTCGGCGCCGCCGGCCGTGAGCCCGAGCTGCCGGAGCTTCTTGCGGAGCGTGTTCCGATTGATCCCGAGCAGCGCAGCCGCGCGCAGCTGGTTCCCGCCGGTCTCCTGCAGCACCGCGCGCAGGAGGGGTCGTTCCACGAGCCCGATCAGGAGGTCGTAGAGGTTCGCCGACTCGCGCCGCCCGAGCCCGCGCACGCACTCGGCGAGCTTCTGCTCGACGAGCTGCTCGAGGGTGCCGGCGGCCGCCGGCGGCGGCGCGGCCCCCGGGGCAATCGGCAGGTGCTCGGGCAGGATGACCCCGCCCGCCGCCATCACCATGGCGTGCTGGACCACGTTCTCCAGCTCGCGCACGTTCCCCGGCCAGCCATAGCCCATGAGGCGTTCGAGCGCCTCGGTTGCCACCGCGCGCTCGCCCAGCTCGGTCCCGTACTTCCCGAGGAAGTGGTCCACGAGGAACGGGATATCCTCGATCCGCTCCCGGAGCGGCGGCAGGGTGAGGGGGACCACGTTCAGGCGGTAGTAGAGGTCCTCGCGGAACCGCCCCTCCCGGATGAGGGCCTCCAAGTCCCGGTTGGTGGCGGCGACGACCCGGACGTCGACGGGAATTGCCTCGCCACCGCCGATGCGCTCGAGGGACCGCTGCTGGAGCGCCCGCAGAAGCTTGGGCTGGAGCTCCGGGCCCAGGTCCCCCACCTCGTCGAGGTACAGGGTGCCGCCGTGCGCCAGCTCGAAGCGGCCGAGGCGGCGCTGGTGGGCGTCCGTGAACGCGCCCCGCTCATGGCCGAAGAGCTCCGATTCGAGAAGCGCCGCCGGGATGGCCGCGCAGGACACACCGACGAAGGGCTTGCCGGCCCGCCGGCTGTAGTGGTGGATCGCGCGCGCGACGACCTCCTTGCCCGTTCCCGACTCCCCTCGCAGGAGGACCGTCACATCGGTGCCGGCGATCCGCCCGATCGTCTTGTAGACCTCCTGCATCCGGGACGACTTGCCCACCAGCGCCCCGAACTCCCAAACTTCCTGGATCCCGGTCCGCAGCTCAACGACCTCGCGGGCGAGGGCACGCGCCGAGAGCGCGCGCTCGGCCAGGAGCCGCACCTCGTCGTTGTCGAACGGCTTCGTGAGGTAGTCGTACGCTCCGCGCTGCATGGCCTCGACCGCCGAGCGGACGCTCCCGTGAGCCGTCATCACGATCACGGCCGTGTCGGGCGCGGAAGCCTTGAGGCGCGAGAGCACCTCGAGCCCGTCGAGGTCCGGCATTCGCACGTCGACGAAGGCCAGGTCGTACGGCTCGGCGGTGGCCTGCGCGAGCGCGCCGGCGCCGTCCTCCACGACGGTGACCGAATGGCCGACCTGACGGAGCACCCGCTCGAGAAGCCACCGCATCGACGGCTCGTCATCGGCGACGAGGATGCGGGCGGCGGTCATCGCGCGGGATCCGGGGGCGCAGCGGGTCGCGCCGGATCGTTCCCCCCCGACCCGGGCGGCAGCGGGGCACTCGCCGTTGGCGCAATCGGCAGGTAGCAGCTGAAGACGGTCCCCTTGCCCGGCGTGCTCGAGACGCGGAGGGCGCCGTGGTGCTCCTCGACGATCCGGTGCGCGAGGGCGAGGCCGAGCCCGAGGCCGCGAGGCTTCGTGGTCACGAAGGGATCGAAGACCCGATCGAGGAGCTCGGCGGGGATGCCCTCCCCGTCATCCGCGACCTGGACCTCGAGCAGCGGCCGGGGGCCGGCGCCCACGTCGACGCGCCCGCCGAACACGGTGTCCAGCGCCAGGCGGGTCGTCAGCATGAGCCTGCCCCCGCCGGGCATCGCCTCGATCCCGTTCTGGACGAGGTTCTGGAACACCTGGATGAGCCGGTCGGCGTCAGCCCACAGGGCGGGGAGGCTCGGGTCGTAGCGGCGCAGGAGCTGGACTTCGTGCGCGCGCGCCACCGGTGCCGCCAGGAGGCTCACGCGATCGAGCAGCTCGTGCAGGTTCACGAACCCGAAGGTGAACGTGAGCGGTCGACCGAGATCCAGCAGCGCTTCCATCACGCGGTTGACGCGATCGATCTCGGCGAGCATGACGGTCACGTGCTCCCGGAACGGGCCTGTGCCCCCGAGCTCGTCCCCCAGCAGCTGGGCGACGCCCCGGATCGCTCCGATCGGATTCCGGATCTCGTGCGCGAGGGCCAGGGCCATCTGTCCCAGCGCCGCCAGCCGCTCGCCGCGCCGGACCTCCGCCTCGAGCGCCCGGATCCGGGACAGGTCGCGCAGCACAGCCACCGCGCCGCGAAGGCCGCCGCTCGGGCCGTGGATGGGCGCGGTCAGCACACTCACGGGGATGGAACGCCCCTCCGTCGTCGTGACCTCGGACTCCGGTTCCGCCCGCCCCTCCGCCAGGCGGACTGTCTCGCTCAGATGCCGGATCAGCCGGGCTTCGGACCCGAGACACTCCGGCAGGAGCCGCTCGAGCGCCCGCGTCGCCGAGCGGCCGGTGAGAGCCTCGGCCGCGCCATTCCAAAGAAACACCGTGAGGTCGGGGCGCACGCCAATGACGGCGTCCGGTAGGCTAGCCAGGAGCCGATCGACTTCCGAGACCGGGTCGCCGCCGCTCGTCACGGCGTCAGGCCAGCGGAAGCGTCGCCTGGGCGTTGAGGGCCAGGTCGGCGCGCTCGCCGATGCCGAGTCGAGCGGTGCCCGCCGCCGCGATCATCGCGGCGTTGTCCGTGCAAAGCCGCGGCGGCGGGGCCGTCCAGCTGTAGCCGCGCTCGGCGCACTCGGCCTCGAGCGCCGCGCGCAGGACGCCGTTCGCTGCGACACCCCCGGTGAGCAGAATCCGACGAATGCCGAGCCGGCGGGCCGCGCGGATCGTCTTCCGCACGAGCATCTTCACGGCGGTGGCCTGGAACGAGGCGCAGACATCGGCAACCGCGGCAGCGGAGAGGGGGGCGCGCCGGCGGACGTAGAGGCTCACAGCCGTCTTGAGCCCGGAGAAGGAAAAGTCCGGTGCGCCGTCCTGGAACTGGGCGAGCGGGAACGTGATGGCCTTGGGGTCCCCGTCCCGCGCGGCGCGCTCCACCTGGGGTCCGCCCGGATAGCCGAGCCCGAGAAGCTTGGCGACCTTGTCGAAGGCCTCGCCCGCCGCGTCGTCCCGCGTCTGCCCGACCACCTGGTAGCGCAGCGGAACCTCGCACGCGTAGAGGGCCGTGTGGCCTCCCGAGACGACGAGCGCCAGGAACGGCGGCTCGAGGGTCGGGTCCGCGAGGCGACCGGCGAAGATGTGCCCCTCCAGGTGGTTCACCCCGACGAGAGGGAGGCGATGGGCATAGGCGAAGGCCTTGGCCACTGACAGACCGACCAGGAGCGAGCCCACAAGGCCGGGTCCGTGCGTCACCGCGATGCCGTCGAGGTCGCCGAGCCGCACGCCGGCATCGTCAAGCGCGCGTGCGACGACGGGGAGCACGGCCTCGAGGTGCCGACGCGAGGCGAGTTCGGGCACGACGCCGCCGTAGCGCGCGTGGATCAGATCCTGGGACTCGACGATGCTCGACCGCAGCGTTCCGTTGGCCAGGACGGCCGCGGCCGTCTCGTCACAGGAGCTCTCGATGCCGAGGACGAGCATGCGCGGGACGAGAACTACCCGGCGGACCGGGTCCACGGTCCCGGTCGGCCGTCCCGCCGATCGGGACCCGTTGCTCTAGCCAGCCTTCGCGGTCGGCTTGGTCTTGTCGAGGATCCGGGACGCCTTCAGGATCTCGATCGCCCGCTGAAGCTGCACGTCCCGCTTCATCAGCTCCGCTTCGGACAGCGGCGGGGTACCCGGCTTCGTCGCCGTCACCTCGTCCTTCGGAGGGTCGATCACGATGTCCGGCGTGATGCCCTTGCCGTGGATGGAGCGCCCCTTCGGCGTGAAGTAGCGCGCCGTGGTCAGCCGCAGCCCCGACCCGTCCGCGAGCGGGATGATCGTCTGCACCGACCCCTTGCCGAACGTCTGCTGGCCGATGACCACACCGCGACCGTGGTCCTGGATCGCTCCCGCGACGATCTCCGACGCCGACGCCGAGCCCTGGTTGACGAGCACCACCATCGGCACTTCCGTGATCGCGCGCCGCGCGTGCGCGGTGAACCGCATGTTCTGGTTCCGCACGCGGCCCTCGGTGTAGACGATCAGCTTGCCGTCGCCGAGGAACTCCTCCGAGACCTCAACCGCCGCCGACAGGAGCCCCCCGGGATTGTTCCGGACGTCAACGATGAGGCCGGTCAGCTTCCCGGCCTTGTCGAACTTCTCGACGGATGCGACCAGGTCGGGCGCCGTGCGCTCCTGGAACTGTCGGACGCGGATGTAACCGATTCCGGGCTCGATCTCCTGGCTCCTGATGCTCTGGACCTGGATCACCTCGCGCATGAGCGCGACGTCGAACGGCTCGCGGGTGCCCTCGCGCACGATCGTGATCGTGACCTTCGTGCCCTTGGGGCCGCGCATCCGCTTGACCGCATCGGGCAGGTTCATGTCCTTGGTCGCGAGCCCCTCGATCTTCACGATGCGGTCGCCCGGCTGGATTCCGGCCCGCCAGGCCGGCGTGCCCTCGATGGGCGCCACCACGGTCAACTGGTCGTCGCGGATCGTGATCTCGATGCCCAGGCCGCCGAAGCTCCCCGAGGTCTCGACCTGCATCTCGCGGTAGCTCTCCGGATCCATGAACGACGAGTGCGGGTCGAGAGCGCGCAGCATCCCCCGGACGGCTCCGTAGATGACCTCGCGCGGCTCGGTCTCGTCGACGTACTGGTTCTGGATGATCGTCAGCACGTCGGTGAACAGCTTGAGCTGCTCGTAGGTGGCGCTGCGATCCACTCCCTTCGAGGCGCTCGTGCCGCCCAGCGAGAGCGTCAGCACCGCCAGCACGGCTGCCGTCAGGATCGCCTTGCCGACCGGCTTCCCCGCACGCATGACCGACTCCTTCTCCGCGACGACGGGCCGCCCGCGCGCCGATCCGGGTCGGTCAGGGCCGACGCCGGAGCCAGAGCTGGGGGTCCTCCGCCCGGCTCTGGTAACGCACCTCGAAGTGCAGGCGCGGCCCCTCGACCGATCCCGTCTCACCGACTCGGCCGATCAGCTCGCCACCCTTCACCTGGTCTCCCTCGTCGACCAGAATCTGCGAGGCGTGGGCGTAGAGGGTGTAGTAGCCGTCCCCGTGATCCAGGACTAAGAGATTACCATAACCCTTGAGCCAGCCGCGATACGCCACCGTGCCGACGGCCACCGCCCGGATCGGCGTGCCTTCCGGCGCTTCGATGGCGATACCGGTGCGCAGGGTTTCGGTCCCGAAGCGCGGATGGGTCTCGCGACCGAACCCCGTCACGACGCGACCCTCGGTCGGCCAGGGGAGCTGGCCCCGTTCCTTCCCGAAGCCAACCACGGGCCCGGGAGCCGGCGCCGGGGTGGCTCGCGCCACCGCGCGCCGTGCCGGGGCGCGACGCGCGAGGCTACGGACCAGCGTCTCCAGCCGGCGTGCGGCCTCGGTCAGCTCCTCCGCCAGACGTTCGTGCGCGGCGCGATCCTCGCGGACGTCCTGCAGCAACGTGCGTCGCCGCTCCGCCTGCGTCGCAACCTGCGCCCGCTCTCCGTCCACGGCGCTTCGGAGCTCGATCAGCTCGCGCCGCGCGCGCTCCCTTGCCTCCTGACGCGCCGCCAGGCGGTCTGCGGTCTCGTCGTACCGGGCCAGCCGCGCCAGGTCCTCGCGAGCGATACCGGCGAGGTCGGCGACCGCGCGTTGTCGCGCGAGTGTCGCTGCGCCTGCCGCCCACGCCGGCGGCGCAGGCGCCGCCGCCAACCAGCCAAGCGTCTCGAGCCGCGCCGAGAGCGCCGCCTGCTGGCTCACGAGGTCCTCGGCCACGCGATCGCGACGGCCCTCGAGGGCGTCGAGCTCTGCCTCGACCTGCACGATCCGGCGATCGAGCTGCTGGAGCGCCCCACGCTTGGCGACCAGGGTCCGGTCGATCCGCTCGAGCTCGGCGAGCAGCGACATCTCGCGCCGCCGCGCCGCCGTCGCCCGCTCGCGCGCCTCGTCGAGCTGACGGCGCATCTCCCCCAGCGCCTCCTGCTTGGCCTTGAGGTTCTCCCGGTCGGTCGGCGGAGGGGCGGCGACCGCACCCGGGCCGAGGAGCCCGGCGGCCAGCATGACCGGGACGAGCAGGCCACCGCGGGGGATCTTCCGGGCCGACCGCATCACATCTCTGCCGAGCCGGCGCGGCCGGCCGCCAGGGCCCCGAGCAGCCCGAGCGCCGCGCCTCCTCCAGTCAGCGCAGCCATCCAGGACGACGGCAGGAGCGGCAGGGGATCGAGCCCGAGCACCGCTCGGAGCCAGGGTCCGGTCCAGGCGGCCCCGGCCTCCGAGGCCAGCAGCAGCAGTGAGAGGCCGAGCAGCGAGCCCAGCGTGGCCAGGCCAACCGCCTGGAGTACGGGCGGCGCCCCCAGCCGGAACCGCGACACACCGCAGAGGCGCAGGAGACTCACCTCGTCGGCGCTGGCCCGGCGCGCCGCCGCGGTCGCCCCGGCCGCGGTGGCCAAGGCCCCCAGCCCCGCCGTGGCGGCCAGCGCCAGCCCCCCGAGGCGAAGACCCCGCCGAAACCGATCGAGCGGCTCGACCCATCCGTGGGCGGTCTCGACATCCATCACACCGGGCAGACGCCCGAGCGCCTCGACGAGCGTCTGGAGGCCGCCCGCATCGATCGTGAGCGCAGGAGTCACCTCGAGACGGGGGGGCAGCGGATTGGAGGGAAGGCGGTCGAGGCCGTCCCCCCGTGGGCCGAGGAGCCGCTGGAGCTCGGCGAGCGCCATCGCCGGCCCGACAAAACGAACCTCCGCGACCTCAGGCAAGGCCCGGGCCCGGGCCACGACGCCCTCCGGCCCCTCCGGCCGGGGACCGGGGTCCCGAAGCACCGCCACCACACGGAGCTCCGCCCGCCACGCGGCCTCGGACAGGGCCAGGGCCAGATCCCCCGCGAGCGTGCCTCCCGCCACCAGCACGGCGAGGCTGGCGAGCAGCACGGTCGCCGCCGCGGCGGGGCCACCTCGACGGCAGCTCCTGAGCGTCGCCCCGGCGAGGTACCTAGACACCGTCGCCCTCGAGCCGGAGCCGACCCGCCGCGAGCCAAAGCACCCGTCCATCGAGCGCACGCGCCACCTCGGCCGCCTGGGTGGCGATGAGACACGTCGTCCCCTTGAGGGACAGACCGCGGAGAAGGGTCATCACCCTCGCGCCCGCTCCGGCGTCGAGCAGAGCTGTGGGCTCGTCCGCGAGGAGCAGCCGAGGACGGATCGCGAGCGCGCGGGCGATCATCACCCGTCGGCGCTCGCCGGCGGCGAGCTCGTGAGGAAGCGCGTTCCGGACGGGGCCAAGCCCCACCTCGGTCAGCGCCGCGAGGGCACGGTCGCGCGACTCGCCCGAGCCCATTCCCAGCGCCCGCAGAACGAAGGTCAGGTTACCGAGCGCCGTGCGATCCGGAAGCAGCCGCCCACCCTGACCCACCACACCGAGGCCGCGCCGCAGGCGTGCTAGGCCACGCGCCCCGAGGGTGCCGACTTCGGTCCCGTCCACCAGCACAGCGCCGCGCGTCGGGCGCTCCTCGCCGGTGACCAGGCGGAGCAGGGTCGACTTGCCGGCGCCGCCCGGGCCGACCAGGACGACCAGTTCGGTCGGCTTGACCTCGAACGAGAGGTCCGCCAGCGCCTCGACGCGCCCGCCCGCCGAGCGTCCATAGACCTTGGAGACGCCACGGAACTCGAGCATGGGGTCACGGCCATTATAGAAACCGGAGTCGCTACGCTCCCCGGCTTTTCTCGGGGCCAGGCCGCACGGGTCCCGTGTGCGGGATGCCTCGTGGCCCGGGGCCTCAGCTGCCGCCGAGGCGCAGAGCCAGCAGACGGTTGACGACCTGGGGGTTGGCCCTCCCCTGCGTGGCCTTCATCACCTGGCCGACAAGGAACCCGGCCGCCTGCTTCTTGCCCCGCCGGTAGTCCTCGACCACACGTGGATGGGCGGCCACGACCTCGTCGATCACTTGAGCGATCGCGGCCTCGTCGGCGACCTGACGAAGGCCCTCGCGGCGGACGATCGTGTCGGGCTCCTCGCCCGTGCTGGCCATCCGCTCGAAGAGCTCCTTGGCCATCTTCCCGCTGATGGTCCCCTCGTCGACCAGGGCAACCAGCCGCGCGAGCGCCGCCGGCCGGATGGGGGAGGCCCCGACGGCCGTCGGATCCCCCTTGAGCTCGCGAAGCAGCTCCGACCCGATCCAGTTCGCGAGGGCCTTCGGGTTCGGATGGACCCGTACGGCCTCCTCGAAGTAGTCGGCGAGGGCGCGGTCGCCCGTCAGGAGCTCCGCGTCGTACGGCGGGAGCCCGTACTCCTCGGCGAAGCGCTGGCGCCGCAGGCGCGGAAGCTCCGGCAGGTCCCGTTCGATTGCCGCGACCCAGGCGGGATCGGGTTCTACGGGGACCAGATCGGGATCGGGGAAGTACCGGTAGTCGTGTGCGTACTCCTTCGAGCGCATGGACACGGTGACCCCCCGCTCCGGATTCCAGAGCCGTGTCTCCTGAACGACCCGCTCGCCTCGGTCGAGCACGCGGGCCTGGCGCACCGCCTCGTGCTCGAGGGCCTCCCGTACATGACGGAAGGAGTTCATGTTCTTGATCTCGACCTTCGTTCCGAGCTCGGCCGCATCGGCTCGCCGGACCGACACGTTCGCGTCGCAGCGCAGCGAGCCCGCCTCCATGTTCCCGTCGCAGACGCCGAGGTACCGGAGGATCGTCCGGAGGCTCCGCAGGTACTCGGCGGCTTCCGGCGGGGACCGCAGATCCGGCCGGGACACGATCTCCATGAGCGGCACGCCGGCGCGGTTGAAGTCCACCAGGCTCGCGCTGGCCGTCTCGAACACTCCGCCCTCGTGGGTCAGCTTGCCGACGTCCTCCTCCAGGTGGAGGCGCTCGATCCCGATCCGGTGGGCGACGCCGTCGGTCTCGACCTCCAGCCAGCCATCCTCGGCCAGGGGCGCCTCGTACTGGCTGATCTGGTAGTTTTTCGGCATGTCGGGGTAGAAGTAGTGCTTGCGCGCGAAGCGGCACCTCGCGTTGATCCGGCAACGGAGCGCGCGGGCGGTACGGATGCCGAACTCGATGGCCCGACGGTTGATGACCGGAAGAACACCCGGCATCCCCAGACAGACGGGGCAGGTCTGGTGATTCGGCGGTGCGCCGAACGCCGTCGCGCAGCCGCAGAACATCTTCGAGCGCGTCAGCAGCTGCGCGTGCACCTCGAGGCCGATGACGGTCTCCCAGACCCCACTCACGCCGTTGCCCCTGGCATGGACGCGATCTCCGGCCTGCGACGCGGCGCGCCGCGAGCCGCCTCGTACGCGCCGGCCACGCGGAAGAGCGTCGGCTCGTCGAAAGGCTTGCCGATGACCTGGAGCCCGATCGGTAGCCCGCCCAGCGAGAACCCGCAGGGGACCGAGATCGCCGGGACGCCGGCCAGCGGCGCCGGGATCGTGAAGACGTCGTTCAGATACATCGCGATGGGGTCGTCGGTCTTCTCGCCGATCTTGAACGCCGGCGTGGGCGCGGTCGGCGAGACGATCGCGTCGACTTCGGCGAACGCCCGCTCGAAGTCCCGGCGGATGAGCGTGCGGACACGCTGGGCTTGGGCGTAGTAGGCGTCGTAGTAGCCGGCCGACAGCACGTAGGTGCCCAGCATGATCCGGCGCCGCACTTCCGGGCCGAAGCCCTCGGCGCGCGTGCTCGCGGTCATGGTGACGAGGTCCCGGCCGTCAGCGGTCCGGAGTCCGTACTTGACGCCGTCGTAGCGCGCCAGGTTCGACGACGCTTCCGCGGGAGCGACGATGTAGTAGGTCGCCACTCCGGCATCGGTGTGCGGGAGCGACACGCGACGGGTTCGCGCCCCGCAGCGCTCCAGCACCCCGATCGCGTCGCGCACGGCGTGCTCGACCTCCGGGTCGAGCCCGGCGACGAAGTACTCATCCGGAATGCCCAGCGTCAGGCCCTCGACCCCCCGCCCGACGGCCGCCTGGTAGTCGGGTACCGGCTCGCCCGCCGCCGTCGAGTCCAGGGGGTCGGGCCCCGCGATGGTCTCGAGCAGGAGGGCCGCGTCGCGGACATCCTTCGTGAGCGGGCCGATCTGGTCGAGGGACGAGGCGAAGGCGATCAGCCCGTAGCGCGAGACGCGTCCGTAGGTTGGCTTGAGCCCGACGACGCCGCAGAGGGCGGCGGGCTGCCGCACGGACCCACCGGTGTCGGTGCCGAGGCCTCCGGCGGCCAGGTCAGCCGCCACCGCGGCTGCGGACCCTCCCGAGGAGCCTCCCGGCACTCGGTCGAGTCCCCAGGGATTTCGGGTCACGTGGAAGCCCGAGTTCTCCGTCGAAGACCCCATCGCGAACTCGTCGCAGTTGGTCTTGCCCAGGAGAATCGCGCCGTCCCCGACGAGGCGCACCATCGCAGTGGCGTCGTACGGCGGAACGAAGTTGCCGAGGATGCGTGACCCGCAGGTCGTGCGGACGCCGCGGGTGCACAGCACGTCCTTGAGCGCCAGCGGTACACCATCGAGGGGTCGCGGCGGATCGCCGCGCCGGAACCGCTCGTCCACCGCGTCGGCCTGGGCCCGCGCGACGTCGACCGCGACCGTCAGGTAGGCACCCAGCGTGCCATCGTGCTCCGCGATGCGTGCGAGATAGGCCTCGACCAGGGCCCGCGCCGTGACACGGCCGGCCCGCAGCGCCTGGACGGTCTCGTGGATGGTGAGCCGGGTCCAGTCGCTCAGCGCCTCATTCCTCCAGGATTCGGGGCACCCGGACCTGCCCGTCGTGCGGATCGGGGGCATTGGCGAGCATGGCGTCTGCCGGATAGGACGGCCGCACCTCGTCGTCCCGCATGATGTTGGCGAGCGGGAGAACGTGCGCGGTGGGCTCGACGCCCGTCGTGTCCACGCGACGGAGTCGCTCGACGTAGCCCAGGATCACGTCGAGCTGGCTCCGCATCCGCTCCTTCTCGTCCCCGCCGAGCGCGAGGCGCGCGAGCCGCGCCACGTGCTCGACCTCGGCCAGCGTGATCTTCAGGTCGCTCATCCTTGCCCCGGGCGCGCCCCGAGTCTACACCTCCTCGAGTGGGGCGTACTTCAGCAGGAGACGCTTGCGTCCCACCGAGGCGAAGTTCACCGTGACCACCACATCCTCGCCGTCCTTCTGGATGCCGGTGAGGATGCCGTCCCCCCATCCTGCGTGGCGGACCCGTGCTCCCACGCGAAGCGGGTAGTCGTCGGCCGGGTCGGGGCCTGGGTCCGGGCCCGGCTCGGTGACACGCCCGGGCCAGGCCGCCGGGCGACCGCGGCCGGGCTCTCCGCGTCGACTGCCGATCGGCACGACGGCCTCGGCCGGCATCTCGAGGAGAAAGCGGGACGGCTCGCGCAGGCCCGCGTACCCGCCGAGTCGGCGCTCCGCGGCATAGGAGAGGAAGAGCCGCTCCTTCGCGCGGGTGAGGCCCACATACGCCAGCCGTCGCTCCTCCTCGACGCCGTCCTCGTCGTCGAGCGCCCGGCCATGCGGGAAGACCCCCTCCTCGAGCCCGGTGAGAAATACCGCTGGGAACTCCAGCCCCTTGGCCGAATGAAGGGTCATCAGCGTGGCGGCGGGCCGCGCCTCCTCGAGCTCGTCGACGTCAGCGATCAGCGCAACGGAGTCGAGGAACGCCCCCAGGTCTGCACCCTCCGTCCGCCCGGCGAACTCCTCGGCGGCGACGATCAGCTCGTCCAGGTTCTCGAGCCGGCTCTCGGCCTCGGCACGGCCCTCTCGGCGAAGGGCTTCGCGGAGGCCGGTGCCGTCGACGACGACCGCCACCCGCTCGCCGAGCGGCCCCGGCGCAGCCGCCGCCGACGTCAACTGGCCGATCAGCCGCGCGAACTCCCCGAGCGCCCGGCCGGCCCGCCCGCCGAGTTCCTCCGCCGCGTCCGCCGCCGTCGCCAGCAGCGGTCGCTGGCCGGCCGCCGCGAGCTCCTCCACCCGGGCAAGGGTGGCGCGCCCGATCCCGCGCGGCGGGGCGCCCAGCGCTCGGCGGAACGCGAGGTCATCCGCTGGATTCGTGACCAGCCGGAGGTATGCGAGGGCGTCCTTGATCTCCTTTCGCTCGTAGAAGCGCACGCCTCCCACGATCTGGTAGGGAAGTCCGGCCACCCGGAAGGCGTCCTCCAGCACGCGCGACTGCGCGTTTGTCCGGTAGAGAACCGCGACGCCATCGAGAGGCTGCCCCTCGGCCCGTAGCTCCGCCACGGTCCGGGCCACCCAGAGCGCCTCCTCGCCTTCGTCGCGGGCGCGGAAGAGTCGCGCCGCGTCGCCCCGCGCGTTCTCGGTCCACAGGCCCTTTTCCTTCCGGGCCTGGTTATGCGCGATCACCGCCCCGGCGATCTCCAGGATCCGACCCGTCGAGCGGTAGTTCTGCTCGAGGCGGACGACTCGGCAGCCGGGAAAGTCTCGCTCGAAGTCCAGGATGTTCCGGAGGTCCGCACCCCGGAACCGGTAGATGGACTGGTCGGGGTCGCCGACGACGCAGAGGTTCCGGTGGCCGGCCGTGAGCTGACGCAGGAGCCGGTACTGGGCGACGTTGGTGTCCTGGTATTCGTCGACGAGAACGTACCGCCAGAGCTGCCGGTAGTAGTCGAGCACCTCAGGGTGCTGCGTGAAGAGCTCGACCGTCAGGCCCAAGAGGTCGTCGAAGTCGAGGGCCCCGAGCGCGCGGAGCCGGGCCGCGTAGTGGGCGTACAGACGCGCCGCGTCGCCGTCGCGGGCACTCCGCGCACCCGCCAGGACTTCCTCGGGCCCCAGGAGCTGGTTCTTGGCGCGGGAGATCCGGGCAACGGCCGCGGCGGGGGCCAGCGCTCGCTCGTCCAACCCGAGCTCGCGATAGCACTCGCGCACGAGCGCGAGTCGGTCGGCCTCGTCGTAGATCACGAACGAACGGGGATAGCCGAGGTGGTGGATCTCCGCTCGAAGGACGCGCGCGCACGTCGCGTGGAAGGTGGCGACCAGTGGCGGCCGACCGCCTGCGGCACGCCCGGCAAGGATCGCCGCCACCCGCTCTCCCATCTCCCCGGCGGCCTTGTTCGTGAACGTGACGGCGAGGATCTGTCGGGGGGCTACCCCGCTGGCAACCAGGTAGGCGATGCGGTGCGCGATGACACGGGTCTTCCCGCTACCCGCTCCCGCCAGGACGAGCAAGGGCCCGTCAACGTGGAGGACCGCTTCCTGCTGGACCGGATTGAGGCCGGCGAGCAGCGACGCGACACCGGACGTGCCGGTCAGACCGACGGGCTCCGGCCTCATCGGCGCCTCGCCGCGCTCCATTCCCAGGCCGAAGCGGTCAGGTCTCCCGGACGGTCACCAGCCCGCGCACGGACGCCCACGAGGAGCCAGAGTACACCGGAACGGTGAGCGGCGACCGGCTTCCGCCCGTCCGCTTACTCGACTGTGACGCTCTTCGCGAGATTCCGCGGCTGGTCGACGTCGCAGCCCCGGCGCACCGCGACATGGTAGGCGAGGAGCTGGAGCGGGACGCTCATGACGATCGGGCTCAGGAGATCGCTGGCGGCGGGCACGCGCAGGACGTGGCGCGCCTTGCTCGCGATCAGCGTGTCATCGGGTGGGGCGAGGGCGATCAGAACGCCATCACGTGCCCGCACCTCCTCGATGTTGGCGAGCATCCGGTCGTAGGTGCCGTCCTGGGGCATCAGCGCGACCACCGGCATGTCCGCGTCGATGAGGGCGATGGGGCCATGCTTCATCTCGCCACCCGGATAGCCCTCGGCGTGCACGTACGAGAGCTCTTTCATCTTGAGGGCGCCCTCAAGCGCCAGCGGGTAGTGGAGCCCGCGGCCCAGGTAGAGGAAGTCCCGGAAGTGGCCGAGCGCCCGCGCGAGGTCGGCGATGGCGTCCTCGGTCGCGAGCGCCGCCTCGACCAGGCGCGGCAGCTCGAGGAGCTCCGTCAGATGGCGCTGCCCTTCCGCCGACGATACCGCCCCGCGAACGCGGCCCAGGTGGAGCGCCAGGAGGTAGAGGGCCGCGACCGTCGCGGTGAAGGTCTTGGTCGAGGCGACGCTGATCTCAGGCCCGGCGTGGACGTACAGGACCCCGTGCGCCTCGCGCGCGAGCGCGCTCCCGACCACGTTACAGACGGCGACCACGGTGGCGCCCTTGGCCTTGGCGGCTTGGACGGCACCGAGGGTGTCCGCCGTCTCACCGGACTGCGAGAGGGCCACAACCAGCGTATCCGGGCCGACCTGCGGGTCCCGGTACCGGAACTCCGAGCCGATGTCCGCCTCGGCGGGCATCCGGGCGAATCGCTCGATGATCTGGCGCCCCACGAGAGCCGCGTGGTACGAGGTGCCGCACGCGACCAGCACGATCCGCGTGAACGCGCGCAGCTCTTCACGGGTGAGGTTCAAATCCGGCAGGAAGCAGTCTCCCGTCTCGGGTGAGATCCGGCCGCGGAAGGTATCGGTGATCGCGCGGGGCTGCTCGTAGATCTCCTTCAGCATGAAGTGGCGGTATCCGCCCTTCTCGGCCATGATCGGATCCCACGTGATATGCGTGACCGGCCGCTCGACCGGCCGGCCCGCCAGCGTCAAGAGGCGAACGCCTTGCCGGGTCACGACCGCCATCTCGCCGTCCTCGAGGATCAGGACGTCTCGCGTGTGCGCCAGGATGGCGGGAACGTCCGAGGCCACGTAGTACTCGCCTTCGCCGAGCCCCACCACCACGCCGCCCGCTCCGGTCTTGGCCGCCACCAGGGCGTCGGGGTCTCGGTCCGAGACCACGCCCACCGCGTACGCGCCGCGAACCTCCTGGAGGGCACGCCGCACCGCTTCGGCCAGGCCACCCGCCTCGGTCCAGTACTGCTCGACCAGGTGCGCCAGGACCTCGGTATCGGTCTCGGATTTGAACGTGTGGCCCTCTGCCTGGAGCCGGGTCTTGATCGGCAAATAGTTCTCGAGGATCCCGTTGTGGACGACGACGATGGAGCCCGTGCAGTCGGTGTGCGGGTGGGCGTTCTCCTCGGAGGGTCGGCCGTGGGTCGCCCACCGGGTGTGCCCGATCCCGAGCGGCCCGTCGAGGGGGCGCTCTCGGAGCGCCGCCTCGAGGTTGCGGAGACGGCCGGCACTGCGTCGCACCTGGAGGACACCGTCGGCCACGACCGCCACGCCCGCCGAGTCGTACCCGCGGTATTCGAGCCGCTTGAGCCCCTCCAGGATGATGCCGGTGGCCCCGGCGGTACCGATGTATCCGACAATCCCGCACATCGCGCGTCACCTCACTCGAAAAAAGGATCTTACCTAGGCGCCAACCTCGGGAACGAACGCAACCTACGTGCCAGGCCGGAAGGTCCTGAGCCCACACCCGGGGGCGACACACAGCCCTGGGCGCCTCCCGACGTCCCCCCCAGCTGTTGCGGCCGCGCAACCCCCGGATCGGTGTGGCATTTCACTCGGGCCGTCAGGCCCGGCTGGGTGATCCTACCTCTCAGTCGGTCAAGGCGCCAGATGGGCCCGGCGTGGGGTCCGCTCCCTGGCGCCGCCGCCGCCCGGTCCAGCCCTCCTTGACGACCTGCGGCCCGCGCTCCACGGTCAGCGCCCCCGGAGGCACGTCTTTCGTGATCACCGAGCCCGCTCCGACGTACGCGTCATCCCCGATCGTGAGGGGGGCCACGAGGCTCGAGTTCGTGCCGACGAAGGCGCGCGCTCCGATCCGCGTCTGATGCTTCCGTGCCCCATCGTAGTTACACGTGACCGTGCCCGCGCCGATGTTCGCGCCCTCGCCCACCGTCGCATCGCCAATGTACCCGACATGGTGCGCCTTCACTCCTCGCCCGATCGTGGCCTGCTTGAGCTCGATGAAGTTGCCGATCTCGGCATCGCGCTCGATGACCGTGCCGCGACGCAGGCGGGCGAATGGACCCAGCACCGCGTCGGCTTCCACGCGCGAGCCGTCGAGCACGCAGTAGGGTCGGAGGGTGACGCGATCGCCCAGGGCCGTGTCGGTCACCTGCGCGCCCGTCCCGATGACACACCCTTCGCCGATCACCGTGCGGCCAGACAGGCGCACCCCGGGATGAAGCACGGTGTCGCGGCCGACGGTCACCGTCGCGTCGACGTAAGTGGCGGCGGGATCGAGGACGGTTACCCCAGCGGTCATGAGCGCGTCGAGGGTCCGCGCGCGCAGGAGCCCCTCGAGCATGGCGAGCTGCCGTCGGTCGTTGACGCCGGCGACCTCGCGTGGATCCGCCACACGCACCGTCTCGACCGGACCTCCGCGCCGCGCGAGATCTGCGATCACATCCGTCAGGTAGAGCTCCTTCTGGGCGTTGCGCCCCGCCTGCCGCGCGACGGCTTCCAGAGCCGGCCACAGCCGCCGCGGCTCGAAGCAGTAGATGCCCGAGTTGCACTCGCGGCCGCGGCGCTCTGCTGGCGTGGCGTCTCGCTCTTCCACGATGCCCCGCACACGGCGATCGCGGCCCCGGAGCACCCGACCGTAACCCGTCGGATCGTCTGGCACGAACGTCAGGAAGGTGACGGACGCGCGGCGCGCGCGGTGGCGCGCGAGCAGCGTCGCCAGGGTCTCCTTGGTCAGCAGCGGGACGTCGCCGTACAGCAACAAGAGCTCGGTGGCCGTTTCCGGCACCGCGGCCCGCGCCCGCAGGAGGGCGTCTCCCGTGCCTCGCGGCACCGGCTGCTCTACGAAACCCGCTCCGAGATCGGCAAGCGCGGCCCGCACGGCGTCGGCCCCCGGAGAGAGGACCACGATCGTTCCCGCCACCCCGGCTCCATGCGCAAGAGCCACTGGATAGGCGACGAGGGGACGGCCTCCCAGGAGGTGGAGGATCTTGGGTCGTCCCGACCGCATGCGCTTGCCCTCGCCCGCGGCGAGGATCACAGCCCAGGTCTCGCGAGGAGCGGGCCGGCGAAGGGGGGGGCGTCCCATGCCGATCGTTCTAGGTGCGGATCGCGGCGAGCCGGCGGGCGGGGGCGCCGTGGCGGATGAATCGCGCGAGAACCCGGCCGAGCTTCTCGGGATGGTGCCGCGCCTTCTCGGTGGGGCCGGCCAGATCCGCCTCGACGATCCAGATCCCGAATGCCCGGACTCGCGCCCGATCCGTCGTCACGGGGCTCGCGCCCGCCCGCGCGTAGCGGGCCACTACGTCCTCGGGGAAGCGGCGCCCGTGAGCCACGACGCCGTCGATGACGCCCCGTCCGCCGTGCGCGTACAGCGCCTCCAGGTGGTCCCCGAGCGACATCCCGTCCGTCTCGCCGGGCTCGGTCATCAGGTTCGCCACGCAGATCTTGAGGGCCGGCGCGGCGCGCAGCGCGTCCGCGACCCCCCCGACCAGCAGGTTCGGGATCAGACTCGTATAGAGCGAACCCGGCGCCAGGACCACCACGTGGGCCCGCGCGATGGCCTCGAACACCTCCGGCAGGGCCCTCACATCGCCCGGTTCGAGGAAGACCCGCCGGATAGGCACCCCATGATGCCTCACATGAGACTCTCCCAGGACACGGCGCCCATCGGCCAGCTCGGCCCCGAGCCGCACGACCTCGAGCGTCGAGGGCAGGATAGTGCCGCGGACAGCCAGCACCTTGCCGGAGATGCGGATCGCCTGGAGGAAGTTGCCGGTGACCTTGGCCAGCGCCGCCAGGAAGAGGTTCCCGAAGCTGTGCCCCGCCAGCTGCCCGTCTCCCGGGAACCGGAACTGGAACAGCTCCGCCATGAGCGGCTCCACCTCGGCGAGGGCGACCAGGCAGTTGCGGATGTCACCCGGCGGCAGCACCTGGAACTCCTCGCGCAGCCGGCCCGAACTCCCACCGTCGTCCGTGACGGTCACGACCGCCGTCAGCTCGCTGACGCGCTCGCCGAGGTAGCGCTTGAGGGCCGCCAGCACCACCGGGAGCCCAGTGCCCCCTCCGATCGCCACGACGCGCCGACCACCGCGATGTCGCACCCGCTCGGCCATGGCCTCGATCTTAGCGCACGCGAGCGTCGGGCCGCGCGCCGGTCGTTCCCGGCGTTCCCGACGGCTCGCGAAGCCACGCCAGGAGGGCGGCAAACGCGGGTGGAGGGGGCGCCTCGAAACGCAGCGTCGCGCCCGTCGCGGGGTGGGTGAAGCCCAGCACCGCGGCGTGCAGCGCCTGGCCGCCGAGACCGGCCACGCGCGCCGCGACGGCGGCGTCGGGCGCCATCGCGTCACGGCGGCGGTACGTCCGGTCGCCGACGACGGGCGCACCGAGGTGCGCGAGGTGCACACGGATCTGGTGAGTGCGCCCAGTGCCCAAGGTGACCTCGAGCAGCGTGAGCGGCCCCAGGCGCGGAAATCGCTCAAGGACGCGGTAGCGGGTGAGCGCAGGCCGGCCCGCCCCCGCGGGCCGCACAGCCATCCGGAGCCGGTCCCCGGGATCCCGGCCGATCGCGCTCTCGACGACGCCAGCGGCATGCGGCGGCCCGCCGTGGACCAGCGCCAGGTAGCGGCGCTCCACGGTCCGTGCCTTGAGCTGGCGGGCGAGCCCGAGATGCGCGCGGTCATTCTTGGCGACCATCAGCAGCCCGGAGGTGCCCCGGTCCAGCCGGTGGACGATCCCGGGCCGGCGAGCGCCACCGATGCCCGAGAGTCGCAGCCCGCAGTGGGCGAGAAGGGCGTGCACGAGGGTCCCCGTGCGATGTCCCGCGCCTGGGTGCACGACGAGCCCCACCGGCTTGTTCACCACGAGAAGGTCGGCGTCCTCATAGACGACGTCGAGCGGGATCGCCTCCGGCGTGAGCTCCAGGGGCTCGGGCGGTGGGACCAGGACGGTCACCTGCGCGCCCGCCTGCAGTCGGTGGCTGGCCTTGGCGTGGCCGCCGGTCACCTCTACGTGGCCGGCTGTGATCAGCGCCTGAAGCCGCGTGCGCGAGAGATCCGGGGCGCGCGCCTGGAGGAACCGGTCCAGCCGGGCGCCGGCAGCCTCGGGCGCGACGACAAAGCTCCGCCGTGACAGCGCGCCGAGAGCCTCGTGAGGCTCAGGCGTCGGCGGTGTCGCGCCGAGGGACATCGTGACTCCCTAGCGCGAGCTCGGCGGCCAGCATGCACACTCCGACAGTGATCGCCGAGTCCGCCACATTGAAGGCGGGCCAGTGGTAGGTTCGCCAGAACACGTCGATGAAGTCCACGACCGCCCCGAACCGCCAGCGGTCGAGGAGGTTCCCGGCGGCGCCTCCGAACACGAGCCCTATCGCCACGCGTGCGAGGGCACTACCTCGCGGCAAGATGCGGAGCGCAAGCGAGCCGAGGAGCACCAAGGCCGTCAAGGAGAACAGCGTGACGATCCAGCGCCACCCTGGCGGGATGCCCGCGAAGATCCCGAACGCCACGCCAGGGTTCATGACGAGCACGAGGTGGAAGAATCCCGGGATCACCACGACCGGATGGGCGGCGTCGAGGCGTGCGAGCGCCCACGTCTTGGTCAGCTGGTCCGCGACGAACACCGTCGTCGCGAGCCCCAGGACGAGCGTCATCAGGCCGTGCCCGTGCGGATGATCGGCAGACAGCGCTCGCAGAGCGCCGGGTGCTCCGGGTCGCGACCGACCGCCAGGCTCCAGGTCCAGCACCGGCCACACTTCTTCCCCTCGGCGTGCCGCACCTCGACCGCAAGGCCCGGCACGGCGGTCTCGCGCACCACCACGCGGTCCGGTCCCGTCCCGAGCCCCGCCGGCGGGACCTCCGGCACGAGATCGAGGCTGGAGACGATGAACAGCTCCCGCAGCAACCGGCGGCCCGCCCCCTCGAGCCTCGGTCGGAGCTCGGGATCGCTCGCGTAGAGCGTGACGTGCGCATCGAGCGCCGCGCCGATCAGCTTCGCCGCGCGGGCCTGCTCGAGAGCCTTCGCCGCCTCACCGCGAACGCGGAGCAAGACCTCCCACGTGCGCTCCACCTTCTCGTCGAGCCAGGTCCGGTCGACCGCCGGAAAGTCGGCGAGGTGGACGCTCCGCGCCTTGTCGGCCACGCGGAAATGATCCCAGACCTCCTCGGCCGTGAAGCTGAGGACCGGTGCCATGAGCCGGACGAGCGCGTCGAGGATCCGGTAGCAGACCGTCTGCGCCGCGCGGCGCTCCGGGGCGTCAGCCGCCGAGGTGTAGAGCCGGTCCTTCAGGACGTCGAGGTACAGCGCCGAGAGGTCGACCGCGCAGAAGTTGTGAAGGCTCTGGAACGCCAGGTGGAACTCGTACGACTCATAGGCCTTCCTGACCCGCTCGATGGTCCGGTGAAGGCGCAGCATCGCCCAGCCGTCCATCCCCGAGAGGGTCGCGTCGGGGCTCGCGTCGCGGGAGGGGTCGAAGTCGGCCAGGTTCCCCAGGAGGAACCGGCACGTGTTGCGGACTCGCCGGTACGCCTCCGCGAGCTGGCCGAGGATCTCCTCCGACAGCCGGATGTCGGCGGTGTAGTCCTCACCCGCCGCCCAGAGCCGCAGGATCTCCGCCCCGTGCTTCGCGATGACGTCGTCAGGCGCTACCGTGTTCCCAATGGACTTGGACATCTTGCGCCCGTCGCCGTCAACCACGAACCCGTGGGTCAGCACAGCCCGGTACGGCGGTCGCTCGCGCGTGCCCACGGCCTCGAGCAGGGAGGAGTGGAACCACCCGCGGTGCTGGTCCGAACCCTCGAGGTACATGTCCGCTGGCCAGCGAAGCTCCGGGTGCGTGTCGAGGACCGCCGCGTGGCTGCAGCCCGAGTCGAACCAGACGTCGAGAATGTCGGTCTCCTTGCGGAAGGCGCGCCCGCCACAGTGGCCGCACGCGGTCCCGGCCGGGAGAAGATCCGCCGACGAGCGGAGATACCACTCGTCGGCGCCTTCACCGGCCTCCATCCGAGCCGCGACGTGCGCGATGACCGACTCCTCGAGGAGGATCCGCTCGCACCCCTCGCAGTAGAACGCCACGATCGGCACGCCCCACACACGCTGGCGGGAGATCGTCCAGTCGGGGCGGTGGACAATCATGTTCGTGATGCGCTCCTCGCCCCACGGCGGGATCCATTCGACGGTCCGCAGGGCGGCGAGGGCCTGCTCCCGCAGGGTGCCGGTGCCGCCTCCCCGCGGCACCTGGTCGAGCGTGATGAACCACTGCTCGGTCGCCCGGAAGAGCGTCGGGTTCTTGCAACGCCAGCAGTGCGGGTAGGTGTGGGTGAAGGGAACCTCGACGACGAGCGCCCCCCGCTCCTTCAACAGCGCGATGATCCGCGGATTCGCCTCCCACACGGTGAGCCCGGCGAAGTGGGCGACCTCCGCGATGAAGCGCCCGTCGTCGTCGACCGGGTTGTAGATCGGCAGCCCCAGGGCGCGGCCCAGCTCGTAGTCTTCCTCGCCGTGACCCGGGGCAACATGGACGAGGCCGGTCCCCGCGTCCATCGCCACGAACGACGCCGTTGCGAGCCGTCCCGTGCGCTCGATCCAGGGGTGCCGGTACTCGAGCCCTGCCAGCTCGGCCCCCTCCAGGGTCCGCAGGCGGCGGGCGGACTTAAGCCGGGCCACCCGGGTGAACGTATCGGCCAGCCCGGCGGCGACGATCAACGTCTCGTCGCCCGTGTCGAGCGCCACGTATTTCTCGTTCGGATTGACCGCGACGGCGAGGTTCGCCGGAAGGGTCCACGGCGTCGTCGTCCAGATGACGACCGACTGACGCGGGGCGCCGGCGAGCGCGGGGTGCGGCGTGACGAGCGGAAACTTCACGTAGACCGACGGGGCCGCTTGCTCCTCGTACTCGACTTCCGCCTGCGCCAGCGCCGTCTTGCAATGCATGCACCAGTGGACAGGCTTGAGGCCCTTGTAGACGAGCCCCCGTCCGACGAACCGCCCGAACTCTCGGACGATCGTCGCCTGGTAGGCGGGAGCCATCGTTAGGTACGGATGCGCCCAGTCCCCGAGGACGCCGAGCCGGCGGAACTCGCGGCGCTGGATGTCGATGAATCGCAGGGCGTAGGCCCGGCAACGCCGGCGCTTCTCGGCCGGATCCATCGCGCGACGCACGTCGCCCCCTGCCTTGTCGAGCCCGAGCTCCTTGTCGACCTGGTGCTCGATGGGAAGCCCGTGGCAGTCCCAGCCTGGCACGTACACGGCATCATGGCCGAGCATCGTCCGTGACTTGACGACGATGTCCTTGAGGACCTTGTTGAGCGCGGTCCCCATGTGGATGTGACCGTTCGCGTACGGCGGGCCGTCGTGAAGGATCCAGAGAGGTCGACCCCGACCGCGCGCGCGAAGCTCGCCGTAGAGGTCGTCCGCTTCCCAGCGGCGGAGGAGCTCCGGCTCCCGCTGCGGCAAGTTCGCCCGCATGGGGAAGTCGGTCCGCGGGAGCTGGAGCGTCGCCTTGTAGTCCATCGGAGCGCAAAACTGCGCGGCAGACGCCTGCCGCGCAGCGAACGAAAGACTAGCATCCACGCGCACTTGTGTCAAGGACAGGAGACCGCGGCAGGACAGGGTAGGACGGGGGTCAGCGGCCCGCAGGCCCCGGGCAGGGGAGCGCGGCGCCTCCCCGGGCTCGGTGCCAAGCGGTCTCGTAGACGGTCAAGGTCGCGGCACCGGCGACGACATTGTGCGGGAGGGTGACCCCCGTCAGAGGACGGAAGAGGTCGGTTCGCCCGGCGAGCTCAGGGAACCAAGCCGGGAAGATGACGAGGTATTCCGGGCAGCGTCGGGCCAGGTAGCGGAGCAGGCCGTCCGCGCCCTCTCGCCGGTACGGCAGGATCTCGGGCGTGCCGAGTCCAATCAGGTCAATGACCCGACGTTCTCCGAAGTACGTCAGCGCACCGAGGTCGTTGAGCGCGATGAGCGCATCCGGTGGCGTCTCTGCCGCGACCCACTGCCCGAGCCGGACCTGCATCGCGTTGATGTTCTGAACACCCCAGCCGTAGGCCTGGGCGCCGGCGGGGAGCCGCCAGGCGAGCCCGAGGAGGAGCAGGGCGGTGACCCCGCCGCGCAGCCGGGGGGCGGAGAGCCAGTCCAGCACGCGCCCCAGACCGACGAACGCCACCACGACGGCGAGAGGAAGCAGATGCGAAGAATAGCGGCCGGTCTGAAAGCTGGGGCCCCGATACGGGGCGACCAGTGCCATCGCCACGGGGTGCAGGACCAGGGCGGCCATCACCCAGCGGAGGCGGCTCGCACGGCCCACGACCAGCCCGACCGCCACGAGTGCCGGCAGCGCGACATGATCCTGGAGCAGGGCGCCGCCCCATTCGACGAGGAACGCCGTCACCTGACGCCCGGCCACGGTCCACGCGCCTGCCAGGCCCTCGGCACGCCCGAGGAGTCCTCCCTCCACCTTCGCGGCGGCGCTCGCGGGAACCAGCCGGCCTCCAGCGGCGAGATTGAACGCGACGGCCGGTGCGACCACCACCCCGGCCAGGGTGGCTCGCCGGAGTGCCTCCCGCCACTGTCCCGCGCCGAGCGCGTGGAGCCCGACCAGGAGCCCCGCTTCGGGGCGAGCCAGCGTCGCGAGCCCAAGTCCCCCGGCGCCGAGTGCGGGGCGGTCGGCTGCGATCGCCCACGCTGCCCCTCCGACGCAGAGCGCGGCGAGCGGCACCTCCATCCCCGAAAGCGCCCCCCAGACGAGAGGGCTGAGCCCAACGACGGCGAGGCCAGCGCCCCAGGCGAGACTCGGCGGGAGGCCCAGAGCAGCAGCCAGGCGCCGGGTGACGAGGCCGGTGGCCGCCCAGCAGGCGAGTCCGAGGCTCTTCGCGGCCGCGAGCCCCGGAACTCCCAGCGCCAAGAGGCCAGCCAGGGTCACGCTCCAGAGCGGGGCCGTCGAGGCAGGGACCGGCTCGCCTCGGTTGATCGCGAAGCCGCCGCCCGTTGCCAGGTTCCGCGCCAGCGTCAGGTGGATCCAGCTGTCGTCGAGCGGCAGCCCCGGCACGCCCGCGATCCGGTGCTCGGCGACGAGGAACACGGAGACGGCCAGCGCGCCCGCGACGAGGATCAGGCTGTCCCAACGGTCCAGGCCCGCGGAGGGCGGCCGCGCGGCCATGCCGCCCCTAGCGCAGGCGGGCGACGGCCGTCACGGGGACCAGCGAGTAGCCGGCGTGGTCGACCGCGTGCCGGTCGATCCGCAGCACGTAGAGCGAGCGTCCGTACGAGAGCGGAAGCGTCTCGAGCCCGGCGGGCCGCGGCAGGCGAGGATGCCACTCGTCGACGACCCAGAGGAGCCGGTGGGTCGCCCGGGCAAGGGGCACCCGCCGCTCGGCCACGGCCTCCATGCTGGCGAGCTCGCGTGAGTCCAGGTATCCGGGGCGCGCCTCGCCGAGTCTCAAGTGGTAGGCGGTGTACTCGGGCAGGTAGTACATGACGTGACGGAACCAGGGATAGGAACGCGGATTGCCGAGCTCCGTCACGAGCACCGTGTCGCGCGGGTCGAAGCGGCGCCGAACCGCCGCCACGTAGGCGGTGATTACCGCCTCCTGCTCACGAAGTCCGGCCGCCGTGTGGCTCCAGAGGCGAAAGCGGTAGAGGGTTCGGAGCTCCGAGAGCACACGCGCGTGCCACGGCGCATCACTTGACAGGATCGGCACGTCCACGGGTCCGGCCGCCGTGAAGAACGCCACGTGCGCCCCGAGCAGGACCACGAGGGCCCCTGCCATGGCGTAGCGCCGTAGAGTGGGTGCTCCACGACCGAGACCCCGGGACCAGATCTCCATCAGCGACTGGCCCACCAGGAGGTAGCAAGCCGGCAGGACCAGCAAGAGATAGCCATGCTGGCCGAGGTGAACTAGGGCGTAGATCGCCAAGGCCGGCAGCGCCCAGAGGGCGAGAAACACCGCGTGGTCGCCGCCGTGGAGCTGCCGGGCCGGTGTCGGTCGGAGTCCCCACACGAGGACGGGAAGGAACAGGCCGACCCCCACGAGCAAGGCCTCCCCGAGGCCGACGACGTTCCGCGTCCAGCCGCCGCCGAGAAGCGTCGTCGGGTGGATGGTCGACTCGTAGAGCTCGACGGCAGCGGCCAGGTAGCGCTCCGGGCCGGTGAGCCAGAGCATCGGGATGAGCCACGCCGCCGTCGTCAGAGCGACCAGGCCAAGACCGGCCAGCACCGGACCAGGCCGCCGGAACCCAAGCCACGCCATCGCGAGCCAGAGTGGCCCCAAGATGAGCAGCATCGACTGGCGGACCCCGCCTCCGAGCCCGAGCAGTAGCGCCGAGCCGACCAGGGATCGCACGTTCCCATGTCGCATTCCCCACGCACTGAGCGCGATCCCGGTGGAGAGCGCAGCCTCGACTGCGTAGGGCAGGCCCATCACCCCGTACGCCCAGAACAGCGGGCTCGCAGCAAGTCCGAGTGCCGCCAGGACAGCGGCCCCGCGGCCGTAGAGTTGCCACCCGAGTCGATACAGCAGGAGGACCGCAACCACGCTGGCGGCGACGGCCAGGGTCCCGAGTGTCGCGGCCGCATCGGAAAGCATGACCGCGACCAGCCGGCCCAGCGCCACGTAGAGAATGTAGCCGGGGGGGTGGGGCTGGTGCCGGACCACGTCGAACTGGTCGAGGGCCAGCGCGAACTGCACCGCGTCCCACGTGTGAAGAAGGCGCGCTCGATAGGGCCAGCGGCTGGCGAGCGTCAGGCCCCCGATGGCCAGCGCCAGGACCCAGTCCTCTCGCGGCATCGTGACTCGCGGGCGTGACCCGGCCCTGGACGGCCTGGTCATTGGCGGAGACAGGGCGGACAGCGACGGCGTGGTGCGGGCGGAGTGGGAACGGAGTGTCAGGCGGAGCTCAGGCGCCCTTCTTCTCCTCCTGGCCCTTCTCGGCCCTCGCGGTCGAGTCGTCCTCGTTCTGCCCCCTCTTGAACTCGGACATACTCTTGCCCAGGCCGCGCGCCAGCTCGGGAAGCTTCTGCGCCCCGAACAGGAGCAGAACGATGACGAGGATGATCATCAGCTCCTGGTAGCCCAGACCGAACATACGACCCCTCCGCCGTGAAGTGCCCCTACCTTACGCCGTTTCCGCCGCGTGTCAATTGACCGGCAACCGCTGGTCTTGTCAACCGGCCGGGGGCGGCCCCTCCCGAAGGATCCGTTTGTCCCCCACCCGGACGGTGACCCGCTGGCTATCCAGCCACTCCAGCAGTGGAATCGCATACTTCCGCGAGATCCCGAGGAGGTCCTTGATCTCCTGGGGCGTGATCGCCTGATGCGTGCGGATGAAGGCCACCACCCGCCCCACGGCTTCCTGGAGGGGCTCGGCGTGGAAATAGAGCCCCTCTCGAATCCGCACGAGCCGCCGGCCCTCCACGAGGAGCTGGGTCAGGGCCTGGGGTGAAGACCCCGTCAACCCGAGCCTCGAGAACGCCTCCTCGAGGGTCGGTGGTGCCACGCCAGCGCCGCGGAACTCCGCCTCGATCCGGTCCGACGCCGCCTGCTGCTCCGGGGTCAGGCGGATGGCGTGCCCAGCGCCGCGGACCTTGTCTCGATCGACAACCAGGACGCCGGCGGCGGCGAAGCGCTCGAGCAGGGCCAGGAACACACGCTCCTCGAGACTCCCGAGTCGGGTACGCAGCTCTTCCTTGGACATCCCCGGCTTGAGGGGCTCCCGTGCATGGAAGGTCGCGAGCTCCGTTTCGGCCTCCCGGCGGAGCTGGTCCGCGCTCTCGGCATGGACGTACCACTCGCGGTCGACGACGAAGACCCGCCCGCGGGCCACGAGATCCTGAAGGCAGCCGCGGAGCGCCTCGGGGCCGAAGGACGTCCGGGCCCGCAGCTCCGCCGTGCGCACCCCGCCGCCGCCGACGCGCCGCACGTGGGCCTCGAGGACCGCGGCGGGCTCGCCCGTCTCGAGGGTCCGCAGGCGGGTGGCCAGGCTCGGACTTCGCCGAGCCTTAGCTGGCGCCACGTCCAGAAGCTCACCGCCGCCGATCGTCACCATGGGGGAATAGCTCCGGATCACGTACCGGTCCCGGGGCAGCGCCACGACGGGGCCTTCCAGGCGCAGCTGGACGTACCCCGTCTGTCCCGGCTCGATGGTGGACCCCGCAAGGGGATACACGCGCGCCATGACCTCGCTGGTCCCGACGTGGAAACGCACGCGCTGACGCGCGCGGAGCGGCGCCGGCGCGTCGGGTAAGAGCTCGCACGTGGCGTCGAGCATGTACGTGGGCGCGAGCAAGTCCGGCACCGAGAGCACGTCGCCGCGCTCGATCGCCGCGCGCTCGACACCCTGGAGGTTCACGGCCGCCCGCTGCCCGGCGCCGGCTGTCGAGACGGGGCGGCCGTGGGTCTGGATGCCGCGGACCTTGGCCTGAAGCCCGCGCGGATACACCTCGACCCGCTCCTCCAGGGCGACCTGGCCGGCCGCGACCGTGCCCGTCACCACCGTCCCGAACCCCCGGATCGTGAAGACGCGATCAATCGGCAGCCGAAAGGTGGCATCGGCGCCGCGCCGGGGCACGGCCCTCGCGAGATCGGCCAGCGCCGCGCGCAACGCGGGCAACCCCTCGCCCGTCTTCGCCGAGACGGGGATGATCGGCGCGCCGCCGAGGAAGGTCCCGCGAAGGAAGCCACGGACGTCCTCCTGGACGAGCTCCAGCCACTCGGGCTCGGCCAGGTCCGCCTTGGTCAGCACGACGAGGCCACTCCTGATTCGGAGGAGCTGGCAGATCGCGAGATGCTCCCGCGTCTGGGGCATCACACCCTCGTCCGCGGCGATGACGAGCATCACGAGGTCGATCCCGCCCACGCCCGCCAGCATGTTCTTGACGAACCGCTCGTGCCCAGGGACATCGACGATGCCGAGCGCCAGCCCCTCGGCAAGATCGAGATGGGCGAAGCCGATGTCGATGGTGATACCGCGTTCCTTCTCCTCCTTGAGCCGGTCGGGATCGATCCCGGTCAGCGCCAGGACCAGGCTCGACTTGCCGTGGTCGATGTGACCCGCGGTACCAGCGACGACGTGGTGCACGGGACCGGCCGGTTAGACGAGCGCCGTCAGGGCCGCGGCGAGAAGGGAGACCTCGTCGTCCATGACGGTCCGGCAGTCCAGCAGGAGGCGGTCGGCGGCGATGCGGCCGATCACCGGTGGGCGCCCCGCGCGGAGCCGAGCATCCAGCGCGCCGGCCGGATGGGCGACCGTGCCGAGCGCCAGCGCGGCGGTCGGGAGCTCGGCCAGGGGAAGCGCCCCCCCGCCCACCTCCGACCGACCGGCCACGACCGCTAGGCTGAGTGCCGTCCGCGCGGCGACGGGAACCCGGCGGAAGACGCGGCCCGCGCGCCGGCGGACGACGCCCGCGGACTCGCCCAGCATGCGGAGGGTCGGGATCTCACGCGCGGCCGTCGCCGGATCCTCGTAGGCCCGCAAGGTGGCTTCGAGCGCGGCCAGCGTGAGCTTGTCGATCCGCAGCGCCCGGTTGAGCGGGTTCCGCTGCAGGCGTTCCACCAGCGCGCGCCGACCCACCACGATCCCCGCCTGCGGGCCGCCGAGCAGCTTGTCGCCCGAGAACGTCACGACATCGGCCCCAGCGGCCACCGTCTCAGGCACGGTCGGCTCGCGCGGGAGCCCCCAGGCTCGCAGATCCACGAAGCAGCCAGACCCGAGATCCTCGAGGACCGGGATGTCGCGCTCCCGCCCCAGCTCCGCCAGCTCGGCGGTCGCGACGTCCTCCGTGAAGCCCACCACCCGGTAGTTCGAGGGATGGACCTTGAGGAGGAGCGCCGTCTCCGGCGTGAGGGCGCCCGCGTAGTCTTCGAGACGCGTTCGATTCGTCGTCCCGACCTCGACCAGCCGGGCCCCGGACCGGGCCAAGATGTCCGGGATCCGAAACGCGCCGCCGATCTCGATGAGCTCGCCGCGCGACACGACGACCTCGCGTCCTCGGGCGAGCGAGTCCAGCGCGAGCAGGACCGCCGCCGCGTTGTTGTTGACCACAACCGAGGCTTCCGCGCCGGCGAGCCGGCAGAGGAGCCCGTCGACGTGGCCGTAGCGCGAGCCGCGTGTCTTCGTGCTGACGTCGAGCTCGAGGTTCGAGTAGCGCGCGCCGACGAGCGCGAGCCGGGCCAGCGCCGCCGGGCCGAGCGGCGCGCGGCCAAGATTCGTGTGCAGCACCACGCCGGTCGCGTTGACCACGCGGTCGAGCCCCCAGCTGCCGGCCGCGGCCAGCGCCGCGCGCACCAGCGGCAGGAGCGCCGGCGCCTCGAGCGTGAGCGCATCGAGCTCGCCGGGTGACGTCGCGGCCAGCACCGCCCGGCGCCGCTCCGCGAGCACGGCCCGCACGACCTCCAGCACGCGGGCCCGCGGGGCCGGCGGCTCTCCGTCGAGGGCACGCACGATCGCGTCGACTGACGGAAGGGCACGCAGCCGCCCCTGGCGGCCGGTTGCGAGCCCTCCCGCGCGGCCAGCCCCCGGCGGCACGGCGGCCGGCGGGCGTCGGGGCGCGGGACGGGGCCCGGCCACGTCAGGGCCTCAGCAGCGCGCGGACAGTGTCGAGGAGGTTCGCCTCCCAGCGGCCGGTCGAGGCACACGGGAGCCCCGAGCGAGGCTTGGGGAGCCCGCTCCCGCGCGTGTAAGTGTCCGTGCGCATCCGCGTGTTCACCTGGACGGCCGTCTGCCCGCTCGTCACGGATTCGACGAAGATCGTGAAGGCGACCTGCGCGTCCCCCTGGACGCGCTCGTCTCCGAAGCGCCCGCAGTCCGCGTAGAGACCGATGGTCGTCGGCACCGCCTCCGACGCGATCACGCCCGAGTCACGCGCGATGGTCCGGATCTGCACGTTCTCGCGCGCGAGCGCGCGGACGAGGGCCCGCCACACCGCGTCGTAGGGCGCCTCGATCCGCTCCGTGTACGCGCTCGGCAGGACAGGCGCCACGTAGGCGCGGCTGCAACCGGCCAGAGCCAGGAGCCCCGCCACGCGGACAAGCGTGCGCCGGCCACCGAATCCCCTCATTCCGTCAGCGCGGGTGATGATCGATGCCGCGATATGCCTCGATGAAGCGCACCACGCGGCGCTCGTCCACCTCGTCCATCTTGTCGATCCGTGTCCATGCCGTCAACGCGATACAGCGATCGAGCCCCGGGTAGGGGGCCAAGACCACGTGGTTGGGGTATCGATCCACGATCGCGCGGAGCCCCGCCTGCACCTGGTCCGCACACTGCGGCTTGTAGTTGACGACCACGCCGCCGTCCTCGAGGTTGTGCACTTGAAGCTCCTTCGCGAGAGGTCGCGCGTGGACGCCCCAGGGCGCGATGTACGGCAAGTGCGGACCCGAGGTGGGCGGGTCCGAGGTGTAGGCCGCGTGAGGCGTCTCGGCCGTCGGGATGTGCTCGTTTCCGAGGCTCGGCACGAACTCCCCCGGGGCCGGCCCGCGAGCCCGCGCGTACATCCAGCCGCCCATCCCCACGACGACCAGGATCGCCGCCGCCCCCGCCGCCCACGCGAGCCGCCGCCGCTGGCGACGCGTCAGCGCAAAGCGCGAGGCCGGCGGCGCGCTGCTCGAGCGCCCTCCGCTCCGCTTCGGCTGTTGTTTGCGCGCCTTGCCCATCCCTTCGCCTCCCCCGGGCCCGCAAATCTCGGCGCTCTCGATCCGCCTGACGCTGGCGGAAGCGCGTGGGAGTCGAACCCACCTCGAGCTTGTCTAGAACCCGACACCGGATTTGAAGTCCGGGAGGCCCACCGGGATCCTATGCGCTTCCGGTCCGAAAAATCGAGTAGATCGAGTGTATCACCGCCCAGCTGTGCCGGGCAGCGTCCAGCGGGACCGCCCGGCGTCGCGACCGCCGACCAGCGGAGGCAGCACGTCGACGACATCACCGGGACGGAGCCGGGCGGTCGGCTCGACCTCCCGGCCATTCACCAGCAGCAGGCGCGGAAGGTCGTTCGGGATGCGGAGTCGCTCCAGGAGGTCGTTAAGGCTCGCCCCCTCCGGCAGCTCGACACGGGCGGTTCCCCGGTGCGCGCCGGGCGGTCCGTAGTCGGCGAGGTTCGCGAACAGGTGGACCTCGACCTCCACGGCGCCGGAGGGACGCGTCGGCGTCAGGCCCCGTAGATCTTGCGCAGCTCCGCCGCGGCCCACTTGACCGCCTCGTCCGCTGCCGCGCCTTGCAGGTTCCGGGCGAACATGTCGACGACGATGAACTTCGACAACGCCTCGGTCGCCCGGCGCCCGGCCGGCCCCGCGTATCCGACCTGCCGCGCCGACTGGAGCGTCTCGCGGAAGACGGTGGTCTTCGGATCCTTTGTCCAGAGCGCATGGTCGAAGTAGACCTTGGTCCCGGGGATGCCGAAGGTGTCCATGGTCTCGAAGTACTTGTCGTACTGGGGCCGGTCCATGTAGAAGCGGATGAAGTCCTTGGCGACTTGCTGGTTCTTCGAGTACTTCATCACGCAGCTGTTCCAGGCCGGCAGCCAATAGAATCGGCCGGCAGGGCCCGCGGGGAAGTGGCCGTGGCTGGTGCCGCGGTACACCTCCGGGGCCTGCTTCCGGGCGGCCACGTAGATGCTGGGCGCGTTGCCCGTCAGCGAGATGTCGGACGACAGGAACGCGCGGTTGTTGTTCGAGTCGTCCCAGCCTAGGCCACCCTCGTCGAAGACTTCCTTCCAGAGGGCGTTGTTGAACTTGACCGCCTCGACGACCGCCTTCGTGTCGAGAACGACCGTCCGGCCGTCCTTGTCAACCTCCATCCCGCCCCACATCCACATGAGCGGGTAGCACCAGTTGTTCGGATCGTTGATGCTGTGGCCGAAGGCCTGACCAAAGGGCTTGCCCTTGGCCTTCAGCACTCGGCCCGCGGCCCGGAACTCGTCCCACGTCTCGGGATACTTGAGCCCGTGCTCCTTGAACCAGTCCTCCCGGTACGTGATGGCCCAGGAGATGATGAACTGCGGGACGCCGATCCAACGCCCGCCGGCGATCGTGTTGACCTTGGCGTAGTCGTACCAACCGCCCTGGCGCCGCCCGATCTCTTCGGCCACGTCGGAGACGTCGGCCAGCGCGGCCTCGTAGAGCAGCGGGTGGTTGTTCGCGATGACGATGATGTCCGGCCCGGTCTGGGCCTGGATCGCCGCCGTGACCCGAGCCTGAATGTCGTTCTGGTTGATGCGCTCGACCTGGACCTGGACGCCCGTCTGCTTCCCGAACTCGGCCGCCTGCTGATCAAAGAGCAGGTCCGCCGCCTGGACGAAATGCGACCACTGGAGCAGGTGGAGCCGCGTCCCTCGCGGCGCGGCAGGCGCCTGGGCGTGCGCGAGGATGCCCGGGAGTCCGCCGGCCGCCAGCGCGCCCGCCGACGCTGCCGTACGCCGGAGCCAGGTGCGCCGGGTGATCTGCCGTGGTGTCGTGGGCTCGCCTCGGTCGTCCTGTCTCATGGCCGTCTCTCCTCGTGTGATCGAGGTGCGCTTCGCGGATTCGCGCGCCAGCCGTGCCGTTCGTCGTCTATTGTGCGGCAGCGTGCCGCCCGAGGAAAGATACCGAAGGCGAGAAAGGGGCTGAGGAGCGGAGACCCTACGGGACAGCCACGCGGAGCCGGGCGCCGACGGCCAGCGGGTCATCCAGATCCATCCCGTTCAACCGGGCGAGGCTCTGTGGTGTGACCCGGTGACGGGCGGCGATTGCCGACAGGGTGTCTCCCTTGCGGACGACGACCTCGCGCGGAACTCCGAGAGCGGGCCGGGCGCCGGTGGTCACGGCCACGGCCCGGACGGGGGACGCCGGCACGACGAGCTCGCGGATGCCACGCAACCGGCCGCCGGGCAGATGGTTCAGCTCCGCCAACCGCTGAGGGGTCACCCGATGGATCCGCGCGATCTCGGCGAGGGACTGGTTGCGCCCGATTCGATGGATCGTCCACGTGGGAAGGCTGGACGACGGGGCGGCCTGGAGCGCGGCGTTGAACCGCAGGCCCGCGCCGGACGGCAACCGGAGTCGATAGTTGCCGAAGGGCGGCGTGATCCGGGCGAGGAGCGCGGGGTTCAGATCGCGAATCTGCTCGACCGAAACGCCGGCCAGCTCCGCGATCGTATCGAAGTCCAGCGTCCGCCGGGTGGTGACCTCATCAAAGGCGAGCGGCGACTCGAGCGTGACGTCGAAGCCGTAGCGGGTAGGGGTGCGGGTGATCACGGCCGCGGCGAGGATTTGCGGGACGAAGAGCTTGGTCTCGTCCGGCAAATGCCGCGTCTGGGTCAGGGCCCAGAAGTCGCTGGTCCCGGCGAGCTGGATCGCCCGCCCCACTCGCGCCTCCCCCGCGTTGTACCCCGCCTGGGCCAGGAACCAGTGGCCGAACAGCCCGTACAGATCGCCGAGGTACTGAGCGGCCGCGATGGTGGACTTCACCGGATCCAGACGCTCGTCGAGCCAGCGATCGATGACCAGACCGTAGCGCCGCCCCGTGGCCTCCATGAACTGCCACATCCCCTTCGCGCCGACGCGCGAGACGGCGCGCGGGGAGAACCCGGACTCGATCATCGCCGTGTAGGCGAGCTCTTCTGGCAGCCCGCGCTCCCGGAAGATCCGCTGGATCATCGGCAGGTATCGACCCGACCGGGAGATCCACATGCCAAAGCGCTCGCGGTCCCGGGCGACGAACTGATCAATCAGCGCTTCCACGGGCGCGTTGACCTCGACGGGATAGGTAGGGACCGACAGGCCGGGAGGCACGCTCACGGTGGAGTCGGTCCTTGGCTCGTCGCCCAGCCGTTCGCCGTAGCCCGGATCGGCGGGAGGAACGGATCGAATCTCCGTGGCGACGCCGCCGTCAGGGTCCGCCTCCGCCGATCCCCCGGCGTCGTCCTCCGGAAGCGGGAAGGGATCCAACCGGCCAGGGTGTAGCGGAGGGACGGGCGGCTCCGGTACCGGCGCCAGTCGGTAGCTATCGCCTTCGGAGGGGAGCGCCGACCCGCCGAGGGCGGGGAGGGGACAGAGTCCGGTCGTCGCGGTGGCCAAGGCCACCCCGGCGAGCGACGATCTGCTGCACCACCACCACGATCGCACCCTCATGTGATCGATACGGGAACGGCGGGACCGAGAACGCGTCTTTTTAGCATGCGCTCGCGACCCGTGTCAACCGAAAAGCACATGCTCGCCCCTCGTAACTATGCGTCAGGATTAGCGAAGAGGAACCGGACGCCGAGAGCAGGCCCTCGAAGGCCTGGGCGTCTGCCTGCCTAGTGAAGGGGGCCGGCCAGCCAGCGGGCTCGATCGGTCAGGTCCAAGCCGAGCCGCTCTGCCGGTATCACCCGGACGCGCGTGAGCCAGATCTCGGCTTCCTTCGGGGGAGTGGATGACCGCGGGAGGAAGCGGAGGCTCCGTCCCGCCGGCTCGGGCCTGGGCGCCTTGCGAAGCTTCTCCGATCCATACGCGGACACGCGGATTGCGACAACCAGCCAGTCACCCGAAGGCACCGCATCGAAGGCGAAGATTCCCGTGGGGTCCGTCCGCTGGCGCCATGGATGCTGCGCCTCCAGAGGCTCCTCGGCGGTCTGCCGCGACACGGCCACTCCCGCGACTCGCTCCGGACCCGCTCGCGCCTGGGGAGCGGCTGACGCCTTGGGAGGCGCTGCCTTGATCGGCCGGCGAGGCTCCAGAACCGGAGGCTCCGCGACCAGGCTGTCGGTCCCTCGCGCGGGATTCTGCGCATCGATTCGACCTTGGTGGGCAGCAAGCGCCGCCTGGACCCGGGCGACCGCCGATTCGTACTGGGCGCCGGACGTCCGCGCGCTTTGCCGGATTCGCTCCAACTCCGTCACGAGGGAGGGGGTGGCCGGGTAGAGGGTGACCTGGACCGCTTCGAGTGGGGTCAAGTCCCCGGCCGGGGACTCCTCCTCGACCGCGAGCCGGCCCCAGACTCCCCCGGACGGACCGAGGCTGCGGAGGGCCTCGGTGATCTCGGCGCCCGGGTCCTCGCCGACAGCGCAGGCCACCCTCGCCGGGACGGTGCCGCCCAGCACCAGGAGCGCCGCCGCGCCGAGCGCGAGGCTGGGGCTCCCGCGGCGCCGGATCACGCCGGCCGGCTCTTCCAGCGCCGATGCACCCAGAACCATTGCTCCGGATGGGCCCGGACATGCCGCTCGATCGCTGCCGTGAAGCGCGCCGTGTTCACGACTATATCGTGATCGAGGTCGCCCGTGATGACCAGCGGAATTTCGGGGTCGAGGACCAGTTCGTGATCACCGTCGGGCAGACGGTGGATGAACACGGGCACCACGGGGGCCCGGGTCTTCAGGGCCAGGACCGCCAGGGCACGCGACGTTGACGCCGCGTGGCCGAGAAAGGGCACGAAGACTCCCGCCCGCCCGGCATCCTGATCGAGCAGGATGCCGATGCACTCGCCGCGGGCCAGGGCCGCACGGACCCCCTGCACGGCGTCGCGTTTCGAGATGGCGCGGAGGCCGCTCCGCTCGCGCGCGCGGGCGATCAGCGCATCGAGATACGGGTTGTCGAGCGGCCGGACGACCACGCTCAGGCCGAAGCCCGCGAGACCATGCGTCGCGGCGAGGAGCTCCCAGTTGCCGAAGTGGCCCGTCAGGAAGAAGATGCCACGCCCTTGGGCCAGCGCTTCGCCAAGGTGCTCCGTCCCCCGGCCGCGCACGCGCCGCAGCAGGCGCTCCGCGGGACCGAAGAAGAGCCGGCAGCACTCGACGGCCGTGATCCCCAGGTGCTCGAAGGAACACCGCGCGAGGGTCGCTCGGGCCGCCGGGGACAGCGTGTCGCCGAAGACGAGTCGCAGATTGTCCAGCGCGACGCGCCGGCGACCCGACAGGAGCCAGTACGCCCCCCGACCGAGGCCGACCCCGAGGGCCTGTCCCGCGCGCGGGGGCAGCCGACCGATGGCTCGGCCGACCAGACCGACCAGCGCCGCCACCGCCCGGTCGCCAGCCCGGCGCCAGGGCGAGGCCGGCAGCCGTCGCCGTCCCACGGAGGGCTACCGCAGCAAGCCGAGGAGGGCCGAGCTCACGCCGGCAATGAGTGCCGCCGCCGGGATTGTCAGGATCCAGGCCCAGATGATTCGCCCGGCGATGCCCCAGCGCACCGCCGAGAGGCGGGTCGTCGCTCCAACCCCCACGATGGCTCCGGTGATCGTGTGCGTCGTGCTGACCGGGATCCCAGCCACGGCGGTGCCGATGAGCATCAGCGATCCGGCGGCCTCCGCGCAGAAGCCTCCCACGGGCTTCAGTCGGGTGATCCCCATCCCCATCGTCCTGACGATCCGCCAGCCACCGGCCAGCGTCCCCAGTCCGATGGCCGCGTGCGCCGACAGGATGATCCACAGGGGCACGTGGAACTCCGGCCCGAGGTAGCCGGTGGCGAACAGGAGCCCCGCGATGATCCCCATCGTCTTCTGCGCGTCGTTGGTCCCGTGTCCCAGGCTGTAAAAGGCGGCGGACAGGAGCTGGAGGCGCCGGAAGAGCTGGTCCACGCGGCTCGGGGACGCGTGTCGAAAGGTGCGCATCACGATGACCATCAGAGTGAACGCGAGGACGAGACCCAGGAGGGGCGAGAGCACGATGAAGAGCGCGGTCTTGGCAAGGCCAGCCGGCACGAGGCTCCCGACGCCGGCCTTTGCGACCGCGGCGCCGGCCAGGCCGCCTATGAGCGCGTGGGAGGAGCTGGACGGAATGGCCGCGTACCAGGTGATCAGGTTCCAGGTGATGGCGCCGATCAAAGCCGCCAGGATCACAAGGGAGTCCACGCTCTCCGGATGCACGATGCCCTTGCCGATCGTCCGCGCCACGCTGACCCCAAACCCGAACGCCGCGACGAAGTTGAAGAACGCCGCCCAGACCACCGCCTGCGTCGGACTGAGCACCCGGGTGGACACGACGGTCGCGATCGAGTTGGCCGCGTCGTGGAAGCCGTTGATGAAGTCGAACAGCAGCGCGACGGCAATGATGAAGACGATGAGGGCGAGGGGCTCCATGCGGGCGGGCCTAGCCCATCTTCAGCATGATGCCCTCGATCACGTTCACGACGTCCTCGCACCGGTCGGTGACCTCCTCGAGGGTCTCGTAGATCTCCTTCCACTTGATGACCTCGATCGGGTCGGTCACGTCCGCGAAGAGGGCGGCGATCAGCTCCTTCAGGAGACGGTCGGCCTCGTTCTCGAGCCGGTTCACCTCGACGCAGTGCTGGTGATACCCCTTGCTCGACGTCCGGAGGCACTCCACGGCCTCCGCCACCGAGTCCGCTGACCTCACGATCACGTCCGCGAACGCCCGCGCGCCCGAGGTCGGCTCCTTGATACGGTAGAGGACCAGTCGGTCCGCGGCCGCCTCGATGAGGTCCAGCACGTCGTCGAGTCGCGAGGCCAGCGCGTACACGTCCTCCCGGTCGAACGGCGTGACGAACGTCGTGTTGATCTTCCGGATGAGGTCGTGGGTCAGCACGTCGCCGGCGTGCTCGAGCTCCTTGACGGCCATGGACTTCGCGGGCGCGTCGGAGAAGTCGAAGATCATCTCGCGGAGACGCCTCGCGGCCGCCACGATGTTCCGGGCCTGCTCCTCGAAGAGATCGAAGAAGCGCTCCTCACGCGGGATCAGCCGGAACATCCCGCTATCGCTCGCGGACTGCGGTCCGCTCCGGCCGGGCACGGGCCCGCCACCACTCCACGCCGATCGGGATCATAGACACGATCACCACGATGCCGATGACGATGTGGATGTACCGGCCGATGTCGGGGATCGTCCGGCCCAGGACATAGCCGGCCCACGTCAGGCTGGAGACCCAGCCGATGCCGCCCAGGACATTGTACGAGAGGAAGCGACGGTACTCCATCCGGCCGACGCCGGCGACCACCGGCGCGAACGTCCGGATGATCGGGATGAACCGCGCCAAGACGATGGTCTTGCCTCCGTGGCGCTCGTAGAACTCCCGGGTCCGCACCAGGTGGCGGCGGTTGAACCAGCGCGAGTCCTCGCGTGTGAAGATCCGCGGCCCCGCCCGGTAGCCGATCGCGTACCCGACGCTATCCCCCACGATCGCGGCCACGATCAGAAGGCCGTTCAGGAGCCAGATGTCGAGGCCCCCCGCGGCGGCGACGAGGCCGGCCGTGATTAGGAGCGAGTCGCCCGGCAGGAAGAAGCCGACCAGGAGCCCGGTCTCGGTGAACACGATGGCGACAAGCGCAACATACCCGCCCCAGCGCACGAGCTCGTAGAGCGCGGCCGGGTCGGTGAGCAGCTGGACGAAGTACTCGACCACCGGGGCCACCCCGTCAGGGTGTCGCCGCGCGAATGCGCATTCCGTAAAACGACCGCCACACGAATACCAGGGAAACAGCGAAGAACACGGCGGCCAGCGTCCGGCCGATCGCCACCCCGCCCTCGGCGGTGAGCGTCACGGCGAGCTCCACGGCGAGCAGCCCGAACAGCGTCGTGAACTTGATCACCGGATTCATCGCGACCGACGACGTGTCCTTGAACGGATCACCTACCGTGTCGCCGACCACGGTCGCCGCGTGGAGCGGCGTACCCTTTTCCTTCAGGTCCACCTCCACCACCTTCTTGGCGTTGTCCCATGCCCCGCCGGCGTTCGCCATGAAGATGGCCTGGTACAGCCCGAACAGCGCGATCGAGATCAGGTAGCCGATGAAGAAGTACGGCTCGACGAACGCGAACGCTAGCGTCGAGAAGAACACGGTCAGGAAGATGTTGAACATCCCCTTCTGCGCGTACTGCGTGCAGATCTCGACCACGCGCTTGCTGTCCTCGACCGAGGCCCGCGTCGCGCCCTCCAGCCGGATGTTCGCCTTGATGAATTCGACCGCGCGGTAGGCGCCGGTCGACACGGCCTGGATCGAGGCGCCCGTGAACCAGTAGATCACCGCGCCGCCGCTGATCAGGCCCAGCAGGAACGGCGGGTGGAGCAGGGAGAGCTTGTCCAGGTTCTCGGTGAGCCCGTGGGTGAGCAGCACGATGATGGAGAAGATCATCGTCGTGGCACCGACCACCGCGGTGCCGATCAGCACGGGCTTCGCCGTCGCCTTGAACGTGTTGCCGGCGCCGTCGTTCTCCTCGAGGAGCGTCTTGGCCCGCTCGAAGTCGACGTCGAAGCCATGCTCCTTCCGGATCTGCTGCCGGACGCCGGGGATCTGCTCGATCAGCGACAGCTCGAACACCGACTGGGCGTTGTCGGTCACGGGCCCGTAGGAGTCCACCGCGATCGTGACAGGTCCCATGCCGAGAAAGCCGAAGGCGACCAGCCCGAAGGCGAACACGGCCGGAGCCACCATGAGGCTCTCGAGGCCTGCCGTGCTCACCGCGTACGCGACGGTCATGAGCGCGGTGATCGCCATTCCCAGCCAGTACGCGCTGAAATTCCCCGCCACCAGCCCGGACAGGATGTTCAGGGAGGCGCCGCCCTCGCGCGCCGACGTGACGACCTCGCGGACGTGCGCCGACCCGGTCGACGTGAAGATCTTGACGAACTCGGGGATGATGGCGCCCGCCAGCGTCCCGCAGGTGATGACCGTGGACAGCTTCCACCAGAGGGTGCCGTCCCCCAGGCCCGGGATCAGGAGGTAGGAGGCGAGGTAGGTGAGGACCACCGACACGCCGGACGTCAGCCACACCAGGGAGGTGAGCGGCGCCTCGAAGTTCATCTCGCGGGCGTCAGCATAGCGGCGGCGGGCGATCGCCTCGTTGACCAGGTACGAGACGCCGCTGGCCACGATCATCAGGACCCGCATCGTGAAGATCCAGACCAAGAGCTGGACCTGGACCGTCGGATCCTTCACGGCGAGGAGAATGAACGAGATCAGGGCGACGCCGGTCACCCCGTAGGTTTCGAAGCCGTCGGCGGTCGGGCCGACCGAGTCCCCGGCGTTGTCCCCCGTGCAGTCGGCGATGACCCCGGGATTACGCGCGTCGTCCTCCTTGATGTTGAAGACGATCTTCATGAGGTCGGAGCCGATGTCGGCGATCTTGGTGAAGATGCCCCCCGCGATGCGGAGCGCCGCCGCGCCGAGGGATTCCCCGATCGCGAAGCCGATGAAGCACGGCCCGGCGTACTCTCCGGGCACGAAGAGAAGGATGCAGAGCATCAGGAAGAGCTCGACGCTGATCAGCAGCATTCCGATGCTCATTCCGGACTCGAGCGGAATGGAGTAAACGGGCAGGGCTCGGCCCGCGAGGCTCGCGAACGCCGTCCTCGAGTTCGCGAAGGTGTTGATCCGCATGCCGAACCACGCCACCCCGTAGCTCCCCCCGATTCCGATGAGGCTGAAGAGCAGGATGATCAGGACGCGCACCGGCTCCAGGCGGAGCAGGACGCCGAAATAGAGCACGATGATGAGGCCGATGAAGATCTCGAGGATCAGGAGGAACTTCCCCTGGGTGATCAGGTAGGTCTTGCAGGTCTCGTAGATCAGCTCCGAGATCTCGCGCATCGACGGGTGGACGGGCAAGTTCCGGACGCGCCGGAAAATCACCAGCCCGAACAGGAACCCCAGCACGCACACCCCAAGGCCTGAGACGAGCAGCGTCCGCCCGTTCACGCCCATGAGCTCGATCGCCCCGACGTCCGGCATGCGGAGGCTGGCTTCGCCGCCACCCGCATGCGCCGGGGCGGCGGGACTCGCGGGGGCGGCGGTTTGCGCGACGACCGGAGCGGCGATCGCCAGCGCGGCCAGCAGGACCGCGACCAAACAGGCTGTCATCAGCGGCGCCGCCGCGCGACGGCCGGGCGAACAGCGCGTCATGCTCATGCAGAGGTCTCCTGATGCGAAGGATGCCGCAACGGGTCGGCCGTGAACCGGCGAACAGTATAGCAGAGGCCACACATGGGTCCCGAGCCCGGTGCGCTCTGCGGCCCTTGCCGGGCGCAAGTCGCGTGCCTACGATGGAGCGGTGATCGACGATCGGCGTGACCGACGAGCCGGACCGAATTGTCCGGCGTGCGACCGGCCGGTCTCGTGGTCCGGGAATCCGGCGCGGCCCTTCTGTCCCCTGCGGTGCAAGCTGATCGATCTCGGGGCTTGGCTGGACGAGGCCTACCGGGGGGCCCGGCCCTACGGTCTCGCCCGGGGTTCCCTCCGAACCGCACGTCGCGCGGTCTGACGAATGATCGACGACTTCCTGCGCGATCCGGCAGGCGCCGTGCAGGTGCTGCTTCTCATGATCCCGGGGCTCCTGCTGGCGGTCACCGTCCATGAGGTCGCCCACGGCTGGGTCGCCGACCGGCTCGGCGACCCGACCGCGCGGCTGGCCGGGCGACTGACGCTCAATCCGCTCCCGCACATCGATCCGCTGGGCGCGCTGGCGTTCGTCCTCGCCGGCTTCGGATGGGCCCGCCCGGTTCCGGTCAGCGCGCGAAACCTTCGCCGGCCGGTGCGCGACATGGCGTGGGTCGCCGCCGCCGGACCGCTCTCGAACTTCCTCGTCGCCTTTCTCGGGCTCGTCCTGCTGGTCCTCACCTCCCGGGTCCTGGACTCGCCGTTCGTCGCCCGGCCAGTCGCGGGCATGCTCCGCTTCGTCTACACGTTCAATCTCGGGCTCGCGATCTTCAACCTGATCCCGCTTCCGCCGCTCGATGGGGGGCATTTCCTCCCGTACTTCTTCCCCCGACGCTCCTGGCCGCTCCTCGCGCGCCTGGAGCAGTACGGGCCGTTCATCCTGCTGCTGCTGGTCTTCTCCGGCGCGACGCGCTACATCGTCGGCCCGCTCTTCGGCTTGGTCAACGCCCTCTACCTCACCGCGGTCGCTGCCATCTTCTGACCGGGAGAAGATGCGATACGGCCCGGCCCCGAGGGCGACCGGCGTGGATGGTCCGGGGGTCGCCGACCGGGTCGAGCCTCTCGGCGTAAGGTCGAGGGTGATGCTCGGTCCCATTCTCGTTGCCTACGCGCTCCTTCACATCGGCATCCGGCTCCTCGCTCCCGGCGCGGTCGAGCACGATGAAGCTGAGCAGCTCCTCCTCGCCCAGTCCCTGGCCCTCGGGTACGGTCACATCCCTCCTCTCTACACGTGGCTGCAGCACGGCGTCTTCCGGATGCTCGGTGTCGGCGTCCTGGGCCTCGCGGTCCTCAAGCACGCCTGCCTGCTCGGGGTGTATGGGGGCACGTACCTGGCTGCCCGTCGCGTCCGAAGCGACCCCAGCCTGGCCACCCTCACGGCGCTCTCCCTGTGGCTCGTGCCCGCGGTCGCCTGGGAGGCGCCGCGCGATCTCACTCACTCGGTGCTGGCGGCCGCGCTGGCGCCGCTGACGGTGTATGCCCTGGTGGCCCTTGCCGATGCGCCGACCCTCGGGCGGTACGCGGTACTCGGGGGAGTCCTCGGCCTGGGCTTCCTCGCCAAGTACAACTTCGCTCTCTTCGCCGGCATCCTCCTTGGCGTGGCCCTGTCCATTCCCACGTTTCGCTCGGTACTGCTGGACCGGCGGATCGGCCTGGCGCTCCTGCTGGCCGCGGTGGTCACCGGTCCGCATCTCGCGTGGCTGGCCGACCACCCGGCCATCTCGTTCGCCGTCATCCGGCCCGGTCTGGTGGCGCGGCCTCTCGACAGCACCGCCGTCGGGCTCGCCCAGGTGCTCATCGATCTGGCTGCGTTCCTGGGACCCCTGATCGCCCTGGTGATGCTCTTGGTCCCCGCCGTCCGCCGGCCCGCACCCGACCCCGACCCCGCGCGTCAGGCAGCCCGGCTGCTCCTCGGGCGGTACCTGACCCTCCTCGTCGCGTTCCTCGTCTTGAGCGTCCCGTTTCTGGGGCTCAGGGTGTTCAAGGCTCGATGGTGTTTACCGTTGCTGGTGCTGACCCCCCTCGCGCTCTTCCTCCGGGTGCCCGCGGCCGGGCTCGGGCCCGACTCGGTCCGGAGGCTCACCCGCGTGTTCCTCGCCGTGGGAATCCTCACCCTCGGCGCCCGGTTCGCCGATGTGGGGATGGGGCCATGGCTCGGGCTGCCCTCCCGTCTGCACCTGCCGATCACCGAGATCGCCGCCGGGATACGAGCCGCGGGTTTCCGGCAGGGAACCATAGTCGCCGGAGACGGTCCGCTGGGCGGCAACCTCCGGCTCCACTTTCCGGACAGCCGCGTCCTGACCCCGGAGTTGCGAGGCCTCGTCGTGCCCGCTCCTCCCCGGGCCAGCCAGTGCCTGGTCGCTTGGCGACCACGCCGAGAGCCGGGGATCCCCCCTTCATCCTGGACTTTGCGGGCGAGCGCCTCGGGCGCTCCCTGGCCGGGACCGACTCCTCGTTCGCGATCGAGGCGCCGCTCTCCGGGCCGGGCGGCGGATCCTACGTCCTCCGTGTCCTCGCCCTGCCTCCGGGAGGTCCCCCGTGCGAGCTTCCGGTTGCGCCGGTCGAATCGGGGCCCGGCACCGGTTAGTCACCGGCCCACGCTTGGCCGTCTGTCCGTCGCCCTGCGGTGACCGCGGCGAACCTCGACTGAGCGACGCGTCGAGCGGAAAGACCGAGCGACGCGTCGAGCGGAAAGACCTGAGCGACGCGTCGAGCGGAAAGACTGAGCGACGCGTCGAGCGGAAAGACGAAGGGCCCGGATCGAGGGATCCGGGCCCTTCGTGAGAGTACCCCGGCGGCGACCTACTCTCCCACGCCGCTACCAGCGCAGTACCATCGGCCCTGGAGGGCTTAACTGCCGTGTTCGGGATGGGAACGGGTGTGGCCCCTCCGGTATGACCGCCGGGAATCGGCAATCCCTCATACGCGATCCTCGAGCGCCGTCACGTCGAGTCTGGACTGGATGAAGCCAATCCGCGGTCAAGCCGCACGGCCGATTAGTACCGGTAAGCTGAACCCCTTACAGGGCTTACACCTCCGGCCTATCAACCTGGTCATCTTCCAGGGGCCTTCAGAGGCTTGCGCCTGGGAGGTCTCATCTTGAGGCGGGTTTCGCGCTTAGATGCCTTCAGCGCTTATCCCTGCCGCACATAGCTACCCAGCATTGCCCCTGGCGGGACAACTGGCACACTAGCGGTGCGTCCACCCCGGTCCTCTCGTACTAGGGGCAGCTCCCCTCAAACCTCCTCCGCCCGCGAGAGATAGAGACCGAACTGTCTCACGACGTTCTAAACCCAGCTCACGTACCGCTTTAATGGGCGAACAGCCCAACCCTTGGGACCTGCTCCAGCCCCAGGATGCGATGAGCCGACATCGAGGTGCCAAACCTTGCCGTCGATGTGAACTCTTGGGCAAGATCAGCCTGTTATCCCCGGAGTACCTTTTATCCGTTGAGCGATGGCCCTTCCACGCGGGACCACCGGATCACTAGGCCCGGCTTTCGCCTCTGCTCGACTTGTAGGTCTCGCAGTCAGGCCGGCTTGTGCCCTTACACTCGACGCACGATTTCCAACCGTGCTGAGCCGACCTTGGGGCGCCTCCGTTACCATTTGGGAGGCGACCGCCCCAGTCAAACTGCCCACCTGCCACTGTTCCCGATCCGGATCACGGACCAAGGTTAGAGCCCTAGCACAGTCAGGGTGGTATCTCAAGGTTGGCTCCACCGACACTAGCGTGCCGGCTTCAAAGCCTCCCACCTATCCTGCACAGACTCCGCCAAAGCTCCATGACAGGCTACAGTAAAGGTTCACGGGGTCTTTTCGTCTACTCGCGGGAAGCCAGCATCTTCACTGGCGCTACAGTTTCACCGGGTCTCTCGCGGAGACAGCGGCCAAGTCGTTACGCCATTCGTGCAGGTCGGAACTTACCCGACAAGGAATTTCGCTACCTTAGGACCGTTATAGTTACGGCCGCCGTTTACCGGGGCTTCGGTCGAGAGCTTCGCCTTGCGGCTAACCCCCTTCCTTAACCTTCCGGCACCGGGCAGGCGTCAGACCCTATACCTCCTCTTTCGAGTTGGCAGAGTCCTGTGTTTTTAGTAAACAGTCGCTTGGCCCTCTTCACTGCGACCCCTTCGGGCTCAACACCCTAGCGGGGCACCCCTTATCCCTAAGTTACGGGGCAATTTTGCCTAGTTCCTTCGCGAGAGTTCTCCCGAGCGCCTTAGGATTTTCTCCTCGCCCACCTGTGTCGGTTTGCGGTACGGTCGCCTCAGTGACTCCCTAGAGGGTTTTCTTGGCAGTCTGGGATCGGCCCGTTTATGGCCCGAAGGCCTCCCCATCGCCTTTCAGGGTTGATGCTCCGACGGATTTGCCTGTCAGAGCCCCCTACGGACTTGGACCCGCACGACCAATCGCGGGCGGTGCCTACCCTACTGCGTCACCCCATCGGTGATAGCGCCACTGCGGCGGTACAGGAATATTAACCTGTTGCCCTTCGCCTACGCCTTTCGGCCTCGGCTTAGGACCGACTAACCCTGGGCGGATTAACCTTCCCCAGGAACCCTTAGGCTTTCGGCGAGCAGGTTTTTCACCTGCTTTTTCGCTACTCGTGCCGGCATTATCTCTTCCGCTTCGTCCAGCAGTCCTTACGGTCTGCCTTCGACCTGGTGCGGAATGCTCCCCTACCGCTCGACGGCTTGCGCCACCGAGCCCGCAGCTTCGGTATCGGGCTTGAGCCCCGTTGAATTGTCGGCGCAGGATCGCTTGACCAGTGAGCTGTTACGCACTCTTTAAAGGGTGGCTGCCTCTAAGCCAACCTCCTGGCTGTCTCGGCGACCCCACATCCTTTCCCACTAAGCCCGAACTTGGGGACCTTAGCTGGCGGTCTGGGCTGTTTCCCTCTCGACGACGGAGCTTATCCCCCGCCGTCTGACTCCCACGCTCGAAGATGCGGCATTCGCAGTTTGGTTGGGATCGGTAATCTGGTAGGACCCCTAGCCCATCCAGAGCTCTACCACCGCGTCTCATACGTGAGGCTAGCCCTAAAGCTATTTCGGGGAGAACCAGCTATCTCCGAGTTTGATTAGCCTTTCACTCCGACCCCCAGCTCATCCGAGCTGTTTTCAACCAACAACGGTTCGGGCCTCCACAGGCTGTTACACCTGCTTCACCCTGGCCAGGGGTAGATCACTCGGCTTCGGGTCTGCTCCGTGCGACTGGGCGCCCTATTCGGACTCGCTTTCGCTACGGCTCCGCGCTTTCCGCGCTTAACCTCGCCACACAGACGCAACTCGCCGGCTCATTATGCAAAAGGCACGCGGTCAGGCCTTCCGTCTCGCGACGGCATAGCCCTCCCACCGCTTGTAGGCAGACGGTTTCAGGTTCTATTTCACTCCCCTCGCCGGGGTTCTTTTCGCCTTTCCCTCACGGTACTGGTGCACTATCGGTCGCCAGGTAATGTTTAGCCTTGGAGAGTGGTCTCCCCGGGTTCCCACAGGGTTTCACGTGTCCCGTGGTACTTGGGAACCGGGTCCAGGGAGTCCGAGCCGTTTTCGCCTACGGGGCTATCACCCGCTCTGGCGGACCTTTCCAGATCCTTCGGCTAACGGTCGGTTTGGTAACTCCCCGACGAGTCCGCAGCTCGTCAGACCCAGCCCCACAACTCCCGACCGGCAACGCCTGCGGGCTATCACGCCGGTCGAGTTTAGGCTTCTCCCCGTTCGCTCGCCGCTACTTGGGGAATCGCGGTTGCTTTCTTTTCCTCGAGGTACTGAGATGTTTCAGTTCCCTCGGTTTGCCTCCGCCGCCTATGGATTCAGCGGCGGATACGCGAGCATTACCTCGCGTGGGTTCCCCCATTCGGGCATCCGCGGATCAATGCCTGCTTGCGGCTTCCCGCGGCTTATCGCAGCTTGCCACGCCCTTCATCGCTTCCTGGCGCCAAGGCATCCACCGTCCGCCCTTAGTAGCTTGACCACGGACTATTCGAAGACGCTCTGGCTTCTCGAGGATCGCGTATGCGGTTGTCAAAGAGCCGAACGGGCCCGTAGGGCCCCAAACTCGCGACACCTGGTGGAGATGACCGGATTCGAACCGGTGACCCCCTGCGTGCAAGGCAGGTGCTCTCCCAGCTGAGCTACATCCCCAGTGGTGGGCCTTCCTGGGATCGAACCAGGGACCTCGCGCTTATCAAGCGCGCGCTCTAACCAGCTGAGCTAAAGGCCCGGAGAGAAAAAATGCTACTGGCTCGACCGGCTGGTGCTCGACCTCAGGTGATCTGGTCGAGTGGGCCCCACCAAGGTGAGGCGCCCCCAACTGATCTCCTTAGAAAGGAGGTGATCCAGCCGCAGGTTCCCCTACGGCTACCTTGTTACGACTTCACCCCAATCACCGACCATACCTTCGGCGCCTGCCTCCCTTGCGGGTTAGCTCAGCGACTTCTGGTACAACCGGCTTTCGTGGTGTGACGGGCGGTGTGTACAAGGCCCGGGAACGTATTCAGCGCAGCCTGCTGATCTGCGCTTACTAGCGATTCCGCCTTCACGAAGGCGAGTTGCAGCCTTCGATCTGAACTGAGACCGGCTTTTTGCGATTGGCTCCCCCTCACGGGTTCGCGACGCTTTGGACCGGCCATTGTAGCACGTGTGTGGCCCTGGGCATACAGGGCATGATGACTTGACGTCGTCCCCACCTTCCTCCAGCTTACCGCCGGCAGTTCCCCAAGAGTGCCCGGCATTACCCGGTAGCAACATGGGGTAGGGGTTGCGCTCGTTGCGGGACTTAACCCAACACCTCACGGCACGAGCTGACGACAGCCATGCACCACCTGTGTCGGATCTCGATTTTACGAGTCCCTCCCCTTTCGGTTTGGTACTCCCGACATGTCAAGCCCAGGTAAGGTTCTTCGCGTTGCGTCGAATTAAACCACATGCTCCACCGCTTGTGCGGGCCCCCGTCAATTCCTTTGAGTTTCAACCTTGCGGCCGTACTCCCCAGGCGGGGTGCTTAATGCGTTAGCTTCGGCACGGGAGGGGTCGATACCCCCCACACCTAGCACCCATCGTTTACAGCGTGGACTACCGGGGTATCTAATCCCGTTTGCTCCCCACGCTTTCGCGCCTCAGCGTCAGTCACCGTCCAGAAGGCCGCCTTCGCCACCGGTGTTCCTCCCGATCTCTACACATTTCACCGCTACACCGGGAATTCCACCTTCCTCTCCGGGACTCAAGAGAAGCAGTCTCGGGCGCAGTTCCTCGGTTGAGCCAAGGGATTTCACACCCGACTTACCTCCCCGCCTACGCGCCCTTTACGCCCAGTGATTCCGAGCAACGCTTGCCACCTCCGTATTACCGCGGCTGCTGGCACGGAGTTGGCCGTGGCTTCCTCTGAGGGTACCGTCAAGCACCGGCGCTGTTCACGCCGGTACCCTTCTTTCCCTCTGACAGGGGTTTACGACCCGAAGGCCTTCGTCCCCCACGCGGCGTCGCTCCGTCAGGCTTTCGCCCATTGCGGAAGATTCCCCACTGCTGCCTCCCGTAGGAGTCGGGGCCGTGTCTCAGTCCCCGTGTGGCCGGTCATCCTCTCAGACCGGCTACCCATCATTGCCTTGGTGGGCCGTTACCCCGCCAACTAGCTAATGGGCCGCGGGCCCGTCTGGGAGTGGCTGCTTGCGCGACCTTTCCTCCCCAGGGCTTGTGCCCCGAGGAACGTATCCGGTATTAGCGGCCCTTTCGAGCCGTTATCCCGGTCCCCCAGGTGGGTTACCCACGTGTTACTCACCCGTCCGCCGCTAACCGTCCGAGTTTCCCCAAACGATTCGCTCGACTTGCATGTGTTAGGCACGCCGCCAGCGTTCGCTCTGAGCCAGGATCAAACTCTCCAGTTTGATTCGAGCATTTGACAGCCCCGCCATCGGCCTTGCGGCAGAGGACAGGGCAAGGGCATGCACACCATATTCGGTGAGCCAGTAGCATATTCGGCTTTCAAAGAGCAGGGACTGCCAGGTCAAAACATCGACCGGTGATGCGAGATCAGCCCGGTGCGTGTCTCAACCTCGGACGCCTAGGTCACGGAAGGCCTAGGCAAAGGAGAATGCTAAGCGTCCGGTTCATCCCTGTCAAGGGGTATTTGCCTGCTCGCTCGTTGTTGGATTGCCCGACACCCCGTCGCCGGGGTCGGCTGGCGCGGGAGCTCCCGTGGCGGCCCCCCCTCCTGGCCCGCCGGCGGGGCGGAAGCGGAGGACGCGGTACTCCCGGCGCCCCTTCCGGACGACCAGCTCGTCGCCGGGCCGCACCTGCCGGGTCTGGTAGGGGTCCTCCAACCGCTCGTCATTCAGGTAGATTCCGCCCTGGAGGATCAGGCGGCGCACCTCGCTCGCGGAGCTGGCCACCCTGGCGCAGGTCACGATGTGATCCACCCGAAGCACCCGAGGGCCGGCCAAGGGCTCCGGATACTCGACGTACGTCATCTCGGCCGGGGCCTCACGCTGCTGGAACTGGCGAACGAAGGCCTCGGTCGCAGCCCGGGCGGCCTCTGGCCCGTGGAAGCGGGCGACCACGAGCTCGGCCAGCCGCTTCTTGGCCTCCATCGGGTGGAGGGTGCCCGCTTGGACGCCGGTCGTCACCGCTTCCACCTCGGCCGGCCCGAGGCCGCTCACGAGCGGGTAGTAGGCGAGCATGACGGCATCGGAGACGGACATGAGCTTGCCGTACATCTCGGCCGGGAGCTCGGTGATCCCGATGTAGTTCCCCAGGCTCTTCGACATCTTCTGGACGCCGTCGGTCCCAACCAGGATCGGCATCGTGATGGAGATCTGGGGCTCTTGACCGACCGCCCGCTGGAGGTCACGTCCGACGAGCAGGTTGAAGGTCTGATCGGTGCCGCCCATCTCGACGTCCGTCTCCAGCGCGACCGAGTCCTGCGCCTGAAACAGAGGGTACAGGAACTCGTGGAGGTGGATCGGGCGCTCCGCCTCGTAGCGCGTGGCGAAGTCCTCACGGGAGAGGAGGCGCGCGACCGTGACCTGCGCGGTCATCCGGATGACGTCCTCCGCCCGCAACGGAGCCAGCCACGCGGAGTTGAAGACCACGCGGGTCCGCTCGGGGTCGAGGATCTTGAACACCTGGTCGCGATACGTCTGGGCGTTGGCCTCGACGTCGGCCCGCGTGAGCGGGCGCCGCGTCTCGGACTTGCCCGTCGGGTCGCCGATGAGTCCGGTGAAGTCGCCGATCACGAAGTAGACCGTGTGCCCCAGATCCTGGAACTGCCGCATCTTCTGGATGACGACGGTGTGACCGAGGTGGAGATCCGGCGCGGTGGGATCGAACCCGACCTTGACCCTGAGGGGCACGCCCGCGTGCCTTGCGCGCTCCAGCTTGGCCCGCAGCTCGTCCTCGTTGACGATGGCCGCGGTGCCGAGCCGGATTCGTGCGAGCTGCTCGTCGACGGGCGGCGAGGCGGCCATGGCGGGAGGGTTGTAGCACAGGCGCCGAGCCCCCGCAAGCAACGGAGACTCGCACGCAAGTAGGTATAATGGGCGAGGTCCGAGACTCCCGGGGAGAGGTCTGCGCCCAGCGTGTCTTCACGTCTCCGAAGTCGCCGTCGTCCCTCGGTGTCCGGCCGGCGCCGGGCGCCCGGTACCCGGCGCGGCCGCTGGCGCGTTCTTCCCCCGTGGCGAGTCCTGCGCTGGGGCCTGCTCGCCCTGACCATCGGCGTGGTCCTCGCCTCCGCGGGCGTCGCCATCGCCGCATACGTGTTCTGGCCGACCGACCTGCCGCCCGTGAAGGCTCTCGAAGAGTACACGCCCAGCGTCGGGAGTCGGGTCTACGCCGAGGACGACGAGTTCCTCACCGAGTTCCAGGCGGAGCGGCGCATCTTCGTGCCGCTCCAGCAGATCCCGCCTGGCCTGCGCAATGCCGTCATCGCGGTCGAGGACGCGCGCTTTTACTCCCACTTCGGGGTCGACGTCCGGGGCATCCTCCGCGCTGCCTACGCGAACTTCCGCCACGGTCGCGTCGTGGAGGGCGGCAGCACCATCACCCAGCAGCTCGCCAAGGTGCTCTTCCTCACGCCGGACCGGAGTTTCTCCCGCAAGGTGAAGGAGGCCCTGCTCGCGCTCGAGCTGGAGAAGCGGTACTCGAAGGACCGGCTCCTGGAGCTTTACCTGAATCAGGTGTACATGGGCCACGGCGCCTACGGGATCGAGGCGGCGGCCCGGACGTATTTTGGCAAGTCAGTCCAGGATCTCAGCCTCCCCGAGTCGTCGATGCTCGCCGGGCTCCCGCGGTCGCCCGGCAACTACTCGCCCTTCGAGCGTCCCGAGCTGGTCCTGCGGCGGCGGGCGATCGTGGTCGGCCGCCTGCTCGAGCAGGGCTACATCAGCGAGGCGGAGGCGCAGGCGGCCAACCGGGCGCCGCTCGATCTGGTGCCGTCCGAACGGCGCCGCGGCAGCGGCCAGTACTTCCTCGGGTACCTCCAGCAGAGCCTCGAGGCGAAGTACGGCAGCGACGTCCTCTACAAGAGCGGGCTCGCCATCTACACGACGCTCGACGCCGGCCTCCAGCGCGCGGCCGAGCAGGCCCTCCGCGAGGGCCTCCAGGCTATCGTCACGCGGCAGGCGGGGCGCGCCGCCAATCGGGGCAAGGGCAGTCCCGCCGCCGGAACCCCTGAGGGAGCGGTGGTCGTGATCGAGGCCGCGACGGGCTACATCAGGGCCCTGATCGGGGGCACCGACTTCGCGCGGACCGAGTTCAACCGTGCGCTCCACGCCCATCGGCAGCCAGGGTCGGCCTTCAAGCCGTTCGTTTTCCTGGCCGCGCTCGAGGCCGGCCGCGCGCCGACGGAGATGCTGGATGACAGCCCGATGCGTTACGTCTCCGCGGGTAAGGAGTGGGTGCCCGAGAACTACGACGGGAAGTTCCGCGGCGCCGTCACCCTCCAGCAAACGCTCGAGGAGTCGATCAACGTGCCCACCATCCGGCTGCTCGAGCAGCTGGGCGTGGACCCGGTCATCGACGCGGCTCGCCGAGCGGGCATCCAGAGCCCGCTCCCCCACGACCTGACACTCGCGCTCGGCAGCGGCGACGTCACCCTCCTCGAGCTGACTGCCGCCTACGGCACCTTCGCCAATCAGGGCATCCGCATGGAGCCCCTCATGGTCCGCTACGTGACCGACGCCCAGGGGCGGCTCGTCGAAGAGAACATCCCGCAGGGGCGGGAAGCGATCGCTCCCGGCATCGCCACCGGGCTGACCCAGATGTTGCGCGGCGTCGTCGAGCGCGGCTCTGGCGTCGCGGCGCGGGTCCTCGAGCGGCCCCTCGCCGGCAAGACTGGCACGACAAACGACTTCTCGAACGCCTGGTTCGTGGGGTACACCCCCTCGCTCGTAACGGGGGTCTGGGTGGGCCACGATCGGCCCCGGAGCCTCGGCCATGACGAGACGGGCGCGCGCGCCGCGCTGCCGATCTGGGTCGGCGTGATGCGCGCGGCGCTCCGTGGACAGCCGGTCGAGGAGTTCCCGACCCCACCAGCCCCGGCGACCGACGCCCAGACCGTGCGGCCCTGACGGCGCCGCCTACCCGCCTCCGGCTACCCCGGAAGGTGCGGGACGCGCGTCCGGGCCAGGAAGCGCGGCGCCCGGAGCGGCGCACCGATCAACGTCGCCAGAAAGTCGTCGAGCAGGGCCGCCGCCGCGTGCTCCACGGCCGGCGCGAGCCGGGCGCCGAGGCGGGCTTCCCACGACGCCGTCTGGAGTCCGCGGAGCGCCGCCACCACCGGCGGGTCCAGGAGTGGCCCCCTTGCCTGACAGCGCCCGCAGACCACCCCGCCCTCGGCCGCGTCGAAGGCGATGTCCCGCGCCCCGACAGGCCGCCCACAGCGCCCGCACCGGTCAAGCCGGGGCCGGTGACCCAGCACGTCCAGGAGATGGAGGGCGAAGGCGAGCTGCACCCGAGCCGGGGCGGCACCCCCGTCCAGAGCGCGGAGCCCTCGGAGGAGGAGGGCGAAGCACACTGGCTGGGCGTCGCGCTCGGCCGTGAGGCGCGCCACCGCCTCGACCATCCGCGCGCCCTGACCGAAGCACTCGAGGTCCTCGCGCAGGCGCCGGAAAGGCTGGCGCACGTCGAAGTGGTCCACCTGCACCAGCGCTCGCCCCTCGCGTTCGAAGCCGACCAGGTCGCCCCAGGTGAACAGCTCCAGCGCCCCGGCGAATCGCGAGCGGATCCGGCGTGCGCCCCGGGCGACGGCCGCGAGGCGGCCGTGCTCGCGGGTGAAGAGGGCGACGAGCCGATCGTGCTCGCCGAGGTCCCAGGTCTGGAGAACGATCCCCTCGGTTCGGAGGAGCGGCATCCGACCTTCTCAGGAGGTCCGCTGGTAACCGAGCTCGCGCAGCACCCGGTCATCCTGCCGCCAGTCGCGCCGCACGCGGACGCGGAGATCGAGGAAGACGCGGACTCCGAAGAACGCCTCGAGCTCCCGCCTCGCGGCCCGGCCCACCCGCTTGAGCATTGCTCCGCCCTCCCCGATGACGATGCCCTTCTGGGACGGCCGCTCGACGAAGATCTCTCCGCGAATGTAGAGGGGGGCGTCCGGGCCCCGATCGGCGAGCTCATCCACCCTGACGGCGCAGGCATACGGCACTTCCTGCCGCATCGCGAGGAGGAGCTGTTCCCGGATGGTCTCGGCGACGAAGAACGTCTCGGGCTGATCGGTCACCGTGTCGGGTGGGTACAGCGCCGGGCCCAGGGGGAGGAGATCGAGCGTCACCGCCTGGAGCCGATCGACACCCGTCCCGGTCTTGGCCGAGATCGGCACGAGCGCCCGGAACGGATAGCGATCGGCATAAGCCTGGAGGCGCGGCAAGAGCTTCGTCTTGTCACCGACGAGATCGACCTTGTTCAGCGCCAGGACGACGGGCGCGACGATAGGCTGGAGCGCCTCGAACACCCCCGTGTCGGGTGAGTCGACAGGCCCCGTCGCGTCGGCGACGAGAATGACGACGTCCACCTCCTCCAGGGCCTGCGCCACGGTCGACGCCATGAACCGCCCGAGCTTGCCTCGGGGGGGATACAGGCCCGGAGTGTCCACGTAGATGACCTGCCCCTCTGGTCGTGTCCGGATCCCGCGGATCCGGTTGCGCGTGGTCTGCGGCTTCGGGGTGACGATGGCCAGCTTCTGGCCGAGCAGGCGGTTGAGCAAGGTCGACTTGCCGACGTTCGGCCGGCCGATCAGGCTCGCGAAGCCCGCGCGGTGGTCAGGCGCCGACGTGGAGGGTGGGGGCAGGACGCTCATACAGCCGCCCGAGGAGATCCATCTCGCGCTCGTGCATGAGGCGCGCCTCCAGGGGCTCCCGGTCGTCGTAGCCGATGAGGTGCAGGCACGCGTGGCAGCAGAGGAGGTCGAGCTCCTCGCGCAACGGATGCCCCAGGGCCCCCGCCTGTCGGCGGGCCGTCTCGACCGAGATGATCGCCTCCCCGAGCACTGCCGCCGGCCCGGCCAGCGGGAAGGCGAGCACGTCCGTCCGCCGGCGCACCCCGCGGTAGCGCGCGTTCAGGGTCCGGATGGTCCGATCGTCCACGAGCGTCAGGCTCACCTCGTGATCCCACACACCGAGCGCGCGAAGCGCGGTCCGGACGGTGCGGCGGATGCGGGCGACGTCGACGGGCAGGGACTGCCGGTTGGCGACGACGATCACGCCTCGCGTCGCCGGCTCCACTCGTCGTAGGCGCGCACGATCTCCGACACCAGCTCGTGCCGCACAACGTCCTTCTCGGTGAAGTAGACGAACCGGATCCCGGCGATCTTCTTGAGGACCGACTGGATCTCGATCAGCCCGGAGGCGCGCGACGAGGGCAAGTCCACCTGCGTGATGTCCCCGGTGATGACCATGCGCGAGTTGAACCCCAGTCGCGTCAGGAACATCTTCATCTGCTCGGACGTCGTGTTCTGCGCCTCGTCGAGGACGATGAACGCGTCGTTCAGCGTCCGGCCACGCATGTAGGCCAGCGGGGCGATCTCGATCGCGCCGCGCTCCGTCATCGTGGCGGCCTTCTCCGGCTCCATCATGTCGTAGAGCGCGTCGTAGAGGGGTCTCAAGTAGGGATGCACCTTCTCGTACATGTCGCCGGGAAGAAAACCGAGCCGCTCACCCGCCTCGACCGCCGGACGCGTCAGGATGATCCGCGAGACGTCGCGGCGCGTCAGAGCCGAGACCGCCATCGCCATCGCGAGGTACGACTTGCCCGTTCCCGCCGGCCCGATCCCCACGACGATGTCGTGCGCCCGGATGGCCTCGACGTACCGCTTCTGGTTGAGCGTTTTCGGGGTGATCTGCTTCTTGCGCGAGGGGACGGGGATGGCGTCGAGGAAGATCCCCTTGAGGTCGGCGCCCTCGTCGTCGGCCAGGACACGCAAGGCCGCGCGCACGTCGGCGGCCTGGGCCGGCAGGCCGGCTCCGAGACGGGCCAAGAGCTCCTCCACAATGCGGGTGCCCCGGGCCACCTGCCGCTCGTCTCCTCGGAGCGTGATCTCGTTGCCCCGGGCGACGATCCGGAGGGCGAGCTCCGCCTCCAGCAGGCGCAGGTTCTCGTCATTCCGGCCCAGGAGGGCCACGAGGTCGACCTCGGAATCGAGCGTGAGGCGCTGGGTGGTGGGCTCAGCCACGCGGCGGGTTCTCGGCCTCCTGCACAACCTTTCGCGTATCACACGCGCCGGACAGTGTCAATTTCCGGGGCGCCGCGACATCACCCGCGCTCCTGCCCCGGGCGACTGAGGCCACCGAGGGAGGAGTCGGGTTCGGTCCGGGGGACGGTGAGCTCCAGGCCGAGCTCCTTGAGCTGTTGCGGGCCGACCGGTGCGGGCGCATCCGTCAGGGGACACGTTCCCTTCTGGGTCTTGGGAAACGCGATGACGTCGCGGATGGAGTCGACCCCGGCAAGGATCGCGACGATCCGGTCGAGCCCGAAGGCGATCCCGCCCATCGGCGGGGCACCGTAGTCGAGGGCCTCCAGCAGGAAGCCGAACTTGGCGCGGGCGTCGGTCTCGTTGATCCCGAGGATCTCGAACACCCGTTGCTGGAGGCCGCGCGAGTGGATACGAATGGAGCCGCCCCCGATCTCCTGGCCGTTCAGGACGAGGTCGTAGGCCTTGGCGCGGGCCGCGGCGGGATCCGCCAGGCCTGTCTCGACGTCGGCATCCCGGGGCGCCGTGAAGGGATGATGCATCGCGTCCCAGCGCCGCTCCTCCTCGTTCCACTCGACGAGCGGGAAGTCGACCACCCAGACCAGTTCGTACGCGTTCACGTCCCGGGGCACCAGGCCGAGGCGATGCGCGAGCTCGACGCGGAGCCGCCCCAGCACCGTCGCGGCGAGCGGCATCCGGTCGGCGACCAGCAGCACGAGGTCACCCGACTTCGCGCCCGTCCGGGCGAGGAGCGCCTCGCGGAGCGCCTCCAGGTGGCGGGCCGCCGGGCTTTGCAAGGTGCCGTCGCCGACGCGCACCCAGACGAGACCTTTCGCCCCGGCGCCCTTGGCGCGCTCCACGAGGTCATCGAGGTCCTTGCGGGAGAACGGCGCGCCCGGCACCGTGAGCGCCTGGACGGCGCCCCCCTGCGCCACCACCTGGGCAAACACCTGGAACGCGCCATCGCGGAACAGCTCGGAGCAGTCCGTGAGCTCGAGGCCGAAGCGGAGGTCGGGCTTGTCCGACCCGTAGCGACGGATCGCCTCGTCCCACGTGAGCCGGCGGAAGGGCCGGGCCAGATCGAGACCCTTCGCGCGGTGGAAGATCTCCCAAATGAGATTCTCGATGATCGGCAGGAAGTCATCCCGGTCCAGGAAGGCGGTCTCGATGTCGATCTGGGTGAACTCGGGCTGGCGATCCGCCCGGAGGTCCTCGTCCCGGAAGCACCGGACGATCTGGAAGTAGCGCTCGAGGCCGCCGATCATCAGGATCTGCTTGAAGAGCTGGGGTGATTGGGGCAGGGCGTAGAAGGTGCCCAGCGCCAGACGGCTCGGCACGAGAAAGTCCCGCGCGCCCTCCGGAGTCGACCGCGTCAGCATGGGCGTCTCGACCTCGACGAACCCCTGGCCGTGGAGGTAGTCGCGTGTGGCGCGGCAGACCTGATCCCGCAGCAGGAGGTGCCCCAGCATGGCGGGCCGGCGGAGATCCAGGTACCGGTACTTCAGCCGGAGCGGCTCCGCCGTGTCCTGGGACTCGTCCAGCGGGAAGGGCAGGGGTCTGGACTCGTTCAGGATATGGATCCGCCGGACGGAGACCTCGATCTCCCCCGTGGCGAGCTGAGCGTTCACGGTGCCCGGCGGCCGCCGCTCGACGGCCCCTTCGACCGCCAGGACGAACTCCACCCGGATCCGCCCCGCCGCCTCGTGGGCCAGGGGCTCGACCGCGGGGTTGAACACGAGCTGCGTCAGCCCCTCACGGTCCCGGAGGTCCACGAAGATCAGGCCGCCGTGGTCTCGCCGCCGGGACGCCCACCCCATGAGCGTGACCGTGTGCCCCGCATCCTGAGCCCGGAGAGCCCCGCACGAGTGCGTCCGGCGCATTCCCGCGAACGACTCCGTCATTCCCGGCTCCCTGGCCGCGGGAGCGGCCGGCGATCGGCAAACCACTGAAGCTCTGCCTGGCCCTCGCGGCCGAGCGTGGCCGCGCCGTCATACCCCTGCCGCTCGAGGGCTGCGCGCTGCGCACCCAGGCTCCGCGTTTGACGCTCGAGGGCCACGAGGTGCCCCTGGGCCCGCAGCTCCTGGGCGACCCGGAGCAGGTCTCCGAGCTCCTGCGCCGACTCGTCGAACAGGAGGGCGATGCGCTTCTCGTTCCCCGCCGTGCGCCCTCGCAGCTTGCCGAGAATGTCCACGACTCGTTCGAAGCCGATCGAGAAGCCCGTCGCCGGGATGTCGCGGCCGAGGAGGCCTCCGACCATGTTGTCGTAGCGTCCGCCCCCGGCGATGGAGCCGGCGCCGAAGCTGGACGTGGCGATCTCGAAGATCGGGCCCGTGTAGTACCCCATGCCCCGAACGAGCGTGGGATCGAAGTCGATCCGGAATCGGCCGCCCGCCGCGCCACGCACGGTGTCGACGATGCGCGACAGTGCCGCGAAGGCCTCATCGGCGCCCTGGCTCCTGAGCTCGCTTCGCATCGTGTCCAGGCCGCGCTGCGCGTCGGCCCGACTGTAGAGCTGCATCATGCGCGCGATGGCCGGCTCCGGGTGGCCGGCCTCTTCCAACTCCTGGCGCACCTCGGGCGGCGAGAGCTTGTCCCACTTGTCGAGCGTGATGAAGACGCCCGCGCGGCGCTCCGGATCGAAGCCGCACCAAGCGGCCATGGCGGCCAGCACGCGCCGGTCATTTATCCGCACCGTGAGCTCACCGAGCCCAAGCTCGCCGAGCGCCTCCGTCGTCGCCAGGATGAGCTCGATCTCGGCGATCTCCGACGCGACGCCGAGGATGTCGATGTCGCACTGGGTGAACTGGCGGTAGCGGCCCCGCTGCGGCCGTTCCGCCCGCCAGACCGTCCCGATCTGCACCGCCTTGAGGGGATCCGGCAGCTTCCCGTGGTTGTGCGCGTAGTACCGTGCGAGCGGAACCGTCAGGTCGAATCGGAGTCCCAGGTCCGCCAGATCGGCCTCGCTGGTCGCCGCCCCCAGATCCAGCTTCTCCCCGCGCTTGAGGACCTTGAAGACGAGCTTCTCATTCTCGCCGCCGCCGCCGCCGGTGAGCAGCTGGAGGCTCTCCAGGGCCGGCGTCTCGACGCGCCGGAAGCCGTAGCGGCGGTACACGGCGAGGATCGTCCCGGCCGCGGCGTCGCGCAGCTCTGCCTCCGCGGGCAGGATGTCCCGCATGCCGCGCGGCGGCTCCGTGGGGAGCCTAGGCGCCATCACGGTAGAGCTCCATCAGCCGGACGTAGTTGTTCGTCGGCCGGTGGATCAGCTCCAGGTCGGCGTCGGTGAGCGGCCGGCGCGGCTTGGCAGGGCTGCCCATCATGAGGGTTCGCCGCGGGATGTGGGTCCCGGGCGCGACGAGTGCGCCCGCCGCGACGATGGACTCGTCCTCCATGACGACCCCGTCCAGCACGATCGCGCCGATGGCGATCAGACAGTGGGAGCCCACTCGGGCCCCATGGAGCCGCACGGCGTGCCCGAGCGTGACATGGTCCCCGATCTCCACCGGATCATCCCGGTTCACGTGGATCACGGTACCGTCCTGGATGTTGGTGTGGTGCCCGATGCGGATCCGGTTGACGTCCGCACGGACCACGCACTGGAACCACACGCTCGAGTGCGCTCCCAGCTCCACGTCGCCGATGACGTGGGCGCTCTCCTCCACGAACGCCGTTTCGTGGACGCGCGGTGTCTTGTCTTGAAACGCGCGGAGCACGCTGCCTCCCCAGGGAACCACAGTGGACATCGGAAAGGCCCGAGGAACAAGGCGAAATGGTAACAGCCCGGGGCAACGCTCGCAATTGAAAAGCCCCGCCCCGCGCCGCCCGCGCCTTGTGATGCGCCCGCGCCGCAGGCGCCTGTCGCTGTCCAGTAGAAATGTCCGCTTAACTGTGCAGTGAAAATGTCCGCCCCTACGGGGGAGGGACGGGTTTTGGCGAGGTGCCGAGGTGCCGCAGGCGCCTAGCAGCCACCGGCGTGGAGTGCTATACTCTCCCGAGCGAGGGCTCCGCGTGGGGCCGCGCGGCCGCGGGCGCGGAAGCGCCCTTTTTGTTGGAGGGGAACGCAGTGCCTACCTACGACTATCGTTGTGATCGGTGCGAGCGCACCTTCGAGGTTCGGCAGAGAATCTCGGCCGAGCCTCTGACCACGTGCGAGCGGTGCGGCGGCTCCATTCGCCGGCTCTTGGCCCCCGCACCCTTCATCCTCAAGGGCGGTGGCTGGTACGTCACCGACTATCCGTCCGAGGGGCGGAAGAAGGGGATGGAGGCCGAGAAGAAGTCGAGCGGCGAGCCGGCGACGGCCCCCGCCTCGACGGCAACCGGGACGGACGGCGCGTCCTCGAAGACCGCCGCCTCGACCGAGAAGGCCGGGGTGTCGACCGACGCGTCGGCATCAAAGGCCGCTCCGGCCCCGACCAGCTGACGAGAGCGCCCGGCCCCACCCCCAGTCGCCGGCGGGCACTGCCCTCCCGCACGAACACCTCGACCCGATCCGAGCTGTCGACCACGGCCCCGAGCCCCCGCCGCGGACGTTCGCTGTAAGCCCCCACGAGGCCACGGACCCGCGCATCACCGATTCGGAGGACGCCCAAGGTCGCCGGCCCAGGGAGCTCCCGGCCTCTCAGGTTCGTCAGGAGATTGCCGAACCGATCGACCGAGAGGACCTCCCCCTCGACGCGTCTCCCGACCCGCCGGAGCCGAGGCGCCGGCAGGCGGACCGGGTTCTCCAGCGCGGGCCCGAAGGCGCCCAGGCGGACCCCCCGGGCGCAGTGGGCAGCGACCGGGGCAAAGACGTCGCGGCCGTGGAAGGTCCGGCTGATGGGCCGCCGATGGTATCGGGAGTTGGTCAGCACCACCCCACGCGCCCCCGGAAGGTCGAAGCAGAACCCGAGGAGCCCGTTGTCGGGCCCGACGAAGAAATGGCCGCCCGCCTCGACGGCGATCGGCCGGCGAGTCCCGCCCACGCCGGGGTCGACGATCGCCAGATGCACCGTGCCGCGCGGGAAATACCGCCACGCCGTCTCGAGGAGCAGCGCGGCTCGACGGATGTCCTGGGGCGGAACCGCGTGGGTCAGATCGACCAGCCGGGCGCGCGGGTTGATCGTGAGGAGAACGCCCTTGACCGTGGCGACATAGGCGTCTTCGAGCCCGAAGTCCGTGAGCAGGGTGACCACGCCGCTCCGGCGCGATCCCCGGCGCCGGATCATCGATCCCGATGGATCACGTACTCGGCGATGAGGGTCAGGATCTCGCGCACGGGGGAGGCCGGGAACCGATCCAGCGCCGCGACGCCCGTCTCCACGTACGCCAGCGCCCGGCCCACCGAGTAGCCGACGCCGTCGTAGACCTTCACCAGCCGGTGCACCTCGGCCACGTCCGTCTCGAGGAGGCCCGGTCGCCCGAGCGCTTCCAGGATGCGCGAGCGCTCGTCGGCCGTCGCCCGGTCCAGCGTGACGATCAGCGGCAGGGTGCGCTTGCCCTCCACGAGATCGTGGCCGATGGCCTTGCCCAGCCGCGTCGGATCCGCGGCGAAGTCCAGCGAGTCGTCGATGATCTGGAACGCGATCCCGATTCGCTCGCCGTAGGTCGCGAGCGCCTCCACCGACTCGGCGTCCAGGCCCCCGGCGAGGCCACCGATGCGGCAGCAGGCCGACATGAACGTGGCCGTCTTCTGCTGGATGATGCGGAGGTAGTCGGCCTCCGCCAGCTCGCCGGCGCGCTTGCGCTCCAGCTGGAAGACCTCGGCTTCCGTCATGGACACCATCGCGCCCGCCAGGGCGTCCATCACGGCGAGGTCCCCGTCCCGCACGAGGAGCGCCATGCAGCGCGAGTAGAAGTGATCGCCCACCAGGACCGAGGCGTCCTCCCCGAAGCGGGCGTGGGCGGACGGCCGACCTCGACGGAGCGGCGCCTGGTCGACCACGTCATCGTGGATCAAGGTCGCCGTGTGCAAGAGCTCCACGATGCACCCGAGGCGCACCGCGCGCCCCCGCGTGTCCGTCCCGAGCGCCGCGCCGAGCAGGACGAGGATCGGTCGGAGCCGCTTGCCTCCGGCGAGCGCCACGTGCTCCCCGAGGTCCCGGACGAGCTGGACCGGCGAGGCCGCCAGCTCCCGGTTGATCTCCGCCTCGCAGGCACGCAGCCCGCTTCCGACGAGTCGAAGGAGCCGCTCCCGCAGCGCGCCTTCCAATCCGAGACTCACGGGATGGGCCTCAAGGGCGGCGGGATCCCGGCGGGATCCGCACCTTTCAGGGGACGACGGGGAAGGGCAGGGCGGACCGGCGCGGGAACTCGCCGTCCGGGTCCGGCCTGAGAATCCGGTCCTTCCACGCGAGGACGAGCCCCGGCATACCTCGCTCCAGCGTGGCGGCGGGGATCCGGAGGAAGACCCGGTCGCCCTCGCGCCAGTCCCCGCCGCCGAACGGCACGGCGTCGGCAGGGCCACTCGGCGTGAGGCCCCCGTCCCGCACGTCCCAGAGGGGACTTCGGACGACAAGGAGACCTACTCCCGCCGTCTCACGGAACTCTTGCGCCAGGGCGGGCGGGAGCGGCTGCTCGAAAGGCGCCGCGACGACCGGCACCCCGGCTCCGGGGACCACGGCCCTGCGGGCGAGAGGCACCTCCACGAGCCCGGGTCCCAGCCCGGTCACGAGCAGGGTCTCGAGCACCTGGGTCATCGTGTTGCGCTCGCCGCCGATTTCGACCAGCAGCACGTCGTCCGCCCGAGGTGCGGTCCGGCTGACCTCGACCTCCGTCCAGGCCGCCCGTCCCGTGGGCGGACGGATGGCGACCAGGCTGAACTGACCACGTCCTCCGAGAGTGCTCGCCTCGGGATCGGCCAGCAGGCGGATCGGCTTCGCGACGACGAGCGCTTGACGCTGGATGACCCCTCGCTGCCATGCGAAGACGGTCCGGTCGACGACTCCGGTCTCGACGGCCTCCAGCAAGGACGAGCTCGGTTGACCCCCGGCCCCCCGGTGCTGCTGGACCGTCCACTGAGGCAAGAGCGCAAGCCGCAAGACGCTCGAAGGAGCCTGAGCCCACCCGGAACGCCCGGTACCGACCCCCGCTACCAGGATGAGCGCGAGGATCGCCACCACCCGCGCCGGGACCGATCCCGCGGTGGACCTCATGGTCACATCATTGTCTGGTCGGCCCCTGCGGGAATCAAGGGGAAAGCGAAGCGCCCCAGGGGGTGACCCCCTGGGGCGCTGGGTGTTCCGATGAGGTCGGACTAGACTAGAAGGCGTACTGCGTCCGGAACGCCACACCCCAGGCGTCGTCGCCTCGGTCTCCGATGATGTATCCGCCAATCAGGTTCAGCACGACGTTGGGGTTGAACCGGTAGTTCAACCCGGCGTCGAACTCGATCGCGTACTCACCCCAGACGCCGTCCGCATCCGACGCCCCGATCCACGCCACACCACCGCCGGCCGACAAGGCGGGCGTCAGCGAGTAGATGCCCGACCCGCCGAAGCCATACGTCCCCGTCGGATCACCGAACGTCTGGCCCGCCACGCTGCCAGGCCCGGGGTTGCCGATCGTCGAGAGGCCCAGGAGCCACTCGCCCATGTACGCGCCGCCGCCGTTGAACCACCCGCCCCCTTGCCAGGGCATCGGTAGCTTGTCGGAGTCCTGCGTCAGCCTGACCGTGTTCGAGCCGGCCCCCTGAGCGCCGCCGCCTGGTCGGCGCACATCGTCGCCCGACGTGTACCAGCCCAGCGCGTTGACGCTGACCGGACCGACCGGCAGCCGGGCGAGCACGTACCCACCGTAGCCGGACTCTTCGCAGGTCGGCTGGCAGCCAGCGCCGGGCGCGGAGATATATGCTCGCTGCCCGTACACGAACTGCCCGTCGAGCTGGATCGTGCCGAGCTTGGCTCCCACGGTGCCACCGACCCAGAAGGTGTCGCCGAAGTCCTGGCCAGCCATCGAGTTCTCGTTCAGGACCAGGCCTTCGACCGTGAGTCGGAGATCCTTCGTAACGTTCACGCCCACCCGAACCGTGTAGGCGTCGGTGTCATCGGCGTTGGAGACGTCGCCTTCACCCAGCTTCGCCGTCCACACCTGGACGTCGACCGGATCGCCCTTCCAGTTGACGATGATGCTCGCCGCATCGTCGTCCGCGAACGCTCCCAGGGGGCCGTTCATGAAGACGATGTTGCCGACACCGAGCTGGAGGTTCGTCCCCGGCGCCCACTGGCTCGCGTCGAGCCAGATGTAGATGTTCTTGGTCTCGACGTTGACGCCATCGGCTCCGATACAACCACCGGCATTGTTCCCGGTGCGCGTCGTGGAGCCGGGTGTGCTCACGTTCGCGGGAGCCGGCACCGTCGGCGCTCCGGAGGCACCGGCGGCGGTCCAGGAACGTTCACGGTGGGGACAAATGGCGCCTGGCCAGTTGCAGCCCACGGTGCTGTTGGCGTTGGCGCCGCCGCCGTTACCCCAGGTCATGTCGCCGACCTCCAGCGCCCAGTAGGCCCTGGCCTTCTTGTCGGCGCTCTCGACCGTCGTGAACAGACGCCAGCGCTGGAAGTAGAAGCTCGTGCTGTCGCGGTTCAGCCCGGTGCCGTCGCTGTCCGTGAAATCGGTGAGGTTGTTCGTTGCGAAGCCGTAGACGCGCATCTGGCCGCCGAAGCTCACGGTCGGCGCCTGCGCGTGCGCGGCGAGGGCCGATCCGAGGATCAGCACCCCCCCGACGAGCAACGCGAGTGCTCGCTTCATTACCACACCTCCCGGCACCACCCGGGTCCGGATGGCGCCTCGCTGGAGTGGACTACTGAACGACGATGAGTGCCTTAAACGAAGTGAAGCAGACCCGTGACCCTCCGCCGGAGCCTACCACCACCCCCCTTCCCGATTGATCTCATGCCCCAGTGTTGCTGGGGACACCACGACACAGTCCCAGAAAGCCGACGCAACCCTAGCACCGGCCGAAAAGCCCTGTCAAGTTCCCTTTCAGGCCCTTCAGGCCCCAGGCCTTCCGGGCGCTCGACCTCCCGGGGACCCGAGCGCCCGCCCGCTAGGGCAGCTCGTAGGCGAGGATACGGCCCTTCTGGCGTCCGAACGGGCTCAGGGTGTCCACATCGAGGCCTCGCGGCACGACCCCGACGACGACTTCCGGGAGGCCGTCTCCGTCCAGGTCCCCGTAGGCAAAGTCCGCGATGTACCCCTCCGTCGTCCCGCTCTGCCAGACCCGGACGAAGGCCCCGTCCTTCCAGCGGAGCCGATGGATCCGCCCGCGGTTGAACAGCGTCGCCGCCAGCCGGGGCATGAGCCCGCGCCCCTGCTGGAACGCCGGAAGGATGTTCTCGTAGACGAGGATCTCGGTCGGCCGCCGCGCCAGGCAGCGGAACCACCCGCCCGGCGATCCGGGCCACCGCCTGGTCGCCCGCTGCTGGTTGACCGCGCGGCCCGTCGAGAAGAACTCGAACGTGACGGCCGAGCCGCCCAGGGCCTCGCTACTGGTCCACAGGCGCTGCCCGCGGGCCGTCCACACGTTCAGCCGGTAGTCGTTGGTGAAGGCGACGACATCCGGGTCTGGACTGCCGGAGAGCCGGACCAGGGCGAGCCCGTAGATGCTCACGCCCCGCGGAAGGCGCAGGCGCACCCCGTCCCGGAACCGCTCACCGTCCCATACCAGACGGCGGATGTCGGGCTCGAAGGGCTCGGTCTCACCGGCGTCCTGCTCCAGGAGCCAATCCTCGGTCCCCACGCGGACCACCCGCAGGTATCGGCCGGAGGTTTCGTAGAGAACCCGGAATCCGCTCGGCCCCCACTCGAGCACCCGCGCGCGCACGCCCGTACGCCCCTCGCCCCGCTGGTCCACGACGATGAGCTGGGCGCGGCCCGGGCCCGTCACCGGCGCGGCGTCGACCGACAGGACCAGGCCTTCCGCGCGGAAGGTTGCTCCTTCCACCGTGGCCGGGCTGCCGCCCTCCGGCGTCCGATAGGTGGTCAGGATCTGCTCGTCGGCCACGACCAGCTCCGCGCGTCCGTCCCCATCGAGGTCGCCGAGCGCGACCGCGCGGACCGGCCCGTCCAGTGGGTAGCGGCGCTCGAGCTCGGGCGTCTCCTCCCAGGCAAAGCGCGGGGGAAAACGGCCGTGGTCAGGGGGGTCCGCAGAGTCGCGAGCGTCGCGCCGGTCTGGCCGGAGATCCACGTGGTCTCGAGCACCCGGGTGGACCCCTCGCGGACCATTCGCGAGCTGAGGACAGCCACCCCCCCGAGTCGCCGCGCCACCTCCGGAGGCGACAGGCTCGACGCCCGTCCCTGACCGACAAGATCCAGGACCTTCTGGGGATCGACCGACAGGAACCGCCCGGTCTTGTCGAGCAGCGCGGAAAAGCGCGCCACCAGCAGCATCTGCGTCTGGTCGGCGCTGTCGAAGGCCGCCTGGACGCCGGTGGTCGGCAGGACAGCGACGGGAAGCCGCCCGGCCGTGAGCCGCGCGCCGTCGCCGGGGACAGGCGCCGGGGCGGGAGGGCCTGGCGGGGCCACCAGCCGTCCGGTCGCGGTCCCCCCCTCGACGGTGGCCACGACGAGTGTTCCGAGCACCTGCTCCGTGTGCCCCAGAGGCTGATTCGTGATGGGGTGGCGAAAGATCTCACCCCGCCTGAACACCGTGAGCTCGAGGCCGGGGCGCAAGCTCGGAACCCCCGCGCCGTCCACTGTGACGCTGTCCCCCGCCACTCTGGCCACCCGGACCTCGACCTTCGGGAAGGTCGTCACCAGCTCCTCGGCCACCTTCTGGTAGGTCGCGCCCAGGTCCTGCAGCACGTCCGCCCGCGCGGCGCTGGCGACACCCAGCAGGGCCAGCGCAGCGATCGTGGCGCCCACCAGGGCCCTGCCGCCGAGCGCCAGTCGCGTTCGTCTCACGGGATCAGAATGCCACCGATGGGCGGTGAACGCCGAAGACCGTGCGGAGCCGCGTGCCGATCTCACCCAGGGTGACCTCGGCCCGCACGGCGTCGAGCAGCCGGGGCACGAGATTGTCGGTCCCGCGCGCGGCCGTCTCCAGGGCGTCGAGAGCCCGTTCCGCCCGATCCCGGTCCCGACGCCGCCGGAGGTCGGCGAGCCGCTGCGCCTGCCGAGCCTCCGCGCCAGGGTCAGGCTGGAAGAGCGCGGCGGGCGGAGGGGTATCGGTCACGAACTCGTTGACGCCGACGACGACGCGCGCGCGACCCTCAATCTCTTGCTGGTAGCGGTAGGCCGCATCCTGGATCTCCCGCTGCATGAACGGGATCGCCGGCACCGCGCCCCCCATGCCGTCGATCTTGTCCAGATAGGCGACCGCGGCATCCTCGATCTCTCGCGTGAGGCGCTCGACCAGGTAGGCGCCCCCGAGCGGGTCCACGGTGGCCGCCACACCGGATTCATACGCGAGCACCTGCTGGGTCCGGAGCGCGATCCGCACGGCCGCTTCGGAGGGGAGCGAGAGCGCTTCGTCCATCGAGTTCGTGTGAAGCGACTGGCAGCCGCCGAGGATGGCGGCCAGCGCCTGGATGGCCACGCGCACGATGTTGTTCTCCGGCTGCTGGGCCGTCAGCATCGAGCCGGCCGTCTGGGCGTGAAATCGAAGGGTCCAGGCGCGCGGATCCCGGGCGCCGAACCGCTCCCGCATGAGCCGGGCCCAGAGCCGGCGCGCCGCTCGGAACTTGGCGACCTCCTCGATCAGGTCGTTGTGGGCGTTGAAGAAGAACGAGAGCTGGGGGGCGAACTCGTCGACCTGGAGGCCCGCGGCCTCGGCCGCCTGGACGTACGCCACCGCGTTGGCCAGCGTGAAGGCGACCTCCTGCACGGCGGTGCACCCCGCCTCGCGCAGGTGATACCCGGAGATGGAGATCGTGTTCCAGCGCGGCACGTGGTCCTTGCAGTACCCGAAGACGTCGGTCACGAGCCGGAGGGACGGCCCCGGCGGGAAGATGTACGTCCCGCGCGCGATGAACTCCTTGAGGATGTCGTTCTGCACCGTACCGGAAAGCGCCGCCGCCG
>CAWDPM010000023.1:0-257193 GCA_963804185.1 uncultured Candidatus Rokubacteria bacterium
CTCTCGATCAGGGTCGGGGGAAGGGCCGCGCAGTTCACCTTCACCAGCGCGCGGCTCTGCCGCCCGCTGCCCCGATGAATCGCGCGCGCGACCAGCTCCTTGCCCACTCCCGTCTCCCCGAGGATCAGGACGGTCGAATCCGTCCCCGCCACCTGCTCGACCTGGCTCAGGACGTGCTTGATCGGCGGCTCTCCCCGACGATCCCTCGTGCGCGTGACTGACGGTGATCTCGTGCCGGAGATAGCGTTCTCCAGCTCGAGGCGATCCTTGAGGTCCCGGATCTCGGCCGTCGCGCGCCGGAGCTCGGTGACGTCCTCGGCGCACCCGACGTATCCCTGGAGGGCCCGTCGGAGCCGAGGCGGGGGACGCCCGGTCCTGGATCCAAGCGGTATTGTCCGTCATGCCGCCGGAGGCGGTACTCGATCGTGAACTCGCGCCGTTCGTCGAAGGCATCGGCGTAGGCCCGCAGGCGGCGCTCCCGATCGTCCGCGTGGACGCCCTCCGACCATCCCTCGCCCAGCTCCTCGCTCAGGGTTCGCCCCGTGAACCCGAGCCAGCCCTTGTTGAAGAAGGTGCAGAGCTTGTCGGCACCCGACATCCAGATCAGCACCGGGGCGCCGTCGGCCATCGAGCGGAAGCGCGCCTCGCTTTCGCGCAGAATGCTCGCCCCTGGCGTCGTTCCTCCATGAGCGTGGCCAGGAACATCAGCGGAACGGAAATCGCGACCAGGAACAGCTGGACGCGAGACGTTGTCGACCTGATGCGACGGCGAACGGACGGCGCCCGTGAACGGCCCCGGAGATCGCCAGGGACGCCACGATCAGCAGACACGTGTTGACACCGGTGGGGCGGAATCGGACCGCTGTCCAGAGGAGAAACGGCAGCGGCAAGTAGACCAGCGCGGGAATCCTGTTCTCACCCACGTTCTCGTGGTTGAAGACGAGGACGCCGATCGCGATCAGGCCGCAACCGATGAGGCCGGTTTCGATCCAGCGCGGGCGAGAGACTCCCCGGAAGCAATGCGATCCCTGACGAACCGGATCCAGGTCAGGATCGCCGGGGCCAGCATCAGGAACGCGAGAGCTTCGGAAAGAGCCCACACCCGCCAGTAGAACCAGTAGTGTCCGCCTGATCCGGCGAAGGCCGCTATGAACGCAGAGATGGACGGAGCGAGGATCACCGCGATCAGGACATAGGCGACCAGGCTTCGAAGGCTGAGGAAGGCCCGGACACCGTCGGCGAACCGGCGCACCCCGGCGGCGGCGGCGGCGATCTCGAGGATGCCAGCCGCGATGAACAGGCCGGCCGAGGCGGGGAAGCCCGCCCGGATGTCGTTGACGATGGAACTGGCATAGGCGGCCAAGGTGTAGGCCCACCAGTGCCGGACGGGGGACACAACAAGGACGCTGAACAGGATCGCGGTCGTCGGCCAGAGGGCCGAGATCTGGTGAGGCGGGATCTTGTGAGCGAACCCAATCTGGGTGCTGACGTGGCAGATGAGGCCGACGAGCACGACCTTGGCCGCCAGGCGCGCGGCCTCTGACAAGGCGATCGTGCGGACTCCTCCAGGGTCGCCGCTCCGGAGGGTGCCCGGGGCTCCGGTCCCCGCCCTCGCAGACATCTCTGCTGCCGCTACACCCTCGCCGCGGAAGCCGCGACTCCGGGAGGCGAGATTTCGCCTCGTCGTCGACATCGCGCCTTCACTCTAGTCGAGATCTCGACTGTCGAGCAACCCGCCCCATGCGGTCGGCTCCGCGCTGACTCGGCCAACTGCTCGATCGGGAAGAGATTTCAAGGTTTGACTCGTCGAGTCGTGAGCCTCTGGCATGCCGCTTCCATGCAGTTCTCCACGTGACGATCCGGATCACGGTGGTGCAGGAAGGCGAGAGTTCCAGGCTCAGGGTGGACGGTCCGCTGGTGGGAGACGACAGTGCCGAGCTGCGACGGGTCTATGAAGAGCTGCCGGGGTCGAAGACCGTCGACCTTGGCGGCGTGCAGTTCGTGGACGGACGAGCGGCCACGGTGCTGCGCGACCTCCAGGCCGGAGGCGCCACGCTTGTGGGCGCGTCCCCCTACGTCCGGCTGGTGCTTGGCCAGCCGGCGACAGAAGAGGATGACCTCTGACCGTTTTGCCCTGGCAGGGACAGTCCTGGAAGGGACAGATGGAGAGGCACGGAGGCGAGGATGACCGGAACGAGATCCGACCAACCCCGTGTGGGAGCGTGGCGTGACGCGCGGAGGCAGACACTGAGCGTGGGCCTCGTGAGCCTCGTGCTGGCGGCGGTGCTCCTGCCGAGCCCGGGATCAGCCCAGTGGGGCCGTCGCGGTGGCATGGTCGGCCACGAGGGGTACGGGGGCGGTGTCGCGGAGCGCTACGGCGCACCCGGGGGCGGGTACGGCGCACCTGGGGGCGGGTACGGCTATCAAGCGGGCCCGGCGCCAGCGTACGGGGGCTACCCACCGGCCGGCTACGCGGCGCCGTCCCCCGGGTACGGGCCGAGCGGATATGGACCCCCTGGCGGCTACCCGCCACAGGGATACGCGCCGGCGGCCTATGCCCAGCCCTATGCCTATCCGCCGGCGGGGCAGAACCCCCAGCAAGCGGGGGCTAGCCAGATGCAGTGCCAGTCGTGGGCGAGCACGCAGTCCGGGTACAACCCGAACGACCCGAGCACGAGCACCACGGAGACGACCAGCCAGCGCGCCATGGCGGGCGGGCGGTCGCTCGTCCGGGGCGGTGCGCGAGGGGCGGCTGCGGGCGCGGTTGGCGGTGCCATCGGGGGGGACGCCGGGAAGGGCGCGGAGATGGGCGCCGCCATGGGCGGGTTGGTCGGTGGGTTCAGACGGCGGGACGAGCGGCGGACCCAGACGCAGGAGCAGAACCAGGCGCTGCAGCAGCAGAGCCAGCAGAGCGCCAGCTACAGCCGGGCCCTCGAGGCATGTCTGACGGGGCAAGGCTACACCGTGCGCTAGCAGAGGAGAAGACACGTGAGCCAGTGGAGCCGCCAGTGGAGCCGATGGACAGGGCGTGGGGTGCTGATCGTGCCGATCGTGCTGGGCGCGCTGGCGCCCGGGGTGACGGAGGCGGCGGAGTTCGACGGCTCGGCCCCGATCGTTTGTGCTGTGCTGGAGGTCACCGAGTGCGATCGCGGGGGCGGGTGCGAGGCGGTCGAGGCAGCTGACATCGGCCTCCCGTCGTTCCTGCGGGTCGACGTGGGCGGGAAAGCTCTCCAGGCGACGGATGGCTCGGGCCGGAAGACTCCGATCCACTCGTCGACCCTGGTGAAGGAGCAGGAGCGGCTGCTCCTGCTAGGCGACGAGCAGGGGCGCGCCTGGAGCGTGGTGATCGCCCAGAAGACGGGCGCGATGACGGCCGCGATCGTCGACCACGACGGCGGGTTCCTGGTCTCCGGCGCTTGCACACTGCCTTAGCTGGATTCTGACGATCGCCGCCGTGCACGACCTGGCGTCCGCAGTCGGAGCGATCCTGCGCCGCGCGCGATACGCCCCGCACGCCGGAGCGATCCGACCGTGGGCCCTCCCGAGAAGGTCTCGGTGGCGGTAGGGAGCGGGAACCTTGATGAGTCGGTGCACGGCGCGGCGGCCAGAGGTAGGTGCCGGCCGCCGGCGACCGCCGAGATGGAGGCGAGAATGAAGCAGGTCTCGCGAGACAAGACGCCCTGGGCCAGTTCCGCCGTGGGGTGGTCGGCCATTCTGCTGCTGCTCGCCACCGTCCTCACGGCGCACGCCCAGACGGACCCGTTGCCGTCCTGGAACGACGGCCCCGCCAAGCAGAGCATCGTGAAGTTCGTCCAGGCTGCGGCCGATGCGGCCAGTCCCCAGCACGTCCCGCCGGCGGCCCGGATCGCCGTGTTCGACAACGACGGGACGCTCTGGAGCGAGCAGCCGATGTACTTCCAGGGCTTCTTCGCCTTCGACCGCGTGAAGGCGTTGGCGCCGAAGCACCCGGAGTGGAAGACCCAGCAGCCCTTCAAAGGCATCCTCGAGCACGACATGAAGGCGGTGGCCGCCGCCGGGGAAAAGGGGCTATTCGAGGTCATCGCGGCGACCCACTCCGGGATGACCACCGACGAGTTCGCGCAGACGGTGAAGGACTGGGTGGCGCAGGCCAAGCACCCGCGCTTCCAGCGGCCGTACACGGACCTGGTCTACCAGCCGATGCTCGAGCTCCTCGCCTACCTGCGCGCCAACGGCTTCAAGACGTTCATCGTGTCGGGCGGTGGCGTCGAGTTCATGCGCGTGTTCGCCGAGCAGGTCTACGGCATCCCGCCCGAGCAGGTCGTCGGCAGCGTGGGCGAGACGAAGCTTGAGATGCGGGATGGCAAGCCGGTGCTGCTGAAGCTGCCGAAGATCAACCTGGTCGACGACAAGGCGGGCAAGCCGGTCGGGATCAACCGGTTCATCGGGCGCCGCCCGGTCCTGGCCTTCGGCAACTCGGACGGCGACCAGCAGATGCTGGAGTGGACGGCGGCGGGCGACGGGCTCCGGTTCATGGGCCTGGTCCATCACACCGACGGCGAGCGGGAATGGGCGTACGACCGGAAGTCCTCGGTCGGGCGCCTCGACAAGGCGCTGGACGAGGCGACGCAGAAGAGCTGGACGGTCGTGGACATGAAGCGGGACTGGAAGGTGATCTACCCGTTCCAGAAGTGAGGCGGCGATGCGCCATGCACCATCGTGGCGTGTGGGCGCGCGCGGGGCGCGACCACTGATCCGCGAAGAGCGAGGAGAGCGATGACCCGTCGAGCAGTGACTACGGCGCTCCTGGTCATGGTGGTGATTGGCGGGCTCGTGCCGCGCATGGCGACGGCCCAGTGGGGCCGTCCCGGTTGGCGGGTGGGACTGGAGCAAGGTGGCGCGCTCGCCCGCCCGTACGGGTATCCGGGACCGGCCTATCAGACGCCTCCGCCGGGCGGCTATGCGGCTCCCGCTGGGTACGCCACACCTCCTGGTGGATACGGAGCGGCCCCTCCGGGGCAGGGCTATCCACCGCCCGGCTACGGGAGTCCCGGCTATCCCGCCCCGAGCTACCCGCCGCCGGCCTATCAGCCGCCCTACGCCTATCCGCAGCAGGGCCAGCCTCCGCAGCAGGCGACGAATGACCAGGGCGAGTGCGGGTCGTGGGCGTCTCAGCAGACGGGGTTCAATCCAAACGCCGGCCGGCTCCTGGGCGGGGGGCGCATCGCCGGGACGGACGGCCCAGTTGGGCTGTTCGGCGGGATCCAGCGGCGCGAGGAGCGACGGGAGCTCCGGCGGGAGCGGTGGGAAGGGCAGACCGCGGCGGGTTACCAGCAAGACGGCTATGGCCGGGCCCTCAACGCTTGCCTGAGCGCTCGCGGCTACGCGGTGCGCTAGTGCGAATCGTGAGGGCGGTGGAGCGGAGACCTCGCGCGACCCACGGGGCGGGTGGCGTTCTGGAGGCCTCGCGCGCCCACTGGACGGCGGGTGCGTTCTGGACGTGGCTCGGGCGCGTCGTCGGAGGTGAAGGTCAACGGGATCGGCGGTTCCAAGAGTCAGGAAGAGCAAGGGGAGCCATGGATCAGCGCGAGCGTCCGCGGGACTCGATCAGTGACCTTCGAGGATGGGCCTGTCTGGGTCTGGTGACCACGATCCTCGTGTTGCTGCCATGGTCGAGCCGCGCAGAGGAGTCATGGACGGGGCTCCGCCCGTTCGGGCTTCAGGAGTCGACGGCGGGAAGCGCCGCTGGATCGATCGCTAACCCTGGTGTTGTCGCCTCGCTCACGCCGGGCTCGGTGGTGATCGCCCAGGCCGGCGCCGCGGGAGCGGAGGCGTCGGCGGAGGGGTGGCGGTTCAGCGTGGCTCCGTACCTGTGGGCGCCGCGCACCAAGATGACCCTCGACGTGGGCCAGTTCACGCGGTCGACCACCATCGACTTCGTGGATGTCGTCCCGCAGCTCCATTTCGCCATCTCCGGCCACTTCGAGGCCACGATCCAGCGGTGGACCGCCTTCGGCGACCTCTTCTACATGAGCGTGGGGCAGAGCGAGACGCAGAACGGTATCTCCGTGAGCACGAACCTCCAGGAGCTGTTCTTCGAGTTCGGGGCGATGTACCGCCTCGGCCCCGTGTCCCTGGGCCGGGCGGGACGGCTCACCTTCGAGCCACTGGCCGGGGGGCGGTTCATTTGGATGGACGCGTCGCTCGGCTTCCCGAACCAGAAGGTCTCCGACAGCGCCAGCGTGATCGACCCGATGTTCGGTGGCCGCATCACGTACCACGTCACGGACACGGTGGCGCTCTGGTTCCGCGGGGACGTGGCCGGCTTCGGGATCTCGGACAACCAGACGCAGCTCACCTACAACCTCATCGCGGGGCTCGAATGGCGCTTCACGCCCCGCGCGTCCGTCCTGGGTGGCTGGCGGTACATGGACATCGATCTCGAGACCGGCAGCGGGGCCCGCACCCTCAATGCGGACATCGAGATGTCAGGGCCGTTCCTCGGCGTCAACTTCCACTTCTGATGAGATCGCGAGGGGCGGGGAGAGGCCAGCGGGCACTGTCACGATACGCCACTAGGCAAGGGGAAACCGATGCGTGAGGGGGAGATGCGCCGGAGTTGGCTGCGAGTGACAAGCCGTCGTGTCGGGTTCGCGGCCCTCTTGGTAATGGCCGGCGTGGTGACGCCTGGGTGGGCCCAGGACGATACGGAGCTCGCCAAGAAGACGCAGAACCCTGTGGCGGACCTGATCTCCGTGCCGTTCCAGAACAACATCAACTTCGGCGTGGGCCCGGAGGACGACGTCCAGTACATCCTCAACATCCAGCCGGTCATCCCGTTCAAGCTGACCGAGGACTGGAACCTGATCTCGCGGACGATCGTGCCGCTGATCTACCAGCCGGAGCTGGCGCCCGGGTTCGGCGACGTGTTCGGGCTCGGCGACATCCAGCAGTCCCTGTTCCTCTCGCCGGCGAAGCCGGGGAAGCTGATCTGGGGCGTGGGGCCGATCCTCCAGTTCCCGACGGCGACGGACGACTCGCTCGGTCAGGGCAAGTGGGGCGCCGGCCCGACGGCCGTGGCGCTGACGGTGCACGGGCCGTGGGTGCTCGGCGCCCTCATCAACAACGTCTGGTCGTTCGCCGGGGAAAGCGATCGGCGAGACGTGAACCAGATGCTGATCCAGCCGTTCGTGAACTACAACCTGCCCCACGCGTGGTACGTGGTCACGGCGCCCATCATCACGGCCGACTGGGAGGCGGACAGCGACGACCGGTGGACCGTGCCCATCGGCGCCGGCGTGGGCAAGATCGTGCGGCTCGGCAAGCTGCCCGTGAACGCGCAGGCCAGCGCCTACTACAACGTGGAGCGACCGGACAACGCGGCCGAATGGCAGCTCCGGATCCAGATCCAGCTTTTGTTCCCGCGGTAGCCGTGGCAAGTGTGAGCCGGACAGCCATGGACCAGGGAAGGGCCCGATGTACGGCGGGTGCCTGACCCTGCCACGGCTGCCGCCGCGCAGAGGTCACCCAGCCGTCTGGCCGGGGCGACGGCCGTCGCAGCTCGAGGGGGAGACCCTGGGAATGAATCGACTTGCGCTGCTCGGGATCATCGGCCAGGTCTGCAATCATTTCCTGGGGCGTGATCAATGAGCCCGCTTTGCCGTCCACGACACGGACGCACAGCGGGAATGATCCGGAAAACGGAGGAAAGTATGCGGAGGATCGGAGGGACGCTCGGAGTGCTCCTGGCCGCGCTGGCCTGGGCGGCCGGCCCGGCGGCAGCGCAGCCGAAGCCCAACATCGTCGTCATCATGGGCGACGACATTGGTATCTGGAACATCGGCGCCTACCACCGCGGCATGATGGCGGGCCAGACGCCCAACCTCGACAAGATCGCCGCCGAAGGCATGGTGTTCACCGATTACTACGCCGAGGCGAGCTGCACCGCGGGCCGCGCCAACTTCATCACCGGCGAGCTGCCGATCCGCACCGGCATGACCACGGTCGGCCAGGCTGGTGCGCCTACCGGCCTGCCGGCGGAGGCGGTGACCATCGCCACGGTGCTGAAGTCGATGGGGTACGCCACGGGCCAGTTCGGCAAGAACCACCTTGGCGACAAGAACGAGTTCCTGCCCACGGTGCACGGGTTCGACGAGTTCTTCGGCTATCTCTATCACCTGGACGCGATGGAAGACCCCTGCCATCCGAACTACCCGCAGGATCTGAGGTCGCGGGTAGGCCCGCGCAACATGGTTCACTCGTGGGCGACCAGCGTAGACGATGCCACCGTCGATCCACGCTGGGGCAAGGTCGGCAAGCAGAAGATCGAGGATGCGGGCGAGCTGTGCCCGAAACGCATGGAAACGGTGGACGACGAGATTCGCGACAAGGCCCTGAGTTTCCTCGACAAGGCCAAGGCCGACAACAAGCCGTTCTTTCTCTGGCTGAATCCGACGCGCATGCACATCGTCACGCACCTGTCGCCGAAGTACCAGGCGATGCGCAACTCCAAGAACGGCTGGTCCATCCATGAAGCCGGCATGGCGCAGATGGACGACGACATCGGCCTCGTGATGAAGAAGCTCAAGGACATGGGCGTGGACGACAACACCATCGTCATCTTCACCACAGACAACGGCACCGAGGTCTTCACCTGGCCGGACGGCGGACAGACGCCGTTCGCACAGAGCAAGGGAACGGTCATGGAAGGCGGGTTCCGCGCCCCGGCGATGATCCGCTGGCCGGGCAAGGTGCCGGCCGGCAAGGTCGAGAACGGGATCATCTCCGGGCTCGACTGGTTCCCCACCCTGGTGGCCGCGGCCGGCAACCCGAACATCGTGGACGAACTGAAGAAGGGCAAGGAGCTCGGTGGCACGACCTACAAGGTGCATCTGGACGGCTACGATCAGACGCCCATGATCACCGGCAAGGGGCCGTCGAACCGCCACGAAATCTGGTACTTCGGGGAAAGCGAGCTGGGCGCCGTGCGCATCGGCGACTACAAGTTTCGGTTCATCGACCAACCCGGTGGCTGGCTTGGTGACAAGACCAAGCCTGACGTGCCGTACATCACGAACCTGCGCCTGGATCCCTTCGAGCGCACGGGCTGGCCCAACAGTGGGACCAAGGAAGGGGCGCAACAATACTTCGATTGGTTCAAGTACGAGTTCTGGCGCTTCGTGTTCGTCCAGGAGGAGGTCTTGAAGCTCGCCATGACCGCGGTCGAGTTCCCGCCGATGCAGAAGGGCGCCAGCTTCAATCTCGAGGCCGTGAAGGCGAGAATCGAGGCGGCGCGGGCGGGAGTGGGCAAGTAGGCACACGGAGCAATCCGCGATCTTCAGGCGGGCGGCCCAGCATGGGCCGCCCGGCCCGAGGACACGGGGCTCGAGAAGAAAGGCGTCAACCTTCCGATGCCCAGCGACAACTGAGAGGCCAACGGCCGGGCCGCGCGTCGATGCTGGCGGCGCGCGGTACCCGGCCCCGGCCAGGGCAAGGGCAGTAGGCGGGTCACCGCCAGGTCGGGGTGGTTCGGGAGCCAGTGATCGAACCGAGGGATAAGGACACTCGGACGCAACCAAACACCGAGAAAGGAACGACGATGAACAGAAGAGCGGTCCTGAATGGCGTGGCGGTACTGGCGTTGGCGGGGCTGGTGGTGACCGGTTCGGCGGGGAGGCTCGGAGCGCAGGTCGCGGGGTCCACCACGCTCGGGGTCAGCGTCGAGGAGCTGAAGGCCGTGGCCATCGGGTGGAGCGCCAAGAAGAAGATCCTGGGCAAGGCCGTGTACAACGACAAGAACGAGAAGATCGGGTCCGTCGACGACCTGATCATCACGCCGGACAAGTCGGTGTCCTACGCCATCATCGGCGCGGGCGGGTTCCTCGGCATGGGCAAGCACGACGTGGCGATTCCGGTCGGGCAGTTCAAGGAGGACAAGGGCAAGATCGTCCTGGCGGGCGCGACCAAGGACGCGCTGAAGGCGATGCCCAAGTTCGTGTACGCGAAGTAACGATCGGGGCGCCGGGGCGTTCCCCGGCGCGGGGGGACCAAGTCATGTCGAAGTCGTTGGCAGTCTTGGTGGTCGGCGCTGCGATGGCCTGGGCGGGGTGCGCCACCCCCGCCCAGTTCCTCGACAGCAAAGAGTCGATGGCGGTCCGGACCGCCGTGACCCGGGGGCAGCTCGAGATGAGCTGCCCCACGGCGACGGGAACGGTCCTCTCCAAGGAGGTCATCCAGCCGCCCATGCGGGGGCCATGGGTCGGCGGGGTTCAGCGAGGCGAGTACACGGTCGGCGTATCCGGCTGCGACAAGCGAACAGTCTTCATGGTCATCTGCCCGGACGGAGGAGAGGGCTGCTTCGCCGCGGGCCCCGCCAGATAGTGGCGGGCCTTCCGGAGCGCACTGCTACCGCACACCGAGTCGACGATCGGCGCACCGGCGGTGCGTCGTGACACGCACGGGAGGCATCGCGCGCGTGATCCGCGCAGCCCCCACTGTAATGGCCGTGGTGGGAATGGGTCTCGGGGTCGGCGCGCCCCTCGCCCTGGCCCAGCCGGCCTTCCAGGCGCCGCCGGTTCTCAGTGCCCGCGAGCTCCTCCCCCCGGAGATGCTCGCGGGCCCCCACTTCCAGGTGGAGGATCGGGTCCCCACCGACGGGCTCCTCGGGCATTTCACGCTCCGCTCGGGGTTCGGGACCTTCGTGGCGCCCGGCCGGGAGCTGCTCCGGATCCGCATCGCCGAGCTCCCGGCCATCCAGCATCTCGAGGCCACGAGCCAGACCGACGTGTTCCTCCAGGCGGCGGGGAATGCCGCTGCCAAGCCGGTGGATGGTTCACGAGACCACCCTGTCGGCGGGGACCCGATAGGGCAACGGACAGAGGACGCCAGCCGACAGGGGACGCCAGATTAAGGAGAGCGATGAAGGCCAGGGTCCTGGTGATCAGCATCGTCGTGTTCGTGGCGACCTGCTCGCTTCCACCCGGCAACGCGACGGCCCAGGGGGGTCGTCCTTGGGGCGGAGGCTACGCGCCGACGTACTCGTACCCACCCGGTGGGTATGCGGCTCCAGGGGGATACGGCGCGCCAGCGGGCTATGGCGCCCCCGGAGGCTATCTGCCACCGGGAGGGTTCCCCCCGCCGCAAACGTCCGGGACGGCCCCGACGGGGTACGCGCCCCCTGGCTACCAGCCCCCGCCGTATCAGCGCCCGTATGCCTATCCCTCCCGGGGACAGAACCCGCAGCAAGTGACGACGGACCAGAGCGAGTGCGGGACCTGGGCTTCTCAACAGTCGGGGTACAACCCGAGCGAGCCCGGGACGGCGGCCTACGCTGCGGCGAGCGGGTCCGGCCCGCGAGTAGCCACCCTCGGACAGACCGTCCCGGGGTTGTTCGGCGGGATCGAGCGGCGGGAGGAACGTCGTCTAGCACGGCGGGAGCGTCGGTACCAAGAGAATGTGGCATACGCGGGCCAGCAGCACGACGCCTACAACCGGGCCCTCGACTCTTGTCTCAGCGCGCGTGGCTACACGGTTCGGTAGCCCGAGCCGACGATCACCCTGCATCATCTCGTGATCCACCGGGATGGAGGGGGAGGCATCTACGTCGCCGACAAGCAGCTCTACGCCAGCCGCTACACGGACACCGCGCTGCTCGTCCTGTGGCTGGCCCCGCCGCCCGACGGCAAAGGATACTACCTGCTCGCGGGTCTGCGCGCGCGGTCGACCATGCTGGAGGGTTCGCGGCACGACTGCTTCGAGGACGGATCGAGGAGACGTCGCGCTCGGACACCGAGATCTACCTGGACTGGATCCGCAAGAGTCTCGCGCCGGGCCGTTAGATGCCCCGTGGGCCGTTATCCCCGGCTCGTCCCGAGGCAGCCATGAACGGGCCGACCCGAGCGATCCGCGACGAGTCGCGCTGGCCCCCCGCGCTCGCGATCCTCGCCGTGCTCTTCCTGCTGCGCGCCTTGCCCGGACACGTCTTCGTGATCCCGGTGTGGGTGTCCTACGTGGCGGCGCTCGCCGTTCTGGGGGCGATGGCGGCCGTGGCGGTCACGAGGGGAAGCGCCTTATGGCTGGGCGTCGAGCGAGCGATCATCGTATGCCTTGCTCTCGTCTACGGCGCCAACACGCTCGTGGAGCTGGCCGACATGCTCGGCGTCATCACGCTCCACCCGTCGAGCCGGAACGCGTTCTCTCAGCTGTCCTCGTCCGTGGCGATCTGGGTCGTCAACGTCCTGGCCTTCTCGCTCTTGTACTGGCAGATGGATCGTGGCGGCCCGGGCGCTCGCGCGAAAGCCACACGCGTCAGGCCGGATTGGGTCTTCCCCCAGCCGGCGGCCCCCGAGGATCTGCCGGCCGACTGGCGGCCACTGTTCCTCGACTATCTGTACCTCGGCTACAGCACGGCGACGGCGTTCAGCGCCACCGATGTCCTGCCGCTCACGCGCCGTGCCAAGATGCTGATGATGCTCGAGAGCATGGTCTCGCTCTTGACCACGGTGATCGTTCTCTCCCGCGCGATCAATGCCATTTCTAGCTGACGCGCGCGGGATGGCCCCCCGCCGTGTGCTGTCAGCCCTGGCCGCCCTCTCCCACGCGACCTCGATGCGACGTCAACGGCCACGAGGCCACCGGGGCCGGCAGGACGGTTGCATTGTCGCCTCCGCGGCGCCGGTTCCCGTGTGCGGACCGATGAGTACGCGGAGCCATGGTCATCGGCCCCCGACTCCTCCCGGCAACCTGCGGAGGCGGAGGCGCTCGAGATGGTTTCGCGTTAGAGGCTCACGGCGGACGAGATGACGGCGGACGTGGACAGATGGTCGCGAAGGCGCTACCGCATCGCGTTCGTCGCGGCCACGATGCTGCTGTTGGGGATCATCGTGACCCTACCCTTCTCGCTGGGCGGCGTTGTCGGCGAGGTGCTGGGCCCGGCGACGGGCAGGATCATCCCGCTTCTTCGGGTGCCGGCCGCAGCGATTGCTCCATCCCACACTCGCCTGCATCTGGCGGTGATCGCCGTCGACGAAGTCCTGCTCGTCGCCACCCTGCGTGTCTCGGGTCATCACACCTGCCGTGCCCCATGCACGGCGAGGGATCGGCTCCTCTTCGTCTCCATCGCCCAGGACGATGGCGAGGCCGAGGGCCTGCCACCGTCGGCAAGCATCGCGTTGCCCGAGGCGAACGACGCCGTGTCCGAAACGATCCAGCTGCCCGTGCGAGGGTTCCCCATCCGCTATCCCTTCGATTCCTACCACCTGGTGCTCGGAGTGCTCCTCCAGCGCACCTATCCGGACGGCCACGTGCAGACGCTCGGGCCGGACCAGGCCCCGCGCCATCTCTTGCTCTCGATCCAGGAGCTGCTTCCCCAGAAGCGGATGTCATCCCCCCTGGCCATCGACCCGCGGAGCGTCCAGACGACCCGCGGTTCGGTGGAGTACGCCGCTGCGTATGCCGTCACCTTCGCACGACCACGCTACTTGCGCGTGCTGGCCGTCCTGCTCGTGCTGCTGATCGCGGCGGCCGCGGTGTACTCCGTGCTCCTGCGGCCGCTGGAGGATCTCCTCGTGAACGCCGGCGCGCTCGTCCTGGGCGTGTGGGGTGTCCGCTCCATCCTCGTCCCGGTGAACCTCCACTTCCAGACGGCGGTCGATCTCTCGCTGTCCATGGTCATCCTGTTCCTGCTCGTGGGAGTCTCCGTCAAGGCGCTGATTCTCTCTCACGATCGAGGTGGCCTCCGCGTCTTGCGGTGGCCGACGAGGCGGGCGCGGTGACGTGGACGGGGACCGTAGCCGTGGCTGCGCGCCGCGAGCCCACCGGATGCGGCGGCCCCCCGTGTTGTCGCGCGCCATCAGCGTCATTCCGACTTGAGACCCTCACGATCGGCGCGTGAAGGAGGTGAAGGTGGCCCCAGGACCGCCGAGGACGTCCAGAAGGCAACGGCATCCGTGACACGGCGGGGCTGTCACAGCCGGGCCCCATCGTGACAGGCTCGGACATGACGTCAACGTCGCCAGCGTCAAGTCGAGCGAGCTCTTCGTGAATCGAGGCGACTCGGCCAATCAGGGCAAGCCGGTGACCAGTCCGGCGGGAGGACATCGATGATTTCTCGGAAGACACTGACCGCGATCGGAGTCGTGATCGCCCTCTCTGGCTCGCTGTCGGGTTGCACCGGACGCGTGCGGCTCAGCGGCAAGACGATGTGCGAGGCCCACGGCGGAAGCTACTCGACGCCGACCAAGCAGTGTACCTACCCCGCGCAGCAGTCGTCGCGGAGCGCGTTGCAGATCTGCCAGATGCAGGGCGGTCAGTGGGACGACGTGTCGGACGCCTGTGCCATCGACGATCGGAGCAGGTAGCTCGTTTGGGCGTGGGCCTGCTTGGCGCCAGGATCGCTGCCCGCATGCTGCCAATCCTGGTGGCGCTTGCGATCTCGGTCGGGAGTGGCTGCACGACGGCGGGACTGGGAAACGCCCCCTTGGCTCACTGGGAGCCGAGGGGGCCAGCCTCGACCGGTGCCGGGGGATCGCGTTCCAATGAGCTGTTGCTGATCCTTGCCTTCTCCGGAGGCGGCACCCGGGCCGCGGCGTTCGCCTACGGCGTGCTGGAGGAGCTCGCGGCCACCCCCGTGGTCCTGGGTGGCAGGCCACGTCGACTGCTCGACGAGGTCGACCTCATCTCCGCCGTGTCCGGGGGCAGCTTCACGGCCGCCTACTATGGACTCTACGGATTCCACGCACTCCGGCAGAAATTGTCCCGGCCCCAGGGCTCTCAGTGAGACGCTATGGTCCGGATCGTCGAGGGGGAATCACGCGCCGCCGACATCGTGGGACCTGGAACCAGCGCCACCGGGCAGGACCTCAAGCGTCGCGAGTGATGCACGAGGTGCGGAACCACCAGAATCTCGCTCTCGGCAGGGAAGGCGAGCCGGATGGCTTGGTGCCGAGGGGTCCGGGAGGGAGCTGATGGGACTTCCATCGACCGTGCGGAGGCGGTCCGGGTTCTCCCGGGACGTGCTCAGCCTGAGTGGCACGGTCCTGGCGCTGGTGCTGACCGCGGGCGTGGCCCGGGCCCAGATTCTGCCCCCGGGCGCCCTCGAGCAGCTCGACCACCTCGTCGGGAGCCGGGTCGAGACCTTCGCCGTGCTCGACACCCAGAGCGGCGCCAGCGGCGGGACGTACACGTCCAAGCTCAACGACACCGACCTCGCGATCACGCGAGTCACGGGGCGCGGGGACGTGGCCGAGAAGAGACCGCTCGGGGATTCCGGGATCCTGTGGAGTCCGGTGCTGGAAGGGGGCGTCGGGTACGGGACGTTCGAGAATCATTTCGATACCGGCGCACTGGCCGGTAACCAGAGCACGATCGACAGCCTGGCCGTCTTTCTCGGCGGCGGGGTCCGCTTCACGGTCTGGGAGCACCTGAGCCTCGCCCCGACGTTCGGCGTCATTTACGCGCATACCGACAACGACTTCGACGCCCGAAACGATGCCGGGCGCGAAGTGCTGCGGCTCGCCGGCAGCAACGCGGTGAACGATCTCGTCAACTGGAGCGCCGACACATTCACGCTCGTCCCGGGTGTGGAGCTGCGCTACCGTCGCCTCTTCGGCACCATCCAGCTCACGCTGAAGTCGATGTTCAAGTACTTCCACACCGAGCCGATCGAACGATCCACGTCCGCCCTGAGCTTCGAGAGCACGTCCCAGTGGTGGTTCAACGAGGTGGACGTCGAGTGGCGGATGCCGCTCTACCTGTGGGGTCGACAGCTCCGAACCGGGGGCTACTTCGCCCGCTCCGATTTCTTCGGCGGGCTCGATGACTCCTTCGGGACCAGCTACTTCTACCAGTCCGGCGGCCGGCTCGTGATGGACGTCCAGGGCTGTTCTGGAAGCTGGAGTACGTCGGCATCGGCGCGGGATACTTCTGGTCCGACAGGTTCTCGGGCTGGACGATCGGCGCTGAGATCAGCTTCGCGTTCTAGGTACGACTTCGCTGCACGCGACTTCAACGCCGTTGTCGGGCATCGCCAGCCGACGGAGCGGATCCGGGTGACCCGGGGCGAGCGCGGGATCCTCGCTCGGCTTGCCGCGGAGTTCGATCGTCATCAGCTGCTGGAGGCCAGCTGCCGGCAGGCCACGCACCGGGCCCTCGCGCAGACCCTCCGATGGTGCGCCGATCGGAGCGCGCCTTACCACTGCGACGGCATCTTCGTGCCCGCGGCCGGGGACCCGGCTCGTCTCCTGCGGCGTCGTCACCGGCTCGCGCTGGGCGGGCTTGAGTGACCACAATCGGGTGGTGGCGGAGTTCACCGCCTTGCCTCGGCGCCGGGCTGGGCGCCCGTGCCCTCCGCGCGCCGGAGCGTGCACCTGGGCCCTCGCGCCGCCGGAGCGCGCGCCTGGCCCTCGCGCGCCGGAGTGAACGCCGGGTCCCCGCGCGCCGGCGCGGCGCCTGGGTCTTCCGCGCCGTCGCAGCACGCGCCTGGCCCGCGCGCCGGCGCGGCGCCTGGCCCTCCGCACCGCCGGAGGGCGCGCCTGGGCCCTCCGCGTGCCGGAGCGGGCATCTGGCCTTGGGCCGCCCGAGCGGGCGCCTGCACCGCGCCTGGCCCTGCGAGGCGGTCACGCACTGGACGCTTCTCATCCTCTCCCGTGAGTGGTACACTAGTTCGATCCTGGTCCTGCCTGGTTCGATCCTTCCCCTGAAGCGGTACGAATCCGGCCGAGCCTCCGACGACGCTTCCGCGTGTCAGGGGCGGGAACCACCATCGCGGAAGCGATCGGCCCAAAGGCCGGGTCCCCAAGGAGGCGTGCCATGGCGTTCAAGCTGTACGTCGGCGGTCTCGCGTACTCCACCAACTCCGACAGCCTGCGGCAGTACTTCGCCCAGTGCGGGACGGTCGAGTCCGCCACGGTGATCACGGATCGCGACACCGGGGAGTCCCGGGGGTTCGGCTTCGTCGAGATGGCCACGCAGGCGGAAGGCGAGAGCGCGATCGCGAAGCTGAACGAGCAGGTGTTCGAGGGTCGGAAGCTCACGGTCAGCGTGGCCAAGGGACCGGGCGCCGGCGGGGGCGCGCGTCGCGGCTCGCGCTGGTAGGCGCACCGGCAGAAGGAGGCCGAGGGATCGAGGAGGCCAACGGGGCCGGATCGGCCGCGTCGCCCGCGTGACGCGGCAGCCGGGGCGGTTCCGCTGACCGCCCGGCGGACCACACGTGGTACCACACGGTCAGGGAGGTCTAGTGCCTGTCGAATTCTGGAGCGTCCCGCTGGTCGCCCTCCTGATCACCCAAGTCGGGGTGATCGCTACATCCATCTATCTGCACCGCGGCCTCGCGCACCGCGCGCTCGTGGTACATCCCGTAGCGGACGTGGTCTTCCGCGCGCTCGTCTGGATCACGACGGGGCAGCGCCGCCAGGGATGGGTTGCCGTGCACCGGAAGCATCACGCCTTCACGGACCAGCCCGGTGACCCTCACAGCCCGCGCTTGCTGGGACTCTGGCGGGTCCAGCTCCTGAACGTCTACTACTACGCCCGCGAAGCCCGCGATGCCGAGACGCGACGACGCTTCGCGCCGGACCTGGCGCCGGACCGCCTGGACCGCGTCCTCTTCTCCCATGGCTGGCTCGGTCCGGCCACCGGCCTCGCGCTCCTGTGCCTGGTCCTGGGAGTGAGGCCCGGGCTCCTCACCGGTCTCGCGCACGCCCTGATCTACGTCTTCATGGTCGCGCCGCTCATCAACGGGCTGGGGCACTGGCGGGGTACCCAGAACTTCCAGAATACGGCGTACAATTGGACCCTTCTGGCCCTGGTGACAGGCGGAGAGGGCTTGCACAACAACCACCACGCCCATCCGCGGGCGCCGAAGTTCAGCGTGCGCCGGTGGGAGTTCGATCCCGCGTGGCTGGTGATTCGCGTGCTGTCCTGGGTCGGGCTCGTCGACGTCGTCGGGCCCTTGACGAGATTGCGGTAGGGGAAAGGAAGACCTAGTGAAGATCGAGGTCTTCGACAACCAGATCGAGCCGGCGCTGAAATCCCTCAAGAAGGCGATGCTCAAGGAAGGCGTCTTCAAGGAGATGAAGCGGCGAGCCTTCTACGAGAAACCCTCGGTGAAGCGGAAGCGGAAGCAGGCCGAGGCCAGGAAGAAGCGCCGAAAGGCCGAGCGGCGAGCCACAACGCGCGAGGACTGAGGCGTTCGTGGCTCTGAGTCGGCCGTCGAGGGCCGGCAAGGGAGATGCAGATGACGAAGCGGAAGCGCCCCGGAAAGCCAGCCCCTGCAGAACCGGCTCCGGTAGAGGTGTCGCCGGGTCATCGCGATGAGCTGACGGGGGCATACCAGGCCGGCATGATCGTCGCGTGGAAGCACGACGTCGAGCGGGGATTCCGCCTGTCCTTCGCCGGCCGAGCCGACGAGTACGTCGAGGTCAACAAGCTGAGCGGCTATCTGGCGCGGCTCAAGGGCGCCGCGTAGCAGCGACACGCACTCCTCCTGGTCGCGCTGGACGGCCAGGCGGTCGACACCCGCACCGTCTGCGGGCCCGGCGCGGACGATCGGGGGCGCCGACGCCCACGGAGGACGGAAGCCGGTCACGATGACGTCGGGAGCGTGGTGGTTGCGGCGAGGCGCCGTTCCCTGGGGAATCGGCGCCTGCGTTCTTCTGCTGCTGGTTTTGTCATCGAGCCCGGCTGACCCGGCTGAGATGAAGGGCGCGATCCGCGTGAAGGTCGTCGGCCTGAAGTCCGACGACGGGGAGCTGCGCTGGGCCCTCTACAACAAGAAGGAGACGTTCGCGACGAAGGACGGCCCCATCGTCAAGGGGAGAGGCCGGATCCAGAACGGTCAGACCGAGTTCGTGATCCCCGACGTGCCGTACGGGACGTACGCCATCATCGTGGGCCACGACGTGAATGGGGACGGCAAGATCAGCGAGAATCCGTTCTCCTCGGAGCTCAAGGGCATCACGAACTACTCCGGGAAGATCCTCTCCTTCCCGGACTTCGACAAGGCCAAGTTCCGGCTCGACCGCGCGCAGCTGGCCGTGGAGATCCGCGTCTACTAGCGTCGGACGCGCCGACCCTATCGACGGAGATAGGGGATCGTCGTCTCGGCGCCGCGACGAGCTGGGGCGGGCTGGCGCAGCGCGCCACACCGCGACGGGCGCCTCGCGGCCAGGTGGAGCTCCTCGGCAGGCGGGGCCTCGACGTCGGCGACCGCTCCACGTGTGCGCGCCGGAGGTCATCCGCGGGGTTCTCGCGGTGGAAAAAGGCGCGCGCACAGACCAGGACCATCCCGCGCGTATGCGTCTGCTGTTGGACATCGTGAAGCCAGGTGTTCGCCGCGAAGCTGACGAGCTTCCCTCCGAAAATTATAGTTAAAATGTCCTTTATCTAGGAGGATGCCGATGGCGCGCAAGGTAACAGAAGTTCAGGATAAGGCGCTTCTAGCGGCGTGCTTTCGCACAGCCAGAGAGGGGAAGCGGTAATCATCACTCGCCATGGCAAGACTGACGCGGTGCTGGTCAAGGCGGAACGCATAGCCTAGATGACCGCAGCACGCGGCAGCGGGGGTAGAGGTCTGGTAGCTCTGGCAGGAGGCTGGAAAGGAAAGGAAGAGTCGTCGGATGCGCTGCGTTTCACATTCCGTGTTCGGCCCGCCAAGGCGTCTGAGTTTCCTCTCCCTTTCATATCGACTTGTTTACGAAACCATCCAAGGATGACCCTACCGAGTAGTGAGCTGTTTACAGACGATCCACAAGCTGACGTTAACGAGCTCGGTAAGCGTCTTCTATCTGCGTCAGGGCTTTCGTTCGCCAACGCTGCGCGGCTCATCGGGAGATCGAATGGTACTCCCGCCTCTCGGTGATTCAGGACGATACGAAATGCCAGGGTCTAGGGAGCGATGAAGGTTCATGGAGAACGAGTGCCAGTCCTGAGGCGACGCCGAGCTACGGATTGGCGCCAAGGCATTTCATCATGACCTCGAACTCGTCACTGGCTACCTCCGCCACTTCCGCCGTGTCGTGGACCTGCGGATCTGCACCGCGCTCGTGAGGCGCGCACCGAGGGTTCATAGGGCTTCGCTGTTGGCTACACTGTCCGCCGTTACCTCCTGAGCACAGAACTCCCGAGCCGGCCGATGGGTCACAGCCCGCCGTTGGGCCACACAGCCCGCCGTTCCCCGCTGGCGAGCGCATCGAGCCTGCGGCGATCGGGCTCAGGTACACTGACGCTCGTGCTCGCGACGGCGTGGCCGAGGGACACGACCCCCGGTGCAGAGCGTGAGTGCGGGCCGTCGGGGCGAGGGGTGACGGCGCCCGCCGGCCGACCGCTCTGGCGCAGAGGGTCGGGTCGCGCGAGCGCGGGCACGGGACCCGGCCGGGGGGACGGGCGCCCGTCGGCGCGCCCGAGGCGCGTCCGCCTCGCAGTCCTCGGGCTGACCTTGGCCGGCATGGCCCTCGCGGTCGGCTGCGAGCGCGCCGAGCAGCCGGCCCCGGCCCCGAAGGCCGCCGCCGCGCCGCCGAGCTTCGTCGGCAGCGCGAAGTGTGCCGGCTGCCACCCCAAGGAGACCGAGGCCTACCGGGCCTCGGACCATGCCCGCGCGATGGAGCCCGCCACGGACCAGACGGTCCTCGGCAGCTTCAACGAGGCGCGGATCACCCACCGGGGCGTCACCTCGACGTTCTTCCGCCGCGACGGGAAGTTCCTCGTCCGCACCGACGGCCCTGACGGCAAGCTCGGCGAGTTCGAGATCACCTACACCTTCGGCGTCGATCCCCTCCAGCAGTACCTCATCCCGTTCCCCGGGGGGCGGCTCCAGGCCCTCGGCCTGGCGTGGGACACGCGGCCCCGGGCCCAGGGCGGTCAGCGCTGGTTCCACCTCTACCCCAGGAAGCGCTACGGCCCCCGACCCCGCTGCACTGGACGGGCCGCGAGCAAACATGGAACTTCCAGTGCGCCGAGTGTCACTCGACAGACCTCCGGAAGCGGTACGACCTCGCCACGAACACCTACGCCACCGCGTGGGCCGAGCTCACCGTGTCCTGCGAGGAATGCCACGGGCCTGGCTCGGCTCACGTGGCCTGGGCCGAGGCGCGCCCTGCCGGAGCACCACCCGCGCCGGGCAGCGCCACCGGCCTCGTCGTGCACCCCGGGCGGGGCGACGGCGCGTGGACCATCAAGGACAGCCAGCGCGGCATTGCCGAGTGGACGGGGCCCGCCCGGTCCTCGGCCGAGGTGGACGTCTGTGCCCGCTGTCATGCGCGGCGGCGGCCGATCGTCGACCCCCATCCCTACGGCCAGCCCTTCCTCGACACCCACGTGCCGGCGCTGCTCGAGCCCCATCTCTACCACGCGGACGGTCAGATCCTCGGCGAGGTCTACGAGTGGGGGTCGTTCGTCCAGAGCCGGATGCAGCGCGCCGGGGTGACCTGCGCCGACTGCCACGAGCCCCATCGCACGACGCTCCGGGCGCCGGGCAACGCGGTTTGCGCCCAGTGCCACCTCCCGGCGAAGTTCGACACGTCAGCTCACCACCACCACCGACCCGAGGCGGAGGGGGCGCGCTGCGTGAGCTGCCACATGCCGGCCCGCACCTACATGGTCGTGGACCCGCGTCGGGACCACAGCTTCCCGGTGCCGCGCCCCGACCTCTCGGTCGCCCTCGGAACGCCGAACGCCTGCACGGGCTGCCACGCGAACCGGACGGCCTCCTGGGCCGCCGCCCGGGTCGCGGGCTGGGGCGGCGCGGCCCGAGGCACCGCGGACTTCGCCCGGACACTGGAGGCCGCGCGGCGGGGACTCCCGGTGGCGGGCCCGGCCCTGGCCGCGCTCGCGACCGACCGGACCCAGCCGGGGATCGTTCGCGCGACCGCGCTCGCGCACCTGCCGGAGTTCCCGTCGGCCGGCGCTGCGCCCGCGGTGGAAGGGGCGCTCGGCGATCCCGATGCCCTGGTCCGGATGGCAGCGCTCCGGGCCGTGGAGTCGCTGCCCCGCGACCGGCGTGCGCTTCTCGCCGGGCCCCTGCTCCGGGATCCCGTGCGAGCGGTGCGGCTCGCCGCCGTCCAGGCCCTCGCGGGTCTTCCCCTCACCGCACTGGCGGACGGTCAGCGGAGCGATTTCGACCGGGCCCTGGCCGAGCTCGTCAAGAGCGAGCAGGTCAACGCCGACCGGCCCGAGGCCCACGTGAACCTCGCGACGCTGTATGCTCGTCTCGGCCGCCTGGCCGACGCGGAGTCCGAGCTCCGCACCGCGCTGTGGCTCGACCCGTCGTTCGTCCCCGCGCTGGTGAACCTCGCCGACCTCCTGCGTGGTCAGGGTCGCGACGCGGACGGTGAGCGCTTCCTGGATCAGGCGCTGCGCGTGGCGCCCGACCATGCGGAGACGCTCCACGCGCTCGGTCTCCTCCGCGTGCGCCAGAGCCGGCTGCCCGAAGCGGTCGACCTCTTGCGCCGGGCTGCGCGAGCCCGGCCCGAGGCCCCACGCTTCGCGTACGTCTACGCCGTCGCGCTCCACGATACCGGGCGGGCCCGCGACGCCATCGCGGTTCTCGAGGCCGCCCACCGCCAGCGGCCGGCGGATCGCGACACGCTGACAGCGCTGGCCACCTATCTCGGCGAGCAGGGCGACGTCGGGCGGGCGCTCGGGTACGCGGAGAAGCTCGCCGCCCTGGACCCGGCCGACGGAAGCGCCCGGACGCTCGTCGAGACACTGCGCCGCCGCGCCGCCGCCCGGTGAGCTCGTCGCGTCCAGCGTGGTGTGCGGCGCGCGCAGAGCCCGTCGTGGCCAGCATGCCGAGTGCGGCGGTGCCCGACGGCGTGGAACCGACGCGCTTCCCAGCGCCGGACCCGGTGCGCTAGCATCACGCGGCATGACCGGGAAGCGAGCCGGGGAGTCTCTCCGGCCCACATCGAGCGCCACCACGCGACAGAGTTCGTTGGCTCAAGTCTCGCCCCAGGCAACACTCCCGATGTCTCGAGTGCGCCTCGTGGAGTGCTCACTGAAACCCGCGCTTCCTGGGGATCAATGAACACCTGCGATACGCGCTCCCGTGTCCACGAACGAGGCGGGCCGAGACGAGGCGCGCCGTGACGTGAAGAGGCGACGCCGTGACGTTGACGCGGGCCGCCTCAGCAAGCGAGTCTAGCCTTCCCGCGGAGGGACGGTGATTGCGGTGTGGATGGCTCGGGCGGGTCCTTTCGGAGAGTTCGCCCCACCTGAGGAGTGCCGAAACCGGAACGGATGGGCGTCAGGACCTGCCGTCGCACCCCGCCGACGAATTACGCTGTCCACGAATCCCCTCGAGAAGAAATGTCTAAACGCCCGGTGCACCCAAACGACGCTAGTCCACACGCCGATCGACGCACGGTGGCTCAACCGGGTCCCAATCTGCTTCAGGATCGCGTCAAGGGCGGCCTGCTCCACTGACGGCACATGACGCGTCTCCGCGATGCTGACCACCAGGCTCCCGCCACAGGCACGCGAGAAGGAGAGCGGCCATGTTCCCCTATTCGGATCCCGGAAAGACGCTGAAGCCCGCCAAGGCGCTCGCGAACTACCGGATGCTCCTGCACATCCAGTATCGCCAGAGCGCCAAGCTCCCCCAGTCGGCATTCACGCTCTTGGAGGCATTCCAGGAGGTCCCACCGGCCAAGCAGGAAACGGCCCCTGTCGAGTGGGCGGCCTTCCCGAAGAGCGCGCTGGCCACCAACGCTGAGATCGATGCCGACCGCTTCCAGTTCCAGGACGAATACGTCGAGTGGCGCGTCGAGACAGCCGGCGGCAAGGTGCAGCAGATCACCTTCACCACCGATTTCCTCGAGTACTACGAGGCCCTCGCCATGGCCAGCACCTCGGCCCTCCGTACTGCAATCAAGGCCGTGGTCCCCGGCGCCAATCCCAAGGTGGCCGAGCTCTTCGGCCCCGGCCCCAATCCCGCGACGGTGGCCCCGGAGGCCCGCGCCCGCCGCTTCCGCGAGTTCGCGAAGCAGAACCCCTGGAACAACGGGCAGAAGGGCATTCTCTGTCTGGCCCAGCAGTTCAACACCCTCGGGGCGCTGTTCAACCTGGTCGCGCCGGCGGCGGTGCCCAACCTGACCGTCGCGCCGGGCGCTGTCTGCGGCATCCTCGGCAGCGGCTGCGGCCCGGATCGCAACTCCGACCCGTCGATCGCCACGGCAGCACAGACGCTGGCGCGCGGCGGGCGCGGCGTGTCGCTCGCCGATCCGGTGGGCATCGAGATCGCGCGGCTCGGCGGCATCTGGCGGCTCAATGGCCAGGAGCTCGACATCAACGATCCCGCCAGGAACCAGGGCGTCTGGGCCGTCACGCGGGGGGGGCGACGCGCCGTGCTGAAGGTGATGCCCGGGCTCCTCCTGGACGACGCGCCGGTCACGGCGGGCGCTCAGGTGGCCGCGGCGCTGCGCGTGAGGGCGTCGGTGGTCTCGGCGGCGGAAGCCGACCTCCCGGAGTGGGCGCGCATGGGCCAGGAAAGCCCTCAACGGGGCGACCCGGGGGCCCGAGGAGGCGTGTGATGATGACGACGCGACAGCTGGCGTGGGGGCTCGCGGCTCTGATCCTCGGCCTGCCGGTCCACGGCCGGGCGCAGGTGGCGATCAAGGAGCTCGTCCGGGATGGCGCGCCCGTGCAGGCCATGACACCCGCCAAGCTCAACCAGCTAGCAGATCCCCTCTTCCTCTTGGTGCTGAAAAACCAGCCGCAGGAGACCAACCTGGACCGTATCGAGGCGCTCCTGGTCGGTCCGACGGGCCAGCGACATCTGTTCGTGGTCCACGAGGGGATTCAAGATCCCGCGCGGGGCGGCGGCCGGCGAGCGGTGCTCGCCTTCAGTGGCGTGAACGGCACGGTGAAGCTCGATCCGAATGTCATGCTGTCGCTGGGCTTCACCGATCAAGGGATCGCCCCGGGGTTCATCGAAGCCTGGGGGTGGGACGATCGGCGGAGCCGGTACAACTACTACAAGCTGGACCGGCAGCCTGGCGAGACCGGTCCGACCTGGAAGTTCCGGGGCGCCTCGACCGGCGCCGACAGGCTGACCCCCGCCCAGCGTCAAGGCACCTGCATGGCCTGCCACATCAACGGAGCCCCGATCATGAAGGAGCTCCCCTTCCCGTGGAACAACTGGCACTCGTTCCGCTCGCTGATCGCGTATCTCTCGCCGACCAGCCCGGAGCACTGGCCCATCGCCGAGACCCCGCGCTTCCGGGACCTCAAAGGAGCGCAGGACCTCGAGACCGCGTTCCTGCTCCCGGCCATCCGCCAATTTAATGGCCGACGGGTGACGGCGCTGATCCGGCAGAACGCCGCCGGGCAGCCGGTGACGTTCCCCGGGGGAATGCAGGAGGTCACGGACGGCCCGCGGCTCTTGCGCGCTCTCTTCCAGACGACCGAGTACAACATCGTGAGCGCTGGACAGCTGTCCGGCCTCCACCCCCTGCCCGCGGCCGGCACGGGCCCCACCGAACCGGTGGTGGCGCCCGACACGTTCTTCCTCAACGCGAACCTCCTGGCCGGCGGCGGCTTCGCCCAGTCCGAGGGCCTCGGGATCGGGGAGGCCCGCCAGTTCGCCAGGCTCCTTCAGCTCCAGCCGGCCGAGTACCGCGCCGTCGTGGAGCGCTTCCGCACGAGGCTCGGGGACCGCCCGGGGGACACGCACTTCGCCTGGTTCGTCCCGGAGGCGAGCCACGTCGACAATGCGCTCGTCGACATCCTGATTCGCCGGGGCGTGATCACCCGAGAGTTCGCCGCGGCGGTCCTGGCGATCGACGTGGAGACTCCCGTGTTCTCGACAGCGCGGGAGAGCCTCCTGAAGTTCGTCCCCCCGCAGTTCCGGTTCAAGCCCAAGGCGCCCGAGGATGTGCCCGTCGCCCACCCGGACGAGCTCACCAAAGCGGTCATCACCCGCGTGCAGGCCGCCAATCCCGTCGCCGGGAGTCCCGAGGCGCAGTTCCTGACGCTCCTTCAGAGCCCGACGCCCGTCGAGGCTCTCCGGCAGACGGTGTCAGCGTATCTCGGGCGCGTCCGAGGACAACTCGCCGACGCGGCGCAGCGCGAGGCGGAGATCACGCGCCTCTACCAGGTGATGCTCGACCGGCGGCGGGCCGCGATCGCCCATAATCCGACGCTGGTGGAAAGCCCGGAGTTGTTCCCGATGGGGCAGGCCCCATAGCCCGCGCGGGCGGGCGCCCGGACGTGGAGAAGCTCCCCGCCCTCGACCCGGCCGACGGGGTCCGGACGCTCGTCGAGACGCTGCGCCGCGCGCGCCCGCTGAGTGCGTCGCGGCCAGCGTGCCAGGCGGCGCCCCCTGAGCTTGTCGCGGCAGCGTGCCAGGCGGCGCGCCCCCCTGAGCTCGTCGCGGCTAGCGGGCCAGCGGCGCGCCCCCTGAGCTCGTCGCGGCGGCTAAGCCCATGGCGGTCAGCGGCCGCGCGGCGCGCCCGCTAAGCCGGCGGCCAGCGTGCCAGGCGGCGCGCCCGCTAAGCCCGGCGCGGCCAGTTCCGCGCGGCGCCCGACGGGCTCTACCCAGCGCCGGACCCGGTGCGCTAGGATCACGCTGCATGAGTGGGGAGCCGGCCCGGGAATCCCCCCGGGCGATATCGAGCGCTACCACGCGGCGGCGGTCGAGCTGGCCGATGCGGCGCGCCGGATCGTGGAGCCCGCCCTCGAGCGGGGCTTCAAGGTCGAGATCAAGCCGGACCAGTCGCCGGTGACCGACGTCGACCGCGCCGTGGAGCAGCGCCTGCGCACGCTGATCGACCAGTGGTTTCCCGAGCACGGCGTGCTCGGCGAGGAGTATCCCCCGACGCGGCCCGCGAGCCCGTTTCAGTGGATCATGGACCCGATCGACGGGACCGAGGAGTTCGTCCACGGCATCCCGACGTTCGGAACCATGCTCGCCCTCCACCATCGCGGCGTGCCCCTGGTCGGGGTCATCGACCACCCTGCGCTCGACCTCCGCGTCAGCGCGGGGACCGGCCTGGGCACGTACCGGAACGGCCGCCGGATCCGCGTCGACGACACCGCGGTGAGCTCGCGCGCCGAGGGGGTCCGGCTCGCGCTCAGCGCCCGGGCGAACTTCACCCGCCACGTGGATGAGGGGCGCCTCTTCGAGCGTCTAACACGCGAGTACCCGAACCATCGGATCTATCGCGCGGCCTACGCCCACACCGCCGCCGTCACGGGCGCCGCCGACGCCATGGTGGACATGCACAACCACGTCTGGGACCTGGCACCCAGCCAGGTGCTGATGGAGGAGGCGGAGGCCGCTACGTGGTCGTCCGCGACTTCCAGGCGCCGGACGGGAGCCGGATCCTGAGCGCCGTGTTCGGACGGCCGGCAGCGGTGGACCGGCTGGTGGCCCTGTTCCAGCGCGACGGCCAGGAACGCGAGGCGTAGTCCCGGGCAATCGGCGAGCGCCGGAGCGGCGGCGCGCGCAGGGGAAGGAGGAGCCGCATGCCGACTTCGAGAGCCGCGAGGCGGGGGTTGGTCAGCTGGGGGGCGGCACTGCTCCTGACGGGCTGCGGCGCCCTGCCCATGCAGGACGGCAACCGCGATAGCCCGTACAGCGGCAGCTACGGCGGGGGCGGGAGCCGACAGAGCGACGAGTACCGGGGTCCAGTCCCCGCGGGGAGCTACACGGAGAGCTGTCGCGACATGCGCGTCGATCGGGATCGCCGCCGCCTCGAGGCCGAGTGCCAGGGACGAGACGGTCGCTGGCACGACACCTCCCTCGACCTTCGCGAGTGTGACCGCGGCATCATGAACACCGACGGTCGCCTGGTCTGCCCCCGGCAGGAGGCCCTGCGGCTGCCGGCCGGGAGCTACCGGGAGACCTGCCGGGACTTCTCGGTCGACCAGAGACGGCTCGGCGCGCGGTGCCGGCGCCTGAACGGCGAGTGGCGGGACACCGAGATCGACCTCAGCCGCTGCAAGCGCCCGATCCGGAACGACGACGGCCGCCTGGTCTGCGGCTGACGCGCAGCGCGCCCCGCCTGCGCCGGCGGGCCCCACCCGCGCCGTCGCGCTGAGGGCAGGCTCGCCCGCTGTTGCCGTCCCCCGGGCGCGCCACGGCGTCCCGTTGCACCGCGGCCAAATTCATCGCGCCGTTGCCATCGCCCCGGACGCCTCAGCGTGCCGTCGCACTGTGGCCAAATCCGCCACGCCGTTGGCGTCTCCCCGGACGCCTCAGCGTGCCGTCGCACCGTGGCCAAATCCGCCACGTCGTTGCCATCGCCCCGGACGCCTCAGCATGCCGTCGCACCGTGGCCAAATCCGCCACGCCGTTGGCGTCTCCCCGGACGCCTCAGCGCGCCGTCGCACCGTGGCCAAATCCGCCACGCCGTTGGCGTCTCCCCGGGCGCCTCAGCGCCTCGTCGCACCGTGGCCAAATCCGCCGCGCGTGGCGGTCTCACCAATGCGCGAGTCCCACGCCAGCGCACCTGCCCCAGCGCGCATGGTCCGTCCGCTCAAGCGACAGCGCGATGAACGGGTGAGGAGACCTTGCCCATCACGGCCATGGGGGTCTTGAAATCGAACCAGTGGCCCACCGCTGACCAGGACGTGCCGTCGAAATCGCACACGAGCAGGGGGCCTTCGCGACGCACCGGCATGCCGGTCTGGGGACTGCCGAAGATGGCGCACGCTGAGCAGGGAGGCTTCGGCGCCCTGGCCGGAGGTTGCGGTTCCCAGTGAAGACAAGTCGCAAACGGCCGGCGCGGGAGGCAGCCAAGGTAGCGAGATCTCCTGCGGCATGATGCTGGCTGAGCCCTCGAACGCCAGGATTCCTGAACACCATCGCTGGCCGGGGCGGGCACCGTGGAGCTGCCGGGCCGCCGTGGCCGTGCGATGCGCTCGCAGCAAGGACAGGAACTCGCCGGGATCGAGACTCCGCGGATCCATCCGCGAGCCGGAGTGGTCCACCGCCCGGTGAGTCGTGATGCGCGCCTCGGAAGCGGCGCAGGCGGCTAGCAGCCAGGCCAGGGCGCGGTATTGCGCCGCCGTGTACCCGCTGTGATGGGGGGCGGTGTTCCGTCCATCTGCGGGCGTCTCGAGCGCCACGTGATACGCGAAGTTGTTCACCGAGGGCGGCAGCAGAGGATTCGTCGTCACGGTCTCCGGGCCGTTCGGTCCGTCGAAGACCGAGTTCCCCGCTCCGAACGCCAGCTTGTCCGCGGGAACCAGAGCCACGATGGCCCCGCCACGCGTGACAAGAGCGTGGTAGCTCGCCTGATCCCGGTCGTCGGCGTGAGGTGTTTGAAAGTACGCGATGGCCTCGGCGGTATCCACGACTGTCTCATGGAGGACCACGAGTAGTTCATGGGACACGGGAGAACCGTGCGCGTCCGCCGCATACCGCTCGCCGTAGTTCGTCGGGTCGACTCGGGCCGCCACGTACGGCGGCGGATGGAGGGGCAGCACCCAGAGGTGCCCGGCCGCAGCCCTGGACCCGCCGGATTCCGGACCGTCCCGGCTCGGCTTCGCGGGCAAGTGCGAGCGCGGCCGGTCCATCGAGGGTGCGCCGGATCGTCCGATGGACGAGGCGCTCGGGGCGAGGTCAAGCAGCGTGGCGCTCCCCAGACCCAGCACCGCACCGAGCGCGCCGGCCTTCAGAAGAAACCGCAATCCGCTCACCGTCGCGTTGCCCTTCCCGAGGGTCGGGACGTGGCCGCCCGACCGCCGGTGACCCTCGTCCGTATATACGGAGCAAATGCCTCGACGGATGTGGCATGCGTGGGCTCACCTGCGGATCACCGTGCCTGCTATCCCGGTCAACCCCCTCCATCTCCTTGTCTTGCTAGGAAAATCGAGTTCACGTCGCCGCCACGGACCCTCCGGCCCGCCACAGGACCTCATCGGGTTTTCCAGGCCTTCGGAATCTAAACGCCGGGTAGGACGCACTCGAATAGACCCTACCCAGCCCTCGCTCCCACCGCGGGCCCGGTCGCCTGTCTCCCCGGGCAGGGTGTGCTTTGCTAGTGCCACGACCTTGACGCTCTCAATCCTTCGGCACGGGTTCGAATGTCCGACGAGGTACGCAGGGTGGTGAGTCGCGACTGCTCGAGGTACTGCCACCACGCGTACGACCGGCCACCGTTGACAGGGGCGGCTCGCTGGGCAAGGATCACCCCGAGGCGCCGCCGAACCCCCTGGACGGACGGGACCTCCCCGCGCGAGGGAGGGTTCGCGCACGCCACGGAGTGACACGTCGTGGGACTCGCACCGCCGCCGCGTGAACGCCTGGTCACGATCATTGCGCGCGACCCGGCGCTCCGCACCGGGAAGCGGATCGTCCGCGCTCAGGTGCCCATCCCCTCCGAGGCGCTTGCCCGGGGGCCCGTCGGCTATCGCGTCGAGGTCATCGACTACGACGCCAGCAACGACATGCTCTACCTCCCACGGCCGCTGCCACCGGGCGACGACGACCCGTTCGAGAGGTACACGGACAGGCAGCTGCTCGACGACCCCCTGTTCCACCGCCACAACGCGTACGCGCTCGTCATGCGCACGCTCGCGCGCTTCGAGTTCGCGCTCGGCCGCCGCATCTCCTGGGGGTTCGAGAGCCACCGGCTGAAGGTCGCGCCCCACGCGTTCGCCGACGCCAACGCGTTCTACTCGCAACCGGACAACGCGCTGCTCCTCGGCTATTTCCCGGGCAAGGGGCGGCGCCTGATCTACACCTGCCTGTCGCACGACGTCGTGGTGCACGAGACCACGCACGCCCTCGTCGACGGTCTGCGCAAGCGCTACACGGACCCTTCCTCCCCGGACCAGGCGGCCTTTCACGAGGGCTTCGCCGACGTCGTCGCCCTGCTGTCGGTCTTCTCCCTGCCCTCCGTCGTCGAGATGATGCTGCCCGGCCGCGGCCGGAACGTGGACGTCGGCGCGTTGACTCCTCCGGCCCTGCGGGCCTCGATGCTCTTCGGCCTCGCGCACCAGGTCGGCGACGAGATCGGCTCGGTCCGGGGCCAGCCCCTCCGGCGCTCGCTCCAGCTCGAGCCCAGCCCCGCCTACCTCGACCTCGAGGAGTACAAGGAGCCGCACCGCCGCGGCGAGGTCCTGGTGGCCGCGATGCTGACGGCCTTCATCGAGATCTGGGTCGCGCGGCTCCGCGCGCTGGTCGCGAAGCGGACGGAGGTGGACCGCGCGCGGGCGGTGGAGGAGGGGAAGGACATCGCCGACACTCTCCTGACGTCGGCCATCCGGGCGCTCGACTACGCGCCGCCGGTCGACCTCCAGTTCGGCGACTACCTCAGCGCGTTCGTCACCGCCGACCGGGAGATCCGGCCGGGAGACAAGCGGTTCGGCATCCGCGAGCGCGTCCGGCGCGTGTTCGGGGCCTACGGCATCCGGCCGGCGTCCGGGGTCCGGGGAGGCTACTGGAAGGCGCCGGAGGTCGAGCTCGACTACAGCCGCACGCACTTCGAGCCGATGCAGCGGGACGAGGACGAGGTCTTCCACTTCCTCGTCGAGAACCGTGACCGGCTGCGCCTCGACCCCGAGCCGTTCACGCGCGTGACGTCGGTGCGCCCCTGCACGCGCGTCGGGCCCGACGGGTTCGTGCTGCACGAGACCGTCTGCGAGTACGTCCAAACGCTCGAGCTGCTCGCCGCCGAGCTGCCCGAGCTCGACATTCGAAAGCCCCGGGGCATGCCGGACGATCAGAAGGTGACGATCTACGGCGGCGGGATCCTGATCTTCGACGAGTACGGCCGCCTCAAGTTCCACGTCTACAACCGGTTCCGGAGCGCGTTCCAGACGAGGCGGCTCCGATACCTCTGGGAGTATGGCTTCTTCACGCCGGCGGGGGCGGCCCGGCTCCGCTTCTCGTCCCTCCACCGACACCGCGCGTCCGGGGCCGAGACGGAGCACCGGGAGGAATGGTAGCCATGGCCCGGCGCCGGGGGCCGAGACCGCGCGGTCTGAGGATCCGCGTCTACGCCGTCGGCTTCGGCGACTGCTTCCTGCTCACGTTCGACTACCGGACGGGGCCCCGCCACGTCCTGATCGACTTCGGCTCCACGGCGGCCGCGCGCAAGGGCACGCCTCTCGACCTCACGATCGCGGAGGACATCGCGCGCGTCACGGAGGGGAAGCTCCACGCCATCGTCGTCTCACACCGGCACGCCGACCACCTCAGCGGCTTCACGCCGCGCAAGGGTAAGGGATCGGGCGACATCATCCGCAGGTGCGCGCGCGACGCCGTCATCATCCAGCCGTGGACGGAGGACCCGGCGCTCGCGCCGACGGCGACGGGACCGAAAAAGCGCAGGGGCCGCCGGGCGCTCGCCTTCGCGGCGACCCGCTCGCTCGAGGCCATGCACGAGGTGGCCGCGATCATCGCGCGGCGGGCCGGCAACATCGACATGTCGGACGTGGAGGCCGAGGCGGAGAGCGCGGCGCCGAGTCCCGATCCGGCCGCCGTCCTGCCGTCCCGGCTCAGCCCGCGCTGGCGGCCCTGGCCGTCGGCGAGGGCCTGCGCGAGACGCTGCGCTTCCTGGGCGAGACGAACCTCAAGAACCTCGCGGCGGTCAAGAACCTCATGACCATGTCCACGCCGGCCGGCGGCACTTCGTTCACTTCGGCGGCCGCTCCGGCCTGGAGACCGTGCTGCCCGGGGTCCGCGTGGACGTCCTGGGGCCGCCGACGGTCGAGCAGAGCGCGGAGATCCTCAAGGAGCGCCGCGTCGATCAGACGGAGTTCTGGATGCTCGCCGCCGCCGCCACGAACATGTCCACGGCCACGAGCCGGCGTCTCTTCCCCGGCGAGAGGCCCGTCGCCGGCGGGGCGGCGCCGAGACCCGCGCGCTGGTTCATCCGGCGGGTGCGCGCCATCCATGCCCAGCAGCTGCTGGAGCTCGTCCGCATCGTCGACGACGCCCTGAACAACACGAGCGTCATCCTCCTCTTCACGATCGGCCGGACACGTCTCCTGTTTCCCGGCGACGCGCAGATCGAGAACTGGCAGTACGCGCTGAAGCTCAGCCCGCGCTCGAAGGCGATCCTGAAAACCCTCGCGACGGTGGACCTCTACAAGGTCGGCCATCACGGCAGCCGCAACGCGACGCCGAAGACCCTGTGGGGGGCTTCAAGAACCGCCGCAAGGGACTGAGGACGCTGATGTCGACGAAGGCGGGCAAGTTCCCCGGCCGTCCGGGATCCGGCACCGAGGTCCCGCGGGAGACCCTGAAGCGGGCGCTGACGTCGGAGACGAGGCTCACGAACACGCAGGACCTGCCGGGGACGCGCAAGGAGTTCTTCGTCGACGTCGACGTCCCGCTCCACTGACGACCGGGCGCCGCCGCCCTCCGCGCCTCCCGCCCGCCTGCGAGGCGGCGCGCGCAGACGCGCCGGTCGCACGCGTTCAGAATGGATGCGGGCGAACCGGGCGGGGCGCGGAGACCGCGTGATCCACGTGTGATAGGACTTGCCCGCCCCGACGGTACGCCGCTTCGATCGCGAAGACCGGCCGGACCCGTCCGTGGTCATCCCGCGCGGCCGGGGACGAACGCGACCGCGTCGATCTCGACCGACATTCCGGCGAGCAGCCCGGCGACCTGAACCGCGGCGCTCGCGGGGAGCTCATCACCGAACGCGGCGGCGCGCGCGCGGGCGTATGCGGCGTAGTCGGTGAGATCGGTGAGGTACGCAGTGATGCGGACGACGTCGTGCATCGTGGCCCCCGCGCGCTCCAGCACACGCTTCACGCGCTCGAAGCATCCCGCCACCTCGCGTTCGAAGTCGCTCTCGGTCACGCGACCCGCGGCATCGAGGGCGCCCTGTCCGGAGACGTGAATCCACCGGCCTTCGTGCGTGGTGACGATCGTCGCCTCGCTGTAGCTGCTGTACGTGCTGGCAATACGCTCGATCATGGACTTCCCTCCAGGTGTGGCGCCAGCTCAGGCGCTTTCGCCTCTCGTTGAAAATGATTCAGTATATAGGAGGCTCCCCTCTCCGACCCCGCTGGCACCGTCCGACGAGGCGATGCGGCCAACCGAAAACCGGTTTTGCGCCAACCGGGGAGAGTGCGTCATGATTCCCAGGGTCCGTAACCCGGGGCCTCGCACGCACACGTTCGCGAGAGCCACTCGTTTCGACGCGGGGCTGCGTGCCTGAGCCCCGACGACCCTGCCGCTCGGAGGCCGACCATGCTTCTCCCTCGCGGGGAACGGTTCGTGGGGATGGGCGCGCGGAGCGCGCGGACCGTGGCCGATCTGACGGCGATCGGCCCCAACATGCCGGGGGCGCTGTCGGCATGACGAAGCCGCGAACACCTCGAGCCCTCCGTGCGTCCCTGCGCCGCGAGTGGCCGTTGTGGGTGAGCGTTGCCACCACGGCGCTGTTTCTCGTGTGGGGTGGAGGCTGGCTCGCCGAGCTCCACCACCCGGCCTGGTTTGCGTCGATGCTCGGCTGGCTCTTCGCCGCGATTCTGCTTTCGGCCTTCGCCGTGGTGCGCCACGCGGAAGGTCTCGCCGTGCGGCTGGGCGAACCTCTGGGTACGCTGGTGCTGACGCTGTCCATGAGCGGCATGGAGATGATGATGATCGCGGCGGTCATGTACGCGGGCCACGGGGGGTCTACGCTGGCGCGCGACACCATGCTCGCCATCGTGATGATCGTGCTGAACGGTCTCGTGGGCGTCAGTCTCCTGCTCGGCGGGCTGCGTTACCATGAGCAGACGTACAACGTTTACGGGGCGAACGCGTTTTTGGCCGTGATCCTGCCCATCGCCGTGCTCGGACTGGTTCTGCCGAACTTCACCGTGTCGTCGCCGGGTCCCACCCTCTCTCCGCTGCAGGCGGTCTTTCTCGTCGTGATGTCGGTGGGGCTATATGGCGTGTTCCTGGCGATCCAGACGCTGCGCCATCGCGACTACTTCGTCGCGCCCGACGCCTCGGCAGAGCGCGAGGGCCCGGACCCGCATGACAGCACCGGCGTCCATTCGGCCGCCCACCACGGCCTGCTGTTGCTGGCCTATGCGCTGCCGATCGTGTTCCTGGCGAAACAGATCGCCGTGCCGATCAACCACGCCATCCTCGTATTGGGCGCGCCTGCCGCGCTGGGCGGGCTGCTCGTGGCGGTGCTGATCCTGTCCCCAGAATCCCTGGCTGCCGTGCGGGCCGCGCTCGCCAACCAACTTCAGCGTTCGATCAACCTCGCCCTGGGAACGGCGCTGTCGAGCATCAGTCTGACCATCCCCGCGGTCCTCATCATCGGCTTCCTGACGAACAGGACCATCATCCTCGGCCTCGACACCGCCAACATGACCCTGCTGTTGCTGACGCTGGTGGTGAGCATGCTGACCTTCGCCCTCGAACGGACCAACGTCCTCCTGGGGGCGGTGCACTTGCTGCTGTTCGTCGCCTATCTGATGCTCATCTTTGAGAAGTGAGGGGTACGAGCGCGGCCGAGCGCAAATAGACGGTGTATACTACTTCGTATATACGGGAGGACAGCATGAAGATTGCGCGGGTGTTTCGGAGCGGGAACAGCCAGGCCGTGAGGATTCCGAAGGAGTTTCACATCGAAGGCGACGAGGTGGAGATCCTCAAGAAGGGGAGATCCCTGCTGCTGCGCCCACGGCGGAGGTCGTGGACCTCTCTCGTACGCAGTCTGGACCGGTTCACGGACGACTTCATGGCCGCCGGCCGGCATCAGGGTCGCCCGCAGAAGCGAGGCCGAGCCTTCTCATGAGGGTCATGCTCGATACCAACATCTGCATTCACATCATCAGGCGGCGGCCGCAGTCGGTGCTGGAGCGTTTCGGTGCCTTCGCCGTCGGAGACATCGGCCTGTCGGCCATCACGCTGGCTGAACTCGAGTACGGCACGAGCAACAGTCGAGACCCGAGGAGGAACCGCGACGCCTTGCAGCGGTTCGCCGCGCCCCTCGAAGTCTCTTCGTTCGACAGGGCCGCAACCGAAGCGTATGGTCGGATCCGGACCGTTCTCGAACGGAAGGGCTGGCCGATCGGCCCAATGGACCTGTTGATCGCCGCGCACGCGCTCAGCCTGGGTGTGCGGCTGGTAACCAGCAACGAGGGCGAGTTCAAGCGGGTGCCCGGGCTTGTCGTGGAGAACTGGCTCTGAGAGCTCCGAGCCAGCCTCGAGGCCTCGAACTCAGGGCATAGTAGTTCCCCCGCCGGAGACCGATACAGCCCGTCGCGAGCCACGCGGCGAGCGAAGCAGCCAGGATGGGCCGCCTTGCGGTCCGCATCACCGGGAGCTCTCCCACCTTCCTGGCGTTCTGTGCCGGTTACTCTCGCGGTTCTTTCTGACCTTCGTTCTCCCTCCCTCGGGCCGTCTGGAGGTGCGTCATCGCCGACCGCCGCCCCGGCCACCGCCGCCTCCGCGCATGCCGCCTCCCCCGCCTGCCCGCGGCGCTGCGGTGCCGGCGCTGCTCCGCCACGCCTGCGACTGGCTCGCCCGGCTGGCACCAGTGGCCCGGAGCTCGGCATCGCGGTCGAGGCTCTGGACGGTGCCCGGATCGATGCGCCCTGCGCCGCCGCTCCACTGGCCGGCCTCGTACAGGTCCCACCCGGCGTCGGTCCGCCGGTAGACCTGGCCGTCCTTGCCGACGTACACGTTGTTGTCGCCCCGTGCCACGACGGCGCTTCCGCCGCTCGACGTGCGGGCGGCCGCGGCGCTGCCCGCGTCGCCGCTGGCGCGCGCCGTCCGGGCCCAGTCGTCGCCCCGCACCACCGCGGTGGTCCCCCACCGGCCATACACATTGCTGCCCTGGGCGGTGCGCGCGGAGGTCCCGGTTCGGGGGTTGTAGGCCTCGGCCCACGCGCGGGACAGGTCCTCACCGTACGCCGCGGCGCCACGCGTGTAGGTGCCGGTCGTCGGATTGTACGCGGCCCCACGACCGATCCCGCCATAGGGTCCGTAGGCGACCGCGCTCCGCCCGTACGTGCCCGTGTGCTCGTTGTACCAGGTGCCCGCACCGTACGTGTAGGCGTAGGGCCAGTAGACATCGTCGTAGTGGTACGGCGCGTAGTACCACCCGGTGCCGAACGCCATCACCCCCCCGGCGTAGTAGCTGCCGTAGTAGCCCGGCAGATAGCCGTAGGTCACCCAGTCGGGATCCGTGTCGTACACGTAGACATAGGTGGTGTGGTAGACGGGGGCGCTCGGCGGGATGTCGTAGATCTCGCCTGGCACCTTGTCGGCCACCTCCCACGGCCCTTCCGGGCTGCGGGAGACGAACCACACCGCCTGAAAGCACAGGTAGTAGAGATCGCCGACCTTCAGGACGTCGTACGGGCTGTTGGCGGCATACGCCAGTGACGTCCCCTGGATGGGCTTCCACTCGGGAGCCCCCTGGTAGCGCACGGCGGGCGCCTGCACCTTCTTCCGCTCCACCCGGGCGGTCTGCGGGATGTGCCCCTGGATGACCGCCTCCTGCGCCTGTCGCGTGCCCGGCACGAGGGCGAGGACGTCACCACGCGGGTGGTTCACCGGGATACGCGCGAAGTCGGCCGGCAGATCGGTCGTCGCGAAGGTCCAGGGCCCGTCCAGCTTGTCCGCCCGGAACCAGCGGCCCGCGACGAGGTAGTAGAACCGCTGGTCCGTGGATGAGCGGAACAGGTCGCTCTCCGTGTTCGTCACCCAGGCGAGCTGCGTGCCCGGGATGGTCTCCAGCTTGGGCTCCCCGTCGAGCAGGATCAGCTCGACCGGGGTGTCGCTCACGAAGACCGTGGGCGCGGCCGCCGGCGCGAGCGGCTTGCCCGGCACCGCCTTGCGCACGTCGTCCCAGTTCCGATCGCCGGCGGGGATCCGCTGGAAGCTCGGCGGCAGCGTGGTGGCGGGTGTCCACGGCCCCGTGTGGGCGGGCGCGGTGAGCCAGCTCTGCTCATGGCGCAGATAGTACGTCGCGCCGTCGCGGAGAAGGTCCCAGTTCGTGTTGACCGCGTACGCGAGATCCGTCCCGGGGACCGGCGCCATCACTGGCGGCCCGTCGAGGACCACCAGGACCGCCGGCTTCGTGCTCACGAGGATCCTCGGGGGATCCGTCTTGAGCGGCGCGGGGGTGAGGGCGGTCTCTACTCGCTCGAGGTAGGCCGTGATCCGCTCGAGCGACACGACCACGTCTTCCTTCGTGAGGCGCGTCCGCAGCGCGTTCAGGAGCCGGTCGGAATCACTCGCCGACAGCGCCGGGAAGCGCCCCTCGACGATCCGGAGGTTCGAGATCCGAACTTGCCCCGCCTCGCTGCTGACCGTGGTGTCGCCCTCGAGGACCACCGCGCCGAGAACGGGACTCGCAGTCCCCGTCCGACGGAACGCCAGCGCCATGCGTGCCCGGAGGAGCTTGTACTGCTTCCAGCTCTCGACCTGGGGTTGGTAGAGGAGGACCACCGAGCCGTCCCCGCCCATCAGCTCCTGGGGCCACTCCTGGTCCTTCTGGACCGACTTCCCCCCGAACACGGGCGCGGGCGTGCCGCCGCCGCACCCGGCGAGCAGGAGCAGCAGGGCGAGGGCGCCGGCTCTGCATCCAGACGATCGACCCATGGCGTTCCCTCCCAACCAGCGTGCGCTCGGGGCTCTGCGGAAACCCCTTCAGGACGGGCGGTTCACCTCGAAGATGTGATGGCCCCACCCCGGCAGGTCGAGGTAGAGCCCGCGCGTGAGCAGATCGTCGCCGCTGCGGTCATACACCGCGGGACCCATCCGATCTTGCAGCCGCACGGAGTGCCCGCGCAGCTCGTCGAACGGCAGGCGGACGTAGCACTGACCCTGGCGCCCTGCATAGTTGACGGCGATCAGCAGCCGGTGGCCGTCACGTCCGCGCCAGCACCAGGCCATGAAGCCGTCCCACGTCCCGTTGCCCTCCCAGGCGGGCACGCACTCGAGCAGGCGCCACTCCCCGTCACGCACGACCGGCTTCCGGAGCATCGCCAGGAGCCCGTCGTAGAACCGGCGGAGGGTCTCGTCGACCGGCTCCATGGGCGCTCGCACCAGGTGCGGCGAGATGCGCTTCTGCCGGCCCTCGAACTGGCCCTGATGGAAGAATCGTAGGCCGGGTGACAGGAACGTGACGACGGCGGCGGCCTCGTGCATGCCGGACGCGAAGGTCGCCGCCGCCCGGGGCTCGTCGTGGTTCTCCAGGAACCGGGCGAGCTTCGCCTGGTAGTCGAGCCCGGCGTACAGGTGCTCGCGCACCGGCCGTGCGTGTCCCTCGCGGAGCCGGTCGTAGAGTCGCTTGTCGTAGGCGTAGTCGAACCCCTGCTGGAGCATCGTCCACTCGAGGTCCCAGTAGACCTCGGCCATGAAGCAGAACCCGGGGACGCGCTCCCGCACCCGCTGCGTCACCTTCGGCCAAAAGGGCGGCGCGCGGCGGCCCCAGGTCCGCTCGAAGACGTCCGGCAGGACGAGCATGGCCATGTCACAGCGCACGCCGTCGCATTGCCCGCTGATCTTCAGCAGCTCGCCGAGCATCGCCTCCTGCGTGGCCGCGTTGCCGTAGTCGAGCTGGAGGGTGTCCGGCCAGCCGGAGAAGTACGGGTCCCGGCCGTGGGCCAGCAGCCGGAGGCCCTGCCCCCGGTTCACCCACGTGTAGTTCTGCGGCGCCCGGGCCAGGTCGAGCTCGTTTCCCGGCACATAGTACTCGGGGTGGTCCTCGACCCAGGGATGGTCCAGGCCGGTGTGGTTGGGAACGAAATCGAGCATCAGCGAGAGGCCGCGCTGGCGGAGGCGCTGGCGCAGCCGGGCCAGCGCCGCGTCCCCGCCGAGGCTCGGATGCACCGAGTAGCCAGTGATCGCGAACCCGGAGCCGGCGATGTCCTCCTCGCGCAAGTCCGGCAGCGTCGCCTCGAACTCGTGCCGCCACTCCGAATTGGCGCGCGAGGCCTGCTGCCCGGCCGCCCCCGTCTGCCACACGCTCAGGAGCCAGATCCAGTCGAACCATGGGCGCGAGGCGATCCAGCTCGGCGTCCGGCACATCATCCAGGGTGGCCGGCCGGCCCAGGGCGCGCGACCGTTCCGTCAGCCAGACGCGGGTGTTGATCTGGTAGAGCGACGGGTGGATCGGCGCGGGCCGCATCACGCCACTTCGGCGACGTATCGCGCGGCTGCCTCAGCGCTCATCTCATCGTCCCTCCTGTAGGGCGTCCCCGACCGTGTCCCCAAGCGAGAAGGCTTCGGCCGGCGATGGGGTTCGATCTCAGTGAGTCGAGATCGTCAGGGCAGGGGCAACTCGGCGACTGCCCCGGTGTAGTCGAACCGGTCGCGCGTCACCGTCCCCGGCCGATGCTCGCGCATCCCGCCATGCCAAGCACTGCGAGACGCCGAACGGTCCGACTCATGACTCCGCGAGACGGCCACGCCGGCGGCCGGCGCCTCGTCCGGAGCGGCCGGCCCAGGACGCGCGACCGCTCCATCGGCCAGACGCGCGCGTTGCCCCGCTGGAGCGACGGGTACGCCGGTGCACGCACGTCAGCGCCTTCGGCTGGGCGGCGCGCCCCCGGTCCGGCCACTCGGCGCCGGCTCCACGACCGTGGCGCCGGCGGCCTTGCCGAGCTCGAGCATCTGCTCGGGCGTGGTCGTCGCAAACAGATGCATCGCCCGGGCAATGATGCCGGTCCAGCCGGTCTGGTGACTCGCGCCGAGGCCGGCCCCGTTGTCGCCATGGAAGTACTCGTAGAAGAGGATGAGGTCCCGCCAGTGCGGATCCTCCTGGAACTTCTTGCGCGCCCCCGTGGACGGGACGCCGGCCCTGGCCGTCGCGCAGGAAGATCGCCGCCAGCCGCCGGGTGAGCTCCTCGGCGACCTGGTACAGGGTCATCTGGCGCCCGGAGCCCGTCGGGCATTCGATGGTGAACGCATCGCCGTAGTAGGTGTAGTACTGGAGCAGCGCCCGGATGATCAGCCCGTTCACGGGCATCCAGATCGGCCCGCGCCAGTTGGAGTTGCCGCCGAACATGCCGCTGTCGGACTCCGCCGGCAGGTACGACACCCGGTACTCCTGGCCGCCCACGTGGAACAGGAAGGGATGCTCGGCGTGGTAGCGCGACAGGGCCCGGATGCCGTAGGGGCTCAGGAACTCCTTCTCGTCCAGCATCGTCGCCAGGACGCGGCGGAGCTTGGGTTCGTCCAGGATCGCCCCCAAGCGCCGACCGGCCTGACCGGGCTTCGCCGGGTCGTGGATGAAGGCCCTCACCTCCGGGCGCGCTTCGAGGAACCGGCGTAGGCGCTGGGCCAGCTCGGGGTACTTGGTCAGCAGCTGACCCTCGAACACGGTGACGGCACACAGGGGGAGCAGCCCGACCATGGAGCGCACCTTCAGGCGCTGGGCTCGGCCGTCTGGGAGCCGGAGGACGTCGTAGAAGAACCCGTCGGCCTCATCCCACATCCCGGTGTCCCCGCCGGCGTGCATCATCGACGTACCGATCCACAGGAAGTGCTCGAGGAACTTGAGGGCCAGCTCCGCGTAGGCGGGCCGCTCCATGGCCAGCTGCCCCGCGATCTCGAGCATGTTCTGGCAGAAGAGGGCCATCCAGGCGGTGCCGTCGGCCTGTTCCAGGTACCCGCCGGTCGGCAGCGGGGCGCTGCGGTCGAAGACGCCGATGTTGTCCAGCCCCAGGAAGCCGCCCTCGAAGACGTTGCTGCCGGATCGATCCTTGCGGTTCACCCACCAGGTGAAGTTGAGGATCAGCTTGTGGAAGAGGCGCTCGAGCCACTCCACGTCGCCCTGGCCCCGCCGGGCCTTGTCGAGCCGATACGTGAAGATCGTCGCCCAGGCGTGCACCGGCGGGTTGACGTCGCCGAAGTTCCACTCGTACGCGGGAATCTGCCCGCTGGGGTGGAGGTAGTGCTCCTGCAGCATCAGGTCGAGCTGCTGCTTGCCGAAGTCCTCGTCGACCAGCGTCAGCGCGAGGATGTGGAAGGCCAGGTCCCAGGCGGCGTACCAGGGGTACTCCCACTTGTCCGGCATGGAGATCACGTCGGCGTTACGCATGTGGTGCCAGTGGTCGTTGCGGGGGGCGGCGCCCCGCCTCGTCGTGAAGGGGTCGGCGCCGTGCTCCCCGAGCCACCGGTCGACGTCGTAGTAGTAGAACTGCTTGGACCAGAGCATCCCGGCCAGCGCCTGGCGCATCACGGTGGCCGCATCGGCGCTCAACGACGAGGGAATGATCGAGGCGTAGAACGCGTCCGCCTCCTGCCGACGCGCCTTCACGACATCATCGAAGCCGCGGCCGAACGCCTCGCCGCCCCCCTGCGCGGTCGGCGCGTGTCCGGCCGCCCCGCCACTGAGGCGCAGCCGCAGGGTCCAGGCGGCCCCGGGGTCAATCGTCAGCGGATAGTGGGCCGCCGCTTTCGTCCCCTCCTGCGCGGGGTTCACCGCCTCGCGGCGCCCATGGACGAGGTAGTCGTGGATCCCGTCCTTGACGTACGGCGTCCGGTTGGGGCTCCGGAACAGGCGTTCCGTGTTGCTTTCGTTCTCGGTGAAGAGCAACGCGGCAGCGCCCTCACAGGAGAGCAGGCGTTCGCCCAGCTCCGGATGCGAGACCGCGATCACGCCGGGAGCGGCCTGCCGGAGCATCGGCCGGGGCACGTCGCCGCCCCATGACCACACGTTGCGGAACCAGAGGGTCGGGAGCACGTGCACCGTGGCCGGGTCGCGCCCGCGATTCCACGCGGTGACCTGGATGAGGAGGTCCTCCGGCGACGCCTTCGCGTACTCGACGAACACGTCGAAGTAGCGGTCCTCGTCGAACACGCCCGTGTCGAGCAGCTCGTACTCGAGGTCCAGGCGCCCCCGGTGGCGGTTGGTCTTGACGAGGTCGTCGTACGGGTATTCCACCTGCGGGTACTTGTAGAGGTACTTCATGTACGAGTGGGTGGGCGTCGAGTCGAGGTAGAAGTAGTACTCCTTGACGTCCTCGCCGTGGTTGCCCTCGCTGTTGGTCAACCCGAACAGCCGCTCCTTGAGGATCGGGTCCTTCCCGTTCCAGAACGCCAGCGCGAAGCACAGCAGCTGACGGTCGTCGGAGATCCCGGCGAGCCCGTCCTCGCCCCAGCGGTAGGCCCGCGACCGCGCCTGGTCGTGGCTGAAGTAGCTCCAGGCGTCGCCGTTGTCGCTGTAGTCCTCGCGGACGGTGCCCCACTGCCGCTCGGAGAGATACGGGCCCCACTTCCGCCAGGGCACCCCCTGCGCGCGCGCCTCCGCGAGCCGCTGCTGCTCCGCCGCCTCCCGTTCCGTCGCCATCAGCTCCCCCTTCATGGCCGCCGCGGCGACCCTGTGTGAAGCACGCCACGCTCATCGTCTCGGCACGTCCCCGGAACGCCCACGACGACCGCACCGGCCTTCGAGCCTTCTCCTCGGACTCGCCCCGCGTGGGGGCACGGTGTTCCGAGATCTCAACCCCGGCCGGGAACCCCGCCTAGCGGCCACCCGCGAGCTTGGCGACCGCCCCGATCAACGCATTCGCCTGCGGGTTCTTCACCGCGCCCTTGACGAGGATGTCCGTCGGGCTCGCCGCCTTGCCGTAGTAGGCGTGATTGAGCGCCGTCCGGACCCCGGCGACCGAGCCGTCGACCGAGAATCCGCCATAGAGGCCCTTGGCCATCGAGAAGCTGAGCAGGTCCGCGCTCAGACCCGCCGTGGCCGCGGCCGCGCCCGCCCCGACCGGCCCGGCTGCGACGCTGACGTCGGCCCCGAGCTTCACCTGGGGGCTGAGCAGTTTGGTGACTCCGCGCTCGGTCATCGCCAGGATGATCACCTCGGCTGCGTCGGCGCCCGCCTGGAAGCCGAAGCTCGCTCCCCCGAGCGTGTAGAAGGCAGGGCCCCGCCACTGCCCGGTCTTCTCGTCCCGCGCGACCAGCACGCCACTGCCGCCCGATGCCCCGACCAGGAACGCGGCGCGGAGCATCTCCGGCATGATGAGCATTCCCTTCGCCTTCTTCGCGAGGTCCCGCAGCGTCCCCATGCTCCCGTCTGTCTGGAACTCCTCCACCGTGAGCCTGGCCTTCTCGACCAGCTGCCGCGCGTCCTGGGCGTCGTCCGCCCACACAAGCGCGGGTCCGAGCAGGAGCGCCATCGACGCCGCCACGGCCAGCCAACCAGTCACCCACCGATGCATCGTGTTCCTCCTCGTTCTCCGGCATGCCCCTCGCTGCCACAACGGTGTCAGCGGCTCTCCATGTCGCGGAGAAGCTCGGCGGCGCGATTCCTCACCGTCTCATCCGCCCCGGCACTGCTGAGCTGTTGGAGGATCGGCCTGGTCGCCTCCCGAGCCGCGGGCCCCAGCCTCCTCAGAGCGAAGGTCGCGGTCTGCCTCACCTCGGAGTTGGAATCCTCGACCGCCACCCGGGCCAAGGCCGGCGCCGCGTCCGCGGCGGTCACCTCGAGGAGCCCAAGAGCGCCCGCCGCATGTCTCCGCACGATCCAGTCTCGGTCGTCGAGTGTCTTGACGAGCGCCGGGACGGCCTCCTTGGCCTTCGGGCCCAGCCGGCCGAGGCAGAGAATTGCCAGCGTCCGGACGTTGAAGTCCTGATCGGCGATGGCACCAACCAAGTCTGGAACGGTCGGCTCCCCGACGTCGCAGAGCGCCGCCACCGCCCGCTCCCGGACCATCGGCGTGCCACTCTTTAGATCCTGTCGCCACTCCCCAAGGGGGCGACCTTTGGAGACTGGGTCAGGAGCCGGCACCTGGGCTTGGCCGTCGTGCCCGCCGAGAGCGGCCGCCAGGGTCGCGCAGAGGACCAGAACCTTCCGTCTCACGGTCCTCACCTGAGGTGCGGCTCGCGAGCCGCCGGACGAGTCCGCGCCCGCGCACGGGTCCGCCGGCCGCGGCCGTCCAATACCAGGCTTTGCGTGACATGATCCGTTCTCACCTGCGTCTCCTTTCTCCCATGCGGTTCTGCTGGCCAGCGTGCGATCGTGCAGCGTCCCTTGCCCATCGGTCACCGGTGGTGCCGCCCTGTCGAGCGCGCGAGCGCCTTTACGACATGCTCGGTTGGACCGGCCCCTCCTGTTGGCTCCGACCCGAACGCACGAGCGCGCGACTGATCACCTCGGGGACCCGCTCAAGCGAGCGGCGCGGTTCGCCAGCGCCCGGGCGACCGCGTACGGCGTCGCGATGAGCACTGGCCCCACCACGAGCGCCGCCCCTGGATGCGAGACGCCGAGGATCACCCACTGGAAGACCGCGTCGAGCAGGACCCCCATGAGTAGGAGGTTCGCCACGGTTGCCAGGCCGTCCTGTGCGAGCTCTCCGCGCCGCTGCCGGTCGGTCACAAGCCCCAGCAGATACGGGGGCCGCCCTGCACGCCTGTCGGCAATGCCGCTCCTGATGCCGAGAAGGATCGCGACGAGCGGCTGCAGGACGAACCGGAAGCGCCCGGGGCCCGTCAGGCGCTTCGGCAGGTCCTCCAGGAAGGCGCGCGAGAACAGGTAGATCCCGCCCCGGTCGAAGGCATCGCGCAAGGCCCCGGGCACCGACAGCAGGAGCACGAGCAGCGTGAGGCCGGCGAGCACGAGCGTCGATCGCTTGATGGTCAAGGCCCCCTTAGGCCTTCACCGTCCTACGCATCGCCATCGTGTCTATCGACCTATCGCCATGAGGGCCACGAGAACCGGTCCCCAGGCGGTCAGCAGGATGTTCCCGATGGCGTAGGGCACCGTGTAGCCGATCGCGGGCACCTTGCTCTGCGCCTCGTCCTGGACCGCGCGGAGGGCGGCCGTGATCGTCCCGGCGCCGGTGCAGGCGCCGAGCAGGATGAGGGGGTTCATGCGCAGCACGTACCGGCCGAAGAGAATCGTCACGATGTGCGGGGTCAAGGAGCAGATCAGACCGACCACGAGCAGGCTGATGCCCGTCTTCTGGAGCCCCGCCACGAAGCCCGGACCGGCGGTGATCCCCACCACGCCGATGAAGACGCAGAGCCCGACGGTGTCGAAGATCCAGATCGCCGCCTCCGGGATGCGGCCGAAGAACGGCCGTACCGATCGGAGCCACCCGAACACGAGGCCCATGATGAGGGCGCCGCCGCTGGCAGTGAGGGTGAGCGGCACACTCGCGAGGGTCACCGACAGGAGGCCGACGAAGCCCCCGAGGACGATGCCGGTGCCGACGAAGATCATGTCCGTGGCGTTCGTGGGGCGGTCGGGGTAGCCGAGCTCCTTGGCCGCACGCGCGACCTCGGGCTTCGACCCGATCAGGCTCATCACGTCACCTCGGTCGATGCGCGTCTCGGGAGCCACGGGCATCTCCTCGCCAGCCCGCACGAGCCGCCTCATGAAGACGCCACGAGCGAACTCGCCCTTGGCCAGCTCGGCCAGGCTCTTCCCGGTCAGCGCCTTGCTCGTCACCACCACGTCCAGCATCTCGATCGGGATGTCGAGCAGGTCCGAATCCTGGATCTCTGGACCGATCGCACTTCCGCGCTCCACGTGGACGTCGCGGCGTGTGGCCACTGCCACGACGTCGTCCCGCCGGATCACCGTGCTCGGCTCGGCTTCGAGGAGGGCGCCCTGCCGACGGACTCGCAGGATGAAGACCCGGAAATCCCTGGGCAGCCTCTCGAGATCGCCGACCGTCTTGTTCACGAGGGTGTCATTGGTCACACGATAGGCCCGGACCTCGAATCGCCGGACCGCTGAGAACACACCGGGCTCCGTTTCCGCAGCGCCCCCGCCCTGAGCCTGCATCTTCTTGGCCTCGTCCCGGAGGTTGACCCCCATGAGCTTGGGCCCAATCGTGGGAATGAACCAGACGAGGACGGCTGTCCCCACCAGGTACGTGACCGCATAGGCGACGGGAATGTTGTTGATGAGCCGCGCCTTCTCTTCGGCCGGGAGCGCCAGGCGATTGATGGCATCGCCGGCGGTCCCGATTACCGTAGACTCGGAGAACGCCCCGGCCAGGAGGCCCGCCGCGGTCCCGATGTCGAACCCGAGCACCCTCGCGGCGACGAGGGCGGCGACGAGACACGTGACGCACAGCACGACCGTGACCGCGACCTGTGAGAGGGCGTCCTTCTTCAGGCCCCGGAAGAACTGGGGCCCGACCTTGTACCCGGTGGTGAACAGGAAAAGATCGAAGAACACGGTCTTGACGATTGGGGCGACCTGGATATTGAGCTGTCCGACCAGCACGCCCGCCAGCAGCGTGCCCACCACCGTCCCGAAGCTGAAACTCCCGATCTTGACCTTTCCGATGAGGAAGCCCAGCGCGAGTGTGAGGAAAATCGCCAGCTCGGGGTTCTGCCGCAAGGCGTTGACGAACCATGTCATCGGCTCATCCCCTCTTCCTCCGGTCGGTTTTCTCGACCCATGCCATCGCCGTCACAGCCGCCCAGCGCCCGGAGATCGCCCGGACACGTCCCCGACAGCCTTAACGTCGGGGGAAAGGCCGCGAGAATGCCCTGGACCGCACTGTTCAGGTCACCGGATGCCGCGTCGGTGCTGATGGAACCGGACGCCGTCCCCCGCCAGATCAGCGTCTGACCGTCGGTCCGGTACACGTTGAGTGCCAGCATCCTGAGCTCGTAGCCCTCGGCACTGCCGTAGGGATAGTTCTCGAGCTTGACCGCGATGACGAGATCGGGGTTGGTCGCCACTCTCTTGAATCCCTTCTTTTCCAAGACCGGATCCGCGAGGAACTGGACATTCGCCTCGACGAGGCCGTTCTGAGAATAGATCGGCGATCCTGGCGCCCACGCATAGCTCTTGAGCGGTCCGAAATTCGTCGCGGGCTCGTAGGTGTGGTTGATCGTCGCCCCGCAGCCTCCCGCGACCAAGATCGCCAGCGGAGCGGCGATCGCCACGAGAATCCGGGCCGCTGACCTGCGCCGTACCATGTTTGCTCCTCCTTCGGTCACGATCGCCTCCGCGCACGCGACCACACCGTCCGGCACGCTCGCCGGGCGGATCCCCGGGGGCCGCCGGGCTCTCGCGCCGACCCATCCCCGGCTCCCCGTGAGGTCTGGCCCTCATTGAACGACCGCCGAACGACCGCCGACGCACCAGGGGCCTGATGGCCCCCGGGAGCGAACACGCACGCCCGGACGCGAGAGAGCGCGGTCACTTCGTGGCGGACTTGTCGAGAGCGATGGCCAGCGCCCGCGTGTAGGTGATCTCGACGAGATCGCCCACCTTCACCGCGTCCAGGTTCTTCGGATCGCGCGCCTTGATGGTCTCGGTCCTCCCCTCCGGGCCCTTCACGGTCACCGTGCCCGCCTTCTTGTCGATCTCGGTGATGGTCACGGTCACGGTGACCCGCTGGCCAACGGCGCCCGCCGGTGTCTCACCCGGCTTGGACGAAGCCACGCCCTGCTGCGCGGTCATGCCGGGGGTCGCCGTGCCCGCCTTCTTCACCTCGACGGCCAGGGCCTCGTAGTACTTGCCCACCACCGGGTCGCCCACCTTGATCGCATCCAGCTTCTTGGGGTCCTGGACCTGCACAACCAGGGTCCGTTTCGGCCCCTTGAGGGTGACCGTCTGCTTCTCCTTGTCGATCGCCTCCACGGTGCCTCGCAGCGTGACGACCGCGCCCGGCTGGGTTTTCGGCTTGACGGCCTCCTGGGCCTTCGGCTGGGCAGCCGGCTTGGCCGCCGGCGAGCTGGCCTGCGCGACGACGGGAGCCGACGGGCTGCTCGCCAGGGCGACCGGAACGAGCGCACTTACCAGGAACACGACAATCAGTGTCCGCATTGCTTCCCCCCTAGTTCAGTCGGTGATCCCACGTCTGCCGCCAGACCGATCACCGAGCGAGTGACGCCCAACCGCGTGATTGACGCACGTCCGCCATGACTCGACCTTTGCGAAGCGGCCTGGCGTGCCCTCCCAGCTCGGGTCACTTGCCCAGATCGCCCCAATAGGTACCGACGTACTCGACTCGTGGCGGTCCCCCGCCGGATTCGGAATCGTCACGGCAATGGAGTCGCCCTCGCGCGACCGATGCGGCTCTCCGCTACTTGCCCGCCTTCTGCGAGGCCTTCCACTCCTCGACGTAGCCTTGGGCGGCCTCCTTGAGGTACTGGCCGATCCTCGGATAGGTCTCCTCCCGGAGGTTGGCGAGCGACACGCGGATGGACCACTCGGGCCCGCCGAAGCCGCCGCCGTGCATCAGGACCACGCCCGACTTCTCGGCCAGACGGAACAGGACGTCGGTGCACTCGTAGTTCTTCTTGAGGAACTGCGCGAAGTCGGCACCGTACGTGTGCTCCGCCCAGCGCATCAGGTCCAGCTCCGCGTAGTAATAGGCCTGGTTCTCGTCGGACGGCAGCGGCACCCCCACGCCGTCGAGGAGCCCCTTGAACCGCCGGCGCACGACGAGCTGGCAGAGCGTCTTGTAGCTGTTCGCCGTGTCCAGGATGGCGAACAGCGAGAACAGCCCCATCTGGATCTGCTGGGGCAGCGAGAGCCCGGCGGTGTGGTTGAGCGCGATCTCGCGGCTGTCCGCGACCATGCGGTCGATGAACTTGATCTTCTCAGGCGTCAGCGTGATGCTGCCGTACCGGTGGTGGAGCGCCGCCCGCTCCTTGGCAGGCAGCTTCGCGATCATCTTGTCGTAGATGTTGTCCTGGTGGATCGCCACGACCCCGAGGCGCCAGCCGGTGCACCCGAAGTGCTTCGAGTACGAGTAGACCCCGATGGTCTGCTGCGGGAGCTCGGCCATCAGCGACCGAAAGCCGGGGACGAAGGTGCCATACACGTCGTCGGTGACGATCATCAGGTTGGGGTGGCGGCTCTTCACGAGCTTGACCAGCCGCCGCATCGAGCTGGCTCGCATCGCGTAGGACGGCGGGTTGCTCGGGTTGACGAGGAAGAACGCCTTGATCCGCTTGTCGGCCAGCTTGTCGATCTCCGCGTCCGCGTACTGCCAGGAGTGCGTGCCGTCGGCTCGCAGCTCCTTGCCCGCGTCGATGTTCACGACCTTGAACTTGTAGCGATCGAGGTGCGGGATCTCGATGTAGGGCTGGAACGTCGGCACGGCCAGGGCGATGGTGTCCCCTCGACGGAGCAGGCCGTTGTACATCAGGGAGTTGAAGATGTAGCACATGGCCGCGGTGCCGCCCTCGACCGCGAACAGGTCGAACCGCCCGGCCGGGGGCTTCCCGCCGCACATCTCCTGCATCAGGTACTCGTGGGCGATGCGCTCGATGCAGCGCAGCATCCGGCCCGGCACCGGGTACATGTCTCCGATGATGCCGTCCGCCAGCTCGTGCGCGAACGTGTCGGGATCGAGCTTCAGCGTCTTCACGCCGTAGTCGAAGGACTCCCGGAGCAGCTTGGCGCCGGGCGCGGTCCGGTTCGCGTCCAGGAACGCCGCAAACCGCGCTCCGCTGCCCGCCTTCTCGGGCATCCGGCCCGCGTCCGGTATGCTCACGTCACGGCGGGTCTCCTCGATCGCGAAGCGAAGCAGGGTGCCGAACGCCTCGCGCGGGGTGGTGCAGAGCCAGTTCGGGTTACCGCGCCCCGCGTTCAGCATGGGGAACTGGCCTTCTCTCTCGGTCTCGGCCGCCAGCGCCATGAGCTTGTCCTTCACCTCGAAGGGGCTCAGCTTCAGGAGCGCGCGCTGCTCGGCGCGGGATGTCGGCTTTCTTGTCTTCGTGGCCATGGTCAGGTCTCCCCTCGTCTCAGGACAGAAGCATGATCAGCACCATGCCCCAGATCGTGAGCAGCGTGTTGCCGATGGCGTAGGTAACGGTGTAGCCAAGCGCCGGCACCTGGCTGTGGGCCAGATCACACACCATGCCGAGGGACGCCGTCGTCGTCCGCGCCCCGGAGACGGCCCCGAGCAGGATGGCGTCGTGGAATCGGAACAGGTACTTGCCGATGTACATGCTGAGGATGAGCGGCACCGTCGTCGCCACGATGCCCCACAGGAACAGGCTGACGCCCTGTGTCTTGAGGCCGTTGATGAAGCCCGGGCCGGCCGAGATGCCGACGATGGCGATGAAGATGTTGAGGCCAACCGAGTTCATGAACCAGACGGTGGACGACGGGATGCGCCCGAAGAACGGGCGCGTCGAGCGCAGCCAGCCGAACACGAGCCCCGAGATGAGGGCGCCGCCGGCAGTGGACAGTGTCAACGGCACCCCGCCGACCTTCCAGACCAGCGCGCCGACCAGCGCACCGAGCGTGACCGCCCATCCGATGAACGCGACATCGGCGACGTCGGTCGGGCGGTCGGGAACGCCGAGCAGCTTGGCGGCGCCCGCGGTGTCCTGCGTGCGGCCGACAACCGTCAGGATGTCGCCGCGCTGGATCGTCGTGTTCGGCAGGATGGGGATCTCGGTGGCGGTCGCGCCCCGTGTGATCTTCCGCAGGAAGACGCCGCGGGTGCCTGGCGTTCGCGCCAGCTCGGCGAGCGTCTTGCCGTCGACCGCCTTGTTGGTCACGTAGACGTCGACGCCCTCGATCGGCACGTTGAGAAGCTCGGGATCCTCGACTTCCTCCGCATTCGCCCCCAGCACCTTCACGAGCACCTCACGGGTGCCGGCGACCGCCACCACGTCGCCTTCCCGCAGCACGGTGTCCGCGGTCGCTTCCTCGATCGTCCCGCCGCGACGGATGCGCAGGACGAAGACACGCGCATCGGGCACCAGGGCCTCGGCCTCGACGGCCCGGAGGCCGACGGCCTTCCCGCCCTGTCTCACCCGGAAGGCTCGCAGCGCCCAGCGGTGCCACGCCGAGCCGGCACCGCCCATCTCCTTCGTGCCACCGTGCTTCGCCTCGTAGTCCTTGGCGGCGGCGACCAGATCGATGCCCAGCAGTGCCGGTCCGACCAGCGCGATCACGATCGCCGAGCCGACCGTGCCGAACATGTAGGTCACGGCGTAGGCGATCGGCATCCCGTCGAGCGTCGCCTTGGTCTGCTCGGCGGCCAGACCCAACCGGTTGATCGCGTCGGTGGCGAGGCCCATCGAGGCCGAAATGGTCTGCGATCCCGCGAACAGCCCGGCTGCGTACCCGAGGTCGTAGCCGGCCAGCTTGGCGACCATTACAGCCGAAGCCAGGCACAGCACGCACACGACCACCGCGTAAAGCGCCTGCGGCAAGCCATCCTTGGCCACGCCGCGGACGAATTGCGGCCCGACGCCGTAGCCGACCGCGAACAGGAACATCAGGAAGGCAAACGCCTTCAGGGGCTGGTTGATCGTGATCCCGAGCTGTCCGATCACGACGGCGGCCAGCAGGGTCGCGGTGACCGACCCCAAGCCGATGCCCTTGAAGGTGAACTTGCCGACGTAGTACCCGATGCCAAGGGAGAGGAAGATCGCGATCTCCGGGTACTGACGCAGGGTCGCGAAGAACCAGTCAAGCATCTCTATGTCCCTCCGTGCACGAGTGGGGCCTACCGTCCCGGGTTCTTCGTCCGGTGCTTGGTCAGCGCGTCGGGCTTCAGGAGCTCGAGCCCCTTGCCGGCGTTGTAGCCGTGGATCTCCTTCACGTCGAGCTTCCGCATGAACGTGATGATCTCCTTCGTGACGACCTGCCCCGGCACCATGATCGGAAAGCCGGGCGGGTACGGGATCACGAACTTCGCCGAGACCAGCTCCGGGCCCTTGGAGAGCCGCTCGTCGATCTCCTTGCTCTGGAGCTTGACGTGCTCGATGTTCGCGGCGTCGTAGGCCATGTAGTACGCCTCGCGCATGTGCCCCTCCTGGGTGGCGCTCTTCGGGCTGTCGCGGAAGGCATCGTGGAAGCGCTGGAAGTCCGGCAGATCGGGCACGTCTTCGACCAGCGACTTGACCCGCGCCTTGAAGCCCGCCCGCTCCTCCTCGCCGCCCTCGGCCAGCCGCTGCTCGATCGCCCGCGCCATGTCGGCCAGGGCCTTGATCAGGTGCGCCAGGTCGCTCCGCGTGTTGTTGATGTTGATCTGGACGAGCACGCTGTTCCGGGAGGTCTTGTTGATCTGGATGTCGTGCTCGCTGGCGAGGAGCGCCTTGAACTGGGTGCCGTCGTACCCCGCGGCGCCGCAGAGCAGCGTGATCCGGGTCGGATCGAGGTAGAACTCGTCGTTATCGAGTGCCCCCATCGTGTCGCTCATCGTCCACCCCGGCGCGCCCCAGTCGGTGAAGCCCGACTTCCGGTACTCGGCGGGGATCATCTCGGCCGGCGTGGCGATGCGGAAGTACTTGGAGATCAGCGGGTGCGCGTTGACCTGACGGCGGATCTCGATCGCCAGCTGGATCGCCCGTCCGACGAGCTCGTACCCCTCCAACTCCATCTGCCGCCGCGCCACGTCGAGTGACGCGATGATCTGGAGATTGGGCGAGGTCGAGGTGTGGGTGAAGAACGCCTCCTTGAAGGCGGGCTCGACCGTGTGGAAGTCCTGATCCGCGACGACGATGATCGACCCCTGGCGGAGCGACGACATCGACTTGTGGACCGAGTCGGTCTCGTAAACCCGCACGCGCACCTGGTCCGGGTCCGGCAGGAGCTCCATGTCCAGAAGCTTCGGGTCCTTCGGGTCCAGCTTGCCAGCGCTGGCCTTGAACGCGTCGTACCGCTTCTTGTACTCCGGGTCGCGCACCAGCTCGCGGAGGGCCGCCGCCGCACCCATGCCGGTGCGCCGCCGCAGGAACGGCGAGAAGCGCGCGAAGCCAAACCACGCCTCGTCCCAGAGGAAGACGAGGTCCGGCTTGATCGCGAGGCACTCCAGCATGGTCCGCTTCACGTTCGCGACGTGGCCGTCGAAGGTGCAGTTGGTCAGCACCACGAGCTTCGCGCGGTCGAGCTTCCCTTCCGCCTTGAGTTGGAGCAGCGCCTTCTTGAGCGGCTTGATGGCGAGGCTCCCGTACATCGAGTACTGGGTGAGCGGGAAGGCGTCGATGTAGAGCGGCTGGGCGCCGGCCAGCACCAGCCCGTAGTGGTGCGACTTGTGGCAGTCGCGGTCGATCAGGACGATGTCGCCCGGGCGGAGGAGCGCCTGGTGGACGATCTTGTTCGACGTGGACGTGCCGTTGGTGACGAAGAAGCTGCGATCCCCGCCGAGCGCGCGGGCGGCCTTGTCCTGCGCGACCTTGATGTTGCCGGTCGGCTCGAGCAGGCTGTCGAGCCCGCCGGTGGTCGCCGACGACTCGGCGAGGAACAGGTTGGCCCCGTAGAACTCGCCCATGTCCCGGATCCAGTTGGACTTGAAGATCGACTTCCCGCGGGCCACCGGCAGCGCGTGGAACGTCCCGATCGGGCGCTGGGCGTAGCGCTTGAGGTTGTCGAAGTACGGTGTCTCGTAGCGGTCCTTCACGCCGTCGAGAATCGCCAGGTGGATCTCCATGGGCTCCTCGACCCCGTAGAAGATCCGCCGGATCGGCGCCGCCTCGGCGGAGCCGGCCAGCCGGGCGACGTCGCGGTCGGTCGTGAGGTAGACGTCGAGCTCCGGCCGCCAGCGGCGCACCATCTGCGCCAGGAGGGTCCCGAGATCACCCTGCCGAGCGGACTCGGCGACCTGCACCTGGCGGGTGAGGATCTCGCGCAGGACCGGCACCGTGTACTGCGACGGGTATCCGAACCCGTCGCTGATCACGACCGCCTGCAGGTTGGGGTTGAAGACCACAGCGAGGACCGCGTCCTCGAAGCTACCGACCACGACGGGCTCGTAGACGAACTCATCCTCGGTGCGACGGAGCCGGCGGAATGTCTCCCGGATCTCCGGCCACATGGCGCGCTCGGCAGGCGAGACGAGCAGGGTCTCGAAATACGGCCGTCGGGCCTGGCCGCGTCCGATCGACGGGGGCAGGATGTCCGGCGCGTTCATCTCCCCCTCCTCGTCGGCCTTCCAGGGCTCGTGATTGTCCCGATAGCTGCTGCTGAGAAGCGCGCCGCTGATCCGCTGGACCAGACGCGCGAAGCCCGTCCAGTCCCCCGTCTGCAGCCGCTCGTGCACCTGGGTCATCAAGCGGGGTCCCGGGTAGCCGCAGAGGTCCTCGAGCGGCTGGAGCTCTGCCAGCAGCGCCTTCGGGTCCTCGCCAGGGCCGCCCGGGGGCCGCTGGCCGGGGCCCGTGAGGGCCCGGGCGACGCGGTTCAGCGTGCGCCAGCGGTCGATGCGCGCCTCCGCGGCGGAGAAGAAGTCCCGGAGATCCATGGGTGGAGTGGTGCTAGCCATGTGTCATTCTCCTGGTGGAAATGCGATCGAGGAGTCTCAGAACAGGTCCCTCTCCCAGTTGAGGATGATGCGAACCTGGTAGCCGAGGCTGGCGTCCTCCTGATCGAGGATCGCGCCGCGCACACGAAGCCACATCCCCTGGAGGAAGGCAGGCTTGAGCCAGGGGGGGCGGTAGTCCACGGTGAGGTCGTACTCGGTCTGGTCCGGCGCCGCCGCCCGGGTCTTCGGGTCGATCGCGTCCCAGCCCCACGCGACGTTGACGAACGCGCTGAGCCCCGTGGTGACCAGCTTCGAGAAATCGTAGGCCGCGCCGACGAGCACCGCCTTCTCGTTCGCCCGATCGAAATCCTCCTGGATCAGCGAGAGGTAGCCCGGGAAGCTGCCCCAGGGCGCCTGGATCGTGTTCCCGTCGCCGGTCACCGAGCCGCCGACGGTGACGGTCAGCTCGCGGTAAGCGACCCCCGCCTTCGCGCTCACGTTGTAGGTGTCCCAGTCCTGGGATGACGCGCTCGTGAGCAGCTTGTCCCCCACCGCCCGCTGATCGGTGAACTGGCCGCCGAAGATGAGCTTCAGGTCCTCCGCGAGGGGGTGGACATAGTCCGCCTGGAGGAAGATCGTGTTGAAGGTGTTGAACCCGTACTGCTCGCTCAGGTCGAGCAGGAGGCCGGGGAGGGGAGTGAACTTCACGCCGCCCAGGGCGACGCCGTCGTCAGTGCCCCCCGCCCCCGCCTCTTCCGACATGTACCGGAAGTCGTCGGAGTTCCGGGCCTTCATCTTCCAGAGGTAGCCCCCGAGGTACTCGACCGGGCCCACCTTCCCGCCGAGGGTGATCCCCTCGAAGGTGTTGGGCGTCATCCGGTTGTCCTCGCGGTTGATGTAGCCCTGAGTGACCTCCTGCCGATAGCCTTTGGCCAGCGCGTAGTCCTTGTATCGCAGGGCCGCAAAGGCCTCGCCCAGGACGTAGTACCCTTCCTGCCCCGGCTTCAAGAGCGTCGTGCCGTCCCGGTCATCCGGCGCGTAGAGTGGCGCCGAGCCGTAGAAGGTCGCGCCGATCGCCAGGGTGTCCAGGAGCCAGCCGGACCGGTACCCGAGCCAGCCACCGAACGCCCACGCCTCGTTCTCGCTGCCGTTGGGGTTCTCCCGGTTGAAGTAGTAGCTCCGGAAGTGAATCTTCAGGTCGGTGTCCCGCAGGAAGGGCGTCAGGGTCTTCATCTCCTCCCGCAGCGGGGCAAACAAACGCTCCAGCGGGGGAGCCGGCGGCGGTGGCGGGGCATCCTCGGCGGCCACCGAGCCCGCCCACGCCACCGCGCCCGCCAGCAGGGCCAGCAACAGAGGGGCGCGGCCTCTCGGCCTGTTCGGGCTTCGTTGATCGGCTCTGACCCTCATTCCCTCATCTCCTTCCACGGCAGTCGACGCCAGGCAAACGTGATGCCATTCAAGAGTTGCGCTGAACGCCGCGGCATCGCTGCGCCCCCGGTCGCCCGGGTGATCGGGCCGTGGGGCACCGCCCCCCGGCGGAGGCGTGAGCGTCCCATCATCACCGGCGTCTCTGACCGCGTCCGCTCGCCTGCGCTGGTGGGGGACCGGGGCGCCCTGGCGATGTGGGCACGCCGGAGTCGGGGACATCCTCGAGCAGCAACCTCACGTATCGGGACGCCCCGAGCAGGTGGACGCCCTCGCTGGCCAGCCGGCGAAGCAGCAGCACGCCGGCATTGCTGGCGCTCGTCAGGTCGGACAGATCCAGGACGAGGGGCCGTCGGGCCCCGCCACAGGCTTCGCCCAGGATGACTACCGCGTCGGCGCCGAGGCGTCCTGCAACCCCAATGGTCGTGAGGTCAGACGCCTGGTTCACGCTCAAGCGGAAGGCCATCTCGCCAGATCCTTCCTCCGAGGTGAAGGCATCCAGGCCCAGGGACCCCTGATACGCCGGCGCTGCGCGCCGGGGCTCCCCTTACGCCTCGGGCAAGAAGCGTTCCAAGGCAATTCCCGGTGGAAATGGGCGTCACCCAATGCAATACTTAGCAATCCGCAGCCGGAGTTGCCACGGAACGGCCACCACGGATGATGGCGTGCCGCCGCATGCGACGGGCAACGACGCCCGACGACGCCCAAGGAGGACCCCTGACCACCAAGGATTCCGGGTCGGCGGCCGAAGCACCCGCGTTCGATGCTCTCCTCGATCGACTCTCGGCATCGCTGGCCGAGCGCCCGGCTGACGCCATCGACGCGCATCTCGGTGAGGCGATCGGCATGGCGGGCCAATTCTTCGATGTCGATCACGTCGCCCTGGCCCAGCCGGCTCCAGACGACGCCAGCCTTCGTCTCACCCACCGCTGGGCCCGACCGGGGTGCGCGCCGCTCGAGCCTCGTGACCAAGAGACTGCTCTGCCCTGGATTCGGGCCTGTCTCAGCAAGGGAACGCCGGTCTGTCTGGGGAGGCTCGACGAGCTGCCGCCCGCGGCGGCGTCCGACCGGGCCTTCCTGGAGCGGCTCGGGGTTCGGTCGATCGCGAGCCTGCCCCTGCTCTTCGGCGACCCGCCGGTACGTTGGCTCATGCTCAGCACGGTCCGTCAGGGGAGATCCTGGCTGCCTCCGGTGATCGACCAACTCCGGCAGGTCGCCGAGCTCCTCGGGAGCGCACTCGCACGCGAGCGAGCCCACAAGGTGCTCCAGCGCGCGATCGAGTTCGACCAGGACGTCGGCGGGCTCGCGGCGAGCCTGCTCCGCGTGCCGGTCGACGCCGTCGACGCCCAGATCGAGCAGACGCTCGGCAGCGTCGGCGAACTGCTCGGGGCCGACCGCGCGAGCGTCATCCAGTACTTCCCGGACCGGCGGATGGTGACGCGTACCCATCGATGGGCACGGGCGGGGACGGAAGGGCCTCCGGTGTCTGGCCCGGACGACACCTTCCCGTGGCTGGTTGCCCGGGTGATCGAGGCTCGGGAGATCGTGGCTCTCGCCCGGCTCGACGACCTGCCGCCCGCGGCCGCACGCGACCGCGCGACCCTCGCCCGAAATGGTATCGTCTCCGGGGCGATCGCCCCAATGGTGGTGGAGGATCGGGTCGTCGGCCTGCTCGTGTTCGCCACGGTCACCCGCGAGCAGCGCTGGTCGCCCGACCTCGTCGCGCGGCTCCGACTGGTCGGCGAGGTCATCGCCAGCGCCCTTGCCCGCAGGGACGTCGAGCTCGCCCTCCGGACGGCCCTGTCGGAGAACGAGCGCCTCCGCGAACGCTTGGAGGCCGAGAACGTCTACCTGCACACGGAGCTCGTCGAGGCTCGGGACTTCGGCGAGATCGTCGGGCGGAGCCCGGCCCTGCAGGCGGTTGTGGAGAAGGTCCGCCAGGTCGCCGACACCACCGCGCCCGTCCTGCTCCTCGGGGAGACCGGCACTGGCAAGGAGCTGCTCGCCCGCGCCCTCCACGCGCACGGCCACCGGCACGCGCGGGCGTTCATCGCGGTCAACTGCGCCGCCCTGGCCCCCACCCTCATCGAGAGCGAGCTCTTCGGGCACGAGAAGGGCGCCTTCACCGGCGCGCACCAGGCGAAGCCCGGCCGGTTCGAGCTCGCCGACCAGGGGACGCTCTTCCTCGACGAGATCGGCGAGCTCGACCCCGCCCTGCAGACGAAGCTCCTCCGGGTCCTCGAGGACGGCGAGATCCAGCGGCTGGGGTCGACGGTGACCCGCAAGGTCGACGTCCGGATCATCGCCGCCACGAACCGCAACCTGCGCCGGGACCTGCGGGACGGCCGGTTCCGGCCGGACCTCTATTACCGGCTGAGTGTCTTTCCCATCGCGGTGCCGCCGCTCCGGGACCGCCGGGAAGACATCCCCCTGCTCGTCTGGCACTTCATCGAGTCGCGGCAGCGGGCCCTCAACCGAACGATCACGAAGATCCCCAAGGCCGTGATGGCCGCCCTCCAGTCCTACGAGTGGCCCGGGAACGTCCGCGAGCTGCAGAACGTCATCGAGCGGGCCATGATCCTCGCGACCGGGCCCGTCCTCCACGTCGACGAGGTGCTCGGGCCGACGACACTGGAGCAGGAAGGCGGGGAGCGCCGCCGTTCCGCAGAGTCCTTGCAGGACATCGAGCGGGCGCACATCGTCCAGGTGCTCGACCGCTGCGGGTGGACGATCGAAGGACGCGGACAGGCGGCCGAACGCCTCGACGTGAACCCGAGCACCCTGCGGAACCGCCTGCGGAAGCTCGGAATCAGGCGCCCAGCACGGTAGGCGCCGGGCCATGGGCGGGCAGCGCACTGGCTGGGTTCTCGACCACGCGGCCTTGCGCAACGAGCTGTATGTGTCCTCACGGCTCCGCAGGCGGTAGCGCGGCGCGGGCGAAGGATCCCGGGGAATGGACGCGGCTGAGGGCCTCGCGGGGGTCAGACGGAGGAACGACAGCGGCGCTCCCTCGGGGCGCCGCCTTCCGTACAGCGGGGAGCCCCCGTCGCCAGGGTCCTCGATGTGGTGGCGGCTGCGACCGCGCCGCGGCTCCGACTCCAACGCCAACTCTTCAGCGCTCCGTGGAGCGGGCCCCATACCCGCCGGGGGTCATTTCGAAACGGCGGTCACCACCGAGTCTGGACGCACTGGAGGTTGAGATGAGACACGTGGGGTCCCTGGCAATCTACTTCGCCGTCATGCTCACCTGGGTCTCCAGCCCAGGGGCGCTCGAGGTCAAGGACCGCGCCAAGGCACCCCCGGGCTGGTGGGACGCAGCCGGTCCGATGGCCATTCCGCCCCAGTATTTCGATCAGGTCCTGTCCGCGTACGGCCTGACGCTGGTCGATGTCAGCAAGGCGCCAGCGACCTATGCCCGCAAGGTCGACGACAAGGTCGTCTGGGAAATGGCGCCACGGACGTACACGCCGAGCGAGATGGACCAGATCCTCTCCGCCTACGGGGTGAAGCTGACCGACCCTTCGAAGTGCCCACCCACGTACGCGCGCGTGGTTGACGGGAAGCCCGTGTTCGAATCCGCCCCGATCGCGTGGGGGCCTCGGGAGATCGACCGGATTCTGTCTGCCTACCAGTAGGACTGGCACCGAGGCGGGGTGCCGCCGCCGGACAGGTCGCCAGCGGACCACGTGGGCCTGCCCGGTGACGGCACGGACGGTGCCAAGGTAGTTGACCGAACCCACGCACGACCATGGCCACGGGACGACTCGCACCGTGAGGATGAGCGATGGCAGAGTGCACGGGCTACTTGATACGGCTGCGGATTACAGTCGCCTGTAGCTTCCCTGGACAGGTGGGCGACCCAGCCCGTCGTCTGCCAATTCTGACAACCAACCCAGTGGGACAAGGGAGGCGACATGCCATCTGCTGAGGTCCTCGCGCCATCCGTGCAGCGAATCACCATCGCCCTTCCATCCCTCCTCCTCGGTCTCGTCATCCTGGTGGCGGGCTACGTGGTCGCAAAAGTCGCCGCCGGGCTCCTGAGCCGGGCCCTGCGCCGCACCAACGTCGACACGCGGACTGCCGAAGCCCTCGGACTCACGAGGCCCGGCGCGCCCGCCACGGTGCGGTCCGTGGCGGCGCGGATCGCCTTCTGGCTCATCATGCTCTTCGTGTTGATCGGCTTCTTCAATCAGATAGGCCTCCCGCTGGTGGCCGAACCTCTCAGGGGCGTCGCGGACACGATCGCCCGAGTCGCGCCAAGCTTGCTCCACGCCAGCCTCATCTTAGTAGTGGCCTGGATCCTCGCCGGATTGCTCCGGTGGCTGGTCGTGAAAACTCTCACCCGACTCGACGTCGAGCGGCGATTCGGCCACTTCTTCGTTCCCGAGGGGACGGACCCTCGCGGGCTCGTGCAGAAGATGGGCACCCTGACCTTCTACCTCGTGCTCCTCCTGGCAGTCCCCCCCTTCCTCGCCGCCCTGGGCCAGAGCGCCCTCGTGGCCCCGCTCTCCGAGATGCTGCGCATCGTGCTCTCCTACCTCCCCAACGTGGCTGCGGCGGCCGTCAGCATCGGACTGGGCTGGGTGGTTGCGCGGATCCTTCGACAGGTGGTCGGCAATCTTCTGGTGGGGGTCGGCCTCGACCAGGCGGCGGCGCGCGTTGGCCTCGGGCCGGCCCCCGGGGGGGTGCGCCCGTCAGCCGTGGTGGCGACGATCGTCTACTTCGTGGTCTGGATCCCGTTCATCATCGCGGGTCTCGACGCGCTCAAGATCGAGGCGATCTCGCGTCCCGCCATCAACGCCCTCGAAACCCTCCTCGCCTGGGTGCCGAGAGGACTCGGGGGTGCCGCGCTCCTGATCCTCGCCTGGGTCGTCAGCCGACTGGTGGGGGACCTCGTGACCCAGCTGCTCCGCGGCGTCGGGTTCGACGGACTGCCGGCACGGCTTGGCCTGGTGGCGCTTCAGCCGCCGGGAGGAAGGACGCTCTCCGATCTCGCGGGGATCGTAGTCCAGACGCTCGTCCTGGTCTTTGCCACCGTCGAGACCTTCGAGGTGATCGGGCTCCACCGACTTGCCGCCTTCGGGGACCGTCTGGTGGCGTTCATGATCAACGTCGCGATCGCGACGGCCATTGTCGGCGTCGGACTCTGGGCCGGGAACCTCGTGCAGGGGCTCGTCGGGGGACCGCTCGCGCGGACGGGTACTCGTCATCCCCAGACGATCGCCGCCTTCGCGAAGTATGCCGTGGTAATCTTTGCTTTCGCCATGGCGCTCCAGCAGATCGGTTTCGGAGAGACGATTGTGGTGTCGGCTTTCGTCCTGCTCTTCGGGGCCGTCTGCCTGGCCCTGGCCCTCGCCTTCGGCCTGGGCTCTCGGGAGGCGGCCGCTCGCGCCGTCGACCGGGCCCTCGGTGAGGGCGTGGTCTTGGGGTCGAGGCCGGGGAGCCCGTCACCATGAACCGACTCGAGGCACCGCCACCTGGGGCGGACCGCGACCGCGCCCCCGGGCAGAGGCGCCCCGGGGCGCGCGATGACCAAAGTGCATTTGCGGCGCCTAGGTTTACTAACTGAGAGGAGAGAGACGTATGTTCAATCGAAGGATCACTGCAGGCCTGCTGAGTGGTGTCGTGGCCGTTGGTCTGGCTCTGTCGGGTCAGACCGCGGCGGCCTTCACGGCCCAGGAAGCGGCCAAGCTGGACGCCGAGGCGAAGGCCACCCTGGCGAAGTTCCAGGCAGGCACGAAGGGCTCCCAAGAGGTGTTCGCCAACGCCAAGGGTGTCCTGGTGTGCCCGAAGATCACCAAGGGGGGCTTTATCGTCGGCGTGGAGTCAGGCAACTGCGTGCTGACCAAGGGTGCCCCGAAGCCGATCTACTACGGGACGACCGCGGTCAAGGCGGGACTCCTCGCGGGCGTCGCATCGTACTCGATGATCCTGGCGCTGAACACGGACGCCGCGCTGGCCAAGTTCACCAAGGGCGAGCGCGAATGGGAGATGGGCGTGGATGCGTCGGTGGCCGTGGCCAAGGTGGGCGCTGGCGGCGCTCTCGATACGACCAATCTGAAGAAAGACATCGTGTCCTTCATCTTCGGCGACAAGGGTTTGATGGGGGATGTGTCCTTCTCGGGCTCGCGTTTCAAGAAGCACGATGTCGAGTGACACGCGGCGCAAGAAGCCACCCCGGAGCGGGTGCGATGCCGGGATGCTCGGATACGTACGCCGTCCTCGGGGCGCCGCGATTAGCTGGGTCGGGTCTTCGAGAGGGGCTGTGCCGCATCCGGGCAAGTTCGGCGAGAACTAGGTCTCACGCACGTCTCCCCGAGTCGCCCGGCCCGAGTCTGCCCGACTCTTGCCGGGTGGCCACGGGGCGTCTGGAACTCCGGCCACCCTAGTGACGTTCGGCTGGGGTTGACGGACAGGTGGCCGAGTCTGGGGCGGAATCCGAGCACTCTGCGGAACCGCGGGCAGAAGCTGGATATCAAGCGCCCCCGGGATAGGTCGCTGGCAACCTCTGGCGACACGATCTGTCGACGCACGGACTCTGTCTCGACATGCCGGGATAGGGCTATCACACTTTCGGGGTGAGCGGCCCGGCCTGATCGGCTTCCAGATCAAGCTGACGGCGGGAGGTGGCGTGGCGTCACCCCACAGCCCGATCGACGTGTCGACCTTCACCGAGCCCGAGCTGCGCGCGGCGGTGGAGGCGGCCGAGAACTGGGGCGGGGAGCCTGATCGCGCGCCGTCGGAGGGAACGTCCCGGGGCGCCTCATCGGGTCGATAGTCAGCGCGGTCCTCCTGCTGCTTCTGCTCGCGGAGGCGGCGGTAGCGGCGTGCCCGTGCCCGTGCGATTATCCGCGTGGACCTCACAGAAGACGCCGGGGGAGAACCACCGGCACGAAGCGGAGACATGGGCCCACGCCCAGTCTCCTCGAAGGAGATGCCGTGAAACAGTTCCGCAAGTTTGTGACGGGCGCCCTGCTCAGCGGCCTGCTCCTCGTCGTCCCGCTCTACCTCGCCGTTCTGCTGCTGCTGAAGGCGATGGGCTCGCTAATGCGTCTTGTGCAGCCGATCACACTGATGCTCCCACGGTGGTCTCACGCTGAGAACCTGCTCGCCCTCCTGATCGTATTGTTTCTATGCTTCCTCGTCGGCGTCGCCATGCGCACTGTGGGCGGCCGACTGTTTCGGAAGCGAATCGAAAATTCCCTACTCGTGAAAATCCCTGGCTACATACTGCTTCGAAGTCTGACCAGACAACTGGCAGGAGAGAGCCAGGAGAACGTGTGGAAGCCGGCGCTGGCCGAGATCGAGGACGCTCTCGTGCCTGCGTTCATCATCGAAGAATTCGAAGATGGGCGCTATACGATCTTCGTCCCGTCTTCCCCCTCGCCCTTCACCGGAGCCGTATACATCCTGGGCCGGGAACGGGTGCATGTCTTGGACGCCTCCCTTGCGCAGACCGTGCAGGCTGTATCGCGGTGGGGATCGGGGTCACGAGACCTGGTCGCAGCCATGAAGCCGAGCACCGCGGTGAACGGGAACACGACGTCTCCTCAACCGCCCACCATGAGAGCTGTCCGCACCGACACTTGATGACACGTGAGGTCCGGGCGCTAGCGTGGAGCGCTGAGCCTGGCTGGTGCCCCTCCGGGCGCTTACGATGACGGGCGGCTGTCTTGGACGCGGATCCTGCCACCAGGGGTCCTCAGGCAGCTCGACTGACTGATAGCGAGTCGGGTCGAGGCCTTTTCGGTATTCGACACTCGAGAGCGGGCCAGCGGCGGTACATACATATCCAAGGCTCACGACACCGACCCTCGCGATCACGCGGGTCACCGGACGCGGCGACGTGGCTCCGAGGAGGCCGCTCGGGGACTCCGGGATCCTCTGGAAATCCGGTGCCGGAGGGCGGATCAGCTTCGTGTTCTCGCGGGCGCCGAGCCGCCGCGCTCACGTCCGCAGCGCAACGGGCCGGCGGCGACCCTCTTGATTCTTCGAGACTTGCGTTGATGGATCCGGGAGCATCGCTCACGTGAACCCACGTCGCGGACCCCGGCTGCGCTCCTTCGAAGCGTCGGCTCATCCGGTGGAGTCTCGTCGGGCTTCTCGCGCTCGTGCTGCTCCTCGGAGCGTGCGTCGCGACGGCGTGGGTCCTCTTCCGGCTGCGCGGGCCAGAACTGATCCGCGCCGAGCTCGAGGGCGCACTGGTCAAGGCCCTGGGGCGCCCGGTTCGCGTCGAGGCCGTGACCTTCCGTCTCTGGCCGGTTGCCCTCCGAGTCTCCGGGGTCGCCGTCGCGCGTGGCGAGTCCTGGGAGCAGGGGACCCTCTTCCGGCTCGAGCACGGCGACGTCAGCGCCCGGCCCGAGAGTCTTTGGCGCCGGCAGTTCGTGATCGCCGTGACCCTTACGGGGGCCGAGGTGACCACAACCGCAACGGGGGGCGGCGGCCTGGCGATCCCGATCCTGCCCGACACCGTCGCCATCGGGCCGGTGACGGCGCGGCTCGCCGTGGTGCGGATCCGGCAGGGCCGCATCCTGCACCAGGATCCGGATGCTCGGTGGACGGTCGAGGTCCGTGGGCTCGACGCCGATGGTCGGCCGCAGCCGGATGCGCTCACCCTTTCCGCGGCAGCCGAGAGCCTCCGCTTCGAGTCGCCCACGATGCGCGAGCGCGTCGAGCGGGTCCGTGCCGAGGGCACGATCCACGCCGGGGATGTGGCCGTCCGGAGCGTGCGGTTCCGGTGGGAGGGCCACGAGGCCGAGCTGTCCGGCCAAGTACGACCAGCTCCGACGGGGCTCGCAGCGGTCGGAACGGTTCGCGGGGAGGCCAGCCTCGCCCTGATCGCCAGCCGCGCGGGGATGACCTGGCCGCTTACGGGCATCGCCCGGTTCGACGCGACGCTCGAGGGACCGGTCGCCGCTCCTCGCGTCGAGGGTCGCATCACCGTGCCCGAGCTCGCCGCGGGCCCGCTTCGCGCACAAGGTGTCTCGCTCGAAGGAAGCTTCGGGGACGGGACCTTGCACCTTCGGGACATTCGCGGAGACCTCCCTGGCGGGCCTGTCCGGGGCGCCTTCACCCTGAGCCCTGGTGGGGAAGCCGGTGCGCGACGGGCCCATCTCGGGCTGGACGGGCTCCGGCTCCCGGGAGTCTTCGCGTCCCTCGGCCCGGCGAACGTGCAGGCCGAAGGCCGGCTCGAAGGAGGCGCGATCGAGCTCGGGCCGGTGACCGCGCGGTGGGCCGCTGCCCGGCTCGACGTCACGGGCCGCGTGGAGCCGGGGGCCCGCCTGGGGCTTCGCGCGGACCTCGACGCCGATCTCGGACCGTTCGCGCGTGCCTTGGGCGCGACGGACTTTGCGGGCCCGACGCGCGTGACCGCGGAGACGACGGGGACGTGGGATCGGCCGGTCGTCACGGGGCAGGCCGACGTGGGCCCGCTTACACTCGCCACGCGGACGCTCGACCGCGCCGAGTTGCGTTACCGGCTGGCGAGCAGCGAAGGCTTCTCGCGGTGGACAGGAACGCTCGAGGCGCCGCGCGTCGTCTTCCCCGGGGTGCCGATCGAGGGCATCCAGGCGGCTGTCGTGCTCGACGCCGAGCGGGTGGAGGTCCAGCGCCTCACCGGCCGCGTTCAGGGGGGCCCGCTGACGCTGCGCGGAACCTGGGACTGGGGCGGCAACGGATGGGCGGAGGCGGATCTCGGCCCGGTCGCGCTCCGCAGCCTGCGCGAGCTTCCTGCCGGCCTCTCGCTTGAGGGGTCGGGTGACGCCCGCTTCCGGGCCAGCACACAAGCGGGGACGGTATCCGCCACCGCGGCGATCGGCCTCCGCGACGTCTCGCTCGACGGCGTCCTCCTCGGGCCGGGCCGCCTCGACGTCGGTGTCACGGGCCGCGACCTGACGGCGGCGGTCGAGTTTCCCGCGATGCGGCTCTCGGCCACAGGCCACGGCCGTCTCGAAGAAGGCCGGACCGTCACGGCGCAGGCCCGACTCGAGCGGGCCAACCTGGATCCCATCGTGGCCCGGGTGGCGCCCGCGGCGCGCGGGCAAGTGCTCGGGAACGTCTCGGCGCGCGCGGAGGCCGAAGTTCCCCTGTGGCGGCCGGGAGAGATCCGGATGACGGCGTCGATCACCCCGGAGGAGCTCGTCGTCGCGGGTGGGCGCTGGACGACGCGCGCGCCGGGGGTCGTCCGGTGGGACCGCGGGCGGCTCACGGTGGACCAGTTCCGGGCCGAGGGCCCGCCGGGGACGATCACGGCGTCCGCCGTCATGGAAGCCGGCGGGAGCGACGCCCGCATCGCGCTCGGGCTGGAGCAGGCACGGCTGCCGCCGCCGCTCGACCGGGCCACGCCGGGCGAGGTGCGGAGCGAGGCGCGGCTCACCAGGACCGGGCTGGAAGGCGTGTCGATTCGCGGCCGCTGGCAGGTGGGAACGCTGTCCCTGGACGGCCGCGTGCCGTTCGAAGGGCCGATCGCGCTCCGCGGGCGGCTCACGGCCGACGGGGCTGAGTTGGCGCGTACCCTCGGCCAAGATCGCGTGGCCGGCCAGGCGATCGTTTCTGCCGACGTGAGCGGATCGTGGCGGGAGCCGGTCGCCAGCGGGCGGATCGAGGCGGCCGCCCTTACGAGCGCGGGAGTCACGCTCACAGGGGTCACGGTGCCGTTCCGGCTCACGCCCTCGACCATCCGGATCACCGACGCTCACGCCGTCCTCGGGAAGGATTCGCTCGCGCTCGAAGGCGAAGCGGCCTGGGCGACCGGAGGGTGGCGCGGGCGGGGAACGCTGACGGCCCCGGTTCTGACGGCGGGCGGCTGGCCGATCGAGGCGCTCCACGCCGCCTTCCGGATGGACACCGAGCGGCTCGAGGCGACCGCCGTGTCCACCCGCGTTCGTGGCGTCGCCGTGCAGGGGACGGGATCGTGGCAGTGGAGCGGGGGTGGTCGTCTGGAGGCTCGGCTCGGACCGGCCGGGCTGGCTGAAATCCATGTCGTCCCACCGGCCCTCGGTCTTGCCGGCTCGGCGTCGGGGCGCCTCGAGGCCGTGTTCCGGTCTCTCGAAGACGTCACCGGCTCGCTGGCGCTCCGGCTCGACGGGGTCCGCGCCGCGGGGGAGGCGCTCGGAGCCGGGACCCTGGCGGCGGAGCTCCGGGGCCGTGCGGTCCGCGCCGAGCTCGCCTTTCCCGAGCGTCGGCTCAGCGCGGCGGCCGAGGGGCGCGCCGAGGCGGGCGCCACGATGACGGTCCGTGCCGCGGTCGACGATCTGCCTCTCGGGCAGCTGGGGGGACGGCTCGGCCTGGGGGAGCGAGCGGCTGTCGCCGGGTCGGTGTCCGCACGGCTCCTGGCCGAGGTCCCGGTGGACCGCCCGAAGGCGGGGCGAGGGACGCTCCGCCTCGACCCGCTCCGACTCGTGGTCGCGGGCGAGGCGCTCACGAGCCAGGAGCCGATCGTCGCGAGCTTCGACGCGGGCGCGCTGCGCGTCGAGCGCCTGTCCCTCGAGGGGCGTGCGGGGACGATCACGGGCCGCGGGGCGTTTCACGCGGGAGGCGCCCTCGATGCCGAGCTCCGGGGCCAGATCCCGCTGGGCATGCTTGCGGCGCTCCGGCCCGAGGTGGAGGCGGCCAGCGGGACCCTGGACGTGAGGGCGACCGCGCGAGGCACCACGTCGACGCCTGAGATCAGCGGCACCGGAGCCCTCCACGGCGCGAGCGTCACGGTCCGAGGCTACGCGGAGCCGGTACGCGAGATCCAAGCACAGCTCACCGCGTCTCCGGCCGGTTTGCGTCTGGTCGAGGCCCGGGGCGTCCTCGGTGGAGGGACCCTGACCGCGAGCGGCGAGGCGGCACTGGCGGACGGGGGCCTCGGCGCCTATCGCGTGACTCTCAAGGTCCAGCGGGTCGCCGCGACGCTGCTCGACGGCCTCGCGACCGTCTGGGACGGCGACTTGGAGCTGGCCGGCCGTGCCGCGCGCGCGCTGCTCCAAGGGGAGCTCCGCCTGGTCCGTGGGCTGTACACGCGCGAGCTCGCCCCCACCGCTGGCGGGACACCGGGGTCGGCGGCAGGGACGCCGGCCAGCGGGGCAGCGCTCCCGCTGCGGATCGCCGTCAAGCTGGACGACAACCTCGTGGTGCGAAACCGCACCGCCTCGTTGCGGGTCGGCGGGACCCTTTCCGTCGAGGGCTCCACGGCGGCACCGGCCGTACTTGGGATGCTCGAGACCCGGGAGGGCCGGGTGACGTTCCGGGATCGCCGCTTCACGATCCTCACGGCAACGGCCCGGTTCGTCGATCCCCGGCGCGTGGACCCCTTCCTCGATGCCGTCGCCACCGCGCGGATCCGTCAGTACGACGTGACGGCCCGCGTGAGCGGACGCACCGACCGGCTGGACGTGCGCCTCACTTCGACCCCTCCGCTCCCGCAGGAGGATCTCCTCGCCCTCGTCGCCTTTGGCGTCACGAGGGCCGAGCTCGAGCGGTCGCCGGCCGGCGTTCTCGCCGAAGAGGCGGCCCGGACCATCGTCCGCGACCTCCTGGGCCTCGAAGGCCTGCCGGGACTCGGGAGCGGCGCCGACGGCGAGCAGCGACTCCAGGTGGGAACCCGGAGGCCGCCCGAGCGGGCGGCGCCGTTCAGCGCCCCCGGGACGGAGAGCGCGGGACAGCAACGGGTCCGGGTCGAATACGAGCTCCTCGGCCCGCTGAGTCTGGTCGGCGAGCGAGGCATGAGCGGCGGCTACGCCGCCGGAGTGGTCCTGCGGCTCCGATTCCGATGAGGGCGCGCGGAGGTGTGACCGTCGCCCTCGCGGCGGCGGTCTGGCTCGCGGCCACGGTCGGACCAGACGCCGCCTCGGCTCAGGACGGTGAGCGCGCGGTGGTCACAGCGGTCGACCTCATCGCGTCCGACGGATTCCCCGAGTCGCTCGTGCGAAGCGCGATCGGCGAGCTGGCCGGCCAGCCGCGCTCGCGGCACGCCGTGCGAGAGAGCCTCGATCGGCTGTGGGCGCTCGGGCTCTTCGCGGACATCCTCGTCGAGGAGATCGATTCCCCGGAGGGCGTCCGCCTGCGCTACCACCTGACGCTGCGGCCGCTCGTGCGCCGGATTGCCTGGCAGGGCGACGCGGGGCTCGACCTCGGACAGCTCGTCGCGGCGGCGTCCCTCGCGCTCGGCGAGGAAGCGTCCCCGGGGCGGCTCGCGCGCGCCCGTGAGGACCTCCTGGCGCTCTACCGCCGCGAGGGCTACCTCGACGCGCAGGTCGAGGTCCAGACCGTGCCCGTTCCCGGAGAGGCAGGGCAGGACGTCACCGTCATCCTTTCCGCCGGGGACCCGGTCCGGCTCGAGCAGGTCCGTTTCGAAGGCTCGCTCGGGCTGCCCGAGAAGGCCGTGATCGAAGCACTCGGCCTCGGCACCGGGGACCGATACCGGGAGGCTGCGGTGCTCGAACGGGTGCGCGCACTCGAGGAGCGACTGCGGCGCGAGGGATTCTTCGAGGCTCGCGTCACGGCCAGCCCGCCCACCCGGGTCCCCGGCACGCCACGGGTCGACCTGACCATCGACGTCGCGGCGGGCCGGCGATACGCGGTGACCTTCGCCGGACGGCGCGCCCTGGCGGAGTCGGTACTCCGGGACCGCCTGACCTTGCTCGACAGCGGCGCGGTGGACGAGTTCGAGGTCGAGGCGAGCGCGCGGCAGCTCGAGGCCCTCTACCGCGAGCGCGGATACGCCTTCGCCCGCGTCACGGGGACCCTCGACCGCGCCGTCGACCCGCCGGCGATCAGTTTCGCGGTGACCGAGGGGCCGGAGGTACGCGTCGCGGCGGTGACGTTCCGCGGCAACGTCGCCCTCACGGCCAGGCGGCTGCGGGCGGCAATTGCGACGCGCCCCGCGGGCGTCCTGGAGAAGGGGTTGTTCCGCCAGGACGTCCTCGATCGGGACGTGGCGGCGCTCCAGGCTTTGGCCCGGACCCAGGGATTCGCCGACGCGACTTTCGGTCCCGCCGAGGTCCGGTTCGCGGAACACCGGACGCGCGCGCACATCGTGATCCCGGTCGTGGAAGGACCCCGGGTGAGGGTCGGGCACGTCGACGTGGAAGGGCAGACCCTTTTCACGCCCGCGCAGCTCCTCGCCGTGATTCCGATCGTGCCAGGGAATCCATGGAATCCTGCCCGGATCGAGGAGGGGCGGCGCGGGATCGAGCGACTCTACGCCCGCCGGGGATATCACAGCGCGACGGCAGACGCCGACGTCACTCGCCGCGACCGCAAGGTCTCGGTGATCTATCGCATTGCCGAGGGCTCCCAGACGCGAATCGGGCGGATTCTCCTGCGCGGGCTCGCGGTGACAAAGGACGAAACGGTGCGCCGACAGCTGGGTTTCCGATCCGGCGACGTCTTCGATCCGGAACGGCTCGCCGCGGCCCGGCGACGCCTCGAACTCCCGCCGGCGTTCGCGACGGTCGACGTGGGCCCACCCCGCCCTCCGCCCGCGCCGTTCGCCGACGTCGAGGTCCTTCTCGCCGAGCAGAAGCCCTGGCGGTTCGAGCTGGGAATCGGCTACGATACCGCGCTTGGCGTCAGTGGGTATCTCGAGCTGTCACACGACAACCTCTTCGGCACCGCCCGGAGCGCCGGCATCCGCATCAAGGAGGCCATCGGCGGCGAGGCGATCGAGCGCCTCGACCACGTCGATCTCATCTACCGAGAGCCCTGGATTCCCGGGACGCCCTGGCAGGGTCAGATCGAGCTCTATGCCGAGCGCAGCGAGAACCTGGGCTACGACCTTGAGCGCGTCGGGTTCTTGGCCTGGATCGGCGACGACCTCCTGAATCCGCGCGGCCCGCGGATCTTCCGATCCCAGCTCCGCTACCGCCTGGAGGCGGCGCGAGTCTCCAACGTGAGCCCGGATCTCCAGGCTCAGGGCATCGAGCCGGGTACCGAGCGGATCGGGAGCCTGACGCCGGTCGGCATGTGGGACTTCCGCGACGACCGCTTCAACCCCCGGCGAGGCAGCCTTCACCGGGCGTCCCTGGAAACGGCGCACCCCGCCCTCGGCGGGAGCGTCGAGTTCACGAAGGCCGAGCTCTCGACGAGCTGGTTCTTCTCGTGGCTTCCGCCCACCGTGTTCGCGGTCTCGGGACGGCTGGGGCTGGCCGGCCCGTTCGGCGGGACGCAGAGCCTGCCCATCCAGGACCGGTTCTTCACGGGCGGCAGCACGAGCGTACGCGGGTTTCCCGAGAACCGGTTGGGCCCGCGGGATGCGGCCGGGAACCCGGTCGGCGGCGAGGCGCTGGCGGTCCTCAGCGCGGAGTGGCGTTTTCCGCTCTGGCGCTGGGTCAGCGGGGCGGTGTTCATCGATGCCGGCACAGTGACGCCGGAAGTCGACGACCTGAGCTTCTCGGCATTCAAGTCGGGGGCCGGCGCGGGACTGCGCGTCGCCACGCCGGTCGGACCCATCCGGTTCGACGCGGCCTACGCGCTCCAGCCGATCCCGGGCGAGGATCGGCTCCAGCTCTATCTGACGGTGGGGTTCCCCTTCTGATGCGGAGACAACCGACGGCTGCGGTGAAGAGTCACCCTGCGTCCGGCGAGGCGGGGCACCGAGCGGACTCCGGGGCTTTCCCGAAGCTCGTTGGAGCGGCGCTGGGCCTCCTCGCCGTCTTCGGCACGCTCGGCGCCGCCGTGCTGAGCCACGCCGACGTCCGCTTCCTCGATAGGGTCGTGGCCGAAGTCGATGGCGCGCTCGTGACGGCGAGCGACGTCGCGATCGCGCGAGTGCTCGGGCTCTTCGAGCTGAATCCGTCGCCGCGAGCCATCGAGGCGACTGATGTGGAGCGCTACGTGGATGGACGGCTTCTCGCCCGGGAGGCGACGCGACTCGGCCTCGAGACGACGGCCGACGAGCGGACCGAGGCGTGGGCGGCCGCTGCCGGCCGGGCGGGTGGCCAGACCGTCCTCGCGGCGTGGCTCCGGACCGCCGACGTGGATCCCCCCTGGGCGCGGCGGCTGGTCGATGAGGATCTCATCCGGCGCCGCTTCATCGCGCTCCGCTTCCAGGAGCTCGCCTTCGTCTCCGAGGCCGACGTGACAGCGGCGCTGGGGCCCGGTGCGCACGGCGACGCGGTGCGGGAGGCGGTCCGCGCGCGGCTCGAGCGCGACGCGGCCCGCCGGCGACTCGGCGAGTGGCTCGTCGAGACGAGGGCACGCAGTGTCATCCGCCGCCTCGTCGACGAGGGCGCACGAATCCAGGACCCCCTGGGCGGCACCGGGGAGCACCGGTGATATGAGCGCACACAGCAGCGCCGGGCGCTCCTATACGGCAGAGGAAGCGCTGACCCGTCTCGTCGCAGGCAATCGGCGCTTCGTTCGCGGGCACGCGCGATTCCCGACCGTGCAAAAGGAGGTCCTCGCCAACCTCGCCAAGAGCCAACGCCCCTACGCGACGATTGTCGGCTGCAGTGACTCGCGCGTGCCACCCGAGCTAGTCTTCGACGCAGGGTTCGGAGAGCTGTTCATCGTGCGCATCGCGGGCAATGTGATTTCACCCGAGGTCATGGGTACGCTGCAGTACGCCGGGGTGCATTTGCATACACCGCTATTTGTCGTGCTCGGCCACGAGGGTTGTGGGGCGTTGCAGGCTGCACTCGCCTTGAAGCTCCAGGGCATGCGCGCGCGCGCGCGCATCGCGCTGCTCTTGGAAAACATCCTGCCCGGATTGCAGGACATTGGTACGGAACTGACACCGCAGGAGCAGCTCAAGGCTGCGGTAGAGGCCAACGTTCGCTGGTCGATGCGCCAATTGCTGGACACGCCCGAAGGGCAGGCCCGGTTGGCGGAAGGGGACATGAAGCTCGTCGGGGCTATCTACGAACTGAATACTGGCCGCGTGCGGTTCCTGCCTTGAAGCGCCGCCGGTTACGTCGTACCGGGTCTGGACGCGCAGCGGTGCTCGCACCGGCGATCTCGACGCCATGCTCGAGCAGCGAGTGATTCGGCTGGTCCTGTACTCGAAGACGTTCCTGCCTGGTCATCATGCGGTCCGGCAAGGCCTGTCCTACCACGCCGACTGGGCGGCGAAGACCATGGAGCGATCCGTTCGAATCCCGAGCGAACGCGGGAGGTAACCATGATCCTCTCCAACCGGCGGGGACTACTTCTTTTCCTGAGCATGATCATGCTGTATGGCTGCGAAGGACTGCTGGTCACTGACACGCAGAGCCTGCTCGCCCCCAGGTTCACGCGGTCAGAGGTCCTCGGCTTGATCGCGGGATTTGGAACGACCTTTGCCGCCGTGCCGGACCTGATCGCGATGCTGAGACGGCGGTCGAGTGCGGGCATGAACCCGAAGATGGCGGCGATCATGGGCACCTTTCAGATTCTATGGATCTGGTATGGACTGGTCATCGTTTCGAGACCCGTGGTGCTCTGGAATATGATTGCCGTGGTGACCAATGCTCTTACGGTATGCGCGTATCTTCACTATGCGGGCCGCGAGCGGGGGCGATCGGCAACGACGACGCGCTAGTCACCCGTGCGGCTCAGCGTCAGTGGCGACTGATGCCCTCGAGCGCGGACCACGGCGCGCCGCCCGATCTCTCCCCAAGGACCCTCCTCGACGCCGGCTGATTTCGCACCCTGCCCCTGTGCGAAATATCACGCCGTGCCTGGGCGATAAGCTTGGCCTCGCATGACAATTCCGCCCGCAGGTGACGCGGGGTCGATCGGCGTTCCGAGGGCGCCGCCCGCCCTCGCTCCTCGTAACGGGAAGGAGGCGCCCCCGATGACGGGGTGTGCCGCTACGCTCCCGGCTTCACGGTAGCGCGTGCCTTCTCCTGCGCTTCCTGCACGTCGACCAACAGACTATAGGCGACGTAGTACTTGTAGATGTTTCGCACGTACGTCGTCGTCTCGATGCCGATCTTCTCCGCGGTCACCACCTCGACGTTGTTGAACCACCGGTCGGGGTCGAGCCTGCGCTTCACGGCTTCCTTGCGCATGCGGGCGATGTTGCCCGGCCCGGCGTTGTAGCACGCGAAGGCGAACAGTGTCCGGTTTGTCTCGTCGAACGTCGCGTCGCGCAGGTAGTTCGTCATGAGCTGGTCCATGTACTTCGCGCCGCCGTGCACGTTGGCTTCGGCGATCCTGATGTCGCCCACCTTGAGTTCCTTCCCGGTGGCGGGCATGATCTGCATGATGCCGATGGCCCCCACATGGCTCTTGGCATTTTGATCGAGCTGCGACTCCTGGTATCCCTGAGCGGCGAGCATGAGCGGGTCGAAGCGGTACTGCTTGCCGTATTTTCTGAACAGCGTCAGCGTGTCCTCGAAGCGCTTGCGGTCCGAGGAGCCGGTCGGGTCCTTGAGCTGCTTGATCCGCCTGTGGTACTCCTTCATGCGCGCCTCGAGCACGCCTTGCTTCTTGACGAAGGTGGTGTAGAACTCGCTCAGGATCGCCGCGAGCTTCGGGCTGTCCTTGCGGATCGCCCAGCCGATCTGCCCGCCCGTCCGCACGACCGCGGCATGGTTGACCTTCATCCGGGGCAGCACCTGCGCCCACATGCGTGCCTTCCAATCGTCGACGATGATCGCCTCGAGTATTCCCGCGTTGAGCATCTCCATCATGTCCTCGTCCTCCAGCGCATCCGGGACGAGGACCAGGTTCGCCGGACGCTTCCCCGCCTGCTCGAGGCGGTTGTTGAGCGCGAGCAGACTCTCGTAGTAACTCGACGACTTGCGCACGTGGACCGTCTTTCCCGACAGCTCCTCGGCCGCGGTGATGGGTGGCGACTTCGGCCCGCTGAGCGCCAGCTCCGAGACCGGTTGCACGCTCCCCGGGGCCACGAGGTCCACGAGCTTCAGGCGTTCCTCGGTGACGGTGAGATTGCCGACCGCGATGTCCGCGAGCCCCTCGGCGACGTTCGTCAACAGCACGTCGCGCGTCGTGGGCCTGATGATGACGGTGATGGGGCGCTTGCCGAGCTTCTTCTTGTACTTCTGGTTGATGTAGCGCTCGAAATCCCGCACAAAGTCGGCGCTAATGCCGCGCTCGTGGCCCTTGTCGTTGAAGTAGAGCGTGCGGCTATGCGGCACGACTACACGGACAACGCGGCGCTCGACCAGTCCGTCGAAGTCCACCTTGACGGACCCGTCCAGCCGGGTGGTGATGCCGCGTGACTGGTCGGGCTGCTGGGCGAGTGCGCCGGTTGCCACGAAGCACAGCAGGGCGCTGAGCGCCCCGAGTACCAGCCAGGGAATCCCGTTCCCGGAAGATGGGCGCCCGGTCTTCGAATACACTCGCGCGAACTCGGGCGAGAGCTCCCCGAGCGCCGTGTCGACCATCCCGCGGATCGTCCGCAGGGGGCGGTCCGCCGAGATCCGATGCTCGGGGGCCACGTAACTGAACCTCGTGTCCGGACGTCGATCGTCGCCGCGCATGCGCCCCTCCTGGTTACTCTTGAGAGTGGCATGCGCGGCCGATCGCTGCCGCGTTTTTTAAGCATCCTGCCAGCTACGTAAAGCGATTCACGAATTCGCTCCGATTGTGGTCAGTAGTGGCAAGAATTCGTTCCGATTTTGGACAATAGTTGCAAGCCTCGTTGACGGCGACCTTTCGCTTGGAGCTTCTGAGAGGTGTAGGTCCAGCGGATGGGGTCGAGATCGCCGGTTGCGTTCGGTGGGAAGCCCCGGATTCGCTGGCGCACGTGGGCGGTGCTGTCAAAGTCTTTGGCGAGAGCGCCTTCCGTTGCAGCTCGCTGAACACGATCTCGATCTGGGCGAGTCAGGAGGCATTGACGGGCGACCAACGGCGCGAGGGCATCCAGAATCCCAACGAAACCCGGAACGAATTCATGATTCGGTGTACTACGCTGATATGCGCCCGGGGCCACCTCGCGGCGTGGTCCTTCGGGCAGGCCGACCCGCGCCGACGTGCTCAGTACCGTTCGGCCACGAACTTCCTGCCCCGGAGTGAAGCCTGGTCGTCGTAGGCGCCTTTCAGGGAGCGCTTGGGGAGCTTCACTTTCTCGCGCGGCACCTTCTTGTACGGAATGAGCCTCAGCAGATGCGCGATGCAGTTGAGGCGCGCGCGTCGCTTGTCGTCGGAGCGCAGAATGTACCACGGCGCGTACTTCGTGTCCGTGGCCTTGAGCATCATGTCCCGGGCGCGCGAGTAATCGAACCAGCGCTCGCGCGATGGCAGGTCCATGGGGCTCAGCTTCCACTGGCGGAGCGGATCGCCCATGCGCGCCTCGAAGCGACGCTTCTGCTCCTCGTCGCTCACCTCCAGCCATATCTTGATCAGCTGAATGCCGCCGTCCACGATGAACTTCTCGATCAGGGGACACAGTTCCAGGAAACGCCGGTGCTCCTCCTTGGAGCAGAAGCCCATGACGTACTCCACTCCGGCGCGGTTGTACCAGCTCCGGTCGAAGATGACGACTTCCCCCGCGGCGGGAAAATGCGGCAGATAGCGCTGGAGATACATCTGCGACTTCTCGCGGTCCGACGGCGCGGGCAGCGCGACCACGCGAAACACCCGGGGGCTCACCCGCTCCGTGATGGCGCGGATCGTACCCCCCTTGCCGGCGGCGTCCCGACCCTCGAAGACGACGATCACGCGTAGCCCCTTGTGCTTCACCCAGTCCTGGAGCCGGCACAGCTCGGCCTGCAACTTTCGCAGCGTCTTGTCGTAATTCTTTCTCTTCAGCCGGCCGTCTCGCTGTGCATCGTTCCCGCCGGCCTCGTTTCCGCCCTTAGCCATTGCTGGGCCTCTCACTCCTCTCCCGGTCGTTGCTCGCGGCCTGACAGTCGGAAGGCACAGGCGTGCCCTCTCCCCCGGGCTCGAACCCGGCCGCCGCGCACGCTTGCCCTCCACTGCCTGACGCAGCGCCCTCGGTGTGGCCGCTCAGTTCCTTCACCCGCGGCCAGTCCGCCTTCTCCAGCGCGCGCCCGATCACGAGCGGCAGCGCCGCGAGCTCGGGCTCCTGCTGCTCTGCTCGATGCGCCGAAACTCCTCGACCGGCAGCACTCCGGCCCGCAACGTCCGGGCACGCTGCCGATAGACATCGCGGTACCCGTGTCCACGTTCCCGCAGTCGATCAGCTGGGAAACGGGCTTGAGCGGATGGACACGTGTGGAAGCCTTGGCAGCCATGACGACGGATCCCTCGTCCCGGCTTGCCGGCGCTTCGCCCATGGGCGCACTGCTGCGTCGCCTCATTGAGCACGAGCCCCCTATGAGCGACCGACGCCCGGGCCTGACGCCCCGCGGCGCTGCTCTGCGCTCATCGGGCCAGACCCGCGTTGGCTGGCTAGCATCGCTCGATACCTGTCGACCGCGATCTCGAGGTTGAACAGGAGACGCTCAGGACCGAGAGTCTCGCCCAACGGAGACCGCTGGACCACGGCATAGACCTCCGGGCTGAGTCCGGCGAGCCACACCATCACGCCTGCCTCCCGTTGCCGCCTCTCGCCCTCTATCAGCATCTTCAGGGCCGAGTACTCGAGGTCGAAGACTCCGCTCAGATCGAGCACCACGACCTTTGGCCTCGCCTCGGCGATCAGCGGGCGGAGCTTGTCTGCGATCCGCTCGGCGTTCAAGAAGAACACGCGACCCTCCAGCCGCAGCAGCAGGAGCCCTGCGAACGACTCGTCATCCAGGTGCTCGGGCGATCGTGGCCGGAACACGTTCGTCCCTGGCTTGCGGCCGAGCACGTACACGGGTGGATTCGCAGTCTGCTGGGCGAGCGCAACGATCGAGAAGACGATGGCCACGAGAATGCCCCTCAGGGTGCCGAGCAGGACGACGCCGAGGAGCGCAGCGACCGCCCAGATGAACTCGGTCCGGCGGACCCGCAGGATGCTGTAGAAATCGGCCGGGTGGAAGAGCCCGATGGAGTAGACGATGACGACGCCCGCCAGAACCGCCTGGGGCATGAGACCGACGAGCGGCGACAGAAGCACCACCGTCATCAGTGCCATCGATGCGGTGACGATGCCGGCGATCTGAGTACGTGCGCCAGTCATGCGGTTGACCGCCGTCTGGGACGTGCCTCCGCCGGCCGGCATCGACCCCCAGAATGCGCCGGCCGCATTGGCCATCCCGGTAGCAAACAGCTCGGCATTGGGCCGCAGTGTGGGCTCGTCGTTCTTCGCGAACGCGCGCCCGGCGGCAGCCGTCTCGGTGAAGCTCATGAGCGCCATCCCGAGGGCACCGGGCCACAGCTGACCCGTCAGCCCTAGGTCGGGCACCGTGATAGCGGGCAATCCCGTGGGAATCGCACCTACTAGCTCGAGGCCATGACGTTGCCACCCGAGCAATCCGACACCCGTGATGGCGGCCGCGATGACGACCAACGGCGCCGGCCAGCGTGGCTTGAGTCTCACGATGGCGGCCAGGCCCGCCATCGTGAGCAGACCCACCGCCAGGGTCGGCATCGACGCGTCCGAGAAGCCCCGTGCGATGGCTCCCACGTTGTGCAGGAAGGAGCCCTTGGCAAAGTGGATGCCCAGGACCTTCGGGAGCTGATCGAGGATGATCACGACGGCGATGCCAGCCTTGAAACCGACCAGAACGGGCTCGGAGATGAAGTTGGCCACGAAGCCCAACCGCAGGACGGACGCCAGGATCAGAATGACGCCCACCATCACGGTGAGGAGCGCGGTGGCCTGCAGCAGCGCCGCCACCTGTCCGTCGGGGATGACCTCGCCGAGCTCTGCGCCGGTCAGAATCGCAAGCGTCGTGGTCGTGCTGACGCTGAGAGGGCGCGAGGTACCGAGCACCCCGTAGGTGATCATGGGCACCAAGGCCGTGTAGAGCCCCACCTGAATCGGCAGTCCGGCGACAGATGCGTACGCCATGGCCTTCGGGATAACGACCGCAGCAGTGGTCAGCCCGGCCACGAGATCGTGCCTCAACCACTCCTTGCGGTACTCCAGCAGCCAATCGAGCAACGGCAATCGGGCGATGACTCTCTTCACTCCGGTCGAGGCGAGGCGGGGTGGCGCGGTGGTCCCTCGCGACCTCCCACCGACCATCGGGCGAGGGTCTTCAGGGATGGGAAGAGCTCCCGGTAGATCACTCCGATCACGGTCACGAGGATGCCGGTGGACCAGCCCAGCATCAGCACTCCCACCGCCGCCTCGATCGGGCCGAGGAGTCGCCATGGCTCGGGCAGCACCACGTCGCCATAGCCGACGGTGGTGTAGCTTGCGAGCGAGAAGTACGCGGCCGACTCGACGTCGGGCAACCCACCGACCAGCACGAAGAAGAGCGCCCACACGACCGCCTCGGCGAGATGCAACAGGAGCAACATGCTCACCAGCTGCGCAATGAGGAGCTCCGTGCCGAGTCGCCCCCGACGATCCCTGCTCCCGGACCACAATCGGGCCACCCGCCCGGTGGCCGCCACGGTGCCGACACCATGGATGATCACGGTCACGATGGTCAGGCCGAGCGCGGAGAGGACCAGCTTCATCAAGAAGGCGTAACCACGCCCGCAGCGCCGCCAGCGGGCGAGATCGCATCTCGCGTGCGGCACCCGTGCGTCCCTTGCCGAAACGCGGTCGACACGCTCACGTCGCCGCGGGGATGAAGTAGAACATCAGCGCAAGGATGAGATAGACGGTGATGAGCTGAACACCCTTGTACCAGTTCGACCGCCCGTCCGCCGCCACCAGGGCCCCGATCAGGACGGCCATGAAGAGGGACCCGATCTCCGGCCGGCTGAAGGAGAGCTCGAGCGGCCGCGGGGCCACGACGTAGCTCGCGAGCACAAGCACCGGCGCGATGAAGAGCGCGATCTGGATGCAGCTGCCGAGCGCGATGCCCACCGCGAGGTCCATCCTGTTCCTGCGCGCCATCGCAATCGCCGAGCCGCTCTCGGCGGCGCCGCCGACGATCGCGAGAAAGACGATCCCGATGAAGACCTGCGACATCCCGAGCGCCGTCCCGGTGCCTTCGGCGGCGCCGACAAGGATCTCGCTCATCCAGGCCGCGAGGAGCGAGGCGGCGAGGAGGCTGCCAACCGCGCGCGCGAGGCTCCAGCGCGGGCCGTGGTCCGCGTGGCTGGCGCCTGCTTCTCCCGCGAACTCGTCGGGATGGGTCTTGAGCATGAAGACGAGGTACAGCACGTAGGCGGCGAGTAGCACGATGGCGAGGCCGACGTTGAGCAGCGCTTCCACCCGCAGGGTTTCCCCGGGCGCGAAGAAGCGACTGAACGCACTCGGCACCGTCAGGCTGATCGCCGCGATGAGCATCATGGAGCCATACACTCGGGCAGCGGCCTCGCGGTAGGTCTGGCGGTGGAAGCGCAGCCCTCCGACCAGAAACGCGACGCCGAGCGCGAGCAGCAGATTCGCGAGGATGGCGCCGACGATCGAGGCGCGCACCATGTCGAGAAGCCCCGCCCGCAGCGCCACCAGGGCGATGATCAGCTCGGGCGCGTTGCCGAAGGTCGCGTTGAGGAGTCCCCCGACCGCGTCACCGGTGTAGGTCGCGAGCTGCTCGGTCGACCGAACGATGAGGCGCGCGATCGGCAGGATCGCGACCGCCGCCACAAGGAACACCCAGGGCGCCGGCGCGCCGGCGTGCTCGAGCGCGAGCGTGACCGGAATGAGCGCCAGCAGCCAGCTGACCGAGGGCCTCACGGCCCGGGCGCCCGTCGAGGCGTCGGGTTCATCCTGCCATCCGCCACGGGTCCTACACCGGGCCCAGGCGCCGGGCGCGCGCGGTCCAGATGCGGCCGTCCAGCCAGTAGTGGCCGAGGAGACCGGCGGTGAGGAAGGGCCCGAGCGCGCCGACTCCGGAGAACGTGCACGCCGCCCAGGAGGCGAGTCCGATCGCCGGCCATACCGCGAACCGGGCGAGCCGCCGGAGCTCCGGGAACAGACCCGGACCGCGAGACGACTCGTGCCCTCCGCGCGAGGGCATAGGTGAAGTAGAGGTACTGCACTTCGTGGTGGACGGCGAGCACGAGGACGAACGCCACGGTCCAGGCGCCGAGCACGTAGGCGCTGCCGAACGCCACCGCGTTGGCCAGGACGAGCCATCGCTCGCCGGGGTGGACGGTGATCGCCGAGTACCCGGTGGCGACCCGAGGTCCGTCTCCGATGGCCGTGGTCCGACCGATCGTCCAGCCCAGGTAGGCCACCACGCTCGCGGCCGCCACGACGCCGAGCCCCCACAGGACCGCGGGGCCGAGTGACAGGCCGTGGAAGGGCTCGCCCTCGTGGGTGGGCGCGGTGCTCGTGTAGTAGGCGACCGCCGCGACGATGGGCAGATAGAAGGCCATCGAGAGCAGCCGCCGATGCGAAGGCGACACCGGCCCCCCGACGCGCCGCTGATAGTACCGCGCGATTCCCAGGTTCTGACGGCCACGATGCCAGGCGCCGAGGTAGAGGATCGTCGTCGTCACCAACAGCGGCCAGCCGCTCAGCACGAGGGCGTAGGTGCCGATCAGGATGGCAGTCGGCATGGCGATCACGTCGAACGGCATCCGCCGCCACAGCCGGCGGCGGACGATGGCCTCGTACGTGGCGCCGAGATGAAGCTCGGCCAGGAGCAGGTCCGTCAGGTCCAGCTCGCGGTCACCGTGCCAGAGGAGCACCAGGCCCATCACGATCAGGAGCGAGGCGCCCCCCGCCGACGCAACCCAGAAGTCGGCGCGCTCGGAGATGAGCCATGCGTCGGACGGGGGCGCGGGCCGCGGTCCGGCTGTGGCGTCCGGCCAGCGTCCGGTGGCTACCGGGAGAGCCGAGCGGGACTCCGCGCTCACTCCAACACCCTGTCCCGACGGGAGCTGATTGGACGGCCTTCGGCCTGTGGGCTCAACGCCGGCGCCCGCCTCCGCCGCCGCGCCCTCCCCCTCCTCCTGCCCGCCCCCCGCCTCCGCCACTGCGCGCCCCACCGGACTGGCTGAACCCGCTGCCGCCCCCGCCGCGCTGGTAGGAGGCCTCGCGGGACGCTCCCACGCTCCTCGACTGTTGCTGGCGATTCAGGTTGGCTGCCGATTCCCCGCCCGAGCCGAAGTTGGCTCGGTCCCAGCCCTGTCCCGCGTTCTGCTCCCAGCCCTGAGCGCCGCGCCGGTAGGTGCTTCCGTCGCGGCCCGCGTAGACGTCGTTGGCGCGTGTCGTCGCGCCCTGGGCGCGCGACTGGGCCCGTTGCTGGACCTGCTGGCGCTGCTGGGGAGTCAGCGACTGCGCCCGGCTCTCGAGGTTGGACCGCACCTGGTTCTGGTTCCAGCGGTTGTAGGCGTCATTGTGGTTGATGTTCACCGTCCGGTCGATGTCGACGTCGTCGTACCCGCAGCAGCCCCAGGCGCCGCCCCAGGCGGCCGTCGTCATCGCCCCGAATGCGAAGCCCGTCACGGCGCCCCACCCGAACCCGGCGCCGTATCCGTAGGTCGGGGGAGGCGGATACCAGTACGCGCCGACGTAGACCGGGGGGTAGACGTAGCCGGTCCCGTAGACGACGACGCTGGACGGGGCGACGACGGTCCCGTAGTAGCCGGGCGTGTAGCCGACGTACACCGTCTGGGGAGTGCTGCCGTACACGTGGACGTAGGTCACGTAGTGCAAGGGGGAGCTGGGCGGGATCGTGTAAATCACGGCCGGCACCACCGTGGCCACGGTCCACGGCCCCGTGGGCGCGCTCGCCCCAAACCACACCCCGTCCTTCAGCGAGTAGTACGTCTTCGCGTCGACCTGGATCACCGGGATGGGCGAGTTCACGGCATGATGGAGCGACGTGCCCTCGATCGGCTGGAACTTCGGCGCCCCGTCGTACGTCGCCTGGTAAGTTGTCGTCGCGCGGCTCACCTCGGCGGTCTGGGGGATGCTGTTGTCGATGAGAGCCTCCTTGGCCTGCGGTGTACCGGGCACCGAAGCGAGAACAGCGCCCCGGGGGTGGGTCTCGGGGATGCGGGCGAAGGCCGCGGGCAGCGTGTCGTGCGCGACGAATTCCCACGGGCCCTCGGTCAGGGACGCGCTGCGGAACCATCGTCCCGACAGAAGGATGTAATGGCGCTGGTCGGCCGGGTCGAGCACGACGTTCGCGGATGAGTTTCGGACGTGGAGGAGGTCCGTGCCCTCGATGGGCTCGTAGTCTGGCCGGCCCTGCGTCTGGATCAGCTCGGCCGGCACCGTGCTCACGTAGACGGCCGGGACCAGGCCCCGCGCGACCGCGTCCTTCACCTCGGGGCCGGCGTCGTCGAGGAGGTTCACCCGCTGGCTCTTCGCCACGGTCTGCATGGCGCCGTCGAGCGCGGCGGGCGGCCGCATGGCGACGGCCCACGGGCCGTCGAGGGCGCCGGCCTCGAACCACCGTCCCACCGCCCGCAGGTAGTGCTTGCCCCCCTTCTCGTCGACGAGGATGAGCGCCCACGAATTGACGACCCGCTGAAGGCTCGATCCCTCGACCTGACGGAGGACCGGCTTGCCGTCCACCAGGACCAGGAGCGCCGGCGTCGTGCTGACGATGACGCGCGGCGGCTCGTTCTTGACCGGCTGCGGCTTGGCGGCGCCGCCCCGCTGGGCCTCCGTGATCGCGAGCGCGGCCTGGACCCGGTCGAGCGAGATCCTCGACACCTCCCGGGGCAGATGCCGCTCGAGCACCTTCTGGTAGTCGGCAGCCCGGTCGGGCTCCGACGGGAACGCGACCTTGTCGACCTGGAAGTCGGCGAGGGCGACCAGGCGGTTGACCTTGTCCACCTCGGCTCGCGCGGAGAACCACACGACGCCGAAGTGCTGGAGTGGCGACGCCGCGCTCTCGACCGAGACGGCCGCGCGCGCGTGGAGGCGTGTGCCGTCCCACGTATCGATCTGCGGCTGGTAGACGGTGAACGTTCGGCCTCCCTCCGTGGCTTCGCGGGGCCAGGGGGCATTCTCGGTCCCCGCCCGGGAAGCCGCCGGTTGGCCCGTGGTGGTGGGAGTGGCGGGCCGAGCGGCCGGGGAGGCGGGAGCGCTCGGAGGGCCGGCAGCTTTCGACGCCGGGGCACCCGACGCGGGCATGGACGGGGACTTCTCACACGCCGCGAGGACCGTTAGCTGACCGCTGAGGAACAGGAGTGTCGCGATCGCCAGCCGCCGCGTCGTCCGCGTGATCGTGAGAATCATCGCCGTCCTCCGTTCCCACCAGCCGCTACGGGGCGGGTCCCCCTCGATGTGGCCACCGAGCCTATCGAACCGTCGAAGACGCGTCTACCTGGGCGCGAGGCTTTTCCGGAGCCAGTCGAGGTAGATCTGCACGTACTCGCGCGATTCCTCCTCGATCCGCGCCCGAAGCAGTCGCGCCGTCAGGCCCTCCAGGAGACTCGATCGTCCGCGCATGCCCGCCAGCAGGTAGTATCCCTGGCCATCGGCCGGCGTCCCCAGCCACAGCACGAGCAGCCCGGCGTCCATGTAGCGGGTGGCGTAGAGCTGCTTGTTGGCGATGTAGATGCTGCCGCCCGGATCCCGGTGGATCACGAGATGGTGCAACGTGATCGACGGTTCGGGCCCAATTCCACCCTTGGCCCAGTAGAGGAACTCCTCGATCGGCAGGGCGGGAGCATTCGGGAAGCGCTCGAGATGCGTGGCCAGGGCAGGGGCCAGCGCGTAGAGGTTCGTGGCGCCTCGGATCAGCGTCCGAAACTCCTCGGCGACCGCGCGAGGGTTCTGCTCGTTGTGCGCGGCGCCCAGGGCATCGTCCCCGCCCCGCAGGTACGCCTCGGCGTAGCCCAGCAGGAGCTGTCGCGCCAGGAGGTTCGCCCGTCGCCCCGCGTCGGCCGCGGCCCAGTCCACATCGGCTCGAAACCGGGCGATGGCCCGGTCTCCCATGCGGAGAGCGCACTCACCCGGTCGGCACCGTTGCAGTGCCGCGAGCTCCCCCGCGTCGAGGACGAGGTCTCCGAAATCGTTGATCGTCGGCGGTGAGCTCAGCCTGCGGGATATCCCCAAGTCGGCCGCCTTGCGGAACCCCTCCACGTCCCGGACCCAGCGGACCAGCCGTTCCTTGTCGTCCGGAATCCGGACCGCGCCGCCGACGGCGATCTCCCGCCCCTGGGCTGGAATGGCCTTGACCACGACGTGGCCAGCACGCAGCTGACCGATCTCGGCCCCCGAGAATCCGAATCGCTCCTCCAGCGCCCGCTCCAGATCAACCGGCTGAACCTGAGCGATCCGGGGACTTGAGACGAAGACGGCACTTCCACAGATGAGGAGGATGATCCAGCGCTTGCGCATCCTGACCTCGCGGCGGGGGTCGACGGTCGGGTCCCGGAGCCGGCTCGGCTCCGGGACCGTCTCCTCAACCGTGCGGAGGCCCCGAGCCTACCAGCGGATTGTGACCCCGCCCGCCACGTGGAAGGTCTCGATGTCGATCTCCGTGCTCCTCCCCCCGGGGTTCGTGCTGAACACCGTGTAGCGACCCTCGACGAACGTCCCGAATTTCGGCGTGATCATCAACGTGATGCCGGCCCGCGCGTCCGCGCCGACCTCGAACTGCCAATCGGTGCTCTCCTCGCCGAGCCCCGGGACGTCCACCTCCACGCTGGTGAGGAAGAAACCCGGCCCCGCACCGAGGTAGGGCTGGAGGCGTCCCTTCGGGAACTGGGGGCTCTCCAGGAGTGGCAGGCGGAACATCACGAGCGGCGTCAAGGGGATGACCTCCAAACGCGCCTCCGCCGCGGTCCCCTGGGCGGCCGGGGCAAAGTAGGAGGCGTCTGCCGCCACACCGAGCCATCGGAGGCCCTCCAGCCAGTAGCCGAGGCGCCCGCCGCCCATGGCCTCCGTGTCGAACTTGACCTGGTCGTCGACGGTCGTGCCGTTGCGAATCGTGACATCGGCGTCGGAGGTAAACGAGGCGCCGCCGTAGGCGTCCAGGAACCACTCCGCTGACGCCGGACGGGCCGCGATGACGATCGCACCGAGGCCGATCATCACCATCACCAGGTGCCATAGAGAGACTCTTCGCATTCGCACACCCTCCTTCTCGAGGTCAGAACCAGCACTGCACTGGACTGGACCAGGCAATGCATGTGCCAGTGCGCCCAGTGTCGGAAGTCCCAGTGTAGTCCAAACCGCCGGAGCGCTGACCCCCGGAACCACGTTGAGCCCGCCACCACTGGGAACGGCGCCCGCCGTATTTGACGGGTTTCAGCCCCCAAGCGGCGGCAATTCCTCTAAATTCGGGCCGAGACCTGCGCCGCCGTCGCTCGGGGAGCACGGAGTCGCTCGGGGTCCGGGGGCTCAGGCCATCAGGCCACATTCAAGCTCGCGCCTTCGGCCGCGGGCGTCACCGGGAACTCAGGGCGCACGTCGGCGACCGCTCTGGCCACCGCAGCCTCGAGGGCGGCGTCGTCCCGGCCGGGATCGTGATGGAACGGCACGAAGTGCTTGACCTCCGCCAGCCGGGCGAACACGAGGGCGTCGTGCATCGTGCTGTGCCCCCACCCGACGTGGCGTGGATACTCCTCCTGCGTGTACTGCGCGTCGTGGACCAGGAGGTCGACGCCGTAGGCCAGGTCGAACCCGGAAGTCCACTCTGGCTCCAGAGGGAATCTTTTGGCTCCGAGCGCGGGCTCATGGTCGGGGAGATAGGCGAACGAGACTCCCTCCGTCTCGACCCGATAGCCCACGGTGGGGCCGGGATGGCACACGCGCGCCGTCGTGACGTGGAACGGGCCGATCGGGACACCCCCGCGGACCACGTGGTGCAGCTCGAGGCGGCAGGGCACATCCCGCAACAGCATCGGGAACAGCGGGGGCGAGAGGTAGCGCCGGAGCCGGGCTTCCAGGCTGAGCGTGGCGCTGGCAGGGCCCCAGATGTGGACCTCCATCCGAGGGTTGAACAACGGACCGAAGAACCCGAGGCCGAGGATGTGGTCCATGTGAAGGTGCGTGAGCAGTACATCCACGCGGGTGATCGTCCCCGGCAGGTCCAGCGTCAATGGCCGGATGCCCGTCCCGGCATCGAGCACCAGCACGCGTCCGTCGGGTCCCATCACACGCACACACGACGTGTTGCCGCCATAGCGGGCCGTCGACGGACCCGGCGTCGCCAGGGACCCTCGCACCCCGTAGAACGTGACGTTCACGGCCCCTGTCGCTCCCAGAACATCACGACGCCGCCGAGCAGCCGCCCCTCTTGGCCCATGAGCGGAAACGCCGTCACCTCGACCTGGAGCCGCACGCGGTCACCACGTCGGAGGAGCCACCGGCGGGCATAGGCAGGTCGTCGCTCGACGAGCGCGACCGCCAGCGGCCGTCCCGCAGACTCCGGGCCCGCTGCAGGATCGTCGCTCAGCTCGACGAGGCGGTCAGCGTCCTCCGGACTGATGCGTCCCGTCTCCTCGAAGCGCATACCCAGGATCCGCTCCGCCGGCTCGTTGTAGAAGACCACCGTGCCCGTCGGGTCCAGGACGAGGACCGGCACCGACAAGTACCCGGCCAGCTGCCGGACGAGGATCATCTCTACGGGTTGCTGGGCCATCGTCCTCTACCCACCTTTCGGGCCCAGGCAGGAGCTTGTTCCGGGTGTGGGGTCTAACCACCTGGGCGGCGTCGCGTTCCGGGATTCGCCTTGCGACGTCGACGGTCGTCGTCTCGATGCTCTGCCACTGGCCGCCTCACCGGAGGGCGTAGGTGGCGTCAGCGCGGCGGCCTTCATCCTGATCCCGTCACCGCGCAGAAGCTCCCGATCGACGGCCGCTGATCTCGGCGTCGCAGGCGGCGCACTCGAACGAGGGGGCTTCGTGCCTCCTTCGGACGGCCCCGACTGGCAAGGGGGGCCCTGACGGGGCGAGCCACCGCGGGATGACGCCGGCCCCTTCAGCGGGCGGCGGTCCGCTGCGTGGAGGGCTCGGACTGCCAGCCGCCCCCGAGGGCCCGGTAGAGCTGCACGACAGCCAGGAGCTCGTCTCGCCGCGCCTGGGCCAAGTCCAACTCCGCGGTGAACAGCTGCCGCTCGTTGTCCAGAACCTCGAGATAGCTGGTCACGCCGCCGTCGTAGCGGATGGTCGACAGGCCCGTGGCGTTCCGCAGCACCTGGACGAGGGTCTCCTGCTCCAGGCGGGCCTCCCGGCGCTTCCTGTGCCCGATGAGGGCGTCCGAGACCTCGCGGACGGCCTGCTGGACGGTCTGCTGGTACCGGGTGACGACCTCCTGGGCGCGGGCCTCCGCGGAGTCGACGCCAGCCTGGACGCGGCCCATGTTGAAGATCGGCACCGAGAGGGTGGGGCCGATCCCGAAGAAGCCCATGGGGCCGAAGGACACGCTGTTCTGCACGCCGCCAGCCACGCCGATCTCGCCGAGCAGGAAGATCCGGGGGAAGAACTCGGACTTCGCCACCCCGATTCGCGCATTGGCGGCGACCAGCTGCTGCTCGGCAGCGCGCACGTCGGGTCGTCGCTCGAGCAAGGCGGCCGGCAGTCCCGCGGGGAGAGCGGGGAGGCTGACCTGCCTCTCCAGCGGCCGGCCCCGCGGAATCGATTCCGGGTTTCGCCCGAGGAGCACGCTGATGAGGTTCTCCGTCTGCTCGATCTGTCGCTCGAAGTCGGGGATCTCGCGCAGGGCGCCCGCGAGCAGGGTCTCGGCCTGGTAGACGTCCATCCTCGACACGACGCCGCCCTCCTCGCGGAGGCGGACGAGGCGGAGGGAGTCCTGGCGCAGCACCACGGTACGCCGGGCGACCTCGAGGCCGAGATCGAGCGCGCGGAGCTGGAAGTAGGCGGTGGCCACGCTGGAGACCAGATCGCTCAGCACGACGTGCCGGCCTTCCTCGGTCGCGAGGAGATCGGCCCGGGCCGCCTCCGTCGCCCGCCGCCACCGGCCCCAGAAGTCGAGCTCGAAGGAGAGGTTGATCCCGCCCTGCGGGATGAACGAGTTCTCGAGCGTGAAGAGGGGCGGCCGGTCGCCCTCGGTGGCGGAAAAAGGCGCCTGGGCCGTCCCGTCGATCGTGGGGAACTGGAACGAGCGGGTGACGACGACCTGGGCCTGGGCGTCCAGGATGCGCGCCGCGGCGAGCCGGAGGTCGTAATTCTCGGTCAGCGCGATCCGGATCAGCGCCTGGAGGGCCTCGTCCTCGAAGAGCGTCCACCAGGTGAGGTCGGCGAGCGACCCCGGCCCGCCGGGCGCCGTGGGATCGAGGCCGCGGAACACCGTGGGCAGCGGCACCTCCGGGCGTCGGTAGTCGGGCCCGAGGGTGCACGCGGCTAAGAGGAGCGCCATGACCAGCGGAGAAGGAGATCCAGCGCCTCACGGGTGCTCCTCCCGGAGCGCGGGGGCGGCCGGCTCGTGCGCGGCGGCCTTGGCCGGGCTCTTCGCCCGGCGGTGGCGCCGCCCCAGCTGCTCCACGAAGGCGAAGTTGCCCGGAATGATGAACACGCCGAGGAACGTGGCGACCAGCATGCCCCAGAAGACCGCCGTGCCCATGACGTTCTGCGCCCCGGCGCCCGCCCCGCTCGCGAGCATGAGCGGGACCACGCCCAGGATGAAGGCGAAGGCGGTCATCAGGATGGGCCGGAAGCGGAGCCGCGCGGCCTCCAGCGCCGACTCCTGGACCGGCTGCCCCCCCTCGTGCTTCGCCTTTGCGACCTCGACGATCAGGATCGCGTTCTTGGCGGCGAGCCCGATGAGCATGATGAGCCCGACCTGGACGTAGACGTTGTTGTCGTAGCCTGCCAGCCAGACGCCGAAGAAGGCGCCGAGCGCGACGAGCGGCGAGCCGAGCAGGACCGCCCACGGCAGGCGCCAGCTCTCGTACATCGCGGCCAGCAGGAGGAACACGAAGACGATGGCGAGGACGAACGTCGGCCCCGCGGGTGGCGCCACCTTCTCCTGGTAGGAGAGCTTCGAGTAGGCGAAGCCCATCTCCTTCGGCATCGTCTTCGCGAAGACGTCCTCGAGGGTCGCCAGGGCCTGACCGGAGGTGTAGCCGCGCCCGGGGATGCCGCTGATCTCCAACGCGCGGAAGAGGTTGAACCGCGTGGTGATCTCGGTGCTCGGGATTTCCTGGATCGTCACGAGCGTCGAGAGCGGAATCATGATGTTCGTGGTCTGGCTCCGGACGTAGATCTGACCGATGTCGTCGGGTTTCCGGCGATAGTCGGCGTCCGCCTGGACGTAGACCCGGAACAGCCGTCCAAACCGGTTGAAGTCGTTCACGTAGGCGCCGCCCAGCACCGCCGACATGGCCTGGAACACGTCGTTGACCGGGATCCCGAGGGTGCGCGCCTTCTCCCGGTCGAGCTCCACCTTCACCTGGGGGTAGTTCGGATCGAACGAGGTGAACACGTTGGCGAGCTGCGGACGCTGGCGCGCCTCGGCCAGGAAGGCGCGCGACTGGGCGCCGAGCTCGTCGACGCTCAGCGTGCCGCTCCGGTCCTGGAGCAGGAAGTTGAAGCCGGCCGAGGCGCCGAAGCCCGAGAGCGTGGGGATGTTGAACGGGAAGACGACGGCCTCGGCGATGTTCACGAACTCCCGCTGGAGAGCGGCCATGATCCCCCTGACGTGCAGGTCGGGACCGTGGCGCTCCTCCCACGGCTTGAGGCGAGCGAAGATCGTCCCGAAGTTCGGCTGGTAGGTGTTCGTGACGACTCCGTAACCGCCGATCGTCGCGTACGAGTCGATCCCGGAGGCCTTGGCGATGATCTGCTCGGCCCGCGTCAGCACGGCGGCCGTTCGCTCGAGCGACGCGCCCGGGGGAAGCTGCACGTTGACCCCGATGATGCCCTGGTCCTCCTCGGGAATGAATCCGGCCGGGATCGCCCGCCCGAAGAGCCCGGCGCCGAGCGCCACCACGAGGACGATCAGGATCGTCAGCACCGCACGCCGGACGAGCAACCGGGTCACCCCGATGTAGCCGGTGGTCGTCCGGTCGAACACCCAGTTGAACCCCCGGAAGAACATGCCGAGCGGCCCGCGCCCCGGTCCGTGGGTGGGCTTGAGCATCATCGCGCAGAGGGCGGGCGTCAGCGACAGCGCGCTGAAGGCCGAGAGCAGGACCGAGATGGCGATCGTCAGGGCGAACTGCTGGTACATCCGACCGGTGAGCCCGCCCAGGAACGCGACCGGGATGAACACGGAGGACAGGATGAGGGCGATGCCGATGACGGGGCCGGACACATCCTTCATGGCCTGGACCGTCGCGTCCCGTGGGCTCAGGCCGTGCTCCATGTGATGGATGACCGCCTCGACCACGACGATGGCGTCGTCCACGACGATGCCGATGGCCAGCACGAGCCCGAACATCGAGAGCGTGTTGACCGAGAAGCCGAGCATCGGGAAGAAGATGAAGGTCCCGATGATCGAGACGGGCACGGTCAGGAGCGGGATGATCGTGGCCCGCACATTCTGGAGGAAGATGAACACGACGAGCGTGACGAGGATCAGGGCCTCGACGAAGGTGTGGACGATCGACTCGATCGAGGCCTCGACGGCCGGCGTCGTGTCGTAGACGATCTTGTAGTCCATGTCGGGCGGGAAGATCTCCTTGGCCCGCGCCATCGTCTCGTAGATCTGATGCGACGCCTGGAGCTGGTTCGCGCCCGGCAGGAGGTAGACGGCCAACGACCCGGCCGGGTCGCCGTTCAGCCGGCCGAACGAGTTGTAGTCCTGGGAGCCGAGCTCCGCCCGGCCCACGTCCTTGATCCGGACCTGGGCGGCGGTCGCGGTGCCCCGGATGATGATGTCCTCGAACTCCTCGATCGTGACCAGGCGGCCAGGCGCGGCCACGGTGTAGGTGAACTGCTGGTCCTTGGGCGAAGGCGCGCCGCCGACCCGCCCGGCCGGGGCCTGGAGGTTCTGCTCCTTGATCGACGAGATCACGTCGGCCGGCGTCAGCCCGAGCTTGGCCAGCTTGTCGGGCTGGAGCCAGACGCGCATGCCGTAGTCGGCGCCGCCGAAGAGATCCACCTGGGCGATCCCGGGGATGCGGAGGAGCTGGTCCCGGATGTTGATGCCGGAGTAGTTGATCAGGAAGTTCGCGTCGTAGCTCCCCTCCGGGGAGTAGACCGAGATGACCATCAGGATGCTCGGGCTCTGCTTCTTGACGGTGACCCCCTGCTGGGTCACCTCCTGCGGGAGCCGCGCCTGGGACACCGTGACCCGGTTCTGCGTGAGGACGTTCGCGGTGTCCTGATTGACTCCGACCTGGAAGCTGACGTCGAGCAGCATGCGGCCGTCGCTCGTGTTCGACGACTGCATGTAGATCATGTTGTCCACCCCGTTGACTTCCTGCTCGATCGGGGTGGCCACCGACTGCTCCACCGCGACCGCCGAGGCGCCCGGGTAGGTCGCCGTGACGCGGATGGACGGTGGGGCCAGGAAGGGGTACTGCTCGAAGGAGAGCTTGAGGAGCGAGGCGGTCCCCAGCAACACGGTGAGGATCGCGATGACGATCGCGACGATCGGCCGGCGGATGAAGAACTGCGCCATCCGGCCTAGCCGCCGCCCTGTGGCTTGGCCGGGGGCGCTTTCGGTGGGGTGGTCGACGGCGCCACGGCGCCCGCGGGCGGTGCTGACGGCGGAGCCGGCCCCGACGTACCCGCGCCAGCAACGGGCGGTGTCCCTGCCGGCGGGGCCGCCTCGGGCTTCACCTGCATCCCGGGCCTGACTTTCTGGAGGCCCTCGACGATCACGCGCTCGCCGCCCTCGAGCCCCCGCGTCACGATGATGAGGTCTCCGATGCGCTCGCTCGGGGTCACGCTCCGGAGGACGACCTTGTCTCCCTGGTCCACCACCAGAACGGACTTCTGGCCCTGAATCTCCTGGACGGCGCGCTGCGGGACGAGGATGGCGTTCTCCCGCTCCTCGAGCACGGCGCGCACTCGCCCGAACTGTCCCGGCCGCAGGAGCTTCTCGGGATTGGGGAACAGGGCCTCCACGACGATCGTGCCGGTCTTCGGGTCGACGGTCCGGTCGAGGGTCGTCACCCGACCCCGGAGGGGGTGCTGCGTCCCGTCGGCCAGGATGAGGTCGAGCGCCAATCCCTGGTCGGCAGACGGGCGCCCCGACGCCCGCCGGGCCAAGCGGAGGTACTCCACCTCGCTCATCGTCGCGGAGACCTTGATCGGATCAACGGTGGACATGGTGGCGAGCAACGTTGGCTCGCCCCGGCCGACGAGGTTGCCCTCGTTCACGTCGAGCCGGCCGATGACGCCGCTCACCGGGGCGCGGATGGTCGTGTAGGAGAGATCCAGCTGGGCCTGGGTGACGGCGGCGCGCCCCGCCTCGACGGCGGCCTGGGCCTGCTGGATGCCGATCCGCTGGTTGAGCTCGGTGTTCTTGAGCGCCGCCTCCGCCGCGGCCACCCCCGCAACGGTTACCTGCTCCGCGGCGAGCGCGTTGTCCAGGTCCACCTGTGGCACCGCCCGGGCCTGAGCCAGCGGCCGGAGGCGAGCGACGTCCAGCTTGGCCTTGGCGAGGGCGGCCTGGCGCTGCTCCAGCTCAGCTTGAGACCTGAGGACCTCCACCTGCTCCTGGGCCCTCGCCAGATCGGCCTGCGCCTTGGCGAGCTGCGCGCGGGCGCTCTGGAGGGCGGCCTCGTATTGGGTCCGCTCGATCTCGAAGAGGACCTGGCCCTCCTTGACGGCGGCACCTTCCTGGAACCGGACCCGCTCGAGCACGCCCTGGATCCGCGCTCGAAGCTCCACCGTCTGGACCGCGTCGGTCTGCGCCACGAACTCCGCGACGATCGGCACCGTCTTCCGGACCACCTCCGCCACGACGACGGTCGGAGGGGGCGGGGCCGGAGCCGGAGCGCTCTCCTTGGCCTTGGACCGCTCGCAGGCAACCAGTGCCGGGACCAGCGCGAGGAGGGCCAACAGGACGCTGGAGGAGGGTCGTCGGGACGGCCAGCGACGGATCCGACGGATCCAGTCAGCTACGGACTCGGCACTCGTTCTGCGGGGGCGCACCATCATGGATGACCTCGCGCTCGCGGGAGCCTGCTCACTGGCTGTCGAATAGCCGTCTCTCATCGGAGACCAGGAATACCACGTGGCAGGGCACACAGGCTCGATTTCTCGAGAACTTAGCAGGTGGGCTGGGGGCGGACACACCCTCAAACTTGGCCTCCTGCGCCACAGCATGTCGATTCCGGTTGGGCATGCTCGAATCCGTGGCCTCGCGGACCCCAGGATCAGCCAGCAAGGCTGTCACAGCAAGAGGCATTCCACCCGAGGTCCGGGCGCGATGCGCGCACTCTGACAGAGTTCCGCTGGCTCGTCCAGTGGGACGCCACCACGGGCGGCGGCGAGCCGTTGTATGCGACGGAGGAAACGAGCACGTGGCGCATCTCAGCGGGGCTGGTGTCAGGTTGTCGTCAGGAGCGCGGGGCCAGACACCTCCTGTGAGTCCTGGACTAGCGACAAACGGCGAGTTCAGGATAAGGCGGACGTCCGGAAGTAATCGATCTCATGAGCTGAATGGTCGCCGGCCTGATCGCAAGCTTGCCCACAATCGTCGCTCACGCCCGTGGTCGTCGTGGGGGCATGACCCGTGAGCACGAAGCCCGCATGGACGCCATACAGGAAGGGTCTCCCCGACCCCGAGCAGGACGCTCCCTGGGAGTCAGCTACCGGCCCGAGGAGCTGCTCGAGACCGGGCTCGCGTGGAAGGCGGCCGCGCTACCTGGCCGGACAGGACGAACGCCACGAAGAACCCCCACGATCAGGTCATGCCTTTCCGGCTGAGGGGGTGCATGGTCTCCTCTTGTTCGACCAGGCATCACTTCGGCGTGCCCATCAGGTCCGAGATGTCGATCAAGTAGAAAGCCGTTCCCGTAGGTGACACCTTCTCCGTCGAGCTCCAGGGCGTTGCCCTCATGCCGGTCGTCGATCAGCGGATGGCCTTTCCGGCGACGATCTCCCCTTCTTCACGGTGAGCACCTGCGCACTCGGCAGCTCGTCGTCGAGAATCCAACAGGCGCGCCGGAGGCCCGTGTTGGAGACACACGCGATACCGCCGACGTTCTCGGACTTCTTGTCATCCTTCCCGACAAGCTTGTTCTCGACCGGCCATGCGCGTTCGCTCTGGACCACCGCGAGCCTCCGGCCGTTGACGAAACGGCCCATTCGCGCGGATCATGGGGGGTAGCTTCTCACTCCCGGATGGGCGTATGCGAGCCTGGACTGTCGACGCCGACGACATCCGCGTCGCCGAAGACTTCGACGAATCCCTCCTCCACCGCACGCCCGAGATCGACTCGTTCCTGAACCTGGATCGGGACGACAAGTTCATCGTCGTCGCCACCAAAGGGTTCGGGAAGACGCTCCTTCTCAAGGCCAAGCGCATCCTCTACCAGCGGGACGGGCGGGCGACGTGCCTGCCCGTGGGCAATCTTCTGGACAAGCCGATCGGCGACAAGGTCTTCGGCAAGGAGGTCCTCGCGTTCCTCGCCGCGTCGTCGCTTCCCTGGTCGAAACTGTGGCTGACGGCCGTGGCGGTGGCCACGCTCAAGCACCTCGGGAAGCTTGACGGCCTCACGGTCAACAGGAAGCTCGCCGGCCTAATCGCCGACGAGGGGCTCCGCGGCGTCATCGACCATCTCGTCCGTCTCCTCGACTTCCCGCCGAGCGATCTTCAGCGCTGCGCCACGGACGTCGACGGGCACCTGGTACCCCGGTTGCGGGCGGTGAACTCTCCCGTGGCAATCTTCATCGACGGCGTCGACGAATACTTCCACAAGCACATCGAGAGCCGGCCCAGCCATCCCAGCGTGACGGGCCAGCTGTCACCGAACGTGTGGTACTTCGCTCAGCTGGGCCTCGTTCAGGTCGCCTATGAGCTCCGGCGCGTCAATCACCACCTCAAGGTCTTCGCCGCCGTGAGGAAGGAGGCCTTCGCGCGGCTTCAAACGACCGTGATGTCGCAGCAGTATCAGGGCAGCGCCATCGACATCGTCTATCCGATCGAGAGCCTGCGCGAGATCTTCGTCAACAACATCCGATTGGAGAAGTCCGACAGGATGGTGCTGCCAGGCCGGCTGCGGTCCGACCCAGTCGAGGCTTTCCTCGGCCGCAAGAAGGTTCTGCACATCTATACAGGCGAGCACGAAGATGCCTTCGCCTACGTCCGCCGGAACACGCTGCTCCGCCCGCGCGACCTGATGACGATCGGTGAACGTCTGACCGCACTCCGCCCCGAGGAGCGAGGCAACGAGAACCGCCTCAAGGAAGCCGTGAACCGCGCGGCTACCGAGATCGCCCACGAGTACCTGACCGAGATCGCTCCGTACTTGGGGGACCTGGAACTGGAGCGCTGCCTCCGGCGGCTCCCCGGACCCATCCTCACGCGGGATGACGTCGAAACGCTGTTCCGCAACCACAACGCCGACCTCGGCGCGCTCGAGCAGCATGTATTCTGCGCGCTGTATCGTGTCGGGCTCCTCGGATACCTTCACCACGATTGGGTGCGCGGCGAATGGGTGCAACGATTCCTGCGACCGGGCGAGGGCACGCTCGAGCCCGACGGGGTGCTTCCGCAGGCAACCCACTACTTCGTCCACCCCGTCTTGTCCGACGTGGTCGGCCGGCTGAATCCCGACTACCTCCAGCACGTCGACCGGATCAACATCGTCGGCTACGGTCGACCGTGGCGGCTGAGGCCCGGTGACAGTGCAGTCACCGCCCGGACGCTCTGTGTCCTAACCGGTGACGTACACGGGTTCGGCGAGCTCATGCGGGCGCGGGTGGATGCTCCGGTCCGGCAAGCCCTGGACGAGGCGGTGCGGAGGTGGGCCCACGAGGCGGTGGCTGCCGAAACCCGCGCGGGGGACGCAGTGTGGGTGGTCCACGACGATCCCGTTGCGCTCGCGCAGATCGCCCGCCACATGATCGACGAGGTCTATCGAGCGCCGGGCCAGCCTCGTCTGCGGATCGCTCTGCACTATGGCGAGGTCCAGACGCGTCGGCAGGCCAGTGATGGGTCGCTCACGATCGCGGGCGGAGACGCGGTGCTCTGTGCCGCGCGCATCGAGCCGCACGTGCATCCCGGCCAGATCTGGGCCTCTGAGGAGTTTCGCCAGCAGCTCGCTCTGACGCCCTCCTTGTGGCGCACCACGCCGGTGCCCGGGCGGGGCGACGACGAGCGGCTCAACGTCAAGAAGGCGACGGAACCGGACTTGTGGGTGCGTCTGTACCGGCTTGAATTCTGAAGCCGAGAGGGGCCACCACCGCCCAGAGCGCGAGGACGCGTACCCGTGGTCGAACGTGCCGTGACCGATCCGCTGCTGCTCCGCCGAGAGCGCGAGGGCGCCCACCCGTCCTCGAACGTGCCGTGAACGATCAGCCGCAGGGTCTTGGCGAAGGACCGGTCGTCACTCCCACATGGCGTCGAACACCGACCCGGCGAGGGTCGGATAGATGTAGTGCATGCCGGCCAGCGCGTTGCGGGTGAGGCCGCCGCGCATGGCCACCACCGCGATATGGACGAGATCCTCGGCGCCCGCTCCCAGCACGTGCACCCCGAGGAGGCGGCCGCTCGTCTGGTCGAAGACGACCTTGACGAAGCCCTCGGTCTCGCTCCGCACCGCCGCGGCCGTCGAGTCTTCGAACGGGGTCCGGGCGACGCCGATCGTAACCCCTGTCTGGCGCGCCGCCGCCTCGGTCAGACCGACCTGGCCAACGGCGGGAATGGTGAACGTCGCGGTCGGAAAGACGGTGAAGTCTGCCGCCCGCCGGTTCCCGAGGAGCGCGTTCTCGGCGGCCAGCCGCCCCTCGTACCAGGCCGCGGGCGTGTGCTGGTGGGAGCCGGTGACGTCGCCCGCCGCATAGACGTGCGGCGCGCTCGGCGACTGACGATACTCGTTCACCTGCACGGCGCCGCGTTCCAGCGCCACGCCGGCTGCCTCGAGGCCAAGCCCGGCCGTGTTCGGTGGACGGCCGGTCGCGACCAGCACGACGTCGGCGGGAAAGCGCTCGATCCGTCCCTGGATCTCGGCCTCGACCGTGTGGTCCGGAGCGATCCGTGTGACCTTCGCGTTCGTCCGCAGGGAGAGCCCCGCTCCGGGCGCGAGGTCAACCAGTCCCGCCCGGATGTCGTCGTCGAGCGCCGGCAGCACGACCGGGCCCGACTGGAGCACGGTGACTCGGGTACCCGCGCGCCCGAACGCGAAGCCGAGCTCCATCGCGATTGCTCCGCCGCCGATGATCACCAGCCGCTCGGGCAGAGTCGTCCGCTCCAGCAGCTGATCGCTGGTGAGCGCACGCTCGATTCCGTCCAGGGGCGGCCGGTTCGGTGCGGAGCCCGTGGCGACGATCACTCGCTCCGCCGTCACCCGGCGGTCTCCAATCTCTAGCTCATGTGGACCCAGGAACCTCGCCGGCCCGCGGAGCACGCCGATCCCCTGCTGCTCGAGGGCGGCGTCCTTGCCGTCTGACCAGCTCGCTACGATCCGGTTCTTCCGGGCGATGACCGCCCCCCAGTCAAGACCCACGCCTTCTGTCCCCTTGAGCCCCAACTCGGCGGCCCGGCGGGTTCGCCAGGCAAGCTCGACGGTGCTGACCAGCACCTTCTTCGGGACTCAGCCGGTGCCGAGACAGGTGCTGGCGAACCCGTCCTGTTCCGCGATGGCCGTTCGGGCGCCCAGCCCCACGGCGGTCCGCGCGGCGAAGCTGCCTGCAGTTCCGGCTCCGATGACGAGGAGGTCATAGTCCACGGTCGTCCTCCTTTCGGCGCGACGGCAACGGCTCGGGCCCGGCTGAGGGCGCGCCCGATACGATAGCTGATTCTCATGGAATCACGTATCCGCGCCGTGAGCGAGTGACCTCTAATGCTTCGACGTACCCACTGTCCGCCGCCGTGTGGAGCGGAATGCGCCCGCCGGATTCTGGAGCCAGGTCCGCTCTTGCCTCTCCGGCTCTGCGCCGCCCGCCGGCGATAATTCTCACCAACGAATCGGATACCGTTTTGGCGGCGAACACCGCCGGATCAAATACAATTGGAGTGTGCGGTCGGCCCGTAGTCTGCCTGATCCGGCCCCGGCCGTGTCGTCGCCCCCCTGGGCGCGCGGCGCCCTCTTGGCGTGCCTCGCCGTAGCCTTCCTGCTCCGCGTCGCCGGCCTCAGCTACGGGCTCCCCTTGGTCTATCACTCGGATACGCCCAAGCAGCTCCACTGGGTCCCGGCGTTCATGCGGGGGGACCTCGTCCCCGACGGGACCTACCCCATGCTTCACATGTACCTCGTGGCGTTCCTCCTGCGCGTCGTCGGGCTCGTCGATCCGCACGCCTTCGACGCCGGCCCGTCCTGGTCCCAGGCCGTCGTCACTGCCCGGTTGCTCAATGCGGCCCTGGGGACCGCCACCGTCTGGCTGCTGTACGACGCCGCGCGCCGGCTCTTCGGCTGGCGCGTCGGCTTGCTGGGCGCGGCGCTGCTGGCGCTCTCCGCCCCCGCGATCGTGAACGCCCACTACGAGATGGGCGACGTCCCGCAGACGTTCTTCGTCGTCGCCGCGCTCGCGGCGTCGACCCGCGCCCTCCTGGGCGGCCGACCGGTGGCGTTCCTGGCAACGGGTGTGCTGGCGGGCCTGGCGGCCGCCGCCAAGTTCTTCGGTGTGGTGGTGGCCAGCACGGCGGTGGTCGCGGCCCTCGGCGCGCGCCGGTGGTCTCCGGCGCGGGGAGGGCCCCTCCTGGCGGGGGTGGGCCTCGGCGTGCTGGCTGGCTTCAGCCTCAGCACGCCGCTGCTCCTGCTCAAGCCCGGGCACTGGATCCAACAGGTCCAGAGCTCGCCGGAGCTGTTCCTGAGCCCGCCCCTGCCGCCCCTCGACCGGCTCTGGGTCGGCAGCCGCGTGGTCCTCGGGCTCGCGCTCCTGTGGTTCGGGCTGCCGCTGTGCCTGGCCGCGCTCGCCGGGGTCGTCGCCCTGGCCCGCCGCGGCTGGCGCGGCGCGCTCGTGCTGGCGACGCCCGCGATCCTGCTCGGCATCTACGTGTGGTTCCGGCCGCAGGGGCTCGACGACCGGTACCTCGTCATCCTCGCCCCATTCGTGGCGCTCGCTGCCGCGCTCGCGGTGGGCAGCCTGGCCCGCTGGTCGCGCCGGGTCGCCGTGCTGGCGGCGCTGGCGCTGATCGGGATCGTCGCGCTCGACGCCGCGAACGTGACGTACCTCTTCTGGACGGAGGACACGCGGCAAGCGGCGCTCCGGTGGAGCCAGCGCCACATGCCGCCCGACGTGGCGATGACCCGCCTCCCCGCGGGCGATCCCCGGGCCATCGGCGCGCAGATTCTCGTCACCGACACGCAGACCGACGATCGTCACCACGTGTGGTACTCGTCCCAGCAGAATCCGGCAAAGGTCCAGGCCATGGCCACCCTGGAGGCCGAGGGCAAGCTGCTCCGCCGCTTCGAGCTGCTCCCCCGCGGATTCGTGGCGCCGACGATCCGCTACTACGACCTCGAGTCTGCTGGGGTACCGCACGCGTTCCCGCCGCCCGACGACGCGGCCTCGGACGAGGCGGTCGTGTTCGTGGATCCCGACGCTGTGCCGGACCGGACCGCCGTCGTCGTCACCCCGGGCCATCCGCGCACCTGGACGCTCGTCTCCCGCACGCCGCTGCCCCGCCTGACGCTGGCACTGAGTGGCGAGGGCCGCCTCCGCGTCCGCTGGGGCCGCCGGACTCAGCGCTGGCGCGTGGATCCCCACCGTCCCACCTTGGTCGAGATCGAGCCGGCCCGGGGATTCCCATGGTTCAAGCCCATCTACCGTGTCGGGCTCAAGGCGGTCGAGGGCCGAGTCGCGGTCCGCTTTCTGCGAACACCCTGCGACGTGGCCGAGCAGCTCCTCGTGCGCGAGGAGTGGGCGGCCGCGGCGACGCGGCTCGAAGCCTGCCGCGGCACGCGCTGGATGGAGCCGGCCCGCCTGCTCGACCTGGCCTGGGCCCGCGCGCGAGCGGGTGAGCCGGATCGAGCACGCACCGCCCTCGGCGAGCTCGCGCGGGTCGCGCCCGGTCTGTTCGAGGGCCTCGCGGATCTCGCCACGCAGCCGGATGACGACGCCTGGCGCGCGCGCTACGCCACGCTGGTCGGCCGCGGCCGCTTCACCTGGTACGGGCACACCTTTCCGGTCGAGCCCGAGGCGAGCACGGCCCGGCTCGGGGTCGTCGTCGACGATCCCGCGGCCAGCCGGGGGCAGTTCGTGCGCGCGCTGCCGGGCGTCACGCCCGCCGGTTACCTCAAGGTGTGGCTCGCGGAGCATTTCCTCCGGGGGCGGTTTCACGCGACCTTCCGGGTGCGCGGGGCGGCCGGTGCACCGGGACCGCTCGCGACGCTCGAGGTCGTCCGGCACTTCCCGGGTGGGCGGTTTCGATCTCGTCGCCGTCCGGGACTGGGCCCCCCGGTCGGGCGCCTGGGACGACGTCCGGGTGCCCTTCGCGACGGACATCGAGCCGGTGACCCTCGAGCTTCGGGTCCAGTACCACGGCCGCGGCACGCTCGACGTGGACCGGATGACCGTCGTCCCGGACATCCGGACCGACCTGATGGCGCGCCTCGCCATCCTCGAGCCGCTCGCTCCCGGAGCTGCCGGGGCGCGCGGAGCGCCCGGACCGACCGCGCGACCGGCCACCCCGGCGCCGTAGGGTGCCCCCGTGACCGCCGCCCATCTCGAGGTGCGCGCCGTCGCCTAGCGCTGGCACACGCCGCGAACCCGCCCGTGCCTGCGCTCAAGGCCAACTAGGGGAGGTGGCATACTGGGTGTGGGCACGAGGCCAGGCGCGGCTGTCCCAGCCCCTGCGCCCCCTGGCCCGAGCCGCACGAGAAGGAGGTTGGAATGGGTTTTCGCGCCGACGAGATCCGCGCCAATCACGACTACTTTGCCCACAAGCTCAAGGCCGAGAAACAGCGGAACGATGTGCTGAAGGCAGTGGAGGGCGGCACGTTCGACTTCGTGCTCCTTGATACGCGGGGTGCCGAGGCGTTTGCCGGCGGACACATCCCGGGCGCATGGTCCTTCACGGACTCCGAGGTGGATCACAAGACCGGGCTCCTGCCCAAGGACAAGCCGCTCGTGACCTATTGCTGGGGGCACGACTGACACCTCTCCGCGAAGGTGGCTCTGCAGTTGGCAGAGCGGGGGTTCTTCGTCAAGGAGATGAACGTGGGCTGGAAGGAGTGGACCCACAACCGTCACCCCACTCACCAGGGGAAGGCCGACATCGACGACGTCCGGTGTAGCTGCAGCAAGTAGCGCGCCCTCCGGTAGCGCGGGCGGCCGGCGCCCTCCGTAACGCGGGCGCCGGCGCCTCTCTACCCGCCCGAACCGTTCGGCTTCCCCTCGGGCGGGCCACAAGCACCCCGCTGGTTTGCCACGGACTCCGCGCCGGGCATGGTCGTACCAGAGCCGGGTCTGGAGCCTCGGCCGCCACGAGCGTGAATCTTGTGGCGATCGGCGCTTGGTCGGCCCGGCCCGGTGGGAACCGCCCATTCGGTTGAACAGTTCCTTGAACAGTTCCATGGATGGCACGGCGACGAGGGGTGTTGGAGGACTTTACAGATCTCACCCAGCTCGATTCCGCCTAATCATAACTTACTTGCGTTTCTTGGAGTCGCGGGACCGGCATATACCTTGCGTAACCATCCACCAAGGAGGTGTAACTGTAAAGCGGTGCGCAGCCCGAGAGTTGTCGGGTTCCGAACGTCTGACAGGGCACGTCACGTTCAGGACATCAGTGAAGGAGATCCAATGCGACACCTCCTGCGCCTGATCCTTCTTGTTGTGCCGATGCTGATGCTCTTCGTCTCGGTCTGTCAGGCCATCCCGTTCACCACGTCCCTCGACGGCCCGAGTGAGAACCCTCCCGTCCCGTCGCCGGGCACGGGCACCGCCTTCGTCGATTTCGATCTGAGTACCCACACGCTCAGCGTGCAGGCCAGCTTCAGCGACCTCGTCGGAACTACGACGGACGCGCACATCCACTGCTGCGTGGCCCTGCCCGAGGAACGTGGCGTCGCCACTCAGGTCCCGCGTTCGCTGGATTCCCGATGGGAGTCACGGAGGGGACCTACGAGCATGGTGTTCGACACGACCCTGGCGTCGACGTACAACCCCGCCTTCGTCACTGCCAATGGGGCGGTCGTGGCGGCGGCCGAAGAGCGCTCTTCGCCGGCATGACAGCGGGCCTGAGCTACTTCAACATTCACACCACCTTCCGCCCGGGAGGCGAGATCCGTGGCTTCCTCGGCCGGCCCAGGTAACCGGGGTGCCTGCGCCAGCAACGCTCGTGCTCCTCGCCATCGGGCTGGCCGGCTTCGGAACCGCGGTGAGGATGCGTCAACCGCACTGACAAGCCTGTGCGGTCCTGCTAGCGGCGCCACCCTCTGATCATGCGCGGCGTCGAGACCCGACGCCGCGAGGTTCTCCTGAAGGGCTCTGGCGACCGCACCCCCTCGTCCGCGAGGACCTGAGTAGCCCCTCTGGGGAGTCCGGCTCCTATCGTGGACATCCGCGCCGGTCTGGGCCCACCGCCTCACCAGCTCATGGAACTCGCGCTGGCCGATCGGCGGCGGCGTACGGTCGCCCGGGCTCCACGCCCACTGCACGAGCGCGTCGGCGGTCATGTGCTCGACCAGGGCCTGAACCGAGCGCCCCTTGTTTCTCTGGGGATCCTTCAGCACGCGGCAGAGGTCCGCGTCGGACAGGTCCTCCCATCCCATGCTGCGCGGCGCCAGCTGCCAGTGGGGGGCGCCTGGCACCCGGCCGTCGGCCGTGTTCACGGTCTGGTGGCAGGTGGAGCACTTGAGCGCCGGCGTGCCCCGATCGTCGGGCCCTCGCGCCACCAGCATCCGATGGCGGTGCCGGTCGTCGGCCTGACGCGGAAAGTCCCCGTTCGGGTGACAGTTCAGGCAGCGGGGATGTCGCAGTACCTCGGCGATGCGCCCGAAGGCCTGGAGCGATGCCTCGCGCGGCGTGGGCGTCTGGGCGCTCGCGGTGACGGCGGCAGTCAGGCCCAGGAACCAGGCGAGCGCCGCCAGGCGGCACCGAACGGTTTCCCGTCGCCCCATCGTCTGGACTCCTCCCTGCCGGGCTATGCCGACTCGAAGCCGTGCCGGGTCAGCGGCAGCGACCGGATCCGTCGTCCGGTCAACGCGAAGATGGCGTTGCAGACGGCGGCTGCCATCAGCGGCGTGCCCGGTTCCCCGATGCCGGAGGGCGGCTCCGTGCTCGGGACGATGTGCACTTCGACCACTGGCATCGCGTCCATCCGGAGCACAGGGTAGTCGTGGAAGTTGCTCTGCTGCACTCGACCGTCCTTCAGCGTGATCTGGCCATAGAGGGCAGCGGAGAGCCCGAACACGATGCCGCCCTCCATCTGGGCGCGGATCGTCTCGGGGTTGATCGCGCGGCCGCAGTCGACCGCACAGACCACGCGATGGACCTTGATCCGTTGCTCCTGGACCGAGACCTCTGCGACCTGGGCGCACCAGCTGCCGAACGAGGCGTGGACCGCGATGCCCCGTGCCCGGCCGGCCGTCAGCGGACCGCCCCAGTTGGCCTTCTGCGCGGCCAGATCGAGCACCCCCAGATGCCGGGCCTGGCCGGCGAGTAGAGCCCGCCGGTACTGGTAGGGGTCCTTGCCAGCCGCGTGGGCCAGCTCGTCTATGAAGCTCTCGACCACGAAGCCCGTATGGGTGTGGCCGACCGAACGCCACCACAGCACGGGAACCGCGCCCGGCGGGCTGTGGAGCTCGACGGCGACGTTCGGCACGGTGTAGGGAAGGTCGGCCGCCCCCTCGACCGACGTCACGTCGATGCCGTCCTTGACGAGGGCCGACGCGAACGGTGTGCCCTCGACGATGGACTGGCCGACAATCGTGTGCTTCCAGCCCACCGGCGTGCCGCCGGCGTCGAGCCCGGCCGCGATCGTCGAGTGCCACATCGGGCGGTAATAACCGCCCCGCAGGTCATCCTCACGGGTCCACACAGTCTTGACCGGCGCCTTGGCCGCCTTCGCCACGTGCACGGCCTCGACGATGAAGTCGGAGCCGGGCGTGGCGCGCCGCCCGAAGCCCCCTCCGAGGAACAGTGTGTGGATGCGCACCTGCTCGGGCTTGAGCCCCGCAGCGGTAGCCGCGTTGGCGCGGTCCACCGTCTGGAACTGGGTACCCGTCCAGATGTCGCACTGCTCCCCCGTGAGTGCCACCAGGCAGTTCAGGGGCTCCATCGGGGCGTGCGCCAGGTAGGGCATCTGGTAGCTGGCCGTCAGCCGCGTGGTCGCCCCGGCGAGGGCGGCGCTCGCGTCGCCTTCGCGCTTCGCTGGCCGGCCCGGCGTGGTGGCCAGCTCGGCATACACCGCCTCCAGGGCGGCGGTGTCGACGCGCCCGCCTTCGCCCCCCTCCCAGACGACCTCGAGGGCGTCGCGTCCGCGCTTGGCGGCCCAGAAGGAGGTGGCGATCACCGCCACGCCCGACGGGACCTGGACGACGTCCTTGACCCCGCGCACGGTCCGGGTGCGATCGGCGTTCACGCGCCCGACAGTGGAGCCGAAGACGGGCGGACGGGCCACGACGGCGATCAGCATGCCGGGCGCCGAGGCGTCGAGGCCGAACGTCGCTTCACCGGTGACCTTGGCCCGGCTATCCAGGCGCTTCGTGGCCTTCCCGATGATCTTGAACTGCGACGGGTCCTTCAGGGGCGGGTCTTGCGGCACCGGCATCGCCGCCGCCCGTTCGGCGAGCTGCCCATAGGTGAGCCTCCGACCACCGGGACCGATCACGGCGCCGTTCTCGGCACGGAGGCTCCCGCGTTCGACTTTCCAGATGTCCGCCGCGGCCGCCAGGAGCATCTCGCGCGCGGCGGCCCCGGCCTTGCGGAGACGCTCCCACTCGCTGGCGATGCTCTGGCTGCCTCCGGTGAACTGCATGCCGACGCGCGGATGGTTGTAGGCCGCATCGACCGGGGCGGCGACGACCCTCACGCGCCGCAAGTCGACCTCGAGCTCCTCGGCGATGAGCATGGGCAGCGAGGTGTAGACCCCCTGCCCCATCTCGGCCTTGTTCACGAGGATCGTCACGACGTTTGCCTTGCTGATGCGGATGAATGCGTTCGGGGCGAAGTCGGTCGTCGCAGCCGCCGTCCCGGACGCGGTCTGCGCGGCGGCGCCGGGCACCCCGGGAAGCCGAAACCCCAGAAGCACGCCGCTCGACAGCGTCGCCGAGGCCTTCAGGAACGCCCGCCGGGAGGACAGCTCGGGCATGGGCATCGGCATGATCAGGCTCCCTTCCGCATGCGGGCGGCCGCCAGCTTGATGGCCGCGCGGATCCGCTGGTAGGTGCCGCATCGGCAGATGTTCCCGCTCATCGCGGCGTCGATGTCCGCATCCGTCGGGTTCTTCTGCTTGGACAGCAACGCGGCGGCGCTCATGACCTGGCCGGACTGACAGTAGCCGCACTGCGGCACGTCCTGCTCGATCCACGCGTCCTGGACGGGGTGGAGCCGACCGCCTTGGGCCAGGCCTTCGATCGTCGTCACGCGCTTGCCCCGCACCGCGGACACCGGCGTCACGCACGACCGGACCGCGGCCCCGTCGAGGTGCACCGTGCACGCCCCGCACAGGGCCATCCCGCAACCGTACTTCGTGCCCGGAAGCCCGATGCTCTCTCGAATCACCCACAGGAGCGGGGTGTCCGGGTCGACGTCGACCCGGTGGGTCTTGCCGTTGACGGACACGTCGATCATGCTTCCTCCTCCACCCCGGGGAATCAGGCCGGCCGACACTCGGAGGCGACGACCGCCTGGGTACGCCCCTTGACGGAAAATTCCTTGCGCTCGACCTCAGCAAAGAGATCCGAGGCCGCCTTGGTAGGGGCCTCATCCTGGCCGATGCCGATAATCAGGCGCATAGCGACATTGTACTGCGCTCAACCCGGGCCGCCCCGTGGGCACGGGGGCGCAAACGGTACCTCTGGTCTCCATCGATCGCTTCACGGTGCCCACCGCGGGTGGCGCGTCCTGTTCGTCCTGGTCGTCCTCGCTCATCATCGGCGGCGTGTCACATCATCAGCGGCGTTTCGTCCACGTCGACGTCACCGAGAGCCGAGACCTCACGGGATCCAGTGATGGAGGTGACGAGGAACGTTCAGGCCGGACAAGTAGATGAAGCTCGTGACCGGCACAGGACGTGAACAGGAGCGCGAAGCGGGGCGCCGTCGCGAAAATGTGGGTCCCCGTCCGCCGTCTTGAAGATGCTCGACCCGGCTGGGGAGGAGGATCGGTCGCCAGAGCTGTCGCAGCTCGGCCCACGAGGACGGCGATCCCCATCTCTACACCCAGCGCCGCCGTCAGGACGGCCAGCGACAGCGCCGCCGTCAGGACGGCGCGTGGACGCCGGATCTCCGTCGGGCCGTGGGGCAGCCGGGCGAGCCGGCCGGACGCTCGTGCCAGGCGGGGTGGCCGGTCAGGGCGTCGGGGCCGCCGCCGGTCCCGCGGCGGCCGGCGTGGCAGCGGTGGCTCCGAGCCCGCCGACCCCCCGTCATCATGCGCAGGAACGCCGGCGAGAGCCGTGGGTCCAGCGTGTCACGGATCCCGTCCCCCAACAGGTTGAACGCGAGGACGGTGACCGTGATGGCCAGGCCGGGGAAGAACACGAGCCACCAGTGGGGAACCAGCGAGGTGAGCGAGTCCGCGAGCATGTTGCCCCACGTCGGCGTGGGCGGCGGGATCCCGACCCCGAGGAACCCGAGCGCCGCCTCGATGACGATAGCGACACCGAGGTGCGTCGTGGCCAGCACGAGATAGGGGGCGAGGCACTGCGGCAGGACGTGGAGGCCCATGATCCGGAGCTGGGACGCCCCGCTCGACCGTCCGGCCTCGACATAGGTCATCGCCTTGACGCTCAGGGCCACCGACCGGATCACCCGCCCGCCGAAAGGGATGCGCGTGATCGCGATGGCCACGATGACGGCGGGCATGCCGGTGCCGATCGCCATGGAGATGGCCATGGCCAGGATCAGGTCAGGAAAGGACTGGAGTATCTCCATGACGCGCTGGCTCGTGAGGTCGAAGCGCCCGCCGAGGTAGCCGCAGGCAAGCCCCCACAGCGACCCCACGGTCGTGCCCAGGAGGACCGAGGCGAAGGCGACGAACAGGGACGTCCGCGCCCCGTGGATGACCCGGGAGAGCGTGTCCCGGCCGACCTGATCGGTCCCGAAGTAGGACCGGGTGTCAGGAGGCCTCGACATCCGCCGAAAATCCGTCTTCAACGGATGCTGGGGCGCCACGACCGGGGCGGCGAGGGCCATCAGAATGAGGCTCAGCCCGATCACCCCGCCGGCCGCCGCGAGCGGATTGCGGCGGGCGAACGCGGCCACCTCCCGCCACACCGAGCGCTCGGCCGGGGTCTCCGCCATGTGGGCTACTGGTAGCGGATCCGCGGATCGAGCCACAGGTAGGAGAGGTCGATCAGCACGTTGATGACGACGAAGATGACACCGTAGAGCAGGACGAGGTTCTGCACCACGATGATGTCGCGCTCTATGACCGCCGTCACGAGCGCACGACCGAGACCGGGGACGCCGAAGGCCTGCTCCACCGCCACGGACCCGCCGAGGACGAATCCCATCAGGATGCCGGACAGCGTGATCACGGGGAGGAGGGCGTTGGGGAGCGCGTGCCGGAGGATCACCAGTCGCTCGACCAGGCCTTTGGCCCTCGCGGTTCGCACGTAGTCCTCGCGGATCACCTCCAGCAGGCACGACCGCGACATGCGGGCGATGTACGCGCCCTGGCTGAGTCCGAGCACCACGGCGGGGCCGATCACCATCTGGAGGTTCCGCCACGGATCCTGCCAGAGGTGGATCACGACCAGGGGCGCCTTGAAGTTGAACCAGAACAGGAGCGCGAGGACGATGAGCATCCCGAGCCAGAAGCCGGGGATCGCGATGAAGAGGATCGAGAGCGACCGCGCCACGTTGTCGGGCAGGGTGTTGGGGCGGAGAGCGCTCACCAGCCCCACCGGCAAGCCAACGATCCAGGAGATCAGCACGGAGAGCAGCCCGATCTCGGCGCTGAGGGGTCCGCGGTGGAGGATGAGATCGGAGACCAGATCCCCCCGGAAGAAGGACTTGCCGAGGCTGCCGGTCGCGATGTCGCGCAGCCACCTGAGGTACTGGACCGGCAGTGGATCGGACAGGCCCAGGTCGGCCATGAGGCGGGCGCGGTCGGCCGCGGTCAGCTTGGCGAACCCCTCCATGCCGAACATGGCGACGAGGGGGTCTCCGGGGAGGATCCGCAGGACGATGAAGATGACGAGCGACACCCCGAAGAGCGTCGCGAGGCCGAAGAGGAGCCGCTGGAGGAAGTACTTGCGCACGGAGGTCCGGGGCGCACCGGAGCCGGCCGCCCGTCACGAGCGGCCGACTCCGGCCGGGGTCAGGGTCAGCTGCGCCAGACGACGTCCCAGCGCACCACGTCGTAGATGCCGAAGAACTTCGCCGGGTTCTGCCCCTTCACGTAGTTGTAGTAACCGTCGTAGATCTTCTCGTAGGCGACCGGCAGGAGCGGCGGGTCCTGCTCGAGTAGGGCTTCCGCCTGACGGACCATCGTTCTCCGCTTGCCCTCGTCGAGCTCGGTCTCGATCTGGCGGGCCAGAGCGTGGAATTGCTCGTTCGTCCACTGGGAATAGTTCTGCGGACCGTCCTTGCCGTACCACGCGCTGAAGTAGTCGGAGGGATCCATGATCGACGACACGATCGCGCTGATCCCGAGGTCGAAGTTCCCCTTGGCCGCCTCCTCGAACCACTGGGAGATCTGGACGGTCCGAAGATTGGTCTCGATGTTCAGATGCTCCTTGAGCATCGACTGCACGGCTACCGCCCAGAGCTTGTAGCTCGCGGCATCGCGCACCAGGAAATCCAGGTTCTTCAGGCCGGAGCCGTGCCCCGCCTCGGTCATGAGCTTCTTGGCCTCCTGGACCGCCGCCGTCGCGTCCTTCTGGTAGCCGATCCGCTTGACCAGCTCATCGGCGGGCGTGGACAGCTCGTGGAACGGGTACACGAAGCCGCCGACCATCATGGGCGCGACGTCCTTCACGACGTCGACCAGGACGTGCTTGTCCAGGGCCAGGTGCATGGCCCGGCGCACCTTGGGGTTGTCGAGCGGCTTCCTCTTGTTGTTCACCCAGACCGCCTGGATGACGCTCTGGTTGAACTCCACGGCGGTCATGTTCGGGTTCTCCTTGACCTTCCGCCATGTGACGGGATCGAGGAGCCGACCGTAGTCGATCTTGCCGGTCAGGAGCGACGAACCGAGCTCCGGTGAGAACGGCGGCAGGTGGTAGACCTCGAGACGGTCCAGGTACGGGAGCCCCTTGTTCCAGTAGTTGGGGTTCTTTTCCATGATCCAGACTTCTTTGTCCTTACGCGATACGTGCCGGAACGGCCCCGTGCCCGGATAGGTCATCACCTGACGCAGGTTCCCCTCGTTGTCGTCGAGACTCTTCTTCCGGACGATCACGTTCCAGCCGCTCGCGAAGGCGCCCATCATGAAGGCGCGGGGCCGTGCCTCCTTGAGCCGGAACTGGATGCGGTACGGATCCGGCGTGCTGATCTCGCTCACCGCGGAGAAGAGGGGGCTCCGGGGGATGACCACGCCCTTCGGGGGCGACGCGATGCGCTGGTAGGTCGCCTTGACGTCCTCGGCGGTCAACTCGGCTCCGTCGTGGAACTTGACGCCCTGGCGGATGTGGAACGTATACAGGCGACCGTCGGGGGAGATCTCCCAGCGCTGGGCGAGATCGGGGATGATCGTCTGGCCGTCGCGCGGGTCACGCCGGACCAGGCAGTCGTACATCGGACCCTGAGGGCCGATGTTGCCGACCGTCCCCGACTGGTGGATGTCGAAGTGCGCCGGGGCGTTGTGAACGCCGAACCTGAGCGTTCCCCCGGCCTTGGGATTCGGCTCGGCGGCGCGGAGCTGGAAGTCCGCCGGCTGGGCCGCGGCCGGCCGGCCGCGGAGCTGAGAGGCCAAGGCCAACCCGGTCCCGGTGGTCCCGAGGCCTGTCAGGAACGTACGTCGATCGATCGGAGCCCTCGGCGGGACATGGTCGGACATGACGTCCTCCTCTTGGGTGCCGTGTTGGACGCGACCGCTCAGCCGGCTCGCCGCCGGTGGTCGGCAAGCGGCAGAATAGACGACCCGCTCCGACTGAGCAAGGGACCGCGCCTCTGGGCCCGGGTTAGTCCAGCAGCGCGCCGGGTGACTGCCCTGCCGATCCCGCGGGCCGCCACCGCCGCCGTGTCGTCAGGGCCCTGGATCCCGCGGACCGCCACCGCCGCCGTGTCGTCAGGAGCCCTGGATGCGCTGGCCGACCGCCTCGCGGCTCGCCTGAAGGCTCGCCGGATTCCTGTTCCAGGACATGAAGCTGGTCGCGACGGCCGCGCCGGCGGCCCTTCCCGCAGATCGGCGGGCGGGCCCATCACCGCTCCACCCGCGTCGCCTGATCGTGTGGGTCAGCGGAGTTGTCGACCGGCGAGGCGCTACTTCGCGAGCGGATCGGGGCGAAGCTGGAAGTGCACGGCGAGGGGCCTCGAGCCCTTGCCGCGCTCCATCAGCCACGGCGCGCGGTCGCCGCTGGACGCCCACAATCCGCGGCCTTTCCAGCCGGCGTTCGGATCGTCGATGCGTCCATCGAACCCCTTGGCGTAGAAGCCGAGCGGATAGGGCACGGTCAGGAGGATCATCCGGCCGTCTTTCATCGCGACCAGCCCGTTGCTCAGGTTGGCGGTGGACATCGGCACGTCGTCGCCGAGACCGAACGTGTTGTGCTGGTCGACCCAGGTGTAGTAGCTCGACTCCGCGCTGTTCTCCCCGATGCCCCTGAAGCCGGGGCCCGGATACTGGTGGAACGTCCAGCCCTCGGGGCAGTGGTCGCCGGTGGCCTTGGGCCCGTTGAGCGGGCCCTTGCACTTCCTCCGGTCGAAGCTCCCCAAATGGCCGCTCGCCAGCGACGCCCACACGACGCCTTTCCTGTCGATGTCGGCGCCGCGAATGCCGAAGCCCGGCAGCGGCACGTTGTAGATCTCGGTGAGCGCCGTCTCCGAGGGATTGGCTCCCGGCATCACCCGGACGACGGCCCCCGGGAAGGCCCGCGTCGAGCCCCAGACCGACCCATCGGCCGGACTCGGCATCACGGCGTAGAAGCCCGCCGAGATCCGCTTGTCCTTCGTCGGATCGACCGGCTGGTCCGGCTCCACGTACTCGTCGCGCCAGCCGTTGCCGTTGGTGTCGAGGACGAACGGCGTCCAGCCCTGTGCTTTCGCCGCGTCACCGGTCCTGTCGAACACCGTCATGTCGAGCCAGCCGACGACCTGCCCGCCGCCGCTGGTCCACAGGACGTCGTTGGCATCGAACTGCAGGTGATGCGTGCCGAAGCACGTATCGACGAAGGTGTACTTCATCGTCGTGGGATCGAGCACCGCGAGGTGGCGGCTCGTCCGCTCGAGCGGGAAGACCCTGGCCGAGGGATGATCGGAGCCCTTCTTGCAGAACGCGGGGTTGCCGGGGGCGCGCACCGCCGCGGCGAACCACACGCGCCCCGTGCGATCGAACATGCCGTTGTGGTTGTTCGCCTTGCTCGTCCAGTAGAGCTCCTGGCCCCAGTACGGCGAGGGCTGCATGACTCGGTCGCTCGCCGCATGGCCGGGCCCGATGGCCATGGGCGTCTCGGCGTCCCGAACCGGCATCGTGAAGGTCGACACCCTGTGTGTCTTCGGATCGAGGATCGGCATCTGATCGGTGCTGTGCTCCGGCGAGCCATACACGGGACCGTAGGCGTTGACCGTCGGGTGGCGCCGGTCCGAGGCGATCAGGTCGTGCAGGTAGTGCTTGTCGTCGAGCCATTCCCACGTCGTGACGACGATGCTGCGCTCCACGCCTTGCGGCCGCGCCGGCTTGGTGTGCGGCAGCTCGCCCCTGGCGATGCGGTCCGTCCAGTCCCCGAAGTAGCGGAAGGCCGCCCCGCCGAGCTCTCTCATGGCGATGGTGAACATCTGTTCGCCGGCTTGCCCGGACTGGACGCGGCGAAGCCATGCTTCCTCGGCGTTGTTGAACGGTGGGAACGGATGCGGGACGTCCTTCGGGAACGTGCGCGTGGACAGCGTGCCCAGTTGATGGCAGTTGGTGCAGCCGTTGATCTTCACCAGGTTCAGCCATTCGTTCTGGGTCAGCTTCGCCGGGATTCGACCCTTGCCGCCGAACTCGCTGGCGTCGGGAATCCGGAGCATGGAGTACCAGTAGATTGCCGGATAGAATTGCGCCGCCGCGGCGTCGTCGGGTGCCACGACGGCCGTCAGGTTCAGGATGGTCCCCGGGACGGCCTCCCGCTTCGGCGAATCGACGAGTCCGTACCCGCGCACCCAGATGTTGTAGCGGGCCGTCGGGAGATCGGGCAGGACGTAGCGTCCCTGGTCGTCGGTGACGACGCTCCGCGCGAACCTGGTGGGAAGCTCCGTCGTCTCGGCGACCACCCAGACCCCGGCCTCGGGCCCCTTGGCGCTCGTCACCAGGCCGCCGATGTCATCGGCATCGATGGCCACCGGACCGGCACTCTGCTGGCCGCCGGTCTGCGCCGTGCCCACGGCGAGGATGGCACCGACGCCCAAGAGTACTAGCAAGCCCAGCGCGAGTGTCGCCCCTGGACGCATCTGCCTCTCCTGTCCCGTTCGCGCCCCGCCCATCCGCCGGCAGGACCCGCTGCCATCGAGCATGGTCCGGAAGTCCCGATCCGCAAGGCGCCGGAGCATGACAGGGCCGGATGCGATCGAGCGTAACGAGCCCGCGTCGGGGGGTCAAGCGTGACCTGGGCAGCGACCTGCGCTGGTTCGCGATCAGGTTAGTCCCGCCAGTCGCGCTCCCCGTGCTTCCGCGGCAGTACATCAGGTCAGGTAGCGGAGCCCTTGAGGCCGAAGGGACCGCGACTGCCTCCGCCTCGAGCTCGGTCTCGGACGTTCGCGGCGGGTGGTCCCGGGGCATGGTGGCCGCTTGGGCCTCTGGCGGCTCGGCGACATGCGCCTGGAGGCCGGAATTCAGGTGGGCGCGTTCGTGCTGGACCCGAGGGCCATCGTGAGACCGAGGACCAGCTCGTCAGCGAAGGGCTCGAACGCGGCACCTGAAGCGGGCGGTGGACAAGCGCCATGGAAAGGCAGCCCCTCGGCGCGTACACTGCCACTAGGCTCACACATGCGCCGTCTCGCGGTCGAGGCGGGTGGATGCCTCTGCCGTCTCCGTTCAGACAAGGAGCCATTATGACCAATCGAGCACTGTGGGTGTCCAGGGCGACGCTGGTCACGGCGCTGCTCGCCCTGGTGACCACCGCTCTGGCTCAGCCAAAAGACGCCCCGGCCGGCGTCGCCGCCGTGGTGGGCAATGACACGATCTCGACGGCCGAGCTCGAGCAGAGCGTCGCCACCGAGCTGGCCGGTCTCGAGCAGCAACGGCAGAGCCTCCTCGACCAGAAGCTGAATCAACTCATCGGCGACCGGCTGCTGGCCCAGGAAGCGGCGCGGCGAGGCATCAGCGTCGACCAGTTGCTCCAGGTGGAGGTTGAGGGAAAGACGCTGGCCGTGACCCAAGCGGAGGTCAACGCCTTCATCGCGCAGAACCGTGAGCGCCTGCCCAAGGCCGACGACGCGGATCTTGGTCCGCGGGTCGCCCAGTACCTTGAGCAGCAGCGCGCGAACCAGCAGCGCGAGAGCTTCGTCGGGGGTCTGCGCGCGGGCACGCCGGTGCGCGTCTACATGCAGGAGCCCGAGCCGATCCGGGTGAAGATCGATCCGAGCGTGGGCTTCGCTCTGGGACCGCGTGAGGCGCCGATAACGATCGTGGAATTCTCAGACTTCCAATGTCCCTACTGCCGCGGGGTGGTGCCAACCCTCAGGCAGCTGGCCGCCCGCTATCCCGACCGCGTGCGACTGGTCTTCCGTGACTTCCCGATCCCCGGCCTGCATCCGGATGCGTTGCTCGCTCACCAGGCCGCCCGGTGCGCCGGGGAACAAGGGCAGTTCTGGCCGTACCACGACCTGCTCTTCGAGCGAGCCAACTTGAACGCCACCGCCCTGAAGCAGTACGCGGCCGATCTCAAGCTGGAAGGTCAGAAGTTCGTCGAGTGCCTCGACAGTGGACGCTCCCGGGCGGCGATCAACGCCGACATCGAGGAGGGCAGCCGGCTCGGCGTGTCCGGCACGCCGACCTTCTTCATCAACGGGCGTCCGCTCGTGGGCAATGTGCCGCTGGCCGTGTTCCAGCGCGCTATCGAGCGAGAGCTGGGGCAGTCGGCCACCACGAAGTAGCACGGCCGCCATCGCGCGAACCCGGCGCGTCGACCCGGACGTGGGCCTTCAGGACATGCCTCCGCGAAGATCGGACGCCGATCACGTCGCCCGATGAGCAGATCGGCTCGCTGCGCGCCATCCTGGCGGCGTACCGGGCCGCCGAGACGGGGCGGTTCGTCTCGCTGAAAGACGTCGCCGACTAGCGGCCGAGACCCTCACGGCGGCGACAGCCGTAGCTCCGCGAAAGCACACCAAGGAGGTCATGATGATCGGAAGGCGCATCGGCAGGGGCGCGATCCTGGGCCTCGTCATGGGGAGCATGCTGCTCGGCGCGATGGTGTCGCGCGCGGCCGCGCAGAAAGTCGAGGCCGCGCTGGCCTCGCCCAACAATCCGGAGATCATTCTCGTCCGGGCTATGACCCTGTTCGCTAACAAGGTGGGTGAGAAGACGAAGGGGAACGTGGGGGTCAAGGTCGTGCACAGCGGCCAGCTCGGTGGGATGAAGGAGAACTTCGAATCCATCATGGCCGGCAACCTGGAGATGGCACAGGTCAACAACGCGTTCCTGGCCAACCTCCATCCGGCCACCGCGCTGTTCGACCTGCCGTTCCTGTTCCGCGACAACGAGCACATGAAGAAGGTCGTCCGCGGGCCCATCGGTCAGCAAGTCTACGCCGACCTCGAGAAGAAGACCGGCATCCGCCTGTTCATGACGGGATTGCCCGACGGGCCGCGGTCGGTGTGGAACCGCCGGCGGGCGGTGCGCGTGCCCGACGATCTCAAGGGCATCAAGCTCCGCGTGATGCAGGGCCCCCTCATGGTGGATACCTTCAAGGCGCTGGGCGCCATCCCGACGCCGATGCCGTTCCCCGAGGTGTACATGGCGGCCAAGCAGGGAGTCATCGACGGCGCCGAACAGCCACCGTTCGGCGTGGTCGAGCTGAAGGCCAACGAGGTCGCCAAGTACTACAGCCTGACCAAGCACTTCGCGATGCCGTCGGCGCTGGGGATCAGCGTGAAGTGGCTCAACGGCCTGCCCAAGGAACACCAGCAGGCGATCCAGGAGGCGGCCGACGAGGCGCGGGCCTGGTACGACGCCCAGTACGCGGCCGAGGACGCCGCGGCCCTCGTCGAGATCAAGAAGCGAGGGATGGAAGTCAACGAGACGGACATCGAGCTGTTCCGGGCAGCTGTCAAGCCGGTATACGAGAAGTACGCGGACCAGGTCGGCGGGGCGAAGCTGATCCAGGCAGTGCTCGACACGAAGTAGGACGACGGGGGTGGGCGGGGAGCGCCTCTCCGTCCACCCTTCACGATGACCGATCCCGACGACGCCCCGCCACGGTGGCGACCTGCTGCAGCGGACGGATGCCCTGGTGCTCGGCATCGCCGCCCTGTTCCTGGCCGGCTACCTGACGACCGTCGTGCTCCAGGTGTTCGTCCGGTACGTCCTCGAGTACGCGCTCCCGTGGACCGAGGAGGTGGGCGTCTACCTCTTCGTGTGGTCCGCGTTCATGGCCGCCGCGGTCGTGGTCGGCCGGAACGGCCACTTCTCGATCAGCCTGGTGGCGGGCTGGCTCGGGCGCCGCCAGCAGCGGGCGCTCCAAGTCCTCATAGCCGTCCTGTGTCTGGCCTTCAGCGCCATCATGGTCTGGAAAGGGATTGCCTGGAGCTGGCGCATGCTGGCGACATCCTCGCCGGTGCTGCAGCTGCCGCAAGGAGCAGTCTACGCGATCGTCCCGCTCGCCGGTGGCTACATGGCGCTGCACCTGGTCGTCCGGCTGTGGGAGTTGCTCACGCGGGCCGTGACGGAGAGCAGTGATGCGGGCCGGCCATGCTGACCGGCGTGCTCTTCGGTTCGATGCTCCTCCTGTTCGCGCTGAGCGTGCCCATCGCGTTCGGGGTCGGCCTGGCCGGGGCCTCGGCCCTGCTGCTGATGCCACGGGTATCCTTCGAGCTCATCGTCCAGCGAATGTTCCACGGGCTCGACTCGTTCCTCATCCTGTCGGTGCCGCTCTTCTTGCTGTTTGGCGAGCTGATGGAGAGTGCGAGGATCACCGATCGCCTGGTCAGCTTCACCGTGACCCTGATGGGTCGCCTGCGCGGAGGCCTGGGGCACGTCACGGTGGCGACCGAGTGCATCCTATCCGGGGTCACCGGCTCGGGGGCGGGGGACGCGGCCGCTCTCGGCAGCGTGCTGGTGCCCGCGATGGTCAGCGCCGGCTATCGGACGCCTTACGCGGCGGCGCTGGTGGGAGCGGCTTCGGTCCTGGGACCCATCATCCCGCCGAGCATCATCATGTTGGTCTACGCCTCCATCGCCAACGTCTCGGTGGGCCGGATGTTCCTGGGCGGGTTCGGACCGGGCCTGGTTGCCGCGGCTCTCCTCATGGTCCTGACCTCCGTCATGGCTCGGCGGCGCGGCATGCCCGCGGGGCGGCAGGCGAGTCTCGGCGAGGTGCTGCGCGCGGCACGGCGAGCCTCGCTCGTGCTCCTGGCGCCGTTCATCGTCATCGCGGGGATCGTGGGAGGTCTGTTCACCGCCACCGAATCCGCCGGCATTGCATGTGTGTACGCGCTGGTGCTGGGGCTCGGCATCCACCGGACGCTGACGGTGAAGGATCTGCCGCCAATCTTCGTCCGGACGATGGTGACCACGGGCCAGGTGATGTTCGTTCTGGCCACCGCCTCCGTGTTCTCGTGGATCCTGGCGCGGGGCAACGTCCCCGCGCAGTTGGCGCAGCTGCCCTTCTTCAGCGACGCCTCCCGGCCCTGGATGATCCTCGCCGCGCTCAACGTTCTGCTCCTGATTCTCGGCTGCCTCATGGACTCGCTGGCCGTGCTGCTCATCATCACGCCGATGATCCTGCCCATCGCCACGCGGGCAGGAATTGATCCGATCCATCTTGGGGTCGTCATGGCGGTTAACCTTTCCATCGGGCTGATCACGCCCCCGTTCGGCTCGGCCATGTTCGTGCTGATGGGGATCAGCCGCTGCTCCATGGCGGAGTTCTCGCGAGAGGCCTGGCCGTACGTCGCCCTCCTGGTGGTGGCACTCCTGCTCATGACTTACGTCCCCGGGGTTGTCCTCTTCCTGCCCAACCTGCTGATGGGTCCCGCGTAGCCGGGCCGGCGGTCAGCTCCCGGGTGGCCGGCTCCCGGAGACGCTCCTCTCACGTCCCCGTTCGGCTGACTCCCTGCGCGGGTGGCGGCTCCAAATCCGCGTGCTTGGCTGCCCCGGGTGACTGCGCGCCGCCGATCTGCCCCCGGCAGCCAGCCCGGCAAGACTGGTCAAGCGCGACGAGTGGTGCTTCCAACGGGACCCGGTCGCTTTCGGTACACCGTCGGCATCGACAATCGCGCTGAGCAGGCGTCGAGCCCGCCCGTCCCAGGAACTCGACGGCCGTCCGTCGCTTTCCGCGCGTCGACAACAATCACATCCGATACTCGTACCAGAAGCCGGGAAGGAAGGGGCAGGGCGGGCGCCGGGGCATATCCCCGACGCCCGCGAAGAACTCGACCAGGTCGCCCGGTACGGCTGCGGCTACTTTCCCTTGCCCCCGCCGCCGCCACCACCACCGGGGCCCTCCCCACCGCCACGGCCCCCGCCCTTGCCGCCACCGTGCCCCGATCCACCGCCAGACCCCTCAGCACCGAAGCTGCCACCCTTGTCAGCACCCTTGTCAGCCGGCCGTCCTTACCTGCCGCGCCGTCCTTGCCTGCCGCGCCGTCCTTTTCGTGACCTCGGCCGCGACCGCCGCTCACACCAGGCCCGGTCACCGCCACACCCGCGGAATGGCCCGGCTTGTCAAAGGCGTGGCTTGACCCTTCCTCGGTATTCCCGGCGGCCTTGCTAGCCGACTTCCCTAGTCCCTTGGCGCTCGGCGACTGGCCGGTTCCCGTGACGTGCGCCGACTGGGCGCTCTTCATCAGGTCCCCGAGCTTCTGCCCCGTGAGATCCTTTGAGATCCCGCCCCAACCTCGACCACGTCGGTCCTGATCCTGCCGTGCGTCCATGACCTGCTGCGTCGCCAGCGCGAGCGCCTGCTCCGGGGTCAATGTGTTATTCGGGGTCGCCAGCATGGCCCTGGCGAGGCTCTGCGAGATGAGGTTACCGATGCGGACCCCGCCCCACCCCCCAAACTTCTCCGGCCCGCGCTGCTGCCCGACGCTTTCGGCCGAGTAGGCTGACGGGTTCGGAGCCCACTGGGCGTTCAACTGGGCGGCAAGATCCGCCGCGTCGTCACCCGCCCCAGTCTGCCCGGCAGCGAGCATCGAGCCAACCGTGAGCATGGCGAGGACGATCCAGAAACGGTGTCGCATCAATCTGTGCCTCCCTGTACCTGGCCCGCCTAAACTGGGCAGGACGAATCGTGGATCGGGACGTCGCGATACCGACACCTGCGCGCAAGTCGGGCGGTGTCTGGCGCCATAACTGACACCTCGCGTACACAGCCCTTGCCCACGGCGTCCGCATCGGCCACCACGCAGAATCCGGCAGCGAACCCTGCCAGTATGACTGGCAACATTCGTGCCCACGACAGCCTTTCAAGCCTCCGGTCTTCGCTTCAATAACCACCGCTGAGCAGGGGGGCAATGCCGATGCCAGGCTCAGTATCTCTGGGAAGGAACCAGTGAAATCGAAGGCCTGCGGAGCAATGTCACCGTGGCGCCGGATGGCGGAGGGTGTAAGAGTTCCCACGTAAGAATTGTGTGTGCCGCTGCGGCCCTTGCTCGAACAAGTCTCCCTTCCGCTTAAGCCATCCAGGAGTTCGGAGAATCGACGGCGTCGGGCTGTGATGCAGAGACAGCCGACGGCAGAAGTTCGTCACTGCGCATGTTCATTCGCGTGTTCACTATGGAAGAAGTCGGATCAGACAGCGGGGACGGGCTTCCATCCCGTCCCGACGCCCTCATTTCCTGCGTCTCCCGGCCGCAGCGGCACATCGCCCGCCCGACGTCCGTCCCGCGATACGATGACCCCCGTGAGCACGATGCCCAGGGTCTCGAGTCGGCGTCTCCGGTGGCGCGCGCATCTGCACGAGGTCATCTTCGAGTCCGACACGGCTGCCGGGCGAGCCTTCGACCTCCTCCTGCTCATCGCGATCATCGTCAGCGTGGCCGCCGTCCTGCTCGAGAGCGTCAGCGAGATTCGGCAGCAACACGGTCAGATCCTGCGCGCGGTGGAGTGGACGATCACCATTGCGTTCACGATCGAGTACGTGCTGCGACTGGTGGCCGTCGATCGGCCCTGGCACTACGCGCTGAGCTTCTACGGTCTGGTGGACCTGCTGTCGATCGTGCCGACGTACCTGGCCCTCCTCGTGCCGGACACGCAGTCGTTCATGGTCATCCGGGCCATCCGGCTCCTGCGCGTCTTTCGCATCCTGAAGGCGGCACAGTTTCTGAGCGAGGCGCAGTTCCTGATGACGGCCCTGCGGGCGAGTCGTCGCAAGATCACACTGTTTCTGGGCGCGATCGTGACGGCTGCGCTCATCGCGGGCGCCCTCATGTACGTCATCGAGGGCGAGAGGCACGGCTTCACCAGCATTCCGCGCAGCATGTACTGGGCGGTGGTGACGATGACGACGGTCGGCTACGGGGACATCGCTCCGCGTACGCCGCTCGGCCAGCTCGTCGCCATGTGCTTGATGGTCCTCGGCTATTCCATCATCGCCGTGCCGACCGGCATCGTCTCGGTCGAGCTGGCCAACGCCGGCCGTCCCGTCTCGCGGCAGGCGTGCCCGTCATGCGGTGCCGAAGGCCACGACCTCGACGCCATCCACTGCAAGTACTGCGGCGCGCATCTCTGACGTCGGAGGCACACCACCTTCGGACAGGCGTCGTCGTCGACCGCTCAGCAGAGGGTTGCGAGCGTCGTCGCCTCGACGGCCAGCTTCGCATCTGGCGCGAGTCGCCCAGTCAGGAAGGCGGTGACGCGCGCGACGACCGCGGGGTCCCGCAGAATCCGGCGGTGCCCCAGGCCGCGCGTGGTCACGAGTTCGGCACCCGGCCATGCCGCGGCGATCGCCGCCCCCTCCGTCCACCGGACCTCGGCGTCCTCCTGATCGTGGACGACGAGCGCCGCCAGGGGGAGATCGGCGGCGAAGCCTGGTAGATCGAACGTCTCCGGTGGCCCCCCGACCCGCGCCTCCAGCCGACGGTCCAGCCGCTCCTGCGCGCTGGCGGAGAGACCGCACGCCTCCGCGAAGCGCTCGAAGTAGCCGCGGAAGTTGGCCGGCGGCGCGACGAGCGCGATCGCCTCCGGCAGGTCGACGAAGCCGTCCAGGAGCCACTGGCGAACGGCCCACGCGCTGACGACCCCGCCGCCCGAGTGCGCGACGATTCCCCACACCGGCCCCAGCGCATCGCTCACGCCGCGAAACGCCTCCGCCAGCGCCGGTATCGTGGCGAGTCGTCCCTCTGAGGCGCCGTGAGCCGGCCCGTCGAACCACGCGACCGAGAAACCGTTCGCGACCAGAGGCTCCACGAACGCGCCCAGCTGGGCCCCCCGCCCGCCCCAGCCATGAACGAGCATGATTCGCGGGCCGGTTCCCCAGGTCCACGTCGCGATCCGTCGCCCCGCGACGCAGACCTTGCCGAACTGCACTCGGGCGAGGAGATGACGCTCACGCTCGGGCGCCGCATGTCGCGGCGGCGTCAAGAAGAGACGCTCGGCAAGCCACGCGGCAGCCCCAGGTGCCACGCGGCTCAGGCTGCCGATGGCGGCCAGGGCCGAGCGCCGAGCCAAGGGCGGCCTTAGAGGCCGAACGATCGTGCTTTTATTCATGGGTGGCACTACGGCGGTGGACATGACAAGGCTCCTCTTCTAGCGGGCGGTGCGAGCCGGGGACCGAACCCGGGCGAGGAGAGATTCGAAGGCCCGGCGCACGCGCGTCTCCGCCTTCGGGTCGTGGAGAAGGCGGGCGACGTGGTGATAGGACAGCATGATGCCGTGGAACTCGTAGGCGAACTGCTCGGCGTCGAAGTCGCGCCCGAAGTGGCCTTCCTGGACGCCCGTCCGCGCGGCGTTGGCGATCACGTCCAGCCAATCCTTCTGGGACTGCACGACATAGTCACGGGCCGGCCCCGGACGGTCGTCCAGCTCGACGGCCGCGGTGACGAACGGGCATCCGCCGGGCAGTGCCGTCGACCGCTCCCAGGCGAGCCAACTCTCGAAGAGCGCCCGGACGCGGGGCTCCCCCCGCGGCGCGGCCAGTCCCGGCTTGACGACCTGTTCGATGAAGCGGGCGCGCGCCGTCTCGAGGACCTGGAGCAGAAGCGTCTCCTTCCCTCGGAAGTGTGCGAAGAGCCCGCTCTTGGACAGCCGGAGATCCTGGGCGAGGCGCCCGATCGTGAGGCCCTCGAGCCCCTCCTTCGTGGCGACCTCGAGGGCATGATCGAGGATCGCACGGCGAGTATCGACGCCCTTCGCCATGGTCTAACAATAGTACGCTCGTGCTTTTCATGTCAAGGCTTTGATCGGCTCCATGTTGGGCGGCGTTTCCACGCCCCGAACTCGACCCGTCAGCTCCGCGAGGCGCCGCTCCCGCGATCAGCCATGGTCTCCAGGATGCCAAGGCCTCGAACGCGCGCGAGACCTCCTCGAGACCCTCGAGCTCTGGAGCTCCAGCGCGGCGGCTAGACGGCTCGTGGGAAGGACCGCTGGCGACAGTCCACTTCCGTCACGTCAGGGCCCGCTCGAGCACGCGTCCCACGACCTTCGGAGCGTCGAAGTATGCCTCCGCCAGGGCGCGAGCGAGACGGCCGGTCGTAATCTGCCATGGCCGCCTCCAGGCAACCGGCCGCCTCCTCCATCGTGCGAAAGCGAAACACCCCCCAGGCATCGGGCAGGAACCGGCTCGCGTCCGTGTGCTGGACGATCGCCGGCTTGCCACTGGCCAGGTTATCTCAGAGGAGGACCGCACATCGGCAGCGGATCCCGCCCCGAAGACGCGGCCGACATCGTATTCCCGCAGCAGCGCCTGAAAACCTGCCTGGACGAAGTGCAGATCGGCGGTCAGGGCGCGTTGGAGTCCTTGACGAATGAGATGCAGTCGGTCAGGCTCCAACCTTTGCGGCGTGGCCGTCGTTTCGCTCAGGCCACGGACCCGGGCCCAGGCCGTGCGGGCGGCCGCAGGAGGAGCTACCGACGCGCCGGTTCGACGGCTTCCGCCACGACGTGGATGACGCGCAGTCCGAACTTCCGCTCGGCCCGGTGCACCAGGTCGAACTTCAGCCAGCGGGAAATGCCGGGCGGCAACGTGCAGATGACGAGGGTGTCGTAGCCCGGGTGCATCCGGAGCTCGTCGGTGATCGCCTGCAGCGGATCCTGAACTCCGGTGGCAGCACGGAAGACCCGCGCTCCCACCGTCTCTTCGAGCGTCGCCTTGGCCGCCTCGGCCCGCTGCGCGGCTACGTCCACCGTCTCGCCCTCCCACGTCACCGGCACCCCTGGAGCCTCCGGTACGAGGACGGCAAACTCCGCGACAGGGTCCTCCACGATCAGCGCCTTCACCTTGCGCTGGAGGTCGGGACTCAAGGCGGTCTGATGCGTGACGATGAGATACCTCGCCATATCCACCTCCACCATGACTCTCGGTCGTCGATCGCGCCCTCCGTCCTCTCGCTACGCGATGTTCCACAGCAGGTAGACGGCCAGGGCCGTTCCCACGAGGGCGGCCCCATAGCAGAGAACCGCGATGAGCTCGGTCAGATGCTTCAGCTGGAGCCCGTCGTACAGCGTGTACCGGAAGCGATGGGCCCAGTGGAAGAGCGGCAAGGAGATGAGAACGAGAAGGTAGAGCCGCGTCAACGGATGCGTCAGGAGGCGGTGCAGGGCCTCGTAGCGCGGGGCCTCCAGCCACCCCAGGGGAAAGGCCAGGCCCGTCAAGAAGAGATGGACAGGGAAGAGCAGCGCGGCGACCGTTCCCCCCGCGCTGAACAGGAGCCACAGGAGCGGTGTGATCCTTTCCACCCGATCTACCCGCGCAGCAGCATGAAGGCCACGGCCCCCGAGAGCAGCAGCCAGGCCGCGTAGTTCAGCCCGAGGATGACCCAGTCGGCCACTCGCTTGCCCCTGAGGCGCAAGACCATGGCCTTGGGGGTCAGATTGAACCAGGTGATGGCATGGAAAAGCACGAAGAGGAACGCCACCGCATCGAGGGCGAGGAACAGCGGCGTCCCGAGCCGTGCGAGGAACTGTCCATAGGCCTCGGGGCCCCTGGCGAGGGCGTAGAGCTGCCAGAGACAGACCACGGCGAAGAAGGCCACGAAGACGCTGGTGAGCTCGCGCAGGACGAACCGAGCGTAGGACGGGTTCTGCAGCCACCACCAGACCGACACGCGGCGGCGGTACCACCGGGGATGGTACAGGGTGTACTGGGGCTCGGCGCTCATCTCGAGCTCCACGGGAGGAGCAGCGACTTGACCCAGTGGGTCGCGCCGGCCAGCTTGTACTGCTGGATCGCCCCCGCGGGATCCACGTGCTTGGGGCACACCTTCGTGCACTCTCCCACGAAGGTGCACTGCCAGATGCCGTCGTGCTCGGAGAGGATCCTCAGGCGCTCGGCGGCTCCCTCGTCCCGCGAGTCCATGTTGTAACGCTGGGCCAGCGCGATGGCGGCGGGACCGATGAAGCCCGGCTCGAGCCCATAGATGGGGCACGCGGAGTAGCACAGCATGCAGTTGATGCACATGCTGAACTGCTTGTACGCATCGAGCTGATCCGGCGTCTGGAGGTACTCGCCCTCGCCCGGCGGCCTCTCCTCCTTGCGGAGGATCCAGGGCTTCACCTGCTTGAGCTTGCGCATGAAATCGGTGAGGTCCACCACCAGGTCGCGCACCACCGGGAAGTAGTCCAGAGGTTCCACGCGAATGGGACCGGGCAGATAGTCGGACAGGAAGGTCGCGCACGTGAGTTTCGGTGTGCCGTTGACCTTCATCCCACAGCTGCCGCACACGCCCATCCGGCACGACCAGCGGAACGAGAGGGACCCGTCCAGTTGGTCCTTGACGTGGTTCAGGGCATCCAGGACCACCCAGTCCTTCCGAAACGGGACCTCGTAGCTCTGGAAGGTGGGTTCGGATTCCCGTTCCGGTCGATAACGCGCGACGGTGAGCGCGATGGTGGAGGGCATCCTCGCTAGCTCCCGTAGACCCGTTTGCCGGGTGGCCAACGGGTGATCGTGACCGGCCGATACTCGATCCGGGGAGCGCCATTCTCCCCGCGGCAGGCCAGGGAGTGCGCCAGGAAGCGCTCGTCATCCCGCTCCGGATAGTCGCTGCGCTGGTGCGAGCCGCGCGACTCCCTCCGCTCGAGCGCGGACTGGACGATCGCCTGGGCGACGTCCAGCATGTACGAGAGCTCGAGGGCCGCGGTCAGCTCGGTGTTGAAGGTGTAGCTGTCGTCGTCCAGGGAGAGCTCCCGGAACCGCTCCTGGAGTCGCCTGAGCTTCTCCGCCCCATCCTTGAGGACCGTCTCGGTCCGATAGATCCCCGCACTCTCCTCCATGATCTGGTGCATCTCGGCGCGCAGGGTGGCCATCCTTTCCCGGCCGCCCCTCTTGCGCAGGAACCCCTCTTCCAGACGCCGCTGTTCGTCGTCGGCCTGGGAGACGAGGGACGGGCTCACCCCCGCCTGCTCGGCGGCGAAGGCCGCGGCGGCCATGCCCGCCCGGGTGCCGAAAACGAGGATCTCCGTGAGCGAGTTGGAACCCAGCCTGTTGGCGCCATTGATGCTCACGCACGCGGCCTCCCCCGCCGCGTACAGTCCGGGAAGCGGTGTGGCCCCGTGAACATCGGTGTGAATGCCACCCATCATGTAGTGGACCACCGGCCGGACCGGGATCATCTCCTTCACCGGATCGATCCCCACGTACTTGAGGCACAGCTCCCGGACGAAGGGAAGCTTCTGGTCGATCAGCTTCTCTCCCAAGTGCCGGATGTCCAGGTGGACGTAGTGTCCATACGGCCCCTCGAGCGTACGGCCCTTCTCTTGTTCCTTGACGAAGCACTGCGAGAGCCGGTCGCGCGGGCCCAGCTCCATGGAACGCAGCACCGGCGTCGGCGTGGGCATGCCCAGGTCGTAGTCCTGCAGGTAGCGGTAGCCATCCTTGTTCAGGAGCCAGCCGCCCTCCGCGCGCGCCGCCTCGGTGATCAGGATCCCGGTGAACGGCAGGCCGGTCGGATGGTACTGGACGAACTCCATGTCCTTGAGCGGCGCGCCGGCGCGATAGGCCAGCGCCATCCCATCCCCGTTCTTGATGCTGGCGTTGGTCGTGAACGGGAAGACCTTGCCGCAGCCCCCCGTGCATAGGATGACGGCCTTGGCGGTGATGGCGTGCACCTGTCCGGTGCCGAGCTCGATGGCCACGACTCCTTGACAGCGCCCGTCGTCCACGAGCAGCTTCGTGACGAAGAACTCGTCGTAGCGCCGGATCGTGTCGTACTTCAGCGTGGTCTGGAACAGCGTGTGGAGCAGATGGAAGCCGGTCTTGTCTGCGGCGAACCACGTCCGCTCGATCTTCATCCCGCCGAAGGGGCGCACCGCGATCCGGCCGTCCGGCTCTCGGTTCCAGGGACAGCCCCAGTGCTCGAGCCGCAGCAGCTCCTCGGGGGCCTCCCGCACGAAGGCCTCCACCGCGTCCTGGTCGCAGAGCCAGTCCCCCCCGGAAATGGTGTCGTAGGCGTGCGCGTCCAGGCTGTCCCCCGCCTTGATCGCCGCCGCGGCTCCGCCCTCCGCCGAGACCGTATGGCTGCGCATGGGATACACCTTGGAGATCACGCCGACGCGGAGTCTCGGGTGCGTCTCGGCCACGACGATGGCGGCGCGCAGGCCCGCTCCGCCCCCGCCCACGACGAGCACGTCGCAGGTGAGCAAATCAATCACTCTCGGAGCTGCAAGCTGCGAGGGGTCTCGGAATACCGAGGAGCCAGGCAGACCGCTCGGAGGCAAGGTGGCCTTGCGGGATGTTTCGCTGCTGACACCGGGGACACCGCATACGGGACCTCCCGCCAAGGGCTGGCCGGGAACGGTCAGACAGCTAAGCCGACAATAGCTCCGACGAAGAGCCAGGTCAAGCACGTCGAGCATCACCACGCACGAACGCATCTCGCGCTCGACAATCAACGTCCCGACACTGTTGGTGTACGGCGACAAGGACGTGCGGGCACCTCTGACCGTCGCTGCGGATCTGCAAGCGACGATTTCGGGCTCGACGCTTGTCGTCCTGCCCGACACCGGTCATCCGTGTACATCGAGGCCCCTAAACAGTTCAACAGGGCAGTCCGGAACTTTCTCCGCGACACACCGCTGATCACGTTGTCCGCTGGACTCTGTTGCATCCGCGGAGGGGACGTCCGGTCGGGCAGACTCCCGCGATGCGATTGGGGCGTCGTATCCGCCCGCCAACACCTCTACCCTCGCCGTTCGCCGGGTTCCGGTTCCGTACCGGAGTGATTGTGGATGCCTCGATCGCGTCGAGCAGCGCTTCGGTGAAGCGGCCAGGACGGCGAGGGGCGGATCACGTTCGGCGATGGGAGTGTCAAGCCGGCCCACGGCCGCAGAGATCCGACCGCGATGTAGAATCGGCCCGCACGCTGGGTCCAGCTTGGTGGGGCCCATCGAGCCGCAACAGGAGGCTCGACGGTGTCCCCCACCACGTGACCCACTGACGAGGCACCCTTCACAGGAGGGACGATGCGAGTAGGCCGCGTCGAGGCGTTCGCAGTCCGCTACCCGGAGCCGAACAACGACGGGAAGATCCGCGCGCTGACCTTGGCTCGCCTCGAGACCGACGACGGCCTGGTCGGATGGGGCGAAGCGATCACGGGCGGACAGGAGACCTCCCTGGCGGTGGCGTTCGTCATCGAGCGCCGCCTGGCCCCTCTGGTCGTTGGCCGCGACCCGCGCGACGTCCTGCGCCTCTGGACCCGCCTCCGCGACGCGACCTACTGGGACGGAAACGGCGGGCTCGTCACGTTCGGCATCAGCGCCATCGACATGGCGCTCTGGGACATCGCCGGGAAGGCCGCCGGGGTTCCGCTCTACCGGTTGCTCGGGGGCAAGCGGCGGGACCGCCTGCCGGCCTGCGCCTCGACCATCTTCGCCACCGACGACCTGGATCGCGTCGGCCGCGAGTTCCGGGGATTCGTCGCCGGGGGATACCGCTACGTCAAGGGCGGCTGGGGCCATGACCTCTCGATCGCCTTCGGCAGCGACGAACGGCGTGACCGGGCCATCGCCCGCGCCGTCCGCGACGCGATCGGCCCGGACGTCCAGATGATCGTGGACGTCGCGGCGCTCATGGGCTGGGATTCGAGCCACGCCATCCGGATGTGCCAGATGATCGACGACGACGTGGGCCTGTTCTGGCTCGAGGATCCCCTCGTCGAGCACGACCTCGACGGCTACCGGCGTCTGCACGCCGCCGTCGACACGCGAATCTGCACCGGCGAGAAGGGCTGGCACGCCGTCCACTACCGGAGCCTCATCGACTCCGGCGCGATCGACGTCATCATGATCGACCCGGGGCGGGCGGAGGGCGTGACCGGCGCCTGGCGCGTCATCGAGATGGCCGCGGCGGCCGGCCGCGCCTGGAATGCCCACTCCTGGAGCAGCGCCCTCAACACGGCGGCCTCGCTGCACCTGGCCGTCGCCGCTGCCAACACGCTGCTCTTCGAGCTGAAGCCCGTGCCCTCGCCGATGCAGCACGAGCTGGTGACGAACCCGATCGGCCAGGTCGATGGCTGGGTCCGCCCGCCCGAGGGCCCGGGGCTGGGCGTCGACGTGGACGAGTCCGTGGTGCGCCGCTACCAGTTCAGGGAGGACGCACTCGACCACTGAGCGCGCCAGGTGGGTTCCTGGGCGGCCCAGCCCGCCCGACCGGTTCGCGAGCGGCCCCCGCGCGTGGCGCCGGCCCGGCGGAGTCTAAAGCGCCCTCGGGCGCGGCCGGCCCAGCGCGCTCTCGGCGGCCCCTACGCGTGCAGCCGGCCGGCGGGGGTTCGCGGGCGGCCCGCGCGTCCAGCCGACCCGATGGGTTCCCGAGCGGCCCCCGCGCGTGCCGCCGGCCCGGCGGGGGTCTAAAGCGCCCTCGGGCGCGGCCGGCCCAGCGCGCTCTCGACGGCCCCTACGCGTGCAGCCGGCCGGCGGGGGTTCGCGGGCGGCCCGCGCGTCCAGCCGACCCGATGGGTTCCCGAGCGGCCCCCGCGCGTGCCGCCGGCCGGCGGGTTCTGAAGCGCGACTCGCGAGACGCCCGATCCCGGCGAGGCACGTCGGACCCCAGCGTACAACTCCGGAGTACAATGAAGGACACGCGCGCGGATGCCAGCGGCGCGGATTCTCGCGAGGAGCGTGACATGCCGCGATTCGTCATCGAACCGCACTTCCGCCTGCAGGAGTGGGTGGCCGAGGAGAAGGGCTACTTCGCGCAGGAGGGGCTCGACTACGTCTTCCGCGAGCTGGTGCAGTCGACGGACGGCGCGATCCACAACAAGGGCGACAAGGTCGGCGCCTACCAGTCGTTCGAGGCGGGACGGGAGGCCGACGTGAGCTGTGCATGCCACTGGACGGTCGGGGTCGCCGCGTCGGCAGGCCACGGCAAGCTCTATCCGGACGCCTACTCCGTCGCGCCGGCGGGCATCTTCGTCCCCGCCGACTCGCCCGTGAAAGCCCCCGAGCACCTGGCGGGGGTGCCGATCTCGGTAGGCTATCAGTCCGGGAGCCACTACGCGACGATCCAGGCCCTCGAGGCGTACTTTCCCGCCGACCGGATCAGCCTGTCGTTCACCGACGGCATGCTCTTCCGGCGCATGGAGCTCCTGCTCGATGCCAAGGTGCCGGCGGCCGCCCTGTTCGGCGGCCCGTACTACTTCGCGGAACAGCTAGGCTTCCGGAAGATCATCGACACCACTTTCATGATCACCACCATGGTCCACGGCCAGCCGGACCCCGAGGACGTGCGCCGCTTCTTCCGGGCTCTCCAGCGGGCGCAGCGCGACATCGACCTCCGGCCCGATCGCTACACCCACTACTACCGGAACGAGTTCCCCGTTCGCTTCCATCCGTTGATGGATACGCGGCGCTGGGGCCCGGGCGAGCGCATCGTCTTCGAGCCCTACACGAAGGAGGTCTTCGAGGAGACCTTCCGGTGGGTCGCGGAGCGCGGCATCTTCGGGGACGGCGCCATGGGCTCCTGCCAGTACGAGCAGGCGATCGCCGGGCCGGCCGGGTAGCCGGCTCCCTCGGCGCCCCGGTTCCGCCCGGAGACCCATGAGCGCCTCGAGCGCGTGGGACTTCGACGCCGCCGTCATCGGGGGCGGCCCGGGCGGGTCCAGCACCGCCACCGCCCTCGCGCGACTCGGCCGCCGGGTCCTCCTCCTCGAGCGGGACCGGTTTCCCCGGTTCCACATCGGCGAGTCCCAGCTCCCCTGGACCAACGAGGTCTTCCGCGCGCTCGGCGTCCACGACACGGTCGCCGCCGCCGGGTTCGTCCAGAAGTGGGGCGCGAGCTTCTGGACGCTCGACGGCGCGGTCGAGCAGTACGCCGACTTCTCGGAGGCCGTCGAGACACCCACCCCCCAGACGATCCAGGTGCCGCGCGCGACGTTCGACGAGCTCCTGCTCCGCCACTCGGAGAAGTGCGGGGTCTCGGTCCGCGAGCAGCATCGCGCGCTGGACGCGACCTTCGACGCCGAGGGCGTCGCGCTGCGATTCGCCGACCCGGAGGGCGCCGAGCGCACGATGCGGGTGGGCGTGGTCGTCGACGCCTCCGGGCGGACGGGCTTCCTTGTCAAGAAGCTCGGGCGCCACGAATTCGACCCCGTGCTGCGCAACATCGCCGTGCACGCGCAGTACGAGAACATCCCGCGGCTCCCGGGCCGCCGCGCGGGCGACATCCGGATGTTCACGCGGTCCGACATGGGCTGGCTCTGGCTGATCCCCCTGTCGGACACCATGACGAGCGTGGGCGCCGTGATTCCCCAGGCGGTCCACCGCCGGGAGTCGAGGGCGACGCCGGAGGAAAGCCTCACGCACTACCTCGATGGCACGCCGAGCGCCGCCCGGCTTCTGGCGGCCGCGCGACGCGTCTCCCCGGCGCGCTTCGACGCGGACTACTCGTATCTTGGCACCAAGCTCGCCGGGGACCGGTGGGTGGCCGTGGGCGACGCGGCGGCGTTCCTCGACCCGATCTTCTCGACCGGCGTCCTGCTGGCGATGCAGGCCGGTCTCGATGCCGCGGCCGCGATCGACGCGGGTCTCCGCGACGGCGACCTGTCCCGACGACGGTTCGCCGCGTACGAACGCGTCGTCCGGGCACGCTACCATCATTTCCGCCGCTTCGCCGTCGGCTTCTACAACCCGAACTTCCGGGACCTCTGGTTCCGGCGGACCAAGCGCTGGGGCGTCTTCGAGGCGGTGCTCTCGGTCCTCGCCGGGAACTGGCGGCCGTCGCTCGCGGTGCGGCTCCGGATCGGGCTCTTCTTTACGCTGGTGGCGCTCCAGCGCGTGCTGCCGATCGCCCCCCGCGGTCCCCGGGCTCCCGCCGAGGAGCGTTAGCGGCACGACGCTGCCGGCTCCCCGGCGATCCATCCGCGGAGCACGGCTTCCCCTCACCGGGAAGCCAGGGTGTGATCGCCCCGAGATGTCGGAGCCGGGAAGAATGAGCGCCTCCGCATCCGCATGCGCCAACAAGCCTGTCCGTCATCCGCCTCGGTTGATAACGCCGATGCTCTCGCGAGAAGCCGGGGAACGCCAGAAGAGGCTGGACCGGCGTGACGAGGCAGGTTAGCCGGTACGTGTGATCCCGTCGGGCTCACCAGGGAGACAGGGGGAGAGACTGTCCCTCGGGTACATCCTTGCCGAGCGACAGATCAGTGCGCGAGCGGTGAGAGTACGCGATGCAGCGAGTCAGGATACAGCGCAGGTGCGGTTCACCAGGGACGAGGCATGATCCAGGCACTCGCGCCCGGGGCCGTCACGTCACTCATGAACCGAGCGGTCAATCTTGACGAGACCCTCCAGCTGCGCCGGAATGTACTTGACACAATAAGGATTCCGGGTCGAAGCTGCTGGTCGCCGCTCCCGGGCGGCGTCATGAAAGAGCGAAGGTTGAAGCTCAGCATGGGAACGCCCGCAGGACTGCCGGAGACCGGGTCCTATCTCCCTCGCCGACCTGCCAACATCTGCCCCAGCACGAGCTCCTACTTTCCGCTCGCGACTCTGCCTCCTCCGTGCCCATGATGACCCCGCTGGACCTGGTCAATCTCACACCACTCATGGAGCGCACGCACGGCAATGAAATCGCGATTGGTCTCATCGATGGACCGGTCGCCATGGGCCATCCGGACCTGGCGGGCGCCAGGATTCGCGAGATCCCAGGGAGACTCGCCGGGACGTGCGCCCAGGCCAGTAGTGCTGCCTGCCAGCACGGGACCTTCGTGGCGGGGATCCTGTCGGCGAAGCGAGGTTCGTCAGCCCCGGCCATCTGCCCTGGCGCCACCCTCTGGCTGCGCCCAATCTTCGCCGAGAGGGCCTCCGGGAATGAGATGCCGAGCGCGAGGCCGGAGGAACTCGCCCAAGCGATTGTCGACTGCCTGGAGGCGGGCGCCCGCATTCTAAACCTGAGCGCCGCCCTGGCGGAGCCATCGACGGGGGGCCAGCGCGAGCTGGAAGGGGCGCTGGATCGGGCCGTGCGGCGTGGCGTGATCGTCGTGGCGGCAGCCGGCAATCAAGGCACGCTCGGCAGCTCGGTCATCACCCGGCACCCATGGGTGATTCCGGTCGCGGCGTGTGACCTAGGCGGGCGGCCGGTGGGTTCGTCCAACCTCGGCCGGTCGATTGGCCGGCGGGGGTTGCGCGCCCCGGGCGACGACGTTACCAGCTCGGGAGCGGGTGGAACTCCGATTACGCTGGGAGGAACGAGTGCTGCTGCCCCGTTCGTGACCGGGACCATCGCCCTGCTGTGGTCCGAATTTCCTGCGGCGCCGGCAGCCACGGTAAGAGCCGCGGTCGTCCACGCCCATGGGCCGCGGCGAACCACGGTTGTTCCCCCGCTGCTAGACGCCTGGGCGGCCTACCACGTCATGAACAGATTTGGAGGTTGAGGTTCCATGACACTACCAGGATTCACAGCGGACATGTCGCTCTATAGGACGCAGGCAGCCTACGCAGGGGGTGGAGCGCCCGAGCGCAGGACCGATCTGGTACAGGCGCAACAGCTGCTACAGGTGCCTAATCTCTGTACCTGGTATGCCTTTTGTTGCCGGGAGCGTCAGAATCCGTGGTGCTGTGAACTGTTCCGGCGCCGCTGCGCGCCAGAATGAGACCACACCGAGCTGATCGCGGCCAGCCAGTGCACAGACGCCATGAGCAAGCGTGGATGGCAGAGGCCGGCGTCTTCAGAGGAGTGAGCACCAGCCGTACCGGGTTAGGCTCCCGGGTGCATCCCGCGACGAGGCTGTGGCCCTTGGCGACGCCATCGAGCGCGCGACCCACGCGTTTGGCCTCAAGCCTGGTGGCGGCTGCATAAAGCGTGTCGCTGTGCTTCACCGCTGGGCTGGCGTTCTCAGGGCGGTGTTCTACGTGGACGCACGGCCATGCCTGACGACCGAGTCACAGGAGGAACCTCGTGGAGCAGACAGTGGCGAAAGGGATCCCCGGCAGTCAAGAGGGAGATGTGCACCACGGGGCAGCAGTTGCGCCATCGGGCGGCAGCTCTACCCGGGCAGCAGTCTCGCCGCAGGCGGAGGGCGGGACATGTCACTGTGGAGGTCCCAGCGGCAAGTGCAGCTGTGGCGGCGCCGGATCGAATCCGAATGGCGGCGGGGTGATGACGTACGGGTACGTATACGCGCTGGGTCGCATTGAGCCACGGTTTCCCCGGCTCGCGGTGGAGAAGGAGTTTGCCCAGGCGACGGGGCGTGCGCCGACCGCTGGCCTGACGGACCGTCAGGCGCTCCACGCGGTCCTCTCGCAGCCGCAGAACCGGTATCTGGTGCGGCAACTCTGCTGGGTCTTCACCATCGAGGGCCTCGAGACCTATATACTCGCAACCCCGAGACCCGGTGGATTTCACGCAGCTGGTCGAAGCCCTCCGGCCAGCGCCAAGAGCCATGGACGTGGATGTGGTGATTGGCGTGCGCGGACCCATCGCCCCCCCCGAGCTCTGCAACGGGCTCATGGTCCCGATCGTGGCGTTCGACCAGCTGTACTCGTTTGACCGGGAGGCGCTCGTGAAAGCGATCCCGCGCCCAGACAAGACGCCGGCCAAGCAGTTCGAGACCGCGGCCGCGGAACTCTTCGACCGCGTCCTCCAGCTGGCGGACAACGCCGGGGCAACCGACGAGCACCGCGCCGTGAACTACCTCGCCGTCCGCTACCCGGCCATCTATGCCATGACGGCTGAACGGCACGCTCAGGACAACGCGCTGAAGGCGGTGGATGTGCGGCCCTCGACGCTCAGTGGCGTCCGGAAAGTGGTGGACATCATCTTCTCCTTCACCCACCGCCAGACCGACGTGACCGAGAAATTCTTTGTCCGGGTGGACGTGACCGAAGAGTTCCCGTTCCTGGTCACCAAGTTGTCGCCCTACTACGATCGGTGAACCTGACCGGTAGAGGGAGCGATTCTACATCGGGGGAATGACGCCGTCCTTCCCGACCAGGATGCGAGCGGCGCTGAGGCTCCCGTCGCCCTGAGGTGACGCGGAGAGGAACACCGCGGCGCCCGGCACGAGCAGGCTCGGGTCCCCGGGGCCGAGGGTGACGATCGGCGCGTCCGGAGGCACCAGGACCCGCACTTCGCGCCCCTTCGGCATCAGGCGGAGAAGCGGGCCGTCCACGCCCTGCACCACGTCGGCCACCGTCGCGTTGGTCATCGTGCTATCGGGCGTCAGGTCCCAGGGATAGTGACCCTCTCCGGTCCCTCGGGCCGACTCCGGGAAGATCAGGACCTCCTGCGCCCGCAACGTGCCGTCGGCCTGCGGCCGCGCCGCCGTGCCGATGAAGCTGCCGGCCTTGACGTCCGCGAGCTCGGCCTTCGTGACGGCGACGACGGCGTAGTTGGCCGCGAGGGTGATCCGGACGCGCGAGCCCTCGCGCGAGCGCACCGTTAGCTGGTCGCCGTCCAGCCGCTCGACCACCCCTCGCACGCGCACCGGCGGGGGAACGTTCTGGGCGATCAGTGGTGTGCCGACGAGCGTGAGCGCGATTCCCAGCGCGACCGTGGCTCGAGCCATCTGTGCACTCCTTTACCAGCCGTTCCCGCCAGACGGGGTGGCCCTCCGACCTTCCCGCGGCGGCCGTAGAACGAGCGGCGAGCGCGGGCGCGTCCAGGTCCCGCGGCCCACCGTTTCCGCCTTTTCGGGTCCGGCGCGCCGGCCCGGCAGCTCGATGGTGCGCCTCTCCGCCGCCGAACTCAAATGATCGGCCACGAGCCGCCGGCCAGCCGAGCGGAGCGACCCGCCAGGGGCGACGGGGCCCGGCCGCTCTGCCCCAGCCGGTTCGCGGCAGTATACTGGGCGCTGTTGCGACCACCCGGGAGGAGACCGTCATGGAGGCCGTCAAGGACGGAAGTCATCTGTACGAGGTCGAGCGGCGCGTCCGTCACGCCGAGCGCCCGGGCTTCTGGATCACGGAGCTCCAGATCTCGCCGAGCCAGACGATCCCCTGGCACTGCCACTCCCACGTCCAGGACACGTTCTACGTCCTCCAGGGCCGGCTCCGGCTCTTCCTGCGCGACCCCAAGGAGGAGGTGCGCCTCGATCCCGCCGAGACGTACTCGGTGCGGCCCGGACGTCCCCACCTCGTCGTCAACGGCGGCGACAGCTCCGCCACCTTCCTGGTCCTGCAGGGCATCGGCGAGTACGACTACGTGCCCCTGGTGTGATCGAAGGCAAGACGCGGGAGAAGATTTCATGGACACTAGCTGCGACACGCTCGTCGCCCTCGGCTCGGAGACGCAGAGCGGCCGCACCCTCTTCGCGAAGAACAGCGACCGCCCGTCGACGGAGTGCCAGCCGCTCGAGTGGGTGCCACCCCGCCGCCACGCCGAGGGGAGCACGGTCCGCTGCACGTACCTGGAGATCCCCCAGGCGCCCGAGACCCTGGGCGTCCTGGGAAGCCGCCCCTGGTGGATCTGGGGGTTCGAGCACGGGGTCAACGCGTGCGGCGTGGCGATAGGGAACGAGGCGCTCCACACGCGCGAGACCCCGGCGGAGACCGGTCTCCTGGGCATGGACCTCCTCCGGCTCGGCCTCGAGCGCGGGCGGACCGCGGACGACGCCAAGCGCGTGATCACGGACCTCCTCGAGCGCCACGGCCAGGGGGGAAGCGCACAGCACGGAGGCCGCCGCTTCTACCACAACAGCTTCATCATCGCGGATCCTGGCACCGCGTGGGTCCTGGAGACATCGGGCCGCCACTGGGTCGCGCGCCGGGTCCGGGGCCGGGCGGCGATCTCGAACCTCGCCACGATCGGCGACGACTGGGACGAGGCGTCGCCCGGCATCGAGACCCACGCGGTCGCGCAGGGGTGGTGGATCCCCGAGCCGCGCCGTCGCTTCAACTTCCAGGCCGCCTTCGAGAACCCCGAGCCGCGCTACCGGGCGGAAGCCCGGTACGATGCCAGCTGCCGCTTCCTGGCGGCGGCCGGACGGCCCGGCGTGCCGGAGATGCTACGGCACCTCCGCGACCACTACGACGGCGGGACCGTCCACCGGCCTGGCCGGAAGGACGGCGATCCCCAGGGGTGGTCGGTCTGCATGCACCCGGAGCCGGCCACCGGGGCGACGGCGGCGGCAATGGTGGCAGAGCTGGGCGGGGCGGGCCCGATCGTCGCTTGGTGCGCCCTGACGACGCCGTGCACCAGCGTGTTCCTGCCCGTCGCTGTGGGCGCCGAGCTGCCCCTGGCGCTCACACGGGGCTCGGGCGAACCGGACGCGCACTCCGCGTGGTGGCTCATGAAGGCGCTCGGCGACGAGGTGATGGCTGATTCCGTCGGGCGGACCCAAGCCGTGCAGCGCGCCTGGCACGCGTGGGAGCGGGAGCTCCTCGCCGAGGTCGACGCCGACCGGGCCGCCACCGGACACAAGCTCGGCCAGCGCGTCGCGCGAATGCTTCAGGAGCGCGAGGGGCTCCTCGACCGGCTGGCGGCCGCGGGAGCGGTCGCTCACGGAGGACAGTAGGATGTCCGAGCCGCGGCCCGCGACGATGCCGTCCCGCCGGACCCTCCTCACGGGCGCCGCGGCCCTGGGCGCTGCGGGCGCCCTTGGACCCACGATCCGGCGCCCTGCCCACGCGCAGGAACCGCGCCCCGGAGGCGTGCTGAAGGTCGCCATCATCGGCGAGCCGCCGTCCCTGGACGCGCACTGGACAACCGCGAGCCTTACGTACGACGTGACCTCGCACCTCTACGAGCCGCTCTTCACGCTGGACGAGCGCTACGGCGTGATCCCCATGCTGGCCGAGGGCCACGCCGTCGCGGACGGCGGAAAGACGTGGACGATCCGGCTCCGCCGCGGCGTCCCGTTCCACAACGGCAAGGAGTGCTCGGCCGAGGATGTCGTCGCGTCGCTCACCCGGTGGGGCCGGATCGCCAGCGTCGGAAAGGCCCTGTTCAAGAACGTCCAGTCGATGCAGGCCAAGGACCGCCACACGGTGGAGCTCCGGTTCGGCGGCTGCGCGGGCGCCGTCCTCGCCGCGCTCGGGAACGCCAGCCAGTTTCCGGCGATCTACCCGAAGGAGATCGTGGAGGCGGCCGGCGATGGGCAGATCAAGGACTTCGTCGGCACCGGGCCGTTCCGCTTCGTGGAGCGGATCCCCGACCGTCACACGCGCATGGCGCGCTTCGACCGATACGCCGCGCGCGCCGACGCCACCAACGGCTACGGGGGACGTCGCACCGCGTACGTGGACGAGATCCACTTCATCCCGGTGCCCGACGTATCCGTCCGGGCCGCCGGCGTCGAGTCGGGCGAGTTCCACTTCAGCGACTGGATCTCGCCGGACAACTTCGAGCGGCTCACCCGGAACCCGCGGCTCGACGTCATGGTCGTCAAGCCCAACGAGTGGGTCAGCGCCATCTTCAACAAGAAGCAGAGTCCCTTCACCAGCAAGGCGCTCCGCCAGGCGTTCCTCGCCGCGCTCGACATGGAGCCGATCATGAAGGCGGCCGTCGGGGCCCCGGAGTTCTACCGCCTCGACCCGAGCCTGATCTTCCGCGAGCAGGTGTGGTGGTCGGACGCCGGCAAGGACGTCTACAACCGCCCGGACCGCGAGAAGGCGAAACGGCTGATGCGCGAGGCCGGATACAAGGGAGAGCCGATTCGCTGGATGGCGACCCAGTTCTACGACTGGATGTACAAGTCGGCCCTCGCCGCCAAGCAGCAGCTGGAGGACGTCGGGTTCAACATCGACCTCCAGGTGCTCGAGTGGGCCACCGTCGTCCAGCGGCGCAACGACCCGAAGCTCTACGACGTGTTCACGACGGGGATCGGCTTCAACACCGATCCGTCCCAGATGGTCATCCTGTCCTGCGACTGGCCGGGGTGGACGTGCGACCCGAAGCTCGACGGGCTCCAGTCGCGGCTGGCGTGCGAGACCGACTTCGCCCGGCGGAAGGCCATCTGGGAGGAGATCCAGCGCTGGTTCTGGGACGAGGTCCCGGTCGTCAAGCTCGGAGACTTCTTCACGCTTCGGGTCAAGCAGAAGAGCGTCGCCGGGTACGCGAACCGCTACCGTCCCTTCTTCTGGAACGTGGGGCTGGCGCGCTGAGGGGAGGCCCTCCGGCTCGCCGCGCGTCTGGCCGCTGCTACGAGGGAAGGCCCTCCGGCTCGCCGCGCGCCTGGATGCCGCCGAGAGGGAAGACCGTCGGGACGCCGCCGACAGGAAAGACCGTCCGGACGCCGCTGAGAGAGAAGGCCGTCCGGCACACCGCGCGCCTGGACGCCGCGCGGTCCCGGGGCGCGCGGCCGCCGCCGCGGTCGACGCGCTCCTGCCGGGACACTCATCCCACCGGGCGCGGTCCTGAGGGGTCGGGAGACCCGCGCTGATGTCGGCGCCCGATTCCACCCCGGCGAGCTCGACCGGTCCCGGGCCGTCCCCCCCGCCAGCTACTGGCGGGCGCCGCCCGTTTCGGCTCCGGGTCCACATCGCGACCTTGTTCGTGGCGCTCGTCACCGCGGCCGGCCTCGCCCTCGTCGGCTACAGCTACCGCGCCACGTCGCATCTCCTGCTCTCGGCCGGCGACGAGGAGTTCCTCCACGTCACCGAGCACACCGCGGCCCGCGTTCGCAACTTGCTGGCGCCGGCCCGCCTGCTGGTGGAGCTGCTCGCCCGGCACCCCCTCACCAGGGCCCCGAGTCTTCATGCGCGGCTCGAGGCGCTCCCGCTGCTCGCCACCGCCCTGGCCGCGCATCCCGAGATCTCGGCCGTGTACGTCGGGTTCGGGGACGGGGACTTCTTCCTCGTGCGCTCGTTGAGCGACTCTGTCCGCCGAAGCCTCGGCGCGCCCTCGGCGGCGGCCTTTCTCGTCCAGAGCCTGGCGGGCGCCGCCGGCCCCGCGCGAGGGCGGTACCTCTTCCTGGACGCGCAGCTCGGCGTGGTCCGGGACGAGCCCCGGCCCGACTACCGCTTCGATCCGCGGAGCCGCGAGTGGTACCGGCAAGGCGTGTCGAGCGCGACGCTCGTGCGAACCAGTCCCTACGTGTTCTTCACGACTCGGGAGGTCGGCACGACGCTCGCGCGGCGCAGCGACGACGGCGGGACCGTCGTCGGTGCCGACATCACGCTCCAGGAGCTCTCTCGCCACCTCGCCCAGTCCCGCGTGACCCCCTCCACGCGGCTCGCGCTGGTCGACCCTCGCGGATTCGTGATCGCCCATCCCGATTCGGCGCGGCTGGTCCGCCCGGGGCCGACCGGCGATCCCGGTCTCACCCGGCTTGACGACCTGGGGGACGCCGCGCTCGGCACCCTGGTCACCGCGGCCAGCCCTCCCGCGCGCGGGCACACCACCCTCGCGGTCGAGGGCCGACCCTGGGTCGGCGCGAAGCGCGCGATCGCGGTGGACGTGGGGGAGCCGTTGACCCTGCTCCTGGCCGCGCCGCGCGACGAGCTGGTCGCCGAGGCGCGGGGCCTGGCCAAGTGGCAGCTCCTCATCGGCCTCGGCGTCCTCGGGCTGACCCTGGGCCTCGTGTGGCTCTCGGCCCGCCGCATCTCCCGGCCGCTGGAGACGCTGGCCCGCTCGGTCGACCGGATGGGCCGGGGCGACCTCGACGCCACGCTGCCCGAGATCTGGAACCCGCTGGAGGTGAGCGCGCTCAGGGACGTGACGGACCGGATGCGCCGGATGCTCCGCGGGCACATCGAGGAGCGCGCCGCGCGGCTCGCGGAGGAGCAGCGGCGGGCGCGCGAGCTCGACATCGCCCGGCAGATTCAGCAATCGATGCTGCCGCCGACGCCGTCCGAGCTCCTGGCCGGACGGTACGCGATCGCCGTCGCGCTTCAGCCGGCCCGCGAGGTCGGTGGCGATCTCTACGACTTCTTTCTGCTGGACGGTCGCCGGCTCGTCGTCGCCATCGCCGACGTGGCGGACAAGGGCATGCCCGCCGCGCTCCTGATGGCGCGCGTGACCGGACTCCTGCGAGCGATCGGCCGGGGCGAGACCGGGCCCGACGAGATCCTGCAGGCGCTGGATAGCCGGCTGTCCCAGGGCAACGACATGTGCATGTTCGTCACCATGGCTTGCGCGGTGCTCGACGGCGAGACCGGCGAGGTCCGGTTCGCCAGCGCGGGGCACGAGCGGCCCCTGCTGCGACGGCTCGGCGGCAGGGCGTCGGTCCTGGTCTTCGACGGCGGCCCGGCCCTCGGCCTCGGCGCGGGTAACCGGTTCCCGGTGTGGGTCGGGCGCCTCGCGCCTGGTGACGCGCTCGTCGTCTGCACGGACGGCGTGACCGAGGCGTTCGACGCGGCGGGGGTCGCGTTCGGCCTGGAGGGGTTCCGGCGGGTCGTGGCCGAGACACAGGCGGAGAGCCTGGCGTCCCTGCCCGCCCGGCTCGTGGATGCCGTCCAGCGCTTCACGGAGCGGGGAGGGCCGCGCGACGATCTCGCGATGCTGGCGGTCCAGTACCGGCCGCCCGATGTCGTGGCGGATGCGCGAGGAGAGGAGTCCTGGCGGTTCGTGGTCGCGAGCGAGCCGGAGGCGGTCGGGCGGGCCCAGCGCTGGATCGAGGGGATCCTCCTGGCCCGCGACGTCCCCCCGACGACCGTTCACAACTGCATGCTCGCCGCCGAGGAGCTCTTGACCAACGTGGTCATGCACGCCTACGGGGGGCAGCCAGGGCGCCAGGCCCACGTCGGCGATCCGGCTCCCGCCGGAGCAGATCGAGCTTCGGATCGAGGACGCGGGCGCGGCCTTCAACCCGCTCGAGGCGCCCGCGCCCGACCTCGAGGCGCCGCTGCACGAGCGACCGGTCGGCAAGCTCGGGCTCGTCCTCGTCAAGCAGCTGGTCGACCGCTGGGAGTACGCGCGCCAGGGGCCGGCCAACGTCCTCACGCTCCACTGGAAGCGGCCGGCCACGCCCCCGGATGAAGCGCCCATCGAAGTGACGGCCGCGGCCGGACACGAAGGCGTCACGGGTCTCGCGATGGAGACGATCAGCCCGGGTCCGACGGAGCGCCGGATGACCGTCCAGGGGCGGCTCGACAGCGCCACCGCGCCGAAGCTCGAGGCGGAGCTCGCCCCCCTGCTCGACGCCCCGGCGATCACGTCGCTCGTGCTCCGGCTGGACGGGCTCCAGTACGTCAGCAGCGCGGGGATCCGGTGCCTCATCCGGGCGCGGAAGGCGATGGAGGCGCGGGGCGGGCGCGTGGCCATCGTCAACCCGCAGCCCGCCGTGCGGCGGGTGCTCGAGATCGTCAAGGCGCTTCCGCCCGACCAGGTCTTCGCCGACCAGGCGGAGCTCGACACCCTCCTCGATGCCACGCAACGGCGAGCGCGCTAACCCCACTGCGCGCCTGGGATACTCCAACAAGCCTCCTGCTGGCGCCGGCCAGGGGCGATCCTTAGCGACCAAGCACAGCGCCTGCAGAGCCAAGCAGCACATCCCTGCCCGGGACGTTCCTGACAGACGACGGACATAGCAAAGTGGAGGTCGACAAAAGGATAATCAGGACGGATTGTGTCGCGCTCACGCAGCAGGCGCGTAAGCTCGGACCACACTCAATGGACTCCAGAAATAGTACGTACGCTCTTGCTCATCTGTGGCATCCTCTCTTCGCTGCTCTTCGTCGCCATGAACGTCTTCGTGGCGATGCAGAGGAGGCGAGCCTCCACTAAATTCGTGACCAGCTGTCTCGTTCTCCTTGATAGGCTCCGCGGGCCCCCAGGGGAGGGACTATGAGCGTGATCGTGACCCTGATCATCGGCGCAGTGGTCGGCTGGCTCGCCAGCCTCCTCATGAAGACCAGCGCCCAGATGGGGATCATCGCCAACATCGTCGTCGGAATCGTCGGCGCGGCGCTCGGCCACTGGCTGGCGAGCGCGCTCGGGATCGTTGCGGTGGGGTCGGTGGGTGCCTGGATCATCAGCATCGTCGGCGCCGTGATACTGCTCGCTATCCTGAAGGCGCTCAATCTCTACAAGTGACTTCTGTCCGTCGCGTCCGCCAACCCGGGTATCTGTGGACAGCGGGCTTCTCAATGGCGAGACCAGCATCCGCGTGTAGGAGAGCCATCCAGGAGGTGAACCGAACTACCACTCCCACAGCGCTGTGAGCGGGACCGCCTGGAGGTTCGAACCAAAGGCCACCGATTGGCGCCCGAGATGGAGCACGAGGCCGCGATGGAAGCGACGGCCGGCCGACTCGGCCAGCGCGTTGAGCCCCTTGAAGTCTTCGGCGGTCACGGTCTGCGCGGACCGCACCTCGACGCCGACCACCTGGCCGGACACAGGATCGGAGACGATTGGAAACACAGTGCGAATGATCCTGGCGGCTTGACGAGCGGCGCTGACGTAGCCTTCCGTCGCGGTCAGGATGACGTCAACCTTGAGTTGAACAAGCTTCCAGCGAGGGCGGGCAGTCGCGCGAGGTCCCTTGGGCCCATCGAACGCGATCCTGGCGCTAGTGCCCTCTGTGTCATGCCGCTGGGCGGTCCTCGTCAACCTGCAGCCCGCCGTGCTCATGTGCTGTCGATCGTCAAGGCGCTTCCGCGGGATTGACGGGCCGCGTGCCGCCCGCTACCGTTGACAGGGTCGAGCCGCGTTCATGCACCCTCTCGAGGATTCCGCCGCGCTCCTCCCGGACGGGCCCGCGCTGGCCGCGCGGATGGCCCGTGACGGGTACCTCTATCTCCCCGGCCTCCTGCCCCGTGACGTCGTCGCCGGCGTCCAGCGGCAGGTGGCCGCCGTCGCGCGGGACGCCGGGTGGCTCCAGCGCGACGCGCCCCTCGCCGACGCCGTCGCGGATCCCCGCGGAGTCTGCGTCGACCCGGAGCCGCGATACCTAGAGGTCCTGCGACGAATCAACCGGCTCGAGAGCTACCACGCGCTCAAGCACCACCCACGGCTCCTGGCGCTCTTCGAGCGCATGCTCGGGGCGCCGGTCTTCCCGCACCCGCGCGTGCTGATGCGAAACATCTTCCCCGACCGGCCCGACTACACGACCAAGGCCCACCAGGACTATCCGAACGTCCAGGGCACCACGGAGGTCTACACCGCGTGGATGCCGCTGATCGACTGTCCCCCCGAGCTCGGCGGGCTCCAGGTGGCGCGCGGCTCGCACACGCTCGGCGTGCTGGAGTTCGGCATCGGCAACGGCGCCGGCGGCATCGAGATCCTCGACCCGCTGGACGGACGCTGGACCGGCGGCCCCATGCGCGCGGGGGACGTGCTCGTCTTCCACAGCCTCACCGTGCACAAGGGGGTCGAGAACCGGAGCAGCCGGCTCCGGATGTCGATCGACTGCCGCTACCAGCGCGTCCGGGATCCGTTCAATCCGGACAACGCCAATCCCGACGGCCAGCCCCTCTCCTGGGCGGACGTCTACGCCGACTGGCGCTCTGACGCGCTCCAGTACTACTGGACGCGGCTGCCCCTCACCGAGGCGCCGTTCGACCGGGCGTGGTTTGACCGGCGCGATGCGCTGGGCTTCGCGCTCGGCGAGGCCGGCGACCCCCGCGCGCGCTCCGTGCTCCAGCGCATCGTCGCCCGCGACCAGAATCCGGCGAAGCGCGAGCGAGCAGCGCACCTGCTCGCCACCCTCGACGGATCGACGGCCTCGCCCGCTCCGACGTACTGAAGGCCCCTCGCCCCGGTCACGCCCACGACGGGCGCGCGCCGCGCCTGAGGCCCCGCTCGCCCCCTAGCGTCCCAACTTGTCCGACCCGGGTCGCGCGCCCGGGGAAGGCGACCTGACAAGGAACGCCATGGCCACGACGTTCGACACGCCAGACCCGGTGGGCCAGTGAGCAGCTCATCAACGCTGGCCCCCGGTCGCTCCGACCCGCGCGACGGCGAGGTGGTTGTCCCAGCGCGCCTGGGTCACGAAGCTCGACGCGATGGGCGCGCTCCGGTCCTCCCGCGGCTCGACGTGCAGTACCCCGCCGCGACCGCTCGTCAGGAGGAAGGTACCGGGGGACTCGCCCGGCGCCAGCCCGCAGCCGTCCGGAAGGTCGACGGTGCCGACCAGGCGCGAGGTCCCGAGGTCCCAGAAGACCGCGAGGCCGCCGCGGGGGCTCCTCACCCGGACGATCCGAGGACTCCTGTCCCTCGCCGGGCGCAGCTCCAAGCCCAGCGAATTCCCGCGTGATAACCTCGCTCGGATGCTCCCTCTGCGCGACATGTGGCGCGTGCTCAAGGAGGCGGACCTCGACAAGATCCGCCGCGACGCGGAGCGTCCCTTCCAGATGCTGCTCGTGGCCGAGGATGTCCGTGACGCCGAGCGGCTGGCGGTGCTCCTGAGCGGTCCCAAGGCCACGCGACATCCGTGGCTGCTCCCGGCGGATCCCGCCGAGGCCGGGCGGGCCGCTGGCTCCGGGATGCTAGACCTTGCCGTCGCGCTGAGCCCGACTCCCGACCCCTCGCCCACGCTCGCTCTCGCCCTCGACGCCCTCCGGGCAGCGAAGGTGCCGGTCGTGAGGGTCGTCTTCGGGAACCGTGGGTCCATCGAGGCCGGCGCGTGGCCGGACGAAGCGACGCGGGTAGCCGTCGGGGCCCTGGAGCCTTTCGCCGTACCCCTCGTGGCGCGGGCCGTGCTTGCAGCCGTCTCACCAGGCATGCGCCTCGCGCTTGCCCGCCACCTGGTCCCCCTGCGCGACCCGCTCTTCGCGGAACTGATCGAGGAGACGGCCAAGACGAACGCCATGTACGCTCTCACCACCGGACTCGCGGAAGTCGTCCCCCTCCTGGACGTGCCGCTGAACGTGGCCGACATCGTGGTCCTGACGAAGAACCAGCTCCTCATGAGCTATCGCATCGCCCTCATCTCCGGCAAGCAGGGCACGCCGCGAGAGCTCGTCGGCGAGGTGCTCGGGGTGATCGGCGGCGGGTTCCTCCTCCGGCAGGGGGCGCGCCAGCTCGTGGGCTTGATCCCGGTGGCGGGGATCGTGCCCAAGGTGGCGGTGGCCTACGCGGGCACGCTGGCCATCGGCAAGGCGGTGGTGGCGTGGGCCACCTACGGCACCGCGCTCGATCGCGGCACCGTCAAGAAGCTCTACCGGCAGGCGCTCTCACGCGGCCATGACGTGGCGCGGGCGCTCGTCGTGGAGGCGCGGAAGCGTGCGCCTCGCCGCCGGTGGCTCCGTCCCCGGCGCGGGTGATCGTCGACCGCTTCTCCAGAATCCGGGCCACGTCGGACCGGACAGCTCTGGTTCGTGCCGCTCGTCCAGGTCACGATCGTGCTTACACTCGCTCGAGCATCCAGGCGACGACGTCGAGTTCTCGGGCAAAGTGCGCATGCGGCGGGTCTCCCGGTAAACGAAGGCCCGTCTCGTCCGCCATGGTATTGACCTCGATCTCGACGGAGGCCGCCTGGAGTGGCCACGGCGCATGATCAATCTCGCCCCGATAGAGGATGCCGCGAGCGACAGTGTAGAGGCAGTAGCGTTCCGTCAGCCAGTGCTCGAGTGTCCCGCGGCGAGAGCGATACACGTCACCGGCAGGCTCGTACCGGGCGACGAGACTTGCTGGAGGGGCTCCCCGGTGGGTCCGCAGGCTCCTGTACGTGACCCCGCCATCGTTCGCGACACAGGACATCCGCGCTCGATAGTAAGGCAGGTGGAACGTCCGGCGTGCGACCCAGACGGCTAGGGGATTGCCTGCATCCAGACTCAAGAACCACACGCCTGGCTTGCCGCCCTCTGTCACATAGCTCCGGACGTTGAGCTCGGGAAACGCGGACAATGCCGGCACTGGCGGCAGCCATCGCGGCCGCACCCTGGTCATGCGAAACGGCGTGACGCCGAGCCACGCCTGGCCCTCGAACGTGTCGAGCTCCAAGCGCGGCGGAATGAACCGCCTGAGAGCCGCAGCCTCGACGGGCCAATGGAGAAAGGCGAGGTCATGCCAGCGCATGCTCATGGCCCAGGGACGATTCGGCAAGGGTCAGACCTCGCACCGCGCGCACGATGATGGTGAACGACCGCGGCCCGTCAGACAGTCTGCAAGATAGCTTCGGCTAGAGCCGCCTCGCCAGACAGTGCCTAGATCGCTCTCGCGCGTCGACGAGTGGCTCGGCGCGATGCAGAACGGATGAACTGCTGCACGCTCCGAGAGGACCTGCTCGTCGAGGTATCGAAGCTCGCCCGCGAGGCCACTTCTATTGCTTGCTCGTGGAGTCGACGGGGCTCTTGGAGGCGCTGCCCGGCGCGGAGCCTCGCCTGGGCCGGCGGACGGTCCTCACCTTCCCGCTCCTGCCTCCTCCGCAGAAGAACCGATCGCCACCATCGGACTCGAGCCCCGACACGCTCACTCCGGGCGGCATCTCGAGCCTCTCCAGGACCTGTCCCGTTCGAGGATCGACCCGCCTCAACTCGCTCTCGTCACCTTCCCAGGTGCCGTGCCAGAGCTCTCCGTCGATCCAAGTGACTCCGGTGACGAAGCGGTTGGACTCGATCGTGCGAAGAATCGCCCCGGTGTGGGGATCGACTTGATGGATCTTCCGGTCCCGATACTGCCCCACCCAGAGCGTCCCTTCGGCCCACGTGAGCCCCGAGTCACCGCCGCCGCCGGGCGCCGGGATCGTGGCGACCACACGGCCGGTCCGCGGATCGATCTTCTGGATGCGATCCTCGGCGAGCTGAAACAGGTGCTGGCCGTCGAAGGCCGTTCCTGCATCCGCGGCGATATCGATCGCGCGCAGCATCTTCCCGCTCGCAGGATCGAAGGCGTTCAGCGTGGCTCCAGCAGCAAACCAGACGTTCTGACCGTCATACGTGACTCCATGCACGCGGTCGACACCCGGAAAGGGTCCATACTCACGGACAATCTCGGCGGTTGATCGACGCATACTCTCATCCTAGTCAATCGGCAGAGAAGCGGGGAGTAACAAAGTCGTCGTGAATCCCGGCACGGGCGGGGTCATCCAGCGACGCGCTCGCCCGCGACCGAACGACTGCACCTTGCCTGCTGTCGCAAGCGAGTCGAGCGCCCGCTGCACGGTGCGCTGACTCGTTCCAAGCGCAAGGGCAAGGGCCGAGCTCGACCACGATTCACCGTCGGCGAGGAAGGCGAGCACCGTTGCATGCTCATCCTCGACCGGCCGCGCGAGCACGACGACCTCGCGTGCGCGGCGCGGCGCCAGCGCAAACCCTCGCTTCGTCGCCCTCACGTCGGCCAGCGTCCGAAGCAGCGTGCGAAGCCGCCCTACCTCGACTCGCAACCGCGCACGATGCGATTCGTCGGCGAGTTTCGATCCGAATGCGCGCGCGATTAGCGTGTCCCTCGCTACGTCTCCCGGCCATGCTTCGCCCAGCGCGCGTGCGAGCGCGAACAACACCGGACGCTTCGCGAGCGAGACCACCGTGCCTTCGTCACGCACGACATGACGGCACGCGTCCACGACGAACGTGTTCGACGCCAGCAACGCTTCGACCTCTTCCAGCAACAGGAGTCGCTCCTCGCCACTCGCAATCAGACGCGCTGCGGGCGCGTTCAGGACGAGGCATGCGCGTTCGACCTCAGCCGTCAGTGCAGGGATACCTGCGCGGCGCGCGGCGCGCTCGGCCCGAGCGAGTGCCGCGCGCGCCGCCTTCGTCCGGAGGCGCCGCATCGCGATCCCCGCGACTACCAGCTCGTGGACGGTTCTCGACGCGGGAGGGAAGGGTGCGGGGTGGAGCTCGGCGAGCGTACGCTCCGCCTCGTCGATGCGCCCGATCAGGAGGAGGCGCCGGACCTCGACATACCGCGCATACGCGGCGTTCGCCCGGTCGCCGTGCTCTTCGAGCGTCGCCCGCGCCCCGCCGAGCGCCTTCGCAGCCCAACCCAGGTCGCGCGAGACCAGCGCGACCTCGGCTTCGGCGACGACGCACCTCGCGCGGGCCACGGCCTCTTTCGGACCGAAGGCACGCGCCGCACGTCGCAGGAGGGCCTTCGCTCGCACGAGATCGCCGAGCTGCGCCATCGCGATGCCTCGAAGCGCGAGAGCCGGCGCGTCGTCGCGCAGGGCGACCCGCTTCAATGCGCCGAGGGGATCGCCCGCCACGAGTGCACGCGCCGCGGCAGTGATCAGCGAGTCCATCGGAATCCCGTCACACTTGTCACTCCCACCGTTCAGACACCCGGCGCTAAATCTATCTCATGACCAACAACCGCCCAAGTCGCATCGAGAAGCGCGGTGGCAACGCCGAGGGAGGCCGCGACGTCGACCGAACGTGTGACTGACGGGAACGAACGATGAAGGACACCCGAAGGAAGGAGAGAAAAGCGATGACGAAGCACATGACCGGGACACGGAACGAGTGGCTCGCCGCGCGGCTCGAGCTGCTCCAGTTGGAGAAGGAGCTCACGCGGCGCAGCGACGAGCTGGCGCGGCGGCGGCAAGAGCTGCCGTGGGTCCGGATCGAAAAGGAGTATCGATTCGAGACCGACGAGGGGAGCGCCTCGCTGAAAGACCTCTTCCGAGGGCGTTCGCAGCTCCTCGTCTACCACTTCATGTTTGGGCCCGACTACACGGCGGGGTGTCCGTCCTGCTCGGCGATCGCGGACGGGTTCGACGGCTTCGTCGTCCACCTGGCCAACCACGACGTCACGCTTTCGGCGGTGTCGCGGGCGCCACTCGCGAAGCTGCAGGCGTACAAGCGGCGGATGGGGTGGACGTTTCCCTGGGCGTCCTCGCTCGGCGGCAACTTCAACTTCGACTTCACGGTCTCGATCACCGAGCAGCAACAGCGCGACGGGGTCGTCGAATACAACTACCGGCGCGAGCCGGGCGCCGCAGTGGGCCAGCAGTCGCGCGACAGCCAGGGGCTCGTCGCAACGATCGCGGCCATGACCGGAACCGACGTGGTCACGTACACGCGGGAGAGGCCCGGCATGAGCGCGTTCGCGCTCGAGGACGGTGTCGTCTACCACACCTACTCCACCTATGCGCGTGGACTGGACGCCCTCTGGGGCATGTACCAGTGGCTCGACCGCGCACCCAAGGGGCGCAATGAGACGGGCGTCTGGTGGCGCCGCCATGACGAGTACAAGAAGGGCTGAGCGATAGGGTAGACCCTTCCCAATTGGCTGCGTCGCGGCGGCCTGCGGCGCGGCCCATTCGGCCCCGGCCGGGGTTGAGGAGTCTGAGATCCAAGCTCGTCAGGAGGGCGGCGCCTCATCCGTTCTCGGCGTTCCCGGCCGATGGCCTGACCCCCCGTGGCGTGAGATCATGGCACCTGTGCCGTTGATCAACCTGAGCGTCAAGCACCACCAGACCCAGGAAGAGGCCAGACGCCGCCTCGAAACAGCGGTCCATGAGCTGTCCGGTACGCTCGGGGTGGTGCTCCGGCAGGTCGAGTGGGCAACTGACCGTAACAAGGTAAGACTCGAGGGCGTCGGGTTCTGGGTCGAGATGTGGGTCGACGCCCAGGCACTCCACGCGAGCGGCGACGCTCCGATCGTCGGCCGGCTCCTCGGCGGTCCGCTGGGCGTGCGACTGAAACAGATCGTCGAGCGGACTTTTCAGAAGCAGCTACCGTGAATCGGCGCTGGGCCCCATCGCCCACGACGGCGCCGGTATCCTTGCCGCGGTCCCGTCTCGTCCCCTGGTTGGAGGCACCATGCTGAGAAAGCAGATCGTTCCGAAGCGTTCCGGCGAAGCCGCATCCCTCGAAGGCGAGATCTCCATTGCGGACGTCGCCACGGTGCAGGTGACCTCGGAACAGGCCGATCATCCCATCGACAACGCCTTCGATCGCAACCGAGGGCCCGGAGGCAGCCGCTGGATCGCCGATGGACCCGGGGAGCAGACCGTCACCCTGCTCTTCGACAGCCCGCAGACGATCCGGAAGATCGGCGTCGAGATCGAGGAGCTTCAGGTGAGCCGCACCCAGGAGCTATGTGTATCCGTCTCGTCGGATGGAGGGCGGACCTATCGAGAGCTCGTGCGGCAGGAGTTCAATTTCAGCCCGCCCGGCACGAGCTTCGAGCGTGAGCTCTGGTCGGCCTCGGGAGGGCCAGTGACGCATCTGCGGCTGGAGATCAAGCCCGACAAGGGCGGACGTGTGGGGCGGGCAACCCTGACCTCCCTCACCCTGGCGTGACGCTGCCCCCTGGGGCCAGGCCCTCGGCCCGCTTCCCATGCATGGTCCCTGCGGCCGCCCGCTGGTAGTAAATGTCCAGCGATCAGGCGTCCGGTCTCGTGGTGGGTACCGGCGACTTCGTCTACGACGTGGTGCGGCCCTGGGGCACCTTGCCGGCAGGGTGGAGTCTTGGACTCGTCAGCCACGTGGCCGTGGACTCGAAGGACCGCGTCTACTTCTACCAGCGGAAGGATCCGCCCGTCCTGGTCTTCGACGGCGACGGCCACTTTCTCAGCGGATGGGGCAGCCAGCGCCTGCGCGATGCCCACGGGATCTTCATCGGCCCGGACGACCACGTGTACCTGTGCAACCGCGACGAGCACGAGGTGCTGAAGCTCACTCCAGAGGGTCGAGTCGTGCTGACCCTGGGCCACCGCGGACGTCCGGCGCTCCAGGCCCCCTTCAACCACCCGGCCGACGTCGCGGTGTCGCCGAGCGGGTGACATCTACGTCGCGGACGGCTATGGCAACTCGTCCGTGCACCGGTTCTCGGCCGAGGGCCGACACCTCGGCTCCTGGGGCTCACCGGGTGCCGGGCACGCTCAGTTCACGACGCCCCACGGCATCTGGGTCGACGGGCAGGAGCGCGTGCTGGTCGCCGATCGGGAGAACAACCGGGTGCAGCTGTTCAGCCCGGAGGGCGACTACCACGGAGAGTGGCTAGACCTCTACCACCCCATGGACATCTACGTCGATGCCGCCGGCACCGTCTACGTGACCGATCAGATCCCCCGTCTCAGCATGTACTCGCCGGAAGGACGGCTCCTGGCCCGCGGCCGCCCGGTGAACGTGGGCGCCCACGGCGTCTGGGGTGACTCGCACGGCAACCTCTACCTCGCCGAGGTTGGGCTGAACCAGGTGACGAAGCTCGTCCGCCGCCCATCGCCGGGGGACCCGCCACGCCCCTGAGGCTCGCGCCGGCCAGTGGACGGTGGGCAGGTGGGTGTCCCCGACCCAAGTTGTGGGGCGATCCGCGCTGCCCGGACATTCCGGGTGACGCCATCGCAGGCAAGGTATGGCAGCAGCGCCCGGGAGCCAGCCAGAGCCCTCATGGCAAGGACCTTCGACGCGAGCCAGCCTGAGCCCCCATGGCTGAGGCCTGTCGGCGCGACTCATCCGGGAGCGGGGACGAAAGCGCAGGTGGCTGGTGTCGCGCAGGCTGCTGCCCTGCGCAGGCTGGTGTCCCGTTGCGCAGGCTGGTGCTGCGGAGGGTGGTGTTCCGCAGGCTGGCCCTGCGCGGGCTCGCGTTGCGCAGGCTGGTGTCCGGCGCAGGCTGGTGTCCTTGACGCCTTTCCGTCAGGACGCTAGCCTCGGCACTGGACCTCCGGCATGTACTGTCTCCAGGTGCCCGCATGCCGTTCCCGCCGATGCCGCCTTCCTCCACCGGCGAGCCTCAGGAAGGCGCATCGCGGGTACAGGGCGTTGAGAAGCCCCAGGCGTGTCGAGCGCGCCGAGGCACTCGCCGGGAAGCTCGGGGCGTCGTGGACCTGGCGTTGCGCCGAACGTGATCATCTGGTTGCGCTCGAGCCACATGGCTCGATCCCGGGAGATACGCCCGAATGAAGATCGCGGTGATGGGGTCCGGCGCCATCGGCGGCTACCTCGGCGCCCGGCTGGCGGCGGCGGGCGCCGAGGTGACCTTTATCGCCCGGGGCCCACATCTCGCCGCGATCCGCCAGAACGGGCTCAGGGTCCTGAGCCCGCTCGGCGACCTCCTGATATCCCCTGCCTCGGCCACCGACGATCCGGCGGCCGTGGGGCCGGTCGAGGTGGTGCTGCTGGGAACGAAGCTCTTCGACGTGGAGGCCGCGGCGCGGGCCGTCGGCCCGATGGTCGGGCGCGAGACCGCCATCGTGTGCCTGCAGAACGGCGTCGAGGCCGTCGACATCGTCGCTCGCCTGCACGGCCGGGAGCACGTCGTCGGCGGCGTGGTCGTCATCAACGGCGAGATCACGGCGGCGGGCGTGATCCGGCACAACGCGCTGAACCGTCTCACCGTGGGCGAGCTGGACGGCCGCGAGAGCCCGCGGATCGCCCGATTCGTGGCGCTGGCGAACGCCGCCGGCATCGAGGCAACATCGACGCGCGACATCCGCCTCGAGATCTGGCGCAAGCTCCTGCTCCTGTCCCCGATGGCGGCTCTCAGCGCGATGACCCGGGTGGCACTCGCCCGCATACGCGAGCACGAGGCCACCTGGCGCCTGGCCGAGGAGGGCATGCGCGAGGTGGCAGCGGTGGGGAGCGCTCAGGGCGTCCGGCTCACCGAGGAGGACATCCAGAGCACGCTGGCATTCGTCCGGGGCATGCCGGCGACGTGGAAGGCGTCGCTGACCGTCGACCTGGAACAGGGCCGCCGGCTCGAGGTCGACTGGCTCGCGGGCGCCGTCTGCCGGCTCGGACAAGCGTCGGGAATCGAGACCCCGTTCCACCGGGTCGCCCTCGGGGTGCTCAAGCCACACGCCGCCGGCGCCGCCTGAGGCGCCGCTCGGCCGTCGAGGCCGCCGGGATCAGCCCGAGAACTGGTGAGATGCGCTCACGCCGCTCCGCTCGTCCACGAGCTGGATCGCTCGGAACGCGAAGGCGACCTCCTCGTGCAGCCCGTGGCTGCGGACGACCCGGGAGATCCGCGTGACGAAGGCCCCCTCGAGGCGAATCGTGAAGAAGTGGACTCCCTTCCGGTCGAACAGCCGGATCTCGACGCGACGGATCTGCTCCCGGTTCACGAGCGCCAGGAACAGCGGCGGCGTGCACTGATCGAGCTCCTTCACGATCACGAGGGGCCGGACCAGGGGCGCTCCGCCGAGGTCGCCGCTCGCGACGTCGGCCGCGGGCAGCGCGATCTCGTCCGAGATCCCGAGGAGCGTCTGCGTCCCCTCCTGGCCCTGCGCCGTATTGCCGCAGGCGAGCGGGCCCTGGTTCTGGGTCTCGATGACGGCCACCATCGAGTACGCGGCCACGGGCGCCGGCAGCGCCGTGAGGACAAGGAGCGCGAACCCAATCGCACCGAACACGACGGTCATGACGCACCTCCTGTGTGTGAGGTCTCGGGGGATCCGGGCAGTCTGCGATCGGGCCCATCGTACAATCAAGCGCCCGGACGCGGACGGGGCGTCGACGCTCCCCGCCTGGACACCTGGGGTTCGGGGCGACTGACCGCAGGAGGAGCCTCAGATGCGCTTCGTCGAGGAGCGGGACTTCACGCTGAGACTGGACCTCCGCTGCACGTTCGAGGAGGGCTACGAGGGGGAGCTCGACGGTTACGCCTGGCTGCGCGAATTCCAGGACCGGATCGTCCCACGGGTGGTGGAGGCGGCCGTCCGCGCCATCCGCGCGCACCCCGGCTGGACCGTGCGGCCGGCCAACCGGGGCCGCGCGATGGAGGACGAGGTGTCGCTGGTCGTCGAGCGGGCGACGACCTGACGGAGCGCCGGCGAGAGCACCGCGGCCCCGATGGGCCCCGGGACCGCGCGACCGAGGATGAGGTGGCGCTCGGTCGTCGAGCGCGTGACGAACTGACGGAGCGCCGGCGAGAGCACCGCGGGCCCCGATGAGCCTCGGGACCGCGCGACCGAGGATGAGGTGGCGCTCGTCGTCGAGCGCGTGACGGGGCTGACCCAGCGCCGACGGAGCACCACTGGCGCGAGCGGCGCCGTCGGGGCCGGCCGGCCTCCGGAGTGAAGCTCGGCCGGCCGCGACGTCCGGGACGAGCTACTTCTTCTTTGCCGGCGCTGGCACCTTCACCTGAGGCATCTTCGCCGCGGTGTACTCGCCGAGGTCCTTCGTGGCCTTCTCGATCGACGCCATTGCCGTGGTGAGCTTTTCCTTGGCCTCCGCCGGCGAGTTGGCCACGGTGTCCTTCACCGACTTGAGCGAGTCCTGGACGGCCTTCGCTCCGTCTTCCCAGGTCTTCCTCTGATCGGGCTTCATCGACTTGTACGCGGACTCGGCCTGCTTCTCGAGCCCGTGCCACGCGGCCTCGGCCGCGGCGATTCCCTTTTCCACCTCGGCCTTCATCGCCGCCTTGCCCGTCGCCGCCGCCTTCCCCGCGTCGCTGGCCCTTTCGGCCAGTGCCTCAGCTGAGTGATGTTCGCGCGGCCACCGCCTTTTCGAGCCAGGAGGTCATGCCCATCTCGCGGCACATGGTCGTTGCGGAGGTTAGGTGGTGGTGGGCCTTCGCTTCGTCCCCGGTATGGCGGTAGAGCCTCCCGAGACCGAGGTGGCAATGGGCGACCAGGGGGCGCATCCCGAGGTCGGAGGCCAGGGCCATCGCGGCGTCGTAGTGCGCCTCGGCCGTCTCCACGTCGAGATGGGCATGATGCGAGGCAACTTCGGCCAAGCAGGCGGAGGGCCCACGCCTCGTGGCCGCGCTCGCCCTGCTTTTGGGCCAGCGTGATGGCCCGGTCGGCGGTGGCCCGGGCATCTTCCAGCCGCGCCGCAACCAGGTACGCATCGCCCAGCTGCACGACGCTCATCACCTGGAGCCACCCGCCCCCCGCGGTCTCGTAGGCCGCCGCAGCTTGCTGCAGCCAGGAGACGCCCTCCTCGACGCGTCCCGACCATGCGCAGGCGTGTCCCAGCGACGCCATGACGACCGGCATCAGTATCGTGAAATTCAGCTCCCGACTGACTGCTAGCGCGCGCTCGAGGAGGTCAACGGCCCGACCCAGGTCTCCCCTGACACTCCTGAGGTGCGCGAGGGCCAGCCACGCGAAGCTCACGCTGAATGGGTGATCGACGGCTTCCGCGATCTGGAGGCCGTCCCGGCCGTGCGCGTCTCCCTCCTCGAACACGCCGCGCTCGGCGAGGACGCGGGCCAGGTAGGCGCGACACCACATCGCGGGGAAGGCGGCCAGGCGAAAACGCTCTCGGCTCCGGTCGCCCCTGAGCAGATCCTTGAGCCGCAGGCAGACGCGCTCGGCGCCGTGGTAGTCGCCCGAGATGTGGCACACGTACGTCCGGTAGTAGTGGCCGGCGACCTGGAGCGGAAAATCGTCCAGCGTCTCGCCGATGAGTTCGACGATCTCGACGAACCGGCGCACCTCGGCCACGGAACTGCCCGTCATCGTGTGATGCCGGCACAGGTAGACCGACACCCAGCCGAGCCGCCGCTGATCGTCGAGCCTCCGGGCCAAGAGCTCGGCTTCCCGGAGACACCCGGCGATCCTGTCGAATTCCGCCGGAGGGTACAGGGCGTTGCCGAGCTCGAAGCGAACGTCGATGGCCTGCTCCGCCGTCTCGCGAGTCTCGGGGAGATGGCTCAGCGCGGTCAGCGCCTGCTCGAAGTGCGCAACCGCCTCCCGGTTGGCCGACCGTGAGAAGGCCTTGGCGCCGGCCTGCCGGAGGTAGCTCACACCCTTCTCCCAGAGGTCGCCCCGGACGGTGTGGTGGGCCAGCCGCTCGACGTGCTCAGCCAGCCGGTCGGGATAGAGCCGCTCGATGGTCTCGACGATCTGGCGATGGAGGGCGCGCCGCCGATCCTGGAGCAGGCTGCTGTAGGCCACCTCGCGGGTCAGCGCGTGCTTGAAGGTGTACTCGAGGTCCGGAACGAGGCCGGCCTCGTACAGGAACTCGGCGCCATGGAGGGTCGCGAGCCCACGCCGCAGCGCGTCCTCGGGGACGTCCGCGATGGCCCGCAGGAGGACCAACGGGACATCCTTCCCGATGACCGAGGCCGCCTGGATGAGCTGCCTGGCGTCGGGCGGGAGCCGATCCATTCGAGCCGCCAGGACCGTCTCGACCGTCGCCGGCACCTGGATCGACTCGATTGGTCGGGCCAGGCGATGTGCGCCCCGCGTGCCACCCAGGGCGCCGGTCTCCACCAGCGTCCGCACGGCCTCCTCCAGGAAGAAGGGGTTCCCCTCGGTCTGCTCGATGAGGAGCGCCGTGAGCCGCTGGAGCCCGGCCTCCTCGCCGAGTAGGCCCCGGAGGAGCTCGCGCGCGCTCTCGGGCGGCAACGGGTCGAGGCGCTGTTGCGTGTAGGACGTCTTGCTGCCCCAGCGGTGCTGATACTCGGGGCGGTAGTCGACCAGGAGGCAGAGCCGGGCCGTCGGGAGACGCTCGACGAGGCGGTCGAGGAGCGCCTGGGTCTCGGAATCGACCCAGTGGAGGTCCTCCATCACGAGCAGTACGGGCTGGACCTGCGCCTCGTGGAGCCAGAGCCGCTCAATCGCATCCAGCGTCCGCTGGCGTCGCCGTGGCGGGTCCAGGTTCTGCCAGGGATCGTCGTCCACCGGCACGTCGAGCAGAGCGAGGAGCGCGGAGAGGTTCGGCTCCGGGGCGCGATCGAGCGCCAGGATTCTGGCCCTCACCTTGTCGCGAATCTGCCCCGGGTCGTCGCGGTCCTCGACGCGGAAATAGGCCCTGAGCAGGTCGATCACGGGCAGATACGGCGTCGCCTGGCCGTACGAGACCGCGCTGCCGTGCCCGATGAGCCAGCCACGATCGCGATGCGTCTGCATGACCTCCCAGACCAGCCGGGACTTGCCGACGCCGGGCTCCCCGACGATCGCCACGACCTGGCCGTGGCCGGCGGCCGCTCGGGCCAATGCTTGGCGGAGCTGCGCCAGCTCGGGGCCCCGCCCCACCAGGGGCGTCAGGGTGCGCCCTCCCACGTCGAACCCCGGGCGCTCGCGTCCGACCATCACCCGGTACCCGGGCACCACGTCGTGTCCCGTCGGCTCCAGTCCGAAGCGGCGCTCGACAAGGTGGGCGGCGGCTGCGTCGAGGACGATGCCGTTCGGTCCCGCCTGCTCCAAGAGCGCGGTCATCGTCGTCCACGCCTCGCGCCGAGCGCGGGCATCGAGGCCGGGGGCGGCGCCACCTGTCGCCATCAGGTATCGGCCGAGATGGACGGCGCAGCGAGCGCTCAGCCCGCTAAGGCCCGGGTCGTCCCCCGCACGGAGTCCCTGAATCATGGCCCGTGCGGTATGTACGGCCCGCCGCGGGCCGTCCTCCATCGCCCCGACGCCGAACACGGCCACGAGCCCCACCGGCGTGAGGTCCTCGATCCGCGCCCCGAAGCTCGTCACCTTGCTGATCAGCCTCTCCAACACCCCGGCAAGCTGGAAGGACGCGGTGCCCTCTGGCGCGTCGAGCTGCACGCCCAGGACCGTGACCAGGCGCTGCTCCCAGCGGATGCCCGGCACGGCCACGGAGGGTTCAGGCGCGGGCGGAGGCGCCGCCGCTGCCGGAAACGCTTCGCCAGGTAGCTCGTCCGCCGCGGCCTCACGGAGGCTGAGTCCATGCTTCGCCATCCGGTAGCGCAGCGTGTTACGTGGGATCCCGAGCCCGGCCGCCGCCCGCGTGATGTTGCCCCCCGCTTGGGTCAGCGCCTCGATGAGCTCCTCACGTTGTCGGCGCCGCAGGTCGCCCAGCGACACGCCCGACCTCCGGGCTGGCGCTTCCGCCCACCCGCCCCCGCTCTCCGGCAGGCCGAGCATCGGGGCCGTGATCACCGCGCCGTCCTCGAGCAGCGTCACCCGCTCGAGCACGTTCGCTAGCTCGCGCACGTTCCCGGGCCAGCTGTAGGCCAGCAGGGCCGCGCAGGCGTCGTCGGCCAGCGTCTTGGTCACCGCCCCGTGGTCCGCCGCCGCGCGCGCCAGGAAGTGCCGACCCAGCTCCAGGACATCGCGGCCCCGCGCGCGGAGCGGCGGGAGGCGGAGGACCACCGTTGCCAACCGGTGGTAGAGCTCCGGCCGAAACCGCTGCGCCTGCATCGCGGCGGTCAAATCCTCGCTGGTGGCCGCGAGGATCCACACGTCTACCGGGTCACTCCGCGTGCTCCCCAACCGCCGCACCTGCCGAGACTCGATGGCGGTCAGGAGCTTCGCCTGGAGGTCTGTTGGCAGTGTCGCGACCTCGTCGAGGAACAACGTTCCGTCACGGGCGGCCTGGACCAGCCCCGGCTTCGCCTGCGCGGCGCCCGTGAAGGCCCCCCGCTCGAAGCCGAACAGCTCCGCCTCGAGCAGCGTCTCTGGAATCGCCGCGCAGTTGACGTCGATGAACGGCCCCGGCGCTCGCGGGCCCCCTTGGTGCAGCAGCCGGGCCACGAGCCCTTTCCCCACCCCCGTCTCGCCGAGCAGGAGGACAGGCGGGAGCCGATGACCGGCCGGGAGCTGCACCAGCCGCTGGACCTGCCCCCGCAGCGCCTCGATCTCCGGGCTCCGCCCGATGAGCTCCGCGAGCTTCTCCATGGCCGTCGAGACTCGGGCGTCGCTGATAGAACCGTCCTCCCAGGGCGCCGGAAACCGCCGGAGAACGCCGAAGCCTCACTCTAGCACCACCAGGGGCTCACGCCTGCAGAGGCTCAAACCACGGTAACCGCGTGATTCCACGGGACTCACCCCCCTTGGCAGCCGGCTTGCTCTGGAAAAGGTGGCGTACGCGTCAGAGAGGGGTCCTCGGTTCAGGCGCAGAGGCGTTCGGTCTGGTGTGTTGGCAGTGCCGATGGAGTTCACGGTCGACGACGAGTGTCTGTCGGAAAGGGGTACGCCATGCAAGGGAGACGTGAGGCCCAGTGGCCTCGTTCAGGTCGGCATGCAGGGGTCATCCGTGCAGTTTCGACGGCTCTGGCTCCTGGAGTCTTGGATCGCAAGGAGAGCACGGAGGCTCGTCAAGCCTCAGGGGAGGGCGCCATGACGGTCGAAGAAGCAACAGAGGATCTCCTCGACGTCGCACGCGCGCTAGAGCCCATCATTCGGCAACACGCCGATGAAGCCGAACGGAACCACAGGCTGTCTCAGCCCGTCGTGGATGCGCTGGCGAGAGCGGGTCTCTTCCGGATGTGGGTCCCCAAGACGCTGGGTGGACTCGAGGTGTCACCGCTGACCGCGTATCGCGTCGTCGAGGAGGTGGCACGTCTGGATGGGTCCACGGGGTGGTGCGTCTTCATCGGCGTGTCGTCTGCGGTCAGCGGAGCTTACGTCGCCGATCTGGCGGCCGAAGACATGTTCGGCCGCGATCCTCTGGGGGTGATCGGGGGCTCCATTGCTGGCATCGGGAAGGCCGTGGTCCAGAAGGACGGCTACCTCGTCAGTGGTCGCTGGCCCTATGCGAGTGGCTGCCAGCACTGTGGCTGGTTGCTGGCATTGTGCCAAGTGATGGACGAGGATCAGCCGCGCGTGACCACCACCGGGGCCCCGGAGATGCGGATGGTGCATATTCCCAGGGAGAAGGTGACCATCCTCGACGATACCTGGGATGTCAGCGGGTTGGTCGGGACCGGGAGCCACGATTTCGCCGTGGAGCCCATCTTCGTTCCCGAGGGGTATACATGGCAATTCACGCCGGGCATTCCGCGCGGCAAGCACTACCGGGGCCCTCTGTATCAGTTCCCGTTAGTCGCGTTGTTCCGGCTACAGGCCAGCGCTGTCGCCCTGGGGATCGCCCAGGGAGCAGTGGACGCCTGGCTGGCGCTTGCCCCGTCCAAGCGCGCCGTGATCGCGCCAGGCGTGCTCCGCGATCAGCCGCTGGTCCAGGCCCGGATTGCGGAGGTCGTGGCGCTCGTAGACTCCTCGCGCGCGTGGCTGCACGCCGCGATCCAGAAGGCATGGGAGACGACGCTCAGAGGAGAGTCGGCCTCCGTCGCCGCGCGGGCCGAGTTGCTCCTCGCGGCCGTGAATGCGACCCGTCGGGCGGCCGAGGCCGTCACGCTGGTGTATGGGCTGGCGGGCGGATCGGCGAACTATCGGCACAGCTCGTTCCAGCGGTCGCTGCGCGATGTCCATGTCGTGACCCAGCATGTCGGCATGTATCCCCAGCAGTACGAGGAGGCCGGCCGGATGATCCTTGGCCTCCAGCCGTTTCAGCCGCTCCTCCGATTCTGAGCCCGCCCCATTAGGAACTTGGGGTGAACTGGGCGCCCGAGCGGTCGGACTCTCAACCAGAGGCGGGCCGAAGGAGACGCACGATCCGGCGCCGCTCGAGCAGTGGTTCGCCACCTGGAAGAGCCCGATCGTCTCCGAGCCTGGCGATCTGACGATCGCCGTCGGCGGCGACGTCGCCTATGCGTACGAGCTGGAGCACATGACGGGCAAGAAGAAGGGCGGACCGGGGGCCGACCTGTGGTTCCGTGCGACGGCGTGCTTCCGGCGCGAAGCCGGTCGCTGGCGGATCACGCACATGCACAACTCGGTGCCGTTTGCAATGGACGGCAGCGACAAGGCGCTGCTCGATCTGAAGCCTTGATCTGGGCCGCCAACCTTCGCGAAGCTCGAGTGGAATGTGTATTCGGAGCTCTTCCGATCGTCGCATGAATCGGTCCTCCTGCTCAGCTGATCAAGGATCGCCTGCTTGACAGGCCTGTGGTCGTATCGCGACCAAATCGGGAGAAACGGCTGGGCCGGCGAGTCGTGCTAGGATCGCCGGCAATGTCGCCCATGGCTCGCCTGGAGCGCCTTCGCGCCACGATCCGGCGGGAGCCCGTCGACCGGCCCCCCTATGCGTTCTGGCGCCACTTCCCGACGGCGGATCGCTCGCCGACGGGCCTGGCCCAGGCGACCCTCCGCTTCCACGACCGGTACGGATCGGACTTCCTGGCAGTGGTCCCGCCCGCCGGGTACGCGGCCCAAGCCTGGGGCTGCGTCGAGGCCGAGACGCCACGCGCCGACGGCAGCCGCCCCTGCTCCCGCTGCGCCGTCACCCGGCCCGATGACTGGCGGGCCGTCCGCGCGGTCGATCCCGCCACGGTGCCGGGCTACGGCGAGGTCGTGGAGACCCTGGTCCGAGTGGGGTTCGACCGGCGCATCGGCGACGCGCCGGTGGTCGTGACGCTCCCGGCGCCGTCGACCCTCGCAGCCCGCCTGGGAGGTGGACGTCTCGCCGCCCACCTGCGCGAGTGGCCGGGACTCGTCGGCGACGCACTCCGGGCCCTCGCCGAGACCCAGACCCGCTTCGCCGAGCTCTGTCTCGGCGAGGGCCTGGCGGGAGTGCTCTACGCGGTGCACGTGCCCGCCGAGCCGGCGCTCGGCGCGACGGCTTACACGGACCTCCTGGAGCCGCACGATCGCGAGGTCCTGGCCGCCCTCGACTCGCGCGCGGCACTCTGCATCGTCCACATCACTGGGCCAGTTGCCTTCGCCCAGGTGGCAGCCTGGCCCGCCCAGGTCGTCGGCTGGACCCCGGGAGCCGGTCTGCCGGCGCTCGTCGACGGGCACGCGCGCCTGCCGGCCGCGGCCCTGGGCGGGCTCGACGCGCAGGCGCTCCGCGACGAGCCTCCCGCGGCTGCCGTCGCAGCCGCGCGCGCGGCCCTTGGCGGCGTCGGGGAGCGGGGGCTCGTCGTCGGCCCTGGCGGTCCGGTCTGGCCGGACACGCCGGACGAGGTGCTCACCGCCGTCATCCGGGCCCTCGGGGGCTCGACCCGGCCGATTCTCGGCCTCGCCCGCTGACGCTCCGTCAGAGGAGCCGATCGAGCCAGGTGGCGCGCTCCATCCGCCGGAGGATCCGCGCCACGTGCGCCTGGTAGGAGCGGCTGGTCGACCCGGGATGCCAGGCGCGCGGGTTCGGGAGACTCGCGGCGACCTGAGCCGCCTCCAGCGGGCCGAGCTCCGCGGCCGTCTTGCCGAAGTATCGGCGCGCCGCCGCTTCGACCCCGTAGGTGCCGGGCCCGAACTCCGCGACGTTCAGGTACAGCTCCAAAATCCGCCGCTTCGCGAGCGTCCGCTCGAGCTGCCAGGCGAGGATCGCCTCGCGGACCTTCCGGAGCGGACTCCGGGACGGCGTCAGCCACAGGTTCTTCGCGAGCTGCTGCGTGATGGTCGAGGCCCCGCGCGGCAGTGTCTTCCGTTCGACGGCCCGTTCGAGCGCGTCCTCGACCTCGTCGAGGTCGACGCCCCCGTGGGCGAAGAACTTGATGTCCTCGGCCACGACCACGGCGCGCTTCACGTGATCTGAGATCGCTGCGTAGGGTACCCACGACCACTGGACGCGGCCGTCCCGTCCCGCGGCGCGCTGCTCCGCCCGGTAACGCTCCATGAACGCGGTGGTCCGGGGCGGGCGTGTCGCGAGCGCATCGACGCGCGGCCACGTCCAGGCCTCGTAGCCGAGCCAGGCGATCACGGCCAGCAGGCCTAGGAGCGCGAGCCGGCGCCACGCTCGCCCCCGCCCTCGGCGTCGTGCCGCGCGCGCCACGGCGTCCAGTCTAGCGCTTGCGTCGCCCAGCCCGAGCGGGTCGACGATGGCGCGGTGGGCCCTCCGATGATCCTCTCCAACGGGCGCATCTACACGCTCGACGCGGACGACCGCGTCGTCGATACGCTGGTCGTGCAGGCTGGACGCGTCGTCTTCGCCGGCCGCCGCGTAGACGTGAATGTCCCGGCCGGGGAGCGCGAGATCGACCTCGGCGGACGGGCCGTGCTGCCGGGGCTCGTCGACGCGCACGGCCACCTCATGTACCTGGCCCGGCATCGCCTGACGCTCGATGTCACCGGACTCCCGTCCGAGGCGGCCTGCGCCGAGCGCGCCGCCGGGCGCGCCGCGTCCACTCGGGCCGGCGAGTGGATCACGGGACGGGGATGGGATCAGAATCGCTGGCCGGGCGAGCGTTTCCCGACGCGAGCGTCGCTCGACCGGGCGGTGCCGCGTCATCCCGTGGCCCTGGTCCGCGTCGACGGCCACGCGATCTGGGTGAACACGGCGGCGCTCCGGGCCGCCGGCATCGATCGGCACACGCCGGACCCGCCCGGCGGCCGGCTGGAGCGCGACACAAAGGGTGAGCCAACGGGCATCCTGATCGACACGGCCCAGGAGCTCGTCCGGCGGGTCGAGCCGCGCCCGAGCCCGGCTCAGATGGATGACGCCATCCGCGCCGCCGTCGCCGACTGTCTCGCCGTCGGCCTCACAGGCGTCCACGAGATGGGCGCCGACCTCGACGCCCTCGCCGCCTACCGGCGCCTCGCCGCGGCCGGCGCGTTCCCCTTCCGGAATCACGTCGCCCTCCGGGGCGCCGACACGGCCGCCTGGCAGGCGGCGCTCGACGAGGGCCCCGCTCGACTCGGCAACGGACGGGTGTCCGTCGGAGCCGTGAAGCTCATGGCGGATGGCGCGCTCGGCTCCCGCGGCGCCGCGCTCCACGCGCCGTACTGCGACGACCCATCCAACACCGGCCTGCTCCTGCTCCCGCTCGACGAGCTCGAGACCCGCGCTCGCGCCGCGGCCGCGCGCGGCTTCCAGGTCTGCGTCCACGCGATCGGCGACCGCGCGAACACGCTCGTCCTCGACGCGCTCGAGGCGGTGATTCGCGGACGACCAAGCCTCGCGGGTGGGCGCCTCGCGGCGGTCCCGGGGACGGACCCGCGCCACCGGATCGAGCACGCCCAGATCCTGGCGGAGCGGGACATCCCCCGATTCCGCGCGCTCGGGGTGCTCCCGAGCATGCAGCCGACCCACTGCACCTCGGACATGCCCTGGGCGCCCGGACGCCTCGGCGCCGACCGGCTGGCCGGCGCCTACGCCTGGCGCTCGCTCCTCGCGACGGGGACCATCATCGCCGGCGGCTCGGACTTCCCGGTCGAGCTACCGAACCCGTTCCACGGGATCCACGCCGCGGTGACGCGGCGCCCCCGGACGGGCCCGGATCCCGGCTGGCAGCCCGAGCAGCGGATGACGCGCGGGCGAGGCGGTCCGCGCGTTCACCGCCTGGAACGCCTACGCCGCCCACCAGGAGGCGGAGCTCGGCACGCTGGAGCCGGGGAAGTGGGCCGACCTGGTCGTCTGCTCGGCCGACGTCTTCACGTGCGCCGAGCCGGAGATCCCGGCCATCGAGCCCGTGCTCACCCTGGTCGCGGGCGAGATCGTCCTCAACCGGGGCCTCCCAGTGTGACGTCGGCGCGGCGGCACGCCTTCTGCTGAGGTGGCCTTCGGATCGGCGGCTCACCGGACCGCCCGTCTGGGATGGTGAGCGGCCCCTCCTGGCAGTGGGGTCTGTCTCGGTTGGCTGTCCCCGGACCCTGCGCCTACCCGCGGGGCGATCCGCGGCGTCCCCGAGAGGGGTCGGCCCGGTCCGTCAGTCCCTGATGGGACGCCCGCTCGAGTCGAGCACCGGCGGCCCGCCGGACGGCGCGCGTCGCCGCTCACGCTGCTGGCGCCGGGCTTCCTCGATCGCCGTGCGCTGTTCTATGCGGCGTGACCGCCGGCCCGGCGTTTCCTGAACCGCAACCGGAGGTCCCTCGCTCACGCTCGGGGCGGACGGGGCGGGTTGCCTCGCGCGGGTGAGCTCGCTCAGCAGCAGCGCCGCCAGCAAGACAGCCACAGCGAGGTTAATCCAGCGCAACACGCTCTGGCCCGCGTTTAGTCGAAGAGGCCGAGGCGCCAGGTGTAGCTGTCGATGCCGAGCGACGTCGCCGCGGTGAAACTCGGGAACAGGGGGAACGCCGGCGGTGCCAGCGCCTTGTAACGGAAGCGCTCGTCGAACACCCAGTCCCGCTCGTACCCTCTGCTGGGCGATGCCTGGCCGAACTGCCCCATGGTCTTCTGGACGACGCCGCCGAGCACGTGCGAAATCCCGCGAAACGAACCGTCCGGGTCATCGAACGCAAACTGACCGCTTGGCTCGGGCCGGCCGGAGAGGTTCGCAGCGAATATCATGCCGTGGGTGTCCAGGTCCCCGATCAGGACACTCGAGAGCCGGATCCCGCCCGATCGCGACACCGGCACTACCCATGGCGACGGTGTCGCCCAGGACACGATACCGAGCACATTCTGGACGTCCAACTGGTCGTCCGCGCTCGTGCCGCTGGGATCGCCCGGGATCGGGTCGCTGAAGATGTCGTCGGGCCCGCGCGGATCGACACGGTAATTCAGGTGGCCCGTGATCCAGATGTTGCCGTCCGCCGCCACTAAGAGCCGCGTGCCGTTGTTCACGTCGGTCGTATCCTGGTAGATGGCATAGGTCGGGTCGAGCCGACCCATGGCGTGGCAGTCCTCCGTCCCGTTCGCCGTAGGGCCGCCAGCGGTCTGGAGGACGCAGTTCGGACCTATCATGGAGAAGGTGCCGCGCCGCAAGCCGTCCGAAAATCCCGCCCGTCCGATGTCGGCATTGTACACGTAGATGACGCCGTAGTCGGTCGTCAGGTTTGGAGTGAACACGCCGGCGAACACCTGCTGGCTGATGGCGCCGTCGCGAGCAGTGGAGCTGGTGTCGGGATGCCAGGTGCCCGTGGCCGTACAGCTAAGCGACAAGGGATCGGTCTTAAGGCACTGCCGGGTTACGATCGTCTTGGGAGGGGCGCTTCTGTTCTCCTCGATGATGACGCGCCGGTTGGGGTTCGTCGTCCCCGGGACTCCCGTCCATGTGTAGATAACGATGGTTTGCCCTGCGCCGGTATGCGCGAGCTGAATCTCCGTCACGTACGGGAACTCCGGAGTTGGTAAGGAGGTCGCCGTTGACGTAGATTCCCCCCTGAAGCGTCAGGCCGGCCGTGCCGGTGCAGCTGCCGTCCACGATAACGAGCACCGGAGCACAGTTCGGATCACGTGATATTGCCGTCGGCATCGTCCCCGCCGTGGCGGTCGTGGGGCAGGCTGGGCGACCGTTCGCCGGGCCGGTGTAGCCGAGCGCCACACAGATCTCCCACTTCCGGGGGTCATCAGCGGTGCCGAGGGTGCTGGTCGAAGGGAACGCGATCGGGTTGACCCCCGGAGTCGTCTGATCGCCGTCGAACCCGCGCGTGAAGCCCGAGCAGTCCACCTGCTTGCACGGGATGCCGGGCTCCGGCCCGAGCAGCGGCCAGTCGCGGGGAGAGCTGTCTCGGCTGAGGTTCTGCTCGTTCCCGCCGTTGCTGAAGCGGGTCGTGGTCATGGTCTGGGTGGCCTCGCTCCGGAAGGCCGGTCCCACCTCGTTGGGCGTGCTCGTGTTGCCGAGGATGCTGAAGCGACGGTTCGTGTGAACGGGGCCCGTGTAGACGTGGCGGTAGCTCATCCATGGATCCCCGCCGCCGGCATCCTGGAACTGGTCGATGAAGTGAGCATACCTTGCGAACTCGCCGTTCAGCGCGATGGTGAAGGCACCGTCTTGCTGCCTCGGCACGGATGAGTCGTGGATGACCCACTGCTGGCGGGCGCGCCCGGCAGTGCCGCTCGACTCGATGCGCCACACGTAGGTGAAGCGGGCCCCGTTGCCGCCAGCGGTGATCACCGGCGGCTTCGTCGGATGGGTGCTCACGACCACCCGCGTCGTGAACGCCATGTTCGCCGGGCAGCCGGCGGTCCCGGGGCACGTGATCGTCAGGACGTTCTGCAGGCTGTCCGTGATCTGCTTGGTCATCGCGTCGCTGTAGACCATGCTGTACTTCGGATCCGGACAGGGGCTACAGGATACGAACTGGGGGCCGCTTGCGGAGACCGCGTAGTCCCGGATGAACTGCGTCGCGCCGTTGGCGCTGTTATAAGTCGTGTTCAAGGCGATCTTCATCGCCGGACGGGGCGTGGTAGCAACCGCATTCGCGAGATCGACGCTGAGGCGCTGGTGAAGCACTCGCCGCCCCCAGTTGGCCCCGGCCTCGGCGGCATAAGCCGCCTGCGCCTCATCCTTGTTGAGCTGCGCGATCAGGCCCTCGTTCCGTGCGAGGATGACGAGCGCCGCGATCATGGTGCTGAGCACGACCATGCCCGCGATGGCGGCGAACAGGGCGACGCCGTGGTCGTTTCTGGTCTGAACGGTGAGCCGAGCCATGAGCCTACGCATCACCGAGTCCCTCCGTCAGGGCACGTTACGCGCGCGGGCCACGGACGACAGGGTCTTGGTCACGGTCTCGCCACCGATCGTCGCGCGGCCCGTCAATGTGATCACCACCCGAGCGATCCGTTCGCGTTGCGTGGCCGTCAGGCTCGTGCAGGTCGCCGGGTTTGCCGCGGGCGGCATGAGCTGTGTGTTTGGGGCGTCCAGCGGATCGTTCACGCCCGTGAAGTACTGGAACATGTCCACTCCATTCGGGTTCGCCACGATATCGCGGGCCAACTCGTCGGGACCCGACGTGGCGCCGACCCACGCCGTTCCCGTGTCAATGCCCCCCGAGGGGCCGCGCGTCTCCGTGAGAGGGGCGCCGGCCGTCGTGGACCAGTGGAAGTAGACGTTCTCGTCGACCTTCAGGACGTTCTCGTCGGCCTTCAGGACCTTCCCGTCGCCGTCAAGGTCGGCGTAGACACGAATGCAGTTCCGGCCGGCCTCGCGGAACGCGGTGAATGCCGGGTTGTTGACCGCCGCACCACCCCACTTCTCGTTCTTTGGATTGACGCCCGCGGCCTGGATAACCCGCATGATGCGGTCCATCGCCACGCGCAGGTTCTGCTGGAGGTCGGTGACCTCGGAGCTGTGCATGTATCCCTTCTGGGTCTGCCCCATCAGGATCAGAATCGCCGCGACGAGGAGGGACCCGACCGCGAGTCCCACCGCGACCTCGACGAGCGTCGTGCCCAGGTCATGGGTGGCATGTCTGCCCATCGCTCGCGGCTACGTCCCCTGGGTGAAGATCATCGTCAGCGTAACCGCCTGCTCCGCTCCGGAGCTGTTGCGGTAGAAGACCGACACGGTCACCGTCTTCGTGCCGACCTCTGGGGCGTCGTTGACGATGGTGATCGTCCGCCGGTAACGCGGATACGGGATTCCGTCCAAGGTGATGCCGCCGTAGGGGGTTGTCGCGGGAAATGTCGGGCCGTCGACGAGCTCATCCGAGTCCAGGTCGTAGGCGCGGTTGCGCATCTCTTCCAGGACCCGGCGGGCCAGGAAGGTCGCGGTCGTCGCCTGGTCTCCCGCCTGGATCGCCATCCGACTCGGCGCGAAGGCCGCGGCCAGGCCCATGAGGGCCACGGCGAGAAGGAGGAGCGCCACCATGAGCTCGATGAGAGAGAAGCCCGCGTCGCTCCGCAGCGTCATGATGGACATGCCACGGTCCCGTCGCACCACCGGACCCGGCCCGGCTGGTTCACCTCGACGCGGCGGGGTGTGCCGCTCGGGTAGCTGACGATCACGTTGCCGGCGCCGGTCGTGGTCGAGCCCTGCGGATCGAACCGCATCTCCGGGGGGGTCGCGGCAATCGTCGCGCCCCCGATCACCTCCTCCGTGACGTCGGGCGGACGGTTCGCGGGGCAGGCGTTCCCGGCTGGCGTCCCGTTAGTGCAGATGATCTGGATCGACGTCGAGCTGAAGATCACCCGGTAGACGGCCGTCGTGGCGATCGCGTTCTGCCGGGCCGTCCGGAGCAGCTCCACCACCTGTTCCGCCGCACCCCGGGTCTTGAGCTCCGGGATGATGGAGGTGAGGAATGGGAGGCTGGCCGCTGCGAAGATCGCGATGGTCGATACCACCACAATGAGCTCCGTCAGGGTCAGGCCGGCCTGGGGGCGCAGGCCCCGCCACCCCGGTCCTCGCACTCGACTCCGGATCTCGCCACTCATACCTCGTCACATGACGGCTGGGCCTGTCGGGCACTGACCCCTACCATCCGCCACCCCACCCGGCTCAGCCTCTCTACGGGTCCACGCCCTAGTGGTGGCAGACCACGCAGTCGAGGGGGCCTCGCCGCTCGGCGTGGCAGGTCACGCACCAGCCCATCGTGAGCGGCGCCACCTGGGCCACGCGCTGCATGGTCTCGACGGGGCCGTGGCAGGTCTGGCAGGTGAGCTCCTTCTGCTGCACGTGGCGCTTGTGCGGGAAGTAGACGAACCCCGCCAGCTTGTGGACGCGGACCCACGGAATCGCCGCTCTCCGGTTCCAGTAGTCGTGGACCTTCTGCACCTCGGGGTTGCCCTGGGCGGTGACGATCTTGTGGCAGCCCATGCACCGCTCGACGGACGGCAGCCCGGCGAAGGCGCTGCGGCGGGCGTCGGCGTGGCAGTACTGGCAGTCGATCCCGTACGACCCCGCGTGGATCGCGTGACTGAACTCGATCGGCTGGACGGGCGCCGGTGTGACCGCCCGAACGGCCGGCACCGGCGTCGGGCGGTACGGGGGCTGGGCCAGCGTGCGCACGTAGGCGACGACGTCCCGGATCTCCCGGTCGCTCAGGAGCCGCCCGAAGGCCGGCATCTGCGGGGCGAGCCCCACGGCCGCGGCCCCGTCTCGGACGATCGTGGTCAGGAACTCATCGGACAGGGGATTGAGGAGCCGGCCCTCCGTGAGTGGGGGGGGCTTGATCGGGAGCGCGGCCCCGCCCGGACCGTCCGACGCGCCTGACGTGCCGTGGCACGTGGCGCAGTGACGGTCGTAGACCGCCTTGCCGGGATGGGCGGGCGCCGGCGCACCGGGCCGCGTCGGGGGCTGTCCCGCGGCGGGACGGGTCGCGAGGGCCCAAAGGCCGAGCCCCGACGCGCCGAGGGCGAATCCCCCGGCAAGGGTCACGACCCACACCCACCACCGGCTGCGGCGCGCCGTGCGGCAGGCTCGCAGGAGCCCGACTCGGCCCATGCCCGGGGGGGAGCGTCGGGCTAGACAGCCCCCTCCGCCTGAAGATCAGCCACGGCGCGGGTGACGGCCTGCACCGTTTCCTCGATCTCGCGGTCGGTGTGGACCGCCGACATCCACCCGTGGTTCTGCGACATGTCGACACCGTGCAGGATCATGGCGCAGCGCCACTTGTGGACGAGCTCGGTGTTCTTCGCCTTCGGGGCGGCCTTGCCCGGCGCGGGCGGCGGCCCGTCGAGGGAAATGTGGCAGATGGACACGTCCCCGTAGGCGGTCATCCGCGCACCCGCCTTCCGGAAGACGTCGTTCAACGCCGAGCGCAGCTCCGCCCCGAGGGCGTTCGCCTTCTCGTGGAGCTTGCCGTCGGCGATCTGGGACAGCATCGCGATGCCGGCCGCGGCCACGACGGGATTCGAGTTGTACGTCCCGTTCTGGGCGACGCGCTTCGTCCGGTTCCATTCGGCGTCGTCCCCGAAGGCCATCAGGCTCACGATGTCGCGCCGCCCGCAGACGGCGGCGCCCGGGAGCCCCCCCGCAACGATCTTGGCGAGCGTCGTCATGTCCGGCGTCACGCCGTAGTACTCCTGGGCGCCGCCGGGCGCGTATCGGAACCCGGTGATGACCTCGTCGAAGATGAGCACCGTGCCGCGGTCCTGGGTGAGCTGACGGAGGTCCTTCAGGTATCCGGGGTCGATCGGGAAGACGCCGGCCTGCCCGCCGCTCGGCTCGAGGATGACGGCGCCGATGTCGCTGCGGCTCCCGAGGAGCTGCTCGAGCGCCCCGATGTCGTTGGGCGGGGCGAGCAGGACCTCGCCCAGGACCGCGCCGGGGATCCCGGCCGACATCGGCACGTCGAAGGGCGGGTTCACCCCCGCGGAGACCCCGTCGTGCCAGCCGTGGAAGTGGCCGGTGAACTTCACGACCTTGGGCCGGCCGGTGTAGGCGCGCGCCAGGCGGATGGCCAGGTGGGTCGCCTCGGTGCCGGACATGGTGAAGCGGACCAGTTCGGCGGAGGGGATGAGCCGGGTGATCCACTCCGCCCACTCCACCTCGAGCTCGTGGCAGGCGCCATAGTGCGTGCCGCGCGCAACCTGCCGCTGGACCGCCTCGACGAGAGCCGGGTGGGAGTGACCCAGGAACAGGGCGCCATGCCCCATCCAGTAGTCGATGTACTCGCGGCCGTCGACGTCCCACTTGCGGGGCCCCGCGGCCCGCTCGATGTAGAGCGGGAACGGCGTGAGGTGCCGGCCGTCGTGCGTGATCCCGCCCGGGATCACTCGCCGGGCCCGCTCCCAGCGTGCCCACGAGCCGGGCAGGGTCTTCCGATACCGCTCGCTCACTGTCTCCCGCATCACGCCGTCTCCTCTTGTTCAGCTGCGGCCGCCGGAGCGCGCCGCGTCTTCAGGTGTCCGACCAATCCCCGGAGCGTCTCGAGCAGCCTCTGGTGGAATCCAAGCGGCAGGTTGTCGACGGAGGGCTGCGCGGCCCCCGTCAACCCGTCCACGGCCCCCGCCCGAACCATCGCGCGGGTCAGCCGCGCCTCCTCGACGGGCGTGTGGAGGAGGGCGCGGCCCGTGGTCAGCGCCAGGTGCGCCGTCATGCCCCAGGCGCCCCAGTTTGAGGTCCCGGCGACGACCAGGTGGTCGGTCCGGACCACGGAGGCGATCTTGGCCCCGTTCGGGACGTCGCGCGCCACCCGCCCCCGCACTCGCCCCATGCCGATCTCGTTCCCGCCGTCGCCGACGCCAATCGTTGTCGTGCCCGGCGGCCGCCGGAGAAAGAGGGCGTCGAACGGCGCGTTGACCGCCGCGATCGAACGCCCCCGGGCACTGTAGTACCCGCCGTCAATGGCCCGTCCGGGCCGTTCCACGGCGATGAGGTGCGTGGGCCCGAAGGCGCCCACCATCTCGCGCGCCGCCCGGAGCGCCGCCGCCGGCTCGGCCGGGACGGCAAGCAGCTTGCGCGGCTCCCCGAGCACCCGGAGGCAGCCGTCCAGGAGGGGGGCCACCGGAGGGTCCGCCAGGTAGGCCACGTCGGCGCCGAGCCGCCGAAGGGCCCGGCCGAGCACTACCGTCCCCGACGGGCCGTCCGTCTCGGCGGCCCACCCGGGGCGCGCCACGAAGCCCGTCACCAAGACTACCCGCCGGGCGCGCAGGAGGCTGCGGGCGGCCGCCGCCATCGCGCCTGCCATCACCAGCCGGCTGATCCCGCGGTCCCCGGGGTCGAGCGCGCACAGGGTCTCGATGGCGTCCAGGGCCGGCGGCATGGCCCACCAAGCCTAACACCAGCCCCCAGGGCCGACAACGGCGGCCGCATGGCACCCGGGGGGAGATCCGAAACCGGCAATTCAGCGATACCCCGCCGCCTGGAGCTCGAACAGCTCCGCATACCGTCCGCGCTGCGACATCAGCTCCTCATGCGTCCCGGCCGCCTCGATCTGGCCGTCGACCAGCACCAGGATCCTGTCCGCCATCCGCACCGTCGAGAAGCGGTGCGAGATCAGCACGGCCGTTTTCCCCGCGCTCAGCTCCTTGAACCGCTGGAACACCTCGAACTCCGCGCGCGCGTCGAGCGCCGCCGTGGGCTCGTCGAGGATCAGCACCGGCGCGTCGCGCATGTAGGCACGCGCGATCGCCACCTTCTGCCACTCCCCGGCCGACAGCTCCACGCCCGTGCGGAACCGCTTGCCGATCACCTGGTCGTATCCCTGCGGCAGCCGCTCGATCACGTCGTCGGCCAGGCTCCGCTCCGCGGCCGCGACGATGCGCGCGCGGTCGTGGCGTGCGTCGATGCGTCCCACCGCGATGTTGTCGGCGGCCGTCAGGTGGTAGCGCACGAAGTCCTGGAAGATCACCCCGATGTTGCCGCGCAGACCCTCGACCTCGTACTCCTTGAGGTCGTGGCCGTCGAGCAGGATCCGCCCTTCGTCCGGGTCATAGAGGCGCGCCAGCAGCTTGACTAGCGTCGTCTTGCCGGCGCCGTTCTCGCCGACCAGCGCGATCACCTCGCCGGCTCTGAGCGTGACGGACAGATGGCGGACCGCCCAGCGCTCCGCGCCGGGGTAGATGAAGCCGACATCCTCGAAAACGAACCCGTCGCGAATGACGGCGGGAAACGGCCGCGCGTTCGGCGCCGAGACGATCTCCGGCTCCACCTCGAAGAACGAGAACAGATCGTCCAGGTACAGCGCTTGTCCGGCGACCTGGGACAAACCGGAGAGCAGGCTTTCGAGCAGCGTGCCCAGGCGACGGAAGGACCCGGCGAGGAAGGTGAGATCGCCGATCGTGAAGTCGCCGCGCAGCGTGCGCCACGCGATCAACGCGTAGGCCACGTAGTAGCCCAGCGTCCCCAGCGTCGCGAACAGCGCGCCCCAGAGCGCGCGCCGCTGTGCGAGCGCCCGATTGGCGCGGTAGAAGCTGTCGGCCAGCGTCCGGTAGCGGTCGATCAGGAAGGCGTTGAGGCCGAAGATCTTCACTTCCTTCGCGGTCTCGACGCTGGCGCCGGTCTGCCGCACGTAGTCCAGCTCGCGGCGCTCCGGGGTGCGGCCGTAGTCGAGCGAGTAGCTGCGCGCGTTGAAGTGGATCTCGCCCAGGAGCGCCGGCACCAGCGCCACCAGTACCAGCGCGATCAGGCCCGGGGCATAGGCGACCAGACCCGCCCCGAACGTCACGATCGTGACCACGTCCTGAGCCTGGCCGAAGAGCTGCGAGAGCAGCGGCAGTCGGCCGCTGGCCTGACGCCGGGCCCGCTCGAGGGCATCCTGCAGCTCGCTGTCCTCGAAATCCTCCAGATCCAAGGTCGCCGCGTGCTCCATCAGCCGGATGCTGGTGGCGCTGCTGAATCGCTCCGACAGCAGGCTGTCGACGAGCAGGACCGCGCGGCCGAGGAGGTCCGCCAGCACCGCCAGCCCGAGCTCGATCACCAGCAGCCAGAGCAGCCGGTCAAGCAGGCCGGCGTAGAGCCACTCCGGCAGGCTGTCGGGCGCGCCCGAGATGCCGGCCAGCCGGATCACCTCGTCGATGATCAGCTTGCCGACATAGAGCATCGCCACCGGCAGCAGCGCGCGCACCAGGCGCAGCGCAAGGTTGCCGACAGTCAGGCCGGGCGCGGTCTGCCAGACCAGGCGCAAGAACTGCGGGAGGTTACGGAGAGCGCCGACGCGTTCGCGCAGCGAACGCTGGGAGATCGGACGGGGAGGACTCGCCTTAGCCGTCTCTTTGCCGCGGCGCGCTCAGGAGCCCGCGCTCGCCTGGCGAGGACCGAACAGCATGAACTCGGCCCACTGGCCGGTGCGATCGAGGATGATGAGCAGCCCGAGCGTGTTGTAGTGGAACGAGGGCCTGCCGCTCGCCTCCTCCGTCCCGACCGCGTCGGGCCGCCCCCAGCCGTTCGCGATCGCGCCCAGCGGGAAGACATGGGCCTTCGGGTAGAGGGCCACGGAGCGCACCATGTCAGGGACGAACCGTCCACCAACCATGAGGCCGAAGCTCACGACCATGCGCTCGAGGCCGCTGGGCGCCTGCGGCCCGGCGTAGGTCCACTCGGCCACGGTCCGTCCTTCTTCCACGAGCGCCCGCTCGCGGCTGGGCTTGCCATAGAGGGTCTGCACTCCCGCCTGGGTGGTCTCGCCGGGGGTGAGGCCCCCCCAGCTCGCCGCGCAGAGGTCGCCGGCCGCGGCGAGGAGCCCCACGATCACGGCGAGCCCGAGGGCCGCCCCCACCCCGCGGCGCCGCCCGCCCTGCGCGCGCGCTTGCGGTCTCATGCGCGGACTCCGGCCATCCGCGCGCGGGCCAGCGTCTCGCGGGCCATGTGGACGTGGACCGCGTCGACGAACTGGCCCCCCACGGCCAGCGCGCCGCGGCCGCTCCCTTCCGCCTCCGCGTAGGCGGCGAGCACGCGCCGGGCCTCGGTCACGGCCTCGGCCGAGGGCGTGAAGTAGCGGTTGGCGACCTCGATCTGGCTCGGATGGATGAGGGCCTTGCCGTCGTAGCCGAGGTCGGCGCCGATCCGCGTGTGGGCCTCGAGCCGATCCGGGTCACCGAGATCGAAGCACGGCGAGTCGATGGCTTCGAGCCCGGTGGCGCGCGCGACGAGCACAACCCGGCTCATGGTGTAGAGCTCCGTCAGCCGGTCCGGCCCCAGGCGCGCGCGCGTCTCCCGCGCGAGATCGCCGGCGCCGTAGAAGAGCGCCGCGCTGCGCGGGACCGCGGCGGCCAGCGCCTCGAGGCCGACGACGGCCGCGGCGGTCTCGATCAGGAGGTGGAAGCGGACGGTCCCCAGCGCGCGCCCGCTCGCCTCCTCGAGCCGTCGGACCTCCGCGTCCAGGCGCACGAGCCCCACCGCGTCCGACAGCTTGGGCAGGAGCAGGGCGTCGGGCCCGGCCGGGACCACGGCAGACAGGTCCGCGGCGTGCTCGGGCGCGCCGGGCGCATTGACGCGCACGATCCGCTCGCGGCCCCCGAAGTCCACCCGGCCGAGCGCCGCGACGACCCACTCCCGGGCCTGCGCCTTCTGCGCGGGCGGCACCGCGTCCTCCAGGTCGAGGATGACGCCGTCGGCGGCCATCGCCGCCGCCTTGGCGATGCGCTCGGGCCGGGTGCCGGGCACGAACAGGAGGCTGCGCCGGAGCCCGCTCACGTTCCGCCCCGGCGGTGGGAGAGCACCTCGAACCCGGCCGTCCTGAGCGCCTCGACGATCGGACGGGGGTCGCAGGGCTCGAGACGCACGCTGAACACCGTCTTCCCCTCGGACCCGGGAACCGCCCCGACGCTCATGATGCGACCGTCGTGCGCCCGAATGATCTCGACGATGCGCTCGTACGCGTCCGGACCGCCACCGACCGCGACGTCCAGGCGCGTCGACTGGGACAAGAGGCCGAGGAGCTCGACGAGCACGGCGAGCAGGTCGGTCTCCGTCACGATGCCGATGAGCCGCCCGTCTGCGACCACGGGCAGGCACCCGATCTTCTTGACCACGAGCAAGCTCGCCGCCTCCTCGACCGATGCGTCGGGGCCCACTGTCGTCAGGTCCTCGCTCATCAACTCCCGGACGCGCGCCCGGGCCAAGGTCGGGGAGAGCAGGACCGGCCGGAGGTCCCGGTCGGACAGGATGCCCACCAGCTTGCCGTCCTCGACGACCGGGAGATGCCGGAAGCGGCGGTCCCGCATCAACCGATAGGCGTGCCGGGCTGTCTCGTGGGGCCGAACGGTCACCAAGTCGGTGGCCATCACGTCGCGGACGGGGAGGCTCATGGCGGACCCTCCTCTTCAGGCAAACAGGCGCGTGATCTCATCCTGGTCGAACCGGGGCAGCGGGCCGGGCTGCCCGCCGCGGGTGAGCACGACGCCGGCCTCACGCGGGACGACCCGACCGATGAAGGCCGCGTCGATGCCTTTCCGCGCTAGCGCGTGGAGGACGATCCCCGCGTCGGTGGGGGCGAGGGCGAGCAGCAGCGCCCCCGACGCGATGGTGCCGAGGGGGTCCAGCCCGAACTCCCGGCAGAGCGCCGCCCCCTCGGCCAGGATCGGGATTCGCTCGGCCTCCACGGCGAGGCCCACGGAGGCCGCGTCGGCGAGCTCCCAGAGGGCCGTCGCCACGCCCCCCTCCGTCGGATCGTGCATCGCGTGGACCGGCACCAGCTCCACCGCCAGCAGCGCCTCGGGCACGACGGACAGCCGCGCCAGCGCGCCGGAGGCCCGGGCCAGCCACGCGTCGTCGTACCCCCGGGTGCGCAGCTCGGCAGCCCGCGCGCGGGCGATGATCGAGGTCCCCTCGATGGGCACGCCCTTCGTCAGGAGCAGGGCGTCCCCCGGCCGCGCGCCGCCCGTCGTCACGAGCCTCGCCTTGTCGACCTCGCCCAGCATGGTCCCGACCACGATCGGCCGGTCGAGTCCGGGCGTGATCTCCGTGTGGCCGCCGACCAGGACCACGCCGTGCGCCTGGCACGCGGTCCCGAGCTGGGCGAAGAGCCGGGTGACCTCCGCCTCGGTGGTCCGGCCCTCTGGGAGGAGACAGGTCGCCAGGAACCAGCGGGGCGCCGCGCCGCGCACGGCCAGGTCGTTGGCGTTGACCACGAGCGCATACCAGCCCAGATCCTCCGTCACGAACGTGATCGGGTCCGTCGTCGCGACGAGGTAGCGGTCCCCCATGTCCAGCACGGCCGCATCCTCGCCGACCCGGGGCCCCACGACGACCCGGGGGTCCGGCATCGCGTGCCGGTTCAGGAGCTCCCGGAGAAAGGCCGGTCGGAGCTTGCCGAGCGGAAGCGGGGTACCCATGCGTCAGCGGATCCCATCGGGCTGCGCGGTTGTGTCAGCGGGTGATGATCTCGTACTCGTCCTTGTGCAGTCCCTGGGCGCCCTGGACGGTGACCTTGCGCTGGATCCGCCGCTGCAGGATCTCCAGCCCCTCCGCCTCCTCCTCCTGGAGGTACGCCGCGAGGTCCGGGTGCACGCGAATCAGTATTTCCTGGCCGGAGATGTCCCGGATGGCCACCTGGATCTTCCGGTAGATCTCGGCCGTGAGCGCGGCCGCCGACTTCACGACACCCGTGCCCTTGCACGTCGGGCAGGACTGCATGAGCAGCGAGTGCAGGCTCTGCCGCACGCGCTTGCGCGTCATCTCCACGAGGCCGAGCTCGGAGATCTCGAGCACGTTCGTCCGCGACTTGTCGTCCCCCAGCGCGCGCTTGAGCGCGCGGAACACCTGCCCACGGTGGTCCTCGTGGTCCATATCGATGAAGTCGATGATGATAATCCCGCCGAGGTCGCGCAGGCGGATCTGCCGCACGATCTCGCCGACAGCCTCCAGGTTGATCTTGAGGATCGTCTCGTCGAGGTCGCGCTTGCCGACGTACTTGCCGGTGTTCACGTCGATCGACACCAGGGCCTCGGTGTGGTCGATCACCAGGTAGCCGCCGGACTTGAGCCACACGCGACGGCGGATGGCCTTCTCGATCTCCTTCTCGATCCCGCGCGCCTCGAAGACCGACTCCCCCTCGGCGTGGAGGTGGACGCGGTGGGCGAGGGCGGGCACCAGCGCGTTGGCGTACTCGAGCGCCCGGCGGTGCTCCTCCTCGCCGTCGATCACGATCTCCTCGACGTCGGCGGCGAACTGGTCCCGGACCACCCGGAAGACGAGATCGCCCTCCTCGTGGAGGACGGAGCGCGGCGGGGCCTGGGCGAACCGCGCCTGCACCTGTTGCCAGAGGCGGACGAGGAACTCGACGTCGGCGTTGAACTCCGCTTCCCCGCGTCCCTCGCCCACGGTGCGCACGATGAACCCACCGCCCCCGGCCGGGCGGAGGCTCCGGACGAGCTGACGCAGGCGGTCGCGCTCCTCCGCGTCGTGGATCCGCCGGGAGACTCCGAGGTGATTCACCTGGGGCATGTACACGAGATAGCGGCCCGGCAGACTGATGAACGAGGTGATCCGCGCCCCCTTGGTGCCGAGCGACTCCTTCGACACCTGCACGAGGATCTCCTGGCCCTTGCGGAGCACGTCCTCGATGGGTGTGATCACGCGACGCTCGCGCGCGGGCGGGGCCTCGGCGCGCTCGCCCCCCTCGCCGTTGGCGGGGGTATCCTCGTCGAGGTCGAGGTCCGCCTCCTCGTCCTCGGCGAGCATCATCCGCTCGTACTCCCCGAGGTTGGCGATGAAGTCGCCGGCGTAGAGGAAGGCGTCCTTGGCCAGGCCGACGTCGACGAACGCGGCCTGCATGCCGGGCAGGACGTTGGTTACGACGCCCTTGTAGATGTTCCCGACGATCGAGCGATGGTGACGCCGCTCGACGAACAGCTCGGTGAGGCCGCCGCCGTCGAGGACGGCGACGCGGGTTTCGCTGATGCCGGCATTGATGACGATCTGGCGTGCCATGGGTCCGTGGCTCCCGCAGAGACGCCGCGCCCACCGGGGCCATCCCCTCCCCCCGCCCGCCCGGGGCGCGGCCGCGCGACGACCCCGCCGGGGCGCGCGCGCCCAGGTCCCGCGTGACGGGCCGGACGGAGACAGGAAGGCATGGCTCAGGGGAAGCGACGCATCCGCACGTTGGCAATCAGGGCGACGGCGCCGACCGCCGTCAAGAGGGCCGAGCCGCCGTAGCTGACGAGGGGGAGTGGAATGCCGACCACCGGGAGAAGCCCCGTGACCATTCCCAGGTTGATCAGTGCCTGGGTGGCGAGGAGCACGGTGGCCCCGGTGGCGAGCAGGCTGCCGAGCGCGTCCCGCGCGGTCGCCGCGACCTCGAGGCCGCGGAGCACGAGCAGAATGTACACGATGAGCAGCGCCGCGGCCCCGAGGAACCCCCACGATTCGGCGAAGGCGGCGAAGACAAAGTCGGTGTGGCGCTCCGGCAGGAAGGCGAGGCGACTCTGGGTCCCCCCGTAGAGTCCCTTCCCCCAGAGCTGACCGGAGCCGATGGTGATCTTGGCCTGAATCACGTTCCAGGCGGTGCCGAGCGGATCCCGCGACGGGTCGATGTAGACGAGGATCCGCTCGCGCTGGTATTCCCGAAGGAAGAACCACAGGCCGGGCAGCAGCGCGAGACCGCAGCCGGCGAGTATACCGAGGTGGCGCCAGCGAGCGCCGCCCACGATGATGAGGGCGGCCGCCACTGGCAGGAGCGTCAGCGCAGTCCCGAGGTCGGGTTGCTTGACGATCAACAGGACCGCGGGGAGCGTCAGGGCCAGCGGGACGACCACGCGGTCCCAGCCGGGGCGGTAGGACTGCCGCCGCGCCAGGTAGACCGCCAGCGTCCCGATGAGTGCAAGCTTGAAGATCTCCGACGGCTGAAGGTTGATCGGTCCCACGGCAATCCAGCGGCGTGCTCCGAGGGCGGAGCGCCCGGCCAGCAGGACGACGGTCAGAGCCAAGAGGCCGAAGCCATAGGCCCAGCAGGCCCAGCGCGCCACCGTGCGGTAGTCGACGGCCACGACGACCATCCCGCCCACCGCCGCGATCCCCAGCGCGATCAGCTGCCGGGCGCCCATGCGGGGCATGAGGGTCGACACCGTCACCAGGCCCGCGACAATCAGGCTGGTCGCCAGGCCGAAGAGCTGCCAGTCGAACTGGAGCAGGAGCCGACGGTCGACGCGTAGCACGAGCGTCAGACCCGGCGGCGATCTCGGCCGCGAAAGGCCGGGACCCATCCGGCCGCCGCACGAGCGGATGCGCCCGTCGAGCTCATGGCGGCGGGTCCGCCGAGGCGACCTTCTCGAGGAACACCGCCTTGAGGACCTCGCGCGCGATGGGCGCGGCGACCTGGCCTCCGAGGCCTGCGCGCTCGGCCAGGACGACGACGACGACCTGCGGCTCGGCGAGTGGGGCGAAGCCGGCGAACCAGGCATGGTCCCGGTCGCGCCGCTTCCGCTCGGCGTCGCTGCGAAACTCGTGGGTCTGCGCGGTGCCGGTCTTCCCGCCAATGCTCACGCCGGGCACCCGGGCCTGCTTGCCCGTGCCGTCCGAGACGGCCGCGCCGAGGGCCTCGTGCAGGAAATCGAAGATGACCGGGGCGAGCTCGACCCGGCCCTGGATCTCCGGCGCCTCCTCGCGGATGAGCCGCCCGTCCGCCGTGGCGACCCGATTGACGAGACGGGGCTTCCAGAGGGTGCCGCCGTTCGCGACGGCCGCCATGAAGCGCGCCACCTGGATAGGCGTGACGGTGATCAGGCCCTGGCCGATCGACAGGCTCACGGTGTCGCCCGGCCGCCAGCGGTCCTTGAGCGTCTGCCGCTTCCACGCGGGCGAGGGGACGAGCCCGGGCCGCTCGCCGGTGAGCCCGCTGTCCGTCACGCGCCCGAAGCCGAACTCCGCGGCCATCCGCATGAGCCGCTCGGGGCCCACCTTGAGCCCCAGCTGGTAGAAAAAGGTGTTGCAGGAGAACTGGAGCGCCTCGTGGAGGGTGAGCCGGCCACGGTCGCGGTCTTCCCAGTTGTGGTACGGCCGCCCGCCAAACATCCACTCCTCGGGACACGACAAGCGGTCGAACGGCGTGATCACCCGATCCTGGAGGGCCGCGGCCGCGACGACGACCTTGAACAGAGAGCCCGGGGGATAGAGGCCCTGCACGGCCCGGTTCAGGAGGGGGCGCGTCGGGTCCTGCATCAGCTCGAGCCAGGTGTCGCGGTCCAGCGGGCGCGAGAACCGCTCGACGGGGTACGCCGGGTGCGACACGAGGGCGAGCACATCTCCGTTGCGAGGATCCATCACGACGATCGCACCTGCATGCGTGCCCAGGGCGTCCTCGGCCGCCTGCTGGATCCGCCTGTCGAGCGTCGTCCACATGTGTGCGCCGGGCACCGGCTCCAGCCGGTCGAGGACGCGGACCAGCCGCCCGTGGGCATCGACCTCGATCTGCTCGCCCCCGTCCCGGCCCCGGAGGTGCTCGTCGTGAAGCCGCTCGAGGCCCGTCTGGCCGACGAGGTCACCCCGGCGCATACCGCTCCGCCCAAGATCGGCTTCCGAGGCCTCGCGGACGTAGCCCAGCAGATGGGCCGCGAACCGGGCCCCCGGGTACGCGCGCTGGGGCTCGACATCGACGGTCACCCCGGGCAGATCGAGGCGCCACTCCTCGATGCGGGCGACCTCCTCGAGGGTGAGCCCGCGCGTGAGCCGGATCGGCCAGGGCGAGTCCGACGAGACGCGCCCCAGTCGGTCCCGAAGGTCGCTCGGCGGCACATCAAGCAGCCCGGCCAGCCGCTCGACGAGCGCGTCGAGGTCCGGGACATCGCGCGGCACCACCGTCAACGTGAAGGCCGGCCGGTTGTCGACCAGCGGGAGTCCCGTGCGGTCGAACAGGATCCCCCGCGACGCCACGATCGGCCGAAGCCGCAGCCGGTTCCGGTCCGAGAGCGTCGCCAGTCGCTCGCCGCTCAGGATCTGGAGGTTCGCGAGCTGGCCGCCGACCAGGAGGAACGCGGCGGCGAGGGTCACGGCCAGCAGGCGCAGCCGGCGCCGCGAGGGGACGGGCACGGGGCGCGACGGGATCATCCGCGCGAGAGCAGCCGGCCCACCGGCCAGACCATGGCGGCGGCCAGAATGCCGTTGTACCCCGCCTGGGGGACGATGACCCGCGTGAAGAGCTCGCCGAGCGGCGCCGGGTAGTGGAAGAGCTGCAGGAGCGCGAAGCGCGCCAAGCCGTCGACGATTGTGGCCAGCACGGCGAGGCCCACCGGCACGATCGGCCGCGTGACGAGCATCCAGCGGGGCAGGTCGCCGACCACGAACCCCACGAACGCCTTCGACAGCGCGCCGAGGCCCATGGGCCCCCCCGCCACCGCGTCCTGGGCGAGCCCCAGCGAAAATCCCGTGAGGCAGCCGGCCTCGGCGCCATAGCGCAGCGCCAGCAGCACCGTCAGCACCACCGGCAGGTCAGGGACGACGCCCCAGATCCCGACCGCGGGCACCACCGTGCACTGGACGAGCGTCCCGCCGCTCACGGCGAGGACGTACAGGGGCAATCGCACCGCTCAGGGCTCGGGGAAGGCCGGGGTCAGGTCCCCGCCCCTTCCGCGCGGGAGCACAAGCACTTCCTCGACGCTCGTGAGGTCGACGGCGGGCTCGAGCTCGGCCGTCCGGAACAGCCCGCTCGGCCCGTACACGCGCAGCACCCGCCCGAGCGGCAGTCCCTTGGGAAAGAGCTCGCCGATCCCCGACGTCACCACGAGGTCGCCGGGCTGGAGCGCCCCTTCGCTGACGGCCAGCTTGAGCCGGAGCCGTCCGCCGGCCACCCCCTCCACCAGGCCGTGCGACCGGGTGCGCAGGACGACGCCGCCGATGCTGGAAGCCGGATCCGTGAGCACCTGCACGACGGCCGACTGGCGGCGGAGCACCGCCACCCGCCCGACCACCCCGCTCGTCACCACGACCGCCGAGAGGCGCTCCGCCCCGTCAGCGCGGCCGCGGTCGATCGTGAGGTTGCGCGTGAACCCATTCCAGTCGCGCGCGACCACCTCCGCCCCGAGGGTGCGCTCGGGCAGCCGCTCGCGGAAGGTCGCCAGCACCCTGAGCCGTGTGTTCTCGGCCTCGAGGGCCTCCTGACGGAGCTGCCGGAGCCGGAGCGAGACGGTCTCGGCGCGCAACCGCGCGACCTCGGCGCGCAGGTGCTTCCGGTCGAGGTAGCCGGTCCACAGGGAGACGGCGCCGCGGTGCACGCGCGCGAACGCCGCCTGGACGGGCGCCGCGACAGTGGCGACCCCCTCGGCGAGCCAGAGTCCCGCCCCGGGACGCGTCTGCTGGGCGGTGAGCAACGCGACGGCCGTCACCACGACGAGGCCGAGGACTGAGTACTTCCGGTAGCGGAGCCACAGGGAGAGCACGCCGGCGTCTGGTGCGATCAGGTCGGGATCGCGACCTTCTTCAGGAGATCGAGCTCGTCGAGCACCCTGCCCGTGCCGAGCGCCACGCACGAGAGCGGATCCTCGGCCACCGTGATCGGCAGGTTGGTCTCCTGCCGGAGCAGCTGATCCAGCCCCTTGAGGAGGGCGCCGCCGCCCGTCAGCACGATCCCCTTGTCCACGATGTCGGCCGCGAGCTCCGGCGGGGTCCGCTCGAGCGCGGTCCGCACGGCGTCCACGATCGTCACGATGGGCTCGCGCAGGGACTCGCGGATCTCGTCGTCGCCGATTACGATCGTCTTCGGGATGCCGTCGATCAGGTCCCGGCCCTTGACCTCCATCGTGCGCCGCTCCCCGCTCATCGGGTAGGCCGAGCCCAGCCGGATCTTGATCTCCTCCGCGCGGCGCTCGCCCACGAGGAGGTTGTAGTTCTTGCGGATGTACTGGACGATCGCCTCGTCCATCTCGTCGCCGGCGATGCGCACCGAGCGTGAGTACACGATGCCGGAGAGCGAGATGACGGCGACCTCCGTCGTCCCGCCGCCGATGTCGACAATCATGTTGCCGCCCGGCTCGGTGATCGGCATCCCGGCCCCGATCGCGGCCGCCATGGGCTCCTCGATCAGGTAGACCTCGCGGGCCCCGGCCTGCATGGCCGAGTCGCGGACCGCCCGCTTCTCGACCTGGGTGATCCCGGATGGTACGCCGATGACGATGCGCGGGCGCACCAGCGCGCGGCGCTTATGCACGCGACGGATGAAGTAGCCCAGCATCTTCTCCGTCACGTCGAAGTCGGCGATGACGCCATCCTTGAGGGGCCGGATCGCCACGATGTTCCCGGGCGTGCGCCCGAGCATCGCCTTGGCCTCCTTGCCGACGGCGAGCACCGAGTTGTCGGCCTGGTGGATCGCGACGATCGACGGCTCGTTCAGAACGATGCCCTCGCCCCGGACGTAGACGAGGGTGTTCGCCGTTCCCAGGTCAATAGCCATGTCGTTTGAGAAGAAACCGGCAACTAAGGTAAACAGCATGGAATCGATCCCCCGTGAAGGCGTGCTACTGTAGCTCGACGATAGCACAAGCCGCCGAGCCGCGACAGCCCCGCGGCAACCCGTTCATTTACCTGTCACGACGTGTGCTTACGTCCAACGGAAGTCTGTCGAGGACGAGACGGCAAGCGGCCGCTCGTCGGCGTGGTTCGGCGCCCGAAAAAGGAAGCCCCGAGGGCGTCTGCGGCCCGCTGCCGTGTGCGGCGCAGGCCGCCCCGCAGGTGAGCAATCGCGGGACCCCCGGGGCCGGTGGTGCCTGGATCCTCCCAGGCGAGCCACCCTCGCTGCTTAACGGGTGCGCAAGACCTAGGAGGTCACCACCTCACAACTCACCGGTTGACTTCCACTCACGGCTGGATCACCTCCTTTCTCGGCGCACCCACCACGCGGGCCCACGTACCCGCTACCGGGAACCGGCCGCCGACTGCCGGCCCGCGGCACGATCCGCTCCGCCCGGCTCTCCCGTCGGGATCGGAGCGCGAGGGGGCTGTGTAACCCCGATCGACTTGCGACACATCCTACGCTTCGGCCAAAGGGACTGTCTACGGGATTTTGTCTGCCTCCGCCGCCAGACGGGCCAGATAGGCGGTCCACTCGACCGGGAGGAGGTACTTCTTCGCGGCGTTGCACTCCCGGCACGCGGCCACGAGGTTCGACCGCACGGACCGCCCACCCCGGACCAGCGGAACGCGATGGTCCATCGTGAGCTCGCGCGACGGCATCGGGCGCACGCAGTACCCGCACCGCCCCCGACCGAGCCGCCGCTTCCACCACGCCGTCGCCCGAAGCTCGCGCGCCCGGGCCTTCTCCCGGCGGACCTCGTCCTCGCTGACCGGGCTCACGAAGCCGCCCGGCGGCAGGGTCAGCGACTCGGCCACCGCGCGAGGGGTGCGGCCGGAGGGGATCTCGTCGCGTGGTTCCATCAGGATGACAGGCGCGACGGCCGCTTCTCGGCGAGGGCCAGATCCTGGGCGCGTCCCGCGGGGACCAGGAATGCGGACAGCAGAGCCAGCGAGGCGATGGCCAAGCCGACGAGAAACACCCAGTGGAGCGCGTTGGCGAGCCCCTGGCTGAAGGCATCGAGCACCACGGGGGGCAGGGAGCTCCGGAGGGTCGGCTGGATCAAGGCGTCCGGGTGTGCGATGAGGGCCTCGAGCTGCGCCCGCACCGGGCCCTCCATGCCACCGAGGACCGTCCGGAGCTGACGGCCGAGCTCGGCCGACAGGACGGCGCCCATCACCGCGACGCCGACGGCACCGCCGATCGACCGGAAGAACGTCGTCGCGGAGGTCGCCGCTCCCAGGTCCGCCCGGGGCACCGCGTTCTGGACCGCGAGCAGGAGCGGGACCATGATGAGTCCCATCCCCATCCCGGCGAGGAGCATGTTCCGCGCCGTGACCGCGCGGCTCGTGCCGAGGCCCATGTGGCTCATCAGGAGAAAGGCCGTCGCCAGGCACACCATCCCGCCCACGACAGGCCAGCGGTAGCCGACGCGCAGCAGCAGCCGGGCAGAGATGACCGAGAAGGTCACCCAGCCCAGCACGAACGGGGTGAGGGCAGTCCCTGCCTCGGTGGCGCTGCCCCCAAGGACTCCCTGGACGAAGAGGGGGATGAAGGAGATGGTCCCGAACATCGCCATGCCCGCCAGGAACCCCGAGACGGCGGCTGCCCGGAACATCTGGTTGGCGAAGAGGCGAAGCGGCAAGAGGGGCTCGGGCGCCCGCCACTCCCAGCGGGTGAACTCGACCAGCAGGCCCATCGAGACCGCGGTCAGAATGAAGTGGCCGGCTCCGAACCCCCCAGCGCGGCCACCCTCGACGAGAGCGGTCAAGAGGCCGGCCATGCCGACCGTGAGGAGGAGGGCGCCCCGGAGGTCGACCTTGACTGGCCCACGCGGCCGGTCGAGCCCCACCAGCGCCACGCCGAGGATGAGGCCGGCCAGAAGCCCGAACGGGATGTTGACGAAGAAGACCCACCGCCAGGACAGGTGGTCGGTCAGGAAGCCGCCGATGAGAGGGCCCACGATCGACGCGAGACCCCAGGTCGCCGAGAAGTAGCCCTGCATCCGCGCGCGCTGCTCGAGGCCGTAGAGGTCCGCGATGATGGTCATGCCGAGCGGGATCAGCGCGCCGCCCCCGAGCCCCTGGACCGTCCGACAGATGATCAGCGCCGTCATCGACGACGAGAGTCCCGAGAGCACCGACCCGACCAGGAAGATCGCGAGCCCCGTCAGGTAGACGGGCCGGCGGCCGTAAAGGTCGGCGAGCCGCCCCCAGAGCGGCATCGAGATGGTCGCCGCGAGAATGTACCCGGAGAAGACCCACGAGTAGATGGTGAGGCCACCCAGGCTCGCGATGACCGTCGGCATGGCGGTGGCGATGGCGGTGGACTCCATGGCCCCCAGAAAGAGCCCCAGCATCACGCCGAAGACGATGAGCCCGCGGCGCGGGGTCGCCGGCGCTCTCACGCCCGAGCCCCACGGGAGGTCGGAGCGCACCCGGCGCAGGGACAGCGTTGCCGGAGCGCCGGGTATGCGAGCAGGCTGTCGTGCCCGTCCTGCCACACGACGCGAAGGTGGCCCGCCTCGCGACGGATCTCGGTCGGCCAGGCGTCCTCTGCCGGCACACAGGTCCCGCAGGGACACGCCGCGCGCAGCACGACGAACGGGTAGATGCTCCCGTGCCCGTCCTGCCACGTCAGTCCGAGCGCGTAGCGACCGACGAGCGCGACGGCCGCCGGACGGTTCGGGTCGGCGCCAACCAGCGGCAGGAGCGAGTGGGCCACGGGGCCGCCCGATCAGGCGCCGCGCGCCGCCGGCGCCGGGCTGGTGGCCTGGCGCGGCCCGGCATGCGCCGCGAGGAGGTAGTGAATCGCGAGGCTCCGGTGCGGTCGCCAGGCCCGAGCCCGCCGGCGGACGGCCGCGGCGTCGCGGGCGCGACCCCTGAAGCACAGCGCCTCGACCGCCCGCCGCACGCCGAGGTCGTCCGCGGGACACACATCGGGCCGGCCGAGCGCCCGGGCGAGAAACCACTCGGCCGTCCACCGGCCGAGCCCGCGGACCGCCATCAACCGGGCCACCACCGCCTCGTCCGCCGCCCCGGTGAGGGCGGCCAGATCGAGCTGGCCCGAGGCGAGCGCCTGCGCCAGGCCCACGATGTACTCGGCCTTCCGCTGCGAGAACTGCATGCCTCGAAGCGCCGCCGGCGGCGCGGCGGCCAGGACGGCCGGCGCGGGAAACGCATGGACGGTCACGCCGTCGAAGTCGACCGGCGTCCCGTACGCCCGGATCAAACGCGCCCGGGTCGCGAAGGCGAAGCCGAGGTTGACCTGCTGGGCGCTGATCGCGCCGACCAGCATCTCGAACGAGTCCGGCAGGAGCGTCGGGCGCAACCCCCAGTACGCCCCCGTCCGGCCGACGAGGCGCCCGAGCACCGGGTCGGCCGCGGCGGAGGCGTAGAAGCCGTCGAGGTCCCAGCCCTCGCCGAGGAGTCGAGCAGCCTGCCAGCGGAGCACCGCCCGCACCCCGGGCTCGACCGGCCCCGCGAATACGATGGTCGCCCGCGGCCGCTCCACCGGCCCCGCGACGGTGAGCCGGAAGGGCACGAGCCGGTCCCCCACGCGCGCCACCCGGTAGAGGGCGCCGTCCTGGTAGAGGCTTCCGGGATCGTCGCCCCAGCGCCCGTAGCGGGCAAGCGTCAGGCGCGCATCGAGCGGTGGATGCGGTCGGAACGCAAGCACCGTCCGTCGGTTACTCGGTCGATTCCTTGAAGGAGGCAGCATCGTCTGTCCAGAAGGCCGTGCCGTCGCGGGATCGCGCGCTGAGAGCCCGTGAAAGCGGAGTGTAGCACAGGGGACGGCCACGTGACACGGCCTCCTACCGCTGCAGGTGATAGGGCACGTTGGTGACGACGACGCCCTTGTGAAAGAGGAGCGCCGCCTTGATCAGGAGCGCGGTCTGGTTGTGGAGCAGGTGCTGCCACCAGCGGGCCGGCACGAACTCCGGGAGCACGATCGTGATCATCTGGCCCGGAGCCTGACGCTGGAGGAGATCCAGGTACCCCTGAAGCGGTCCGGTCACCGAGCGGTACGGCGACCGCAGCACGACCAGCGGCATCCCCCCGGCGAACTTCGCCCACCGCTCCTCGAACCGGCGCGTCTGCTCCGGATCCACCTCGACGTACACGCCCCGCGCGCCCGGGGACAGCGCCTGGGCGTACTCGATGGCCGGCAGCATGCCCCGATGGACGTCGCCCGCGAGGACGAGGACCGTGTGCCCGGCCGGCCGGGGAGGCGGGGTCACCTGGTCCACCGAGAGCTGCACGGCGACGTCGTCGTAGTGACGGCGGATGGTCAGGAAGAGGGCGACCATGCACGGGAGCAGGACGACGACGATCCAGGCCCCGTGCGTGAACTTCGTCACCCCCACGATCAGGGCCACCACGCCGGTGGCGGCCGCCCCCGTCCCGTTGAGCAGGGCGCGGAGCGGCCAGCCCGGCCCCCGGTGCCGGAACCAGTAGCGCACCATGCTGGCCTGCGAGAGCGTGAAGGACAGGAACACCCCCAGCGCGTAGAGCGGGATGAGCGCGTGCGTGTTCCCCTGGAAGAGCACCAGGAGGCCGATCGACACCAGGGCCAGGATCAGGATGCCGTTCGAGAAGGCGAGCCGGTCGCCCCGGTTCGCGAACTGGCGGGGGATGAACCGGTCGCGGGCGAGGAACGAGGCGAGCCGCGGGAAGTCCGCGAAGCTCGTGTTGGCGGCCAGGATGAGGATCAGCATGGTCACGCCCTGAACCAGGTAGTAGATCGGCGACTCCCCGAAGACGCGCCGCGCGAGCTGGGAGTTCACCGTCTCGCCTTCCACCGGGACGACGCCGAAGGCGTACGCGAGCGCGGAGATGCCGAGGAACAGCACGATGAGGATGCCGCCCAAAGCCAGCAGCACGCGGCGGGCCGTCTGGGCCTCCGGGGCGCGGAACGCGGGGACGCCATCGGAGACGGCCTCGATCCCCGTCATGGCCGCGCAGCCGGACGAGAAGGCCCGGAGCACCAGGAAGGCCGTGAGGAGCTCCCCTCCGCCGCTCGGCGTGGCGGGCGGCCCGGCGGCCGTCGCCCCGAGCGCCCACTGGACGCCGCCCCAGCCGATCAGCAGGACGTAGGCGCCGAGGAACAGGTAGGTCGGCAGCGCGAAGAGCCGGCCCGACTCGCGCACGCCACGGAGATTCCCGACCGCGATGAGCGCCACGCCGACGATGCAGAGCGTCACCCGGTAGGGGTAGAGCGGTCGGATCGCCGACGTGATCGCCGCGATCCCGGCGGCCACGCTCACCGCGACCGTGAGGACGTAGTCGATCATCAGTGCCGCGCCCGCGATGAGGCTGGGATAGCGGCCGAGGTTCTCCCGCGTGACGATGTAGGAGCCGCCACCCTGGGGGTACGCGAGGATCGTCTGCCGGTAGGAGCTCACGACGATGGCGATCAGGAGGCCGATGGCGACGGCGATCGGAACGGCCAGGCCGAGGGTGGCCGCTCCGGCCAGCATGAGGATCAGCAAGATCTCCTCCGTCGCGTAGGCGACGGAGGAGAGCGCATCCGAGGCGAAGATGGCGAGGCCCGTCAGGGGACCGAGCCGCTCGTGGGCGGCGTGCGCCGTCGGGATGGGCGTCCCGAGGAGGATCCGCTTCACGTTCTGGACGGACATGGGCGCCTACTGCTCGAGGTGATAGGGCACGTTCGTGACGATGACGCCCTTCCGGAACAGGAGCGCGCCCTTGATCAGGAGGGCCGTCTGGTTGTGGAGCAGGTGCTGCCACCAGCGTGCCGGGATGAACTCCGGGAGGATGATGGTGACGAGCTGGTCGGTGGCCCGGCGCTGGACGTGATCGAGGTACTCGAGGAGCGGCCCCGCCACCGAACGGTACGGCGAGCGGAGCACCACGAGCGGCATCCCGGCCGCGAACCGCCCCCAGCGCTCCTCGACGCGCCGGGTCTGCTCCGGCGTGATCTCGACGTACACGCCGCGCGCGTCCGTCGACAGCGCGCGGGCGTAGCGTACCGCCCGGAGCACGCCCCGGTGGACATCGCCGACGAGCACCAGCACGACGTGGGCGGTCAGGGGCGGCTCGGCCTCGGCGCCGTCGATCGAGAGCTGCCGGGCCACCTGGTCGTAGTGCCGGCGGACGGTGACGAAGGCGACGACCAGCGTCGGGATCAGCACGACGACGATCCAGGCGCCATGGGTGAACTTCGTCACCGCGATGATCACCATCACGAGCCCGGTCGCGGTGGCCCCGACGGTCTGGACCGACATCCCGGCCACCCAGCCCCGCTGGCGGCGCCGGAGCCAGTACCGGACCATGCTCGCCTGCTTGAGCGTGAACGACAGAAACACGCCGACCGCGTAGAGCGGGATCAGGGCATGCGTGTCGCCCTTGAACACGACCAGGAGCCCCACGCTCAGCACGGTCAGGATCAAGATGCCGTTCGAGTACGCGAGTCGGTCCCCGCGGTTCGCGAACTGGCGCGGGACGAAGCCATCGCGCGCAAGGAACGAGGCGACCCGGGGGAAGTCGGCGAAGCTCGTGTTGGCGGCCAGCACGAGGATCAGCGCCGTGACACCCTGGACCAGGTAGTAGAACGGCGAGAGCCCGAAGACCCGACGGGCCAGCTGGGAGTTGGTCGTCTCCCCCGCGACCGGCACGACGTGGAAGACGTAGACGAGGACCGTGATGCCGACGAAGAGGACGATCAGGATCAGGCCGAGGGCCGCGAGCACCTGCCGGGCGTTCTGGGCCTCCGGCGTCCGGAAGGCGGGGACCCCGTCGGACACCGCCTCGATGCCGGTGAGCGCGGCGCACCCCGACGCGAACGCCCGAAGGGCCAGGAACAGGGTCAGCGCTTCGACGCCGCGCGCCTCGGCCTCGGCCGCCGCCGGCCCCACCTCGCCCCGGAGCCACAGGACGAGCCCCCACAGGATCATGGCGAGGTAGGCGCCGACGAACAGATAGGTCGGCCCCGCGAACAGGCGCCCTGCTTCCCGGACCCCGCGGAGATTCACGAGCGCGATCGCCAAGACCCCGGCGCTGCACAGCAGGACGCGGTTCGGGTAGAGCGGCGGGATCGCCGAGGTGATCGCGTCGATCCCCGCGGCGGTGCTCACGGCCACCGTCAGCACGTAGTCGATGAGGAGCGCGGCGCCGGCGACGAGGCTCGGGTACCGGCCCAGGTTCTCGCGCGTCACGACGTAGGCCCCGCCGCCCTTCGGGTAGGCGAGGATCGACTGCCGGAAGGAGGTCACCACGATCGCGACCAGGACCGCGATGGCGAGCGCGATCGGCAGGGACGCGCCGAGCGCCGCCGGACCGGCGGCCACCAGAACCAGGAGGATGGCCTCGGTGGCGTAGGCGACCGAGGACAGCGCGTCGGAGGCGAAGACCGCCAGGCCGGTGACGCGGCTCAGGCGCTCGTGCTGGTCGAGGCTGGTCGGGATCGGTCGCCCGACCAGGACTCGCTTGAGACGCTGGACGGACATCGCGCTAGGCGCGCCGGGCTCGGCCCGGAGCCGCCACGGTCACCACCGGTCGCCGGTCACGCGGCCGGGGTCAGAACCGCTCGCGCCGGGTCGGTGAGGCGAGGTTGTCGAAGCGCGTGTACTCGGCGTTGAACACGAGCTCGAGCCGCCCCGTAGGACCATTCCGGTGCTTCCCGATCACGATGTCGGTCGTCCCCATCTCGGCGTCGGGGGCGTTCTCCTTGCGGGCGAGGAACATGATGAGGTCCGCATCCTGCTCGAGGGCGCCGGACTCCCGCAGATCGGACAGCCGGGGCAGCGCGTCGCCCCGGGCCTCCACCGCGCGCGAGAGCTGCGACAGCGCCACGACGGGCACGTTGAGCTCCTTGGCGAGCGCCTTCAGCGAGCGCGAGATCTCGGAGATCTCCTGCTGGCGATTCTCGGCCCGCCACCGGCCCTGCATGAGCTGGAGGTAGTCGATGACCACGAGCTCCAGCCGGTGCTCCGCCTGGATGCGGCGGGCCTTGGCGCGCGCTTCCAGGACCGAGAGGGTCGCCGTGTCGTCGATGTACAGCGGCGCCTCCGAGAGCCGGCCGGCGGCGTCGATGATGCGGCGCCATTCGGGCGGCTGGAGGAAGCCCGATCGGACCTTCTGCGAGTCGACGCGCGCCTCCGCGCAGATGAGCCGCTGCACCAGCTGCTCCTTGGACATCTCGAGGCTGAAGATCAGCGCGGCCCGGCCCAGCTCGACGGCGGCGTGCGCGGCGACATTGAGCGCGAAGGCCGTCTTGCCCGTGGACGGGCGCCCCGCGATGATCACGAAGTCCGCGCGCTGCAGCCCCGAGGTGCGCTTGTCGAGCTCCGTGAATCCCGTGGCCAGGCCGGTGATGTCCTCCTTTCTGTGGTAGAGCGTCTCGATGTGGTGGATCGCCTGGGCCAGGATCTCGCGGACGGGGAACGCGCTCCGCTGGAACCGCCGCTGCGAGATGCGGAAGAGCATCTGCTCGGCCCGGTCCAGGAGCGCCTGGACGTCGTCCGTCTCCTCGTACCCCTCCTGCACGATCTCGCGGGCGACCCGGATCATCTCGCGGAGGAGCGCCTTCTCGCGGACGATCCCGGCGTACGCCGCGAACTGGGTGGCGACCGTGCCCTCTTCCTGGAGGGTCGCCAGGAGGGTGTGTCCCCCCACCTCCTCGAACACGCCCTCGCGCCGGAGGGTCTCCGTCACCATGATGGCGTCGGCCGGCTCCCCGCGCTCGAACAGGCGGATCATCGCCCCGAAGATCTTCCGGTGCGCCTCCTTGTAGAACTCCTCGGGGATCAGGAGCTCGACGGCCCGCGGCAGCAGGGCCGGCTCGAGCAGGATCGCGCCGAGCACCGCCCGCTCCGCCTCGAGGCTCTGCGGCGGGACCTTGCCGGGGACCTCGATCGTGGTGGCCATGCCGAAGCGACGGCGCGGGGCCGGACTACTCGCGCCTTGACCGTGACCGTCAGCGCCGCCGTCACGTCGCCGTGGAGGCGAACCGGCACCTTGTAGTCGCCGACCGCCTTGATGGGCTCGTCCATCGCCACGCGGCGCTTCTCGACCGAGATCTTGTGCCGCTCGAGGAACTCGACCACGTCCTGCGGGGAGACCGAGCCATAGAGCCGGCCGTCCTCCGAGGCCCGGGCGGTCACGGCCAGGGTCAGCCCCTCGATGCGCTCCGCGGTGGCCTTCGCCGCCTCGAGCGCGCGCTCCTCCTCGCGCGCGCGCTGGCGCTTGAGGTGCTCCACGTTCTTCAGGTTCGCCGGCGTCGCCGGCACCGCCAGCTTCCGGGGGAGCAGGAAGTTCCGCGCGTAGCCGTTGGCGACGTCGCGCGTTTCGCCCCGCTGCCCGAGCGCGGGCACGTCGGTCATCAGGATCACCTTCATCGCTCGTGCTCTCCTAGGCCCGCCTCAGGCGGCGGTCGGCGCCTGGCGGATCTTGCGAAAGTCGATCCAGAGGTCGGACAGCCCGACGCACGACACCGCCACCAGCAGGAGGGGCTGCATCGCGAACAGGCCGAAGCTCACGACCTGGAGGAGGCGGGGCACGCCGATCCGCTGGAAGAAGTGGCGGAACACCGCCAGTCCCTGGATCGCGTAGAGGGGCATCAGCACCAGGAGCAGGTTCAGCCCGGCGGCCTCCAGCCGGTCCTGGCGCGACACGAGGAGCACCCCCGCGCCGATCGCGGCCCACACGCAATGGTCGGGGACGGCCTCTTCCGCGAAGGGGCGGAAGGTGAGCCGGCGCCGGAGGCAGAAGCGCGCGACCGCGTAGTTGGCCACGGCGCCGGCGAACACGCCGAGCGCGACCATCCCGGGCCCGGCGACCCGGAGCGTGGCCACGACGAACCGCGCGGCGTCCGCCGCCCACCCCGCGTCTTGCCCGGTCGCCCCGAGCCGCGCGGGCCATTGCTCGAGCTCGGTCACGTGCTGCGGCGACCTGGCGCTCGAGGTACGCGAACGGGCCCGTGCCCGCCGGCGTCAGGACCCAGAGCAGGACGACGACACCCGCGAGGTTCGCGCCGGCGGTCAGGAGGGTCGTCACGAGCGATCGGCCAGCGGCGGACGAGCCCGAGCCCGAGCGTCGCGCCGGGCAGGACGTACTTGAGGGCGACCAGCAGCATCGCCGGGCCGCCGCGGACCACCCCGACGGCGGTCATCGCGACCCCGCCGGCCAGCGCCGCGGCCAGTGGGCCGCCGAGCGCCAGGGCCACGGCCACCGGGACGAGGCTGACGAGCGCGGCCAGACCGCCCCACCACCCGCGCGTGGAGACCGCCTCGAGGCACGCCAGCCCGAGGCCCATCCCCGCGCCCAGCAGGACCGCCCGCCGCACATCCGGGCTCGCGCCCACCCGCGGATCCTATTCGGCGACGTAGGGGATGAGGGCGACCGTGCGGAGGCGCTTCAGAGCGCCGGTGAGCTGACGCTGGTGCCGCGCGCAGTTGCCGGAGATGCGGCGCGGGATGATCTTGCCGCGCTCCGTCATGAAGGTGCGGAGGCGCTTGACGTCACGGTAGTCGACGGCCAGGATCTTGTCGACGCAGAACTTGCAGACCTTGCGTCGGCCGAACCGACGCCGCTTCACGGGCTTGACCACCTGTCCGCCTCCTCGCTCTCGCGCTCCCGGGGCATCCTAGAAGGGCACGTCGTCGGCGCCGCCCGCGGCCTCCTCGACCGGCTCGGCCTCGGTGGCCCCGGCCGCCTCCACCCGCCCGACCCCGTCCGAGGAACTGGAGGCGCTCGGCGACCACCTCGACGACGTTCCGCTTCTGCCCGTCCTTCGTCTCCCAGTCCCGGGTCTGGAGCCGGCCCTCGACGAGGACGGGGCTGCCCTTGTCCAGGTACTGGGCGCCGCTCTCCGCCTGTTTGCCCCACACGACCACCGTGAGGAAGCACGTCTCCTCCCGCCGGTCGCCACCCTGGGTGGTGTAGGAGCGGTTGACCGCCAGCCGGAGATCCGAGACCGCGGTGCCGCTCGGGGTGTACCGCAGCTCCGGCGCGCGGGTGAGGTTCCCGATCAGGAACACCTTGTTCAGGCTCGCCATCAACCGACCTCGCTCGTGGCCGGGGCAGCCGCCTCTGGGGGCGCCGCCGGAGCCCCACGGCTGGCCCCCGGCTTGCGCCGCCCTTCGATCACGCGCGTCGTCAGGTAGCGCAGCACCGACTCGTTGAGCTTGAGCTGCCGCCCGTACTCCCGCATCGTCTCGGGCGTGGCGCGGGCCTGCAGCAGGAGGTAATGCCCCTCGCGTTGCTTCCGGAGCTCGAACACGAGCCGCCGCCGGCCCCAGTCCTCGGAGGAGATGACCTCGCCGCCCAAGCGTGACCAGCGCCTCCTGCAGGCGCCCGCCGAGCTGGGCGACCTCCTCGTCCGTCAGGCGGGGGTCCACGATCAGCAGCACGTCGTATGTCCGCAACACCGCATCACCTCCCTCGGGCTCCAACGGCCAACGCCGGGAGCGGGCTCGAAAAGCGATTTAGGATACCAGCCCGGGCCCACCAATGCCACCGTCGGGCAGCGGGCCCAGGGATCGACGTGGAGGGCGCCCCGAGCACGCCGACCTCCGGAGTCTCTCCCGGAGGCCGGCGGACCGGGACGGAAGGCCGGGAGGGAGTCTCCCGGCCGGAGTCTCGCGCTTAGAAGTCGCCCCCGTGAGGCATCGGCGGCGCGGCCGGCTTCGACTCCTCGGGGATGTCCGTGATCAGCGCCTCGGTCGTCAGGAGGAGCGACGCGATCGACGCCGCGTTCTGCAGCGCGATCCGCTCCACCTTGGTCGGGTCGAGGATCCCGGCCTGCATCATGTCGACGTACTCGTTCCGCTCGGCGTCGAAGCCCTGGGCGACGCCGCTCGCGCCCTTCACCTTCTCCACCACCACCGAGCCCTCGAGCCCGGCGTTGGCCACGATCTGCCGGATCGGCTCCTCGAGCGCGCGCCGCACGATCTGGACGCCCGTCGCCTCGTCACCCGAGAGCTTGAGGCCATCGAGGCCCTTCGCCGCACGGAGCAGGGCCACCCCGCCGCCGGGCACGACGCCTTCCTCGACGGCCGCCCGGGTCGCGTTGAGCGCGTCCTCGACGCGCGCCTTCTTCTCCTTCATCTCGGTCTCGGTCGCGGCGCCGACCTTGATGACGGCCACGCCGCCGGCGAGCTTGGCCAGCCGCTCCTGGAGCTTCTCCCGGTCGTAGTCCGAGGTGGTCTCCTCGATCTGCGCCCGGATCTGCTTGATGCGCCCCTCGATCTCCTTGGAGGCCCCGGCGCCCTCGACGATCGTGGTGTTGTCCTTGTCCACGACCACCTTCTTGGCCCGACCGAGATCCTCGAGCTTGATGTTCTCGAGCTTGATCCCGAGGTCCTCGGTGATCGCCTTGCCGCCCGTCAGGGTCGCGATGTCCTGCAGCATGGCCTTCCGGCGATCCCCGAAGCCCGGGGCCTTGACCGCGGAGCAGGACAGGGTGCCGCGGAGCTTGTTCACGACGAGGGTGGCCAGCGCCTCGCCCTCGACTTCCTCGGCGATGATGAGGAACGGCTTCCCGGAGCGCGCCACCTGCTCGAGCAGCGGGAGCATGTCCTTCATCACGCTGATCTTCTTCTCGTGGATCAGGATGAGCGCGTCATCCTGGACGGTCTCCATCCGCTCGGGGTCGGTCACGAAGTAGGGCGAGAGGTAGCCCCGGTCAAACTGCATGCCCTCGACGACCTCGAGGGTCGTCTCCATCGCCTTCGCTTCTTCGACGGTGATGACCCCGTCCTTGCCGACCTTCTCCATGGCCTCGGCGATCAGGTTGCCGATGGTCTTGTCGTTGTTGGCGGCGATGCTCGCGACCTGCGCGATCTCCTTCTTGTCCTTGGTCGTCTTGGACATCTTCTTGAGCTCCTCGACGACCTTCTCGACCGCCTGCTCGATGCCGCGCTTCAGGCCCATCGGGTTCGCGCCGGCGGTGACGTTCTTCAGGCCCTCGCGGAACACCGCCTGGGCCAGCACCGTCGCGGTCGTGGTGCCGTCCCCCGCGACGTCGGAGGTCTTGGAGGCGACCTCCTTGATCATCTGGGCCCCCATGTCCTCGTAGGGGTCCTTGAGCTCGACCTCCTTGGCGACGGTCACGCCGTCCTTGGTGATGGTCGGGCTGCCGAACTTCTTGTCGATGACGACGTTGCGCCCCTTGGGGCCCAGCGTGGCCTTCACGGCCTCCGCCATGATGTTCACCCCGCGCAGGAGCGCCGCGCGCGCCTCGGTGTTGAACAGGAGCTGCTTTGGCATCGTTGCGTTCCTCCTTGAGTTCTCGGCTTCGCGTCGATGGCTCGGAGCGTCGGGCTAGTCGAGGATCCCGAGGACGTCCTCTTCCCGCAGGATGAGGTACTCCTCGCCGTCGATCTTGACCTCGCTGCCGGAGTACTTGCCGAACAGGATGCGGTCGCCCGCCTTGACGTCCATCGGGAGCTTCTTGCCCTCGTCGGTCATCTTCCCGTTGCCCACGGCGATGACCTTCGCCTCCTGGGGCTTTTCCTTCGCGGTGTCGGGGATGATGATGCTGCCGTGCCGGTCCTCCGTCTCCTCGATGCGCTTGACGAGGATACGGTCGTGGAGCGGGCGAAGCTTGACCTTCGTAGCCGTCGGCATAGCGTGTGCCTCCTTCTAAGCTGGACCGTCCTGGGGTTGTCCGACCGGCGGGAATCCGCCGGGATGTCAACTCTGGTGGTTAGCACTCATCTCCATCGAGTGCTAATATAGCCACGCCTCGGGTCCCGGTCAACCCCCCCGGTCTCGAGGCGGAGCGCGCGCGCGCGGCCGAGTTTCTCCAGTCGCCATTCGCTCGTTCTTTCCGGTATTTACGGTACTTCACCCGACGCCGCCGGCTGCCCGATGGCCCGCCGGGCGCCGAAAGGAGGCGTGGATGCCGGGAACCCTGCTCATCTCACGGCACCTCCCGGAGGCGGCGCTCACGCTCGCCCGGAGCCAGGCGACCGTCCGCTTGGGCCCAAAGGACCGGCGGCTCGCGCCCGCGGAGCTCGCCGCCCAGCTCCGCGACGCCGACGGACTCGTGTGCCTCCTGACCGACACGATCGACGAGCCCCTGCTCGCCCACGCCCCGCGGCTCCGGATCGTCGCCAACGTGGCCGTCGGGTACGACAACATCGACGTCGCCGCCGCCAGCCGGCGGCGCATCGTCGTCACCAACACCCCCGGGGTCCTGACCGAGACCACGGCCGACTTCACCTGGGCCCTCCTCCTGGCGACCGCCCGCCGGGTCGCCGAGGCGGACGCCTTCACGCGGGCCGGCAAGTTCACGGAGTGGGGCCTGATGCTGCTCCTGGGTGGCGACGTCCACGGAAAGACGCTCGGAATTCTCGGGCTCGGCCGGATCGGCAGGGCCGTCACCCGGCGCGCCCAGGGCTTCGCCATGCGCGTGCTCTACCACGATGCCGTCCGCGATCTCGAGGCCGAGCGCGACCTGGGCGTCGTCTACCGCGAGCGCGACGCTCTCCTCCGTGAGGCGGACTTCGTCACGCTCCACGTACCGCTTCTGCCCGAGACGCACCACTACATCGACGAGCGCGCGCTCCGGCTCATGAAGCCCATGGCGTATCTGGTCAACGCCGCGCGCGGCCCAGTGGTCCACGAGGCCGCCCTGGTCCGCGCGCTACAGGAAGGCTGGATCGCCGGCGCGGGCCTCGATGTCTACGAGGAGGAGCCGCGCGTGGACCCGCGCCTCCTCGAGTGCCCGAACGCCGTGCTGGCCCCCCACATCGCCTCGGCGTCCAGGGAGACGCGCCTCCGGATGGCGACGATGGCGGTCGAGGATGCCCTCGCCGTGCTGGACGGGCGGCGTCCGGCGCACCCCGTGAACCCCGAGGTGCTGGGCGGCTGATCCGAGAGATCGCGCCGCGGCGGAGCCGCTACTTCGGGTAGTACACCCAGATCTTCGCGGCCGCCGCCAGGCCGAGAACCACCGTCCGCCCGTCCATCACCGTCGTGATGGTGCCGGCCCAGGGCGCGATCTCCTGCACCGTGAGGCACGTGTCCGGACGGACACCGTTTCGCCAGAGGTGCTCGAGGAGCTTCCGGTCGGCCTCGGCCTCCTCGGTGATCCGCTCGACGGTCACGGTGGCGCCCTCCGGCGCCCGGTCGAGTGGGAACGGCCGCGTCCCGGTCCGGGGCGCCATGCCCGGGATGGGGTTGCCGTGCGGACACGTGCTCGGCATCCCGAGGAGCGTCGCCAGGCGGTCCTCGACCAGGGGGGACAAGGCATGCTCGAGCCGGTGCGCCTCCTCGTGGGCATCCATCCAGTCAAGGCCGAGGATGTCCGTGAGCCAGCGCTCGAGCAGGCGGTGGCGCCGGGCCATCACCTCGGCCAAGGACCGGCCGCGCTTGGTCAGCAAGATGCGCTTGCCGGCCCCGATGCGGAGGTAGCCGTCCCGGGCCATCCGCTGGAGGGCCTCCGTAACGGCGGGCGGCGAGACCTTCAGGTGGCGCGCCAGGCGGGCCCCGATCACCGGCCCGCCGCTGCCGTGGAGATCGTAGATCCCCTCGAGGTAGTCCTCGATGGAGGCCGTCGTTCCGCTCCGGGCGCGGGACCCCGGCGGCCCGGATTTTCGGCTTGACACACTCGGCATGTTAAGGCTACCTAAGGCCCATCGTCGCGGCTCCCCGAAATTATAGCCGTCAGTCCCGGGGCGACGCAACCTTACGTCCGGCGGTGTCACCCAGAGGAGCCCGGTCCCCGGGCGGGCTCGACCCTGGCGCCTACAAGGAGGATTACATGCATCCCCGCTCCTGGATCTTTCTGGCCGGCCCGATCTTGGCCCTGGGCGCCCTTCTGATGGTGGCCCTCGCGCCAACCCCCGCGGCCGCGGTCGAGCTGCTCCTCTACTCGTCGCGCCACTACCCCAAGGAGCCCACCTTCGACGCGTTCACGAAGAAGACCGGCATCACGCTCAAGGTCTTCCACGCGAGCGACGCCGAGCTCTTCGAGCGGCTCAAGGCCGAAGGCGACCGCACCCCGGCGGACCTCCTCGTCACGGTCGACGCCGGGAACCTCTGGAACGCGGCGCGCGCCGGCTTTCTGGCCCCGGTCGACTCGCCCGAGCTCGTGACGAACGTCCCGGCGCATCTGCGCGATCCGCAGGGTCGCTGGGTCGCGCTGGCCGTGCGAGCTCGGACCATCATGTACAACACGACCCGCGTGAAGCCGGAGGAGCTGTCGACCTACGCCGCGCTCGGCGACCCCAAGTGGAAGGGTCGGCTCTGCCTTCGCAACTCGACCCACATCTACAACCAGTCCCTGCTCGCCACCATGATCAAGCGCTACGGCGAGCCTCGGACCGAGGAGATCGTCCGGGGCTGGGTGGCCAACCAGCCGACCCTCATCAATGGCGACGCGAAGATCCTGGAAGCGATCGCCGCGGGCCAGTGCGATGTCGGCGTGACCAACACCTACTACCTCGGGCGCGCGCTGGCCAAGGACGCCTCGCTCCCCGTCCGCCCCTTCTGGCCCGACCAGGCGGGGCCCGGCGTGCACGTGAACATCTCCGGCGCCGGGGTCATCGCCCACAGCAAGCACCGGGCCGAGGCCATCAAGTTCCTCGAGTTCCTCACGTCGCCCGAGGCCCAGGCGGTCTGGGTCGAGGCGAGCTTCGAGTATCCCGCCAACCCGCAAGTTCCCCCGCAGCCGCTGCTGGTCCAATGGGGCAGCTTCAAGATGGACGACATCAACGTCGCAGCCGCCGGGGAGTTCCAGGCCGCGGCGACCAAGCTCGCGGACCGCGCCGGGTACCGCTAGCCGCCCGCATGGCCCGACCGGCCGGGGTCCTCGGGGCGACCGCCCCGCGGCCCCGGCCGTCGTGGTCCTGGACCGCGGCGGCGCTCACGGCCGCCGGCCTCGTCTGCCTTCCGATCCTTACCGTCCTTTGGTCCCTCACCCGACCTGCGGGGGCTGTCTGGGCGCATCTGTGGCGGACGCAGCTCCCGGAGCTGGTCCTCAACACGGTCGGGCTCGTCGCCGCGGTGGGCCTGGGAGTCCTCCTCCTCGGCACGACCCTCGCGTGGCTCGTCGCGACGTGCGAGTTTCCGGGTCGGCGGTTCTTCGAGTGGGCGCTGGTCCTGCCCTTGGCGCTTCCGGCCTACGTGATCGGCTTCGTCTTCCTCGGCCTCTTCGAGTACGCGGGGCCGGTCCAGACGACGCTTCGCGACTGGCTCGGCCCTGGCGCGCGCCTCCCCGATCTCCGGACTGGCTGGGGTGTCGCGCTCATGATGACGCTCGTCTACTACCCCTACGTGTACGCGCTCGCGCGGGCGGCGCTCGCCGAGCAGGCGCCGGAGTTCCTGGAAAGCGCGCGCGGTCTGGGCCGGTCCCGGGGGGCGATCCTGTTTGGCGTGACCCTGCCGCTGGCGCGCCCCGCCCTCGCCGCGGGCACGGCGCTGGCGTGCATGGAGGCCCTCGCCGACTTCGGCACCGTCGCCACCTTTGGCTTTCGCACCTTGACGGAGGCGATCTATCGCGTGTGGCACGGGATGTTCGACCGAACGGCGGCCACCCAGCTGGCGTCGCTCCTCCTCGTCCTGGCCGCCAGCCTCCTCGCTCTGGAGCGCCTGTCGCGCGGGCGGGCCCGGTTCACCCAGGGTCGCCGCCTGACGCGCCCGCCCACCCGGCTCCAGCTCAGGAGGGGCCGGGCGCTCGGGGCCACGCTCCTGTGTGCGGGCACGCTCGGCCTGGCCTTCGGTCTGCCCGTCGGCCAGCTCACGGTCTGGGCCCTCGAGACCGCGAGCCTGGACAGCGCGCCCGAGGGGTTCGTCCGCGCCTTGACCCAGAGCCTCGCGCTCGCCGGCGGCGCGGCCATCGCGGTCGTGGCAGTGGCCCTCCTCCTCGCCTACGCGCGGCGACGTCAGCCGACCCCGTTCGTGGTGGCGGCCACCCGCGCCGCCGGACTCGGCTACGCCTTGCCGGGGGCGGTCATCGCGGTGGGCGTGCTCCTCCCTCTGGCCTGGCTCGACCGGACGCTGGCAGAGGCCGTCGCGCGGCTGACGGGGGTGTCGCCCGGTCTCCTCGTGACCGGCTCGGTGGCGGGGCTCCTCTTCGCCTACCTGGTCCGCTTCCTGGCGGTCGGCGCCCAGAGTGTCGAGGCGAGCCTGGCCCGGATCCCTCGGAGCCTTGACGAAGCGGCCCGCTCACTCGGTGCCCGCGGCTGGCGCACACTCCGCGCGGTCCACCTGCCGCTGGCGCGCCGAGGGATCCTCGCCGCGCTCACGCTCGTGTTCGTCGACGTGATGAAGGAGCTGCCGGCGACCTTGCTGCTTCGGCCCTTCGGCCTCGAGACGCTGGCCGTGGTCATCTGGCGGCGGACCGCGGAATCGCTGTGGGTGGAAGCGGCCCTCCCGGCACTCGCCCTCGTCCTTGCCGGGCTGGGGCCGGTCGCTCTCGCGATGCGGGCCGCCGGGGCCGACACCCGGCCACTGGATTTCCGCGCGGGACCGCCCCCCCCGTGAGCCTCCTCCGCCTGGAGGGCGTCACCAAGCGCTTCGCGGCGGACACTCCCCCCGCCGTGGACGACCTGTCGCTCACCGTCGCGACCGGCGAGGTCCTGGCGCTCCTCGGGCCGTCCGGCTGCGGCAAGACGACGACGCTTCGCCTGGTGGCCGGCTTCGAGGCACCCGACGCGGGTCTCATCGAGATCCGAGGCGCGGCCGTCGCGGGACCGGGCCTGAGCGTGCCGCCGGAAGCGCGGGGCGTGGGCGTCGTCTTCCAGGACTACGCGCTGTTCCCGCACTTCTCGGTCGAGGCCAATGTGGCCTTCGGACTGGCCCACCTCTCCCGCGACGCGCGCGCGCGACGGGTGCAGCAGGCGCTGGAGCTGGTCGGGCTGATCGGACTCGAGCGGCGGTATCCTCACGAGCTCTCGGGCGGTCAGCAGCAGCGCGTGGCCCTCGCCCGCGCGCTGGCCCCGGCCCCCGCGCTGATCCTGCTCGACGAGCCGTTCTCCAACCTGGACGCCGATCTCCGCGCCTCGATGCGGGAGGAGATCGGCAAGATTCTCCGGGCCAGCGGGACCACGGCCCTGTTTGTCACGCACGACCAGGAGGAGGCGTTCGCGCTCGCTGATCGCGTGGGGGTCCTGAACGCGGGGCGGCTCGAGCAGGTCGCCCCGCCCTACGAGCTGTACCATCGGCCCGGCAGCCGATTCGTCGCCGAGTTCGTGGGGGCCGCGGATTTCCTCCGGTCGATGGTCACCGAGGAGGGGATCGTCACGGAGCTGGGAACCCTGGCGCGGCCCGCGGGGCTGGCACCGGGCCAGGCGGTCGACATCATGGTCCGCCCCGACGACATCGACTTCATCCCGCACCCGGAAGGGGATGTCGTGGTGGTCGGCCGGCAGTTTCACGGGGCCGAGCACCTTTACCGGCTCCGGCTGACCTCGGGCGCGCGCGTCCATGCCGTCCAGCCGTCGACGACCCTGTACCCCCTGGGGACGCGGGTCCGCGTCGTGGCGAATCTACTCCACGTCGTCGCGTTCCCGCTCGTCGACGAGGGATAGCGCCGGCCGCCGGCCCGCGGCCCCGCGAGGGCGGAGGCGACCTTCAGGCCCGAGGAGCGTCGAGCGGCGCGCCCGCTTGTGTGGCCCCGCGGCCCAGGCGGCGCGTCAGCCGGTGGGCCCGACGCTCGAGGGCCTCGACGAGGTCGCCGCCAACCATCGCCCAGGCGTCGACCGCCTTGAGGGCGGCCCGCGTCAGGTCGAGCGCGGCCTCGTAGTCGCGCGCGTGGTGCTCGTGAAGCTTCGCGAGGTCGATCACGAGCCGGAGCGGCGGGCGCTCGGCGCGCGCCACGGCGTCCACCCAGAGGGTCCGCGCGTCGCCGACCCGTCCCGCCCGCCGCCAGAGCCAGCCGAGGCGCCAGGCGACGCCGGGCTCGAGCGCCACGGGCAGACCCGCGCGGAGGGCGGCCTCGTAGAAGCGCGCGCTCCGGTCAGGCTCCCGGCGCTCCAGCCAGCGCCCCGCCCCCATCCACTCCACGGGATCGTGACGCGGGTCCGGGCCGCCGAGGAGGGCCGCGGCACGCGCGTGGAGGCCGGCCAGGGCAACCAGATCCCAGCGGTTGTGGCGGAAGATTCGCGGGAGGCCGGCCGGGTTGCGGGTGCGCAGATAGGCAAAGTAGTACTGCGGCACGAGGGCGCCCGGTAGGTCGTCGCCGCGGTCGAGCCCGAGCAGTGCCCCCTCCAGTGTCGAGAGCCGGCAGTCCGGGGCGCGTCCCCGCCAGAGGGCCCGCGCGACGGGATAGAGATCCTGGTGCGCCACGTCCTCGCCCCACCAGCGTGCCCGCGTGAGCAGGTACCGGGTCTCGAGAAGCGGCAGGTCGAAGGTGCGGCCGTTGAAGGAGACCAGCTGACGCGTCTCGCCCATCGCCTCGCGCACCGCGTGGAGGAATGCCGCCTCGGCGCCGAGGTCTCCCAGGAAGTACTGGGTGACGGCGAGCGAGCGGCCCGTCGTCCACGCCGCCAGGCCGACCAGGAACACGTACGTCCCGGTGCCACCCGCGAGGCCGGTCGTCTCGACGTCGAGGAAGACCGTCCCCGGGCTCGCCTGGATCGCCTCGGCCACCGTCGCCGGCACGTGGACCGTCTCCGTCCGGCGAAGCGCCGGCCCGTGGGGCGTGGGGATGGACTCGAACGCCAGGGAATCCCGCGCCGGCGGGCGCTCGGCCGCATGGCGCGCGGCGAGCCGCTGGAGGCCGGCCCGGACCCGCGCCAACTCGAGCTCGCGATCCGCGACGACACTAGCGCGCGAGCTCGGGCTCGAGACGGTGGGCGGCATCACGGGGCGGCGGGCCTCAGCAGACCAGGTGCTCCAGGAGCGCCACCGCCATGGGCTTCGCCCGGCGCCCCACCTCGTTCACCGGACCCACGCACGACGGGCAGCCCGCCCGGCAGGAGCAGGCCTCCAGCGTCTCGCGGGCCCGGCCAAGGAGCGGGGCGACCAGGTCGAACAGGCGCTCCGTGAGCCCGATGCCTCCCGGCTGGCTGTCGTAGAGGTAGACCGTGGGCTCGAATCGCTCCGCGGCGAGGAGCCGGGCGCGCGTGCGCTCCGTGGTGAGGACCCGCGGGCCATGCGGGGCCTCGCTCCCCGGCTCGGGCGGGGCGGCATCGCCGAGCCAGGAGCCGAGGTCCCGCACATCGCACATGAGAAAGAGCGGCGCCAGGTGATGGAGCAGGTACCCGAGGCCGCGCAGGCCGTCGACCAGGGCGTCGCGATCCGCCGAGATGGCCGCCAGGATCTCGGGGCGGATCGTGAGCCAGAGCCCCGCGGTCTGCATCTCCTGCTGGGGCAGCTCGACCTCGCCCGCCCCCACGTTCTCCATCGTCTCGAACTTGATCTTCTTGAACCCGACCACCTGATCGGCGACCAGGAGCTCACCCTGCTCGACGCGCCCGTTCAGCGCGGCCCCCGTGGCGGCCGTCTGGAAGCGGTCGAGCGCCCACACCCCCTTGGCGGTCACCGCGTCGGTGAAGTAGTCGACCTGGACACGCTTGACGTAGGCGACCTTCTCCTCGTCCTCCCGGAAGCGCAGCTCCTGGACCTCGTACTGCTGCCCTTCGACGAGGTAGATCGCCTTCGGATGGACCATCGCGAAGGCGCTCCTCCAGTCGACCTCGGCGATCACCTCGCGCTTCCGGGTGAGCCGGCGAACGCTCTCGACGGGCGCGAGCGTCTGGTGGGTCGTGTCGACCACGACGAAGTTGTCGCTCGCCACGCTCCGGAGCGACAGGTGGTCCGCCGGGTAGGTCTCGCTCGTCCAGTGGTAGCGGGCGCCGGCCCGGTGGAGGAGCCCCTCCTCCTCGAGGAGCCCAAGGTAGCGGCTGACGTCCTGCGCGCCGAAGGCCTCGTCGTCCGCGAACGGCAGCTCGAAGGCGGCGCACTTCAGGTGGCTGACCAGGACGTAGGGGTTGTCGGGGTTGATGAGGGCGTGCTCCGGGGGCGCCCCGAAGAAGTAGTCGGGGTGGGTGACGATGAACTGGTCGAGCGGAGCGGACGACGCCACCAGCACCGCCGCCGAGAGCCCGGTCCGCCGCCCGGCCCGGCCGGCCTGCTGCCAGGTCGAGGCGACCGTGCCCGGGTACCCGGCCAGCACGGCGACGTCGAGGCGGCCGATGTCGATGCCGAGCTCGAGCGCGTTGGTCGACACGACCCCCAGCACGTCCCCCGCGCGCAGCCCCCGCTCGACCTCGCGGCGCCGGTTCGGCAGGTAGCCGCCCCGGTAGCCGCGGATCACGTCCGTGAACGCGGGCGCCCGCTCCACCGCGGCCTTGAGGTCGGTCAGGACGACCTCCTCCGCCAGCCGGCTGCCCGTGAAGACGATCGTCGGCACCCGCGCGCGGAGGATCGGCGTCGCGACCCGACTCGCCTCCTTCAGATACGGCCGGCGGATGCCGAGCTCCGTGTTGACGACGGGCGGGTTGTAGAAGACCACGACCTTCTCGCCGGCGGGCGCGCCGTTGTCCACGACCAGGCCGACCGGTGACCCGACGAGCCGCTCGGCGAGCTCCTGGGGGTTGGCGATCGTCGCCGACGTGCAGACGAACTGGGGAGCCGCGCCATAGTGCTGGCAGATCCGCTGGAGGCGGCGGAGCACGTTGGCCAGGTGGCTGCCGAAGACGCCGCGGTAGGTGTGGAGCTCGTCGATGATGACGTAGCGCAGGTTCTGGAACAGACCGATCCACTTGGTGTGGTGCGGCAGGATGCCCGAGTGGAGCATGTCGGGGTTGGTCAGCACGACGTTGGCTCGCGCCCGCACGGCTCGCCGCGCGTCCTGGGGCGTATCGCCATCGTAGGTGTGGATTCGCAGTGCCGGCAGCGCGTGCGCCAGCTGCTCCAGCTCTGCCAGCTGGTCCTGCGCGAGCGCCTTGGTGGGGAAGAGATAGAGCGCCCGCGTCGCGGGCTCGGTCATGAGCGCCTGGAGGACCGGCAGGTTGTAGCAGAGCGTCTTGCCGGAGGCCGTCGGCGTCACCACGACGCAGTGGCCACCCTTGGCGAGCAGCTCGAGCGCGCGGGCCTGATGCGTGTACAGCGCCTCGATCCCGCGCGCCCGGAGCGCGTCTGCGAGATGCGGGTCGATCGTGTCGGGAATCGGGACCGTGCGCGCGGGACGGGCGGGGAAGCGGCGGACCGCCGTCACGGCCCCTGCCGAGTCGGAGACGAGACGGTCGAGCAGGTCGGCGAGGTCGACGCGCGGCTCCCCGGGACCCGCCATGTCGGCGCCATCTTAGGAGTCGCGCGTGAACATTGTCAATGTTCGGGCCCCGAGGTTCAATGGGGCGATCGCGATGCCAACCGAGCCCCGTCACCTCGCCCGTCGCGGCCCGATGCGCTTCCTGCCGCCCGTCCTCTGGATGGGCCTCATCGCGCTCGGCTCCTCGAGCCTTCTGTCGGGCGACCGCACGGGCCGGTGGATGCTGACCCTGCTCGCCCAGCTCGCCCCGTGGGCGAGCCCGGACCTGCTCGCCGGGGCCCACGTCGGGCTGCGCAAGCTCGGCCATCTCGTGGAGTTCGGCATCCTCGCGATCCTCTGGCACCGGAGCCTCGTCCCCGCGCCGCGCGCGGTGTCGGCGGCGTTCGCGCTCGCCGCGGCCTACGGCGGGCTGGACGAGCTCAGGCAGGGGCTCGACCCGACCCGCACGCCCGCCCTGGGGGACGTGGTCGTGGACGCGGTCGGCGCGGGGCTGGGGCTCGCCGCCTGGACGGGACCGGGGCCACTCCGCACGACCGCGCTCTGGTGCGCTGCGGCGGGGACCGGGGTCCTCGCCGGCCTGGCGGTCGCGGGGATCGCACTCGACGCGAGCCTCGGCCGTCCGGTGGCTGACATCGGCGTCGCGGCGGTCGGCCTGGGCGTGGTGGCGGTCGCCCTCCGCCGCATGGCACGGGGCCAACGGAGTCGGGCAGCATCCAGCCCGCGGACGCCGCGACCGTGAGCGACGGTTCACGTCGGCGGTCGGCCGCGCCGGGCGCGCTCGCCCGCGGGGCGCCCTCAGGCGGGACGTTCGATGCGGACGACGACCTCGATGTGCGACGTGTGGGGAAACATGTCGACGGGCTGCACCGCCGTCACCTGGTAGCCCGCGCCGCAGAGCGTGCCGAGATCCCGGGCCAGGGTCGCCGGGTTGCAGGACACGTAGACGATGCGCCGAGGCCCGAGAGTCAAGAGGCTCCGGAGCGCCTTCGGGTGGAATCCCGCGCGAGGGGGATCGGCGACCACCACGTCGGCCCGGACGCCGCGCAGGAGCAGGTCGGGAAGCACGTGACGCACCTCGCCGGGCAGGAACGTGCAGTTCGTGATCCCGTTCTCCCGCGCGTTGCGCGCGGCGTCCTCGATGGCGGCCGGGACGAGCTCGATTCCGAACACTGCCCGCGCCTGGCGGGCGAGGAGCAGGCTGATCGCTCCGGTCCCCGCGTAGAGGTCGAGCACGGTCTCCCGGCCGGTGAGCCCGGCATACTCCGCCACGATCCCGAAGAGGCGCTCCGCCTGCCGCGTGTTCGTCTGGAAGAAGGAGTTGGCCGAGATCGAGAACACGAGGTCGCCGAGCCGCTCGCGGATGGTCTCGTTACCGGCGATCGGGTGCTCCTCGACGCCGACCGCGACCGCGGCCTTCTTCGGGTTCACGTTCAGGACGACCGAGGTCACGTGCGGACAGCGCGTGCGGAGCCGGTCGGCGAGCGCCCGGGCCGTCGGCACGTCCGGCGACGCCGTGACCAGGTTGACCATGCTGTCGCCGGTCAGCCGGCCCTCGCGGAGCATGAGGAAGCGCAGCAGGCCCTCCTCGGTCTCCTGCCGGTAGACGCTGCACCCCCGCTCGCGCACGAACGCCCGCACCTCGGCGAGGACGGCGTTCATCTCGTCCGACTGGAGCAGGCAGCGCTCGACGTCGAGGATCGCGTCGTACCGCTCCGCCTCGTGAAGTCCCACGATGGGCTGGCCGGCGACCTCGGCGAAGGTGAACTCCATCTTGTTGCGGTAGCCGTAGACCTCTGGGGCGCCGAGAATCGGGGACACCTGGAGGTCGCCGAGTCCGCCGAGCCGGGCCAGGCACTCGACGACCTGGCGCTGCTTGAACTCGAGCTGGGCCGCGTAGCGGATGTGCTGGAGCCGGCAGCCCCCGCAACGCCCGAAGTAGGGGCAGGGGGGCTCGGTGCGCAAGTCGGAGGCGCGGTCGAGTCGCTCGATCGTGCCCCGCGCGAACCGCGGACGCACCTGCGTGAGTCGGACCTCGAGGCGGTCCCCGGGCACGCCGCCGGGGACGAACACGACGTAGCCGCCGGCCCGTGCGACCCCCTCGCCGCCGAACGCCAGGTCGGTCACGTCCACGGTCACGAGGTCGCCGCGCCGCGCCGAGGCCATGTCGCCCAGCATGCTACGGCACGCCCCTGGTGGCGTCAAACGCTCGCCGCCCTGTGATGCTGTGATGCTCGGCGCCTTGTGAGCGCGTATGATGGCGCGTATGATGGAACGCTACGATAGTGGGCCGAGTCGTCGATGGCATGAGCGCCCAACGAGTCCCGACGGTCTCCTCGGGCCGCGCACGCTACACGCTCGCAGTGCTGTTCACAATTAACTTGTTCAACTACATCGACCGCCAGGTGATCTCGGGCGTGCTCCCGCTGGTCCAGCAGGACCTGCGGCTTTCCGACACCGCCCTCGGGTGGCTGGCCTCCGCGTTCATGATCCTGTACCTGGCCGGCTCGATCCCGCTCGGCGTGCTGGGGGACCGGGTGTCGCGCCACCGCCTCATCGCCGTCGGCGTCGGCATCTGGGGCGCGGCGACCTTTCTCTCCGGGCTGGCGCGCTCCTATGGCCAGCTGTTCGCCGCCCGCGCGATCGTGGGCATCGGCGAGGCCTCCTACGGACCCACCGCCACCGCGATGGTGTCGGACCTCTTTCCGCGCGACCGGCGGGGGTTCGTGAATGGCCTCTTCAACGCCGCGATCCCGCTCGGCGGGGCGATCGGCGTGATCGCGGGTGGACTCGTCGGGACGCGGTACGGCTGGCGCGCCGCGTTCCTACTGATCGGCCTGCCGAGCCTCGCGCTCACGGCGCTCGCGTGGCGGCTCGGCGACCCGCCGCGCGGGGCGCAGGACTTGCTATTGGTCGGCCAGCCGGGCCCACCCCCGGGTGGCTTCCTCGAGGGGGTCGCCGCGCTGTTCCGCACGCCGACCTTCGTGATGGTGTGCGTCGTCGGCATGCTGGTGGCCTTCGCGATCGGCGCCTTGAACCACTGGCTGCCGCTCTACCTCCACCGAGTCAAGCGGTTCTCCGTGCCGGAGGCGAGCTTCTGGTTCGGCGTCCTCTCGGCGGGGGGCGGCCTCCTCGGGGTGGTCAGCGGCGGCTTCATCGGAGACCTGGTCGCACGCCGGACGCCCGCTGGACACCTCCTGACGATCGCGGGCGGCTTCCTGCTCGCGGCGCCGGCCGGAATCGTGATGATGCTCGCCCGCGACCGTAGAGTGCTCCTGCCCGCCCTCTTCTTCGCCGTGACCTTCCTCGTCCTCTACATCGGGAGCGTCAACGCCGTCATCCACAACGTCGTGCATCCCGCCTTGCGGGCGACGGCCGTCGCCATCTTCGTGTTCGTCATCAACTTGGGCGGGGCGGCGCTGTCGCCGGCCGTCGTCGGGCTCGTCTCCGACCGGCGCCAGTCGCTCCAGGCCGCCATGCTCATGTTGCCCATCCTCGTCTTCTTCGCCGGCCTGATCGCGCTCGCCGCGACCACCGTGGTGGCGGGCGACATGCGACGGCTGGCGGGTGGGCTCGAGCTCGCGCCGGGGGAGCAGGTCCCGCGTGGCTGAGCCGGTTCGGGTCGGAGAGATGCTCGGCTGCTTGCCGGGCCTGAATCATCGCCTGGCCGAGGCGCGAGCCGAGGCCCGGCTCGTCGAGACGTGGCCGGTGATCGCGGGCCCCGCGGGCGCGCGCTCGCGTGTCGAGGGAATCGACCAGGGAGTGCTGCACGTCGCGGTGGACAGCTCCGGCTGGCTCCATCGGCTCACGCTGGAGGAAGCGCGGCTCCTCGATCGATGCCGCGAGATCGCCGCGATCCGGGGGATCCGCTTCCGCCTGGTCCCGCCCCCGGACGCGGGGGCGCCGGCCGCCCGGAACCCGTTATCATTGGCGGAGGGAGAGGTACGTCCATGATGGTGACGCGACGCGCCGGCGCGAGCGTGCTTGTGACGCTTCTGTTCCTGGGCTGCGCGGCTGGGCCCAACCCCAAGGGCATCGCCCCGGAGGCCGGCACGGCCGCCGAGCGCGCCCGCGCCGGGGCGGAGCGGCCAGCCGACCCGGTCGCGTACCTCCACGTGGTCCGGGCCCACTATCACGCGGAGGCCGCCGAGTGGGCGGAGGCCGTGGCGGAGCTCCGCCGGGCCCTGGACCGCGATCAGGGGTCGGCCGCGCTCTGGCATCTGCTCGCTCGCTGGCTCGGACGCCAAGGGGCCCAGGCCGATGCGATCGCGGCGGCCAAGCAAGCCATCGCCCTGGACCCCGGACGCCCCGGGATCCAGCTGACGCTTGCGGAGGCGTACCACGCCCAGAAGAACGAGACCGAGGCGACCGCGGTCCTCGAGCAGGCCATCAAGGTCAACCCGAAGGCCCCGGAGCCCTACGAGACGCTCGCCCGCTACGCGGCGGAGCGCAAGGACTACGCCAGCGCGAAGTCGGCGCTCGAGCGGCTCTTGCAGGTCCAGCCCCAGCATGCGCGCGCGCACTTTTTGCTCGGACGGCTCGCCATCGAGCGGGAGGCGTGGCCCGAGGCGCTGCCTTCCCTCCGGCGAGCGGTCGAGCTCGATCCGGACCAGGACGGGGCCTGGGCCGCTCTGGCCTTCGTCTACGAGCAGCAGAAGAAGCCGGACGAGGCGCTGCGTGTTTACCGGGAAGCGATCGAGGCGAACCCGGACAATCTCGCGCTCCGCGACCGCCTCGGCGAGCTGATGGTCCGGCTGGGCAATCTGCCCGGGGCCGGGGACGCCTTCCAGGGGCTCGTCGATCAGGCGCCCAATGATCCCCGGGCTTGGATGAAGCTCGGGGCGGTGCTTTACGAGCAGAAGGCGTACGACCGGGCCATCGAGGCCTTCCAGCGCGCCCTCACCCTCGATCCCCAGAACCTGCGGGCCCGCTTCTACCTCGCCTCCTCTTACCTCGACGCCGGGCGTGAGGGCGAAGCGCTCGAGGCGCTCAACGAGGTCCTCCGCTCCGATCCGAAGAACGTCGACGCGCGCCTTCAGCTCGGATTCCTCCACAGCCGGGCGAAGCGCTACGACGCCGCCGTCGGGGTGCTGACCGAGGCGGCCAACCTTGATCCGCGCCGCCCGGAGATCTTCCTCTACCTCGGCATGGCGCACTACCGCGCCACCCGGTACGATCAAGCGGTGCGGGCGTACGAGGAGGGCCTCGCGATCGACGACTCGCACAAGGACCTGCACTTCCAGCTCGGCGTCGCGTTCGAGAAGCAGGGTCAGTTCGACCAGGCCGTCGGCGCGTTCCGGCGCGTGATCGCGCTGGATCCCAAGCACGCCGAGGCGTACAACTACGTCGGCTACATGTTCGCCGAGAAGGGCATCCGTCTGGACGAAGCGGAGCACCTGATCCAGAAGGCCCTCGACCTCGAGCCCAACAACGGCTACTACATCGACAGCCTCGGCTGGGCCTATTACCAGCAAGGACGGTATGCCGACGCTGTCCGCGAGCTCCGGCGCGCCGTGGAGCTCACGCGCGGCAAGGAAGATCCGGTCATCTACGACCACCTCGGCGAAGCCTACCTGAAGGCGGGTGACGAGCCGGCTGCGCTCTCCGCGTGGGAGAAGTCGCTCGAGCTCGACCCGGCCAACGAGAGCGTTCGACAGAAGATCGAGCGGACCCGCCAGCGCCAAGAAGGCCGGAAGTAGTGCGCGGGCCGCGGTGCCGCCGCGCGCGGCGAGCCGCGGTCGTCCTCCTGCTGGCCCTCGGTCTTGCCCGCTGCGCCCCCACGCCCCGGCCGGTGCCGCCGGCCGCCGTGACGATCGCGGCCGGTCAGGCCGCCGAGCTCGCCCGGCAATGGGCGGCCGAGTGGGAGGCGTTCACGGGCATGCGGGCCGCGATCGACCTCACGGTCAAGAACCAGCGCCGGAGCGATCGCACGGGCGCGGTCCTGCTCGTGGCACCCACGGCGATCCGCGTCGAGGTCGCGACGCCATTCGGGTTCCCCGCGCTCGTCGCGACGGTCGGGCCTGACGACGTCACGATCTTCCGCGTGCTGGAACGCCGGGCTCACGTCGGCCGACCCTCGCCGGGCGCCGTCGAGCGCTGGCTCGGCGTCCCCCTCCCGCCCGTCACGCTGATCCGGCTCCTGATCGGCAACGTGCCACCGCCGCGCGATCCGGGCGCGATCGTCGTCGAGACCACGCCGAGCTCCCATCTCGCCTGGACCGAGGACGGTGTCCGGCACCGCGTCTGGGTCGCGGCGAGCGGGCGGCCCGCCCGTCTCGTGCTCGACGCGGGAGGCGGGGACCACATCACCGCCGAGTTCGAGTGGAGCGTGGGCGGCCCGATCGCGGGGCTCCGTCTCGAGGCGCCCGAGCGGGCAGCCGAGCTTCTGGTCCGGTACCTCTCCGCCGAGTACGTCTCGAGCCCGCCCGAGGCGTTCCGTCTCACCATCCCGGCGGACGTGCCGATCGAGCCGCTCGATTGACAGGACCTCTTCGCGATGTCAGCGTTTTCCGAGTTCTCCGGCGGTCGGGTGGCGGTCCGGGCTCGGGCCAAGATCAACCTGGGACTGGAGGTGCTCGGCCGTCGGGCGGATGGGTATCACGAGCTCCGCTCAGTCATGTGGGCCATCGAGCTGGCAGACCGCGTGACCCTCGAGGCACGCGGCAGGGACATCGTGCTGGAATGCGCGGCGCCCGATGTCCCCACGACCGTCGACAACCTCGCGTGGCGGGCGGCGGCCCTGCTGCGCCGCGAGACCGGCGCGGCGTACGGGGTCCGGATCCGGGTCGTGAAGCGGATCCCGGTGGCAGCGGGGCTGGGCGGAGGGTCCGCGGACGCGGCCGCCGTCCTGGCGGGACTCCAGCGGCTCGAGCGGCGGCGGCTCCGGCCCCGGCAGGTCACGGCCCTGGCGGTGGCGCTCGGAATGGATGTACCCTTCTTTCTCGGACGGAGCCCGGCGCTCGCTCGGGGGCGCGGCGAGGAGCTTCGCCCCGTCCGGTCGAGTGCGGACCTGTCGCTGGTCCTCGCGAATCCGGGCTTCCCGCTGGCCACGCGCGACGTGTACGCCCGGATCGAGTCGGCCGACTATAGTGACGGGCGGCAGGTCGACGCTCTGGTGACGGCGCTCCGTCGCGGGGCCAGGGCGGTCGCGGCGGCTGTCACGAATGGGCTCGAGCGCGCCGCCGCGCGTCTGTGGCCGGGGCTCGCCGAGGTCAAGGCGGCGCTCCTGGAAGCCGGCTGCGTCGCGGCGCTGATGTCGGGCAGCGGCCCGACCGTGTTCGGGATCGCGCCCTCCTACCGCGCGGCGCTCCGGATCCGGGACGTGCTGGGGACGCGGCCGTGGCGCCTCTGGGTGGCGCGCACGGTCACCGGTCCGGTGCTGACGATCCGGGGCGGGGGACTGGCAGAGTAGCGGGGGCCCGGGCGCACAGGGCCCGAACGACCTGGGGCGTGGCCAAGCGGCAAGGCGCGGGACTTTGGATCCCGTATTCGGAGGTTCGAATCCTCCCGCCCCAACCAACCCTCTCGTGGTGCATCTTGTTCGCGGCGGACACAACTGCCCCGGCGTATCCCGCGCCAGGGACTCGAGATGCTCCCCCGGCGATTCCCAGAACGGTTCCGACCCACCCGAGCGACGCACCCTTACTCTTCTCGCCAGCCTCCGCGACTTCGTTGAACTCGATCACCGTGCCCTTGATCATGAACGGCCCGAACTCCCCAGTTCTGTGGAGCGTCGGATTGCCCTTGCTCTCAGGTCCCCGCGGGCGAGACTCTGGCGCGAGGCGCCCCGAACGTCCCAACACCGAGGTTCTCAACTTTTCTGGTCGAAGCCGGCCACGGCGCCCGTTGCACACCAACCCCGGATCAGCCGGTCGCGACGCGGTTCATCGTGTAACCCCCGCCTCGCTTCGGACTCGCCATGGCCGCAAGATTCGGCGAGTTCCCAGGGGTCTCGAAGTCAGTATATGCTGGGGGAAGAACGATGCTGTGCCCGCAGTGTCAGCAGGAGAACTCGCCCGAGGCGCGATTCTGCACCCAGTGTGGTGCCAGCATGGTGGTCGGCTGTGCGGCTTGCGGTGAGCCGCTACCGCGGGCGGCACGGTTTTGCCCTGCCTGTGCACATCCGGTCGATGCGATGGCCCCGCCGACGGAGACTCCACGGCATCTCGCTGAGCGCGTGCTTGCCTCCAGGGCGGCTCTCGAGGGAGAGCGCAAGTACATCACCGTCCTCTTCGCCGACGTCAAGGACTCTCTCGCGCTCCTGGCCGACCGCGATCCTGAGGAGGCCCATCAGTTCCTCGATGCTGTCCTGGAACAGATGATCGAAGCCGTCCACCGCTACGAGGGAATCATCAGCCAGACCTTGGGCGATGGCATCATGGCGCTCTTCGGCGCCCCGCTTGCCCTGGAGGATCACGCGGTGCGGGCCTGCTACGCCGCCCTCGCCATGCGGCAATCGCTGCGCGCCTATGCGGAGCCACTGCGGGCGCGCGGCATCGATCTGCGTGTCAGGGTCGGGCTGAATTCTGGCGAGGTGGTCGTTCGATCGATCAGCAGCGACCTGCGCATGGACTACTCTGCCATCGGGCAGACCTCGCATCTCGCGGCGCGCATGGAGCAGATGGCGCAGCCCGACTCGATCTACATCACCCGAAGCGTCGTGCGGCTCACGGAGGGCCTCGTACGCACGAAGCTCGTCGGCACTCTCCCGGTGAAGGGGCTGGCCCGCCCCATGGAGATATACGAGCTGTGCGGCGTCGAGCAGGGACGCACCCGACTCCAGGCAGCGGTCGCCCGCGGTCTCACCCCGCTGGTCGGCCGGGAGACTGAACTGGAAGCGATCGCCAAGGCTCAGGCCTTGGCTTACCAGGGTCGGGGGCAGGTTGTCTCGCTGGTCGGTGAGCCTGGCGTCGGGAAATCGAGGCTGATCTGGGAGGCCACGACGCCGAAGCGCCTGTGGGCCTGGCGATTGCTCGAGACGGCCGCCCTCCCGTACGCCAGGACGACTTTTCGCCTGGTCGTCGACCTCCTCCGAGCGTACCTGCAGGTCGAGCCGGATGACGACCACCAGAAGATCTTGGAAAAACTCCATGGCAACCTGGCCAGCCTGGACGAGACCCTGCTGGATCTGGCCCCCGCTTATCTTTCACTCCTGGACGTCCCCGTCGAGAGCGGAGCATGGGACGTGCTGGCCGCCCCCGTGCGCCGCCAGCGGACGCTGGAGGCCATGCTCCGTCTCCTGCTCCGCCAGAGCGAGGTCCAGCCGCTTCTCATCATCGCCGACGACTTGCACTGGATCGACTCCGACAGCCAGGTCTTCCTGGACAGCCTCGTCGAAGGCCTGGCCGGCGCACGCGTGCTGCTCGTCGTCGCTCACCGCCCCGCCTATCGTCACGACTGGAGCCGCCTCAGCTACTACACACGGCTGCCGATCGGGCCACTGCCGACACCCAACACGGACGAACTCCTGGGCACATTGCTCGGCCCGGCTCCTGAGCTCGAGTCCGTGCGGCGGCGCCTCGTCGAGCTCACGGGTGGCAACCCGCTCTTCCTCGAGGAGTGCGTGCGTGCGTTAGTCGAGACCGGTCTGCTAACCGGGCAGCGTGGCACTTACTCGGCCGCGGGGAGCCTCGAGAGGCTTGAGATTCCACCTACCGTGCAGGCCGTGCTGGCGGCCCGGATCGATCGCTTGCCACCCGTGGACAAGAACCTGCTTCAAGCGGCAGCCGTCATCGGCAAGAACGTGCCGTTCGTGCTCTTGCATGCCATCGCGGACGAGGATGATGAGACGCTCCTCGGTCGTCTGGCCCGCCTGCGCGAGGCCGAGCTCCTCTACGAAAGCCAGCTCTTCCCCACCCTCGAGTACACCTTCAAGCATGCCTTCACTCACGACGTGGCCTATGCGAGCCTCCTGCAGGAGCGACGACGCGCCTTTCACCTCCGCATCATGGAGGCGATCGAGTCACTCCACAGCGATCGAGTCGCCGAGCACTTCGAGCGACTCGCCGATCACGCCATCGGCGCCGGCGCGTGGGAGAAGGCCGCCCAGTACAGCCGCCTGGCCGGCGACAAGGCCGTCGCCCGATCGGCGCATCGCGAGGCGGCCCAACGCTTCGTTGGGGCGATCGAGGCTATCGCTCACCTGCCGGAGACACGCGACGTCCTCGAGCGGGCCACCGACCTCCGGTTCGCGCTGCGCAAGGCGCTCTTCCCGCTGGGTGAGTACGCCCGGGCGCTCCAGTATCTGCGGGAGGCGGAGGGGCTCGCCCTGCGGCTTGAAGACCAGCTCCGCCTGGGCCGGGTCGCAGCGGCCCAAACGTCCCCGCTGTGGTGGATGGGCCATCACACCCTGGCCCTGCGGACGGGCGAGCAGGCGCTAGCCGCCGCTCAGACGGCCGGGGACGTGCCCCTCCAGATCGAGGTCATCTTCCGGATCGGCCAGGCGCACCAGGCGCTCGGCGACTATCGGCGCGCCATCGACTCTTTCCAGCGTGCGATAGATACCATCGGGGAGACAGGGCACGGCGAGAGCTTCGGGCTCGCTATCCTGCCCGCGGTGTTCTGCCAGAGCTACCTCGTGTGGTGTCTGGCCGAGCTCGGCGAGTTCCGGGAGGGTGCCGACCGCGGTGCTCAGGCCATCCGGATCGCTCGAGAAGCCAACCACCCTTACAGTCTCATCGCGGCCTCCTATTGTGGGGGTCGTCACGATCTGACCAAGGGGGATCTCGCAACGGCCATCCCCAGATTGGAGGAGGCGCTGGCACTCTGTCGCCTCCACGAGATCCCGGTGTGGTTCCCCGGCACCGCCTCCGCCCTGGGCCACGCCTATTTCCTCGGGGGCCGCTGCACGGAAGGGCTGGCGCTACTCGAGCAGGCGGTCGAGCGTGCTGACGCGATGGAGCAGGTCTTCGCCCACGCCCTGCGCCTGGTGTTCCTGGCCGATGCTCTTCTCTCGCTTGGACGGCCGAAGGAAGCGGAGACGCAGGCTGTGAAGGCCCTCGAGACCGCTACTCAGCATCAGGAGGCAGGCTCGATCGCACACGCCTGGCGCGCCCTAGGGAGAGTGACGGCAGAAGGCGACGTCAAGCGAGCGCAGACCTCGTACGCTCAGGCCGCACAATTGGCGGAACGGCTCGGCATGCGTCCGCTCCTGGCACACTGTCACCTCGGGCTCGGCCAGTTGCTCACCCGCACGGGTTCCCCCGACGCCGGTCAGCACCTTCACGCCGCCGAGGCCCTTTACGCGGAGCTCGACATGGGATTCTGGCGTGAGCACCCTAACGCGGGCCCGTAAAAGAACTCATCGAAGCGTCAGATAGCGCGGGCGTAGCCGCTGCATCGCCCAGTGGAAGACCAGGCTGTGCGGCGCGCGCTCCTTCCCGTACCGCCACGGCATCCACGGACCCTTCGGTAACGGTCGGCCGACACGAGTAGCCAGACGGTTCAGCGCATAGCTCTCGAGCGCGCGGTCGTTCAGCCGGTACAGTCCATGCAGGGTGGCATAGGTGGCACGGTCGACGAATCCCTTGAACAGGGGCCGCGCTGCGGCGAAACTGGCGAAAGCGGCGTGGCTGATCGGCGACATCACTTCCTCGAGTTGCGGGTTGACACCCTCTGCCCGCTGATATGGCATCGTCACGGCCTTCTTGACCTGCCCGAACAGTGCGCGGGGCACGCCGGCCTCTTCGACGATGCGGCGTGGAATCGGCCGGTCATATGCGGTATCCGGCAGAGACCATGGATGCATCTCGGCCGAGTTGGAGATGCCATGGATGGACGGATGACCCACGGCACCGGCGAAGGGCACCGCCACGTTGAGAAAGCCGACCCGAAGTCGGAACTCGGCGAGTGAGCACCCAGACGCATCTCCGCGGACGATGTGCGGACCCACGTCGTGATTGATCCTCGACCAGACCTTGTCCCCATGGTATCCGGTGAACAGGAGCCTCGCGCGGAGCGAGTCCTCGAGAACGCTCATGACGACGTCTTCCCCTCCGCCCGCAACGCAAAACTCGACTTCGGGGAAGTCCGACCGATGGCGATACGCGTCGGCGTCGAACTCCGTCACTCGCAGCCCGAGGTACTCTGCAATGGTGCGCCCACTGTCTTCCTGAGTCGCGAAGTCTGCGCGCGCGCGCCGAAACGTGACAGTCTCCTCGCAGCCCGCCGCGCGGGCGAGCACCGCGCAGGCCGGGGAGTCATAACCCGACGAGACGGTCGCGAGGGACCGATACCGCTGGCGGCGACCTGACGCCACCGCATTCGCGACCACCCGCGCGATCGTATCGCTCAGGAATGTCCGATAGGCTCCAAAGCTGCCAAACGGTGGCGGCCCGGCCTTGGCCACGACGCGGGTCTCGAGTGTACGTGTCACGACGACATTCGCATGATAGTAGAGGCGGATCGTTTGACCCGCTCGGGTCGGAAGGGTCCGGCGGTATCTGCGGAGCCCGAACATGATCGTGATCAGATCGAGATCGTAGTGCGGGTAGTCCGGATCGACGTCGTCGTCAGCCGCCGCGAGAAGGAAGGCCAGCGAGTTCGAGCAGAACAGGCGGTCCTCCGCGTACAGGAGGTAGAGCGGTTGGAGGGTGTCGGTCGGCGTGGCCAGCACGAGTCCCTCCGATGTCGTCCGCAATCCCGTCCCACTGAACACATGCGCGGTCGTGAAGTCCCCGGCGTCGTAGTCGCCGCTCCACGCCCCCTCCACGACGTGCCGGTCCCCGACTTCGACCCAGGCCCCGGCGTGCACATTGACCGTGCTGCGGCCCCTGACGAGCACCGCGCACCATGCTAGACGTGGCAGTGCTTCTTCCCGCGTCAGGGTCACGTCAAATGCGGGGCTAACGCGCGGCACGCGCGAACTATAGCATTTTGGCCCATAGACCAGAGCCCGCCGCCACGATGACGTGGCCCAACCGCTCGCGAACCGCCGAGTCCCGTTCGAGACTCTGTGTCCCGTGGCGTCCTGTGAATGACCCGCTATCAGGCTCCCGCGGTATTTGGCCCCCCGCCGTGGAAGCCATCGGCTTCCACTCCGGCCGTGTGCTCTGTCGAGACTCACCCACCTGGGGCTCTGGCCCCCGCCCAAGCGTCCTGGCCCGGCTCCGCCCCCGTGACCCGTTCGGCAGCTGATCCGGGCCGCGGATGGCCACACGACGGGATGGCGAAGCGCTCGGCGCAACTGTCAGGCCGAACAGCAGCGTCGCAGACGGCGCGGGCGGCGAGAAGAGTTCTGGCCCCCTGACTCAATGGGGCCGGCGTGCGAGAAGCGCGATCAGATAAAGAGCCATCGTGGGACTCCACCATGGATCGTTCCTCAGTATGCCGATCCATCGCTTCGCAATTCTCAACCGGTCAACGCGTCGTGTTCGCCGAAGCATGGTATGACGCAGAAAATCCATCGCGAATAGGAGACGGTCGAACCGCGGTGACGCCTGTGCCACGTCCTTGTTCTCGAACGGAAGATCGGCGTATGTCGGATAGGCTGTCTGGATCACTGCAGTGTGGAAGTCTCGATCCGCAACAACAGCATATGGCAGGCCATCGAGGAACCCCCATAGCTCCCGATTGAGATACGGCGTCTCTACTCGAAGTTCACTGAGCGCCTTGAAAGGAATTAGTGCCAACTCGCGTCTCGTCCTATTCCAGAAATAAAATGACCGCGCCGGATTCGGATGATCGACATGACGAGCCATCTCCTCCGCGATCACCTCTACCGCGATCTTTCGAGACAAAGCGTCCTGCAAGTCCTGATCAAGCAAACCTTCCCACCCGCCGGTGGCGGGCAACCATGTCTGCAACACCAGGTCTGCTGCCCCGTGCGTGTCGCCACGCACGAGTAACGCGTGGAGCTCGGGCGTCTGAAACAGACCTGCCGACATAACATCACCCGCGATCCCGTCGTACACCATCCCTCCTTGGCCACGCAGAAAACCCAGCAACGGTCCCGCCCAAGCACCCTCGTCGGAGCAAAAGCCGGTCTCTTCAATGGCATGGCAGATCGCGCGCGCGAGAAACCTCGGTTGGCGCAACACGATGTGTCGTACGCCGAGCGTGCCGGCTAGCATGGCCGCAACGCGGATATCTTCCCCGGGCGCCGATGCACAGAGCACCCGATGTCCGGTGACAAAGGCATCGGGACGTACCCCAGCCTCGTGGAGCGCGAGTGCGATATGCCTGCTGTCCCGCCCACCGGACACGGGGAGGTGCAGGGGTCCGGACACCGGCAAGGTGTCTCGGATCGCGGAACGGAATAGCTCCGCGTATGCCTTCTGTGCATTTGCTCGCCCCACGTGGAGCTGGACGCCAGCCGCGCGCTCGCCGATGCTCAACTGCATCCCGCAATCGGCGGACCACGTGAGCGTCGCGCTTGGCGGAAGTTGTCGCACACCAAGAAACGGCGTGTCCTCGCCGACGAAGAACCCAAGGCGCAGGAAGACGGATAGCGCACGACAATCGAGCACCGCCTGCTCCCGAGGCTCGAGCGTACCGAGAGGATTGTCGGCCACGCGGATGCCGTTCGGGACTGCGCGATAGAACAGGGGCGTGAAACCGAAGTCGCAGTTGCGAACCTCGAGCACGGTGCCGGTCCAGCGCCAGCGCGCCCAAACGTCGCGATTGCCCAAGTCGCACTCCCGCGATCCGTGCGCAACGACTTGACCGTGTCGAGATTCCAGCGCGAGCCACCTCCCCTTTCCCATGGTCCCTCACGCGTCGCGGAATGAGCGCCGTCCATCCGAGCGCGTTATCAAGACCGCTCGGGGTGTGAACCACGCCGCAATCGCCTGCCCCGTCCACCTGAGCACGCTAGACTCCCTCCCGTCCTTCCCCTGACGGAAGGGTTTCACAGGCCTGGGGAGAAGGAAAGTGGTGTGGATCGAGTTCTTGCGCCCTACAGGTGAAAGGCGGCGCCGAGACGACTCCCGCCGTCCTCGGAGGCCACGTGATGGCGACAGCCGACTCGACCGGGTGGGGGCCGCAGGTGGACGCCGGCAACCTGCGCCTCCTGGTCACGTGGGGGAACGAGCGGACGAAGCGGTGGCCGAGCGTGCCGACGCTGAAGGAGCTGGGCTTCGGCATCGTCTCGAACTCGCCGTTTCGGCTTCGCCGGCCCCAAGGGCATGGACCCCAAGGTGGTGAAGGTGCTGCACGACGCCTTCAAGAAGGGACTGGAGGACCCGGCCGTCCTGAAGACCCTCGAGCGGCTCGACATGGAGCCGTTCTACAAGGGGTCCGACGAGTACACCGTCTACGCGCGGGAGTTGAACGAGGAAGCGCGCCAGCAGGTCGAGCAGCTCGGGCTGAAGAGCAAGTAGAGCAAGTCACCGCGTGCGGGCCGCCGACATCCTCTCCTCGCTGGCCTGGCTCGGGCTCGGCGCCGGGGTGGCCTGGGCCGGGTGGGACCTCGAGCTCGGCATGCTGCGCGATCCCGGCTCGGGGTTCATGCTTTCTGGGTCGGCGTCGTGATGATGGGCCTGGCCCTGGGCGTGCTGGGCAGCGCGCTCCGGGCCCCCGCCGGACCGGGCCTCGCAAGCCTGTGGGTCGGCACGCGGTGGCCAAAGGTGGCAGGCGTCCTGCTTGCGCTCGTGGCTTACGGCTACCGCTGCCCTGGCTCGGGTCCCTCGCGACCACCACGCTGCTCCTGGTCGTCCTGTTCAAGGCCGTCGAGCCCCAGCGCTGGTCGGTCGCGATCGGGGGCGCGGTGGTGAGCGCGGTGGTCGCCTGAGTCGTCTTCCGGCTATGGCTCGGCACCCAGCTTCCGGCGGGGGTCCTCGAGCTCGGCTAGCCCATGGAGCTGCTCGGCCAGCTCGGTGTCGGCTTCTCGGTTGCCCTCCAGCCGTGGAACCTCTTCTACTGCTTCGTGGGGGTCTTCATCGGGACGCTCATCGGCGTCCTGCCCGGGATCGGACCGGTGGGCGCGATGTCCCTCCTCTTCCCGACGACGTTCAAGATCGCGCCCGAGGCCGCCATCATCATGCTCGCCGGCATCTACTACGGCGCCATGTACGGGGGCTCGACGACGTCGATCCTGGTCAACATCCCCGGGGAGGCAGCGGCGGTAGTCACGTGTCTCGACGGCTACCAGATGGCCCGCCGCGGGCGGGCCGGCCCCGCGCTCGGGATGGCCGCGTTCGGCTCGTTCATCGGCGGGACGCTCGCGCTCGTGGGGCTCGTGCTCCTGGCGCCGCCCCTGTCCCAGCTCGCCGTGAAGTTCGGACCGGCGGAGTACTTCACCCGATGGTGCTCGGGCTGACCATCCTCGTGTACCTCGCCCACGGCTCCATGGCCAAGGCGCTGCTGATGGCGGCCCTCGGCATCGTCCTGGGACTGATCGGCCTCGACTCGATCACGGCCCGGCCGCGCTTGACCTTCGACCGGCTGGAGCTGGTGGACGGCGTGGGGCTCGTCCCCATCGTCATGGGCCTCTTCGGCGTGGCCGAGGTGCTCGTCAACATCGAGCGAGAGGTGCGGCGGGAGGTGGTGGCCGGCCGGATCCGGGGGCTCCTGCCGACCGCCCGGGACTGGGTCGAGAGCCGCTGGGCCGTCGTCCGCGGCTCGCTGGTCGGCTTCTTCCTCGGCATTCTGCCCGGCGGCGGTGCGGTCATCTCGTCGTTCCTCGCCTACGCCCTGGAGAAGCGGCTCGCCCGCCAGCCCGAGCGCTTCGGCCAGGGTGCGATCGAGGGCGTGGCGGCGCCCGAGTCGGCCAACAACGCCGCCACCGGCGGGGCGTTCATCCCGCTCATGACGCTGGGCGTGCCGCCCAACGTCGTGATGGCCATGCTCATGGGCGCCTTCATGATCCACGGGGTCCAGCCGGGGCCGCTGCTGATGACGCAGAATCCGGGGCTGTTCTGGGGCGTGATCGCGTCGATGTACCTGGGCAACGTCATGCTGCTGATCCTGAACCTGCCGCTCATCGGGCTGTGGGTGCAGGTGCTGCGGGTGCCGTACCGGATCCTGTTCCCGCTGATCCTGCTCTTCTGCCTGATCGGCGTCTACAGCGTGAGCAACTCGATCTTCGACATCTACGTCATGATCGGCTTCGGCGCGTCGGCTACCTGATGAAGAAGTTCGACTACGAGGGGGCGCCGCTGGTGCTCGCCTTCGTCCTGGGACCCCTGCTGGAGAACAACCTCCGGAAGTCGCTCATCCTCTCGCAGGGCGACTTCGCCATCTTCGTGACCCGCCCGCTCTCCGGCGCCTGCCTAGCGCTCGCGCTCCTCCTCTTGGTCTCCCCGCTCCTGCCGGCCCAGGGTGCCATCGGATCTGAGGTATACGCATCGATCGGGGCTATGTCAAGCGCGAGCGCGTGTCCGGGCCAGATCTACGGTGCTTCCGTATAGCGCTCCTGGATCAACGCCCGGACTTGCTGGCGCGACTCCTCCCCCGTGAGCCGCTGCCGAGCCAGCGCCGCCACCTCGTCCGCAAGCTCCGGATCCTTGATCGCCTCCCGCAGCCAGCCGGCGATGTCGCCATTCTCGAAGTGATGGCGCCACGTCGCCTCATCGATCCCTTCGGCCATCTGGAGGAAGACCTTCAGGTTCTGAGCTCGCAGATTCAGCTTCTGGTCGGGTCCACGGAAATAGAAGGAGCGGTCGGCCGGAAGCTCGCCCTCCGCGTACTTCCGCCGATGCCGGCGCCGTTCCTCGCGGGGCACGACCCCACGCAGTCGCACCGGACCCTCGGATGACCCGGGTCGCCATGCGATAGCCTCGCCCATTGGCAAGTCATCCGGTGCGATGACCGGCATCGGAAGCTGCCGCGCGGCCACGAAGCCCGCCACGGTCTGGTCGGGAGTCTTCCCGATGGCGACGACGACATCCACCGACGAGAGGATCGCTGGTGACACGTGCTCGGGATGCACCGTGATCATCAGCACTCCCGTCAGCGTCTGCGGCAGGGCCAGCTCCGCGTCCGCCCGGTCTCGCGGCAATAGATGGTGCGTCTCGTCGAAGAGCAGCCAGTGAGGCCGGCCGCACCGCGCCCGAAGCTCGAGGATCGCCGCGAGGAGCTGCGCGAAGAACGCCGGCCGATGCTCGAGCCCCACGCCCAGGAGATTGACGGCAACGCTCTGCGTGGGGGTCTCCAGAAGCTGAATCACCTCCCGCACTGCGGGCGCACGGTCCGCATCGCCGATGACCGTGGCTGACACGAGGCCCTGGAAGTCACCTTCGGGATCGAGGATGCAGAACTGGTAGCCCTGCTCGCGGAGCTGCTCGAGGAATCCAGTTGCCAGCGTCGATTTCCCGCTCCCCGACGGTCCAGCCATCAAGACACTTTCCCCGTAGGCCGACACCCTCACGACGCGTCCATCGCTGGCATGGCCGAGAACGATCTCACGGCGGGCGACGCCGGCCAGGTCGTCCTTCACGAGCCGTGCCGCCAGCTCGGTGACTCCCCGGGTGTTCTCGCCGTCCGTCACGAAATGGGCGCGCTCCCGGACGGCCGGCAAGGCGTCCGCGACCGCCACTGCGCACTCGCACAGCTCCAGGAATCCGTGATCGTTCTCCGCGTCGCCCACGCCCACCACGTTGTGCGGAGACAGCCCGAGCTCGTCCAGCGCAGCGCGGAGGCCGGTCCCCTTGTTGATGCCCGACGGCAGCACCATCACGGCGTCTCGATTGAAGATGACGTGCTGCTCTAGGCCGAGGTCTCGTATCGTCGCGAGGACGACCGTCTCGTGAGGCCGCTCGGTCGCGACGATCACTCGACCCCGCTCGAGGGGCGCGACGCCGCGCCGCTCCAGCATCGACACGAACCCCGCCGGGGGTGGCTCGGCCAGTTGCCGCTCTTCGCGGGTTGCGGGCCGGTAGAGGACCGCGCCGTTCTCGGCGACGATCCGATCGAAGAGGTCGAGCGGCTCCAGGATCGCGACCAGGTCTGGCAGCAATCGACCGGTGACGAGGATGAGCTTCCGCCCCGACTCCCGGAGCCCGCGTAGCGCATCCAGGGCCTCACGGCCCGCGCGGCCGTTCCGGGCCAGGGTGCCATCGTAGTCACACGCGAGCGCATAGTAGCGCATGCCTATTGACTCGCCTCCACACGCTCGACGCCTGGACAGACCAGGCGCGGCGGCGTCCCACTCACATTCGCTCGCGCTCCGCGGGTCGTCGCTCTGACGCGGCCGTGTCGGCGTCTCGGCGCGCGACGTTCGACGTTGCTGCCATGGGCGCGCTCATTCGACTGCATCTCTGCCACCCGCCCGTCTGGCGATCTCGGACCCGTCCACGCAACCCGGCGACGGGAGACCGCAGCTCGCGAGCCTGCGGGCGTCGCCATCGAGGCTGCCCGACGAGCTACTCCAGCGTCGGCTAAACTGGATCGGTATCTGGCTCCGAGACGCCGCGGTCGCTGTCGAGCGCCACAATGACGCCAACTCGACATTGTGGCAATGGCGCACCAGGCCACGGCCATGAAGCTCCTCCCAGCACCGTACAGGACCGAGCGAAAGGTCTCCCGACCGGGGTGGACGAGGTTCGTTGTCACCAGCGTTGACCTGGGTCTCCCTGGGTCTCAATGATGCGGGGTTGCCAGCAAGGTGGGTGCCAGGCCCACCAGGATCGAGTCTTTGCGAACGCTCCCGTGGGGATCCCGTCTGGGCGGCGAGTCGCTCAGCGGCCCGACGGCCAGCCGAGAGGAGGCCTGGGTAGCGCCCACTCCTTTATGAGCTCAGAACCTGTCGTGCGCATCCCGGGGTGACGTCCGCTTCGCCTCGGGCGAGGCGAGCCCGTCGAGGCCGCGACGGATCTGGCGGAGAGCGTGGATCACGTGGGCCCGCGCGGTCTCCGCCGAGCAGTCGAGGCTCGCACCGATCACGTCGTAGTCGAGATCGTGGAGCTTCCGCATCGTGACGGCAAGGCACTGCGTGACGGGCAGGCATCCGATGACGTCCTCCAGGCGATTTCGCGCCTCGTGGCGCACAACCTCGCCCTCCGGCAGCGCACCGTCCGCCGCCGCTCGCTCGCCGCTCGCTCCCTTCATGACTCCCCGCCGCCTCGCCGACCGAACGTGCGTCCGGCAGAGGCGGGTGGCGATGGCGAAGAGCCAAGCACGGACGTCCGCGTCGCCGGGCAGGGAGCGATAGCCACGGAACGCGCGCAGGAACGTCTCCTGGGAGAGATGGTCCGCCTCGGTCCCGCGCGAGACCACGCGTCGGAGATACCGATGTATCTCGGTGTGGTACGTGTCGACGATCGTCCCGAACGGCCTGTCTGCCCTCTCTTCACCATTCAAGAGCACCGCAGTACCTCCTCGGAGCGCTTCCGACCCAAGACGCCTCGGCCGCCGGCTACTCGGCGGCACGGGTGGCCCCTACGGCTCCATGCTCGATCTGATTTGGTATGCTGGTGAGGTCCATTCTCGTCAAATACGGTGGGCCAATCAGGCATGCCTCGGGACGTCAGCGCGCTGGACCTCCCGCTCACCCACCGCCCGGCTGGCCGGACGCTGGTGCAGTGGCTCTACGAGGCGCTCCGGACCGCGATCCTCGACGGGCGGCTCGGCCGCGGCGCACGGCTACCCGCCACGCGGGACCTCGCCCGGCAATACGGCGTCGCGCGCGGCACCGTCGTCGCCGTTTTCGAGCAGCTCCAGTCGGAGGGCTACGTCACGAGTCGGGTGGGATCGGGGACCCGGGTCAGCGGCCAGATCCCCGAGGATCTCTGGCAGCGAGCCCCTGCGCGCGCGGCTGTGCGCCAACCTACGCCGGCATCGCGGTTTCCGCCGCCCACGCCCCTCCGCCCGTTCCACCCTTTCGAGCCGGCGTTGGACCAGTTCCCGATGGAGCTGTGGACGCGGATCGCCGCCCGCCGCCTGCGATGCGCGACGCGCGCGCTGCTCGGCCGCGGCGACGTCCGCGGCTACGCGCCCCTGCGCGAGGCCATCGCGGCGTACCTCGGCAGCTCCCGCGGAGTCCGCTGCATCGCCGATCAGGTGGTGATCGTCTCCGGCGCGCAGCAGGCCCTCGACCTTCTGGCGCGCGTGCTGGTGCGGCCGGGCGAGCCCGTCTGGATCGAGGATCCGGCGTATCCCGGGGCCACCGCCGCGTTTCGCAACGCCGGGGCGCGACTCGTCCCGGTGCCGGTGGACGAGCACGGCCTCGACGTCGCCCGCGGGGTGCGGCGCGCCGCCCGCGCGAAGGCCGTGTACCTCACGCCCGCCCACCAGTTCCCGCTGGGCGCGAGCTTGTCCATCGAGCGTCGCCTGGCCGTGCTCGACTGGGCGCGCCGGAGCGGCGCCCGCGTGGTCGAGGACGATTACGACAGCGAGTATCGCTTCGCTGGCCGGCCCATCCCGGCGCTGCAGGGTCTGGACCGCAGCGACTGCGTCGTATTCCTCGGCAGCTTCAGCAAGGTCCTCTTCCCGTCGCTGCGCCTCGGCTACCTGGTCGTCCCACCAGCGCTGCTCGAGCCGCTGCTCACGCTGCGCGCCAGCACCGATCGCTATGCGTCCACGCTGGATCAAGCGATCCTGTGCGACTTCATCATCGAGGGACATCTGGGCCGGCACATCCGCCGCATGCGCGAGCTGTATCGCACCCGACTCGCCGCGCTCCACGAAGCCTCGACCGCCCACCTGACCGGGCTGTTGGAGATCCCGTCCATCGAGGCGGGGCTGAACACGGCGGCGCGCCTGGTCTGCGGGCTCTCGGCTCGCCAGGCCGAGGCGGCCGCCGCGGCGGGCGGGGTCGAAGCGACGGCGCTCGACCGGTATGCGCTCGAGCGACGCGACGTCCACGGCCTGCTCCTCGGCTTTGCGGCGTTTGACCCGTCCCAGATCCGCGCCGGCGTGCTCCGCCTCGCCGACGCCCTCACGGCGGCGCAAGAGGACGGCGCCGGGCGACGGCGGCAGACGTCCGCCGCCTCAAGCCACCGGAAGGGCGCCAAAGGTATGACGCGGGGTCCGATGACTCCACCGACGGTGTCGCATCTCCTGCGTTCAGGGTGACTTCGCCGCCGAACGCCGTTCCTGGCTCTCGCGAACGAGCGGCGTCAGGTCCTCGGCCGGACGGATCTCAAAGGGACCCACCCTGACACCGGGGTGCTTCGACATCAGCTGGACGGCCTGGTTCAGGTCCGTGGCCTCCAGTATCAGGATCCCCCCCAGCTGCTCCTTCGTCTCGGCGTAGGGGCCGTCGGTGACGGACACCTTGCCGTTCCGGTATCGCAACGTGGTGGCGTTCCGGACGCTCTGGAGCGCCTCCGCCCCGACGAAGTGACCGCCCGCGCGAAGTTGGTCGTCGTAGGCGAAGCACGCGTCCATCAGCGCGTTGCGCTCGCCTTCGGACAGGATGTCCCAGCTCTTCTCGTCAAGGTATCCGAGGCATACGTACTTCATGGGCATCCTCCCGAGCACGGCAAGGTTGCTGTTGCCCAGTAGTCGCTCGGGGTAGCTCCAGATCGACATGGTCCTGGACTCCCCCCATCGGCCAGCCAAGGAGCCGCCGTTCGTGGGCGCAAGGGCGACAGCCTTCGGCTTTGGGCCCCCCGTCACCCAGAAGCCGCGACTGCTGTCGCGCTCCCCGGAGGTGGGCGGACTGGACTAGCCGAGGTCGGCGATGCCCGACGGTGGCGCGCGGGCCATGCGCCCGCCGCCCCCGCCCAAGCTTCGATGGCCGAACGTGTGGCATCATCAGGCCGCAACGGAGGCATCGCTGGACCTCTCCCATCACGAGCTCCGCACGGACCGGTTGCGCCTCGTTCCGCTGGATGCCGATGGCATGCGCCTGTTCGTGAAGGACTGGCCCGCGCTCCAACGGCGGCTGGGATTGACACTCTCTCTGACGTGGGTGACCGACCACGACACGCTCGAGGCGGCGCGTCGACACCGCCGGAAAATGCGGCGGGACCCGGACGCCTGGCTGTGGTGGACCTTCTGGCAGGTGATCCTGGTCTCGGACGACGTGAGCATCGGCCTGGTCGACTTCAAGGGCCCACCGGCACCCGACGGTGGCATCGCAGTGGGCTGCGCGTTCGCGCCGTCCTACTGGGGCCGTGGCTACGCCACGGAAGCCGTTGGTGCGCTCCTGGCCAGGATGCGCCGTCAGTCAGCCGTGCGCTACATCTGGGCGGAGACCGACGTCACCAACGTCCGGGCGCGCCGCCTCCTGCAGAACCTCGGGTTCCGGCCCCTGCCCGATGCCGAACTCGGCAGCGGCCCGCCACCATCCCCAATCCGGGTGCGGTGGGGCCTCGTGCCGTGAGGCCGGAGCGGCTCTCGGTTCTTGGCGCGCCGTCGAACCTGGGTCTCCGTATCGCCTGTGCTGCCGGGCGCCGCACGTCGGGATCTCCCAGGGCTTCTGGAAGAGGAACACGTATGAGAAGCACGTATATGGTGGGGGTCGCGATTCCGCCCCCGCGGTCGAGCGACGCGCCGAGCGTCGCCTCGGATCAAGGAGAAAATGTGATGAACAAGCGATCAGGGCCGTTCTGGGATGCGGTCGAGGGACGAGCGCCGATGCCCCGCGCTGCGGCCACGCTGGGTTTGGAGTTCCTCGACGCGGATGTCGGGAAGGGTACGATCGAGCTGGCGTTTGCGCCCACCGAGGATTTCACGAACCCGACCGGCAACGTCCTCGGAGCCTTCGTGGCCGCGATGCTCTACGACACGGTTGGACCAGCCCTGCTCGCAACCCTCGCGCCTGACCAGTTTCAATTCACCCTGGACCTGAACGTCCACTTCCTGCGGCCGGTTCGGCCTGGGCGGGTCGTGGGCAAGGGCCGTGTCGTGCACCGAGATGGCGACCTGGCGTTCCTCGAGGCCTCGCTGCTCGATTCCCAGGGAGCGATCATCGCCATCGCGACCGCTACCGCTCGGGTCATCGCCCTCGACCAAGCTCGTTCCGTGGCGTGACTTCGGGTCTGAGAAGTGACATGGATGACAAGCTTCCATAAACCAGACCGATTGAGCCAACGCCATCTTGATCATTACGATCATGTAACGAGGCTGTCCCGTATTGAGTCGTCGTGGCTCGTGACCCTCGGAATAGACGCCCACCGATGCGTCACCGGAATCCCTCCACGCGCATGCTCCGTCTCAACGCGTGTACAAAGGAGAAGGTGATGACACCAAAACGAATCCTGGTTCCCCTCAAGGGCACCGCAGGCGAGGAGGCCGTGCTTTCCGTGGTCGCCCCGGCCGCGCGTGAAGTCGGCGCCACCCTGCGTCTCCTGCATGTGGCCCCGGTCCCGCACAATCTCGTCAGCGAGTCGGGTCGCGTCGTCATGTACGCAGACCAGGAAATGGGAAGACTGAACGCGCACTGGTCGGCGTATCTCGCGGGAGTCGCGGCGACCCTTCACGACAGTGCCGTCGAATACGTCGTCCGGTTCGGCGACCCGGTGCACGAGATCGTCGCCGAGGCTGAGGCGTGGGGCGCGGAACTCATATCCCTGACGATCGCCCGCCCACATCGCTTTGCCTGGCGCGGTCTCCGTCGTGTAGCGGCGGCCGTCTCCAGAAAGGCCCGCACCCCAGTCCTCCTCTACCAAGTCCCCTGAGGGAGCGACTCCTCCGAGCGACTGGACGCGTTAGGGGTTCACTCCGCCGTCGCTGGCCTTCGCAACACTTCAGCGCACGACCGGCCCCGATCGCCTCGGGTACCCAGGTTCAGGGGATTCCTGGATGCGACCGCGGGCCGCTGTTCCGCGATGGAACGAGACGTCCCGGCCTGGAACCAGGACAGCACCCCGTCGAGAGCGGCTCGTTGGAGAACCGCTCGCTGCTAGTCGGCGAGATGACGGAACGTTCTAGTGGGACGACGCGCTCACGGACAGGCACGTCCAGAAAGGTGGCGCTGGAGACTCGTCAGACCGTCTGGATCGTGGTCGCCAGACCCGGACTCAGGGTTCTCACGCCGGCCGGCGCTGCCCGACCGGAGCGGGGCTGTCCTCGGGGACGACCACTCGGCCAAGAGGTCTCCGGACTTCGGGCGAGACCAGAACCGGGAGCACGCCCGGCATCAACTCCAGATCGTTCCGTGGCGCGCCGGGGGCGACCACGGATGCCCGCCGGCCTCGGTAGACGTCCGTCCCAGACTCGGATCCCGGAATGCGGAGATGCCGCCTGAGGAGACCTGCCAGGATCTCTCGCTTCGTCGCGCCGTGCATCACGAACACGTCGAAGAGCCCGTCGGTCGGCGACGCCGCGGGCGTGAGCTGTAGCCAGTCGCCATACGTCTTCACGTTGGCGACGGTGACCACGGCGGCGTCCCGGGTCACGACCCGGCCGTCCACGGCTACCTGCAGGGCCGCCAGGGGCGTCTCTCGAAGATGGCGCACCGCGGCCCGGTAGTACTCGACCCAGCGCCGCCACCGGACCCGAGGGTACGGGGCCGATTCCACCCGCGCCTGGACCTCCGACAGGAGTCCGAAGCTCGCATGGCAGAGGAAGGGCTCGCCGTTCTGAAGACCGACGTCCGCGTGGACGAGCTCACCATGCTCGAGCAGGTCGAGCACTTCCTCCACGCGGCTCGGTTGCCTGAACGCGCGCGCGAACAGATTGCCAAAGCCGGCGGGCACGGGCAGGAACGGTACGGACCTTCGCGCAGCCGCCATGGCGACGGCGCTCTGGGTTCCGTCGCCCCCCACCGAGATCAGAAGGGAGAAACGGCTCGCGTCCGTCGCCGCCCAGCGGAGCAGACCCTGGAGGCGAGGGAAGACGTCGAGCCGGACCTCGCGGCCCCGGGCGCGCAACTCCTCGCGCAGGAGACCGGCCATCGTCAGGGCGACACCGTTCCCGGAGCCCGGCGTGGTGACGATCTGGATCGACCGAAATCGCCTGGGCCGTCTTGCCCGGACCGTGAGCAGCGCTCGCGTCGTCGTCCGCATGCTGGGGGCTCCAGCACGCCAGTCCTCGCCAAGGACGGTCGTCATCGACGGGCCACCCGGCGGGCGCCTGGACCACGCGCGTCCGAAGCGAGTTGCCACCTAGCGCTCCCCGGTCCCCAGAGCGGTCCATTCGACTCGCAGCGCCGGGCTGCGGGCGGAAGCAATCGCCTGCGCCTCAACAAGGTCGTTGCATGCGGCCATCAGGATCACCATCACGAGCAGGCACGGCAGTACTCTTGTCATTGACTACGCAGCTCCAAGGTGACGCGGATGTCCAAGTCCGATGCGTCGAGACCGGCTCCCACGTGCTGGACGTGGCCTCTTCTCGATGAGTGACACCGTCGCCGAAAGCCATGGGCCTGGCCGTGCAAGGGGGCTGCCATCGGGCTCCGACTGGGGTTTCCCCGCCTGGTCGGGCATCAGGCTGCAGTGGCAGCGCCCCAACAGCCTTCGCTTCCGCCTCCCCATTCCGTCCGCCACGCGTACAATTAGTTGACGTCCCGGACCACGACTCAGGACCGTTTCGGATTGAGATGAGGCTGTTGCGTTCTGAACCAGGGGATGTGGCGCGGGCGCCGCGGTATTCCCGTTGCTTCCCACCTTTATGGCGTTGCTTGCCACCTTTATGACGAGACTCGGACAGGTGGAGGCGACCGGATCCGGCGTGCAACTCGTGGCGCGGCGTGTGGGAGCACCGGTCGTTCGGAGCGGAGGCGCGCTACCGCGACGGGGCTAACGAGGAACGTCCCATGGCCCGCAAGCTGGCCGCGATCCTGAGCGCCGATGTGGAAGGCTACAGCCGTCTCATGGGCGACGACGAAGCGGCCACCGTACGCACGATCACCGAGTACCGCGAGGCGATCACCTCGACCGTGCTCCGGCACGACGGGCGGGTGGTGGACGCCCCCGGCGACAACGTCCTGGCGGAGTTCTCGAGCGTGGTGGACGCCGTCCAGTGCGCCACCGAGATCCAGCGCGAGCTGCGTTTGCGGAACGCAGGCCTGCCAGCGTCTCGCCGGATGCACTTCCGCATCGGGATCAATCTCGGCGACGTGATCCTGGAGGGCGCGCGGCTCTACGGTGATGGCGTCAACATCGCCGCCCGCCTGGAGGGCCTGGCCGAGGGCGGCGGCATCTGCCTCTCAGGGACGGCCTACGACCAGGTGGAGGGAAAGCTTCCCTTCGCCTACGACTTTCTGGGCGAGCACGTGGTGAAGAACATCGCTCGACCGGTGCGCGTGTACCGGCTCCGGCTCGAGTCCGCCGACACCTCGGCGCCGTCGCCGGGCGCGCGACGCGTCGGCCGGCGCCGCCTGGTCACGGTCGTCGGAGCCACCGCCCTTCTCGGGCTTCTCGGCGTCGGTGGGTGGGCCGGCTGGCGCTGGCTCAGGACGCCTGGGCCGCCCATGCTGGCCTTGCCCGACAGGCCGTCGGTCGCCGTGCTGCCCTTCGCGAACCTGAGCCGGGACCCAACGCAGGAGTACTTCAGCGACGGCGTGACCGAAGACCTCATCACAGGCCTCTCCAAGGTCTCGGGCCTGTTCGTGATCGCCCGCAACTCCGCCTTCACGTACAAGGGCAAGGCGGTGAAGATCGGCGACGTGGGTCGCGACCTCGGGGTGCGGTACGTCCTCGAGGGCAGCGTCCAGCGGGCGGGCAGTCGCGTCCGGATAACGGCGCAGCTCGTCGATGCCAGCACCGGATACCACATCTGGGCCGAACGCTACGATCGGGAGGATCGCGAAATCTTCGCCCTGCAGGACGAGGTCACGCAGCGCATCGTCGGCACGCTCGCCGTGAAGCTCACCGAGGCCGAGCGGATACGGATGGCCGGGGTGCCCGCCGGCAGCCCCGAGGCTTACGACCTCGTCCTCCGGGGGCAGGAGGAACGCCGGCGCACGACTCGTGAGAGCAATGCGGAGGCGCGTCGGCTCTTCGTGAAGGCGCTCGACCTGGATCCGGGGTATGCGCGGGCTTACGTGGGCTTGAGCTGGGCGCACCTGCAGAGCTGGCAGTTCCTCTGGAGTACCGGCCCCGAGAGCTTGGAGCGGGCGCAGGAGCTGGCGGAGCGAGCCATCGCGCTGGATGACACCCTGGCCCAGGGCCACAGCCTGCTGGCCCAGATCTATCTGTGGAAGAAGGAGCACGACCGGGCCATCGCCCAGGCAGAGCGCGGTGTCGCGCTTGCCCCCAACGACGCAGACAGGTACGAGACGCTCGCCGAGGTGCTGGCATGGGCGGGCCGGGGCGAGGACAGCCTCAGGTTCATCCGCCAGGCCATGCGCCTGAACCCGCACTATCCATTCTTCTATCTGTGGACCCTCGGGCATGCCTCCTACATGACGAGGCGGACTGATGACGCCGTCGACGCCTTCCAGAAGCTCGTGCAGCAGAACCCCAACTTCCTTCCCGCCCATGCCTACCTTGCCGCCATCTTTGCCGAGATGGGGCGCGACGCCGAAGCGCAGGCGGCATGGCGGCAGGCCCTGGAGCTGAGCCCCGGAACCACCATGGCCGATCTCCGGCAGCGTCTGCCTTACCGCCGGCCGGCCGATCTCGACCGATTTCTCGCCGCCGCGCACAAGGTCGCCGGACCGCTCTAAGCGTCCCGCCCGAACGCTCTCTGAGATGCCAGCGGAGCTCGGGCGTCTTCGCGGAGCACGGATGGGGCGAAGCGCGATGGTCGATCGCGGTGAGCCGCCGCCACGGGGCCGGCTGAGGAGCGCGCCTCCCGACGGAGGACGACCAGGCACCGGCAGGGACTGTCCTCCCGGGAGAGCCCGCCGCGGCGGACGCCCGAGCCGCGCCGCCCCGTGCGCCTCCGGACTCGCGTGGGCGATAGTCCTGACGGTCATGCCCGTCGGGCATGCGGAAGAACCGCCGGGATCGCGTATACTGTTTACCCCGGTGCCCAAGAGCAGGCCCTGAGGCGGCTGGGTGGCCTGGGAGGCCTCGTGCGGCTGGCCAGCGGCCAGGCCCCCTGGCGGCGCTTCCCGGAGGCCCGGCAGAAGATCCGGGCGAAGGTCGAGCTCGGGTGGGTGAAGGGTCCATGACCGACGAGGTCCCCTCCACGCGCGGCAGAACCGTGGGTGAGGCCGGACGCTTGATCAGCGGACCGCGGAAAGCATCCCGTAGCCCCCAGCGAAGCGCTGAGAGCCGAGCAGTTGACTTGGTAGGTTGGATGGCGGGACCCTGGATCCCGCATGCGGAGGGTCGAATCCTTCCGCCGCCAACCATCCGGCCGAGGCGCGGGCCCGGTGAGGCGGGGCCCGTGAGGGAGTGCCTTTAGCCATGCCATACGAGCTGAAGCTGTTCACCGGGAACGCGCACCGGGTGCTCGCGGAGGAGATCGCGGCCTGTCTCGGGATCACGCTCGGACAGGCGGAGGTCACCCGGTTCTCGGACGGTGAGATCTTCGTCCAGCTCGACGAGAACGTCCGGGGGGCCGATGTCTTCATCGTCCAGCCCACGTGCCCTCCGGTGAACGACTCCCTCATGGAGCTCCTGGTGATGCTCGACGCGGTCAAGCGGGCCTCGGCCGAGCGGATCACGGCCGTGCTGCCCTACTACGGCTACGCGCGACAGGACCGGAAGGTACAGCCGCGCGTGCCCATCTCGGCCAAGCTCGTGGCCGACCTGATCACGGCCGCGGGGGCTCATCGCGTCCTGGCGCTCGACCTCCACGCCGGGCAGATCCAGGGCTTCTTCGACATCCCGGTCGACCACCTCTTCGCCGCGCCGGTCGTGATCGACTACCTGGAGAAGCGCGGGCTCGCCGACCCGGTGGTCGTCTCGCCCGACGCGGGCGGGGTCGAGCGGGCCCGGGCGATCGCCAAGCGGCTCCGCGCCGGGCTGGCGATCATCGACAAGCGGCGTGACAGCCCGAACGTCGCCGTCTTCATGTACCTGATCGGCGACGTGAAGGGCAAGGACGCGGTCATCATCGACGACATGATCGACACGGCCGGCACGATGGTCCAGGCTGCGGACGCGCTCAAGCGGGAAGGCGCCCGGCGCATCCTCGCCTGCGGCGTGCACCCCGTGCTCTCCGGGCCGGCGATGGCGCGCATCGAAGGCGCGCCGCTCGAGGAGCTGGTCGTCACCAATTCGATCCCGCTCGGCAAGGACAAGCAAATCCCCAAGATCACGGTTCTCTCGGTCGCGCCCCTCCTGGCGGAGGCGATCCGGCGCATCCACGACGAGGAATCGGTATCCACCCTGTTCGTGTAGGCGCCGGACGCGCCAAGGAGAGATCGCCATGAACGTTCGTGAGCTGTCGGTCGAGCCTCGCGAGAGCCGCGGCAAGGGTGAGGCCGGACGCCTCCGGCGGCGCGGCCGCGTTCCCGCCGTCCTCTATGGAGGCGGCCACGCTCCCCTCGCGCTCAGCGTGTCCCCCACGGAGGTGCAGCGGACGATCCACGGCCATGGCGCCGGAGGCGTCCTCGTGAATCTGAAACTGCCGGGGAGCACGGAGGCCCATACCGCGGTCGTGCGCGAGCTCCAGTACGACCCGGTCCGTGACACCCTGATCCACGTCGACTTCCAGGCAGTGCGGATGGACGAGCAGATCTCGGTGGAGGTCCCGATCCACGTGGTCGGCGAGGCGGCGGGCGTGAGAGACCAGAACGGCGTCCTGGCGCTGCTCCTCAGGACTGTCGAGGTCTCGTGCCTGCCGTCGCTCATCCCGGATCGGATCGACATCGATGTCTCGTCCCTCCGCATCCACGACGTGGTGACCGTCGCCGACCTCCAGCTCCCGGAGGGCGTCCGCGTGACGACCCCGAGCACGCAGCCGGTCGCCACCGTCACGCCGCCGATGGCCGAGGAGGTCGTGGCGGCGGTGGCTGCGCCCGTGGCGGAGCCCGAGGTCGTCACCGAGCGCAAGCCCAAGGAGGAAGAGGAGGCCAAGGCCAAAGAGGAGGGGAAGGCCAAGAAGTAGGGCGGCCAGCCCGGTCCTCCGGCCACGGCAGGTCCGCCGACGGCTGCGGACGTGGCCGCGCTGCCCCGGGTGATCGTGGGCCTGGGCAATCCGGGCTCGGAGTACCGGGAGACCCGGCACAACCTCGGTCACCGGGTGGTCGAGGCGCTAGCCGAGCGGTTCCGGGCGCGCTTTCGTCTCTGCGGACCCGCGCACGTGGCCGAAACGGTCTGGCAGGACGCGCCGCTCCACCTGGCCAAGCTGGTCAGCTTCATGAACGTCAGCGGGCCATCGGTAGCGCGCCTCCTCCGGCTGCTCGACGCCACCCCGGACCGACTCGTCGTGGTCTACGACGACCTGGATCTCCCGTTCGGCACCATCCGGACCCGTCAGCGCGGTCGTCACGGAGGGCATCGCGGCATGGAATCGGTCCTGACGACGCTCGGGATCCAGGAGGTCCGGCGGGTCAAGATCGGAGTGGGCCGACCCGCGACCCGGGACCACGTCGTGGACTGGCTGCTCACGTCGTTCTCGGCGGAGGAGCGGGACGCCCTTCCGGGGGTGATCGAGCGCGCGGCGGACGCGGCCCTGGCCGGGGCCACCTCGTGACGAGGTGGCGCGGGGAGGTTGGCCCTCGCCAGGTTCGCGTGGGCCGCCAGGGAGGCCAGGGGGGTCCCCGCGTGGACACCGCAGGGGGCCCGTGCTATAAACTATGCGTTTACCCAGTCGACCGGGCGGAGAGGGACGCGCGTGACAACGGTCATCGTGGAGCCCGACGAGTCCTTCGAAAGCGCGCTCAAGCGCTTCAAGAAACAGTGCGAGAAGGCGGGGCTCCTCTCCGAACTGAAAAAGCGCCAACACTACGAGAAGCCGAGCGTCCGACGGAAGCGGAAAGCGCTGGTCGCTCGCAAGAAAGCCAAGAGACGGGAGCGCTACACGGACTAGCGGCCCGGGAGTTCAACGGTCGAGGTGGAGCACATCCGCGACGACCTCCTGGGCTGGCACCCCTTCCGTAACCTGCTCGCCCGATTCGCGGCGACGCCGTCAGGGCAGGACCGCGCGCGCGCCCTCAGGCCGCACCACGAGCTGACCACCGTGCGGCAGGCGCTCGAAGCGACGACGGAGGCGCGACGGGCGCTCACCGTTGAAGGCCCGCCACCCTGGGATGGGACGGGCGATACCCGACCAATCCTGGCGGAAGCCGCCCCGACCGCAGCCGTCCTGGACGGCCCGGCCCTGGTAGTCCTGGGACACGCGCTGGCAGCGGCCGCCCGGCTCGCGGCCTATGGCCAGCGTATCGGGGCCGTCGCGCCGACCCTCGCCGCGACCTGGGCCGCCCTCCCGGTCTGTCCCGACCTCGCACGGCTCCTGCACGACGCGCTCGAACCTGATGGGCGGGTGAGCGACCGCGCCAGCCCGCGCCTTCGCGCGCTCCGCCGACAGATCACGGCGCTGCGCGCCGACCTCCAGGCTCGCGTCGAACGGCTCCTCGATCACCCCGGCGTCGCCCCCGCGCTCCAGGAGCGGTACGTCACGGTGCGCAACGGCCGCTACGTCATCCCCGTCCGGGACGACGCCCGTCGAGCCGTCCGCGGCATCATCCACGATCGCTCGCAGAGCGGCGCGACCGTGTTCGTCGAGCCCGAGGACACGATCTCCCTCAACAACGAGCTCACGCGGCTCTGCCTCGCGGAGCGGGACGAGGAGCAGCGCGTGCTCGCCGAGCTGACCGACGCCGTGCGGGCCGTGCTGCCGAGTCTCGGCGACCTCGTCGAGGGCCTCGGAGCGCTCGACCTCGTCTTCGCTCGCGCCGCCCTTGCCGAGCGTCTCGGCGCCAGCGCGCCCGAGGTCACGGTGGACGGGGATCTCGACCTCCGCGAGGCCCGCCATCCACTGCTGGTGGCCCAACGGTGGGCGTCCGCGCCCGGGGTCGGCGACGTCGTCCCCGTGGACCTCCGGGTGCCCCGAGACCGGCCGGGGCTGGTCCTGAGCGGCCCGAACGCGGGCGGCAAGACGGTCGCGCTCGAGACCTGCGGCCTTCTGGTCCTCATGGCCCAGGCGGGGTGCCACGTGCCCGCAGCGCCCGGCAGCCGGATCCCGCTTTCGGATCGGGTGCTGGCGGTGATCGGGGACGAGCAGAGCCTCGCCCAGGACCTCTCGACCTTCTCCTCGTTCGTCCGCCAGGTGCGGGAGATCCTCACGGTGGCCGGGCCGGGATCGCTCGTCCTCCTCGACGAGCTGGGCGCCGGAACCGACCCCGCCGAGGGCGCCGCGCTGGGGGCCTCGCTCCTCGAGGCCCTCCTCGACCGCGGGGCGCGCGTCGTGGTCACGACCCACCTCGAGCCGCTCAAGGTGTTCGCCCAGGTGGAGCCTCGACTCCAGAACGCGACGGTGGCCTTCGACGCCGAGCGGCTCGAGCCGACCTTCCGCCTCGAGTACGGGCATCCGGGGCCGAGCCACGCCCTCACGATCGGCGAGCGGCTCGGGCTGCCGACCGCGGTCATCGCCCGGGCCCGCGTGCACCTCGGCGAGCAGGGCCGCCGGCTCGAGTCCCTCCTGAGCGCGCTCGAGACGCGGATGCGGGAGGCCGAGGCCCAGGCGGCGCTGGCTGTCCGCCGCGAGACGGCAGCCGCTGAGGCGCTCGCCGGTGCCCAGCGCGCCGCCGAGCGGGCCCGAGCTGAGGCGCTCGGCATCCGGCGCGCCGCGGAAGCGGAGGCATCGGCGCTCCTCGCCGACGCACGTCGCCAGGTCGGTCAGGAGCTCGAGCGCTTGAAGGGCGACGAGGCCCGGAGCCGACGCGCGGCCCAGGAAGCCTACCGGCGGCTGCGCGCCGCGGAGGCCCAGCTCCAGCCGATGCCGACGACGAGTGACGAGGCGGCGCCGCGCGGGGAGGTTCAGCTCCGGGGCCTGGGGCTCCGCGGACGGGTGGTCGGCGAGGGCGACGGCCTGGTCACCGTGCAGGCCGGTCGGCTGACCGTGAGGGTCGCCCGGAGCGAGATCGAGCCGGCCAGCAGCGGTGCCCCACGGCCGCCTGCCCCCTCCGTGTCGCTCCCGGTCCGGGAGGACGTGCCGCGCGAGATCCACCTCCTCGGTCTCACAACCGACGAGGCGCGGGCCACCGTCGAGAAGTTCCTCGACGACGCGGCCCTCGCGGGCCATCGCGAGGTCCGGTTGGTCCACGGCAAGGGGACAGGCGCCCTCCGGCGCGCCGTGGAAGACTGCCTTCGCGGGCATCCGCTCGTCGGCAGCTTCCGGCTCGCCGAGTCCGCCGCGGGCGGCGCGGGGGTGACCGTGGTCGCGCTCGATGAGCCGGGGGCCACCGCCGGGCTCGCCCGTCGCCGCGGCACGCGTCCAGTCCCGACCCGGAGGGCCAGCCGATGAGAGTGCCCCCCGAGATCCTCGACGAGATCCGCACGCGCGTCGATCTCGTGGATCTCGTGGGCGCGGTGGTCCCGCTCAAGCGCGCCGGCGAGCGCTGGAAGGGCCTCTGCCCGTTCCACCAGGAAAAGACGCCCTCCTTCACGGTCCACCCGAAGCTGCACCTCTTCCACTGCTTCGGCTGCCACGCGGGAGGCGACGCCTTCGAGTTCCTCCGCCGTCACGACCGGCTCGAGTTCCCCGAGGCGGTGCGCCTCCTGGCCGAGCGGGCGGGTGTCCCCTTGCCGGGCCCCGAGGGGCGGCGAGAGGCCGGCGCCCGCGACGGTCTCCTCGCCCTCATGGAGTGGACCGCGCGCCGGTTCGAATCCTGGCTCTGGGAGGGCACGGACGCTGTGCGCGCCCGCGCGTACCTCGACGGGCGGGGGATCGGGCGCGAGACCGCGCGGGCCTTCCGGCTCGGCTTCGCGCCTGAGGGCTGGGACCATCTCCTCGACGCCGCGCGCAAGGACGGCCACCCGGTCGACGCGCTCCTCGGCGCGGGCCTCGTCCTTCCCCGGCAGAATGCCTCCGGTCACTACGACCGCTTCCGCGGGCGGCTCATCTTCCCGATCGCCGACACCCAGGGCCGCGTCATCGCGTTCGGAGGCCGCGCACTCGCCGGGGAGGAGCCCAAGTATCTCAACTCCCCCGAGACGCCGCTCTACCAGAAGGGCCAGACGCTCTACGGCCTCCATCTCGCCCGGGAGGCGATGACGGGGTCGCGTCGGGCGCTCCTGGTCGAGGGCTACGTCGACTGCCTGATGGCGCACCAGCACGGGGTGACGGAGACCGTGGCTGTCCTCGGGACCGCGCTCACGCCGGCCCAGTTCGGGCTGCTCCGCCGGTACGCCGACGAGGCGATCCTCTTCTTCGACGCCGACCGGGCCGGGCAGGAAGCGGCGCGCCGGGCCGAGGATCTGCTCGATCGCTCGACCGACCCCCAGTGGTGGGCGCTGTCCCGGCGTCCGGACACGCTCGCGCGACGGGGCCTCCGGCTCCGCGTCGCAACGCTCCCGGCCGGCCATGACCCCGACACGTTCCTGCGCGCCGAGGGCCGCGAGGCCCTCGAGGCGGCCTGCCGCACGGCGCGGCCTCTGCTCCTCTTCGCGCTGGACCGCGTGTTCGCCGAGGAGGACACGACGAGCCAGCGCGGCCGTGTCGCGGGCGTCGCGCGAATCGCCCTGATGCTCTCGAAGGTGCAGGATGCCGACGAGGCGATCGAGCTCGGACGCGAGGCCGCCCGGCGGCTCGGCATCGATCCCAGCGACCTCTGGCTCCAGGCCCAGCGCCTCGCCGAAGCGGCGCGCCCAGGGGCAGCGGGGGCGGCGGCCGTCGTGGCCCCGCCGGACGTGACGTGGGCCGAGCGTGACCTCTGCCAGCTGGTGCTCCAGGTCCCCGAAGCCCGCGAGGCGCTCCTGCCCCTCATCGAGCCCGCCAGCATCGCGCACCCGGCCGCCCGGGCCATCCTGGCCGCGCTGAGGGATCAGGCGGCGCTCGCGCCGGAGGCCCTCCTGCCGCACCTGCCGGATGACGCCGCGCGCACGCTGCTCGCCCGATGGCTCGTCGAGGAGCGCGAGTGGCCCGACGTCGCCGCCGAGGTGAGCGCGAGACGGCGCCGCCTCGAGCGACGGCAGGCGCAGCGCCGGGTCCGCGAGATCTCGCGGACGGTCGCAGAGTCCGAGGCCACCGGGACCGCGGCCGACTTCGCCTCGCTTCACGCCGCCATCGGACAGGAAACCCCTCGCATCCGGGCCGACGCCGGGGGCAGCCTGTGACGCGCTGGCTCGCTTGAACCCCACGACGGAGGCACGTTCTATGAGCGATGACCCGAAGATGGAAGAGCTGGACAAGCTGATCTCCACGGGCAAGCAGAAGGGCTACGTCACCTACGAGGAGCTCAACGACGCCTTGCCCGGGGACCTGATCTCGTCGTACCAGCTCGACGACATCATGCTGATGTTCGGGGCCATGGACATCGACGTCGTCGACACCGCCAAGGCGCCCCGTCCCCTGAACGAGATCGAGGACTCCCTCGACGAGCGCGAGGAGACCGTTCAGGCCGAGCCCGGCGAAGCGATCGACCTCTCGCCAGGCCCCATCGGCCGCACCGAGGACCCGGTGCGCATGTACCTCCGCGAGATGGGCCGCGTCTCGCTGCTCACGCGAGAGGGCGAGATCTCGCTCGCCAAGCGGATCGAAGAAGGCAAGGAAGGGGTCACCCGGGCCGTCATGTCCACGAACCTCGCCAAGCGTGAGTTCCAGGCGCTGAAGGACGGGCTCCGCAAGGCGCGCATCTCGGTCCGCGACATCGCCGACATCTCCGACGAGGACTACGCCGAGGAGAAGGAGAGCGAGCTCGTCCGCAGCGTCCTGGCCGGCCTCACGACGGTGGAGCGGCTCCTCCGCGAGGTGCAGACCCTCCAGCGGGAGCAGCGCAAGCACCGGCCGCGCCAGCCCAAGCGGCAGAAGGCCGACCTCGCGCTCCGGCTCAAGCAGGAGAAGCTGTTCACCGCGCTCCGCGAGATGTCGCTCAATCCCGCCGTGATCGACCGCCTGTCCAACCGGCTCAAGCAGATGGTCGCCAAGGTGAAGCAGGCCGAGCACGAGATCCAGCTCTGGAGCGACCCCGACAAGGGGCGCGCCGCCGAGTTCGAGCACTTCTTCCGCTCGCTCGACGACGCCGAGGACTCCGACCTCCTCAACACACCCGCCGACCGGCGGCTCCCGCCGCGCGAGCGGTGGAAGCGGTACGCCGAGCGGAAGACCAAGCGCGTCGAGCAGGAGGCCGAGGCCAGGGTCGACGAGCTCAAGCGGATCGTCCACGTCATCCGCCAGGGCGAGGAAAAGGCCGCCCAGGCGAAGAAGGAAATGGTGGAGGCCAACCTCCGGCTGGTCATCTCCATCGCCAAGAAGTACACCAACCGCGGGCTCCAGTTCCTCGACCTCATCCAGGAGGGGAACATCGGCCTCATGAAGGCGGTCGACAAGTTCGAGTACCGGCGCGGCTACAAGTTCTCGACCTACGCCACCTGGTGGATCCGCCAGGCGATCACGCGCGCCATCGCCGACCAGGCCCGCACGATCCGCATCCCGGTGCACATGATCGAGACCATCAACAAGCTCATCCGGACGTCCCGGCAGCTGGTCCAGGAGCTCGGGCGCGAGCCCACGCCCGAGGAGATCGCGACCAAGATGGACGTCCCCGTCGAGAAGGTGCGCAAGGTCCTCAAGATCGCCCAGGAGCCGATCAGCCTCGAGACCCCGATCGGGGAGGAGGAGGACAGTCACCTCGGGGACTTCATCGAGGACAAGCAGGTGGTCTCCCCGGTGGAGTCGATCATCGGGCTCTCCCTTCGCGAGCAGACGAACAAGGTGCTGGCGACCCTCACCCCGCGCGAGGAGAAGGTTCTCCGGCTCCGTTTCGGTCTCACCGACGGCTGCGAGCACACGCTCGAGGAGGTGGGCCAGGACTTCGCCGTGACGCGGGAGCGCATTCGCCAGATCGAGGCCAAGGCGCTCCGGAAGCTCCGTCACCCTTCGCGCTCCAAGAAGCTCCGGAGCTTCCTCGAGTCGTGAGGCCGGTCGTCCCGCCAGAGCGCCGCCGGGTCGGCCGCCCCGCCCTTCGCCTCTGTCCTCCCCCCGAGGTTTGTGGCCACCTGCAAAATCTGCTAGCATCACCCCGGTTCGGGCCCATAGCTCAACTGGCAGAGCCGCCGGCTCATAACCGGTCTGGTCCTGGTTCGAGTCCGGGTGGGCCCACCACCTAACGATGGATCCGCATCTCCAGCGCCTCCAGGAGCTTCAGCTGCTCGACAGCCGGGTTGCCGGCCTCGAGCGGAAGCTCGAAGCGATTCCGGGGCGGATCCAGACCCTCCGCGACGGCCTCGGGCAGGCGAAGGCGGATGTCGACGCCGTCCGGAGCAAGCTGGAGGGCGCCCGGAAGGACATGCGGACCAAGGAGAAGGACCTCGAGTACCAGGCGGCCCAGCGGAAGAAGCTCGAGGCGAAGCTCTACGAGGTGAAGACGAACAAGGAGTACTCCGCGGTCCTGGCCGAGATCGAGGCGGCAAAGGTCGAGAAGGACCGCATCGAGGAGGAGATCCTCGGGCTCATGGAGCTCCAGGAGCGGCTCGGCCGCGAGGTGGTCGAGGGGGAGGCGCGCGTCCGGCCCATGGAGGCTGAGGTGCTGGTCCAGGAGGCAGCCGCCGCCGAGGAGCAACGCGCCCTCGAGGTGGACGTCGAGGCGGCCCGGAGCGAGCGCGAGAACATTGCCCGCGAGGTCCCGCGAGACCTCCTGGCCCAGTACGGACGGCTCCTCAAGGGGCGGGCCGGACTTGCCGTCGCGCTCGTCGGCAGCAACGGGTTCTGCTCCGGTTGCCGGGTCAGCCTGACGCCTCAGCGCTTCAACCAGGTCCGCCAGTCCAGCCAAATCCTCGTCTGCGAGAACTGCGGCCGCTTCCTCTACTACCAGCCGTAGCCCCGCCGTCCGGCGCGCCCCGCCGCGGGCCGTCGAGTATACTTTCAGGAGTCGCCACGCTCGTCCCGCTCTTTGAATGACCGGCGCCAGAGGGAGCCGGATGGTCGCCGGCTCGGCCGCGGGCCGGAGGAAAGTCCGGGCACCGTCGGGCAGGGTGCTGGCTAACGGCCAGGGGGGGCAACCCCACGGACAGTGCCACAGAAAGCAGACCGCCACGCGCCCTCGGGCGCGCGGTAAGGGTGAAACGGTGCGGTAAGAGCGCACCAGCGGCCCGGGTGACCGGGCCGGCTCGGCAAACCCCACCCGGTGCAAGGCCGAATAGGAGGGCGAGTCCCCGGTAACGGGGACGAAGGGCGGCCCGCTCGGAGCCCTCGGGTCAGGCTGCTGGAGCGGCCGGGTGACCGGCCGTCGAGAGGAATGACCATCACGCCAGCCAAGGATACCGGCTGGCGGACAGGACCCGGCTTACAGGCTCCCTCTGGCGCTTTTCTTTATTCCAGTGACTTACGACGCGCCGGCCGGTGTCAGATTCTCGAGGTACAGAACCCCGGGAATGTCATGAGGATTCGCTCACACGCCCGCCTCGCCCGCTGAAACCTTGGGGGCGGCGCAGCACCACCGATCCGCTCGGAGAGCGTGCGCGCTGTAATCCAGAGCGCCTTCTGAACATCGGGAATCGTTTTCCGGTGAGGCTGGTCGATACGATCATCCCATTTCATATATAAATCCAGACCGGTAAAGGAGCTCGTGATGCTGGATCTTCTGGTCAAGGGCGGAATGGTCATCGATGGCTCGGGCACGAAGCGCTTTGCGGCGGACGTGGGGATCTCGGGCGGGCGCATCGTGTCGATCGGCCGCGTCAGCGACTCGGCTCGGCGCATCATCGACGCCGACGGGCTCATCGTCGCGCCGGGGTTCATCGACGGCCACACCCACATGGATGCGCAGGTCATGTGGGACCCCCTCGGTACTTGCTCCTGCTACCATGGCGTGACCTCGGTGGTCATGAGTAACTGCGGCTTCACGCTGGCGCCATGCAAGCCTGCGGACCGCGAGTGGTACGCGAGCTGTCTCTCCTACGTCGAGGACATCCCCGCGGCCGCCATGGCAGCCGGCGTGGAGTGGACTTGGGAAACGTTTCCGGAGTACTTAGCAGCAGTCGAGCGGCGGCCGAAGGCTCTCAATTACGCGATGTACGTCGGGCACTCGGCGCTGCGGATGTACGTCATGGGCCGTCGTGCGCTGACCGATGCAGCAACCGACGAAGAGATCCGTGCCATTACGCGGCTCGTAAAGGAGGCGCTGCGCGCGGGCGCCGTGGGCGTTTCGACCTCACGCTCGCACACGCATCTCACCCCCGAAGGCACGCCGGTCGCAAGCCCTTGGCGGCGTGGAACGAAGTCGAGGCGATTTTCGCCGCCATGACGGAGCTCGGCACGGGCATATTCCAGATCGGGCAGGAGCTCCTTTCTCATAAGGACAACGTCGCGTTCCTCGAGCGCATCAAGGAGCTCGCGCTTAGGTACAAACGCACCGTCATGTTTGGGCTTGTCGGCACGCGGCAAGGGGACGACCCGGTGTCTTGGCAGACGCAGGCCAAGGTCATCAAGGATGTAAACGACGCCGGCGGCCGCATGTTCGGCCAGGGAACGACCCGCTCGATCAACGCCATCTTTTCCCTGAAGTCCTACCTTCCTTTTGACGTGCTGCCCGAATGGCAGGCCGTCCGCTCTCTGCCGCTGGAGGACCAGATGGAGCGCCTGCGAGACCCCGCGAGACGCCGGCAGCTCGTCGCAGCCGAGCAGCGCATGAAACCGAAGGACAACAAGCTTCAGGGAGGCGGCGCGGCAACGACGGATCCGCGCAAGCCCGACTACGCCAACCTCTATGTGCTCAAGGGAGTTGACTGGGACGATCCGACGGTCGAAGAGCTGTCCCGCGTGCGGGGGACACACCCGGTCGAAACCATGATCGACCTCTCACTCGAGAATCCCGACCAGGTCTATGTGCAGCCCGTAGTGAACGAGAGCCCAGAGGACGTGCTCGGCATGCTCACACACGACTTCACGCTGGCGACGTTCTCCGACTCAGGCGCTCACGCGGCGCAGGAGATGGGCTCCTCGCTGCAGACCCACTTCCTCCACTACTGGGTGAATCGACGAGGTGCCTTCACGCTGGAGCAGGCGGTGCGCAAGATGACGCACGACAATGCGCAAGCCTTTGAGCTCAAGGGCCGCGGACTGGTCAAGGACGGCTACCACGCAGACCTCGTGCTCTTCGAGGCAGACCGCGTGCGCCCGCACGTGCCGAAGATCGAGATGGACCTGCCGGGCGGCGCCCGGCGCCTCGTGCAGAAGGCGGAGGGCATCCGCGCCACCATCGTCAACGGCGCGGTGACGCTGGAAAACGGCGAACCCACCGGAAACTTCGCCGGAGAAGTGCTCAAAGGCGAGCTCTCCGCTTAGGCGACACGGGTTCACCTCACGCGGCCACCCGAGGCACGCAGCGTCTCCTCATCCGGCGGTGCAACGGTCACGAAGAAGTACCGCATCCCACACCCCACCGACCGGGCCACAGGCTACATCGAGTGCTCGACAGCCCGGTGGATCGGGATCCGATCAAGCAACCAGCGAGTGTGCTCCTCATAGATTTGGGTCTGCAGCGTCAGTCGGTCCAACTCAGCGGAGCTACTCCCCACGAAGTATTCGGACGGGTTCAAGATTTCACCTGGTCTCCCCCGCCGAATGTACCTCGGCGGCGAGAGGCGCGGCGAAGGGGCCAAGCATCAGGTGTCACTCTGGGGGGATGGACGGCATCCGAGGAGCTGGAGATCTTGAAGCCGACCCTGAGCGTCATGGTACCTACAACTCCCTAACCCAGAGAGGTGACGAATGATCAGTGGCGGAGTGCTCGCCTTCGCAGTGCTTATCGGGGCGGTCCTCGTGGCTATGCTGGGAAAGGCCGAGCCTTCCAGCAAGGTCTGCACAATCGTCAAGGTATCATCCATAGGTTTAGAGGATGGGACGACGACGCACCGGGACGGTGGTGAGGTACGAGTCCGGGTGAAGCCGACCAATGTAAAGGCGCTCGAGTAGAGCCCTTGTACCTGGAGATGCCCATACACCGTGAGTTAGCCTCGAACATGATCAGCAGGAGTGCCGGCCTAAGAACCGGCACTCCTGAATCACTTTCACCTGATGCCAGACAGGATTCGGCAGATCCCCAGCATTGGCGATCGAGACTGGCAATGAGAGATGCCCGAGTATGATGAAGCTCGTCATCGGCCTCGTGCTGAGTCTGTGTCTCATCTCCGTGGGAGAGGCCGGTTCCCGAGGCTATGCCCGGAGCTCGTCCTCCTACTCTGGCCCCCGGAGCTTCCACACCGGGCAATTTAGCTCGCATGGAGGTCGTCGGGGGTGGTCGAGCTACAGCAGCTCGTACCCGGGCATCGGCATCTACGGCGCTCCGTTGCACGGGATCGTCTGTTCCCGTGGCCTGATCATTCCACGGACCTCCGACCGCGTCGAGGTCGAATTCTCCGGGATTGCTTACTGCGTTCACCCAGAAGCGGAGGACGCCTCGGCTAATGCTCGCGTCGCCAGGCAGCGCCGACAGGTCAAACTTGATGAAGCCGTGACGAATGCCACCGGATCATACATTGCGGCCGAATAGTCTACCTCTGGAGCCGGGCTCTGCAGACCGAGAGCTCGGCCTCGGAGAAGAAGTAAGCGAATCGCAACGCGATTGCCTCAACTGACAGATCGAGACGATCCACCTCCGCGAGCCTGGTCAAGCCCTCACTCACTCCCGGCTTAGCGATCAGTTTCCGGAATGTCTCCAACGTCCCTAGTTGACTCCGCATCCTGTTGAAATACCCAGGGTTGTACCCGAGCTTCTTCGACTCCTCGACCATCTGGTCTACGGCTCGTTCGAACTCGTCTAGCGTCGGTACCTTCATCTTTGTGGGCATACTCATCGCCTCTCCAGCGTGGCTACGATGGCCGCCCAGTTAAACGCGACGAACAGCATCCCGAGGATGACGCCTTCACCACTCATTCCTTCTGCCTCTTAGGTTCCGCTGCAATGGGTTTCATCGAACCTCCATACTTGTTGGTGTGGGTACCCTGACGCTCGAACCCCTTCTGAGTCGCCTTCGCCACCTTCTTGAGAACATCTTTCTGTACCTTGTACGGATGGGTGGAGCAGCAGGGGCCTGCTGGTAGACTGGCGGAGCAGCGGCAGCCTGATAGGAGATGGGCGGTGCGGCAGAAGCCGGGTTGTAGAGACGGTCCGTTCATTGAAGAATTTGTGAGCCGACCCGCGCGGGTTGTCTTGACATTTCCCGCCAATCGCTTGACATCCGGAACCACCAGCTGTGCGGGGAGCTGCGCATCCGCCCCTCCGAACGGAGGCTTCAGCTTCGTGGCGACGCTTCTGATGATGTGCCACGAGGCCGGGGCCGACGCCCTTGCCAGCGCCACTGTGCAGACGTAGAGCACCGTTTGCGACGACAACGAAGAATGGCTCGCGCGGGCGAGTGAAAGGAGCGTTCCTATCCCATGCAACGTAGCGCGCCAAATGGGGAGTCTGCATCTCACCCCCTCTACCGGATGATGCGGCATTCAGCCGGTCAGACGAAGGCCGGGCCTTACAGGAGGCGACGAACCAACGCTCGGGGTGCATCGGTGAGTCTCCAAGGAGGAGTAACCGTGCAAAGCGTCGGCCAACTGTCGGTCCTACTCTCGTCAGGAACCTCGGGTCGGCTGAATGAGGCGGCGAACCGCAAGCGTCAAGACTACCTCCGCCACCTCGTCGGCCAACTGATGTCGTCTTCCCCGAGCACCGCACGCTGCTAGGGGACGATCCGGCCCTTCGCGCGCGACGTGATGCACGGCGGGACGGACCACTCGACGGACGCGAGGGCTGACGCGCCGAGGGCTTGACCTCCTGGTCCGGTCGGTCGTATACAAATAGAGCCTGTTCGGATGGTGACTGCGCGAGGCATTTTCGGTCCACTCGGTGACCGTTCGGCTGAGGTCGGCACAGGGCGGGGATGGCGTCGAGGCGATGCCTCGACCAGGCTAGGCTCTCACGAGTCGGAGGTGACTCATGGCACTGCGAATCAACAGCGAAGCTCCCGACTTCACCGCGGAGACCACCCAGGGCACGATCAACTTCCACGAGTGGATCGGCAGCGGCTGGGCCATCCTGTTCTCCCATCCGAAGGACTTCACGCCGGTCTGCACGACGGAGCTCGGCTACATGGCCGGGCTGAAGCCGGAGTTCGAGAAGCGCAACTGCAAGATCCTCGGCCTCAGCGTCGATCCGGTCAGCGATCACCAGAAGTGGTCCAAGGACATCGAGGAGACCCAGGGGCACGCCGTCACCTACCCAATGATCGGCGACCCCGAGCTGAAGGTGGCGAAGGCCTACGACATGCTGCCGGAGAGTGCCGGGACCACGGCTCAGGGCCGGACCGCAACCGACAACGCGACCGTTCGGTCGGTATTCGTCATCGGCCCGGACAAGAAGATCAAGGCGATGCTGACCTACCCCATGAGCACCGGTCGCAACTTCGACGAAGTGCTACGCCTGGTCGACTCGTGCCAGCTGACGGCGCGGCACAAAGTGGCAACCCCGGTCAATTGGAAGCAAGGCGAGGATGTCATCATCGTGCCAGCCGTCTCGGATGCCGAGGCCAAGGAGAAGTTCCCGACGGGCTGGAAGGCACCGAAACCGTACCTGCGGATCGTGCCGCAGCCGCGCTAGCGGCTGGCGCCCGCCCGGTGGGCGTGGTGCCTCGAAGCGCCTGGCCAGGTGCGCCGGGCGATGCGCACCCAGGCGCCGAGGCTCGGCGCCCGCACCACTCCCGGCGATATCAGATGTAGCGGGGCGCAGTCCGTCTGTCGCCAGACAGGCGCGTTCCGGTGTGGCGGTCGGCCGCTCGGCGACCGCGACTGGCGCGGCTCCTCGAGCCTACTCCCAGAGGCGGGTGGAGAAGTAGCGCTCGCCCAGATCATTGAAGAGCGTCACCAGACGGCCCTCACCCACCCGGCGAGCGACCTGCTCGACCCCCGCCAGATATGCGCCCGACGACTGCCCCACGAAGAACCCGGCGCGAGCCAGCCGCCCACACATCTCGTAGGCGTCGAGGCTGGTCACCGGGATCCGCTCGTCGATAAGCTGCTCGTCCAGGATCGCCGGAACGATGTCTCCCGGGTTTCCGAGCGGTTTCAGTCCCTCGACACCGGGAAAGACTTCGGGGATCACGGACACCACGCGGATTCGCGGGTCGTGCTCCTTCAGACGCCGCCCGAGGCCGGTCAAGGTGCCGCCGGTGCCGACCCCGACCACCACGTGAGTGAGCCTGCCGTCCGTCTGGTCGAGGATCTCCGTGGCGGTCGTCTCGTAGTGAGCGCGCCAGTTGTCCTCGTTGCTGTACTGGTCGCAGAAGAAATACCGGTCAGGATCCGCGGCGTGGCGGCGGTGCACCTCCCGGAGAGCTTCGTCGTACCCGTGGATCGCGTCGGTGAAGACGAGCCGGGCCCCGTGCGCCAGCAGTCGCTTCTTCCGTTCGGCGCTCGCATTGTCCGGGATGACGATCTCCACCGGGAAGCCGATGATTCGGCCGATCATCGCGTAGGCAATGCCGGCGTTGCCGGACGAGCTGTCCAGAATGGTCTTCCCGGAATGGAGCTGCCCACGATCCAAGGCGCTCAGCAACATGCGCACCACCGGGCGGTCCTTGAGGGAGCCGCCCGGGTTGAGCTGCTCCATCTTGGCCAACACTTCGACGCCGGGCAGGCTGTCGCGAAACAGCGGCACCGGGACCAAGGGCGTGTTGCCCACCGCCCGCAGGGCGGGGTAACGGTCAACCAAGTACTCGATCGATCGATCCCAGGGCAAGGCCGTCCCACCACCACTCGAGGCTCACCATCATAGCAGGCCGTCCCGCGGGAGATTCTCACGAGAAGGCGATCTTCTCTCCAGGCCGGGCCCGAGCCCGGCAGCTGGCGGTGAAACGCCTACCGGCCGGGGGTGGCGGTCGGAGCGGACGACCGCGGCGCAAGAATGAAGAGGGCCGCGTGGGGTGGCGGCGGGCGGCACTCGCCCTTAGATGAGGTCCTTCACGTCCAGGCCCAGAGCGGACGCATTGCCTTCATGCGCCAGCACGGCCGAGATCTCGGCGCCGCTGCCGGTCGGCTGCACCTGCACGACGCCGAAGTTGAAGACGTTGACCACGTCGCGCAAGGTCGAGCGGATGCCCGGCGCGAGTGAGAACTCCTCGTCGACGAACGTGCCGACGAGCGGTTGGGCGCTGTCGATCTGACTGATTCCCGACGAGGTGAGCGAGACGGCCATGCCAGGCGGCCGCGCGGCGCTGACGTCGAAGATGCAGCCGATGTGGATGTCGCCGGACAGGAATACCAGTCCGCGCCCCGACGCGGCATTGCGGTTCACGAAGCGCGCCGCGAACGCCTTCTGCAGCAAGGCCTGCTGCTCGCGCCGGGAAAAGCGGTGCGACCACTGGTCGCGCGCCTCGTCGAGGTTGGAGATCTGGAAGTTGCCGAGGTTGGGCTGCGTGCCCGTGAGCCGCGCCACCTTGGCGCTGGCGATCGCCTTCAGGAGGTCGGCGATGTCCTTGGTCGACTTCGGGCGGAACAGTTCCTCCTCGTCGCCCCGCTTGAACGCCTCGATGTCGTCGGTGCGCTGGCCCATCAACCGCTGCGTCTGGCCGTCCGGGTCCTGCGAGGCGATCGGCGTCGCGGTGACGACCGCGAGCGCCTCGACATCCGCCGGCAGGTGGGCGAACACGTCGTCGATGAAGGCCCACTGGCGTTCGCCGAGGACCGGGTAAACCTTCCGGAAGATGTCGCGCTCGCCGCGGCTGTCGAGCACGAGCACCATCAGGCGACCGCAGCGGAACACGAACGGCATCGCGACGTACTGGCCATGCGGGATCGGACCGCCGATGTAGTTCGGAAACGCCGGATCGGGCTGCGTGGGGATCAGGGGATCGCGGTAGTCGCCAGGGAGCGGATTGCGGCAGCCCTGGAAGTGCCAGTAGACATCGCGCGCGTCCTCGAAGAACGCCGTCGAGGCGTGGAAGATCGCCGCGCCGCGGCGGTGGAGCGCGGCCATCGTCGCGCTGTCGGAGGCGAGCGACCCCCAGCCGTCGCGGATGTCGTGGTCGTCCCAGATCATGTACGTCGGTACGTTGGCCAGGATCTGCCGGACCGGGCCGCGCGACCAGTTGAAGCGGTACATCTCGGCCATCGCGCGGCGCCGCGTCGCGCTGTCGGAGTGGAAGTGCAGCTTGAACACGTTCGGCGGGTCTTCGTCCATGTACAACCTGGTCGCCCATCATGACGACGAACGACGGCTGCGACGCCTCGACGAACCGGCTGAACTGCTGCCACGCGCCGTCCTGCGACGCGCCGTTGCACGAGATGGCGCAGAACAACAGGTTGGTCATCGACGATGGCGGTGGCAACGTCCGGAATGATCCATTCGCTCCGGGCACGAATCGGCCCGCGCGCACGACCCGGTAGCGGTAGCGTAGGTCGGGCAGAAGGCCGGTGACCCGCGCGATCGCGGTGCCGAACTCGACCACTCCGAACTCGGTGCTTTCGAACCTGAACAGCCCGACGCCCTCGACGCGCAGCCAGTAGCGCGCCGGATCGTCGGATACCTGGATCCAGATCCGCGTCGAGGTGTCGTCGGTATGCCCGACGACCGGCCCCAACTCGAGCCGCCGCGGGCCTCGGCGCGCGGCCATGACGACCGGTTTCGTGCCCTAGGCGCGCCTGCCGCCGAGGCCCGAGCCGATGGCGCCGAGGATTGCCGTGCCGTCCTTCGCACTGACCGCGAACTTGAGGGGTTCGGGGGGTGGGCCCTCGATCTTCCGGTTCCTGAAGACCCGGCGGACTCCGGGCGGGAAGGTGTTGTTGAGGTAGTCGACCATGCGGGCAAACTGCAGCAGGGTGCCCGTGAAGCGTTCGTCGAAGCTGAACGGCCCCGGCGGGCTGTCGAGCAGGCAGACGCGGCGCAGTCGCGCGTTGATGCAGAAGTCCGTGCCCCTCGGGATCACGAGCACGGCGGTGAATTCCTGGATCCCCTCGATGCCGCTCGACCGCCGGGCGAGCAGTTGCTGGAACCACAGGTTCGGGTCCGACGGGTCGACCGACAGCTGCTGCAACGGCTGTGGCGATACCGAGAAGCTCAGATGCGGCGTGCCCACGTACTTCGCGGAGAGCAGGGAAATGATGTTCTCGACCCGCGTGGTGTGGCTGATCAGCTCGCGTCGTTCCTCCGACGCCTGCCGATTCATCGTGTCGACGGACTGCGACACCGCGCGGTCGCTGGCGACATCGGTGGACGTGCTCCGGACCGACCCCCCGAGCGAGAGCAGGCTGGGCAGCACCGGTATCGGCAAGAACGTCGTCAGCCCGGCCGACGCGCTCGAGGACGTCGTGCTCGAGTGGCTGCGCAGCGTCTCGTTGACCTGCGCGCCGCTCTTGCCGATCGCGACCCCGTCGGCCTCGCCCTCGTAGGCGTCCGCGCCGACCACTCCGGTCTGCACCATGCGGCGGGAAAGCGGCGCGGCGGCGTGGAAGTACGGCCGGATCGTGCCAAAATCCCCCGCCGCGTTGCGGACCTTCAGGTCCAGCAGCAGGTGCATGCAGGGAATGCCCTCGCCGAGGAAGCTCGCCGCGACTCGGGAGAGCTCGGGCGGAAACGCCGCCGGCGCGATCGAGGCCGTGAACTTGACGAAGACGAGCCGGTCGTCGGGGAAGAGACTCGTCAGCGTCGCATCGTCGGGCTCGAAGGGAAGAACAGGGAGAGCGCCGTCTCCGCGGGCTCGTCCCTGCTCAGTGGCTGCGTCGTCGCCGCCAGCTTCCAGGGGATCTCGACCGGTGGCAGGCGGGACTCTTCGTCGGCCATTTCGCACTCCTCGCGTCGCACCCGCGCGTCCCCGGAGCGTGTCGCGATAGGCAGTATACGCCCGCACGCGTACCACAGGTTGCCGGACCTGTCTCACTCCGTTGCCCCAGACCATCTCCCACCGAACCGGCAGCCGCGGGCTCCTGCGCTTTCGACCCGCAATGGGACAGG
>CAWDPM010000024.1:0-15011 GCA_963804185.1 uncultured Candidatus Rokubacteria bacterium
GATGATCAGGAGAATCGTCGTGCCTTCCAGGAAGCAGCCGAGGACCAGGAGGAGCAGGTTGACGACCACCAGGAAGGCCAGCGGGGAGAAGTGGAAGCCCTGCAGCATGCGGCTGAGCGCCTTGGGCACGTTCTCCACGGTCACGACGTAGTTGAAGACGACCGCCGCCGCGATCAGGATGCCGATCGACGCGCTCGTCCGCGCGGAGTTGAGCAGCGCGTCGTAGAGATTCGCGCCAGCTGACGCTGCGATAGAGCGCGGCGGACACGACGCAGCGAGTAGGCGGCGGCGACCGCGGCGGCTTCCGTGGGCGTGGTCACGCCGCTGTAGATGCCGCCGAGGAGCACCACGGGCATCAGGAGCGCGGGGAACGCCCGCCACGTGATGCCGGGCAAGTCGCGCAGCGGCGTGGGGGGCTCGACGGGAAAGTTCCGGCGCTTGGCGACGAAGGCGATCAGGGCCATCTGGGCGGCCCCGACCAGCAGGCCCGGGACGACGCCGCCGAGAAACAGGTAGCCGACGGACGTATCGGCAATCAGCGCGTAGACCACCAGGGGGATCGAGGGCGGGATGATGGGGCCCATGACCGAGGACGCCGCGGTCAGGGCCGCCGCGAAGCTGGCCGGGTACTTGCCGTCCTGGGTCATCATCTTCTGCATGAGCTTGCCGGAGGCGGCGGCGTCGGCGAGGGCCGAGCCGGACATCCCGGCGAAGATGATGCTCTGCACGACGTTGACGTGAGCGAGCCCGCCGCGGAAGCGGCCGACGAGGGCGTCGCAGAATCGCAGCAGCCGCTCCGTGATGCTGCCGGTGTTCATGAACTCGGCCGCGAGGATGAACAGCGGAATGGCCAGCAGCATCTCGCTCCGGTACATCCCGTTGAGCAGCTGCTCGGCGGCGGTGCCCATGTCGAGCCCCGCCAGGAGGAGATAGAGCACCGACCCGCCGATCATGGCGTGGCCGATGGGCAGCCCGAGCAGGCTGAGGCCGACGATGGCCGCGACGGCGGCGGGGAACGGGCTGGCGAGCGTCACAGCGCGGAGCCGGCGCCCGGCAGATCGGGTTCGGTGACCTCCTTGCCCCGAAGCAAGCGGGACAGGATCCAGACGTAGCGGACGATGACGGCGACGACGAAGACCACGTAGATCGAGAAGAGGTGGTCGAAGCGGATCTTGAGATAGGCCGTGCGCTCGACCTTCATGAAGCGGACGTAGTCGAGCGTGGCCGGGAGCGACACCGCATACAGGGCCACGATCGCGACCCCGGTCACGATGCCCGCAATGCGGCGGGTGCGGGCGCCGAACGCTCCGTAGAGGAGATCGAAGCGGACCTCCTCGCGCTCCTTCACCACGAAGGCGGCGCCCCAGAGCACCCCCCACAGCCAGGCGATGACGGTCAGCTCCGACGTCCAGCCGACCGGGAAGTTCAGGAGATAGCGGAAGACGATCTGCAGCAGGAACGCGAGGAACATGACGGCCAGCATGGCCGCCAGGACATCCTCCGCGCGGCGCCGCAGCCACCTCCCGAACTTCCCGACGAGCGAGCGCACGAACGAGCGGCTACAGGGCGTTGATCTTCTCGAGCATGCCCGGCGGCCAGCTCTTGGCCAGGTCGGAGCTCAGGTAGATCTTCTGCGCGTGCTCGCGGAAGGCCTTGACGTCCGGCGCGTAGACCTCGAGGCCCTGCTTCCGGAAGGTGTCGGCGAGCTCCGCCTCGCGCTTCAGGTGCTCCGCGGCGCTCCACGCGATGGCCTTGTCGGCGGCGGCCTGGAAGGTCTTCTGCTTGGCCGGCGCCATGCCCTCCCAGGTCTTGAGGTTCACCGTGAGGAGGTCGAACCCGACCAGGTGCGAGGTCAGCACGATCTGGGACATCACCTCGTAGAACTTCATGTTCTGGACGTTCGGCAGCGGGTTGTCCTGGCCGTCGATGGCGCCGGTCTGGAGGCCCGTGTAGACCTCGGCGTAGGCCATGGGCGTGGGATTGGCGCCCAGCGCGCGCCCGAGGAACTGCCAGGCGTCGCCGCCCGGCATCCGGAGCTTGATGCCGGCCATGTCCGCCGGCGTCGTGATCTTCTTCTTCGGCTTGAGGCCGACCTGCCGGGTGCCGAAGAACGTCGGCCCCAGGATCTTCACCTTGACCTGGTCCTCGACCATCTTCTTCATCTGGGCGCCCAGGTCGCTGGCGAAGAAGGCGTTCAGGTGGTTGGCGTCCCGGAACAGGTACGCCGACGTCAGGATCGACCAGGCGGGCAGCTGGTTGGAGATGTCCTGCGGCGCGATGTTGCCCATCTCGAGGTTGTTGCGCTGGAGGGCGACCAGCTCGGTGCCCTGCTTGAACAGCGAGCCGTTGTAGAACGGCTCCACCTTGAAGTCGGCCGCGATCTCCTTCGCGAACATCTCGATCATGCTCGCGCGGATGTCCCGGTCGGAGAACACCGCGGCGAAGCGCAGGGTGGGCGGCGCTTGCGCCTGCGCGCGGGCCGGGACCAGGCACGCCGCGGCCAGGGCGGCCCCCGCCTTGAGGGCCGAACGACGGTCGATCAGGAAGTCCATGCTCGTTCTCCTCTCGTGACGTCCGATGACGTCAGCCCTTGTTGGTCAGGTAGCCGAGAACCACGTCGGCGACCAGCTCGCGCCGCCGGCGGACATCGCCCTTGGCGCCCATGTCCCGCTGAAAGATCGCTCCGAAGGTGTACTGGTTCGTCACGTTGAACAGGCCGAGCGCGGCGATGACCATGTGGACCTGGACGGGATCGACGTCGGCGCGGAAGGAGCCGTCGGCCTGCCCGCGCGCGATGACCCGGGCCAGACGCTCGATGATCGGGCGATTGAGCGAGCGCATCGCCTTCGACTTCCGGAAGTGGCGCCCCCGGGCCTGGTTCTCGGCCACCACCAGCCGCACGAAGCCCTCGTGCTCCAGGTAGTAGGTGAAGGTGAACTCGACGATCCGGCGGATGGCGGCCGCGGGATCGAGGTGATCCAGGTCGAGGAGGCCTTCGGCCTGGCGGATCTCCGCATAGACGTGCTCGAGCACCGCCAGGTAGATCTTCTCCTTGCCGCCGAAATGGTAGTTGATCAGCGCGCGGGTGGTGTCCGTGCGGGCGGCGATCGCGTCCATGCTGGCGCCCTTGAAGCCGCGGGCCGCGAACTCGTCGATCGCCGCGCGCACGATGCGGGCGCGATTCGCCTCCGGCGCCTTGGGCTTGCGCATGGCGGCGTTGCGCGCCGGCCCCCGGTCCGACCCCGGGACGCCCTCTTGGAATTGACGACATTGCAAGGTAAATTAACAGCATTGACAGTTTCGTGCAAGCGGCACCCGAGCGACGTGTCCTGGCCGCGGGCCGTGGCCCTGCGAGGAGCCCCGGATGACGATCGAGGAAGCCCTGCCGGAGCCGGCCAACCCCCTGGGGGTGGACGGCATCGAGTTCGTCGAGTACGCCACGCCTCGTCCCCAGGAGTTCGGCGCGCTGCTGCAGAAGCTGGGCTTCCAGGCGGTGGCCCGGCACCGCTCGCGCGAGGTCATGCTCTACCGCCAGGGCGGCATGAACCTGATCGTGAACGCGCACCTGCCGAAGCGCCCCGCCCCCGCCCTCTCCGCCGTGGCGCTGCGCGTGCGTGACGCCGCCTTCGCGCACCAGCATTCGCTCGACCTCGGCGCCTGGGACCAGCCGACGCGCGCCGCCGCGATGGAGCTCAACATCCCGGGCATCCACGGCGTCGGGGACAGCCTCATCTACTTCGTCGATCGCTACCAGGACTTCTCGATCTACGACGTCGACTTCGTGCCGCTCCCCGGCGTCGAGCCCCGCCCGCCGGCGCTGGCCGGGCTGCACTGGTTCGGCATCGTGCAGTCCATCCTGGCCGACCGCACGGGCGACTGGCTCGACTTCTACCAGACTCTCTTCGGCTTCGCGGTGCTGCCGCAGGGCCAGCATTTCGGCGTGCTGCCCGGGGGCACGCTGCTGGAGAGCCCCTGCCACAAGTTCTACCTGCAGCTCATCGAGCCCCCGTCCGGATCGGAGGACGCCCCTGGCGAGGAAGGCCTCGTGCGAGTCGGCCTGGGCGCCCCGGACGTCCCGCTCGTGACCCGGACGCTCAAGGAGCGGGGCATCGTGTTCATCGAGCGCGGCGCGGTGCAGCCGAGCGACAAGGGCGCGCTCACCCAGGTGTACCTGGGTGGCGTGACCTTCGAGCTGGTCGCCAGCCACCTCGCGCCATGAACCTCGATCACTTCGGCATGGACACGATCACCCTGGCGGGCCCGCTGGAGCCGAAGCTCAGGGCGGTGCGGGCGGCCGGCTTCACGCAGATCATGCTGAACGCCTCGGACATCGTCGGCCATCCCGACGGCGAGCCGGCGGCGGTGGAGGCCGTGCGGGCCAGCGGCTTGCGGGTCACCGGCTTCCAGGTGCTGCGCGACTTCGAGGGACTCTCCGGGCACCTGCACGCCTACAAGGTGGACGTGGCGAAGGCCATGTTCGAGATGTGCAGCGCCCTCGGCTCGCGGCTGCTGCTCGTCTGCTCGTCGACATCCGGCCACGCGAGCGGCGAGACCGATGCCCTGGTCAAGGACCTGCAGAAGCTCGCGATGCTGGCGGTGCCGTTCGGCATTCGCGTGGCCTACGAGGCGCTGTCCTGGGGCCGGTTCGTCAACGAGTACCCGCGGTCCTGGGAGCTGGTGCGGGCGGCCAATCGCGCCAACCTCGGCGTGTGCCTGGACTCGTTCCACATCCTGGCCGGCGACAGCGGCCTGGAAGCGCTCGCCGACATCGATCCCCGCAAGGTGTTCCTGGTGCAGCTGTCGGACTTCATGTGGCAGGAGGTCCGCTCGCGGGACGAGCGCATCGACACCGCGCGGCACTTTCGCGTCTTCCCCGGCGAGGGCGTGCACAGCGAGAAGCTGGCCGAGCTGGTGCGACGCGTGGACGAGACGGGGTACCGCGGCGACTACAGCTTCGAGGTGTTCAACGACGACTACCGCACCTTGCCCCTGCCGATGGTGGCCGAGCGAGCGCGCCGCTCGGTGAAGTGGCTCACCGATCAGGTCTCACGCCGCAGCCTGCCGCCACGGCGGCCGGCACCGCGCGGTGAGCGTCGCTGGGCGTGAGCGCGGCGTCGTCCGCGGCCGCGCCTGGGTTATCCTCGGGATGGCGCCGCTGCCATGTATCGAGCCCAGCCGCGCCGTGGCGGCCACCATCGACGGGATTGCAGGAGAACGGCCATGCCTGACGGCGACCGGTACGAGCGAGGGATGAAGATCCGACGCCAGGTGCTCGGCGATGCGCACGTCGACCGGGCGGTCGCGCAACACGACGCCCTTCGACGAGGACTTCCAGCGCTACATCACCGAGGCCGCCTGGGGCGACGTCTGGTCGCGGCCAGGGCTCGACCACCGGACACGGCATCTCGTCACGCTGGCGGTGCTGGCGGCGCTCGGCCGGGACGCCGAGCTCGAGATGCACGTCCGCGCGACCCGAAATACCGGGGTCACGCCGGATGACCTCAAGGAAGTGCTCCTGCACGTGGCGGTCTACGCCGGGGTGCCGGCGGCGAACAGCGCCTTCGCGGCCGCGAAGCGCGTGTACGCGCAGAGCGGGAAGGGGGCAAATCGTGAGGATGAATCCGCCCAAGAGCGTGACCTCCCTGGACCCCGATCGCACCCGCCGCATCTCCACGAGGCCTATCGCTCGACGGTTCTGCGCGCCCCCCGGCGCGTCCTGATGCCGATGCCGCAGACCCTGTCCGAGCTGACCGGCCCGGTCTATGGCCACGATGACATCGACCCGCTGGACAGCGACCTGACCAGGAGCGCCGCCAGGAACGGCGAGCCGCTGGGCGAACGGATCATCGTGGTGGGCCGGGTGCTGGACGAGAACAACCGGCCCGTGCCCAACGCGCTGGTCGAGGTGTGGCAAGCGAATGCGGCGGGCCGGTACGTCCAGGCCAACGACCAGCACCCCGCGCCGCTCGACCCGAACTTCTGCGGCGCCGGCCGCTGCCTGACGAACGAGGCGGGCGAGTATTCCTTCACCACGATCAAGCCGGGCGCGTACCCGTGGCGCAATCACGAGAATGCGTGGCGGCCCGCGCACATCCACTTCTCGCTGTTCGGCGCCAACTTCCTGTCGCGACTCGTCACGCAGATGTACTTCCCCGGCGACCCGTTGATGGCGCTCGACCCGATCCTCAGCGGCATCCCCGACGAGAAGGCCCGCAACCGGCTGGTCTCGAGCTACGCGCACGACGTCACCCGGCCCGAGTGGGCGCTGGGCTACCGCTTCGACATCGTCCTGTCGGGAAGCCGCATGACGCCCTTCGAGAGCCGGAAAGCGTGAGCGCCATGCTGGGGCAGACACCCAGCCAGACGGTCGGCCCATTCTTCGTGTTCGGCCTGATCCGTGGCGACGAGCACGTCCTGGTGAACGACCTGACCAGGGGCCAGCGCATCATCGTCCACGGCCACGTGTTCGACGGCAGCGGGGCCGCCATCGACGACGCGATGGTCGAGATCTGGCAGGCCGACGCGGCCGGGATCTTCAACCATCCGGACGACCCGCGCTGCGGCCAGGTCGACAAGCATTTCCGCGGCTTCGGCCGGGCCGGGACCAGCAACCGGGAGCGCGAGTACTCGTTCAAGACCATCAAGCCGGGCCCGGTGCCGTGGCAGGGCGAGACGACGCAGGCCCCGCACCTCAACATGCGGGTCTTCGCGCGCGGCATGCTGCTCCACGTGATGACCCGGGTGTACTTCTCCGATGAGAGCGCCAACGAGCAGGACCCGATCCTGAGCTCGATCGCCGATGCGGAGCGGCGCAAGACGCTGATCGCCGCCCGCGAAGCGGTCCAGGACGCGCCCACGTACCGGATGGACATCCATCTGCAGGGCGACCGGGAAACGGTCTTCTTCAGCCCGTAAGGGGCGAACGAGGCAGCCGTGCTGGGTTCGCTGTTCACGGACGAGGAGCTCGCCGCGATATTCTCGGAGCAGCGGTACGTCGCCGAGATGCTGGCCGTCGAGGCGGCGCTGGCGACGGTCGAGGCCAGGCTGGGCGTGATCCCGGCCGAGTCGGGCAAGGTCATCGCCGAGAGGGCGGCGAGCTTCCGGCCCGATCTGGGCTTGATCCGGTCGCGGCTGGCCGATGACGGCGTCCCGGTGATCGAGCTGGTACGGCAGCTCCGCGAGCATGTCGGCGGGGCGGCGGCGGACGACGTCCACTTCGGGGCGACCACGCAGGACATCATGGACACCGCGCTGGTCCTGCAGATGCGTGCCGCGCTGGCGGCCGTCGAGAAGACGCTGGACCGCGCCATCGACAACCTGGCGGCGATGGCCCGCCGCTACCGGGAGTCGGTGATGCCGGGCCGGACGCACTCCCAGCAGGCCGTGCCGATTCCATTCGGGCTCAAGGCGGCGGGGTGGCTGGCGCCCCTCCTTCGCCACCGGGCGCGGCTGGCCGAGATCAGGCCGCGGGTGCTGGCCGTGCAGCTGGGCGGGGCCGCCGGAACGCTGGAGCCACTCGGGGAGCGCGGCGTGGAAGTGGCCGAGGCGCTGGCGGCCGAGCTCGGCCTGTCGACGCCGCCGCTTGCCGTGGCACACGCAGCGCGACACGCTGGCGGAAGTGGCGGGCTGGCTGTCGCTGGTCAGCGGGAGCCTGGCCAAGATGGCGCAGGACGTCATCCTCCTGGCGCAGACCGAGATCGGCGAGGTGCGCGAGACGGCCGAGGAAGGGCGCGGCGGGTCGAGCACCATGCCGCAGAAGGCCAACCCGGTCACCAGCGAGCAGATCATCGCGGCGGCGCGCACCAACGCGGCGCTGCTGGGCGCGATGCACCAGGCATTGATCCAGGAGCACGAGCGCGCCACGAGCGGCTGGCAGATGGAGTGGTGGACGCTGCCGCAGATGTTCGAGCTGACGGCATCGGCGCTTCGCAAGGCCGAGTTCCTCAGCGCCCATCTCGACGTCGACGAGGCGCGCATGCGGCACAACGTCAGCGCCTCGAACGGCCTGATGCTGGCCGAAACGGTCACCTTCGCGCTCTCGAAGACGATGAGCCGCAAGGCGGCCAAGGCCCTGGTCACCGCCGCCTGCCGGACGGCCCGGGCGGAGAACCGCCACCTGGTCGACGTGGTGCGCGGGCAGACGGACGCACCACTCGATTGGGATGCGCTGAAGGACGAGGCCGCCCATTTCGGATCGGCGCAGGCGTTCATCGACCGGGTGCTGGCCGAAGCGAGATCGAAGTAGCCACCGGCTCGACTCGGCCGCGCCGCGCACCCACGGCTGACCGCGGCGCCGACCGTGCTGACGCGCGATCTGACAACCTTCTCGAGAGGAGGAATCCCGCATGCGCCTGATGCTGCTCAATGGTCCGAACCTCAACCTGCTCGGCGTGCGCGAGCCGCACATCTACGGGACGACCACGCTCGCCGCCATCGAGCAGAGCTGCCGGGCCTGTGCCGAGTACCTCGGCGCGACGCTGGCGTTCCATCAGAGCAATCACGAGGGGGAGCTCGTCGATCTGATCCAGTCGGCGCGCGGGAGCGCCGACGCCCTCATCATCAATCCCGCCGCCTACTCGTTCACGTCGATCGCCATCTATGACGCCCTCAAGACCTTCGAGGGCCCGATCATCGAGCTCCACATCTCCAACATTCACGCGCGGGACGAGCTGCATCGCCATTCGAAGCTCTCCAGCGCCGTCAAGGCGGTGATCTGCGGCCTCGGGCCCTACGGCTACATCGTGGCCATGCAGGCGGCCGCCCAGCTGCTCGGCCGGCTGCCCGACACGTGGCCGGCGTGTCTGCGCGAAGGCCCGCGCTGAGCCGCAGCAAGACTCCGCGTGGGAACGGTCCGCGATCGTTCTTCGGCAAGAACCCGAGCGGGGCGAGCAGGCGCTGCCGTCTCGCCCGGAGCATGGCAGCGTGCTCGACGAGTCGGCACCCCCGCTGCCAGGTGACCGCCTCAAACCCTAGAGCAAGACAGCCAGCAGAATCGCTGTGGTGGCTCCAACGGGACCCGCTCGCTTTAGGTAGGCCGTCGCCATCCACAATCCCGCGGAGCACCGGGTCGAGCACCCCGGTCCCCCGGAACTCGACCGCCGTCCCGTCGGCCATGGGGGTGAACACCAGGCGTCCCTCCAGGAGCTTGCGCAGCATCTGCCGAGCCTGGACGGGTTGACCCGCGAGGAGCCCTTGCCAATCGGTCAAGCACTCGCGGGCGGTCCGCTCCAGCTGGATCCGGTCGAGCCGCCCCACCTGGGTGAGCTGGTCCAGCGCCCTCAGCTCCCCCCGCAGGGTCTCCAGCTGGGCCTCGCGGGCGTTCACCGCGCCCACGAGGGTGACGCCCCCGCCGGCGGCGATCGCCTCCGTCAGCCGGGCCAGCTCGATCGCCAGCCGGCCCTGCTCGGCCTCCACCTGCTGCCGTTTCGTCTCCGCGTCACTCCCCTGCAGCTCGCGGACGGCGCCCTCGAGAATGGGCAGCACGTCGTCGGGGTGGAGGAGCTGGTGCCGCACCGTCTCCAGGACGGCCGATTCCGCCTCCCGCTGGCGCATGGCGCTCCGGTTCGCGCAGATGCGGGGCCCCTTCGTCACGTGCGTCAGACACTGGTAGAGCGCCAGCCGGGTGGTCCCGTGCGCACGCGTCCGAATCGTCAAGGCTCCGCCGCATTGGCCGCACACCGCCATGCCGGTCAACAGGTACTTGGCCGCGATGCCGTTGACCGGACGCCCGTGGAGGCGCCCGTTACTGCTGCGGAGGTACGCGGCCCTCGCCTGGCGGAGGTGTTCCTGCACGCCGTCCCAGAGGGCCTCTGACACGATTCGCAGGTCGGGCCGCTCGACCCGAATCCAGTCATCCGGAGGGCGCTGCCGGGCGGCGCGCCGCGTGACCCGCTGGCCCCATCCGTCTCGCTTCTGCGTCTGGCCCCAGATCAGCACGCCCCGATAGATCTCGCTCCGCAGCACATCTCGGACCGTCGAGGCGGACCAGCCACTCTTCCGGCCATGCGTGGCGCGGGGGGCGAGCGCGGCCTCGGCGTTCAGCGCGTGGGCGATGCGGCGGAACCCGTACCCCGCAGCCGCCAGTTCGAAGATCCGCCGCACGATCGTCGCCTCGGCCTCGTTGATCCGCCGGTCGACATGCGAGCGGGTCCCATCCGCGCCGGTCACCGCCACATTGTCGTACCCGTACTTGCGGCCGGCCGCCACATGGCCGGCCCGGGCTTTCCGCACCATGGCGTCCCGCGTCCGGGCGCGGGCCTTGACCCGTTCCATCTCGTCGGCGAAGGTGGCGACCGATAGGAGAAGCTTCTCGGTCGGACTGTCCAGCGTGCGCTCGCGATCCTCCAGGTAGTAGAAGACGCGGACCCCGGCCGTGATCAGCTGCTTCAGCAGGTAGGCCGTCTCGATCTGTTCCCGCCCGAGGCGGCTCTCCTCGCTCATCACGAGCACCTGGAACGGCGGGCGTGGCGTGAGCGCATTGATCAACCGGACGAGCCCCGGCCGCTTCGCGAATTCCGCGCCGCTGATCCCATCGTCGACGTAGACGTGGGCCTCGGCGACCGTCCACCCCTTCGCGGCCGCATACGCGCGCGCGTGGTCGATCTGGCGGGTCACGGACTTCGCTTCCTCGGCGGTGCCGGTCTGCTCGGTGGACTTGCGGGCGTAGATGGCGGCGATCATGCGGAGCCCCCGGATGCGTTCACCTGGGCGACCAGCTGCTCGATCAGCCGTCGGCACTCCAAGAGATCCGCCCGGTCCGCGCACGCGAAGACCAGCGAGCGACCCTCCACGCGCAAGCTGAGGGTCGGCCCACCCTCGGTCGTGGCGGGGAGTTGGCGCAGCCGCGCGATCCACGTTTGGTCCGGGTGATCGGAGAGCATCAGGCGCATGTTCTCGGTATCCGGAATACGAGCCGCCTCGTCCACGATCCGAATCTGTTGCATCGCGGGCCCCTCCTTCACAGCTCCAGCGCCGATCCGCGACGACGGCCCGGCGGTGTTCACCCCAGCAGCCGCGTCACCGGCACGCCGAGGGCCTTGGCGAGGCGCTGGAGCACGGCCAGCGTCGGCCCGTGGCGCCCGGCCTCCAGTCGGTTCACGTTCTCTCGGGTCAGCCTCGCCGTCTTGGCCAGGGTCACGCTTATCCCCTCCTGTGCCTTCCACTTACTCCGTCCGTCTCGTCAGCGTTGACTTTCGGCCGGCCTGATCGATGATGGCCGGCATGATCACCCTCATCCTCATCGGCGTCCTTCGCGGGATCAGGACTCACCGCGCCTTGGTCCTCGAAAACCTCGCGCTGCGGCACCAATTGGCCGTCCTCCGGCGTTCCGCGCCGCGCCTACGCCTGCGGCGGTCCGGCCGACTGTTCTGGGTCTCTGCTGTCCCGCCTGTGGAGCGGCTGGTCGGATGGCGTCTCCATGGTCCAACCCGCCACCGTCATTCGCTGGCAGCGGTCCGGCTTCAAGATCGTCTGGACCTGGAAGAGCCGCCGGAACGGGTCGGGCCGTCCGGCGGTCGCGCCGGAGGTCCGAGCGCTCATCCGACAGATGTCACGGCCAACCCCCTGTGGGGTGCGCCGCGGATTCACGGGGAGCTTCAGAAACTAGGCGTCGAGATCTCGCAGGCGGCGGTGTCCAAGTATCTGGGCCGCCGGAGCACGCCCCCGTCGCAGACCTGGCGCGCGTTTCTCGACAACCACCTTCAGACCCTCGTCTCCGTGGACTTCTTCGTCGTCCCCACCGTGCTGTGCAAGGTCTTGTGCGTCTTCGTGGTTCTGGCGCACCAGCGCCGGCGCGTGCTCCACATCAACGTCACCGACACCCCCACGGCCCAGTGGACGGCGCAGCAACTCGTGGAGGCCTGCCCCTGGGAGACCGCCCCGCGATACCTCCTGCGCGATCGCGATGTGGTCTACGGGGTCGCGTTCTCAAGCCGAGTCCAGGCCATGGGGATTCATGAAGTCAAGACCGCGCCTCGGTCGCCTTGGCAGAATCCCTACGTGGAACGGCTCATCGGCACCCTCCGCCGCGAGTGCCTTGACCACGTCGTGGTGCTGAACGAAACCCATCTGCGCTGCCTGCTGCGCGAGTACCTCATCTACTACCACGGGGCCCGCACACACCTCTCTCTGGAGAAGGACTCCCCAGAGCCAAGGCGGGTGGAGCGCCTTGACGAAGGCCGGATCGTCGAGACGCCACTGGTCGGCGGCCTGCATCATCACTACAGCCGGCTGGCGGCGTAAGCTCCTGTCTGCAGGCTGCCCGGCCACGTAGACGGCGCCGGTCGGTGCGTGCGCCTGGGTGCGCTGAACCCACTCCTCGGTGGCTCCGCGCGGAGCCAAGGTGGTCCACGCTGGGTGTCCGTCGTATCAGAAGGCCCACGACCAAGGGCCGCCGCCGGTCCCAAGGTACCTGAATCGACTAAATGGAAGGGACAGGTGCGCCTGGCACACGGTTCGGACGCGGTACTGCTCCACCAGTGTCCGCTCGAATCCCCCGACCTTCACGCTATCTCCGACTACGAGAACATCGTCGACTGCGAGTCGCCCGTGGGCAGCTCCGCGAAGGTGCACGGCCTCCAGCACCCCGGCGATCTGGACTGAAGCAGAGGCTTTTCTCACATCGAGCGGACCTTCTCGACGTAGGAGATTGCCGAGCCGCTCTCCCTCCGGATACTCGAGGACGATGAATCCCCTTCCATTGTCGCGGCCATAGTCGAGGATCCTGGCGATTCGGTCGTGGACCGTCGACAGCTCGACGAGGCCCGCCGCCTGCTCCACGAAACCGCCTGCGCGTGACTCCTCTTCCGGCATGGCGACTGAGGTCACGAGCACCCTGCGGCCCGAGCGGAGGTCTTCGGCCACCTGCCAGGGACGATTCTGGGGCATGGTAAGGCCGCTCATCAGTTGATACTGACTACAGAGAACCTTGCCGGACTGCTCTCGTGCAGGCGAGGGGCGCTTCAAAAAGTGGTCACCGAGTCTTCAAGGGTTTGAGCGTGAGATACCGCGAGAGACTCAGTCGCTGAGCATCCCCTTGATCGCCTCCATCACGGGATTGACCATCCCCCGGAGGCTCCCTCGCGGCGGCCGGGCCCGGATGAGGAGCAATCAGGAGCAGTAGGACCATTAGGACACGCGCGATCATGCGCCGCATCTTTAGCTCCAACTGTACCGCCCCCGGTTTCTTGGACACGAGCCAGCATGATTTCCAGGGCTCTCGCCTCCCACTCAGTGCGCCGTTTCTTCACTCGGTCAGCTCTGTAGGCTTGCCCCAGTACTCGCGGTCAGCTGGGAAGATGGTTCGACACCGGGTCACTTCGTAAGGCCCGTCCAGCGCGTCGGCGACCGCACGCCAGGCCGCGAAATGCGGCGTCGCCCGATGGGCCTCCATCGCCGCCTCGTCCGTGAACACCTCGTAGCAGTAGTAGGTGTTCTCGTCCTCCACATCCTGGAGGACGTTGAAGCAGAGGCATCCAGGCTCGTCGCGTTCCGACCCGAGCGCGTCCACCTCGATCGCCTGAAGGAATCGCTCCCGCTCCGCTGGCTTGACGCGTATCTTTACCCAGATCGCCCGCATCGTGTTCTCCTCATCCAATCGCGCCGGGAATACTGAGATAGCGGCCCCCCGCCCACCTCGCGATCCTGGAGCCTCTACGGCGCTGCGCGTTCAGCCCCCGAGCCCAATGTCTCACGCCGCGGCCCTCCAACTCTCGGCCCGGGCCTGGGCCGGCGTCCGGTAGTCGAGGCGCTCGATGAGCCACTCGCGGTTGTAGCGCTCGATGAACCCCGCGATCACCCGCCGCGCCTCCTCGAGCGTCTGGAAGCGGTGGAGGTAGAGGCACTGCTCTTTCAGCGTCCGCATGAAGCGCTCGATGACCCCGTTGCACTCGGGCTCGCCCACGTACGAGGGCGAGATCGTGATCCCCAGCCACTTCACTTCCTGGATCCACGCGTCGGCGATGTACTGCGGGCCCCAGTCGCAGCGAACCGCGAGCCCGCGGGCGACGTCCTTCCGGAACGCCCCGAACGCGTGGTGGACGCCCTGACGGATCGGCTCCAGCGCCGCCCAGCGATCGCCGAGCTTGGCCACGTGCCAGCCCAGGAGCTCGTCGATCCCGTGGTCGATGGCCCCGAAGAACCAGCACCAGCCCTCCTGCTCCGTGTAGAAGCGCGTGGCGTCGGTGCCCCACATCACGTCCGCCCGGTCGGTGATGATCCGCCCGGCGTGGGCGGGGTCGCCATTCGGGGGGCCGAGCCGGCGCGGCGCCAGGAGGCCGTGCTGCCGCATCAGCCGCAGGACCCGCTTCCCGCTGACCGGCAGGCCGCGATGGGCGAGGCGGGCGCGGACCTTCCGGTAGCCCTCCCCGTGGAACGGGCTCGCGGCGAGGACCGCGCGGATGCCCGCGACGACCTCCGCGTCGCCCCAGCGGGTCTTCGGCCCGCGCTTGCCCGGCGGGCCCGACGGCCCCGGCGGCGCCTGGGCCGCGTAGACGCTCGAGCGTGGGACCCGGAGGACTTGGCAGACCACCGTCAGCGGATAGCGCCGCGCCGTGCGCGGACTGACCTGGCCTCTCACCGCTTGGACCTCTTCCACTCGTCCGCGAAGCCCCTTTTTTCGATGAGGTACTCGGCCAGCTCCAGCCGCATGGTCAACTCGCCGACCTTGGCACGCGCCAGGGTCAGCTCGCGCTCCTCGGGATCGCTCCGGTTCTTGAGCCCCCGGGCGCCGGCCTCGAGGAACACCCGCTTCCAGCTCTCCAGTTCATGCGCCGGGACCTGGCTCTCCCGCGAGACGGCGTCCAGCGGCTCGCCCCGCAGCAGGCGCAAGACCAACTCGGTCTTCCGCTGGGCGCTCCACCGCTCCGGCAGGTCCTCCCCGCCACTCGGCGCCGCCGCCTCGTCACCGACTGACTTGCCCTTGGTCGGCTTTCGCGTCATCCCGCCCTCCTTGGTTCGTCCCCATCCCACCATTAGTCAGGACGGTGTCCAAGGAAATCGGGTCCGATATACAA
>CAWDPM010000025.1:0-31960 GCA_963804185.1 uncultured Candidatus Rokubacteria bacterium
CGTGTTCGTCGCGGCGGTGGGCCTCGGGCCCCTGCCCGGCGTGCTCGCGCTCGCCGTCCACACCGCCGGCATGCTCGGCAAGTTCTACGCGGAGGCGATGGAGGGCGTGGACCCGGGGCCGGTGGAGGCGCTGGCCGCGACCGGCGCCGGCCGCCTTCCAGACGATCCGCTACGCGGTGCTGCCCCAGGTGCTGCCCGCCGTGGTCGCCTTCAACCTCTACCGGCTCGAGGTGTCGGTCCGCTCTGCCACGGTCCTCGGCCTGGTCGGGGCCGGGCGGCATCGGGTTCGAGCTCATGACGAGCATGCGGCTCTTCAAGTATCGCGACGTCGCGGTCATTCTCGTCGCGATCGTCAGCCTGGTCGTCCTGACCGACGCCGTCTCCACGCGCGTCCGCAAACGCTACCTCTAAGGAGGCGCCATGCACCTGTCGAAGCAAGTCCTCGTCGCGATCGTCCTCGGCCTGGCGGCGCTGCTGGACGCGTCCGTCCGACAGCCAGGACCGGGTGCTCCGGTTCGCGCTCACTCCCTCCGAGGAGACCACCGACCAGCAGATGAAGCGGTCGGCGCAGGTGATCCAGCGGCTGGAGAAGGATCTCGACATGCGCGTCGTCCCTACACCGCCGGCGACTACGTGTCGATCGTGGAGGCGATGCGGGCGAAGAAGGTGGACGTCGCATGGCTCGGGTCGTTCTCCTACGTTCTCGCCGCCCAGGAGGCGGCGCCGAAGCCTTCGTCGCGGGCGTCCGCAAGAGCACCGGGAAGGCGAGCTACACGAGCCTGATCTTCGTCCGGGGCGACGCACAGTACCAGTCGGTCATGGACCTCAAGGGGAAGAGTTTCGCCTTCGTCGACCCGGCCTCGACATCGGGCCATCTCTTTCCGCGGTCCGGGATGATGAAGATGGGCATCGCCGACCCGGCGACGTTCTTCTCCCAGGTCGTGTTCGCCGGGGCGCACGACGCCGCGCAGCTGGCCGTGCTGAACCGCCGGGTGGACGGCGGGGCGTCGAACGACCGGGTCATGGACAACCTCATCAAGCGGGGCGATCTGAAGCCCGGCGACCTCCGGGTCATCCACCGCTCCGATCCGATCCCGCTCGGCCCGATCGCGTGGCGCCGGGACCTGCCCGAGGAGACCAAGGCCGGGCTCCGTCGGTCCTTCCTCGGGATGCGCGACGTCACCTTCGGCACGCTCGGCGAGCTGACGCACTTCGTGGAGGTGTCCGACCGGACCTACGACATCGTTCGGGAGACGGCGACGGTCCTCAAGCTCGACCTGAAGAAGATGGACGACTGAGGGGGAGGCCGCCCCGTGGTGACGACCGTTCCCCCGCGCGTTCTGGTGCTCATGCTCGACGGCTTCGGGGCCGACTACCTCGAGGCCAGCGTCATGCCGAACCTCCGCCGCATGATCGCGGGCGGCTTCCATGCCACCGTCGACGCGTGCATGCCGACCGTCACCAACGTCAACAACGCGTCGATCTGCACCGGGACGTGGCCGGCCGAGCACGGCATCACCGCCAACTCGTACCTCGACCTGGTGACGCGCGAAGAGCACTACATGGACCGCGCGGAGCTGCTCCTGGCCCCGACGCTCTTCGAGCGCGCGGCTCGGGTCGGGCGCCGCTCGGCGCTCCTGACCGCCAAGGTGAAGACCATTCGGATGCTGGCGCGGGGCGCCGACCTCACGCTGGCCGCCGAGGCCCCCGATCCTTCCTGGGTGGATCGGCTGGGCTCGCCTCCGCCCATCTACTCGGCGGAGATCAACCACTGGCTGCTCGACGCTGCCGCCGCGGTGCTCCGGACTCGACGGGACGTCGGCGTCGTGTACTGCCACACGACGGACTACCCCATGCACATGTCCCCTCCCGAGGGAGAGCTGTCCCAGGTCCACCTCTCGGAGATGGACGATCGGCTCGGGGCCATCCTGGACGCCTGCCCGGACCTCGCGGTCTACGTCACCGCCGACCACGGGATGAACGCCAAGCGGCGCTGCTACGACCTCGCGCGCGCCCTGGCGGCCGCGGGCCGGCCGATCCTGTTCGCCATGTCGGCGGAGCGGGACCCGTACGTCCGGCATCACCGCACGTTCGGCGGCACGGCCTACGTGTGGCTGGAGAAGCCCGGCGACGCCGAAGGGGTCGAGATGGCGCTTCGGGAGCTCCAGGGTGTCGACAACGTGTTGACCCGCCACCAGGCCGCCCAGTACTTCCGTCTCCACCCCGACCGGATCGGGGACCTGGTGGTGCTCGGGGACCGCGACACCGTGTTCGGCCCACTCGACGGTCCCGTCGAGGACCTCCCGCCGGGCTTCCGCACCCACGGATCGTGTCACGAGCTCCGCGTCCCTTTGATCGTGTACGGTGTCCCGGTCTCTGGACCGGAGCGGCTCGCCCACACGCACAACGTCCACCTCACGCGCTCGCTCGCGCTCTAGGGTCGTCCCCGTGTCCACCGATGCCGGGCTCGTCGCGATGGTGGGCGGCCTCCTTGCGTTCGTGATCGGGCTGGGGGTTCTCGTCCTGCACGTCCCGCGATGCCCCGGCTGTCGCCGGCCGGCGGTGGCGGAGGCCCGCGCGGTCGCCGACGCCCACCCGGCGCTGGTCGAGGTCTGCTACGAGTGCCGGGCCTGCGGCATCGTGGTGAGCCGGCGCACCCTCGGCTACCCGGGAGAGTGAGCCTACCGGCAGGTGAGCGCCTACGATCTGGTGGTCATCGGGAGCGGCCCGGCGCGTCAGCGGGCAGCGATCGCCGCGGCCAAGCTCGGCCGGAAGGTCGCGGTCGGCGAGCGTCACCCGGATGTGGGCGGCGGGTGCATCCACCGCGGCACCATCCCCAGCAAGACCCTCCGCGAGGTCGTGGCGTACCTCTCCGGCATCCGGCAGCGCCACATCTACGGGGTCGCCCACCGGGTGAAGGATCGGATCACGATCGCCGACCTCACCTTCCGGACGCAGCGCGTGATCGAGAACGAGGTCAACGTGGTGCGGGACCAGCTCCTCCGTAACTACGTCGAGATCATACCCGGCACCGGGCGCTCCGGGAGCGATCCCCGCCACGTCGTCGTGACAGGCGAGGACGTCACGCGCACCCTGACCGCCGATCGGGTCCTGATCGCCACCGGTACCCGTCCCGGGCGACCCCCCGGTATCGAGTCGACGACCGGCTCACTGGCGCCTCTGGTCAACCGCGGGCGGCGAGGGGCACGCCGCCCTGGCGGGCGACGAGGCGCCTGTACAGCACGCTCCCGGTCAGAAGGGCCTCGTGTGTCCCGGCGTCGACGAGACGGCCCTCGTCGAAGACCAGGATCTGATCGGCGTCGCGCACCGTGGACAGCCGGTGGGCGATGACCATCGTGGTCCGCCCTCGGGCCAGCCGATCGAGGGCACTGCGCACCGCGTGCTCGCTGACCGCATCGAGGTGGGAGGTCGCCTCGTCGAGAATCAGGACCGGCGCGTCCTTGAGGAAGGCCCGGGCGATGGCGACGCGCTGGCGTTGACCGCCCGAGAGCTGCGCCCCTCGCTCGCCCACCACCGTGTCCAAGCCCTCGGGCAGTGACTCGACAAACTCCCCGAGTGCCGCGCGCTCCACCGCCGCCGCCACCTCCGCGTCGGAGGCGACCGGTCGCGCCAGACGGATGTTCGCGCGGAGCGTATCGTTGAACAGGTAGGTGTCCTGGGCGACCAGCGCGATCCGGCCCCGCAGGTCGTCGAGCCGATACTGCCGGAGGTCGTGGCCGCACAGGCGGACTGCCCCGTCGGTCGGGTCCCAGAACCGCAGGAAGAGGTTGGCCACCGTCGTCTTCCCCGCACCCGACGGCCCGACGAGCACGACGGTGCTGCCGGCGAGCACGGTGAGCGACACGTCGTCGAGCGCCGGCTGCTGGCGGCCCGGGTACGTGAAGCGAACCCGGACCATCTCCAGCGCTGGCGCGGCCGCGCCGGGAGAGGCCGGCGACACGCCGGGTCCGTCCACGACGGGGACCGGCTCGGCATGCACCGCGTGAAGCCGTTGGGTCGCGGCGAAGGTGTCCGCGAGCTGGCGCCCGACCTGGGCGATCTCCCACACGGGGACGAAGGCAGACAGCGCGAGCAGCGTCAGAAGCGGCACGGTCCCCGGATCTAGCGCGCCATGCTGAGCTAGAGCCGCGCCCGTGACGGCGACGGCGAGGCCGCCCAGCCCCGTGGCGACCTCCTGCAGGGCACTCTGGCGCGCGAGGTCCCGAAGGAACGGCATCCGGGCCTGGGCATAGGCGCGCGCGCGGGTCGCGAACTCCGTGTCCCGACGCGCCTCCTGCTGGAACGCGGCCACCTCCGCAAGCCCTTGAATCGAATCGACGGCATGGGCGTTGAGCGACCCGGCGGCCTCGCGCGCCTGCGCGCTCAGCCGATCGATTCGCGCACGCCCCCAGACCGGGCCGAGCGCGACATAGCCGAGGAAGGGCGCCAGGACGACGGGCATCGCCCAGCCATGCGCCAGCAGCACGCCGAGCACCACCACGGGCACGAGGACACCGACGAAGGCCGGGGTGATCGTGTGCGCGAAGAAGTACTCGACGAGCTCGATGTCGTGCGTCGCCACGCCCACGAGGTCGCCCGTCCGCCGGCGCGTCAGGTACGCAGGAGCCAGGGCGTCAAGCACGCGGAAGAAGCGGAGCCGCATGTCGGCCAGGAGCCGGTACGCAACGTCGTGAGCCAGCCACGACTCGAGCCAATGCAAGAGCCCGGCGAGGGGCGCGACGACAAAGAGGGCCACGATCCACCCGCCGACCGGCGCGCCCCGCTTGACGGCCAGCACGGCGAGGGCACTCACCGCCCCGACGCCGATCAGCGCGGCCACGCGCGTCACCCCGAGGAGAAACGTGGCCACCAGGCGTCCGCGGTAGCCGCGGCTGAGGCCGAGCAGCACCGACAGCACCCCGGCCCATCCGAGGACCCCCCCGGCGGGCAGGATGGCCTCGGCGGGCTCCGGCCCGGTCTCCGGCTCTTCGCGGGCGGCCGGCGGCGAGTCAGCCGGTCGCGCCGCGATCGGTCCATCGTCGTCGCCCCGTTCCCGGACCTGGCCGGCCATGAGCCGCCAGTAGGCGCCCCGGCGCCCGAACAGCTCCGCGTGCCGTCCGCTCTCGACGATGCGCCCGTGCTCGAGCACCAGGATCCGGTCCGCACCCATGACGCTCGACAGGCGGTGGGCGAAGATCAGGGTCGTGCGGCCGGCCATGAGCCGGTCGAGCCCCGCCTGGATGATGGCCTCACTCTCGGTATCGACGGACGACAGGGCCTCGTCGAGGATGAGGATCGGCGCGCTGCGCAGGAGCGCCCGGGCAATCGCGATGCGCTGCCGTTGCCCGCCCGATAACCGCACGCCCCGTTCTCCGACGACGGTCTCGTAGCCCTGCGGCAGACGGCTGATGAACTCGTGGGCGTGGGCTTCCCGGGCGGCCGCCACGAGCTCGGGCAGGGTCGCATCCGGTCTCCCCATTCGGAGGTTCTCGGCGACCGTGCCGTGGAAGAGATACGTGTCCTGGTGGACCACCGCCATGAGCGCGCGAAGGTCGGCCAGGGCCAGGTCCCGGACGTCACGGCCGCCCACCACTACGCGGCCCTCTTGGGGGTCGTGGAAGCGGAGCAGGAGTCGGGCCACGGTCGACTTGCCCGACCCGCTCGGTCCGACGATGGCCACCCGCTCACCTGCCCGCACAGTGAAGGACAAGTGCGCGTGCGCCGGCCGGCGGCCGCCCGGATAGCCGAAGGTGACGTCGTCGAAGGCGACCGTCGGGGCCAGATGGGCGGCGTCAGTGACGGCACCGGGCGCGTCGCGGACCGTCGTCTCGATCGACAAGAGGGCCAGCACGCCTCGGGCCGCCGAGAGACCCAGCATACCCTGGTGGAGCAGCACGCGGAGGTCACGCAACGGGCGAAACACCTCGACGCCCAGCATGAGGATGACCAGCAGCGTCTCGAGGGGCATGGCTCCCGATCGCACACGATGCACTCCCCAGCTGAGGGCAAGGGCCGCTCCGAGCGAGATGCCCACGTCGGTGATGCCGCGGGCCAGCGTGTTCGTCCCGAGGACGCCCATCGTCGCCGTGAACAGCTCGCGGCTCCGCGCCGCCAAGAGGGTGGCGCGCGCCCCGCTCTGGCCGAACGCCTTCAAGGTGCCCAGCCCCTGGAGCGCGTCGAGAAACTCGGCCCCGAAGGCGCTGTAGGCCCGCTGGCGCGCGAGGCTCCGCGCGCTGTCCCACCGGTGCCAGAGGGCTGGCGCCAGCAGCGTCAGCAACGCCGCCCCGAGCAGGACGAGCGCGATCGGAAGATCGAACCACGCCATGAAGGCGAAGATCAGCACGGGCGTCACGGCCGACACACCGAGCTGGGGCAGGTACTGGCCAAAGTACACCTCGAGCTGCTGCACCCCCTCGACCACCGAGAGGATGACGTCGCCCGTCCGCGCCGCCGTGAAGTGGGCCGGGCCCAGGGCGAGCACGTGCGCGTGCACCATCTGGCGCAGGCGCGCCTGGACGCGGGCGGCCGTGCCGTGGGCGACCATCGTCCGGGCGTAGTCGAGACCGCCGCGGAGGCCGATCGCGAGCGCCACGGCGGAGACCGGTCCGATCAGGGTCGCCAGCGGAACCCCGGCGAGGACGCGCCCGAGGAGCCAGCCCAGGAGGGCGAGGCGCGCGATCCCGGCCGACACCGCCAGGAGGCCCAGCAGCAGGGTCGCGAGGATGCGGATCCGGACCCCGGCAGTGAAGGTCCAGAGCTGCCGGTCTAGGTACATGAGCCCGCCCGAGCGACTCGGGAGTGCGACGTGATCACGGTTCCATGGTAACGAGTCGCGCGACCGGGTTCAGCGCCGCACCGTACCGCTGACGTGAATGAAGCGCCCGCTGTATGGCGCACTGTCGGTCGGATGCGCACTCCCCCAGGACGTTCGGACGCCCGCGTCTCATCGGCTCGGTCGTGGCAGATGGCCGCGGTGCTCCAGCGACGGCGGCAGGAACACGTGTTGTTCCTGGCACGAGGTGACGGAGAGGCGATCACCCTGGATGGCGGGAAGGAGATGGTCGTCAGGTGGATCGGGTGACCGCAAGGCCGTGTCCGCTACTTCGTCGCCGCGCCGACGAGCACCTCGCCCGGAAACACCACACCGGACGGCGTCTCGAATCGGCGATACGCGCGCTCGATCTCCGTCCAAGCGTCGGCGCGCGCTTCGTCGTCCAGGTGCGCCATGGCGCGGGCGAGCGGGCGCGAGTCGTGCTGCGCGGCGATCGCCTCGGCCACTGACGCGTGCCGCCGCGGTGCGGGGACCGGTTCAACGACGACGTCGCGAAACCTCGCGGCCGCGAGCGCTTGCGCCAGCACGCCGGGCGCCGAAAGCGAGAGGGCGCGCACGAACTCGGCGTCGGCCGGGGCCGGGCGCCCCAGCGCGCACATCACTGCCAGCGGGGTCGCGTGGAACGGGTTCCGCTCGAGCGTCGACCACACGATCACGGCGAGGCGCCCGCCGGCGCGCAGCACGCGGCGCGCACCGGTGAGGGCGGTCGCAAGGTCGGGCGTGAACATCAGACCGAGGCGCGAGATGACCGCGTCCCACCGATCGGGCTCGAGGTCGATCGCCGCGACGTCGAGCACGCGCGTGGCAACGTTGGCGAGCCCCGCGCGCCCGGCGCCCGCGGCCGCCTCGGCGACCATCTCGGCCGAGATGTCCGTCGCAAGGACATGTCCCTGGGGCCCGACGCGCGCCGCGGCGGCGAACGCCTGGTCGCCGGTGCCGGTGCCGAGATCCAGCACGCGCGCGCCCGGACACAGCGCGGCGAGGTCGAGCATGCGGTCGGTCGCCGCCGCGAGCGTTGCGTTGCGGGCGGCGCTCGACCGCTGCCACGCCTCGACCGCGTGTCGCGAGCTCCACGCACCGAGCCGTTCGTCTCCGGCTTGCTCCATGTTGTCCTCGTGGGCTGAAGGCGTCCCGCTCATGGCCAAGAACGTGATGGCGATGATCGGAATGTCCGACGTGGCCCGCTCGGCGCGGACTCTGCGGGTCAGTAGGCCGTCATCGCGGCCCGGACGGACGGGCCATTTCCTCGATTGCGCCGGCGTCGCGGTGACGCGCCTCCGGCAAGTGGATGTCCCAGCACCGCACGCTGCAGAACCTGAGCTTCAGCCGTCCGGAGTTACAGGTCGACACGGAGCACCGGTAGTACGTCGTCCCCATCGGGATCGCCTTCTTGCACACGTTGCAGACTAAACCCTGTGCCGGCATCCTAGCCCTTCACTCTCCACGCGTGGAGCGTCTCGCGGTTCCCGCCAACCGAGCGACGAACCGCGGGCGCCATTTGGCGGGGACCCGTTCTCCCTCGTATTCGCGGTCCCTTTCGCCGAGGCCGCGAGACCTGCCGCCTAGCGAGCACGCTACGGGATCCAAGCCACGAACTCAACCCTCGACCAGGCGGACGAGGTCGCCTGTACTGTGGCACAAGAGCCCGAAGCCGCTCCTGGCTGAGCGGGGTCTCGGGCCGGGTGGTTGAAACCGCCCACTGTGATGGGCGGGTGGTCGGATGCGCGCTCCCATAGGAGGGTCCAAGGCCGGCTTCTCATCACGTGGTCGGGGCTCGCGTGATCCGGCGTGCCCGGCCCGGGACCAGGCCGCTGCGTGTGCAGTTTACGTGACAGTGCTCTCGCGCGGCGCCGGGGGATTGTGCCGCCGAGCGCCGTGGGCCAAGTTCCTCGCCGGTGTCAGCGATTGAGATCCTCGTCTGTCCGCGCTGTGCCGGGCCGCGCCGGACCCTGAGCACGGGGACCGAACGGAAGCCGTGCGGCGCCTGCTCGGCAGGCTCTCGGCCCTTGCCGGGCTGGTCGGCCGCGCGCTGGAGTCCGGCCATGCGGATTTGACGGGTTCATGCGCGAGGTGTTTGCAAGCTCACCGGCACTGGCGGAGACGACCGCCTTTCGGAACGGCACCCTCCAGGGCGCCTACTTCATCCTGGCGGCTCGCTCCCTTGGCCTGGACTGCGGACCGATGTCCGGATTCGACAACGCGGGAGTCGACACCGAGTTCTTCGCCCCGATCTGTAAAGAAGTTATGGCCACCGAAGTGCCGACAACGTGCTCCATCCGGTCCAATTTCCTCTGCAACCTCGGCTATGGAGACCCGGCCAAGCTCTATCCGCCCAATCCTCGGCTCGATTTCGAGGAGGCGTGTCGCCTTCTTTGATCTGGACGGCGTCCGGGATCGGTGCCAAGAATCGCCTACGCCCCTGGATGCCAGCCTTCTGGACCGGCGATGGCGCTCCGGTCTCAGTCTTAGAGGCTGTCGCGTAGTCTGTATGGACGCGAACTTACGGCGCGGTTGCCACCGCGTGTTCGAGTTCGAGTGATCATGGCGTCGGTCACGCGCCGCGCGCCGGAGGCCACGACGCCGAGCCCCATGGCCGAATAGAGATGTAGATGTTCGCCGGGCAGGGACGCCCAGGAGATCACGTCAGCGGACCCAGCGCCGCTCCCGGGATGTTGCGCAGGTTCGAGCGCGCCATCTCGAGCATCCGTCCCACCCCGCCGCTCAGCACGACCTTGGTCGCCGCCAGCGCGAAGCCCCTGACCTGCGCCGCGCTGACGTGCGGCGGCATCGACAGCGCGTTGGGATCGGTCACGAGGTCGACGAGCGCGGGGCCGGGATGCGCGAGCGCCTCGCGGAGGCCGGCTCGGACGTCCTTCGGCTGCTCGATCCGGATCGCGTGGATGCCGGCCGCCCGGGCGATCGCCGCGTAGTCCACGCTCGCGTGGTCGGTCCCGAAGTCCGGGATCCCGTCCACCAGCATCTCGAGCTTGACCATGCCGAGCGAGGAGTTGTTGAAGGTGACGATCTTCACCGGCAGGCGGTGGAGGGCCACCGTGAGCAGCTCGCCGAGCAGCATCCCGAGCCCGCCGTCGCCCGACATCGAGATGACCTGCCGGCCCGGGTACGCGAACTGGGCCCCGATCGCGTGCGGCAGCGCATTGGCCATCGTCCCGTGCAGGAACGACCCGATGACGCGCCGCCGGCCGTTCGGCGTGATGTAGCGCGCCGCCCACACGTTGCACATGCCGGTGTCCACGGTGAAGACGGCATCCTCGGCGGCCACCTCGTCGAGGATGTTGGCCGCGTACTCGGGATGAATCGGGAGATGGTGCTCGATGTCGCGGGTGTAGGCGTCCACCACCTGCTCGAGCGCGCGCGTGTGGGCGCGCAGCATGTCGTCGAGGAACGAGCGATCCCGCTTCGGCTCCACCAGCGGCAGCACTGCGTCGAGGGTGGCGGCGACGTCGCCGTGGACCGCCAGATCGAGCGGCGTCCGCCGGCCGAACCGGGTGAGATCGTGATCCACCTGGACGGTGCGGCGTTGGGGCAGGAAGGCGTCGTAGGGGAAATCGGTGCCGAGCAGGACCAGCAGGTCGGCCTGATGGGTCGCGTCGTAGCAGGCGCCGTAGCCCAGCAACCCGCTCATCCCGACGTCGTAGGGGTTGTCGTACTGGATCCATTCCTTGCCCCGCAGCGAGTGCCCGACCGGGCTCGCCACCTTGTCGGCGAGCGCCATCACCGCGTCGTGGGCGCCCCGGACCCCCGCGCCGCAGAACAAGGTCACGGTGGGGGCGGCGTTGAGGCGGTCGGCCAGCGCGCGCACCTGGTCGGCGGGCGGCACGAGGGTCCCTCGCGCGGTCACGGGCGCGCTCTCGCCGGTCGGATGCTCCGCGCCCCGGTGAAGGACATCACCCGGCATGACGAGCACGGCGACGCCCCCGCGCCCGACGGCGTGCTGGATCGCGACCCGCGCGAGCCGCGGCATCTGGGAGGCCTGGCTCACGAGCTCGCAGTAGTGGCTGCACTCGACGAACAGCCGCTCGGGGTGCGTCTCCTGGAAGAAGGAGGTACCGATCTGCTCGGTCGGGATGTGCGAGGCGATGGCGAGCACCGGCACGCCGCTCCGGTGCGCGTCGTACAGTCCCTGGATCAGGTGCGTGTTCCCCGGTCCGCAGCTGCCGGCGCAGACGGCGAGGCGGCCGGTCAGCTGCGCCTCCGCCGCGGCGGCCAAGGCGCCCGCCTCCTCGTTCCGGACGTGGATCCACGCGAGTCCCTCGATGCGTCGGATCGCGTCCACGAAGGGGTTCAGGCTGTCCCCGACCACGCCGTACACGCGCGTGACGCCCGCCTGGAGGAGGACGTGGACCAGCTGCTCGGCGACGGTGCTCATGGCGGTCTCCCTTCCGCGAACTCACGTCCGATGCCGAGGCGGGCGAGGATCCGGTAGATCTCGTCGTCGAGGTGGACGGCCCGCGGCCGCGGGTAGACGCCCTCCCAACGTTCGAGCACCAGGCACTCGACGCCGTCCTGCGCCCGCACGTGGCGGCGGCGATGCCGGTGGCCGCCGCCGATGATCGACGCGAACGGGGCGGCCGTTCATCGGGTGGCTCTCCACAGGGCGCCGAGGTAGGCGGCCACGGCCGCGGCGGAGATGAGGGCCGGGGCCGCCTCCCGCAGCCCATCGCCGGTGCGGCGGTGGGCGATGAGGGCGCCGCCGAGGAGGGCCAGCAGGCCGGCGCCGGCCAGCCCGCCGATGCGGGGCTCGGCCAGGCCGACCAGCACGCCGGCGGCGCCGGCGACCTCGAGGGCCCCGATGCGCCGGTAGGCGCGGGTCGACATGCCGACGTGGGCGGCCCGCTGGCGCATGGCGGGGACGGCCCGGATCTTGGCCGTCCCCAGCACGGTGAAGAACACGGCCACCGTGCCGGCGAGGGCGGTGGTGGCGGCGCTCATCGGGCGTCCCTCACCGTGTTGCGCTGCCGGCCGAGGTCGATGGCCCCCTCGTCGGTGGCCACGGTGGCCTCGATGACGTCGCCGTCGTGGAGGAAGTTGGGGTTGTTTTCCTGGGCGGCGAGGAGGGCCTTCAATTCCATCGGCTTCCCCCCGGTGGTGAGGGCGGTGCCGACCGGGGTGCCGGTGAGGACGAGGTCGCCGGGGTCGAGCCGCTGGAAGCGGCTCAGCGCCTGGAGGGCCTCGACCGGGGGGTAGAGCATGTCGCCGCGGACGGGCATGTTCTGGCGGAGCTCTCCGTTGACCGACAGCTGCAGTCGCAGGTCGTCGAAACGCTTGAGCTCGTCGCCGTCGACCAGGACCAGGGCCGGGCCGACGGGGGTGAAGGTCGGGTAGGACTTCGACTCGAAGAACTGGATCTTGGACAGCTGGACGTCCCGGGCCGAGATGTCGTTGGTGACGACCAGGGCGGCGACGTAGTCGGCCCAGTTGTCGGCGGTGATCGTGGTTCCGACCGGCATCTCGCGACCGATCACGAGGCCGATCTCGACCTCATAGTCGAGCAGCCGGACGTGGGCGGGCCGGATGACGTCGTCGTAGGGGCCGGCGATCGACCCCGACGCCTTGCGGAAGAACGTCAACAGTATGTGGTCGGGGTTCATGCCGACGTCTTTGACGTGGGAGGCGAAGTTCGTCGCCTGGGCGACCACCCGGCACGGGGCGGTGACCGGCGAGACGAGCGCCAGGCTGTCGACCGGCACGGTGTCGGTGCTGGTCCCGGCGGCGGCGATGGCCGTCTGGTCGGCCAGCAGTTCGGCCGTGGTCTTGGCCTTGGTGGCGAGCCGGGCCGCCCCGGCGGGTGTCGCCACCCACCAGGCGTCAGCGGTACGAAGGATGGAAGTGCTCATGACCGGGCTCCTTTCAGCAGGCCGCGTACGCGCTGGATGTCGAATTCGTTGTCGCCCCGCAGGGCGTTGACCACGGCCGCCAGCTCCCCGAGCGTGCCCGGGCCGAGCTTGGAGCCGAGGAAGTCGCTGGTGGCCGGCGGCCCCCACTGGCGAAGCCCCGAGACGGTGAACTGGGTCCACCCGGTCTCGAGGGTGTTGTCGAACAGGTCGCCGTCGGTGAAGTGCTCGACCAGGAACCCGTCGGGGTCGCGCCAGTAGTCGAAGATCTGGCTGCCCTCGACGTGCCGGCCGATGCCCCACGACCGGTGGTAGCCCTTGTCGAGCAGGTACTCGCCCCCGGCGGCCAGGGTGTCGAGGTCGGACACCTGGTAGGCCGAGTGCAGGTAGCGGTTGTGCGGGCCGAGCGCCAGGACCAGCGTATGGTGGTCGGCCGGCGTGCTGCCCCGGTCGCAGCGGTTGAAGCTCAAGGTCGGGCCGCGCTCCCGCTGGCCCGGGTAGTACAGGAAGTCGCTGACGATCAGGCCGAAGTGCTGCAGGTACCAGTCGAGCGACTCGCGGTACTTGGTGGTCTGGACGACGACGTGACCGAGTCGCTGGACCACGGCCGGCTGGCGGGGCGGGCGCTGCATGGAGTTGAGGCGGGGCACCTCATGGCCGAAGTTGAAGGTGAGCGGCGCGGGGTCCGGCAGCCCGGGAAGCTCGTGAGGGTCGGCCACGAGCCGCACCGGCATCCCGTTGGGGTCGACCAGCGTCACCGCCCGCCCGCCCAGGGTCTCCGGCAGCTGCTCGACCTTCGCGCCGGTGGCCGTGGCCAGCCGGGTCACGTCGCTCGAGTCGGCCGCCCGGAAGGTCGGGCCGACGAACCGTGACCGCGGCGCCTTGCGGACCAGCACGCAGGGGGAGCCGGGGTCGCTGCCCCGCAAGTGGAGTTCGTTGGCGGTGCGCCACGCCGTCGTGAACCCGAACGCCTCGGCGAAGCGCTCGGTCCGCTCCAGATCCGGCTTCTCGAACTCCAGCCAGGCCACGTCATAGACCTTGACGATGGGGTTGGTCGCCCGCCCGGGATGCTCGCCGGGCAGGGCGCCGTGCTCGCTGTGCACGTCGGAATGGGGATCGCGAATATCAATCATGGACTGCTCCTTCGCGCCGACCGTGGCCCGGGGCCGCCTGTAGGCCGGAGCCAGCGCCGCCACCGAATGGCAGAGCCAGGTTCTGCCGGCCTACGCCCGGCGGATGCGCCAGGTCAACGAGGCCATCCATCACCATGAGCTCGTCCTTCCGTCCCCGGTGTCTCCGGGCTCCTGTTCAATTTCCGACCGCTGCCGCCGGCAGCTTCGAATGCGGGGTATCGGGTGCACGGCGCATGCCAAGCGCACGTGCACGTCGCAGGGCCGGCCGAGAGCGTGGGAGTCGCCGACCGCACGTCGCGGTGTGCGGATTCACACAGTTCATGTGCGGACCTACACCAAAGTGCCTTCCACCTGGACTCTCCGATTGGTGTGATCCTTGCCTCGTCCAAGGCAGCCGCGCGCCGACCGTGCGGGCGTGATCTGTGGGGCTTGGCGCCCAGATATCGTGCGTCCGCCAGCTATTGGGCGGGTCGGATGTCGGCGGAGCAGGCGCGGACCGAGGAGGACCTATGAGTCAGACGGATGTGGAACGGACGCTCGGTCGCGTGCTGACGGACGCTGCGTTCCGGCAGGGTTTCTTTCAGGACCCGGCCCGGGCGTGTCTCCTTCTTGGAGTCCAGTGGGCGCCGCACGAGCTCGAGGCGCGGCTTCGAGTGCCACGCCGACGACTGGGGAACTTGTCGTCGAAGCTCGACGACCGGATCTGTCGGCTCCATATCGAGCACTCCGACGATCGCCGAGCCCGGTGACCACCGCGGCGGTCGCGAAAGGCGTAAGCGAGAGACTCGGAAACGTCTCAGTGCCCAATTCGCGCCGCTGCCACCGGGGGGTGTCGTGAACATGGTTGAGCACGCTCCGCGAATGTTCGCCGCACCGTTTGGCACGGTTCCCGCATCAATGTCGTCAGACTGGCTGCGGGCAAGGACCCGCGGATTGCGAGGTCATCAGTGAAGACGAAGTTGACGCTCGCTGGCCTGAAGGAACTCCTGCTGCCGCGACGGCCGAACAGCGACTCGGCAGCCATCGCCGCGGCCCGGGCGCGCGCGCTGATCCTACCGCCGGAAAGCGCCATGACAGAACGCGGCCCGAGCCTCGTGGAATTCCTGCGGCAGGTCACCCTGTTCGAGGACCTCGATCGCCGGGAACTCGGGCGCCTCGCCCGGATCCTCCACGAGCGTCACTACGCCGATGGCGAGTACATTTGCGAGGAAGGCCGGCCCGGCGCAGCGCTGTTCGTCGTGCGGCGAGGGGTGGTCGAGGTCGTGCGGCGTGGCGCCGCCGGCCCGGAGGTTCCCCTGGCTCTGCTCGAGCCGCCGGCCTCCTTCGAGGAATCCGCGGCCCTCGGGACCGGGGTGATTCGCTGGTTCTCCGTCCGGGCGCGTGGCCCGGTCTCGTTGCTGGCCCTCGGCAAGACCGACCTCGACGCGTTGACCGTGAATTTCCCGGTGCTCGCGAACAAGGTCCTCATCAGGCTGGCCGGCCTCATGGCCATGCGCCTGCAGATGCTCCTCAATGCTGAGACGGTCACGACTTCCGATGAGCCTGACGAGGGCAAGCGGTGACTCGCAGCGCACGCTCGAAGCCTGTGGGCGTCGTCGTCAGGTGCGTCTTCATGGCGGCGGCCTTCGTGCTGACGGCCTATCTGGTCTGGGGACTGCGCAGCTTGATCGTGCCGGCAGCCGTGGGCGGTCTCCTCGCGTACATTTGTCGGCCCGTCGTCGCGCGCCTCGAGCGAGGGTGGATCCCCCGCGGCCTGGCGGTCGGGCTCCTGCTCGTCATGTTCGCCGTGGCCGGGCTCGTCGCCGCGAGTAGCCTCCGCGCCGCCATGCCGAGCGAGACCGATGCGCTGGACCTGCGGGTTCGCGCGCTGTACGCGCTGCACGATCGCTACCGGGCGCTGATGGGGCGCGACCCATCGGGGACGGGCGGCAATTCCCTCTACCGGCTGGCGCACCGCGATCTCGACCCGTTGGTGGATCGCGTCAGTGAACTCCTGGCCTTAACCGCCGAGGAACGCGCCCTGTTCCTCGCGTCACACGCGCAGGACGCCGACGCGGCATCAGGTCGATCGAAGCGCCTACTCGAGTACGAGCGAGCCAATGCAGAGGGGCTCGAGATGCGCGGCCGCCGGACGGGGCAGGGTGAGCCGGGCTCGACGGCGTCCGCCGACGCCCGGCAGAGCCCCCGGCCGACCGCCGGGGCGCCGGGCGGGGCGGCCGGGCTCGGCCACATCCTGTCGAGCTGGATGATCATGCCCTTGATCTTTCTGTTCCTCCTGCGCGATACCGGGGACATCAAACGCGGCCTGCTCAGCGCCGTGCCGAATCGGCTCTTCGAGCCCGCGCTCGCCGTAATGGCCGATGTCGACAAGACGCTGGGCGGGTACGTGCGCGGCATCTTCCTCGAGTGCTGTGCGCTGGGGTTGACCGTCATGGTGATGCTCACCCTCGTCGGCGTCCCGCTCAGGTGGGCGATCGCGATCGGGATCTTTACGGGCGCCACCAACGTGATTCCGTACATGGGCTTCGCCGCGGCGTTGCTGGGGAGCCTCGGCTATGCGCTGCTGGCCGAGGAGCTCCATCCGCTCCTGCCGTTCGTGACGGCGGACACCTTCGTCCTCTGGGTCGTCGTGGCCGTGGCCGTCGCGGAGCTGCTGAAGAACATCGTGTACGAGCCCATCCTGCTCGGCGGAGCCGTCAACCTTCATCCGGTCGTGGTGGTGATCGGGGTCGTGGGCGGCGGCATCCTGTTCGGCCCCGCCGGGATGTTCCTGGCGATTCCGACGATCACGATCGCCAAGGTCGTCGTCGCCAGCACGGCCAGAAACCTCAAAGCGTACGGGGTGATCTCGTGACGCAAACGCCCGTCTCGCGCGGGTCCGGCGCCACCGTCTGAGCGCCCAGGCGACACCTATCAACGGTGTTTCAGTGTCGGTCGTCGCCGACTAACGTGGTCCCACAATGATGGCGGGGTGGGAATTCGTTCCGTCGACCGTTCGTGGTCAGCGTCCGGCGCCTTGTCCGCTATCGGCGGGGCACGCGGCGGCGGAACGCGTGCTTGTCGATCCCGAGCCGACGAATGCGCGCTTCCAGCGTGCTGGGCGGGACACCGAGAATCTCCGCGGCGCCCTCGACGCCGTACACCCGGCCGCGGCTGGCCGCGAGCGCCTCTTCGATCTGCTGGCGCTCATCCGTCGTGCCACTGTGTCTGGGGGGAACAACCTCGGAACCAAGGCTGGGAAGCTCGAAATCGGAGAGGCCGAGGACGTCTCCCCGAGCGAGGATGACCGCGCGCTCGACGACGTTCTGCAACTCGCGGACGTTGCCGGGCCACGCATACGCGGAGAGCGCGGTCATGGCGGCCGGATCGATTGCGCGGACGGGCTTCCCGAGTTTGCGCGAGTACCGGCTCGCCCAGTACTCGGCGAGGATCGGGATGTCCTCCGCCCGCTCGCGGAGCGGTGGGACACGGATCGGAAAGACATTGAGCCGGAAGAAGAGGTCGGAGCGGAACTTTCCCTCACGAGCCGCTTGCTCGAGGTCCCGGTTGGTGGCCGCCACCACGCGCGCATCCGTCCGCAGCGTCTCGCTGCCGCCGACGCGCTCGAACTCGCGCTCTTGGAGGACGCGCAGCAGGGCCACCTGGACCGGCGGCGGCAGCTCCCCGACCTCGTCGAGGAAGATCGTGCCCCCGGCGGCCAGCTCGAAGCGGCCCCGCCGCCGCTCCAGCGCGCCCGTGAAGGCCCCCTTCTCGTGCCCAAACAGCTCCGACGCGACGAGCCCTTCCGGGAGCGCGGCGCAGTTGACCTTGACCATGGCGCGTTTCGCGCGGGGCGACCCGGCGTGGATCGCACGGGCGAGGAGCTCCTTGCCGGTGCCAGTCTCCCCGCTGATCAGCACGGTCGCGTCGGTCGCCGCCACGGATGCGATCCGCTCCAGCACCTGGCGCAGTCCTGGGGAAGTTCCGATGATCCCGCCCGCCGCCCCTGCCGTCGCGGCGATCTCTTCCCGCAGCGCGACGTTCTCGTCCTCGAGTTGCGATCGGAGCTTCTGTATCTCCTCGAAGGCGAGCGCGTTCGCGACGGCGGTGGCCACGGGCCGGGCCACGTCCTCGAGGATCGCGACCTCGTCGGGCGCGAACGGCAACGGTTTCGTGCGGCACACCACCATCGCGGCCACGAACTCATCGCCCATCGTCAGGGGCAGCAACACCGCGCACTCGGCACCCGCCTGTGTCATCCCGGCCCCGGCGAGACGCGGGTCCGTCTTGACGTGGTCAAGGACCAGCGTCTTGCGGTCGCGCTCCATCGCGTCGCGCAAGAAGGCGGTATGCGGCCATCGGTCCCCCGTCGCCCCGGATGCTTCCGAGAACCGCCGCACGTAGGCGTCCTGAGTCTCCCCGGAGTCCCGCGGCGCGCGGCGGAAGTGGATCGCGCGGGCCCGGACCCACGCCGGTTCGTGGGTGACCACGCCGATCAAATCGATCGGCACAAGGTCCTCGAGCGCGCCGGCCACGGCGTCCAGGACGCTCGACAGGTCGCGGCGCGCGTTCGCCGCCTGCGCCACCGCCAGGAGCGCCTGGTACTTCGCCTCCCCGGCCCACCGACGGTCCTTCACAGGCGCTCTTGACGACCTCCCCGTTGCGAAAATGACGGACGACGCGTCGATCCGCAGCGGGGGACGTTTCCGTCTCGATCGCGCCCGTTCATTTCCATCGTCCTCGATCTGTGCGTCGCACCGAGTCTTTCGCGTCTCCATGTCACCCCGGTCCGCTGGCTAGCGCGCCCGAGGACGATCAGATTGTTGGCGATTACGCCGAGCCGCACCGCTGCATACCCGGGAGCCTCGATCGCGCCGTCGGCGGAGCTCGTTCCGGCGATTCAGGGCGCTGATCAGGCCGCTGACCGCCCCAGAAGCGGTGGGCGGCGTGCATCTCACCCCGGGACGTAACAAACCCCAATTCCCGACCTGACGCAACCCCCGAGAGCGCGTCTGCCGAGAACCATTCTCCCGAGACGGCGACGGAGCCGGGACAGCCGATATCGTGCAGCGCACCGGCGTCTACGTGGGACGCGCAAGAGCACGCGGGTTCGTGGTGGTGGTTTCGCAACGAGGGTGGTGGTGATTTCGCAACGAGAATGGTGGGAATGTCGGGCCAGCCGAGACGGAACGCGCCTCTCAACGGGCTTCGAGCGGCCGCCCAGTCCGGGTCGGGCGGCACGGGACTTGCCAGGGGTCCAAGAGCGTGTGGAAGTGGGGGACTCCAAGGAAGCGATGAAGATAGACGAGGATAGTGGGGGTGGACCACAAACGCATGGCGGCGTCAGACGGCGCGACGACGATTGCGAAGGCGATTTCAAGCGGACGGATGCGAATCGGCGTTTGCAGCCTCGCGGGTGGCGCGAACGCTGGCGCATGAGAAGGCGGAGATTGAACGCGCGGCATGGACGAACAGCGGTTTGAGGATGTTCTGATGAGCGCAAGTGGGTGGGCGCAGGCCGCCGGTGTCGTACACGTGCGGAAGGAGCGCTCGACGTATTAGCGCGGCGCGCATGAGCGTGTTGCGCACACGCGTATTCGGCGACGATTGCGTATAACGGCGCTGCGCGGCGGCGTCTGCGTCAGTGCGTCGACGCGATCGGGCTCCGCGAGTAGGAGCGCACGCGACGTGCGAGGTAGATCATGGTTGGTTGCTGTGATAGCCCTTGTCAGCGACGATCTCGGCCACCGCGGCCGGGGTAGAGCTCGCGACGTGCGCGGCTCGACCTGTTGCGCGGAGACGCGGGCCGTAGTGACGAGACTAGTGGTGTCCCGACATTGGCGCTCTGCAGTGTCACCGCACGAGGCGCACTGTGCAGATCCACAGCGTGCTCGGCCTTGTGCGCCAGATGCGTTCGCGTCCTTCATCTTAGTGATCTTCGCGTCCGGATCGAAGGGATTCTGCCAGTCTGGTTCGACGTGAGCTTGTTCCGGCGCGGTACAGGCGCGCCAAGGTCTCGCGGGTTGGGGTCTTGAGGCTAGAGGCCGCGGCGAGGCGCGTCAGGAACTCCTGGTAGCGCTCACGGTGTCCGTGCACGATGCTGCGCATCGCGCGTTGGCCTCCAGGGTGTCGCGTCGATGGCCAGGTCGCGCGTGAGCAGGCCGGCGGTGACCAGACGCTCTTGGACGCAGGTGAACACGGCTAGATGGGCCTCCACGGCGATCAACGCCGCGTGCGCGAGATCGTGGAGTGATCGGGGGCCGCCACGTAGAGGCCGAGCACACGAAGCGGCGCACGGCGAGCGAATCGGCCGCGCGCCAGGCAATGCCACGCTCGGAGTCGAGCGTTTCGAAGTATCCGAGCAGCAGCAATCGGAAGTACCGCCCGGCGGCAGGCTGGGCCGACCCATCGTCGGCGCATAGAACTGCCGACACTGCTCCTCCGCGAACCGGTCGAAGCGGGCCTCGTAGAGGATGGCGTTCAGCCGCGCATAGAATGGATGGCCCGGCGAGATCGGCAGGTGGGTCGTCGAAATCTACATCGGAACTTGCTCGCTCGTGCGTTTGCTCATTGCTATGGCCGCAGTGTAAGTTCTACCAATAGATTTGGAGATGAGTCTAAGAAAGATTTAAAGGGGCGAAAGAGGAAGAAGACGCGGGGAGAGCATTTTGCGTCATTCAGACCAGAGTCTTGTCGCGGCTCGGCATGTTCGCCCTTCCGCCTGTCGGTACGGATACGGTCCGGCCCTGGTCGTCCACAGCGAGGACTTATCGTCCGTCGCAAGGCCGAGCGGAGGTGAACTGACGTGAGCGCGCGGCGCCCACCGAAGGGCCCGTGGTCGGGGCCGCGCGGCTCAACTCCGCGCGATGCATCGCGAGGCGGCCGGATCATGATCACGCCGGAGCCGGGCGCGCCGGAGCGCGCACGCGTCATCGGGTCGCTGACCGGCGAGGCCCTCCAGATCCTCCTCGATGCCGTGGACAGCGGCGTGACCGTGCTCGATCTGTCCGGGGTCGACCAGGTTGACGATTCCGCCGTGCACCTCCTGGCGAGATTGCGGCCGGAGCGCTGCACGTTCGTCGCCTGTCCCCGGTGGCTCGAGCTGTGGCTGGCAAGCGTGCGCGGCAGAGAGGACGTCTAGCGCGCGACCTCGGTGGGCAGTACCCGGACCCGGTCCTGAAAGCGCAGCGATCGCATCGTGGTGGTCCAGCGACGCGTTACGCGCGCTGCCAACGCGGATATCTCACATCGCCACGCGCGGGCAGGACTCGGCCGATCTCGCATGCAGAACCCCGCGTGACAAGCCGCCGGCGGCCGCCGAACCACTCGGCTCGCACGGTCGCGGCGAATCCGCAACGACGCCGCCGCTAGACTTCCCGTCCACCGACGATGACCTTGGGGAATTCGCCAACGTCGGAACGGGCGAGGACCACGGCAATCCGAGAGGCGAGCCAACGGTCTGGGTGCCGCTCCGCACGTGGAACGTGCGAATCCGCACCCGAATGTGCGTCGGCGGCGCTTCGGCGCACTCGGTCCGCCGCGGGACGCGCAGTGTGTGCGTTGGCGCGCCCCGTGCAGTGCACACTTCTCGTTCGGCGATGCCGGAGGGGCCGCGGTGAGCGGAGTAAGACCAGGGGCTGGGCCGAGGCGACCACGGGTGACGGAAGCGGACCGGCCGCTTCGCGGAAAGCGCTGAACGCGTTCGTGCCATCGAAAGGAGACTGCCATGTCGAAACTGCGACAACGGGGATTCACGATCCTGGCCGTGATCGCCAGCCTGGTGTTCGCCACGGCCGCGCTGGCTCAGATGCCGCCATCGCCCTGGAAAAAGGCGGCCCCGTTCCCGGAAGCGGACGAAGAGCTCTACGGCGCCGCCGTCAACGGGAAGCTGTACGTGATTGGCGGCTGGGGTGGCGGGAAGGCTCGGGGCGCCACCTACGAGTACGACCCGGCCACCGACAAATGGACGAAGAAAAAGTCGATGCCGCGACCGGCTCACCATGCGGCCCTGGCCGCTGCGAACGGCAAGATCTACGTGAGCGGGGGCTTCGTTGCCCCGCAGGACACCACGATCCCCGTCGGCGCCGCCTGGGAACCCATCGACGACGCGTGGGAGTACGATCCGGCCGCCGATTCCTGGAAGACGCTGGCGCCGCTGCCCGGCAAGCGCGGGGCCGCGGTGGCCGTCGAGGTCGGCGGCAAGATCTACCTGATCGGCGGCGTCACGACGGTGGAAGCGTCCAAGGACCCGTTCTTCACGTTCTTCGGACCGTCTCGCGTGCTCACCACCAACGACGTGTACGACCCGGCCACGAACAAGTGGGAGAGCCGCCGGCCGATGTCGGTGCCGCGCAACCACGCGTTCGGCGGTGCCGTCAACGGCAAGATCTACGTCATTGGCGGCCGCACCGGCCACGGCTTCATCCTGTCCGCCACCAACACGGATGTGGTGGAGGAGTACAATCCCGTGGCCGATCTGTGGAGTGTTCCGAAAGAGCGGATGCCGACGGCCCGCAGCGGCGGCGCCTGGGGCACGGACGGCCGCCGGATCTACGTGGCGGGCGGCGAGGTGACGACTCAAGGGATCGTCGGCGCGTTCCGAGCCATCGAGGCGTACGAGCCGGCGACCAATTCCTGGACCACACTGCCCTCCATGCCCATGCCGCGTCACGGCGTCGCCGGCGCAGTGATCGGCAATCGCTTTCACCTGGTGAGCGGGATGATCCAGTCCGCAGGGGCGATGGCGTTCCTCGACCCGACTCTCCATACCAGCACGGCAGCGCACGACGTGCTGGAGCTCCAGTTCAATCCGAGTCCTCCGACGGGTGCGAAGAGCGGGGCGGCGGCACCGTCCGCGGGTCCGAAGAAGGCCTACACGCGCTACAACGTCAACAGCCCCGAAGGCCAGGTGATGCTCGCGAAATTCGCGCGGGCGATCGAGATCATGCGGGAGTTGCCGGTCTACGATCAACGGTCATGGACCTGGTGGTGGAATACCCATTGGATCAAGGGCTTCCCGGCGTTCCTGTGGGACTACTCCAGGAAACTCAAGACGGACGTCATCGCGTCACTCCCGCCGGAGTATCGAGCCGATGCCGAGGCCGTGTGGAACGGCTGCCAGGCCCACCCCTACAACCCCTCCGACCCCGAGCAGTATCAACAGTGGTACTTCCTGCCCTGGCATCGGCTCATGCTCTCCCAGTTCGAGAGGGTCATTCGCGAGGTGCTGCAGGATGAGGAGTTTTCGCTTCCTTACTGGAACCCGGTCACCGGAAATCCCGACGATCTCATCGTCCCGGCCGTGTTCCGGGATCCGGGCACCACGCTGTATAACGGCACGCGCTGGCCCTGGGTCAATGGGGGCGAACGGATCGATAAGCTCTACAAAGACTGGATCAATCTGGACGCCCTCAACGAGAAGCTGTACATCGACTCGCCGACCGGCAACCTTGGGTTCAATCCCAGGATGGACCAGAACCCGCACTTCTTCACTCATCTCGCCCTCGGGGGCGATATGGCCGAGTTCTCCACCGTTGGCGCCGACCCGCTCTTCTATCTCCATCACACCAACATGGACCGGATCTGGGAAAGCTGGAACCGGCTCGGCAACAAGAATCCCACCGATCCCAAATACCTGAACCGCACGTTCGCGTACGGGGACCGGAGCGGCAAGCGCGTGGATCTGCCGGTCAGCGCGGCTGACCGGACCGCGCCGCTCGGCTACGAATATGACAGCTATGAAAAGCCGCCCCAGGCACGACGCCTATCCGCCAAGGAGGCCGCCGCCAGAGAGGCCGCGATCAAGTCTCTCTACGACCGTGCCCACGGCGGTCCACACGGTGCCCACTCTGCGCTGACCATTCCGGGCTCGAGCGAGCAGGGCCACGACGCGATCGCACATCACGGGCCCTGATGGCGCCGGCCACACCGTGCATCTGGAGGAAGGCATGAGTGACGATAACGAACAGACCCCGATGGAAGTCGCAGCGTCAGAACGTATGCGAGCGGTGTGGAGGCAGAATCCCTCCCAGTCGGTCCAAAGTTCCGGCCGAGCGGGGGCGGGTAGTCACGAAGGTTCTCGGTCCCGCTCCCCCCGGAGAGCGGCGCCGACACCGCATACGGCGCGAAGCGGCTCGAGAACCGGGAAGTTCCGTTCCGCACCGCTCCAGGGAGAGGGGGATGTGTCTGGAGCCTCGGGATCGCGAGGGAAGGGGCTGTCATGGACACAAGGGTGGACCCGGCCGCGCCGTTTGCCCTCGAGGACCGATGATCTCCATTTCTCGACGCAGGTGCCGCCGGATCCGCGGACGATGAAGGCGTCTCCCGCGCTGGCAATCGTGACGAGGGCGATGTTCCCAATGCGCGAGAGGCGCCACGCGAGCGGGCGGTCGTCGCGAGCGACGAGCCGCGGCGTCGGGGTCGTGCTCATGCTGGTGGTGGCGTGCCTCCCAGGGCTCGGCCGGGCCCAGGACGACGCCGAGCTCTCCCAGAAGAGCCAGAACCCGGTGGCCGACCTCATCTCCGTGCCGTTCGAGCACCACCTCAACTTCGGCGCGGGTCCCGGCGAGGACCTCCAGTACCTCCTCCAGGCCCAGCCCGTCATCCCGTTCCGGCTCACCCGGGACTGGAACCTGATCTCGCGGACGATCGTGCCTCTCCTCTACCAGCCGGAGCTCGCCCCGGGATTCGGCGACGTGTTCGGGCTCGGGGACATCCAGCAGTCGCTCTTCCTCTCGCCGGCGAGGCCCGGTCAGGCGTTCTGGGGCGGTCAGGTGTTCTGGGGCGTCGGGCCGATTCTGCAGTTCCCGAGCGCGACGGATGACGCGCTCGGGCAGGGTAAGTGGGGCGCCGGCCCGACGGCCGCCGCGCTGACGATCCAGGGGCCGTGGCTCGTCGGCGGGCTCATCGCCAACGTCTGGTCGTTCGCCGGGGACGACGATCGCCCGGACGTGAACCAGATGCTGATCCAGCCCATCGTCACCTACACGTTCCCCGGCGCCTGGTTCCTGGAATCGGTGCCGATGATCACCGCCGACTGGAAGGCGGACGGCGACGATCGATGGACCGTCCCGCTGGGAGGCGGCGTGGGGAAGCTTGTGCGGCTGGGGAAGCTGCCGGTGAGCGCATCGGTCGGGGCGTATTACAACGTGGTGCGCCCGGACAACGCGGCCGAGTGGCAGCTGCGCATCCGGATCCTGTTCCTGTTCCCGCGGTGAGCATCGGCGGGGAGCCGCTCGGAGCAGGAAGGTCTGGATAATCCTCCAAGGAGGAGGAATGCGATGATGACCATGCGCGTTCGAGTCAGCGGTGACGTGAGGCCCTCGAAGGCGCTTCACCTCGGGTTGTGGGTCGTTCAGGGTCTGCTCGGCGCGCTCTTCCTCGCGGTCGGCGCCATGAAGGCGACCCAGCCGATCGCGGTGTTGGTGGACGCGTTCGGGTGGCCGGCGGCAGTTCCGGCGCCGCTCGTGCGCGTCATCGGTGTCGCCGAGCTCCTCGGAGGCGTCGGCCTGATCCTTCCTGCCGCGACCCGCGTCATGCCGATGCTCACGCCACTGGCCGGCGTCGGTCTCGCGATGGCGATGCTGCTCGCCACGATGTTCCACATCAGCCGTGGAGAGCTCGGCGCGATGCCGATCCCGCTCGTCCTCGCGGCCCTCGCGGCGTTCGTCGCGTGGGGGCGCGCGACGAAGGCGCCCATCGCACCGCGGTGATCACTCCCGGGGAACCGACGCCACGGACGCCGGCGAACCCGGGGCACCTGGCTCCCAAGGGGGACACGATCATGAGCACCGCGGGAGGACGCGCTAGATCCGCGGAGCTCGCCCGGGGAGGGGCGAAGAACACGGGCATGAGTGCCGGCCCGCGTCAGCCGGTCATCGACGTGCGCCACGGCGGTGGCCCGTGGCCATTCGTCGACCTGGGCGGCTTCGTCCCGTCCCGGGACATCGAGGCCTTGCGCGCGTACTTCGCGGCGCTGCCCGCGCAGCTCCCGGCGCCCCCCAAGGCCCTGCTGGCGGCCTCGGCGCACTGGGAGAGGGCTGTGCCGACCGGTCGTCGGCGCGAGAGCGTGCCGCGATCGCCGCTGGATCGCCGAACGCGGGGGATCTGGCGTCAGCGGGCCTGCCTCGCGCTGGCGCTCCTGTTCGCCTCGCTGACATCGATCAGGCCGGCGGCCGCCGAGGATGCGCCGCCGCCGCCGCCCGCGCCTCCGATCGAGCGTCTCTTCGCTCCTGCCAAGGAGGCGATGAAGGACCTCCCGCCCTTCTGGCGGGACACCGACCTGAAGCTTCATTGGCGGAGCTACTACTTCAACCGGGAGAATCCCGAAGACGGCTCCGAGAACGAGGCCTGGGCGTTCGGCGGGTGGCTCAGCTACCGGTCCGGCTGGCTCTTCGACGTGTTCGGGATCGGTGCCACCTTCTACGGCTCGGCGCCGCTCTACGCGCCGGACGACAAGGACGGGACGCTCCTTCTCAAGCCGGGGCAGGAAGGGTACTCCGTCATCGGCGAGGCCTACGCCGCGCTCCGGTACCAGGATTACGTGCTCGTGAAGGGCTACCGGCAGCTGGTCGACCAGCCCTACATCAACCCCATTGACAACCGGATGACCCCGAACACCTTCGAGGGCCTCACCGCCGGCGGCACGGTCGACGTCGTCCAGTACTTCGCCGGCTATCTCTGGAAGATCAAGCCCCGGAACGAGGACGACTTCATCTTCATGTCGCAGCGGGCCGGCGCCGCGGGGAGCGACGACGGCGTCATCCTGGGCCGGGTTCGGGTGACGCCCGTGGCGGGGCTGCGCATCGACGCCGCGGAGCAGTACGGGATCAACACGTTCAACACGGTCTACCTGGAGGGCGACTACCTCCGGCCGCTCGACGAGAACTGGAAGCTCCGCCTCGGCGCCCAGTTCACGGACCAGCGCGCGGTGGGCGACGAGCTCGTGGCCAACGCGGCGAAGAGGAACTGGAGCACGCAGCACGGAGCCGTGCGGGTCCAGGCGCTCTACCGGGAGCTGACGCTCACCTCCGCCTTCTCGATCACCGGCTCCGGGAACTCCATCCAGTCGCCCTGGGGCTACTCCCCGAACTACACCTTGATGATGGACCGGGACTTCAACCGCGCCAACGAGAAGGCGGTACTGTTCGGGGCGGCCTACGACTTCTCGAAGCTGGTCGCCCAGGGGCTCAGCGCCACCTTCAACTTCGCCGCGGGCTGGGATGCCATCGATCCCAAAACGCGGGCGAGCGCGCCGGACCAGCGGGAGTACAACCTCACCGTCGACGCCCGTCCACCCTGGCTCCGGCCCGCCTTCCTCAAGGGCTGGTGGCTCCGCGTGCGCGGCGGCATCCTCGATCAAGAGGGAGCCAGCCTCGGCTGGCAGGTCCGCGTGATCCTCAACTGGGAGCGAGACCTCTTGTGAGGTCCCTCGCTCGCCGCACTCGTCACTCGGGTGAGCGCCCGCTGCGCAGCGGTCGACCCGGCGTCGTGCGCGAGTCCGTGTCCACTGAGTTGGTGTTAACGCTCGCGACACCCGTGCGTCCGCACAGGAGGCCCCGATGACACGGAGTGGCCGTCGATCGGTCTGGAGTGCCGTCGCCATCACCGTGATCGTCGGCTTTGCGAGCTCGCTGGTTGGTTGCGCCAACCTCGGCCCGGTCACGCCCGTTGCGGTCTCGGACGTCAATTCGGTCAGCGGCACGTGGGAAGGCATCGTGTACCTGCCCCGCTCCCAGCCCGGCTCCGAGCGGAACGACGTCACGCTGACGATCCGGGACGACGGTTCGTTCGAGGTCGTGTCGAAGAGACTCCTGGGGGCGTCCCGCGGAACGGGTCGCATCGTCATCAGCGACGGACGACTCGTCGTCGAGGGCGCGAGGGGGCTGCGCGGCGTAGGAACGGTGCTTCGAAATCGTGCGGGCGACGTCCTCATGAAGATCGAGGGGACATTGGCCGACAACAGCATCCTGTCGGCGACGCTTTGGCCCACGCATTAGCCACGTAACCGGCATCGCGGCAAACGGGCGTCGACAGGTCAGTATGAGACGGTAACCGTTACTCTTTGAGCCACGCCCCCTCGCTCAGTAACCGATGTTTGACCGGATGCGTAGCGTTGACCGCGTCCATCTCGAGACCTACAATTTCCGACATGTTCGGCGCCATCCAGTTCTCGCGGTGGGGTTCGGGACCGGCGATCGCCTCCGGCGCCGGGCGTCCCCGCCTGCGCCATCGGCGACTGCCCAGAACAGAACGAAGAGCATGGCAGCGGGGGCCTCGGGCGCCCGAGCACGTGATGGACGCGATCGATCTGTCGGAGTATGTGCTGGAGCCGTTGCACGAGAACGTCGAGCGCTTGTTGTACTGCGGCAGGCACGCGACCGCCTCGGCCGGCCTTCCTCGCACTCTGCTGGTGGCCGCGATCCGTGGCCACGACGCCACGCCCACCGCCGTGCAGCGGCTCCAGCATGAGCACGCCCTGGGGGCGGATCTCGATCCGCGGTGGACCGCACTGCCGCTCGCGCTCGTGCGCCACCGGCAACGCGTGACCAGAACGTTGGCAGGCTTGATGTCCTTGTGGATCAAGCCCGCTGCGTGAACATGGCCGAACAGCCCTCGGCGAGCGCGATCGCCCAACCGATCGACCGGCCACGTCTGGCTCACTGGCTTCGGGATCGCGTCGCGACTTCCGCGCGAGCGGCACTCCCCCTCCCTCGGAGTCCCAGCGGTACCGCTGACCCTGATAGAGAAATCCCCACTTCATCACCGATATGAACTCCTGCGGCGCGCCGTGGTAGTCGGAGTAGTACGCCGCGTTGAGCCCGGTGAGGGCCACCACCGCCGCGTGGTGGAAGTCGTCGTTCCACAGTGCATCCAGGCCATAGCCGCCGTCTTCGACCGGCCGGACGAGGCGGACGTCCTGCGGCTCGTTCTCCGCCACGAGCAGCGTGGCGCGGCCGCCCGCGGCGCTGCGCACGCGCCGAGCCAGCGCCGTCAGGATGTGCTCGGGCGAGGCGTCGTAGATCTGCTGGGTGGCATCCAGGCGGAGACCGTCGAGGTGGTACTCCTCGATCCAATACGCGGCATTGTCCAGGACGAAGTCGCGGACCGGTCCGGAACCCTCCCCGTCGAAGTTCACGGCCTCGCCCCACTCGTTCGAGTAGCGATCCGTGAAGTAGTGCTCGGAGAACTCCTTCAGGTAGTTCCCGTCGGGGCCGAGATGGTTGTAGACGACGTCCAGGATGACGCCGAGCCCGAGCCCGTGGGCCAGGTCGACGAAGCGGCGAAAGTCGTCCGGCTCCCCGTACAGACGGGTCGGCGCGAAGAGATCGACACCGTCGTAGCCCCAGCCGAAACGGCCGGGGAAGTCGGCGACCGGCATCAGCTCGATGACCGTGATGCCGATCCTCGCGAGCTCCGGCAGCTCCCGGGCCGCCGCCGCCCACGTCCCTTCAGGCGTGAACGTACCGACGTGCATCTCATAGAGGACCTGGCCCTCGAGACGGACGCCGTTCCATTCGCCGTCAGACCAGCAAAACGTCGACGGGTCAATGACACACGAGGGTCCATGAGGACCGTCAGGCTGGAATCGCGAGGCCGGGTCAGGAAAGCCCCGGCCGCTCCCGAGGCGCAAGCGGTACCGTGTGCCACGTCCGGCCGCTTCCACCAGGCCGCCATGGTAACCCTCGGCCTCGGGCTCGAGAGCCACCGCGGAGCCATTCTCCAGTGCCACCTCGACACAGCGAGCACGGGGCGCCCAGACACGGAAGTGGACGCCGCCGCTTCCCATGATCTCGGCACCCGTTCGGAGGCGCCGAGGCACAGACGTCACCGCCATGCCAAGGGCCCAACGCAAAAGCGACGCCAGGGCGACGGTCCGGCTCCCCTCCAGTCGCCCCGCCCCGTCAGAACGTCATGCTGGCACCGGAAGGACGAGCTGTCGCAGGCCAACGACATGTGTCAGAAACTCGGCACGCGCCAAGGCATGAGGCGCCGGCATCCCTGGGTCCCTGCCCGAACGTGATTGGGTAGTCCGACGCGACGCTCCTCAGGGGCGAGGCGCGTTATAGCGCGCGATGGCGGCCGGCAAGACGCCCGAGTGGTAGCTGTGTAGATGGGGTGATGTTTGCTTTCAGGAGCGTGTGCATGATCCTGAGGGCCTAGGGGTTCTCGCGACGGGTCTCGGAGGCCACGCAATCGGCCGGCACGATGAGGCGGTAGTCCCGCATGTAGGGGTCGTTCGCGGTGAAGCACGCAGATGTTCCCCGCGACGCCTGTCAGCACAAGGGTCTCGGCACTCAGGTAGTCGAGGAGCACCCAAAAGGCCTTGCGCAGGGGGCGTATCCGAGCGGCGAACGGATTGGAGCCGGAGCCACGTCCGTGGCACATGGCTTGCGTCGCTGGGGAACTGACCATACTGCGTTCGCACGAGGAGGCCCACGATGGACAACCAGGATCCGGGTCGTAGCGGAACCGGTCAGCACCCAACGCGAGACTGGACGCAACCCACGCCGGAAGACACCCCCGATCGCGACCGACAGCGGTCCGGTGAACAGCGGTACGGTGAGCCGAAGCAGGCGGCCAGGACCTATGGGTCCGAGGCGCAGGAGCACGTTCAAGGGGCAGTACAGCAGACACGGGAGCACCTTCAAGGGGCAGTACAACAAACACGGAAGTACGTTGAGGATACGGCTCAGCAGGCCCGTGACAAGATGGCAGAGTATCGCGAGGGCGGCGTGGAGAGAGTGAAGCAGGACATGGTCCACTACACTCGCCGGGAACCGATGATCGCGCTGCTCATCGCGGCGGGCGCGGGCCTGCTGCTCGGTTGGCTGACAGCGGTAGGGCGCCGTTAGGCCTGCAAGATTCAAGACACGCTCCAAGGCTTGCCGGCTCGAGGAGGTTGGGTTGTCATAGAGTTGGCAAGGTTCTGCTTGGGGATTGCCTCCGCGGACTCGATCGTGCGGACTCTCCGACGCTGGCCGTTCGTCTCTACCCCACTGTCAACCCGGAGCTGGAACGGACGGGATGAGGCCGGGGCCTGACACCAACGAAGAGATGGTCCCCACCAGTCAGCTACGTGAGTCGCATCACGGATCCGGGAGCCAGCCGTGTGCCAGAGAGCCGGGCGTCAATGCATTTCAACGCGCACGTCCCGAGCCGCCAGGGAAATCCGGCCTTGATCCATGACTCTGCCAAGGTGGTTGTCATCACTGGCGTGCGCCGGCATGGGCCGCGCGACCGCCCGCGCATTTGCGCGTGGCGGTGCCGCCGTCGGGTGTGTACGGGACACTGGCGGCTCTGAAGCGGATGGGGCCGCGCGATCGCGGCGTGATTGTTGTGGGCTCAGCCCTAGCGTACCGCGGTATCCCACTCCAGTCCGCGTACTGCGCCGCCAAACATGCGATTCAGGGCTTCCACGATTCGCTTCGCTCCGAGTTGCTCCGCCCGGAGCCGTGTGCGCGTCACGATGGTGCAGCTGCCGGCGCTGAACACCTGTCCTGGAACCTGATCGGCCCGATCTATCCGATGCTCTGACGCGGGGTGGAGGCATGATCTGTCGGCATCTGGGGTGACGGCGATCAGCGATTGGCACGCCCGGCCTCTCGCGAGTCAAGACATACCACCAGGGGTGGGTGGTGAGTGACGCGAACGAGCGAGAGGGGCGGGACGGACCGACTGGGATCAGGCCGCGCGCTGGTAGAGGTGATGGAGCCCGCCAACCTGCGGGGTTGCGACCACACGCCCGAGCACGGGCGGCTGTACCGCTCGGGGTCGGGGGGAGTTGTGGTCAAGCGCTTGATGGGGCCGCACGGCGTTGTAATAGGTGACGTAGCCACGCAGAAGCTGGCGCAGATGGGTCTCGCTGTGAATCATGACGTGATCGAGGCACTCGCGGCGGATGGAGCCGATCACCCGCTCCACGAACGGGTTCTGCCAGGGCGCTCTGGGGGCCCGTGATCACCTGCCGGATTCCCATCGTGTCGACGCACCGGGTGAAGACCTCGCCGTAGATCGCGTCTCGATCTCGGAGAAGGTATGTCGGCGCGGTCTCCTCGAGGAAGGCCTCGATGAGTTGGCGCGCGGCCCAGCGGGCCGTGGGATGATCCGTGATGTTGACGTAGATGAGTTCGCGGCGATCATGGCGAAGCCCGATGAAGACG
>CAWDPM010000026.1:0-496856 GCA_963804185.1 uncultured Candidatus Rokubacteria bacterium
TCCGGGCCGCCGGCGGGACGATGTGGGGACTGGCCGCATCGGCCGCAGCCTGGACGAATTTCACGATGCTCTGCTTGGCGGGGCCGTCGTTCCAGGACGGCAACGGGTCCGTCTGGGCGTGCGCCGTGAGGACGGTGGCGAGCAGCAGCAGAATGGCCGACCACCCCACGGCGGAACTGGCCCAGGGCGTCTTGTCTCGCGAGACCTGCTTCATTCTCGCCTCCATCTCGGCGGTCGCCGGCGGCCGGCACCTACCTCTGGCCGCCGCGCCGTGCACCGACTCATCAAGGTTCCCGCTCCCTACCGCCACCGAGACCTTCTCGGGAGGGCCCACGGTCGGATCGCTCCGGCGTGCGGGGCGTATCGCGCGCGGCGCAGGATCGCTCCGACTGCGGACGCCAGGTCGTGCACGGCGGCGATCGTCAGAATCCTGCTAAGGCAGTGTGCAAGCGCCGGAGACCAGGAACCCGCCGTCGTGGTCGACGATCGCGGCCGTCATCGCGCCCGTCTTCTGGGCGATCACCACGCTCCAGGCGCGCCCCTGCTCGTCGCCTAGCAGGAGCAGCCGCTCCTGCTCCTTCACCAGGGCCGACGAGTGGATCGGAGTCTTCCGGCCCGAGCCATCCGTCGCCTGGAGAGCTTTCCCGCCCACGTCGACCCGCAGGAACGACGGGAGGCCGATGTCAGCTGCCTCGACCGCCTCGCACCCGCCCCCGCGATCGCACTCGGTGACCTCCAGCACAGCACAAACGATCGGGGCCGAGCCGTCGAATTCCGCCGCCTCCGTCACCCCGGGCGCCAGCGCGCCCAGCACGATCGGCACGATCAGCACCCCACGCCCTGTCCATCGGCTCCACTGGCGGCTCCACTGGCTCACGTGTCTTCTCCTCTGCTAGCGCACGGTGTAGCCTTGCCCCGTCAGACATGCCTCGAGGGCCCGGCTGTAGCTGGCGCTCTGCTGGCTCTGCTGCTGCAGCGCCTGGTTCTGCTCCTGCGTCTGGGTCCGCCGCTCGTCCCGCCGTCTGAACCCACCGACCAACCCGCCCATGGCGGCGCCCATCTCCGCGCCCTTCCCGGCGTCCCCCCCGATGGCACCGCCAACCGCGCCCGCAGCCGCCCCTCGCGCACCGCCCCGGACGAGCGACCGCCCGCCTGCCATGGCGCGCTGGCTGGTCGTCTCCGTGGTGCTCCGTGCTCGTGCTCGGGTCGTTCGGGTTGTACCCGGACTGCGTGCTCGCCCACGACTGGCACTGCATCTGGCTAGCCCCCGCTTGCTGGGGGTTCTGCCCCGCCGGCGGATAGGCATAGGGCTGGGCATAGGCCGCCGGCGCGTATCCCTGTGGCGGGTAGCCGCCAGGGGATCCATATCCGCTCGGCCCGTACCCGGGGGACGGCGCCGCGTAGCCGGCCGGTGGGTAGCCCCCGTACGCTGGCGCCGGGCCCGCCTGATAGCCGTACCCGCCCCCAGGTGCGCCGTACCCGCCCCCGGGTGCGCCGTAGCGCTCCGCGACACCGCCCCCGTACCCCTCGTGGCCGACCATGCCACCGCGACGGCCCCACTGGGCTGATCCCGGGCTCGGCAGGAGCACCGCCGCCAGCACGAGGCTCACGAGGCCCACGATCAGTGTCTGCCTCCGCGCGTCACGCCACGCTCCCACACGGGGTTGGTCGGATCTCGTTCCGGTCATCCTCGCCTCCGTGCCTCTCCATCTGTCCCTTCCAGGACTGTCCCTGCCAGGGCAAAACGGTCAGAGGTCATCCTCTTCTGTCGCCGGCTGGCCAAGCACCAGCCGGACGTAGGGGGACGCGCCCACAAGCGTGGCGCCTCCGGCCTGGAGGTCGCGCAGTACCGTGGCCGCTCGTCCGTCCACGAACTGCACGCCGCCAAGGTCGACGGTCTTCGACCCCGGCAGCTCTTCATAGACCCGTCGCAGCTCGGCACTGTCGTCTCCCACCAGCGGACCGTCCACCCTGAGCCTGGAGCTCTCGCCTTCCTGCACCACCGTGATCCGGATCGTCACGTGGAGAACTGCATGGAAGCGGCATGCCAGAGACTCACGACTCGACGAGTCAAACCTTGAAATCTCTTCCCGATCGAGCAGTTGGCCGAGTCAGCGTGGAAGCCGACCGCGTGGGCCGGGTTGCTCGACAGTCGAGATCTCGACTAGAGTGAAGGCGCGATGTCGACGACGAGGCGGAATCTCGCCTCCCGGAGTCGCGGCTTCCGCGGCGAGGGTGTAGCGGCAGCAGAGATGTCTGCGAGGGCGGGGGCCGGAGGCCCGGGCACCCTCCGGAGCGGCGACCCTGGAGGAGTCCGCGCGATCGCCTTGTCAGAGGCCGCGCGCCTGGCGGCCAAGGTCGTGCTCGTCGGCCTCATCTGCCACGTCAGCACCCAGATTGGGTTCGCTCACAAGATCCCGCCTCACCAGATCTCGGCCCTCTGGCCGACGACCGCGATCCTGTTCAGCGTCCTTGTTGTGTCCCCCGTCCGGCACTGGTGGGCCTACACCTTGGCCGCCTATGCCAGTTCCATCGTCAACGACATCCGGGCGGGCTTCCCCGCCTCGGCCGGCCTGTTCATCGCGGCTGGCATCCTTGAGATCGCCGCCGCCGCCGCCGGGGTGCGCCGGTTCGCCGACGGTGTCCGGGCCTTCCTCAGCCTTCGAAGCCTGGTCGCCTATGTCCTGATTGCGGTGATCCTCGCTCCGTCCATCTCTGCGTTCATAGCGGCCTTCGCCGGATCAGGCGGACACTACTGGTTCTACTGGCGGGTGTGGGCTCTTTCCGAAGGTCTCGCGTTCCTGATGCTGGCCCCGGCGATCCTGACCTGGATCCGGTTCGTCAGGGATCGCATTGCTTCCGGGGAGCTCTCTCGCCCGCGCTGGATCGAAACCGGGCTCATCGGTTGCGGCCTGATCGCGATCGGCGTCCTCGTCTTCAACCACGAGAACGTGGGTGAGAACAGGATTCCCGCGCTGGTCTACTTGCCGCTGCCGTTTCTCCTCTGGACAGCGGTCCGATTCCGCCCCACCGGTGTCAACACGTGTCTCCTGATCGTGGCGTCCCTGGCGATCTCCGGGGCCGTCCACGGGCGCGGTCCGTTCGCCGTCAGCACTCAGGCCGACAACGTGCTCGCGCTCCAGCTGTTCCTGGTCACGATGTCCGTTCCGCTGATGTTCCTGGCCACGCTCATGGAGGAACGACGCCAGAGGGCCAGCATTCTGCGCGAAAGCGAGGCGCGCTTCCGCTCGATGGCCGACGGCGCCCCGGTGCTGATCTGGATGTCGGGTGCCGAGAAGCTCTGCACCTTCTTCAACAAGGGCTGGCTCGGGTTCACGGGGCGAACCCTGAGCGAGGAGCTGGGCGAGGGATGGTCGGAGGGCGTCCACGCGGACGATCGGGAGCGCCGCCTGCGGGCCTACGCCGATGCCTTCGACGAACGGCGCGAGTTCACGATCGAGTACCGCCTCCGGCGGCATGACGGGCAATACCGCTGGATCCAGGACCGGGGCGTCCCCCGCCTCGGCTCCGATCGGGGCCCTCCAGGGATACGTCGGGTGCGCTGAGGACGTCACCGAGCTCCGGCGCGCGACGGCCGAGATCCGGGACCTCAAGGATCGCCTCGAGCTGGAGAACGCGTATCTCCGGCATGAGATCACCGTCAGTCACGCGCACGAGGGGATCGTCGGGGAGAGCCCGCCGATCAAGCACGTCCTGAGCCAGGTCGAGCAGGTGGCGGGGACGGATTCGACTGTCCTGATCCTCGGGGAGACGGGAGTGGGCAAGGAGCTGGTCGCGCGCGCGATTCATCGGGGCAGCGGGCGGCAGAGCCGCGCGCTGGTGAAGGTGAACTGCGCGGCCCTTCCCCCGACCCTGATCGAGAGCGAGCTGTTCGGACGCGAGAAGGGCGCCTACACGGGCGCCTCGACCCGACAAGCGGGGCGGTTCGAGGTCGCCGACCGGTCGACGATCTTCCTGGACGAGGTCGGGGAGCTGCCCCCGGAGCTGCAGGTGAAGCTCCTCCGCGTCCTCCAGGAGGGCGAGTTCGAGCGCCTCGGCTCCTCGATGACGCGCAAGGTGGACGTGCGCGTCATCGCCGCCTCGAATCGCGACCTCGGCGCCGCGGTCCGCGAGGGCGCCTTCCGGGCGGATCTTTACTACCGGCTGCGCGTCTTCCCCATCGAGGTGCCGCCACTGAGGCTTCGGAAGGGCGACATCCCGTTGCTGGTCTGGTTCTTCCTCGCTGAGCTGAGTCCCGCACTGAGCAAGAAGATCGAGCGCGTCCCTTCGACCGTCATGAATCGCCTGGTCGCGTACGACTGGCCCGGAAACATCCGGGAGCTGAGAAATGTCCTGGAGCGGGCCCTGATCATCTCCCCGGGCCCCGTGCTCTCCCTCGACGAGTCCTTCGAGGCGGGCGGGGACGGACTCGACGCGGCGGCCGAGACACGCGAGATGGGGACGCTCGAGCGCGTGGAGCGGGACCACATTCGGCGTGTCCTGGAGGAGTGCGCTTGGCGGATCCGGGGGCCGGGGAACGCCGCCGAGCGACTGGGGCTCAACGCGAGCACGCTGTACTCGCGGATGAAGAAGCTCAAGATCCAGCGCGCACGGTAGCGTTGGCGGCAGGCGGTGCTAGCCGCCGCCCGACCTTCGGAGCGTACGGCGGGGCGACCATTTTCGCGGTTCTTCGAGTTGTGTCGGACTGAGACCAGGCTCGCTTTAACGTCCCAGACAGCCACCAGTCTGGCCCAGGACCCCAGTTTTGCGATCTGGAAATGGGGCTGTCGCTGTCGCGTTCAAGGGATACCAGATCGGAATCTGCTGGCGTCGGAACGCGCTGGCAGCCGAGTCCAGAACGGGCCCGCTCAAAACGCTGGAAGGGTTGCTCTCCAGGAACTCGAGAGATGCACGGCATCGTACGTCGCGGGCCGGAACCGGACGGCGACGTCAAGGCACCGACAAGGCCCTGATGCCGGAGGGCGCCCTTGGCCGCCCGGTGATGCTGCGGGCCGGGAGGGTGCAACCGGCGCGCTCGACCCGTCCTGAGCGCCTCACGCCGCTCACGGCGTGCGCTCCCGGAAGGGACGGCGCGGGGTGAGGAGCTGGATCGGCGCGTGGAGCGCCCGGCTCAGCAGGTCGAGGAAGGTGCCGGCGATCGCCTCCGGCCGGAGCGGGATCACGCGCGGGTCGTGCCAGTCGCCGTGCACGCTGAACGGGACGCCGACGATGCGCGCCCCGAACAACCGGCCGAGAACGGGAACGCGTCGCAACGCGGCCGTGGCGCGGCCGAACGGCGCGACGACGCCGCGGAGCGTAAGCTGCCCGTCGGCGAGGTCGACCTCGCCGGTCACGCCGAGGCCGAGCATCCGCGCATCCAACGTGAAGCGCTCGAGCCGGGCGCCGCGTGCGTCGAGCGTCCCGACGACGGCGATCTCGCTGTAGTCGAAGCCCCGGGCTGCCGCCCGCGCGGCCTGATCGGCCTCCACCCGCGCGGCGACGTCCTCGAGCGCGAGAATCCGCGGCCCGAGTCTCTCGTGCTGAATGTTCCCGGCTCGTGCCCTTCCGCGGAAGGCGACGCTCAGCCGCTGGGCGAGCTCTGCGGGCGGGCCAACGGCGGAAAACTCCGCGTCGACGTCGAGCCGCCCCGTCATGACCAAATCTCGGCTCCGGAGGAAGCAGGGCAGGACCGTGTCGAGCGGCGCGCCGCGCGCCACGACCCGTCCGGAGATCGTCGCCGCGTCCGGCGTGAGGGTGGCGGTGAACGGGACGGCGACGCCGCAGAGATTTGCCTCGCTGAGCTCGACGACGGCCCGATTCGGCGCGAGGCGCACGGTGCCGGCGATCGATTCGACGATGCGCTCGGCGAAGGCGATCGACTTCGCGGTGACCGCCACCCGTCCCTCCATCGGGAGGCTCCAACCGCCGCCCTTCGACGTCCGGCGCGGGAGCGCGCGGAGCAGCTCGTCGGCGTCGATCCTGTCCGCCGTCAGGTGGAGATCCACCGCGAAGGTCTCCGGACGCATTGCGATGCGACCGTCGACCGCGGCCCGCTGGCCCGCGAGTTTCACGATTCCATCGCGGACGGTCATCGCGTCGCCGCTGGCATCGACCCGCACCCGCTCGATCGAGACGGGCATCCCCCAACGGTCCAGGACGTCGAGACCCTCGCCGGCCAGCGTTCCCGTAGCCATCGAGTGCCGCGGCTCGGCGAGATCGATCTGGGCGCGGAGGTTCCCTTGCAGGCTGGTCAGCGCTTCCGGCGGCCGTGCCATGATCCGGACGAGCGAGCGGTGGTCGATGCGACCGGCGAACGCGAGAAACGCGCGGGATGGTGCCCACCGGAGAGACCCGGTGGCATCGCTGTCGGCGTCCTTCAGCGCGAACTGCCGCAGGTGGAAGGTTTCTGGCCCCCAGGTGAGGTCGATCTCCGCGCGCGCATCGCCGGAGAGGCGGAACGCGCCCTGCGCCGAACGCTCGCTGGACTCCGCGGCGGACCAATGCAGCCGGCCGGCGTCGAGCGCGACCGGGGGCCGGGGGAGCGCCGCCGGGTTGATCTGCCAGCGCTTGCGCAGCCAGTCGAACGCCTCCGCGCCGGCCGCGCCGGCGGCAAGCGTGAGGGCAAGCCGGCGGTCCGGGGACGCGTAGTCCTCCACACTGCCCGACACGGTGACGCGCGCATCGAGCAACGTCGCCCCGACCCGGTCGAGCCGCAGGGCGCTGGGCGTGACACGCGCCTCGCCCCCCGCGAGCGTCAGCGGCGCCGGCAGCGCGGGCAGGACGGCGCGCACGTCGTGCGGCCGCACCGTCGCCTCGAAGTCGAGCGCCGCCGGGCGCGCGAGCGGCCCCGACGCTCGCGCAAGGCGCAGGGCCGCCGTGCCGGTCACGCCGCTCACGTCCTTCAAGGCCGGTCGCAGGCGATCGAGCGAAGCGAGCCACGGGTAGAGCTCGTCGAGTTCGAGGACGGCCTCGCCGCTGGCGGCGCCCACCGTGCCCTGGGCATCACGGGCGAGATCGGCGGCCGCGCCGGTCAGTCGCGAGCGTCCGACCGTGGCCGAGAGCCCCCGGACGCGCAGCGCATCGGGCGCATAGCGCACCTCCCCGGAGCTCACTGCGAGCGGAAACGGCACTCCTCGATAGCGGCCGGTGGCGCGGACGCTCGTGAGCTCTACGCCGTAACTCGGCTGGCGGCCCTGACGCTCGAATGCGATGCTCCCGGCGCCGCGACCCTGTAGTGCTTCGATGTCGGCGAGCGCGGCCGCGCCAGCAGGGTCGAGCGAGCGCCGTGCAATCGCGAGTGCTTCGGTGAGGTCCGCGTCGACCGTTGCGCGCATGCTTTGCAGCGAGACCGCCGGCACCAGCTCGAGCGCGAGCGCGCCGTCTCGGAACGACGAGGTGCCGATCTTCCCGGAGAGCTCGCTGCCGCGCAGCGCGCCGTTGGCGAACACAAGCGGGCCCCGTCCGTCCCGCACCGCGATGCCGAGGTCCGGCAAGTCGACCGCGCCCCCGTCGAGCCCGCCTTCGGCACGGATCGTTCGAGACTCGGTGAGCGCCGCGAACGTGCCCCCCGCCCCCGCGATCCTCAGGGATCGCAGCGTGCCGGCACGCACGATCGCGGTCACGGCGCGCACGCCCTCGGCGTCGTCGCCCAGCACGAGAGCGCCGGCGCGCAGCCGCGCCAGGTCGAGCGTGGCCACCGCGAGCTCGAGCGCCGGCGCGGTGCCGTCCGCGTGCGCGCGCAGAGTGCCCGTCGCGCCCGGCAGGAGATCGCCCAGCTCGAGCCGGCGGAGCGACACCCTCAGCGTCTTCGGGTCCCGGGCCACGTCCGCCTCGACGCGCGCCGCCCCCAGCTCGAGCCGCCGCGGGCCACGCGCCACGACCAGCTGCGGCGAAGAGGCGCTGATCGTCGCGCGCCCGGCACCGTATCCATCCGTCTCAGCCTCGAGGCGCGCATCGACCGCGCCCGGGTGCACGGCGAGCGCGCCGTCCGTCCCCATCGCCTCGAGCAGGCCCCGCGCCTGCAGCCCCTTCACCTGCAGCGTGGCGGAGCCCGCGAGCGAGCCCGGCACGATCCGCAGGCGCCCCTCGGCCGCCCGCCACCGATCGGCGGCACCGCTCACCCGCACGGCGATCGCGGCCGCGGCGACGTCGGTCTGCGCCGCCAGCTTCGAGAGCGCGACGACCGGCCGGCGGTCGCGGAGGACGGCGAGCCTGCCGTCGACGATCGTCAGCGACAGGCCCGGCGCCACCCGGACGAGCGTCTCGACGATCGGGCCGAGCGCCTCGCGGTACGCCGCGAACGGCTCGCCCGGGCCGCCGCCCGGCCCGAGGCGGACCTCGAAGACGGGCTGCTCCACGCGGACGGCGGTCGGACGGATCGCCCCGGCGAGTGCCGCGAAGGTGCTCGCGGCGCCGCCGATCGTCAGGGACCGCAGCGTGCCGGCCCGAACGACGTCGGCCACGGCCCGGACGCCCTCGACGTCCCCGGCCAGCAGGAGGGCGCTCTCACGCAGACGGACGAGGTCGAGCGCGGACAGCTCGAGCGTGAGTGCCGGCGCCGTACCGTCGGCGTTCGCCCGCAGGGTGCCCGTCGCGCCCGGCACGACATCGCCCAGCTCGAGCCGGCGGAGCGACACCATCAGCGTTTTCGGGTCGCGGGCCACCTCGGCGGCGACGCGCACGGTGCCGACCGCGAGCTGCCGCGCGCCGCGCTCGAGGACGAGCTCCGGCGAGGAGGCGTCCAGCGCGGCCCGCAGGGCGCCCAGACCGTCCGCCTGGGCCTCGAGGCGCGCATCGACCGCGCCCGGGTGCACGGCGAGCGCGCCGTCCGTCCCCATCGCCTCGAGCAGGCCCCGCGTCTGCAGCCCCTTCACCTGCAGCGTGGCGGAGCCCGCGAGCGAGCCCGGCACGATCCGCAGGCGCCCCTCGGCCGCCTGCCACCGATCGGCGGCGCCGCTCACCCGCACGTCGATCGCGTCCGCCGCGACGTCGGCCTGCGCCGCCAGCTTCGAGAGCGCGATGACCCGCCGGCTGTCGCGGAGGACGGCGAGCCGGCCGTCGACGATCGTGACGGACATCCCCGGCGCCTCCCGGGCCAGCGTCTCGACGATCGGGCCGAGCGTCTCGCGGTACGCCGCGAACGGATCGTCGGCACCGCCGCCAGGCGCGATGCGCACCTCCAACTCGGGCTGCTCGACGCGGACCGCCGTCGGACGGACGGACCCCCCGAGCAGGGAGGCGAGCGAGAGCTCGACATCGATCACGGCGGCACGCCCGGTGAGCGCATCGGGACTGTGTACGGTGACACCGCGAATCTCGGCGCGCGGAAGCGGGAAGAGGCGGATGCCGATCGAGTCGTAGCGCACTTTGCCGCCCACACGCGCCGAGATCTCCCGCTCGACGACGCGCCTAACTGCGGCACTGTCCACAAGCAGCGGCAGGACGGCCACGGCGCCGCCGAGCAGCAACGCGACGATCGCGACCACGATCGCCACCCGCCGCCGCCAGAGGGGGCGGTCAGGTTGCGAGGGAGCGGGGGTCATCCCATTGCACCGGAGTATGCCGCGCTCGGGACGAGGCAGGGGCTTGCCACGGCGGTGAACTCCGCCACCACCGGATTGTGGTCACTCAGGCCCGCCCAGCGCGAGCCGGTGACGACGCGACAGGAGACGAGCCGGCCCCCCCAGGCGGAGGGCACGAAGATGCCGTCGCAGTGGTAAGGCGCGCTCCGATCGGCGCACCATCGGAGGGTCTGCGCGAGCGGCCGGCCCGGGTGCCTGGCCTGCCAGCAGCTGATGAGATCGAACTCCGCGGCCAGCCGATCGAGGAGTCCGCGCTCGCCCCGGGTCACCGGGATCCGCTCCGTCGGGTGGCGGTGCCCGACGACGACGTTGAAGTCGCCGCCGAGGATCAGGTCCGCGCCGGCCCGCCGCCGGGCCACCCGGTCCAGGATCTCGTGGAGGGTCCGCACGTAGCCGCGCTCACCCACCGGACAGTGGATGCTGTAGAGCTGGAGCGGCCGGCCGGAGGCGCCGCCCGGCGCCTCGATCTCGGCGCCGACCACCCAGCCCGCGAACTCCGGGATCTCCAGGGGCCGCGCACGGCGGCCGCGGACGAGGACCGCGCTGCCCCAGCGGCGCGCGCCCACCGGGGCCCACAGGAGCGTGTCTACCGGCCCCGGCCGGAACCGCTCGCCGGGAGAGTCCTGAGGTAACCGGCATTCCTGCGCGAGCACGACGTCGGCCGCGAGGTGCGTCCGCATCCGGGACCAGTGACCGGCGCGGGTCCGGCTTCCGCCGCTGAGGAAGTTGTACGCCGCCACCCGGAATGGGCTCGCCACGGGGGAGCCTGCGCGCGGCGCCGTCACTGCATCAGCGAGGGGAGCCAGAGCGCCAGCGGCGGCACGTAGGCGACCAGCAGCACCACCGCCAGCCAGGCGACCGAGTACGGCACCAGCATGCCGAAGCTCCGGCTGTACTCGATGCCGGCGATCCGGCAGGCCACCATCGCCAGGATGCCGACGGGCGGCGTCACCGAGCCGTAGACCAGCATCATGATGGCGATGATCCCGAAGTGGACGGGGTGGAAGCCCAGGTGCTGGATGATCGGGGTCATCACGGGGACGATGATGATGAGCGCGGGCACCGGCTCGAGGAACGTCCCCACCAGGAAGAAGAAGGCCAGGATGATGGGGATCGCCAGCGCCGGGCTGTCCGTGATGGCGACCATCGTCCGGAGGGCCATGGCGCCCACGCCGGCCCGGCTGAGGATCCAGCTGAAGAGGGCCGCCCCGCCCAGCGTGATCAGGGCCCCGGCGGTGACCGAGGCGGCGCTCGCGAAGTTCGCGTACAGCGACGGCGCCGTGTGCCGGCGGGTGGCGAGCCCGAACAGGATGGCGTAGAGGGCCGCCACCGCGCCGGCCTCGGTGGGCGTGAAGGCGCCGGACATGATGCCCCCGATGATGATGAGCGGCATCAGCAGGGCCGGCAAGGCGTGGCCGCTCGCGCGGCGCACGTCCGGCAGGGTCGCGCGGGGCGTCGGTCGTCCCCCTGCCCGGGGCGCCAGGTACCAGGTGACGACCATCATGGCGAGGCCGGCCAGGACGCCGGGGATCGCGCCGGCCAGGAAGAGCGCGCCGATCGACACGCCGGTGACCGAGCCGTAGATCACGGCGATGATGCTGGGCGGGATGATCGGTCCCATCATCGCGGCGCAGGCCAGCACCGCCGCGGCGAACTCCGGGCGGTACCCGTCGCGCTTCATGGCCGGGATCATCATCGAGCCGATGGCCGCCAGGTCGGCCAGGCCCGAGCCGGAGAGCGCGGACATGAACATGTTGGCGACGATGCTCGCCTGGGCCAGCCCGCCCCGGAGGTGGCCGACGAGGGCCCGGGAGAGGCCGACCAGACGCTCGGTGATCCCGGCGACGTTCATGAGCTCGCCCGCCAGCACGAAGAGCGGAACGGCCAGCAGGGGGAAGCTGTCGAGCGCGTCGTAGAAGCGCTGGGCCAGGAGCAGGAGCGGGATGTCTCCCTCCAGCGCGAGCGCCAGCACCGCGGACAGGCCCATGGCGTGGGCGATCGGCATGCCGATCGCCAGGCAGACCGTCAGGAGGGCGAGCAGGACCCCGACGATCACAGGACGGCCTCGGGCGTCCCGGGACCGTGAGCCCCGCGCCGGCGGCCCATCAGCATGCAGACCGCCTCCAGCACCGCGCCGACGGGGACGGCGGCGTAGACAGCCCAGATCGGCACCTCCAGGACCGCCGAGCGCTGGGTCAGCGTCCGCAAGGTGAACTGCACGCCCGTCCCGGCCAGGATCACGCAGAACACGAAGGTCAGGAACTCGGCCAGGCGGGCGACGACGCGCCGAACGGTCGGCGGAAGCAGGCCGTCCAGGGCGTCGATGCGGAGGTGCTCCCCCCGGTAGGCGACGACGGCTGACCCCAGCATGACGCTCCACACCAGGGCGAACCGCACCAGCTCCTCGGACCAGAAGAGCGAACGGTTCAGCACGTAGCGGAAGAAGACCTGGAGGACGACGAGGACGAAGTAGAGCGCGAGGAGCAGGACGCCGACCGCCTCCAGGCCGCGGTGGAGGCGGTCACCCGGTCCGGGCATCGGGGGCCGCTACTTGGCGGCCCGGACGGCGTCGATGTACTCGCGCCCCTTGGTCCCGACCTTGGCCACGAAGCCGTCGATCACCGGGCCCATCTTGGCCTGGAACGACGCGATGTCGGGGGCAGGGTTCGCTTGCATCTTCTGGGTCAGGCTCTGCCAGGCGGCCTCCTGCGCCTTCATGTTCTCGGTCTTGTACCAGCCCTGGACGACCTCGATGGCCGCGTCGCGCACGGCCTTCTGCTGATCGGCCGGCAACGCCGCGAGGCGCTTGGCGCTGGCCATGAGGGAGACCTCGGTCATGATGTGGTACGTGCGGGTCACGTGGCGGGCGACCTCGAAGAGCTTGGCCGACTCGACGAAGTCGGCCGGCGCTTCCATGCCGTCGACCACCCCGGTCTGGAGCGCGGTGTAGATCTCGCCGGCCGGGATCGGCGTGGGGTTCGTTCCGAGCGCCCGGGCCATCTCGACGTACACGGGGATCTCGGGGACCCGGAGCTTGATTCCCTGCACGTCGGCGGCCGTCTGGACGGGGCGCTTGGTCACGAACACGCGGAAGCCCGACACGGCCAGCGACAGGATCTCGACCCCCAGGCGCTCGCGCACCTCGCGGCGCACCTGCTCCCCCACCGGCCCGTACAGGATCCGGTAGGCGTGCTCGAAGTCCTTGAACAGGAACGGCATGGCGGTGAAGCCGAGCGGGGGGTACCAGTTGCCCAGGCTGCCGAGATCGGTCCAGGCCAGGTCGAGGGTGCCGAGCTGGAGGGCCTCCGCGGAGGTGCGGAGGTTGAAGAGCTGCGAGGCGGGCCGGATCTCCACGACCACCTGGCCGTTCGTCCGGTCGTGCACCGCGCGGGCGTACCGCTCGGCCGTCGCGTGGAGGATGTGGGTCGTCGGCACATGGTGGGAGAAGGTGAGCTTGGTCTCTGCCTCCGCCGACCGCGCGCCTCCACTTCCCAGCAGCACGAGCCCCAGCGCCACCGTCAGGCCAAGGCTTCGGGAACGGGGCCGCCATCGCATCATCGGACCTCCTTCTTGTCTGGACCGCGCGTGGCCGCAACTGCCCGGGTGCCCGCGAGCCGCCCGCGCGCATCCGTGCAGGCGGGATTCTACCGGAATGCCAAGGACTCTCCTACCCCGGGCAGAATGCGGGCCGGCAGTATGCAGACCGCGGCAAAGCGTGGCCCGACCCGCACCCGGGTGCAACTGCCGCCCGTGAAGCGCGGCCGACCGTCACGGGGACGACCGGACCCGCGCGAGCCTTGTGACTCAGACGCCCTGTGGCGACGCCGCACAACGAGAAGCTTCGGCAATCCCGCTGGATGACCGAAGCCGCGGTGTTGCCCTTGCTCGAGGCGCTGGCCCAGGAAGGTGTCTTGGTGCCAGGAACGGCGAGCGTGGGGGCAAGCCGCGATCGGGAGGACGACAAGTTCCACGCTGCGGCGATACAGGCACGGGCTCGCTATTGTAGTGACTGGTGACAAGGACTTGCTGGATCTGAAGGAACCTGTCCGGACCAGGCGAGCCCCTTCGGAAGGAGGTCCCGGCGCGAAAGAATTCGCCGTCTCAGTCCCGCAGCTCCTCCAGCCGTCGCTCGAGAAACCGCCGCTGCGGCTCCTGACGTGTCAGGGCGAGGGCCCGTCGGTACGACGTGCGCGCTTCCGCCGTTCGCCCGAGCCGCCGGCACAGGTCCGCCCGCGCCGAGTGCGCGAGGTGATAGTCCCCGAGGTCGCCGCGCGCCAGGATCGCGTCGATGAGGGCCAGTCCCGCCCGCGGACCGTCGCGCATGGCCACCGCCGCCGCGCGGTTCAGCTCGACCACGGGGGACGGGTCTGCCCGCGCCAGCACGTCGTACAGTCCGACGATCTGCGCCCAGTCCGTCGCGGCGGCACTGGGGGCCTTGGCGTGCACGGCCGCGATCGCCGCCTGGAGCGTGTAGGGACCGAACCGGCGCGAGGACAGGGCCCGCTCCACCAGCGCCGAGCCCTCCGCGATCTGATCGCGGTTCCAGAGCGAGCGGTCCTGGTCGTCCAGGAGGATCAGCTCGCCCGTCGCCGAGGTGCGCGCGGCGCGCCGCGATTCGTGCAGCAGCATCAGCGCCAGGAGCCCGATCGCCTCCGGCTCCGGCAGCCACTCGATCAAGAGCCGCCCCAGGCGGATCGCCTCGCCGGAGAGATCGTGTCGCGTCAGCGACGTGCCGGATGACGCGAAGTACCCCTCGTTGAACACGAGGTAGACCACGTGGAGCACGCTGTCCAGCCGGTCCGGCAGATCGGCGCGGGACGGCACCTGATAGGGAATGCGGGCGTCGCGAATCTTCGCCTTGGCGCGCACGATCCGCTGGGCCACCGTGGGCGGCGCGGTGAGGTAGGCGCGCGCGATCTCCTCGGTCGTGAGGCCGCAGACCTCGCGCAAGGTCAACGCCACCTGGGCGTCCGCGCGGCAGCGCCGGATGGCAGCAGGTGAAGATCAGCCGCAGCCGGTCGTCCGCGACGCCTTCCTCGTCCTCCCCGCCGGCGTCACTCGTGTCGGCGTCGAGCCGCTCGGCGAGCTCTCCTATGCGAGGCGTCGAACCGGGCGCGCCGGCGCAGGCGGTCGATGGCCTTGAAGCGGCCGGCCGATACGAGCCATGCGCGGGGATTGGCTGGCGTGCCATCGCGCGGCCATTGCTCCACCGCGGCCGCGAAGGCCTCGTGCATCGCCTCCTCGGCGAGGTCGAAGTCGCCGAGCAGGCGGATCAAGGTGGCGAGGACACGGCGCGAGTCGGTTTGATAGACGGCCTCCACCGTCTCGCGCGCGCGGTCGGCCGCCACGTCGGTCACTGGCGGCGGGCGCCGTCGTTCATGGCAGCGAGCTCCCTGAGCGGCCGTACCTCTATGCACCCCAGGCGCACCGGCGGGATCTGAGAGGCTACCCGGACGGCGTCGTTCAGATCCCGGGCTTCGATGAGCATGAACCCGCCCAGCTGCTCCTTCGTCTCGGCGAAGGGGCCGTCGGTGACGGACACCTTGCCGCTCTGGATCCGGATGGTCGTGGCCGTCCGAACGGGCTGCAGGCCGTCCGAGATGATGTAGTGCCCGCTCTTCCGGAGCACCTCGCGGTAGGCGAGGGCCTCGGCGACCAGGGCGTCGTACTCGCTCGTGGACAAAGCATCCAGCTTCTTCTCGTCATAGTAGACCAGGCAGAGGTACCTCATCGTGTCCTCCTCGTCGGGGCAACGGGCGGCGATGCCAGATCGTCGTTCGGCGGCCGTGAGGCGTCAAATAGTCGTCCGGCGGAGCCTGGAATCGACGGGCGGATAGGGGCGACGGCTCACCGCGGGCTCCGCCGGTGGAAACCAAGGCTACGCCAATCCGTCAGATCTCCCGCGTCGGCGGGAGCCGCGCCGCGCTTCCGCATCCGGCCGCGAGGGAGCCGTGCCGCGCCTCCGCCATCCGGCCGCGAGAGGGGAGTCGCGCCGCGCCTCCGCCAATCCGGTCGCGCCGGCGGGAGCCGCGCCGCGCTTCCGCATCCGGCCGCGAGGGAGCCGTGCCGCGCTTCCGCATCCGGCCGCGAGAGCGGGAGTCGCGCCGCGCCTTCGCCAATCCGGTCGCGGCGACAGGGGCCGCGCCGTGCTTCCGCCAATCCGGCCGCGAGAGGGGAGTGGCGCCGCGCCTGCGCCAATCCGGCCGGGACAGCGGGGCCGCGCCGCGCTTCCGCCATCCGGCCGCGAGAGGGGGAGTCGCGCCGCGCTCCGTCAAATCCGGCCGCAACAGCGGGAGCCGCGCCGCGGCGGCCCCGCCGGGCTGTCGATCTCGAGCGGGCCCGTGCGACTATTTAGAGAGAAGCCCGCGGGGAGGTCTTTCCTCACAGGGCGATGCCTTGCCATCTGCAACGGACCGGAGGAGCTGACCCAATGGACCACACAGTCGTGCACTTCGAGATCCCGGCGGACGACCCCGAGCGCGCGCAGAAGTTCTACCGCGAGCTCTTCGGATGGGAGATCGAGAAGTATAGCTCCGAGGGCGGACCCGAGTACTGGATGGTGCGGACCGTCCCCGTCGATGCGGAAGGGCGGCCGACGCGGCCCGGCGTGAACGGGGGGCTGATGCGCCGGATGGCCCCTGGCCAGACCCCAGTCAACTACATCGCCGTCGATCGGGTCGACGACTTCGTCCAGAAAGCGGAGCGCCTGGGCGCGACGGTCTGCGTGCCGAGGACGCCAGTGCCGGGGATGGGCTGGTTCGCCCAGCTCCGGGACACCGAGGGCAACGTCTTCGCTGTCTGGGAGATGGACAGCGCCGCCGCCTGAGAGCTCACGCGGCGCGTCCGGCACGCGCCACCAGAGCCCCGAGTCGAATCGAAGACGTCGGCCAGCGCGGTCGGGGCGATTCGCTTGCGCGTCCCGCCAGCCTTGGCCGCCAGGACCGCCCCGTACGCGATGACGCCATCGATGCCAACGGCCGCCCGGGCAACGGCCGCGGCGCCGAACCACAGCATCAGCATCATCCCCAGCTGCTGCTGCCGGCTCAGCGTCGAGCCCATGATGTCGGGCGCACGATCGATATTGACCGCCGTCTGTTGATCGAGCTTGCGCGCCTCGTCGCGAATCGCCGACCGCAACGAAGGAGCGCATAGAAGGACGTTTAGCGCCACCTACGGTGTCACCTCCGCGGGCGGAGCTGAGGTCCGGCCACCTCCTGCTTCCCCGGCGGCTGGCCCCAGGCCCCGGGGGCCGTCCCTGAGCGCCGGCTCACCCCGCGCCATCCTCCGGCGACGCGGGGCGGCACCGTCAAGGAGCGGGCGGCGGGGCCCAGTGCGGGGACCTGTTCCTGACGACCGGCGTCAGGGAGGTGCGATGTCGGGGAAGTCGGGAGGCAGGCCCGCGTGGATCAGGCGGACCAGGTCCGTGATGTCGAACACTGGGAGGCCGGTGACCGCCTGGATGTCCGCGCGGTAGGGCGGCATGTTAGTGCACTCGAGCACGATGACACCGACCTCGGGGTGCGCCGCGACCAGTCGCCGGGCGGCGGCCCGGTGTTCCGCCCGACAGGCGGCGACATCCAATTCGGGTTTGTCGTTCAGGAGGCTCTGCGTGAACACACCGCTGCCCTCGCCCTCCAGGCCGGCGATGGCGAGCGGGAGGTCGGGCGGAATCCCGGCGCCCCGGAGGTGGTCCGGCCTGAGCGAGGCCGCCTCGACCGTGAGGACACCCACCGCGCGGCCGGGTCCGAGCATCCGAGCGACGAGCGGGACCACGAGCAGGTTCGAGGTGAAAACCGGCACGCGCACGGCCGCGGCCAGCTGGTCCTGAAACGTCGCGAGGAAGCCGCAGCTCGTGGTGATGGCGCGGACGCCCTCGCGCTCGAGCGCGCGCGCCCCCTCGACGAACGCGCCCAGCAGGCCCGGATCGCCGGCGCGCACGACACGGTCGGGAGAAGCGGCGGGGACGCGCTGGTAGAGCACGGGAAAGTCGAACGTCTCCGCGTTGCCGATGTCCCCCGGGATCCGGGGGAAGCGGGTGTCGAGAACGAGAATGCCGACGCGAGCGCCGTACACGTTCCTGCCGCCCTGGACCCGCATGGAGGGACCTCCGTCAGTTGAGGACCGCGAGGCTGTGAAGCACCGGCGGAGGTTCCCGCGGAAACCCCACGCGTCGGGCGCGTGCGGGTGCGCTGGAGGCACGCCTCCCGGTTGCGGATCGCCGCGTGCGTGTCGCCCAGCCGCACGTGGATCTGACCGCGGCGCGCCGGATCTCGCTCTCGGCTGTCCGCACCAGTCTTTCGAAGCGCGGACGGATGTTCATCGGTGGACCTAGACCATAGCCGAAAGCGCTGCACGGTTCCAGTGGTCTGTCGACACGCTCAGCTCGGGCCGCGTGGTCTACGATGGACCGTTGGACAGGGCAAGTGCCTTGACAAACACGGCACGCGAAGCCGAAGGTTGCGGCGGAGGGGCGGGAGGGAAGCGTGCCGGAGAACCGATGGCTCCTCGAGACTCGGCGACTCACGAAGCGCTTCGGTGGGCTCGTCGCGGTCGACGAACTGCCGCTGACGATTCGCCACGGGGAGATTCGAGGCCTCATCGGCCCCAACGGGTCGGGCAAGACGACGACCATCAACCTCGTGTCTGGCCTCTACCGCGCTGATGCGGGCGAGATTCGTCTCTCTGGTGACCGGATCGATGGCCTGCGTCCGCACGACATCACCAGGCGCGGTGTCGCGCGGACGTTCCAGATCCCGAAGCTCTTCGGGAACATGACGGTGCTGGAGAACGTGCTCGTGCCGGCGCTCGCCGAGCTCGATCGGGGCTCAGGCCGCCCGATGTCCCACATCCTGACACGGGCGCGCGAGCTCCTCGAGTTCGTCGCCCTCGACGGGCTTCGCCACGCCCTCGCCAAGGAGCTCTCGGGCGGTCAGAGCATGCTTGTCCAGATCGCGCGCGGACTCATGGTGCGCCCGCTCCACCTGTTTCTCATGGACGAGCCCTTCGCCGGTGTCCACCCGACGATCAAGGACACGATCATGGCGGCGATCGTTTCGATCAACCGGCGGGAGGGGGCGACCTTCCTCATCGTCTCCCACGAGATGGCCACGCTCCGCCGGCTCTGCTCGCGCGTCTCGGTCATGCACGAGGGGCGGCTCCTCGCGGAGGGGTCCTTCCAGGAGGTCGCGAACCACCCCCTGGTCCTCGAGGCCTACCTGGGACGGTAGAGATGGCACTGCTCGAGGTGGACGCGGTTACGGCGGGCTACGTCGAAGGGATCGACATCCTGAGCAACGTCCGGCTGCGCGTCGAGCCGATGACGATCACCGGCGTCATCGGGCCCAACGGGGCGGGGAAGTCCACACTGCTCAAGGCGATCTCCGGATTTCTCCCTCCGCGGGGCGGCCGGATCACCTTCGCCGGGCGCGAGATCCAGGCGCTCGCGCCTCACGCGATCAAGCGGCTCGGGTTGAGCTACGTGCCCCAGGGGACGAACATCTTCCCGCAGCTGACGGTCGAGGAGAACCTCCAGCTCGGGACCTGGATCTTCCGGCGCGACGCCTCGCGGGTCGCGCGGATGGTGGAGCGCGCGTACGGTGAGTTCCCGCGCCTCGGCGAGAAGCGGCGGATGCGCGCGACGGCACTGAGCGGCGGAGAGGCCAAGATGCTCTCCGTCGCGAAGGAGCAGGTGAGTGGGCCGACCCTGCTGCTGGTAGACGAGCCGTCTGCGGGCCTCGCCCCACTCGTCGCCCAGCAAGTCTACGCCCGCCTCCTCGAGGCCCGGGCGGCGGGGGTCGCGATCCTCCTTGTCGATCAGAACATCACGAAGGCCGTCGAGATCGCCGACTACCTCTATTTGCTCGAGATGGGCCAGGTCCGCCGCGAGGGACCCCGTCAGGCCTTCGCCGACCAGCTCCGCGAGATCATCCGCGATGCCCTCCTGGGCGCCTGAGCCGGCCTTCTTCAGGGCCAGGTGGCGGGAGGGGCGGCAAGTCGCCCGTGGCGACACGTAGGATGGTCGACTCGAAGCCCCGACGCCATCAAGCCGGATGACCCCGGCGAGGTGACCCGAGGGCAGCGCACGGCGAGCGGGGGCCGCCACCGAGGGTACAACCGCGCCCATTCGTGGCACCGGCAAGCTCGCCGGTGCGCGCCGCGGGAGCAGCGGAGGACCGGCTGCGGACACGCCGTGAGCACTCGACAAACCATCCAGCGGCGGTGCGAATGAGAGAGATGCGGGCGAGCGCGGCGCAGAGTCCGATGCTGCCGTTTGCCCGCCGCGTCGGCTGGTGCTTGCTGGCCTACGCCGCCCTCGCGTGGCTCCCGTGGGTCATCTCCGAGTACCACACCCACGTGCTCGCCACGAGCTTCTACTATGTCATCCTGGCCCTCGGCTGGAACCTTCTGGCCGGCTACACGGGCCAGTTCTCCCTCGCGCACCACACGTTCGCCGGGATCGGGGGCTACACGTCCGCCCTGCTGGTCCAGTACGCCGGCGTTCCGATCCTGGTCGGCATCGCGGCCGGGATCGCTCTGGCCGGCGCAACCGGCTACGGCCTCGGCACCCTGTGTCTTAGGATGCGGGCGATCTATCTCGCCCTGGCCACCTGGGCATTCGCAGAGTCGGTGCGCCTCCTGATCACCGTCGAGTACCCGATCACCAGGGGCGACCTCGGCCTGCGCACGCCGCTGCTGTTCGGCACCCCGCGCCCAACCCCGTACTACTACCTCTTCCTCGGTCTGACCCTCATCTTGCTCCTCCTCGCCTGGGAGCTGGTGCAGTCCCGGATCGGCACCTACATGCGCGCCATCCGAGACGACGAGGAGGCGGCGGCGACGATGGGTGTCGACACCTTCAAGTGGAAGCGATTCGCCTTCGCCGTCTCGGCCGTGTTCGCCGCCGTCGCCGGCGGGTTTCAGGGGCACTACGTCGGGCTGCTCTCCCCGACGCCGATGAAGTTCAACGAGATGGCGATGATCGTGATCATGGTGATTGTGGGGGGCCTCCGGACGTTTCCCGGCCCCGTGCTCGGCGCCGTCTTCATCGAGCTGCTGTCCGAATGGCTCCGCGCGTGGGGCGAGGCCCGGATGGTGCTCTTCGCCCTCTTGGTGATCGCGGTGGCGCGGGCCTATCCGCCCGGCCTCGCCGGGCTCGGCCGCGCCGCCGGCCGGCGGGTGGCCGCTCGCGTGCCGTCCCTCTCCTCCCTCCTCGCGCCGCAGAGGCTCGGGGACTGACCCAAGGTATCCTAGGCGGTGCGCTCGCGCTCGCCGAAGAGGCCGGTCGGCCGGAAGACCAGGAGGGTGATCAGCAGCAGGAAGCCGTAGAGGTCCTTGTACGCGGCCGAGAGGAAGACCGAGCCGAGTGCTTCAATGAGGCCGAGCAGCACGCCGCCGACGATGCTCCCCGCGATCGAGCCGAGGCCCCCGATGACGATGATTTCGAACCCCTTGAAGGTCGAGATCGCCCCGTTCTCCGGGTAGACGAGGAAGTCGGGGGCGAGGAGTGCCCCGGCCGCGCCCGCCAGGGCGACCCCCACGCCGAACGCGAGCATGTCGAGGCGGAGGACGTCGATCCCAGCCGTCTGGATCGCGACGCGGTTCTGCGCCGCCCCACGCAGGGCCCGGCCGACCCACGTTCGCTTGATGACGAGGCCGAAGAGGCCCAGGAGGACGAGGGTGGCGATGAGCGCAACGAACCGGTTCCCCGAGATCGGGAGCGTGCCGAGCATCCGCGGGCGTGCGTAGTCCCGCGGCGCGTACTGGTTCGGCCCGCCGAGGACGATCGCAAGGTTCCGGAACAACACCATCAGCGCGATCGTCACGATCGTCGCGTACTCGTCGCGCCGTTCGATCACGCCCACGAACATCGGACGCAGTAGGACGCGCTGGATGACCATGCCGAGAAGGAACACCGTCCCCATCGCCAGCGGGAGGGCGAGGTACCACTGGCCCGCGCCGAGCACGGTCGCGAGCAGCGCGTACTGGACGTAGCTCCCGATCATGTAGAACTCGCCCATCGCCCAATTGATCATCTTCATGATGCTGTAGATAAAGGTGATCCCGAGGGCCATCAGGCCGTAGATCACACCGATGACGATGCCCGAGAGGATGTACTGGGAAAGGAGGTGCGCGTCCACAGCGAATTCTGCCGTTCCCTCCTGGATGTCAGTGGAAGAAGACGACGCCGCGAGCGACCTGCCCGCTCCTGAGCGACCCTTTGATGATCTCCTCTGGCCGGGCCACTGCAACCATCACCCCGACTCCCCTCCCTCTCCCCCCCAAGGAGGGAGGGGGATGATTTCCTGTGGCCCGGCCACTGGCACCCTTACCCCGACTCCCTTCCCTCTCCCTCCCAAGCAGGCAGGGGAGGGATGGGATCACCGCGACGTTACCGCTTCGGGGCCAGCACCAGGTCGCCGGTCTTGAACTCGGCTGGGAAAACAATCTTCGCATCCGCGAACGGCATCTCGACTTTGGTGTACTGCATGAACAGCATCGGAGGCGTCCACTGTTGCCAGTAGGGCCCCTCACCACGCGCGAAGCTGATCGTCGCGTTCCAGCCCTCGAACCTGTTGGCCAGGAGCGCCTTGACGAGGTCCTCGCCCTTGTCGCTCTTCGCCGCGTTCAGGGCGTCCGCGAGGAGGAGCACCTGGGCGTAGCCGTTGAGCGCGCCGTAGACCGGGTCCTCCTTGAACTGCTCCCGGTACTTCTTCCGCATGGCTTCGCCTCGCGCGGTGAGCTTCATGGCCGGGTGGTAGTAGGCGATGAACACGAGGTAGTTGCCCTTGTCCGCGAGGTTCTTCCAGAACTCGGGCCGGGCCGGCAGGTCATAGGACACCAACATAGGCACGCCGGGGAAGAGCCCGACGTCATACGCCTGTTTGATGATCAGGTAGACGGGGGTCCCGACTCCGACGTTCAAGATCACATCGGGGTTCCAGCTCTTGATCTCGAGGAGCTGCGGGGTGAGGTCCACGACCGCACGGTCGAAGATGGTCGTCTTCAGGTCGGCCTTGACGTCCATCGTCTTGAACAGGGTCTTCGTTTCCTCGACGAGGCCGACGCCGTAATCCGTGTTCTCGGCGATTACGGCGACCCGCTTGAAGCCTCGCTCCTTGATCCACTGGTTCCACAGCCGCGCCCGGTCCGGGTCGATGACGTGCGTCCGAAAGGTGTAGTTGAGGTGCTGCTCGGTGAGACTGCGGGCGGAGGCCTGGGTCGAGAAGACCGGGATTTGGAACTGCTCGGCGAGGGCCTGGACCGCCGTCATCACCGAGCTGTGGAACTGGCCCACGACGGCGACCACCTGGTCCTGGGTGGCGAGCTTGCGGAACCCGGCCGCCCCCTTCTCCGGCGTGCCGGAGTCGTCCTCGATCACGAGCTCCACTTTCCGCCCGCCGAGGACCCCGCCGCGCGCGTTCACATCGTCGGCGGCCATCTTCGCCCCGCGAGCGATGAACTGCCCCGCGCTGGCGTCTCCGGGCGGCGAAAGCGGCGTCAGGACCCCGATGTTCACCGGCTTCTGGGCCAGGGCTGGCGCCGCCAGCCCGACCCCGAGCACTGCCGCCAGGAGCCAGATCGCCACGCGCCCTTTCATGGTCCTCCCCTCCTCTGTGGTGGTCTCCCGGTTGTTGGAAAATGCAGGAGCGTGCCTTCCGGCTTGCTCCCAGCGACCTCATGTAGCCCGAACTCGCTCGAGTCCCCCGGTGACCTTGTCCGCTCACATCAGCACGGACGGAGGGACGGAAGGCCGGGCCTTCTCGGTGGGGGCTGACAACGGGATGGTGAGGCCGAGAAGGTTGGCAGCCCCACCGTTGATGACGAGCTCGAAACCCATGGGCTGCTCCAGCTGCAGGTCCGCCGGGTTGGCCCTCTCAAGGACTTGATGTCGACTCTCATACCCCTCCGCCTCGGCTCGGAGGTAGGCATCACGACACCCTATGCCGTACCCCTCAAACCGTCAAGCTGAGGAGCATCAGCGCCGCCCGCCCTTTGCTCCGCCCTTCGAGCCCCTCGGGCCTACCGCCGCGGCCCGACTCCCGGTTGGCCGCGGAGAGTAAGCGGACAGATTACGTGTCAAAACCCAGCGGACACTCTATTTGTCAACAACAGCGGAGGAGCATCAGAGAAGCGTCCGGTGGCCGGAAGATGGTGCTAGCCGTTTCTCGGTCCCTTCCCCGGATTATTGACCGTGACAAGAGTCCCGAGTCGGAATCAGGAAACTATCCGACCGCTCATCCTGAGCGTACCCTCACCGGGACCTCGGCGACCTGGCGGCGCGGGCCCGACGAGTCGGCCGGCGTCGGCGCGTCGCCTCAGGGGCTGCTGGCTCGAGCAGGGCGGCCCGTTTGGCCGCCGCCCGCGCCGCCGCTGGCTCGGGTAGGACGACTCGTCCGGCCGCCACCGTCGCGGCCGTTGGCTCGGGCAGGACGACTCGTCCGGCCGCCACCGTCGCGGCCGTTGGCTCGGGCAGGACGACTCGTCCGGCCGCCACCGGCGAGACCGCTGGCTCGGGCAGGACGACTCGTCCGGCCGCCACCGGCGAGACCGCTGGCTCGGGTAGGACGACTCGTCCGGCCGCCACCGGCGCGATTGCCGGCTCGGGCAGGGCGATCCGTCCGGCCCGCGCCCGCGCGGCGGGCTGGCGCCGCGCCTTCCGAGGCCCCGGTTTCGCCTCCGCCGGTGCCTCCACCGCCGTCGCTCGCGGATCCATCTCGATCCCGAAGACGTCGGCCAGCGCGGTCGGCGCGATCCGCTTGCGCGTCCCGCCAGCATGGGCCGCCAGGGCCGCCCCGGTGCTGGCGGCCGTGAGGAGATCCAGCTGATCGACGCGGCGCAGCCGGAAGAACAGCTCGGGCTCGGCGTCGAGCCGCGCGCCGACGCCGTAGAGGGTGGCGGCGACGTGCTTGCACATCGCGGCCCAGTCGGGGCAGGAGCACTTGAAGGCGATCTCGCTGGCTGACGGGAACAGGCCGAGCTCTCGCCGGATCAGGAGCTCCATGACTGCGTGCGAGAACTTCCCCTGCAGGAGCTCCACCAGCGAGCCGATCTTCCCCGCGCACTCCCGGACCACCGCCTGCCAGCGCGGCCGTGCCAAGGGCGCGATCCGGACGGAGATCCGGTAGAGCTCGCTGCCGCTGACCAGGGCCCGGACCGTGCCCGCGCCGAGCTGGAGATCCATGACCGACCCGTTGCGGACGTACGTCCGCCCACGGGGCAGCCGGTTGGCGAAGTCGCTGTACGACTCGAGGTTGTCGCACCATGCCTTGCCCCAGAAGCTCCGGGCGATGATGCGCCCCTGGATCACCACGGGCGCGACCGCCTCGCCCCTCTTCTTCTTGAAGCGGGCGACGTCGCGCGCCGCGCTCCGGCGGCGCACCGAGACCGGGACGTAGGGCCGCCACGCGTACCAGGCCATCGTGGGCTTCGTTCACTCCTCGGCGAGCGCGCTGCGGAGGTCGAGCGAGACGATCCGGACCACGTCCGCGTCGCTCATCTCGGTGACGAGGCCCTCGCCGCCCGCCTCGAGGAGGTCCTCCGCCAGCCCCTTCTTCTGCTCGATCAGGGATTCGATCCGCTCTTCCACAGTACCGCGGCAGACGAGCTTGTGGACGACGACGTTCTGCTGCTGCCCGATCCGGAAGGCCCGGTCGGTCGCCTGGTTCTCGACGGCCGGGTTCCACCAGCGGTCGAAGTGGATCACCTGGGAGGCTGCCGTCAGGTTGAGCCCGGTGCCGCCGGCGCGGAGCGACAGCACGAAGAAGGGGATCGTCTCGTCGGTCTGGAAGCGCTCGACGAGCGCCATGCGCTCCTTCACCGGAGTCTGGCCGTGGAGCACGAGGCCGGCCCGACCGAAGACCCGGCCGAGATGCTGCGACAAGGGCCCGGTCATCTCGCGGAACTGGGTGAACACCAGCACCTTCTCCTGGCGCAGCGCCAGCTCCTCGCCCAGCTCGGCCAGGCGGGCGAACTTGCCGCTGTCCTCGGGCGCGAAGCTCCCGTCGCCGAGCCACTGCGAGGGATGGTTGCAGATCTGCTTGAGACGCAGGAGCGTGGCGAGGATCGTGCCGCGACGCTCGATTCCGTCCACCGCGCCGAGCCGCCGCTCGAGCTCCTTCACGGCCTGCTGGTAGAGGGCCGCCTGCTTCCGGGTGAGCGGGCAGTACGCGCGCACCTCGGTCTTCTCGGGCAGGTCGGCGATGACCCGGCGGTCGGTCTTGAGCCGTCGCAGGATGTACGGCCGGACCAGCGCCCGGAGCGGCCCGTAGTGCCGGTCGCCGCCTGACGCCAGCTCTCGGGTGACCCGCGTGAAGGCCCGGGCGCTGCCGAGGAGCCCGGGGTTCAGGAAGTCGAACAGCGACCAGAGATCGGAGAGGCGGTTCTCGATCGGCGTGCCCGTCAGCGCCACGCGGGCCCGGCCCCGGAGGCGCTTGACCGCCCGCGCCTGCTTGGCGCCGGGATTCTTGATCGCCTGGGCCTCGTCGAGCACCAGCAGGTCCCACTCGGCCTCGCCGAGCCAGGGGAGACGCGGCACCTGGCCATACGTCGTGATGACGAGGTCGGTGTCCCTGAGATCCTGCGTGGCAAGGGCGGCCAGCTCGCGGCCCGGCCGCTCCGACGGGTGCGCCACGAAGACCGAGAGATCGGGCGCGAACCGCGCGATCTCCTGCTGCCAGTTGGCGATCAGGGAGGCCGGCACGACGAGGAGGCTCGGCCGACGGCGGTCCGTCTCATGCCCGTCGCCCGTGGGGCGCGGGGAATCACCGGTCTTCCGGAGCAGGAGCAGGCCCAGCACCTGGATCGTCTTCCCCAGCCCCATGTCGTCGGCCAGGCAGGCGCCCAGGCCGAGGCCCGAGAGGAACGAGAGCCAGCGGACCCCGATCTCCTGATACGGGCGGAGCACCGTCCGGAGCGCCGGCGGATTGGCCCCGGCCAGCGCCTCGGGGCCGCGCAGGCGGGCGAGCGTCGCCGCGAGCCACTCCCCCGCGATCACGCGCGACCAGTCCGCCTCGCTGCTCCGGCGCCGCGGCCGGCTCTCCCTCGGCGAGCGAGGTCCCGGCGAGGAGACGCATCGCGTCCCGAAAGGAGACGCCCCCCCGAGCCGCGCGGTGCGCATTCTCCCAGTGGCCGAGGATCTCGCGGAGCTTGTCCCGGTCGAGCTCGACCCACTTCCCCCGCACGAGGGCGAGCCCCTCGGCGCCGGCGAGGATCTCGCGCCACTCGGCCTCGGAGATGGGCTCGCCATCGAGCGTCAGGGCGACCGAGAAGTCGAGGAGGGCGTCGAGCCCCAGGGTGGAGGGCGGCTTGCCGCCGACGGTGACGCTGACCTCGAGCCGCCGGGGCCGATCCGCCCTCCACCAGTCGGGCACCCGGACGATGACACCCGCCGCCTCGAGGGCCGGCACATCCTGGAGGAACCGGTGGGCCTCGCGCGGCGTCCAGGCCAGGGGCTGGAAGACGTCTCCCGTGTCCACCAGCTCCTTGAGGAGCGCGCTGCCCGCGGCGGCGCGGTCGACGGGAGCGAGCAGGGACAGGAGCGCCGCCCGGTCCCCGGCAAGGTTCCGGAGCGCCTGGCCGAGGGGTTGATGCTGCGGCCGGGCCTGGCCCGAGAGCCGGGTCGTGTAGGTGGCGAGAAAGGCGAATGGATGGTCGCCGTCGTGCTTGTTCTCCGCCAGGTGGAAGTACACGCGCCCGACGAGGTTCCAGACCGGGTTCTGTGCCCGGAGGTAGGACTGGACGCCTCCAGGGTGGCGGCTGACCTCGTCGCGGAAGAATGCCTCGAGCTCCGCCCACCACGTCGTGAGCCGGGCGACGTCGACGTACTCGGCGCCGGCCAGCGGCGGCGCCTCGCCCGCGAGCCGGTCCAGCTCGCCGGGCGGCGGGACGGGGACGTCCACCTCTGCGCCTCGCTCCTCGATGTCGCCGATGCCGCAGAGCCGGGCGACGAAGAGCCGCGCGAAGTCCCGGAAGAATCCCAGCGCGGGCGGAAGCTGGGTAGAGACCTCGACGGCGCCCAGGTGAAAGAGCCCGGCGGCCGTCCCGCGGGCGAAGGCCGCCACGATTGCGGCGGCCGGCGCCGGATCGAGCGGAGACTCGTCTGGGCTCTCGACAACGCGGAGCCGTCCGGACGGTGAGACCTCGAGCGTGAGCCGCCGCTCGGTGGTGGACTCGAGCGGCGCGTCACCGGCCCCCGGCGCGCCGCGGCGTGATCCCCGGGGAATCGTGGTCACGTCACGACACGGAGGTCACGCCGGGGGCCGGAATGATTCCATCCCAGGTGGCGAAGAGGTAGCGCGATCGACCGATCACCGACACGGAGGTCACGCCGGGGCCGGAATGGTTCCATCCCAGGTGACGAAGAGGTAGCGCGATCGAGCGACCATCGAACGGAGGTCACGCCGGGGGCCGGAATGGTTCCATCCCAGGTGGCGAAGAGGTAGCGCGATCGACCGACCACCGACACGGAGGTCACGCCGGGGCCGGAATGGTTCCATCCCACGTGACGAAGAGGTAGCGCGATCGAGCGATCACGTCAAGAATGGCGTGGACGGCGGCACCCGCCTTGCGGCCGGCTGACCATCGACAAGCTCTGCGGCGCAGAAGGAGACTTGACTTTGTCCGAGTTCGTGATCGTGATTGACCATGCCGACCATCCCGATGCCCGGGCCCCGGAGGGCCGGGCCGTTCCCCGACATCCCATCGAGGCCGACCGCCGAGGCTTGCTGCGACCGCAGCCGTTCCCGAAGGTCGCCTGGCGATGCCCGCGTTCGTCCCGGGGGGCCGATGGGCCGAGAACGTCAGTCCGTGGGTTCCCGTTCGTGCCTTCCCGGTAGCCGCGGGGGCTCTCCGGCCACTCCCCCGGGGCATGCGCGGAAGGCAGTCTCGATTACCACAGCGCGGCCGGGAACGCGACGCTCCGATCGACCAGGGTCTGGCGCCGCGGCCGGAACGTCTCTAGCTGAGGACGGAGGAAACCCCGATGGCACCACAGCGGTCTGCGGAATCTCTCTTCGTCGATTCGCAACTGGGCGAGCTGCCCCTGCTCCTCACGTGCCCCCACGACGGTCGCGGAGCGCCGCCGGGACTGGAAGAACGTTCCGAGGAACAGGAACCGCAGCCCGGCTGTGGACGGGTCGTAACGGATGCCGACCTTTTCACCCGCCAAATCACCCTCGGGCTGTCCGCGGCCCTCGAGGACCTCACCGCACGGCCGTTCTCGGTGATCGCACGCTTTCGCCGCCGCTTCATCGACGCGAATCGGGAGGCCAAATGCGCGTTTGACTCACAGGCGGCCAAGCCGTTCTACGACGAGTACCACCGTCGAATCAGGCTGGGCATCGCGGCGATCAAGCGGACGTTTCCGAACCGCGGACTGCTGGTGGACATCCACGGCGCCGCCGATCAGGCCGATCCAGAGATTCACGTGCTGCTGGGCACGGACAACAGGAAGAGTCTCAAGAGGCTGCTTGCCCTCGATGAGATGATCCTCTGGCGTCGCGGGGGACCGGTGCGAAGGCTCCAGGCGGCCGGGTTCGGCGTGGTCCCGGCCGAGGCCGGCGGCATGGAGAATTCGAGCTTCGACGGTGGCTTCACCGTTCAGCGCCACGGCGCCGAACGCGCGGCCGGACTCGACGCGCTACAGGTCGAGATCGTGCGCATGGTCCGTATGAATCAAGCCCGCCGTGAGGAGCTGATTCAGGCTCTGGCCGCGGGCCTGGTCAGCGTCCTCCGTCGCCAGGCGCGGCTCGTCGAGGCGCAAGGATGACGCTGCCGACGGTCGCCTTGATGCTTGGCCCCTTCGCCGCGCCCCCTCGGGGGGCCGCGTCAGAGCCCCTGCAGGCGCGTGACGATCGCCCGGCTCGGCTCGCCCTCCGGGGGGGCGCCGGGACTGAGATGGCCGGCGTAGACGCGCTTCATGAATGCCGCGCAGGTCCACGCCGTCCCGTCCCCCGGCGTCTCGGGTCCGCAAAGCGCGTCCACGACGTGTAACCCGAGGATCCGGTAGCTCTCGAACTGCGACTCGTCGAAGAGCTGATCGACCGTGCTCTGGTGCGGGAACGCGGCGTTGGCCGCGGCGTACTGGAGCACGTCGCGCGGCTCGTCGCCTCGCAGGGCCGGCTTGACGTAGAGGAGCACGCCGTCCGCGTCGGGAGGGCATCCGTCGAGGGCGGAGTACCGGATCTTGCCCACGGCGCAGTACTTGCCGTCCTTCGCGTTCGGATGACCCTTGGGGTAGATCTGGAACGGCTGCTCGAATGCGATGTCGATCCCCAGGTCAATTCTGATCTTCCTGACGGCAGCACCGAGATCGTCGAATCGGGCGCTCTCGTCCTGTGAGCCGTCGACGACCACGATGAACCGGCACCGCCGGAGCACCATCTCGTAGAGCCCGAGGTTGTCGAAGTGGCCGCCGTCGGAGAGCAAGACGTACTTCGACGTATCGTCGGTGAGCCCGAACGCCTCCATGCACAGGGGGGCCAGGCTCAGGCGGGGGAACGCCCGTCGGTAGGGCACAGCGGTGTACCGCGAGGTGTGACGGCGGTCGCTCCCCGCCGCGCCGGGATTGCCCAGCCACCAGCCGAGCCGTGCGTTGAAGAGCGTGAGCGCCATCGTGACCGCCGCGGACGAGGAGTGATAGCCCATGTTGGAGCTGACCGCGGCGCCCGAGATCGTCATCGCGGTGCCCAGCGAGATGCCGTCCGCGCCGCCATAGACGCGCGAACGCCGGTACCCGCGGAACAGGCTGCCGCAGTGCAACGGAGAGATCGTGAAGGACTCGGCGCGGCGCTGCTGCCAGGCGAGCCGTTTGCCGCCGACCAGGTTGAGTGCCGTGTTGACCACGTGCAGGAGCCGGTACGGCGTCGGGGGCTCGCGAATAGGCTCGATCTCCTCCGGGTAGACCGCGTCGAGGGCGGTGCGGTTCAGGGCGAGCAGCAGGCCCCGACGGTTCTTCAGACGGTCGGCCAGCTCCTTGTTGGCCGGCTGGCGCGCGAGCAATGCGTGCAGGTCAGCCTCGGCCGTGTCCTGCGCGAGCTTGCCGATGAGCTGTCGCGTCGTCGCGGTGCTTTGCCGCGCCGCGAAGCTCGGCAGCCCGACGAGTCCGGGGTTCCCCCCGAGCAGGCGGTTGACGTCCTCGAGAAGGCTGCGTTTCAGCGACTGCGAGGGCGGATTCCTGCCCTCGTGGTTCTGCAGGAATGCCTGCGTCGGCCGGGACAGCGCATTGTAGAGGTCGCGGGATTCGGCGTCCTTATGCTCGCGCAGCTTGACGACGAAGCCGACGAGGCCGCCCGGCCGGAAGGACACCTCCCGGAGCAGCCCGGGCCAGAGCTCGTGCATCTGGATGTTGTCCTGGGGATCGAAGCCCGTGAACGGGTTCGGCACTCGTTCGGCCGTGGTGCGCGAGGCGCCCAGGAACGCGCGCATGATCCTGGCCCGGTAGGCGCCATGCAGCGAGAACTTGTTGAGGTTGATGGCCAGAGCCGCGACGAGGCCAAGCGCAGCCGCCAACAGGGCGAGCGCGAAAATCAGCCGCGCGGGCGACCCGTAGAGGATCGCCAGCTGGCCGTCGCGCGTGCCGGCCGTCCAGATCCCGGAGCTCCCCTGCCTCGGCGACATCGCCGTCAGCAGCCTGGCCAGTCCCCAGCTGCTCACCAAGGACAGGCCGGCGACCAGGATGGCCAGGAAGAGCATCGCGGCCATCGCCAGGCCCTTCTCGGCCATGAGCGTCTTCCAGCCGGGTGAGACCCGCTTCCCGTTATTGGCTGCCGTCATGGCGCTCTTGCCGCCCAGGATCGCGAGGGCGCCCGACACCCCGCCGACCGCAGTCAGTAGCTTCGGGGCATAGAGAAGGAGCGACGGACCGAAGATGACCAGGCCGCTGCACGCGACCCATGCCAGCGCCATGAGGAACAACCAGCCCCCGTGGCGGCCGAGCCACTCGCGATCCTCGTCCTCGATGGCAAATCGCTGCTTTCGATCGGCCTCGTGCCGCCACGCTTCCGTGCGGCGCTTGCTGGTGACGGCCACGAAGACCGCGGCCGAGCTGAAGAAGACGAGTAGATACGCGGGAACCGCGAGGGTGGCATAGAGCGCCGGCGTGAGCCGGCCGATTCGCGTCGAGGCCGGCTCGGCAAAGGCGCCGATGAGCAGCACCCAGGTGAAGAAACCACCGCCAGCGCCCGTGAAGAGTGCCGCCACGAGGTCGGAGGCGTGGGGCCACCGACGGAGCACGACCCCGAAGGCCAGGGCGAGCGCCACCGCGTACGTGACCAGGCCGATGATCATGAGCAGGATCCCCAACCCGTAAGGTGGGTGCCAGGCGACGAGAGGCAAGGCGGACCGCGACAGCGGTGTCCACGTGGGGCCCGGCGGGCCCCCGAAGCTCCGCGGGTACCACGCCCAGAACGTGCTCAAGCACAGGCCGGCGAGCACCGTCGGCAGCAAGGAGTACCGGAGGAAGTGACCCTGTCCCCGGTGCTCGCGCCACCAGGCCCCGGGTGGGATCGCATCTGCTCGACTCGGCCGGTTGATGGTGGTGTAGAAGATCGCGAGCACGGAGAGGGCGAGGCCGCCCAGGAGCAGTAAGACCAGGATCCTCCACGGCACGGCCGCGCCCTCGCACCCCACACAAAGCAGGGCCACGACCAGGCGTGGGAGGAGCAGCACGCTAAGCAGCAGCGGGATGAGCGCTGTCCAGTTGATCAGAAGATTGCGGACGTAGATGGCCGCGAACGACCACACGTCCGCCGAGGTCAGGCTGGCGCGGGGCGCGACGAAATTGCTGTACTCGCGGAGGTGGCGCAGCGGCTCCGGCTCGGGCTCGAGCTTGACGTCGGACCGCTGCGTCAGTTCCCTGATGACCCCGTCGAGCCCGTGGCGATGGCGGTGCACCCACGCTGTGATCCACCCGCCGATGTAGCCGCCACCCGACACCGTGGACAGATAGTGAAACTTGTCGAGCAGGCGACGTCGAGCGAGCCCCTGCAACACGCCCAGCGAGAAGGTGCCGCTGCGGATGCCGCCTCCCGAGAGGCACAGGGCCGCCCGCGGCGTGGCATGAAGCTTCCGGATGATCGCCTCCGTGCGGAGCCGATACACGCCCTCCAGCCCATCGGGGTAGGCGTCTTCGAGCAGGCGCCGGTTGAACCGGCGGAGATCGTCTCCGTCGAGCGTCATGGCCGTGGTGCCCGCGTGGACACGGATGTACTCGCGCACCTCGTCGCTTAGCCGTAGACCACGGACCGCCTGCTGGTCATAGAGTCTCGGCTCCCGGAGCAGCGCGTTGAGGACGTCCGGCAGGCTTTCCGCAGAAAGCTGGCCCAGCCACGAATCGGACTGGGCGGGACCCCTGGCGAGCCGCACGATGCGGTGCGAGAAGGCGGTGGCAGGATCGGATGTGTCGTCCGTCTTGCCCCGGAGGGCCTGCAGCTCATCGAGGATCACCGAGCCCTTGATCTGATCCGCCGTGACGGCCCAGTCCAGGGGGTCCGCCGGAACCCTCTGGGTGGCGGCGTACTCCTCCTCCAGGACCCGGAAGAGGTGGAGCGGCAGAGCGCTCTCGGTTTCTCCTGGCGCGGGATCGGACGCGGGCGGCATCGTCATCTCGGCCCTCCGTCATCGTCATTTGGTCGGAGCGCGCGCCGAAGGCCGCTCTTCCCGGCCTCGCCCGAGCCGCGGTCGACGTACCGCCGCTCGTTCTTAGTTGGGAGCCTCCCTGAACCTACCGCACGGACGATCTACCAGGAAGACCTGATGAGTGCCCACGGCCGGGTGTCGCGAGGTCCGCGATCCACGTGGGACGGCGCGATCCACGTGGGACGGATAGAGCCCGAACGCTGCCGCAGGATCGATCTGGCGCGCCAGCGCCGCTCGAGCGGCAGCCGGCCGGCGTCATAGCGGCCCCGGTCCGGAGATCGTGAATCCGCCTCGGGGCGGCGCGACGGTTGCGAGTGCCGCGGTTCCGCGGGGAGTCCGACCCCGCGTCGGGCGTGACTGACGGGGAGACCAGGGTGCTGGCGCGGTGTGTCGACGGCGGCGTGACAGTGCTCGCGGTCACAGTGCTCGCGGTCATCGGGGCCCGGCCGGCGAGGTGAGGGCGAAGTCGGTCAGCACGTAGCCGAGATCCAACCTGGGCCGTCCCACGCTCAGGTCGATCCGGTGGGGGCCGAATGCCTCGAGCGCCATGCCCGGTTCGGCGCCTTTGACGCCGACGAAGGCATGAGACTCGCGATAGCGACCTCGCAAATCGCCGACGACGCCGAGCATCCGAAGCGCCGCCACCGCCCCGCGCGTGAGATACACCGAGGCCTCGTCCGAGACCGCTCCCGCCACGATGGTCCCCATCGGCAGCTGGCGAACCCATGTCTCGAGCTCACGAGACGCCGCCGTCGTTTCGAAGATATCGAAGGCCGCCATCTCGATGACCTTACCGCCCGGATCGAGGGCGACGACGTTGTACCCCCGGCGATCGCGCGAGAGCTCAGTTCCATTGAACAGGATCGAACTCGCGTTCCCGTACGGTCGACCGGCGCTCGACACCCGGAGGTCGCCAGGACTCAGGACGCCGGTCGTCCCGATCTGGTAGCGGTCATCGGGCGCAAATCCCGGACGCCGGTAGCCGTAGCGAAGCTCGATGACATTGGGGGCCGCCCGCCGCGTGGGTGGTGGCAGGAGCAAGCGCTCCAAGGCCTCACTGTTCAACGCGAGCCGCTCGATCAGAGTTCCGTTCAGCACCACCTCCACCGACTGGTCCACATCGGGGTCCGACACACCGGGTCGGAGTCTCAGGTCCAGCACCGGATGCCGGCGCAGGAAATCGTGCGAGACCCAGCGCTCCGACCGGACGCCGCGCTCTGGGAGCGGCACGAGCTCGTACAGGTCGTCGTCACCAAAGGTTCCTCTGAACCGCAGGAGAGGCGGGGGGCTTCGGCGGGCAGCCAGCCATCCGGCGACCCACTCTGCGGCCAGATCGGGTTCCGCGAGGCGTACGACGAGGTACCGGAGGGGATAGACCTGCCGGAGAGCCGTATCGGCTTCCGAGGAAAAGCCGGGCGCGAGAAACCGGGCGTGAAGCACTCGATGGAATGCGGGGACGTGCCCGGAGAATCCATTCACGACGCGCTTTTCATGCCAGAGCGACCTGAACATCACGTCGGCAGCCGTGTTACCCAGCTTCGGGGGCCATTCGAGCACCACCACGTCGTCGGGGTCGGCGCGGAGCCTCTCGTCGACCGGGCGTGGAGCCCACCTCTCGGAGTCGTACGCGGCAGGGGCGACGGCATACTCGAGGGCGAGCGCGAGCAGGACGGCAACCACGACCCCCCGTCGGAGCCACGCTCGCCCCGTGAGACGTTCCTCAATCGCCCGCAGCCCGAACGCCGCGAGCAGCGCCAGTCCCACCAGCGTCAGCACCGCGAACCGCGCGGTGACCCGGACCACGTGGAGGGGGAACAGCATCGGATAGAGGTCGACGTACGGCCCGGGCCCGACTTCGCGGCGGGCGACATGGATGACGGGACCGAGCGCCAGCACCGCGAAGACCGCCGTCAGGAGGAGGAGCAGGCGGACCCAGTCCCCTTCGGTCAGCCGGGAAGACCGACCCTTCAGTCTGGCGTTCCAGCCCCGGATGACGAGAAGGACGAGCCCCACGACCAGCGCGGCGTACAGGAGTTCCCGGGCGCGGGGACGGACGATCAGGGGGCCCAGCCAGTAGCGGGCCCGGGGGAACTGGATCGCCCACGCCGTCCCGGCCAGCGCGGCCACGAGGGCGACACACCCGGCCCGGCCGAGTCGGGCCGGCCACGCCGACGTCGGGCGGTCACGGCGCAGCCAGAGGACGCTGGCCGCCGCCAGGCCGAAGACGGTGAAGCCGGGAAACGCCGAGGTCTCGGCGATCTGGCCTGACGGGCTGAAGTGGTAGAGGAGGCTGCGTGCGCCTGGCTCCACAAAGGTCGCGAGGTCCGCATAGTGTTTCGCTGTTTCCGTGAGCTCGCGTTCGTAGCCGGCTTCTTGCCGGACGGCCAGGTACGGGACCGCGAGCGGCAGCAGCACCACGCTGAGGCCCGCGGCGCCGACGGCAATGCCGAACAGGACCCGCCGCCAAATCACGCCTTCCAACCGGAGGCAGAGAACCCCGATGCTTAGCGTCGCGAGCCCAAGACTGAGGATGATCCCGTAGTACCAGGTGGTCAGCGTCTGGACGGCCAGCCCGACCAGCCCCAGCCCAAGCCAGCGGCCCTGCGCGGTTTCGAGCCAGCGAACCCACGCGAGCATCGCCACCGGCAAGGGCGCGGCAAGGAGCATCTGGAACTCGAGGTAGTACTGCGTGAAGTAGGGCGAGAGGCAGAAGACGGCGCCGGCCAGCCACGCGCCCGTCCAGGAGCGGGTCAGCCGATGGGCAGCCCACGCGATCGCGAGCCCGTTGAGAGGCCACAGCGCGAGCAGGAGGAGGTTGTAGGTCAGGATCGGGTTGCCCCACAAGAATCCGGGAAGCCCGAGGAGGGTCGGCGGCAACAGGAGCTCTGAGTACGCCAGACTCGAGCCGGACGGGTAGAAGGCGTTGCCGTGGAAGAGGTGGAGAGGCTCGGCGACGAGCCGTCTGGCCATCGAGGTCATGACCCACGTGAAGATTCGGGCATCGTGGTGCGGAGGCCAGAGCCTCGCGGGATTCGTCGCCAGAGGCCAGGTCGCGGCCACCACGCCGACCGCGAATACCCCATAGATGGTGACCGCGCGCCGCCAGCCGAAGCCGGCGGACACGGGCGTCCTGATCCCGTCCGCCGGCCCGGCGAGCCCAGTCAGCACCCTGGCATCATCGTTGTGCAAGGGCGGGCCCAGTCAGCCCGGTGGCATCACAGCTGCGCAAGGAAGGGTGCTGTGTGGCGGCGCCGCTCACGCCCTCCGGCCGGCCGAGAAGTCCGGCGATCGAATGATGCCGCCTCCATGCGCGCGGTGCTGGACGAGGACGCCAAGGATGCCGCATTCCAGACGACGCTCCACCCGGTACCGAGTGCCTCCGTCCGCCAACCGGCAGCGCCCGCCGGCGTGCCGGGAAAGCCAGCGCCGGCCTCCGGAAATATCATCGCCGGCGACCCTGCGGCCGACCGACCTGCAGGCAGCCACCTCGCGCGCTCGTGCGCACCACCGGCGATTGTAGCGAGGAGATTGGAGCCCCTCCAACACCATTCGCATCAGTTCCACCGCGGTCGGAGGCCTTCCACCCGATGCTGTCCGTCCCCACGGCCGTCTGGGCGCGCGGCGGCTCACCGTGCCTCAGGACGCCGAGGGTTCGGCGCCGAGCCGCCGGCCGTATGTGGCCCATGCGAGTGACCGCGGCGGCCGGGGTCAGGCTACCGTCCTCTGTCCGACCTGGGATCGAGCCTGCCCCTGGCAGCGACGCCAGGTGGCGGGGTGCTGCGAGCATCGACCTATACCTTCGGTCTCGGCTTCGCCGTGCGGCCCTCGGACGGCATCGCCCCGGTCCCGGGGTCAGCTGGTGATTTCAACTGGGGCGGCTATGCCGGCACCGTTTTCTGGGTGGATCCCAAGGAGGAGCTGGTGGCCGTCTTCATGGTGCAATCGGCAGGCGCCCTGCGCCTGTACCATCGCACGCTCTTCCGGCAGCTCGTCTATCAAGCCATCGTCGACTGAACTGGGAGCGCAGATGACACCCGACGAGGGCCACTCGGGCCCTCGTCGATCCCCCCCCGTGCCGGGGCGCAGGTCTCCGGGTTTGGCGCGTCGCGCACGTGCGGCCACGAGGCGATCCTAGTGGCGCTCCAACCTGATATGGCGAACGCGGCGCTGTGGGTGGCGCCGGGTTGGACCCGGCGCGGCGAGGCGCAACGGGTGACGCAGCCGAGCCGCGTCCGGGGCAACCCGGCGACAGGCCCCACAGCGCTTCGTCGGAACAAGTTGGAACGGCACTAGTAGTGGACTGCGCACCGCGGCGCCCGCTTCCGCCTGCGGGTTCAGTCCTCATCGAGCGCCTGGCCGTTCGCTCTAGCAGGCAGCCGCCCTGACCCCACTGACGTCGTCTGGCCTGGCCACCCGACTCGAAGCCGCCGCACGGACGGAGCTGGGTCACCGCGCAAAGATCCGGCGGGCGGTGTCCGTCCGGACAGTCGAGGAGAGCTCTACAGAGGCTTGATCGCGACCTTGCGGAACTTGATCACGCCGGCGCCGTGCTGCAGCGTGAACGGCCCTTCGGCGAACAGGCCGTTCCGGTAGTCCACGGTCTTCTGCCCGTTCAGCACCACGACCAGATGCCGACCCTTGGCGGTGATCTCGAAGGTGTTCCACTTGCCGCCGGCCTTGGGCATCGGTTCCACCTCGACGAAGTTCACGATCGCGCCGGTGCCGTAGGTCGGGTCCGGGCGCTGGTCGAAGATGTTCACCTCGTAGCAGGTTCGATCGCTGGGCGCCTTGGGATCGCTGCAGCGGATGAAGATGCCGCTGTTGGCGTCGGGACTCGCCCAGAACTCGACATGGAGCTGGAAGTCCTTGTACGAGCTCTTCGAGACCAGGTGGGCGGGATCCTTGCTCGTTTTCTGATCGGCGACGACCGCGCCGTCCTCCAGCCGCCAGTTGGTCTCGCCGACACGGTCCCAGTCGCCAATGCTCGTGCCATCGAGCAGCGTGGTCCAGCCCGGGCCGGTCTGGCTGGACGCGGGTGGCGCGAAGTGCACGGCCGCGACGGCTGCGAGGAGAAACGCGACGGCGAGGGTGAACGCGCGCGCCGATACGTGTGGCATGGTGATCTCCTCCGTGTACTGAGACACAAGGTCGTTGGCGGCCCTGCCGACGGCTGCCGCAGTCGAGGAATCCTTTACTCCTCCCCCGTCCCCTGCTTGCCCATCGGCCTCAGTGCCGAGAGACTACGCCAGTCACCGGTAGAGCGCCAGCCCGCTTGCGTCGTCATCAGCGCTGGTCCGCGCGAACGTTCTCCCGCCAGCGTCGTGTGGCGCGTCCGGATCGTCCACACGCCGTAGCACCTGACGCGCACCACGCCCGGCCCCCTCGGCCGCGAGACTGTGCATGGGCGCCCGTGGCGGCGGGCGCTCTTGCTGCGAAGGTACGCGCCCCTCGACCAACGACTGTGCTGCGGCTCGGCTTGCCACGACGCCTCCGGCGCGATGCCTGGGTCCGGTACGGTTTGCCACGACGCCGCCGGCACGATGCGGGGGTCCGGCACGGCCTGTCACGACGCCTCCGGCACGATGCGGGGGTCCGGCACGGCCTGCCCCGTCGCCTCCGGCGCGATGCCGGGGTCCGGTACGGTTTGCCACGACGCCGCCGGCGCGATGCGGGGGTCCGGCACGGCCTGCCCCGGCGCCTCCGGCGCGATGCGGGGGTCCGGCACGGCCTGCCCCGCGCCTCCGGCGCGATGCCGGGGTCCGGCACGGTTTGCCACGACGTCGCCGGTGCGATGCGGGGGTCCGGCGGCCTGCCCCGGCGCCTCCGGCGCGATGCGGCGGTCCGGCATGGCCTGCCACGATGCCGGGGTCCGGGCGCTACATGCGCCGCCGGCCATCGGGCGGGGGCTGCCCCGCGGTCCGCCGAGTCACCCCAGGCCCCGCGCCTCTCGCTCTGGGTCTGACCTACATAAGCGTTCCGCAATGGCCCTCGCCCCAGCTCCACTCGGACGGTCGAGGCCCTCGCGCCCCAGGGCGCCTTGGACGGTCTACGGGCTCGCGTCCAATGCGCCTCGGACGGTCGAGGCCGTCGCGCCCGGCACGCCTTGGACGGTCCAGGGGCTCGCGCCCAGCGCGCCTCGGACGGTCCAGGCGCCCGTGTTGCGGGGGGCCGACGCCGGCCGGGAGGCGGTCGCAAGGATCACGTCGGATCGCCCTTCAGGAGCACTCCGGGAATCGGCCTCGCGGCCGATTCTGAGCCGACTAAAGCGCGCTCGGGGCGGATTCCGGCGCGCGGCGCGCGATCGCCTCCCGGCGTCGCGCTGGTGAATTTTCACCCGTAATTCCGATCACTTCAGGGATATGCCTGGTGGCCTGGCACCGTCTGGCATCCCGGTTGCCCTTCCTCCTCGGGCATGACCACAAAAACACGGACGACCCCGACGACGAAGGCCTCGGCGATCGACCTCTTCCAGAGCCTGGGTACGGCAGGCCTCATCGATCCGTACCGCCTGTACCGCCAGCTGCGCGAGCAGGACCCGGTGCACCGCACGCCACACGAGCTCTGGGTGCTCACGCGGCATGCCGACGTGACCGCGGTCCTCCGCGACCCGCGGTTCGGGCGTGAGGGCTTCGAGCGCCACTTCGGCGCGGGCGGGGGATCGTGCAGGGCCGGCACGGGCGACGGTTCCGCGGACGCCGCGCGCCTCGACCAGGCCGGCCACCGGCAGTCGATGCTGTTCCGCGACCCGCCGCACCACACGCGGCTGCGCGACGCGGTGAGCCGGGCGTTCACCCCGCGCGCGGTGGAGGCACTGCGCCCGCGCATCGAGGCCCGCGCCGATGCGTTGCTCAACCGTGCGGTGCCGTCCGGCCGCATGGATGTCGTCGCGGACCTGGCCGAACCCCTGCCGCGCGCCGTGATCGGCGAGCTCCTGGGGATTCCGGAGGCGCACCGGCCCGCATGCGTCGCCTGGTCGGCCGCGGTGGCGCGGAGCCTCGACGCCCTGCCGATTCCCGAGGACCGGCCGCTGGTCGCCGAGGGGCAGACGGCGCGGCGCATGCTCGGGGGCTACGTCCGCGAGCTGATCGCGACGCGGCGCGCCCACCCCGGATCCGACCTCGTGAGCACGCTGGTCGAGGCGGCCGATCGCGACGGCCTCCTGAGCGACTCCGAGCTCGTCGCGATGATCGTCCTCTTGCTGGTCGCCGGGACCGAGACTTCGGTCAGCCTCATCGGCACCGCCGTCTGGGCGCTCCTCCAGCACCCCGACGAGCTCGCGCGCCTCCGCGAGGCGCCGTGGCTCCTCCCGGCCGCGGTGGAGGAGGCCCTGCGCTGGGAAAGCCCGGTCCAGCGTACCTGGCGGATCGCCATGACGGAGGTCGCCGTGAGCGACCACACGATCCCGCGCGGGGCGCTCGTCGTCCTCCTCCTCGGCGCGGCGAACCGGGATCCGGAGCGCTTTGCCGAGCCGGACCGCTTCGACGTGCTACGGCGGGACCTCGGCCACGTCGCCTTCGGCGGCGGTGTCCACGTCTGCCTCGGTGCCGCGCTCGCCCGACTCGAAACCCAGGTCGCCATCGGCGCCCTCCTGCGCCGGCTGCCTGACCTCCGGCTCGCGACCGAACAGGCCGCGTGGCGGCCCACGGCGACCCTGCGCGGCCTCGCGACCTTGCGGGTGACCTGGTGAACCCGAGCGTGGCCCCCGTGGCCGACGCGACCCGACCGACGCACGCGACCCGAGTCGATGCGGCCCGAGCCGACGAGACGCCGGGGACCGACGCAGCCCGCGCCGACGCGACCCAAGCCGACGCGACGCCGGGGACCCCGCCCGAGCCTTCCGCTCCGTCGGAGGCGCGCGTGATCGGACCCGCGACGGCCGGCACGTGCGGGACCCTCCAGCGGGTCCTCGCGAAGCTCGACATCCCGCGGGACTATGCGGCCGTGCTCGGCGTCTGGCCTCGCCCGGACGGCGGGGTCGAGGTGCAGCTGAGCCCCGGAACGTTCTGGCGGACGGTTCAGCGGGCGCGCCTCGCCGTGACGAGCACCGAGCATCCGGAGCGGCTCTTTCCCCAGCGCCACGCGTTCGTCGTGGACGGGATCGAGTGCCTGACGTTCTCGGCCGAGCCGGTCCTGCCGCCCGGCGTGCTCACGCCGGGGTACGTCTTGAGGCTCACGTGAGCCGCCGACCGGCCGGGGCCGACAACTTCCTGAAGCTTCGCCGCTCGCTCGACGAGCACCTCCTGTTCAGGCGGATGACGTGGAACGAATTCGGGATGTTCGTCTGGCTCTGCCTCAGGGCAAACTCCGCCGATGGCGTGATCCGGACCAGCTGGCCGCAGCTGGAGATCGAGACCCATCTGTCGGCCAAGCACGCCGAGCAGATCTGCCGGGCGCTCCGGCGCAAGCGCTATGTCTGGTACCCGTGGCACCGGGGCCGGCGCGGTCAGCACCGACTGATCGAGGTGGCCATCAACAAGTACCCGACGGCCGACGGCCGGTACACCGACCTCTCGGGCCGCTTCGCCCCCGTCGCGGGGGTCGCAGCCTCAGCCAGCTTGGCGCCGGGCGCTCCGACGGGGCCGACGATCCGTTCGGCGGGTCCCCCGCGTCGTGCCGCGACGTCGTCAGCGGAACTGACGCGGAATTCAACGCGCCGCGCGTCAGTCCGGACCGAACTCGCGTCGGAGCCCACATGCCGCGCGCCAATCCGGACGGAACTCGCGCGGACGGAACGCGCGCCGGATCCCCGCGTCCCGACACGCCAATCCCGACAGAGCGCGCGCCGAGTCTCCCGCCCCGACACGCCAACGCGGGACGAACTCGCGCCGGATCCCACGCGCCGCGCGGCAATCCGGATCGAACTCGCGCTGGATCCGACGCCCGGCGCGCCAATCCGGACGGAAGTGGACCTGAAAACACCTGAAGAATCGCTGAGTTCTGCCCCCGGAAGACTAAGAAGTAGAAGAGAAAGAGACAAAGAAAAAGACAGAGAAACCCGGAGTGCGCACGCGCACAGGACCGTCGGAACGGACGGAGCCGGACGGAAGCGCGAGCCCGCACCGACGGACGAGAGCGCCCAGAGAGGCATGACGTCGCGCCGGGCTGGCGCGAGGACATGACGGTTCCCGTGGCCATCCGAGAGCTGCTCGCCGCTCAGCCCTGGTGGCGACCACCGGGGTACGACGCCGCGAGCGCGAGCCTGCCGGACGCGGAGGGGAGATCGGCCGGCAGCAAAGCGACGGCCGCGAGCGCGAGCCTGCCGGACGCGGAGGGGAGACCGGCCGGCAGCAAAGCGACGGCCGCGAGCGCGAGCCTGCCGGACGCGGAGGGGAGATCGGCCGGCAGCAAAGCGACGGCCGCGAGCGCGAGCCTGCCGGACGCGGAGGGGAGATCGGTCGGCAGCAAAGCGACGGTCGCGAGCGCGAGCCTGCCGGACGCGGAGGGGAGATCGGTCGGCAGCAAAGCGACGGTCGCGAGCGCGAGCCTGCCGGACGCGGAGGGGAAATCGGCGGGCAGCAAAGCGACAGCCGCGAGCGGCCCTCCGCCGGGCGGAGCCCCACGATGAGCCAGCGCACACGAGCCCTGATGCGCCCGACGGTCCACAACCCAATTCCCTCGAGGAGGCGATCAATGACGACGACGGTCCGTTCCCACACCGTGCACCGGATCCTCCGGCTCCACGCCCAGGCCGATCGCCAGGCGCTACGCGAGGTGCGGGCGACCGCGCGCGCGGAGCGCCTGGGCCGTCGTCTGTACGCGCTCCGCTTGGAGGCCTGGGTCCTGGAGGAGCGTCTGGACGACGAGCAGCGCGCCGAGCTCGCGCGGGCCCGCGCGTGTCCGGTGCCGGCGAGCGCCGCGCCTCCCGCCCCCCGGATGGGGCAACCCGCGGGCGAGGCCCCGCGCTGCCCGGTGACCCACCTCTCACACCCGGAGCCCGAGACGGCACTCGGCTCCACGGAGGCCTAGGACATGGCGATGCTCTGCGCCCTCGACTGGCGGCACGGCGGCGTGATCGCGACGCTCACCCAGGATCCCGCGGGCGGCGCGCGGCTCGTGCTGAGCCACGGCGCCGACGAGCTGGTCGTGCATCTCAGCTGGGCAAGCCTCGAGGCCCTCACTTACGCCGGGCTCCGCTGCCCGCGCCCGCCTGGTGTGGAGCCGTGGGACCTCTCGCAGCTGAGCTGCCTGTGATCGGACGCGAGTCGGAGCGCGCGCGCCTCCTCGCGAACGTCGCACGCGGGCGGCACACCCTCCTGGTCGGCAAGATCGGCGCGGGGAAGACGCACCTCCTGCGCGCGGTCGCCGCCGAGCTCCCGGAGGCCGTCTACGTGCCGCATCTCCAGCCGCTTCGGTTGAGCCTCCTCGGGCTCTCCGAGATCCTCCACGCGCGCGGTCGGCTCGTCCTCGCGGCCGGCGCCGCCACTCCTCCAGCCTGGCCCGAGTGCGCCCGGCTCCTCGGCCGCGTCACGGTCCGCGAGCTCACCGCGATCGTCGTGGCGAGCCTTCGCGCGCACCCGACGGTGCTGATCCTGGACCAGCTCGAGGCGGCGACGCCGGCGATGGCGCCGGTCCTCGAGGCGTGCCTCGACGCCGCCGTCGTCCTCGGGGCGACCCGCGAGTGCCGCCCCGGCCTCCAGAAGCTCTGGTGGGCGTTCGAGCGCCTCGACCTCCCGCCGCTCACGCGCGAGGAGGCGAAGGCGCTCCTGTGGGCCAGCGTGGATCGCGCCCGGATCCCGGATGTCGCGCTCTTCGAGGCGATCGTTCTCGAGCAGGCGGCGGGCAACCCTCACGCGATTGTGGAAATGGCGCGCCAGGTCGCGGGGGAGGAGCCGGTCGCCCTCGAGGCGATCCGGGCGCTCCAGCACGGGGCGGGGCTCCGTTACCTCGACCTCACGCCGGTCCTGCTCCTCATCGCGGCCGGCCTCGTCGCCACACGCTTCGTCGCCCTCGGGCTCGATGACCGGGACCTCTACATCCTGGCCGGGACGCTCGGCGCGCTCTTCTTCGCCGTCCGTGTCCTCCTCGCGCGGAAGGCCGCCCGGTGACCTCACGCCGCCGCGTCGCCGCCGGCGATTCCGACCCCGCGCGCCCGACCCGGATCCCGCCGCGGGCCCGAGACTCCGGCGGCCCGCTGCCGCCGCACGGCGGCCGCGCCGGTGAGCCCCCCTCACGCAGGACGCCCGACCCTTTGCCTGGGCTGGACGCTCGACGCGCTCTTTTTCGGCATGCGCGTCCTCCGGCCGGGACGTTTGACGCGCTCCTCTCCGCCATCCGCGTCCTCCTCGCCGGAAGGCCGCCCGGTGACCCCACGCCGCCGCGTCGGCGCCCGCGAAGCCGACTCCGCCGCCCGACCCGGATCCCGCCGCGGGCCCGAAACTCCGGCGGCCCGCTGCCGCCGGACGGCGGCCGCGCCCGTGAGGCCTTCTCACGCAGGACGCCCGACCCTCTGCCTGGGCTGGACGCTCGACGCGCTCCTTTTCGGCGTGCGCGGCCTCCGGCCGGGACGTTTGACGCGCTCTTCTCCGAGGCCGCATCCTCCTCGCCCGGAAGGCCTCCCGGTGATTCCACATCGCCGCGCCGTCGCCAGCGATTCCGATCCCGCGCGCCCGAGCCGTCACCCGCACCGGGCCCGAACACTCCGGCGGCCCCGCTGCCGCCGCACGGTGGCCGCGCCGGTGAGACCTCGCCGCGCTGGACTCCCAACCCTCCACCTGGCCGGGACGCTCGGCGCGCTCTCCCTCACCGTCCGCGTCCTCCTCGTCCGGAAGGCCGCCCGGTGACCCGCCCCCACCCCGCTGGACACAAGACGCTCCACGTGTCCTTCTCGGGCGGCGAAGCGCGCGGCTACGCGCACGTCGGCACACTCCGGGCGATCGAGCGCCTCGGGCTCCGCGTCGCCGAGGTCTCGGGCTCCTCGATCGGCGCGCTGGTCGCCGCCCTGGTGGCTGTGGGCTACGCGCCCGCCGAGATCGCCCGGCTCGGCACGACGCTCCGGCGCCGAGATTTCCTCCGCTACGCGTGGCCGGAGCGGCGGATCGTGGCGAACTGGTTCTGTCCCCGCACCCGCCGCCGGCCGCCCGGGTGGTGGAGCGTCGCGCCCTACCGGCGGACCGTGGATCGGCTGCTCGGCCACGCGAGGTTCCGGGACCTCCGGCTGCCGTGCACCATCCAGGCGACCGATCTCACCCACGGCCGGCCGATCTGCTTCAGCCCGGACGCAACTCCCGACGCCGAGGTCGCGCTCGCGGTGAGCGCCTCGGCCGCCCTGCCCGGCCTCATGCTCCCGGTCGAATGGGACGGCCGGCTCCTCGCCGATGGCGGGGCGTTCGTCCGGCTCGCCGAGCTCCCGATCCAGGCCGACCGGATCGTCGTCTCGAACGTCTCCAGTCACGACGGGACGCGGCAGGCGATCACGTCGCTCACCCAGGCCGTCGGCGCGTACATCAGGGCGCGCGAGCACGCGACCCAGCCTCCGCGGCGGGCGCGCGGCCGGTCCGTCACGATGCTCTCCTACGCGCCGCTGGTCGAGCCGCTCGCGCCTTTCCGGCGCCCGTCGCCGGCCGTTGTTCGCCAGGTCATCGCGGAGGCGTACGTGGTGGCGCTCGAGGCGCTCGCCGCGCCCGCCTCGAAGTGGAGCCAGCGTGTGTAGCCGGCGCGTCGCGGTCTCTCGGCTGCTCGTCCTCGTGCTGCTCGCGGCTCTGGCGCCGCCCGCGACCGCCCGCTCACCGCGTGCCTCGAACGGGAGCCCGCGTGCGTAGGCGGCGCGTTGCGATCCCTCGGCTGCTCGTTCTCGTGCTGCTCATGGCTCTGGTGCCGCCCGCGATCGCCCGGTCGCCGGCCATCGACCTGGGCGCCCTGTCCGTCGAGGAGCTCGTGGCGCTCGCCCGTGAGCACGCTCCGAAGCTCCAGGACGCTCGGGCGAAGGTGGCCCTGGCGCGCCTCGACGTCCGGGGGACCGAGTGGTGGACCTGGCTCGTCCCGAGCGTGACGGCCCACCAGGGCTACGACTTCCTCACCGGCCAGGAGCGCGCGGCCGTCGGGCTCGCGCTCGACCTGTCCAAGGTGCTCGGCGAGGGAGCCCGCACGGCCGAGCGCGCACGGCTCGGCCTCGCCCAGGCCGAGCGTGCGCTCGCCGTCACCGAGGCGGAGGTGGTCGCCGAGGTGGTCCAGGCGGCGTACCAGGTGGCCGCCGCGCGCGCGACGGTGGAGGTTCGTGAGGCGGCGGTCGCCCACGCCGTCAAGCTCGAGCTCCTCGAGCGGATCAAGTTCGAGCACGGGACGGGCGACCTGGCGCCGCTCCTTCAGGCCGAGGGCGCACTCGCCCGGGCGCGGCTCGAGCTGCTCCAGGCCCGCCAGGCGGCGGACCTCGCGACGCTCGGCCTGTACCGGGCCATCGGAATCCCCGCGCCCTGACACCCGATGCGCACGCCGACCCACGCGACCTTCGGGCTCCTGTTCACGATCGCGACCGGGACCGTGCTCGGCATCACCCTGTCGCCTGCCGTCGCCGCGTGCGTCCTGCTCGGGGCGCTGGTGCCCGACGTCGACACACCCACGTCCGCGATCGGCCGGTGCTGCCGTCCGCTGGCCGGATGGCTCGAGCGCCGGGTGGGCCACCGGACGCTGACCCACTCGTTCCTCGGCCTCGCGGTGGCGACCCTGCCGGTCCTTCCGCTCGGGTGGGTCGACGTCCGGTGGCCGCTCGCCTTCGCGCTGGGCTACCTCAGCCATCTCCTGGTCGACGCCGCCAACCCGCCGGGCGTCCCGCTGCTCTATCCAAGCCCCGTCCGCGCGGTCTTCCCGGGCCGCGAGGCTCTGCGTCCCGCCGAGGGCTCGCGCGGCGAGGCCATCCTCTGCGCGGGCTGCCTCCTCGGACTGGCCATGCTCTGGCCTCTCCACCACGCCGGCTTCACGCGGTCGCTCCACGTGCTCACGCGCACCGCCGGCGGGGCAATCACCGACTTCCGACGCTGGGAAGGAGCGCGCGAGGTGTGGGCCGACCTCGATGGCGTGTTCCGGCTCTCCCAGCGTCGGCTCCACCGGAGCGTCCGGATCCTCGGGATCGAGAACGTGAGCACGCTGATCGTCCTCGACCCTGAAACCGGCACCATCCACACCGTCGGCCCGACCGAGACGGCGAACATCTACCCGGCCGGCATCGTCGCCCGGCCCGGCCGGTCGGTGACGGTCGTGACCCGGCCGGTGACGCTCACCCAGCGCCTCCTGCGCGACCTGCTCCGCGAGGTGCCGCCGGACGGAGAGACGTACTTCCACGGGACAGTGCGGACACCGGACGCGGTCGCGCTCAAGCAGGACCCTGAAGCCTACGAGACGCTCAGGACCGGCCTGAGCGAGCTGGAGCTACGCTTCGCGCGGCCGCGCGATTTGGACGACCCGAAGGCCGGGAGCCTCTTCGTCCTGTCGGGGCTCGTCCTGGTCCAGACGATCCGGGCGGCGGAGGAGCCACCCGCCACGCCGAGCGTCGCGCCGGTGGGGGCGGCTGAGTTCGACGACGTGACCGAGCTCTTCATCGCTCGCCTGACGGACCCGGCCCGGGAGCTGCTCGTGCGCGAAGGGGACCGGGTCCAGCGCGGCCAGCTCCTGGCGCGGCGCACCGGGCAGGATCCCGAGCTCGAGCGGCAGCGCCGACAGGCGATCGCGGACCTCGCCGAGCGGGAAGCGACCGAGCGGCTGCGGGAGGCCGCGGCCGGGCAGGCGCGTGCCCTTTCGGGCGCGGGACTGGCGGGCCCGGGCGGCCTGGCCAAGACGGAGACGGAGCTGCTGGCGGCTCGCGAGGCCGTCGCGCGGGCCCGGCGGACGATCGAGCGCCTCGACGAGGAGGCGCGGCGCCTCACCGAGGTCCGCGCCCCCGTGGACGGCCAGGTGCTCTCACTGCGGGTCCACGTGATTCATGGCAGCGAGAGCACAGCCGCGCTGCGCCTGCTGTACCGGAAGGTCACCGCCCCACCGAGGGCGTCGCGCGAGTAGGGGAGCCGACGACCGACTCCGGCGCACGAGACGGAGAAACGGGCCGCCGGCGAATGCCGGCGCTCGCCTTCGCCGCGCTGCTGGCTCTGACTCGCTGGGCGCTGCGGACGCTGACTCGCTCCGCCCTGCTGAACCTGACGGGATCCGTGCTGCGGACCTCGACGGGGTCTGCGCGGCGAGCCCTGACGGGGTGCGCGCTACGGACCCTGACGCGGGCCGTGCGGCGAGCCCTGACGGGGTGCGCGCTGCGGACCCTGACGCGGTCCGCGCGGCGAGCCCTGACGGGGGGCGCGCTGCGGACCCTGACGCGGGCCGTGCGGCGAGCGCGGACGGGGTGCGCGCTACGGACCCTGACGCGGGCCGCGCGGCGAGCCCTGACGGGGGCGCTGCGGACCCTGACGTGGGCCGTGCGGCGAGCGCGGACGGGGTGCGCGCTGCGGACCCTGACGTGGGCCGTGCGGCGAGCCCTGACGGGTCCACGCTGCTGATCCTGACGCGGGCCGTGCGGCGAGCCCTGACGGGGTGCGCGCTGCGGACCCTGACGTGGGCCGCGCGGCGAGCCCTGACGGGGTGCGCGCTGCGGACCCTGACGGGGTCTGCGCAGCGGGCGCTGACGGGGTGCGCGCTTCTGGCCCTGACTGGGTCCGCGGCGTGGACTCTGGCTGGGTCAGTATTGGCGGAGACCTTCACCGGCCAGGTCATCGGTGTCACCGACGGCGACACGATCAGTGTCCTCCGGGCTGGCCGCCGCGAGGTGGTCCGACTCCGCGGCATCGACGCGCCGGAGCGCCGGCAGGCCTACGGGGAGCGCGCGAAGCAGCACGCGGCGGCGCTTGCGTTCGGCAAGGTGGTCGCCGTCGAGGCGGGGGGACGCGATCGACACGGGCGCCTGCTGGCGGAGGTCCGGCTGCCGGACGGCCGGAGCCTCAACCAGGAGCTCGTCCGGGCCGGCCTCGCGTGGTGGTTCCGGCGGTACTCGACCGACGCGACGCTCGGCCGGACTCGAGGCGGAGGCGCGCGGCGCCCGCCGGGGGCTCTGGAGCGATCCGGCACCGGTTCCTCCATGGGAGCATCGTCGGGGACGCCGTCTGGACGCAGTTTCCGAGCGAGGACAGGAACCAGGCCGCGCCAGGTCCCACAACGCCATGTCGATGGCGCTGGTGGCGCTTCACGCGTCCTGGCCGACGACTTCTCTTCATCAGCGCGTCGATGGCGGCACGTACCGGCTTGACCGTCCTGAGGACGTGTCAGGTATGACAGAGCGTGCTCCCCCTCCTCCGTGTTCAGCTGGAGGATGTGTTGCTTCACCGCCCCGGCCTCGATGCCGTGGACGGCATCGGCGCGAAGACCGAGCGCGATCGTGGCGATCGGGCTCCCGATCGATGGGGAATCGTCGATGATCGCGGTCGCTCTCCGGATTCTACAGCGGGGACGCGAGGGGTCCGACCAGCATGGCGACCACCGTGGCGGAAGGCGGCCGGAAGAAGACCATGATAGCGTAGGGCTTCCTGGTACAGCCAGCCGCGCGCGGGATGACAACGGTCGCGCGCCGGTCAAGAGCGCCTCAATGCTCAGCGACAGGAGGCTCGTGTTGGCGACCGCGGCAATCGACAGGCAGCAGCAAACCAGCGCATGGTGGATCTTCCTGCTCCAGGGAATCGCGGCAATTCTGCTGGGATTGATGCTGCTCACGAACCCCGGCGCGACGTTGGTCGCGCTGACGACGTTCTTGGGCTTCTACTTGCTGATCACGGGCGTGCTGGCGCTGGTGCGCGTCTTCGTCGATCGCTCGACGTCAAGGCTCTGGTCGGTCCTCAGCGGGATCGTGGGCATCCTGGCGGGAGTGTTCGTGCTGAACCACCCGCTGCTGGCCGCCGTGACCGTGCCGGCCCTGCTCATCATCGTCCTGGGTTTCGAGGCCCTGAGCATGGGGGTGTTCGAGATCATCCGCGGGTTCCAGGGTGGCGGAGTCGGCGCCTTCATCCTGGGGGTGATCAACGCGCTGATCGGGCTGCTACTGCTCGTGAGGCCCATGGGCGCCGCCCTGGCGGTGCCGTTCGTTCTCGCCATGCTCCTGCTCATCGAGGGCGTGGGGCTGCTGATCTGGGCGTTTCGCGCCCGGGCCTGAGCGCGCCCACCCTTCTCGAAGAAAACGCGGCCGCGCGTCGTCGCCCGAAGCGGATGTCGCGCCTACTCGACGATCGCCGCCCGCCCACCAAAGTCACCGGTGAACGATGGACCTCAGCAAAGAACGGTTGACGCAATGCCAGCCGTGCAGCCAGCGTCTGGACCCCGACCGCGCGCCGCCCCGAACTACATCGGGATACCCACCGGAAAGCCCGAGCTCGGTGAGGTGGCGCCCTCCGAAACCTCAGGAACTGGAGATACTGCATGCTGCCGAGAGTGTTGATCGTCGCCGGCGTGGCCTTCGGTCTGGGTAGCGTGAGCGTCGCCCAGCCCGTCGCCGCTCCTCCGCCCGTCACGCTGTTCCAGAACGTCCGCGTGTTCGATGGCAAGGGCGACACGGTCTCCGGACCGACGAACGTGCTCGTCCGCGGCAACCTCATCGAGCGCATCAGCGCCACGTCGATTGACCCCCAGGCTTCATACACGGTAATCGACGGCGGGGGGCGCACGCTGATGCCCGGGCTCATCGACATGCACTGGCACACGATGATGGTGCGGCCGACGCCCGCGCAATTGCTCGTGGCGGACGTGGGCTATCTCAATCTGCTGGCGGGTGCCGAAGCAACGGCCACGCTGATGCGCGGGTTCACCACCGTCCGCGACCTGGGCGGGCCATCCTTCGGGCTCAAGCGGGCCATCGACCAGGGTCTCGTCGCGGGCCCGCGCATCTACCCGTCCGGCGCGATCATCACCATCACCAGCGGGCACGGCGATTTCCGCCAGCCGTTCGAGATTCCGCGCACCGTCGGCGCCCCGCTGTCACGCGGAGAGCAGACTGGCGCCGCCATGATCGCGGACAGTCCCGATGAGGTTCGCCTCCGTGTGCGGGAACAGCTCATGCTGGGCGCATCGCAGATCAAGCTCACCGCGGGCGGCGGCGTGGCCTCGCCCCACAGTCCGCTCGACGCGTCCACTTTCACCGAGGCCGAGCTGCACGCCGCCGTTGAAGCCGCCGAGAACTGGGGCACCTACGTCACCGTCCACGCGTACACCTCCGAATCGATCCGGCGCGCGATTGCCGCCGGCGTGAAGTGCATCGAACACGGCCACCTCATGGACGAGCCCACCGCGAAACTGATCGCCGACAATGGAATCTGGCTCAGCACTCAGGCGTTTCCCGACGAGATGGCCGAGGCCTTTCCGCCTGGATCGTTCGAGCGAGCCAAGGCAACGGAGGTGTTCGCCGGTACGGACGCAACTTTCAGGCTGGCGAAGAAGTACAAGATCAAGACGGCCTGGGGCACCGACATCCTGTTCTCGCCCCAGCTTGCCCGGCGTCATGGGGAACTGCTGGCCAAGCTGGTTCAGTGGTACACCCCCGCCGACGCGCTCGTGATGGCGACCGGGACCAACGCCCAACTGCTGGCGCTGTCCGGGAAGCGCAATCCGTACCCTGGCCGTCTCGGCGTCGTCGAGGAAGGCGCCCTTGCGGATCTCCTTCTCATCGACGGCGATCCCATTGCCAACATCACGCTGATCGCGGATCCAGAGAAGAACCTGCTCGTCATCATGAAGGATGGCAGGATTCACAAGAACTCAATTCGGAACTGACGTGACATCAGGTTGCGCGCCAGAGATCCGGGCGCGTCACTCAGGCTCGGCCCGGGCCGGCTCGGCCGCCACCGTCGGCCACTTGGGCCGTCGCCAGCTTCGGCGGAACACCTCGACGCTGGCCTCCATGGCCACGCCCGCCGCCTCCTGGCCGTCCAGGAAGCGGACCAGGTCGAGCTGCGCGGCCGGCGTGCCGAGCTCGGTGTCGAACAGCTGCGCGAGGGTGCTGGGTGGGAGGACGGGGCGTCCCAGAACGTGGACCAGCGGGAGACGCAGACCCTGGCGGCCCGGACCGGGCTCGTACGCCTTGTAGATGACCTCGGAGCAGACGAGCGCCGCGTCCGTCCGGAAGTCGAAGTTGAAGTCGTAGGGGCGGCCCGCATACCCGAAGGCGCGGAGGATCGCCGCCGCCTTCTCGACCGCCGGCAGCCGGGGGCGGAGCGCCGCGACGTGATCCGCGCCGGCCGCGTGCTCGAGTGTCGTGAAGACGACCCCGGCGCTGAGCGCCTCCAGCGTCCGCCGGGGCGCGCTCCCGTCGGGCGTGAGGGCCCGCGCGTGGGCCGCCGGATGGGTCCGGGCGAGGAGGGCCTCGAAGTCGCCGTTTGCCTGGCCGCGGGCCTCGACCCAGGCCGCGACCTCGGGGTCGGCGAAGGCGCGGCGACGCTCCTCCGGCGTCCCGACGTAGAGGACGGCGTGAGGCCAGAACCCCGGGATCCCGATGTTGGAGAGATACCACTCGCGTCGGACGAGGAGGATGTCGCCCGGCGCGAGCGCCTCCGCCAGCGCGGCCACCTGGGTCGATGTGACCAGGGTGCGGCCCTCGGGTGCGAGGCGCGTGTCGCCCATCCACTCGGCGATCCCCGCCTGCACCGGGAACCATCCGGCGAAGGCGGCGCGCTGGACGACCTGGAGGGCGCTCCTCACCGTCAGGACCTCGCCCCGCCCGGCGCCGTAGCGCCAGATGGCGGCGCGGTCCTCGGCGATGGTGGCAGCCAGCCCCGGAGGCGCCGTGGCCCTGGCGTCCTCATCCACCATGCCGAGGGCGGCGAACTCGGTGCCCCGGAGCACGTTGAGGAAGCGGACCCGCGCGCGCGTGTACGTGCCCTTCGGGAGCCCGAGCTCGGGCACCGGCTCGTCGAGCTGAGGCAGGAGGGCGGGATTCCGGTCGAGGCGCGCGAGGAGGTCGAGGGCGAAGCGGTACTGGGCGACATAGGCCGCATGGCCGATCGCGAACGACCGCTCGCGGGCGGGCGGCTCGAGCTCGGCGAACCGCTGGTGGGTGCGCCCGATCGCGTCGAGCGCGAGGGTGTAGTCAAGGAACCGCTGCCACGCCGCCCAGACCGCCTGGCGCGCCTCCCGCGGCGGGAGCGCCGGCGCGCGCGCAGGGTCCCGGGTGAAGAGGTCCGGACGCGCATCGACGTAGGCAACGACGTCGCGGAGCCCGGCCCGGTAAATCTGGACCGCAGCCGCGTCGCCGGCCAGGCGCGCCTCGCGGGCGGGCGCGTCGAGCTGGGCCAGCGGCGGGCCGGTCGCGCAGGCGGTCAGGCCGGTCGCGGAGGTGGCGAGGCCGGTCGTGCAGGCCGCGGGGCCGATCGCGCAGGCGGTGAGGCCGCCCAGCGCCAAGCCGAGGCCGAGTGCTAGGGCCTGGCCGGCCCTCGAGCGGTGCCCCCGTCCAGACCGGCCGTGGCGCCGTCCGGTCACCGGGCCGGTCCCTCGCCACCCCGTTGCCGTCCGGTCACCGGCCGTCCCTCCGTCACCCCGTTGCCCACCGGCGAAACTCGGGAGCGCCCGCGAGCCAGCCGCATGTGCGCGCGCACTGCAGCTCCTGCAGACCATCGTCGAGCCACGCCAGACGCTGCCGATCCTGGCCACTGCGCCCGAACATCAAGGCGCTTCGGAGAATCGCTCCTAGCCCGGTTGGTTTCGGTGACGGACCTGGCATCGATGTCTTCGGCGAGGGAACGCCAGCCGTCAGGCGCCGCCCGGCCCGGCCTCGACCAGCGCCGCCGCGATGTCCCGCGCCGCGTCGGGCCGCGCCAGCCGCCGGGCATTCTCACGCATGGTGCCGAGCCGCCTCGGGTCGTTGAGCAGCCGGTCGATCTTCCAGGCGAGCGCCGGGAGGTTGTTGCACCGGATCGCCGCCCCGGCCTCGAGGAGATGGTCCGCGTTCCGCTCCTCCTGGCCAGGGATCGGGCGGACGATGACGAGGGCGAGGCCGCGGGCCAGCGCCTCGGAGCTCGTCAGCCCGCCGGGCTTCCCCACCAGGAGGTCCGCCGCAGCCATGTACTCGTCCATCTCGGTCGTGTAGCCCACCACGCGCAGTGCCGGATTCAGCTTCGGTGGCCGGGCCCCCGCCAGCTTGTCGAGCCGCCGCTTGAGATCCTCGCTGCGCCCGCAGATCACCACCAGCTGAGCCGGGTGCTGGAGCTCGAGGAGCGTTCGGACCAGGGTCTCGACGGGGCCCACCCCGAACCCGCCAGCCGACACCAGGATGGTGGTGAGCTCCGGTGCCAGGCCGTGCTTCGCGCGCATGGCGCGCGCAGCCTTTGGCTCCTCGAACACGGGGTCGATCGGGATCCCCGAGACCGTGATCGCGTCTGGCGGGACAGCGAGACGCTCCAGGTGGACGCGCGTCTCGTCGAGGGCGACGAAGTAGCGGTCGACGTGGTGAGTGAGCCAGATCGCCTGGATGTCGAAGTCGGTCACCACGATCGCCTGCCGGGTGACGAGCCGTCCCTTCGATCGGAGCCAGGCGATGATCTCGGCGGGCAGGAAGTGGGTCGACACCGCCCAGTCCGGCCGCTCGCGCTCGAGGAGGCGGACGAAGCGCGTTGTGTTCAGCTTGTTGAGCGCCAGGCGGAGGCGCTCGTGCCGCCCGGGCTCGTCGAAGTAGTCGTAGAGCCAGCCGAGCACCTCGGGCGCGCGGTTGACGAGATCGAGGTAGGCCTGCGCGTAGACGCGACGGAACAGCTTGCTCGTGTACTGGAGGACGTCGACGTGACGGACCTCGTGCACCCGCCCCGTGGCGACCAGGGCGCGCTCGAGTGCCTGGCCTGCGCGCACGTGCCCGGCCCCGGCGGAGGCGGAGAGGACGAGGACGCGGTTGAGGCGGCCGGCGGCGGCGCCCGGTGGGGGCACACCGGCCTCGGGTCTTGGACGCGCGCCAACCCTCACTCGCATCCGTCCAGGTGTGCGGGCGAGTTACCCTGTCCAGCCAGTGCCCAGGGCCGAGCTGACACCACGACGCGCAAGCGACCGCCACCCGGAGCGGCGACGGCTCGGTGTCCCAGGGCTGGAGCTCGTGAAAGGAAGTGAGCGGTCGCCTGTGTCTTGTGGATAAAGACGCCTCTGGCCCCCAGGCTGCCAATGCCGTTGCCGCCAAGAAACAGGCGTCCGCCACGTCGACCGCCGCCAGCTCCGTCGGAACGCTTCCACGTCACCCGCGATCGCCATCGCGTCCGCCTCCTGGCCGTCGAGGAAGCGCACCAGCTCGAGCGGGGCCGCGGACGTCCCGAGCTCGGCGTCGAGCAGCCGGACGGCGACGCGGCGGCGAGCTCGCCGTGTCCTCGGGCTCCCCGTTGGCACCCTGGAGCGTCGCCAGCCAGGCCGGATCGACCCGGTCCCGCGCGGTGCGCGGATCGAGACCGAGGCGCCGGGCGGTCTCGCTGTAGCTCCCCGTCTGCGCATAGACCCACGTGCAGTAGTGACGGAGGAGCACGTCGGCGCTGAGGGCGCCCGCCGCGACGGCGTCCAGGAACGCGGCCCGCGCGCTCGCGGGGGCGAGCCCCCGGGGCGCGTACGTTCCGTGGATCACGAGGTTCCGGACACACTGCTCGAGCTCGCGCACGTTGCCGGGCCATGCGTAGTCCGCCCCGAGGTGCCGGGCGATCCAGGCCTCGGCCTCGGCAGCGACCCCGTCGGCCTCCGCGTCCCCCGCGACGCGGCGGGCGATGGCGCGGAGCAGCGTCCGGAGCTCGCCCGGCGTGTCCCGGAGCCGCTCGGCGAGCGACGGCGTGACGAGGAGGTCCGCGCACAGGCGGTAGTAGAAGTCCTCCCGGAAGCGGCCGGCGGCGAGCGCCTGCCGGAGGTCGCAGTTCGTGGCGGCGATGAGCTTCCCCGAGAACGGACGGTCCGCGGTGTCGCCGAGGCGCTGGAAGGTCCGGGTCTGGAGCACGCGGAGGAGCTTCACCTGGATCGCCGCGTCCACCTCGCCGATCTCGTCCAGGAAGACCGTGCCGAGCGCGGGGCACACCTCGAACCAGCCCTTCCGGTCCTCAAGGGCGCCGGTGAAGGCGCCGCGCCGGTGGCCGAAGAGCTCCGACTCGATGAGGATCGCGGACAGGGCCGCCAGGTTCAGGGGAAAGAATGCGCCGGCCGCCGGTTCCGCGAACGCGCCCGTCTGGGCATCGAAGGGGATGTAGCGCGCGAGCCCGATCGCGCGCGCGACGAGCTCCTTGCCCGTGCCGGAGGGGCCGGTGACGAGGGTGGCGACATCGCCCATCCGCGCGTAGAGGGCACGCCGGTAGCGGCGCCCGTCGCGCGTGAAGATCGATTGCCAGACCGCCGCGCGCAGGCGCCGCGCCGGGCCCGACTCGCCCAGGATGTTCGCGTGGATGTGGTGGAAGGCTCGCCGCACCTGGTAGTAGCCGGCGAAGACGTGCGCGGCCTCGGTGCGGAGCGGGCTCGCGCACCCCCGGACGTCGAGGTAGTGGGCGAGGTCGCGGCGAACCCACTCGAAGAGCGGCACCTTGCCCGTCGGCGCAGGCCGGCCGCGGAACCACGTGAACAGGGCGCCCTGGTGGCGCTCGTAGAGCGCGTAGAGGACCAGGTCCTCGTAGCAGGCGACCTCCTCGCCCCGCGGCCGGGCCCCGCCGGCGAGGCGCGCCCGCGCCGCGTCCGCGAGCGCGGTGACGCGCGCGGCGATCGCGACCACGTTCGGGGCCGGCTCGGGCTCGGCGGGGGACTCCCAGAGGGTCCCCGTGAGATCGAAGGCGTCGCCGAGGGCCGTCCGCTCGGCCTCGAGGCGCTCGGGGAGGAACGGATTACCGGCGCCGAGCTCGCCGACCGCCCGGGCAAACGCCTGCTCCGCTTCCGTGAAGAGCACGCGGCACCTCCCGGTCCCGGGCCTCGGCGCGTGTCCCCGTCGGGTCCGCGGGCCGAGAGGAACCATAGCCCGAGGAGCCTCCCAACCCAAGCCAAATCCCGCTGCGCCCGACATTCCGTGCAGGGCCCCCTACATCGGATGCCTCGTCAGCGCCGATCTGCCTCGCCTTTCTGGCGATGCCGCCGGGACGAAAGGTCCGATCGGCCGCCTACTTAGCGAGACATGGGCAGGCTGGCATTCCCCCTGCTCCTTGGTGAGATCGCGCGGCTCGCGAGTGTCGAGCGGCGGCACGAAGCTCGCGCGCACCAGGCCGTGCTCGACGAGCGGCATCGATGTCCGCACCGGCGTCGCGTGGGGCCGCGGCGAGGGGAGAGACGTGGGACCACTGCCGGGGTTGGAGGGGATGGTGGGCCAGAGCGCCCCGATGCAGGCGCTCTTCGACCGGATCCGGCGTGTGGCCCCGTTAGAGATGGCCGTGCTGATCCTGGGCGAGACCGGTACTGGCAAGGAGCTGGTTGCGGCCGCGGTCCACCGGCTGAGCCGTCGCCGCGGCGGCCGGTTCGAGGCGGTGAACTGCGGGGCCCTCCCGCGCGAGCTCCTCCTGAGCGAGCTGTTCGGTCACGAGCGCGGCGCGTTCACGGGCGCCGTCGAGCGCCGGCCCGGGCTCTTCCGCGAGGCGGATGGCGGCACCGTGTTCCTGGACGAGGTCGGTGAGCTCACGCCGGACGCCCAGCTAATGCTGCTCCGGTTCCTCGGGACCGGCGAGGTCCGCACCTTGGGTGCGAGCCGCGTGCGCCACGTCGACGTCAGGGTGATCGCAGCGACGAATCGCGACCTCCGTGCGGCGGTGAGCGCGGGGCGCTTCCGCGAGGATCTCTACTACCGCGTGCGGCAGGTCGCCCTCACCGTTCCCCCGCTCCGCGAGCGCCTCGACGACCTGCCGCTGCTCGTCGAGCACATCCGTCGCCAGGTGAACGCGCGTCACGGGCTCGCGATCGCGGGCCTGACCGAGCCGGCGATCGACCGTCTCGCGGCGCATCGCTGGCCCGGGAACGTCCGCGAGCTGGAGGCCGTCCTCGCGGAGAGCATGGCGTTTCGCGGACCCGGTCAACTCAGAGCGGAGGATCTGGTGATGCCGGAAGCCCCCGCGGCAGCGAGCAAGGCCGCGCTCCTCGACACGCTCTCGGGCCACGTGCGCGACGCCGAGGCGTGTCGCCAGGTCGCGCTCGAGCTGGCAGCCACGGACCGGGGAGTGTCGACCGCTCGGCTCACCCGGGTGGCCGGTGTGGGGCGCACCCTGGCGCGACGGACGCTGGCCAAGCTGGTCGCCGAGGGGGCACTGCGCCGGACGGGCGTGGCGCGCACCACACGGTACGTCCGACGACGACGGCCCAATGGAGCCGACGGGCTCGGCGGACCATGACGGGCGCGGCGCGCGCCGTCGGGACGTCCGGCCATGACGGCGCGGTGGACCTGACGGGCTCGGCGAACCATGACGGGCGCGGCGCCCGCCGAACGATGCGTCGGACGATGACGGACCCGGTGGCGGACCGCACTGACGGCATGACTCTGACCCGTGCCTGGCACGCGAGCCGGACGAGCCGGAGTCGAAGGCGCGGGACGCGCTTCCCTTTCGCCGAAGGCCGCCGGCCGCCGAGTCGTCGGCGCGATCTCGGGGGGCACCAGGCTTATCGCGGCGCGATTTCGTGTGGGCACGAGGCCGATGTTCCGCCGACAAGACGTGGAGATCGAGGCGCCGATTCAGGGGCGCCGAGCCCTTCGTGACCGCGAACCGGAGTGGTAGGATTCGGGCGCGCCGAGGCGGCGGCCCGTCGGAACGCGTGGGTAGTACCAGGCCGAAAGGGTCGATGCGTGGTGGCCAGGCTCGGCAGTGGAGGCGCTGGTCGGGGCATGACGCGCTCCGGTCACCGGGCAAGACGCTACCTCGAATCTCGCGGTGCGGGGTCGCCGGCGCGGATTCAGGCGGCCGCGGGTCGGTGCGATCCGCGGTCAGGGAGGCACTGATGAGTCAGCCCGAGATGAAGCGACGCGATTTTCTCGCCGGCACCGTCGGCGTGGTGGGCGGAGCCGGGGTCGTCGGCTGCTCCACCCTGCGGCCTGCGCTCGCCGAGACGCCGCCGGTGCCGGTTCTCGACGCGGACGCGCCGCTCGCCCGCTACTGGGAGAAGCCGGTCTTCGAGGTGGCCACCGTCGACCTGAACACGGCCGCGCCCGAGCTCCGGGCCGAGTCCGTCAAGGAGCGGCACCGGATCTACTGCACCCTGCTCATGAAGGTCATCGAGCGGTTCTGGAATGGCAACAAGCGTGGGCCGTTCGGCGACTATCCACGCCGGGTCAAGCAGCTGGAGGCCCGCGAGCCGACGGCTCGCTACCGTGGCGACATGATCGCCGAGCCGGACCGGTTCCGGATCAACTGGGATCGCTACCTCGGTCACAACATCGCCTGTCTCGCCGTGGACGGCAACGGCGAGGTCATCGACTTCGATTTCAATCACAACGACTTCTTCAGGAGCTCCGCCGAGCATGCCGAGTCGCGCATGGTGAGGCGGCTGTTCAGCCTGACCGACATCCACAAGCACTGGAAGACCGGCGAGCCCATTCCGGGAAGATCACGGGCGTTCTCCCTGAAGGACGTGACCCTGTACACCTCGCTGGAGTCCTGCGCGCAGTGCTCGGGCGTCATGTCCCTCGGGCGCGTCAAGCAGGTCGTCTATCTGCAGAGCGACCCCGGGACCTACGTGATCGGCAACATCATGTACAACCTGGCCGGCGTCGAGGGCGGCGATGGATCGTCGCTGGCGCCCCTCCCCATTCCGGGCGCCGCGGTGGGCCTGCCGCACTTCGCCCGGCTCAACGAGGCGTTCGCGACGTTCGTCAAGGACATGTCGGAGGCCAAGGAGCTGCGGGACACGCGCCGGGCGTTCTTCGTCTCGCCGGACAAGAGGAGCGTCGACTTCGAGCCGGCGATCACCTCCTTCCTGTGCACCGACGCGGCGCTGGAGATCTTCCGCGACGGCGGGGCGATGCTGGACCGCCTGTCGCTCGCGTTCCCTGACGAGAAGCATCCGGGCAGCCCGACGAGCTGGACGAACCGGCAGTGCCTCGACGAGGCGCGCCGGTTCTTCCAGTACACGGACGTCGAGGGATTTCGGGGGTCGCCCCACAAGCTGTAGAGTGCTATGCGGTTCTTGGTCAGGACCGGGCCAGAAGACGTGCTTAGAACGGCCTATGTTCTCAAGGGCACATTGCAGCACGCCATGTCTCAGCCGTGGTAGGGCTACGCGTTGGGCGACTGCGTTAGTGGGGGTGTGACCTGCCCTCGGATTTCGGCCACTTCGGTTGAGAGTCCGCCTAGCTCGAGCTGGTTAGGGTGAGTTCCCATGGGGCGGCCCGAGCACCGCCTCCACCTGCGCCAGCCAGAACCGCATGTCCATCTCGCGGTACATGGTCGCTGCGGCGGCCAGGTGTTCCTCGGCCTTCGCGCCATCCCCGGTTCGCCGGTGGAGCTTGCCGAGGCCGAGGTGGCAGTGGGCGACGAGGGGGCGCATGCCGAGCTTGGTGGCTAGAGTCAGGGCCTGCATGTAGTGACCGTCGGCTGCTTCGACGTCGAGCAGCTCGCGGCGCGCGAATGCCTCGCCTAAGAGACGAAGGCCTTCTGCCTCGCGGCCGCGCTCACCACGTTCACGGGCGAGGCTCAGTGCCCGCACGGCGGCTGCGCGCGCGTCCTCCTGTCGGTCGGCGAGGCGGCAGACCTCACTCAGATGCAAGACGACGAGCGAATGGAAGGCTACCACCCCCGTGGACTCAAGAGCCGCCAAGGCTTGACGGACCAGCGCGAGGCCTTCCACAACACGCGCCGACAGTGCGTACACGTAGCCAAGTTGAGCTCCAATGTAAGCGGATTGAACGGGCCAATCCCCGCCTCGGGACAGAGCCAACGCGCGTTCGAGCATGGCGCCAGCCTGTCGGAGGTCTCCCTGGAGGCTACAGACGTGACCGAGACCCCAGTAGCCCGCCACTGAGACTGTACCCGTCGCCTACTGTCTCGGCGAGCTGGACGCCTTGCTGGGCCTGAGTAATCGCTTCATCGAAGGCTCCACGCTCGCTTAGTGAGACAGCCAATGACCAGCGTGACGCCGCAGAAAGAGCGGTGACGTCTAGGCCCAACTGCATGGCCTTTCTGAGAGAGTCCTTGGCACCCTGAAGGTCGCCGATGACCCTTCTGAGAAAGTTCTCGGCACCCTGAAAGTCGCCGGCGGTGTGGCAGGCCCAGCCAAGGTAGTAGTGTGCCATTGCCGTAAGCGTCAACATCTCCGAAAGCCGCACCGATGACCTCGGCCTTCTGGGCATGGGTGCGGGCTTGACTCGAGTCGCCACTCACCAAGAAATATTGGCTCATACAGCCCCAGACCCACCCCAGCCGGTGCTGATCCCCCAGGGCCTGCGCGAGGCTCTCCGCTTCGCGGAGAGATGGATAGAGCTTCCCGAGTTCTCCGGCCCACCAGTACGCGAATCGAAGTACGATCCGAACATCGATCGATTGTTCCTGCGTCTCCCGCGTCTCCGGCATCTCATGTAGAGCCGACAATGCCTGTTCAAACCACGCCACCGCCGCCCGGTGGGCCGAGCGTGCGACCGCGCTAACCCCGGCCTGCCGGAGGTATGCAGACCGCCTTCTCCCACACTTCGCCCCGGAACGCATGGTGGGCGAGTTGATCGACGTGCTCGGCCAGGCGGTCGCGATAGAGCGCCTCGATAGCTTGCACGATCCGGGCATGGAGAGGCCGTCGTCGCTCCTGGAGCAGGCTGCCGTATGCCACGTCGTGGGTCAGCGCGTGCTTAAAGGTGTACTCGACATCCGGGAAGATCTCGGCCTCGTACACGAATTCGGCGGCCTGCAGGGTCGCGAGCCCGCGCCGCAGCGCGTCCTCGGGGACTTCCGCGATGGCCTGCAGGAGGGCGAAGGGCACGTTCTTCCCGACGACCGAGGCCGCCTGGAGCAGCTGCCGGGCCTCGGGCGGGAGCCGGTCGATTCGAGCGGCCAGGACGGCCTCAACAGTCGCCGGCACTTGAATCGTGTCGATCGGGCGGGCCAGGTGATGCGCTCCCCGCTCGCCACCCAGGGTATCGGTCTCGACGAGCGTCTGCACGGTCTCCTCCAGGAAGAACGGATTCCCCTCGGTCCGCTCGATGAGGAGCGCCGTGAGGCGCTCGAGGCTGGCATCGTCGCCGAGGAGCGCTTGGAGAAGCTCGCGGGCGCTGTCGGGCGGCAACGGGTCCAGGCGCTGTTGCGTGTAGGACGTCTTGCTGCCCCAGCCGTGCTGGTACTCGGGGCGGTAGTCGACCAGGAGGCAAAGCCGGGCTGACGGGAGGCTGTCGACGAGGCTGTCCAGGAGCGCCTGCGTCTCGGAATCGACCCAGTGCAGGTCCTCGAACACAAGTAGGACGGGCTGGACCCTCGCCTCGCGGAGCCAGAGCCGCTTGATCGCCTCCAGCGTGCGCTGGCGCCGCATGCTTCGGATCCAGCGCCTGCCAGGGACCGTCGTCCACCGGCACGTCGAGCAGGGCGAGGAGCGCGGGGAGGCTCGGCTCCAGTCCCCGGTCGAGCGCCAGGAGCCTGGCCATCACCTTCTCGCGAATCTGTGGCGGGTCGTCGCGGTCCTCGACGCGGAAGTACGCCTTGAGGAGCTCGATCACGGGTCGATACGGCGTCGCCTGGCCGTAGGAGACCCGCTGCCGCGCCAGAATGAGCCAGCCCTGGTCTGCGATGGGCCTGCATGACCTCCCAGACCAGGCGCGACTTGCCGACGCCCGGCTCCCCGACGTGGCCACGACCTGGCCGTGGCCGGCCGCGGCCCGTTTCAGCGCGCTAGCGAGCTGCTCCAGCTCGGGACCCCGACCGACTAGGGGGGTCATGGGGCCACGTGGCGCCAGGCCCGGTCGCTCGAACCCCTCGAGTCGGTAGCCGGCCATGGCGGAGTTGACGGAACCGATGGGCACGAGCTCGAACCGTCGAGCGAGCGCCCGCGCGCGCGCGGCGCTCACCAGGATCGTGTCCCGCTCGGCCGTGCGTGACCAAGGCCCTCGAGGACGGCATATGCCTCGGACGTGGCCGCGGCGTCGATCACGGGGCCCTCCGCCCCCTGCCCCACGAGCCCCTGGTCGCATGGATCGCGATCCTCATGCCGACATCGCGGGACGTGGCGGAGCCGGGCGCGCTCGGCGGCCTTGCGTATGGCAATCGCGGCATGGGCCGCCCGTCGCGGGGCATCCTCGACCGGCTCGAGCCCGAAGGCGGCCACGCACGCTCAGCGGCCCGAGCCCCTCGACGCGGCCCCCGAAGCTCTCGGCCTTCTCGGCGAGGACTTCGAGGGCCCGAGTGTGCTCGAGGGCGACCGCCCCGTCCGGCGGCGGCACGAGGGTGGCCCGCAGGAAGGCGAGCTGGCGCCGTTCCCAGGACGGGGCGCCCGAAACGGCCCTGCGTGAGATGGGCGGTGTCGGCGTCCGGGACCGAGCGCGGCCCGGGCGGTCCCGCGCGGGCGGGCGGTGCCCCGCTCCGCCGGAGCTGGAGCTTCTCGATCCGATACCGGAGCGTGCCGCGGGGGATCCGGAGCCGGGCGGCGGCCCGGGCGATGTTCCAGTCGGTCTCACGGAGGGCCTCGAGGAGATGCTCCCGCTCGACGGTGCCCATCGCGTCGCGGAGAGGGGCTGCGGCCGCACGCGCGGCTCGCGGCGCGATTCCCCCAGGTCCGGGCGGCGCGGGCAGCCCCAGGGCGTCCGCGGTCACCAGTGGCGTCTCCGTGAGAAGGGCCACACGCTCCATCATGTTCACCAGCTCTCGGATGTTCCCCGGCCAGCGATAGGCGAGAGCGCGGCGCGCGCGTCGGGGGTGAGGGTCTTGGGACCCAGGCGGTAGTCGGTGCAGGCCCGGGCGAGGAAGTGCTCGGCCAGGAGGAGGATGTCCGACCCTCGCTCAGCGAGCGAGGGGAGCCGCACGATGACGACGGCGAGCCGGTGATAGAGGTCCTCGCGGAAGCGCCGGGCGCGCACGGCGTCGAGCAGGTCCTCGCTCGTCGCCGCGACGAGGGCGACATCGGCCGGCTCGCTCTGCGTGGCTGCCGAGCCGCCGCACGGCCTGGTCCTCGAGGACCTTCAGGAACTTGGCCTGGACCCGCTCCGGCAGGAGGCCTACCTCGTCGAGGAACAGGGTGCCGCCGTGCGCCGTCTGGAAGAGGCCTGCCTTGGCCTGGCGCGCATCGGTGAAGGCTCCGCGCTCGAAGCCGAATAGCTCGGCCTCGAGCAAGGTCTCGGGGATCGCGGCGCAGTTGACCTCGATGAGCGGCCCCGCCGCCCGGGGGCCGGCCCGGTGAAGGGCGCGGGCCAGCAGGCCCTTGCCCGTGCCGGTCTCCCCCAGGATCAGGAGAGCCGGCAGCCGGCGGCCTTCGACCCCGTGCGCGAGCACCCGCCCCACGGTGGTCCCGGACGGCCTGGATCGCCGGGCTCTCCCCGAGCACCTCTGCTCAGGGGCGTCACGGCGCGCTATTCTACGCCGGGGCCGCAGGCCGGGGGCTGGTCCGGAGGAGGCGGTGGCCGTCCGGCGCGCTGCCGGAACCTGTCAACAAGAACAAGACAGCGGGGGTTCTTGAGAGACAGCGGGTTCTCGAGATTACTGTAGGGAGACGACCCGATTCAGGGTGAGTTCCCATGGGGCGGTCCCAGTTCGGCCCCCGCCTTCTCCAGCCAGAAGCCCATGCCCATCTCGCGGTACATCGAGGTCGCCTGGTCGTGGTGCTCTTCGGACTTCGCGCGGTCCGCTGTTCGAGCATAGAGCTTCCCGAGGCCGAGGTGACAGTGGGCGACGAGGGGGCGCATGCCGAGCTCGGTGGCGAGAGTCATGGCGGCGCGGTAATGTGCTTCGGCCGTTGTCACGTCGAGGGGGGCATGCTGCGAGGCGATCTCCCCCAGGAGGTGAAGGGCCCACGCCTCTTGGCCGGGTTCGGTGTGCTCACGGGCGTGCTCGAGGGCACGCCGGGCCACCGCCGCGGCCTCATCCCGCTGCCCGGCCACGAGCCGCGCCTCGCCCAGGTAGGCCAGGCGGCGCGACTCCTGCGCCACGATACTCTGCGAGGCCGCCTGGGCCAGGACTTCCTCCAGGACGGCGAGGGCCTCGACGACACGCCCGGACCGCGCGTACGCGGCGCCCAGCTCCGGCATGATCCAGGGGAGAAGGCCCGCGATGTGCCAGGCCCGGGCGAGGTCGCGAGCGCGCTCGAGGGCCGCGATCGCCGCGGGGAGGTCGCCCTGGAGCAAGCGCACGCCACCCGACTCCGCAGAATGCCAACTGGAGGTCAAACGGCTGGCTGGCCGTCTCCGCGATCCGGAGCGCTTCGTCGTCGTGAAGGGCCGCTTCGGCAAACTGGCCGAGCTCGGCGAGGCTCCTCGCGAGCCAGATGTGGGAAAACACCGAGCGCAGGCCCACCATGCCAGGATAGTCGCGGAGCGGGTCCTCTTTGTGGAAGTCGAGGTCCCACCTGAAGAGCTCAATCGCCCGCCGGAAGTCACCGCGCTCATGATAAATCACAGCGAGATACATGGTCGCCGCGCTCTGAAGGTCCCGATCGCGCGAGAGCTTCGGCCATCCTGACGTTCCGCTCGCCCAGCTCGCGCGCCCGCTCGAGGTCGCCGACCCACCTGAGACAAAAGCTCAGGAAGACGGAGACCTGCACCAGGCGCCGCTCGTCGCCAAGGGCCTCCGCCAGGGTCTGGGCGCGGCGGAGGTGAGCGAGCAACCGAGGGTACTCCGCGAGCGGCGTGAGCGGGCTTCGGAGCTGGAGCCGGACATCGATCGCCTGCTCGCTGCGCTCCCGGGACGCGGGGAGGCGCTCGAGGGCCTCGAGCGCCTGCTCGAGGTGGGCGGCGGCCTCCCGGTTGGCCAATCGCCCGAAGGCCTTGGCGCCCGCCTGGCGAAGGTAGACGACGGCCTTCTCCCACGCCTCGCCCTGGACGGCGTGGTGCGCGAGCCGCTCGACGTGCTCGGCCAGGCGCTCCGGGTAAAGCGTCTCGATCGCCTCTCCGATGCGGACGTGGAGCGCGCGTCGGCGGTCGGGCAGGAGGCTCCCGTAGGCCACGTCATGAGTGAGCGCGTGCTTGAAGGTGTAGGCTGCGTCCGGGACCAGGCTCGTCTCGTACAGGAACTCGGCGGCCTGGAGGCGGGCGAGGCCATCGGCCAGGGCGTCCGCGGCTCGTCCGGCGACCGCCGCGAGCACCGCGACCGGGACGTCCGTGCCGACGACCGAGGCGTCTGGAGGAGGTCCTTGTCGTCCGACGGCAGCCGGTCGATGCGCGCCGCCAGGATCGCTTGCACCGTCCCCGGCACGTCGAAGGCCTCCGGAGCCTTCACGAGACGATAGGCTCCGCGGTCGCCCGCGAGCACGCCGTCGTCCACGAGGTTCCGCACGCTCTCCTCGAGGAAGAAGGGGTTGCCCTCGGTCCGCGCGAGGAGGAGTGGCTTGAGCGGCGCGAGGCCGACGTCGCCTCCGAGGAGCGTCTCCAGGAGCTCGCTCGCCTGCTCCGGCGGGAGGGGGTCGAGCCGGAGCTGGTCGGTAATAGGTCTTCCCGCCCCAGTCGTGCCGGTACTCCGGGCGGTAGTTGACGAGCAGCAGGAGCCGGGCCGCCGGCAGGCTCTCGACCAGGCGGTCGAGCGCGGCCTGCGTCTCCGCGTCGATCCAGTGGAGGTCTTCGACGACGACCAGGAGCGGCTGGACCTGGCTCTCCCGCAGGAGGAGCCGCTTCAGGGCGTCGATGGTGCGCTGGCGCCGCTCCGGCGGGGAGAGGGTCTCCCATCCGCGGTCTTCCACCGGCACGTCGAGGAGCGCGAGGAGCGCCGGCAGCGCTGGCTCGAGGGCGCGGTCGAGCGCGAGGAGCTTCTTGCGTGACCTTCTCCTGGATGGCGCGGGGCTCGTCCTGGTCACCGACCTGAAGATAGCCGCGGAGGAGGTTCACGACCGGAAGGTAGGGCGTGGCCGTGCCGTACGAGACAGCGCCAGCCTGCAAGACCAGCCAGCGGGGAGCCTGCAGGGCGTGGGTGACCTCCCAGATGAGCCGCGACTTCCCGACTCCCGGCTCCCCGACGAGCGCGACGACCTGGCCGTGGCCCGCCTCGGCCCGGGCCAGCGCGTGGCGCACCTGCTCCAGCTCGGACTCCCGGCCGACGAGGGGCGTCATGGCGCCGCGCGGCGCCAGGCCGGGCTGCTCGAGCCCGTCGAGCCGATAGCCCGGTCCAGCCGGTGACTCGAGGCTGACGGGCACCAGCGTAAACCGCCGTTCGAGAGCTCGCGCGGCGGCTGGGCTCACCACGATCGTGTCCCGCTCGGCGTGCGTGACCAAGGCCTCGAGCGACGGCATATGCCTCGGACGTGGCCGCCACGTCGATCACGGGGCCCTCCGCCCCCTGCCCCACGAGCCCCTGAGTCGCATGGATCGCGATCCTCGTGCCGACATCGCGGGACGTGGCGAGCCGCGCGCGCTCGGCGGCTTTGCGCATCGCAATCGCGGCATGGGCGGCCCGTCGCGGGGCATCCTCGACCGGCTCGAGCCCGAAGGCGGCCAGCACGCTCAGCGGCCCCAGCCCCTCGACGCGGCCGCCGAAGCTCTCGGCCTTCTCGGCGAGGACCTCGAGGGCCCGAGTGTGCTCGAGCCCGACCGCCCCGTCCGGCGGCGGCACGAGGGTGGCCCGCAGGAACGCCAGCTGGCGCCGTTCCCAGGACGGGGCGCCACGAAACGGCCCCGCGTGAGAGGGCGGTGTCGGCTCCGGGACCGAGCGCGGCCCGGGCGGTCCCGCGCGGGCGGGCGGTGCCCCGCTCCGCCGGAGCTCGAGCTTCTCGATGCGATACCGGAGCGTGCCGCGGGGGATCCGGAGCCGGGCTGCGGCCCGGGCGATGTTCCAGTCCGTCTCGCGGAGGGCCTCGAGGAGATGCTCCCGCTCAACGGTGCCCATCGCGTCGCGGAGAGGGGCTGTCCGCCCACGCTCGCCCGCGCGTGGTTCCCCCAGGTCCGGGCGGCACGGGCAGCCCCAGGGCGTCCGCGGTCACCAGTGGCGTCTCCGTGAGGAGGGCGACACGCTCCATCATGTTCGCCAGCTCTCGGATGTTCCCCGGCCAGCCATAGGCGCAGAGCGCGGCGCGCGCGTCGGGGGTGAGGGTCTTCGACCCCAGGCGGTAGTCGGTGCAGGCCCGGGCGAGGAAGTGCTCGGCCAGGAGGAGGATGTCCGACCCTCGCTCAGCGAGCGAGGGGAGCCGCACGATGACGACGGCGAGCCGGTGATAGAGGTCCTCGCGGAAGCGCCGGGCGCGCACGGCGTCGAGCAGGTCCTCGCTCGTCGCCGCGACGAGCGCGACATCGGCCGGCTCGCTCTGCGTGGCGCCGAGCCGCCGCACGGCCTGGTCCTCGAGGACCTTCAGGAACTTGGCCTGGACCCGCTCCGGCAGGAGGCCTACCTCGTCCAGGAACAGGGTGCCGCCGTGCGCCGTCTGGAACAGGCCTGCCTTGGCCTGGCGCGCATCGGTGAAGGCTCCGCGCTCGAAGCCGAATAGCTCGGCCTCGAGCAAGGTCTCGGGGATCGCGGCGCAGTTGACCTCGATGAGCGGCCCCGCCGCCCGGGGGCCGGCCCGGTGAAGGGCGCGGGCCAGCTGCCCCTTGCCCGTGCCGGTCTCCCCCAGGATCAGGAGAGCCGGGAACCGGCGGCCTTCGACCCCGTGCGCGAGCACCCGCCCCACGGTGGTCCGGACGGCCTGGATCGCCGCGCTCTCCCCGAGCACCTCTGCCAGGGGCGTCACGGCGGCTATTCTACGCCGGGGCCGCAGGCCGGGGGCTGGTCCGGAGGAGGCGGTGGCCGACCGCGAGCAGGATGGAGCCCAGCCAGACCCGTGCAGGACGACGCGGGGGGCGCGACTCGCCGGCGAACGGCGGTCGAGCCGCGAGACCCTGCGCCAACACCTCTCTGGCTTGCAACATCCGACCCTCGGCGGTTAGCGCGCGAGCCAACGCCAGCGCCTCCTCGGCTCGCCGCAACTCGCCATCGGCCCAGGCATCACCGCTACGGAACTGGCGCATGGGGGACCTCCCTTGCCGCCGCCCTCGGGGCCGGTCGGCGACTGACGCCAGTTCGAGGCAACCGTGATGCCAGCGATCCATCTCACGTAGCGACGGCCACTTAGCGGGAAACGCCTCGCTGGCTCGGAGGGTTCGCCAGTGGCGAAGGCGGAAATCCGCCAGTGGCCAAAGCCTGGCTCAATGCCACGTCGAGGGTAGCCGTCCCCCCGCTGGATCGAAGAAGGCAGCCACCCTGCTGGAGTCCTGCGCGCAGTGCTCGGGCGTCATGTCCCTCGGGCGCGTCAGCAGGTCGTCTATCTGCAGAGCGACCCCGGGACCTACGTGATCGGCAACATCACGTACAACCTGGCCGGCGTCGAGGGCGGCGATGGATCGTCGCTGGCGCCCCTCCCCATTCCGGGCCTGCCGCACTTCGCCCGGCTCAACGAGGCGTTCGCGACGTTCGTCAAGGACATGTCGGAGACCAACGAGCTGCGGGACACGCGCCGGGCGTTCTTCGTCTCGCCGGACAAGAGGAGCGTCGACTTCGAGCCGGCGATCACCTCCTTCCTGTGCACCGACGCGGCGCTGGAGATCTTCCGCGACGGCGGGGCGATGCTGGACCGCCTGTCGCTCGCGTTCCCTGACGAGAAGCATCCGGGCAGCCCGACAGCTGGACGAACCGGCAGTGCCTCGACGAGGCGCGCCGGTTCTTCCAGTACGCCGACGTCGAGGGATTTCGGGGGTCGCCCCACAAGCTGTAGAGTGGTATGAGGTTCTTGGTCAGGACCGGGCCAGAAGACGTGCTTAAGACGGCCTATGTTCTCAAGGGCACATTGCAGCACGCCATGTCTTAGCCGTGGCTGGTTTACGCGTTGGGCGACTGCGTTAGTGGGTGCTGCGACAGAGATGGCCAAGCTCGCCTGTAGGGGTTATCCAGCCAGAATGAATCGCGCCATGGTCGCTCAGCACCCGCACGAGCACCTGGCCCAGGCGGCTCTAGGGAGTGGATGATCGGCCGCCCTGGGAGGATAGCCGTGGGCGTGTCCCGCGACCTGGGAGAAACGGAGGCGTCGGGAATGGTGAATCAGAACGTGTGATGCAAGTCACACCCTGCGGTTGGGCGCACGGGACTATCCTTGATGGATGCAGTGATGCTGATGCCGGCAGCTGCGACTGGGAGGTACTCTCATGGGGAAACCTACGATCTCACGACGTGATGCGATGGTGGCGGGCGGCGCCATGGTGGCCGGGCTAGCGTTCCTGCGTCTTGACCGGCTGGTCGCGGCGGTTCCGCTGGAGCAGGGTGAGGTAGTCGTCGCCTGGCTCGATCAACCGGCCCCCGTACCCGCGCCGGCCCAGGCGATCATCGGCCAGCAGCTGCAATGGGAAGAGCTGGATTCCTGGATCACGCCCACAAACAAGTTCTTCACCATCCAGCACTTCGGGCAACCGACGATCGATCTGCAACAATGGCGACTCGATGTCACCGGGCTGGTCAAGCAGTCGCTCAGCCTGACCATCGACCAGTTGAAGGCCCGTCCGCGCCAGGAGGTGACGTTCACGCTGGAGTGCTCGGGGAACACTGGCCTGCCGTTTTTTTGGGGTGGCATCGGCAACGCCACGTGGGCCGGCACGGCGCTCGCGCCATTGCTCCAGGAAGCGGGCATTCTGGACAGGGGCAAAGAGATCGTCTTCTACGGCCACGACATCGGCAAGCACAAGGTCCGCGACATGGATCTGACGACGCCGTTCGCCCGCAGTATGTCAGTCAGCGATGCGATGAGCCCGGAGAATTTGCTTTGCTACGAGATGAACGGGCAGCCGCTGGATGCCGGTCACGGCGCACCACTACGGCTGCTGACGCCCGGCTGGTACGGCGTGGCCAACGTGAAGTGGCTCGACCGCATCGAGGTGATTGACACACGCTTCGCGGGGCACTTCATGGCCCGAGACTATGTGACCATCCGCGAGGAGCAGCGCGACGGCCAGCCAGTCTGGACCGAAACGGTCGTCGCCAAGGTGCTGCTGAAGTCCGCCCCGGCCCGTGTCACCCGGAAGGACGGCAAGTACCGGATTGCCGGGGCCGCCTGGGGCGGCCCAATCGCCAGCGTCGAAGTGCGGGTTGATGGGGGGCCGTGGACGCTGGCCACCATCACTGAGGGTGGAGGTGGCTCGGCGTATTCGTGGAAGTTCTGGAGGCTGGATTGGGGAAGCCCGCCAGCTGGCGAGCACACCGTTACCTCGCGGGCGACCGACACCGCCGGCAACATCCAGCCAGCCATGACCGATCCGGCCATTGCCACCAAGCGGACCTACTGGGAGAGCAACGGACAAATCACGCGGCGGGTCCAGATCGTCTGACCGCTGGCGAATGTTTCGACCGAGCGCTCCCGGACACTGTCGCACGGGGACACTGGTGTCTGGCGATCGCGGCACGGGTGACGCAGCATGGCGGTGGAGCTGTCGGCCGTCACGTCGGCCCCGCCCGGCCCGGGGGCCGCGGGGCGGGGACGTGCCGCGGCGCATGGGGAGACCGGCCGTGGCGCCGCGTCCCGCGCCGACCGCCCCCGGGGATCACGCGCCGAGCGGTCAATGCGGTTGCTCAAGCCACTCCTAGCGACGCGCTCGTTCAAGCCACTCCTAGCGACGGCTGCGGCGGCGTGCCTGGCCGTTCCCCTGGTCGGCGTGATCCGGCGCGAGGCGAGCCCCACGACCGACTACGAGATCGAGCTGGCGCGCCTCGACCGGGACATCGCCGAGCTGCGGGACGACGCATCCGGCGCTCCGCCCGACGTCGACCGGGCGACGAGCTTTGCCCACCGGCTCTTTCGGCGAGCGGTGCTGACGGGGGGCGCGGAGGATTTCCGGGCGGCGGACGCGGCGATCGGCCGCATCATCGGGGAGATCGGCCCCATGGCCGGGCTGTACCTGCTCAAGGCCAATCTCGACTTTCGGCTTCATCGGCTGAATGAGACCCGTCGAGACCTCGCGGCGCTCTCGCGGTTTGCCGGCGACGCGCGGATCGTGGCCCTGAGCGCGGGGCTCGCGCTCCAGGAGGGCAGGTACGAGGCGGCGCGGGGAGGATACCTGCGCGCCATCGAGGAGAGCCCGACCTGGGACAACCTGGCGCGCCTCGCCAGCTGGGAGGCGAGGTTCGGCGATCCCGAGCGAGCCGACCAGCTGTACCAGCGCGCCAACGACGAGATCCCGGCGGAGGACAAGCACTCCCATGCGTGGGTCGCGTTGCAGCGAGGGCGGCGTGAGTTCGACCGCGGCCGGTACGACAGGGCGTGGACGCACTACGAGCAGGCCGGCCGGGCCTACTCCGGCTACTGGTTGGTGGAGGAGCACGTCGCGGAGCTGCTCGGGGCTCAGCGGAAGTTCGACCAGGCGGTCGCGCTCTACCTCCGATGCCTCGCGCGCGAGCCGCGGCCGGAGCTGCAACACGCGCTCGGCGACCTGTACCTGTTCATGGGGGACGCCGAGCGGGCCCGACCGTGGCATGACCGCGCTCTGGCCGCCTATCTCGAATCGGCGGGGCGCGGCGACGTCCACTACTATCATCACCTCGTCAGGTTCTATGCCGATGTGCGCCAGGACGGAGCCGAGGCCGTGAAGTGGGCGCGGAAGGACGCGGAGCTGCGCCCGCACTTCGTCACCTACGACGGCCTGGCCTGGGCGCTTTACCGGAGCGGCGAATTCGCCGCGGCGCTCGCGACGATGGACAGGGCGCTCGCGTCCGGCGTGAAGGAGGCGCACCTCTTCTTCCACGCCGGGATGATTTCCCTGGCCGCGGGCCGGACCGCCGAGTCCAAGCGATTCCTGCAGACGGTCGCCGAGATGAACCCCGGCTACGAGAACTTCCATGCGCACCGCTGAGCGCCTCGGGCTGATCCTCGCGGCCCTGCTGGCCTTCGGGGCCGTCGAGACGCGGCCGGCCGGGGCGCATCCGGTGGCGCAGGGAGCGCTCGACATCGTCGTGCTTCCGGGCCGCGTCAGCGTGACCGCACGCGTCTCGATGGAGGAGCTCCTGGTGGCCACCGCCTATGGCACGGCGACAGACGGCGCGGCGACAGATGGGTCGGCTGCCGGGATGGTGCGTCGACACGGTGACTATCTGCTCGGGCACCTGCGCGTCTTCGCGGATGGGCGACAGCTCCAGGGGCGCGTGGTCCGCGTCGTCGGCCAGGCCGTCTTCGGCCCGACCTACGAGCTCGAGTACCGAGGGTTTGACGGCGTGCCGGGGCGCATCGGGGTTCAGCAGGACGTGCTGCGCGAGTTCGAGTTCGCGCCGGGCAATCCGTGGGAGGCGAGCTACGCGGTGCGCGTGGGGTGGCCCGGGGGGCCAGCGGTGGAAGGCCTCTTGCTGACCGCGAGAGAGCCGCTCGTGGTCGATGGAAGCGCCGTGGCGGAGGCTCGGAGGGAGTCGTCCCGCCACGGCCAGGCCCGGATGACGGGGTTGATCCGACAGGGCCTCGCGCACATCCCGTCGGGCTCGCAGCAGCTCCTGTTCATCGTCGCGCTGGCGCTGGCCGTCGGGACGTGGTGGCGCATGGTGAAGGTTCCCGGTCGGGGCGTTGTGGTGACGCGGGCGGGGCATGCGCGCTGGTCGATGGCCGCGGCGCGGTTCGGAAGCGGGAGGGACGCCGCGGTGGCTGCAGGGCGGTTCGGAAGCGGGAGGGACGCGGCGGTGGCGGCAGGGCGGTCTGGAAGCGGGAGGGACGCCGCGGTGGCCGCAGGGCGGTTCGGAAGCGGGAGGGACGCCGCGGTGGCCGCAGGGCGGCTCAGAAGCGGACGGCACGCTGCCGCCGCCGAAGGGTGCCTCGGGGACGCGCCGCAGGCACGCCCCTGAAAGGAGAACGCCGGTGAGAGAGGTCGGTATCCTCCTTCTGGGTCTCGGGCTGTTGGTGGTTCCCGGAGCCAGTCACGGCTCGGATCACGCCGACCCGATCAATCTGAAGGTGCTGGAAGCGGGGCTGACCGACCTCTTCGCGTTCCCGGATGGGGATCAGCTCGTGGTCGTGCTGGCGACCCGGCGGGCCCTGACCGCCGCGCCACCCTACCAGCTGGAGCCCTACGAGTACGCGATCTACATGGATCTCCACAGCCGGTTGACGTTCGACGATGCCCAGCACCGCGCCCGGTACGGAGGGACGGTCGTGGCGCCGGAGGGGATCGGCCCCGACGTCACCATCAAGATCCGGCTCAACAACGATGCCACCCTGCGGGAGAAGTCGTTCGCCGGTCTCCGGAACCCGGACTCGATCCGGCTGTTCACCGGCGTGCGCGACGATCCGTTCATCTTCCCGAAGTTCTTCAAGCGGAACGCCATCGTGATGGTGCTGAGCATCCCGTTCGCCGCGTTCCCGGCGGGCCAGCAGGACTGGCTCCTGTGGGGGACGTCGGCCCAGGTGAAGGACGGCGCGCAGATCGACCATGTGGGCCGGTCAAACCGGACGCAGCTCGGCCGGTTCGACTTCCTGAACACGCTGCCGCCGAGCCAGCACGTGGCGGCGATCCGCGAGCGACACCGCGCCACCGAGCGGGTCCAGAAGTTCCTGATGGAGTGCTTCCCGCCGGTCGTCAATGCTTTCCAGCCGCTGTTCACCGTCCGCTCCTACGACCACGTCCCGGACGTGATGGTCTTCACGAGGCGCTACCCGGTCGGGTTTCCCAATGGTCGCCGGCTCACCGATGACGTCGCCTTGTTGACCTGCGAGCAGGGTGAGTGCCCACTGATCGAGAACTCATTCATCGACAGCGAGCAGTGGCCGCGGGCCACGACCAATGACAAGCCCTTCCTGGCGAGCTTCCCCTACCTGGCCGAGCCGTGGCCGGCGGTGGCCCAGCCGGCGGCGGCGAGCATCGGGGTGCGCGCCGCGCTGGGGGCGATCCGCGACATCGCGGTCTTCTCCCTGGACCTGGTCGGTGCGATCTGCAGCCCCCTCATGGTCGTGCTCGGGGCGGTCGCGATCGCGGGCCTGATCGCCCTGTGGCTCCTCAGCCGATGGTGTCGCGGACGAGCCCGGGCATGACCGGCGCGCTGGCTCCAGGCGGCGACTCCCGGGTCCCCGTCGTGCGGGCTCGCCGGAGGAGGACCGGCGACGTCGTCCCGGCCGAGCCCGGGAGCGCCGCTGGCCGGCGCCGATCCGATTCCCCGCTGCCGCGATGTGCGACGGGACGCGTGCCGTGACTGCCAGTCGCGGCCGGCACGACGGGTACCGTGACAGCCGCTGGCGACGGGCATGGCATGACTGCCGTTCGCGCAGCGGGACGGATCCCGTGACAGCCGCTGGCGACGGGCATGGCATGACTGCCGTTCGCGCAGCGGGACGGATCCCGTGACAGCCGCTGGCGACGGGCATGGCATGACTGCCGTTCGCGCAGCGGGACGGATCCCGTGACAGCGGCTGGCGACGGGCATGGCATGACTGCCGCTCGCGCAGCGGGGCGGATGCCGTGACAGCGGCTGGCGACGGGCATGGCATGACTGCCGTTCGCGCAGCGGGGCGGATGCCGTGACAGCCGGTCGCGACTGGACGCATGGCGTGACTGCCGTTCGCGCAGCGGGGCGGATGCCGTGACAGCCGGTCGTGACTGGACGCATGGCGTGACTGCCGTTCGCGCAGCGGGACGGATGCCGTGACAGCGGCTGGCGACGGCATGGCATGACTGCCGTTCGCGCAGCGGGACAGATGCCGTGACAGCGGCTGGCGACGGGTATGGCATGACCGCCGCTCGCGCAGCGGGGCGGATGCCGTGACAGCCAGTCGCGACTGGACGCATGGCGTGACTGTCTCTCGCGGCGGGACGGGTCCCGTGACTGGCTCTCGCGGTGGCACGCGTGCCGCGACTTCTCCGGCGGAGGGACGCGTGCCGTGACGGGCTCTCGCCGAGCGTGACATGGAGAGCGTGGCGGAGTCCGCGTGGCGCGCCGCCCGGGAGCGTGCGACCCGACTGATCGAGATCGGCGACCATCGGGGGGCGGTGACTGCTCTCCAGGCTGCCGTGCGGGAAGACCCCGGCGGGTCCAGCCATGCGCTGATGGCCCTCGCGTGCTTCCACCTCGAGCAGTACGCGGCCGCGGTCGAGCACTGCGAGGCGGCGCTCGCGCGTGAGCCTGAGCGGAAGGACTGGCAGGAGCTGCGGCTCCACGCTGAGGCGAACGCCGTCACGCGGGTCGCGGTGGCCGGTCCCGAGCTCCGCTTCTTCGAGCGGGCCGAGGCCCTGGCGCCCCCGACGGTGCCCCCGGGCGCGCTGCCGTCGCCGGCCCGGGCCCGGGAGCGGTCCCTCCTGCGCCGGGCGCTGGTGGGTCTCGGCAGCGGAGTGGGCTTCATCGGCGCGACGCTGTTCGGTCTCCTGACCCGCGTGCACGGCCGACTGTCGGGCTATCACGGCGACGTCTGGACGAACTGGTACCGGCGCCCCCTGTCTCGCGGGATCCTGACGCTCGCCTACATGCGCGACGAGCTGAATCGCAGGCGGTTGATCGACGCCTACCCGAAAGGCAGCTTGACGGCGTTCCAGGCCCCGAACCAGGCCCCGCCCGCGGGCGTCGAGAGTTTCCGGACGGCCGACGGGAGCTGGAACAACCTCGAGAACCCGATGGAGGGAGCTGCCGGCACGCGCTTCTCGCGCAACGTCGAGCCCGGCGCGATCCGGCCCGAGACGGGAGCGCGGCTCCTGACCCCCAATCCGCGCGAGGTGAGCCGAGTGCTGCTGACGCGCGGCGCCACGATGAAGGAGGCACCCTTTCTCAATCTCCTCGCCGCCGCCTGGATTCAGTTCCAGACTCATGACTGGGTCAGTCACGGCGACAATCTGCCGCGGGACGTCCACCGAATACCGGTGTCGGAGAGCGACGGCGTGCGCAGCAGGTATCTCCTCCGGGAGATGGCGATCGGCAGGACCCAGCCCGACCCGACGCGCGGGCCGCATGACGAGAGCATGCCGATCTCGCATCTCAACGAGGTCACGCACTGGTGGGATGCGTCGCAGATCTACGGGAGCGACTGGAAGACGCTGCTCCGGCTTCGATCGGGTGTCGACGGTCAGCTGCGGATCGAGGCGGACGGACGGCTGCCGACCGGGAGCGACGGCGTCGAGGAGACCGGCTTCGTCCGCAACTGGTGGGTGGGCACGAGCATACTGCACACGCTGTTCGTCAAGGAGCACAACGCGATCTGTGCTCGGCTCAAGACGAAGTACCCGCACTGGGAGGACGCCCGCCTGTTCAACGTGGCGCGCCTCGTCAACGCCGCGGTGATCGCCAAGATCCACACGATCGAGTGGACGCCGGGGATCCTTCCCAACCGCGCCCTTCACGCGGGCCTGAACGCGAACTGGTACGGGCTGGCGACGAACTTCCTCCGGCCCCGCGAGAGCCGGAAGACGCTGGCCGAGATCCAGCTGCGGAACGCCGAGCTCGGCGGCGTCGTGGGCAACCGCATCGACAAGCACGGCGTGCCCTACAGCCTGACGGAGGAGTTCGTCGAGGTCTATCGCCTGCACTCCCTTCTTCCGGAAGCGCTGACGCTCCGTCGTCACCAGGACAGCTCGCTGATCGAGCAGGTGCCGCTGGCGATGACCCGCATGGCGGGATCCACCGCCCTCACCGGGCGGGTGAGCATGACCGACCTCCTGTACTCCTTCGGTAGGCAGTCGGCCGGGGCGCTCGAGCTGAACAACTACCCGCGGTTCCTGCAGGAGCTCAGCGTGCCAGGCCACGCCGTGATGGATCTGGGAGCCGTGGACATCCTGCGCGCCAGGGAGCGCGGCGTCCCACGATACAACGAGTTCCGCCGGCAGCTCTTGCTCAGGCCGATTCGCACCTTCCGGGATCTGACCGACGACGAGGAGCAGCTCAATCGGCTGGAGGCCGTGTACGGCGGGGACGTGGAGGCCCTCGACCTCTTGATCGGCACGCTGGCCGAGCAATCGCCGACTCGCCGGCCGACCAACTTCGGCTTCGGGGAGACGCTGTTCCAGATCTTCATCCTGAACGCCACCCGACGCCTCCAGGCGGATCGGTTCTACACGACCTGCTACAACGCGGAGACGTACACGAAGGAGGGGCTGGAGTGGATCGACGACGCGGACCTCCGGACGGTCCTGCTGCGACACCATCCGGAGCTGGCCCACACGGAGCTCGCAGGCATCCGGAACGCCTTCGAGCCCTGGGACGGAGGCGAGCGGCTGGATCCGGCGCGTCATCCGCTGCGCGCCTTCGATCCGGAGCTGGGACCGGATCCGTGGGCCGTGGCGCCGAGACCGCGGAGGCCCAGCTGACGGCGCGGCCGCGCTCCGCAAGGCGATGGCGACCGTCGACCCGCCCTAACGCGCGAAGCGCCCGACGGGTGCCTGTCGACGGTCCGGTGCGGCTGGCGGTAGTCCGACGGGCAGGCAATAAGGCGGGCGTCCGACGAGGCCGCGTCGGGAGACCTTTCTCCGTGGAGAGAGGCGACTCTCCGTCCTAGACCTCGCTGAGCGCCGGTGACGCCATCGCGCCCGCGATGCGCGGGGCCAGGCGCGGCCACGTTCCGCGAGAGCCAGGTCGACCGGCTGGGCGTGGCCCTCGACACGGTAAGGACATGGTGATTGGGAGTGAGGCCCTGAGGTGAAGCAGCAAGATCGCGGGCCACGAGTCGGAGCGGTCGGGCACGGCCGCGGACTACCCGAGGGCCGTGGCGATGGAGTAGGATGGCCGCGGTGAACCGGGCGGCCGGCGGTGAGGATCGGATCGAGCTCGGGATCCGGGACCTCGCGGTGACGGAGGATGCTCATGCCTGACCCTGGTGGGATGCTTTCCGAGGCCCTCTCGCCCGTCGTCTCGGATGAGGAGCGGCCAGCGACCAGCAAGCTCGAGGACGGCCACGGCCTCTGCATGTCTGGCGGCGGCTATCGGGCGATGCTGTTCCACGTGGGCGCGCTCTGGCGACTCAACGAGGCAGGGCTGCTCCGGACACTGGCGCGGGTCTCCTGCGTGTCGGGCGGCTCCATCCCGGGCGGCGTGCTCGGGTTGAAGTGGGGGCAGCTCGACTTCGATGGGGCGACCGGGGTCGCGCGGCGCTTCGTCGAGGAGGTGGCCGAGCCCCTCCGGAAGCTCGCGGGCCGCACGATCGACGTGGGATCCGTCATCGCCGGACTCGTTCTGCCGGGGACGAGCGCGGACCGGGTGACCGATGCCTACCGGCAGCACCTGTTCGGCGATGCCACCCTCCAGGACTTGCCGGACGACCCTCCCCGGATCGTGTTGAACGCGACGAACGTCCAGTCCGGAGCGCTGTGGCGCTTCATGAAGCCCTACATGCGGGACTACAGGGTCGGCGAGGTCAAGTCCCCGAGGACCCCGCTGGCCGTGGCCGTCGGCGCCTCCTCGGCGTTCCCGCCGGTGCTGTCGCCGGCCACGCTCGCCCTCGACCCGAGCGACTTCACGCCCGGCACGGAGCCGCTCCACCGGGAGCCGTTCACGACGGATGTCGTGCTCACGGACGGCGGCGTCTACGACAACCTCGGCCTCGAGACGGTCTGGAAGCGCTACCGGACGGTGTTCGTGAGCGATGGCGGGGGGCAGCTCCAGCCCGAGCCCGAGCCGGAGCGGGATCCGGTACGCCACAGCATCCGGGTCAACTCGCTGATCGACAACCAGGTCCGGAGCCTGCGCAAGCGCCAGGTCGTGGGCTCGTTCGAGGCCAAGCTGCGGACGGGCGCCTACTGGGGGATCCGGACGGACATCGCCGAGTACGGCGCCGCCGTCGCGCTGCCGTGTCCGGCCGACCGGACGCTCGCGCTCGCCAACACCCCCACGCGACTGGCGCGGATGGAGCCCGAGCTCCAGCAGCGGCTGATCAACTGGGGCTATGCGGTCTCAGACGCGGCGCTCCGCCGCTACTTCCTCCCGTCGTTGCCTCGACCGACGCAGTTTCCGCTGCCCGGCGGCGTGGGATAGCGAGCGCGGGCCGGACCCAGACAAGCCTCGCGCACGCTGTCGCGCTCACGCGGGCCGCAGCCTGCCATCCCCGGTGGGGTAGCGAGCGCGGCCCGGAGCCAGACAAGCCTCGGGCTGTAAGGCGCAAGAACTCGATCCACCGTCCTTTCCTTCTGCCAGCCGGTGAAAGACTCCAGCCTGCCGGACCCTCGCCACGTCGCCATTGCGGTCCGCGACAGTGGGATCGGCGTGAACGAGACGGAGTTGGAGCGGATCTTCGAACACTTTGTCACCAGCAAGTCACTGGGGATGGGCCTGGCGATCAGCCGCTCCATCGTTCAGGCGCATGACGGGCGCATCTGGGCCACCCGCAACGAGGAGCGGGGCCTCACGCTCCACATCCACCTTCCGTGCGCGTGACGAGGTGATAAACCACAGCACCCTAAGAGCTCTGCGCGAACGCCTCTTTCATGGCCACCTGGACTTCCGCGGGCGTCAGATCCTTGACATGCGTGGCGAACGACCAGTGGTGGCCGAAGGGGTCGGTCACGACGCCGTAGCGGTCGCCCCAGAACATGTCCTGCACGGGCATCAGGACCGTGGCGCCAGCGTCCGCGGCGCGCTTGATTGCGGCGTCGCAGTCTTCGACATAGCGATGGATTGTGACCGGAGTGCCGGTCAACGCCTTGGGCGAAGACGCCTGGCCGCCACAGAATTCTGGAAAGTCGTCGACCAGAAACACGAAGCGGCCACCGATACGAATGGCTGCGTGCATAATCCGGCGCCCGTCGGGTGCGGGTATGCGGTGCACTTCCTCGGCGCCGAAGGCTTGCTTGTAGAACTCAATCGCGTCCGCACACGGGTCGCACACCAAGTGCGGAATCAGACCCTCGTGGCCGGCTGGAATCGGGCGCGTGGCCTTGCTCATCGTCAAGACTCCTTGGTATACGGGTGAGCTGGTTGTGTCCGCGACGGGATCTTCTTGTCAGACGAGAACTACCCGTCAGTGACTCGGCTCAGGCGACGGTCGCTTCGCCCCGGCTGCCCCTCGCTGCATCGATCCCGCCGGGCTTCCTCGGGCGCGCTGGTCTCCTGGTCGATCCGCGAAGGCCCGAATAGCCGCACCTGCGGGCCGTCCGCGCGGGGCTCCCCAGCCGCCGGTCGGGGTGTCGCCCTGCCGCTTCGTCCGGGGTCATCTCCGTTCCGCACGCCTCCTCTCCCGGATAGTCGACCGGGCAGGGCCCCGATCGACAATGGCCCCAGTGGCGCGGTCGGAGACGCGCCCGGGGGGGGCCGTGGCGACTGACGCGCTCCGGCGGCTCCAGGGCGGGTCAGGCCATTCTGGAGGCCTTCCGAATCCAACCGGCGGCCTGATCGCGTGGATGGGCTGATCGAGCGACCGTACGCGGACCGGCCTCGACTCAGGCCCATCCTTGGCGCGGTGGCCGATGTGAGTACGGCTGGCTTCGATCACCTCGAAGCGGGTGCACGGACGGTTGCCGGCCGCATCCTCGAGATCCGGATGGATCACGACTTGCGTGGCGTCCCGCGCGCCACGGTCGCGCGGGAGCGAAACGCCACACGGTTTCACCGGCCTCTAGCCTTGAACGGCGATTCCCGCAGGCCAGCGACTCGTCCCTGGCCGCTCTGGTCGCGGATACCCCCGGCCTCGATGCGCCGAGCCAAAAGACCCTCCAAGGTGCCTTCGCGATGCGCCTACCGAACGACGCCCAGCGGCACCACGTCAGTCGATTCCAGGGCCTGGCGGTCCCGGGAATCGCCGATCAGGGCTAGCTATAGCTAGTGCGGCTCGTCGATCGGTCCCTCCGCCCCGTGCACCGCGTTCGAGTACATGAACTGCACGGGAACCCGCTTGTTCTGGCTGCCCGCGGTCACCTCCTTGAACACGAGATTGAGCGGCTCGGCGACGAAGATGGGCTGATCGCCGCACTCACGACCCGTTCGCGAGGTCCAGCCCAGGAAGTCGTTGCTGCCATTGTTGATCGCGTCGAGGACGTCGGGGTCGGTACGGAACTCGTTCAGCTCGTGGTAGAGCGTCCCCACCACGTTCTTCCACGGCCGGTCGAACACGGCGATGCCATTCTGCCGGCCCGACGGCATTATTTCGGAGAAGACATTCGCAGAGTAGTAGAGCGTCACCTGCCTGTTGTTGCGCCGGATGTGCACCGACCCGTGGTAGCCGCCGAGCCCGTTCAGGGAGGAGGACTCGCGGAGCCTCAGCACGGTCCCCGGCGGCAGCACCAGGTTGAAGAGCGCCGTGCCGAGATCGGTTTTCTTGAGCCGTGGGTCGTTGTCGAAGAGTCCGATGACCATGGCGTGCACGTCGGGCTCGTCCATCAGCCGAGGTTTCGGCGCGTCCAGCACGAACGACTCGCGGGGATCGCACGTGAGCGTCCGGCCGGGAAAGTACTGCGCCATCGTGTTGTTGAGGCGCCGGTCGCGCATGGCCAGGGTGATGCCTTCATCGATGTTCGCGATGTCGCTCTGCACCCAGTCGGCGGGTGAGCCGAGATAGATGTTCTGGAACTCCATCTCTGGCATCACCCGGCCGCCGTGGAACATGAGGTCCTCGAGCGGCTCGGGCCCGATGCCGGGCGCGATGGCCTTCGGCATCGGCCACACGACCCCGGGCAGGGCGCTCCGCTTGTAGTACGCCCGCTCGGCCGGCGAATCCTTGCGCGCCTGGATCCGCATCGGCTGCCTGTCCAGATATCTCTTCTTCGGATACGTCTTCGTCGACTTCCGCATGATGGGACCCCCCTGCTGGAACAGTCCAGGTCTCGACGGTTTCGCGGTCTGGCCCGTGTTCTTCGGGCCGCGTCCCCATCTGACGGGGGGGCGCGGGGGACCGTGACCTCCTGGCGCCCGTCCTCGCCGGCGTCGGCCGTTCGTCCGTGGCGCGTTGTCATATCTCCCGGAGCCGGCGTCGGCCGTTCATTCGTGTCGCCTTGTCATCACCTCCCGGAGCTCACGCCGGCGTCGTCGCTCCCTGTTGGATGCTCGCCGCCACCGATGCCAAACGGAGATGGAGCGGGTGATTCGTCACCGCCACTGAGATCCCGCGAGCCGTCCCGCGCGATCCGAGACGGCCTTTGTATCCACGCTCCGAAGCTCTCCGGGGTCGACCCCGTGAGCCGCAGGCAGGGGTGACAAGGCATTCGGATCCGTCGAGGTTGCATCGACCGCGATCCGTGACGCTGCCGGAGCATTGTCGACGCGCGGAGCGTCCCGCCGCAGTCTCCCCCGGCGGGGGATCGTGCGGCGGGACCGAGTCCGCGCAGTGATCCTACGGAGCGTCCCCGAGCGGATTCACCTCGTTCACGAAGAGGAGCAGGTCGTTCATGGTGAATTTGTCGGGGTTCTTGGCAGGCAGGGTCGGCTTCCAGTTGGCCTGCTTCAGGATCGAGTGATCACTCCCCTGGACGAGGCCGTGGAAGGTCTCGGCCACCAGCCGTCCGCCCGCTTCACCGAGGCTCTGACCGCCCTGCTGCACCTCGGCCTCCTTCAGGATGTAGAACCAGAGCGGCGTCTTCGTGTCGAAGCCTTGCGCCGTGACGACAGCCCCGAGCGGTCCCGAGGCCACCTCCTCGGGCGTGAGCACCGTCGCGCCGAGCTTCTTCGCAACGTCCTGGCCAGTCGGCAGCCCGACGAGCCGGCCGCGGAGCAGGTTGCGCACCGCGAGCGTCTTCAGGTGCGGCTGGTCGGCGTTGGCGAACTCCGGCAGCATCATCAGGCCGTTCGCCAGCCTCGTGTCGATCTGCCGCGTGAAGTTCAGCTGCGGGTGGCGGGTGCCGCCCGCCTGCTCGCTGAAATCGTACATGCGCCGCCAGTCCGCGATCCAGTCGCTGGGCAAGGTCGGCGACCCTCCCAGGTCGCCGGACACACGGGAGAACACGAAGAAGAGGTTGAGTCCGGGGGCCCTCCCGAACGGGCCGGTGGAGCTGAACACCCGGTTCCACTGATATGCGTTGCGGATCATGCTGTGGCCCGTCCGATAGGCGGCTACCGAGAACTCGACGGGCATGCAGAGACGAGTTCCCGGGTCGGGCCCCTTGGGGGCGTAGACCTTCCGGCCCTTCTTCATGACGTCGGCGGCCACCTGGTGACTGGTCAGCCGGGGCACGAAGTCGTGGAGCACGATGGACTGGTAGTGCTGGACGACGGTCTTGCGGGCTTCCTCGAAGAGCTGGCCGGCCGCCGTGCCGGAGCCCTGCAGACGCTCCACCACCTTGTTGTGGAACTTGAGGAAGGCGAGGTGGGTCTGGGCCACGATCAGGTTCTCGTCGTTCCGTGGGTCGCCGATGATCGCCCGCCTCGAGTTCTCGGTCTCCGGGTCTGCCGCCGGTTGACGTGGCAGGTCATTCGGGAACGCCTGCGTCACCCCGAAGATCGGCCGCCCCGTGGTCGTGCCGATCTTCAGTCGCCGTCCGTCCGACTCGTACAGCTCGGGCGACTTCGTGGGCCCGCGGCCGTACACGCTGTCGAGCTCCAGGGCGGGCGACCTCCCCTGCAAGATCTCGGCGGGATCGAGGGACCCGTCCGGGATTCCCTCCGTGCGGTCGAAGGTGATGTCGTGGTCCACGAACTGGCCGAAGTACGTGAACCCGCCAGGGATCACCGAGTCACCGGCCCCCGGCATGAACGGGTCCTCCAGAGCTTGGCCCAGCGCGATCAGTCCGGCGTCGTCGGGCTGGAACTTCGGGAGGTCGGGGAACAGCCGACAGAACCGGAAGGCTCGCTTCGGGTCCTCGGGGGCCTCGGCCTTCTCCATGGCCGCGGCGGCGGCCGGAGCCATCTTCCGCTGCCGGGGTGACAGCATCGCGGCGGGGGCAGGCCCTTCGCCCTCGATGAAGAACTGTGAGCGGCCGTGCCGGTGATATGGACGGGTCGGTGTAGCCACTGAGTGCTCCTTTCCTTGAGAGAAGCAAGCCACGTTTCTTACGTCTGAGGACGGCTCTGTCCCGAACACCTCCCTTGGCCCGCCTTGGCCCTCGCCGGTTCTGCGGCGCGCGCCGAGGGTAGCCCGTGGCTTCGCGGCCGTCAACGGCCGCGTCGCGTGGTTGCTGTCGGTCAGCGCCGGATGCGCTGCTTGATCTCGGGCTGGGCGGGCGGGGTCATCACGTCGATCGTCTGACGGATGCGGCGCTCCGGCGCCGGCTCTACGTCGAGGGACGCCACCTCGTTGTCGCCCCGTCGCGCGACGGTGTAGACGCCGACCACGTCCAGCGCGACCGGGCTCGCGATCACCACGAACCCGTCGATGGCCGAGAAGTCGACGCAGACCCCGTCGATCGGACAGAAGGTGTTCGCGATCGCCAGGCAATCCAGCTGGAAGGCCCCGTCGGGCTCGAGCGTGACCTTGCGGAACGGGCTGATGCTGAACTGGGACGCCGGCTCGTTTTCCGCTCCGGCGATGACGACCTTTCGGCCCAGGGTCACCTTCCGGGTCGTGGGGTTGTGAACGTTCACCACGGTCCGGTACGTGCCGTTCGCGAGAAACGAGTCGCCGAAGGTTCCGAGCAGCGAGCAGGCGACCTTCACGGCGTACTGGAAGTCCGTCCGGAGGGGCTCGGCAGCGGCCTGGGCGCCGGCGCCCAGCGCGCTCCAGGCCACCAGGAGGCCGACCAGCACCGAGCCGATTCGAGTCGACGGTTGGGCTTGCATGTCGCACACCTCCCGCGGCGCCCCTGGCGCCGCCGCTGCTGCGGGTGCCCGGCTCCCGCCCGACCGCGGCGGTCCGAACGCCTTCCGCGCCGTCGCGGCTTCCCGCCGGCCCACGATTCCCGCGAGGCCTGCCGGCGTGCCCTAAGGCCCACCCGCGAGGCCTGCCGGCAACGCGCGATCGGAGCTAGAACGTCTTCAGGAACTCGATCAGCGCGCGCTTGTCGTCGTCGCTGAGGCCCGGCTCTTCGCCGAGGAGCGCGGTGCCGAAGTAATGGCCCCGGTTCACGACGAAGTCGGGGCACTTGCTGAGCTCGAGCATGGGCTCGACCAGGCTGGCGAAGTTCCGTCGCGAGGCCTCGTCCCCTTCCGGCTTGTCGGGCTTCTTGAGCTCGCGCTTGGCCCGGAGCAGCAGCGCGAGCACCTTCTTGTCGTGGGCCACCCGGTCGCCGAGGTCGGAGGTGTCCAGGCGAAGGGCGATGTTCGTGATGAGGCTCACCGGCGTCCCGGCCGGGATGGGACCGATCTCCACGCCGCCGCCGGGACCGATGAGCCACGGGAACAGCCGCTGCCCCGGACCGAGCAGGCCGCGCAGCTGCTCCGGGAGATAGCCGGCCGCGATCCTGATGTAGCTCGGGACCGTCGTGCGGTCGATGACCCCCGGCACCTTGTCGCCGAGCACCGAGTCCTTCTCTCGCTTCTCGGGCCAGAGCATCTTCTCGATCGAGTCCTGGAAGGACCGCATCCGCGCCTCGACCGACGGGCTCGGCTCGAACGTCCCGAGCGCGTTGTTCACGAAGAAGGGCGCCGTCGACCACAGGCTGATGAGGGACGCCGGCCGCGTGTACCCGCGCCCGCCGCCGGGCATGACGTACGGCCGCGGCTCGCCGGTGATCGGGTGGTGGACGGTGATGGTCCCGACCGACGGGAGGGCCTTGTAGGAGTCCGAGGAGAAGTTATCCCAGATGTTGCCGGCCAGCGCGTTGGTCGCGAGGGGGCTACAGGCGTTCGTCTGGAGCAACGTCACGGGGACGCGGAGGTCGGTGGACAGGTAGTTGTCGTCGAGAAAGTCGTCGGCCGCCACGATCTGGCGCATCTGCTGCTTGAACTCGTCGGTCTTCGTGGATTCCCAGTACCGGACCCAGCAGGCGGGGTAGTCGGCGCCCGCGCAGCCAGCGGGATCGAGGCCGACCACCGAGGTCGGGAGCTTGCTCGAGTGGCAGCGGGCGCAGCGCTCCGCGAACACCACCTTGCCGAGCGAGAGCGTCGCCTGATCCTTGGCGAGGTAGGTATCGCCGCCGGGCGCGTCCTTCAGCCGGTGGGGGTTCGCGGCCTTCAGGAAGAAGAGCGCCAGGTCCGGCGTCCGGGCTTCGGTCGCCTGCCAGTAGGCCGAGTTCTTCCGGGCGACCTTGATCTCGATCGGCGTGACGTCCTTCCCGCCCACGAGGGGATTGAAGTGAAGCAGCCATTCCTCGCTGAACAGCCCGATGTTCAGGTAGACGCGATTGAGGGCGCCCAGGGCGCCCACCGAGTCGGCGCCGTCCTTGAGCACGCGGGGCGTCCACACCGTGGCCGGCGGCTCGAAGAACTCGCGTAGCGGGCCGGACGGCACGAAGTCGTTGAACTGCCGGTTGTCCAGGCTCCCGCCGCCAAGGGTCTCCCGGCCCCAGCGCCGCGCCTGGCGCAGCCGCGGCCCGAGACTGTAGACGGCGTTCATCGTGCGTGGGTTGTTGATGTAGTCGGTCGAGACCAAGGAGGTGTCGAGCGCGCCCGGACGGGAGGTGTGGAACATCTGGAAGATGTAGCTCGTCTCGTCGGCGTTCCAGTCAAAGATGCGGTCGATCCAGAAGTACTGCGCGCCCACGTAGGTGCTGAGGTGCTCCCAGCCCGGGCGCTCGGCGTCGGGCGGGGGCTTCGTCGGGATCGGTCCGACGTGACAGAAGGCGCAGGACATGCCGACCCGGTACGGTTTCACCAGGTTCTTCGACAGGTAGTAGTCGGGGTCGTTGTAGTACCGCTCGGGATTCCACCGCTGGGCGGCCGCTTCATCGAAGGCGGGGTTCGGGAAGAGGCGCAGGCCGACGATGCCGCTCGGCTGCCCGTAGTACGATCCCACCGGCAGGTTCTTGCCGCGGGCGCCGATCGCCACCCCCGGATACTTCGCCTCGTTCTCGAAGGGATCGGGGGGACAGTCGGCCCGGCGCTTGTCGAGCCAGAGCCCGTAGCGCTGCGGGTCGGGGCCGGTGGCCTTCTCGAAGCACGGCTCGTTGACCAGGCCGAGGTAGTACCAGCGGTTGTCTCGGCTGAACTTGAGCGACGGGTGCGAGGAGAGCGTCTTCAGGAAATCGAGGGCCCCGAAGCTGGCGGTCGAGATACGGTCCCAGAAGCGGTCGTTGCCGCCGGTCCACACCATCCAGGTGTTCCGGCCCCGCACTTCCTCGGGAGTGAGGCGCACGCCGCTGTCCATCTCGCGGAAGTAGTCATCGTCCGCCGCCGCGAGCGACTCGGGCGTCCGGCCCGCCTGTCGGGCCTCGTCGAGCACGGTGCCCGGTCGTCCCGGTTCCGATTCACACGCGGCGAGAGCCAGCCCCAGGGACAGCACGACGAGCATCGTGAGTGGACGAAGAATCCCTCTCGCCATCATCTCTCTCCTCGCTTCAGCTCGACCCGAGGCCGAGACGCCGGTGGCCGGCCTGGCTCCCCCGCGCATCCGGGCGTGTGGATTCGGTCGCGCGCTGACTGATGGGTGCGCCGGCCCGACGGCCCGAATCGTCCGCCTGCCGGCTGACGGGTGCGCGGCCCGAGCGCCGAATCGGGCGCCTGCCACCTGACGGGCGCGCGGCCCGAGGGCCCGAATCGGCTGCCCGCCGGCTGACGGGTGCGCCGTCCGAGGGCCCGAATCGGTCGCCCGCCGGCTGACAAGCGCGCCGTCCGAGGGCCCGAATCGGTCGCTGCCGGCTGACGAGCGCGCCGCCCGACGACCCGCGAATTCTCGCCGCGCCGCCGGCCGATCGCCAGTCGGGTGCGCGGCCGGGATGCGAACGTCCGCCAGAACCCCCGGGCGCGCGGCCCGGGCCCGCCGCGTCAGCGGTGGACATGAAAGCTTTCGTGCCGTGGGTTCATGTCGGCCGCCATCCCGAGGTACCGCTCGGCCTCGCCCAGCCTTCCCAGCGCCAGGTGGATCCGCCCGGCGCGACTGAAGAGATGGGCGTCCCTCACCCCCGACGAGAGCGCCCGGTTCATCGCGTCGAGCGCTTCGGACGGCTGGCCGTTCTTGTGGAACGCCCAGGCGAGCGCCGCCTCGGTGGCGGGATTCCGGCGCAGGTCGACGTCGAGGCGCGCCCACTTGACCGCCTCCGCACCGTTTTCCCGGACGTCGGCGTAGAAGTCGGCGAGGTGATGGTAGTAGTGGACCCCGCCGCGTCGCGTCGACGCGAGGTACCCGGCGAGCGCCCGATCGTGGGCGTCGCGCGCCTGCTCGCGCTCCCCCATCAGCGTGTACAGGTCGCCGAGCGCGTGCTGGAGTTCCGGTCGCGGCACACGGTCGATCACGCCCTCGTACAGCGCGGCCGCCTCCTCGAGGCGCCCCCGGGCGGCCAGGAGCTCGGCGGCGTGGTCGTCGATCAGCCAGTACCCGGAATACGCCTGTTCGCTCCGCCGATAGTGCTCGCCGGCGTCGTCGTGCCGTCCACGTCTGAGATCCAGCAAGCCTCGCCCGAGCTCCACCCACGCGTACTGCCGCATCTGCTTCGCCGTGAGCTCGTCCTCGGCCTCCGCGTACAGCTGGTCGGCCCCGTCGGCGTCGCCCAAGGTCGCCCGCAAGTGGGCGAGACGGGCGAGGCTGTCCCACGTCCGGCGGTCGCGAATGACCCCCTCGTAGCCTTCTCGCGCGCGCGCGTACTGGCCTTCTTGGAGGCAGACGTCCGCCTGCAACAGCCGGCCGTGGACGGTGTCGCGGAGGCCGTCGGCCATGTCCAGGCCCCGCTTGACGTCGGCAATGCGGTGCAGCGTGAGATCCACGGTCGCCTTGAGCAGCCAGAGATCCGCCGCCGGCCCGGCCCGCCCGATGAGGTGGCTGGCCGCCTCGCCTGAGGTCTCGCACCCCTCCAGGTCCCCGGCGAGCGAGGCGCGCTGGTAGAGCAGCCAGATGTGTCTCGTCGCGGTGGCGGTGTCCCTGCCGGAGGGGACGGCGGCGCCGCCGAGCTCGGCGAGGTTCCGGTCGAGCCGTCCGAGCTCGAGCTCGAAGTCAGAGACCCTCGCTGCCGCGAGGTGCATCGTGTCCTACCACGGCTCCGCCAGATACGGGAAGTGATCCAGGAATTCCTTGTCGTTCTTCAGCGGGTTCGGGGGCGTCTTCGGCTCGATCGGCGCGGCATCCCACAGGGACTGGTCGTTCAGCAAGTCGACGTGGTACTTCTTGCTCTTCCACTCCGCCTTCATGTCGAGGAACAGCGACAGGAACCGCGTGGCCACCTGATCTTCGAGTCGCCGGCCAAACGGCCACGTTCCGGTCGTGTCCATGTCGATGGCGCAGACGTTCGGGACGAACACCTCGAACGCGCGCCGGAGCGGGATCGGCAGCGCCTTCCTGTTCCAGGTGTCGTCGGGCATGTTCAGCTCCTGGAACAAGATCTTCTTGACCCGCGGAAACGCCTCCAGGACGGACGCGTACTTCCGATGCACCGAGACGGGCGCGTTGTCGTGGTCGAACGCGGTCCGAAGCCCCAGCGCGCTGATGGATGGCCCGAAGCCCCAGCCCAGGTGGGCCAGCCGCTTGATGAAGTGGGGGGCGAGCCAGAAGTTGTTCGCGCCGACCTGCCGGCTGTCCTCGCGCTCGCTCAGCCCGGCGTCCGCGAACGGCTGGCCGTCGGTATCGACGAGCTTGTACTTCTTCAGCTCCGCGTCGAGCTTGAGGGTGTCGAAGATGGTCGAAGGGTTCGCGAGCCAGAAAGGGTCGTCAGGGATCGTCTCGATCTTGTGGGCCGCCTTGAGGACCCAGCTCTCGCCCCACGTGTTGACGACCCGATGCTCGGCGGGCGAGTCGGTGAGGAAGGCGAGCGGGATCTCGAGAATGATGGCGTTGGCGTTTATCCCCGCCTGGCAATCCTTGCCGGTATAGACGAAGCGGAAGTTGCCGCGAGCGTCCTTGCGGAACCGGGTGCCCTTCCAGGTGTGGGGCCCGGGAGGCAGATCCTTCTTTTCCCCGTATCCCCACTCGGGACCGCCGGAATCGTGATTGAAGAGGTCGTTGCCTTCCAGCTCGAGGAGGGTCTTGGGAATGTCGACCTCGTGCGCCTCGGACATCGCGTGAGGAACGTGATAGAACTGCGGCGCATAGTTGATGGAGCGAAAGAAGCCCGTGAGATCGTTGAAGAAGGCATCGTCGCGGCCGCCGATGAACGCCTTGATCGAGTGACCCTTGGGTGTCGGGATGGTCAGCACCTTATTGGTCGCGACGACCGTCGAGAAGCTGCCGCCCGGGAAGTTCACGAACTTGACCGTGGCCTGACTCGCCGCGTCCACGGTGACCCGGATCTCCGCGGCCTTCCCCGCCCCCAGGTACGTGTCCTTGAGCGAGTCGAAGTACCGGAGCAGGCCTTCGAGGCTCTCCTCCTCGACCGACCGGGCGACTCTCGGCGCGGTATTGAACAGGATGCGGTAGAGGATGTCGGTGTCGAAGACGCCCGTTGCCGGAATGGAGGCGAACGTGAGCGCGACGACCACCTGCTCCCCGGCCGTCGTGGCGTCGCCGGGGAAGCCGAAGAGGTCGTAGAGGTCGGCGGCGCTGATGTCGATGTCGGCGAAGATCGAATTGACCGCGTTGGGGTCGTTGTGGTCAGCCACGCGGAGTGTCTCCCTGTGTTCCGTGGTACTCGCAGAGCATGGACCCTGCCGGAAGCACTTCGCGAGGCTACGACAGCCGGTGTATGCTGTCAAGACGCCGTGGGCCGCGATGCCGTGGGCCGCGACGCTGTGAGCCGACAGACCCGAGGGCTGCGGTCGCCGTGAGCCGCGGACGCGTAGCTGCATACGCCGTGAGCGGCCGGACACATGGGCCGCATACGCCGTAAGCCGCAGACGCTGTGGGCGCAGCAAGCTCGGGCAGACAGGCGCCGTGGCCGCAGGACGTCGTGCCGGCAGATGCCGTGGCCAGAGACGTAGAGGGGCCCTAGATCGCCAAGCGCCGACGGGCTAGAGAGGCGCCATGGAGCTGGATCAGCTCGGGACCGTCGAGTTCACTGAGGAGGATCGCGCCTACCGGGGCTCGCGCTTCTCCGAGGTCCGCGCCGCGCTGTTCGCCAACCCCTACCAGCGGATCTGGGGCGGAGCGGGCGAGGCTCCCTTGCCGGTGTACGCGGTGACCCTCGGGAGCGTCATGCGCGGGATGCTGCCGTTTGGCGGGCCGCACCGGTTTCGCCAGGCGACCGAGCGTGCGGTCGACTCGGGCGCGGACCTGCGCTGGGGCGCGAACCGGCGGGGCTTCCGCCGCCTTCTGCATCCGAACGGCGTCTGCCTGACCGGCTTCTGGGAGATCACGGAGACGACGCCGTACTCGGGCTACTTCCGCCAGGGCAGCCGGGCCCTGATCGTCGGACGCTACTCCACGTGCTGCACCGAGACACGCCGCGGTCATGCGCGGTCGCTGTCACTGGTCGGCAAGCTGTTCCCCACGACCGATCCCGAGCACACCGAGCCGCTGCGCACCGCCAACTTCATCACCCAGCAGGACCTGGGCGGCGATCACACCGACTACATCAACGATGCCGAGACGCGCAACGCGCCGGACATCACCGCGACGCGCCGCGGGGCCGGCGTGCCGATCCTGCTCATCACCGGGATGGTGTTCGGCAGGGTCGACAAGGAGCCGGCGAACCGCCAGCTTTACGCGATCGCCGAGCTGGGCAAGCCTGCCGGAGAGCCGACGCGTACCCCGGAGTTCATGCGCCTGGTGGTCGCGCCGGACCAGCCGAGAATCGAGGGTGCGGGTCTGGACTTCCGGGACGAGATCATGGCGCAGATCTTCGACAAGGGCGATTCCCGGCCCAAGCGGCCGCTCACCTTTCACGTCGAGGTGACCGACGAGGGCACGATGCGAGGCACGCCCGTGCTCCTGCGCCGCACGTTCCGGAACTGGCGTCACGTGGGCCGCATCGTCTTCCATGACGCCGTCGTGTCCTACAACGGGGACTTCGTGATCCACTTCAACCATCCCACCTGGCGGGACGATCGAAACGATCCGGCCACCGGGACCCGCGTGGACCGTCGAAAGGTGCGGTAGCGTATCCCTGAAGGTCGGCCGAGTGGGAGCGCCTGACCACCGCGCTCGTCTGGTAGAGGCCCGCGCGGCGGCACGCTCCACGATCGCCCGGGCCATCCGGTCTTGCCGAATCGGCGCAATGGGCGCGGCATAGCCGAAGCCTCCCACCCGGGCAACGCGGCGGCACGACACAGCACGGCGACGTGGCTCATCTGGAAGCCGGATGCCCCCGAGGCGCGATGGCGTCGCGCAGGGGTTCGGCAGAAACGCCGGGGAGCCGTCGCCGCATGGCCGAGCATGGCGGCTCTCTCCTCCCCGATGGCCGCTGGGGACCTGCCGCGAGAGGGTGCGCGGAAGACCTCTGCCGCTTCCACCTAAAGCTGAGAATGCCGGTGGGTTTGCGGGTTGGCCCGTGCCGACCTCGCACGATGTCCGCCAGCGAGCGACCCGCCGCCACGCTATACTGACTGCGTGGACGCGTCGTCCGTCCGGCGATTCGTCGATCGCCCTTGGGGCCTTCTCCGAGCGGCCAAGCGGCGCTATTGGGCCGAGGAGGTGTCCGCGCGCGGGGCCGACACCCCGCTACGGGCCTCGCGGGTGCTGTGGCTCCACATGCGGGGCCTCCGCCCGGATTGGCCCTCCGACGCGGAGCGGGCCGCGGATCTCGCGCACCACCTGGAGCTCAAGGGCTGTCTCGACCGAGCGGCTCGTGCCCTCGCCCGTCTCCCCGATCGGTGAGCTACTCGCCGCGGTCCGCGCGGCGCTCGAGCCCCTGGGAATTCGCTGGTACCTCTTCGGCGCCCAGGCCGCCATCCTCTACGGCGCCGCGCGCCTGAACTTCAACCATCCGACCTGGCGGGACGATCGAAACGATCCGGCCACCGCGACCCACGTGGACCCGCGAAAGGTGCGCTAGCGGCGCTTGGCCAGTGCGCCTTCATCCGCTGGCTTACGGCTTGCCGCGCTGCGCGGCTCATCCGTCGATGCCTTCTCGAAGTACCCCGAGCAGAGAAGCCCTTCCCAGGAAGTGATTTCCCGCTTCCGGGCACGCCACGGGGCTGGCTGCGCGCTGGCGGGGAGCTGACGCGCCGTTTGCCTCTATAGCGCCCGCCTGGGATCCCGCTCCTTGCCTTGACAGCAGCATATTTACTGGCCTTGACAGAAGCATATTACTGTACTAGTATTATCATACAGTATGAGAGTTCCGATGCGTCTGCGCGTGGATGCCCACAGCCCGATCCCGATCCGCTGGCAACTGACGGAGCAGCTGAAACACGTCATCGAGGGCGGCGGCGTCCCACGGGACGAGGCGCTGCCGAGCATTCGCGAGCTGGCCGGCTTTCTCGGCATCAATCCGAATACGGTGACGCACGCGATCGAGGATCTCAAGCGAAGCGGGCACGTGGAGGCGCGGCGGGGCAAGGGCGTGTTCGTGGCCCCCGCGCTGCCCGCCCGCCTGTTCCCGACTGGCCGCGAGGACTTTCTGAAGGACGCCGTGATCCGCGCGGCGGTCCTCGGGATGACCCCCAACGACGTGGCGGTGGGCGTCCTGAGCGTGGCCGGTGTCGGGTTGGCCGCTCTCCGGGAGGCCGTCGCGGTGCTCCTCGTCGAGTGCAGTCCGCCGGAGCTTGACTTCTTTGGGCGAGAACTCGAAGCGCACCTGCCGGTGAGCGTGGACAAGGTACTCCTCAAGGACTTGGCAACCACCGTCCGACGGCAGACGGGGGCCAATCGCTGGGCCGCCGCGGTTACCAGCTTTGGCCATCTCCCGGAGGTGGAGCGCCGGCTGGACGGCCTGGGGGTCCCGGTGGTCGCGCTCCTCGCCGAGGTGCATCTGGAGACGCTCCACCGCTTGGCGCAGCTGCCGGCGGGGACGCGGGTGGGCGTCGTCTCCGCTGAGCGCGAGACCGCCCACAACCTGGAGCACTCGATCGCCAACGCGGCCCTGCCGAACATCGCGCGGGTCGAGGCCGGTCCGGCCGAGGGACCGGCGCTGGGTCGCCTGGTGCGGCGGGCGGACGTCATCGTCTGTTCTACCTCGGCCGCCGCGCGCGTTCAGGGACTCGTGGGGCCCACGGTGCCGGTGATCGTCGACGACCGGGCCCTCAACCAGCGGGCCATCCAGATGCTGGGGGCCATCCTGGCGCAACAGGACGGCGACCACCCGACCGTCACGCCCCCTATCGGGGGGCGACTCCGTCCTCGTGCAGTTCAGGCGTCCCCTGCCGGGTCGTATCCCGGAGGAGACGGCGACGGGGCAGTCAGGCGGCGAAGGGCCATAACCCGATGAAGGGGGAAGAGTGATGAGTGTCATCATGTGGGTGCTGGTGGCGGTATTGGCCGGCTTGCTCGCCGGGTTCGTCCTGAAACGCGGAAGCTACGGACGGGGGTGGGATATCGCGCTCGGACTCATCGGGAGCGTGGTCGTGAGCTGGATCTTCCAGAGCCAGTGGGTCTCTCCCGATCCGGGCCTGGTGGCGGGGACCCTCGTCGCGGCGGTCGGCGCAGCGGGCCTGATCGTCGCCCAGCGCACGATCTTTCCCGCGCGCGTCTAGTAGGGCGCCGTCCGATCGACCCATCCCGGCGCGGCGCGCCGGAGTCCGACCAACGTCCTGATCATAGGGGAGGAGTCAACGCATGGAAGCGAAGCGAAGCAAGCCGAGTCTGGGACAGCGGTGGAGTGACGCACAACCGACCAAGACCGTGCTCTTCTGGTCGTGTGTGGCCTCGATGGTGCTCACGATGATCGTCGGCTTCAGTTGGGGCGGCTGGGTCACCGGGGGCACGGCCCGGCAGACGGCGGAGAACATGGCCCGTGACGCGGTCGTCGAGCGCCTGGCCCCCATCTGTGTCACCCAGTCCGGGCGAGACCTGGGGAAGGCCCAGAAGCTCGTGGCACTGAAAGACGAAAGCACGTGGCAACGCGGCGAGTATGTCGGCAAGCAGGGGTGGGCGACGATGCCGGGTGAGCAGGAGCCGGATCGCCGAGTGGCCGAGCTGTGCGCGACGCTGCTGATGCCCAAAGCCTAGTTTCCTGGAGCGGCTCACGCGGAGATGGCTCCCTCTTGGGCCATCTCCGCTCTCACGCTCGGGGTCTCGAGGCTCCGCCCATGCCTCCGGGAGTCCCCAGCTGTCGGCCCCAGGGTCTCAAAAAGGGGCGGGGCAGGGTCTCTAATCAGGACCTCCCGGTGGACAACGCGCTAGGAAGCGGAGAGGGCCATGGGGGAGCGAGCCAGACGTGTAGCAGGCCACGTGTCCCGGACGCTGGGCCGTGAGCACGGCGGTGACCCGAGCCACCCCGCCGAGGGGGCTCACGCCGTGAGCGGGCCTCCGCGACCCGAGGCGCGTGAGGACGGCCGCGGCGTCCCATCCTTGGAGCGTGATCCGTATCAGGACGAGGGCGGAGAAGGCTAACGCTGACCGTTTCGTCTCGCAAGGTCTCGCACTCTCATACGCCTGTTCCTCCGGTGTTGGCCTCCGAAATGGTAAAAGAATCCCCGCGAATCGGGGCACGTCGCCTACGGCGAGGATGGCATCCTGATCACGTGTCCTTCCTGACAGGCTGATCTCCCGAAGCCCCCCGGGACCCGATGGGCGCCCGGATCCCGTTCGGAGGGCCTCCGCGCGGCCGGTGGAATGAGGGTGGGGCATGAGGCGGCGCGCGGTGGACTTCGCGCGCCGTGCCCTCGACGGCACCCGGCGCCGTGCTCGCCCGCGGACCATCAATAGGTACTGGACTAGTGTACTAGTAAAGTGGTACAGTGAGGGGACTGGACGCCCCGCTCACTCACATCTGGACAAGGGAGGACCCCGACGATGGCTCACGGCACGAAGACCACGCTGCGCCCGCTCCATGACCGCATTCTCGTCCAGCGTCTCGCGGAAGGGGACGAGAAGCACGGGAGCATCATCATCCCCGACTCCGCCAAGGAAAAGCCCCAGGAGGGCAAGGTCATCGCGGTCGGCACCGGTAAGGTGACCGACGAGGGTAAGAAGATCCCGCTCGACGTGAAGGCGGGGGACCGGATCCTGTTCGGCAAGTACTCCGGGAGCGAGGTCAAGCTGGACGGCCAGGAGTACCTCACCATGCGGGAGGAGGACGTGCTCGGCATCCTCAGCGCGTGATCCTGGCGGCTTCGCCGCGGCCTTTTCTGTGTGCACCCTTGGGAGGAACCAACGTATGGCCAAGCAGCTCTTGTTCAACGAGGAAGCCCGCGCCGCGCTCCTGCGCGGTGTCAACATCATGGCGCATGCCGTCAAAGCCACGCTGGGCCCCAAGGGCCGGAACGTGGTCCTCGACAAGAAGTACGGCAGCCCGACCATCACCAAGGACGGGGTGACGGTCGCCAAGGAAGTCGAGCTGAAGAACCCCTACGAGAACATGGGGGCCCAGATGCTGAAGGAGGTCGCCTCGAAGACCTCCGACGTCGCCGGCGACGGGACCACGACGGCGACCGTGCTCGCTCAGGCCATTTTCCGTGAGGGCCTCAAGAATGTGACTGCCGGGGCAGACCCGATGGGGCTCAAGCGGGGCATCGAACAGGCGGTGGAGCAGGTGGTGGCCGAACTGAAGCACATGACCAAGTCGACGAAGGACAAGAAGGAGATTGCCCAGGTCGCGACCATCGCCGCCAACAATGACAAGACGATCGGCAGCCTGATCGCCGAGGCCATGGAGAAGGTGGGCAAGGACGGGGTCATCACCGTGGAGGAGGCCAAGGCGATGGAGACCACCCTCGAGGTCGTCGAGGGGATGCAGTTCGATCGCGGGTACCTCTCGCCTTACATGGTCACGGACCCCGAGCGCATGGAGGCCGTCCTCGAGGACTGCCTCATCCTGATCTACGAGAAGAAGCTCAGCGTGATGAAGGACATGCTCCCGCTGCTCGAGCAGGTGGCGCGGGCGGGCAAGCCCTTCCTGATCATCGCGGAGGAGGTCGAGGGGGAGGCCCTGGCCACGCTGGTCGTGAACAAGCTGCGCGGGACCCTCTCCTGCTGCGCCGTGAAGGCCCCGGGCTTTGGCGACCGGCGGAAGGCCATGCTCCAGGACATCGCGACCCTGACCGGGGGCAAGGCGATCACGGAGGATCTGGGAATCAAGCTGGAGAACATCAAGCTGGAGGACCTCGGAAAGGCCAAGAAGGTCGTCGCGGACAAGGATAACACCACGCTCATCGACGGCGCGGGGTCGACCAAGGAGATCGAGGGGCGGATCAAGCAGATCCGGGCCCAGATCGAGGAGACGACCTCGGACTACGACAAGGAGAAGCTGCAGGAGCGGCTGGCCAAGCTCGCCGGCGGCGTCGCCGTCATCAAGGTGGGCGCCGCGACCGAGACCGAGATGAAGGAGAAGAAGGCGCGCGTGGAGGATGCCCTCAACGCGACGCGGGCGGCCGTGGAAGAGGGCATCGTGCCGGGCGGCGGGGTGGCGCTGCTCCGGGCCGCCAAGGCGCTCGACGGTCTCAAGCTGGTGGGCGACGAGGCGACCGGCGCCCACATCGTGCGGCGGGCGCTGGAGGAGCCGATCCGGCGGATCGTGGAGAACGCCGGGCTCGAGGGCTCCGTGGTGGTCGAGAAGGTGAAGGCCGCCCAGGAGCTGGCGTACGGCTTCGATGCCGAATCGAACGAATACGTGGACTTGATGCACGCGGGGATCATCGACCCGACCAAGGTGGAGCGGATCGCCCTGCAGAACGCCGCCTCAATCGCGTCGCTCCTTCTGACGACCGAGGCGCTCATCACGGACATCCCGGAAGAGAAGGGGGCCATGCCGGCCATGCCGCATGGCGGTGGCATGGGGGGCATGGGCGGCGGCGACTTCTAATAGCTAACCCACCGGCCACAGCATCCGGCTCCTTCGACGGCCTCCGGGGGCATCCCGCCTCCGGGGGCCGTGCGGTGTCGATCGCGATCGAGGTGCGGGGATCGGTCTCGAGGGCCGCAGCACCGAACGCCACGCAGGAGAGAATGCACTTTCAAGGCATTCCGCCGCGGTTCTTTCTCCGGATGTCGTCCTTGCGGACTGGCCCAGCACGGGGGGCACGGCGCGCGGCAGGATGCAGGAGGAGGTCGGCGATGAAGTGGCTGATGCAGTTCTACAACGAGAAGCGAGGGATCCTGACGCGCTACGGCATCGAGGCTTCGTTGCCAGCGGAGGCGGTACTTTGGCTGGAAGTCCAAGAGTGAATGGGTGGAGGGTATGGTCAGACGCCTCGAGACGCTCCTGATCCTGGTGCTCATGCTCGCGTGCTCGGTCCTGCTAACCATCGGCTGTGAGGAGGGCGACTCCACGGGTCCGGTCGTGAACAATTCCGGCGACAACAACGCGTTTAGCTTCTCGGATGATTCGAATGGACAGTCACCGCGACCAGCGCGTCGCCTGATCGCGGTTAGCCGGGCGAGCCAGCTTTCGCCCGCCCCGTGACTTACCACGCTGCTCACTGGAATGGGCTTCCGCATGTCCGTCCTCGGCAGCCCTTCCCGCGGCGATCCTCATGACACACTCAGGGGTCGGGACGTCCACGCTCATCCTCAGGCGATCTCAACGCTTGTGGCCGACGACGTTTCTGACCGGCACAGAGCTGACAACGCTATTTGTCTCCATAGCGCCCGCGTGGGATCCTGCTCGTTGCCTGCTTGGAATCTCGCCCGTTGCCTTGACAGGCGTACTACTGTACTAGTATCATCATACAGTATGAGAGTTCCGATGCGCCAGCGCGTGGATGCCCACAGCCCGATCCCGATCCGCTGGCAACTGAAAGGGGAATCGTGATGAGTGTCGTCCTGTGGGTGCTGGTGGCGGTAGTGGCCGGCTTGCTCGCCGGGTTCGTCCTGAAACGCGGAAGCTACGGACGGGGGTGGGATATCGCGCTCGGACTCATCGGGAGCGTGGTCGTGAGCTGGATCTTCCAGAGCCAGTGGGTCGCTCCCGATCCGGGCCTGGTGGCGGGGACCCTCGTCGCGGCCGTCGGCGCAGCGGGCCTGATCGTCGCCCAGCGCACGATCTTTCCCGCGCGCGTCCAGTAGGGGGCCGTCCGATCGACCCATCCCGGCGCGGCGCGCCGGAGTCCGACCAACGCCCTGATCAGAGGGGAGGAGTCAACGCATGGAAGCGAAGCGAAACAAGCCGAGTCTGGGACAGCGGTGGAGTGACGCACGGCCGACCAAGACCGTGCTCTTCTGGTCGTGTGTGGCCTCGATGGTGCTCACGATGATCGTCGGCTTCAGCTGGGGCGGCTGGGTCACCGGGGGCACGGCCCGGCAGACGGCGGAGAACATGGCCCGTGACGCGGTCGTCCAGCGCTTGGCCCCGATCTGTGTCACCCAGTCCGGGCGGGACCTGGGGAAGGGCCAGAAGCTCGTGGCACTGAAAGACGAAAGCACGTGGCAACGAGGCGAGTATGTCGGCAAGCAGGGGTGGGCGACGATGCCGGGTGAGCAGGAGCCGGATCGCCGAGTCGCCGAGCTGTGCGCGACGCTGCTGATGCCCAAAGCCTAGTTTCCTGGAGCGGCTCCGCGGAGATGGCCCGTCCTGGAGCCATCTCCGCGAGATGCTGAAGAAGGTCGCCTCCAAGACCTGCGACGTCGCCGGCGACGGGACCACGACGGCGACCGTGCTCGCTCGCCCAGGCCACGCCGGGGTCGTGGCCCGCGTCACCACGTGCCTTGGCCGAGACGGCCAGAGCGGAGAACTCACAGTTACGACTGAACGCCGCCGCGGTTCTTTCCCGATGTCGTCCTTGAGGACGGCCCAGCACCGGGGGCACGGCGCGCTGCAGGATCGCAGGAGGAGGTCGGCGATGAAGTGGCTGATGCAGTTCTACAACGAGAGGCGAGGGATCCTGGCGCGTTACGGCATCGAGGCTTCGTTGCCAGCGGAGGCCGTACGGCTCGGCTGGAAGGCGGTGCTCGCGGAGCATCCATCGGCTCCGCGAAAAAGCCGGTTGAGCTTGTTCGAGCGGGCTCAGCTCGTCGGCGGTCAGGACGCCAGCGGGTGGGTTCTCTACCGGATCGTGAATGACAGCGAGCACCGGTCCCCCGACCCAGGCGCCCGCAGCATAGCTACTTCCGCCGGTCACGTGGCAGCATGACCCACTGGCGACTTTTGTCATCGAAGCGCCACACACCACCGGATTCATCAAGCGCGTAGAGTAGGATCTCGCCACCTTGAACCGACGTGGTGATCTGCACAAACTTGGGATCGCGCGCCTTCGTGTCGTTCATCGTCGCTGTCCTTGGCTCCAATCAAAGAGATAGGCCACTCAGCTGTCCAGCCTGGACGGGGGTGCCGCACCCGGATCGCCGCAGCATCGCTGCCCGGACAACTCCTCCGATCCCTTCCAGCCTTCCGGCTAGGGTAACCAGGCCTCGACAGTGTGGATGAGGGCACACGGTAGGGCCTTGACCCGCATTGTCCTAGTGTATTATTATAGTCATACAGACCAACGTTCCTCCTTGCAACTGGGCCATCTGCCCAGAGTCGGGGCGCTCCAGTTGAGCGGCAGGGGACGATCAGCTGCTAGACTGGACGTGCGCGTGGTCGGAGACCCTTCGGGAGTCCATCAACCGCGTAGGGTATTTGTGCCAGGCTTCCACTCTCTGAGAGACTGGCCTCGCCTCCGTCGGATCATCCGCATCTACGGAGCGTGTGTGATATGCGGATGAGTCGATGATCCTCGAGCTCGTCGGGGACGAAAGGAGGCGCCCTATGGCGTCCAAGTTGTATGTCGGCGGCCTGTCCTATTCCACCACCTCCGAGAGCCTGCGCGAGTACTTCGCCCAGTGTGGCACGGTCGAGTCGGCCACGGTGATCACCGATCGCATGTCGGGTGATTCTCGCGGGTTCGGATTCGTCGAGATGTCCACGGAAGCGGAGGCGCAGGCAGCCATCGCCAAGCTGAACGACCTTGCATTCGAGGGTCGGAAGCTGATGGTGAACGTGGCCAAGGCGCCCGGATCCGGCGGTGGGGCGCGGACCGGTGGTTTCGGGGGCCCGCGCAAGACCGCCCGCTGGTAGAGTCGACCGCCGGACGATGTGAGAACGGCGCAGGGGCGACAGCCCCTGCGCCGTTGCTGTCACTCGGGATCAGACCCGCAGCGCCGCGGATGGTTGGTGGTTCGATGCCGGAGGACGGCCCGGGCGCCTCGGCGGATCTTCCGCCGGCGGCGGATCTGGCCAGCACGAATCGATCTCCCCAATCCCCGGCCAATGCGTGGCGGCAGACTCCACTCCTGATTCCTCACCCCGCCCGGGGCGGGGGTGCTGGCTTGACGCGTATCGTCATACTGTACTATGGTAGTCATACAGCATGACGATCCGGATGCGGCTGCGCGTGGATGCCGGTAGCCCGATCCCGATCCGCTGGCAGCTGTCGGAGCAGCTGAAGCACCTCATCGAGGCCGGCGGCGTCCCACGGGACCAAGCCCTGCCGAGCATCCGGGAGCTGGCCGGCTTCCTCGGCATCAATCCGAACACCGTGGCGCGCGCGATCGAAGATCTCAAACGGCGCGGGTATGTGGAAGCGCGGCGCGGCAAGGGCGTGTTCGTGGCCTCGGCGTCGTCGCCGCGCTCGCCCCTGACCCACCGCGAAGGCTTCCTGAAGGACACCGTGATCCGCGCGGCGGCCCTGGGAATGACTCCCGATGACGTGGCGGTGGGCGTCCTGAGCCTGGCCAGCGTCGGGGTCGCCGCGGCCCTGCGGGGGGCCGTCGAGGTCCTCCTCATCGAGTGCAGCGCGCCGGAGCTCGATTTCTTTGGGCGGGAGCTCCAGGCTCACCTGCCGGTCCGGGTGGCCAAGGTGCTTCTCAAGGACTTGCCGACCACCGTGCGGCGGCAGGCGCGGCCCGGTCACTGGGCCGCTGCGGTCACGAGCTTCGGCCACCTACCGGAGGTGGAGCGCCATCTGGACGGCCTGGGGGTTCCCGTGCTCGCGCTCCTGGCGGAGGCGCACCTCGAGACCCTCCAGCGCCTGGCTCAGCTTCCTCGAGGTACGCGGGTCGGCGTGGTCTCCGCGGCCGTGGACACGACCCACACCTTGGAGTACTCGATCGCCGCCGCCGCCCTCCCGAACATCGCGCGGATCGAAACCTGCCCGGCCGAAGGGCGTGCGCTGAGTCGGCTTGTGCGACGTGTGAGCGCCATCGTCTGTTCGAGCTCGAGCGCCGAGCAGGTCCGGGGCCTCGTGGATCCGACCGTGCCCGTGATCATCGACGACCGGGCGCTCAACCAGCGAGCCATCCAGATGCTCGGGGCCATTCTGGCGCAACAGGACGGCGACCGCCCAACCGCGACGCCACCGCTCGCCCGGAGGGACTCCGACCCTCGTTCATCCCGGACCGCCACCCCCCAACGCCTCTCTCAGGGGCGACGGCGACGAGACACTCATGCGGAGCCCTAGCCCGACGGAGGCTCGATGAAGGAGAGAGTGATGAAATGCCGAGGAGCCAGCGTGCGAGCCTGCGGCAGAATGTGATGGTGAACCATGCCTTCCGAAGAGCGGCGTAATCCCGTGTGTCCGGTGTGCTCACAATTCATTCCAGAAGGGGCTGCGCTCACGTTCATGCGGCGCGACAACCTGATTCATGTCGGGTGCCTGATCGAGGCCCAACGTCGCGCGGAAGCCCCTCCGTCGAAAGCTCCAACGTCGACATCCCCTTGACTTCCCTCGAGATGAGGGCTGACCCCCTCTGGGCCTATCTCTGTAGGCCATCCCGACTTGGCGGAGGCCAGGATTCGCGAGATCCCAGGGAGACTCGCCGGGACGTGTGCCCAGGCCAGTAGTGCTGCATGCCAAAAGGAGACGTAAAATGAACACCATGAATATGCCGGGATTTACTGCAGACGCTTCGTTCTATAGGAGTAGCGCCTACTATCAAGTGAGTGCGATGTTCGCTGGTCCAAGGCAAGGAGGACAAGTGGTACCCTCAGTTTCCAGATTTTCCAGCTCATGCGTTCAAGCGATGGGTGTGCGTACTTGTGCCACCTGTGTAGGGGAGCTAGGTTGTTACATCTGTTTTGCTCCAGTGGGCGGCGGTTCACATGCATGTTTTTGGGAGGGCGGAACCAACTAAGATTCAGGGTTCCTGACATGGGCGCAGAAATCTACGCAACACTGGGCCCCTCGTACGCCAGGGTGAGATCCGTCCCTGGGTACTGGTAACCGTCCGGCGAAGTCCACCTCGCACCAGACAGGTCACTGGCGTCAAGCTTGCTTCGGAGGCGAAAGACCGTCTCGTCGAAGAGACGGCTGTGGGAATCGTTGAGACGCCTCCGTCGCGTTGACAGGGATCCCTGACTATCCTACGGTAACGCCGGAAATGAGCGCGTCGTGACGGACGCCGGGGCGGAGCTGCTCGGCGGACGCGAACCGGGCCGTGTCTGGAGATCCACGTCGGATGTTCGCCATGTGGTCCGTAGTCGAGCTCACCCCGGCGGCGCCGCCCGCCGGTTCCACCGTCGTCCGGCGCGAGGACCGGACCCCCGACCGCGGGGCTGACCTCGGGCTAGGGCCTCCGGGACGACCCCCGCGCCGGTATACCAAGCCGTGGAGGATGGGTGATGGCGGATCCTGAGTACATCGTCGTGGGCTCGGGCGCCGGCGGCGGACCGCTCGCCGCGCGCCTGGCCGAGATGGGGCATCGCGTGCTGCTGCTGGAGGCCGGCGGCGAGGAGGAGCCCTGGAACTACCAGGTCCCCGTGCTCCACGGCCTCGCCACCGAGGACGAGGAGATGCGCCTCGACCACTACATCCGACACTACGCGGACGACACACGGCAGCAGAAGGATCCCAAGTACGAGGCCGCGCGCGGCGGAGTCTTCTACCCGCGCGCCCGCACGCTGGGCGGCTGCACCGCGCACTACGCCATGATCATCATCCGACCCCACGACAGCGACTGGCAGGCGGTGCGCGACGCCACCCGGGACGGGAGCTGGGCCCCGGCCGAGATGAACAGGTACTTTGCCCGGGTCGAGCGCTGCCTCTACCGCGACGGCTCGACAGGCGGACACGGCAAGGACGGCTGGCTACCCACCCGGTTTCCCGACGCCTTCGATCTCGTCGGCGACATCATCCGTCACCGTGACCCCTCGATCGCAAAGATCGCCATCGAGGCCAAGAAGAGCCACCCGGCGCGACTGCCCATCGGCCTCAGGGATGCGCAGAACGCCCAGGACCTCATCGCCGCGAGGTTCGACCCGAACGACATGCGGGTGCTGGAACGGCGCGGGACCGGCCTCATCGCGGTGCCCATGGCCATCACCGAGAACGGCCGGCGGGCCGGTACGCGCGAGCGCATCCGGGCAGCCGCCCAGGCCACCGGCCGGCTGGAGGTCCGTACCCACAGCCACGTGACGGGCCTCGTCTTCGACGAGCAGGACCCGCTGCGGGCCGTCGGCGTCCGCTATCTGTCCGGCGAGCGCCTGTACCGGGCCGACCGGAGCTCCGAGCGGTTCGGGACGCCGACGGGGCCCGCCCAGGAGGTGCGGGCCAGCCGCGAGGTCATCCTCTCGGCCGGCGCCTACATCACGCCTCAGCTCCTGATGCTCTCCGGGATCGGGCCGCGGGCCGCGCTGACGGCGCTCGGCCTTCACTGCCGGCGGGACCTCCCGGGGGTCGGTGCGAACCTGCAGGACCGGTACGAGGTCGGCATCGTCGCCCGGGCCCAGACCGCGTTCGGTCTCCTCGAGCGCGGCCACGTTCAGCGGTCCCGCGCGCGGCGAGCCGCGGGGCGATCCCCTGTTCGAGGACTGGCGCCAGGGCCGCGGTCTCTACGCCACGAACGGCGCCGTCGTCGCGTTCATCGAGAAATCGAGCGTGGCCGAGAACGACGAGCCGGACCTGTTCATGTTCGGCGTGCCTGGCGCATTCGTCGGCTACAAGACCGACTGGGCCAAGGAGGCCACCGCCAGGCCCTACGACAAGTGGACCTGGCTCCTGCTCAAGGGGCACACGCGCTTCCAGGGCAAGGTCACGCTCCAGAGCGCCAATCCGCTCGACCCCCCCGTGGTCGACTTCGACTACTTCGAGCGCGACAGTGCCGGAACGCTCACCCCGGGAGCCACCGCCGACCTCACGGCCATGCGCGAGGGCGTCCGGCTCGCCGTCAGGCTGATCGACGAGTCGAGCCTGCTGACGCTCCACCACGAGATCATGGGGGACGTCGACCTCAGGACCGACGCCGGCATCGACGCGTTCATCCAGGATCGCGCCTGGGGCCACCACGCCTCGTGCACGTGCAAGATCGGCGGCGACACGGACCCGAACGCCGTGCTCGACTCGTCGTTCCGGGTGCGCGGCGTGAAGGGCCTCAGGGTCGTGGACGCGTCGGTGTTCCCCAAGATTCCCGGTTTCTTCATCGTCATGCCGACGTACATGATCAGCGAGAAGGCCGCGGATGTGATCCACGGGGCAGCCACGGGCTGAGGCGGGGCGGTCGACGTCCACGCAGCCGCGGGTGCCCTCGGGCGGAGTCGGCGCCAGCGTCCGAGCGTCGAATGACCTGGACGGAGACGCCTTCGGCCCAACACGGCGCGGCGCCAACGCTCCATCCGGTCCCCGAACGTCTCGGGGCCATGTCGCGGGGCACGTGCCGGTCGGCGGTGAGCGGTGCGGGACGAACGTCTCGGGGCCATGCCGCGGGAACGCGGCCGGTCGGCGGTGAGCGGTGCGGGACGAACGTCCGGTGGGGCCCATGCCGCGGGGCACGCGCGCTCGGCGGTGAGCGGTGCGGGACGAACGTCCGAGGGTCATGTCGCCGGGCACGCGCCGGTCGGCGGTGAGCGGTGCGGGACGAACGTCTCGGGGGCCATGCCGCGGGAACGCGGCCGGTCGGCGGTGAGCGGTGCGGGACGAACGTCCGGGGGGCCATGCCGCGGGGCACGCGCGCTCGGCGGTGAGCGGTGCGGGACGAACGTCCGAGGGTCATGTCGCGGGGCACGCGCCGGTCGGCGGTGAGCGTCGCGTGAGGAGCGTCTCGGGGCCATGCCGCGGGGAACACGGCCGCTCGGCGGTGAGCGTCGCGTGACGCCGCGCGCGGCACACGATCCCGGGAACTGCGTGTCCGGTCCCAGCGTTCCGTCGCAAGGGGCACTCGCGTGCCCAAGGGATCCAGGCGGAAGCCCCGCACATGCGCCGGCGGGGCCTCGAGGTGCGCACGATGGACACCGGCAATGCATGGCACATTCCCAGGAACGCCGAGCCGACCGGGCAGCCCAGCATGCGTCGCCCACTCGGCGGCATCGAGGCTGGGACCGCGGTCACGCTGTTCAGCGGCAACCAGTTCCAGGGACCCGGCGTGGTCGGCAACCAGACGCAATCCGGGAGCGCCGTGATGGTCCGGAAGGCGGACGACCCCACGTGGATGTCCCTGCCGATGCAGTTCGACTCCACCCGCGGCAACAACAAGTACTTCTCCGCGACGATCCCGTCGGGCACCTTCCCCGCCGGGGCTTTGGTCCAGTACTATTTCAGGATCGACTACACCGACCGGGCGACCACCTTTCTCCACGGTAGCGACGGCAGATCCCGTGCCACGCCGACGGAGGAGGTGGCCCGCGCCGACCCCTTCACGTTCGTGGTCCACTTCCCGCTGACGGCGGCGGGACCGTTCGCCATGTTCGACGCCGGGCCGCACCAGGCCCGGATCTTCCGGGAGTCCGGCCACGTCGCCCTGGCGGGCCCCGATCTGGCCGGCGTCGCGCATGCCACCGTCATCACCTTCGCCCCGCCCGTCATCGAGGTCTCGGATCGCGCCTTCGCCATCGGCCGCGTCCTCTCCTCGACATCGCTGGCGAACGGGCTGGAGGTGGTCCAGGAGATGGGGGCCGGCCAGATCCGGGCCCGGCTCACCTTCCCGCACGACGGGGTGATGCGCTATGAGGTCGTCGACTGGGGGGGCCTGGCGCCCGACCGGACCTCCGTGGCCGCCGCCTCCGACGGCACCGAGCACTTCTACGGGTTCGGCGAGAAGTTCAACGCGCTCGACCAGAGCGGCCACGTGGTCGACATCCTGACCTTCGACAGCCCCGGCAACAAGGGGGACCGCTCCTACAAGGTCGTGCCCTGGTTCCTCAGCACCCGCGGCTACGGGTTCCACCTGGACTCCCCCGCGCGGAGCGTCTTCGACATGCGGGCGGTGGACACCGGCCGCTACTCGGTGACCAATCTCGCGGGGACCCTGCGGTGGAACGTCGTCTACGGCCCCCGTCTGACGGACGCCCTGATCCGCTTCACGGGCTACACCGGACGCCCGCCGGTGCCGCCGCCCTTTGCGTTTGCGCCCTGGATCTCGTCGGACATCTGGCACACCGGCGGCGAGGTCAACTACGCCGTCACCATGTTTCGCGAGCGCGGCATCCCGGCCTCCGTGTTCGTCTTCGATTCGCCCTGGGAGACCGCCTACAACGACTTCACCTTCAACGTCGGCGATCCCGGGACCACCCAGTTCGGCCGGGCCGACACGTTCGAGGGCCGGGCCTTCCCCGGGTTCACCTCGCTCACGGCGATGATGACCTTCTTCCGGGAGAATGGCCTGAAGGTCGTCTGCTGGATGACCCCGTTCGTCAACGTCAGGTCGAACGACGAAGGGATCCCGGGCCAGCGCCTCGGGGCCGCCAAGAATCACGCGGAGGGCGTCCAGGGCCAGTTCTTCGTCCGCGCGTCGCCGAATGGCCCGCCCCTCGAGGTGCCCTGGTGGAAGGGCCGCGGCAGCCCCATCGACTTCACCAAGAGCGCGGCGCGCGCCTGGCTGACGCGACAGCTCGAGGACTTGCTCACCGCGAGTCTCGTCGACACCCGGTCCGGCCCGGAGCCGGCCATCGGGGGCTTCAAGACGGACGACGGCGAGGTGGGGAACGGGCAGGAGACCTACATCCCGGAGACCGCCGTCTACGACAACGGCCTGACCGGTCGCGAGTTCGTCAACGGCTACAGTGTCGAGTATCACCGGACCGTGTACGAGGCCCTCGGCGAAAAGGGACTGATCTTCGCCCGGAGCGGCTTCACGGGGGCGCAGGCCTTCCCCGCTTGCTGGGCCGGTGACAACGAGCCGAACTTCGGGGCGGAGAACGGCCTGCCCAGCGTGATCGTCGCCGGGCTGTCGGCGGCCATGAGCGGCTTCTCCATCTGGGGGCACGATATCGGGGGCTACCTGGACGGGCCCTTCTCCCCCGTCTCGCCCGCGGACCTCTTCATCCGGTGGACGCAGTTCGGCTGCTTCACCCCGATCATGCAGATGCACCGGACGGTGAGCCGGAGCCATCTGCTCCGGCAGTACCCGTGGGGCTACGCCGAGGCTGGTGAATCGACGGCCCAGAACCGGGCGCTCGCGCACTTCGCGTTCTACGCGAGACTCCACACGCGGCTGTTTCCCTATCTCGCCACCTACGCGAAGCAGTCGGCCGAGACAGGGCTCCCGATCATGCGCCCGCTCGTCCTGATGCACCCGGACGACCCCCGGACGTTTCCGGTCCGGCACACGTACTACTTCGGCGCGGATCTCCTGGTGGCGCCGGTCATCGAACCGAACGCGACCGAGCGCCGCGTCTATCTCCCGGAGGGCGAGTGGTTCGACTTCTGGACGAACGAGCGCCAGGTCGGCAAGCGCGACGTCACCTGGCGCAATCCCGGCACGCCGGACCCGCCGGCATCCAAGCTTCCGGTGTACGTGCGGAGCGGCGCGATCCTGCCGCTGCTCCTCGGCGAGGACGTCGAGACGCTCTGCGACCCGAGCTACGTCAACAACCCGAGCGTTCAGACGTGGGACGGCGGGCTCGAGGTGCGCGTGTATCCGGCGGCGCCGTCGCGGCTGACGGTCTTCGACGGGACGGAGATCGAGAGCCTGGCCGGCGCCGGGCCGACGGTCGTCGGCATGACGTCCCCGAGCCCGCGCCCCGTCCTGCTGCGTATCCTCGCGCCCCGGCCGCCCGCCGTCCGGCGCGACGGCGCCGCCGTGCCGGAAGTGCCATCGGCGGACGCGTTCGAGACCGCCGGCGAGGGCTGGCGGTTCGATGTCGCCTCCGGGTTCGTCCTCGTGCGATTCCCGCACCCGGGCGGCACCATCCGGATCACCCTCGGATGAAGGAGTCATAAGCATGCGAACGCCCGGCCCGCGGTTCCCCGCCCTCCTCTTGCTGGTCGGCGCCTGCCTGGCCGCCACGCCGCTCGGGGCTCAGGTCGACGTGCTGACCCAGCGCAACGACAACACCCGGTCCGGCACGAACCTCCGGGAGGTCAGCCTCAACACATCGAACGTCAACAACGCGCGGTTCGGCAAGCTCGTCTTCCGGATCGTCGACGGCAACATCTATGCGCAGCCGCTGATCGTCTCCCAGGCGCGGATCGTCAACCGCGCGGACGCCCGGAACGTGGCGCTCGTCGCCACCCAGCACAACAGCGTCTACGCCTTCGACGCCGAGGACACGAACCAGGCGTCCACCACCGCCGAGCTCTGGCACACGGGCCCCGCCGTGCTGGGGACCCCGATCGAGGCCACGGAGGTGAGCCAGGCCGTTGGCCTCGGGATCGCCGGCTGCCGGGACCTCACCACCGAGGTCGGGATCACCAGCACACCGGTCGTCGCCCTCACGAAGGAGACGCCGCCCAAGGAGGGAGTCATCTTCGTCGTCGGCAAGTCCAAGAGCGGCACCGCGCACGTCTACAAGCTGTTCGCCCTGCGGCTCGCCGATGGCGCACGGCTGGGCGAGATCGCCATCGAAGGCGAGGTCCCGGGCACGGGGTTCGGGGCCACGGGCGCCGACCCGAAGATTCGCTTCGATCCCCGGATCCAGCTGAACCGCCCCGCCCTCTTGCTGCGCGACAACGTGCTCTACGTGGCCTTCGGCGGCCACTGCGACCGGCCGCGGGGAGAGGGGAGCTACCACGGGTGGCTGTTTGCCTACGACGTCTCAGACCCGACGATGCCGAGGAAGCTCGACGTCTTCTGCACCACGCCCAACGGCAGGGGATCGGAGCTCGAGGGTCGGGCCGGGATCTGGATGTCGGGTCACGGGCCCGCGGTCGACGAGTCCGGCAGCATCTACCTCGCGACCGGGGACGGCACCAACAACGGGACCACGGACTTCGGCAACAGCGTGCTGCGGATCAAGCTCGTCGGCGGCAAGTTCCAGGTTCAGGACTGGTATGCGCCCCAGAATCGGGACCAGCTGAACCGGGACGACGCGGACCTCGGCGCCAGCGGCGCGGTGCCGGTCCCCAACAGTCACCTCCTGCTGGCCGGGGGCAAGGAAGGCCGCATGTACCTCATCGATCGGGACGACATGGGCCGGGGCGTGAAGCTGTCCCGCCAGTCGTTCCAGGTGACCCATCCGCCGGCGGGACCCCACGTCTACTACAACATTCACGGATCGCCGGTCATCTGGCCGCGGCAGGGGCACATGTTCGTCTACATCAACGGTGAAGAGGATCCGTTGAAGCAGTACAAGCTGGTTCCGGATTCCGGCCCGGACGGAGCCGGCTGGAAGTTCGAGTCCGAGACTCCGACGGCGCGGAGCGCGGTGACAGCGCCCTACCCCAATTTCCCGGCCGGTCAGTTCGGCGACCCGTCGCGGGACATGGTGTGGATGCCGGGTGGCTTCCTGTCGCTCTCGGCGGACGGCGACAAGGAGGGGACGGGGATCATCTGGGTGAACATGCCCTTCGCCCAGAACGCGAACAAGATGGTGGTGCGGGGGGTCCTCCGCGCCTTCGACGCGTCAGACGTCTCGCGGCCGCAGCTGTGGGATAGCGAGGACACCGGCAACGACAACGACCGGCTGGGCCAGTTCGCCAAGTTCTGTCCCCCGACCGTGGCCAACGGCAAGGTGTACATGGCGACGTTCCAGGCAGAAGCGATCGTCAACGACATCCACGTGAAGCGGGCCGGGGGCGACCAGCCCGCGCTCGCGATCTACGGGCTCAGATAGCGACCGGGTGCCCCGGGCCACTGCGTGGCAAGGTGACGATGCGCCCCCCCCGGAGGCCGACCGCGCGGCTCGGCCTCGACGGCGCCGAGGGACTCGCCGAGTGCCGCAGGAGGAACGTGCGGTATCCGGCCCACGGCTCCGCTTCCCGGAACCGACAGCGCGCCAGGGTCTCGCCGAGCGCGGTGAGATGCGCCCCGCGCTGTCCCAGCTGCCGCCGCGCGAAGAGCACGCGATCGTCCTCCGTGGCGATCGCGGCCGAGTAGAGGGCCTCGGAGATCCCTGTCGCCAGGCCCTGCGAGGACAGGACGTCCCGGGCCAGGGCGGCGTCCCCGATCCGCACACAAGAGCCGGCGACGGTCCACTGGACAGTCGCGGGTTGGGTGCGTCCGGGCCGCATCGCGCGGAGGTCCGGTAAGCCGTCCAGCATCCAGCCGGCCTCGGCCTCTCGCAGTCGCGCGGCCAGGTCGTGCGGATCGGCCACGCCCCCCGTCCCGCGTCCGACGAAACCGAGGCCGACGTGCGTCGCCGCTCCGAGGCGGTAGGCGTAGCCATCCGGGAGCGCCGCGATCCGGAACTCGGGAGTCGCGGGACAGTCGGCGCGCGCGGCCCAGAACGTCCGGCCGCTCCAGGGCGCCGGCGCTCGAACGCGCCGGGTGGCCGTGATTGCGCGGCGCCCCGTCGCGTCGATCAGTCGGTGGGCCTGCCATCCCTCCCCGACCCACGCGGGGCGGCCCCTGCGGCTCGTCCGGCGCGCGCCGGAGTCTACGGTCGGGGCGGTGGCATCGAGCACCACGGTCACTCGCCCGCTCGCCAGCAGGACGGCCAGCAGCGCGCACTCGAGCTGCGGGCGCTCCACGTGGGCGGTCCACGGCGCGGCGCGCGCCACGGGGGCGGCTGCTTCCCAGGCCGTCACGCGCCGGTCGTGAAGTCGCTCGGCGCCGACGGCTCCTGGATGAATCCCGAAGTCGAGCAGGGTCGATAGGAGCCGCGCGGGGACCGCCTCGACCCGCGGAGGGTCCTCCGCCGCCGGCAGCCGGGCGGCCACCAGGACGGTCCTGCCGCGCCGGGAGGCGGCCAGGGCCGCCACCAGTCCGACGGGCCCCGCTCCCAGAACTGCGACGTCGAACGTCCGGCCCGGGCTCAGGGCGGATCCACGGGCTGGAAGCGCGGGTCGTTCGGGATCACGTCGAACTTGACCAGGAAGCCCGCGGCCGCCACCGCCTCGGCGGCGCCCTCGAGCCCGCCGGCGCCAACCATCGCCATCCGCGCGGTGTTGATGTCCATCCGGCCGGACGGCAGGCCCAAGGTGTAGCCGTCATGGAGCTGGTCGAGGACGGCCCGGTATCGCGCCTGGAGCAGGACGTGGTCGGCCTGCGCCGGGGGCGGGACCGTCAGGTTCGGGCCGCGCAGGTACGCGGCCGGGGCGTGAGGACGGAGCCACTCCCGGATGAACAGAAAGGTCTGGAAGTGCTCCTCCCCCTCCGCCATGACCGTGCGGATGGTTTGCTCCTGCTCGTCGGTGCCGTCCCGATCCAGGGTCGCGAGAATCCGCGAGTAGAGCCCGTCGACCGAGACGGACGGGAGCTCGATGGCGATGAAGTCCTCGATGGCTTGCGGGGTCGCCGCCCTCACCTGCACGAGCCGGAACTGACCGGGCTCGATGCCGGGCACGCGCGTGGCCACGCGCAGCGCGGGGACGAAGGCGCCCTGGTGGGGCAAGGATCGCAGCACGTCGTTGACCGCGCGCACGTGGCGCATCTCGCTGAACGCCACACGCAGGAGCTCGGCGCGGGCGGCGGCCACGTCGTCGCGCATCACGGCCTGCACCTCGGCGGGATCGCGAAACGAGTAGGCGGCCGCCAGGTATTCCTGCGCCACGGCCAACTCGACCCCGGCCGCGTACCTGAGGTGCTGCTGGAGCTCGGCGGCCGTCCCGAAGGGCTGCCCCATGAACATCCCGGGCTGATACGGCCCGGTCCGCTCCCGGCCCTCGAGCACCGGGTTCAGGGCCTGCCAGCGGGTGTTGATCTCGAAGTAGTCGAGCTCGAACGGCGTCGGCGAGCTGGCGTTGGCCGAGGCGGGCAGCACCCCCAGCGTCCGGTCCTGCCGCTGCCAACGCACCGCGGCGTTCCACTCGGGCTCGGTCGGGATCGGCGTCGGCAGCGGAGGCGTCGCGATGTCGGGGTGGTTCGACGCCCAGTAGAAGCAGCCACAGTCGCGGAAGTCATGCGTCCAGGGGCTGCAGAGGGACTGCGTCAGCTCGCCCGGTAGGAACATCCGGGCGAGCGCGCCACCGTCGTCGAGGTACCGCGCGCGCTTGCCGGCGAGGACCCGATCGGAGCGACCCGAGCGCCGGACGAGGATCTGCAGATCGGTATCCTCGACGAGGAGGCGGATGGCCGTCCAGGCGTCCGGGGGGCGCCGGTTCGGCCCCGTGCTCGGGATCCCGAGGTTGGCAATGTCGACCGTGAGCTGGCCGAGCGGGCCAAACCGCCCCGTGACCTGGACGATGCGGACCACCCGACCCTGCGTGAGGTCGTTCGCGATCGAGCGGTACACGTCGGCGACCTGGGCGGGCATCGCCCCGCTCGCCTGCTGAGCGTCGACCCCCGCCTGGTCGACGGCCACGATGCGGATCTCCTCGGCTTGGCCGCCCTCGAGAATGTCCACCTCGAGGAAGGGAAAGAAGCGCCGCTCGAGGTTGCGGAGGTCGCACTCCAGGCCCGGAAAGCAGTTGCCGACACCGGACTCGAGCCGCGTGGAGACGGGATTGCCGGCGATCAGGCGACTCGCGGTGGCGGCGCTTCGGCCGCGGCGCGCGGCGGCCACGTTCCGGGGGATCAGCTTGATCGGGGCTTGCTGGCTCATGGCTGGGCCTCCCGTGACGCGACCGGCTGCGCCGGCGCGAAGAAGTCCGGACGAGCGTCGGCGAGCTCGCAGTAGGCGCTCAGGCAGAACTCGAGCCAGCCTCGGATGAAGCCGCAGGCAGACTCCGTGCGACTCGACGCTTCCTGGTGGCAACCACCCGAGCAGAGAAACCGCGCCCAGCATTCGCGGCAGGCCGCCTGGGCGTTCACGTGCCGCGCCTCGAGGAAGGCCAGGCGCCGCTTGGGATCGAGCCCCGTGTTGTCGCCGAGCTCGTAGTCCGCCGAGCCGATGGCCCGGTGGCACGCGTACCAGCGGCCGTCGGCCGCCACCGAGAAGTAGCCCCCGCCGGCGCCGCAGGGGTAGGGGGCGCTCGCGCCCCGGTGGAGCTGCCGGAGCGCGACCGCGAAGTTGGTCAGGCGGATCCCTCCGCCATCGAGGGCGCGCGCCAGCTCGGCGCGGGCCACGGCGGTGAGGGCCTCGAGATAGGGCATCCAGTCCTCGTCGCGGAGGACGCCTCGCGCGCTGGCCGGGCTGCGGAGCGGCGCCACGCCGACCTCCGGGAATCCCAGCGCCAGGATCGCGTCGACCTTGCCGCGGACGTCGAGGTTGTCGCGCGTGATGGTCGCCCGCGCCGCGAGCTGGGCTCGGCCGGGGTCGTCGAGCAGCGGCCGGGTGCGCGCGACGACCCGCGCGAAGCTCCCGGACGTCCCGTCCCGCGGCCGCGCCAGCGGGCGCTGGGCATCCTGGGTCCCGGCGTCGCCGTCGAGGCTCACCGTCACCGCGAAGGGATGCGCGCGGAGCAGCCTGACGTCCTGCTCCTCGAGGAGCGTCCCGTTGGTCGTCACCGAGAAGCGCACATCGAGGCCGCGGCGGACCCCCTCGGCCCAGGCGTAGTGCACCGACTCGTGGATCAGCCCCCGGTTCGCGAACGGCTCCCCGCCGAGGAACCCGACGGTCACGGGAGCCTGGGGGTCGGCGTGCTCGAGCAGCCGGTCGATCGCCGCGCGGGCCGTCGGCCACGCCATCGGCGAGGGCTGGGCGCCCCCGAACGCCCCCCGCGCGGCGTAGCAGTAACCACAGGAGAGGTTGCAGCTCGCGCTGACGTTGAGGGACAGGCTCTGGGGCGCCGGCGCGACCACCTCGTCGAGACTCGTCTCCCCGAGGACGGGGCTTCCCAGCGCGAGGGCCAGGCCGCTTGCCTCCCGATCGTCCGCATCGAACCGGCGGGCGAGCGCGGGGGGGACATCGAAGATCCGCGTGAAGGGGACGACCAGGAGGTGCTCGCCCAGACGGGAGCGGAAGCGCTTGACGACGGGCGCCGAGTCCGCCCCGGGAACGACGCCCACGCAGGCCGGCGTCATGGGATGACCCTCCCGTTCTGGAGGCGCAGGCGCTCCAGCACCTCGGCGCGGCGCCGCGCGGCCGCGTCCGGCATCCGGCGGGCGGCCGGGCGCAAGGCGAGCCGGCGCGCGGCGACTTGCGGTGAGGTCTCGACCGCGCGGACCCACTCCATGAGGAGCTCGTACTGCCACGCCGCCAGGGTCAGCGGCTCGGCGTTCGACTGCCGCATGAACGGCGGCATCCGCATGGTGGTCTGGTTGGGGTTCTCGGGTGGCTCGACCTCGAACGGAGCGCGGACCAACTGGGTCAGCCGCCCCGGGGACTGGGCGACGAAGTCGCGGAGCGCCTGGAGGTCCGACAGCACGCGATGCCGTGTCCGCGCGTGGCGGGTCATCGGCAGCGGCTCGTTGCTGGTGCGCGGCGCGATGGCGAAAAGCCGGTTCCGCAAGGCGTCGCGGCCCCCCATGGCGCGGGTCGGCGCCGGGACCCCGTCCTCCGGAATCGGCGGAGCGAGGCGCGATCCCTGGAGCTGCGCCGAGCGGGCGTCCCGGTAGTGGTCCACGTTGAACAGGGCCACCGTCTCGTACACCCGCTCGAAGAGGTCCTGCACCCAGGCGTCGCGATCCTCGGCCGTCATGGCCACGCTCCGGGCGGAGGCGTCGCCCTGGCGGTCGTTCAGCTCGTCGGCAATGGACAGGAAGGGCCGGCGATCCGGAGCGAAGTCGGGCGGACCCACGAACACGCTCGCGCTGGCCGCCACGGATCGGCCGCCGAGCGCCAGCTCCACCTCGATGCGCGCCTCGCAGGTGTCGTCGACGACGCCGAACGAATTCCCGTTGCCCGTCTCCGCTCCGTCGAACGTGTCGCCCGGGACGACCACCTGGCTGAACGGGGCGCCGGCCCAGCCCGCCTGGGGGTTGAGGAACGCGCGGGTCGCGCTGACGACCGGGAACACCCCGCCGCGCGGGGTCTGGCGGGCTTGAGCCGTCGCGGGGGGACCGTACGAGTGGCCGCGCGCCGGCGTGAACCGCAGCCGAACGACGGCGACGTTCACCTCCCGGCTCCACGGCGTCGCATCCGGGGGCGGCTGCACGCGGCTCCGGATCACCTGGACCGACCCGAGGGGGATCGAGCGCCCCGTGGGGATCATGCGGCGCGTGACCCCGGGCGGGCTCACGCCGAGGAGAGGGACTGGGTCGTGCTGATCACCGCGGATCGTCACTGGCGGAAAGGTGCCGAACCGGAGGGCCGGGTTGCCGGCGCGCCGAGCGGCCTTGAAGTTCTTGGCCTCGACGCGGATCGTGACCGCGGCCACGGTCGTGCCGTGGGCGGTGAGAAGCTCGGGGGTCAGCGGCTCCTCCCGCCAGGTCGATCGGTCGCTCCCCGGCTCACCCAGGAGAGCCCAGACCTCGAGGAACGGGGACACGGGCCGGATCAGGTCGTTGGCGCGAAACCTGAGGTCCGTCGGCATAAAGGGCTCGACGCTGCCGTCCGCCTCCACCGACAGGCTCCACGCCGGGGCAATCGTGGTCTCGCCCGGGCTGCGCGGATTGGGCGACGCGACCCACGTGTACGCCGCTTGCGGCGTGCTGCTGCCGCCCAGACGGGCAATCGCGATGGGCGGATCGATGAAGATACCCTGAATGATTTCCGCCATGTGAGTTCCCCCTCGAGCCGTTCGGGCAAGTTCCCTCGAGCCGTGCGGGCGAGTTCTCAGTCGGGCGCGGGAGCGCGGGGCAAGCGAGCCTCTCCTCTCCTCGCGCCTCCTCGCGCGAGCCACGTGACGCAGGACGAAGGGCGGGAATCGCCCCTGTCGTGTCGCCGTGAGGTCGGCGTGGAGGGGCGGTGACGGGTCGGCTGGTCACGGCGGTCGATGGCGGTCGGGAGCGCGCCTGATCGTGAGCGGCGGAGGCGGCGCCAGCATGTTTCCTGGACGTCCCGCCGTCACCCCTCCACCGCTGCATGGCCAGCGGGCGCGAGTGTAGCGCGCTCGGGGCCGGACCGGCAAGGGCCATCACCCAACCCTGGGCCATCACCCAACCCCCGAGCAAAGGCGGACTCCCGTCACGGGCTATCATGGACGCATGAAGGATCCGGGAACGCTCCGCTCCGCCTACAGCGAGGGCGACACGAATGCCACAAACGGATATCTCGACAGGAATCTAAGGCCGACCGAGAAGCGCACCGGCGAATTCAGCTTTTTCATCCGAGCCGCCCGGGAATCTGGCGGTCCCGTCCTCGAGCTCGCATCCGGCGCTGGACGCATGCTCCTCGTCCTGGCCAAGGCGGGGGTGGACGTCCATGGCCTCGAGGCATCTCGGTCCATGATGCGAATGGCCAGACGAGCGATTGCCGGGCGGCCGGAAGCAGAGCGAATTCACCTTGTTCGCGGTGACATGTTGCGCTTCACGTTCGGGCAGAAATTTCCGCTCGTCATTGTTCCCTACTCTACGTTTTGGTTCAACTGCGATCTGGCCGTCTCGAAGTCCTGCCGCCACCGGAGCTATGAGGCGTCGCATGAAGCCTGTGAATGCAAGCGTGAAGTTCAGATACGGCGGCTAGCGGCGCAGTGTGTCGCATGCATTGTTGACTCGCTTCTGCCGGGTGGCGCATTCATCATTGACGACCCGATCACGGAGCCAGCGTGCGCTCGACAGGATGAACGGTGGTGGCGGGATGCCGGCCGCCGCCACGGATTCACCATTTCCTTCAGGCGGCCGTATCGGGAGTCGGCCTTCAGCGTGTTGATAGGGCGGAAGAGCATGGGGCGCCGGATGACATCGGGTTCAACCGGGCACCTCGTCGTCCCGCGGCCACGAGGCTGATCGTCGCTGTTACCATCGCCTCCCGAGCGCGTCCCGAGGGCCGACATCCGGCGGCGGCGCCTACTGCGGCCGGCTGCCGACCAGGGCCCGACCCGTTCGGAGAAGATCGCCAGCCCCCGCGCAACCCGTCGAGCCTCGGGAGTAGCCGCTGGAAAGCCCTTGCCAAGATCGTCCACCATGGACTAATGTCCCGCTTGGCTGTGTCAATGCTCCCCGAGACCGGTACCGCTCCGGAAATACCGCACTGGCGGGTTGCCACTCGGCCTGGCCGTGAGGTCGGTATGACCACGCGATTGCTCGTCACCAACGCCGGAAGCGCGGCGAGCAACAATCTTGTCCGGAGCCTCAGGGCGGGGGATGCCTCGGTTTTCATTCTCGGCTGCCACGATGATCAGTTCGTCCTCAAGAACTCGCAGGCCGACCGCAACTACCTGACTCCGCCGTCCGGGCATCGCGAGTGGCTTCGTTCGCTGCTTCGTATCCTCAGGACCGAGAGGATCGATCTTCTCATCCCGACCACCGACGCCGACGTGGCAACAGTGTCCCGAGTGCGACGCGCGCTTCAAGGTCGTCTGTTGCTCCCGAGGCCGGCCGCGGTCCAGCTCTGCCAGGACAAGTACCGCCTGATCGCGCGGCTTCGCGCACGGGGCATACCGGCCCCCGCCACCTACCCCGTGAGGGACCTGAAGGACATCCCGCGCATCTTTCGGCAGCTGGGCCGCGCCTCCACGGTGTGGTGTCGCATCCGCACCGGAGCGGGCGCCATCGGGGCCATCCCGGTGTCCAGTCCGAAGCAGGCCAGGGGCTGGATCGAGTATTGGCGCGAGAACCGAGAGGTTCCCACCACGTCGTTCATCCTCTCCGAGTATCTGCCCGGACGGGATTTCGGCTGTCAGAGCCTGTGGAAGGACGGAACGCTGGTCCTGGTAAAGACCTGTGAGCGCCTGTCGTATCTCGGACAGGCCAGCCATCCGAGCCAGGTATCGTCGGTTCCCGCTCTGGTCAAGACGGTCCTCGAGCCGCGAGTGGCGGAGGTCTGTGCCGCGGCCATTCGCGCGATCGACAGAAGAGCGTCGGGTGTGTTCGCGGTGGATCTGAAGGAGGACGCGAGAGGCGTTCCGTGCGTCACCGAGGTCAATGCCGGCCGTTTCTCTTCCGCGACGAACATCCTTGATCTGACCGGGAAGCACAACATGGCGGCGACGTTCGTCCGCATGGCCCTGGGCAAGCCGGTCGCGCCGCACAATGAATACGACGTCGCCGAGGATCACTACATGCTGCGAGACATCGACGCCGTTCCTCGGCTGTTTCACGCCCACGAGTTCTTCGAGGGTGTCGAGAAGTCCGAAGCTCGACCGGTCGGGCACCGTCACAACGAAGCGACACGAAAGGAGTGACCCCGATGCAGATCCAGACCTTGCAGGTTCAGCGGCGCGGCAGAACGTTCATCCTCATCGAGGCAACGGCCCAGAGTCCCGCCACCAGGGTGCTACTCCGACGGTTCAAGAGAGAGGTGGGCGCGCTTGAGAAAAGGTGGAGAGCGGCGGCCAAGGCGGCAGCGAAGCGGCGGGCCTCGGGGACAAGGCGGACGTCGCGACGCCGTCGTTGAGACCATCGAGATCGATGGAGAGATTGGCAGCCATGCCGTGGAGGCGCTCCGGCTCGAGATCAGGCGTCTGGCCGAGCGCTGCGGTTTGAACATCAAGGAGATTCGAATCGAGACGGTGGCGGAGCGCTCAGGCAAGCATCTCTAGCTCCGTCCGCGCTTGCTCCAGTCCGAGTGGCATGTCCAGGGCGCGGAAAGAGGCGATCGCCGCCGCGAGATGCTGCCTTGCTGCAGTGCGTTGGCCTGCGCGACGGAACAGCGTGCCCAGGCCGAGCTCGCACTGCGCCCAGAGCGGGCGCATCTCCAGTTCCAGGGCCAGAGCGGACGCTCGCCGATAGAACGCCTCGGCCGTCTCCACGCTGGGGTTGCGGTCGCCCGATGCGATCTCACCGAGCAGCCGGAGCGCGTAAGCCTCGCGCCCGCGCTCACTGTGCTCGCCGGAGAGCTGGAGCGCCTGCCGGGCAGACCGGGCGGCCTCCTCCCCCCGACCCGCCAGGAGGTAGGCCTGGCCCAGCTGCGCCACCAGCATCGAGTGCTCCCCCATCCTCTTCATCGACGCGGCCTCGATCACAGCCTCCTCCAGAAGAGGGATCCCTTCGGCCAAGCGCGCCGAGAGCGCATACGCAGAACCGAGCGACGATGCAAGGAGAGGGAATGCGATCGGTAGGTTCAAGGTCCGACACAGCTGAAGGCCACGTTCGAGTACCGGGATCGCCCGCTGGCGCTCGCCTTTGATGAGGAAGAGGGTCCCGACGCCAAAGCACGCGAAGCTGAGACTGTAGAGGTGGTCGGCCGCCTCGGCGATCCGGATCCCCTCTTCGCCGTAGGCGATCCCCGCGCTGAACTCGCCGCGCTCGGCGAGGCAGCAGACCAGATAGATGCGAGCGAAAACGGCGGGTAGGCCAGCCATGCCCAGGTCCTCGTGGATCGCCGGCGCCCCCAGCGCGGCGATCGTGCCCGAGAGAAGCTCGATCGCCCTCTTGTAGTCTCCGAGGGCGGCGTAGGCCTGACCCAGGTGCGTGTTCGCCACGATCTCCAGGGGGGAATCCCCCACTTGCTTGGCGATCGCTACGGCACGCTGCCCCGACACGATCGCCCGGCGAGGGTCACCCATGATTCGGTAGTACTGACTCATGAACGAGAACACTCGCCCTAGGCGAGGCCGATCATCGAGCGCCTTGGCCAACTCCTCGGCCTCGGTAAGGTGAAAGAGGATCCGCTGGAACTCGCCGAGCGGATGCATCGAATTTCGTAGATCGAATCGGAGATCGATGCTCAACGCGATCAGCTCGCGGCTCTGTGGCAGGTGCGGCAGCGTGTCCAGTGCCTGTTCGAGGTACGACACCGCCTGACGGTGCGCCGAGCGCGATCCGGCCCGTATGCCGGCCCGACGGAGGTAGGTCACCGCCGCCTCCCAGGCCTCTGCCTTCAGCGCGTGGTGGGCCAGCGTTTCGACCTGCTCCGTGTCCCGTTCGGCGTGGAGTCGTCGGATCGACTCCAGGATCCGCCCATGAAGCGCCCGCCGCCGCTCATGGAGCAGGCTGCCGTAGGCGACCTCGTGGGTGAGTGCATGCTTGAACGTGTATTCGACGTCGGGAAAGAGGCGCGCCTCGTAGAGGAACTCGGCGGCCTGCAGGTGCACGAGACCCTGGCGCAGCGCCTCCTCCGGCCCTTCCGCGACAGCCTCGAGGAGCGTGAACGGGACATCCTTTCCGACGACCGAGGCCGCCTGGAGCAGGCGCTTGTCCTCGGGCGAGAGCCGGTCGATCCGCGCGGCGAGGATCGCGTGCACCGTTGCGGGGACCTGGATCGTCTGAGCGTCTTGTGCCAGCCGGTAGGCCCCTCGCTCGCCGATCAGCACCCTCGTCTCCACCAGCGCTCGGACGCTCTCTTCGAGGAAGAGCGGGTTGCCCTCGGTGCGTTCGACCAGCATCCGCTTGAGCGGCGCGTGACTGATGTCGGCGCCGAGCAGGCTGTCCAGCAGATCGCGGGCGCTCGCCGCCGGCAAGGGATCGACGCGGAGCTGCCGGTAGTAGGTCTTGCCGCCCCAGTTGTGCTGGTATTCGGGCCGGTAGCTCACGAGGAGCAGGAGGCGGGCCGTCGGCAGTGCCTCGACCAAGCTGTCGAGCAGCGCCTGGGTCTCGCCATCGATCCAGTGCAGGTCTTCGAAGAGCAGCAGGAGCGGCCGCACCTGGCTCTCTCGGAGCAGCAGACGCTTCACGCCGTCCAGGATCCGCTGGCGTCGTTGCGTGGGCTCGAGCCGATCCCATTGCGGATCCTGGGCCGGGACGTCCAGCAGGGAGAGCAGCGCCGGCAGCGCGGACTCGAGCCGCCGATCCAGGGTCAGGAGCTTGCCAGTGACCTTCTCCCGAATTCTCCCGGTGTCGTCCCGCGTGTCGATCTGGAAGTAGGTCTTGAGGAGGTCGATGACCGGGATGTAGGCGGTCGCCTTGCCGTAGGAGACCGCAGCGCTTTCGAGGACCGACCAGCCCTGAGGACGCCGAGAGTGGGTGAACTCCCAGTAGAGGCGAGACTTGCCGACGCCGGGCTCACCCACGATGGCCAGGACCTCCCCATGGGCCGCGCCGGCTCTCGCCAGGGCCTGCCGGAGCTGGTCCAGTTCCGTGTCCCGGCCCACGAACTGAGTCAAGCCTCGGGCGGCCGAGGCCTGCAACCGCGAACGCGCCACCCCAGCCCCGACCAGCTCGTAGAGCTCGACAGGATCCCGGAGTCCCTTCACCGGAATGGTTCCGAGCGGTCTCGCCTCGACGCGCCAGTCGGCCAACCGCAGGGTCTCGGCCGTGAGGCGGATACTGCCCGGCGCCGCGAGCTGCTCCATCCGCGCCGCCAGGTGGGTCACCTGTCCCACCGCGGTGTAGTCCATGTGGAGATCGCTGCCGATCACGCGTACGACGACGTCGCCGGAGTTGAGCCCGACGCGGATTTGGATCGATACGCCTCGCGACCGGAACATGTCCTGCGCGTACTGCTTCACGGTTTCCTGCATCCGGAGCGCCGCATAGCAGGCTCTGACGGCGTGGTCCTCGTGGGCCAGCGGGGCCCCGAACAGCGCCATGATTCCATCGCCCATCACCTGGTTGACGGTGCCCTCGTAGTGGTGGACGGCCGCCATCATTTGCTCGAGCACGGGGTCAAGGAGCTTGCGGGCCTCTTCGGGATCCCGCTCAGCCAAGAGCTCCATGGATCCCTTGAGGTCGGCGAAGAGGACCGTGACCTGCTTACGTTCGCCTTCCAGGGCGCTCTTGGAGGCGAGGATCCTCTCGGCGAGGTGCTTCGGCGTATAGGACTCAGGAGAGGGGAACTTCGGTGTGCTGTGCTGTCCGGTCAGGCGCCCGCCGCATTGATGGCAGAACTGGTTCACGGGCGGGTTGGTGGCGTGACACGAAGGGCATCGCGACCCGAGGCGAGCTCCACACTCGCCGCAGAAGCTCGCTCCAGCGGGATTCTCGTGCTGGCACCTGGGGCGCATGCAAGCCTCCCTGCGGGCAACCGGCTATCGCAGGAAGATCCGAGGCGAGCTTAGTCCGCGCCAACCCAGAGGGTCAAGTAGGTCAGCGACAGGTGGGTCAGCGACAGGAGGGTCAGGGTCAGCCGCGCCGGACTGCTCTACGCCAGGACCCCGACGCCGAGTAGCCTGCCGTTCAGGCGCAATGCCACCTTGGCGTGGCACAGGGTCTCGATCGCGGCTTCGACCGCCGGCACCGAGACCTCCATCCCGCGCCGCACGGACAGCTGGCTCAGGACCGACGCGGGCGTTTGCGCGGAGTCGCAGAGCCGGTAGACCTCGGCTTCGAGTTTCCCCGACGTCCACGTCCTCTGGCGCGCGCACGGGCGCGAATCGACGACGTTCAGCCGGTCGCCCTCGTCGTGGACTCGCAAGACCGGCCGTGACGTCTGCCACAGGTCGTTCCACTCCTGCACCACGGCCAAGAGCTTCCGCTGGCCAGGCTGACCCGACAGTCCTCGGTGGACATGTCCCTGCCGGCCCTCGTCCTCGAACGAGTACGCCAGCTGCATCAGCGACTCTCGTGGCAAGGGATACACGTACGCATACGCCCGGCTCGGCTGGAGCGTGAGACCGAAGTCCCGCGCGCGCGTGTGATAGGGGCTGAAGCGGTCGTAGCGGACTCGGTTCACGCCAGACGGCGGCTGCAGATGGAAGATCGCGGGAAGCCACTCGGCCATCGCCGCGTACCAGCTGTCCGATTCGCCGGGAATTCCGCTGAGCATGTTCCAGGCCGCGTTGATCCCGAACTCGCTGCACCACTTGAGAAGCTGGAGGTTGATGAGCGTGGAGTTTCCCTTGCCGATGAGGCGAAGGACGTTGTCGTCCAGGCTCTCGATCCCGGGTTGAATCCAGCGCACCCCGGCGTCGGCCAGGAGCTTGACCTGCTCGCGCTTGAGATTGGCCTTGGTCTCGTAGAAGAGGGCGTACCGGCCCCCTTCGGCGGCCAGCCTCGGCAGCATCGTGCGGAAGTACGACATGTCGAGGATGTTGTCGACGAACTGAATGCCGTTGACACCGTAGCGCCGGGAGAGCTCCCCCAGTTCCGTCAGCACCCGCTCCGGGGATTTCGAGCGGTACTTCATTCCCGTGCCGTTCAGGCCACAGAAGGTGCAGTGGGACTTCTCCCCCCACCAGCAACCGCGAGAGCTCTCGGCCAGGAGCCCCGGCCTGATCAGGGTCGAGAGCGTCGAGGCCCTCAGCGCGTCGAAGTAGTCGTCGTAGTCGGGTATGGGCAAGGCATCCAGGTCACGGATCAGCGGGCGCGGCGGCGCCAGGGCGTGCGGGGACTCCGCCCGGCCCACGCCTCGCAGGTGGGCTTGCGAGATGGCCCCGTACGGGAGCACGCGCGGGTCGACGGCGCGGCCGTGCTCCAGCAAGGCCCGGCACAGGTCCGCGAACAGCGTGTCCGCTTCACCCGAGACCACGCAATCCACCCACGGGCACGCCCGCAGCGTCTCCACGCCCATCGAGCCTTCACAGTTCGCTCCGCCCATCACCAAGACCGTCGGGGGGCTCAGCTCGCGGATTCGCTTGAGCAGCGCCAGGGATGCGCAGTGCTGCTGGAACATCGAGCTGCAGCCCACGATCCGCGGCCCGCGGGCGACGATGTCCTGGGCCAGCCGGTCCACGAAGGGGGCGCACTGCAGGCGCATCCACCGCATCAGCTTCTTTCGCTGCTCGCGGTCCGCCGGGAAGCCGTGGCAGCGCACGTCGAGGACCAGGTCCAGGTACTCATCGTCTTGCGCCTCGACGTCGACGAGGAGCCGGTCAGCGAAGCACCACTCCCCGAGCAGGTGGTCGGTGGGCGTCGCCTGGATCGCCTGATAGGCCACCACGCCGATGGTCTCGGCGAAGCGAAGGTTCCCGTAGACGACCTCGCTACGAATCCCCGTGCCACCGAGGGACGCCTGCAGCAGGCCCAGGGCGATGGAGGGTCGCTGGACCTCCGCGAACGGCATGGAGACGAGCGTGACGTCCAGTGGGATCACATCCTGTGGTCGAAGGGACGTCACCAGGAGGAGCCGGTCGCGGCCGCGGGGCCCTCAGGCCGCGCCGATGCCCGCCGCCTCGCGATCCCCCTCATGGAACGTCCAGGATTTTTCGAACCCACCCACGGGGCCCGGGATCGGGCTGTGATCCTGATGGACCCATTCGTAGTACTGCGCCACTTCGCCGACCAGGCGGCTCTCCTGCTGCTTCTCGTGCGCGGTCAGGCCCTCCAGGTACCCGGGGTTCTGCTCGAGCTCCGCCAGCGGCGTCGCCTCGATGTGGTCCGCCGCGCAGCGAAGCGTGTAGCAGGCCACACGGTTGCAGACCGCCGTGAGGTGGTGGAGGTACGCTCGCTGGGCGTCCGAGACCCGGTTCTGCGCGGGGAGTCTCAGCCGCGCTTCGAAGAGGAGACCCCGCAGGATGTGGCACAGGCCCTGGTTCGTGAAGTTCCGGGTGTAGAACGTCCTGACCATCCAGTCGTAGAAGAGATCCAGCTTGGGGTCGAGGAACCGGTAGTCCGGCTCGAACGGCGTGCCCTGCAGGCGGCCCTCGGCCTCGAGTCGGCGCTTGATGGGCGTACCCGCGTAGGGCAGCATCCGGCAGAAGGGCGCGACCGTCCAGCCGTCGCCGATGAACGCTTCGAGGAAGTCGATGTTCTGCCGGATGCTGCGGAACGTGGAGTAGGGCTCCACCATCATGAAGCCGAAGTCGAAGGAGAGCCCGAACTGCTTCAGGATCCGGCCGGCCCGTAGATGCGCCTCGGGCTTCAGGCGCTTGCTCATGTTCAGCAGGCCTTCCTCGTCTCCCGACTCGACGCCCATGTAGACGTGCGTCAGTCCCCCGGCAATCAGCCGCTCCAGGATGTCCTCGTGAATCTCGTCCGAGCGGCAGCTGATCTTGAAGGCGATCTGCCCCGCCAGGCGCGCGTCCACGATCAGATCGGCGATCTCGGCCGCCCAGCGCTTGGCGTTCTTGCCGCCGGCCAGGAAGTCGTCGTCCTGGAATAGGAAGATGGGGACGCCCCGGCGGCGGTGCAGGTCGATCATCTCGTCGACGATCGCTCTCGGTGCGCGGAGCCGGCGCAGAGGTCCGCCCTGCTCCTCGTAGAAGGGCCGGATGCTGCAGAAGGAGCAGTCCCACGGACACCCGCGGCTGCCGAGAATCGACGCCGTCGGCATCGGATGGCCCTCGTAGTCGATGGACTGCCGGTCAGGCAGGGGGAGGAGGTCCAGGTCTTCGACCACGCGCGCCAGCGGTGCGACGCGGATCTCGGCGCTGCCCGAGCGAAAGGCGATTCCGGGAAGCGTCCGCCAGTCGCCTCCCGTGGCGAGGGCGTGCAGGAGCCCGACCAGCGTCATCTCCCCGTCGAACCGCACCACGGAATCGAGGCCAGGGGTGCGCGTGAGAATCTCCGCGGGCTCGAAGCTCGCGTAGTGGCCGCCCATGGTGAAATGTGCGGTCACGCCAGCCTCTCTGAGGGCTGCGATCACGCGCGCAAAGTCCGGTGCCATGTACTGGAAGATCAGCGAGAACCCGACGACATCCGGTTTGACCCGGCCGATGCGCTCGAGGATCGCTCCGGGATCGGAGCCGTAGGTCATGATGAACGCGTGATGACCCGAGGCGTTGACGGCCGACATGAGATAGCGCAACCCGAGATTGTCCTGGTCCTGGAAGCCGATCAGGAGGACGCTCTGGGGGCGGCCGCCGGGATCGAGTGTCGGGATCTGAGCTGGAGCGGGCGTGAGTGTGAGTGTCCGCACGTGCGCACCCTTCCTCTCCGGGCCGGAGAAGACCCTCTGGAACAATCCGCCGAACGGTGGTGTGGCCGCCTAGCCCTGTGGCTTCAGCTTGTCCAGCTGCTGCTTGATCATGGTCTCCAGCGAATTCAGCCGCGCCCGCTCGGCATTGATCGTGTGGAGCGAGGATTCGAGCTGGGGGATGGTGAAGCGGCTGACGTCGATTGGCGGAGGATCGCCGACCTGGCCGATCCTGCCGAAGGTCGTGCCGAGCGTCGGGCGGACCTGCACGAAGCCCCCTCCCCACGGCGCGGGATCAACCACCGGAGACGGGAACGGCGCGGGGTCCACCACGGGCATCGGCCGGGGGTGGTACACCCAGGTTCCTCCGCCGCCCGGACCGCCGCCAAACGGGTACGGCGCCGGATCCACAACCACCCCACCGGGCGGCGTGAATCCTCCCCCTTGTCCTCCCGGTTGCTGCGCCAGGGTAGCCTCCAAGCGCGTCAATCGCTCCTCGATCCTCTTCAGGCTGTCTTCCACTGCCATGATGCCCTCCGTAGCGGGTGTGGTGGGAACAGGGGCTCGCTTTGGTCTTCCCTTCGGACCGTCAGGTTTCCTGCGCCTCATGAAAAGCGCCCGGGACGGGGATCAGAACGCAACCTTGCGCGCCGTCCCGCGGAGATACAGCGTCCGGTAGGTCTCGATCTGCCCGACGACCAAGTTCGGTCCGCCGATCGTCGTGCGGCTGGTGGTCAGAATGGCGATCGTCTGCAAGTCGCTGGAGTTGGCCGGTTGCGGCAGATTCACGGTAGGCACCACCAGCGTCACTTTGATCGTCTGGAGGTCGGGAATCTGCGCGAGGTCGATGGTGACGAGCGCACCGATCTCGGTCTCGAGCCTCCGGATGTCCTCCCCACTTTGGCTGACGTTGTGCTCACTGTCGCGGTAGCTGAACTGGGGCACGCCCGCGATGCTGCTCGTCGCGTAGGAGATCGTCGCGCCATCGCCCTCCAGGTTGAACAGGTTCGGTGCTACGGCTTGCGGGATCGCCATAGTGCCCTCCCCCGTGGGGCCCGATACGATCGGGCCGTCCGAACCTCGATTCGCGGCGGCGCGAAAGGAGGTTCAGTTCAGTCCGGTTAGGTCGGTCGCCTTCGCTTGTGTCGCGGAACGGAGTGCTCACGGAGCTCGGCTGCGGAAGGCCGATGGGAAGCTGGTGGCGCTCCGTCAGGGAGAGCGCGATGAGCTGGGCGCTCGGATGGCCGCACTCATGGACGCATCGGGCTTGCTGCGGAAACACGGTGCCCATGACAGCTCGGGACCCTCGGGGAGTGTAGGGCTCTGTCGAGGTTCCGTCAACAGCGATTAGCGCATGAGAATGGCTCCGAGCGTATTCCATACCGGCGGGTGGAGCGAAAGCCGAGCGTTGGACGGGGTGTAGCCATGGTCCAGGCCCGCGGGGAGGGAACGATTCTTGCGTGCAGCCGCCGATGGCCCGATCTGGCTGGGGGATTCTGCGGTACCCAATCTGGCTGGGCGACTCTACCCCGGTGGCCCGATTCGGGCGTGACAGCAGGCCCTCCGCAAGCTCGATTTTCCGTCAGAGTATGTCGCCTCCGTCTCGTGAGCCACCATCTCGAAGCATGGTGCCGTGCGTGGCATTCTCCTGGTACCCATGTGTGGCGCCACGCTGACGCCGGCAGTGCGTGGCATTCGCCTGGTACCCATGTGTGGGCACGCTGACGCCGGCAGCCGCAGTCTGTGCGTGGACGGGAACCGGACCCGTGACCACTTGACTCTTCCGACGAGCACATGCCAGACTCTCGCCCTAACTGAACGTCTACGTGGTGACTTAGAGACCTTCTCAGAGGGCTCTGTCGACGGAGGTCCCCATGCGGCGTCTGCTGGCTCTCGTGCTCGTTGGGGTCCTGACGGTTACGATGTCGATCATGGGTCTCGGAGTCCCCGCCGCGGAGGCTTGCACCATCGAGTGCGTCGCGTTGGGCCTCGCTGCGTTCGCGGTCTTCAATCAGTTGGTGGGCGCATTGGTTGTGCCCCGCGTGGCGTACGGTCCCGCATACTATCCGGGCTACTACTATCCGGGCTACTACTATCCGCCCGTGTACTATGGCACGCCTCAAAGGGTCTATCCGTCGAGCTACTACGCGACATATGCGCCGCCGCCGAGCGGGCCCGGGGTGGTCAATCCGGGGCCGAATGTCGTCTACCATGCGCATGGACGATACGAACTTCAGGGGGACGGCGTGGGGACACCGTACACCTGGGTGTGGATTTCGAACGCTTCCTCGTCGTCAGGAGCCTCAGTCGCATACGTGCCCTCGAGGCGGCCCGGGGTGGTCAATCCGGGGCCGAATGTCGTCTACCATGCGCATGGGCGATACGAACTTCAGGGGGACGGCGTGGGGACACCGTACACCTGGGTGTGGATCGCGAACGCGCCCTCGTCGCCGACAGTTACGGCGCTGCCTTCGACCGTCGTGGTCCGAGGGTACTGAGCACGTTCTAGGATTCTCCGCGTTATAGCGAAGTTCCCAGCTCCCCTACACGGTTGGGGGAGACCGGTACCGGTCGAGAGTCATGAAACGACGGAGGTCACTGATGCCACTCTACATGTACCAAGCCGCGTATACCACCGAGTCCTGGAGTGCTCAGCTGAAGAGCCCGCAGAATCGGGTTGAAACCGTAGGACGCCAGGTGTGCGAAGCGGTGGGTGGCAAGCTTGTCGGAGGGTGGCTGTGCTTCGGTGAGTACGACCTCGTCATCATCGCAGACGTGCCTAATAACGAGGCCATGACAGCCATCGCCCTGGGCGTGGCTGCCGGCGGCGCCATCAAGGCCAGCAAAACCACTGTCCTGATGACCGGCGCCGAAGGCGTTGCGGCGATGAAGAAGGCGGACGCGGTCGTCAAAGCCTATCGCCCCGCCCGCTAGACGTCGGGAGCGGGTCGGCCCTTTCTGCCAGACGTCCAGGTTCCCGGGGGGGCCCGGGAGGGCCACCCGGCAGGAATGCGCTTCCGTTGCGCGACCTCCTTCCGCCGTCCGGCTACATGGGCATAGGCCAGCTACCCCGGCGCGATTGTGGCCGACTGAACTGGTCATTTGTCCGGCGGCCGGGACAGCGGGTTAGACTTGGTTCGCGGCGTGCGTGTGCCGCACGGTAAGGCCCGCCTGTCGTGTGTCAGGGCAGAACCGATCGGAACTCAGAGCCCTTGGGGAAGCGAGGTCCGACGATGAAGAGTGTGGTCATGTGCATCCTAGTAGTGGCTGTCGCATTCGCCCCCGTCGAGGCGACGGTTATCCATACCGTTTCGTTCGATGATCCCGCAGGGATGTTTGCACCGTTCTATGGGCCAATTGGCGCCAGCCTTCTGACCGCGGGACGGGAGTGGTCGCAGGCTCTTGCTGGCTCGGGCATCATCGACGTGGTCGTTGGTTTCGATCCAGGCATCCCGACCGCCGAGAGCGCGAGCACGACCTCACAGCTAGTCGGCACCGCGGGAAGCTTGGGTGTCTTTGAACTAGGAGCGGCGAGTGAGATCAGGACCGGCGTCGATCCCAATGGCGCGGCGCCCGACGCCCGAATTACGATCGGGACGGCCTATCTCAAAGATGAGCTCTTCTTCGGGCCTGGCATCATGCCGACCGACAAGATCGATGCGACCAGCGTATTCTTGCATGAGCTCGGTCACATCTACGCGTTCAACGGATTTCTGAATTCAACGACCGGCGAGACGAACGGAAGTTTCATTTCCACCTTCGATCGGCATGTGCGCTTTGACGGGACGAATTTCTTCTTTGCGGGAGCAGCGGCCACGGCACTCTACAAAGGGGATGTGCCACTAACCTTCGGCAACTACGTGCATCTCGGCAATGGGCCGGGACGACCCGGAGAAGATCTCGTTCCGGACCTCATGAACGGGGTCAGCTTTGACCTGGGAAGGCAGTATAAGATCTCCGTCCTCGATCTCGCGATCTTCAATGATGTTGGTGTGGCGATCGTTCCCGAGCCCGGCACATTGGTGCTCGTTGGTTCGGGAATTCTGGGACTAGGCCTGCGCTTGGTGGCGCGGCGGTTGCCGCGACGAGACTAGCCTCTCGTCGGCGGTCTCCATCATCGCTACACCCGCCGGGTCGCTCTTTGCGACGATGGAGCATCAGGGGCGAATCCGTCGGGGCCCGGCTTATTCGGAGCAGCGACACGCGACGACCCCTCGCGGTGCCAAGGGGGAGGTAGTGATCGTCGACGCGTCGTGGGCAGGGTTTAGAGAAGGTGCGGAATGATCATCTTGGTTTGTTTGCGATAGAGGGCGTAGCGCTCGCCGAACGTTCGGCGGAGGAGTTCCTCCTCCGTACGGGCGCGCCATACGAAGCTCGGGACAATCCCGGACAGCACAATCAGGACGGCAGGCCAGCTGTTGAAGGCGAGCGCCTCGCCCATGGCGAGCAGTGCGAGGCCGAGGTAAATGGGATGGCGCACGAGGCGATAGGGACCGCCTGTGACGAGGCCTGTGCCGTAATCCGCCATGGGCACGAAGCTCCATGCGGGACCAAGCTCGGTCCGGGATCTCCGGACGAGAGCGGCGCCCGCGACCGCCAGAAGTGATCCCGACGACGCCAGCAGCAGCGCCGTGGAACCCTCGGAGCTGCCCGAAAAAATCATGAGCGACGGGAAGAACACGGCGAAAGCTGCGAGGTTCGCCACGACCGGTGGCCCGCTGCCGCCACCCTGACGTGCTCGCGTCTTGGGTTCTCCGCGACGTCCGCTGACGCCTCGCAACATGGGTCCCGCAAAGGCGAGCAGGGAGACTGTGCGGAGAACGATCACCAGTGTTGCCATTTCCTAAGTGCTCGAAGCCGCATGAGACAGAGCGCGATGGGTAGCATGAGGATGGGTAGCACGTAGCTCACCACGAGGGCCAGGATCGGCTGGTCGGCCCAGCCGGCACCGATCGCCGCAAACACAAACGCGGTGGGCGCACTGCCGACGGCCAGTGCCAGGGTGAATTGTCGCCGGGGCATGCCCGCAAGGCCGGCCAAGAAAACCAGTGCCTCCGGAATGCTGTAGGGAAGGCTTCGGGAGAGGACGATCGCCCACGCACCGGTCCGTTCGAACAGGCTCTCCACCGTGTTCAGTGACTGGGGGCCGACGAAGCGTTTCACCATTCGCCGTGCAGACGTGAACATGAGGACATAGCCGAGAAGGCCACCGGTGATCAGGCCGACACTGCCCAACAGGCCTCCGAGCACGGTGCCGTAGATGATGCCGAGAGCCGCGATCACCACGGTCTGCGGGACCGGTAACACCAGATCGGCCCAGATGAGAGCGATGCCCACGGCCCATGCCCAGGCGTCATAGTTTCGGAGCATGAGGACGGCGTCGTTGGCCCCATGGGGCGTAAGGACCGTGGCGCAAGAGGCCAGCGCCAAAGCCACAATGCCGACGACGGCTAGTGGCGCTCCAACCTGATACGGCGAACGCGGCGCTGTGGGTGGCCGAGCTGCGTCCGGGGCAACCCGGCGACAGGCCCCACAGCGCTTCGTCGGAACAAGTTGGAACGGCACTAGGCGCGATCTCAATTCGACCTCCAGCTCCCAGGACCGGCCAACCGGGCCGGTGCTCTTGCTCAACGGCTACAGCCAGCGGCGGACACGCGCCTTGTAGTTGCGGTAGGCGTCGCCGAAGCGCCGCTCGAGATACGTCTCTTCGCGCGCAACCACGCCGTAGCGCAGGATGACGACGAGAGGCAACGCGAGCATGAGGACCCACGGGCTGCGCGCAGCCATGCCGATGCCGGCATAGAGGAGACACATGCCGACGTAGATCGGATTGCGGCTCCAGCGGTGTATGCCGGTTGTGACCAATGCGCGGACAGGTTGGTTGGAGGGCACTGGCGTAGCGGCGCGGGAGAAATTGCGGACTCCTGCGGCCACAATCGCGACGCCGATCAGGATCAGGCCTCCGCCCACTGGCCAACGGACGAGGGCGGCCTCCGGCAAGAGGAGCGGCAAGGGAAGCACGCGATCCAGGGCAAACCCCAAGAGCAGGCACGCGAGATAGAGGAACGGCGGCCGCGCGATGACCCACGCCACCGAGGTGTCGTCAGCCTGCAGGCCGGCAGGGCCCATGTCTGCTCCTCCTACTTGCCAAGCAATGCGCCGAAGGTCAGGATCGACACCTAAACGACAACATAGGTGTCATTCTAGCTATTGACAATGTAGGTGTCAAGAGTGTTAATCTGGAACGACGGAGGGCCACGGGGTGGCGACGGTGCGACACGGAGGGGCGGCAGGTCGGATCGGCACGGCCAAGGGTGAGGCGATCGCGGACCTGATGCTTGAAGTGGCGCAGTTCTTTTTTCGCTTGCGGGCCGTTGGTCAGAGAACAGGGCTCATCACGAGTTGGGGCGGCGGCGCGTTCGGATTCATGCGCAGCCTGGCGCTGATTGGCTCCCTCACCGTCCCCAAAATCGCCCAGATGCGGCCGACCAGCCGGCAGCGTATGCAGCGGTTGGCGGATGAGCTGGCGGCCGAGGGGCTCGTGGAGTTCGTCGACAATCCGAGGCATCGGCGATCGAAGCTGGTGCGCCTCACGCGCAAGGGTGACGCGCGCTACCGCGAGCTGAGCGCGCGGTTCCTGGCGATCGCCTCGACGATGGGCGGCGAGTTGAGCGAGGCGGACATCCTTAAGACCACCGAGATCGTGCGGCGGCTCAGCGATGAGGCGAAGGGGCGCTCAGAGCGGCTGCAGCAGAGCACGAGGCTGGCCGCGCCAGCCCGAGGTCGTGCGTAGTTGCGCGCACGACAGAACCGCGAGCTCCGGGTCAGTGGGCGATCGCCATCGAAGCGGTGCGACTGGGGTGGGCCTCGCGACACGGTTCCGAGGATCCACGCCGGCCGACGGCGGGCCGCCGCTGACCGGCGGCACTCTCCAAGGGAAACGTGAGGACGAAGGCTCCGGGACCTCGCGGGTACCCGGGCGCGTGGACCGAAGTTCCGGCGATCGAAGCGCGCGCGCCGGAGGACCGCCGGAAAGCCTCCCCCGTCACCCGGGCCCTCCGTCGCCCCGGAGCAGCGCGTACGCCTCGCGGGCGATCTGCCGCTCCTCGTCGACGGGGACGAGCCAGACCGGCACGGGCGCATCGTCTGCGCTGAGCGGAGCCGGCCCCTCGGGACCGGCGGCGCGGTTGCGCGCCGCGTCGAGCCGTAGTCCCAGGAACTCCAGGCCCTGCAGGGCGCGGTGTCGGAGCGAGGGCCAGTTCTCGGCCGGCGTGCCCGACAGGACCAGCGCATCGATTCCACCAAGGACAGCCGCGTACGCTCCGATGTACTTGCGCACCCGGTAGGCCTGGAGGTCCAGGGCAAGCCCCGCCCGCCGGTCACCGGCGGCTGCCGCCGGCTCCAGGTCACGGAGGTCGCCGCTCGTTCCGGACAGCCCGAGGAGGCCGCTCTGCCGGTAGAGCAGTGACTGCACGTCGTCGACGCTGCGACCCTGGCGAAGGAGCTGCAGCACGACGCCCGGATCGAGATCGCCCGAGCGCGTGCTCATGACCAGTCCCTCCAGCGGGGTCAGACCCATGCTCGTATCCACGCTTCGGCCGTCCCGCAGCGCGCACACGCTGGCGCCGCCGCCCAGGTGGCACGAGACGACCCGCGTGCCGGCCGGATCGCGAGCGAGAAGCCGGAACAGCTCCTCCGTGACCTGGCGGTGGGCGATGCCATGAAAGCCGTACCGTCGCACGTCCGTCCCGACGTCGGCGGGCAACGCGTACCGCCAGGCCACCTCGGGCAGCGTCTGGTGGAACACGGTGTCGAAGACGGCCACGGCCGGGACGCCGGAGGCCTGCCGCGACGCCGCCTCGATCACTGCCACGTCCGTCGGGTTATGGAGGGGAGCCAGGTCGCTCAAGTTGCGGATGGCCGCCAGCACGTCCGGTGTCACACGCGCCGGCCCCGCGAATCGGCTGCCTCCGTGGACGACCCGGCAGCCGATCGCGTCGAGGCCCATCGGCAGGCAGTCGGCGACTGCTTGCTGAGCTGCCGCGACCGTGGCCTGTCCCTGCACGCGGTCGAACGTCTGCTCCCGGAGCAGCGACTCGGCCGGAGTTCCCTCCGCGCCACGAAGGGCGAAGAGCTTGCAGCGGAGGCTCCCGCTGCCCGCGTTCAGCGCCAGGACGTTCATCGGCTTGTGTTGGGCCACTCCCGTGTCCGGGTCCCGCCCATGATGTCCTCTGAATCCAAGATCAGGCCGGCCCAGGTGACCTAGTTCAGTGAGCATAAGTGAGCATAGATGAAGTTGGTGCCGGGCATGGAGCCCCAGTGCCGAGGAGGCGCGGCTGGACGTGCTCCCGGAGCGGAGCGGCCGTGTGGGAAGGTCGCCTGCAGGTCGATCTGCGCCCCTCCGGGTAGCTGGCCGCCCGCCAGGGGCGTTGAGGTCGGGTCCCCCCACAACCCTCGGGGACAGACCCTACAGCCGGATCAGTCGGTGCCAAGGCCCCGCCGGGCTCCCGGGCGGCTCGCGGCCCCAGCGCGCCCGACGGAGGTTCCGGCGGTGGCCGTCGTGGCCTCCGTGAGGCGGCCAGGTCGCGCCCGGCGGTGGCGTCGTGGACCCGGGGGACGAGGGCAGGTCGCTCCCACACCGGTTGACACCAATGCGGGGGCGCCGCGGCGGGACCCACGCTGCGGGCGCGCCGTCAGCTCACCTGCCTGCCGAGCGTCCAGATCCAGAACCGCGCGAGTGTCGGGGTTGGCGCTATCTGTTGGGCGCCTCCTGGGCGCGGTGCGCCTTGCCGTGCGCCCGGTCGGTCTCGTCGATGTACTGCTCGGGGTGGGCGTCGAACTTCCGCTTGCACTCGGCCGAGCAGAAGTAGAAGGTTTGCCCTTGGTACTGGGACTGGGCCTCCGCCGAAGCTGGGTTCACTTCCATCTTGCAGACCGGATCGAGCCCCATAGTGCTCCCTCCCTCGTGTGCCTCGCGGATTTCTCGTGTGATTTCTTGTGTGGTGATGGAGGCGATGGACCCAAGCCGCCGGACGCCATCCGTCCCGCTCCGGCAGTCGCAATCAGCGCCGGGGCGCCTCCTCGTCCCAGTACGTGGGCCGGCGGTAGTGCTCGTGGAGGCGCGATTCCAGGGCGCGCTCCAGCGCCGCGTCCGGGTCGTATTCCGGCGCCGTCTCCACTTGGCTCCGAAGCAGGTCGACCAACACGCGCGACTCGTCCCAGCTGACGCTCTTGATCCAGCGTGGCGAGATCACGACCCTGCGGCCCGGAAGCCAGTTCCGGGTGTCGACCACGATGTAGCGGATGGCCCAGGACCTGTCGTCGACGAGGAAGTCCTCCACGTGACCCACGTCGTCGTCCGCGGCCTGCACGTAGTAGCCGACGACGTCGCGGGCGCTGTGGAGGTGGACGTCGGTGCTCTCTCGCTCCCGCGCGAGTATCTCCTCCTCGACGGGATCCGGACCGGGGACCGGCGGGACACCGATCAGCGGGTCCCAGCCCATGCCCCAGCGGGCTGGACCCGTCCAGTAGTACGGGTAGTCGTAGTAGCGCGCGTACGCGATCTCGTGCTGGCGCGAGACCGGCTTGGCGGTGTCCCAGCTCGGCGCCTGCTCGATCTGGGCCTTGGTGAGGCCCACGTTCAACCGATCGCCGGCCACGTCGGCGGGGCTCTTCAGGGACAGCGGCGAGATGACGACCCGCCGCCCGGACAGCCACGTCCCGGTGTCGACGACGAAGTAGCGGACCGTCCAGTGCTGGGCATCGAAGTAAACGTCGTAGACGCTGCCGATCTCACCGTCGAGCGCGCCCACGGCCATACCCTTCAGGGTCGAGATCTCTCGCAGCATAGCGCCCTCCATGAGTCGTGGCAGCCGTGGCAGGCATCGGCCAGCGTCGGCGCACGCGGGCTGCCCACGCGGGCGATGAGCGGGACGGGGACGGGCCACGGAAGCCGTCGCCAGCTCTCCCGCGTGGCGCCGCAACTGTCGTGCCACGGAAACAGGAGGCTCAGCCACCAGGTCGGTCGCGCATCACGAGCCAATCCCGTCGTGCCGAGCGAGGGCTTTTCGGAGTCACGCCCGCTTGGGTTCTTTCGCAAGCTCACACGACACCGTGTCGTTGGGACGACAGCGTGGCAAGCACGGCACCGGTCCAGAGGCCGTGCGGGTGCCCGTTGCGGCGGGGGACGGCATCGTAATATCTTGCAAGAGCCTTCCAGGAGGGCTGCCGGGTAGACGTTCCGGACGTCCGGCCCCCAGGCATCTGGCTTCGGTACGCCACCCCGTACGTCGCAACGCTCCCGCACTCGGGGCCGTGGTCTGGAGAGCCTGCCCGATGCCCACTGAAGCTGCGCTCCGTCGACTCGCCCGCCTCGTCCTCGAGAGCCGAAAGGTGCCTCGACGCGACCCCGATCGGACATGGGGCGGTCCGGGCGTCGAACTCCCGTGTACCGTCTGTGCCCACCCCATCACGCCCGACCAAGTGGAGTACGAGGTGCAGTTCGCCCGCGAGGGCGGCAACCCCTGGTTGGACAGGTTCCACTTCCACCTCCGCTGCTTCGCCGTGTGGGAGCTGGAGCGGACCAAGTCCAATAAGGACACCGCTCAACTGGACGACGATTCAGGAGTGGGTCGCCGTTGAGGCGTGCGACAGTTGGCGGCCGCCTTAATCTCCAACGGTCTCTGGGGCTCTACAACAGTCTCTGGGGCTCGCGATTGGTCAGTGCAAGTCCCGAAACGGGAGGTCGCCAACCGCATCGGGCATGGCTCACCGGGACGACGCTTGGGGTGACGGCCGCGGGCAGCCGGGTGACCGGGCCACCGTCATTACCGCAGTGCGCCCCGTCCCTCGACCGCTAACCGTGAGACCCGGATCGCCGGCGCTGGCGGTAGGCGCGCTGGCAGCGCGGTTGCCTTCGGCCGCAGGAGCTCGTTCCCCCTAAGACTGCACCCGATTCCTGGACGGTCTTTCGAAGCGCGAGGCAGAGCGCCACACTTCACGGGGGATCCGAGTTTTGTGGGCCGCGCCAAGGTCGGCCCCGCCTCAAGTACCGTAGCCCACGCTCGAAGGTCTCCCGGTCGATGGAACCAAATGCGTAGCGACGACGGAGTTGCTTCTCTTGCGAGTGGTCGCGAGACTTCTGGCGAAAGGGGCGCCGAAGGATCTTCAGCGTCACACTCCACACCCGCGCCGTGAGATTGACCCCCGCCGCGACCCCGACCCGAAGCGTGGCGATCAGCTGTCGCATGCTATCCTCGTACCAGACAGGTGACCGCGCAGCCGACTCGCCACGCGTCCACAGACTCGGCACGGTTGCAATGAAGGGTGAGGAAGGCCGGATCAGGAGTCCGGCCTTCTGCTGCCCCCGCTGCGGGACGTCGCCTACTTCGAGATCCCGAGCTTCGCGAGCGTCTCGTTATCTAGCCGGCCGGTCTCCGGCAGCTTCTGATCCTTCTGGTAGCTGCGGAGCGCCGCCCTTGTCTTGGGACCGAGGACTCCGTCGATCGGCCCCGGCTCCATCCCCTTCGCCTGCAAGGTTTTCTGGAGGCTCTTGACCTGCTCCGCGTTGGCGTGGCCGGCCATGGACTTCGTTGAGCCCGTAGTCATGCCGGGTGCCGACCCCGTCTGGCCGGTGCCGGGCTGCGCGGTAGGCATCGCCTTCCCAGGAGCGGTCCCCACGGATGGTGAACCGGGCTGGGTGGCGGGCGGCGCTGCCTGGAGCTGCGTCGGAGCCGGGGTGCTGCCCGCCGAACCGGGCTTTGGAGCCGACAGGCTTGGACTGGCATTGGTGATCGGATTGGCCCTGGTGGGCTCGGCGCTCGCACAGAGCAATATGCCTGACAAGGCGCCGGAGAAACCGACGGGCAAGAAGCGCACTGCCGCTGATCACAAGGAGTTTTACAGCGCGGTGAGAACCACTGAGTTCAGCAATCCGACAGAAGGCTGGGAAGGCTTCTCGACCTATTGGCCAGACGGCTATGTCGTCAGCACCGTGAAGCTCAAGGATGGCACCCTGATTCACAACCTGGGAACCTACCGTGTCGTCGGCGACCAGCACTGTGAGAAGAATCGCCTGCCGCCAGACAGGCCCGAGTCCTGCGGGGATGGCTACCAGATCGGCGAGAACATGTACGAGTTCTGGCGCGCGGACGGCAAGTTCTGCTGCTTCTGAGTGGTACCGGACGAGCAAGTGAGGTCGACGAAAGGAAGCTTATTCAGTCGCCCGCCACGCCCTCCGCGGGCGGGCGTCCTACCCCTGGGGCTCTGTCATCTCTTCCAGCAGCAGGAGATAGGATAGGTCGAGTCTTTGCGGGCTAGGGTCGCGACCCGAACGGCCTGCATCCCTGACGGCCTGCTCGCGATCCCCCCGGGCGCTCCGCCAGGGAAGCGCGCGTCCCCGAACCGACCGAGCCTCGCCTCGTCGCCGCGCTCCGACGGCTCGATCGCGGGATCGCCCCGTTCGTCCGCCAGATCGCGCCGATCCTGGACCGGCTCGCGCGCACCGTGCCCGGCCGGCCTGACCCGCGCGCGCGGTGCACCCGCTCGCGGAGGCGGTCATGCCCGTCTACAGCGGCGTCGGCCGCGCTGACCAGGCGCGCGTCGACGCGCCCCTGGTCCAGGGACCCGGTCGGCGGTCAGCGCACGCGAGGCGGGCGCTCGGATGAGTCCTGTGTTGAACGAACGTCGCGATTGTTCAGTCGTTCGCCAGCCAGCCGGTCTTGCCGGTGGCGGCCCGGACCAGGAGATAGTCGTTGAAGCGTCCCAGCACGGTCACCGGGCGGTCGGGCTCCACGTAGCCGAGCGTCGCCGCCGCCGGGGTCGGGCGGTCGCGGATCGGGCTGGCACCCGCGCGGCGCTCGCTCCGGAGCGGCACGTCGACGGGCCGCGTCGTCGCGGCAGGCACGAACCCTGCGCGGTCATCGGGAAGGCGCACGCGATACCAGCTCGCCGTCGCGCCCTGCACGCGGACCACGGTATGAGGCGGTAGCTCCACGATGACGCCGGCACGATTCACGGGCGATGTCAGGAGCGGGACGGAGGACCCGTCGATGCGGCGCCAGGTTCCCAGCGGGCTCGTGTCCGCCACCTGCGGCGCTGGCGTCGTCGGTGGCTCGTGGACGAAGGGCATCGGGTCGATCGGCCCCTCGCGCCGGTGATAGATCCCGAAGTGAAGGTGCGGCACGGTCGTCCGAGCGTTCCCGGTGTTTCCGACCGTGCCCAGCGCGTCACCGGCCCGCACCCGGGTGCCCGTGCTCACGCCCTGGCTATCCAGATGCGCGTAGTACAGTGAGAGGTCGCGGGCGGGATCCCAGACCCACACGACCTTCCCGCCGATGTCGCTGACCGCCACCGAGCTGACGACGCCGTCTCCCGCCGACAGGACCGGCGTGCCCCGCGGCGCGAGGATGTCGACCCCGTGGTGCTCGCGACGGCCCCCGTCGCGCTCGGCGCCGAAGACGCTGGCGACCGCCCGGCTGTCCTTCCCGAGAACCGGAAAGCGCAGCGAGGCGAGGGCGTGCTGCGTCAGCGTATACCGCCCGCCCCGCAGGAGCTCTGGCTGCAGGCGGAGCAGGTATGCCCCATCGTGGGTCACCTCGAACTCGAGCCGGCCCGTCCCTGCTGGCGCGCTGGTCACGTGTTCGGGGGGGTCCGAGCCGGGTTTTTGTCGAAACAGATCGATGAAGAGCTGGCCCGCCTCGCTGGCTTCCAGCTCCACTTCGATTCGGAGTCGCTGGCCGCGGCGCGCCTCGAACCGATAGGCCGCGGCGCCGGCTTCGTCCGGTGGGAAGTAGCCCGTCTCGCGATAGGGCAGCGTGACGCTCAGGGCTGTCTCTAGCGCGCCCGCGGCCGCGGCGAGCCAGTCGCGCCCCAGCGCCGTCCGGTCCAGACCGGCCTGCCGCAAGGACCGGGCGTATTCTTCGTGCGGAAAGGCGGGGGGAAAGGTCCGGCGCAGCACCGTCGAGGGCGCGCAGGCCGAGAGGAGCAGGGCGACTCCGCTCACGAGGCCGAAGACATGACGAGCGCGCATGATGTCCCGAAGTGTCCCGTGCCTCCGGAGGGCGCGTCCCGGCGATCCCACGGGCGGCCGGGGGTGACCTTCAGGCAGGGACCCCGGGCGATCGCGGTGTGACGCCCCGCTGACGCCAAACTCGGCTATTCCCACGTCGTTCTCGATCGGCTGCGCCATGGGGCTCGCCGCCCATCGACGATCCGCCGGATCCAATTCAGAGAGCGGTCGGCCACAGCGTTCGGACGGCTCGTGATCCGAGTCGGCCACAGCGTTCGGAGGGCTGGTGATCCGCTCTTCCGGCGCCCCGCCACTTGGTGGGGGACGCTGCGGCCATGAGTGCTCCGCACAGCGCGAACGTCAGGGCTCCAACGGCGCTGCCGCCCCTTCCCCCGCGAGGACCCGCACGAGCTGGTCGGCGAACACGGGCTTCACAAGGTATGCGTCGAAGCCCGCCTGTTCGGCGCGGCGCCGGTCTTCCGGCTGCCCGTAACCCGTCAACGCAATCAGTCGGATCCCGCGCCCGAGATGCCGTCGAATCTGCCGGGCCACCTCGTAGCCGTCCATGCCAGGCAATCCGATGTCGATCAGCGCAACGTCAGGACGCGTCGTCCGCGCGCGCTCCATACCGCTTGCGCCATCCTCGGCCGCGTCGACACGGTGACCGGCGAGCTCGAGGGACCTCTGCAGGACTTCTCGGTTGTCTCGATCATCCTCGATGACGAGGATCCGCAGTGGCGCGACGTGGCCGGGTGGTCGGTCCCGGTCTCTGTCTCTGTCTCGGTCTCGGTCTCTGTCTCTTTCTCTGTCCAGCACCGGCGCCGTCCCGCGTGCCGCCGAGGAGAGGGGAAGCCGTACGGTGAATTCACTGCCGGAGCCGGGTCCCTCGCTGCGCGCGGTGACGCTGCCGCCATGCAGCGTGACGAGGTTGTGGACAATCGTCAGGCCGATACCCAGCCCGCCGGCCCCGCGAGCCAGTGAACGCTCGCCTTGCCTGAACAGCTCGAAGACATGGGGCAGCAGATCGGCGGGAATGCCCACGCCGTTGTCTCGGACCCGGATCACGGCGTCCGGCGGTTCGCGGGCGACACTGACGGCCAGGCGACCTCGCGTGGGCGTGTACTTCGCGGCGTTCGTGACAAGATTGACGACGATCTGCTCGAGGCGAACCGGATCGGCATCCACGACGAGTGGCGCTTCCGGTAGTGACACCGACAACGCGTGCCCATCTGCCTCGATGAGGGCGCGCGTGGTCTCCAGCGCGTTGGCGACCGCCGTGTTGACATTGATCGATTGCTTGCGGAGCTCGATGCGTCCCCGCGTGATCCGCGAGACATCGAGCAGATCGTCCAGCAGCCGCACGAGATGCTTCACCTGGCGGTCCACGACCTGCCGCGCCCGCTCCGTGGTCGCGGCGTCAGCGCGCCCACTCCCGATGAGCTGCATCGCAATCTGGATCGGTCCCAGAGGGTTCCGGATCTCATGGGAGAGCATGGCCAGGAACTCGTCCTTGGCGCGGCTCGTGTCGGCGAGGTGTTCGGCGGTCCGCTGATACGCTCGCATCCGGACGTTCTCGTTGAGGAGGCTCTCGGTCAGCACGTGTAGCAGGTCGCTGCAGATGGTCAGCCGTGCCTCGGTGAGCGGCATTTGCTCGCGCACGGCACGCCAGAGGGACGGAAAGGGCACGCGCCCCTCCACGGCGAAGCGGCGGACGGCCGTCTCGGCGGGAAACGCCGTGACCGCATACCCGGCGACCGCGGCCCCCACGCATTCCCCCTCCACGATGAGGCGGTTGCCTATCACGCCGAGTCCGAACCGCTCGACGGTCAGGACGCTCTCAGGATCTGCGAGGCAGCGCCGCGCACACTCGGCGAAGAGGGGGTGGTCGGCGCCCGCCGCTGCCTGGAAGACGGACGCGGGATGGATGGGACCGAGGACCCGCTCCAGGGAGGGGCTATACAGAACGGTGGTCAGGCGGGTCGCCGCCCCGTACTTGTCGAGCGCGCGCGTCCATGTCTCCATCTGGAGGAGGCGGTCGAGCGGCAGCATCGGACCGACTATTCCGCCCCGGGCGGCGTCTCCCCTCCCCGGCGGCGCTCGGGCGCGCGTGAGAGGAGCCCGTAGTACGAGGCGAACGGTACGCTCGGCATGGCCAGCCGCACCGCGCGGGGAAGGACGACCATGCCCCGGCCGTCGATGATCTCACATTCGTGCGTCACCCGGTTCGTGGGCATTCCTCGGGCCTTCGCGATGGTCAACGCGTGACGAAACGTGTCGCCGAGCTCGACCCAGTTCATCAGGATGATGTTGTCGACCAGGGAGCTCGCTCGCACGTCGCCCATCATCGACGAGAACCCCAGCAGCTCGGGGTTCTCGAAGTTGTAGATCGCCGTCACGGCGCGTTCGCGCATGAGGGACGTCAACGCGTGAAAGAAATCACGAAACGACTTCTCCACCGCCATGCTGGCTGCGTAACTGGACAGGCTGTCGATGACGACACGCTGCGGCTGGAACGTCTCCACCACCTGCTCAAGCTGGTGGAAATGGCGGTCGAGCTCGATCTCCTGCGGGGGCTCGTACCAGAGACGCAGCACGTCCCGGTCCATCGACGGCTGCAAATCGATGCCGATCGACCGTGCGTTCCGCTGTACCTGGGCTACCGGTTCATCCAGCGTGAGCATCAGCCCGCGCTCGCCTCGCCGGACCCCTTCCGCCAGGTACTGAAGTCCCATGAGGCTCTTGCCGGTTCCTGAAATGCCCACCATCACCGTCGTGCTGCTCCGGAACAGCCCTCCGTTGAGCAGCGCGTCCAGGCCCTCGATCCCGGTCGGCACGCGTGCCGTCAGGTCGCTGGGGGCGGCATGCTCGCGAGCGCTACTGCGTGGCATCTGGACTCGCCGGTACACCTCGAGACCATGGCCGTTCACGATCCGAAAGGAGTGACGGCCAGCCAGGTAGTCGTGGCCGCGCGACTTCACGACCTCCAGCGACCGGACCGTGTTCCAGTCAAGACGCTCGTGGCGCAGCCGGATGATGGTATCGGCGAGGAACTCTTCCGAGCTGTCGCCGAGCCCGGCGCGGTCGGCTGGCGCGTCAAGCGCGAAGAGCGCCGTGAGATTCTCCCGGTGGAGGCCCTCGATAAGCAACTGGAAGACTTCGCGGGGTTGCCCGCCGCCGTTCCCGTTCACGGCAAAGCCGGCGAGCCCGTCGACGAACAGTCGTCGAGCGCCAATCGCGCCCGCCTCGCTCAGCAAGAGACTGTCCGCCTGCTGGATCTCTTGCCGAAACACAGAACGTGTCGTCGAGAGGATCCGGATTCGCCCCTGCTGCTCGAGCTCGGCGAGATCCCAGCCGAGCGTCGCCGCGTCGGCCACGAGCCGCTCTGGGGAGACCTCGAACGTCACGATCAACCCTGGCTCGCCGAAGTCGTGCGCCCCGCGATAGATGAATTCCAGGCCCAGCGTCGTCTTGCCAGTCCCCGGGCCCCCGGTGAGGATCGTGATGTTGCCTTCAGGGAGGCCGCCCAGGAGGATCGCGTCGAGGCCGGTGATCCCCGTCATGACGCGATCACGCGGCATCGGGCGCACTCCTGAGCCGAGCTCCGCGGCCGAAGGCAAGATGGCTTCGCGACTCAGGCTCCATGCCATCTATCGTATCCCAGTCGACGTACCCAATCGCGACATGGACGCTTCCTGGCATTTCGGCTAGCCCCTCCAGCAACGACGAGCCATACGGTGCTCGCATGGGCGAGGGTCACGCGCCTGACCCAGTCCCAGCGCGGGCCAGCGCAGCAATGAGAGAGGCCAGAGCGGAGCCCGCCTCAGGCTTGCGGGCCTCCCAGGCTTGGACTCTCTTCGCTACCGTTGCTCTCACCGCGGCGTCGTCGCGCGGCCTTGGCGCGCTCCTTGCCGAGCGCCTTACGCGTCTCTGCCGGGAGGCGGGTCAGCGTCCACGTTTGCCGTGCAGCGGTGGCTGTCTTCTTGATGATTAGCCGGGCGGCGCTTCGCTGCTTGGCAGTCACCACGATAACCTCCTCGACGGTTCACCCTTGGCCCTGAGGGCGATGTCATTCAGTGTCACGAGGAGAGCAAAACCCATGCCCCGACAAGCAGTAAGGGACTCCTACCGTGGTAGACGTGCCGCGAGAGGAGCGATCCAGCCGAAACTTTGCCGCGTGCCCACGGATCCGGCGCGGAGACACTGCCGATTCTCCGGAGAACGCTGCCAGAAGGCTGCGAAACCCGAATGCCGCCCGGTGAACGGACACCGTGTCGTTCGTGTGACCCACTGTCGCGGCAATCTGCCACGGGCTGGCGCGCCAATATCCTGGCCCTGTCGGGTCCCGCTCGGCTCCGGTGATGGTCGGAAGCCTACTCATGACTCGCAGCCATCGGCCGGGAGTGCGCGAAAAGTTCCCCGCAAGCGAGCGATGGGCATCGATCTGGTCGAGTTGCTGATCATCCCGGCTCGGGTCTGGCTCCAGGATGGTGCGTCTCTAAGTGCGCACCTTGCCCTCCTCGCCAGGCCCTGGCGGCAAGGCCATGCCATTGGGTGCAGAGATCTGATTGAGGTAAGTACCCCCCTCCATCATGACGTGCTGCGATCCCCGGACGGCCGCGGCACTGCCCTTGCACCCCCTACGAATGCGAGGGCGTGGGATGCCGCCATAAAGGAGAGCAGCATCATGCCGGAGAAGAACGTGATCAGGCAGGCGCGGCAAGACAAGCGTGAAGGCAAAGCCGCGACGACCCAGGCCGGCGAGTTCATCCGCGAGGAGATCCACCACATCCGCGAAGGCAAGCACGGCGCCCGCTCGACGAAGCAAGCCATCGCGATCGGCCTGTCCAAGGCTCGGCGCGCCGGGGTGGATCTGAAGCCCCCCGCAAAGGGAGAAGTCAGCGAGAAGACACGACGGAGCGCGAAGCGCGCCTACGCACGTGGACACGGGGCTCCGGCCCGCCGGGCGCCATCGACCCGGCGGGCCCGTGCGGTCCTCACCACCCTCAGGCGGGAGGGCCAGCGCGCGGCGTCGCACGAAGCGCTATCGCGACAGGCGCACTCGGCCGCTGCCAAGCGCGGCCCACGAGAGCGCTCCGCGGCCGCGAGCAAGGCGGCCCGCACCAAAGGGGCTGCCGGGCGCTCCGCTGCCGCCCGAAAGGCCGCGCGGACCAGGAGCGGGCGTTCAGGAAGGTCGAACTCGTCGACCTGAACCGGCACGGCTTCCGGCGCGGCCTACGCGATCAGCAACACCGAGGGATTCGAAGAACGAGGCCCTGCCCATGAACGGGCCGATCCACTTCGTCAGCAGGCCGCGCCATGACGGCGACACCGTAGCTGAGGAACGATGATCTGAGCCTAGTGTCCCTCCCCGGTTCTCACGTCCCACGGCAGGGCGGCCGGGACCCACGCCTCTTTCGGCTCTCGGGCGATCCGGAGGTCGTCCCCGTCACGCCTGTCGGGCATTAGAGCACTATCCGGCCGGGCGGGTGCCCCACCACCAGCACGCACATGCCACCCCGCTGCGCGACGTTGACGACCCGGGCCTGTGACGCGCGCCCGAGGGTGGCGAGCCCGTACGCGCTGGGCGCGAAGCCGAAGACGACGTAGAAGGGCTCGGCGTGGAGCCGCCCGTCGGCATCCAAAACCGGGAACTGGCACACGGGAAGCGGGACGAGACGCTGGGCCACCCAGCGTTCATCGCCGGGTGCCAGGGCGGCGGCGACCAGCGCCTTCCACTCGGCCGCATCGGTGGCCAGGCCGACGGCGACCCCGGTGCCGCCGTACCCGCGGTTGGGCTTGAGGACGAGGTCCTCCCGCGCGTGGACGACGTACTTGGAGAGGTCCCCCCGCGAGCCGTCGGGGAGCGTCGTCGTCCCGGCGCGCAGGAGGCGCGTCCACGGCAGGTGCCGGCGGAAGAAGGCGCGGTCCTCGCTGCCGAAGTGGCGCCGGGCGAGCACGGGATCGCCCAGCACCTGCCAGCAGCTCTTCTGGTCCAGCTCGGCGGCGATCGAGGACACGACGCGGTTGGTGGCGAACGCCTGCTGCATGGGCCGCACGTCCACGCCCTCGGCCTCGAGGTCGAGCAGATCCTCCACGGCGTAGTCGCGGTAGATGAGGTCGATCACCTGGCCCTCGTAGGTCACCTCGTCGCCCTCGAGGACGAGCTCCGCGGGGTCGGCGTGGCAGACGCCGATCCCGAAGTGAGCGTGGACGTAGCGCGCCAGCTCGCGCTGCTCGTCAGGGCCGTAGCCGGCGTACTTGGGCTCGACGAAGCACACCGTCCGGCCCGTCCGCCCGGTGGCCTCGAGATGATCGAGGAGGTCCTGAATGAGCAGGGCCCGAATGTCCTGGGCGCTCTCCAGCTCGAGATGCGGATCGCGAGCCCGCAGGGCCGGCAGGACCACTTCGGCCAGGATGCGCGACGCGGTCGGCAGCATGTGCAGCCCCCCGATGCCTCCGAGATTCGGCTCCAGGAACTGGAGGCTGTCCTTCCAGCCCGGCGACCCGAAGTCGATGGCCGCGTCGTGGCGGCCGACCACCGTGTTCTGCTCGCTCACTGCCGGCGTCCAGTAGCGGCGGAGCCACGCCTCCTCCCGGGGCGGCAGGGCCAGGATCGCCCGCACATCCGGATCGGTCAGGTACAGCTCGGGGAGGCGCTTGAGAGCGCCGTGCAGGGCGAGCGTGACCGCCCGCACGTAGGCGAGCTGGTCAGGCAGGGCGGCGATCGGGGTGGCGAGGACCCGCACGGTGTCCTCGGTGTCGTCGCGCAGGTAGACGAGGCGCTCGGCGCGGGCGCGGCGCTCGATCTCCCCGAGCAGGGCGCCCAGCTCGGCCTCGGGGAGCCGGTGCATTGCGTACTGGATGCGCGCGGCGAGGCGTGCCCCGGCCAGCCCCGTCTCCTCGACCGGTGTCAGCACGGTACGCAGCCTAGCACCGAGCCTCGCTTTGATACCATAGCTGACCGGATGAGCGCCGACGCGGCTTACCTCGAGCTGCTCCACCGTGCTCGCGAGCACACGCTGCTCGGCTCGTGCGCGACCCTCCTCGAGTGGGACGAGGATGTGTCCATGCCTGCGGGTGGCGCCGAGCACCGCGCCGAGCAGCAGGCCCTGGTCGCGCGGCTCCTGCATCTGCAGGCCACCGACCCGCGGCTGGGCGATCTCCTCACGGAGGCCGAGGCGAGGCTCCAGCCTCGCCTGGCGCCGGACGACCCCGCCGCCGTCAATCTCCGCGAGCTACGCGACGAGTACGAGAAGGCCCGGCTCGTGCCCGCCTCGCTGGTCGAGGACCTGGCCCGCGTCACCACGCTGTCGTATGAAGCCTGGCGCTCCGCCCGCAAGCACCGCGACGCGCGCGCCTTCCTGCCCTGGCTGGACCGGGTGGTGACCCTCAAGCAGGCCGAGGCCGATTGCCTCGCTCGCGGCCGGGACCGCTACGACGTGCTGCTCGACGAGTGGGAGCCGGGGCTCACGTGGGCGTCCCTCGGACCGATGCTCACTCGCCTGCACGCGACCGTCAGGCCGCTCCTTGATCAAGCGATCGGCCGGAAGGGACCGCCGCCCCGGCTCTTGACGCGTCCGGTGGACGTACGGTTGCAGGCCGTGGTGGCGCGCGAGGTCGCCGAGTGGCTCGGCTTCGACTTCGCCTGCGGCCGGCTCGACGAGGCGGTGCATCCGTCGACGATTCGCGTCGGCCCTGGTGACGTGCGCCTCACCACCCGCTTCCGGCCTGACGCCTTCACGGTCGGCCTGTTCGCCACCCTCCACGAGCTCGGCCACGGTCTCTACGAACAGTACCTGCCCGGCGAGCACTTCGGCGCACCGGTCGGCGAGGCGCCGTCGGTCGGCCTCCACGAATCCCAGGCGCGGCTGGTAGAGAACCACCTCGGCCGGTCCCGACCCTTCTGGCAGCATCTGTGGCCGCGTCTGGCCCCGCGCCTCGGCGCTACCTTCGCGGATATCAGCGCGGACGACGTGTGGCAGGCCGTCAACCATCCCCGTCGGGAGCCGGATCGGATCACCGCCGACGAGCTGAGCTACGACCTGCACATTCACGTCCGCGTTGACCTCGAGCGGGCGCTCGTGAGCGGCGCACTCGTCGCGTCCGAGCTGCCGGTGGCGTGGGGCGAGGCCTACCGCCGCCTCCTTGGCGTCACCCCGCCCGACGATCTGGCCGGCTGCCTCCAGGACAGCCACTGGGCCGAGGGGATGTTCGGGTTCTTCCCGACCTACACCATTGGCAACGCCATCGCCGCGCAGCTCATGCAGCGGCTCCGGGGAGAGACCCCCGCGCTCGACGACACTCTCGCCAGGGGCGACACGGAGCCGCTCCTCGCGTTCCTGCGCGAGCGAGTCCATCGGCTGGGCAGCCTCTTCTCCACCGCGGACGTGGTCGAGCGGGCCACCGGCGCACCCCTGTCGATCGAGCCGCTGATCGCGCACCTCACGGCCAAGGCGGCCCTCGGGGTGTGAGGTCGCCAGCCGGTGCCGTCCGCCAGGCGGGTTTCACCCCGACCAGGAGAGGGCACGACATCATCGCGAACGCGGCGCGGGCGGTGTTGACGGCTCCCTGAACGCCGGCCTCGATGTTCGGAATCGTGCCGATCGGAAGACCTGGCGCGGACCGAGCCGGGAATATGACGCGACCTCGGCCTGGCTAGCATCTGGCACGCCGGAACCCAGCGGGCCTCCAGGGACTGCGCTTCCGCCTCGGCGCGCTGTTGGCGCGGTGAATATCGGCGCGTGCGCTGCCGTGCCGCCTCCCAGCGTGGACACCAGCGCGAACCTCGGTGGTCCGCGACGACGAGGACCGCGAGGATCGGGGCTGAGAGGAGCCAGACCCCGGGCGCGGCGTCGAGCCGCCCGCGCGCGGTCCCACTCCCGCCCACCGGCCCCGCCGCCGCGCCCGGTGGTCCGCGGGGTTCGCCTCAGACGCGACCGTTCATCGGCACGTAATCGCGCCGCTTGGCGCCGAGATAGATCTGCCGGGGGCGCGCGATCTTCTGCTCCGGATCGGTGATCATCTCCAGCCACTGGGCCAGCCACCCGGCGGTCCGTGGTATGGCGAAGAGCACGGGGAACATGTCGACCGGCAGGCCCATGGCCTGGTAGACGAGCCCCGAGTAGAAGTCGACGTTGGGGTAGAGCTTCCGCGTGACGAAGTAGTCGTCGGCGAGCGCGATCCGCTCTAGCTCGAGGGCGATCGAGAGCAGCGGGTTCGGCTTCGTGACCGCGAAGACCTGGTCGGCCAGCTGCTTGATGATGCGGGCGCGCGGGTCGTAGTTCTTGTAGACGCGGTGGCCGAAGCCCATCAGCCGGCCTTCGCCCGCTTTCACGCGCTTGACGAACGCCGGCACGTTGGCCAGCGACCCGATCTCCTGCAGCATGCGGAGCACCGCCTCGTTCGCGCCACCGTGGAGTGGCCCGTAGAGGGCGGCGACCCCCGCCGCCACGGCACAGTACGGGTCGACCCTGGAGGAGCCGACGCTGCGGACCGCATTCGTGGAGCAGTTCTGCTCGTGGTCGGCATGGAGGATGAACAGCACGTCGATCGCGCGGGCGAGCGCCGGGTCCGGCGCGTACTTGAGCTCGGTCGTCTTGAACATCATGCTGAGGAAGTTCGCCGCGTAGCCGAGGTCATTGTCGGGATAGACGTATGGGCGACCGAGGCTGTGGCGGTAGGCGAAGGCTGCCAGCGTCGGCACCTTCGCGATGAGTCGGACGATCTGGAGCTGCCGGGCTTCGACGTCGGTCTGATTCCGGGCGTCAGGGTAGAAGGTCGAGAGGGCAGCGACCGCCGAAGTCAGCATCGCCATGGGATGGGCATCGTAGTGAAAGCCATCCAGGAACTTCTTCAGGCTCTCGTGAATCCACGTGTGGTGCGTGATCTGCCAGACCCACGCGTCGAGCTCTCCCTTGGTCGGCAGCTCGCCATACAGCAGGAGATAGGCGGTCTCCAGGAACGTCGACTGCTCGGCCAGCTGCTCGATCGGGTAGCCCCGGTACTCGAGGACGCCCCGGTCGCCGTCGATGAACGTGATTCGGCTCTTGCAGGACGCGGTGTTCATGAAGGCCGGATCGTACGAGAGCACGCCGGAGTCGTCCGGCCCGGTGCGGATCTGCCGGAGGTCGGTGGCCTGCAGCGCGCCGTGCTCGAGGGGGAGCTCGTACGTCTTCCCCGTGCGGTTGTCGACGACGGTGAGCGTGTCGCGAATCATCCGGCACCTCCTCGGCGCTCGGTCGTCGTCACGGGGTGGCCGCGGCGACGGGCATTCTCCACAGCAGAATCGGGACGTCCGCGCTCCGGAGCACCTCCTCGGCCACGCTGCCCACCAGGAGCCGGGTGACGCCGCTGCGGCCGTGGGTACTCATGGCGACCAGGTCGGCCCCGGAGTCCGCGGCATGGGACGTGATCATCGCCACCGCGGGACCTTCCAGCACGGCGCACTCGACCTTGAGCGCTTGCGCGGTCAACGGCGCGGCGGCGCGCTGGAGATAGTCTCTCGCCTCGGCAGAGCCCGCGCTCTCGCCGGGCAGCGACAGGGCGCGGTCCAGGTAGGGCTCCGGCGCGACGGGCTCGAGGACGTGAAGCAGTTCGATGACGGGGTGGAGCGGCCGTGCGAGTCCAGCGACGACCGGGAGGATCGTCGCCGATCGCTCGGAACCGTCGAGCGGGACCAGGATCCGCGGAGGCCGGTCGGTCGGCCAGCGCACGTGGCCCCGGACCAGCAGGACGGGCACGGGCGCCTTGCGGACGACGCTCTCGGCGACGCTCCCGAACTGGAGCCGATCGAGGCCGCGACGCCCGTGGGTCGTCATGGCGATGAGGTTCACCCTCCCGCGCATCGCGGCGTTGACGATGGTCTGGCTCGGATCGCCGTACCACACCTCGCAGCGGACCCGTAGACCCGCCTGCTCGAGCGCGCGGGCCTGGGTGGCGAGGTACGCCACGATCTCATTTTCCTCGGTCGACCGCGGCGCGGATTCCGGCCCGAGCGTCCGGACCAATAGCACCTCGGTTCCCCACACGTGTTCGCCGCCCCCGATCAGCGGGAGGATCGACTCCGAGAGCGTCGATCCGTCCAGGGGGACCAGGATCCGGTCAGTGAGCGCGGTGCCTCCAGGCATCGTGCGGCTCCCACCTGGCAGTGCAGCAAGGGCGCTGCCATTCGCCCCAGCTTGGTCCATTTCCAGCTATTGGGAGTATTTGGCCGGTATGGCGCAAGGTTAGCCCGACCGAGAGCGATCATTGCATTTCGCGGGCGGGACGACCAGCGAGGCAATCACTCCCCGGTGAGGCATCGGCGACCCATCGGGCGAGCCGTCAGCCGGCGAAAACCCCAGCGTTGCTGAGAGACGCCAGCCTGGCATTCGGAGTGCACTGCACGGCAGGCGAGGCCGGTTCGAGCAGACCCTTGACGCACTCGCGTGCTCGAGGAGGAGGCCATGATTGACCACTGGCTGGACGACATTGAGGCGCAGGTCAGGACCGTCCTCAAGGAGCATGGCCCACTGTCGGCCCGGGAGCTCGGGCTCCGCCTAGGCGTGTCGGAGGCGAGCGCCGTCAGCTTCATCGGTCTCCTCGCTTCGTCGGGACAGCTCGTCATCGAGCGGGTGAGTTGCCCCCGCGGGCACGGGACGGCCGAGACGGAAACCTGGCAAGCGCCCTGGCGAAGCCCCCGTGAGGCGCGCGCAGCGGCGGGGCCCAATCGGCGCTGGACCCGTCGGTGCGGCCGCTTGGCGCGCTCCGGTGGCGGCCGGGGGTCCCTGCCGTGGCGGGGCGCGGGTTCGGGAGCGAGGCCTTTTCTAGACCTTACCGAAGCCGGTGCGGGCGAGCACCGCTGACCGCCCCGGCCCGAGAGAGCCGGCCGGGGCCGTCAGGGTGCAGCGGGTCAGGCATCGTGCGCCGAGCTTCGCCGCCTGCGGGCCACGGCGAACAGGCCAGCCGCCCCTGTCCCGAAGAGGACCAGGGTCGCGGGCGCCGGCACGTTCGCGATGGTGATGTCCCGGAGCTGGAGGGTGCTGCCGTCGATCGCGCCGATGAAGGTGGCGGCGCCGGTCAGTCAAATCGATCGTGTATAGCCCGACGCCCAGCGGGGTCGTCAACGACGCGAACGCCGTCCCGGTGAATCTCGAGATGTCGAACCCGACGAGGTCATTGGTGTCGACGCCCAGAGGGCCGACGGGGAACAGGGTCCCCGTGTTCGGGGAGACGGGGGGCGTGCCGGGCGGGAAGTTGACTCCACCCTGCGTGAAGAGCTGGTTCGCCGTGGAGTCGATGTCGTAGAGGGTCGTCTGCCCGTTGACGCCTCCGGGCACGTTGTTCGAGTAAGCCGCCCCCACGACGTTGGGATCCCCTGGATTCAGGGTGCCGTCCACATTGACGACCCCGGCGCCGCCCACGGTGATCCGGAGATTCTGGTTGGCGTCGCTCACGATGCGCAGGGCGTCCGGGACGGGGTTGAAGTCCACCCCGAACTGCGTTCCCGTCAGCGTGGCGATGGTGTTCACCTGGGTCGCGACGCCGGTCAGGGGATCGATCCGGTAGACTGCCCCCGAGGCGCCGGTCTGCCCGACCCCCGTGAGCTGACCGGGCACGGCGGGTCGAAAGTCGATGCCGACCAGGGACGTGCCGGGCAGGAGCCCCGTAACCGTCACGAGGGGCCCTATGGAGCCGGGGGTCGCGCTGTCGAAGAAGAAGATCTGGTTACTGGTCGTGAGCCCGACGATCGTCTCGGCTCGGGCGGGGCTCGGACCGAAGACCAGGGCAAGGGTGGAGCAGGACGGGAGCCAGAGCTTTCCTGTGCATGTCGCGTGCCTCCTCCGTCCGGGCGTTTCGGGGTCGGCCCACGGCGAGGCGGATCTCCGAGCCACAGAGCCGAGCGCCTCCGACAACTCCTGACGCTTGAACTACGCTAGAGCGTGGCCGGTCGGATTACAACGGCGCAATTGTTACGATTGCGCTTCCGCGCACAGCAATGGGGCCATCGGGGGGCGGCCAGGCCAAATGCGGGGAAGTGGCCGAAATGTGGATCATTTCAGGTGGTGGCTCAACGGGATTCGAACGACGGCTGACCTCGTCCGACGGCCCAATCCTCGAGTCGATCTCTGTGGAGATGAGCCCGTCACGTCGTGGCCCTCGCCGCTCCAGTCGGCTCCCGACCGCCGGCGCCACGTGTCCCTGGGTCGAGGACGTGCTCTCCGGCTCATGAAGGCAGTCACCGCGCTACGCTAGCCAAGCTAAGACGCGTGATCCCACCGCGGGGAGCGCCGGTGGAGCGGTGTCGGCGGTGGAGCGGATCAGGTTGGCGATGCGGGGGCCCCTCCTGTTCGTGACCCCCGCCAGACACGGCACGACCCCCGGGAGGATCTCCCGGGGGTCGGCATCGGGTGGGACGGGCTCAGCCTGCCCGGCGGACCGGGCCACCGAACGGCATCACGTTACCCATCGGGTTCACGTGGAAGGTCCGCACTTCTTCGTTCGGCCCCTTCATCTCGACCGAATACATCGTGCCGTGCATCCCGGTGAACGGGAGCACCTTGTCGACCGTGAACCCCTTCAGGTACTTGTCGGCGTACCCCTGGGCGGCCTCCTTCGCCTTCTCCTCGGTGAAGGCGGCCTGGGTGGCATGCCCCCCCGCCATCCCCGGGCAGCCGCCAGCGCCCATCATGGGTCCCGTCATCCCGGAGCCCATGCCGCTGGCCGTTGGGCTCGGCGGTCCCGGCGTCGTCTGGGCGACGGCCACGCCCGCGACGAGGGCTACCACTAGTCCGGCGACCCCCACCATCACGAATCGTCTCATCGCGCGTCACCTCCCTCCGTTCTCGGTGACCTCACATGCAGATCCGGTCAGTGACCCCACTTCCGCGGGCGCGAGCGACGGCGCCCGAGTAGCACCCCACCTCCCGTCATGCGGATGCTCCCTCGTCAATCGAAGCAAGCACGCTGCCACCGGGAGCGTGCTCGGAATGGGCGTCGGACAAGAGAATCCGCGTCGGAGCCCGGCACCGCTTGGGGCACGGCGGCCCCAGGTGAGGCGGTGACGCCACAGCCGGATCGGAGCTGGCGGCCGCGGCACCGGCGGTGGCGGCCAGAGTTGAGGCGGGCGCGGGGCGCCACCCGGATCGGAGCTAGCGGACGCTGAGCACAGGCGGTGGGGCCCCAGGTGAGGCGGCCGCGCCACAGCCGGATCGGAGCTGGCGGACGTGGCACCGGCGGTGGCGGCCCGAGTTGAGGCGGCAGCGCCGCGCCAGTTGGATCGGAGCTAGCGGACGCTGAGCACAGGCGGTGGGCCCCAGGTGAGGCGGCCGCGCCGCGTCAGCCGGATCGGAGCTAGCGGACGCTCCGCATCGGCCGGCGCGCGCCAGGGCTCCCGCGGCGAGAAACGGCTGGACCGGGTCGACGGTCAGAGCCCCGCGGGGTCGACGAGGGCCAGCAGCGCCTCCAGCGCGTCGGACGTCGTGAAGATCCCGATAACCTCGTCGCCGTCGCGGACCGGCAGGGCCCCGATCTTCCGATCGAGGAGCAGCCGCGCCGCCTCCGTCACCGGCGTCTCGGGGGCGACGGTGACAGGATCCTCGGTCATGATGCGGCGGATCGGGTCGGCGAGGCTTGGCGGCCGCGCGGGGTCTTCGAGGAGCCGCCGGAGGTCGCGGTTCGAGACGATGCCGGTGACCCGGTCGCCCTCGACGACGACCAGGTGGCGGATTTCGGCGACGCGCATCTGGCCGATCGCGCGCTGGATGGGGCACTCCTCCGGCACCGTGACCGGGCGCCGGGTCATCCAGTCCCGCACCGTGGATCGTTCGCTGGGACTCACTGGCCGGAACAGTGTGCCACGTGACTGCCACGACATCCACGCCGAGTCCGCCCGACGCGGGTGCGGGCGAGCGGGCGAACGGCCCGCGAAGGAGGAGCCGGCGAAGGAACCGCCGGCGCGTCAGCGCCGCAGGACATACGAGCTCAGCACCCGCATGTAGTTCGCCCGCTCGAAGGCCGCCGGATCGGCCACCGAGCGGTAGCTCATGCTGCCCTGCATCTGCCGGATGGACGCGTACTCGTGCGCCTCCATCCAGGCGGTGAGGTTCGCGCGCACGACCCGCAGGACGTCGATCCCGTGCTTCAGCAGCGCCGACGTCATCATCGCGACCCGCGCGCCCGCCATCATGGCCTTGAGCACGTCCTGAGCCGTGTGCACGCCGCCGGTCACCGCCAGGTCGGCGCGAACGTGTCCGTACAGGATCGCCACCCAGTGAAGCCGCAGCAGCAGCTCCCAGGGGCTGCTCAGCGTGAGGTTGGGCACGACCTCCAGGGACTCCAGGTCGAAGTCCGGCTGATAGAAGCGGTTGAACAGCACGAGCGCGCCGACCCCGGCCTGATCCAGCTGCCGCGCCACGTTGGCCATCGCGCTGAAGGCATGCCCGAGCTTGACGGCGACCGGAATGCTCACGGCCGCCTTGACGTGGCGCGCGAGCTCCACGTATCGCTGCTCGACCTGGCTCCCGGCCATCTCCGGATCGGTCGGGATGTAGTAGATGTTCAGCTCGAGCGCGTCCGCGCCGGCCTCCTGGATCTTCTGCGCGTAGGTGATCCAGCCGCCCGTGGAGACGCCGTTGAGGCTCCCGATGACGGGGATGTCGACGGCGGCCTTGGCTTGGCGGATGTGCTCCAGGTAACCGTCCGGCCCCAGGTTGTAGCTGACCACTCGGCGGTTCGGGGCCGGAGGAAGGCGCGACCGACGTCCGTGGGGCAGTGAGGCCCCAGTGTGGCACCGGCAACCATGGGCAAGGGCTCGCGTCTCGACTCTGCCCGGCCTACTGCATGTGCTGGCCGCCGTTGATGGCGATATTGGCGCCGTTCACGAACGCCGCCTCGTCCGAGCACAGGTAGATGATCAGGCCGGCGACCTCCTCGGGGAGCCCCAGGCGCCCCACCGGGATCTGCGGCAGGATCTTCTCCTCGAGAATCTCCTTCGGGATGGCCGTCACCATCTTCGTGCCGATGTAGCCGGGAGAGATGGTGTTGACCGTCACGCCCTTCTTCCCCACCTCGAGCGCCAGCGACTTCGTGAAGCCGTGCATCCCGGCCTTGGCGGCCGAGTAGTTGGTCTGGCCGAACGCGCCCTTCGAGCCGTTGACGGATGCCACGTTGATGATGCGGCCCCACCCGCGCGTCACCATCCCGTCGCACACCTGCTTCGTCATGTTGAAGACCGAGTCGAGATTCGTCCGGAGGACGGCGTCCCAGTCGGCCTTGGTCATCTTCCGGAACGTCATGTCCCGCGTGATGCCGGCGTTGTTGACGAGGATGTCCACCGGCGCGATCTCCTCGGTCACCCGCTCCACGCACCGCTGGCAGGAGTCGAAGTCGGCCACGTCCACCGGGTATGCGTGGAAGTCGAAGCCGTTCCCGGCCATCCGGGCCAACCACTCCTCCGCGGTCCGGTTGGCGGGAGAACACGTCACCACGACCCGGTACCCGGCCTGCACCATCTTGGTGCTGATGGTCTCGCCCAGCCCGCCCATGCCGCCCGTGATCAGCGTCACCCTCTCAGTCATCGCCTTGCCCTTCCTGTCTCACAGCCGCTCGTAGACGGCCGCGATGCCCTGACCCCCGCCGATGCACATCGTGACGAGCGCGTAGCGGCCACCGATCCGCCCGAGCTCGTGGAGCGCCTTGACCGTCAGGATGCAGCCGGTGGCCCCGATCGGATGGCCCAGCGAGATCCCGCTGCCGTTCGGGTTCGTCCGGTCGGCCGGCAGGCCGAGATCGCGCACCACCGCCAGCGCCTGGGCGGCGAACGCCTCGTTCACCTCGATCACGTCCAGGTCCCCCACGCCGAGCCGCGCCCGGTCGAGCACGGCGCGTACCGCCGGCACCGGGCCGATGCCCATGAACCGTGGCTCGACGCCGGCATGGGCGTAGGCCACGAGCCGGGCCAGGGGCCGCAAGCCGCGCCGTTCCGCGGCCTGGCGCTCCATCAGGACCACCGCGGCCGCCGCGTCGTTGATGCCGGCGGCGTTGCCCGCCGTCACCGTGCCGTTCCGGTCGAAGACCGGCTTGAGCTTCGCCAGGCCCGCGACGCTCGCGTCCGGGCGCACGTGCTCGTCGACCGCGAAGAGCGCCGGGCCGGTCTTGCCCTTCACCTCGATGGGCAGGATCTGCTCGGTGAAGACGCCCGCGGCGATCGCCTTCGCGGCCCGCCGATGGCTCTCCACCGCGAGCGTGTCCTGATCCTCGCGACTGACCTGCCACTTGGCGGCGATGTTCTCGGCGGTCACCCCCATGTGGCAGTCGTCGAACGGGTCGGTGAGCGCGCCCACCGTGGCGTCGACGACGGGGCCGTCGTTCATGCGCTGGCCCCAGCGGAGTCCCGGGACCCAGTACTGGCCCCGGCTCATGCTCTCGGCGCCCCCGGCCACCACGACGTCCGCGTCGCCCAGCTTCACGATCTGCGCGGCCGAGACGATGGCCTGAAGGCCCGTGCCACAGAGCCGATTCAGCGTGAACGCCGGGGTCTCGATCGGGAGGCCCGCCTTGATCGCGGCCACCCGGGACAGGTACATGTCGTGGACATCCGTGTGGATGACGTTGCCGAACACGACGTGCCCGACCTCGCCCGGCTCGACCGCCGCCCGCTTGACCGCCTCGCGCACGACCGCGGCCGCCAGCTCCGTGGGCGGGTGATCCTTCAGGCTCCCGCCATACCTGCCGATCGCCGTTCGCACGCCGCTTAGAACCACCACCTCGCGCTCACCGTTCGTCATCGGTCATCTCCCTCGCGCCTCGGCCATCTGATGTGGAAACCCCTGCACGGTTGCCGCCAGGACCGTCCCGGCGGGCGACGCGCCCTTCACCACGCGATCCCCGTCACCATCGCGCCCAGGAGCGGCGGCGCGATCCAGTGGAGCCCCTGGGCCCAGGGCTCGAACCGGCGCTGGACCAGGGGATCCTTCACCATCATCTCCGCGGCCAGTCAGGCGCGCCATCGGGTCGTGTCACGTATTCGAGCAGGTGCTTCAGCCAGTGACCGGCCCACGTCAGGGATCCGCCCGTGATGGCCTGACGCGACAGGCTGATCCCGCCGGCCCGGAAGGTGAGCGGATGCGGGATTCGTGGCTCACGCGAAAGTAGCGCCTGGACCTAGCCGATCGTGCAGGGCTGCGCCGCCGCTCGGGGGATCTGTCGACAGCCGATCTGGAGCGAGTAGCCGCGGACACCCTTTTCCCTTGGTCGGCTACGAGCGTCGCCATTGACGTCCCCTCCTGACAGGCGGACGAATCACGTTCGTCGGCCGGTCACCCGTCGTGTCTGAGCCCCTCCGCCAGGATCTCGGCCACGTGGGCCACCCGGAGGCGCAGGCCCTGCGCGTCGGCGGCGCCCCTGAGGTGAAGCAGGCAGCCCGGGTTGTCGGTGACCAGCACCGTCGCCCCCGTCTGCGCGACGTTGTCGAGCTTCCGCGTGACGATCGCGCGCGCCACTTCGGGGTGGTCCAGCGAGGTGGAGCCGCCGAACCCGCAGCACACCTCGCCCTCGGGCAGATCGGTGACCTCGAGCCCGCAGACCTCGCGCAGCAGGCGCGGCGCGGAGGCGGCGATCCCGAGCACGTTCGTGCTGTGGCAGAAGCTGTGGTAGGTGTGGCGATCTCCGCTGACCGGCCGCGCCAGCGCGCCAGCCGGCGGCTTGGCGACCTGCTCCAGGAACGAGACCAGGTCGAGCGTCCGGGCCGCCAGCGCCTCGGCCCGCCGGCGCCAGGCGGCGTCGTCCCGGAAGAGCTCGCCGTAGTCGTGCACGAGGGCGACCGCGCAGCTCGCGGCGGCGGTCACGATCCAGTCGGCGCCCGCGGCCTCGAGCACGGCGATCGTCTGGCGCGCCATGGCCCGCGCCGATGCCCGATCGCCCGCGTCGAGCGCCGGGAGGCCACAGCAGTGCTGGCCCTCCGGGACGACGACCCTGGCCCCGCAGGCGCGCAGGACCCGGACCGCGGCGGCCGCCTGCTCGGGCGCGAACCGGTCGGTCAGGCACTGGACGAAGTACGCCACGGTCAGCCCGCGGGCGCCGCTCTGGGCCAGGGGCCCCCGGGCGGCCGGCGCCAGCTCGCGGCCGAGCAGGCGTGGCGCGCGCCGGCCGCCGCGCCAGCGCGGGCGCCGTGCGCCACCGCCACGCCTTCGGGAGCGGGAGCCGCAACTGCCGCCCGCGGACGAACGGGACGCTGCAGCGCGCGGCCGAGCCGCCATGGCCAAGCCGGTCGAAGAGCGCGCGGGCGCGCCCAGACCGCGAGGGCCGCCCGCTTTCGCGAGCGGGAGCCCCAGCCGCTCCGCGACCCGGTGGCGCACGTCGAGGATGTGGCGCGGCAGCGGGATCGACGACGGGGCAGACGGTGGCGCAGGCATTGCACGAGACGCACAGCGACTGCGGGACCGGCGGCGGCCTCGAGGCCGTGGTGGAACGGCGTGTTGACGAGCCCGATGGCGCCGGAGTAGACGTAATCCGAAGGCGTGACCGCCGACGACCTGGTAGGGCGGGCAGACGTCCGCGCATGCCGCGCAGCGGATGCAGCGGAGCGCCGCCTCGAAGTCCGGATCCGCGGCCATCTCGGAGCGGCCGTTGTCGACGATCACGATGTGCAGCTCGTGGCCCGGGCGGTCCGGCCCGCGTGATGAAGGTCGTGTAGATGGTGATGTCCTGCGCCGGTGCCGGACCGCGCGAGCAGCCGGAGCTGCGCCGTGGCGTCGGCCCAGGTCGGGACCAGCTTCTCGCAGCCGGCGAGGACGACGTGGATCCGGGGCAAGGACGAGGTGACCAGCCGGCCGTTGCCCTCGTTCGTGACCAGCATGACGGTGCCCGTCTCGGCGATCAGCGCGTTGGCGCCGGTGATGCCGACCTCGGCCGTCGGCGAACACCCGCCGCAGCTCCTGGCGCGCGACCCCGGCCATCTCGGCGATGTCCTCCCGCGAGACCGGCCGGCCGACGTGCGCCTCGAACAGCTCCCCGACCTGCTGGCGGCTCTTGTGGATGGCGGGCATGACCATGTGGGACGGGGTCTCGTGCGCGAGCTGGACGATCCACTCGCCGAGATCGGTCTCGATGGCCGTGACGCCGGCGGCCTCGAGCGCCTGGTTCAGGAACAGCTCCTCCGACACCATCGACTTGCCCTTGGCGACGAGCCGGGCGCCGCGCCGCTGGCACAGCTCGACGACGTAGCGCACGGCGTCCCGGGCCGACGTCGACTCGTACACGGTCGCACCGGCGGCCTCGGCCGCCGTCCGGAAGCGAGCCAGCTCCTTGACGTGGTCACGGACCGCCTGGCTCTTGGCCCGGGTCAGCAGCTCTCGCTGGCCGGCGAACGACGCGGCCGGGATCCCGAGCGGGGCCTGCGCGTGCCAGTGCTCGAACGCGGCGCGCCGGGCGGCGCCGTAGGCGCGCTGGAAGTTCAGGAGGTTGCGGCCGAGCTGACCGTCCGTCAGCGCCTTCCGGTAGCGCTCGGCGAACGGCGCGATCGGCCCGCTCACGGGCCGGGTTCTCGCAAGAACACGTGGAGCGCCCGCGGGCCGTGGACCCCGATGGTGATCTGGCGCTCGATGTCGGCGCTGCGGCTGGGGCCGCTCACTAACGTCGCGTAGGCCGGCGGGCGAGCGCTGATCGCGCCCAGGGTCCGAAACGCCGTGTCGAGGGTCGGCACCAGTGCCGTCGGGTCGAGCAGCACCAGGTGCACGTCCACGCAGAGCTCGACCCGCCGGTCCTCGGCGGTGGAGTGGAGCAGTACCGAGCCCGTCACGGCCACGCCGAGGTGCGATGGAGATGCCGGCGTCCGCCCGGCGCGTGGGCGAGAGGGTCGTGAGCGGCACTTCGGAGAGGCCGGCGGTCGTCAGGGCGTCCAGGAACGCCGCCCGATCCGGCAGGACGGCGGCCACTGCGACCGTCCGGCAGCCCTGCTGGCGAAGGAGCTCCGCCGCGCACGCTGGCGCGTCGGCGGCGGGGACCCCCCGAACCGCCGCTCCAACCCGGGCGGCCTGAGCCTGGAAGGCCGTGGTCACGCTATCCACGCCGTGGCGCCCCCTCGGCGAGTGCAAGAGTTATCCGCTCGGCCCTCGGTCGGGTGCAATAGTGCAAACGCCTCATCCCTTCCCGGGGGCCTCTGCGAACGCCCGGTGCCGGAGGGCGCTAGGCGACCGCTTCCAGCCGGCTGTGCACGCCGAGCTTGCCCAAGAGGCTCTGCACGTGGTTCCTCACCGTCGCCGGGCTGACCCGGAGCTCGGTGGCGATGGCCCGCGTATTGGCGCCCGTGGCGACGAGCCGAAAGACCTCCCTCTCCCGCGGCGTCAGCGCGGCTTCAAGGGCCGCGCTTCCGTCGGCGGGCACGCGGCGGACCTCCCGGGTCACGTCGTCATCCCGGAAGAGGTGGACGACTGCCGAGCACTCGCCATGCGCGTCGGGGACGAGGAGGGCGTCCACGGCGAGCCGGACCGGCGCGCCGGCCTTCGTCCGGGTCATCAGCGCGAAGTGTCGGCTCGAGGCCGAGCGGTCACCCGCCGTCTCGACGTGACAGCCGTTGTAGCAGAGCGGCGCGCCGGCGCCATCGCCTCCCGCGAAGATCTGGCAGCAGGGTCGGCCCACGACCTCGCGAGCCGTGTAGCCCACGATGTGCTCCGCGGACCGGTTCCAGAGCACGACCCGGCCCTCGGCGTCGACGGCGCACACGCCGGCCGCCGTGTCCCGCAGCAGCACGCCGAGATCCAGGCCGCATGGCGGTGGCGCGTGTCGGTCCAGCCTGGCCGTGTCGAGCGTCTTTCGAAGCATTGCGACGTCTCCACGCGACGAGTGAGCAACCGTGGTGCCACGGCGTGGAACGTGGGGAATCACGTGCATTGCCGCGGACTTGGCGGAGCGGTCTGCGAGCGGTCGCCCGCGGTGCCGTGACGCACTGCGACATTCCAGTCCCACCTGGGGCAGAGGCGCCCCAGGTCAGTCGGCCTTTATCAGTGACTGTCACCTCGGCGGCGACTGTCACCCTTGGCAGTGACTGTCACGCTCGGCAGTGACTGTCACCCGTTGGCTCCAGGTGGAGATGCTGGAGACGAGCCGCGCGGGAAGTTCCGGAAGGACGATCCGCCGATGCGACCCTACGCGGGAGCAAGCTTCGGGTAACGCGGCTCCCACTGGGCAGCCGCGACGACGTCCGGCACGACATCGTCGGGGATCGCGCGGCCGAGTCCGGCATCGCGCGCCTCCCGGACCACCGCCGCAGCGACGCGCGCGGCCACCTGGCGCAGATCCCTGATGGGCGGGAAGAGCACACCGGCGTCCAGGTCCTCGCGCGACACCTGGTCGGCGAGACACTCGGCGGCCGCCCGACACATGCCGTCGCTCACTGCGCGCGCCTCCCCCACGAGCACGCCGAGACCCATACCCGGAAAGATGAAGGCATTGTTCCCCTGGCCGATCCGCACCGTCCGACCGTCGATGGTGACGGGAGCGAACGGACTGCCGGTCGCCACCAGGGCGCGCCCGTCGGTCCAGGCCATAAGATCGGCCGGCGTGGCTTCACACTGGCTGGTCGGGTTCGAGAGCGGCATGATGACCGGGCGTGTCGCGCTCTCGGCCATCGCCCGGACCGCCGCCGGCGTGAACGCGCCCGCCTGGCCGCACGCGCCGACCAGGACGGTCGGCCGCAGCGCCCGGATGACGGTCTCCAGGTCATGCCGGCCCGCCAGGCCAGACGCCGCGGCGAGCGGCCCTGGCCAGGCGAAGGTGGCCTGATAGTCCTCGATGCGCTGGCCGTTCCAGGCGAGGAGCCCGGCGACGTCCACCAGCGCCACCGCGCGGACGAGGTCATCCCCCTGCACTCCCCCTCGCTCCAGCGCGTCCCGGAGCTGTCGGGCGATGCCGATGCCCGCGGCACCGGCGCCCAGGATGACGACGCGCTGCTGCCCGAGCGGGGTGCCGGTGATCCGCGCCGCGGCGAGGAGCCCGGCCAGCACACAGGCCCCCGTGCCCTGGATGTCGTCGTTGAACGAGGGGAGAACCTGGCGGTACCGATCCAGGAGGTTGAAGGCATTCTGCTTCTTGAAGTCCTCCCACTGCAGGAACGCGCTCGGGAACCGCCGGCCGACGGCGGTGACGAACTCGTCCACGACCGCGTCGTACGCCGCCCCCCGCAGCCGGGGCTGTCGCCAGCCGAGGTACAGGTCGTCAGCCAGGAGCGCCGGGTTGTCGGTCCCGACGTCGAGGCTGATCGGGAGCGTCCGGCTGGGGTGGATCCCGCCCGCCGCCGTGTAGAGGACCAGCTTGCCGATCGGGATCCCCATGCCGCCGGCTCCCTGGTCGCCGAGGCCGAGGATCCGCTCGTTGTCCGTCACCACGATGAGGCGCACGTCGTCGAATGGCCAGTTCCCGAGCACCTCCTCGATGCGGCCCTGGTGCGCCGGCGTGATCCACAACCCCCGCGCCTGACGGAAGATGTGGCTGAACTCCTGGCACGCCTGGCCCACCGTCGGCGTGTAGATGATCGGGAGGAACTCCTCCAGGTGCTCGCACACGACGCGATAGAAGAGGTGCTCGTTGCGATCGTGGAGCGCGACCAGTCCGATGTGTTGCTCGAGCGCGTCCGTCTTGCGGATGATGTTCTCGTAGACGCGCAGGGCCTGCTGCTCCATCGTGCTGACCGCCCAGGGCAAGAGGCCCTCCAGCCCGAACGCGTCGCGCTCCTCCCGGCTGAACGCGCTGCCCCGGTTGAACATCGGGTGGGCCAAGAGCTGCGAGCCGCGGTACGGAACGGTCAGAGGTGACGCCGTCATCCAATCCCTCACACGCATTGCGGCCCTCCGTTTTCGGCGCGACTCGCCGATCGACGCCGAAAGGCGGCCCGATCGATCCCTGTCATGGCCACTCAGTGTCGGTGCAAGGCGGGTGCCCGAGTCCGCCAGGCGGACCCGGGAGCACGCCGGGGAAACCTGCTGAATGCCGCGCTGGACGCAGCCCGGTTGGGGCCGAGGCTCGGCTCAGGGTGAGACACGAGGACCCCAGGTGAGGCGCCGGCGCACCACCTCGGGGCGCGCCCCGGCGCTGGGGCACGCGGATGGAGGACGCGGCACTGTGGGACTCGCGAAGCCATCCTCGCGGTTCTGGACACCCAGCATCGCGCTCGACGCCGACCAACGCCGTGAGCTACCGCCACGCACGCTCTGCACGCTTCCTGCACGCGCCCGCACCCATCGAAGGCGACAATGGGATCGTCGCGACCGACGGGACGCTGGTGACCTCAGCGCCCGTGGCGAGTTCGGTGATATCATCGGCGCCAGCGACCGTGAGAACTCCGATGACGCCTTCCCTGAAGAGGACGCCGCGATGAGCGAACCGCGAGTGTCCGCCTCCTCCGTCACCTGTCTCCTGATCGCCCTGCTGCTCACGATCGCCGTCCCCGCCCGAGGCCAGGAGCGGCCGCCACACCCCTTCGCGCCGACGTGGGCCAACCTCGCCGGCGGACGCGTGTTCACCGAGAAGGGATGCGGACTCTGCCACGCGATCCGCGGGGCGGGCCCCACGGCGGGACCCGAGCTCGCCCGGATCGAGCGGAAGACCTTCTTCGACCTCGGCGCGGCGATGTCCAACCACCTCCGCGGGGTGGCGATCCCGAAGCCGACCCTGTCTCCCGACGAGGTGACGAGCCTGATCGCCTTCCTGTTCACCCTTCAGTACCACGACCAGCCCGGCGACGCGAAGGCCGGCGAGCAAGCCTTCACGGCGAAGGGGTGCGTCCAGTGCCACGAGCTCGGCGGCAAGGGCGGCCGCCGGGGCCCGAGCCTGGATTTCCTCAAGCACGCGAACTCGCCGGTCCTGGTCGCGGCCGCGCTCTGGAACCACGGCCCGGAAATGGCCGAGGCGGTCGAGGTGCGTGGCGTCCCGCGGCCGACCTTCACGGGCAAGGAGCTCGCCGACCTCGTCGCGTTCATCGCCGCCGCCGCGAAGGAGGGAGGTGGCGAGGCCGCCTTCGTCGCGCCCGGCGTGCCCGAGCGCGGCGAGAAGCTCTTCAAGGCCAAGCAGTGCGCGGAGTGCCACGCGGTCGGGGGCAAAGGCGGGCGGATCGGCCCCGAGCTGGGAAAGCAGCAGCACGTGAGCCTCACCGAGTTTGCCGCGCGCATGTGGAACCACGGGCCGAAGATGTGGGCGCGCATGCAGGAGCGCGGCATCCAGGTCCCGCGCCTGAAGGCGGGGGAGATGGCCGACATCGTGGCCTACCTCTACGTCGCGCACTACTTCGACCAGGAGGTCAGCCCCGCCCGTGGCCTGCAGGTGCTCCAGGACAAGGGCTGTCTCGGCTGCCACGCGGCACGCGGCCAGGGCGGCCGGACGGCCGCCGACCTGGGCACGTACCGGGCCGCGCGGTCCGCCCCGGCCCTGGTGGCCTCGCTGTGGAACCACCCGCGCTATCTCGAGAAGGAGCGACGCGAGGTGCCGTGGCCCATCCTGACCGGCCAGGAGCTGGCCGACATGGCCGCGTTCCTCGGCTCGCTGCCGCGGATCGGCGGGACGGCGCCCCGGACGAACTGACCCTGCCCGATGGTGGGGCGCCGGCGCCCCACTGACCCTCCTGTTCCCGCTCCTCGGTTCGGACTTTCCGACGTTTCCGGCGAAGGTCCCGCGGCCCGTCGCGGCCTGCAACGCGTGCCACGTGATGAATCCCTACATCCAGGATCTCCGCAATGTCCAGGGCGAGAGCCTGGCGGCGGTCCACTACAAGAACCGCTACATCCAGGAAGACCACTGCTACACCTGCCACAGCGACTACGGCATGGCGGGAACCGTCATGGCGAAGTTTCGCCGGGCTGGGTCACGTCTGGCGCTACACCACGGGCACGTACACGTTGCCGCTCAAGATCGCCAGTCCGTACTCCAATACGCGCTGCCTCTACTGCCACGCGGGCTCGCAGAAGTTTCTCAACTCCGCCGGGCACCCGAAGGAGGCCGTCCCCGAGCTCTTGGCCGGCAACGTCAGCTGTCTTTACTGTCATGCGCCCGCGCACGCGGCGACCAAGGCGGCGAGCCGATGACCCAGCTCCGGGTCGCGATGCTCTGCACGGCCGTGGGACTGCTCCTCTCGTTGGCCCTGCTGGTGCGGGAGACGCCGTACACCTGGACCGCCTTCATGTTCATCGGCCAGCCCCTGCTCTTTGCCGGGATGCTGCTGCTCCTCATCTCCGTCGTGGCGGAGCTGCGCCACCGGGGGGTCCTGTAGCGATCTGCCCTCCCAGCGGCGTCCCCCCGCCGCGGGCGTCGGTAGTGCAATTTCACTATTGACAGGTTGAGGCCTGCACGCTAATTAGGGGCGCGCGACACTAGTCGTTTCCTCGTCGTTGGGGAGGCCCGCGCATGAGTCGACGAGGTGGTGCTCCCGTCGGGGTCCTCCTGACCCTTGGTCTCCTGGTCCTCGCGACCTCAGTCGCCGCCACGTCCTGTCGAATGGCTCAGACGACACCGCCGCCCCGCCCGGTCGCGCTGCCGCAACCGGGCACGGACGGATACGTGGGAGCCGAGACCTGCCAGGGGTGCCACGCGGAGGCCTTCACCAAGTTCGCTTCCACGAGGATGGGCCGTCTCTTCCTCCACCACCCCCGGAACGACCTCGAGCGGGCCGCCTGCGAGAACTGCCACGGGCCGGGCAAGGCGCACGTCGAGGCCGGCGGCGGGAAGGGCGTCGGCGGCATGATCACGTTCCGGAAGAACGATCCGACGCCGCTGGAGACGCGGAATGGCGTCTGTGTCCAGTGTCACCAGCGCGGGCCGCACCTCCTCTGGCCGGGAAGCGCCCACGAGGTGCGCGACGTCGCCTGCACGAACTGCCACAAGGTGATGGAGAACATCACGGCGCAATCCCAGCTCGCCCGGGAGACCGAGATGGAGACGTGCGGCCAGTGCCACATCGAGAAGCGGGCCCAGCAGATGCGCGTCTCGCACATGCCCCTTCGCGAAGGCAAGATGACGTGCACGTCCTGCCACAACCCCCACGGCTCGGTCGCCACCAAGCTCCTCAAGGAGAACTCGCCCAACGACACCTGCTACCGGTGTCATGCGGAGAAGCGCGGGCCGTTCCTGTGGGAGCACGCGCCGGTCACCGAGAGCTGCACGAACTGCCACGACCCGCACGGCTCCAACCACGAGAACATGCTGAAGGTCGCCAAGCCGCGCCTCTGCCAGCAGTGCCACGTCGAGACGCGGCATCCGACGCGACCGTACGGGACGGACACCCCGTCGCTCAAGTTCGTCCTCGGCCGATCCTGCAGCATGTGTCACGTGAACATTCACGGTTCCAACCACCCGTCTGGCTTCGCCTTTACGCGATAGGAGGCGCCCATGTCGGGGGCGGGAACGGCGCGAACGGCTCTCGCGGCGGTGCTGGTCCTGGGAGGGGCGACCGCAGCCGGGGCGCAGACCTCGCTCTACGGGTGGAATGTCGAGGGCGAGGTGGAGCTGGGCGGGCGGTTCTACATCGACAAGCCCGACCCGGAGGAGATGGCCAAGCTCGAGGAGTACCGGGACCTCGACGAGCAGCCCTTCGGCGCCTTCCGCCTCGGGCTCTTCGAGCCCAACGAGCGCTACCGGATCGAGCTCGGCGGCGTGAAGATCGGGCAGGACGACCAGGAGTTCTTCCTGTCCGCGGGCCGGACTGGCCTCTGGCGGTTCGAGTTCGACTGGGACCAGACCCCGCACGTGTTCTCGACCACCGCGCGGCTGCTCGCGACCGAGCCGTCGGAGGGCGTGTTCACGCTCCCGACGCCGCGTCCCTCGCTCGCCGCCTACAACGCGGCCCCTACCCTCGACGAGATCAGCACGCGCTGGGACACCGCCCGCTTCGGCTTCACGCTGGCCCCGAGCCCGGACTGGGATCTCCAGCTCGAATACACCTGGATCCACAAGCACGGCGAACGCCCGATCGGGATGGCGTTCGGCAGCCCCGGCGGCAACTTCTACGAGGTCTTGCAGCCGATCGACCAGGACGTCCACGACTTCCGGATCCGCGGGACGTGGTCGGGTAGCGGGTGGCAGCTCCAGGCCGGGTACACGCTGTCGGTGTTCCACAACGGCGAGACCGCGGTGGTGGCGGACAACCCGTGCTTCCGGCTCTCGGCATGCGGCGGGGACGCGTCCGGGCCGCAGCGTGGTCAGCTGTCGCAGCCTCCGTCCAACATGGCCAACACCGTGTCAGTGGCAGGCTCCGTCCTCCTCCCGATGCGGACCCGCGTGAGCGCCAACGCCTCCTACAGTCTGAGGCTCCAGGACGAACCGTTCCTCCCGCACACCATCAACCCGGCCATCCGGTCCGCCACCCTGGCGTTGCCCGCGTCCAACCTGGACGGGGTCGTCGGGACGTTCCTGTTCAACCTGGACGCCACGAGCCGTCCGCTCCCTCCGCTCACGCTGACGGCACGGTACCGGCTCTTCGACGTCGACGACATGACCGACGATCTGGAGTTCCCCGGTCACGTCGTCGACGATCGGACGCTGGTGACCGAGCCCCGGATAGCGGGACGCTGGGAGTACACGCGGCAGAACGCCGACCTCGACGCCCGGTGGCGCTTCGGGCCGCCGGTGGCGCTCACGATCGGCGGGGGCTGGGAGCGCTGGGACCGGAACGAGCACCGCGAGGCGAACACGACCGACGAGTACTTTGCGAAGGCCGCGCTCGACTGGACGCCGATCGAGTGGCTGCTGGCCCGGCTGACCTACCGCCCGTCGTTCCGCCGGGTCGACGAGTACAACACGTTCGCGCATTTGCAGCACAGCGTGGTGGAGGAGGATCCCTCGGCGGAATCGCAGGGTCAGTCCCCTCTCCTGCGCAAGTTCGACGAGGCCGATCGGGACCGCCAGCGGGTCGACCTGCTGCTCCAGTTCACGCCCAGCGAGGTCGTGACGATCTCGCCGGCCTTCAGCTACCGGCACGACGACTACATCGACTCCGCCCTCGGGCTCCAGGAGGCCGACGCCTGGTCGGCGGGCCTCGACCTCACGTGGTCGCCGCTGGCCTGGCTGTCCCTGTCCGCCGGCTACGTGTACGAGAAGATCGACCAGCAGCAGCGCTCGCGGAGCCGCGAGGTGTCCGGGGCGCGGACGCTGGACTTCGTGGACTACGACTGGGTCTCCGACAACGTGGACACCATCCACACGCTCTACGTGGGGGCCAGAGCGACGCTGATCCCGAACCGGCTGGAGTGGATCCTGAACATCGCCTACGAGGACGCCGTCGGTGAGATCAACACCCGGAACCCCATCCCCCCGACGAGCGGCTCACCTTCGCAGCAGGCGAACGCGACCGCCAAGCCGTTTCCATCTTTCAAGGACAGCCTCTTCCACCTCGACACGGCGTTCCGCTACCGCTTCCTGAAGGCGTGGACGTTCACCCTCGGCTACATGTTCGAGGTGTTCGACCAGGCAGACTTCCGAACGGACGGGCTCAACCCCTTCGTGCCAGGGTTGACCTCGATCTACCTGGGGAACGACCTCAAGGACTACACGGCGCACATCGTCTCGATGGCGATCGGCTACCGGTTCTGATTCCCAGGACCGGGAGACTCCCGGAACTTCGTGATCGCGCTCTCCAGCGCGGTCCTGAGCTCGGCCCACGCCTTCTCCACGCCTGCCCTCAGATCGCCGAGCGCGGCCTTCGCGGGCTCGCGCTTGGCACGCCACTCCTTGGCGAGGCGCTTGGCTTCCTTCTCGGCCTGCTCCGCCCGGCCCCGGAGGTCCTCGATGAGGGGCCGGAGATCTCGAAGCTGGGCCTGGATCGCCGCGTGGAGTCGCTCGACGAGGGTCTTCGCGGCGGCCTCGGCACCCTCCGCCTTCCCCTCTGAGGCCTCGGAGGTCTTGCTCCACGTCCTGAGCGTTGCCTCTATGTCCTGACGCAGCTCGTCGATCTGCTCGTAGTACTCCTTGCGGACCTCCGCCGCGGCCCTGTCCGCCTTGGCCTTGAGGTTCTCCAGCTCCGCAGCCCACTGCCGGAGCCGTGCCTCGATCTTCGCCTCCTGCTGCTCGTCCTTGCCCATCGCTGGCCCTCCTGTGCGCGTGGTCCTCATGCTCAGTGTACGTGGCGCTCGCCTCGGGATTCCGCGGATGTGCGGAGCGCGCCACGAAACGGTCAGACCCGGCGCTCCTCGCCCCGGGGCGCCAGACCCGACCGCGCCGACGCCGACGGCCGCCGCGCGATCGACTACGCGGAGGCGATGGGGGCGGAGCGAGCGGCGGCGGCGCTCAGGGAAGCCCTGGCCTGAACGCCCGCGCCGTCGTCACGCCGCCTGGGGTCCATCGTCAGATCAGAAGCGTGGTGCCGACACTGTTCGGGACGAACGCGTCGGGCAGCGCTCGCGCGATCTCGTGCGTACCCTTGGAGGGCCCGGGAGGCGCCCGACGGATGGTCCTGCCCGGGGCCGGCCGTCGGCCGGCTGGCCGTCCGCTCCACGGCCTCGTGACCAGGCAGGCCTCCGCCGTCCAGCACTCCCTCGGCGCAGATCGGGGGGGCGGCGAGGCAGGGGGCGCGCTCAGGACCCGGGCAGGGCCCACGGGTCGTAGGTGCCCACGTTCCAGAGATGGCCTTCCAGGTCACGGCAGCTGAAGCCGCGCCCGCCGTAGTCCTCGTCCTTGATGTCCATCGCGATCGTGGCGCCGGCGGCCCGGGCCCGCGCGTAGACCGCGTCGGCGTCGGTCACGATCACGTAGGGGCTCTGGGTCTCGAAGCCGCCGATCTCGTCGGGCTGCTTGATGAGGCGGCCATAGTCGCCGTCGACGACCGACCCCAGCATGATCATCCCACTACCGAAACTCAGCTGAGCGTGAGCGATCGTGCCATCGGGACCGGGAACAACGAGCTGCTTCTCGAATCCGAAGACCTTGACCAGCCAGTCGATGGCTGCCGGCGCATCGCGATAGCGCAGGCACGGGATCAAGGTCGTCCTGGTGGCCTTGGCGAGAATGGACATGAGCTCCTCCCGGGCGGGATCGTCCGCCTTCCCATACGAAGCTATCAGAACATCGGGGTCGGGATGTCCCCCCAGCGGACGTGCGCGGGCGGGGTCTCGACCGCGGTCACCGCCGGGGCCGAGATGTCGACACGGGCGACCACGATCGGGTCTCGCCCATGCGCGCGCAGGACGATCTCCCGGCCCGCTGCGTGCGGGAAGTGCGTGCGGGCGCGTGTGAAGAGGACCTTGTAGTGGCGCCGATCGAACCCGGTGGGCTGGCGATGTGGCCCAGGCGACGGGTCGCGCTCGAGGGGGAGATCCGGCAGGTGCCACTCGAGCGGAACGACGTAGCTGATCAGCGCGCCTGGCGCGGCGCGGCGAAGCGCCGTCTCCACCCTGGCGTCGCTGGCCGCCGTCCGATACGCCGTGCGGAGTTCCTCCTCGGTCAGCAACGCCGGCGAGAGGACGGCCGCAGCCGGGGTGTAGAAGGCGGTCATCTGCGAGAGCGCATACCGGCGCACGCCGAACCCGAGCAGGACACTGGCCGCGACCACGAGCAGGAAGATCGCGAAGGCCGCGGCGGACCTCCGGGGCCCGGATGGCGGGAGGATCCGCGGTGCCCGAGGGAGCCATCCACGGGGCAGGAACATGCCGGTCCTCGATTGATAGGTCCGGTAGCTCTCGCCGAACCGCGCGACACACCGCGCCTCCTCCCATCGGGCCAGCTGTGCGTACAGGAACAGCATGGTGACGTAGCTGACCAGCACCAGGAAACGCGGCCAGAGGAGCAGGGTCCCCAGCCCCAGGAGGGCGACTCCCACGTACTGGGGATGACGGATCCATGCGTAGACCCCGGTCGTGACCGCGCCCCCGCCGCGGAGCTTCGTCCAGTAGACGGGGACGGCGCCCGCGAAGAAGACGACGATGCCGGCGAGCATCAGCGGGCCGGCAAGCCAGTGGAGCACGTTCAGCATGGCGCTCCGGGTCTCGGAGAAGTGGGGGAGGAAGAACTGGGTGAGCCATGCTGTGGCCGTCCACCGGTGGAGGAAGTTCAGCACCGGACCGTAGACGCCGTAGAAGTACAGGGCCGCCGGGCTGATCATGAACAGGATCTCCAGCACGAACACCGCGTAGAACACCCACACCGACGGCTTGAGCACGGCGCGCACGTCCGGCATCTTCGCTCCTCAGTGGTCCGAGACCCTGGGTGCGGCGTTGGTGACGGTCTGGCTCGGCGAGCGGGTCGACGCGACGGGCACGGCTATCGACACCCCCGAGCGGTGCTGCTGGCCACCCAGAACGTGTAGGTCGGGCAGTCGTCTGGCGCGGGTGGGCTCGCTGGCGGGATCGCCCGCCGGATGGCGGGCATTGCGCGCAGATAGGCGGTGAGGGCGCGCACGTCCTCTTCGTCCCAGTTCGACGCGTGGTCCCAGATCATGCCCTGCCAGTGGAGAGCGCGGCCGTCCGGCGTCACGCCACTGCGGATGGCGCGCGCGATCTCACGAGGACTCCAGGTCCCGATCCCCGTCTCCCGATCGGGCGTGATGTTGCGGGACCAGAGCGTGCCGAAGGCCACCCAGCTGATCTTGGCGCCGCCGGCGCCATCGTTGCCATGGCAGAGGGCGCACGACGCGATGGTGTAGAGGTACTGGCCGCGCGTGGCCAGCGCGGTGCGTTCGGGGGAGTCCGACCCGGTTGGCGCCGGGCGCGGGATCCTTCCTGTCACCGCGTGGGCGATCTGCTCCGGTGGGATCACGCGGAGCGCGGGCAGCCCGTAGAGCGCCCATCCGACTCCGGCGACCGCGACGAGGCCCACCAGGGTCAGCGCGGCGATGAGCCACCCCCGCCCGCTACGCGGCCACCGGCGCCCGGCCGGGCCGGCGAGGACGAAGGCGACGACGCCGGCGGCGCCGACGATCCACTGGGCGGCGACGAGCGCCTGCTGAGGGCGATGCCGCCAGACCGGCGCGGCCGTGCTGCCGAAGTTGCCCTCGGCATAGGTGAGCACGGTCGGGGGCGCCGCCGGCAGCGGGCGCATGAGCTTCGAGGCGATCGTCTCGACCAGGCCGAATCGGAGCGCCGGGGGGACGTGGTTGCGCACGGGGGGGAGGGTCTTCAGGTACCGGGCGACGGCCCGCGCGTCGTCGTCCGTGAGCCGATGCAGGTACATCCAGGGCATGCCCCAGAGGTTCAGGACCCGATCGGGGGCGCGGCCGGTACGGAGAGCCGCGACGATGCTGGCCTCGGTCCACCGTCCGAGGCCGGTCTCCGGGTCGGCGGTGAGGTTCCGGCTGACGAAAACCCCGTGGGGGTAGGCCTCCACGCGCATGCCGCCGGCCAGGTAGGCCTCGTCCCCACGGTAGATCCCGCTGCGGTTGATCATCGTGTGACAGAGGCCGCACATCTGGGCGTGCACGAGGTACTCGCCGCGGGTCTGGAGATCCGGGTGCTGGCCTGGTCCCTCGAGACGACCAACCGGTTCCCACGGCGGGCGGCGGGCGACCGAAAGGACATAGTTGACGAGATCCCAGCGTTCCGCCGGGGTGGTGACGTCGGCGAACGACGGCATGGGGCTGAGCGACGAGAGCGTGGTGAGCCGGCGCCAGACGTCGGCCGGCTCGCTGCCGCCGGCGAACGCCCAGGGGGCGGTCAGGTCCCGGGTGATGACCGGGTAGCCCCGGGCATCCTGCTGCCGCTCCCGGCGCCGTCCGTCCGGTCCATGGCAGCTCTCGCATCCGACCGCGCCATAGAGAACCCGGCCCCGGGCGAGGCTCGTCGCATCCGGCGGGACGCGCGGCGGGACGGGGATCGCGGCAGGCGCGGGCCCGGAGAACACGGGGGACAGTCCCTTGACGTAGCTCACCACCGCGTGGATCTCGACCGGCGTGAGCAGATCGCCGAAGTACGGCATGGCGCTGGCCTGAAGCCCGTCGGTCACCACGCGGACGAGATCCTCGTCGGTGGGCGGCCGGTCTCCGGGGGTCGACTTGTACTTGAACTGGCCGCGCGTGAAGTCCACCGGCCGGGGAATGAGCGAGGGGGCGGCGGGGCCGTTCCCGCGCCCGTCGGGACCGTGGCAGACGGCGCATCGCTGGGCGTAGACGCGCTGCCCGAGTGGAGCGTCGGCCGGGAGGTCGGCCCCGGGCGGCCACGTCAGGTCGGCATAGACGCTCGCCTCCGGCTGCCACCTCTCGATCGGCCGCGCGTATCCCAGGCGGGCCCACAGCGAACGGCCCACGTCCAACGCCAGCAGTAAGCCCAAGGCCACCAGCACCAGGCGGAACCGCGCGGCGAGCACCCACCGCATCGCTAGTAGACTATGTTAGGGCATCATGGCCCTATGGCCTGCTGGATCGGTAATCTCAGCTAGGCGGTGCAAAGCCTGTTTCCCGCTCCCTCCCCGATCCCGCCGTCAGCCCAGATTCGACTGTCGATCGATCAACCGCAGCGGTGTACTGCGGCACCGGCATTATCAGGCTGCGGCTAGCCTTTTCGTCATGCGGAAGACATCGCCGGGCCTGCGAAACCCGAATGTGCCGCTAGCGGCCTTCTACCTCGATCGTGAGCGTCACCGTCGAGCGCACTTCGACCGTCCCGGGTTCGATAGGCGTCGGCGCGGCTGCGGCTTCAGCCCGCGCCATTGGCGCTTGCCGCAGAATCGGCTGGAACGATCGCTCGCCCTCGCTGACCGCGCTGATACGCAAGATCCTCAGCCCGAGCGATGCGGCGATCGCTTCGGCTTTGGTTCGCGCCTTGGCCGATGCCTGGCGCAGCGCCTCGAGACGGATCGCCTCCTCGTCCTTCAATGTGAAGACCAGGCGGCTGATGTTGTTCGCACCCGCTGCCATTGCCGCATCGATCAGTTTGCCGACGTCGTCGACCTTGGCCATTTTGATCCGCACGATGTTGTTCGCGCTATAGCCAACGATCTCCGGTTTGCCGCCCTGCGGATAGCGATACTGCGGGTCGAGCGCATAGCCGCTGGTTCTGGCTTCGTCGCCTTTGCCCAGAACCCGCTTCACCTCGGCGAGCACGCGGGCGCTGCGCTCGGCGTTGTCCTTGGACGCTTCCGGTGCGGTGCGCGCCTGTGTGGTGACGCCGATGTCGATCTGCGCCTGGTCCGGTTCGGCGGCGATCGTTGCTTCGCCATTCACCGTGATCGTTGGCGGCTGCGGGATGAAACGCTGCTGCGCAGTGGCGCTCGGGGCGAGACACAGCGGAACGATCAATGCAATCAGCGCGATCTTCACGGCATTTTTGTCCTTGTAAGCAGCGCTAGAGGATCCGCTCGCCGAACTTCTTCAGCGCCCGCTCGGAGAGCGTCAGACCCAGCCCCGGCGCTTCCTTCAGCGTCAGTGTGCCGCCGGCAATCCGCGGTGGATCTTCGAACAGCTCCGCTTGCAGCGGATCGCGCTCCGGATCGGTGAACGATTCGACGATGCATCCGGCCGGCGACGCGGCGACGATGTGGGCGTGGATGAAGCAGTCGTGATGCGGAGCCACTTCGACATGGTTCATTTCACACAAGGCGGCGAGTTTGCGCCCTTCGGTGAATCCGCCCATCATGGTGCAGTCGAACTGCAGGATGCGAATCGCCTGCTCTTCGAGGAGGGCGCGGCAGCCATAGCTCGTGAGCTCGCTCTCGCCCGCGGAGAGCGGGATGCGCGTGCGCATCGCGAGCAGCTTCAATTCGCGGCGGTCATCGGCCCAGCGCACCGGCTCCTCCAGCCAGCGCGGCTTGAGCGGCTCGAGCAGCCGTGCGGCTTCGATGGCCGTGTCGAGATCCCAGCCGCGATTGACGTCGATCATGAGCTCCTTGTCTGCGCCGATGATTTCGCGCACCAGCGCCATGCGTTCGATATCGGCGCCGAGCGCCAGACCGCCGACCTTGCCCTTGAAGCCCGTGTGGCCCTGCGCCTTGAGCATCTGGATCTCGTCGCGCAGCTCGGCCGTGTCCTTGCCGTCGCGGTAATAGGCGCACGTCACATAACACGGCACTTCAGTGCGATAGCCGCCGAACAGTCGGTACAAGGGGAGCTTGGCGAACTTGCCGACGATGTCCCATGCCGCGATGTCGATTGCGGCGGAAATGCGCACGATCGCTTCCCGCGACCAGCCGCGCTCGCTCGCGATCCGCTGCGAGCTCAGGGCGAAGAGGCGCTGATAGAGCCGCTCCGGAGCAAGGGGATCCTCACCGATCACGAGCTCGCCAATCCCCGTCTTGAAGGCTTTGATCGCCGCTTCGATGGGCGTATAGCTGGTCGCCATGCCGATGCCCTCGATGCCTTCGTCGGTGTGCATGCGCACGAGGATCTCGTTCGCACGCGGCACGATGAAGTTGCTCACCCAATACGGGCGGCTTTCGTCCGGCGCGCGAAGGATGTGGATTTCGAGTCGGGTGATCTTCATCGGTGCTCCTTGGCAGTCGTCGCGGAACGCTTGGGTGAATGACCATTCTACGTCTTCTCGACTGGTACGGCATCATACGACGGGATTCGCGATGACCTTGCCCGAGTCGAGCGCGATTGCAATTGCGCCGGCGGAGCACGCCGATTATGAGATCCTAGCCCTGATCGGCAATTCCTGTAGGTCGGTGAGACACGTGGCAGGCGCTCTGATCACGGCGATGTGTCGCACCGCCTGCGTCCACACGACGGTCCCGTTGGGGTGCTGGGTCCAGCGGACGGCGACGGCGTAGGCACCGCTGGTCGGGATGGAGGGGGTCCAGCGATACGTATCCGGCTCCGATCCGCAGCTGTATAGAGAATCGGCGCCGAAGGGGCTGGGGGCGGCCGAGAGGCACCAGCTGCCGGTGAAGTCGCGGCCGGCCCCCGCTCTGGGCGGCCGGCGCGTTGTCGGGAATGATCTCACCCGTCGGTTCGCTTGGCGAGATCACATAGTTACAGGTGACGAGAGATCCGCGACACGGGAGAATCCTCGAATGCTCCTCGGGCTGGTGCTCCTCGCCGGCGGGATCGCACTGATCGTGTGGGGGGCGGAGTGGTTCACCGATGGCGCCCTCCGTACGGCGGCGGTCATGGCGGTGAGTCCGTTCGCAGTGGGTCTCGTCGTCTCCGGACTCGAGCCGGAGAACCTCACCACGGGGGTCATCGCGACCCTCGAGCGCTTGCCGCAGATCGCCTTGGGGACCGTCATCGGCTCCGCCATCTTCCTGCTCACGGCGGCGCTCGGTGTCAGCCTGCTCCTCGTACCGATGGCGATCCGGATCCCCCGCGCCGCGAGCAGGGCCATGCTCGCCAGCGCCGCGGCCTTCGCGCTGTCCATCTGGGATGGCGATGTGAGTCGCGTGGAGGGCGCCGGCCTGCTGGGGCTCGCAGTCGGACTTCTGATCTGGCTTTATCGAGCCTCGCCCGTGTTCCTGCAGGCCGAGCGAGACGGCCACGTTGAGACCGAGGGCCCGGCGTCCTCCCGGGTGAAGGCGATCGGCCTCCTCGCGGCGGGCGTCGCGGCGCTGCTCGTCGGGGCGGAGGGCATCGTGCGCGGGGTCACCACCCTGATGAGCACCGTCAAGCTCTCGGAAACCTTCCTCGGGATGGTCGTCGTGGGCATGGGCGAGACCCTGGAGGAGGCGGCGCGGATGGTGGCGGCCGCCCGGCGGGGGCATCCCGAGCTCGCCTGGGGCAATGTCGTGGGCACCGTGGTCATCCTGCTCGGCGTGAACCTGGGTCTCGTCGCGCTCGTCCAGCCCCTCGTCGCCGACCCGCTAGTCGTGCGGCTGCACGCGCCGTACCTCGTCGGCTGCGTCTTGCTGGTCGGAGGGGCGCTCGGCGTGGCGAAAGAGCTCGGCCGGCGAATGGGCTCGCTGCTGGTGGTGCTCTACCTCGTGTACCTGGCCCTCAACCTCCGGTACCTCTGGGCATAGGGCGAACGCGGCGGGCGCCCCCTGGAGCGGACCGATGTGGCGTCGAGCGCTCCTCGTCTGGGTCCTCCTCGTCGGGCTCGCCATCCTGAACGGCGCCGCGCGCGAGACCGTGCTCTCTCCGCGCCTCGGCCCGACCGTGGGCCATCTGGTCAGCTCCGTTCTCCTGGCCGGCCTGATCGCCCTCACGGCGTGGCTGAGCATCCTGTGGATCGCGCCGGGCACCGCGCGCCGTGCGTGGGCGGTTGCAATCTCTACGAGATCAACCACGACTGGTTATCGCTATCATGGGGCATGGTCGACCTCGCGCCCGCCCCGTGATCACGACCCGTGCTGCCGCCCGGGACGAGCGCCTCGGTCGACGCGTACGCAAACCTGATCGTCGCGGTAGGTGGACGATGAGACGGCTGTCGGCGTGTGCGGTGGTCGCTCTCGCGGCCCTGCTTTGTGCCGCGGTCGCGGCGGATGCCCAGACGCCGGCTAAAGCTCCCCGCGTCGGCCTCCTGTCGATCGGTACCGACCCGGCGCGCCCCGGCCCGCAGTGGACGGCGTTTCTCGGCGGTCTGCGGACGCTCGGGTACGTCGAGGGCCAGAACATCGTGATCGAGCGGCGGTTCGCCGCAGGAAACGAGCAACGCGTGACGGAGTTCGCCGCCGAGCTCGTGCAGCGGCAGGTGAACCTCATCGTCGTGACCGGAACCCGCGAGGTCATGGCCGCACGTCGGGCGACGACGACCATCCCCATCGTTACGATCGTCGCGCCCGATCTCGTCGCTGCCGGGCTCGTCACCAGTCTGGCCCGGCCGGGCGGCAACATCACGGGGCTGACCTTCAGCGCCTCGGGCGTTGGTGGCAAGTACGTGCAACTGCTCCACGAGGCCGTCCCCTCGGCCACCCGCGTATCCGTACTCGCCAGCCGACCGCCGGCTCCTGACGTCCAACGCGAGATGGACGATGCGGCCCGAGCGCTCAGCATCACGCTTGCGCGGCTGGAGCTGGTAAAGGAGCCGGAGGCGTTCGAGGCGTTCTTCGCTCGGGCGAGGCGCGAAGGGGTCGGCGGGCTCATCGTGCCGATCGACGGTCTCACCGTTCTACATCGCCGGAAGGTGGTCGATCTCGCAGCCAAGTACCGCTTGCCGGCGATCTACACACAGCGGGAGCACGTGGAGAGCGGGGGCCTGATGGCGTACGGGCCGAGCTTTCTCGAGCTCTTCCAGCGGGCCCCGATCTTCGTCGACAAGATCCTGAAGGGTGCCAGGCCGGCGGAGCTGCCGATTGAGCAGCCGACCACGTTCGAGTTCGTCATCAATGCGAAGACGGCCAAGACGCTGGGGCTTACCCTTCCCCAGGGGCTGCTGTTTCGGGCTGACCAGGTGCTGCAGTGACGCCCGCGGTGGGCCCGATCACTCCGGCGTCGTCAAGGCCAGCCGGAGCTGGCTGGGAGGACACGAGCGGTCGGAACAACGGTCACCACGCGCCGTTCGTCTGGCACAGACGATCGTCCATGGAAGCGCCGCAGGCCGCCTGGAGCGCGCGAGCTGTTGGAGCAAGGAGGTAATCGTGCGACATCACCGCGAGGAAGACCGGCCCGATGGTCGTGCAGACTTCTCGCGACAGAGCGGGCGACTTCTCGCGACAGAGCGGGCGGCGGACGCCGCGCGGCTAGAGGAGGCGTGAGGCATGAGCACGACCACCCCGGTCAGCATCCTCGGTATCCCCGGCAGCCTGCGCAAGGCGTCCTACAACAAGGCCGCGTTGCGGGCGGCCCAGGAGCTTCTCCCCGATGGTGTCACGCTCGCGATCCTCGACCTCGATGGGATTCCCCCGTTCAACGAGGACGACGAGCGGGTCCTTCCGGCTCGTGTCGTCGAGCTCAAAGCCCGGATCCGCGAGACGGACGCAATCCTGATCGCCACGCCCGAGTATAACTACTCCGTCCCCGGCGTCCTGAAGAACGCCATCGACTGGGCCTCACGGCCATACGGTGACAGCGCCTGGGATGGCAAGCCGGTCGCGCTCATGGGGGCGTCGCCCGGCTCGCTGGGAACCGCTCGCGCGCAGTATCACCTGCGCCAGACGTTCGTGTTCCTGAACATGTACCCGCTGAACCGACCCGAGGTCATGATCTCGAACGCGCCCCAGCGCTTCGATGCGCAGGGTCACCTCGCCGATGAGGGATTGCGGACGCGAATCCGCCAGCTCCTCGAGGCGCTCGTGGCATGGACCCGGCGTCTTGGCAAGGTGAGCTGACCGCGTCAGCCTGAGCGTGGCCGAGGGCGACTTCCTCTGCGTTGTGGGCCCGTCTGGCTGCGGGAAGACCACGCTGCTCCGGATCATCGCCGGCTTCGTCGCGCCGACCGGCGGTCAGGCGTACCTGGACGGCGGCCTCATCGGCGGCCCGGATCACCAGCGGGGCGTGGTCTTCCAGCAGCCCGCGCTCTACCCCTGGCTCACTGTCCGCCAGAACGTCGAGTTCGGGCCGAAGATGCGGAGACTGCCGAGCGCCCGACGGCGGGAGCTGGCCGAGCACTACCTCCGGATGGTCCGGCTCTGGGACTTCCGCGACAAGCCGCCGTACGAGCTCTCGGGCGGGATGCAGCAGCGGGTCGCGATCGCCCGGGTGCTGGCCAACGACCCCCGTATCCTCCTGATGGACGAGCCGTTCGGCGCGCTCGACGCGCTGACCCGCGAGCATCTTCAGGAGGAGGTGCTGAAGATCTGGCGCGAGACGCGGAAGACTGTCTTCTTCATCACCCATAGCGTCGAGGAGGCGGTCTACCTCGCGACGACCGTCGCGGTCATGTCGCCGCGGCCGGGGCGCATCGTGTCCACGATCGAGACGCCGTTCAGCCGCCAGCGCGGCACCGCCGACAGCCGCGCCGTCAAGTCGAGCCCGGAGTTCGTGGCCCTCCGGGAGGAGGTGCTCAGCCTCATCTGGGCCGAAGCAGCCCCTGCTGAAGACACTACAAGATGAGCTTCACGAACTTCGGCACCGGCCAGACGCACAGCTTCGGCGGCACCTACCTCGAACTCACGCCTCGTCAGCGCATCCGCTACACGGACCAGTTCGACGATCCCAATCTGCCTGGCAAGATGCACGTCACCATCGAGTTCAAGAAGGTCATGACGGGGACGGAGGTCAACATCGTGCAGGAGGGCCTGCCGCCGCAGATCCCCGCCGAGTTTGCGTACCTGGGCTGGCAGGAGTCACTGACGCTTCTTGCCAACTTGGTGGAGCCGGAGATCCCCGCGGCACCATGAGCACGTGGGTCCATGACCAGCTACGAGCTACGCAACCCCTGAGTGGCTGACCTGGCCGGTCCCAACTCGGGAGGGGCCCATGCCGCTGCCCAACGTGCGGCTTCCGCCGCCGAGGCGTAGGAATCGACCAGCCGCCGGCAGCAAGCCAATGCTAGGCCGCCCGGGCGAGCAGATAGCAACGGCGACTCTGATACTCCGCTCCCTCGTAGGGTTCACGTTCCACATGTTCGATGACCGCGAACTGAGCAGCCCGCAGGGCGTCGGTGACCGTGCGGGGTGCATGAAAGCGAAAGTCCAGGTTGACCGGCACACCGAAGAGGTTGTCGACGTGGAGGACTTGCTCCCCGATGTGGAACGCGACCAGTGCCAGCCCGCCAACTGCCAATACTCGCCTGAGCTGGAGCATGACTCCACCGAGCTCGGTGGACTCGAAGTGCACGATGGAATAGAACGCGACAAGCCCTATAAGGCTCGCGGCTGGCAGGCTGAGCGACCGCATGTCGCCCACCCTGAACTCGGGACCCGGATTGAGGCTCGCGGCGCACCTGATCATCTGTGGGGAGACATCAATTCCGAGGACCGTTACGCCCTGATCGTGAAGGTATTTCGCGACGTGTCCGGGGCCGCAGCCAAGGTCGGCCACGAGCCCCCGGCCGCGTGTTTCCTCGGCGAACCGATTCAGGAGATGCCGGTCAAGCGGCTTCTGGATCAGCTCCGAGGCCAGATGCTGGGCGTAAACTTCGGCGGCCGAATCGTAACTCTGACGAACATCCATAACGTGCGCTTGATCCCGAATATGGCCTGTCAAGACGTGGGGTGGCAACAGGTCTTCAGGGGCCTGACTGGGAGCATCCGGAAGAGGGTCGGTCACGACTGACGTCGTCGCCATACCCAGGTCCAGGAGGCTCCATCCTGCTCCGCTAGCGCCCGACCCGCCTGGTGAAGCCGTCGGCGCTCCACCCCTCGCTGCCCACGCCGTGGTGGACGACGAAAAGCCCCGCGGGGTCGTACTGCCGCTTCACGGCGGCCAACCTCGGGTAGTTCGGGCCCCAGAAGGACTCCTGCCACGAGGACTCGAAGAAATCACTCTCCGCCAGATAGGACCCTGCCCCCGGTGCGACCCTCAGCAGCTCATCCATGGCCCGGCCGACGGCCTGGCCCCGTCGGCGCGCGGCCGCGAGGTCGGGTTCGGGACCCGGGATGCCCGGGAAGGCCGGAGGCCCGGCGCTGCCGCTGATCGCCAGGGCGAAGGCGTCCAGCACGGCGGGATTCATGGCGGTGTCCCGGGCGGCCGCGATGACGTCGGCGGGCGCGCCGGCCAGGCCCTTGTTGAAGTGCAACGCCACGCCCCAGTGGTGGCTGCTCGCGAAGAGCGCCTCCACCAGGCGCGGCTGCTGATCCGTCTCCAGCAGGGCGGCGGGCAGCCAGGCGGAGCGGTATCCGTGGAGGAACTGGCCCACCTCGCCCTGGTTGGCAGCCCAGAACACATTGCCCGCCGACGAGCCCGGCCGGTCGTCGGCGACCACCAGACCCGGGACGTTCTGCCTGAGAAACTCTGCGTCCCAGAACCGGCGGGCGGGAGCGTCCAGGATCGTCAGCGGCGATTCGATCGCGAAGTCCTGCGGCGAACGGGTGACCCAGTCGAGGAACGGGCGCCAGGTGCGCTCCGCGCCGGGCCGGTCCAACCCCTGGAACACCATCGCGACCCGGACAGTGTTTCCGCGTCCAAACACGATCTGCTCGCCCCAGTGAGGATTGAACAGCCGGTCGCGGTAGAAGCCGATGATTCGCGCCAGGAGTCGGCGGAAGGCCGCATCGGACGTGGCCCGGATGGTTCCGAACACGGCGCCGAAGTGATCCGGGAGCTCCCGCGTCCGGAGCGTGAGTCTCGTGATCACGCCCAGGCTCCCGCCTCCGCCGCCCTTGAGGCCCCAGAAGAGGTCCGGATGGGTGCAGGCATTGGCGATCCGCACTGCACCATCGGCGGTGACGATCTCGGTCTCGAGGAGCCCCGCCGCCGCCACGCCGTAGGCCTTCGAGAAGCTGCCGAAGCCGCCGCTCTGAATGAGCCCGGCGACACCGACCGTCGTGCAGCCCCCACCCTGAACGTAACGCCCGGCTTCGGTGGTCACGGCCTCGTAGACCGGCGTCCAGATGGCGCCGGCACCGACCGTCACGGCGGGCTGTGGGGTCTGGATCTCTGCGCACCCTGTGGCGACGAACGCGTCGTGCAGGGTGATTCCGTTCATCGCGCGGGTCCAGATCAGCAGCGAATCCGGGGCAGTGGACGTTCCCTGATAAGCGTGACCGCCACCCTTCACGACCAGGCGCAGGTGATTCGTCCGGGCGAAGGTGACCGCCGCGACGACGTCCGCGGTTCCCCGGGCGGCGACGGCGTAGACGCTAGGCGCCGACGTCCATCCGTCGACCCAGCCGGAGGTTTGCGTCAACCCTGGCTGGTCGCCGAGGTAATAGGGATTCCTCAGCCTCCGCACGACCTCGGCGCACGCGGGGCTCGCGGGCGCCGCCCGACACACGGCCAATGGCGATTCGATGGTGATCAGGCGTCCGCCGACCTCGCGGTTGAGCTGGTTCCAGCTCGCGGCCGACGGCCATGAGGGATCACCCGGGCGGACCCGGTGCGCGGGACCGCTCGGGCCTCCGCTCATCGTCCGGCCGGTCGACGACGATGAGCAACCCACGGGAAGTCCCCCCATCGCCACAGCCCCCCTCAAGAGGTCTCGTCGCTTCACCGGCGGTGGCCTCTGGCCGGCCCGTTACAGGGCGTCAGCCGCCACCGGTGTCCCGGCTGTGATGCATGCCGGCCACGTGCCTTCTCTGCTCCCGGGGAGTCGACCTGGCGATTCACCGCCCAACTGTCTGATGTGCATCTCCCGCTACGGCCCTGAGTTCAGTTCGATGGGGTAGGAGTGGTGCTCGTGCGCGATGAGCCAGTGCCCTCTCCCCTTGCGCAGTCCTATGGTCACGCGTACTTTGGCTCCGGAGACCTTCACGAGGGCGTGGCAAAACGCAACCGAGCCGCTGGCGGTGATTCGCAACCCGGTGACATCGAATGACCCCGGCCCTCCAGGACTGTGATCAAAGAAGAGTTTCCAGGTTTTCTTGTACTGCTTCATCCCCCTGGACTGCAGTGGCGTGGGGACATCAAACATCACGATATCGTCGGTATGGTTCGCAAGCACGCCTCCCATGTCCTTGGCCCTGGCCGCCCTTGCCCATTTTTCGACCAGCACACGTATCTGGGCCTTGTTCGAGTTCGCCGGCATCTGAGTTCCTCCATGGCCCCATCCGTCATGCAGGAGCGCCGGCCAAGTGCATGGGTGGTGCCACGGTTCAGCAGTTCTCTCATGATGGAGTACAGCATGCAGGGGAGCGCGATCACCGCGAGGCCGATCCAGTCGCGGCGTCCAGCCCGGGTCGGCGGGACCGTGTCATGATGGGGTTCGCTCCGCGCCGGCATCGACGTGTCAGCGTGCTCCTTCTGCTGAATAGTCGAGCGACCGGGTCTGGGATCGACATCTCTGACAAGGGCTGTGATGGCCGATCGGAGAGGGTCGCATCCCGGATTGCGAGAAGGACGGCGGCGGGGCGGACTGGCCGCGGCTTCCGGCCCGCCGTCCAAGGGCGTCAGCGATCCGGCCACAGTCTCTCTCGCGGCCCGATCCACCCGTCGGCCTTGCGAGGAGCGACAGTGGCCGTGTCTCCTCAGTGCCCCGGCGCTCGCAACTAGCGTGAACCGCCTCGGACCCAGGGACGAAGAGCAAGGAGGACCTCAGACGATGCCCACCGTCAACGTCCGCTACATGGTCGACGACGTCGACGCCGCCGTGGCCTTCTACACGACTCATCTTGGCTTCAGGCTGATGTCCAGGATGTCGCCGGCGTTTGCCGACGTGGCCCTTGGTGACTTGCGGTTGCTGCTGAGCGGCCCCACCAGCTCCGCCGGGCGGCCGATGCCGGACGGCCGCCGGCCCGCTCCAGGCGGCTGGAACCGGATCCACCTCATCGTCGATGACCTCGCGGCCGAGGTGGCTCGACTCCGCAGCACCGGAGAGGTGCGTTTTCGCAACGACATCGTGACCGGACCGGGTGGCTCGCAGATTCTGCTGGAGGATCCCTCTGGGAATCCGATTGAGCTCTTTCAGTCTCGGGGCCAGTGATGAGGATGAGACGAAGGCTCATCGCGGTGTTCATCTCACTGAGCACCAGGTGACAGACGACCACATGGGCCGACCACTCGCCGGGCGCCGGGGCACGGTGGATCCTGGCGGGCGCGACTCCCTCAACGAGCTGCGGAACGGCGACGAGGCTCTCGCGAAAAACAGCCAGGTGCTGGTCCCAGCCCTAGGGCATCCTCACCGCTCTTTCGTCGGAGATGCCAGGGGACCTTGCCCGGCGGCCACCGCGCGCCGCGTGCTGAGCTCGCAAGACTGCGGCGGCTACGAGGCGCGCCGCCGGTGGGCCGTGCGCTTCGCGGGCGTGGGCTCCGGCTCTGCCTTGGTGGTCGGCACCGCTTTCGCCAAGGCCTTCCGTTCGAGGCTCGCCTTGAGGGTTGCCACCAGGTCAGTCGTCGGGGACCGAGCCTCGACCTCGACGCGTTGGATCTCCTGACCCGCGATCTTCTGTTCGATCGCCTTCAGGAGGCGCTTCCGATACTCGTCCTCGTAGGCCTCTGGCTGGAACTCGGTTCCTGATAGCTCGGTGATCAGCCGCTCGGCGAGCGTCCGCTCCTGGTCGCGGATCTTCTGCGCGGCGCCCTGGTCGATCTCGACCGCGTTCTGGACTTCGTCGGCGAAGAAGAGCCGCTGGAGGAGGAGCCCGTCTTGATGCACCCGAATCGCGATCGGGGTGGTCTTGCCACGCCAGGTGAAGGTGCCGACAGCGACTCGGTGTGTCTGGCGGAGTGCCTGGACGAGCACCCGATACCCACGCTCGCCATTCTTGCCGGCGCCAAGGTAGTACGTGTCCTCGAAGTAGACCGGGTCCACCGCGCCCTCCGGCGCGAACGAGTCGATGACGAGGGCCGACGAGGACGCCTGCTCGAGCGCCTTCAACTCCTCCGGCTCGAAGCGGACGTACTCGTCCTTGGCGATCTCGTACCCTTTCACCGTCTCTTCGCGCGGCACGATTCCGTGGACGGGGCACTCGAGGCGCATCTGGATCCGGGTGCCACAGCGCGCGTGAAGCAGATGGAACGCGACGCCTTGGGCACTCGTGGCGGTGAAGAGCTGGACGGGAATGACGACGAGGCCGAGGGAGATGTCGAGGTTCTTCAGCGCGCGAGGCATGGTTTCCAGCGATCCGGTGTTGTGGGATGCGCGTCCATTATAGCGCCATCAGAAGGTCGCCAGGCCGTCACCGAGTACCGAAGAGAGGCGTCGGCCCGTCTGCGGCCAGTGCTCCTCACATGTTGACGCCGCGGCACCTCCGCCGTGGCGTCCTGCTGCTGAGCCCTTCGAGCGCAGCATGACCATTGCCGAGCGCGAGAAGGCCACGCGAAGTGCCCGCCCTCCAGGGCACGAAGGTCGTGGCCCAGCGGGCCAGATCCCGCGCAGGGACGCCGGCTCGACGCGGGCTGCGGCCACCGGGGAGCCGGTGCTCGCAGGGTCTGTCGATCCTGAGCCAGCCGCTCGACTCGGTCAGCGATTCTCGAAGCGCCAGCGAGTAGCGCCTCGTGGGAAACCCTCGAGAGTCCACGCATAGGCGATGGTGGGCCGGAGCGCCCAGAAGGGGCGGAACGGCGACGCTCCAGAGAAGTACTGCGGGTACTTCTCTTTCGAGGCAGCCATGGATGGCGCGGCGAGGGGATGTGAAGGGTCCGTGACGAGTTCGGCGCTGCCCTCGAGGATTATGGCCTGGGCTTCGCTCGAGAGATGGACGGAGATCGAGGCGTTGGCCAGCAGGTTGCGCACCCAGCGCGTCTCCGGCGATCCCCCGAAGCACAGGGCACCGTCGACCCACACGCCATCGACGGGTCTCGCGTGCGGCCTCGCCCGTGGGCCCACCGTCGTGATCCAGTAGTTCGACGCGACCCGAAGACGCTCCTCGACGTAGCTCCAGGAGAGAAGGTTGTCCGGTCTTCCCGGCGTGCCGTATGCCGCGGGGAAGCGGACAGGACGAACGGAGGCGGATTCGCTAGTCATCACTCTGCTGCGGCTCGCAACGCCGAGACCCGACGCTGATGGTGCCATTCTCTCCCAGGTAGCGAGCCGTCCGATACGACATGACCGCCTCCTCCGAACGAAGGGTGCCGTGTGAGCGAGCACGATCGCCGCCGGCCTGAGGAACGACGACACCGAGCCGCGCTTCGATCACGCGATGACGATATCAGGCGGGGCGCGCATCGATCGGGCGTCCACACCGCCCGTCGGCATTCTGGCCGTCAGGTCTGGCGAAGACGTACAGCTTCTCCACCTTGAGCCACGGGAGCGTGCGTCGTTCGGCGCTGAGCCGATCGCGCAGCGGGGTGAAATCCTTCCTCCCAGCCCCAGCCCGCGAGTCCCCGCACCAGGACGTCGACGAGCTGGCCAGCCGCTTGATGGTCGTGGTCCCGCAAGGCCGCGTATTCGGAGAGCTCGATAACATCCAGCCGGTCATCCCGTTCCCCCTGACCAGGGCGGTCACGACGCCCGCCACCAGGGCGCGCTGCATGTGCCCCACAGGGTCTCGTGGCGGGTCAGCGCGGGCCCTCGCGCAGACAGGCCGGCCACGTGTCGGGGAGCCGGCCGAGGAGCTGGGCGGCCGCCTGCATGGCCATGATGTAGCCGTAGGGCCCGAGGCCGCAGATCACCGCCTTGACGGCGCCGGAGAGCTTCGAATGGCGATGCAGCTCGTCCCGCGCGTGAATGTTGGAGATGTGGAGCTCAATGATCGGGCCCTCGAAGGTCTTGAGCGCGTCGTAGATGGCGATTGACGTAAACGAGTATGCGGCGGGATTGATGATGAGGGCGTCGGCGTTCTGGCGCGCCGACTGGATCAGATCGACGAGCTCCCCCTCGTGATTGCTCTGATGGAACGCCAGCGTCGCGCCGAGGTAGTCGGCGCAGGCCCGGCAGCTCTGCTCGATGGCGGCGAGCGTCGTCGACCCGTAGATGTGCGGCTCGCGCACGCCGAGCAGGTTGAGGTTCGGGCCATTGAGCAGCATGAGGCGCATGGGGGACTCCTTGTGTCGAGAAGGTTGTCGGTCGCGCGCCGGCACCGTCGGTGCAGCGGTCAGCCACGGGTGCGCGACGCGGCGGAGTCGAGCAGCTGGTTACGTCGAGCTCGCTTCGCCCAGCACTCGGTCGATGAACGCCTGCGCCGATCCGAAGTGGCCAGCCTCGTCCTTCAGCGCCTCTCAATCGAGGGGCGCGTCCGTCTGCTCGCGCACCACGTCGACCAGGTGGCGGTTCTCTCCCTCTACGGGCTGAAGAAGACCGTTTCCCGGTCGCCCTGCAGCTGGACGTCCATCCGGTACGTGGGCGCGTCCTCGACCGCCTCGCGGACGGCGATCAGCGTCTTGCGCCGCTCCGCGTCCGCGATCGAGGTCAGGATCGGGTCATGCTCGTTGGCGCTCTCGTCGGAGAAGTACACCCGGGTCATCACGTGGAGCAGCATCCCGCGCGCGAAGACCCGCATGTTGAGGTGCGGGGCCTGGGTCGTCTGGCCTTGCCACGGCACCGGGCCCGGCTTGATGGTCTTGAACGAGTACTCGCGCTCCCGGTTGCCGGTCCCCGTCCGGCCGAAGCCACGAAAGTGCTCGTCGGCCTGGCGACAGCGCGGGTCGCCCGGATGGTTGAAGATTCCGGCCGCGTCGGCTTGCCAGATCTCGACCATCGCGTCGTCGATGGCCGCCCCGCTACCGTCGAGCACGTGGCCGTGGACGATGATGCGCTGCCCCCGGGTCCGGTCGTTCACCAGGACATGCTCGTCGCCACGGATCAGACCGAAGGCGAAGAACGGGCCGACCGTCTGACTGGGTGTCTGCCCCCGCATGGCGCTCACGCTGTCCGGCCCTCGAAGGGAGTCATGCGGCTTCCCGACAGGACGATGTCAAAGCGGTAGCCCAGTGCCCACTCGGGCCTGGTGACGTCGTGCGCGTAGCTCGAAACCAACCGGCTCCGCGCCCTGTCGTCGCGGACGCCGTTGAGGATCGGGTCGAGCGGCATCAGCGGGTCGCCGGGGAAGTACATCTGCGTGACGAGCCGCGACAGGAAGTTGGCCCCGAACAGCGAGAAGTGGATGTGCGCCGGCCGCCACGCGTTCTCGTGATTGCGCCACGGGTACGCGCCCGGCTTGATCGTGGTGAAGGAGTACTCGCCCGCCTCGTTCGTCAGGCAGCGGCCGGCGCCGTGGAAGTTCGGGTCGAGTGGCGCGGGGTGCTGGTCGGTGGCCTGGATGTACCGGCCCGCCGCGTTCGCCTGCCACACCTCGACCAGCGCGTGGGGCACGGGCCGGTCGTTCTCGTCCAGCACCCGGCCCACCACGATGATCCGTTCGCCCAGCGGCTCGCCATTCCGGGCGGCGTTCCTGGTCAGGTCGCTGTCCAGCGGGTCGACGTCGTCGTGGCCATAGACCGGGCCGGTCAGCTCGGACAAGGTCTGCGGTATCGGCGTCAGGACGCGTGTGGGGGCGCGCAGCACCGTCGAGCGATAGGCCTCGTGGAGATGCGGGGGGTGCGATTCGGGGTCCAGGGAGGTCACGCTCTTGGGCGGGTTGATCCTCACGACGTGCCCTCCTCCCGTTTCTGCGCGTAGACGCGCTTCGCGGCGCCGAAGGCGCTGTTCGCCGCCGGCACGCCGGCGTAGACCGCCACGTGCAGGAGCACTTCCTTGAGGTCATCGGGCGTGACCCCGGTGTTTCGGGTCGCGCGGATGTGCATCTCGAGCTCGGCGTCCCGGCCGAGCGCCGCCAGCACCGCCAGGGTGACGAGATGCCGTGTCCGGTGGTCGAGCCCCGGCCGGGACCACACGTCGCCCCACGCTGCCTCGGTGATGTAGCGCTGGAAGTCCTGGTCGAAGGGCGTCGTGTTGCCGACAGCCCGGTCGACGTGCGCGTCACCGAGCACTTGGCGTCGGGTCTTCATCCCCCGCTCGTACCGGTTGCCGTCAGGCATGGCCGTTCTCCCGCAATCCCCGTCGATGGTGGCTGCCAGGCGCCTCCCCCGCTCGACGCACGGCGGCGGCGCCCTCCCGAGGATAACCCGGCACGTGGGTCAGCGTGCTCTGGCGGCCGTGATCGGCGCGTGCCCTGCCGCGGCTCATGGGCGACGGCGCGCTCACACCCGGGGACGCTCACCCCGCGGTGCCGGCCGCCGCGGCGGCAGGCTGCGTCGGGAGACCTGATCGGTGAGCCACTTCACCGAGCGGCGCGCCCGCTCGGCGACCATCGGCAGGGGCAGGGTGCGGTAGTCGTCGTTGAACACCTCGAAGCTGTAGTCGCCGCGGTACCCTGTCTCGTCCACGCGACGCACCATCTCGGCCAGCTTCTCGCCATGCACGCCCTCCCCGGGGAAGACACGAAAGTGCCGCGCGGTGTCGATGCGCTCGTCCCGTGAACGGACCTCCTGCCACATGAAGTCCGAGAGCTGCACCAGGAAGACCTTGCGGGGGTCGATGTCGGCGAGCGCGTCCAGGCCGCTGTCGCCGGCCAGGATGTGGAACGAGTCCAGGCACACGCCGAGGTTGGCGCGATTGGCCGCCCGCACCAGCTCCCAGGACCGCGGGTACTCGTTGACGAACCGGCCCCAGGACAGCGCCTCGTAGGCCACGCGGATGCCGAACGGCACCGCCAGGATCGCGAGCTTCTGCAGGTCCTTGACCAGGGTATCGGTCTCGCCGCTCGCGTGGCCGGATGTCGACGAGCAGACGAGCAAGAGCCGCGAGCCGAGGGCGCTGCACATCTCGAACATGGCCTTCGCCACGTCCACCTTGTAGGCGTGGAGGTGCCCGGCGAGCCCCTCGAAGTCGCGCAGCACCTGGAACCCGGTGACGCGCAGGCCGCTCTGCCGCACGGCCTCCACCGCCGCCGGCTCGCCGCTGGGATGGCCGACGATGTCCGAGGCGTTGAGCATGATCTGCGTGAAGCCGGCCGCCCGCACCGCCCTGAGCTTCGGCTCCAGCGGGCCCGCCAGGGTGATCGTGTCCATGCCGAAGTGATCGAGATTCATGGCGCGAGGTGGCTTCGGACCAGCTCGAAGGTCACGCCCCCCAGGTACGCCTGGGTGAGCGCGCCCTTGTCGCTCGGCTGCACGGCGCCGCGCTCGATGAACACGATGCCTCGCTCCTTGAGCATCCGGGTCGCGAGCGGGACGTCGGGGGCGCCCAGGCCCGCTCGCACGAGGCCTTCCTCGCCGGGGGTGTCCTCCGATCCGGACGGGGGCTCGATGAGCTGCAGGTAGAACTTCTGGCAGGGACTCTCGAGCAGCGTGCCCCCGGGCAGCACGCCGAAATGCTGGCCCCGCGGCAGCACCGCGAAGCCGAAGAGAGTTTGGTAGAAGTCGAGCCAGTCGCCCGTGCGGTCCGCCAGGATGACCTGCACGATGCCGAACCAGTGCAGCGCGGCCAGCGCTGGCGGGCGGGACTCGATCCCGGGGAGTGGCACGAAGTCGACGTCGTAGATCGAGAAGTCTTGGTAGCGATCGACGAAGTAGATGAGGCTGTCCCCCACGCCGTGGATGCCCGGGATATTGAGCTCCATGGCGGCGGCGCGCGTCGGCTGGTCCCAGGCGCCCAGGTTGAGCGAGCGCTGGTGCGCGAAGGCGGCGTCACGCACGCGCAGCGCCACCGCGGAGAGGGCAGGGGTGGGGCGCTTCGGCTGGTGCGCGTTCACGATCAGGTTCATGGCGCCCTGGCGGTAGAGCATGACTTCGCGCGAGCGGTGCCGGGCCACCGCCTGGAAGCCCAGCTTCTGGAGGAGCGCGCCGAACTCCTGCGGGCGCGGCGTGGCGTACTCGACGAACTCGATGCCGTCCACCCCCACGGGGTTGGCCGGCTCCGCTTGCACAAAACTGTCCATGCTGTTAATTTACCTTGCCATGTCGTCAATTCCAAGAGGGCGCCCGCGGCATCGCCGGGGACCGGCGCGCAACGCCGCCATGCGCAAGCCCAAGGCGCCGGAGGCCAACCGCGCCCGCATCGTGCGCGCGGCGATCGACGAGTTCGCGGCCCGCGGCTTCAAGGGCGCCAGCATGGACGCGATCGCCGCCCGCACGGACACCACGCGCGCGCTGATCAACTACCACTTCGGCGGCAAGGAGAAGATCTACCTGGCGGTGCTCGAGCACGTCTACGCCGAGATCCGCCAGGCCGAAGGTGGCCTCGATCTGGATCACCTCGAGCCCGCCGCCGCCATCCGCCGCATCGTGGAGTTCACCTTCACCTACTACCTGGAGCACGAGGGGTTCGTCCGGCTGGTGGTGGCCGAGAACCAGGCCCGGGGGCGCCACTTCCGGAAGTCGCGGGCGATGCGGTCGCTCAATCGCCCGATCATCGAGCGTCTGGCCCGGGTCATCGCGCGCGGGCAGGCCGACGGCTCCTTTCGCGCCGACGCCGATCCGGTCGAGGTCCACATGATCGTCGCCGCGCTCGGCCTGTTCAACGTGACGAACCAGTACACCTTCGGAGCGATCTTCCAGCGGGACATGGGCGCCAAGGGCGACGTTCGCCGGCGGCGCGAACTGGTCGCCGACGTGGTGCTCGGCTACCTGACGACCAAGGCCTGACATCACCGGACCTCATGGGGAGGAGGACACGCATGGACTTCCTGATCGACCGTCGTTCGGCCCTCAAGGCGGGGGCGGCCCTGGCCGCGGCGTGCCTGGTTCCGGCCCGCGCGCGGGCACAAGCGCCGCCGACCCTGCGCTTCGCCGCGGTGTTCTCCGACCGGGACATCCGCGCGAGCATGATCGAGATGTTCGCCAAGGAGATCGCCGCCGACTTCAAGGTGGAGCCGTTCTACAACGGCTCGTTGTTCAAGCAGGGCACCGAGCTGGTCGCCCTCCAGCGCAACAATCTCGAGCTGGGCAACATCGCGCCGCAGGACATCTCCAACCAGCTGCCCGCCTGGTCGATCCTGACGTCGGCGTACCTGTTCCGGGACGCGAACCACCTGAACGCCTTCTTCGCCAGCGACCTGGGCGACCAGATGAAGAAGATGGTCGAGGACCAGCTCAAGGTGAAGATCCTGGGGCCGACGTTCTTCGGCACCCGACAGGTCGGCCTCAAGCCGAAGAAGAAGATCACGACGCCCGCTGACATGGCCGGCATCAAGCTCCGGATGCCGGGCGGCGACGCCTGGCAGTTCCTCGGCCGGGCCCTGGGCGCGAATCCCACGCCGATGGCCTACGCCGAGGTCTACACGGGGCTCCAGACGGGCGCCATCGACGGCCAGGACAACCCGCTCCCGAACGTCCAGAACATGAAGTTCTACGAGGTGATGTCGCAGATCGTGCTGACGTCGCACCTCGTCGGGTTCGACCTGCTCACCGTGAACCTCAGGACCTGGGAAGGCATGTCGCCGGCCAAGCAGAAGGCCTTTCAGGCCGCGGCCGACAAAGCGATCAGCTGGAGCGCGGCGGAGCACCTCAGGCGCGAGGCGGAGCTCACCGACACGTTCCGGAAGCAGGGCCTCGAGATCTACACGCCGGACGTCAAGGCCTTCCGCGAGTACGCGCAGAAGCTCTATCTCAGCTCGGACCTGGCCAAGAGCTGGCCGCCGGGCATGCTCGAGAAGATCAACGCGCTCTAGCCGCCCGCTCGTGCCCTCGTTCGCCGGGAAGTTCGGCAGCTGGCTCCGGTGGCGCGCCGAGGATGTGCTGGCGGCCATGCTGGCCGTCATGTTCCTCGCGTTTCTGCTGCAGATCGTCTTCCGCTATCTCCTGAACTTCCCGGTCGGCTGGACATCGGAGCTGACCATCATCGCCTGGCTGTGGGGAGTGCTCTGGGGCGCCGCCTTCGTGGTGCGAGAGCGCGAGGAGATCCGGTTCGACCTCCTCTACGGCGCGCTCGGCGCCCGCCCCCGCCGCCTCGCCGGAATCCTGACCGGGGTCGCGATCGTGGCCCTGTATGCGGCGTCGCTCCCGGCCACGGTCGACTACGTCCGCTTCATGAAGGTCGAGCGCACGGCCTATCTCAAGATCCGCTTCGACCATCTCTTCTCGATCTACGTGCTTTTCGTCGTCGCCGTCATCGCCCGTTACCTCTGGATCCTGTCCCAGCTGTTCCAGGGCAAGAATCCCACCGACGTCGATTCGCCGTCCGTCAGCTCCGGGCTGTGACGCTCGCCAGCCCGTTCCCTCTCGCCGTGGCGGGCATCGTGAGCCTCAGTCTGCTTGGGCTGCCCGTCGGCCACGCCATGATCGGCGGGTCGGTGCTCTACCTGCTCCTAGCGGGGCTCGACATGGGCACCGCCGCCGAGCAGCTGCTGAACGGGATGTACCGGAGCGACGTGCTGCTGGCCATTCCGCTGTTCATCCTCGCGGCCGAGTTCATGAATACCGGCAGCATCACGGAGCGGCTCCTGCGCTTCTGCGAGGCTTTCGTCGGGCGCTTCCGCGGCGGCCTCGCGCACGTCAACGTCGTGCAGAGCATCATCTTCGCCGGGATGTCGGGCTCGGCGCTCGCCGACGCCGCGGCCTCGGGCAAGCTCATGCAGAAGATGATGACCCAGGACGGCAAGTACACGGCGAGCTTCGCGGCGGCGGTGACGGCGGCATCCTCGGTCATCGGCCCCATCATCCCGCCCTCGATCCCCTTGGTCATCTACGCGCTGATCGCCGACACGTCGGTCGGCTATCTGTTTTTGGGCGGCGTCGTGCCGGGCCTCCTGGTGGGGATCGCCCAGATGGCCCTGATCGCCGCCGTCGCCCGGCGTCGGAATTTCCCCGTCGAGCCCCCCACCCCGCTGCGGGACTTGCCGGGCATCACGTGGCGGGCGCTGCCCGCGCTCCTGATGCCCGTGGTGCTCCTCGGCGGCATCTACAGCGGCGTGACCACGCCCACGGAAGCCGCCGCGATCGCCGCCGCTTACGCGCTGATCGTGTCCGCCGCGCTCTACCACAGCGTCAGCCGGCGCGACCTCTACCATGCGCTGCTCAACTCCGCGCGGATGAGCGCGTCGATCGGCATCCTGATCGCCGCGGCCGTCGTCTTCAACTACGTCGTGACCGTGGAGAACGTTCCCAAGGCGCTCAGCCTCCTGCTGCAGGGCTTCAACTTCTCGCCGCGGACCTTCCTGGCGATCGTCAACCTGCTCCTCCTGGTCCTCGGCTGCTTCCTGGAGGGCACGACGATCCTTCTCATCATCGTCCCGGTGCTGCTGCCCACCGCCCACGCGCTCGGCATTGACCCGGTGCATTTCGGGGTCGTGGCCGTCGTCAACATCATGCTGGGCCTGATCACCCCGCCCTACGGCCTCTTGCTGTTCATCATGGTGAAGATCGCCGAGGTGCCCCTCCGCGACCTCGTGCGCGAGGTGATGCCGTTCCTCGCCGTCATGGTCGGCGCCCTCGCGCTGATCACCTTCTTCCCGTCGCTCGTGCTCTATCTCCCGCGGCTTGTCGGCTACCAGCACTGAGGCCCGCCGAGCCATGGAGCCTTCGATGCTCTGCGGTCTCATCGGCGCCGGCATCCAAGGTTCGCTGTCGCCCGCCCTCCAGGAAGAGGAGGCCCGCCATCACGGCATTCGCCTCTACTACCAGCTGATCGACCTCGGCGCTTCGAGCCGTGGCGCGGATGCTTTGCCCGCCTTGATCGAGGCGGCGCGAATCATGCGCTTCGACGGGCTGAACATCACCTATCCGTGCAAGCAGTCGGTGATCCCGCTGCTCGACGAGCTGGCCGAGGAGGCGGACGCCATCGGCGCGGTGAACACCGTCGTTCGCCGGGGCGATCGACTCGTCGGGCACAACACCGATGGCGCGGGCTGGAGCTGGGGGTTCCGGCGCGCCTTGCCGGCGGCGGACCTCTCGCGCGTGGTCCTGATCGGCGCTGGCGGGGCGGGATCGGCCTGCGCCGATGCCGTGCTCCGCCTGGGCGCGACACACCTCGTGATCGTCGATAAGGACGTCCCGCGGGCCATGGCCCTCGCCGCCCGGCTGAACGAGCATTTCGACGATGGTCGCGCGAGCGCGAGCGCGGACCTCCGGGCGGCGCTCCACCGCGCCAGCGGCCTCATCCATGCGACGCCGACGGGGACGCCGAACACGCCCGGGCTGCCGCTGCCCGCGGAGCTGCTCCGGCGCACGATGTGGGTGTCCGACATCGTCCACGTTCCGCTGGAGACGGCGTTGCTGAAGGCGGCGCAGCGCATTGGCTGTGAGACCGTGGACGGCGGGCACATGAACGTCGGGCAGGCGCTCCGCAGCTTCAAGCTCTTCACGGGCCGGGAGCCTGATGCCGCGCGGATGGACGCGCACTTCCGACGGCTTGTTTCCTAACCTCCTGTGTGTCACGCATGTGCTGGACGAGTACACCGTCTTGATCTTCCCGGCCGCGCCGATTAGGATGGCCGCACTGTCCGCCTCATCACCCCGCCTCATCACCGGCCCACGTGGCTGGAGGCTTCACCATGCGGTGCCCGCGGTGCCAGGCTGAGAATCCCGAGAGCGCGAGGTTCTGCGACGAGTGCGGCGCGCGGCTCGCCCTGGCCTGCCCACGCTGCGGAGCCGAGGTCCCTCCCGGTAAAAAGTTCTGCTGGTCGTGCGGCGCGCAGCTCGCCCCTGCCACGGACCGCATACCGCCCCCCGTCGCCTACACCCCCAGGCATCTGGCGGAGCGCATCCTGACGTCGAAGGCCGCGCTCGAGGGCGAGCGCAAGCAGGTCACCGTTCTCTTCGCTGACCTCAAGGGTTCCATGGAACTCCTCGCCGACCGCGATCCCGAGGAGGCGCGGCAGTTGCTGGACCCGGTGCTGGAACGCATGATGGAGGCCGTTCACCGCTACGAGGGCACCGTCAACCAGGTGATGGGCGATGGGATCATGGCGCTCTTCGGGGCGCCACTGGCCCACGAGGACCACGCGGTGCGGGCTTGCTTCGCGGCCCTCGACATGCAGGCCGCGATGCGGCGCTACAACGAGGAGGTTCGACGGGCGCACGGCGTCGAAGTGCAGATCCGCGTCGGGCTTAACTCGGGTGATGTGGTGGTCCGCGCCATCGGCAGCGACCTCCGTATGGACTACGCCGCCTTGGGCCAGACGACGCACCTGGCCGCGCGGATGGAGCAGCTCGCCACGCCTGGTACTGTCCGACTCACCGCGGACACGCTGCGTCTCGCGGAGAGATATATCGAGGTGAAGCCCCTCGGCCCGGTGCCGGTGAAAGGGCTGGAGCAGCCCATCCATGTCTACGAGATGATCGGCGCGGGCCCCCGCCGGTCCCGATTTCACGCCGCGGCCGCGCGAGGGCTCACCCGGTTCGTCGGACGGGAGAGTGAGCTGGACGCCCTGCGCCACGCGCTTGCGCGTACCGCATCGGGCCACGGGCAGGTCATCGCCATCGTGGGGGAACCCGGCGTGGGCAAGTCCCGCCTAGTCTGGGAAATCACCCACTCGCATCGCGTGCACGGCTGGCTCGTCCTCCAGGCTAGCTCGGTCTCCTACGGCAAGGCGACGAACTACTCTGCCGATCATCGATCTCCTCAAGGGATACTTCGGCATCGAGGACCGGGCCGGGCCGCGGACCGTGCGTGAGAAGCTGACGGGGAAGCTCTTGACGCTGGATCGCGCCCTGGAAGGCGATCTACCCGCGCTGCTGTCGCTCCTCGACGTGCCGACCGATGACCTGCAATGGTCGACGCTCGATCCGCCTCAGCGCCGCCGCCGCACGCTGGACGCGGTGAAGCGGCTCCTGCTCCGGGAAAGCCAGGTCCAGCCGCTTCTGGTCGTCGTCGAGGATCTCCACTGGATCGACTCCGAGACCCAGGCCCTGCTCGATGGGCTGGTCGAGAGCCTCCCGGCCACCCGACTCCTCCTGCTCGTGAACTACCGGCCGGAATACCAGCATGCCTGGGGGAGCCGTACGTGCTACGCCCAGCTCCGGCTGGACCCTCTACCAGCCGAAGGCGCCGAACGGCTCCTCGCGGCGTTGCTGGGATCCAGCGCAGGCCTCGAGCCGCTCACGCGCGTGCTCATCGCGCAGACCGAGGGTAACCCGTTCTTCCTGGAAGAGTGCGTGCGGACACTCGTCGAGACGAGAGCTCTCACCGGTGAGCGCGGCGCCTACCAACTGGCGCGGCCCCTGCCGACCATCCAGGTGCCGGCGACGGTCCAGGCCGTGATCGCCGCCCGCATCGACCGGCTCTCCACCGAGGACAAGGCGCTCCTGCAGACGGCGTCGGTGGTCGGGAAGGACGTGCCGCTGGGCTTGCTGCAGGCAATTACCGGGCTCGCCGAGGACGAGCTGTACGCCGCGATCGGGCGCCTCCGGGCCGCGGAGTTCCTGTACGAGGCCGGGATCCTTCCGGATATCGAGTACACCTTCAAGCACGCGCTGACCCACGAGGTGGCCTACGGCAGCATGCTCCAGGACCGGAGGCGCGCCCTTCACGTTAGAATCGTGGAGACTATCGAGCGCATCTATGCCGGCCGGCTGGCCGAGCACGTCGACCGGCTGGCCCACCATGCGTTTCTGGGCAAGGCCTGGGCGAAGGCGGTCACCTATCTCCAGCAAGCCGGTGCCAAGGCCCTCGCCCGCTCGGTCCACCGGGAAGCCGTCAGCTGCCTCGAGGATGCGCTGGCGGCGTTGAGCCCACCTTCCCGAGACTCGCGAGACCGTGGAGCAGGCCATCGATCTTCGCTTCGACCTTCGAAACGCTCTGCTCCCGCTGGCGGAATGGAGAAGGATCGAAGGGTATCTCCGCGAAGCTGAAGCGCTCGCCAGGAAGTCCAACGACCAGCGCCGACTCGGATCGGTGTTGGGCTACATGAGCGGCCTTCACCTGAACACCAGTAGTCGGGCGAGCGACGTGCGCGCGTTCGCTGAACAGGTCGAGGCCATCGGCGCGTCTCTCAGCGATTTCCCGCTCCAGGTTGCCGGGCGGTACTACCATGTCTGGTTGGGCGCTCTCTCGGGCGACTATCGCGAAACCGAGCGCCTCTGCCGGACATTGATGGACTCGCTCCCCGGCGATCTGTCTCGCGAGCGCTTCGGGCTCGTTGCGTATCCAGCCGTGGTGTCGCGCGCCTTCCTAGCGCGTGCCCTCGCCGAGCTCGGAGTGTTCGACGAGGGACGCGGCCCTGGACACGAGGCCGTCCGGCTCGCGGAAGCGCTCGATCACCCCTTCAGCCTCATCTGGGCCTGCTTGAATCTCGGACACCTCGAAGGCCTGCGCGGAGAATTCATCCGGGCGACCATGCCGCTCGAACGTGCAGCCGCTCTCTCCCGCGAGTGGAACATCGCGTACTTGATACCGATCGCATTGGCGGCTCTGGGGAACATCTATGCAGCGGGCGGGACGCGTCGGGGAAGGCGTGTCCTGGCTGCAGCAAGCCCTGGCCGCCTATGCATCCGCCGGGATCGGATACCTGCACTCGATGAGCACGGTGCAGCTCGGCAAGGCGTACCTCCTCGCGGGCCGAGTGGAGGAGGCGCAGGCCTGCGGTGCCCGTGCCGTGGTGCTCGCCCGCGAGCGCGGGAGAACGCGGTCACGAGGCTTGGGCCCACCACCTCCTCGGCGAGTCAGCTTCACATCACGACTGCCCGGACGTGGCGGCGGCCGAAGCCCACCACGCCACCTGCACCGCCTTGGCCTTGGAGCTCGGCATGCGCCCGCTCGTCGCTCACTGCCGACTGAGCCTCGGCAGGCTCCACGGGCGAGCGGGCGATCGGCAGGTAGCCATGGAACATCTCACGACGGCGAGGAGCATGTTCCACGAGATGGGCATGCAGTTCTGGTTCGAGAAGGCCGACTCCGAGGGGCAGGCGTTGGAGATCGCGGTGTCCCCCTCGAGCGGGGATTCCCACTCTCGCGCTTGACATGGTGTGGCCCCCTACCGTAGCGTTTCAGTTCACACGCGCGGCGCCGGGTGAATGCCGTGCGCGACGGCCGATTGACCCAGCCCAAAAGGAGGACTACCGATGGCAGCGAAGAAGCGTAAGAAGGCCGCGAAGCCCGAGATGGTCATCGGTGACGGTCAAGGCTGGCAAGGTCGAGATCGACAGGACCAAGCTCGCCGCATTCAGGAAGCAGTTGGAGGAGATGGGGATCCAATCCCCCAAGATCCAATTCGTGGCGCGGAATGCACCGTTCAAGAGGCGAGCGGCGATCCCTCCGACAGACCTCCGCGCTGTCGGGGGCGGTTCGTGAACATCGTCGCCGGGCTGGTTGTGAAAACCCTCCGCGCGAATGGCGGAGCGGCGTGGCCTCACTATGGCGACGCACTGATCACCGCCTGCCGGAAAGCGCCGCCGCCGTTCGGGACCCGAGCCTACGGCGAGATCTACCGCGACGCGGCCACGGACCCCGCGCTGGATGGCGGTGTCGCTCATGAAGAATGCCGAGGGGGAAGGTGAAGGCGCCAGGCACCTCTGGGACCTGGCGGCCAGCACGCCGGATGCTCGCGTGGCCGAGCAGGTCAAGGCACACGCGATCGACGAGTCTCGACACTCTCGAAGCGTATGTGGCGATGCTGGATCTCGCCTTCCCGGGCGTCGTCGATGACGAGTTCCATGCCCAGCTCACTACGCTGTCCCTCGGCTATACACAGCGAAGCCCGCTCGTCCCCCATGAGGGTTCTCCGTACGCGAGCCCGATCACCCTGGACGACCTCATCCAGATGAACATCGCGGAGATCCGGACGCTAGTGCACCACCTCCTCCAGCGGCCGGTGGTGCTCGGATACTGCGCCCCTGAACGGCGGCGTCGGCTGGCGCACCTGCTCGACGCGCCTGCGGCTCGACGAGATCGGCCACATCGCGTACACCGCCGCGGCTGATCGAGGGGTTCGCGCTGCGTGGCGAGGCCGGCGTGGTGAAGCGGCTCATGCAAGAGCGGATGAGCGACTTCAACGCGATCACGAACCAGGACCTCGGAAGAGACGTCTTCGAGTCTGTCTGATCATCGCGGCGTCCGGCGTCGACCTGACTCTCCGGGACGTGAGACAGTGGGCCGGCGAGCGCGGGATCGGCCGGGCGCGGCTCGCCCGCGCGTACGAGGCCGCGTTTCTCGTCGCGGTATCCCGGCTGCTCCAAGGGATCTTCCGGGAAGGCCACGCGCCGCACGCGGCGTTGTGGCGGAGCGACGCCGGCCATGGTCTCTCGATCTCGGCCGCGAGCCGATGCTGCGGGCGCCGGTGAGTGGCCCGCTGCCCTTTCGACGCCTCGAGGTGACCGGATTTCCGTGGAAGATCGTCGCGGGCCGACGGCGCCTGCTGCGCAGCACCCGGGCCTTCCTGAACGCTCTTCGCCCCTGCCTGGAACCCTCGGAGCTCGCCCGGCATTTCGATCGGCTCGTCGCGGATTTCGACAACAGCTTCGCCAATCTCGTGATGAACCGTCTCATCGGCCAGCGGCTCGACGCCGGCGCGCAGGCCGTCGAGCCCGTGTATGAGGGCCACCACTACTATCCATTCCCGGCGCTCCGGCTCGGGCCGTCGCTCCAGCAGGTGGTGGAGTGCTCGAACCTCTGCCGAGAGGCGATCGATCTGACGTTGGTCGCCGCTCGGCCGTGCCTCTTCGATTCCACAGCGTACGCGGATCATCGGGCGTGCTTTCGCGCCTGGGCCGGCCTGCCCCTTCCTCGAAACGTGGACGTCGTGATCCCGCTGCACCCCTGGCAACTCGAGCTCTCGCCGGTCGTGCGCGAGCTCGTGAAACGGCGATGGATCGCGGTACTCGATACTGCGCCTCAAGGCGATTCCCCTCGCGTCGCAGCGGACGTGCCGGATTCTGCGATCCGGCTTCGACGTCAAGCTGCCGATCGCCGTCACGCTGACGGGGGAAGACCGGCTGCTCTATCCCTTGAATCGCGCGAATGCGACCGCTTTCTCGTCGCTGGCCCGCATCCTTTTGCGGGCCAGCGGAGAGAGCACGCTGAGACTTCCAGTGCGACGTGGCCTCAGTGGCCCACGCCGAGGCCATTCAGTCGGCATGCATCTCGCCACGATCGTCCGCGCGCCGGTACGCGCGGACGCGCTGGGGAGATCGTGGTCCCGGCGCTGAACCTCTGGTGCGGGCCGCGGCAGGCGCGCACGCTGGTGGACCTCCGCCGTCCGGAGCAGGCGTACGCATTCTTCCGCGTCTACTGCCGTGTTCTCATGCGCGGTGTGGTCGACTTCTATGCGCGCTGGGGCATGGCCTTCGAGCCGCACCTGCAGAACGTGTATGTCGCGCTGCGTGACGGCATGCCGTCGCGCATGATCCTGCGCGACCTCGACAGCACAATCCTCGATCCCCTCCGGATCCGCCCGGTGGCGCAGGCGAACGGGGTGCGGCTGGCGCCCGGAACGTGGAAGCACATGCCGGACTTTGCAACTGGTGGTCGGCGACTGGCTCACGCCATGATGTATGGACACCTCGGCGAGGTGATGTCCTATCTGGCCCGGGCCGTGCAGGCCGATCTGGCCAGGTTGAGTGCTGCGGTGGAAGAGACGTGGGACGAGCTGATCGCCCAAGCGCCGTCCGGCAGCGCCGGCGGCGGGTGCGCGACTTGCGCGAGCAGGCGGACACCGTCGGGGCTGTCCTATGGCGCCGGATCACGAGGGCGGACCCACATGGTCTTCCGCTGATCGCGGCGAGGGAGGTGGCGGGCAGGAGGAGAGGCACACGCGCGCGCCCTCGTCCACTTCCTGCGTTTTGAGTGCTGCCGTCACGCTGATTTGCCTGTAGCCGAGAGGTCCAGCCGGACCGGCGTTTCCGTTGTCGCCACTCTCAAGGACGCGGGTCAACCGGTGATCGTGTGATCTCACTTCAGCGACAACCTCGGCGATTTGATGCGACTATCCGCATTCCGACCCTGGCCGTCACTCGGGACCGCGGTGACGAGGAGGGCATGGCTCACAATAGCTTCTCAGGTGTGATCGGCAACTCGCGCACCCGCCGACCCGTGGCGTGATAGACGGCGTTGGCGATCGCGGGCGCCACGCCGACCACGGCGATCTCGCCGACACCCTTGACGCCTAGCGGGTTGACGTGCGGATCTTGCTCCTCGACGAAGGTGACGTCGAGCTCGCCGATGTCCGCGTTGACCGGCACCAGGTACTCGGCGATGTTGCCATTCACGACGCGGCCGGTCCGGGGGTCGACCTCCGTGTGCTCCATCAGGGCCATGCCGATGCCCATCACCATGCCGCCGATCGCCTGGCTGCGGGCGGTCTTCGGGTTGATGATCCGGCCGGCGCCGTAGGCGCCGACGATGCGGGGCACGCGGACCGTGCCGAGGTCCGGATCGACGCTGACCTCGGCGAAGACGGCGCCGAAGGCGTGCATCGAGTATCGGTCCGATGCTGTGCCGGGCTCGCTCTTCGCGGTGACCTCGAGCGGCGTCTTGCGTCGCCGCAGGACCTCGCCGAGGTCCGGGTTGCGCTTCCGGACTCGAGCCAGGACTCGGCGTCGGGCTTTCGCGCACGCGGCCTGCACGGCCGAACCGACGCTCGCCATCGTCATCGAGCCGCCGTGCACGGGCGCCGGCGGCAGGCGTGTGTCGCCGAGCTCGAAGCGCACCCGGTCGAGGGGCAAACCGAGCGTCTCGGCCGCCACCTGCGTCATCGAGGTGTAAGTGCCCGGTCCCATGTCGCTCGTCGCGGACGACACGACGGCAGAGCCGTCGGGACAGAGACACACCCGCGCACTCGCCGCCTCCACGTTCACGGGGTACGTCGCCGCGGCGCACCCATACCCCACGAGGCGCCCATGAGCGTCGCGCATCGAGGCGGGCCGCGGGTCACGTGGCGGCCAGCCGAAGCGTTCGGCCGCGACGCGGAAGCTCTCCCGCAAAGCGCGGCTCGAGAACGGTAGCCCGTCGTGCTCGTCCCGCTCGGCGTCGTTCCGGAGGCGGAGCTCGACGGGATCCATGCCGAGGCCCACTGCCAGCTCGTCCATCGCGCACTCGAGCGCGAAGACGCCACTCACCTCGCCGGGGGCGCGCATCCAGGTCGGTGTGTGGATGTTCATCGGCACGAGGCGATACCGTGTGGCGACGTTCGGACAGGCGTAGACCATCCGGGTCGGGCCGAACAGGTTTTCGGTGTACTGCTCGTAGGTCGACGTCTCGGCGACCGCCTCGTGGCGGATCGCGACCAGCGCGGCGGCCCGGTCCGCGCCGATGGCGACGCGCTGTACGGTGTGCGGCCGGTAGCCCGTCCCGCCGTACATCTGGCGACGGGTCAACACGACCTTCACCGGCCGGCCGACGTGACGCGCGGCCATCGCGGCGAGCGTGACGTGCGGCCACGGCCGAAGCGCCGAGCCGAACGCGCCGCCGACGAAGGGTGAGATGACCCGGATGCGCGCGGCCGCGATACCGAAGACCGCGGCCATCTCGTCGCGGACATTGCCGACCCACTGCGTCTTGTCCCAGAGCGTGAGGGTGCCGTCCTCCCAGGCGGCGTGCGTGGCGTGCAACTCGATGGGGTTGTGGTTCTCCCGCGGGATGACGTACTCGGCCTCGACGCGCACGGCCGCCGCGGCGAGCGCGCCGTCGACATCGCCCCGGTGTGTCTCGCCCGGCTTGCCGTCGTCCTCGTCGCCCGAGCCCGGCGTAACGGCCCACATCGCGGCGTGATCAAAGGCCGTCACCGCGGGCTCCTCGTGGTAGGCCGGGCGCAGGAGCGAGGCGCTGTGCGTAGCCTGCTCGAGTGTCTCGGCCACGACCAGCGCGACGGGCTGTCCCTGATGGTGGACGCGGTCGTCCTGCAGCACATGGAGCCGTTCGCCCTCCGTCGGGTCGACGCCGGCCTTGTGCGGCCGGTAGGCGAGCTTCGGCGCATTGGAGTGCGTCAGGACCGCGAGGACGCCGGGCGCCGCCTCGGCCGCGGTGGGATCGATCACGGTGATGCGCCCTCTGGCGATTGTGCTCTGAACCACGACGCCATAGGCGAGCTGACGACCGGCATCGAACTCGGCGGCATATCTGGCACCGCCGGTGACCTTCAACTGCCCGTCGACGCGGCTGACCGGCTGCTCCAGGATGGAGGAGGTGCTCATGCGCGGCCGCCCGCGATGTCCAGGGCGCGCGCTAGCGCGCGCAGCATGAGGTCGATCTTGAACGCGTTCTGTCCGCGTGGGACTGCGCCGTCGGCCGCCCGCTCGGCGGCCGCCCGGTAGGCGGCGTTGGTCGGGCGGGCCCCGGCGAGAGCAACTTCCACGCCGCGCATGCGCCAGGGCTGCGTGGCGACGCCACCCATGGCGACCCGGGCCGCCTGGATGCGGTCTCCGTCCCGGTCGAGCGCCACCGCCGCTGAGACGAGCGCAAATTCGAACGAGGCGCGGTCGCGCACCTTCAGGTAATGCGAACGTCGGGCCAGCGCCGGGGCGGCCGGCACCTCGATCGCGGTGATGATCTCGCCCGGCGCCAGCACGGTTTCCACGTGCGGCGTGTCGCCGGGCAGGCAATGGAAGGCCTCGAGCGCGATCACTCGCTCACCGTGCAGGCCACGCAGACGGAGCGTCGCGTCGAGGGCCACGAGTGCCACGGCCAGGTCCGACGCATGCGTCGCAATGCAGTGGTCGGACCCCCCGAGGACCGCGTGCAGCCGGTTCTCGCCGTTGATCGCCGCGCAACCCGAGCCCGGGTTGCGCTTGTTGCAGGCGAGCACGCCGACATCGCGGAAGTAGGCGCAGCGTGTCCGTTGCAGGAGGTTGCCGCCGACCGTCGCCATGTTGCGCACCTGGGGAGACGCGGAGGCGAGGAGCGCCTGGGCAATCAGCGGAAAGGCCTCGCGCACGCCGGCGTGATCGGCCACATCGCTCATCCGGGCGCCCGCGCCGAGGCGCAGCGTACCATCTGGCCTGACCTCGATCCGATCGTCGAGCACACCGACGCCGAGGGCGACGAGACGCTCCGGGCGGCGGATCTCCTCCTGCAGTAGCTGCAGCATGTCCGTCCCGCCGGCGATGTAATCGGTGGCCGGACCGCCCGGCGCGGCGCCCAAGGCAACGGCGGCCGCCACGTCGCGCGGGCGTTCGAGCGTGAAGGGATGCATGACTCATGGCCTCGTCGTTGCGGGCGCTGGTGCCATAGGCTCGACGGACGTCTGCGCGACCTCGGCGATGGCGGTAACGATGTTGGGGTAGGCACCGCAGCGGCACAGGTTGCCGCTCATGAACTCGCGGATCTCGTCGGTGGAGCGGGCGCGGCCTTCGCTCAGGAGTCCGATCGCCGACATGATCTGCCCCGGGGTGCAATAGCCGCACTGGAACGCGTCGTGCTCGATGAAGGCTCGCTGGAGCGGGTGCAGCCCGGCGCCGCCGTCGGACATCACACCCTCTATGGTGGTGATCTCCCGACCCTCGTACAGGGCGGTCAGCGCCAGGCACGCCTTGATCCGCCGGCCGCCAGCGAGGACCGTGCAGGCGCCGCACTGGCCGAGGTCACAGCCTTTCTTCGTGCCGGTGAGCTTCAGGTGCTCCCGCAGCGCGTCGAGGAGCGTCGTCCGGGGGTCGAGCGCGGGAAGCCAGTGCGTCTTGCCGTTGACCCGCAGCGTGAGCGCGAGTCCCGGTGAGGCCATGAGACAGCTCTCGCTCAGCTCTTCCGCCGGATCAGCTCGGCGGCCTAGCGCGGATCACGACAGAGGACGAGTGCTCACGCGAGAGAGCGCTTGCCCGGTGCCAGGGCCATGGATCGCGAGCACTGGTTCTACAGCATGTCCTTCCGAGCCTTCTTGGCCCGCGCCGCGCCGATGGCGGTCTTGACCTCCTTTTCTTCCTCGGGGGGCGGGAGAACGGCGGGCATCCCGAGCGCCTCGATCCACAGCTCCCGGGCCCAGCCGGTCGTGTGGTAGAGATGCTCGTCCTCCTCCTCCTCGACCTCTTTGTGCGCCTCTCTGAGCGTTCGGCCCTCGTCGCCTTTCAGCTTCTTCGCGAGCTCGCCGATGAGCTCCCAGTTGAGGTGGTCCTTGGTCTCGGCCTGGACAATACACTCTGCGGCCACGAGCTGGGCGGCCTCCGGCTTGCCTGCGTCGAGCGCCATTTCCATGGCCTTCACGAGGGACTGCCCGATGTGCCGGACGACTATCCGTCCGGGCGTTTCGGTCTTCGTGTCGAGGCCCAGTTGCGTGAACACCCCTTCGACGATGCGCACGTGATTCTGGGTTTGCTCGAGGTACTCCCGCCATTCCTTCTTGAGCTCCTCGTTGACGACGCAGCGGAGCGCCGTCTGGTACACCTGGACGCCCCCTTGCTCGGTCTCGAGGGCCTGATAGAGTAGCTCCTTCATTTCTTTCTGGTTCATGGCACTATCCTTCCCTGTGTATCGGTGTGACGTCGATCTCGATCTCGTCAGACACGGGTGGATCGCGCGGTCGAGGTGCGATACTTCCCCACGCGTCACTCAACAACGCGCGGTCCAGACGAGAGCCCCAGTCCCGCGATGGACCGTGCCTTCCCGTCCTTGACTCAGGGGTGTGAGGATCTCCGGATCTCCCTCACGCGCAATTCCGCCTCACGACTTGATGCGCTCCCCCGTGCAACGGAGATGCCACGCGCCGGGATCGCCGTGTATTTCGCTGACTGGCCCGGTACCCCCGAGGGGTAGAGGGATGCGCGTGGTCATCCCGGGGTGAAGGGCAAGCAATGAGCCATCGGCTTGCTTCGCCGTCCGTTCCCGAGTGGTGGCAAGGCCAATGGTCAACTCGGGTTCACCCTGGGGTCCTGGATCTTCCGGTTTGCTCCCCGCCCAGAGGCCCGAATCCGCCGCGCGGGGAGCAGGCAAGCCGTCAAGGTCAGAGCGTCCTGGTGCGCTTTGGTCGGCTCGGTCCGTCCGATTCGAAGTGCCAGGATGACGTCGCAGCGACACCCTGACGAGGGTGATGGGTAAGGCGCCGAGGTCGGCCGAAGGGAAGCAGTCGTACTCTCGGTCGAAGTCAACAACCGGCGGGGAGGCAGCTTAACGGGCGCGCGAAGCCGGTATCAGGGTTGCCCGAGCTCGATCTCCATTGACCGTGTGAGCCACCCGGGCAGCCGCCGGAGGGTCGCGCGAAGGCGCCGCCGCCAGTGGATAGGAAGCCGTCGCTCAGCGCGAATGATCCACTCACGGACTCGCTGGCTGGACATCCCTAGGAGGACCAGGCCAAGGGCGTAGAACGGGATCCCGGTCACGACCGGGATGAGCCAGCCAACGATGCCAAGCGCGAACAGGATGACGGCTCCGATGACACACAGCACGCGCTTCCAGAGTGGTGGCGGTGCGGTCGTGCGTAGGAGATCCGGCAGCTCCTGGTTCAGACGCGCCCCCCGCCGGGGTGATGCCGGCTCGCGGCCACCTTTCAGGACCGCGCCTGGCTTCGGCGTCGCTTTCGGATCGCCATGTCGCCGTCGCCTGCGGCCGCCCGCCGACATCGATCATGGCCAGGCCGAGCCGCCGCACGATGGGGCTTCGTCGCCGGGCCCGGGATCCAGCGTGGGCCGGCGCACCGCGGACAGACGGGGCTCCTTGGGGTGGCGCCGGACCCCCGGCAGGCCAACTCAGCCACTTGCCGTTCAGGGCTTCGCGCGCTTGAACGTGATGAGGACGTACGCGGAACCACTCTTTGCTTCGAACGCGGCGGGCCGGCCCTTGCTGAGGTTAGGTGCGTTGTCGCAGATCGTCAGCGTGTCGCCGTCCAGGGCATAGATCCCCTTCCACGCCTTTCCCTTTAGGGCCCCTTCCGTATGCTCGAAGTCTACGGCCGCTGGCTTCGCGCTCGGGTCTACCCGGACGGTTCCCGCGTAGAGGCGCTTGCCGTCCTGGGACTGGATCTGGAACCGGTTGCCCCTAAAGGAAAGCCGATGCCCGACAACGTCATCGGCTGCTTTGCCGTCGCGTTCCGCCCGTGTTGCCGTCCAGGTCCCTTGCAGTTTCTTCTTGGCGTCCTCGGCAGGCTGCGCGAGGGCCGGAACGAGCCAGGTCCCGAGGATCAACCAGCACATCGCCAGGGTCAGCCGGTGCATCGATATTCTCCACGCTCGACCCGTGGTGCTCTCTCAGGCCTGTTTGGTTCTCCGGCCGAGTCGACTCACCACGGCACTCAACTCCGTCGCATCCACCGGCTTCGTCAAGTAAATATCGTAGCCGGCCCGGATGGCCTCAACGCGCGCATCCGCATTTGCATGGGCAGTCAGCGCGATCGCCGGGATGCTGTTCCCGCCTGGCAGCGCCCGAACTCGCCGAATGAGCTCGTATCCATCCATCGTTGGCATGGCGATGTCGCTCACCAGCACGTCCGGACTCTCGCGCGCAATGGCAACCAGCGCCTCGGCCGCGGACTCGACAGCTGTGACCTGTCCTCCGCACTGCCTGAGGTACACCGTCAGGAGGTCTCGCCCATCCGAGTCGTCATCCACAAGCAGTGTGTGGATGCCGTCACATCGCGTCATGGCCGCCGCCGGGACGAGACGGTCACGTCCCGGTACGGGGCGTAGCGGCACGAGGCGTAGCGCCACAGTGAAGGTCGCCCCTTGGCCTTCGCCAGGGCTGGTCGCCTCGACCTTGCCTCCATGCATGTCTACAAGTTGACGCACGATCGCCAAGCCCAGGCCGAGGCCTCCGTGCGCCCGAGTCACGGAACTATCGGCCTGGCGGAAGCGCTCGAAAATCACCGGCAAGATCTCCGGGCGAATCCCGATGCCGCGGTCGGTAATCCGCACGACGGCCTGGGATCGCACGCGCTCGACATGAACGTCCACGTGGCCGCGGCTGGGCGAGAACTTCACCGCGTTCGTCAGCAGGTTCCAGAACACTTGCTGCAACCGTTCGGGATCTCCGCGGACCGGGCCGATCGAGGAGTCAAACTCCGTGTGAATCTCGAGTTCCTTGTCGACCGCGGCCGGCCGGATGGACTCCAGTGCCGCGGAGACGACCGCGACGAGGTCGACCGACTGAATGTTGAGCCGAAGCTGCCCGCCAAGGATGCTGGACAGGTCGAGGAGGTCCTCGATCAGACGGGCTTGCTGCTTGGCATTGCGGGTGATCGTGTCGAGCGCGCGATCCACCATGTCGGGATCGTGCCGAGCGCCCTTGAGCACCTGCGCCCAGCCCAGAATGGAATTCAGCGGAGTTCGTAGCTCGTGTGAGAGGGTAGCGAGGAAATCGTCCTTTGCGCGGTTCGCGGCTTCGGCCTCCGCCCGAGCTTCCTGCTCCTGGCTCAGGAGCTGTTCGTATTCCTTCTGGGCCTGCTTCTGGTCCGTGATGTCCCGCGCAATCTTGGAAGCTCCGATGATTCGGCCCTGCGCATCGCGGACGGGAGAGATCGCCAGCGAGATGTCGATGCGGCGGCCGGTCTTTCGAACCCGAACCGTTTCAAAGTGTTCGATCCGCTGTCCGCGGCCAATACGGTCCAGAATCACCGCTTCCTCCTGGATCGACTCGGGTGGAATCAGCATGGTGATCGGTCGACCGATGGCTTCCGCGGCCGTATATCCGAAGAGGCGCTCGGCGGCCCGGTTCCAGGTCTGAATGATGCCCCGCAGGTTCTTGCTGATGATCGCGTCATTGGATGAGTCGACGATCGCCGCCAGGCGACCCTGCGTTTCAGCTGCCAACATGCGCTCGACGGCGAACGCGACGTGTCCCGCGATGAGGCGACCCAGCACGACATGGGCCCGTGTGAACCGATGCGCGGCGTCGTAGTACGCCATGAACTTGCCGAGAAGCCGCCCCGGCCGAAGCAACGGGAAGAAGGCCAGCGCGCCGATGCCCTCCGCCACGATCATCGATCGGAGGCGCCCCAGACTCTCATCCGTTCGCGCGTCATGGACGAGAACCGGTTCGGCCTCGGTTGTGTCAGCGGACCAGGGGCAGTGTCCTTCCGTCGCGTGGCGATATTGATCAGACAGCCCACGCCACGCCTTGAAGCGGATCACCCCATCCGGGTCGAAGAGCAGAATCGAGGCACGCCCGGCCCCGAGCGTCGTCGCAACCGCGTCCAGCGCCGCGGCATAGATCTCCTCGAGTGTTTCGGCTCGCGCGGTCGTCGTCGTGAGACGATTGAGCGCTTCGAGGCTCGCCCGCATGGCGGCTGATTCGCCAAGGGCGGTGTCCTCTGGAGGAACGTGGTGCGAACGATCGACGCTCACAGGATCTCTCGGCGATCCCAGGCAACTACGGTAATCCGAAGAACGGGGAACGTCAATGCGCACACCAATTGCGCGCTGTTCGATTGCGCGGATCTACAACTGCGAGGCGCGCGAGGAGTCCGGCCGGATGCCTTAGTTGGCTCCGGCGCGTATCCCGGAAAGTCAGAGCGGGGCGGAGGGCCGGCGGCGCGTCACGTCCAGACAGACCCGGCGACACGCTAGCGCCGACGCGGGATCGAAGGCGCTACACGCGGCCACCCGGAGCAGCCGGCGGAAGCCCGGCGGCCCCCACTCTTCGAACCGCACCTCGACGTCCCGGCCGACCGCCGGACACCAGAAGTGGCGCGGCCGGAGGACGCGGAGCGAGCCCAGATAGCCTCGGGAGCGCGACGGTCAGGGTGCCGAGCAAGGTCGTCCACGCCAGGAGCGTCCACAGGGCCTGCATCATCGCCTCCCACTGCTCTGCCAGCCGGGAGCCCAGTACGTCCAGCGCAAAGTCCATGGGGCACCCCCTCCGGAATGACCACCGGCCCAGCTCATCCGAGCGCGGGGAGCCGAGTCCCGACACCCGTCCGTGGCACGGATGCGGCCGCGCTTCCCGCCGAGGACGTGGGCCACCAAGTGCACGTTCTAGCAGACCATTCCGCGGATGCCGCTCCAGGGCTGCTCGGCGCGGACCGGGGCACGCTCGACCCGACTGGGGCACATCCGCCCGAAGCCGCGCCTTGACGATCGCCCTTACGATGGTCTGAAGTCCGGGTCCCGCCATCCTGGCCGGGCTCCAGTCGGTGTCGAAAGAGCTCCACGAGGCCGCCGCGATCGACGGGGCCGGGCTGTGGCAGCGCTTTCGGCACGTCACGATTCCCGCGATCAAGGGCGTGGTGCTGATCGCCAGCCTGCTCTCGATCATCTGGACCTTCGCCGACTTCCAACTGATCTACGTCCTGACCAAGGGTGGCCCGGCGAACCAAACCCATATCTTCGGCACGTACGCCTACCAGATCGGTCTGGCGGCGACCGAGATCGGGGTGGGGGCGGCGATCGCCCTCTACATGTTCCCGATCCTCGCCTTCTTCGCCATCCTGCTGTTGCTCCACCTCCGACGCGAGGAGGCCTGAGATGGTCGGCGGTCGGCGCTTCACCCGGCATCTTTCGAGGAGGACGCCTTGTCGGGTGGACCATCCGGGGACTGGCACGCCAAGCCCGCCTCCGAGTCCCCCAGGGCCCGCCAGCGCGCACCCGCGCCGAGCACCAGTCGGTCCTGGAAGCCGCGTGAAAACATCGGGGCAACATAACGGCGCGGCCAAGGAACTGGGGGTGAGTCGGCCGACGTTCCACGCGCTCCTTGAGAAGCACAGCAGGAACGCCCGAGTTCCGATGTCGAGAACCTTTACAGCTTGGGCCATCCGAGCCCCCTGGGAGGGGTCTAACCCACTGAATATATTGGATCTGAGATTCTGGCATTGTATGTGCTTGCCGGACCAGACAAGGACGCGGGGTGAAACTGTCGCCTTTGTTCGGGAAGGCCGTATGAAGCCCATCACGAAGCGGCAGACGCTCGTCCTGCCCGCGATCCTGTGGGTCACCGCGTCCGCGACCCCCGCCATGGCACTCACCACCTTCGACCTGCGCGTCCAGGTCGGATGGGTGGCGGGCAGCGCCACCTGCACCGCCGGGTCGCCTGGTGGTGTTTGCGTAGGCTACGAAGGCGTCGGCGGGTTCGCGAACACTGCGCTGAGGCTGAACTGGGATGACACGACCGGGGCCGCCGACAGCGCCCTCGAGGTCTCTGCGTTGCCCGACGCCGTCGCGCCCTTCGTCGGCGACGCTTCGACGACGATCACCTCTGGCGACACGGTCCGCACCACGCTAATTCGGCATACCAACAACGTGATTCCGCTGAGTGACGGATCCCTCGCCACCGCGAAGCTCATGACGCTCATCACGCTGAGCCATGGGGGCGACGTGGTCTACTCGGCGGCCTTCGATCCGGAGATCGGCTTCAGTGAAACCCCGAACCAAACACCGTGCACCCTGACGAGCAACTCGCTCGGGTCCGTCTGTGACGACGAGTTCACCATTCCCTGGCTCGATGCAACGGGCACGTTCACGTACGAGGGCCAGCCGTTCCGAATCACCCTGCAAGGACTCTTTCTGGAAGATGGCACCCCCGGGTGCGAGGGCATGCTCGGCGGGATCCTGAGCTGTCTGACGAAGGAGGGGTCCGTCAACGACCGTTACATGCCCCTGACGCTCGAGGCGTTCTCGGACCAGGTACTCGAAGCGGTTCCGACCCTATCCACCCTGGTTCCGGCCCCATCCACCCTAGTTCTCCTGGGACTCGGCGTACTGGGCCTCTGCTGCAAACGTTTTCACACCGGCCTCTGACGCAGCCACTGGGGGGACCATCCCCCTCGAGCAGTCGATGCCCTTTACACTCCCGGCCATCCGCGGCGCTTGATTAGACGGCGCCCGCCTCGAGGATCAGCCAGCCGTCGGTCCGATGGGAGTGGGTGACCTTCCGTTCACTACGCGATGACCTCGGTCGCCTGCCGCAGGACCGACGGCGGGATCGTGAGCCCGAGGGCCCTGGCGGCCTTCACGTTGAAGACGAGCTCGAACTTGGTGGGCTGCTCGACGGGCAGGTCGCCGGGCTTAGTTCCTTTTCGCGTCATCGCTGGGCTCTACCCAACTCCGCCTCCGCCTTCTCCAGCCAGAAGCCCATGTCCATCTCGCGGTACAGCGTTACGGCGATCATCAGGTGCTCCTGGCCCTTCATGCCTTCGGCGATGCCGCGATAGAGCTTGCCGAGGCCGAGGTGGCAGTGGGCGATGAGCGGGCGCATGCCGAGCTCGGTTGCCAGCGTGAACGCGTCACGGTACGGGCTTCGGCCGCCTCAATCTCTGGAGGAGCGTCGTGGGCCGCGATCTCGCCGAGGAGACGCAACGCGTAGGCTTCGATGCCGCGGAGCCCACGTTCACGGGCGAGATCAAGCGCTCCTCCGCCATTGCCCTCGCCTCCTCCGATCGCTCGGCGAGCCGATAGGCCTCGCCCAGCCACAGCGAGCCTCCACGGCGCGGAACCCGGAAGCACGGCGTTGGCCTCCGTGCAGGCTTGCTCCAGCACGAACGGCCTCGGGGATCTGCCCCGAGAGGACATGGACGCGACCGAGGGCTTCGACCGACCGCTAGGTGCAGGCCCAAGTCCCACGCCTGCGCCGTGGCAAGGCTGCGCTCCGTCAGCGGGCGCGCGGAGCGGGGATCGCCACGAACACAGTAGAGTGACCCAAGGCCCCCGGACGCCACGGCCAGGCTGAAGGGGTGATCCATCGACTCGGCGAGCCGCACCGCCTCGTGGCCGTGCGCCAGACCCTCGTCGAAGGCGCCGAGCTCGGCGAGCGTCGCCGCGAGGTAGCCGCGGTCCGCGCCGCCGGGAATCCGGGGAGGCCACTGCGATCATGCCGCCGGCCCCCGGCGTCGAGGTCCTCGACCACGGTCTGGAGGACGCGCGCCGCTTGGCGATAGTCCCCGGCAAGGTAGTGAGCGAAGCCCATCTGGTGGTCCGCCGCGGTTCGGAGCGTCGGGTCCCCCAGCGCCTCCGCGATCACCCGGGCTCGCTGGCGAACGCGACTGTCTCCCTTGGGGTGCCCGTGATCATCTGAAAGCGGCTCAGATGGAGCAAGACCCATCCGAGCCGATGCTGGTCGCCGAGCTGGGCGCCAGCTGCTCGGCGTCGCGAAGATGACCAATCTGCGCGTCAGGCTGTCCCAGGGGGTGGAGCGCGATGCGCGCCTCGAGGTGAAGGTCGATCTCTTGCTCCAGTCGCTGCGGGGTCTCCGGCAGATGCGTGGATGCGGTCAGCGCTTCCTCGAACGCCGCCGCAGCCGCTCGATTGGCCGACCGACCGAGCGCCTTGGCGCCCGCCTGACGGAGGTAGGTGACCGCCTTGTCCCACACCTCGCCCCGGACGGCGTGGTGCGCGAGCCGCTCGACCTGCTCGCCCAGGCGATCGGCTGCGAGCCGCTCGATGGCGTCGACGAGCCGGGCATGCAGGGCGCGGCGGCGCTCCTGGAGGAGGCTGCCATAGGCAACCTCGTGGGTGAGGGCGTGCTTGAACGTGTACTCCAGCTCGGGAAAGAGGCGCGGTCTCGTAGAGGAACTCCGCGGCTTGGAGGCGACGCGAAGGCCTGGCGGAGGGCGGGCTCCGGCTGCTCGATGATCGCCTGGAGCAGCGGACGGGGTACGTCCTTCCCGACGACCGCCGCGGTCTGGAGGAGGCGCTTCTCCTCGGGCGGCAGCCGATCGATACGGGCGGCCAGGATGGCCTGCACGGTCGTGGGCACCTGGATGCTCGGCGAGCCATCGCTAGGCGGTAGCGCCCGCGCTCGCCGACCAGCGCGCGGGTCTCCACCAGGGTCCGCACGCTCTCCTCGAGGAAGAAGGGGTTGCCTTCGGTCCGCTCGATCAGGCAGGCGCTTGAGCGTCGTCGAGTGAGGGGTCCTGCCCGAGGAGCGCCTCGAGGAGGGCCTCAGCATTCTCCGGCGGGAGCGGGTCGAGGCGGAGCTGGGTGTAGTAGGTCCTGCTGCCCCAGCTGTGCTGGTACTCGGGCCGGTAGTTCACGAGCAGGAGGAGCTGGGCGGTGGGCAGGCTGTCGACCAAGCTGTCCAGCAACGCCTGGGTCTCGCGTGTCGATCCAGTGGAGATCCTCGAAGATCAGGAGCAGCGGCTGGACCTGGCTCTCGCGGAGGAGGAGGCGCTTGAGGGCATCCAGGGTACGCTGCCGTCGCTGGGGTGGATCGAGGCCGTCCCATTGCGGGTCCTCGACCGGCACGTCCAGGAGCGCAGCAAGGCGCGAGCAGGGTCGGCTGAAGGCGTCGATCGAGGGTCAGCAGCTTGCCGATGACTTTCTCGCGGATCGCGGCGGTGATCATCGCGGTCCTCGATCTGGCAGTAGCCCTTGAGCAGCTCGATGACCGGCAGGTAGGGGGTGGCCTTGCCGTAGGAGACCGAGCCGGCCTGTAGCACCAGCCACCCGAGCGTTCGATGGGAGTGCGTGAACTCCCAGACGAGCCGCGACTTCCCGACGCCCGGCTCGCCGATGAGCGCGACGACGTGGCCATGTGCCCTCTGCCGGCGTGTCGAGCGCCTCCCGGAGTTGCTCCAGCTCGCCCTCCCGGCCCACGAAGCGGGTGAGCCCCGCGCGGTCGCGGCGGAGCCGCGAGCGCCCGGCCCCGCGCCCGTGAGCTCGTAGGCCTCCACCGGCGCGGGCAGGCCCTTAACGGGCATCGCGCCGAGCGGCTTGACCTGGACGTAGCCTTCCGCCAGTCGGAGAGTGTTCGCAGTGAGGATCGTGCCGGGGCTGGCGAGCTGCTCCATGCGGGCGGCCAGGTGGGTGGTCTGGCCGACAGCTGTGTAGTCCATGTGCAGGTCGTTGGCGATGGAGCGCACCACCACCTCGCCGGAGTTGAGCCCGATGCGGATCTGGACGGAGAGGCCCTGGCTCGCGCTGGACCTCTTCGGCGTAGCGGCTTGACCGCCTCCTGCATGCGAGGCGCGGCGTAGCAGGCACGGACGGCGTGATCCTCGTGCGCGAGGGGCGCGCCGAACAGGGCCATGATCCCGTCGCCCATGACCTGGTTGACGGTGCCCTCGTAGCGGTGGACGGCGTCCATCATCCGCTCGAGGACGGGATCGACGATTGGGGCCTCCTCCGGATCGGGTCGACGAAGAGCTCCATCGAGCCCTTGAGGTCGGCGAAGAGGACCGTCACTTGTTTGCGTTCGCCCTCGAGGGCCGCCTTGGAAGTGAGGATCTTCGGGCGAGGTGCGTGGGCGTTGGCATTCGGGCGCGTGGACGGGCTACGCGACGCGGGCGGCAGGACCGTGCCTCGCAAGGTCGCCGAACACTCGCACGGCGTGGTGTCCTCGACCCATCCTGCACGAAGCAGGCGGCGGTTCCGGCATGGCACCGGGCGCCCTCATGACGTGGGGGCAACCCCCGCTCCTGACGCGCCACCTTCGAAGCCGAGCGGGACCGGAATGAAGTCAGCCCTGGCCACGTGACTCTGAAAGATCGCCGCCGTGAGCTCCAGAACTTCTTGGCCAGCGTCAGCCGAGGTGACTTGCGGCGGGATCGCCCGGCCGATGGCGGAACGCCTCGAAGATGGCGCCTGACTGCGCGGCGCGATGACCGTGTCGGACGGATGGAGATGGTGCCAGCGACACGGTGGTGCTGCAGGGCACCGTCTCTCCGTGTGAATTCGAGCGCATTGGAGAGGAGGTTCAACAGGATCTGCTACCTTCGCTCGGTCTTCAGATCTGCATTCTCATGCTGGCACTGCGCAATGGCAGCGAACGCCACGCCGATCGTCACTGGGCTGCGGGACCGTGTCAGGCTCCTCCAGCTCCAGCGGGGGGTTGGACGCCACCACGTCTGCTGGCAAGGGGCCGAGTACAGGCGGTAGCGGATGAGTCGCCTTCCATGCCACCGATGGGCGACCGCGGCTTCGACGCTAAGCGAGGCGTCTTCGGGGCTCAATCGCGCTTGCCCACCGGGATGTCGGTGAGGCCGAGAGCGCCCTCGGGCAAGCGTTGGCGATGGCTCGAGCCATCGGCAACCCGACACAGCTGTGGAAAACCGAACTGGCATGGGGTGAGCTCTGTGCGGTGCGGCACCGCCCGGACGAGGCGAGCGACGCGTACCGGGCCGCTCGGGCCGTCGTCGAGCGCCTCAAGGCAGGCCTGCCGGATCCACGTTTCACAACCCTGGAGCAGGCTCCGGGTGTCCCGCAGGTCTATGAGCGAGCCGGGTCGCCATAGCCGACTATGGCCTGGAAGCCGTCCTGCCGCTCGTGCCGCTCTCAGGCGTCCGCGCATGCATCGCCCTGGCCTGCCTGGGGGCGGGCGTCCTCGGCGCCATGCGCCACCGGAGGGCCGTATGACGCGGGTCATACGTGCGAATGCGCCGCCGCCATAGGCTCCCATCGAGGAGGATGAGTCTATGAGCCAGAGCTGCGGATGTGCATGCCGTCACGGTGGGTTGCCGAGCCCTGTGGACGTGGGGCACAAGGCGCGCTCTCTCGCCTTTATGCCCGAGGACACGGTGGAGACGGCCGCGGGTCGGTCGCCCTACGGCCTTCTGATCCTGCAGCAATTCGGCATCGACGCCTGTTGCGGCGGGCACCTGACCCTCGCGCAGGCCGCGGCCTCGGCTGGCGTCCCGGTCGAGACGCTGCTGCGCACGCTGGACCCCGCCGTGGCGACGACGACATGAGGCCATCGGCGCTCGACCGTCTCCCCGAGACGGCGCGCGTCTACCTCGACGTTCGCGAGGACCTCCGCGCGGGTCGCGAGCCGTTCGCCCGGATCATGGCGGCCGTCGACACGCTCTCGCCCGACGGCGTGCTGGTCTTGCGGGCGCCCTTCGAGCCGGTGCCTCTCTACCGGGTCCTCGCTCGACGGGGCTTCGCCCACTGGACGGAATCCAGCGAGGCCGAGGACTGGCTCGTGTGGTTCTATCGCGAGGGCGCGACGGCGGCCCCGGCGGCGGGGCGCCCGTCCCCTGCGACGCCCGTCGACTCGGCCGGGGCCGCCCCGCCGGCCGCCGCCTCCACCGTCCGGCTGGACGTGCGGGGCCTGGAGCCGCCGCTGCCGATGGTGCGCGTCCTCGAAGCGGTCGAGACACTGGCGCCAGGCCAGCGGCTCGAGGTCCTGCACCACCGGCGGCCCATCTTCCTGTACCCGCAGCTCGAGGAGCGCGGCTGCCGGCACGCGACCGACGAACCCGAGCCCGGGCTCGTCCGCATCGCCATCTGGCGGGGTGGCCCCGCGGCATGATCCCGCTGGGCGTGCATTCGGGTCGCGCCCCGTCGGTGACGCTGCCGCTCGCCTACCTGGCGACGGCGGCAGCCGCCTTCGTCCTGGCCGCCCTCGCGCTCCCTGGGCTGGGCGCGGCGCTGGCCGGTCACTACTACCACCCTCGCCTCCTGGCCCTCACGCACGTCGTCACGCTGGGCTGGGTCACCTTGGCCATCATGGGAGCGAGCTACCAGCTGATCCCCGTCGTGATCGAGCGGCCGCTCTTCAGCGAGCGCCTGGCGCGCTGGCAACTCCCGGCACTCGCGGCGGGGGTCATGGGGATGGTCGGCCACTTCTGGATCGGCCGCTGGGATGGGCTCGCGTGGGCCGCCGCGCTGGTGGGCGCGGGGGTGCTCTGCCATGTGATCAACGTCGCCCTGAGCGTGCGAGGGCTGGCCCGCTGGTCCTTCACCACCCGCGGTGTCGCGCTCGCGCTCGCGGGGCTCGCGCTCACGGCCGCGTTCGGCGTCACGCTGGCGATCACGCATGGCGCGCGCGGCTTTCCGGGCGGGCTGCTCGGGGCCGTGCACGCCCACTTCCACCTCGCGCTGCTCGGCTGGATCGCCCCCATGATCGTGGCCGTCGCGGCGCGCGTCTACCCGATGTTCCTCCTCGCGCCGGAGCCGGGCGGATGGGGCGCATCCATTCAGCTCGGGGGCCTGGGCCTCGGCGTGCCCGTTGTCACCGCGGGGCTCGCCCTCGGGCGGCCTACGCTCATTGTGTCGGGCTCCGTCGCGGTCGCGGTGGCGCTCGGGGCCCACGTGAGGTGGGTCGCGGGCTTCGCCCGGCGGCGGAAGCGGCCGACCCTCGACTGGGGACTGCGTTTCGTCCTCACCGGGACGGCGTGTCTCGTGCTGTCGGGGGCACTTGGGCTGGCGCTCGCGCTCGGCGTCGCGTCCGGGCCGCGCGCGGCGCTCGCGTACGCCGTCCTGGCGCTCGGCGGCTGGGTCTCGCTGACCATCGTCGGCATGATGCTCAAGATCGTGCCGTTCCTGGTCTGGTATCGGGTCTACGGGCCGCGGGCTGGTCGTGAGCCGGTGCCCACGCTCGCCCAGCTCTCCTGGCCGGGCGCCGAGCGGCTCGCCTATGAGCTGCTCACCGCCGGGACACTGGCCCTCGCCGCCACCGTGGCCGCCGGCGACCCTGCGGCGATCGCGGTGACCGGGGCGATCGTGGGTATCGGCGCGCTCGTCTTCACCGCGGCCCTCGGGCGCACGCTGGGTCACCTGCGACCCTGCGTCGCAGGCCGTCATGCCCCGGCCCTCCCAGCGCGGCCGTGACCAGTCCGTTCGATCAGGCTCCCTTCATCGTGATCTGGGAGACGACCCGAGCCTGCGCGCTCGCCTGCGTCCACTGCCGGGCCGAGGCCATTCCCCATCGCGATCCCGGCGAGCTGACGACCGAGGAGGGCCATCGGCTGATCGACCGCGTGGCGGCGTTCGCGAGCCCCCCGCCGATCCTGGTCCTCACGGGCGGCGATCCGTTCCGCCGCCCCGACCTCGTGGACCTCGTGGGCTACGGAGCGCGGCATGGCGTGTCCGTGTCCGTGACGCCGAGCGGGACCCCGGCGGTGACCGAGGAGCGGTTGCGAGCGTTGAGCGACGCGGGGCTCGCGCGACTGGCGGTGAGCCTGGACGGGGCCACGGGCACGACCCACGACGCCTTCCGGGGCGTAAGGGGCTCACACCGCACCACGATGCGGATCCTCGAGCGAGCGCGAAAGCTGGGGATCCCGCTTCAGATCAATACCACCGTGTGCCGGCAGACGGTGGACGAGCTCGCCGACCTCATCCCGCTGATCGAGAGCCATCCAGCCGGTCCTCTGGGCGCTCTTCTTCCTGATCCCGGTGGGGCGCGGGCAGACAAGCCAGGCGTTGACGGCGGAGGAGATCGAGGGCGTGCTCCACTGGGCGGCGGCACTCGCCGAGCACTCCCGGTTCGGGATGAAGACCACAGAGGCGCCCCACTACCTGCGTGTCGTCGCGACCCGCCGCCGGGCCGCCCGGCTGGCGTCGTCGCTGGCGGAGCCTGGCGCCCGGGGCGAGCTACGTGACGCGGCCCGACGCGATCGGGCGTGCCGGCCGCGCGGTGACCGACGGGAACGGCTTCGTCTTCATCGACCACGTCGGCCAGATCTGCCCCAGCGGGTTCCTGCCGCTCCCGGTGGGGAACGTGCGGGACCAGGACCTCGCCACCGTCTACCGGGAGGATCCGCTCTTCCGCGCGCTCCGCGACCCGGCTCGGCTCGGCGGCCGCTGCGGTCGCTGCGAGTACCGCACCCACTGTGGCGGCAGCCGGGCCCGGGCCTACGCGGCGACGGGAGACCCGCTGGCCGAGGACCCGGGATGCGTCTATCAGCCGGCGGTGGGCCGGTGACCTCGCCGCATCGGCCCGCGAGCGCGAAAGGCTCGGACGCTGGCGCCGTGGTCACGTCCGAGCAGGTCATGGAGGCGCTCCGGACGGTCCTCGACCCGGAGCTCTCGCTCTCCGTCGTCGATCTGGGCCTCATCTACGGCGTCGCGATCGAGGGCCGCACGGTCCGCATCACCATGACGCTCACGGCGTCAGGTTGCCCGCTCCACGAGGTGATGACGGACTGGGTGCGGCGCGCGGTGCTCGGGATCCCCGGCGTCGAGCACGTCGATGTGTCCCTGACGTTCGACCCGCCCTGGACGCCGGCGCGCATCGCCGTCTCCTGAGGCTACAGCATCAGCCGTCGCTCTATCGCTGGTCCCGACCGCGACACCGCCAGTACGTGATCGCGCGCGGGGTCGAGCGTCCCGCCCGTCCTGCAGCGAGCCCGCAGTTCGGCGACTGGAAGATAGGCGTGGGTGACTGGATTGGTCAGGGTGCGAAACGGGATCCCCTCGACCCACTCGCGCTGCGACGAAAGACGCGGTAGCCGCTGGGCGCTCCGAAACGGGAAGGGTCAGAGGACGGACTGCTCGGGGATCCTGGGCCGGTAGCTCGAACCCCGGGGCGGGCTCTCAGGTCAGCGACGCGCGCGCCCCAACCAACCCTCGACGTCGGCCACGAAGGCCTCGAAGTCGTCCAGCCGACCGAGACCGGCGTGGACTCGACGCACGTCCACCGTGGCGTAGTCGTGGACGAGCACGTTCCTGAATCCGGCAAGACTCGCGAGGCGCTGGGCGGTGCTGCTGGACAGGACGCCCCGCGCAACGAGGCGCGGCGGGATCTCCCGGTACTCGTCGGCGGTCTCTTGGAACTCTCCGGACAGGAGATGATTGCCGGCGTCGAAGAGTGCCTCGGCGGCGATGTGCAGGCCATGCTCGACCGCCCAGCGCAGCATCACATCGTGCTCCAGTCGGTCCGTCGTCAGGGGAAGCCAGGAGCGAAGGCGGCTGACCGCTTCGCTGATGTCGAGAAGCTTGCTCCGGATGATCTCAGGATCGGCGGGCACGGAAGGCGTCGGCTCGTTCCCGCAGGTACTGGTGCTGAACCCGACGTAAGTGGGCGGTGTCCAGGTACCGGGCCACGGCCTTCGTTTCGAAGCGAACCCGCTCGCTCTCGGCGTAGCAGACAATGCGCCGTCCGGTCTTGATAATCTGATGGGTGAGGAGGGGTGGCGCCGTGTTCAGGACGACCAGATCGACGACCTGGCGAGCAGCCACTTGCAGATCGGTCGTGAGCGAATCGAGATCCCGGGGTCCGGGTTCGGGTTCGAAGAGGACGGCGACGTCCACGTCACTCGACGCGCGCGCCTGGCCGGACACGGTCGATCCGAACACGTAGGCGATCCGAACGTCCGCGCGTGCATTCAGCACTTCGCGTATGGCGTCGAGCGGATCCACCATTCCCCTCCGACTCGTGTCGACCGCGGTCGCACCAGCCACGTCGCGCCGACCACATTATAGCGGCTGGTGGTGCGCTCCATGACGCTTGGCAATCGGTTGAGTCCTGCCGCCATGGGAGAGCAACGGGGGTGCCAGCGCCGACTCCCGCGCGAACCAGGACTTGCATGCGCATCTCGACACGGGGCGTGGGACATTGGTCGCCTCGTTGGGGCGGCCACGCCCCAGGACACGCGTCCGCCGGGGCACACTGTGATCCCCCCTTTGAGCTTCAGCCCCGCACTTCGGCGTCACCTGGCCTTGGCACCACGATTGCTCGGTATTCGCCGAGGACAGCCGCGTGATTCGAACTATCCTGGTCGTCGACATTCCATCGGTTGCTGGCCCAGCACGGAACAGAGCCTGATGCCGACGCAGGAGGCGACACTGCCATGACACCACGGCGCCGCACGAGTTCCGCCGCGAAGCCTTCCCCCACGTCAAGCGCGCCGCCGGGCGCCGGGCCTTCCACCAAGCCCGGCGCGGCCGGGAGCGCCGCCGCCGCGGCCCCGGCGCTGGGGCCCGGACCGGCGCTGACGGCCCTTCCTCCAGCGGAGCCGACGCTGCTCGATCGCGCCGAGCACCTGCGTGACGACATCCTCCGGAGCAAGCTCACCCATCCCGACCCCTGGACCTACACCGCCAAGGCCCGGACCTGGGGCGAAGGGATCCAGGCACTCGTGGAGGAGATCGCGGTGGCCGGCCAGACGCCCGCGCTTGACGCCAGGTTCTCGACGTGGTCGGCGGAAGTGGAGGGCGACCCCGACTTTCAGCGGGCTCGCCAGTTATTCTGACCTTCCGGGTCCAGATCCGGTGGGCAGCCTGGCCGTGGTGTCCGATGCAAGGGCCGTGCGCCATCAAGCCATCCGCTGGGCCGGGCTGACGCGCGTTGATCGCGCGCGTGGTGCCGACTAGGAGGGCCGAGCCTGGGAGGGTAATATGCGAGTCGAGGAGGTGGGACCTGACGGCCGCATGTTCAAGCATCTGCTGGTCCCAATCGACCTGGGCGACCAGAATGCCCGCCTACTCGACATCGCCTTCTCGCTGGCCAGGGGCAGCGGAGCCCGGGTCACGCTGCTTCACGTCGTGCACCGGATCGAGCACGCGTCGCTCCGGGAGTTCGGGAGCTTCTATCAGGAGCTGCGGCGGAAGTCACGCCGAAAGCTCGGCGCGGCGGCACGCCGGTTCGCCGCCGCGGGCGTGCCGGTGCGCACGGCGGTGGTGATCGGCGAGCCGGCTCGTGTAATCTTGCGGGCCAGCGGCACCCGCGGGGTCGACCTCGTGGTGATGGGCTCCCACAAGGTGGAGCCCGGAGGCCGGGGGTGGGGCACGACGAGCTACAAGGTCGGGCTTGCCTGCCCGTGCCCGATCCTGCTCGTCAAGTGAGCCATCGGAGTCTCGTGCTTCACCGCCAGCGCGCCGGCGACGTCCACGCGCGCATCGCACGCAGCGCGTCCCGTGATCCGCGCCGCCGTGGCGCCCTGCGCGGTGAGGGGGCAACCCAGGTGCCACCGGGATGGGCGCCGGACCGCGACACGCTGGGCTCCGGGAGGTGTCCCGCCATCCTCGTCAACCTTCCCTCGGCCAGGGTGGCCATCCTGGCCGACCGCACGATGCCCCGGGACCGCCGAGGGCTAGCTCACCTCCGGCTCGATCCGGACGGGCGTGGCGAGTGAGGCCGAGACGAGGCATGTCTGCTCGGCCTTCTCCATGGCACGCCGTGCGCGGCTCGGGTCCGCGCCGGAGGCGAGCCGGAGCCGCGGCCTCAGGACGATCTCCGTGAAGCGCGTCGCGCCGTCCGTCCGGTCGACGGTCCCCTCGGCCGTCACCTCGCACGTGATGAACTCGACGCGGGAGGCCCGCGCGACGACTCGCAGCGTGAACAGAAAACACGTCTCCACCGCCGCCAGCAGGAGATGCTCGGGACTCCACGCATCGCCGGGGCCGTCGAAATCGAGGGGTGGCGCGGTCAGGAGGTCGGGCAGCCCGTCGGCCGTCACCGACGCGTGACCGCCCGGCCCGCCGGCCAGCCGGACCGTGTACCGGTGGGGTAGTGGCTTCATGGCCGGGCTCCTTCCGGCGGCACCCCCGGGCGACCCGCCTCGTGCGCGCTGGCCGGGGCGACCGTGAGCACCGGGCACGGGGCCGTCTGGATCACGTGATGGGCGACCGACCCGAGCATCCAGCGGACGACGCCCGACCACCCGTGGGTGCCCATGACGATGAGGTCGGCGTCCCCGTCTTGGGCCCGCCGCACGATCTGCTCGCCCGGGACCCCTTGGGTGACGCGCACCTGGACTCGGTCGCGGGGCAGCGTTGACCGTTCGAGGAAGCGTTCGGCTTCGGCGCGACCCTGGTCGTGTAAGAGCTGAGCCATCCGCCCGATCGTCTCCGAGGGCAGGTGGGGGTCGGGAATTGGCTCGAACGTCACGTGGACCAGGTCGACCTTGGCGCCAGTGGCGCCGGCGAGGGCGACGACCCAGGGCCATGCGGCGCGGGCGGTCGGCGAGAAGTCGGTGGCGTAGCAGATCCGGCGGATCTCGGCGCGGCGTCCGCGCCTTCCGGCGTGGGCCGGACCGTCAGGACCGGACAGGTCGCCTGGCGCACCATCCGGTCGGCGACGCTGCCGAGGACGAGGCGCTCGAGCCCGGTGCGGCCGTGGGTCCCGACGACCAGGAGGTCGGCAGCCTCCTGGGTCGCGACCTCGAGGATCCGCTGGGAGCCGGCGGTCCCTCCTCGAGGCGGACCGGCGTCTTGAGACCCGAGCCCGCCACGCTGCCGAGCAGGCGATCGAGCCGCTCCTGGGCGTCGCGGCGCGCGCTGCCGAGGAGGTCCTCGTACACCTGGGGCGGGACATAGCCCTCGATGGGAAGGATGGGCGGCGGCGGGACCACGTGGAGGAGCAGGATCTCGGCGTCCGAACAGCCGTCCGAGCCGCCTGGCCTCGTCCCAGGGCGGCTCCGACGCAGGCGAGAGGTCTGTGGCGTAGAGGATCCGCTGGATCGTCGTCATTGGCTCCTCGCCGCCGCCATGCGGCGCCGTCCTCCAGGAACTTGGCCTCTCGTTCAGGCCCCCGCTGGGTTGTGCAACGATGGTGCCGCAGTCGATGCGGCCGGATGAGGGCTGGGGGGTATGGATTCACGTTTCTGGAGAGGCGAGGTTCCTGCTGGATCGGCCAGATCGCGACCGGCGCCCTGGTGCCCCAGTGGAGGTCGGCTGTCCCAGCCGCGGGACACCTGAGGCATGATCGCCTCACCGCCACCGGACCCGGGACATGCGAGCGACGCGATGTGCCGCGGGGGCGCGTGGCCGGGCTGGCAGAGACCTTGCTCGACAGGGGTGAGCCTTCCTCACCCTTCGGAGCTTCGCGGTTCGCGGAGCGGCTCGTCGAGCCGGCCGAGATTCTGTCCGTGGCCTCGACCGGGCGGGGGTCGCGAGGCATGGACACGGGGGCAGCCCGGGAATCGCTCCCGGCTCGTCCTGACCGGGAATGGGAGGCCTGATGGTCAGCGTGTTGTCCCAGAAGGAGCTGGCTCTCCTGGACGCCTACTGGCGGGCGGCCAACTACCTTTCCGTCGGCCAGATCTATCTCCGCGAGGACCCGCTGCTGCGCGAACCGCTCACGCCAGAGCACATCAAGACGCGCCTGCTGGGGCACTGGGGCACGAGTCCCGGGCTGAACCTCATCTACGTCCACCTGAACCGCGTCATCCGGAAGTTCGACCTCGACATGATCTACGTCTGCGGGCCCGGTCACGGGGGCCCGGCGATGGTCGCGAACACCTACCTCGAAGGCACGTACAGTGAGCGCTACCCGCACGTGTCCCAGGACACCGAGGGCCTTCGCCGCCTCTTCCGGCAGTTCTCGTTCCCGGGCGGGATCCCGAGCCACGCCGCCCCCGAGACGCCCGGCTCGATCCACGAGGGCGGGGAGCTGGGCTACGCGCTGGCCCACGCCTACGGCGCCGCGTTCGACAACCCGGACCTCCTCGTCGCGTGCGTCATCGGGGATGGCGAAGCCGAGACGGGGCCGCTCGCGACGGCGTGGCACTCGAACAAGTTCCTCAACCCCGTGACCGACGGCGCCGTGCTACCGATCCTGCACCTGAACGGCTACAAGATCGCGAACCCCACGATCCTGGCCCGGATCAGCCGGGCGGAGCTCGAGAGTCTCCTCACCGGCTACGGGTATCGGCCCTACGTTGTCGAAGGGGACGAGCCCGTGCCCGTGCACCAGGCGATGGCAGCGACCCTGGACGCCATCGTCGAGGAGATCCGGACGATCCAGCGCAAAGCGCGCACGAACCGGCACACGACGCGGCCGCGGTGGCCCGTGCTCGTGCTTGTGACCCCGAAGGGCTGGACCGGCCCCAAGGAGGTGGACGGCAAGAAGACGGAGGGCACCTGGCGCTCTCACCAGGTCCCGCTCGCCAACCTGGCGACCAACCCTGAGCACGTCCGGCAACTGGAAACCTGGCTGCGGAGCTACCGGCCGGAGGAGCTGTTCGACGACGCGGGTCGGCTGCGCGACGAGGTAGCGGCGCTGGCGCCGACCGGAGATCGTCGCATGGGAGCGAACCAGCACGCCAATGGGGGAGTCCTGCTCAAGGACCTTCGGCTGCCCGACTTCCGGCAGTACGCGACGGAGGTGCCCAAGCCCGGGGTCGTCATCGCGGAGGCGACGCGCGTCCTGGGGCGCTTCCTGCGGGACGTCGTGAAGCTCAACCAGGACCAGCGGAACTTCCGCCTGTTTGGCCCCGACGAGACGGCGTCAAACCGGCTCGACGCGCTGTTCGAGGCGACCGAGCGCACCTGGATGGCCGAGCGGCACGCGGAGGACGAGCACCTCGGCCCCGATGGACGCGTCATGGAGGTCTTGAGTGAGCACACCTGCCAGGGGTGGCTCGAGGGCTATCTCCTCACCGGGCGCCACGGCCTCTTCTCGAGCTACGAGGCTTTCATCCACATCGTCGACTCGATGTTCAACCAGCACGCGAAGTGGCTGAAGGTGACGCGCGAGATTCCGTGGCGCGCGCCGATCGCGTCCCTCAACTACCTCCTGACCTCCCACGTCTGGCGCCAGGACCATAACGGGTTCTCGCACCAGGACCCGGGTTTCATCGACCACGTGGTCAACAAGAAGGCCGAGGTGATCCGCGTCTACCTGCCGCCGGATGCCAACACGCTGCTCTCGGTCGCGGACCACTGCCTCCGGAGCCGCGACTACGTCAACGTGATCGTGGCCGGTAAGCAGCCGGCCCTCCAGTACCTCGACATCGGCGCCGCGGTCACCCACTGCACGGCGGGGATCGGCATCTGGCCGTGGGCGAGCACCGACCAGGGGGCGGAGCCCGACGTGGTCATGGCCTGCGCCGGGGACGTGCCGACGCTCGAGACCCTGGCGGCGGTCGCGCTCTTGCGCGAGCATCTCCCCGAGCTCAAGGTCCGGGTGGTCAACGTCGTCGACCTCATGCGGCTCCAGCCTCGCGAGGAGCATCCGCACGGCCTCTCGAACGCCGAGTTCGACACCCTGTTCACCAGGGACCGGCCGATCATCTTCGCCTATCACGGCTATCCCTGGCTGATCCACCGGCTGACCTACCGCCGGACCAACCACGACAATCTCCACGTCCGGGGATACAAGGAGGAGGGGACGACCACGACCCCGTTCGACATGGTCGTCCTGAACGATCTGGATCGCTACCACCTCGTGATGGACGTGATCGACCGGGTGCCCCGGCTCGCCGCCCGGGCCGGGCACGTCCGCCAGCTGATGCGCGACCGGCGGATCGAGCACAAGGCGTACATCGTCGAGCACGGGGACGACCGTCCCGAGGTGCGGGACTGGAAGTGGTCCCATGCTTAAGACGCGGTCGCCGCGTAGGGCATACGGCGCCTCCCGACCGCGACGCTCGTGTCGACCCACGGTACCGTCCCGGCGGCGGAGACCGATGGCCGCCGGAGGGTACCCATGACCGGTGAACATGTGCACGTCAGGGAGGGAGGTACGCCGTGATCCGAGCTGACCACGCCCATACCCGCGCGGCAATCCGAGCGCGCCTCGCCGGCAAGCCACCGCAGAGCTACCTCCGCGACTGGGTCTACGGGGGCATCGACGGCGCGGTCACCACCTTCGCGATCGTCTCGGGCGTCGTCGGGGCGCAGCTGTCGCCGCGGATCATCCTCGTGCTGGGCGCCGCCAACCTCGTGGCCGACGGCTTTTCGATGGCCGCCGGCAACTATCTCGCGACACGCGCCGAGCACGAGGAGCTCCGGTACGCCGAGGCCGTCGAGCACCACCACATCGACACGGTGCCGGAGGGGGAGCGCGAGGAGGTGCGCGAGATCTTCCGGCAGCGGGGGCTCACGGGGGAGCTTCTCGAGCGTGTGACCGAGGTGGTCACGGCCGACCGCCATCGCTGGATCCAGACGATGCTGCGGGACGAGTACGGGCTGCCGGCGGCGATCCGCGCGCCGTGGCGGGCGGCGACATCCACCTTCTCGGCCTTCCTCCTCTGCGGCCTGGTGCCTCTGATCCCGTTCGCGCTCGCGGTGCCGCGGGCTGTGTGGGTGGCGGCGGGCGCGACCGGCGTGGTCTTCGCCGCGATCGGCGCCCTCAAGAGCCGGTGGTCGGTGGCCTCCTGGTGGCGTTCGGCCCTCGAGACCCTGGCCGTCGGCGGGGCGGCCGCTAGTGTCGCGTACGTGATCGGCGCGGGGCTCCGAGGGTACGCGGGCTAGTGTTCTACGGGCGCGTCCTGGCGAGCTCCCCTCAGCTGGGGCACCCTGGCGTGGTGCCGCGAGAAGCGCGGCACGACGGCCCGGTCGGCGATGACATGAGGTCCCTGACTACCCGCGAGGGACTCCCGTGAGGGTGACGCTCCTGCACCGCTTTGGCCCGCTCCCGGGGCTCGTCGCCTTCCTCGCCCCCCTCGCGCTGCTCGTCATCGTCTGGGCGGGGATCGTGGCGGTCCTGAACGTCGACACGCGCGTGTTCCCGGGCGTGGGCGACGTGTTCGGCGCCGCCGTGGACTCAATCCGGGACGGCAGCCTCGCCCGCCACGTCGGCCAGAGCCTCCTCCGGGTGGTGGTGGGCACCTCTCTCGCGATCGCCGCCGCCATCCGCTCGGCGTGGCCATGAGCGTGAGCCCCGTTGTGGCGTCCCTCCTGGCCCCGCTCTTCCGCTTCTTCTCGGTGCTCGCGGGGATCGCGTGGATCCCCAACGCGACGCTCTGGTTCGGCTATCCGCAGCGCTCTGAGCGAGCAGGCGCAGGGAGACGCGCATGATCAGCCAGCGCATCGACCTTCGAGGACGGAGCGCCCTGGTGACCGGCGGAGCGCGGGGAATCGGGGCCGCCGCCGCTCTCGCCCTGGCCCGAGAGGGCGCTAACGTCGCCGTGGCCGATATGGTCCCGGCCACGGACACGGCCCGCCAGGTCGAGGCGCTCGGGCGCCAGGCGCAGGCCATCGTGGCGGATGTCTCGTCGGCGGTCGACGCGCGGCGGATGGTGGACGAGGCGGTCGCCGCGCTCGGGCACGTCGACGTCCTCGTGAACAGCGCGGGCGTGGTGCAGCGGGAGTCGCTCCTGGAGACCACGGAGGCGATCTGGGATCGCGTCGTGGCCATCGATCTCAAGGGGACGTTCCTGTGCATCCAGGCCGTCTACCCGCACATGAAGGCGCGGGGCTACGGGAAGATCGTCAACGTGAGCTCCATCTCCGGGATCATCGGGGGCGCCGTCTCCAAGGCGAGCGACACCCTGGAGCAGCGGAGAGGGCGGTCGGGACCGGCCTACGCAGCGGCGAAAGGCGGCGTGATCGCCCTCACCCGGTGGGTGGCCAAGGACGTGGCCAAGGACGGCGTCTACGTCAATTCGGTCGCGCCGGGGGCCGTCGAGACGGAGATGACCCGGGGATACGACTACGGCGTGGAGACCCTGCCCATCGCCCGCATGGGCAGCCCCGCCGACATCGCCGAGGCGATCCTCTTCCTCGCGTCCGACGCCTCGAACTACATCACCGGCCAGGTCCTCCACGTGGACGGCGGCTGGGTCATGGCCTGACCTCGACCGGCCCGCGACCCTGCCATGAACGTCGGCACGCTCCTGACGAAAGCCGCCCGGACGCTCCCGGGGAACCTGGCCGTCGCCCACGGGCCCCGGCGGCTCACCTACGCCCAGTTCGACGCCCGCGTGAACCGCCTGGCCAACGCCCTGGCCCGCCTCGGGATCGGCCAGGGTGACCACGTGGCGCTCCTCCAGTACAACTACCCGGAGACGCTGGAGTCGATGTTCGCCTGCTTCAAGGCGGGCTGCGCCGTCGTGCCCATCAATTTCCGCCTCCACCCGAGCGAGTACGCCTTCATCATCGACCACTCGGAGGCGCAGGCCGTCATCCTGTCCGAGGAGTTCAACGACGGAGTCCTGGCGATCCGCGACCGCATCCCCCGAGCCCGCCACCTCATCACGCTGGCGGGTGGCCGTGGTCCGCTGCTCGACTACGAGGCCCTCCTGGCCGCGGAGTCGACGGCCTGGGCGGACGTCGCGGTGGACTCCGATGACGTCGCGTGGCTCTTCTACACCTCGGGCACGACGGGCCTGCCGAAGGGGGCGATGCTCACGCATCGCAACCTGCTCGCGATGACCATGAATGTCTACGCGGACGTCTACCCCGGCCTCGGGCCCGCCGACGTCGTCCTGCACGCGGCGCCGCTCTCCCACGGCAGCGGCCTGTACGCCCTGCCGAACGTCGCGAAGGCGGCGGCGAACGTCATCCTGGAATCCAAGACCTTCGATCCCGAGCGTGTGCTGGCGACGATCGAGCGGTGCCACGTGACCAACATGTTCGCGGCACCAACGATGGTCACGCGCATGGTGGAAAGCCCCGCCGTCGAGCGCTACGACCACCGCTCGTTGCGGGCGTGCATCTACGGCGGTGGGCCGATGCTGGTGGCGGACCTCAGGGCGGCCCTGCGGGCCCTCGGGCCGTGCCTGGTCCAGCTCTACGGACAGGCAGAGTCGCCGATGACGATCACGTATCTCTCGCACCAGGACCACGTGCTGGAGGGAACGGCCGACCAGGGGCGGCGGCTCGCGTCCGCCGGGATCGCGCGGACCGACGTCGAGGTCGAGGTCGTGGGATCCGACGGGGCCGAGCTCGCACCCGGGGAGGTCGGGGAGATCGTGACCCGCTCGGACCTGGTCATGAAGGGCTACTGGCGCAACCCGCAGGCGACGGCGGAGGCCATCCGCGAGGGGTGGCTCCACACCGGCGACGTGGGCTACCTGGACGAGGCGGGGTACTTGTTCATCCTGGATCGCTCGAAGGACATGATCATCAGCGGCGGGGAGAACATCTACCCACGCGAGATCGAGGAAGTCATCATCCGGCATCCCGACGTCCGGGAGGTGGCGGTCGTCGGTGTCCCGGACAAGAAGTGGGGGGAAGCGGTCAAGGCGATCGTGGTCGCGACGCCGGGCACGATCCTCACGGAGGAGGCCGTCATTGCCTGGTGCCAGGACGCCATCGCGAGCTACAAGAAGCCCAAGTCGGTCGAGTTCGTCGCCGAGCTCCCGAAGAACAACTACGGGAAGGTCCTGAAGCGGGAGCTCCGGGCCCGGTACTGGCAAGGCCGGGACCGGCTCGTGTGAGGCGGAGAGGGAGATCCATGGCAGCCAGATATCGCCTGACGGCGTGGCGGCGTGTCGCCAACGGCCTCATGCGAGGACTGCTCCGGTGGGGGCTCGCCCCCCGGCACACGTATCTGCTCACCGTGCGAGGCCGGAAGAGTGGCCAGCCCCACGCGACGCCCGTCACCCTCGTCGAGGAAGGGCAGGAGCGCTGGCTGGTCGCGCCCTACGGCGAGGTCGGCTGGGTCCGGAACGCGCGGGCAGCTCGGCGCGGTGACGTTGACCCGCGGACGCCGGGTGGAGATCGTGGCGATCCGTGAGCTTGGGTCGACGGAGGCGGCGCCCGTGCTGAAACGCTACGTGAAGAGCGTGCCCATCACGCGCTCGTTCTTCGATGTGACGCCGGAGTCTGATCTGGGGGCGTTCGAGGCCGAAGCTGCGCGGCACCCGGTCTTTCGCCTGCTGCCACGCGCATTCTGACCGTGGATCGGGTCGCGTGGCTCACGCCCCCACAAACACGGGCACCGAGATTTCCTTGAGGACCGCCCGCGTCACCGAGGTGAGGAAGAGATCGCGGACGGGGTGGTGTCCGTGAGCGCCCATCACGACGAGACGGGGCTCCCGGCGACGGACCTGGTCGAGGATGAGCGCAGCCGGCGGGTCCTCGGAGATCACGGGCTCGAGCGCGACACGCACGCCGTGGGCGGTGAGGAACTGGCCAGCCAGCTGGAGCCGGGCCTCGGCGCGGGCTGGGTCCTGGTCGATGGCGAGGAGACACACGGGCTCGTCCCCCGCCACCTCGAGAAGGGTGAACGTCTGAAGCGTGCGGGCGACCTCCCGGCCGCTGCCGTAGGCCACCAGCACACCCTGGCCCGGAGCCGGCTCGCGGGGGACGACCACCACTGGGCGCGGGTTCTCGCGGAGCACCTTGTTACGGGTGGGATCGGGGTCGTCCTGCGTCTCGAACTGGAAGTGGGTCTCCCGGCCGAGCACGACCACGTCGCATCCGACTGCCTCGGAGACGATTTGCTCATGCGGCGCTCCGACATCCTCCACCACCGTGCAGCGCACGCCCGCGGCGTCGCATCGCCGCTGGAAGTCTCTGAGCAGCTCGAGGATCCGCCGGTGCGCGTCGGCCAGCCGGATCTCGTCGCGATGGCGCTTGAAGGCCGTGCCCCCGAACGAGACAGGCTCGGGCCTCGTGATGGACGGCTCGTCGAGGATCCCGAGCCCCACCAGCTCGGTTCCGAAGCGGCGGGCCCACTCGAGCGCGAAGTCTCCGGCGCTCAGACCATGGGCAGAGCCGTCCATGGCGACGAGCGCGCGGCGGATCATCGGCCCTCCCGCGCTGCGTCGGGAAATGTGAGGCCCTGTCAAGCACGTTCTTGAGGACGATCGCGCGTCGGGTCAGGGCTTCGCGCAGGTCGACGCTGTCGGTGCCCGCGATCTCCATCAGCAGGTCAGACATGCGGTCGGTGACGAGGGCCTCGAGCTCGGCCCGCTCCTGTTCCTTCAGCTCGAGTGTCATGGTCGTGTCTCCCGCGAGGTCAGCGCGCCGTGCCGTCGAGCGCCAGGTTCAGGCGTAGCACGTTGACGCGAGGCTCGCCCAGCACGCCGAGCTGGCGGCCCTCGACGTGCTGCGCCACCAGGCGCCGCACCTCTGCCGGGTCCACGCCGCGCGCCTTGGCGACCCGCGGAACCTGGTAGAGGGCCGCCGCCGGGCTGATGTGGGGGTCGAGGCCGCTGCCCGATGCCGTCGCGAGGTCCACGGGCACGGACGCGGTGTTGCCGGGATCGGCCTCGCGCAGGGCGTCGATTCGGGCCTTGGACGCGGCGTGGAGACTCGGATTCAGGGGTCCCAGGTTGGATCCCGAGGACGCGCCGGCGTTGTAGCCGTGGGGCGCCGTGGCGGACAGCCGCCCCCAGAAGTACTTCGGGTCGTCGAAGGGCTGGCCGATCAGGCTCGAGCCGACCGGCTTCCCATCGCGGAGGATCAGGCTCCCGTTGGCCTGGGCGGGGAAGAGCAGCTGAGCGATCCCGGTGACGAGCAGGGGATACGCGACGCCGGTGACCAGGCTGAGCCACACGAGCATCATGACGGCCGGCTTGAGCTGATTCATCGTGGCATTCCCTCCTACGTGAGGCCCAGGGCGACCAGGATGAGGTCGATGAGCTTGATGCCGATGAAGGGGACGACGATGCCGCCCGCGCCGTAGATCCAGAGGAACTGACGGAGCAGTCGCGCCGCCCCGATCGGGCGGTAGCGCACTCCGCGCAGCGCCAGCGGGATCAGGGCGATGATGATCAGGGCGTTGAAGATGACCGCGGAGAGGATCGCGCTCTGGGGCGTCGCCAGGTGCATGACGTTGAGCGCATCGAGAACGGGGTACGTCGTGGCGAACGCGGCGGGGATGATGGCGAAGTACTTCGCGACGTCGTTGGCGATGCTGAACGTCGTCAAGGCGCCGCGGGTCATCAGCATCTGCTTGCCGGTCTCCACGACCTCGATGAGCTTCGTGGGGTTCGAGTCGAGGTCGACCATGTTGCCGGCTTCCTTGGCCGCCTGGGTTCCCGAGTTCATCGCCACCGCGACGTCGGCCTGGGCGAGTGCGGGGGCGTCGTTGGTGCCGTCGCCCGTCATCGCCACGAGCCGCCCCCCGGCCTGGTAGTCGCGGATCAGCTTGAGCTTCGTCTCCGGCGTCGCCTGGGCGAGGAAGTCGTCGACGCCCGCCTCCGCGGCGATGGCCGCGGCGGTGAGCGGGTTGTCGCCGGTGATCATGACAGTCTTGATGCCCATGCGGCGTAGCTCGCCGAAGCGCTCCCGGATGCCGCCCTTGACGATGTCTTTGAGCTGGATCACTCCCAGCACGCGCGCGCCGTCGGCCACCACGAGCGGCGTGGCGCCCTGCTTCGCGACCTGGTCCACGGCTGTCCGCACGTCGGCCGGGAGCTGGCCGCCCGCACCGCGGACGTAGGCGTCGATTGCGTCGGCGGCGCCCTTGCGGACCTGGCGCCCGTTCAGGTTCACCCCGCTCATCCGGGTCTGCGCGGTGAACGCCACGAAGGTCGCCCCCATCCCGCGTCACGTCCCGCTCCCGGATCGCGTACTTCTGCTTGGCCAGCACGACGATGCTGCGGCCCTCCGGGGTCTCGTCGGCCAGCGAGGCAAGCTGGGCGGCGTCGGCGAGGTCGCGCTCGGCGACACCAGCAGCCGGGAGGAACGCGGTGGCCTGGCGGTTGCCGAGCGTGATCGTGCCGGTCTTGTCGAGGAGCAGCACGTCGACGTCGCCGGCAGCCTCGACGGCGCGGCCCGACATCGCGATCACGTTCGCCTGGTGCATCCGGTCCATGCCGGCGATGCCGATCGCGGAGAGGAGCCCGCCGATCGTCGTGGGGATCAGGCACACGAGCAGGGCCACCAGGACCGTGACGGTCACCGGCGTACCCTGTCCGGTCGACGGCGACGCTGTAGAGCGAGTACGGGAGGAGCGTCGCGGTCGCCAGCAGGAAGATGATCGTGAAGCCCGCCAGCAGGATGTTCAGCGCGATCTCGTTCGGGGTCTTCTGGCGCTTGGCCCCCTCCACCATCGCGATCATCCGGTCGAGGAATGCCTCGCCGGGGTTCGCGCTGATCCGGACGATCAGCCAGTCCGAGAGCACGCGCGTTCCGCCGGTGACCGCGCTGCGATCGCCCCCGCTCTCGCGGATGACCGGAGCGCTCTCCCCGGTGATGGCGCTCTCGTCCACCGAGGCGACACCCTCGATCACCTCGCCGTCGCCCGGGATCACGTCCCCGGCCTCGACGAGCACGGCGTCGTTCAGGCGGAGGGAACTGCCCGGCACGCGGGTGACCGCCGCCCCCCGTTCGGGCCGCGCCAGGCGCTTGGCCTGGACGTCCTGGCGGGTTCGGCGGAGGGCCTCGGCCTGGGCCTTGCCGCGCCCCTCCGCCATCGCCTCGGCGAAGTTCGCGAAGAGCACGGTGAACCAGAGCCACACGGAGATCCAGAAGATGAAGCCGGCGGGCGCCTCCCCCTGGCCGAGCAGCGCCTGGAGCCAGAGCCCAGTGGTGAGGATGCTCCCCACGAGCACGACGAACATGACCGGGTTCCGGACCTGGACCCGGGGATCGAGCTTCCGGACCGCGTCGATGGCGGCGCGCCGCACGATCGGGCCGTCGAAGAGGGATCCCGCCTTCGGGTGAGTGGCCATGTCTCTCGCCTCCCGCTACTTCGCTGACGTCATGAGCAGGTGCTCGACGATCGGCCCCAGCGCGAGCGCGGGCACGAAGGTGAGCGCGCCCACCAGGAGCACCACGCCGATGAGGAGGACGACGAAGAGCGGCGTGTGGGTGGGCAGGGTGCCGGGTCCGGGAGGGACCGCCTTCTTCCGCGCGAGCGATCCCGCGATCGCCAGGGTCGGGATGGCCAGCCAGTAGCGCGCGAAGAGCATCGCGAACCCGAGCGCGGTGTTGTAGAAGGGGGTGTTGGCGCCCAGCCCGGCGAAGGCGCTGCCGTTGTTGTTGCCGGCCGAGGAGAAGGCGTAGAGCACTTCGCTGAAGCCATGCGCTCCGGGGTTGAAGATGGTCGCCTTGCCGCCCGGGCTCACGACCCCCACCGCCGTCCCGATCAGGACGACCGCCGGCGGGATCAAGATCACGAGGGAGGCCATCTTCATCTCGTAGGCCTCGATCTTCTTCCCGAGGTATTCGGGCGTCCGGCCGACCATGAGCCCGGCCACGAAGACGGCGATGATCGCGAACACGAGCATCCCGTAGAGCCCGGAGCCCACTCCTCCGTAGATCACCTCGCCCAGCTGCATGAGCCACATCGGCACGAGGCCGCCGATCGGGGTGTAGGAGTCGTGCATGGAGTTCACGGAGCCGTTGGAGGCGGCGGTCGTCGCGGTTGCCCAGAGGGCTGAGTTCGCGATCCCGTACCGGACCTCCTTGCCCTCCATGTTGCCGCCGGCCTCGAGGTCACTCGCCTGGTGGTCGACGCCGAGCCATCCGAGCGTGGCGCCGCGCTGCTCGGCCACCACGCAGACGACGAGGAGTCCCACGAAGACGACGGTCATTGCCGCGAGGACGGCCCAGCCCTGGCGGGTGTCGCCGACCATGGCGCCGAACGTGTAGCAGAGGGCGGCGGAGATCACCAGGATCGAGAGGAGCTCGAGGAAGTTCGACAGCGGCGTCGCGTTCTCGAACGGATGGGCCGAGTTCACGTTGAAGAACCCGCCGCCGTTGGTCCCGAGCTGCTTGATGGCGATCTGGGACGCGGCGGGGCCGAGGGCCAAGGTCTGCTCGCCGAGGGTCGCCTTCGTCATCCTGGGCTGGCCCTTGTCGTCGAGGACCGGCTTGCCGTCCTTGTCGGTCTCCGGCACGTCGTACTGGGTCGGCTGGACGACCGTGACCTTGGCGTATTCGCCAAAGGTCTGGACCACACCCTGGGAGACCAGGACGACCGCGAGCACGAACGAGATGGGCAGCAGGATGTAGAGCGTCGTCCGCGTGAGATCCACCCAGAAATTCCCGATGGTCTCCGCCGAGCGGCGCGAGAAGCCGCGGACGAAGGCGGCGAGGGTGGCCATGCCCCCGGCGGCCGACACGAAGTTCTGGACGGTCAGGCCCAGCATCTGGGTGAGATAGCTCATCGTCGTCTCGCCGCCGTAGCCCTGCCAGTTGGTGTTCGTCGCGAAGCTGACGGCGGTGTTGAACGACGAGTCGGCCGTCACCGCGCCGAGCCCCTGAGGATTCAGCGGCAGGCCGCCCTGGAGGCGCTGGAGCAGGTAGACGACGAACAGGCCTGCAAAGTTGAAGAGCAGCATGGCGAACGTGTACGTCTTCCACCCCATCTCCCGGTCGGGCCGGACGCCCGAGAGTCGGTAGACGAGGCGCTCGAGCCAGCCCAGGAGCGATCCGAGGCCTGGTGCACGCCCCTCGTAGACCCGCGCCATGTAGAGCCCGAGCGGCTTGGCCAGCGCCAGAAGGACGACGAGGTAGAGGGCGAGCTGCAGGACGCCGTTGCCGGTCACGAGAACACCTCCGGCTTCAGGAGCGCCACCACCAGGTAGGCGAGCAGGCCGACAGCCACGATGCCGCCGATCACGTAGAGCATGTTGGCCTCCGGTTACAGCCGGTCGCAGAGCTCGACGAATCCCCAGGACAGGCCGAGGAACCCAAGGGCGAGCGCGATGTAGAGAATGTCCAGCATGTCATGCCTCCCTGCGGTCGACAGATCCGGTGGAGATCGGCGGAACCACGGCTCAGTACGCGAAGGCCAGGCCGACGGTGCCGATCACCTGGACCTCGTCCCCGTCATTGATGGCCTTCATAGCACCAGGACCTCGCCGTCACCCAGGACGCGTACCCGGTCGCCGAGGCGAGTGAGCTCGTCCACGGTCTCGTCGTAGAACATGGCCTTGATGTGGTAGACCCACACGGGGCACGGCGGCATCTTGTCGAGCTCCCAGGCCAGGCGGCTCGGGGTCAAGTGGCCGGAGACCTCGGCGAGCGCCGCGAGGCGATTCGGGAAGGATGTCTCCACGACGATCGCGCGCACGTGGCCCAGCTCGCGCGCGAGGGCCCAAAGCCGCTCCGTCGGCCCCGTGTCTCCCGAAAAGACGAAAGCGCCGGCCCCGTCGTCCACGACGAAGCCGGACGTCGGCACCGAGTGATGGACCGGGACGGGGGTGACAGTGAGACGGTGGCCGATCGGCTGCGGCACTCCGGTCTGGAGCGCGCGGAGGCGCACGACCGGGTTTTGTGCCGTCGGAGTGGCCGAGAAATCCGGCCACAGCCGGTCATTGAAGTAGTGGTCGCGCAGGTCCTGCATCACGGGGGCGATCGAGCAAACGGTGAACCCCTGACCATTTCCCGAGCTCGCGCGCGCACAGCAGTGGTTGTCGGCGAGGAAGGCGAGCCCGGCCGTGTGGTCGAGATGAGCATGGGAGAGGAGCACGTGCCGAATCTCGAGCTGCTCGCCGAGCTCGAGGGTCGATGTGACCGACCCCGCCTCGAGGAGGACCGTACCGTCGAGCAGGAGACTCGGAAGATGCCGCTTCGGCGCCGATCCGCCCTGACAGCCGAGCACCCTGACTTCCATGGCGAGAAACCATAGCCGGGGAAGGCGTCAACACGCGCTAAAGACTGGCTCCGGAAGGATCAAGTATCCGTAAAGAAGGGGCTAGCTGACCGACGGCTCCGGCTCGCGGCACACCCGCGCGTGATCTGGGCGGCTCCCCTCGTTTCTGCGCGGACTGCGCCTCCCGGCGCCGGATCGCGCGAAGCGCCACCACAGTGAGAGCAGCTGGCCGCGGGGTCTACCGCGCCGACCTCAAGACGCTGTTGCCTGGCTCCCCGCCGGCGCGCTACCTTCTGGGCTCAGGGGGCTGGTGGGCGAGAGGACGGGCAGCGGGGGAAGGGACCGTGAAGGTGGTCTCGCACTCGTATTCTCTAAAGGAGAGACCGCATGTTCATACGCACCCTCGACGGTCTGGCCGCGGCCGGCATGGTCAAGACGCCGGGCACGGGCACTCGCTCCGGTCGCTACCTGACCGCGGCTGATCGCCTGGGCTTCTCCTACAACGACAACCGGATCGCCGCGCGTACCGAAACGGCCCTCTGGTACAAGCATCACTGGGAGGCCAACTTCATCCTCTCGGGCCGGGGCGAGGTCACGGATGTGGCGAGCGGCCAGTCGTGGTCGCTCGAGCCCGGCGTCCTCTACGTTGTCGGGCCGAACGACCGCCATCGGATCAAACTGACGGAAGAGACGCACCTGGTGAGCGTCTTCTGCCCACCGCTCAAGGGCGATGAGCGTCACGACGAGGACGGCGCCTACCCGGCCAGCGGTCCGGTGCCGCGGACCGACCGGCGGATGTTCGTGAAGCGTGCCGACGAGATGCGCGCCGCGGGCAAAGAGATGACCGTCGCGAACGGCCAGTCCCGCACGCTCCGCATGCTCACGAAGGCGGACGGCCTCGGGTTCGGCTTCTCGGACGTGCACTTCGCGGCCGGGGCCGAGGCCACTCTCTGGTACAAGCACCACTGGGAGGCGAACCACATCATCTCCGGCACGGGCGTGGTCACCGACCTGACGACCGGGCAATCCTGGAAGCTCGAGTCCGGCGTGGGCTACAACGTCGGCCCGAAGGACCGACACCGGCTGCGCGCCGATACCGACATGCACCTCATCAGCATCTTCTGTCCGCCGCTCGAGGGCCACGAGCGACATGACGCCGACGGCGTGCTGGCGCCGAGCGGCCCCGTGCCGCCGGGGCCTGAGGGGTATTGACCGGGGCGAGCGCGCGCGAAGGGACGGGGCGGATGAGACCGCCCGCAAGCCGCGCGATGAGGATGAGGGACCGGCGTTCCCGGGGGCTGGGGGCGGGAGGGTCTTCTCGGGCGCGTGGCCGGGGAATCCCACCGTGGGTCTCCTGTCACACGGACGGATCGCGGGACGCCGCGGGGCCGGGCTCGCGGCGCTCGGGCTGATGGGCGTGGCGGCGGTCGCCGGCACCCTGGGGGCCCGCGCCATGTTCCAGCTGAAGCCGGCGGTCCCTGTGCCGGCGATGACCGCGGAGACCCGGGCCGAGACCGCGGCGCTCCAAGAGCGGCTGATCGCCCATGTCCGCACCCTCGGCGCCGAGATCGGGGAGCGCAACGTCTTCCGGCCGGCGGCCCTCGAGGCCGCGGCGGGCTACATCCGGGATGTGTGGGCGGCTCAGGGGCTCTCGGTCCGGGCGGAGCCGTACGAGGTCCGCGGGGTGCGGTGCGCCAACCTGGTCGTGGAGGTGGCGGGGTCGAGCCGTGGACACGAGCTCGTGCTGGTGGGGGCCCACTACGACTCGGTGCGCGGGAGCCCGGGCGCCAACGACAACGCCACCGGGGTCGCGGTTCTGCTCGAGCTGAGCCGGGCGCTCCGGTCCGCGGCCCCGACGCGCACGCTCCGCCTGGTGGCGTTCGTCAACGAGGAGCCGCCGTTCTTCCAGACGGCGGCGATGGGGAGCCGGCGACATGCCCTCGAAGCTCGCCGGCGGGGCGAGACGATCGTGGCCATGCTATCGCTCGAGACGCTCGGCGCCTACACCGAGGCGCCAGGCAGCCAGACCTATCCCTTTCCGTTGAGCGCGTTCTACCCCCGCACGGGGAACTTCCTCGGTGTGGTGGGCAACCTGCGCTCGCGCGCCCTCGTTCGGGAGATCGTCACGCACTTCATGGCGGTGACGGACTTCCCCGTGGAGGCGGCGGCGACCTTCGCCTGGATTCCCGGGGTCGACTGGTCCGACCACTGGGCGTTCTGGAAGGCCGGGTACCCGGCGGTCATGCTGACTGACACGGCGCTCTACCGATACGCCGAGTACCACAGCGCCGCGGATCGGCCCGAGGTGGTCAACGCGCGCGAGTTCGCCCGGGCGGCCCACGGGATCATCGAGACGGTGCGGCGCCTGGTGGCGGCGCCGTGACCCGATAGACTCTCGGTGGAGCGGACGTGCCGGCGACCCCGGTGGCGGGAGTCGCGCGCCGTCGGCGAGCGAGGCGAAGCGGCGACCGGCGAGGACGAGACGCCGAGCGGAGGCGCGAGCGGCCGAGGACGTCGAGCTCGTGGAAGAGGACGACCACGTGAAGAGCCTACCGCGCGGCACGTCTCTTGGCCTTGGCGTTCAGTGCGGAACTTCTACACTCGTGGTGTTCGACGCAAGGAGGAGACCATGCACCGATTCAACCTGGTCAGGGGGATCGCCTTGGCTGCGCTCATGACGGTCGCAGGCGCCGCGCACGCGGCGACCTTCGTCTACGTCTCGAACGCCGAGGACGGGAACATCGGCGTGTACACCCTTCAGCCGAACGGCACGCTGCAGGCCGGCCCGCGCGTCGACGCCGGGAAGGTCGTGATGCCGATGAGCGTCAGCCCGGACAAGCGCTTCCTCTACGCCGCACTGCGCTCCAAGCCCTTCACGGTGGTCAGCTACTCCATCGACTCCAAGACCGGCGCGTTGACGCCGCTCGGCACCGCGCCGCTCGCGGAGAGCTTCCCGTACATCTCCGTCGACCACACGGGCCGCTACCTGCTCGGCGCGTCCTACGGCGGCCACCTTGTCAGCGTGAACGCGGTCGGCCCGGACGGCAAGGTGTCGGAGCCCATCCAGGTGATCCCGACCGCCCGCAACGCCCACGCCGTCATCACCGACAAGACCAACCGCTACGTCTTCGTGCCGCATCTCGGCACCGACCAGATCTTCCAGTTCCGCCTCGATGCGACGACCGGCAAGCTGACGGCGAACACGCCGCCGATGGTGCAGATGAAGGCCATGACGGGCCCGCGCCACATCATCATGTCACCCGACAACCGGTTCGCGTACCTGCTGAACGAGCTGGTGGCGACGGTGACGACGCTGTCGCTCGATGAGAAGACGGGACTCTTGACCGAGGTGAGCTCGGCCTCGGCGTTGCCGGCCGACAGCAAGCTCGTGCCCGGCGCGCCGCGTGGCGCGGTCGGCGCGCCCGGACAGGCCCCGCGCGACACCTCGAATGACATCTGGGCCTCGGACCTTCACGTCACGCCGGACGGCCAGTTCCTGTATGCTGCGGAGCGGACCAGCAGCTCGATCGGGGCGTTCCGCGTCGATCCCGCCACCGGCAAGCTGACCTATCTCTCGAGCACGCCGACCGAGAAGCAGCCGCGCGGCTTTCGCATTGCGCCTAACGGCCGCCACATGGTGGTGAGTGGCGAGAAGTCGGACACTATCGCGGTCTACCAGGTCGACGGCGCCAGCGGCGCGCTCACGCTGCTCCAGAAGTACCCCACGGGCAAAGGCTCGAACTGGGTGGAGATCGTCAGCTTCGATTGAGCGCAACAATGAGCGTCGGCATTGGTTACCATGCCTTACCGCGCTACATGTGCCAGGTTGCGCGGCGTTGCCCGTGCCGGCGTGGTCGCCGAGCGGATTGCCCGTGTGATCGTGGGGTGCGAACGCCTCCCGCGTTCGCGGGGAGGGCATCGATGGAGCCCCATCGATGGCAGCCAGCCCCAGTCCGGCCCCCAGAGCGTGTTCGGCTTCGCCTGGGCCGGGGAGGGCACCATCGTGGCGGTGGATGTCTCGACGGACGGGGGCCAATCCTGGAGGCCGGCGACTCTCACGGGCGAGGAGCATCGCTACGCCTGGCGGCGCTGGGAGTTCGCGTGGGACGCGGCGAGCGGCGCCCAGACGATCATGGCGCGCGCGAGCGACTCTCTGGGGCGCTACCAGCCGGCGAGCTGGCCGCGGGATCCCCAGGGATACCGCTGGAACGTCATCCATGCCATCCGGGTGAATGTGGCGTAGGCGGCAACGCCCGGCCCGGTTCGCGATGGCCCTCGGGCTGGGTGTCGTGGCCGGCCGCAGCGGTACTCAACCCGCGCCGTCCACCGGTGGGAACCCGCTACCGGGGGCCCAACCGGGAGCTGGTGGTAGGCGCCTGCATCATCTGCCACAGCCTCGAGACCATGGCGCAGCAGCGCCTCGACCGGGCGACCTGGGAAGACATCGTCGCGCGCATGATCACCTATGGCGCGCCGACACACCAGAGACCCGCCCGCGCATCCTCGAGTACCTGGTGACGTACCTCGGGCCGGGAGGAACGGCGAGATGAGCGGGATGTCGCGATCCTCGATCGGGCCATTGCGCGGCCTCGCGCGTGCGCCGATGCTCCGCCACATCCGGCCCTCGACCCTGGCGTGCGCGCGCTCGTCGTCGGAAGTTCCGGGGGCCTTGGCTACGCGGACCAGGCCCACATGACGCGCGAAATCAGGGTCTTGACCGGGGTTTCACCCGCTGCGCTCTTGCGCGCCTGGGGGCGACTCCAGGCCACGTCGGATCCGTTCACCTCGTGGAGCCGAACCTCGTCCGAAATCTTTAAGATGGGCCGTGCGGAGCGCGCGTAGCGTGCGTGCATGACGCGCCGCAGGACCTTCCTGTTCGGGCTCGGCGTCTTGACGCTTGACAGGCGCGCGGCGGCGGGAGAGGGATCCATGGCGGAGACGCAGCAGCTCAAGCGCGCGGCGACTCGCTTCTACGACACACTGAACGAGGCCCTGCGGACGGGACGGCTCGACCTGCTGGACGACGTGCTCGCGCCCGAGGCGATCGACCACAATCCCGTTCCCGGCATGGCGCCCGGGCGAGAGGGAATCAAGAAGGCCTTCGCCGAGGGTCGTCGGTCGTTCTCCGACATGCGCGTGACGGTGGAAGACACGGTCGCCGAGGGAGACAAGGTGGCGTGTCGCGTCGTCGTTCGGATGGTCCACAGCGGGGAATTTCAGGGCATTCCCGCCACGGGCGCCCGGGTCACCCAGTCCGGGATCGACATCTTGAGGATCACCGGCGGGGTGGTGACCGAGCGTTGGGGCGAGTTCGACCTTCTGGGACTCCTGCAGCAGCTCGGTGGGGTGATGGCGCCGAGGTCATGAAGCGGCATGCGACGGCCTCGAGCCCGCAGCGGTATCAGGGGTCCGTCACGCGCTAGTCTCCTGGATGGTCCCGTCTCGGCGGCCTGTTGCGGGACCGCCCGGCCCGCGCAGGCGGGCGGCCGGGCGGCGGTCTCCCCGGTGCCCGCGTCTCGAGCCCGTCGGCGCGGGCCGTTTCGAGCAGTGTCCTGAACGCTCGGGCGCTGGCACTCAGAGTCCGCGCCTCGTGGTGGAGCAGATGAAAGTGCCGGACCAGGCGATGGCCGCGGAGACGGAGCGCGTGGAGGCGCCCGGTCGCGACCTCACCGTCGACCGCGTGAATCGAGAGGAAGGCGACCCCCAGCCCGGCCAGGACGGCCTGCTTGATGGCCTCGGGGTGCTCGAGCACGAGTCCGTACCGACAGGGGATGCCGGCGGCGCGCAGCGTCCGCTCGGTGAGCTCGCGCGTAGCGGACCCCGGTTCACGCATGAGGAGCGGCTCGTCAGCCAGGCGCTCCGGAGTGACCTCTCGCCCTGACGCCCATCGATGGCCAGGCGGCACCACGAGGCGCAGCTCGTCGGGCAGCGCCGTGTTCAGGCATGCTGCCCCCGGACAGTCTTGGTGGCCGCCCACGAGACCGAGGTCCAGCTCGCTCGCCCGGACCAGCCGCTCGACTCCTTCGGAGTTACCAAGTCGCAGGGTGAGCTCGATCCCCGGGTACCGCTGGCGGAACGCGCCGAGCAGCCGGGGCAGCACGTAGATGCCGGGTGTGGAACTGGCGCCGATCGTGAGGGAACCGCGCTCGAGTCCTTGCAGATCCTGGATCGCCTGGCGGGCGTCGGCCAGGGTCACGAAGAGCCGCGTGGCGTGCTCAGAGAGCACCCGGCCGGCGTCGGTGAGGGCCACGCGGCGCGCGAGCCGGTCGAAGAGGCGGGCCCCGAGCGCGGTCTCGAGCTCCCGCACGTGCTGGGAGAGCGCGGGTTGGCTCAGGTGGAGCGCCTCGGCCGCCCGGCGGAAGCTCCCGGCCCGCGCGATCGCGAGGAAGACCTCGAACTGCCGGAGCGTCATGATCGGGGTTCCCTTATCGGATCGATCTGAACTTCCGATTGGAGCTTATCCCACCTTTGGCCCGAGAGTGGAAGGTGACCGGGGGTGGCTGACGCGCGGGCCGATGACGCCCGGGGCTGGCGCCTCAGGACACGATCGAGCCAAGGAGGCGTCATCCATGATCTTCCAGCAATTCCTCTACCCCCGGACCGGCTGCGCCGCCTACGTCTTCGGGTGAGTGGGCCATGGCGCGTCTACGGTCGTAGACCCCCAGGCCCACGACATCGAACACTACCTGGAGTTCGCATCGCTCAAACAGACGAAGATCACGTGCGTCATCGACACCCACATCCAGGCCGACCACCAGTCAGGCGGCCGGGCGCTGGCCGCCCGCACAGGCGCCGCCTACGGCCTGCACGAATCCGCGGACGTCGCCTTCCGGTTCACGCCGCTGGCGGACGGGCAGGAGCTGGTGTGCGGCAACGTCACCTCCCAGGTGCTCCACACGCCGGGCCATACGCCCGAGAGCCTGTCCCTTGTCGTGACTGACCAGACCCGGGGCCCTGAGCCCTGGTTCGTCCTGACCGGAGACACGCTGTTCGTCGGGACCGTGGGACGCCCGGATCTCCCGGGGGCGATGGAACAGAGCGCGCGGGATCTCTATCGGAGCGTCCAGCGGCTCCTCGCGCTCCCGGACCACACCGAAATCTACCCGACCCACTTCTCCGGCTCCGCCTGCGGGAAGGGGATGAGCGGCAAGCCCATGTCCACGGTGGCGTTCGAGAAGCGGTTCAACCCGGCCCTCGCGATCGCCTCCGAGGACGCGTTCGTCGCCACGCTGACGGGGGAGCTGCCGCCGAAGCCGGCAGGGATGGATGCCATCCTCCGGCAGAACCAGGGCCGGGTGTGAGCCCAGGCGCACCGACCGCACTGGAGGGTGGCGCGCTTTCGATTCGCCTAGGCCTGCGAGAGAACCTGGGTCAGTTCGCCCTGCTGGTCCTGATCAACGCCTTCGTCGGGGCCATGGTGGGCCTCGAGCGGACAGTCGTCCCCTTGCTCGGCGAGCAAGAGTTCGGCCTCGCGTCGAAGACGGCCATCATGTCCTTCATCGTAAGCTTCGGCGTCACGAAGGCCTGTCTCAACCTGGTGGCGGCTCGCCTGTCGGACCGATTCGGGCGGAAGCCGATTCTGCTCGTCGGCTGGCTGCTAGGCCTACCGGTCCCCTTCATGATCATGTGGGCGCCGTCCTGGGGCTGGATCGACGCCGCCAACGTGCTCCTCGGCGCGAACCAGGCCTTCGCCTGGTCGATGACCGTGATCATGAAGGTGGATCTGGTCGGCCCGGCGCGGCGGGGGCTCGCGCTCGGCCTCAACGAGTTCGCCGGCTACCTCTCCGTGGCCCTGTCGGCGTGGGTCACCGGGTACATCGCGAGCGTCTACTCGCTTCGCCCCGAACCGTTTTACTACGGGGGCGTCGTGGTGATCCTCGGGCTTCTGCTCTCGGCGCTGTTCGTCCGTGAGACGCGGGGGCACGTCGCGATGGAGGTGGCCCACACCGCGCGAGCTGGCCGGCCCGTGGCGGCAGTTCCCTCTTTCCGCGAGGCCTTCGCACGCACGACGTGGCGGGACCCGAGCCTCTCGGCCGCCTGCCAGGCAGGGCTCGTCAACAACCTCAACGACGGGATGTCCTGGGGACTCTACCCGCTCTTCTTCGCTCAGCACGGCCTCGGGGTAGCGGCGATCGGCGTCGTGAAGGCCGTGTATCCCGGCGTCTGGGGAGCGCTCCAGGTCGTGACCGGGCCCCTCAGCGACCGGATCGGGCGGAAGGGACTCATTGCCGGCGGAATGGTGGTCCAAGCCGGCGGCATCTGGCTGACGGTGCTCGTGCCGGCTTACTCGGCCTGGATCGCGGGCGCCGTGCTCCAGGGGCTCGGGACGGCCATGGTCTATCCGACGCTCCTGGCGGTCATCGGAGACGTGGCGCACCCGTCGTGGCGGGCCACGGGCTACGGCGTCTACCGGCTGTGGCGGGACCTCGGGTACGCGGCGGGCGCGCTCCTTGCGGGACTCGTCGCGGACTGGCTCGGCATGGCCTCGGCGATCCACGTCGTGGCCGTGCTCACCCTCGTGTCCGGCCTCGTCGTCATGACACGGATGCGCGAGACCCTGGGTGCGTCGCGCTAACGCACGGTGCGTAGGGACCGGACCCTTCGGGGCCGGATGCGGGAAGGTGCGTTTACGCGTAGAGTGGTTACGCCATCCTAAGTCCAGGCGGCTCAAGCGCGACAATGCCTGACCGCAGCTCCGGCAGAATGCGTCAGCGCCTCCGGGGATGCGGCCTGGCTTTCCTCGGGCTGCTCGCGGGCCCCGTGCTTCACGCTCCGAGCACCGATTCGGCCGAGCGCACCGGACCGGTCAAGATCGGGGCGCTGACGCAGTCCTGGGGCCCGACGCCGGTGATGGTCGGGCTCCGGGACGGTCTCTTGGCATTGGGCTATCGAGAGGGGGAGCAGTTTGTCATCGGCGTCCGGTTCACGCAGGGGGACATCGCCGCCCTTCCGCCGGCGGCCCGCGACCTGGTCCAGTCCGGGGTGGACGTCATTTTCGCCGCCGACGCGACTGCGGCGCGGGCGGCGCAGATGGCAACGAGCCGGATACCGATCGTCTTTGCCGCGATCGTGGGCGATCCGGTCGAACTGGGGTTCGTCCAGAGCTTCGCTCGGCCTGGTGGCAACATCACCGGCGTCACCGATGCGGACATCGAGCTGAGCGCGAAGCGCCTGGAGATCTTCAAGGAACTGCTGCCGGGTCTGAAGCGCGTCCTCTTCCCCTACGATCCAAGCGATGCGTACGCCGTGGCCGCCGCGCGCGTGTACCGTGACGCTGCCCGGCGTCTCGGCGTCGTCTTCCTCGAGAAGCTGGTGCAGACCGAAGAAGAGGCGCGGACGGCACTCTCGAGGCTCCGGAAAGGCGAGGTGGACGGGATCATCGCCCCGTCGAACCTGTCGTTGAACATTCCCGGCGTGGTTCTGGACGCGACGTCCCGGCGTGTCATCCCGGCCATGTTCAACACAGCGTTCTTCGTCGAGCGCGGCGGGCTCATCAGCTACGGCCCGGACTCCTACGAATCGGGGCGTCAGGCGGCCCGCCTGTTGGACAAAATCCTCAGGGGCGAGGACCCCGGGCGGATCCCGGTCGAGGCCAACCCGAAGTTCGAGCTGGCGATCAATGTGAAGACGGCCAAGGCGTTGAAGCTCGCGATTCCGTCCAGTGTCCTGCAGCGTGCTAACAGGCTCATCGAATGACCATGAAAGGAGTACGTGATGAATGCCAAGACGCGAGCCGGTAGATTGGTGCTTTTCGGAATCCTCCTGGTCGCCGCTGTCGTTGCAGTTGGCGACCACGAGGCGTCGGCGTTGGAGATCGGGAAGCCGGCACCCGACTTCACGCTCCCGAGCACGACCGGCGAGAAGATCAGTCTGAGCCAGTTTCGGGGCAAGCTCGTCCTCATCGAGTTCTATGGCGGCGCGTTCTTCCCCGTCTGAACGGATAACCTGTCGGCCAGGAAGGCCGACTACAGTAAGTTCCAGGAGCTGAACGTCCAGATACTCGGCATCAGCGCTGATAACCCCTTCGCCCAGAAGACGTTCGCCGACTCGCTGAAGCTCCCGTACCCTCTGCTCAGCGACTTCCCCGACCGGAAGGTCATCCGGAGCTACGGCATCTTGGGGGCGAGCGAGATGACCGCCCAGCGGTCCTTCTTCCTGGTGGACGAGCAGGGGATCGTCCGGCAGCAGTGGCTGCTCGGCCCCGCCGGGGGCAACACCGTCATGCCGAGCGAGCCGATCCTCAAGGCGGTCCAGGAGATCAAGGGCAAGCCGTAGGGATCCGCTGATGTCGACGGGGCGTTGCGAAGCGTTCGCCGGCTTCGTCGCCTTCCTGACTCTCTTCGTGACGCTGGCGATCGGCCAACCCGCTGGCGTGCTCCAGGCCCTCGGCCTCGGTGGCTACCCCGCCGACACTCGGCCTCCGGGGTTCAGTGCGGCGACGGTGGACGGGCATGCGCTCTCGCTAGAGATCCTGCGGAACCGCGTGGTCCTTCTCAACGTCTGGGCGACTTGGTGTCTCGAGTGCCGCGTCGAGCTGCCGGTTCTCGAGCAGCTTCACCACGACTACGCCTCGCGCGGACTCACGGTCCTCGCGCTGAACTTCCAGGAAGAGCCAGGAACCGTTCGGCAGTACGCGCGCGAGCTCGGCCTCACCCTGCCGCTGCTCGTGGACCCTGACGGCGCCATCGCGAAATCGTACGGAGTCATCGGGCTCCCAACCAGCTTCCTGATTGGGCGCGACGGACGGGCCGTGGCCCGGGCCATCGGCCCGCGGGAGTGGGTCAGCGTCCAGACTCGCACGCTCATCGAGTCGCTGCTGATGGAGCCGACCGGACGGCGGTGACTCGAGGGGGCTGCTCGCCGTGCGGGAATTTTCGGCCTCTCGGGTTCCGTCATCTAGATATGAGAACCCACATGCATGAGTCGAATGCATGAGCGGCCGTCTCCCCGGGGCCCCGCGCTTGAGGGGTCCGCCGTGGGCGGAGGGTCGGAGGCCCCTTCGAGGCGCTGGCGCTCCCCCAGTTGCCAGCGCTCTACCGGCTGGCTGTGCGGTTGACGGGACGGCCCCAGAACGCCGAGGATCTGGTCCAGGAAACCTACATCAAGGCGCTCCGTGCCTTTCCCTCGCTGCGAGACCCCGCCCGGGTCCGCCCCTGGCCGACGCAGATCCTGACTCGCCTCGTCATCGACCGGCATCGCGCGCCCGAGCGTGAGCTGGTCGTGGGCCACCTGGCCGAGCTCGTCGCTTCTCCCTCTACGACCTCATCTGGGACGAGGACCCCCTCCCGTACTCCGACACCCTTCACCGCGACTTCCTCGCCCAGTTTCCCGATGACGACGTCCGCCATGCCCTCCTCGCTCTGCCCGAGGTCTATCGCGTGCCGTTGGTGCTGCTCTATGTCGAGGACCTGAAGGGCAAGAACGCCCAGTTCATCAACCCGAAGATCTTCGCGGAGAAGGTCGCCGCCGCCGACAAGGTCGTGTCGCTCTAGGCGCGAAACCAGGAGAAGGAATCCGTGCCCTGGTCGAGCAGGAGCCTCACGCGGGGGCGGGAGCGCCCTCAGGCGGCGATCACGCTCAGCCGCGAACGCCAGGCACGCCCAGATGTCCCTGGTGTGAGGTCCGGGAAGTCGCGGAGGATCTCCTCTTGGGACATCCCCGACGCCAGGGCTCGAGGCCTACTGGTCTGTCCGCGGCCCGGGGCGAGTCTCCCGCTTCGGTTCTCCGCCGTCCACGAGGTGCCGGGGGCATGTCACCGGCGGCGTGACGTCGGGACACGCGCCTGGTCGGGTGGCTTTGGTACAGACGGTGCCGCCTTGTCGAGGTGCGATCCTGGAAAGGTCTCGCGTGTATACGCTTCCAGCTCGTCGATGAAGGCCTCCGCGTAGGCGGGCAGGGAACGACGCAGAGCCCACGCCACGGCGCCCCACGTCCCGAGTGACTTCCCCTCCTGAACGATCGGCATGATCCGGATCTTCCTCGATGTGAACCGCACCGTCGACGGCACGACGGCGATCCCATGGCCCGCCTCGGCAAGAGTGATCAGCGAGTGCACTTCGCTGCTCTCGAGCACGCCACGCGGGCGAAGGTGAGTGATACGGCAGGCGGCATCGAAGAGCTGCCGGGTTCCGAAGTTCCGGTCGAGCAACAGTAGGGGCTCGTCGGCGAGCTCTCCGACCTCGATCGTCGAGCGCTTCTTCCATCGCCGCTCGGCGGCCGCGATCGCGAGCACGCGAATCGGATACAGGAGGCGGCTGCCAAATCGCCCACCCGGGAGAATCCCGCCCACGGCGAGGTCCAGGTCGCCGTGGGCGAGGAGATCCAGGAGGCGAACGCCGCCGGCCTCGGTCAGGGTGACATCGACTCCCGGCCAGGCCCGCCGGTATCCAGCCAGGAATCCGGCCATGACGCTCTGCAGCGTCTGCGACGTTGCGCCGACCCGGAGGCGTCCCGCCGCGCCGGCAGTGAGCTCCCGTGCCCGTTCGCCGATCGCTTCGGCCTGAGCCAGCAGGTCGCGGCTTCGTTCCAGCAGATCCTGACCTTCGGAGCTGAGTCGTATTCGGCGGCCGACGCGGTCGAAGAGACGTAGGCCAAGCTCGGTCTCGAGGTCACGGATCTGCCGCGAGAGCGCGGGCTGGCTGATGTGCAGCCGGAGAGCGGCCTTCGAGACGCTCGCCGCCTCGGCGACGCTGACGAAGTACCGGAGATGCCTCAACTCCATCGGCGCTTCATGCCCGGTACGAATGAATTATAGAGGTTTTTGGCATTGGACGGCGTGAATGCGAGGCGGCAGTCTGGTAGCGAGGCGACGACGAGTGCTATTCGAGACGCCGGGTGAACGCGACGATGGAGGGCACGGGCATGACGGCGCCGATGTACGGTCTGACGGAGTTCGTGGACGATCTCAGGGCGATCACGGCCGAGACGCTCGATCCGCGAGCCATCGTCGTGCGCGTTGGTCCGCTGGCGCGCGATCTCGCCCTGGCCCGGACGTGGCTCGTACCGCGGCACTATGAGTGTGACGCCGAGCAGGGGTTCGGTGCACACCTGCTCCACGAGGAGCCGGACCATCGCCTGGCGGTCTTTGCCGGCGCCTGGTTACCTGGGCGTGGCGCACCACCCCACAATCACGGAACGTGGGCAGTGGTGGTCGGAGTGGATGGCACCGAGCGGAACGCGTTCTGGACACGGCTCGATGATGGCTCCCGACCCGGCCAGGCGGAGATCCGCAGGGAGAGAGACCAAGTGCTCGGGCCCGGGGAGGTGGTGACCTTTCAGCCCGATACGATCCACAGCGTCGTGAACGAGTCGGCACGCGTGACGGTCTCGCTGCACGTCTACGGCAAGCACGTGAACTACACCACCCGCCTCCAGTTCGATCCAGAGCGGGGCACCGAGAAGGCGTTCATCCTGAAGGTGGACGGGTGACGGCATCGAACGACTGCAGGAGGTCGAGATCATGAAACGTCTGACAGTCAGCCTGGTCCTCGTGCTGATGGCAGCGATCACGGCGGGCGCGCTCGGCGTTCTCGGTGTGTCCGCCCAGGCGAAGAAGGAGGCTTACCTGCCGACGGCAGCCCTGAAGACGCTGGTCGAGAAGCCGCTTCAAGGAGTCGACGGAAAGCAGGTCACCATCCTCCATGGAGCGTTTCCAGCCGGCTGGGTGGGCGGCAAGCACTATCATACCGGCCCGGTGTACGTCTACGTCCTGGAGGGCAGCTTCACCGTCGACGAGCAGGGCAAGCCGCGGCAGACGTTCACGGCGGGCCAGCTCTACGAGGAGCCGATCGGCACGCCGATGCAGGCGCGCAACATCAGCACGTCCGAGCAGCTGACAATCCTTCTGTTCCAGGTGCACGCTCCGGGTGAACCGCTGGCCTACAGGGTGGAGTGACTGCCGCGCCGCCTCCGGCTCAGCGATTCGACTCCCTGAGTCCTACACCCCGGTACCACCCCATGGCGCGGCCGAGGTAACCGCCAAGGAGGGCCCCGACGATCCCGAGGATGGCGGTGACCACGAACCCGCCCGGATCGCGTCCCGGCATCAGGAACTTGGCCACGATCCCGACGATCAACCCGAAGATGATCCATCCGATGACACCCATAGTGCTTCTCCTTGTCTGTCGCTACTGAACAGATAGGCCTTGAGGGCCAGTGTTACGCGTCCGCGACGACCCGTTGATTGCCGTCCGCTGCCCCACCTCAGTGTCCAGACCACCCATCCCAGGCCCGTTCCCCGGAGCGTTACGTTTGTCGCGGCGGGAACTGAACCCCCGCCTCTGGGGAGCGTGGGGACTCGAAGCGCGGCGGCCATTGCACCCCCGCCACATGGGACAGGGCGGAGACGGATCGGCGAGGCCGCGCCCGGCGCCCGATGAGGTAACCAAGTCCCGCCGCTATCACGAGGGCGGGCAACGGTTGGTTCCGTACGTATTGGCTGATGTCATCCCCAAACCGGCTCCGGGAGTGCGCCATGACCTTCGTGGCCTCCCGCTGGTCCGCCCTGACGCCCTCCAATGCCGGGCCACTGCGACTCTGGTCTCGGCCCTCAGCCGCCCCCTCAGCCGTCTCGCCATACGACTCCGGGCGTCCGGTCTCGGACTGTGAGCCCTGCGGCGTCTCGTGCTGGTTCATGCTGGCACCTCCCTCATGTCTGACTTGGACGAGCGGCGCGGATGTCGTCCTGAGTCGCTTCGAAGTCCCGCCGACTTAGGACTGCACGGCGAATGCCACGCACACACCCCATCTTCCGTCGCATCGGTCCACCCGTAGCGCTCGCCCGTGGATATCGCAGTCCTCGCCCTGCACCGGGAGCCGGACCCACCTGCGAGACCCGGCGGGTCCACCCAGACTGTCAGCGAGCGAGCATGCTGGCGTCGTCGCCCCCCAAAAGCGGGTCCGCTGGTTGCGGATCCCGTCGCCTGATCGTGTTGGGCCTCCTTCGTGCTGCGGCCTTCACCCATCGCGCTCGCGGAGACAATGACCGCGGCGACGATCGCCAATGAGCACGCGCCGCAGGCACCCCCGGCGGGTGGCCGGCGCTGCGGTGGGGCTGGGCATTGGGCTGCGGGCTGGACGGGCGGGTCGGTTCCGTGCAGGGCCTGCCTGGGGCGTGTACGCTGTCAATCGAGCGACGGGTCGTCATCTTCACGACATGATGGCGCCGTTCGTAGACTCCCCTATCGCCACCGCCCGGCCCACAGGTCTCCCGTGGAACAGGAACTGAGACCGAGCCGAGCGCGGCGCCCTGGTCGATCGACGGCGGGCGTACGATAACCGCAACGCCCGATGGACACGGGGCCCGGTTAGGCGAGCGCGCAGGTGCGCAAGCCACACACAAAATGGAAGGATTATGGCTGGGATGGGATGGATCATCTTCGGCGTGGACAGTCGGGACGTTGGCTCGGTTCCTGATGCCGGGCCGTGATCCGGACGGGTACGTGAGGAAACGTGCGGAGGAGTGTTCTCTTTGTATAGAGAGGCCCGCTCGACCGGACGATCGGCACGGGTGATGACGTAGCCTTCTGTGACTATCCGTACCGAGTCAGTGGACGAGGGCAAGAGAAGAACCGCGAAGAACCGCCCCCGGACGGACGTGCGCGCCGCCGCCCGTCGCGGGGCTGAGGACCCGCCCCCCGAGGCGCGTCTCTGGATGGAAGGAGCGACGCGATGAAAAATCTGCCCGGATTGCTCCTCCTGGCAGTGGGTCTGAGCGCATGCTCGGCCGCCACCCTTCCCTTCAAGCCGGAGACGCCGCCCCCGGGCAGCGCGATCTCCGCCGACTACATCATGCTGGCCGATCTACTCCGGGTCGAGGTCAACACCGGCGGCTACCGCCTCGAGGACGCCCAGCTGGTCAGGATCGACGGCGCAGTCGTGCGGCCGCAGACCATCGAGAGTCCGCCGCCTGGCACCGGGAGCAGCGTCGGGCTTGGCATCGGCATGGGCGGGGCGAACTACGGACGCGGCGGCGCCGTCGGCGTGGGAACAGGCGTGGGGATGGAGGTGCCGGTGGGCATCGGCAACCGGGTCCAGGGCAACACCCTGCTCTACTTCGGCCTGGATCAGACCGGCCCGCCACCGTGGCGCCTCAACATCAAGATCGCCGAAACGAGCCCGGCCTCGATCGTACTGCCGCCGCGCTGACGGCCGCGCCTCAGAGGCAGGTGCGCTTCGACCCGCGCGCCGCGCCCCTGTGATGCGGCGGCCCTCCTGGCCATCCTCGGTCGGCCCTCGGCGGGGGGTCACGTTCCGTGCGAGGGCGTCTTACTTACCGCCGGTCCCGTGGCAGCATCACCTGTACCTTCTACTTATTCCGTCTGCCTCGGCAACGTTGAACGGTCGGCCGGCCTGATCGATGATGGCCGGCATGATCACTCTGATCCTCACCGGGCTCTTCCCGTGGTGTCCGGACCCAGCCTTCAAGGAGCGACTGGCGCCGGCCCTACCAGGCGAACACGATCACCGAGGCGGCCAGGAGCACGCCCATGACGCCGTTGAAGACACGCAGGGCGCGCTCGGAGCGCAGGGCGCGTTGGAAGACCGCGCCGAAGGCGAGCCAGGGGAAGCAGCTGGGAAGCGCCGCCGCCACGAAGACGAGCCCGAACGTGAGGGACTGACCGACGGCGCTCCCGGTGCCCTCCTCCAGGAAGGTAGCCGTCGCGCTGGCGCACACGAGCCAGGACTTCGGGTTGATCCACTGAAAGGCGGCGGCCTCGGCGAACCCGACCGGCCGGCCGCCCGCGGCCGCCCCGGCGCCACGGGCCGTCGCGATGTTCCAGGCGAGCCAGCACAGGAACGCGGCCCCGCACCACTTCAGCACGCGCAGCACGACCGGGTGGTCGAGGATCAGGCTGCCGAGCCCGAAGGCGACCAGGAACATCATCATCCCCATGCCCGCGGCTACGCCAAGCAGGGCGGGGAGGCCGCGCAGCACGCCGACGTTCGCTCCCACGGCCGTCAGCAGCGCGTTGCTGGGGCCGGGCGTACCGGCCGCGGCGACGGAGAAGACGAAGAAGGCGAGCGCCTGCGTCGGCCTCATGTCGATTCAGCAGGGCGGAGCCGGTAGACTCGTTCCATGCCACCGATGCTAGGCCGGTCGGCCGGCGAGGGTCTTGAACGTTCGTGCGAGCGCGGCGACTGGGTACGGAGTCGCGGGCCGGTGGACGGTGTCGAGCTGTTCCAGGCGTGGTTCAGCAGGCGCGGCTTTACCAGGCATCGCCACGACACGTACGCGATCGGGGTGACCGAGTCCGGTGTCCAGGTGTTCGATTATCGCGGCCGGGTCGAGCGCAGCCTCCCCGGCCAGGTTGTCGTGCTTCATCCCGACGAGATGCACGACGGCCGGGCCGGGACGGAGGGCGGATTCGGCTATCGGATCGTCTACGTGACCCCGGCGCGCATCGCCGACGCCGTGCGCACGCTCAGGGGGCGGCCGACCCCGCTGCCCTTTGTGCGCGAGACGGTCTCGCGCAACCGGACGCTGGGGCGTGCCGTCACCGCCGCGTTTCGATCGGTGCCGGAGCCCCTGGCGCTGGACGCGCTCGTCCTCCGGCTGGCGGAAGGGCTGCTCCAGGGAGATCCGAACGAGCCGCCCGTGGGTGCGCCCCGCCGACTCGACCACGCGGCCCTCGCGCAGGGCCGGGCGTTCCTGGACAGCCGGCGCGCCATCGTGCGGTCAGCCGACTTGGAGGCGGTCACGGGCCTGAGCCGCTACGAGTTCGCCCGCCAGTTCCGGACGCTGTACGGGACCAGCCCGTACCGGTACTCGCTCCTGCGGCGGCTCGATTTCGCGCGCGGTCCGCTGCTCAGTGGAATGCCGTTGGTCGAGCTGGCGCAGGAGGCGGGCTTCGCCGATCAGGCCCACCTCACGAGGATGTTCCGTTCCGCCTACGGCATCTCGCCGGGACGCTACGCCCGGCTCCACGCCGCGACCGAGGGCTCAAGGGACCGGCCTACGCGGTAACGGGCGTCACCCTCCAACGTCTGGCAGATGGGCACGGCTGGGAGCACGTAGTCGACCAGGTGCGCGGCGAGCTCACTCATCAGCCGGCCGCCGCACCACGTACAGAACCCCCGCCCTTTGCAACTGAACCCGACCACGGTCGTGTCCCCGCACCGCTCACACCGCTGGCCGACGGGAGGCGGGCCGAGCAGGAAGCGTCGCTGGATGGAACCGTCTCGGACTCGACCGCTGCCATAAAGGAGAACTTGCATTGAGAAGACACCTTCCACTCTTTCTACTGCTGACCCTGTTGTTCGGGTCCGCCGTTGCCGCTATGGCGCAAGCCGAGTACAGGACCCCGTTCACCGGGACTTGGAACCTGAACATAGCGAAGTCGAGGTTCAATCCAGGCCCCCCGTTCAAGAGCTTTACACTAACGTTCACACCCGATGGCACACGCAAACTGGATCTGGTTTATGCAGATGGTCAATCTCTCAAGGCATCGTTGCCCTGGTCGGACGGGAAAGAAGTTCCCGTGACGGCTGCTCAGGGTATGGAGAATGTGACGGCTACCTCGAAGATTCGAGGCAACACATTTGACGACACGTGGAAACAGAACGGTAAGATTGTCGAGAAGGCCCGTGGTGTCGTGTCCTCGGACGGAGGAACTTTGACGGTAACAGTTGAGGGAACAGAAGGCCACGGTCGTACTTTCCGGCACCACTTGATATTTGAGAAGCAGTAGCTTGGTCGCATTGTGGCCAATCGTTAAACGTCGATGGCGGATTGATGTGGGATGAGTCGAGGAAGGAAGACAGAGCTCCCATGGTGGCTCTTGAGGCGCGAGCCGCGACGAGTAAGCTGGTGCCGCGCTGAACTCCCGACACCGGGATTTCAGAGCCGGCCGCGGGAGGAGCGCCAGAGAATTCCCAGCGGCACCCTCGAGTGCCCCTTGCGCTGGGGACACCGTCGCCCTACCGTGTGAGAGCCTTCCAGGGAGGTCGCCGGGTAGACGTTCCGGACGTCCGGCCCCCCAGGCATCTGGCTTCGGTACGCCACCTAACGGCACAACGCTCCCGCACTCGGGGCGGTGTACGGAGGCCCTGCCAGATGACCACGCCATCTCCATCCGCTCCGGGCCCTGACCTTCTCCGATTCTCGATCCTCGGTACGATCGTCACCTGGGATTCGTTCGGGCGCTGGTTACGAATCGGGGAGCGCAACTTCTGGCTCGCCCCGAGCGTGTCGGTGGCCGGCCTGGCTCCCGGAGCCAGGATCACCGCCAGTGGGTATCAGGACGACCTGAGCATCCGGTGGATTGTGACCGACATCAAGCTCGCCGGAGAAATCCCATGGTGAGTGCGGCCCGTGACGTCTGTGGCATGGGGTGAGATCGCAATGGCAGGCATCGACCTCGGCGGGGGCGCGCCGGCCGAGGCGAGAGCCGCGGCCGAGCTGGGACCGGTGTTGAAGGCCGATCGCAGGGACTACGTCAAGTCCAACTACGATGCGGTGTCCCTACAAGGAGCGCGGCGATGAATCAGCAGCGGCTGGCCATGCCCCTCGGCGAGGCGATGTTCTCCCAGCGGTCGGTGCGGAAGTTCAAGCCGGACCCGATCCCCGTGGACGACCTGCATCTCATCATGGAGGCGGCGGTCAGGGCGCCAAACGGGGGAAACAGCCAGCCGGGCCGGTTCCTCATCATCACCGACCCTCGGAAGATCCAGGAGTTCGCCACACTCTACCACGAGGCGTGGTGGGCCAAGCGCCGGGACGAGAAGCGGGGCTGGACGAAGCGTGAGGACATCCCGCCGGAGCAGAAGAGCTACCGCGCCGCCGCGGAGCTTGCCGACACCATCGGGCAGGTGCCGGTCGTCGTCTTCGCCTTCGCGCTACCGCCCGGCGGGGCGAACTCGGTCCTTCCCGCCTGCCAGAATCTCATGCTGGCCGCGGGGGCGCTCGGGATCGGCTCCATCCCGACCACGCTGCATCCCCAGGTCATGGAGCGCTTCCACGCGCTGTTCGACATCCCGAAGGAGATGTCCTTCCACTTCTGCATGCCGCTCGGCTATCCGGCGGTGAAGTACGGGCCGTCCAAGCGTCGACCGACGGCGGAGACGACCTATCTGGACCGATGGGGCGCCAAAGTCCCGTGGGCCTGAGTCGTGCCTGTCCTCCGTCACACGAGCGGCAGGATGGACTGGACCTCAGGCAGCCCGTGGGCCAGGCACATCCATGGGGCGCCGGGCTGCACCCGCCAGAGCTCGCCGGTATCGGTGCCCACCAGCACGCCGCCCCTCGTGTCAGGATCCGAGGCGACGGCGTGGATCTGGGCCGCCGACGGCGAGTGATCGGAGTCGCCCAGCGAACGCCAGCTCTCGCCCCCGTCGGTCGACTGAAACAGCATGGCACGGGCGCCGTCGGGGTCCTTGTAACTCGAGAACGCCGTGGGCGACGAGCCGACCGTCACGGCGTGCGGCGGCTGCGGGTCGATGCAGAGAGGACGCGTGTAGGGCGGGGTCATGCCCGCCCACAGAAAACGCCAGGTCTTGCCGTGGTCGTCGGAGCGGAACATCCCGGCGATGCGCTTCTCCATCGGCTCGCTCTGGTCGATGCGGCCGAATCCGGTGGACACGTACAGCACGCCGGGTTCGTCGGGCTTGGCCACGATGTTGTGGGGATCGGGGTTGCCGCCGGGCAAGGTGATTGTCCACGAGCGGCCGCCGTCCTCCGTGAGCATCACGCCACCCACCTCGACGCCGACGCACCAGTGATTGGAATTCTGGCGATCGATCACGATCGTCCGTGCGCGGGCGGGCCGCGGCGGATTGAGCGGCACGCACCACCGGTCGAATCCCGGCGCCCGCCGAAACGCCGCGATCTCGGTCCACGACACCCCAGCGTCGCGCGAGAGGAAGACGCCGGCCGGCTCGGTGGCCGCGTAGAGCGTCTCCGGGTCGCCGGGCGCCGCCGCCACATCCCAGACCTCCCGGTCGCCGATCCCGCTGGCCTGCCAAGTTCGCCCGCCGTCCGGCGAGCGGAAGATGCCGGCGGCCGACCCGGCCAGACACTGTCCATTCACGCGCGAGAGATGCCGGACGCTCGGCCCCGCCAGGCTGGGCGACGACCTCCCGTCGGCCGCGTCCACCACGAAGATGCCCTGCGCCGTCCCGACGATCGCCGTTCTCATGTGACACCCCCGGTGAGGAAGACGTTCGTCACGCCGCCTTGCGACCCCTGACGGGGTTGGCAGGCGCAGCTCGTCCTGACCCACCCGAGCTCGATACTGCGCGGCAGGCGCCGCTCGCGTCAAGGACGTTTGCGGTGAAGTGATTGCGGGGGAGGCGCTCGCAACAGCCTGTAAAACTGGTTTTCGACTTCCGGTGGGAAATCACTATCTGAGTCGTGACCTGCTTGGCCGCGCGAGTTGGCTCCACACCTGCGGCGATGATCACATCCGCGTTGAGACGGACCAGTTCCGCGGCGAGACCGGGAAGCCGGTCAGCCTGCGAGTCCGCATACCGTCACTCGATCGCAACATTCTTCCCCTCGACGTACCCAAGCTCGCGCAGCCCTTTGCCGGAATCCCTCGATCCGGCTGGCTTAAGCGGAAGCGGGTGAGATTCCCAGGAAAGTGTCGGCGGATCCGCAGCGGTCAGCCCGTGTAGCGGAAGGCGCCTTCGTAGATGACTGGCACGGCCCCGGTATGAAGCTTGCCCGGCTGTGGCCGATTGTGCTCTTTGAGGGGCACGCTCGGGTCTGGCGTGAACCCGGCGACGTCCAACTCCCGGACGAGCTGATCCTCGGTCAGGAAGCACTGCGGCTGCCCCGAGAACTGGGTGAATACGAAGGGCTCGCCCGGCACGGGTTCGGTCTGTGGCGGGAGGGTCGTGCGGGAGAAGGTGAAGACGAACAGGCCGGCTCCGGGCCGGGCCACCCGGGCCGCCTCGCGAACGGCCAGCCGGAACTCCGCCGCCGAGCGCGCAAGGTTCCAGATGCCATGGGCGATCACGAGATCGACGTGGCGGCCCCGGACCGGGAGTCCCTCCATGGCCGCGAGAGCCAGGTAAAGGTGGCCGCCGACGGCATCCTCCCGGGCGCGCTGGGCGGCAGCGCAGAGCATTGGCCAGGAGAGGTCGATCCCCAAGACCTTCCAGCCCAGACGTGCCACCGGGATCGCGTTGCGCCCCGCGCCGCAGCCGAGGTCGAGCACCCGCGCGAGATCGCCGCGCCGCCACTCGGTCTCCGCGAATCGCATCAGGACGGGGTTCGGGAGGGACTGCGCGAACCCGGCCACGGTTCCGGGTGCGCTCCACGGCGAGCCCGCGAGCGGGTCCATGCTCGAACCCTACCATGCGGTCGCAGAGCGTGCGCGACGGATGAGCAGCGTGATTCGCGCCACGCACCGAACCATGGCCGTCTCGGACAGCGGTTGGGAAGTGCTCGTCCGCCGCCCGCTTCCTGGACCTGACGGGGGCCGCCACGCGGTAAACTGTCGTCATCGGCCGTCGCGTGGCATTCGACTTGAGGAGAACAGGAGATCCGCATGTCGCCCACTACCACGACGATTCCGCCCGTCAAGGCGCTGCCGCTCCACGCGCTCATTACGCCCACCGAACAGGGGATTGCGAGCCGAGTGCTGGCCAAAACCGCCGGGGGCAATCTCACACTCTTCGCCTTCGACGCGGGGCAGGGACTCACTGAACACACGTCGCCGTTCGACGCGCTCGTGCTGGTCCTCGAAGGCGCCCTCACCTTGACGATCGGCGCGACCGCCGTCCGCGCGACGCCGGGCACCATCGTGCGCATGCCGGCCGACATGCCCCATGCAGTCGATGCGTCGGAGGCGGCCCGAATGCTGCTCATCATGCTGCGTGACCACACGGAGCGAGGAGCGTAGTGGTCGTCCTGCCGGGCCATCGCCGTATTCCGGATTACGCGCATCACGGTGACGAACTTGTGGGGCGGCGGCTCGGTCGTGGACGTTGAATGAACGCTATCCTTCCATACGGCGACGCACGGTGGGTGGGTGATGCCGTGCGATGGGTGGTCAGCCTCGCGCTGATGCTGTGTGCACTGGCCAGTTTCAGAACGGCGCCCGCCGCCGCCAGGATTCTCTTTACGATCGGTACCGACGTGCCGCACAGAGTGCAAGAGTTTGCCTGGCGAGTCATCGAGACGCGCTGCAACTTCCATCAGTACGAACTCGAGCAACGTTCGTTCTGGGCCTATGACGCCCGCGCGAAGAGAGTCGACGCTGCTGTCGTCTATTCGATCAAGGTCCTTTCGGATGTGCCCTGGCGAAAGTGGGAACCGCCGGCCTTCATTGAGATGACCGTCCTGGACGACGGGGCTATGCGCCTGGCCGCACTGAAGTCCTCGTTCATCACCTGCGCACCCTAGGAAACACTCGACCTCGAGCAGGATTCCGAGCGAAAATTGCGCACACCCCTCGTCGGTGCTTCTTTGGGATGTAGGCCTTCGATGGGCGGCGATCGAGGTCGTGGCGAAAGCGCCGCCGCCCCCGAGCGGCCTGCATGCATACGCGCGATGGTGTGCGACGATGCGCCGCTGCAGCGACCCGCCGAAGCTGGCGAGTGACGCCTCGATAACGAGGCGACGATGACCGCGCCGCCGACCCGGATGCGAGCCATCCGACCATTTACGACGCACGTCTTCAACCCGATCGCGCGGCGCTTCGCGAGCTGGCTGCCGGGCTTCGGGATCCTGGAGTACAAGGGACGGAAGAGTGGTCGGACATACCACACGCCGATCAACGTCTTCCGACGCGGTGACTGGTACGTCTTTGCTCTTACCTACGGCGCCGACGTCGAGTGGGTAAAGAACATCGTGGCGGCCGGCGGCTGCACCCTTCGGACGCGCGGACGGGACGTTCGCCTCATCGAGCCGGAGTTGTTCATCGATCCGAGCCGGAGGCTCATGCCGCTCGTCGTCCGGATCGTGCTGCGGTTCGACCGCGCCACCGAATTCCTACGGATGCGGATCGCCTGACCGCCGACAGCCGCGGCACGAGCCTGATCGGCCACCGCCAACGGCGGCCTCCGCGGGAGGGCTGACCTTCGAGGAGCAGGCCTCGGACATTGCCACCGACCGCATCAGGACCTAGATTCAGAGCCGACTACAAGAGGGGGCGGCGGTCGCCACCGTAAACCGCGACCTCGCTGTCCTGAGCCGGATGTTGCCCTCGTGCCGCCGCCGCGCCGGCCGCTGGTGGCCTACTACGGGATATTGGCCCCGCATGCCGGCCGGGGCGCGGCGCTCGTGCCGGCAGCTCCGAGTGACGCCCAGCCGGCTGGCCCCGAGGCCCCGCGGTCGCCGGGACGGCTGCCGTGGGCCACGTTGCTCCGCCGCGTGTTCGCGATCGAGGTCCTCGTCTGTCCCCGCTGTGCCGGCCCGCGCCGTATCGTGGGCGCGGTGATCGAGCCCCACGCCGTGCGGTGCCTGCTGGGCGCGCTCGGGCTGGCGGCCCAGGCGCCGCCCTTTCCGGCACCGCCTCGTGACCCGCCGTCGATCCCGACGTCCACCCCCAGCCTCCGCCGTCCCAGTCTGCCCGCCGACCCGTGGGAGCCGGTTCTCACCTGCGTCTCCCCGTTCTGGCCCTTGCGGGCCGGCCTGCCGCCGCGCTAGAGTCCGGCCACCGACGCTCCAGGCCGGTGGCGGGAGACGAAACATGCTTTGGAGCGCCTACCTTCTGAGCTAGAAGGTCATGGGTGACGTCGAAGGAGAGATTCGATCCGGGGATGGACCTTGATACTGAGGGCGCTCAGCGCCAGATGTGGACCGCTGGCGGCAATGTTCCTCGAACCCGGATCGAACCGTCCTCGAAACTTTCACATATCTCAGGAAGAGCCGATCTTCAGACGCGCTGAGCTGAACCGACTGCGCATGGGAATTCTTGCGCTCGGCGCGGCCCTGTCTGCTCTGCATGGACTGTCAGCGGCCGGGGCAGAGGACATTGATCCGCCTGCGGAGCAAGCGACAAATCTTCCGCCAGTGCTCCCACCACCCGCCTTTCTCGCCAACAGAGCTCCCCTGCCGGATCTACTCCTCAAGGACAAGCGAGAAGACCGATACTTTACCGGCTTTCCGGCATTCGGCTGGAGTCCGGAGACCCGAGTCACGTACGGCGCCGCAGTGCAGTGGTTCGACAATGGCCCCGCCGAGAGCCCCTTCTTTCGTTACACGCCTTACCGCCAGCGGTTCGCTGTAGCAGCAACCGACAGCACCGGCGGCTCGACCAGTGTGATCATTGGATACGACAGGCCTTACGTTGCCGACTCTCCATGGCGCATTCGCGGGGCGGGCGTCTTCGACCGAAACAGGTTCGAGAACTATTTGGGTATCGGCGCATCGACCCTCGGCCCGCTGACGTTTCCGGGCTCATCCAAGCGATACGACGATTGGGACGAATACGAGGACGCGCTGAATCAGAACGTCGGGGGCCAAACCTGGGCCCGCTACAACGACTACCGCAAAACAGAGGCCGGTGCGCTGGTGACTGTGGAGCGGGATTTGTGGGGGGGCTGGCTCCGACCCCAACTGGGATTGCAGATTACGCACGTGGACGTGAAGGACTACACTGGCGACACCATCAACGGGGCGACCATGCAGCCCACCCGCCTTTTCACCGACCACCAGGCCGGCAAGATCACCGGCTTCAATGGTGGCTGGGATAACGCGCTGAAGATCGGCTTGACCTTTGATACCCGTGACTTCGAACCGGATCCGGCTTCGGGTGCCATGCTTCAGGCAGTCGGGCGCGTGTCGAGTGAAGCACTGGGATCGGCGTTCGACTATCAGCAACTCACCCTCAGCGCGCGCGGATACCACAATCTCCTCGGCAATTCCGGACGCCTTGTCCTGGCCGGGCGTGTGACCTACGTCATGCAATTCGGCGACGTACCCTTCTACTCTGCTCCGGTCATTCCATTCACCGACGGCGACGCCGAGGGTCTGGGCGGTCACGCCACGCTGCGCGGATTCGTCACGGATCGGTTCGTTGGCCGCGCCGCCGCGTATGCAAATGGCGAATTGAGGTGGAGCTTCGGCGAACGGGTGCTGTGGAATCAACATCTCCGGTTCATGCTCGTGCCGTTCGTCGATGCCGGCCGCGTCTTCGATTCGATAGGCGACACGACCCTTGAGAATTGGAAGTTCGACGGTGGAATCGGTTTCCGCCTGGCGTGGAATCTCTCGACCATCGTGAGCTTCGATTTCGGCCGGTCGAGCGAAGGCAATATATTCTATATGCTTCTGGGTCACCAGTTTTGATCCTGACGACTGCGAATCGGCGTAGACCCCGTCGCCGCATCTCGTGCTCCCTGGATTCCGTTCCCAACCGCCGGGCTCCGCCAGGAACCTATCCATCACCCGGCGCTCTCAAAGATGGGGCCACGCGCCCACGGCGATGAACCGGCCGGCGGCGGTGCGCTATGGTTCCGGCGGCTGCCGAGGACGGGGGGCCCGGCAAGGAGCGGAGAGACGTGTTTGGCTTGGCCGCTGCCTATATAAGTCTAGTCTAACGAGGAGGGGTCACTTGGGTGCCCGGACGCTCGTCGTCGTGATCGCAGCGCTGTCCGTTTTCGTCGTTTCGGCGGGACTAGCCCGCGCGCAGGACGCCCTCCTGCCGGCCGCCTTGCCCGAGGGGAACCTCGTGGCCATCGGCGTCGGCATGTATCCCGACTACATCGGATCGGACGACTACACCGTCGGTGCGATCCCGCTGGGGCGCTACCAGTTCTGGGGAAAGCGGGACGTCCAGCTGATCGGGAACGTGCTGAACGTGAACCTGCTCGATTCGGGCGGCTGGCGCCTCGGGCCTTCGGGCATGCTGCGGTTCGGGCGGTCGGACGTAGAAGACGACGTCGTCGACCGGGTGCACGAAATCGATCCGTCCATCGATCTCGGCGCCTTTGCGGGTTACACGTGGGTCGACCGGAACGAGCCACGGTTCCGCGTGGGCACCACCGCGTGGGTCTTGGCCGATGTCACCGACAGCCACGGGGGCTGGACCGCCGGCGCCAACGTCTTTGGTGCTTACCCGGTACTGAAGGCGCTGACCCTCATCGGGGGTGGGGCCTTTACCTACGGGAGTGGCTCGTACATGTCCACGTACTTCGGCGTGACGCCAGCGGACTCTCAGGCCAGTGGGCTGAGCGTCTACCAGCCGGACGCCGGGATCCGCGACGTGCGAGGCTGGCTGGTCGCCCTCGTTCACCTGAGTCCAAACTGGACGATAGGTGGCGGCGGCTTCTACTCCTGGCTCGCGGATGAGGCGGAGCGGAGTCCCATCGTCTCGGAGCGGGGCTCGCGAAACCAGTGGATCTTCGGCGCTGGCGCGATGTACCTGTGGTGAGGCGCCGGTGAACGGCATGCGTCGGGTTCTAGAGGAACGGCGGGACGATCCCGTCGAGGATCACGCAGTGGCGGGCCCGGACTCCATCGGGCACGCCGGATCGCGGGCCCATTCCTCGAGCGAGCCATCGTACACGGCGACCTCACCCATGCGGAGGAGGGTCAGGAGGATGGCGTCGCTCGACGCGGCGATCCCGGCGCCGCAGTAGGTCACCGCGCGCCGCCCGGCGGCGTCACCGCCCGGGTGGAGGACACCGGCCGCCTCGAACGCGGCGCGAATGCGCTTGCGCGGCAGGTACGCGTGCGTCGCCGGATCGGTCATGGCGCGAGCGGGGACCGAGACACTCCCCGCGATCCGCCCCGGGCGGCCGTACGTGACGCCTCCGCGACCTTCGTGCTGCTCCGCCGAGAGCGCGTTCACGACGACGACCTGAGGGTCGCCCAGCGCCTGGCGCACGGCCGCCTTGTCGACGAAGAGTCCCGGGCGCGGCCTGGGGTCGAGGCGGGCCGGCGGATGGCGGCGCATCTCGGTCGTGACCGGCCGGCCCTCGCCGACCCACCGCACGAACCCCCCGTCAAGCACCGCCGCGTCGTCCCACCCGATCGACCGCAGCATCCACCAGAGCCGTGCCGCAAAGATGTTGTGGTCGCGGCAGTAAAGGACCGCGAACGTGCCGGGCCCCACCCCGGACCGGCCGAACGCGTCGGCGACCCGCGCGGGCGTGGGCATCGTGAAGCGGAGCCCGCTGGCCGGATCGGACAGCTCGGCGACCGGGTCCACGAAGATCGCGCCCGGGAGGTGTCCCGCGTCGTAGCGCGGCCGCGCGCTCTCGACCCGGAAGTCGCTCCCGTCGGGCAGCGGCCGGTAGACGACACCGCACTCGATGAGCCGGAGCTCCGGCGCGTCGAGCCGCGCCGCGAGCTCGGCTGGCGTGATGAGCGGCCGCGGCCAGGTCATCGTCATCCTCCTCTGAGCGGCCGGACAGACGAGGATCTCGATCGCGAACACCCGGCGCAGACGCGTGCCCTCGACAGCCGGGCCCGGCCCCGGTGCCCGCTCTGCGTCACCCGAGGCCGCCACCGGCACGATCGCCGCGCGCCCGCTGGCGATTGACGATTGTCCCGCCGCCGACGCCGGTCGACGCGCGGCGACGGCTGTCCCAGGCCCCCGCCGCTGGCCCTAAGCATGTTTTCTAGTCCCGCCCCGCCGCGCCCGCCGGCCGTCCAGCGGGCGTCCGCGCCCGCGCCCGCCAGAGAACCAGAGGGTAATACTCAGTTATGAGCGGCGGCGGGCGCGGGAGCGGCGGACGCCGGGCAAGCACAGGCGGAACCCCGCCCGGTCAGAAGCGCGACCGGCGGCGGGGCGCGAAGCTCGGACGCAAACGCGCCCGGGGCGACCGTTACTCGGTTGAAGCCCGCGCCCCTCTCCTGCAGTGCGTTGGAGATGATGGCTCGTCTGATCGCGCGCTTAACGATCGCGCGCTTCAGGGCTCTCTTCGCCACGGCCTTCTTCACGACGCGCCTCTTCACGGCGCGCCTGACGACGGCCTTCTTCACGGCGCGCCTCTTCACGGCGCGCCTGACGACGGCCTTCTTCACGGCGCGCTTCTTCACTGCACGCTTGACGGCAGCCTTCTTCACGGCGCGCCTAGCTACAGCTCTCTTGACCGCCTTTCGTGCCATCCTCGTCTCCTTTCTGACTGTCGCGGAAAGGCCCGCGTGCCACGCTCACCAGCCTGTCTCCCACCATATATGGGGTCGCTGGAAAAGCTTGACGCAAAGCCTAATATGACTGCGGCACGCTACGCAAGAGATTATCGACAGCGATTTTCGACACGCGATCGTCGCTTGTGTGGACTTTTCGTCCGCCTTCACCGTTCGTCGGGAGCGCTCACTCCGAAATCCGCCGGTTGCATCATGCTCGAACCCATGTCGTTGCCGAGTCCTGGCGAGCCACTGGGTCAGTCAGTCCATGACCAGCAGCGACGATGCCCCATGGCGACCGAGCAGTTCCTGGTCTTCCATGCCGACGGCACGTACGCGTATGGCACGGAGCGCGAGGTGGCGGGCGGATCGGGCTGGTTCTACGAGGGTGGGGTCGGCGGCGCGACGGAGCGCGGTCGCTGGCGGCATCCACTACATCTCGACCCAGGTTGACCAGTGGAAGCGGGTCGGAAAGTATGGCATGACCGAAGACGGGCAGACCATGGTGATCTCCAACGATCGAGGCGGGAAGAAGATCTGGAACCGAAGCCGGTAGGCACGGGGTCGAGCAACTGCCGACAGAGGGCGGCCATCGGATCCCGAGCGCCCATCAGAGGCCTTGGGGCCGCCGGAGTGCTGGTCTGGGTCGGTCTGGCCGCCGCGGGCACCCCGGCCAGCGCGCAGGGCCCGTCCCCGGAAGGCCCGCCGAGCGAGATCGTCGTCCACGTGACCGACTTGCCGAGGAGCGCGCTCGACGAGTTCGAGTTCTGGAGCGACCCTGGCTCGCCCGGAGGCAGGCTGGTCGGGACGCCGAACACGGGTGACGAGCTGGACCCGCCGCCCGAGGACGACCCCCACGTGCGCTTCAGGGTTCGAGTCCAGCGCGGCGTGCCCTACCGCTGCTGGATCCACATGAAGGTGGGCAAGCCCAAGGGCGTGTCCCAGGCAAACCTTCTCTACGTCCAGCTCACCAACGCGGTCGACAAAGCGAACCGGGAGGTCTTCAAGCCCGGCACGGGGAGCTACCTGACGGCCCAGGGGCCGGCACGGGAGGGGTGGTCCTGGGTCGCGTGCGATCCGGCGGACCTCAAGGCTTCGGACCGGCTCGTCAATTTCCGCACGAGCGGCGAGGTCACGGTTCGAATCCAAGCGGGAATGGAAGGGGTCGGCTTCGACCAGGTTCTGCTAAGCCCCGCCCGGTTCCTCAACGGGCCGCCCTCCGAGGCGGTCGTGGCCAAGCCCTCACGCTAGGAGGTCGCCCGCTCCCGACGGCCCGGTAGGCGGCCCCGATCCGTCCTCCGAGGCGCCTGTTTCCCTGCAGCCCATGATCACCTGCTTCGCCGCGCCCGCATTCCTGACCGTCGGTCGCCCGAAGAAAGCCGACCGATCCTCAGCGAATCCTTAGGCTCGCCCCGCACGATGCCGCCGGATGGGCCTCCCGGAGGGGCCCTTCCAGAAAAGGAAACGGCGGATGAGACAGCGGCGGAGGATCACGCAGTCGAGCCTGATGATGGTGGTGACCCTGACCCTCCTTCTGGCGAGCGCCGGCCTGCCGGGGGGAACGTCGTGGGCGGTCGAGTACACGACGCAGTTCCCCCTGGACGAGTGCACGTGGTCGTCCACCGGCCGGAACCCGCACTTCAGCATCCGGCCCGGTGACTGGCTTCGGCTCGAGGGGCATGACGACGGGGAGTTCGTGCAGGTCCAGATCAAGGTCCTCAACCAGACGAAGAAGATCACGTTCAAGGACGAGGAGGGCGAGTCCCTGACGGTCCACGCCCGCGTGGTCGAGGAGCGGGAATGGAAAGACGGGGAGCTCGTGGAGGTCTCCCGCAACTACTACGCGCGGTGTGTGCAGACGGGAGACGTCTACTACTTCGGCGAGGACGTCGACATCTTCGACGGCGACGTGGTCACCCACGACGGAACTTGGCTGGCGGGGAAGGACAAGGCGCTCCCGGGCCTGATCATGCCCGGCACGTTCCTGCTCGGCTCGCGCTACTACCAGGAGCGGGCGCCGGAGGTCGCGCTGGACCGCGCGGAGCACGTTCAGATGGAGCTGACCGTCAACACGCCGGCGGGGACCTTCGAGGAGTGCGTCAAGGTGAAGGAGACGACGCCCCTCGAGCCTGGCGCCGTGAGCATCAAGTTCTACTGCGCCGAGCTCGGGCTCGTCCAGGACGGCGTCGTGAAGCTGGTGGACTATCACATCTCGGGTTTCGACGATTGAGGCCTGGCAAGGCCTGGTGCCGACGGACTCCACCTCGCGCACGCCTGCGGTCGGGATAGCGTGCGGCCGCCAGGCGTGGGGGGTAGCCCCCGCCACGCCTGGCGGCGAGGCGTCGGTCTCGCCGCTCCCGTGTCGCCGCGGTCGTTGTCTCGGGCTGGCCTTCTGGCTTACCCTGGCCGCGCAGGAGCACCCCGCGTGAACAGGGGATTGCCCGCGACGCCCCATCGTCCGCCGCTCCCCGAGACGGCACCTCCGCCGGTGAGGAGCGCATGAAGATCCTGCTCATCGAGGACTCCCAGCGCCTCCTGCGGTCGCTGGGTCAGGGCCTGAAGAAGATCGGGTACGCCGTCGATGCCGCGGCCGACGGCGAGGAGGGATTCGCCCTCGCCGAGACCTACGAGTACCACGTCATCGTGCTCGACCTGATGCTGCCGGGGCTACCCGGGCTCGAGGTCCTGCGCCGGCTCCGGGCGCGGGGCAGCGACGCGCACGTCCTGATCCTGTCGGCCCGTGATCGCGTGGAGGACCGGGTGAAGGGACTCCAGCTGGGCGCCGACGACTACCTCGTCAAGCCCTTCGCGTTCGAGGAGCTCTGCGCACGGATTCAGGCGCTCGTCCGCCGGCGCCACCAGGCGAAGAATCCGGTCATGCGACTGGGCGCGCTTGAGATCGACGCCGCCCGCCGACGAGTCTCGCGGGACGGCGAGGCCCTCCACCTCACCCCGAGCGAGTACGCCTTGCTGGAGCTTCTCGCCTACCAGCGCGGCCGGGTCTTCTCGAAGGAGCAGCTGGTCGAGCACCTGCACCGGAGCGATTCGGACGTGTCCAGCAACGTCATCGAGGTGCTCGTCTCGGGCCTCCGGAAGAAGATCCACGTGCACGGAGCGCCGCCGATCCTGCGCACGCGACGCGGATTCGGCTACCTCGTCGAGTAGCATGCGCTCGCTCCGCACGCGGCTGTTCGTCTACCTGATCGGAGGCGTCGCGCTCGTCCTCGTAGTTGGCGGAGTCGTGCTCACGACGATCGTGACCGGCGCGCTGCAGCGGGAGTTCGACCGGGGACTGGAGGCCAAGGCCAGCGGCCTGGTCGCGCTCACCGAGCGGGAAGCTGGCCAGATCGAGTTCGAGTTCGACCCGGAGCACATGCCCCAGTTCGGCGACGGGGCCGATCCCGAGTACTTCGAGCTCTGGCTCCCCGACGGCTCCCTGCTCCAGCGGTCCCCCTCGTTCGATCGGAGTGACCAGACGCGGGCCGCCAGCCTCGTCAAGGGAATTCGGCCCGCAACAGCGGCGGCGTACCAGGACGTCCGCTTGCCCGACGGTCGCCGGGGACGGCAGGTCCGGATCGATTTCGTTCCCTCTCTGGATCCGGAGGACGAGCCGGCCGAGGCTCAGGACGCGGACCGTACCAGCAGCCGCGCTCCCGTCCCGGCGGGGTCGAATTCCCCGACGGTGACCCTGCTCGTCGCGCGCCAGCGCGAGCAGCTCGATGCCGGCATCCGCCGCCTGGAGCTGACCTTCCTCGGACTCGGCGCCGTCCTGGTGCTGGCCCTCGCCGGGCTGATACAGCTTGCGCTCCGCGTGGGCCTCCGCTCTCTCGAACGGCTCACCGGCGAGGTGCGGGCGCTCGACGTCACCTCCCTCGACACGAGGGTGGCCGTGGACGCGCCGCCGGAGGAGATCAGGGTGGTGGTCGAGCAGGTCAACGCCCTGCTGGCCCGGCTGGAGGCCGGCTTCAAGCGGGAGCGCCGCCTGTCGAGCGACATCGCCCACGAGCTCAAGACGCCGGTCGCCGAGCTGCGGAACCTGAGCGAGGTCGGCGCCCGCTGGCCCGACGACCAGGCCTCGGTGCGACAGTTCTTCGAGGACGCCGGAGCCATCGCGCAGCAGATGGAGCGGGTCGTCGTGCACCTCCTGGCCCTGGCGCGCGTCGACGAGGGCCGGGAGCAGGTGTGGAGGACCCCCGTATGGGTGGCGGAAGTCGTCGACGCCGCCTGGAAGCCGCTGACCCGGGATGCCGCCGCCAAGCGACTCGAATTCCGTCAGCAGATCTCGCGGGGTCTCCGCTTCGAGACCGATGCCGAGAAGTTCGCGCTGGTGGTGTCGAACCTCCTGACCAATGCGGTCGCCTACAGCCCGGTGGGGTCCGCCGTCGTCTGCGCCTCGGAGGGGACGAGCGCCCGGGCGTCCGTGAGCTTCACCAACCGGGCCGAGAATCTCGAGCCTCAGGACCTCGGCGTGATGTTCGATCGGTTCTGGCGGAAGGACGAGGCCCGGGCCGGTGGCCGCAACGTGGGGTTGGGGCTGGCCCTGGTGCGGGCGCTTGCGGACCTGCTCGGCCTCGAGGTCGAAGCGCAGATCCTTCCGGACCGGACGTTCCGCATCACGGTCTCCCAGCCCGTTGGCGGCTGAGACGCTCAGAAGCGGAACTGCACCTCGACGCCGACCACCCAGGCGCCGCCGACCGATCCCGGGAACGCGGCTCCCGGCAGGAAGTAGCCCACCCCGAATCTGGCGTCGACATGGTCCAAGATTTCCTGGAGCCCGACGACGAGGTCGATGCCGCTGCCGATTCGCCGGCTTCGGCCGGACGGCTCGGCGTCGATCCCGGCGTTGCGAAGCGTCGGGGCCGCCCGAGACTGGAAATAGTAGTGGTAGGCGAGATCCACGGAGACCTTGTCGCTCGGCCGGATGCCCAGGCCGGCGGTGAGGATGGCGAGGTTGCTCAGCTCGGGGTCCAGGACCTCTCCGTAGTACTTGAAGTCGGTGGCGCCACCGAAATCGCCCTCGTTGTCCTGGAGGCCGGTCTGCCGGAAGTTCTCGTCGGTGTCGTCGTCCGGGTTCCCGTCGCCGCTGCCGTAAGCGAAGCCGAGCGTCAGGGCAGGCTTCGGCCCCACCTGGAACTCGTAGGTGGCGCCGAGGTCGACGCCCCACCCGTGGATCCGCTTCGACCCTTCCCGCCCCCCGACATAGGCCAGCTCGAGCCAGTAGTCCAGGTCCTCGATGGGCTCGTCGCGCGCGCGCAGGCCGGCGAAGACTGGCCGCCGATCCGCGTCCTGGTCGTCGCGGACGATCGCGTATGCCTCCAGCGTCGTGTCGCGGGGAAGCCGGTAGCTCCCGAGAAGCATGTAGTTGTTAATCCGCTCCCGCTGCTGGGTGGTGGAGCTGAAGAGGTCCTTCCGGACCAGGCCATCACGGCTCGCCGAGAGCTCGATCGCCAGTGCCCCGTGCTCGAATCGAAGCCTCACCGCGTCGAGCTCCTCGTCGTAGAGCCACTGGCGCTCGTCCTCGAAGCGCTGGCGCCCGAGCTGAAGGGAGAATCCCCCGGGGAGCGATCGAAGCCAGATGAACGCTTCCTTGAGCTCTACCGTGACGTCCTCGCTGGGCTTGGATTGGTCGGCCTCTATCTTCAGCACGGAGAGGCGGGTCACCGCGACGTTCAGGAACGCCTGGAACCGTGGATCCGGGTCGAAGGACAGCGCCAAGGACAGCTCGGGCTCGAGCACGGACGCGTCGTTGTCGGGCCGCTCGTCCAGGCTGAGGTTCTTCCGATACTCGTAGACGACCTCGATCTCGGCGCCGAAGGTGAGGAAGGGGGCGAGCTGGTACTTCGTCTCGGGTGGTTCGTCCGGATCGAAGACGTCGTCGGCCGTCGCCTTGGCGGGGAAGCCGGGCACCGCCGCCAGCAAGATCGCCAGGAGCGCCGGGAGGCGTGAGCCGACGCGCCCCATAGCCGCCCCAATGGACCACGATGGCGGAGCGCGTGTCAAATTCGACGCGGCAGCATCAGCGCGGCTGGCGCGCCGCCGCCGGCCGCGCCGTGAGTCGCCGGCGCCAGACTCCGGGCGGAATACCCGCCGCCCACTTGAACGCGCGGCTGCGGGTTCCGGTCCTCACCTCTCCGCCCTCCCGCCGCCTCGCCGGCCCGGCCCGCAACGCGCTATCGTTCCCGGGCGCCGCTGGAGGTGTGGCCGACGCCGCGAGCGGAGGGACGGGGCGCGGAGGAGGGATGAACAAACGTGGCTACCTCCTACGTTCACAACGGCTCAGACGTATTCGCCACGTGAATCCTCAGGAGATCTTCAGTTTGCGCGTGCACCGTGGTCATGGCCGGGCCGTCCGCCAGGAGACCGTTGTGGCGGTCGTTTTCGGCTCGAATGAGGAATCGTGCCTGCAACTATGGTGCGTCACGGGTCGTTGACACGCTGGCCCCGCCGGCTATTCTGTGACCGGTGAGAGTTCCAGTCGGCCGCTTGTTCATTCTTGTTCTGGTACTGCTCTGCCTCGGCGCCGGGCTCGCATCGTTCGCGCTCAGTGAGGAGATTCAGCACCCGGAGCACTACGACGGAGATGCTGACGACACCGCCGCCGTGGGGTCGCACGTCGCCCTCGCGATCGACGCCGTGGTCACCACCGTTTCCCTGCTCGTCTTCACATCGCCCTCAGGACGCCTTTCCGCCGTCTCCGTCCCGCCGCGACGGGCGCCGGTTGTTCATGGCCCCTCGCGCCTTCGCGCCCCTCCCGCGTAGCCGGTTCGCGCCGGTCACTGCGGCGCCGTCCCCGTCGACGCCCCGCCGGGCGCGCGGAGACGCGCAGCGTTCGGAGCGTTCTTCCTGACGCCACCGCGGCGCGCCGTTCGGGCGGGCCGAGGCGGCACCGGACGCGGAGATGGGGCACGTACAAGGTTCGCGATTCGACGTGCTATTTGGATTTGAACCGCCTGCCTCCGGGGATCAGTGATGGTTGCCTGGGCGGTCGAGTTCGTTGAGCTGCACGATCTGCCGCAGGCGGCCCTCGCGACGCTCGCGACGACGCTAGCGGCCCTGGCGGCATGGGCTCGGATGGCGACGCGCTCGATGCGTGCGGCCATCGTGCGCGAGCGCCTGACTCGCGCTGGCGGGGCTCCCATCGTCCTGGGCGCCATCTTCACCTTGACGGTGCTGGTTGCCGTCACGGAAGAGCGCCTTGAGCCGGAGGCCCATGCGCCGGACGAGATCGTGGGACAGCTGGACCGCCTGGTGCGAGACACGGCACATCGGCTCGCCCAGTGGTCAGCCGTGCGCCGTGTCGCCGCGGAGCTCAGCCAGCTGGCCGAGGGTGGGCTCGCGGCCGTGGTGCTCGGGACGCTGGGTACCTCATGGGGTGCGGCCGCCGTCGAGAAGCGGGTGTCGTGCTTGGCGGAACCCTCTGGGCCGCCCTTCTCGCCGCGGGGCTCAAGTCGCTTTTTGCGCTGCCGAGGCCGCGCTTGCTGGAGTCGCTCAGTGGCGCACCGCTGGGGCATGGATTTCCGAGCTCGCACGCCCTGATGACCGCTGCAATCTGTGGACTGTGCGCCTGGGCGGTCGGACGGAGGCTCGACCGCCGGCGGCAAATTGTCCTCTCTGGTCTGGTCGTGATCGTGGCTGGCGCGATGGGGGCCGCGCGCATCGTCGTCGATGCCCATTGGTTCAGTGACGTGGTCGCCGGGCTGGCGATGGGAAGCCTCTGGGTCTGCCTCGTGCTCATGGTGGTGGTCGACAGGCCGGGGCGTCCGGTGGCACCGGGAGGAGTGCTGGCGCGTGGGCCAGACGCGCTGGGAGTCGCCGAGCGAGCCGGAGTCCAGCTGACGACGCCTCTGCTCGATCCGGCCGCCGTCCGCACGGTGCTCGGGGCCGAGCCCGCTCAGGTCCAGGAGATCATCCGAACCGGCCACTGGGGATTCGGCTTCCGGACGAGAGTCACGGAACTCTCCTCGGAAGCCTTTGCCGCCTGGCTTACCGCCCCGCCCGCGCACTGTCCCGACCCGGCATTGCACGAGGGCGACCGTATCGCGGCCCTCGCGCTGGCTCACTATCAGCGTCGCCATCAGGATGCCGACCCGCGCCGCCTTGCCGTGGCGGCCACGCTCCTTGCGGAGTGGAGCTCCGGCGCGTGGGTCGGCTGGCCGGTCGCCCGAGACCTTCGGGACTGGGCCGCGGTGATCGTGCTTCGGATGGTGAAGGAGGCCGCCGCGCTCGAGGCTCAGCCCACGGCGGTGGTTGCGGGAGGTCGCGATACCGGGGGCAGGGATGTCCCGCTGATCGGGCTGACCGCGCAGGCGCGCTTCGCCGTCGCATTGCTTGAGGAACTCCTGTTTCGCCCGCGGGCGCCGGCGCTTCCGCAGGAGATGCGCCCGATGCGACTCCCGCGCACGGGACACGCCTCGGTTTCTTTCCGCGGTCGCCGTATCGCCACTGTGGATGGGCCCGTGCACGGACGCCGCGTGCTGGGGCGCTGGTACGACCTCGCGCTCTACAGCGCGGACGACCAGACCGCGCTCCTCGAGATTGTGTACCGGACGAGGCACGCCGAAGAGCTGGACCACCATACGGTCATCCGGCTCGCGTCGCTGGATCGGGACCTCGTCACGGCGGAGTGCCTGGACTATGACCTCTTATCAGCCGTTGTTGGAACGTGAGACGGATCGCTGTCACTAACGGCATAAACTGGCTCGCATAGGCGGATATAGGTGTCACGTAGTGAGATACGATCACCTGCGCTGTGGCATATACGGCTGCTTGCGCGTTGTATCTCTGGATGAAGCTATCGGCGGTCTTATGCATCTCGACTCGGGATCGGTGAATTTCGGCTGCGCCTTCGGGGCTGGCTGGGCTTGCGTTGGCTTTCGAGGCAAGGATCGCTTGCTCTAGGGACTCGGACTCTAGTGCGGCTTTGGCCTGAGGATCTTCTGCAGGCGGCTCTCTCGGCGCGTCAGCTCGGCGGGCAGTTCATCGCCGCGCGGCTTCGGGAAGTGCTGGGTGTACTTGTTGCGATCGACTTGCTCCGCGCGCGGAAGCAGGTCGGCGATCTCCTGCTGCAGGGCGGCCTCCTTCTCGACTATCCGCTCGTAGCTCATCGCCTTGTGCTTCGAGGCGTTGGCCTTCATCCGCGTGCCGTCGATCGCCACGTGACCGAGTTCGACCAAGCCGGCCCGCCGACACACGCGCAACACCTGGGTAAACACGCTAGGCCCCGCCTTGGGGTCACTGGCCCCCGAGGCTCAACCGGGAACGCGATTCGGTCTCCGGAATCGGCTCCAGCGGATCTACGGGGCCCGGGTCAGCGCACTCCTGGCGCTGGCGTTTGGCGAGGCCACTTAGCGCAGGGCCGCCGCGTGTCACACCGAACCGTCAGACCCGGCTTGGACAGCGCCGCCAGCCCGGGATCTCCCTGGCTGACGAGATGCGCATGACACTGCATGGACCGGCAGGCGCGCCCCGACTCCGCTGGACGTTACTGGTCCCGATCCTCGTCGTGCTGGCGCTGGCCTTCCTGGGAAGCCGCGGCTTGTGGGTGCCGGACGAGGGGCGCTACGTCGAGGTCGCCCGCGAGATGCTCCTCTCGGGCAACTACGTGATCCCCACCCTCAACCACGCCCCGCACTTCACGAAGCCCCCCCTGACCTATTGGGCCATCGCCGCGGGGCTCCGCGTCGCCGGATGGAATGAGTGGGGGGCGCGCCTCTACTTGGCGCTCGCCTTCTTCGCCACCGCGTGGCTCACCGCGTGGCTCGGGGAGCGCGTCTGGGGCGCGCCGGGCGGACGCTGGGCAGGGGTTGTGTACGCCCCATGCTGCTGCCGTTCGTCTCGGCCAGTGTCGTCACCACGGACGCCCTGCTCGTGCTCTGGGAGACGGCGGCCGTCACGTGCTTCTGGATGGGGTGGACCGCCGCTCGGGTCGTGATCGCCGGCCGCTGGATGGTGGGCTTCTGGGGATGTCTGGGGCTGGCGTTCCTCACCAAGGGTCCGCCTGCATTGCTGCCGGTCCTGGTGGTGGCCGCGTTTCTTAGCCTGGTTCGCCAGCCGTCCCACGGCGTGGGCTGGCGCACGTGGCTGGCGCCCGCTGGACTCGGCATGTTCCTGCTCTTGACCGTGCCCTGGTTCCTGGTGGTCGCCCTCACCCACGACGGCCTCGGACACTACTTCGTCTGGAGCGAGGGGATCGCCCGAATATTTTCGCACGCCCACCGCCGGAACAGCCGCTGGTACATGGCCTTCGTGGTCTACGGACCCACCTTGTTGCTCGGCGCCCTGCCGGGAGTCGACGCTGGCCGAGGTGGTTTATAGCGTGCCCGGGCGCCGGAGCCGACCTCAACCACGCGCGTCTGGAGGGTGCGGCTGCTCACGCGCTGCGGGAGTCAGCCGGTCACGGCCAGAGGATTTGGCCTCGGGGAACCCACCCGGGCGGGGCCGATTGTCCCGGGCGAGGTGGTGCTCGTGTTCTGCCACCACAGTGCAGTGGGATCCGGGCCGATCCTTGACCTCCGGCTCGTGGTGCCTGGTACCGTCGAACCGCACGAAGCTCCGGAGACGATCGAACTTTCTCCCGAGCAACTCCGTGACCGGATCCTTGTCGTCGAGTTCGGACCAGCCGGGTTGGACATCGTGTTGGCAACGCCCGACTATCGCGAGGTGATACGCCTCTACCGTTTCCCGTCTTCCCCGCCAAGCACCCGGAGCTCGGAGGCGAGCTGACGCTCCCCCACCGGGCGGATTTCCGGGCCCACCGGGCCGAGCTTCCGAGGGCCCTTGCCGGACGCTCCGACGCCGAGTGACAGTCGCGGCGCGGTGGCGAGGGGCGGCCCGAGGGGCCGGGGCGGGGGAGGGAAGCGAATTGGGTGGCCGAGATAGGGGGCTAGCGCCTCCTTCGTTCCCTCTGGGCGTTCTCCTGGTGCGCCGGCGCATCCCCGCGGAGGTCTGGGCGGACTGCCGGTCGCGTGCGGAGATCCTGACGACCAAGCCAGTCAGCCGGGTCGGGGTCGCGATCGTCGTGGGCCTGTGGTTCCTGCTGGCTGGTCTGACCTGCTGGCTGATCAGCATGGCCGTGGTGCGCTTGGTCGGGGCCGACTGACTGGATCCTGATCGATCAGCAGCCGGATGCCGACGTGGAGGAGCGCGTATGTGAGGAAGATCGGTGCGAGGCTTACCCGCGCCGTCCGGTGGGTCGCCTGTGCGGTCCCCGCGCGCGGGGCCGCGTTCGTTTCCGATCCTGTTGCTTTCTGCGATCCCGGCGTCGCCACCGCACCCCGGTACTGCAGATACCGGGCGCCCAACCAGCATGAGAGCGCCCAAGCCAACCCTAGGGCCCAGCCAGCCAGCACATCGGTCGGATAGTGGACACCGAGGCAGATTCGAGTCATCCCAATTAGGGACGTCAGGCCGAGGGAGATCACGATCACGTAGACTCGCACGCGACGCCGCGCAGCAAACCGGGCGAGCAACGCCCCCAGCGTGAGATAGATGACCAGGGCCACCATGGAATGCCCGCTGGGAAAGCTCAAACTCTCGACGGTGACGAGGTGGGGCACGATGTCGGGCCGGTCTCGCCCAAACAGTTGCTTTAGGCCCGCGCTCAGGAGACCGCCCCCTCCAGCCGCGACGATGACGAGCGCCATCGCGTCGTATCGACGCTGCAGAGCCAGGTATCCGATCGCGCAGAGCAGGACGATCACCAGCGCCGTGGTGCTGCCGAGCGCGGTGATGTCCGTGACTGCCTCCGACAGCCCCGGGGGGCCGATCAGTCGCGTGGGATCATCCAGGCGACGGACGAGGCGAAGGACCGACTCGTCGAAATGGCGCATTTCCCCTTCTCGAATCTCTTCGGCGAGCTCGAGGAATGGGTGGGGTTCAGTCAGGTCAACCTTGGCCACCCGATCTGTGAGGGAGGCGCGGTAGGACGGCGAGAGAGGATGGACGGCAAGATCTTGGACACAAGACACTGGTGATGACGCAGCGATACGCGCATCTGAGCCCGGCCCACCAGCGGCAAGCGATCGAGCGACTTGCACGTCGGCGCGGAGGGATCGGGACAACAACTGACCCCGTTACTGCCCGAGCGGGATTCGGGGCGACGAGTGGGGACGATGTACCTACCGAAAAGAAATGGTGGACAGGGGGAGAATTGAACTCCCGACACCGGGATTTTCAGTCCCGTGCTCTACCAACTGAGCTACCTGTCCACTGAGCGGCGGGAGCGCCTGGAGCGCCCGTAAACTTACCAGACGGCCCAGCTACTGTCCAGCAGGGCTCGTGCCCGCTCTCTCCCCATGCGTCGTCCGTCATGGACGCTTCCCGCTGTCCCCGGCGCTTTGCTTCGGTCGAACCCGATGACCGGCAGCGGCGGCACCCCCGAGGAGCGAAGGGCGGACTGTCGGAAACGTGCGTGCGGCGTCCGCGTGGCCGGGCGGCCTTTCGGCGCACTCGGGCCGGTCGAGTAAGGTCGAGTAAGATGGACGCGCCGAGGAGGCGACGCCGGTAGGCGAGCGTCGATCCGGGCACGCTGAAGGAGGCTAGGATGGGCAACCGCTTCGACGACCCGCGCTCCCAGTCCCGCGCCCTGTTCGAGCGCGCGCGACAAGTCATTCCCGGAGGGACCTCGAAGGCCAACCTCCACGTTCGTCCGCACCCCTTTTATCTGGCCGAGGGGCGAGGGTGCCGCGTGACCGACGTCGACGGGGTCGAGCGCCTCGACGCGATCAACAACTTCACGGCGCTGATCCACGGCCATGCCTTCCCCCCGCTCGTCGAGGCGGTGAGCCGCCAGCTTGGCCGCGGCACGGCGTTCGCGGCCTCGACGCCCGAGGAGGTCGCCCTCGCCGAGCTCCTGGTGGAGCGGGTGCCGGGCCTCGAGCGGATCCGCTTCGGGAACTCCGGCACCGAGGCGGTCATGATGGCGATCAAGGCCGCGCGCGCCTACACGGGCCGCGACCGGATCGCCAAGTTCGAGGGGGCCTACCACGGGTACTACGACGACGTCCAGGTGAGCTTCAGCTCGCGGCCGGAGGAGTGGGGGCCGGACGACGCGCCGGCCAGCGTGCCCTCGTCCGGCGGTCTGCCCAAGCACCGCGTGCTCGAGACCCTGGTGCTGCCCTGGAACGACCGCGATGCCTGCGAGCAGCTGCTGGCGCGTCACGCCCCGGACCTGGCCGCAGTGCTGGTGGATCCCCTGTCGAATCGCATGGGGTTCATTCCGCCCGTCGAGGGGTTCCTCACCTTCCTCCGCCAGGCCACCCGGCAGCACGGCATCCTGCTGGTCTTCGACGAGGTCATCTCGTTCCGCGTGAGCTACCGCGGCGCGCAGGGCCGCTACGGCGGGGACCCGGACCTGACCGCGTTCGGCAAGATCATCGGCGGTGGGTTCCCCATCGGCGCCACCGGCGGCCGCGCCGAGGTGATGGAGGTGTTCGACCCGGGGACGCGAGGGCCCCGCATCGCCTCCGGGGGAACGTTCAGCGCCAACCCGGTCAGCATGACCGCGGGCCTCGCGACGATGCGCGCCATGACAGAGGCGGAGTTCGAGCGCCTGGATGCGCTCGGCGCCCGGCTCCGCGCCCGGCTGTCTGACGTGCTCCGGGCCGCCCGTGTGCCTGGACAGGCGACCGGGGAAGCCTCACTCTTCCGGCTCCTCTTCACCGACCGGCCGCTCCGGAGCTACCGGGACGTCGACCAGGCAGCCGAGGCGCGCATGGAGCGGCTCTTCCGCGCGCTCCTCGACGCGGGCGTACTGATCCACACGACTGGGCTCGGCTGCCTCTCGACGCCCATGGGCGAGCGCGAGGTCGAGGAGATCGCGGTGGCCGTCGAGCGGGCGCTCGGCACCGTCGGTCGCGGCTGACCGCGGTCGTCGGCCACCGTTCGCCCGCGCCTTGCCGACCGCGTCGTCCGCTCCGGAGCGACCCGGGCCTCCCCAGAAGCCCGAGCCGTGGCCGCTCCTCGCGACGGCCCTGGTCGCGGCGGCGACCGGGCTGCTGATCTTCCTCCTCTGGCCCCGCCTCGGTCTGCCTGCGCGCGGGCTGCCGCTCGACGCGCCGTTTCCGGGGAGCTGGCGGTGGTTCTTCGCCGTGTGGCTACCGGCCATGTTTCTCGCGTTCACGCTGCTTCATGAGCGTCTCCTCCGATGGACCGAGGGACGCGGATTGCCCGCGCTCACGGCGCGGCGCGCCCGGGCGTGGGACCGTGGGAGCTACGCGCTCCTGCTGCTCTTCCTCCTCCTGATGGCGGCATGGCGGCCCATCGGCGCCTGGCGCCAGCCGCTCGCCGTGTTCTTCGTGGGGGTGCTCTTCGCCAAGGTTCTCGGGGCGGTCCTCGTCGCCTATCGGGCCTGGGTCGCGGCGTCCGACGCCGGGTCGACCGTCCCGGACCCCGCGGCCACCGCCGTCGGCGAGCCCGGGCCCATCGGCGAGGACCGCGAGATCCCCTCCCAGCGGGAGGCCCGACGGAGCCTTGCCCCCCCGGCCGACCCGCTGCCCGTCGGCCCCTGCCTCTTCTGGATCGCCTTCCTCTTCTACGCCTTCCTGGCCGCGTACGTCACCAACGCGCTCTCGACGGCCGGCGATGAGCACGTCTACCTGCTCAATACTCAGAGCCTCTACGCCGACCGGGACCTCGAGATCCGGAACAACGTCGCGGCCCGGGACTACGAGCGCTTCTACTGGGGCCGCGCAAGCCCGGAGACGTGGACGCTCTCGTTCATCGGCTTCCCCACCCTCTTGCTGCCCGGGTACGCGCTCGGCTCGATCCTCCTGCCCGGGTATCCGCTCGGCGGTCGCCTCGGCGCGACCCTCACCATCGGCCTCTGCGCCGCGCTCTTGGGGGTCCAGGTCTACCGGTTGTGTCGGGACCTCGGCATCTCGCCGGTCGCCGCCTTCTGGGGGTGGGTCGTGGTCGCGCTCACGCCGCCGATCCTGGTCAACTCCGGCCACGTGTACCCGGAGGTTCCGGGGGCGCTCGCCACCGTCGTGGGCGCCCGCGCGCTGCTGCGCCTGCCACACGGGGGCTGGCCGGCGCTGGCGATCGTGACCGCCTCGGCCGTGGCGCTGGTCGGGCTCAAGGACCGCTACGTGCCCGTGAGCCTCGGGCTCCTCGCGTGGGCCGTTCTCCGACTGGCCCGGGGCCGGCGCGCCCTGGCCCTGGGCGTGCTGGCGGCGGTGACCGTGGCCGGCGCCGTCGTCCTCGTGTGGAACCCGCTGCCGCGTGTCTTCCAGAACGTCCGCGGCGCCGCTGAGCTGTGGAGCGTGCTGCGCGGATGGAACGAGTGGATGCCGCAGGCTGGTCTCGGGCTCCTCGCCGACCAGGAGTTCGGCCTTCTCTACTATGGGCCCCACTGGGCGCTCGCCGTGCCCGGTCTCGCCCTCCTGTGGCGCCGGCGCCGCGAGGCCGTGATCGGACTCGTCGGGGTGACGCTCATCTACCTCGTGGTCCTCGTGAAGTGGCGCTGGATGCAGTGGGATGCCGGCTGGACGCCGCCGCCCCGGTTCGTCCTCTGCGTGGCGCCGCTGCTCGTTCCCCTCGTCGCCGAGGTCTTCGACATCGGCCGCGGACGGGCCCTCGCGACCGTGAACACGCTCTGCCTTATCTGGAGCACCGCGGTCGCGTTCGTGCTCGCGCTGGTGCCCTTCTGGCGCTACAACAACCTGGACGGGCGGACGACCTTGCTGCAGCTCGTCGGCGGCGCCGTCGGGCTCGACTTTGCTCGCTTCCTCCCGTCGCTGCGGTTTCCTACCGTGTGGACCTGGGCCAGCCTGGCCGCGGGTGGCGCGCTGCTGCTGGCCGCGTCCTGGTACTGGGCTCACCGGCGGCGTTCGCCCGTCGAGGCCTGGGGCGTCGGGTCCGTCATCCTGGCGCCCGGCCCCGCGGTCGCGCTCACAGGAGCGTTCGCGCTCGCCTGGACGGTGCTGGCGGCAACCTTCCCCACCGGCACGGTCGAGGGGGTCGCCATGCGGCACTCGGCGGGGATCCAGTTCGGGTCGTACCAGTTCCAGGAGATCGTGTGGGTCATGACCCGGTCCGGCGAGGTGTCGGGGCGCATCGTCACGTGGCCCGGCGTGACGGAGATCACCATCCGCGCCGGAGGCTACTCGACGACCGGCGGGACGCCGCGGATGCGTCTCTTCCTGGACCAGACGGCGATCGACGCCTGGCCGCTGGCCGCCGGCCCGGAATGGGTCGCGCGGGAGTACGCCGCCCGCGTTCCGACCGGATTCGGGTGGCCCACGCTGCGGGTCCAGTTCACGGACCTCGTTGACCGGCGGGACGTCAAGGAGATGCAGCACGCGTGGGTGGGACGCATCCGCTTGAAGCGCTTTCCGAGCGGGACCCCCGGACCGCGTCACGCGGGCGGCGCCTCGCCGGAAGCGCTGTCCTCCGGCGCCGCCGTGCCAAGATAGCCCACGCCATGCAGGACTGACCGGTGAGCACTATCGGGGCCGCCTTCGCCGTCTCGCTCATCGTCGCCCTCGCCGCCACGCTCGTCTGCGAGCGGCTCGCTCCCCGCCTAAGTCTGGTCATCGAGCCACGCAGCGACCGCTGGCATCGCCGGCCCGTGGCGCTTCTCGGCGGGGTGGCCATCATGCTCGGAGTGCTGCCGGCCCTGGCCCTGGTGGGCGGGCTCCGAGGGCGCCTGGCGGCGCTGACCTTGGTCTCCCTGGCGATGGGGGTCGTCGGGCTCGTCGACGACCTCCGGCCTCTCCGCCCGCCGGTCAAGCTCGTGGCCCAGATCGCCCTCGCGGCCGTGCTGGTGCAGCTCGACTTCGTCCTCCGGCTCACGGGCGTGCCGGTCCTGGACGTGATGCTCACCCTCCTCTGGGTGGTCGGCGTCACGAACGCGTTCAACCTCCTCGACAACATGGACGGCCTGGCGGCCGGCATGGCGGTCATCGCGGGCGGGTACCGGCTGGCGCTCTTCATCCTCGACGGCGACATCGCCGCCGCGACCATGACGGCGGGGTTCGTCGGCGCGGTGACGGGCTTCCTCGTGCGGAACGCTCCGCCCGCACGCATCTTCATGGGGGACGCGGGGAGCCTGTTCCTCGGCTTCTTCCTGAGCGGGCTCTGCCTCGTCGTCGACGCCGCCTACTACTCGCGCGGGATCACCGCCGTGCTGGCCGTACCGGTGCTGCTCGTGCTGATGCCGATCTTCGACACCACCTTCGTGGCGATCACCCGGTTCCTCCGGGGGCAGCCTGTCTCAGAGGGAGGGCGGGACCACACGTCACACCGCCTGGTGGCGCTCGGCGGGAGCGAGTGGCGGGCCCTGGGGCTCCTCTGCGGGCTGTCGATCGTCGGCGGAGGTATTGCGCTGCTGACCTACCGGGCGAATTTCCGCACCGCGCTCGTGCTCCTGTCGCTGCTCCTCGTGGCCTTGGCACTCCTCGGGATCCACCTGAGCCGCGTCGAGGTCGCGCGGGCCTCGCCGGCCTATCCGGGCCGGGCTGCCGTCTGGCTCGTGCAGAGCCTCCCGTACAAGCGGCACGTGGCGTCCGTCGTCCTCGACACGGTGCTGATCGTGGTGGCGTACTACGCGGCGTACGTCTTGCGGTTCGAGGACGCGTTTCCGGCCAACCGGCCGATGCTGCTTCGCACGCTGGCACCGGTCCTCGTGTTCCAGCTCTCGGGACTCGCGCTGTGGGGCGCGTACAGCGGGATCTGGCGGTACACGGGGCTGGCCGACATGCTGCGCCTCGCGGGCGGGATCACCGTCGGCACGGTCGCCTGCGTCCTCTATCTCCTGTTCACGACGCGGTTCATGGGCCTGTCCCGGGCCGTGTTCGTGCTCGACTGGCTCCTGCTCACCGCGCTGGTCGGCGCGACCCGCGCGTCGTTCCGGCTACTCGGCGAGGCCCTGCGCGCCCCGCGGGCCGGCGCCAAGGCGGTCCTCGTCTACGGGGCGGGCGACGGCGGCGAGCTCGCGCTCCGGGAGCTCCGCAACAACCCCGCCCTCGCCCGCGAGGCCGTGGGCTTCATCGACGACGACCGGACGAAGGCGGGCCGTCGGATCCACGGGGTTCCCGTGCTCGGACCGCTCGACGACCTGGACGCGCTCTTCCGGACGCATCCGGTCGCGGAGGTCGTCGTCGCGTCGGGAAAGATTCCCGTCGAGCGGTTGGACCGGCTCGAGGCCACGTGCGCCGCGCACGGCGTGGTCGTGGTGCGAGCCTCCGTGCGCCTCGAGTGAGCGGTCGGCGCCGCGCCGGCGCGTTTCTTGACACCCCCGCGAGCCGCCGTCAATAATGGCGCGGCGATGACGCAGAAAGCCCCCCTGGCGTCGCCTCGAGCGCGCCGGATCGGCGGGCGGGCGCCGGTGTGAGCGTGCGCGCGCTGGTCACCGGCGGCGCCGGGTTCATCGGGTCGCATCTCGCCGAGGCGTTGCTCGAGGCCGGCCACCGGGTGGACGTCCTGGACGACCTCTCGACCGGCCGTCTCGACAACCTCCGGACCGTGCAGGGGCACTCGCGCCTCCACGTGGCGGTGGGGACGGTCACGGACGAGGCCCTCGTGCGGAAGCTCGTGGCGCGGGCCGACATCGTCTACCACCTGGCGGCCGCGGTCGGCGTCCGCCTGATCCTCGATCAGCCGGTGGGAACCATCGAGACCAACATCGTCGGCACCGACGTGGTCCTGCGGGCGGCGCGCGAGAGCCGGCCCCGCGTCGTCCTGGCCTCGACCTCCGAGGTCTACGGCAAGAACGACCGCGTGCCCCTCTCCGAGGAGGACGACCGGCTCCTCGGGCCCACGACGAAGAGCCGCTGGAGCTACGCGTGCTCGAAGGCGATCGACGAGTTCCTGGGCCTCGCATACCATCGCCAGTTCCAGGTGCCCGTGACGATCATCCGCTTCTTCAACACGATCGGGCCGCGCCAGACGGGCCGATACGGGATGGTCGTCCCGCGCTTCGTCCGCCAGGCCCTCGACGGCGGGCCGATCACCGTCTACGGCGACGGGCAGCAGTCTCGCTGCTTCACCGACGTGGAGGACGCCGTGCGCGCCACCATCGCGCTGTCGCTGTCAGTCGCGGCGGTCGGCGAGGTGTTCAACGTGGGCACCACGCACGAGCTCACGATCGCGGAGCTCGCGGAGCGCGTGCGCAAGCTCGCCGGCAGCAGCGCGCCGATCGTCCTCATGCCGTACGACGAGGCCTACCAGCCGGGATTCGAGGATCTGCGGCGGCGCGTACCGGACATTGGGAAGGCGGAGCGCGCGGTCGGGTACCGTCCGCGCGTCCCGCTCGACGAGACTCTGGAGCGAGTGATCGCCGACTTGCGGGCCACCGGCGCGCGGTAGGGGACGGGCCCGCGTGCTCGGCGCCCTCCTCGCGTCGCTTCGCCCCCGCCAGTGGACGAAGAACCTGCTGGTTTTCGCGGGGCTGATCTTCTCGCGGGGACTTCTCGAGCCGGCGCTGGTGGCCCGCTCCGTCCTGGCGTTCTCGCTGTTCTGCCTCCTCTCAGGAGGCGTCTACCTGATCAACGACGTGATAGACGCCGAGCGCGACCGCGCCCACCCGCAGAAGCGCCACCGCCCCGTCGCCTCGGGCCGCCTCCCTCCCGCAGTGGCGCTCGCGGCGGGAGTCGGCCTGCTCGCCGGGGCCACGGCCGCGGCGTTCCTCCTGTCGGCCCGCTTCGGCCTGGTAGTCCTCGCGTACGCGGTGCTCCTCACCGCCTACTCGGTCGGCCTCAAGCACGTGGTCATCGTGGACACCCTGATCATCGCCGGGGGGTTCGTCCTGCGCGCGCTGGCGGGGGTGGTCGTGCTCGGGATCGACTTCTCCGACTGGCTCCTCCTGTGCACGAGCCTGCTCGCCCTCTTCCTGACATTCGGCAAGCGGCGCGCCGAGCTGCGCGAGCTCGAGGCGGGCGCGATCGGCCACCGGCCGATCCTCTCGGAGTACTCGCCCGAGCTCCTGGACCAGATGATCGCCGTGGTGACCGCGTCGACGCTGATGGCCTACGCCCTCTACACGATGGCGACGGAGACCCACGTGCGGCTCGGGACCGCCCGGCTGCCCCTCACGATCCCGTTCGTCCTCTACGGCATCTTCCGCTATCTCTACCTGCTCTATCGCCGCGACCTGGGGGGAAATCCGTCGGAGCACCTCCTGACGGACCTGGCGCTCCTGGTCGACGTCGCGCTCTGGGGCGCGGCCGTCATCGTCATCCTGTACGTCGCCCGGTAGCGCCTGGTCCGCTCGCCGGATCGGCCCGCCGGCGCCGCTCACGGGGCCGTCTGGGTCCGGCGCGGAGACGCGAACGCTACGGCAGGGCGACGCCGAACGCCCGGTCTCCCGCAGTCTAGGAAGCCGTCCCGAACGTGTAAAGCCGGACCACACGGGGGCGCCGGCGCGCGGGAGGCCATGCCGCGGGTGGTAAAATCACTGTCATGCACGCACGGGTGGCGGTCCTCCGCACCAGTCCCGACACGGTGGTCGCCGACTACGGGCGTCTCGTGCGCCTGGCCGGCTATCAGAGCGTCCTCCCGCGGGACGGGGAGCTGCTCCTCAAGCTGAACCTGTCCTGGACCAAGTACTTCCCCGCCTGCTCGACGCAGCCGTGGCAGCTCGACGGCGTGGTCCAGGCGCTGCTCGAGGACGGATACCGGCCGGAGCGGATCCACCCCGTCGAGAACAAGACCGTCGTCACGAACCCGCGCAAGGGTGTCGTCGCCAACAAGTGGGGCCCGGTCCTGGACCGCCACGGGCTGCCCTTCATCCCGCTGCCCGAGGTCGAGTGGATCGTCCATCGCTTCAAGAGCCCTCTCCTCAAGCTGAACCACATCTTCCCGGAGGGGATCGAGATCCCCAAGATGTACGTCGGCGCGAGCGTGCTTCACCTGCCGACGGTCAAGACCCACGGCCACTCAGCGACCACGGGCGCCGTCAAGAACGCGTTCGGTGGCCTCCTGAAGGAGGTGCGCCACTACGCGCACGAGTTCATCCACGAGGTCCTGGTCGATCTGCTCTACATGCAGCGGGAGCTCCATCCGGCCGTGTTCTCCGTCATGGACGGGACGGTCGTCGGGGACGGCGCGGGGCCCCGCACCATGCTGCCGCGGGAGGGGAACCTCATCCTCGCCTCGGCGGACTCCGTGGCGATCGACGCGATCGCGGCGCGCCTGATGGGCTACGACCCGCTCGGGATTCCGTACCTCCGGATGGCCCACGAGCGGGGCCTCGGCGTGGCCGACCCCCGCGAGATCGAGCTGGTCGGCGACGACGTGGCCGACGTGAACTTCCGGTGCCAGACCTCCCGGAGCCTCGTGATCTGGGGAGACCAGCTCATCCGGAAGGGGCCGCTCCGGCCGCTCAAGCACCTCCTGCTCCACTCGCCCCTGGTGGTCTGGGCCCCGTTTGCCTCGAACGTCTACCACGACGTCCTGTGGTATCCGACGGTGGGACAGAGCCGCATCCGGGCCTTCGCGAACACCGGCTGGGGACGGCTCTTCGCCCGCTACTGACGCGCGGCTCACGGAAGACCGGTCCGTAGGACTTCGGGCGCCCTCGGGTGAGGCGAGGCGCCGGTTCCCACCCCGGCTCATAAGTGACTGTTACCCTCCGGCTCCTTGAGACCGGGGGGTGACTTCCTCTAAAATCGGTGTCCCTATGGGGGAATCTGTCCGTGTCCGCTTCGCGCCCAGCCCGACCGGGCACCTCCACGTCGGAGGCGCCCGGACCGCGCTCTTCAACTGGCTCTTCGCGCGCCGCCACGGGGGCGCGTTCCTCCTCCGGATCGAGGACACCGATCGGAACCGGTCGACCGACGAGGCGATCCACCAGATCCTCGACGCGATGACGTGGCTGGGGCTCGACTGGGACCGGGAGGGTCCGGAGGCTGGCAGCGCGTACCAGGGCTACTTCCGGCAGACGAGCCGGTTCGACGTCTACCGGGCCCACGCCGAGCGCCTCCTCGGGGAGGGCCGGGCGTACCGCTGCTACTGCACGCCGGAGGAGCTCGACCAGCGGCGCGAGGCGGCGCAGGCGCGCGGCGACACGTTCCGCTACGACGGGCGCTGCCGTGACGTGCCGCCGCGCCCCGGCGTCCCCGCGGCGCTCCGGCTCCGCATCCCGGACTCGGGGGCGACGGTGGTGCCCGATCTCATCCACGGGGACGTCACGTTCGACCGCGCGACGCTCGACGACTGGATCCTCGTCCGGTCGGACGGGACGCCGACCTACAACTTCTGCGTGGTGGTCGACGACGTGACGATGAAGGTCACGCACGTGATCCGGGGCAACGATCACCTCTCGAACACACCGAAGCAGATCCTCTGCTACGAGGCGCTCGGCTACCCCCAGCCGGTCTTCGCGCACATCCCCATGATCCTCGGCCCGGACCGGAAGCGCCTGTCCAAGCGCCACGGGGCGACCTCCGTCCTCGCGTTCCGGGACGAGGGGTTCCTGCCCGAGGCCATGGTGAACTACTTCGCGCGGCTCGGATGGGCGCACGGGGACCAGGAGGTGTTCACCCGGGACGAGCTGATCCGCCTCTTCGACCTTCGGCAGGTCGGCGCCACGCCGGCGATCTTCGACCGGACCAAGCTCGAGTGGCTGAACCAGGTGTGGATGAAGCGGCTGGTGGAGGATCCGGCCGGCCGCGAGCGGCTGGCGGGGGCGTTCATCCCGCATCTCGAGCGCGCCGGGCTCGCCGATCCCCCCAAGGCGCGGGTCATCCCGGCCGTGGTGAACCTCGCCGCGCGCGCGACCACGCTCGCCGCCATGGTTCCGAAGGCGCGCTTCTACTTCAAGGACCCGACGGAGTACGATCCGACCGCGTTCGGGAAGCTGGCGCCCCCGGCGCTCCTGCCACGCCTGGACCGGCTTCTCGCTCGCCTGGCAACCCTCGAGGGCTGGACGGAGGCCGAGCTCGAAGGCGAGTGTCGCCAGCTCGCCGGCGAGCTGGGCGTGAAGCTGGTGGACCTCGCGCAGCCGATCCGCCTCGCGCTGACGGGCGAGACCGCGAGCCCTCCCATCTTCGGGGTCATGACCGACCTGGGACGGGAGACGTCGCTGCGTCGCCTCCGCGCGTTCCGGGATCGCGTGCCGCGGGCGTAAGCGCCCCGGATGGTCGCGCCGTGACCTCGCCTCTCCTGATCGTGCTCCTCGGAGGAATGGCGCTGCTCCTCTACGGGATGCAGCACACGGGGGACGGGCTCCAGCGTCTGGCGGGGGCCCGGTTGCGGCAGGTGCTGACCCACCTGACCACGAACCGGTTCACGGCGCTCCTGACCGGCGCCGCGGCGACCGCCCTGATCCAGTCGTCGACCGCCACCACGATCATGGTGATCGGGTTCGTCCAGGCCGGGCTCCTGTCCCTCTACCAGGCGATGGGCATCATTCTCGGCGCCGACATCGGGACCACGTTCACCGTCCAGCTGCTGGCGTTCCGGATCTACGACTACGCGCTCCTCTTCGTCGGGATCGGGTTCGCGATGACCTTCCTCGGCAAGCGGCGGCTCTTCAAGGACCTGGGACACGCGGTCCTCGGGTTCGGCCTGATCTTCCTCGGGCTCAAGCTGATGATCGACGGCATGGAGCCGCTCAAGGACAACGCCCTTCTCGCGCAGGCGCTGCTTGCCTTCGCCGAGACCCCGATCCTCGGCGTCGCCGCCTCCGCGGCCTTCGCGGCCCTGGTCGCGTCCTCCGCGGCCACGATCGGGCTCGCGATCGCACTGGCCTCGCACCAGCTCCTGACCTTGCCCGGGGCGCTCCCGCTCGTCCTCGGAGCCAACATCGGCACCTGCGTGACGGCGCTCACCGCGTCACTCGGCTCCTCGACGGAAGCGCGGCGCGTCGCCGTGGCCCACGTGGGGTTCAAGCTCCTCGGGGTGGCGATCGTGCTGCCATTCCTCGACGCCTTCGTGACGCTGGTAGCCGCCAGCGCGGCGGACCCCGCGCGCCAGATCGCCAACGCGCACACGTTCTTCAACGTGGCGATCTCGCTCCTGTTCCTGCCCTTCCAGCCGCTCGCCGCGCGGCTGATCGTCGCGGCCGTGCCGGATCGGCCGGAGGCCGAGGAGCGCTTCGCCACGCGCTACCTGGACGAGCGGTTCATGGAGCAGCCGAGCCTCGCGATCGGTCAGGCCTCGCGCGAGGCGGCGCGGATCGCGGACATCGTCCAGGGGATGCTGCGCGATGCCGCCGTCGTGTTCCGGAACGGGAGCCAGGAGCTCCTCGAGGAGGTGGTACGGCGGGACGATCAGGTGGACTACCTCGAACGGGCGGTTAAGCTGTACCTGACCCGGCTGGACCGGCAGACGATGACCGAGGACCTTGCGCGCCGCGAGATCTCGCTCCTGGGGTTCATCGGGAACCTCGAGAACATCGGCGACATCATCGACAAGAACCTGATGGAGCTCGCCCGGAAGAAGTTCTACCAGGGCCGCCGATTCTCCGAGCCCGGCGAGGCCGAGCTCATGGAGTTCCACGCCCTTGTCTCGAAGAACTTCGAGCGCGCGGTCGTCGCGTTCACGGCCGGCGACCATACCCTGGCCCACGAGGTCCTCGATCAGCGGACCGTGGTCCGGCAGCGGGAGCGGGAGCTCCGGCAATCGCACATCGACCGGCTCCGGGCCGGGCTGACCGAGTCCGTGGAGACCTCGGAGATCCACCTCGACGTCCTCACCAACCTAAAGCGCATCAGCTCGCATGTGACGGCGCTGGTCTACCCGATCGTCGAGTCATGAGCCGGACTCCGCGTCTGCCGGCCCCGCGCGGGCGGCCGTCGGCGGGCCCGAGGAGAGGCGGCCCGCCCGGGAGCGGCTTCGCGTCCTCCTGGTCTCCGCCGAGGTCGCGCCGTTCGCCCGGACCGGAGGCCTCGGGGACGTGGCGGGCGCGCTGCCGCAGGCGCTCGCGCGGCTCGGCCACGACGTCCGCGTGATCATGCCGCGGCATCGAGGGGTCGAGGCGGCGGCCGGGGCGCTAGAGGTCGCCGTGCCGAGGCTGGCGGTGCCGATCGCGGACCGGACCGTCGAGGGGGCCATCCTGGAGGGCCGGCTGGGCGAGCGGGTGCCCGTGTACTTCGTCGCCCAGGACGGGTACTACGACCGCCCGGCGCTCTACGGGGCCAGCGACGACTGCGAGCGCTTCGTCTTCTTCTGCCGGAGCGTCCTCGCGGCGCTCCCGGCCCTGGGATGGATGCCGCAGGTCGTGCATGCGCACGACTGGCAGGCGGGCCTCGTCCCCGTGTACCTCGAGACGCTCTACCGGGACACGCCGGCGTACGCCGACGTGGCGACCGTCTTCACGGTCCACAACCTCGCCTATCAGGGGGTGTTCTGGCACTACGACTTGCCGATGACGGGACTCGGCTGGGACCTGTTCACCCCGGCCGGGATCGAGTTCTACGGCCACCTCTCGCTGCTGAAGGGCGGTCTGGTCTTCGCCGACCTCCTGACCACCGTCAGCCCGACCTACGCCCGGGAGATCCAGACCCCGGCGTTCGGGGAGGGGCTGGACGGCGTCCTGCGTGAGCGGCGCGCGGACCTGGTCGGGATCCTGAACGGCCTGGACGTCCTGGCGTGGAACCCGGCGACCGACCCGGACATCCCGAAGCGGTTCGACCGGGACGACCCCGGTGGCAAATCCGCGTGCACGTCCGTGCTCCGCGAGGAGCTGGGGCTCCCGGAGCCCGGCGGCCGGGCCCCGCTCGTCGGGGTGGTGAGCCGGCTGGCGGAGCAGAAGGGGCTCGACCTCGTCGTCGACTCGGTGGCGGCCATCCGCGCCGCCGGCGGCCAGCTCGCCGTGCTCGGGACGGGTGACGAGCCGTGGGAGCGCCAGCTCACCGAGCTGGCGCGCACGTATCCCGACTCGGTCGCCGTGCGCATCGGCTTCGACGACCGCCTCGCCCGGCGGATCTACGCGGGCGCGGATCTGTTCCTCATGCCCTCGCGCTACGAGCCCTGCGGGCTCGGTCAGCTAATCGCGCTTCGCTACGGGACCGTGCCGGTCGTCCGGCGGACCGGGGGCCTTGCGGACACGGTGCGGCCCTGGGACGCGGCGACCGGCCGGGGCACCGGATTCTTGTTCGACGAGCTGTCGGCCGATGCCTGCGGCGCGGCGCTCGCGCGCGCGTTCGCCGCACACGCGGCCCCGGCGGCCTGGCGCCGCCTGGTCGCGAACGCCATGGCGGCCGACTTCTCGTGGGACGCCTCGGCCGAGTCGTACGTCACCTGCTACCGGAGGGCCATCAAGAAGGCCCGGAGGCATGCATGAAGAAGATCGAGGCCATCATCAAGCCGTTCAAGCTGGATGACGTCAAGGAGGCGCTGACCGAGATCGGCGTCATCGGCATGACGGTCATGGAGGTCCGGGGCTTCGGGCGCCAGAAGGGGCACACCGAGCTCTACCGGGGCTCCGAGTACACGATCGACTTTCTCCCGAAGGTCAAGGTGGAGCTCGTGGTGGCCGACGCGCTCGTGCCCAAGGTGGTCGAGACGATCATCGCCGCCGCCAAGACGGGCTCGATCGGCGACGGCAAGGTCTTCGTGCTGCCCGTGGAGGAAGCCGTGCGCATCCGAACCGGCGAGCGGGGCGAAGACGCGATCTAGCTCGCCCGGGGGCCGCGGCGCGGCGTGTCTCGTGCGGGCAGCGCCCGCGCCGGCAGCGCGCTGTCGCCGGCGTCGCGCGGGAAGGATGGCGCGCTGCTGACGGAGCGCCCGGCCTCCGTGCCGCTCCCGCCGGCCGCCGACTTCCTCGACCCGGCGGTGCCGCCGCCCGGCTGTCTCGCGGCGCTCGGGCGCCTCGGCTTCCTCGACCCCGCCGGGGCGCTCGGGAACCTCCGGCGGCTCGCCGAGACCCCCGACGTGCGCGACCAGCTGGTCCCGCTCGTGCCGAGGCTCCTCCACCACGTGGGCGTCTCCGCCGACCCCGACATGGCGCTCAACAACCTCGAGCGCTTGGCGGTGGCCGTCCTGGACCGGCGCGGGTTCTACACCCTGCTGGCCGGCCATCCGGAGGCCATCCCGGTCCTGACGACCCTCGCCGCGACGAGCCAGTTCCTGGCCGACGCGCTGATCCGGTCCCCGCAGACGGTGCCCTGGCTGCTGGATCCTCGCGTGATGCAGACTCGCTCCGCCGAGGCGATGCACGCGGAGGTGGCCGCCGCCTGCCGACCATTCCGGACGGAGGAGGCGCGGCTGAACGCGCTGCGCCGCGTGAAGCGCCGCGAGCTCTGCCGGATCGGGCTCCGGGACGTGCTGGCCGACGCGGACCTCGTCACGACGACGCAGGAGCTGTCCCTGCTGGCCGACGCGTGCCTCGCGCAGGCCTTGGCTATCGTGGAGCCGGATCTTCACGCGCGCTACGGCCGCCCCGTCCACGAGGCGGCCGACCGGGGCCGAGTCGAGACCGGGTTCGCGGTGATCGCGCTCGGCAAGCACGGGGGCGCCGAGCTGAACTACTCGTCGGACATCGACCTCTGCTTCGTCTACGAGGCCGAGGGCGAGACCGAGGGGCCGGAGGTGGTCTCGAGCCGGACGTACTTCGCGCGCCTGGCCGAGCGCCTGGTCGGCGCCCTGACCGCGATGACCGAGGAGGGCACGGTGTACCGGGTCGACCTCCGTCTCCGCCCGGAGGGGACCGGGGGCGCCCTCGCCTTGCCGCTGGCCGCATACCGCGCCTACCACGCGGTGCGCGGCGCGCTCTGGGAGCGGCAGGCCCTGATCAAGGCGCGCGTCGCGGCCGGGGACGAGCGGGTGGGGCAGGCGTTTCTCGACCTGGCGCGCGAGATCGTCTACCGTCCAGGCCTCGAGCGCGCGGCGCTGGGCGAGATCCGGGCGATGAAGAACCGCATCGACCGGCGCCTCAGGGCGCGCGGCCAGCAGGAGCGCCACGTCAAGCTCGGCGTGGGGGGCATCCGCGACATCGAGTTCCACATCCAGGCGCTCCAGCTCCTCTACGGGGCGCAGGATCCGTGGCTCCGCGAGCGGAACAGCCTGCGGGCGCTCCACCGGCTTGCGGAGCGAGGATATCTGTCCTGGGAGGAGTCCGGGCGGCTCACGCATGCCTACGTGTTCCTGCGGACGGTCGAGCACCGTCTTCAGATTCTTCACGCACTCCAGACGCACACGCTGCCCGCCGATCCGGACGAGCTCGGGAAGCTGGCCCGGCGCCTCGGCTATCCGGGAGATGGAGAGGCCGCCGCCCTTGCGTTCCTGCGTGACTACGACCAGACGCGCCGCACCGTCCGCGCCGCGTTCGAGGGGTTCTTCGACGCGCCGGGGCGGGAAGCACCCGAGGCGCCGCCGTGGGACGCCGCGGCCATCGCCGCGGTCGGCTTCGCCGATCGCGAGCGGGCGCGGCAGAACCTCCGCCTCCTGTGGGAAGGCCCGACGCTGGTGGCGGATCCCGATGCCGTGCGGGCCGCGCTCCGCACGCTGCTGCCGGCCGCGCTCGCCGCGCTCAGGACGGTGCCGGATCCCGATGCGGCCCTCGATGCGCTCGAGCGCTTCGTCGCCACGGCGGGGCCGCGAACCGCCTACCTCGCCCGGCTGGCCTCGACGCCGGCGCTGCTCGGCGGGGTGCTGACGTTCTTCACGCGCTCGGAGCGGCTCGCGCAGACGCTGATCTCGCGGCCGGAGCTGCTCGACGCCCTGGGCTCGGCGGCCGGGAGGCCCCCCCGGTCCGCCCGCCGGCTCCGGGCGGCGTTCCGCGAGTTCGCCGCTCACGGAGCGGACGAGGCCGACCGGCTCCGCCTGTTCAAGCAGCGGGAGGAGCTCGAGATCGCCTGGCGCGACCTGGTCCTCGGCGAGCGGTCGACCCGGGTCGAGTGGGCGCTCGGCGAGCTGGCCCAGGCGTGCGTCGGCCTCGCCTGGGAGCGGGCCCTCGCCGAGGCGCGCGCCGTCCTCGGCGAGCCGCGGATCGACGGGCGACCCGTACCCGCGCTGATCGTCGGTCTGGGCAAGCTCGGGGGCCGGGAGCTCGACTACGGGTCCGACCTGGACCTCGTCGTCCTCTACGGCGGGCCGAGCGACAGCGGTCCGGCGATCCACGTCTTCTTCGACCGCGTCGTCGACCGCCTCTACACGCTCCTGACCGCGATCACCCGCACCGGCCAGGTGTTCCGGGTCGATCTCCGTCTGCGACAGGGCGGCAAAGCCACCGCCCTCGCACATTCCCTGGACACGCTCGCCCGCTACCTCCAGGAGGAGGCGGCGCTCTGGGAGCGCCAGGCGCTGGTGCGCGCCCGCCCGATCGTGGGCGACCCGGGGCTGGCGCGGCGATTCCTCGCGCTCCGACGCGCCCGGGTCTTCGGCCCGGGGCTCTCGGACGCCGAGCGCGCGGAAATCCACCACGTCCGGATGCGCATGGAGCTCGAGCTCGGCCGTGAAGGGCCCGGGCGCATCCACCTGAAGTTCGGTGCCGGCGGGCTCGTGGACGTCGAGTTCCTCGTCCAGGTCTTGCAGCTGACCCACGGCGGGCGGCACGGGAGGCTCCGGACCCCGTCGACGCGGGTCGCGCTCACAAGGCTCGGCGCGCTGGGGGGGCTGTCTGCCGACTCGGCCCGCGGCCTCTTGGAGGCCTATGAGTTCCTCCGCCGGCTCCTGCGGTCCTTGCGCCTCGGCCAGGCCCGGCCCGCCGACTGCCTCCCCGTGACCGGACACCTGCTCGCGCGGCTCGCGCGGGAGGCGGGCCTCGACGGCGGCCGCGCGCTTCTGACGCGCCATCGCGAGGTGGCAGAGTTCGTGCGCGCGGAGTATCGTCGTGTCGTGGAGGTCGTGGGAGGAGAAGCGTGAGCGAGCCCGCGCCCGAGCGCTTCTACCTCGTCGACGGCCCATCGTACCTGTATCGCGCCTACCACGCGATCGGTCACCTTTCGACGTCGCGCGGGCTGCCCACCAACGCGACGCTCGGCATGACCATGATGCTCTGGAAGCTCCTCCGCGAGGACCGGCCGAGCTACATGGGGATCGCCTGGGACGCCCCGGGCCCGACCGTCCGCCACCAGCAGTTCGAGGCCTACAAGCTCCAGCGGCCCGGCATGCCGAAGGACCTCGTCGAGCAGATCCCCTGGGTGCGCCGGTCGTTCGAAGCGCTGGCCCTCCCGTTCGTCGAGGCCCCAGGCTTCGAGGCGGACGACATCCTGGCGACCGCCGCCCGCCGCCTTCGCGACACGGGGATCGAGCTGGTGCTGGTCACGGCCGACAAGGATGCGCTTCAGCTCGTCGACCCACGCGTCACGGTGCTCTCGGTCCTCGGCCGGACGGGAGAGCGCGTGCTCTACGACGCGGCGAAGGTCGAGGAGCGCTGGGGTGTCCCGCCGGCCCGCATCCCCGACGTCCTCGCGCTCATGGGCGACTCGATCGACAACATTCCCGGAGTGCCAGGGGTGGGCGAGGTCACCGCGCAGAAGCTCCTCCGGCAGTTCGGGAGCCTGGAGGCGCTCTACGCGAACCTGCCGGTCGTCACGGGCCCGAAGCTCCGCGAGACGCTGGCCCGCCATCGTGATCAGGCCTTCCTGTCGCGCCAGCTGGCGGTGCTCGAGGGCGCGCTGCCCATCGAGTTCGACCTGGAGCGCTTCCGCGTCCGGGAGCCCGAGTGGGAACGGCTCCGCGCGCTCTGGACCGAGCTCGAGTTCTCGACGCTCCTCCGGCAGATCCCCGCGCGCACCGTGACCCTGCCGGCCGGGCCCGTGCCGGTCGTGGACGCAGCCGGCTGGCAGGACTTTCTCGCCCGCGCCGGGACGCGGCTCGCCGTCGAACCCGTGCTGGACGGGAGTGCGCCCGACTTCACCCTCCACGGCGTGGCCGCGTACGCGCCGGAGGCGGGCGCCATCTACCACGTGGGCTGGCCAGAGCTGCCCGCCGGGGTGCGGCTGGTGGGGCACGACACGAAGGCCCTCGTCGGGTGGGCGCGCGGCGCGGGGGTCGCCCTGGACGCCGCCGGCCTCGACGACACGGCAGTCGCCGCCTACCTCCTCAACTCCGGTCGGAGCGGCTATCCCCTGGACCAGCTGTGCGCCGAGGCGGGAAGCTCCGCCGTACCCGGAGCGCTCGCGACCCTCCTCGAGGGGGCCGCGGCCCGTGACGCGGACCCGGCGCGGGTCGCGGCGTGGACCGGCGCCCGGGCCGAGGGCGTATGGCGGCTCGTCCTGTGCCAGGCGCCACTGCTCACCGAGCACGGCCTCGAGCGGCTGTACGAGACGCTCGAGATGCCGCTCGTCCGCGTCCTGGCCGACATGGAGCGGGTCGGGATCCGCGTCGATCCGGAGCGCCTCGCCGGGCTCGCGAAGGAGCTCGACACACAGCTCGACGCGCTCCTCCGGGAGATCCACCAGCTGGCCGGCGAGGCGGTCAACCCCAACTCGCCGAAGCAGCTCGCGACGGTGCTCTTCGAGAAGCTCAAGCTCCCCCCCGTCAAGCGCACGAAGACGGGCTACTCGACCGACGTGGACGTGCTGGAGGAGCTGGCGCTCGGGCACACGCTGCCCGGAAAGATCCTGGAGTACCGCCAGCTGGCGAAGCTCAAGGGGACGTACGCGGACGCCCTGCCCGCCCTCATCCATCCGCGCACGGGCCGCATCCACACGTCGTTCAACCAGCTGGTCGCGGCCACGGGACGGTTGAGCTCGTCCAATCCCAATCTCCAGAACATCCCCATCCGCTCGGAGCTCGGCCGGCGCATCCGCCAGGCCTTCATCCCCGATGACGGCTGGCGCTTCGTCGCCGCGGACTACTCGCAGATCGAGCTCCGGATCCTCGCGCACTTCACGGAGGAGCCGGCGCTGGTCGAGGCCTTCCGGCGGGGGGAGGACATCCACACCCGGACGGCGGCGCAGATCCTGGGCGTGGCGCCCACGGCGGTCACGTCCGAGATGCGGCGCCTCGCCAAGGTGGTCAACTTCGGCATCCTCTACGGGCTGTCGGGGTTCGGGCTCTCCCAGGCCGCCTCGATCGGGCGGGCCGAGGCCCAGCGATTCATCGACGACTACTTCGCGACCCACCCGCGCGTGCGGGCCTACATCGACCGGGTGGTCGCGGAAGGCCGGGCGCAGGGGTACGTCACGACGCTCCTCGGACGGCGCCGATACCTGCCGGAGCTCGGCGCGCGGAACCCCGTGGCCCGGAACGCGGCGGAGCGCATGGCGGCCAACGCGCCGATCCAGGGCACCGCCTCCGACATCATCAAGCTGGCGATGGTCCGCCTGGCGGCGGCGCTCGCGGCGCGAGGCCTCCGGAGCCGGATGCTGCTCCAGGTACACGACGAGCTGCTCCTGGAGGCGCCCGAGGCCGAGGTGGCGACCGTTCGCCAGCTCCTGCCCGAGGTCATGGAGGACGTGGTACCGCTGGCCGTGCCCCTCAGGGTCGACGTCACGGATGGCGGCGACTGGGCCGAGGTGTAGGTGTCTCAATTCCGCTACGTGATCTGCGATGTCTTCACCGCGCGCCCCCTCGAGGGCAACCCGCTCGCCGTCTTCACCGACGCGCGCGGGATCCCCGAGGCGCTCCTCCAGCCGCTCGCCCGGGAGCTGCACCTCTCGGAGACCGTGTTCTGCTACCCCGCGCGCGGGACCGGTCACGTGCGCATCCGGATCTTCACGCCCTCCCACGAGCTGCCGTTCGCCGGGCACCCGGTGCTGGGCTCGGCCTTCGTGCTGGCCGCGCCGCTCCAGCTCTCGGAGATCGTGCTCGAGACCGGCGCGGGTCCCGTGCCCGTCCGGATCGAGCGGGACGGCCCCCGGATCGTCTTCGGCCGGATGGTCCAGCCCGTCCCCCGGATCGAGCCCTTCCCGGAGACGGCCAGTCTCCTCCGGGCGCTGGGGGTCGAGCGGAGCGCGCTCCCCGTGGAGCTCTACGACAACGGCCCGCGCCACCTCTTCGTCGCCCTCGGCAGCGAGGCCGAGGTGGCAGCTGTCGAGCCCGACTTTCAGGCGCTGGCGCGCTTGCTGCCGCGCGGCACTACGAGCTGCTTCGCGGGGGCGGGGCGCCGCTGGAAGACACGCGCCTTCGCGCCGGGCGCCGGCGTGATGGAGGACCCAGCCACGGGCTCCGCCGCCGGCCCGCTCGCGTGCCACCTGGCGCGCCACGGCCGGATTGCCTTCGGGGAGGAGATCGAGATCCGCCAGGGCGCGGAGATCGGCCGGCCGAGCGTCCTCTTCGCCCGGGCCGACGGCACCGCGGCCGCGATCGAGCGCGTCGAGGTGGGCGGCTCCGCGGTGACGGTGGCGCGCGGCGAGTTCCGGCTCCCCGAGTAGATCTCCGGGCGCGCCAACTCCCCTGTGGTATATCCTTGAGGAGTATTAGGAAGGTATATTCATGGCGGCTATCTCTCTGAAGCTCACGGACGCCCTCCTGGAGGCGAGCGGACGGTGCGCCAAAGCGCTGCGCCTGTCCCGGGCGGAGTACATCCGACGCGCGGTGGAACGGATGAACAAGGATACCCGCGCCCAGGTGCGGGCCCGTCGGCTGGCCGAGATCTCGCGGCGCGTTCGCCGCGAGAGCATGCGGGTGAACCGCGAGTTCCAGGGGATCGAGCACTCCCCCGATGCCTGATCGGGGGGAGATCTGGCTGGCGGATCTCGACCCACATCGCGGAACGGAGCCGGGCAAGAGGCGACCGGTTCTGATCGTGCAATCGCAGGCCTTGCTGGATGCGGGCCATCCCTCCACCCTCGTCGTGCCGCTCACCACGACCCTGGTGGAGGACGCGGAGCCCCTGCGTGTTCGGGTCCCGCCCCTCGGCCGTCTGCGCCGGGAGTCGGACCTGCTCATCGACCAGCTGCGTGCCATCGACAATCGCCGGCTGATCCAAGGCCCCCTGACGCGGCTGCCGGCCGGTTTCATGGAGCGCGTCGGGAGGGCTGTCCAGGAAGTGCTCGATCTCGCGGAGTGACGAGCACGGGAGAGACACAGAGTCATGCCCCGCGAGCCGAGCGATCGAGGTGCGTGCCGGGACAGCGCCGAGACGCGGCCACCAGCAGCGCCGCCCTTCCTCCTCGTGGGACTCACCGGCGGCATCGCGTCGGGAAAGTCCATGGTGAGCCGGCACTTCGTCGAGCTCGGCTGCCGGCTCGTCGATGCCGACGTGCTGGCGCGCGAGGTCGTCGCGCCGGGAGAGCCGGCCTGGCACGCCATCGTCGCGGAGTTCGGCCCGGACGTCGCGCGGCCTGATCGCCAGCTGGACCGGAAGCGTCTCGGCGCCCTCGTCTTCGCCGATCCCGCGCGTCGCAAGGCCCTGGAGGGAATCACGCATCCCGCGATCGCGGCCCGGCGCCAGGCCATCCTCGCCGCGTGGGCGGACGAAGGCTTTGACGGGCTGGTCGTGCTCGACATCCCGCTCCTCTTCGAGGTCGGTGCCTCGGGGGACGTCGACCGCGTGGTCCTAGTCTATGCCGAGCCCGCGGTGCAGCTCGCCCGGCTCGTCGGTCGCGACGGGTTCGACCGGGACGAGGCCGCGCGCCGCGTGGCGAGCCAGATGCCGCTCGGCGAGAAGGTGCGCCAGGCCCACTTCGTGATCGACAACTCCGGCACGCCGGAGGAGACGGCGGCTCAGGTGCGCGCGGTCCATGCGGCCCTCCTCGCGGAGCACCGCGCGCGGCGTGCGTCGGGCGGCTCGCCCACGTGAGCACCGGGGCCTCCGGATCGCGGGGACGCGCGGCCACGGGGCGCCACCGGCGGGCGCTCGGCCAGCACTTCCTGGCCGATCCCGGCGTGGCGGCCCGGATCGTGGACGCCCTCGGCGCCACGACCGACGACCTCGTGTGCGAGATCGGTGCCGGGGCCGGCGCCCTGACGCGGGCCCTGGCGGAGCGGGCGGGCCGTCTCGTCGCGCTCGAGGTCGATCCCGCGCTCCACGCCCGGCTGACGGCGGCGGCGCGCCACTGGCCGGAGGCTGACCGGGTCGAGATCCGCCTGGCAGACGCGCGCGAGCTCGCCTATGCGGAGCTGCGCGTCCTCTGCCCGCGGCCGGGCGGCCGCGTCCTCGTCGTCGGCAACCTCCCCTACAGCGCGTCGAAGGCGATCCTGGACCGGCTCCTCGGCGCCCATGCGGCGCTCGACCTGGCGATCCTCATGCTCCAGCGCGAGGTGGCCGAGCGGCTCACCGCGACACCCGGTGGGCGAGACTACGGTGCGCTGTCGGTCTTCTGGCGACGGTGGGCGGTGGTGAGCCCGGTCCTGACGGTCCCGCCGGCCGCGTTCCGGCCCCCGCCGGCCGTCGAGTCGGCCGTGATTCGTGCAGCCTTCTCAGTGGCCCCGGGCGTGGCGGTGGCGGACGAGGCCACCTTCTCGCGCGTGGTGCGAGCGGCCTTTGGCCAGCGCCGGAAGACGCTGGGCAACGCCCTCCGGGGCGCAGGCCTGGGGAGCGCCCAAAGCGTCGCGGCCGTCCTGGCCGGCGCCGCGATCGATGGCCGGCGCCGCGCCGAGACGCTCTCGCTCGAGGAGTTCGCGCGTCTGGCCGACGCGCTCGGCGGGGTCCTCCCCGACTGACCCGTCTGCCGCCGGGCCGCGTCTCCGTGCGGCCGCTTTTTGGGGCCCTCGGAGGCCGCGTGATACCCTACCCCCCGGTATGACCGACCGCCTCATCCCGGCTGCCGCTCTGGCCGGGGCACCGGGGGAACCCGCGATCGAGCCCAGCGTCCGCATCCTCCCGCTCGGTGGCCTCGGCGAGATCGGCCTCAACATGATGCTGCTGGAGTCCGGCGAGGACCTCCTGGCCGTCGACTGCGGCCTCATGTTCCCGGACGACGAGATGCCCGGCATCGACTACGTGATCCCCGACTTCTCGCCCCTCCTCAGAAAGCGCGAGCAGGTCCGCGGGGTGATCCTCACGCACGCGCACGAGGACCACATCGGCGCGCTCCCGCATCTGCTGCGCGAGCTGGACGTGCCGGTCCACGGGCCCCGGATGGCGCTGGCGCTGGCGCGCGAGCGGCTCCGCGAGCACGGGCTCGAGGACCGGGCCCGCCTCGTGCCGGTCGAGCCCCGCCGCGCGTTCGACGCCGGGAGCTTCCGGGTGGAGCCGATCCGCGTGACGCACTCGGTCGTCGACGGGCTCGGCTACGCGATCGAGACGCCGGTGGGCACCCTCGTCCACACCGGGGACTTCAAGTTCGATCCCCACCCGATCGATGGCGAGCGCTCGGACTACCACCGCCTCGCCGAGCTCGGAGAGCGGGGCGTCCTCTGTCTCATGGCCGACTCGACGAATGTCGACCGGCCCGGGACCACGCCGTCCGAGCACGAGGTCGGGCGCGCGCTGGCCGAGCGGTTCCGCCGTGCCCCGGGCCGCATCATCGTCGCGACCTTCGCGTCGCACGTGCACCGGATCCAGCAGATCCTCGACCTCGCGGCCGCCGTCGGGCGCAAGATTGCGCTCCTCGGGCGTAGCATGGAGACCAACGTGCGGCTGGCCGTGGAGCTCGGCTACCTCCGGCTCCCCGAAGGGGCCGTGCTCCCCATCGAGGAGCTGTCGGCGCTGCCGCCGTATCGCCAGGCGATCCTGTCCACCGGGAGCCAGGGTGAGCCGAACTCGGCCCTGGCCCTCATGGCGGCCGGGGAGCACAAGTACCTCCAGGTGGGGCCGGGCGATCTCGTGATCCTCTCGGCCCGGGTCATCCCGGGGCACGAGCGCACGATCACGCGCGTCGTCAACCAGCTCCTTCGCCTCGGCGCCGAGGTCCTGTGGGACCAGATGGCGTTCGTGCACGTCTCGGGCCACGCGTCCCAGGACGAGCTGAGGCTCATGCTGGGCCTCGTCCGGCCCCAGTTCTTCGTCCCCATCCACGGCGAGTACCGGCATCTCTTGGGACACGCGCGGCTGGCGATGGACGTCGGTGTCCCGGCGGAGCACGTGTTCGTGATCGAGGATGGACAGGGGCTCGAGCTCACCAAGAGCGGCGCCCGCGTGCTCGAGCGCGTGGCCGTCGCCCGCGTGCTGGTCGACGGAAAGGGAGTCGGCGACGTGGGCCCGGTCGTGCTCCGCGATCGCAAGCTGCTCGCCGAGGAGGGAGTGGTGGTCGTCGCGGTGACCGTGGACCGCGCGACCGGCGCGATCATCGCGGGCCCGGAGATCCTCTCGCGGGGCTGGGTCTACGAGCGCGAGGCCGAGGCCGTGCTCGCGGAGGCGAAGGCCGCGGTCCGCGAGGCGCTTGCCGCCAGCCAGGACGAGGCGCCGCTCGCGCGGGAGGCCCTCCTCTCGGTCCTCCGCAGCACCCTTCGTCGCTTCATCGCGCAGCGGCACGACCGGAAGCCGATCGTGCTGCCCCTTGTCCTGGACGCGTGATGGCGAAGGCGAAGGCCCGGCCCAAGGTCTCGGCTCGGTGGCTCCGCGAGGCCCAGGGCGTCGTCGCCCTCGGACTCGCGGCGTACCTCGGCGTCGCCCTCCTCTCCTATGATCCCGCGCTCCGGTGGGTCGACCAGGAGGCGCGGGTCGGCGTCGTGGGCCTCTGGGCGGGCTGGGCGCTCTTCACGACGGTCGGCTATGCGGCGTATGTCGTGCCGGTCGTGCTGATGGTGTGGGCGTTCGCGGCCTTCACGCGCCCGGTGACCGTGGGGACGCGCTCGATGGTCATCGGCGCGGCGCTCGGGCTGCTGGCAGTCACGGGGCTCCTGGCGCAGCTCTCGGGGCCGGCGCGGGGCGTGTGGCTTCACCGGGGGGGGTGGCTCGGCTGGGCGGTCGCGGCGGCGCTGCGTCGGACCCTGGGGGATGTCGGGGGCCTGGTGCTGCTTCTTACGCTCATCGCGGTCGCGGGACTCTGCATCACGCAGGCGTCCTACGCCGGCCTCTGGCGCGCCGTGGTCGCCCGGCTCGCCGGGATGGCCCAGCTCGGTCGACCACGCGGGCGAGAGGCGACCCGCGCGACCGCTGGCGCTCTGCTGGTGCCCACCGTCGTCGAGCCGCGTCCAGAGCCGCCGGCGCCCGCTATCGCGCGGCCAGTCGAGCCGCCCGTACCGTTCCAGGCAGCGGTCGAGCGGCCCCCGGCCGGGATGCGGCCGGCGCGGGCCGAGGAGCGCGCGCGCCCCGCCGGGGAGCGGCCGGCGCCGGGCGAGCGGCCGCGCCCGACGGGAGGTCGTGGAGCGAAGCAGGAGATCTTCGGCTTCGCCCAGCCCGGGACTTCGTTTCAGCTGCCGCCGGTCTCTCTCCTCAAGGTGCCCGCGGGGGGCGATCGGCGTCGCACGGAGAGCGAGGAAGAGCTTCGTCAGAACGCCGAGCACCTCCGGAAGCGGCTCGAGGACTTCGGGGTCAAGGGGCACATCGCGCGGATCAACCCGGGGCCCGTGATCACGGGGTACGAGTTCGAGCCGGGCCCCGGCATCAAGGTCAACCAGGTGGTGAACCTTGCCGACGACCTCGCGCTCGCCATGAAGGCCGGGGCGGTGCGGGTGTTCGGGCCGGTGCCGGGGCGGGGGAGCGTCGCGATCGAGGTCCCGAACGCCGAGCCCTCCATCGTCTACTTTCGCGACATCCTCCTCTCGAAGGAGTTCAGGGAGGCGAAGACGCCTCTGACGCTCGCCCTCGGCCGGGACGCCGTCGGCCAGGCGGCGGTCGCCGACCTGGCGTCGATGCCGCACCTCCTCGTCGCCGGGGCCACGGGGGCCGGCAAATCCGCCGGGCTCAACGCGATGATCTGCTCGATCCTGTTCCGCCGCACTCCAGCCGAGGCGCGCTTCCTCATGATCGATCCGAAGCGCCTCGAGCTCGGGATGTACGACGGCATCCCGCACCTCCTGGCGCCGGTCGTCACGGACGCCAAGGAGGCGGCGTCGCGCCTCAGGTGGATCGTCGGCCGGATGGACGAGCGCTACAAGCTGCTCGCGGAGAAATCGGTCCGGAACATCGAGGGCTACAACCGGGAGGTCGAGCCGGCGGAGCGCCTGCCCTACTGGATCATCATCGTGGACGAGCTGGCCGACCTCATGATGGTCTCGGCGGGCGACGTGGAATCCGCGCTCGCGCGGCTCGCCCAGATCGCCCGAGCCGTGGGCATCCACCTGATCATCGCCACGCAGCGGCCCTCGGTCGACGTCATCACGGGCCTCATCAAGGCGAACTTCCCCGCCCGGATCGCCTTCCAGGCGGCGACGAAGGTGGACTCGCGCACGATCCTCGACCAGAACGGTGCCGAGCAGCTCATCGGCCGGGGCGACATGCTCTTCGTGCCGCCGGCCACCTCCCGCCCGGTCCGGATTCACGGCGCCTGGGTCTCCGAGCCCGAGGTGCGGGAAGTGGTCCGCTTCCTCAAGGAGCAGGGCCAGGCGGTCTTCGAGGAGGGCCTCGTCAAGCCCGTCCGCGAGGAGCGGGCCGGCAACGGGGGCAGCGGCGAGGCCGAGCGCGACGACATCTACTGGCGCGCGGTCGAGCTGATCGTGAGCCAGAAGCAAGCGTCGATCAGCTTCATCCAGCGCCGCATGGGACTCGGCTACCCGAAGGCCGCGCGCTTCATCGACCTCATGGAGCAGGACCGGATCATCGGTCCGGGCGACGGCGCCAAGCCGCGGCAGATCCTCGTCGGTCCCGAGTACCTCTCCCGCCGCTCCGCCGCAAACTGACGCCGACCTCGCAACCCCCTGTGACGGGGCCCGCAGGGTGCGCGGCCACGACCGGTGGGGGTGGGGGTCGGGGGCCGGCCGTGGCCGGTTGACCCGCTCCACGACCCCGATGCGTGGTTGACAGTGCCGGGGCCGGTCGGGCATCGTATGGAGCGCGATGAAGCTCAGCGAGTTCTTGCGACAGAACACGCGGCCGCAGGCGTTCGGCGCCTTGACGGACGGTGACCGCGCGTGCGCGGTGGCGCAGATGTTCGAGGAGGCGTTCGGCGTGCCGGCCCAACGCGTGGGGATCCGCCGGGAAAGCCAGCTGCTGCGGTGGGTGATCCAGACCTATCGCATCGAGATCCCGGAACGGCAGGAATGGTGCCGGAAGTGCGAGGTTCCCTACGAGCTGCCGGACGGGCTGTCCGGGTACCTGATCCACCTGAACGACGTCCACCTCGCGTCGAAGACCGTCATCGTCGAGGCTCTGGAGGAGCTCGGACTCTAGTCCGGACGCCGGCTCTGGCCGGCGCCACCCTGCTGCCGCGATGCGTGTACGACTGCGCGCGCTCCTCCGGATCGGGGCCCTCACGGGTGCGCTGGTCTGTGGGCTTCCGGCCCCCGCCCCGGCCGCGCCCAGCCTCGACGAGGCCGTGGACGCCCTCGAAGAGGCCCAGCGGCGCGTGACCGACCTCAAGGCGCCGTTCCAGCAGGCGGCGCACAACAAGGCGCTGAACCAGACGATCGACGCCCGGGGCACCTTGTACCTCCGGAAGCCCGGACGCCTGCGCTGGGAGTACCAGACGCCGACGCCTCAGCAGATCGTGTCCGACGGCACGCGGCTGTGGATCTACACGCCCGAGCTCCGGCAGGTGAACGTCAGCGCCGCCCCCGCGGCCCTCGCCGGGCCCGCCGGGAGCTTTCTCGAGGGGCTCGGGCAGGTGCGGGAGCACTTCCAGCCGCGCTTCCTCAACCCGGCCCAGCCGACCGACGCCGAGGGCCTGATCGTCCTGGACCTGGCGCCGAAGCAGCGCCAGCCGCTGCTCGCGCGCTTGATCATCTCCGTCGATCCCCGGAGCTGGCTCGTCCGGCAAGCGGTCGTCCACGACGAGCTCGGGAACACCGTGACGGTGCGCTTCGGCGAGACGACGGTGAACTCGGGCCTGTCCGACGCCCTGTTCGTCTTCGTTCCCCCGCCGGGGGTCGCCATCGTCCAGCACTGAAGAACCGCGAACCGAAGCTGGGAGACTCCGATGGCCAAGGCTGACAACTCCTTCGACGTCGCGTGCAAGGTCGATCCCCAGGCGGTCGCGGACGCGGTTCACCAGGCGACCCGCGAGGTGCAGACGCGCTACGACCTCAAGCAGAGCAAGACCGAGCTCGGGCTCGAGAAGGACGCGATCACCGTCCACACGGACAACGACTACGTCCTGAAGCAGGTCCTCGACGTGCTCCAGTCGAAGCTCCACCGCCGGGGCGTCCCCCTCAAGGCGCTCGCCTACGGCAAGGTCGAGCCCGCTGCGGGCGGCACCGTGCGCCAGCGGATCGACGTCCAGCAGGGAATCCCGATGGACAAGGCCAGGGAGATCGTCCGCCTGATCAAGGACACGAAGCTCAAGGTCCAGGCCCAGATCCAGGAGGATCACGTGCGCGTCTTCGGCAAGAACCGGGACGACCTCCAGGCGGTGATCAAGATGCTCCGGGATCAGGACCTGAGCATCGAGATGCAGTTCACGAACTACCGCTCGGAGTGAGCGCCCGAGGCACCCGCTCCACTCTCTGGTAGCTCCCGAAGCATGTGGAGATCGTAGAGCTTGCTGAGCGATGGCTCGTTGCCACGCGGAACGACCTGCTCGAGGATGAGGATCCGTGCGTTGCGCCTGGCGCGCCCGGCATCAGGCCGGCAGCAGCAGTCCCATCCGGCGTTTCGCCTCGGCCAGCTTCGGGCCGGCGACCACGCGGGCCCGCTCCGCGCCTCGGGCGAGGAGCCGGTCGAGCTCGGCGGGGTCCTGCATCAGCGCGGCGTGTCGCTCCCGGATCGGCGCCAGCGTCGCGACGATCAGGTCGGCCACCGCTCGCTTGAGGTCGCCGTATCCCCGAGCGGAGGCGAAGTCGGCCTCCACCCCCGCCGTGGATTTTCCCGTGAGGGCCCGGTAAATGCCGAGCAGGTTCGTCACGCCGGCCCGGACCGGATCCTCCGAGAACCGGATCTCGTTCCCCGAGTCGGTGACGGCGCGCGCGACGGCCCGCCGGATCGTGTCCGGCTCGTCGAGGATCCGGACCGCGTGGCCCGGGAGGTGGGCGCGGCTCTTGGACATCTTGGCGGTCGGGTCGTCGAGGCCCATGACACGCGCGCCTGTCTCGGGGATGACGGCGACCGGCAGGACGAACAGGTCACCGTACAGGCGGTTGAACCGGTCGGCAATGTCGCGCGCCAGCTCGACGTGCTGCTGCTGGTCCTCGCCCACCGGCACCTCGTCGGCGTCGTAGAGAAGGATGTCGGCCGCCATCAAGACCGGGTAGTCGAGGAGACCGGTTCCCACGGAATCCTGTCGCGCGGCCCGGTCCTTGTACTGGGTCATGCGCTGGAGCCAGCCGAGCGGCGTGATGCAGTTGAGGAGCCAACAGGCCTCGGCGTGCGCGCTGACGTGGCTCTGCACGAAGAGCGCAGAGCGGTCGGGATCGAGGCCGGCGGCCAGCAGGAGGGCGGCGAGCGAGCGGGTCTGCCTCCCGAGGTGCTGCGCCTCCTGGGGGACCGTGAGCGAGTGGAGGTCGACGAGGCAGAAGTAGTTCTCCCTGGCCGCTTGTGTCTCGACCCAGCGCTTGACCGCCCCCAGGTAGTTCCCGAGGTGCATGTCCCCGGACGGCTGGATACCGCTGAAGACACGCGGGGACCGGCCTGGCGCTCGGCGGTCCGAACCGCTCCCATCGCGCATCACTCGAGCCAGCGCGCATCGCGCGCCGAGGCGGTCCCCTCCGCGACGGATGACTTCGGGCCGAGCCGGGCGAGGAAGTTCCCGAGGAGCGCCTTCCCGGACGCCGTCAGGATCGACTCCGGGTGGAACTGCACGCCCTCGACGGGGAGCTCCCGATGGCGAAGCCCCATGACGAGCCCGTCCTCGCTTTCCGCGGACACCTCGAGGCAGCTGGGCAGCCCCGCGCGGCGCACCACGAGCGAGTGGTAGCGGGTCGCCTCGAAGGGGCTCGGCAGCCCCGTGAAGACGCCGCGCCCGTCGTGCTGGATGAAGGCCGTCTTCCCGTGGACGGGCTGGGGCGCCCGCTCGACGACCCCGCCGAAGACCTCGCCGATGGCCTGGTGCCCGAGGCAGACGCCGAGGATCGGCACGCGCTCCGCGCACCGGCGGATCAGTGGCACCGACACGCCCGCCTCGCGCGGGACGCCGGGGCCGGGTGACACGACGATCCCGGCCGGCGCGAGCCGTTCGACCTCGTCCACCGTGATCGCATCGTTTCGGTAGACGGCGAGCTCGGCCCCCAGCTCGCCGAGGTACTGGACGAGGTTGTAGGTGAACGAGTCGTAGTTGTCGATCATGAGCAGCATCACGGCCTCCCGCCGGTCCGTCCGGCCCGCTCGATCGCCGCCATGAGCGCCCGGGCCTTGGCGACGCACTCCTCCTGCTCCCGCTCCGGCACCGAGTCGTAGACGACACCCGCCCCGGCCTGGACGTAGGCCATGCCACCCCGCACGACCACGGTGCGGATCGTGATGGCCGTGTTGAGCGACCCGTCGAAGCCGAAGTAGCCAACGCACCCGGCGTAGGGGCCCCGAGCGACCGGCTCCAGCGCGTCGATGATCTCCATGGCCCGCACCTTCGGCGCGCCGCTCACCGTGCCGTGCGGGAACACGGCCTGGAGCACCTCCCATGGCGTCCGGCCCGGAGCGAGAGCGCCCTCGACGTGGGAGACCAGGTGCATCACGTGGGAGTAGCGCTCGATCGTCAGGAGCTCGCTCACCCGGATCGACCCGTACCGCGCGACGCGGCCCACGTCGTTCCGGGTGAGGTCGACGAGCATCACGTGCTCGGCGCGCTCCTTGGGGTCGGCGAGGAGTGCCTTGGCGTGGGCTTCGTCCTCCTCACGGTCGCGACCTCGCGGGCGCGTGCCCGCGAGCGGCCGCATCTCGATCCGGCCGTCCTCCAGACGGACCAGGCGTTCGGGGGACGAGCCTACCAAGGTCGCTCCGTCCCCGGCGTCGAGGAGGAACATGTAGGGCGAAGGGTTCACGACGCGGAGCGCGCGGTAGATGGCGAGGGGATCGAGCCCGGGGACCGGCGTCGCGAAGCGCTGCGAGAGGATCACCTGGTAGATGTCGCCGGCCCGGATATGCTCCTGCGCCTGCTCCACGGCCGCGCAGTAGGCTTCCGGCGTCCAGTTCGACCGAGGGTCCAGGGCGGTCGCCACTGCCGGCGGCTCGGGAGGCCGGGGGCTTCGCAGGCGCTCGAGGACCTGGTCGATGCGCTCACGCGCCCGCGCCTCGGCCGCCCCGCCATCCTCGTCGAGGAACGCGTTCGCGACGATGCGCATCGTGTGGCGCCGGTGGTCGAAGGCAACGACGGTGTCCATGAGGGCCAGGCGGAAGACGGGGAGGCCGAGGTCGTCGGGGGGTCGGTCGGGCAGTCGCTCGCACAGGCGCACCGCATCGTACGCGAGGTATCCAAGGAAGCCACCGGTGAACGGAGGCAGCTCCGGGTCCCGCGCGGAGCGATAGCGGCCGAGATGGCGCTCCAGGGATTCGAGAGGGCGCCCGCGCTCGAGCAGGGTGCCGTCGGGCCGGAGGACTCGGACCTCCGCACCGTCACATTCGAGGATCAAACGGGGGTCGCCGCCCAGGACCGAGAAGCGCGCGACCTGCTCCGGACCCTCCACGCTCTCGAGCAGGAAGCTCGATGGCAGGTCCCTGAGGCGGAGGTAGGCGGAGATTGGCGTCTCGAGGTCGGCGAGCAGCTCGCGCGAGACGGGCACCACGTTCGGGGCGTCCGCTCGCGCCGCGCGGGTGCCCGCGACGGAGACCAGCGACGGCTCGGCACGGGTCGACATCAGTACGTCCTCCATCCGGCCACCGCGCTCCGGACCTGCGGCCCTGCGGACGCGGTGGCCTATTGGCATCCGGCCGGCCTGCGGCCGGGTCGGACGGGCTTCGGCCTGGGGCCGGATACGGCGCAGCCTACTGGTCAGCTCAGCCGGCGCGCCCTCGGGACGCGGCGGCCTCCTGGTCGTCGCAAAAATCAAAAAAGCCGGGCTCGCGGGGACCGTCCCGCTCACCTCGGCTCTGACTCGTCCTGCTCTCGCTACGTCCGGTGATCGCTACGCGGGTCCGGGTCCCTCCTGGGCGCAGGGGCGCCACCAGCGCCATGACCACCAGCGCTGCCCGATGGGCCGAAAGGCGTCCGGGAAACCCTGTCGCATCGTGCCGAGCACGTTAGTGGGCGGCGGTTCCCGTGTCAAGGGCAGCTTCCTCCGGGGGTCAGGGTCCGGGGGAAGGAACCGAGTCCGGCAAGGCTGCCTGCCGCTCGAGAACGGCGCTTTCTGGTCCACCGGGCCTGCCGGCCCCATGGCGTGCGACGCCGCTCGAGACCGACGGGCGCCTGCGCTCACGCTCCTTCCTCCTCCAGTCGTTCGACGTCCGCCAGGTCCTGGAGGCGACCGGTCGCGCGCTTGTTCCGGATGAGCGTCTGCCGGTCGAGGAAGGGGACTTGCAGTGATCCGACCCGGTGCACCACGCGCGTTCGCCACGCGCTTTCGAAGTCGACGCCGGTCAGCTCCGTGAGGATGTCGATGCGCCGAGGGGGCAGGCCGATCTGCAGGACGAGGCCGGGCCGAGCCAGATCGCCGGGCGCGGCGCCCAGCGTGTCCACCGGCGCGCCGAACCGGTCCACAGCTGCCCACACTCGCTCGGCGTTGACCGCGTCCGCGAGGACCCAGACGTCGAGATCCCCGGTCGCCCGAGGCACGCCGTGCACCGCGAGCGCGTGGGCCCCGACCACCAGGAAGCGCGCGCCGCTTTCCAGGAGAGCCGCGAGCATATCCCGAAAGTCCTCGTTCACGCCGGCGTCTGGCGCCGCCGACAATCGCGCTGGCCGAGCTGGACCGGGGTTTCGCCGCGGGGGTACGCGGGTATCGGTCGGCCGGAGAGTCCCCAGGCCTCGACGGTCAGGGTCCAGACCATGGCGAGTCGGGCTTCGGGAGTGGTGGATCGGTCGACGTGATCCCGGGGCTCAGCCCCGAGGGCGACGAGCCGCACGGGCCAGGTCCGGCGGGACACCGCCCGGGACGGCGTCCCCGGGGCGCCGCCGCTCGACATGACGGGATTATCTCACGGTCTCCCGTGGTAACGCGTCCCGCGTGACGGCCGGACGCCAGGCCTTGCCCCGCCGGGGCGAACGAGTGATCGGCCGCTCATCGGACCAAGAAACACGGCAGCCACCCCGCCGCCGTGCATGTGCGAGCGGTAGACCGCGCGGCGGGCGACGTGCGTCCCGATGCTATACTCCAGCGTCGGCCGTGAACGTTCACCTCGTCAGCCTCGGATGCCCGAAGAACCAGGTCGACGGTGAGCTCATGCTTGGGCTCCTGGCGCGCGACGGGGTGGCCCACGTGGACCGGGCCGAGGCCGCCGATTGCGTGGTCGTCAACACCTGCGCCTTCATCGACCGGGCCAAGCAGGAGTCGATCGAGACGATCCTCGAGCTGGCGGCCTGGAAGAGCGCCGCGCCTGGGCGTCGGCTGGTCGTGACCGGGTGCCTGCCCCAGCGCTACGGTGCCGAGCTCCTGGCGGAGATGCCCGAGGTCGACGCTCTCGTCGGGACCGGGGAGCTCCCTCGAATCGTGGACGTGGTCCGCCGGCTGGACGCCCGCGAGGCGTGGATCGCCGGCGCTCCCCCCGGATACGTTTACCGCGCCGACGCGCCGCGGGTGCGTCTGGGCCGTGTCCCGTACGCCTACGTGAAGATCGCCGAGGGGTGCAGCATGGGCTGCACCTTCTGCGCGATCCCTCTCATGCGCGGTCGTCACCGGAGCCGGCCCCTGGCGGACATCGTTGTCGAGGTGGAGGCGCTGGCGCGGGACGGGATCCAGGAGGTCGTCCTCGTCTCCCAGGACACGCTGGCTTGGGGGAAGGACCTGCCCGGTCCCGGGCGATCAGACTTCGGCGACCTGCTCCTCGCGCTCTCCGAGACGGCGGTCCCGTGGCTCCGCTACCTCTACCTCCACCCGGCGCACGTGACGGACAAGCTCGTCGCGAAGCTCGGACAGGCTCGCGCCCTTCCGTACGTCGACATGCCGATCCAGCATGCCGACGACGGGGTGCTCCGCGCCATGCGCCGCGGGGTGACCGGGCGGCGTATGGCGGAGATCGTCGCGGCCCTGCGCGAGACTCTCCCCGGTGCGACGCTCCGGACGACGGTGCTCGTCGGCTTTCCGGGGGAGACCGAGGCGGCCTTCGAGAGGCTGCTCGCGTTCCTCGACGACGTGCGCTTCGATCGCGTGGGCTGCTTCGTCTACTCGGCGGAGGAAGGGACGCCGGCGGCGGCGCTGCCGGCCCAGGTGGCGGTGGAGGTCGCGGAGGAGCGGGCGCGGCTGGTCCAGGAGACGCAGGACCGACTGGCCTGGGCGCGTCAGGACGCGCTCCTGGGCTCGATCCAGGAGGTCCTGATCGACGGTCCAAGCCAGGATCCCGCCTTCGCGTGGGAGGGCCGGACGGCCGCCCAGGCGCCGGAGATCGACGGGGTCGTGTACGTCCGGGACCGAGAGCTCACCGCTGGCCTTCGCGCTCCCGTGGAGATCGTCGAGGTCGACGGCTACGATCTTGTCGGCACCCTCGCCTGCCGCTGAGTCCTCCTCGCCGGTGGGCCTCGGGACGCAGCTGGCCCGCTGGATCGCGACCGCCGGAGGCCTCGGCTATGCGCCTGTCGCGCCCGGAACCATCACGAGCTTGCCCGTCGCCCTCGCCATCTGGTGGCTTCGGCCCGGCGACGCGGCATTGCTCGGGGCGACCGCGGTGGTGGCGGTGATCGGGATCTGGGCGTCCGGCCGGGAGGAGGAGCGGGTGGGGGAGAAGGATCCGCGCACGATCGTCATCGACGAGGTCGCCGGGATGTTGATCGCCTGCTACGGTCAGCCCCGGACGCTGCCGTGGATCCTCGGGCTGTTCCTGGCCTTCCGCGTCTTCGATGTGCTGAAGCCGCTCGGCATCAACAGGCTCCAGGAGCTGCCCGGTGGCGTCGGCGTGGTGGCGGACGACCTGCTCGCCGGCATCTACGTGGGCCTCCTCGGTCAGGTGCGCCATCTGCTCTAACCCGCCGTGAGCCAATCGCCGCGCCCACAGGCCGAAGGCCGTCCGATCAACTCCTGCCGTGCCGGCGTAGGCCAGTGAGCAGGCCGGCCGTCCGATCAACTCCCGCCGTGCCGCCGCGCCGGCGCAGCCCAGTGAGCCTCGTGAAGCTCGTCCCCAGGGAGACTGATCCGTGTTGACCGCGGAGCTCGTGACCGTGTCCGTCGACGCCGCGGCGACGGGCACCGACGCAGCGCTGGCGGTAGGCCGTGTCCTGGAGCGCGAGGGGTGCCCGATCCGGGCCCGCCGGGTCGTGCCTGCGGAGGAGGAGGCGGCCGAGCGGGCGCTTCGTCAGGCCGCGGCCGAAGGCGGGTTCGTCGTGGCGGTGGGCGAGGGTGACGGTGCCGGGACGCTCCGGCAGGCCCTCGCGCGATGTCTCGGGAGCCGGCTCATTCTGAGCGATCGCGCGCTCGACGCCCTCGCGAGCGCCTACGCTGCCCGGGGCCAGGCTGTGCCCGGACGGGTCGAGCAGCTGGCCCTTGTGCCCCAGGGCGCCACCCTCGTGTCGCCAGACGGGGCCGGCGAACCGGGACTCCTCGCGGAAGTGGCCGGCGCCCTGATCCTCGTCGTCCCCGCGGTCCCGGCCGCCGCCGCGGCGCTGGCCCGGGCGCACCTTCTGCCGCGCCTCGCCCGGGCGGGTGCCGAACCGGTCGTCCTGATTCGCACGCTCCGCCTGGTCGGGCTCGACGTCGGGACCGCGGAGGCCCAGCTCCACTCGGCGCTCCGCGGGGTGGAGGGCGTGGCCGGCCACGTGATCGAGACCGGGGAGGAGGCTTGGGCGCGCGTGCGGGTCCGGGCAGTCTCGACCGCGGAGGGCGCGGCCAAATTCGCGGCGCTGGAGCCGGCGCTCCGTGACGCCTTCGGTAACGCCTGGTACGGCGTCGACGACGAGACGCTCGAGGTCGTGGTCGGGCGGTTGCTCCGTGCGCGGGGCTTGACCGTCGCCCTTGCCGAGTCCTGTACCGGGGGGCTCGTTGGCCATCGGCTGACCCAGGTCGCAGGCAGCTCGGCCTACTTCGAGCGGGGCTTCGTCGTCTACTCGAATGAGGCCAAGCGCGCGCTATTGGGCGTGCCGGCGTCCGTGTTGCGGAAGCACGGCGCGGTGTCGGCGCCGTGCGCCGAGGCGATGGCGCGGGGGGCGCGCGAGCGGACGCACACCGACGTCGGCGTCTCGGTCACGGGGATCGCAGGGCCGGACGGCGGGACCCCCACCAAGCCCGTGGGGACGGTCTTCGTCGGCCTCGCCGATAAAGAGGGCGCCGTCGTCGAGCGCCACCGCTTCGACCGCGACCGCGAGGGTAACAAGGCGCTCTCCGCGGTGCGCGCCCTGGATCTCCTGCGCCGCCGATGCCTCGGGGCGTGCTGAGCCGATCGCGCCGCAGCGGGTCGTCGGCCATGTCTCTTCCCCGTGTCGCCCCGTATGCGCGTGGTGGCGGCGCAGCCCGCGAGGCTTGCGCAGAGGCGCCGACCGCGCCGGCAAATCGCCTCTCTTGCCCTGCGGCGCGGCCGGTGGTGCGTGGCACCGCCATTGCTGCGAGCCGGAGTGAGCGAGAGCTGGCGGGGCACAGGCCGTAACGCTGCCCGGATGAGTGAGCGGCCGGTCCGAAGCTTCGTCGCGGTGCTGCTGCCGGAGCCCGTGCGGGCCGGGCTCGCCGCGGTGAGCGCGGAGCTTCACGGGCGGGCGCCAGGGCTCGCCTGGGTGCGGGTCGACAACCTGCACCTCACGCTCCGGTTCTTGGGAGAGGTGGAGGCAGCCACGCTTGGGAAGGTTCAGGAGGCCGTGGCCGTCGCGGCCGGCGCCGTCTCGCCGTTCACGGTCACCCTGGGCGGGCTGGGGGGCTTCCCGTCAGGGCGCGCGCCACGAGTGGTGTGGGCGGGCGTCGTCTCGGGGGGCGCGGGGCTCGGCGCGCTTCATGCTGCCCTCGAAGCGGCGTTGGTCGCACGAGGGATCCCGGGAGACCGGCGGGCCTTCCACCCGCACGTCACGCTCGCCCGGGCACGGGATCCACGGGGGGCCGGCAGGCTCGCGAGCCTGCTGGGCGAGGGGCCCTCGTTCGGAGAGGTCCGGGTCACGGCGCTCCACCTCATGCGGGCCGAGCTCCACCCGCGGGGCGCGCGGTACAGCGTCCTGACGGAGGCCTTGCTGGCCGACGGCGACGTGCAGGGTGGGTAGCGGGCGCGGAGCCCCAGGGGTGGTGTACTCATCTTCTGTTGACATCTCCCGGGCGCCGCCTCTAGAATGGCGCCGACATGGAACGAGACACGCGACCAAGCCCGGCGACCCGGAAGTCGCGCGGGGAGGAACGGAGGGACGTGATGGCGGAGTCGAAGGTCGAGCCCAGGGCCGAGTCCAAGGCCGACAAGGATCGTCGCCAGGCTCTCGAGCTGGCGCTGTCCCAGATCGAGCGCCAGTTCGGCAAGGGCGCCGTGATGAAGCTCGGAGCGTCGGGGGCGCTCGAGGAGACCGCAGTCGTCCCCACGGGGGCCCTCACCATTGATCTGGCCCTCGGCATCGGTGGGATCCCGCGCGGGCGGGTCACGGAGATCTACGGACCGGAGTCTTCGGGGAAGACCACGCTGGCCCTTCACGTGATCGCGGAGGCCCAGCGCCAGGGTGGCTACGCGGCGTTCATCGACGCCGAGCACGCGCTCGACGCGGCGTACGCGAAGCGGCTCGGCGTGAACATCGACGAGCTCCTGATCTCGCAGCCCGACACGGGCGAGCAGGCGCTCGAGATCGCCGAGCACCTGGTCCGCTCGGGCGCGATCGACGTCATCGTGATCGACTCCGTCGCGGCGCTCGTGCCGAAGGCGGAGCTCGAGGGCGAGATGGGGGAGTCGCTGCCGGGGTTGCAGGCCCGGCTCATGTCGCAGGCCCTCCGGAAGCTCACCGCCGCGATCGCCCGCTCGGGCACCGCCGTGGTGTTCATCAACCAGATCCGCGAGAAGATCGGCGTCATGTTCGGCAACCCCGAGACGACGCCGGGCGGCCGCGCGCTGAAGTTCTACGCGTCGGTCCGCCTCGACATCCGGCGGATGGACGCGCTCAAGCAGGGGACGGAATCGGTCGGCGTCCACACGAAGGTCAAGGTGGTGAAGAACAAGCTGGCGCCGCCGTTCCGCGAGGCCGAGTTCGACGTGATGTATGGCGAGGGAATCTCGCGCGAAGCCAACGTGCTCGACCTCGCAGTGGAGCACGGGATCGTCGAGAAGAGCGGCACGTGGTTCTCGTACCGCGACCAGCGCATCGGCCAGGGCCGCGAGAACGCCCGGAAGTTCCTCAAGGAGAATCCGAAGATGCTGGCCGAGATGGAGACGGCGGTCCGTCACGCCGTCGGCCTCAAGCCCCTCGCGAACGGCGTCTGACAGCCGGGGCCGGCTCGTTCGCACGGGTCGTCCGATGACCGTGTCCCGGCGGCCTCGGCCGGCGGGGGCCCGGGGTGTGCTCGATCCGCGTCGGGCGCGAACCGTGGCTTTCGATCTGCTCGCGCGGCGGTCCTGGACGCGGCGTGACCTCGCCGGCCGGCTCCGCCGCCGAGGTGCGCCTGCCGACGTGGCCGAGGCCGTCGTGGCGGAGCTCGAGGCACGTGGCTATGTCGACGACGGGGCCTTCGCCGCAGCCTGGGCGGAGTCCCGGGCGCGCGATCGCTCATTTGGCCGCCAGCGCCTGCGCCAGGAACTGGTGGGGCGGGGCGTTGCGCGTCCACTCGTCGAGGCCGCGATCCAGCGCGCCTTCGAGGAGACTGACGAGCTGACCCGGGCGCTCGGCGCCGCCGGCAGGCGCTTGGCGGTCCTTGGGCGCCGTTCCTCCGAGCAGCCCGTCCGTCGGCTCCATGACTACCTGCGACGGCGGGGGTATTCTGAGGACATTGTCCGGCAGGTGCTGAGGCGAGTCTGTCCTGACGCCGGCCACGTGTTCATCGAACCAGGAGGCGCGCCATGACTCCGACGGAGCGCAAGACCCTCATCGCAAAGTACAAGGCGGGGTACGACGAGGTGGTGCAATCGCTCGCGGGGATCGCCCCCGACGAGCGAGACTGGCGTCCGGCCCCGGGTGAGTGGAGCGCGCGCGAGGTCGTCCACCACCTCGCCGACAGCGAGACGATCTCCGGCGTCCGGCTGCGACGGCTCCTCATCGAGGACACGCCGGTGATCCAGGGATACGACGAAGCGGACTATGCGCGGCGGTTCCGCTACCAGGAGCGCCCGTGGGAGCCGGCCCTTCGCGCGTTCGAGGCGGCCCGGTCCACCACGGCGCAGCTCCTGGAGGCCATGACGGACGCGGACTGGGGCCGTGCCGGCACGCACTCGGAGAGCGGGCCATACTCCGCCGAGGCATGGCTCCACATCTACGCCGAGCACGCCCACATCCACGCCAACCAGATCCGCAACAACCGGTCGGCGTGGGCGACCCGGGCGCGCTGACCCGCCCGCGGCGTTGAGCGGCCGGCCGGACGGGCATGACCGAACGACGCCGGACGGGCTGACCGAACGACAAAGGAGGCGACGATGACGGGCGCTGAGCGAGCCGCCCTGATCGCGCGCTACCGGGCGGGCCACGGGGTGCTCCGGCTGGCGCTCGAGGGGCTCACGTCCACCGAGCTCGACTGGCGCCCGACTGAGGCGGCGTGGAGCGTCCGGGACGTGGTTCACCACCTGGAGGACGCCGAGCTGACCGGCGCCGTCCGGTTGCGGCGGCTCCTCACGGAAGACGCGCCGTTGATCCCGGCGTTCGACGAGGAGGTCTACCGGGAGCGCCTGGCGTATGCTTCGCGCCCCATCGAGCCCGCCCTCGACGCCATTCGCGCGGCGCACGTGACGACCGCCGAGCTGCTCGACGGGCTGACTCCGGACGACTGGACACGGACGGGGACCCACAGCGAGGAGGGCCCCTATTCGCTCGATCGCTGGCTCGCCTTCCACGCGGCTCACACGCACGAGCACGCCGCCCAGATCCGCCAGCTGCGCCTCGCTCGCGTCGGCGCGGCTCTCCCGACCACCGCGCCCTCGGGCGTCGCCGGGACGGTGTCCGCGGCAGGCTGAGCGGCGCCCGGCTGCGCGGGGCTGGCGATCCGCTCGGCGCCGGTCCCTGGTCCCCGAGCACTCGGCCGGGCGGCGGTACAATGGCGCGCGGGGGCGTTCAATGGCCATTGCCTGGAAGACGCGGCGGTTCACGGTGGCCGAGTATCACCGAATGGGTGAGACCGGCATCCTGGGCGAGGACGATCGGGTCGAGCTCCTCGACGGCGAGATCGTCGAGATGTCGCCGATCGGACCGGCGCACGCCAGCATCGTCGGGCGGCTCACACAGGTGTTCTCGCGCCTGGCCGGCGAGCGAGGGCTCGTGTGGGTGCAGAACCCGATCGATCTGGCTGCCGCAGACTCCGAGCCTCAGCCCGACGTGGTGCTCCTCAAGCCGCGGGCGGACTTCTACGTCACCGCCTACCCCGCGCCGGCGGACGTCCTCCTCCTGGTCGAGGTGATGGATACGTCCGCCGAGCGGGACCGACGTCTGAAGCTGCCCCTCTACGCGCGCGCGGCGATCCGCGAGATCTGGCTGGTCGATCTCGGCGCCGAGCGGATCGAGGTCCACCGGCAGCCGGAGGTCGACGGGTATCGCCAGACCCACCTGCTCCGGCGCGGCGAGTCGACGACCATCGAGGCCCTCCCGGATCTCGGCATCCGCGTCGACGAAATCCTCGGCTGACGGAACGACCACCGCGTCCGTCCCGATGACGACCGGCCCTGTCCGCGGCTGATTCCCGCGCGTGACGCGCCTCGTGACGGGCCCCGCGGCGCCAGGCTGGCGGGCATGGCTTGTGTGGAGCCTCCCCGCCTTTCTCTTCCTCCTCGCCTTTTTTCATCGCGCCGCGCCCGGAGTGTTCGTGAAGGAGCTGATGCAGGCCTTCGGCGCCACGGGCTCCACCATCGGCCTGCTCTCGGCGACCTACTTCTACGCCTACGCGGGCTTCATGATCCCGGCCGGCGTGCTGCTGGATCGGCTCGGCGTCCGGTGGGTCGTGGCAGCCGGGGGCCTGGTGATGGGCGCCGGGACCCTCCTGATGGCACTCGCGCTGGGCTCGGCGTCCTTGTTTGCCGGGCGCTTCCTGGTCGGGGCCGGCGCCTCCGTCATGTTCGTGGGCGCGCTCAAGGTCGCAACGGCGTGGTTCCCCACCTCGTACTTCGCCACGCTCTCGGCCGCGACGGCCGGGGTGGGAGTGCTCGGCGGACTGGTCGGAACGGTGCCACTGGCCCGGCTCGCCGTCCGTTTCGGCTGGCGCGGGGCGCTCGCGGCGGTGGGGATCGTGACGCTCGTCGGCGCCCTGCTCTGCCTGGCGTTCGTTCGCGACGAGCCCCCCGAGCATCGGGGTGTGAGGGCTCCAGTCCCTGGCTGGCCCGAAGTTCTCACCGGACTCGGCCGAGTCCTGGGGAACCTCCACACGTGGCCGCCCTTCCTCGCGTTCTTCTTCCTCTACTCGGCGATGAACAACCTCTTCTTCTGGGTCGTGCCCTGCCTCCGCGACGTCTACGGCCTCGGGATGGCCGACGCAGCTTTCTACGCCACGGCGATGTCGCTGGCGCTGTTGGTCGCCGGGCCGCTGACCGGCTTCCTCTCGGACCGCGTGCTCCGTCGGCGTCGGCTGCCCTACACGGTCCTGACGGGCGTCCAGTTCGTGGCCTGGCTCGTATTCGTCCTGACCCTGGGCCGCTTGCCGCTGGCGGGACTCTACGCCCTGCTCTTCCTGATGGGCCTGGTGAGCGGCGCGCTGGTGCTGACCTGGCCGCTCGGGCGCGAGGTCAACCCGCCGCACCTCGCGGGCATCGCCGTGGCGACGGTGAACCTCGGGGGATTTGCCGGGGCCGCGCTGACGCAGGGTCCGCTGGGCGCGTTGCTCGACGCCCGGTGGGCCGGTGAGGCGGTCGGGGGCGCACGCGTCTACCCGGTCGAGGCCTACCGGGCGAGCTTCGCGGCGTCGGCGATCCTGATCCTCTGCGCCTGCGTCGTCTCGCTGTTCTTCCGCGAGACCCGCGGCCGCAACGTCTACGCGGATCCGCGCCGCCGCGCGGTCGGCTGAGGCGTCGCGGGCGCCGTCTCGCTGGCGAGCGCCAGGCGCGCGGCCGCGATGTCCTTCGCCCGTTCGGGCTCGACGCTCGGGAAGGCGAGATCGAGAGACCGAAGCGTGTCGACGATCGCGGAGACGACCACGAGCCGAGTGAACCACTTGTGGTCGGCGGGCACGACGTGCCACGGGGCGCGCGGGGTGCTTGTGTGCCGGATCATGTTCTCGTACGCCGCCATGTACTCGTCCCAGCGGCGCCGCTCCTCGACGTCGGTGAGCGAGAATTTCCAGTGCTTCTCGGGCTCCTCGAGCCGCTCGAGGAAGCGCTGTCGCTGCTCCTCCCGCGAGACATGGAGGAAGAACTTCCGCACGACCACGCCGTTCCGGCCCAGGTAGCGCTCGAAGGCGTTGATGTCCTCGAAGCGCTCCCGCCAGATGTCGGGGGTGACCAGGCTGGCCGGCAGGCGCTCCCGGGCGAGGAGCTCGGGATGGACCCGCACGACCAGGACTTCCTCGTAGTAGGAGCGGTTGAAGATGCCGATCCGACCGCGCTCGGGGAGCCGATTCGTGGCGCGCCACAGGAAATCGTGGTCGAGCTCCTCGCTGGAGGGCGGCTTGAACGAGAAGACTTGGGACCCCTGAGGGTTCACGCCTGACATGACATGCTTGATCGTGCTGTCCTTGCCGGCGGCGTCCATCCCCTGGAAGATCAGCAGGAGCGCCCACCGGTCCTGGGCGTAGAGCTTCTCCTGCAGGTCCCGGAGGATCTCGATGTCCCGCGCGAAGCGCTGGCGTGCGCGGCGCTTCGAGGTGAAGCCCCGGGTCTCCCCGGGGTCGACCGACGACAGGCGGAAACGCCGGCCGTCGGTGACCCGGAAGCGTCGGAGGAAGTTGCCGAGGTCACTCACAGAGGAACCTCCCTTGCCCGCGGCCTCCGGAGCGGCGGGACGCGCATGTGGGACCGAAACGCGCATGCGGGAACGGGGCGCGGGCTCCGGGGCCGCCGGGTGGCCGATGGTATCATGAGGGTCCGATGACCGGACACGAGCTCAGGGACACGTTTCTCCGCTACTTCGAGCGTCACGGTCACACGAGCGTCCGCTCGTCCCCCTCGTTCCGACCAACGACCCGACGCTCCTCTTCACGAACGCCGGCATGGTGCAGTTCAAGGCGGTCTTCCTGGGGGAGGAGCGCCGGGACTACGTGCGGGCCGCGACGTGCCAGAAGTGCGTGCGGGCGGGCGGGAAGCACAACGACCTGGAGAACGTCGGGTACACGGCCCGCCACCACACGTTCTTCGAGATGCTCGGGAACTTCTCGTTCGGCGCCTACTTCAAGACCGAGGCGATCGCCTATGCGTGGGAGTTCCTGACCCGCGACCTCCGGCTCCCGCCCGCGCGGCTCTGTGCCACGGTCTTCACCGAGGACGACGAGGCGTTCGAGCTCTGGAAGGCGCACGTCCACCAGGGCCGGATCCTCCGCCTCGGCGAGAAGGACAACTTCTGGGCGATGGGCGACACCGGGCCCTGCGGGCCCTGCTCTGAGGTCCACTTCCACCAGGGCGACCACCTCCCGTGCGCCGAGGAAGCGGCGGGGCGGCGGTGCCTGGGGCCCGCGTGCGAGTGCGACCGATGGCTGGAAGTCTGGAACCTGGTGTTCATGCAGTTCGACCGCGACGCCTCCGGCCGGCTCGTGCCGCTCCCCAAGCCGTCGATCGACACGGGGATGGGCCTCGAGCGGATCGCCGCCGTCGTCCAGGGGAAGGGCTCGAACTTCGACACTGACCTGCTCCGGCCGATCATCGCCGACGTCGAGCGCCGGTCCGGCAAGGCCTACGGGGCCCGCGAGGCGGACGACGTGGCCATGCGCGTCATCGCCGACCACGCGCGGGCGACCGCGTTCCTGCTCGCTGACCAGGTCTCGCCCTCGAACGAGTGGCGGGGCTACGTCCTCCGGAGGATCATGCGCCGGGCGATGCGCCACGGGCGGCTCCTCGGTCTGGTCGAGCCGTTCCTCTGGCAGGTCACGGGCACGGTCACGGAGCTGATGGGCGGGGTGTACCCCCAGCTCGTCGAGCAGCAGCCGCGTGTGGCGGAGCTGACGCGGCTCGAGGAAGAGCGCTTCGCGGAGACGCTGGACCGCGGGCTGGAGCGCATTGCCGACGAGGAGCAGCGAGCGAAGAGCTGGCCGGGAACCGCGGACGGCAAGCGGCGGGTCCCGGGCAAGGTGCTCTTCACGCTCTACGACACTTACGGGTTTCCGACCGACCTGGCCGAGGAGGTGCTGAAGGAGCACGGCTTCGCGCTGACGCCGGAGACCCAGGCCGAGTACGACCAGGAGATGGAGGCGCAGCGCGACCGGGCGCGCGCGAGCGCGACGTTTGGGACTGGCGGCGCGCGCGAGGACGGCGACGGGGCCTCCGTCTACCAGGCGCTCTCCGCGGAGCTGCCGCGGCCCGAGTTCCTCGGCTACGAGACGCTGACCGCGCCCGCCCGCATCCTCGCCATGGTCGAGGGTGGCCGGCGCCGGCGCGAGGCGGTGGCAGGGGACGAGGTCGAGGTGGTCCTCGACCGCACCCCGTTCTACGCGGAGTCGGGCGGTCAGATCGGTGACACGGGTGTCCTGACCGGCCGCCACGGCCGCGGCGAGATCCAGGACACGCAGTACCGGAGCGGAGGGCTGATCGCGCACCGGATGCGCGTGACCGAGGGCGGCGTCCGCGAGGGCGAGGAGGTGGCGGTTTCGGTCGAGTCGCCCCGCCGCCTGGGGCTCCGGCTCCACCACACGGGCACGCACCTGCTCCACGCGGCGCTCCGCAAGGTCCTGGGGACCCACGTGACCCAGGCCGGTTCTCTCGTGGCGCCCGACCGGCTGAGGTTCGACTTCACCCACGCGCGTCCGGTCAAGGACCGCGATCTCGATCGGGTGGAGGATCTGGTCAACGAGGCGGTGCGGGAGAACATCACGGTCGACCCGTTCTGGACCGACCTCGACGCGGCCCTCCGGATGGGCGCGCTGGCGCTTTTCGGGGAGAAGTACGGCGACCACGTCCGCGTCATCCGCATCGGTGACTTCTCCACCGAGCTGTGCGGCGGGACGCACCTCGACGCCACCGGTCAGATCGGGCTGTTCAAGGTCACGACCGAGGGCGCCGTCGCATCCGGCGTCCGCCGCCTCGAGGCGGTCACCGGGGGCGCGGCGCTTCTGCACGTCGGACAGGAGGAGCAGGCGCTTCGCCAGGCGGCCGATCTACTCCGGATCCCGCCGCTCGAGCTGCCACGCCGGTTGCAGAAGCTCCTCGACGACCAGAAGGGCCTCGAGCGCCAGCTCGCGGAGCTCGAGGGGCGGCTCGCGAGGAGCCGCGCCCAGGACTTGGTGGCCGGCGCGCGTCCCGTGGACGGCATCCCCGTCGTGGTCGCGCGGCTCGACGGGCTCGATGCCGACGGCCTGCGCGCCGTCGTCGATTCGGTGCGTGAGCGCCTGGGCGCGGGGGTGATCCTGCTGGGCGCCGTCACCGACGGGAAGGTGACCCTGGTGAGCGCCGTGTCGAAGGACCTCACCCGGCGGGTGCACGCCGGGAAGCTTGTCCAGGAAGTCGCGAAGGCCGTCGGTGGCGGGGGCGGTGGCCGACCCGACCTGGCCCAGGCGGGCGGGAAGAACCCCGCCGAGCTCGACCACGCCCTTGCGGGCGTCTACGATCTGGTGGCGCGCGGCACGGGCGCCTGAGGGACCGTGAGGCGACCGCGGAGCACCCCGGTGTCCCGCCTCCGCGCTGTCGTCGGGTTCGCCGTGCTGCTCGTCGCCGGCTGCGCTGCGCCGCGGATCGTGCCCGTCTTACGCGTCCTGACCCGCTCGTTCGCCGTCGAGCGGGACGGGACCACCTCGCCCGGCGCGTAGTCGGTCGCCCCGTCATGAGCCTCGACCGGCTGGCCGAGTTCGTGCTCAACCCGGGCATCCCTCCCCTCGTGATCTACACCATCGTCTTCCTCAGCTGCATCCTGGAGAGCTTCTTTCCGCCGTGGCCCACGGACCTCATTGCCGTCTACGCCGGCTTCCTCGCCGGGCGGGGGCAACTCGAGCAGGGAATCGTCCTCGCCGTCGCGATCGCGGGCACCCTGGCGGGCGTGATGACGGCATTCTGGCTGGCCCGGCGCTGGGGTCCGGCGCTCCTCGGAGGGCCGCTCCGACGGGTGTTTCGGGCGGACCGGCAGGCGCGGCTGGAACGCTGGTTCGTGCGCTACGGGGTGCCGGCCGTGGCAGTCTCGCGCTTCTTCCCCGGGATCCGCGCGCTGGTCATGCCGGCCGCCGGCCTGGCTCGGTTCTCGGCGTGGAAGGTCCTCTGGTGGGCGGGTCTCTCGGTCGTCGTCTGGAACGTGCTCGTCGTCGGGCTCGGCGTCTTCGCGGGCACGCATCTGGGCTGGGCGAAGCAGGTGCTCGTCGGCTACAACGCGGTCGCCTTCGGGATCCTGGCGGCGGGCCTCGTCGCGGGCGGGGTCCTCTGGCTGTATCGAGCCCGGGCGCGGCGCTCGACGATCTCCTGAGGGGCGCCGGACGCCTATTCCAGGACTTCCAGGAAGAGGCCCGTGAGGTAGCGCGTCTCGGGCACGGTCAGGAGCACCGGGTGATCCCGCGCCTGCCCGAAGTGGGCGGCGAGGCGGACCAGGCGCCCCGAGTCCTCGGCCGCCGCCCGGCAGACCTCCTCGAACAGGGCGGCGCTCACGTGGTGGGAGCAGGAGAAGGTGGCGAGCAGGCCGCCCGCCCGGAGGCAACGGAGCGCCCGCAGGTTGATCTCCTTGTAGCCCCGCAGCGCCGCGTCGAGGGCCGTCCGTCGGCGGGTGAAGGGCGGGGGGTCGAGGACGATGAGGTCGAAGCGGCGGCCGTCGCGCTCGAAGGCGCGGAGAGTGTCGAACGCGTTGGCCTCGATCACCTCGTACTGGGAGACGCCCGCGGGCGGGGCGTTCGCCGCGAGGTGCTCGGCAGCCCTCGCGCAGGCGGCGCCGGAGCTGTCGAGCGCGACCACGGACGCCGCGCCGCTCCGGAGCGTCCAGGCGGCGAAGGCTCCGGTGTAGGCGAAGACGTCCAGCACCGCCCGGCCCGCCGCGCGGCTGCCGACCGCGGCGCGGTTGTCCCGCTGGTCGAGGTAGAAGCCCGTCTTCTGGCCGCCCGGGATGTCGACCCGGAAGCGGCACGGCCCCTCGCGGATCTCGACCTCCGGCGCCGCGGTCCCCACGAGCCAGCCGCTCCGGTCCTCGAATCCTTCGATCGCGGCGGCGGTGGGGTCGCCCCGCCGGTAGACCGCACGCGCGCCGACAACCTCGGCCGCGAGCTCGGCGAGCCGGCCCGCGTTGTACGCGATCCCGCGCGTCAGCGCCTGGAGGACCAGAACGTCGCCGTAGCGGTCCACGATGAGACCCGGCAGCGCGTCGCCCTCGCCGAACAGGACGCGCCCCGCGTCGCCGTCAAGGGCGAGCGTCCCGCGAAAAGCCCAGGCCGTCTCGATGCGCCGCCGGAAGAGAGTGTCGTCGACGGGCTCGTCGTGGCGCGTCAGCAGGCGGCACACGATCCGGGGGCGCGGGTTGTAGAAGCCACGCCCGAGGACGCGGCCGTCCGCGGCGCAGACGGTCACCGCCTCGTCCTCCCGCCAGACGCCGTCCAGCCGGGTGACGTCGGCCCGGTAGACCCAGGGATGGCCCCCGCGGATCCGCGCCTCGCGCTCCCGACGAAGGACGAGCCGCGTCACGGAGCCAGGGTTTCACCTCCGGACACCCCGCGCAACACGCCGAGGGATTGCCCGGAGGGCGGCTAGCGCGCTCGGAGGACCGTGACCATCACCAGCGCGGCGGCGCTCTTCTCGAGGGGGCGTCCGAGGCTGAAGTTCGAGAACCACCCGCACAGCTCCCAGCCCCCGGCGCACTGGACGAGGGCACGCAGCTCCTGCGGGAAGACGATCCGGGTCAGGTGCCGCTGGACCACGACGCGGTGACGCCCTCGCTCGCTGATGTCGAATCGCATGGTCTCCTGGCAGACCTGGCGCGCCACGTCGTAATCGAGCAGCGTCTGGAAGGCCGTGCGAACCGTGATCCCGTGCCGTCGCCGCGTCCAGGTCCAGCGAGCGCCCGGCCGCCAGCCGTTCGGCACCATCCGGTCGAACACGAAGACACCGCCCCGGCGGACGTTCCGCCGGACCGCGCGGAGGTGGGCGAGCAAGGCGTCCGTTTCGAGCAGGTGCCCCTGGGAGTCCTGCATGCAGATCGCCGCGTCCACGGGATCCGGCAAGCGAAAGTCGGTCATGTCGCCGACCATGGCCGCCACGCCGAGCCCCAGCCGGGCCGCCTCCGTTCGGAGGAACGCGATCGACGGGGCCGAGAGGTCGAGCGCCGTCATGCGATAGCCGCGTCGGGCCAGCCTGAGGGTGTGGTGACCGGTGCCACACGCCACGTCCACGACCCGGCGGATGGGTCGCCGCCCGTACTTCTCGAAGCAGGCGGCGAGAAAGTCGGTCTCCGCTTTCCGGTTCAGCTCGAACGCGATGTGGTAGTAGAGCGGCGCGGCGTAGGGCGCCCGGCGGCGCGCCCGCGCGGCGGTCGTCACCGCGGGGCCCACCACGTCAGGATCGCGTCCCGGACGATCGCGGCGGCCGTGATCGCCGTGCGTCCCGACGGGTCCCAGCGCGGCGAGACCTCAACCAGATCGAAGCCGATCACGCGGGCGGCGCCGAGGTGCCGGAGTGCGGCGAGGAGGTCCGGCACCGTGATGCCGCCGGGCTCGGGCGCGCCTGTCCCGGGCGCGATCGACGGATCGAGGACGTCGATGTCGATCGTCACGTAGAGCGGCTGGCCGGTCAGCTCCCCGGCGACCGACCGGGCGGCCTCCGCGGCGGGGCCTGCCCACCCGGGGAAGATGTGCGTCCCGCGCGGCGGCTCCCATTCCTCACGGTCGCCGGTGCGAAGACCGATCTGGTACAGGCGGTCCGGACCCAGGTGGTCGAGCACCCGCGTCATCGCCGAGGCGTAGTTCCACGACTCGCCCAGGTACTCCCCGCGGAGATCCGGGTGGGCGTCGAACTGGACAACGCGGAGGTCCGGGTGGTGCTCGAGCGCCACCTCGACGACGGACGCCGTCGTGGTGTGGTCGCCTCCGAGAAAGACCCAGCGCTGGGCGGACGCGAGAGCCTGCCGGAGCTCCCCGGCCGCCGCCTGGAGCGCCTCGCGCGGCGAGAGGTCCGGCACCGGCACGTCGCCCGCGTCCGCCAGCGCCAGGCTAGCCAGGTCCGCCCCGAGATGGGGGACGTACGTCTCGATCAGATCCGAGGCGCGCCGGATCTCCGCGGGTCCCTGAAACGCTCCCTTGCGCTGGTTGACCCGCCCCTCGAACGGGACTCCGTAGAGAACGATGTCCGCCCCGGCGGTGTCTGGACGGGCGGACAGGAAACGCGGGCGCACGGGCGTGAGCGGCATGGTCAGTGGCGGCGCTCCCCGGCTCCCGCGGCCCCGGCCGCGCGGCGCCGGTCGGCGCCTACAGGAGGTCGTCCTCCGAGAGGAGCGCGACGGCGGCGAGGGCGCAGCCCGCCCGCTCGACCCGGTGGTCCACGGAGACGACCTTCATGTCCCGGATGGTCTCGCCGCGGACGCGGAAGGCCTCGGCCAGCATTCCGCGGGTGGCCTCCTCGGCCGTCCCGCGGTCGGTGACGTCGTGGAACTCCATGATGACACCGGGCTTTGTGCGGTCCACGGGCAGGGCGTAGCCGACTGCCGCGGCGATGATCTGGCCGGGCGTCGCGCTGGTGATCGCCGCGTAGGCGGTCGGGACCAAGGCTCCCGGCTTGATCCGGGGCAGCTCGACGATGTCAACCTCCGGCGGCACGATGCTGGAGACCTTGATGAGGTTCACGTTGCCGATGCCGGCGGTGAGGAGCGCGTTGTCGAACGCGTTCAACGGCGTCCCGCCCTCGGCCGTGCCGGCCGTCACCGCCGCCTTGGTCACCTGCTTCCAGAACATCGCCACTCCCTTCGCGCAGCGTCGTGCTCGTTCACTCGCGCCGCGCGCCCGAGCGTCGCTTCGCCCGCGGCCGGTCGTCATCATCACTGCCGTGAAAGTAAAACGCAAGCATTTTTTCCTTGCGCTGCTTCTTTCGTGCTCTATAATTCAGCCGACTTTCGCCCCGTGTCGCGTCGGCGAAGCAGATGCCGCGGCGACAGCGAGCGCGACGCCAAGGAGTCCGCGTCGCAGTTCGATGATCGACGCCCGTCGCGGGCAAGGAGAGGGGGTCGATAATTGGAGAGCCTGGGTCGTCACCTGCTGCTCGAGCTGTACGACTGCAGCTCCGAGGTCCTCAACAGTCTTGAGTCCGTGAAAACCGCGATGGTGGAGGCTGCGAAGCGAGCGGAGGCGACCGTCATCGACGTCGTTTTTCACGAGTTCAACCCGTTCGGGATCTCCGGCGTGGTGGTGATCGCCGAGTCCCACCTCTCGATCCACACGTGGCCCGAGTACCGGTACGCCGCCGTGGACATCTTCTCGTGCGGAGAGACGCTCAAGCCGGCGGAGGCCGCCAACTACCTTGTCGAGCAGTTCGGGGCCAGCAGGGCGTCCTGCGTGGAGGTGAAGCGCGGGGTCTTCCTGGGGACGGCCGGCCTCCCGAGCAAGGCCAAGGAGGGCGTCGCCGCGCATGCCGCCGCCGAATCCCTACAAATGGTTTTTTGAGACCACGACCGCCGTCGAGGGGCACGCGCACGCGATCGTCCGGACGGTCTTCGCTCTCCGGACCGAGTTCCAGCAGATGGAGATCCTCGAGACGGCGAGCTACGGCAAGTGCCTCGTGCTCGACGGACGCATCCAGTCGAGCGTCGCCGACGACTTCATCTACCACGAGACCCTCGTCCACCCGGCGATGGTCCTCCACCCGCAGCCGGAGAGCGCGCTGGTCATCGGGGGTGGCGAGGGGGCGACGCTCCGCGAGATCCTGCGCTACCCGTCGATCCGGCGCGCGGTCATGGTGGACATCGACCGCGAGGTCGTCGAGGCGTGCCGGACCCACCTGCCCGAGATGCACCGGGGCGCCTTCGACGACCCGCGGACGGAGCTCCGGCACGAGGACGCGCGCGGCTGGCTCGCAGGGACCCAGGAGCGGTTCGACGTGGCCATCGTCGACCTCACGGAGCCGCTGGAGGCCGGTCCCGCGTGTCTCCTGTTCACGCGGGAGTTCTACCAGCTCCTGAGCGATCGCCTGACGCCCCATGGCACGCTGGCGCTCCAGGCCGGCATGACCAAGCTCGGCGAGCTCGACTTCTACGCGGCCATGAACCGGACGCTCCAGGCCGTCTTTCCCTTCGTCCGGGCCTACCAGTCCTTCATCCCCTGCTTCGGGACGCCCTGGGGCTTCGCGGTGGCGGGCAAGCAGGATGACCCTGAGACGCTGGCGCCGGCCAATGTCGATCGCCGGCTGGCCGAACGGGGGGTCGGCCCGATGCGCTTCTATGACGGGCTCGCGCACCAGCACATGCTGAGCCTGCCGGTATTCCTGCGGAAGGTGATCGCCGACTGCTCCCGCATCATCACGGACGCCGACCCGCTCATCGTCACGTAGGGCGAGCTCGGCACGAGCCGCGCCGTCAGCGGGCCGCTCGCGCCGCCGCTCTCGCGTGCGCCTGATCCTGGCGTCGGCCTCTCCTCGCCGGCGCGAGCTACTCTCGCGCCTCGGGCTCACCTTCCAGGTGCGACCCAGCGGGATCGACGAGGTGCTGGCACGAGAGGTCGCCGCCCCGGCGCTCGCCACCGCCCTCGCTCGGGCGAAGGCGCGCGACATCGCCGACCAAGTCCGGGCCGCGGGCGATGGCCCGGTCCTGATCCTGGGCGCCGACACGCTGGTCGTCCTCGACGGGCACCCGCTCGGCAAGCCGGGCTCGCGGGACGAGGCGCGCGCCATGCTCCGGGCGCTCCGGGGCCGGAGTCACGAGGTCGTCACCGCGGTCGCGCTGATCGAGGTTCCGGGCGGGCGCGAGGCGACGGAGACCGTCACCAGCCGAGTCCTGATGCGGCCATACGGGGATCCCGAGATCGACGCCTACGTGGCCACGGGGGAGCCGGACGACAAGGCCGGCGCCTACGCCGTGCAGGGCGTCGGCGGGCAGCTCGTGGCGCGAGTTGAGGGCTGCTTCGAGAACGTCGTGGGCCTGCCGCTCGAGACGACCGCCCGTCTCCTCCGGATGTTCGGCCTTTCGCCGGCCGATCCCTGAGTGAGCCGACGCGAGCGGGCTCTCAGGGCCGCGCCGGGCTCGCTAGGGGGCCGGGGGCGTCGCGCCGAGCTTCCGGCGAGCCTCCTCGACGCTTGCCGGCGGCGCGAGGTCGTCCGCGTCGATCTTGAGCGTGACGGGCCAAGGGCTGGCCCCGCCACGCAGCACGCGAATGGTCGCCTCGAGCCCCGCCGCCGTCGGCTCGCCGCTCCCCGCGTAGGCTGCCTGCGCCGCGCCCAGCCGCGCCGCGAACCTGGCGCGGTCGCCGACGAGCGCAGCAGGCAGGCGCTCGGCGACGGCTTGAGGCGACGCCGTCGCGAGCCAGACCTGCGCCCGTGCCACTGCTCGCGCGTAGGCGCCGAGGACTGGCTCGGGAGGCGGCTCGAGGGGGGGCGGAGCGGCCTTCTTCGCGGCGTCCGTCTTGGACTTCGCCGCCTTCTCGCCGTCTTTCGGGGGCGACACTGCCACGCTGACGACCTCGTAGAAGGGTCCGCGGAGGACGCGCTCGACCTCGGCAGGCTGGCGGAGATCGAGGAGGATCGTCCCTTGCCCCGCATCGAGGAGTCGACTCGTCCAGGGCTCGTCGACCATGGCGGCCGCCAGGTCCCCGGCGCCGAGCTGCGCCAGCAGGGCCGAGGTTCCCACGCTCCGCATGTCGACCTCCCAGTGCTGGACGCGTGCGCCGCGCAGGAGGGTGGTGAGCAGGAGGTGGGCCGTGCTCCCGGGGCCGGAAATCCCGACCGCCTTGCCCCGGAGATCCTCGATGCGACGCACGGCGTCCCGCGCGGCGGGGCTGACCAGCAGCGCCACCGCCGGCGCTCGCACGTGCGCGGCGAGCACTTGGACCGGGAGCTTCCGCATCCACGCACCCCGGATGGCCTCGTCGAGGGTCGTCACGGCGATCCCGGCCTTCCGGTCGCGGAGATCCGATACCGCCCCCGTCGGGTGCTTTGCCCGCTTCAGGGTGACCTGGATGCCCTCGGCCTCGAACGTCCCGAGAGCCGCCGCCGCGTGGACCGGCAGGTACGCGAGCTCCTCCGGAGGCCCGCCCACAGCCACGGTCACGGCGGCCGGCTGGGCCGCGGCGGTCTGGGCCATCAGGAGGCCGCCCAGGATGCACCCCCGCGCGAGCGCGCGCACGGCGCCGTGCCGGCTCCTTATAATGAGTTCCCCATGCTGGCGCCGCCGCCTCTCCTGCCGCGGCCCGACCCGCGTCGTCGCCGTCTGCTCCGGCTCTACGATCGACTCCACCGGCGGTACGGGCCCCAGCGCTGGTGGCCCGCCCGCTCCCGCTCCGAGGTCGTGGTCGGGGCGATCCTCACGCAGAACGCCGCCTGGCGCAACGCCGAGCGGGCCATCACCCGGCTGCGCGCGGCCGGGACGCTCGATCTCCAGGCCATCCTCACCCTGCCCCCGGCCCGGCTTGCCGCCCTCCTGCGCCCCTCCGGCGCCTTTCGGGTGAAGGGGCGGCGGCTCCGCGCGTTCGCGCGACACCTCCGGCGGCACCACGCCGGCCGCCTCGCTCGGCTCCTCGCCCGGCCGCTGCCGGCCCTGCGCGCCGAGCTTCGCGGGATCCCGGGCATCGGGCTGGAGACGGCTGACGCCATCGCGCTCTACGCCGCCGGCCGGCCGATCTTCGTGGTCGACGCCTACACGCGCCGGATCCTCGCGCGGCACCGCCTGACGGCGACGGATGCGGACTACGCGACCGTCCAGACGCTCCTGATGACCCACTTGCCACACGATCCCGCGCTGTTCAACGAGTTTCACGCGCTCCTGGTCCGGGTCGGCAAGGAGCACTGCCGGCCCCGGCCGCGGTGCGAGGGGTGTCCCCTTCGATACGACCTCCGAGGCCGCCCGCCCCGGCTTTAGCGGGCGCCGCCACCCACCCGGGCCCGCCGGCGCGGCCGGGCTGCCGGTTCACGAGGTAGATTCCCAAGGTCACGAGGCCCATCGCCACCATGAGCGCTGGCGTCACCGGGTCGCCCAGCAGCAGCCAGTTACCGAGGAGCCCGAAGAGCGGCGTCCAGAACGTGAACGCGTGCAGGTGCGAGGCCGGGTACCGGGTGAGCAGCCAGAACCACGCAAGGTAGCTCGCGAAGGCGACCAGGACGATCTGATAGCGGGGTCGATCGCGGAACGCTGGCTCACGCGCGCTCAGATCTGGGAGGCGTCCAGCCACACGGGCGGCGTCACCGGCGGGCGCCACGCGGCCATGCGGCGAAGGAGCGCCGCGGGTGCGGGCTCGACCAGCAGGAGCGCCGCGTACTCGGGCCGGACGAAACCCTCCTCCACGGCGTGCCGGAGGAGGCCGAGGAGCCCCGCCCAGTAGCCCTCGACGTCCACCAGGCCCACCGGCTTCCGATGGATGCCGAGCTGGGCCCACGTGAGGATCTCGAGGATCTCCTCGAGGGTGCCGAGGCCGCCCGGCAGGGCGACGAAGCCGTCCGCCAGCTCCGCCATCAGGGCCTTGCGCTCGTGCATCGAGCCCACCACGTGTAGCTCCGAGAGCCCGGCGTGAGCGAGCTCCTTACGCGCGAGACCCCGCGGCAGCACGCCGATCACCTCCCCGCCCTCGCCGAGGACCGCATTTGCGAGTATCCCCATCAGCCCGACCGATCCGCCGCCGTAGACGAGGCCAATGCCGCGCTCGAGCATCGCCCCGGCCAGCGCTCGTGCCGCGGCGGCATATGCCGTCCGGTGGCCGGCCGCGGACCCGCAGAACACGCAGAGGCGCTTCACTCGCGCCGGCCTTCCGGCTCGAGTGCGTAGAGGCGCCACTCGCCCGGCACGCCCTTGAGGGGCTGGAGACCACGGTCCTGGAAGCGGAGGCCGGAGCCCGCGACGAGGTCCTTGACGGTGCTGGACACGAGCACCTCGCCGGGGCCCGCGGCGGCCGCCACGCGGGAACCGATGTGAACGGCCAGGCCGCCGAGCTTGTCGCCCATGACCTCGCACTCCCCCGTGTGCAGGCCGGCGCGCACTGCGAGCCCGAGCGTCCGGACGCCGTCGCTCAACGCGCGGGCGCAGCGGATCCCGCGCGCGGGCCCGTCGAACGTGGCCAGGAACCCGTCGCCTGCCGTGTCGACCTCGCGGCCGCGGAAGCGCCCGAGCTCACGGCGCACAACGGCGTGGTGCTGTTCGAGGACGTCGCGCCAGCGGCGGTCGCCCAAGGAGGCGGCCCGCTCGGTGGCACCGACGATGTCGGTGAAGAGGACGGTGGCCAGGACGCGATCCGGCTCGGGGCCGTGGCGGACACCGGTCAGGAACTCCTCGATCTCGTCGAGGATCGCGTCCGCATCCTCGCCCCAGGGCACGTGGTCGCTTCCGGCCAGCTCGACGTACTTCGCCCCGGCGATGTGAGCCGCGAGGTACCGGCCGGTGTTCACGTCGATCGCGCGGTCGCCGACGCTGTGCAGGAGCAGTGTCGGCACCCGGATCGCAGGCAGCACGTGGCGAATGTCGATTTCGTAGTTCATCCGAATCAGGGCGATGGCGGCGGCAGGGCTCGCGCTGAGTCGGAGGAATCGCGCCCACCACTGCCGGGCGGCATCGTTACCGGCAAGGCTCGGCGCGCGGAGATCGAGCCCAACCGGGCCGCCCCAGCCGCGTTGACAGTCCTCGAGCCACGCCTGATGCGCCTCGGGAGTGCGTCCCAGGGGGTAGTCGGGGCCGTGCCGGAGGCGCGCATAGCTGCCATGCATGACGAGCGCCGTGGTCCTGAGCGGATACGTGGCGGCGAAGAGCGCGCACATGACGCCACCCTCCGAGTAACCGTAGAGCGCCGCCCGCTCGGAGCCCACGGCGTCCATCACGGCGCGGACGTCATCCATGCGGGTCTCGAGCGTCGGGAGGTCGGCCACGCGGTCGGAGAGGCCTGTGCCGCGCTTGTCGAACAGGATGAGCCGCGTGAAGGAGGCGAGCCGCTCGAGGAACCGGGCGACCCCCGGGTCGTCCCAGAAGACCTCGACGTTGGAGACCCACCCCGGTACCAGGACGAGGTCCCGCGGCGCGTCGCCCACGACCTGGTAGGCGATGTTGACGTCGCCGCTCCGCGCGTAGCGTGTCTCGGGGGTCATGCGGGTGATCTCGCTAGTCTGCCCGGACCCGGAATGAGCCGCAACGGGTGGGATGCAGCCATGCGGCCCAGTCTCGCGCGGGGCACGGGGTGGCCGCAAGGGGCCGGCCGCACGGTGCGCGCGGTCAGCGGGATCGAGCCAGGGCGAGGACGAGATCGACGAGGCGCCCGGCGGCGTCGGGGGTCGCGAGGCGGCGTGCGCGCTCGGACATCGCCCGAAGGCGGACTGGCTCGGCCAGGAGCGCCCGGACCTCGCCGACGAGGCTCTCGGGAGTGAGCTCGCGCTCCGGCAGGAGCACCGCGGCGCCGGCGTCGGCCAGCACGCGCGCGTTCGCCGTCTGCTCGTCGCCCCGCGCCCCGGGCAGGGGGACGAGGATCGCCGGCAGACCCAGGGCGGCAAGCTCGGCGACGGTGCCGGCGCCGGCGCGCCCCACCACGAGGCTCGCCGCGGCATAGAGATCGCCCAGCTCATCGCCGACGAGAGCCAGCACCCGGTAGCGCGCCCCGAGCGCGGCCGGGAGGCGCTCGGCCTCGCCCCGGAGCCACGCGAGGTCTCCGTACACGTTGTCGCCGCACTGGTGGACGAGCTGGGTCAGCGCGAGCAGGAGGGGGAGCGCCGCCCCGACGACCCGGTTGACGCGATGGGCGCCGAGCGCGCCGCCCGTCACGTACGTCAGCGGCGCCGCCGCGTCGAGGCCGAAGCGCTCGAATGCCCGTTCCCGTCGGCCCGAGAGGAGCTCGGGGCGGATCGGGTTGCCGGTGACCACGACCTTGCCCGGCGGGAACGCGGACGCCGACGCTGCGAAGGTGACGGCGACCCGGTCCGCGAGACGGCCGATGAACCGGTTTGCGAGCCCGGGCACCACGACCTGCTCGTGGACCAGGAGCGGGCGGCGTCGCGCGGCCGCGGCCACGGCGGTCGGGACTGCGACGAACCCGCCGGTGGCGACGACGACATCGGGCTCGAGGCGGCCGAGGAGCGCGAGCGCCCGGGCGAAACCTGCCGGCACCCGGATCGTGAGGTCGGTCACGTTGCGCCACGCGAGCTGGCGGCGGAGCTTGCCCGTCGGGATCGCGTCATACGGGATGCCAGCCGCCGGCACCCACTGGGCCTCGATTCCCGTCTGGCTCCCGATCCAGGCCAGGCGTAGGTCCTCGCCGAGTCGAGCCCGGAGTGCCCGGGCCAGCGCGAGACCCGCCGCCGTGTGGCCTCCGGTCCCCCCGCCGGCAAGGACCACCGTCAAGGGCCGCGACGCGGGCCGAGCCCCGCCGTCCCGGCCGGGAGTGCTAGGCGCCCCCACCCGGCTCGGGCCCGGGTGGCGCCGGGGAGGCATGCCGCCGCTTCCCGGCATGGCGCTCGAGGGCGAGCGCGATCAGGCGGTCGACGAGGGCGCGGTACGAGAGGCCAGTCGCCTCCCAGAGGCGCGGGTAGGCCGAGAAGCGCGTGAACCCCGGGATCGTGTTGATCTCGTTGACCCAGATCCGCTCGTCGGTGTCGAGGAAGAAGTCGACGCGCGCAAGCCCCACGGCGTCGATCGCGCGGAACGCCTCGACCGCCAGCCGACGGAACTCCGCGGTGAGGGTCGGGGGCAGAGGGGCCGGGATGAGGAGCTTCGCGATCCCGTCCGTGTACTTGGCCTCGTAGTCGTACCAGTCCCGGCCGGGCAGCACTTCCCCGGGGACGGAGGCCTCCGGCTCGTCGTTCCCGAGGACGCTCACCTCGATCTCACGCCCGCTCACGCCTCGCTCGACGAGGATCTTCCGGTCGTGGGCGAAGGCGGCCTCCACGCCGGCGTCGAGGGCGCGCTCAGCCGCGATCTTGCTGATGCCGACACTCGACCCCAGGTTTGCGGGCTTCACGAAGCAGGGGTAGCCGAGCTCGGCGGCGACGCGCCGTCGCCAGGCGCCGGGATCGCTACGCCACTCGTGGTCGCGAAGGACCACGTGCGGGACGGTGGGCAGCGCGTGTGCACGGAAGACCGCCTTCATGGTGGCCTTGTCCATCCCGACCGCGGACGCGCAGACCCCGGCGCCGACGTACGGGACATCGGCGAGCTCGAGGAGCCCCTGGAGCGTGCCGTCCTCGCCGTACGGACCGTGCAGCACCGGGAACACGACGTCGAGCCGGGCGGCCGGGCCGGCCGGCAGGCCGCCCGCAGTGGCGACCCGCGCGAGCGCTCGACCCGGCGCGGACCGGGCATCGGGATGGCCGGGCACCGCCTCGGGCAGCGCCAGCGTGACCCCGGCCGCCCGTGCCAGCGCCCGGAGCGGGTCGCCCCCGACGAGCCAGTGGCCGTCCTTGGTGATCCCCATCGGGACGACCTCGTACCGGGTGGAGTCGATCGCTGCGAGAATCGACGCCGCGGACGCGAGCGACACCTCGTGCTCGCCGGAGCGTCCGCCGAAGACCACGCCGACGCGGATCCGCCCGGGTGCCGCCGGGGCGCCGGCTCGCGGCGTATCGTCGGCGGGCGGTTTCGCGCCCTCCGCGCGGCGAGCCTTCGGCGCCCGTGAGGGCCGCTTCCGGCCGCCGCGGGGATCACGAGACGATGCGTCACGAGCGGTCACGGGGTCTCCTTTGCCTTGCGACGCCCGAGCTCGGCGCGCCAGCGCTCGAGGCGGGCACCGAGCTCTTGCTCGAACCCGCGCGGCACGGGGTGATAGTACGTGCGGCCGCGCAAGGCTGCCGGCAGGTGCTCCTGCTCCACCACCGCGTCCGGAGCGTCATGCGCGTACTGGTAGCCGGCCCCGTAGCCCAGCTGGTTCATGAGCCGGGTGGGCGCGTTGCGGAGGTGGAGCGGGACGGGCTCCGCGGGCCTTGTGTGGACGTCGGCGCGCGCCTGGTCGAAGGCCGTGTAGACCGCATTCGACTTCGGGGCACAGGCGAGGTAGACGGCCGCCTCCGCGAGGGCCAGCTCGCCCTCGGGCGTCCCGAGGAAGTCGTACGCGTCCTTGGCGGCGAGCGCGACCTGGAGCGCCTGGGGGTCGGCCAGCCCGATGTCCTCGGACGCCATGCGCACGAGCCGCCGGGCCAGGAAGAGCCGGTCCTCGCCCGCCTCGATCATCCGAGCCAGCCAGTAGAGGGTCCCGTCGGGGTCCGAGTCGCGGACGGACTTGTGGAGCGCGCTGATCAGGTTGTAGTGTTCCTCGCCGGCCTTGTCGTAGAGGAGGGCCTTGCGCTGCGCCGCCTCGCGGACCGACTCGGGCGTGAGGCGGCGGGCCGCCCCGCGCTCGCGCCGGCCCACCGTCAGAAGCCGCGCCGCGATCTCGAGGATGTTGAGCGCGTTGCGCGCGTCGCCCTCCGAGAGCGCCACGATCGCCTCCACGGCACCGGGGTCGACCTCGATGCCGAGGCCGCCCAGGCCGCGGTCGGAGTCGGCCAGCGCGCGGCGCACGATCGTCTCGAGCTCGGACTCGGTCAGGCGCTCGAGCACGTAGACGCGGCAGCGTGACAGCAGGGCCGCGATCACCTCGAAGGACGGGTTCTCGGTGGTCGCGCCGATCAGGGTCACGGTGCCGCGCTCGACGTGGGGCAGGAACGCGTCCTGCTGCGCCTTGTTGAAGCGGTGGATCTCGTCGACGAACAGGATCGTGCGCTGGCCGTGGAGAGCCAGCCGGTCCTCCGCCTCGGCGACGAGGCCGCGGACCTCCTTGACACCCGTGAGCACGGCGGAGAACGGCGTGAAGTGCGCCCGAGCGTGCGAGGCGAGGAGATAAGCGAGCGTCGTCTTTCCGGTGCCCGGCGGGCCCCACAGGATCATCGAGTGCAGATCGCCCGCCTCGATGGCGGCGCGGAGAAGTCGCCCGCCTCCGAGCAAGTGCGTCTGGCCGATGAACTCGTCGAGAGTTCGCGGGCGCATCCGCTCGGCGAGCGGTGCCGCCTGGCGCCGGCTCTCGCGCGCCGCCTGCTCGAACAGCTCCAAGCCGCCCCCTGACCGCCCGGGCCCCGTCGTCCTCCGGCGGGAGCCCTGCGCGGCCGCCCGCCGAGCGGAGCACGAGCCGCGCGTCCGTCTCGCCCACCGCCAGGATGCCACAGACCACCAGGGCGACAAAGCGATCGCCCGGGCGCGTGGCCGACGCGGACGGTTCGCTACCAGGGGGCCGTTCGAAGCCACTCGGGGAGCTGGCGCAGGTCCCGCAGGACCGTGCGCGGCGCCACCCCCCGGCGGGCGAGCTCGACGGGATCGGCCCCGTAGGCGATGAAGCCCGCGCCCCCCGCGTGAGCTGCGGCACCGTCCACCCACGAGTCGCCGACCACCCAGATGCGCCGCTCTGGGAACGCCACCTCGAGGAGCCGGAGTCCCGAGGGGTCGGGCTTGAGCGCCGCCTCGTCGCGCGTGACCAGCACCTTGAAGAACCCGTCGAGGCCGCAGCTCGCGAGAGCGCGGCGCGCGACCGGTCCGGTGTTGTTGGTCCACACCGCCAGGGGATAGCCGGCAATCCGGAGTGCCGTGAGCGCCTCGTGGGCACCCGGCTCCGCCCGGACCTCTTCGACGGCGTCTTCCTCATGCGTCGTGCAGAGCGCCCAGCACACCTCGCCGAGTGCCGCGCGGTGCGCGGTGGCCGCCCCGATGAGCTGGCCGATCGTCCACGCCCGGGTGGCCTCGGGAAGCGGGACGCCCTCGGCCGCGACCAGGCCGCGGATCTCGGCCTTGAGCCGGACGAGGTCGAGCGGAGAGCGCACGAGGGTGTGGTCCAGGTCGAACGCGCAGAGCGGGCGCACGGGAAGCAGTATACTGCCCGTCGCCCGGTGCCTTCGGAGAACGTCCGCATTTCTGGTAGGGTAGCCCTATGCGACGACGGCGGTGCCCTGCGTTCGCTGTGGTTCGTGTCGCCCTCGCCGGGCTCGCTGTCCTGGCCCTCCCGGCCGCGGCCGACGCCGCCGCCAAGTCGGAGGCGGATCGCCTCTGGCTCGTGGGCGCCGGGGCATTCGAGGACGGGCTATACGAGACGGCGTATCGCGAGCTCGGGCGCTTCGCCCAGGTCGCGCCCACAGACCGGCGCCGCGGCGACGCGGCCTTGCTGCGCGGCAAGGCGGCGTTCTGGATGGAGCGGTATGCCGAGGCGCTGGCCGAATTCGACGCAGCCGAGACGTTCCCCCCGACCGTCGCCCCTCCGGGCGAGGCAATCTTCTGGCAGGGGGAGACGCTCGTCCGCTTGCGCCGGGTGGAGGAGGCGCGGGATCGCTACGCGCGGTTCCTCGCGCTCAAGCCCTCCTCGCCGTACGTGCCCGAGGCCCTCTACGCGCGCGGTTTGACCGAGCTCGAAGTGGGGCGCACCGACAGTGCCGTCGACACGTTCCGGGATTTCCTCCGGGACTACCCGAACCACCCGCGCGCGTCGACGGCCGCCTACAGCGCGGGGCGGGAGCTGGTGCGGGCCAAGCGCTGGGAGGACGCGCTCGCCCTCCTTGGACCGTTCGCGAGCCGCTATTCGGGAAGTCCCTACCTCGCCGAGACGCGGTACCTCCTGGGCGTGGCCCAGATCGAGAGCGGCCGCCCTGAGGGCGTGCGCACGCTCGAGCAGTTCATCGCCCAAGCTCCGCGGAACGAGCTGGTGCCGACGGCGCGAATCCTGGTGGCCGAGGCCCAGGCCAAGGCGGGCCGGCCGCGGGAGGCGCTGGAGCAGTACCAGGCTCTCGCCCGTGCCACTCCGACCCACGCGCTCGCACCGCAGGCGCTCTACCGGATCGGCGAGCTGGCGGCAGGCCTGAATCGGTTCGCGGAGGCGGAGGCGGCCTGGACCACGCTCAGGCGTGACTTCCCGCAGCATGCCCTCGCGGGTCCATCCGGGCTCGCCACCGCTCGACTGCACGAGCAGCGCAAGCAGTGGGAGCCGGCGCTTCGGATCGCCCAGTCCGTCGCCGACCTCAAGGGTGACGAGCGCTCCGAAGCCCTCCTCTTGGTCGGGCAGAGTGCGTTGCGGCTCCGCAAGAACTCCGAGGCGGCCCAGGCGTACCATGCCGTCGTCGTGGAGGCGCCGCCCGCCTCCAAGCGCTACTTCGAGGGCCTCGCGGGGCTCGCCGCGGCCCTGGAGGCCGTCGCCGACAAGGAGGGCGCGAAGCGGGCCTACCGAGAGATCGTTGACAGCGACCGGGATCCGGATCTGGCGCGCTGGGCCAAGGGGCGTCTCGATGTGCTCGAGGCCCCGGCGCCGCCGCCGCCCCGGGAAGCTCCGCGCCCCAAGCCCAAGCCCAAGGCCCCCGCGAAGTCAGGAGGCGGCTGATGAGAGAGCGCGGGGTAGTAGCTCTCGCCGTCGTCGCCACGCTCCTCCTGGCGTGGCCTTCCGGGGCGGCGCCGCCGCGACCCGTCGAGTTCCCGCCGCCGACGCTCTCGATCGTGGTCTCCCCGGTCCCGATCGGCGTCGAGCGTCCCCGGCTTGATCCACCGCCGGCGGCGCCGTTTCCGGCGCCCGCACTCGATCTCGGGCGTGCCCCTGCCCCCCGCTTCGTCTCCACGGTCGGCAAGCCGCTCCCACCGGCCGGGGATCCCGGCGGGTTCGCCTGCACGTTCGCCGCGTTCCGGCGCGCGACGGCGCTGGCGGACTGCGGCGTCTCCCGCGTGCACGCCGGAAACTACCGCGACGCCCGGGAGGCCTTCGAGGAGAGCATCGCCATCGACCCGCGCGGGCCGCAGGCGGCGGCGGCGCATGTCTGGCTCGGCGAGCTCGCGCTGATGGAGGCGACCAGCGCCACGTCTCCCGCCGCGGTTCGCGCCGAGCGCGAGTACCGCGCCGCCCTCCCGCTTGGCCCGCCGCCGCCGCTCGGGATGCACGCCGAGCTGGGACTCGGACTCCTGGCGCTCCGGCGGGGGGATGCCGCGGAGGCGGAGGCCGCCTTGGACCGCGCGCTCCAGGCGGTGCCACCTCAACCGGTCGCGCTCGTGGCTCGCTACCTGCTTGGAGTCGCCCGGTTGCTGCTGGGCCGGCCTGCCGAGGCCAACGCCCTCTGGGACGAGATCGTCCAGAGCGGAGCGCCGGGGCCGGTCCTTGGTGAGATCCCGTTCTGGCGCGGAGTCGCGCAGGCCCGGCTGGGGAACCTGGAGGGCGGCCTCGATCTCTTGAACCGGTTCATCGCCACCGTGCCCGTCAACCATCCCCTGCGCGGCGACGCCCTTGTCCAGGCGGGCTGGATCGCCCTCGAGCGCAATGCGCCAGACGAGGCCGTCCGGCGCTTTCTCGAGGCTGACGCCGCTGGCCCGCGGCCCGAGCTGCGCGCGCAGATCCGCGCCGGTCTCGTCCGCGCCTACCTCGCGCTCAAGGACACCGGTCGGGCCGCGAGCGCGGCGCGCCAGCTGAAGGCCGAGTCGGCGCGGGACCCCATCGTCCCGGCGGCCCTCCTCCTCATCGCGGACGCCGCCAAGGCGCGGGGGGCGCACGATGAAGCGACCGACATCTACCGCGAGGTCCTTCTCCTGCCGCTTCAGCCTCCGGTCCAGGACTACGTGCGGTATCGCCTCGGTGAGGCGCTGGAACAGGAAGGCCGACTCCTGGAGGCCAAGGACCACTACCGGGAGCTCCGGGACAAGGGGCGCGACGAGGCCATCGCCCAGCGCGCGACGTATCGGCTCGGGCTCGTGGGCCTGCGCGAGAACGACACCGCCGCGGCGCGGCGCGAGGGTGAGTCGCTGCTGCGGGTGGGGATTCTGCCCGAGCTGCGAGAAGGCGTGCTGCTGCTGGTGGCCGAGAGCGCCGTGCGGGGGAACGACCCGAACCGCGCGGTGGCGGTCCTGCGAACCGCGCTGCGGGACTACCCGGACTCGCCCCGGTCGGCGCAGACGCGCCTGGCCCTTGGCTGGGCTCTGCTCCTGGACGGCGACGCCGAAACCGCCCTCCGCGAGTGGAGCGAGGTCGCGACCGCGGCGGATCCCGAGATTCGGGCGCATGCGCTGCTCGCCATGGCCGACGTCGCGCTCCGGCAGGGACGGGAGGGCGAGGCGCTCAGTGCGCTGCGCGGCGTCACCACGCCGCCCCCCGGACTCCGCAACGCCGATGCCGTGACCCTCAACCGAGGCATCCTCGCCCTTCGCGCGGGGGCCCCGGCCGACGCGGTCCAGACCCTCGAGCCCCTTGCGCCGCGGACGGCGGACCTCGGGATTCAGGGCATCGCGCGCCGGACGCTCGGGCTCGCCCAGTACGAGCTGGGCCGCTACGATCAGGCCGAGCGGCAGTTCCGCCTCGCCGCCAGCGCGACCCCGCAGGAGCCGTCGAGCTGGCTTGGCGCCGGCCTGGCGGCGCTGGCCCTGGGGCGCCACGCGGAGGCCGAGGACGCCCTCCAGCGTGCGCGCTTCGCCACGGCGGACGTGGCGATGTCGGCCTGGTACGGCCTCGTCCTGGTCTCGGTGCAGCGCGGGGACCGCGACGCCTTCCGCGAGCGCGGGACCAGCTTCGTCGACCGGTTCCCGAAGCACCCGGCGGTCCCGGCGGTGCTCTACGGACTCGCCGTGGGCGCGCTGGAGCGGAACGACCTCGGCGAGGGGCAGGCGTGGACGCGGCGGCTGGCCCGGGAGCACGCCGCGAGCGACTACAGCACCGACGCGCTGGTCCAGCTCGCGGCGGCTGCCGGGACGCGGCCCGACATCGCCCGCCAGGCGTACCGCGACCTCCTGGCCCGCTCCACACCGGAGGACGTGCGGGCGTCCGCCTGGTTCAGCCTCGCCGAGACGGCGCTCGCCGCCGGGGACAGCAGTGAGGCTCAGAGCGCGGCCGAGGGATTCCTCCGCGAGGTGCCCGCGGGCGATCCGCGCGCAGTCCGGGCGAACTTGATCCTCGTGCGCGCGCTCGAGGCGCAGGGCCAGGGAGAGCGGGCCCTCGCGGCCATCGACGGCTTCCTCCACCAGTTCCCCAAGGACGCGGCGTCTCCGGGGCTCGAGCTCCGGCGTGGCCAGCTGCTCGCGGGGGCCCGGCGCTGGGACGCTGCCCAGAAGGCGTTCGAGGTGGCCCGTGGCGCGGACGACCCGGCGGTGGCGGCGGAGGCGGAGTTCTGGCTCGGCGAGGCCCTGCGAGCCCGCGGCGACCACGAGGGCGCGATCAGCGCCTACCTCGGCGCGACGTACGCGTACCCGGAATCATCCTGGGCGGCGCGGGGGCTCCAGGGGGCGGCCCAGGCTTACGTGGCCCGCCAGATGGATCGCGAGGCGGGCATCGTGCTCCGGAAGCTCGCCGCGCGCCTCGGCGTCGACCCGGCGCTCGCCCAGTGGGCGCGGGACTCGCTGGCGCGCATCGGGCCGGCTGCCGCCCCGGCCCCGACGGCCCCGGCAAGCGGCGCGACGCCAGCCCCGAAGCCCTGACCTCCGTCAGCCGGCCAGCTCGAACGCGTCGTGCAGCGCGCGGACGGCCAGCTCCGCGTACTTGTCCTCGATCACGCAGGAGACCGCGATCTCCGAGGTGGAGATCATGTGGATGTTGACCCCCTCCTGGAAGAGGGCCCGGAACATCCGCGCCGCAACGCCCGAGTGGCTGCGCATCCCCACCCCGACGATGGAGACCTTGGCGATGCGGTCGTCGTAGGTCACGCTCTCGGCGCCGATCTTCTTCGCGACCTCCTCGAGGGTGGCCACGACCGTGGGCCGATCGGCCCGAGGGACCGTGAAGGAGATGTCGCTCAGACTGTCGCGGCTCACGTTCTGGACGATCATGTCCACGACGATCCCGTGGTCGCTGACCGTGCCGAAGACCTGGGCGGCGATGCCCGGCCGGTCCGGGACGCCCCGGATCGTGACCTTGGCCTGATCGCGGGTGTGAGCGACGCCGGTCACGACGACGGCTTCCATGTTCGGATCCTCTCTGGTGACGACCGTGCCGGGGTCCCCCTTGAACGTCGACCGGACGTGCACCGGCACCCCGTACTTCTTCGCGAACTCGACGGAGCGAGACTGCAGCACCTTGGCGCCGAGGCTTGCCATCTCGAGCATCTCGTCGTAGGAGATCCGGTCGAGCTTCTTCGCCTCGGGGACGATGTTCGGGTCGGCAGTGTACACCCCGTCCACATCGGTGTAGATCTCGCAGACGTCGGCCCGTAGCGCGGCGGCGAGGGCCACCGCCGTGAGATCCGACCCCCCGCGGCCGAGGGTGGTGATGTCGTCCGCGTCGGTCGCGCCCTGGAAGCCGGCAACAATCGCGACGTAGCCCTCCTCGAGGGCGCGTCGCACCTTGTCGCCGTCGATCCCGACGATCCGGGCCCGCGTGTGCGCGGCGTCAGTGCGGATCCCCGCCTGCTCGCCCGTGAACGAGCGCGCCTTGTGACCGAGGGCGTCGATCGCCATGGCCAAGAGCGCGATGGAAACCTGCTCCCCGGTGGCGAGCAGCATGTCCATCTCGCGCTCGGGAGGCGTCGGCGTGACCTCCTGGGCCAGCCGGATCAGGCCGTCGGTGGTCTTGCCCATCGCCGACACGACGACCACGACGCCATGACCGGCCTTCGCCGTCTCGACCACGCGTCGGGCCACGCCGCGGATCTTCTCGGCGTCGGCGACGGACGACCCGCCGTACTTCTGGACGATCAGACCCATGGGCGGCTCATCGCGCGCCATGCTACCCCAACGGTTGGCGCGCCTTCAAGCGCGAGGGTGTCTCAGCGCGTGTCTTCCGGAGCCTCCACCCGCAGCATGACGGTGGGGAGCGCCACCACGCCGAGACGATCGATCTCCTGGAGCGCCGCGGTCATGTTGCGCTCGAGGGCATCGTGCGTCAGCATCACGATGGGCACGGCGCCCGCCCGGCCCTTCTGGATGACCGTGGCGATCGAGATGTCGTGACGGCCGAGGATGCCCGCCACCTGCGACAGGACCCCGGGACGGTCCTGGACCATGGCTCGCAGGTAATAGGCCGAGCGAACCTCGCTCATCGGCCGCATCGGGAGCCGGCGCTCGCCGGCGAGCGGGAAGTCCTCCGAGAGCGTCGCGTGCTGATGGGCGATGCGCCGCGCGATCTCGATCGCATCCGACCACACCGCGGAGGCCGTCGGCATCTGTCCCGCGCCCCGGCCGTAGAACATCTGGTCGCCGGCGGCGTCGCCGGTCACGAGGATGGCGTTGAACGCGCCCGAGACGGCAGCGAGGGGCGAGGTCGCGGGGATCAGCGTCGGGTGCACGCGGACCTCGAGCGCGCCGTCGGTCGTCTTCGCGATGGCGAGGAGCTTCACCCGGTACCCGAGCTCCCGCGCGTAGGCGATCTCGACCGCCTCCAGCCGGGCGATCCCCGTCGTGTGGATGTCCTTCAGGTCCACCCGGGTTCGGAACGCGAGCGACGCGAGGATCTGCAGCTTGTGCGCGGAGTCGATCCCCTCGATGTCCAGCGTGGGATCGGCCTCCGCGTATCCCGCCGCCTGCGCCTCCCGGAGGGCCGCGGCGAAGTCGCGGCCCTCGTCGGTCATCTTGGTCAGGATGAAGTTCGAGGTGCCGTTGACGATCCCCTGGAGGGACAGGATCCGATTCGCGGCCAGGCCGTCGCGGAGAGCTCCGATGATCGGCACGCCACCGGCGACGGCGGCCTCGAAGCCGAGGAGCACGCCGCGCCGCCGCGCGGCCTCGAAGAGCTCGGTGCCGTGGGTCGCCAGGAGGGCCTTGTTCGCGGTCACGACGTGCTTGCCGGACTCGAGCGCGCGGAGCACGTACGTGCGCGCGGGCTCGAGGCCTCCGATCACCTCGATGACCAGCGACACCGCGGGGTCGGCGAGCACGCGGTCCGGATCGGTGCTGAGCGGCCACGCCGCCGGCTCGAGGCCCTCGCGGGGCGCGGTGACATCGCGGGCGACCGCGGCGACGATGCGGAGGCCGCAGCCGGCGCGGGCCTCGAGGTCCGCTCGGTGCTGGCGGTAGATCTTGAGCACGCCGCCGCCGACGATCCCGACCCCCAGGAGCCCGACCCCGATCTCGTGCACGGTCCCGCGCTTCCTAGCCCAGGACGGCCCGGATCCCGCGCACGGCCTGGCGAATCCGGTGCTCGTTCTCGACGAGGGCGAAGCGGACGTACCCCTCGCCGTACTCGCCGAAGCCGATGCCCGGCGAGACGGCGACCTTCGCCTCGGCCAGGAGGAGCTTGGCGAACTCGAGTGAGCCCATCCCCCGGAGGGCCTCCGGGATCGGGGCCCAGACGAACATGGTCGCGCGCGGCCGTTCGATGGGCCAGCCGAGGCGCCCGAGTCCCGTGACGAGGACATCGCGGCGCCGGCGGTAGGTCTCGGCGATCTCCGCCACGCAGGCCTGGGGCCCCTCGAGTGCCACGATGCCGGCGATCTGGATCGGCTGGAAGACCCCGTAGTCGAGATAGGACTTGATCCGCGCCAGCGCGTGGACCATCCGCGCGCTCCCACAGGCGAAGCCGAGCCGCCAGCCGGCCATGCTGTACGACTTCGTCAGCGAGAAGAACTCGACGCCGACCTCCTTCGCGCCCGGCGCCGCCAGGAAGCTCGGCGGGCGGTACCCGTCGAAGACGAGGTCCGCGTAGGTGAAGTCGTGAATCACCCAGAGGCGGTGCTCCCTCGCGAAGTCCACGACACGCTCGAAGAAGGCCGGCTCGGTGACCTGGGTCGTCGGGTTGTGGGGAAAGTTCACGAGCAGCCCCTTCGGCTTGGGCGACGCGAGGCGCACGGCCTCCTCGAGCCGGGAGAAGAACGCGCTGTGGCCTTCACCCACGACCAGCGGGACCGACTGCAGATCTCCATCGGCGATCACGACCGAATAGGCGTGGATCGGGTAGGAGGGGTTCGGCACCAAGACGGCGTCGCCGGGCTGAAGGAGGGCAAGCATCAGGTGAGCCAGTCCCTCCTTCGAGCCGATGGTGGCGATGGCCTCGGTCTCGGGGTCCAGCTCGACGCCGAAGCGGTCCCGGTACCACCGGGTGATGGCGACGCGGAGGCGCCGGATCCCGCGGGAGGCCGAGTAGCGGTGGTTCCGCGGGTTCTTCGCGGCCTCGACGAGCTTGTCGACGATGTGCCGTGGCGTGGGCCGATCGGGGTTGCCCATGCCGAGATCGATGATGTCCTCGCCCCGGGCCCGCGCCTTGGCCTTGAGGTCGGTCACCGTGGCCAGGACGTAGGACGGCAGCCGCTTGATCCGGTAGAAATCGTCCACTGGCGACCCCCTCTGGAGGATGACCGGAGTGCTCGACCCGCGGGCGCGGACGAAGCTGGATGATAGCCCTCTGCCCCAAACCTGTCAATTTTCCGCGGGGTTCGATCGTGTCTCGGTTCGGCGAAGGCGGCGCGGTCATCACGCCTCCCGGCGTGAGCCCTCGGCGTCCCTGACCTCGTCGAGGAAGTCGAGGCACACGCGGTTGAAGGCCTCGGGCGCCTCCCAGATGACTCCGTGGCCCACGTCCGGCAGCCGGGCCAGCCGCGCCCCGGGGATCCGGCTGGCCAGCTCCTCGGCCAGCAGGGGAGGAGTGATCAAGTCCTGGTCGCCGACCGCGACCAGCGTGGGGCAACGGATCAGATGGAGGCGGTCTCGCGTGTCGTGGGCGAGCACGGCCTCCGTCTGGCGGAGATACGCGTGCGGTAGCACAGGGTGGGGGTTGTGGGTCGCGCGCTGGACGACCAGCTCGATCAGCTCGGGCTGAGTCGCGAAGCAGGCGGGGGTGAAGAGCCAGACGCTCAACGCGCGGTAGAAGCCCTCGGGGTCGAACTGCCGCCGCGCCATGCGGACCGCGGCGACGAGGGCCTCGAAGTAGGGATGGGGCCCCGCCCACGTCGCGTGGAGCTGGAGGCTCGCGAACCGCTCCGGCGCGGCGAGGACGGCCTCCTGGGCGATCGCCCCGCCGAGAGAGAGGCCGAGCAAGTGGGCGCGCTCGACGCCGAGGCCATCGAGCAGGGCGAGAAGATCGCCGGCCATCGCTCGCGTCGTGTACGCGACGTCGGGCGCGTCGCTCCGGCCCGCGCCGCGGTTGTCGAACACGAGCACGCGGTGGCGGGGCGCGAGGGCCGCGAGCTGCAAGGGCCAGGCGGTGCTGTCGCCGCCGAGCCCCATGACCAGGACGACAGGCGTTCCGGCCTCGGGGCCGTGCCACTCGTAGTAGAGGCGGGTCCCGTTGGCCGTGAAGAGCGGCATCCTAGCCCGGATCCCGCGGCCGCCCGCTACTCACGGGCGGCCAGCGCCTCGGAGAGCGCTTCCCACTCCCGGAGGAGCCACGCGACCTGCTCCTCCGCCGCCTGGCGCTCGATGCTGATCGCGCGGGCACGTGCACCGTCGACGTAGAGGGCGGGATCCGCAAGCGTCCTTCCCAGGTCCTGGAGGCGCGCCTCGACCGCGTGGATCTCGGTCTCGAGGCCGTCCAGGCGCCGCCGGAGCTCGCGCAGAGCGGGCTCGCCCCGGCGGCGGCCTCGATCGGGCGGGTCGCCTCCGCTGGAGCCGCTGGCCGGGGCAGCGGCGCGCCTCTCCCGCTCGCGCCGCACCTGGTCGGTGCGTGCTCCCGGAGGCTCATGGCCTTGTGTCGTCTCCGCTGCCGGAGGGCGCTCGGTCGCGGCGTGATACTCGTCGTACCCGCCGAGGTGGGTCACGAGCCGGCCGTTCCGGACCTCGACGACCTTCGTCGCCAGGCGGTTGATGAAGTAGCGGTCGTGAGAGATGAAGACCATCGTCCCGGCGAAGTCCGCGAGCGCATCTTCCAGGACGGCCCGCGACGCGAGGTCCAGGTGGTTCGTGGGCTCGTCGAGGCACAGGAGCGGCACCGGCCGCACGAGCATCCGGGCGAGGGCGAGCCGCGCCTTCTCTCCTCCCGAGAGCACCGCGACCCGCTTCTCCACGGCGTCCCCCGAGAAGAGGAATGCGCCCAGCAGCGTCCTGAGCCGGGTGCGGTCGGTCTCGGGCGCGGCGCGCACCATCTCCTCGAGGACCGTGCTCCCGGGGTCGAGGGCATCCAGCTGGTGCTGGGCGTAGTAGTGCGCCGTGACGTGCGCGCCGAGGACCCGCTCCCCGCCATCTACCGGAAGCACGCCCGCGAGGATCCGCAGGAGGGTGGATTTCCCCGCGCCGTTCGGTCCGACGAGTGCGACGCGGTCCCCGCGCTCCAAGCCAAGGTCCACGCCCGCGTACACGACCTTCGGGCCATAGGCCTTCCGAATGCCCCGCAGCTCTGCGACATGCCGGCCGGTCCGCGGCGGCGCGGGAAACGTGAAGCGAATCTGCCGCGCGGGCCCCCCGGCCTCTACCCGCTCCAGGCGATCGAGCATCTTGACCCGGCTCTGGACCTGCCGTGCCTTCGAGGCCTTGTAGCGGAAGCGCTCGATGAAGCGCTCGATCTCGGCCACGCGCTTGGCCTGGTTCTTGGCGCGGGCCTCGATCAGCGCCTGGCGGGCCTCGCGCTGCGCGAGGTAGTCGTCGTAGTCCCCGGGGTAGAGCTCCAGGCCGGCGGGCGAAAGCTCGGCGATCGTGCTGACCATGCGGTTCAGGAAGTACCGGTCGTGGGAGACGACGGCGACCGTGCCGTCGTACCCGTCCAGGTAGTTCTCGATCCAGCCCAGCGACTCGAGATCCAGATGGTTCGTGGGCTCATCGAGCAGGAGCAGCGACGGGCGCTGCAGGAGGAGCCGCGCGAGCGCCGCCCGCATCCGCCAGCCCCCCGAGAACTCCTGGAGGGGACGGCTGAGGTCGGCATCCCGGAAGCCGAGCCCGCTCAGGACGACCCGCGCCTCGGTCTCGAGCCGGTAGCCCCCGAGCGCCTCGAACTGGTGCTGGAGGTCGCCGTAGCGTAGGGTGAGCCCCTCGTCGGACGCCTCGTGGAGCCGCGCTGCCAGCGCCTCCAGCTGACGCTCGATCTCCCAGACCTCCGGGAACCCGGACAGGACCTCGCCGAGGACGGAGCCACGGACTTCCCCGGCCGCCTCCTGCGGTAGGTAGCCGACCGTCGTCTCCCGGGCCCGGCTCACGCGGCCGGCGTCGGGCGGCTCGAGCCCCGCCAGGATCCGGCAGAGGGTGGTCTTGCCGATGCCGTTCGGCCCGACCAGCCCGATGCGCTCGCGCCCGCCGAGCTGCCACGTGACGTCGCGGAACAGTACTTGGTCGCCGAAGCCCTTGGAGACCCCCTCGAGCTGGATCACTCCCACATTCTACGCACGCTGCGCGCGGGCACCATCGCCCGCGCCGCCGGGGGTCGGTCGGGCGCTCGGGCTCGGCGGTGTCAGAGCGGCTTGCCGGGACCACTCCCCCGGTATCAGGGGCTGTGATCGAGGAGCTTGTAGTAGAGCGCGGTCGCGTCGAGAGTGCCCGCGGCGCTCCGGGCGTAGCGGGGAATGGCGCCGGCGAACGTCCACCCAACCGCCCGGTAGAGGACCTCCGAGGGATCGCCCTGCCGCGTGTCGAGGATCAGGGTCGTCCGTCCGAGGCGGCGGGCGTGGCCCTCCAGGGCGAGCATGAGGGCACGCCCGATCCCCCGCCGGCGCGCCCGGCGGTGCACCATGACCTTCGCCACCTCGGCCCGGTGCCCGGCATTGGCGCGCTGGGCGAGCTCCAGCTGGCCAGAGCCCACGACACCGAGCTCGGCGTCGCGGGCAGCGAGGACGACCCGCGAGCCGTCCCGGATGCCTTCCGCGACCGTGGTCCAGTAGGCGCTGGCCTCGGCTTCTTCCAGCGGCGGCAGGAATCCGACGGACGCCCCGCTCTCGACGGCGTCCCGGAGGAGGGCGGCGAGGCCGAAGCGCTCGGCCTCCACCTCCGCGACCGTCAGCGGCTCGATGGACAGGCTCATGCCCGCAATTGTACGAGTGGCACAGGGGTGTTCGGGAGACGTCGCCCGGACTGCGCCCGGTCGCGGACCGGTCGGGCGCGGCGTGCCCGTTAGTCCCGGAAGTGGCAGGCCACCTGGTGGCCCGTGACGCCGGACTTGAGCGGCGGCTCCTGGTCCTGGCAGATCCCGGGGACCTGGCGGATCCGGCAGCGCGTGTGGAAGTGGCACCCGGCCGGCGGCCGGATCGGGCTCGGGACGTCCCCCTCGAGGAGGATCCGCTGGCGCTTGACCTCGGGGTCGGGGATCGGCACGGCCGAGAGGAGGGCCTCCGTGTAAGGATGGCGCGGGTTCGAGTAGAGGTCCTTCGACGAGGCGATCTCGACGATCTTCCCGAGGTACATCACGGCGACGCGCGTGCTGATGTGCTCGACGACCGAGAGATCGTGGGCGATGAAGAGGTACGTGAGGTTGAACTGCTTCTGGAGATCCTCGAGCAGGTTGATCACCTGCGCCTGGATCGAGACGTCGAGCGCGGAGACCGGCTCGTCGCAGACGATGAGCTTGGGGCTCACGGCCAGCGCCCGGGCGATGCCGATGCGCTGCCGCTGGCCGCCCGAGAACTCGTGGGGGTAGCGGCGCATGTGGTCCGCGTGGAGGCCGACCGTCTCGAGGAGGTGGGCGACCCTGTCCTCGCGCTCCCGCCGCGTCTTGGCCAGCTTGTGGATGATGAGCGCCTCGCCCACGATGGACCCCACGGTCATCCGCGGGTTCAGCGAGGCGTAGGGGTCCTGGAAGATGATCTGCAGGTCGCGCCGGAGCGCCCGGAGCGACCGCTTGTCCATGGTCGTGACGTTCTTGCCCTCGAACCACACCTCGCCCGAGGTCGGCTCGATCAGGCGGAGGATGCATCGACCGGTGGTCGACTTGCCGCAGCCCGACTCGCCGACGAGCCCGAGGGTCTCGCCCGCGTTGATCTCGAACGAGATGCCGTCGACCGCGTGGACGCGCGCGACTTCCCGGGAGAAGAGGCCCCCCTTGATCGGGAAGTACTTGACCAGGTTCCGGACGCGGAGCAGCGACTCGGCCATCGTCATCTCCCCGCTAGTACAGCCAGCACGCCACCTTGTGGCCCGGTTTGACGTCCTTGAGCGGCGGTTCCTTCTCGGTGTACATCGGCTTGACGAACTGGCACCGCGGGGCGAATCGGCAGCCCTGCGGGAGGTTCAGGAGGCTCGGAACCACGCCGGGGATCGCCTCCAGCCGCTTCTTCTGGATCGCGGCGGTGTCGATGCGGGGGATCGAGCGGAGGAGCCCCTGGGTGTACGGGTGAAGCGGCTCCTTGAAGAGCTCCTTGACCGAGGCCTCCTCGACCACCTTGCCGGCGTACATCACCATGACCCGCTGCGCCGTCTCCGCGACGACTCCCATGTCGTGCGTGATCAGTAGCACCGCCATGCCGAGCTTGGCCTTGAGCTCGTTGAGGAGCTCCAGGATCTGGGCCTGGATGGTCACGTCCAGGGCGGTGGTCGGCTCGTCGGCGATCAGGAGCTTCGGGTTGCACGAGAGCGCCATCGCGATCATCACGCGCTGGCGCATGCCGCCCGACAGCTGGTGCGGATACTCCTTGACCCGACGCTCGGGGTTCGGGATGTGGACGATCTTGAGCATCTCGACGGTCTTGTCCATCGCCGCCCGGCGCCCGAGCCCCTCGTGGAGGCGGACCGCCTCGGCGATCTGCTCCCCGATCGTGAAGACGGGATTGAGGGAGGTCATCGGCTCCTGGAAGACCATCGAGATCTCCTTGCCCCGGATCTTCCGCATCTGGGCGGGGGGCAAGGACACCAGGTCGCGGCCCTCGTAGAGCACCTGGCCTTCCACGATCTTCCCGGGCGGTATCGCGATCAGCTTCATGATCGACAGGGCCGTGACCGTCTTGCCACAGCCGGATTCGCCCACGACGCCGAGCGTTTCCCCCTTGTCGATGTAGAGGTTGATGCCATCCACTGCTCGGATCACGCCTTCCTCGGTGAAGAAGTGCGTCTTCAGGCCCTTGATCTCGAGCAACCGCTCGGCCATGAGAACTCCTTCTCAGCCTGCCGGAGTTTCGGCGGGCTCGCGGAGGACGGCGTCCCGCATCAGGTGCCGCGGGCGGCCTGCCGTTCGCGCGCCCGGCGTGACCACTCGCTCGCGGGGAACTCGTCGACCAGGCGCTGCAGGACGGACGCGGCCTCGTCCGGGCGGCCGAGGCGGCCCAGGGCGTCGGCCTTCTGGTAGAGGGCCTCCGGTGCGGCCTGCGTCCGCCCGTAGTCGCGGATCACGGTCTCGAGCCGCGACAGCGCGGACTCGTACTTCCCCTGACGCACGTAGAACGCCGCGATCCACAGCTCCTTCTGAGCGAGCCGGAGCCGGCACGCCTCGATCTTGACGATCGCGTCGGGGGCGTAACGGCTCTCAGGGTAGAGCCGGATCAGCTTCTGGAACTCGGCGAGCGCCTGGGTCGTGATCTTCTGGTCGCGCTCCAGGGTCGGCATCTGGTCGAAGTAGGACCGCGCGAGCCGGTACTGGCCGAAATCGGCGATCTGGTTGCTGGGGTAGAGGGTCACGAACGTCTCGAACTCCTTGGCGGCCTTCTCGTAGTCCTTGCTGCGAAAGTACGTCTCGCCGACCAGGAAGCGGGCGACCGGCGCCAGGTCTGACTCGGGATGGCGCTCGACGAGCCACGAGAACTGCTCGCGAGCTGCCTCCTGCTTGTCCTGGAGAAGGAGCCGCTCGCCCTCCTCGTAGAGCTTCGCGGCGGGGGCGATGGTGGACGGGCGGTTGCCGAGGAGGCGGCCGAAGGAACTGCAGCCCGACAGCAGGAGAACGACGGCCACGAGGGCAAGGGCCCCTCGCCGTGACGACCGTCGCCTCGAACCGGTTGAGCGCCTGAGGATGAGCACGCGCCTCCCGTGCGGTGAGTACGCTATCCTAAGGAGGCCCCCAGTTCAAGTCAAGGCCAAAGTCGCGCATTTCCGGGCCTTGCGAGGCTCCCGTCCTTGAGGTATACGGGCAGGTGTGGCGGAAGCCGAAGTGATGCCCGTCCCCCCAGGAGGATCGCGATGAAGCTGACCGGTATCCCCCGCGCGTCCCACGCTCCCCGGATGGCCCGGATCAAGCAGCAGTTTGCGGGTCCGATGCTCCAGGACATTCCCGGTGCGGTGCGGCAGACACTCGGGAGCCTCGCGCTGCCGATCAGGCCGGGACAGAGCGTGGCGCTGGCGGTGGGGAGCCGCGGCATCGTCAACATCGACGCGATCGCCAAGGCCGCCGTGGAGCACGTCAAGGCCCTCGGGGCCAAGCCGTTCATCTTCCCCGCGATGGGGAGCCACGGCGGTGGCAGCGCGGAGGGTCAGCGCTCGGTGCTCGAGCACTACGGCATCACGGAGGCCTCGATGGGATGCCCCGTGCGCGCCACGATGGAGGTGGTCCAGCTCGGGGAGGCGCTCGGGCTGCCCGTGTGGCTCGATCGCCACGCGTCGGAGGCCGACTGGATCGGCGTCCTGAACCGCGTCAAGCCTCACACGGATTTCGTCGGCGGCATCGAGTCGGGCCTGTTCAAGATGATGACGATCGGTGTCGGGAAGCACCGGGGGGCGGTCCAGGCCCACCGTGCGGCCGTCCGGCACCGGTACGAGCCGATGGTCGTGGCCTTCGGACGGGAAGTGCTCCGGAAGGCCCGGATCGCCTTCGGGCTCGGGATCGTGGAGAACGGTTACGACGAGACGGCCCTCGTCAAGGCGTTCCTGCCCGCGGACTTGGAGGCCGGGGAGCGCGACCTCCTGCGCCAGGCCAAGAGCTGGATGGCGCGCCTGCCGTTCGAGCAGATCGACCTCCTGATCGTCGACGAGATGGGCAAGGACATCTCCGGCTCGGGGATGGACTCGAACATCATCGGCCGGCACGGAACGTTCTTCGAGCCGCCGTACACGAGCCCGAAGGTCACGTTCATCGTCGTCTGCGATCTGACGGCGCACACGTACGGCAACGCCATCGGCATAGGGAGCGCCGACTTCACGACCCGCCGGCTCGTCGACAAGATCGACTGGGAGGCGACCTACGTGAACGGGCTCACCGCCTGCTCCCCGGCCGGGTGCAAGATGCCGGCGACCCTGGATTCGGTCGAGGAGGCGATCGCGATCGCGCTGTCGTGCCTCGGGCTGGCCCGCGTTGAGGATGCCCGGGTCGTGCGCATCAAGAACACGCTCAGGATCGCCGAGGTGGACGTCTCGGAGAACCTGCTCCCCGAGGTCGCCGAGCGCGATGATCTCTCGCAGGTCGGGGACCCCGCCCCGATCGCCTTCGACGCGACCGGGTATCTCCAGCCGTTCTGAGCGGCGGTCCGGCGTCCGCTGGCCAGCGCGCGGGTGACCCGCCGGTCCGCCTACCCGGGGCCGCCGGACGTGGGCGTTCAGTGGGCGTTCGGGCCCTCGAGGATCTTCTCCATCACGATCGTGTCCACCCAGCGCCCGTCCAGGCGCCCCTGCTCGCGGTAGATCCCGACCTCGCGAAACCCCGCGCGCGCGTAGGCGCGCATGCCGGCCTCGTTCCAGGGGAAGGCCGCGAGCACGATCTTGTGGTATCCGAGCTCGCCCGCCCGCGCGACCAGCGCCTCGAGCAGCCGTCGCCCCACGCCCTGACCGCGCCACTCCCGCTGGACGTAGATCGACAGGTCGGCCACATGCTCGTACGCGCGTCGCGCGTTGAAGACGTTCAGGCTCGCCCAGCCCACCACGCCGCCGTCGGCCTCGGCGACCAGCACCGGGTGACGCGGCCCGCGCGCTCGGAGCCACTCCTCCCGCTCCTCTTGTGTCCGCTCCTCGGTCTCGAGCGTGGCCACGCGGTCCTGGATGCCTTCGTTGTAGATGCGGCAGATGGCGGAGGCATCGGCGATGGCCGCCGCGCGGACGCGCAGCGACGGCGTCGTCACGAGAGCTCCCGAGAGTCCCGGGCGGCGAGGCCCAGGATCGGCTAGCGGCGGCGGGCGCGGTGGGGGGCGGGCCAGGCCGGCTCGTCCACCCCCGGAATGCAGACGGGCATCACGCTGAGGTAGACGCCGCGCCCGACCTGAGTCGTCGCCGACGGCCAGCGGGTCGTGCCGGCACCGGTCGGCGCCGTGACGCGCTCCACCTCTGCGGGTGCCGTGAACTGGGTCGGGCTCACCGCGAGCGAGCGGATCGACAGCAACAGCGACGCGTCGCCTTGCGCCGCGGTACCTGGTGGCTGAACCGTGCCGGCGGCCCCCGTCGGGTCGCTGCCGGCGTACGCTGCCCCTCCCATCAGGGTCGCGGCGAGGAGCGCGGCGGCGGCGAACAGAGCCAGTCTCCGCATGTCTCGACCCTACGCTTCCCGGGCCTGCATTGTCAAGGTGACGGTGAGGGCCGACGGGCGACGGCGAGCAGGTGACCGGCGAAAAGGCGAGGGGCAAGGCGAGCGGGCGCCGGCAGGCGGGCGTCCACTGGCTCGGTCAAACCGCACGGACGAACGGGCCGCGACGGCGTCGTCGCGCCCCGTTGCCGCGCCCATCCCCGTACGCCATAATGCTGGGCGCCAGACTGGCTCCGAGACCGAGGAGGCGACGCGATGGAGCTCGGGAAGACGCCGAAGGAGATCCGCCAGGCGATCCGCCAGGGTCGCTACACCGGGGGAACCGCCGGGCTCGCGCCCGGCTACGTGCAGGCGAACCTGGTGATCCTCCCCAGGGCGCAGGCCTACGATTTCCTCGTCTTCTGCCAGCGCAATCCGCGCCCGTGCCCCTTGATCGAGGTCACCGACCCCGGCAATCCCGAGCCGGCCGGTGTCGCGGCCGGGGCGGACCTCCGGACGGACGTTCCCAAGTACCGGATCTACCGGGACGGCCGCCTGACCGCCGAGGTCCCCGACATCACCAGCGAGTGGCGCGACGACTTCGTCGCCTTCCTGCTCGGCTGCTCCTTCACGTTCGAGTCGGCCCTGCTCCAGTCCGGTGTGCCCGTGCGGCACATCGAAGAGCAGCGGATCGTTCCGATGTTCCGGACCAACCTCGCCTGCCGCCCGTCCGGCGTGTTCCGGGGCCCGATGGTCGTTTCGATGCGGCCCATTCCCGCGGCGCTCGTGCCGCGAGCGGTGACCGTCACGGCCCGCTACCCGATGGCCCACGGCGCGCCGATCCATGTGGGCGACCCGGGGCTCATCGGGGTCGGTGACCTGACGAAGCCCGACTGGGGGGAGGCCCCCACGCTCCTGGCCGGCGAGGAGCCCGTCTTCTGGGCGTGCGGCGTGACGCCGCAGGCCGTGGCCCTCGAGGCCAAGCCGCCGCTCGTGATCACGCACGCCCCCGGGCACATGTTCGTCACGGATCTCCCGGACTACGCGCTCGCGGCGCTCTAGCCGCGCCCCGGCGCCTCGTCCCCCGTCCATGGGCCTGTACCCGGCGCCGCGGCTGCTTCCCGCCGGGGACGGGGCGGTCTCGGTCGAGCTCGGCGACGAGATCTCCCGCGATGCCAACGCGCGCGCCCTCACGCTCGAGCGCCTCCTCCTCGACGCTCGCCTGCCGGGCCTCACCGACACGGTCCCCACGTTCCGGGCGCTCCTCGTCCATTACGACCCGCTCGTGCTCCCGTGGGCGGAGCTGCACGCGCGCCTCGTCGAGCTGGCGAGCCGGCTCGCGGACGCCCCACCCCCGCCAGGGCGCCGGGTCGAGCTCCCGTGCGCGTACGGCGGGCCGCACGGCCCCGACCTCGAGGAGGTGGCCCGCCGCCTCGACCTCACGCCGGCGGAGGTCGTGGACCTCCACGCGGGCGCGGAGCACTACGTCTACTTCGTCGGCTTCACGCCGGGACTGCCCTACATGGCGGGACAGCCCGCGCGCCTGACCATCCCGCGGCTGGACCGCCCCCGGACCAAGACCCCCGCCGGGAGCGTCGGGATCGGTGGGACCCAGACGTCCATCTATTCCGTGGAGAGCCCCGGCGGCTTCTGGCTCCTCGGGCGGACCCCGCTCCGACTCTACGACCCGGCGGCGTCCGAGCCGATCCTCCTCCGCGCGGGAGACCGCGTCCGCTTCTGGCCGATCGACGCCGCGGAGTTCGACGCGATCACCGAGCGAGCCGCGGCCGGCGCCTACCACCCCCGGATCGAGGAGGAGGCGCCTCCGCCGTCCGCCCGGCGCCGCGCCGACGAGGGCGGGCCGTGAGTGCGCTCTTCGTCGTCGAGCCGGGGCTTCTGACCACAGTCCAGGACCTCGGCCGTTTCGGCCACCAGCGCGTGGGGGTCCCGCAGTCGGGACCGATGGATCGCGCCGCGTTCGTGGTCGCCAACCGGCTGGTGGGGAACCCCGCTGGCGCGGCCGCGCTCGAGTGCACCATCAAGGGTCCGCGCCTCGAGGTGCGGCACGCGGCCGTGGTCGCCGTGACGGGCGCCCCGATGAGCTTCGCGGTTAACGGTGACGAGGCCCCGTCCTGGACCGCCATCCGTGTCCGGCCGGGAGACATCCTCGGGTTCCAGATGGCGAGCGCCGGCTGCCGCGCGTATCTGGCCGTGGCGGGCGGGATCGACGTCCCGCTGGCGCTCGGCTCCCGCGCGACGTATCTCCGCGGGCGTCTCGGCGGGCTCGGTGGGCGGGCGCTCCAGAAGGGCGACGCGCTCCCGGTGGGGCCGCCGACCCCGGGGGCGCCGGGAGAGAGCCGGACGGTTCCCACGGCGCTCCGGCCCGCGTACCCCGCCGAGCGAGAGTGCCGCGTGATCCTCGGGCCGCAGGACGACCGCTTCACGGCCGACGGGATCCGGGCGTTTCTCGAGGGTCCCTACGACGTCACCCCGCAAGCCGACCGGATGGGGTATCGTCTGAAGGGGCCGGCGATCGCGCACGCTCACGGGCACGACATTGTGTCGGACGGTATCCCGCTCGGCGGCATCCAGGTTCCGGGCGAGGCGCAACCCATCGTGCTCCTGGTCGATCGCCAGACGACCGGCGGCTACACGAAGATCGCCACCGTGATCGGCGTGGACATCGGGGCGATCAGCCAGACCCGGCCGGGCCAGCGAGTGCGCTTCCGCCGAGTGACGCTGGAGGAGGCTCACGCCGCGCTGGTCGCCGAGGCGGCCTGGCTCGCCCGCGCGGTCCAGGGATGACGCGCGGTCCAGGGATGAGTCGAACGGGGTGGCGCCGTGCTGGCCGGTCCGGCTCCGAGCGCCATGAGGAGTGACGCGATGCCCAACGTGATCGACCTCAACTGCGACATGGGCGAATCCTACGGGCGCTGGACCCTCGGGGCCGACGAGGCCATCATGCCGCACATCAGCTCGGCGAACATCGCGTGCGGATTCCACGGCGGTGATCCCCACGTCATCCGGAAGACCGTCGTGCTCGCGCTCCAGCACGGGGTCGCCATCGGGGCGCACCCCTCGCTGCCGGATCTCATGGGCTTCGGCCGGCGGGTCATGGACGTGACGCCCGCCGAGCTGCGGGACTACGTCTGCTACCAGACGGGCGCCGTCCGCGAGTTCTGTCGCGCTGCCGGCGCCGAGCTCCAGCACGTCAAGCCCCACGGCATCCTCTACACGATGGCGGAGCAGCAGGAAGGCATCGCGGAGGCGATCGGACAGGCCGCGCGCGACTCCGGGGCGCAGCTCATCCTCATGACGCTCGCCTCGGGGAAGTACGATGCCCACTGCCGGAAGATGGGTGTCCGCGTCGCCTCCGAGGGTTTCGCCGACCGTGCCTACGAGGTGGACGGGACCTTGGTCTCCCGGCGCAAGGCGGGCGCGCTCATCACCGACCCCGCGCGGGCCGCGGCGCAAGCCGTGCGCATGGCGGCCGAGGGCAAGGTGCGGACCATCGACGGGGTCGACATCGACCTGTCCGTCCAGACCATCTGCTGTCACGGCGACACGCCCGGCGCCGAGCGCATCGTGCGCGCGGTGCGCGAGGGGCTGGAGGCCGCGGGCATCCAGGTGCGGCCGCTCCGGGCCTGGCTGCCGTAGGGTGGCGACGGCGCGGCAGTACGACGTCGTGACCTTCGACTGTTACGGCACCCTCGTCGACTGGGAGGGGGGCCTCGCCACGGCGCTCATGCGCGCCGCGTGGGCGGACGGCGTGCGGCTCGATCGGGCGGCGGTTCTCCGGGCCTACATGGCCGCGGAGCGGGAGGTCCAGGCGGGCCCCTACCGCCCGTACCGCGAGGTCCTGGCCGAGTCGGCGCGCGGTGTCGCGGCTCGCCTCGGCTGGCGGTTCGATCCCGCGCGGGCGTCGTTCCTGGCCGAGAGCCTGCCCGGGTGGGTCCCGTTTCCCGACACCAACGCGTCACTCGAGCGCCTTCGCACCGCTGGCTACGCGCTGGGCATCCTGTCGAACATCGACGACGACCTCCTGGCGGGGACACGCCGGCAGTTCACCGTGGACTTCGAGCTCGTCGTCACCGCCCAGCAGGTCCGGGCGTACAAGCCCGCCCGACCACACTTCGAGGCGGCCCGCCGCGTGATCGGCTCGCGCTCCTGGCTCCACGTCGGCCAGGGCTACTTCCACGACATGATCCCGGCGCGGGCCCATGGGATCCCGAACGCCTGGATCAACCGCAACGGCGACGCGCCGGAGGACGGGGGGAGGGCCGACCGGGAGTTCCCTACCCTTCGCGAGCTGGCCGACTGGCTGGCCCCGGCCCGGTGACGGAACGGCGGGATCGCGGCGCAGGGATGGCCCAGAAAGCCGTCGAGCTCATCCTCATGCGGCAGCTCGCGAGCTACCTCGCGGTGCCGATCTTCCTCGTCGACCCGGAGGGCAACCTCCTCTATTACAACGAGCCGGCTGAGCGGCTTCTCGGGCGCCGGTACGACGAGACCGGCGAGATGCCGGTCGCCGAGTGGTCGACGGTCTTCACCCCGACGGCCGAGGACGGGAGCCCGCTCTCCGCGGAGGAGCTGCCGCTCTCGATCGCCCTCGAGAAGCGGCGGGCGGCCCATCGGGCGCTCGTCATCCGGGGTCTCGACGGCGTGGCCCGGCGCATTGCCGTCACCGCCTTCCCGCTCGAGGGCCAGGGGCGGCGCTACCTGGGCGCTGTCGCCATCTTCTGGGAGGAGCGGCCGGCGTGAGGTTCACGCTCTGGGGCACGCGCGGCTCCGTGGCCGCGGCCGGGCCCGAGACGGTGCGATACGGCGGCAACACGTCCTGCGTCGAGGTGCGCGCCGCCGACGGCAGCGTGCTCGTCCTCGACGCCGGCACGGGCATGCGGCGCCTAGGCGGGGCGCTCCGAGGTGAGGGCCGGCGCGTGGACGTCCTGCTGACCCACCTCCACATGGACCACATCCAGGGGCTGGGCTTCTTCGCCCCCTTCTTCGAGCAGGACCGCGAGGTGCACCTGTGGGGCCCGCCGTCGACGACGCAGGCGCTCCGCGAGCGGCTCACCCGCTACCTGTCGCCCCCGCTGTTCCCCGTGCGGCTCCGCGAGCTTCCGTGTCGCCTCGTCCTCCATGACGTGCCGCTCGAGAGCTTCGAGATCGGACCGTTCCATGTCGATGCGGCGCTCGTGTGCCACCCCGGTCCCACCGTCGGGTACCGGGTGGCGACGGACGGTGCCACGATCGCGTACCTCCCGGACCACGAACCCGCGCTGGGCCTCGGGCAGGTGGCCGCCGCGCCCGACTGGGTTTCCGGGTTCGCCCTCGCCGCCGACGCTGACGTGCTGATCCACGACGCGCAGTACAGCGCGGCCGAGTATCTCGACCACGTCGGCTGGGGGCACAGTGCGTTGACCCACACGCTCGGCCTGGCAACGGTCGCCGGGGTCCGGCGGCTCGTGACCTTCCACCACGACCCCGAGCACGACGACGACACGCTGACTCGCCTCCTCGACGAGGCGTGCAAGGACGTCGTCTTCCCGTTCGGGATCGTCCCGGGGACCGAGGGTCTGTCGATGGAGGTCTTGGCCGCGGGAGTGAAGGTGTGAGCGTCCGCGTCGGAGTCGACGTCGGCGGAACGTTCACCGATCTCGTCGCCATCGATCCCGCGTCCGACGTCGTCCGCTCGCGCAAGGTCCTCACGACCCCCGAGGCCCCGGCCCGCGGCGTGCTCGCGGGTCTAAAGACGCTCGCCTCCGACCCGAGCTCGATCGCCCACGGGACCACGATCGTCACCAACGCCATCGTCGAGGGCCGGCAGGCCCGCACCGCCCTCGTCACCACGCGGGGCTTCCGGGACGTGCTCGAGATCGCGCGCCAGAGCCGCCAGGAGCTCTACCGGCTCGACGTCCCCCCGCGGCCGGCGCCGCTCGTGCCCCGCCACCTCCGGTTCGAGGTGACGGAGCGGGTCCTCGCCGACGGCCGGGTTCAGGTGCCCCTGGCCGAGCCCGAGTTGCCAGCGCTGGCTGCCGCGCTCCGGGACACCGGCGTCGAGGCCGTCGCCGTCTGTCTGCTCCACGCCTACGCGCATCCGGCGCACGAGGCGCGCCTCCGCGCGGCGCTCGAGGGGCAGGTCCCCTTCGTCTCCGTCTCGCACGAGATCAACGCCGAGTTCCGGGAGTTCGAGCGGACCGCGACGACGGCGCTGAACGCGGCCGTGATGCCGATCGCCGACCGCTACCTCGCCGACCTCGAGGCCTCGCTCGCGCGGGCTAGTGTCGGGGCGACCCTCCATCTGCTCCAATCGAGCGGCGCCATGATGTCGGCGGCGGTGGCCCGGCGGCGGCCGCTCGCCATGGCCATCTCCGGGCCCGCGGGCGGCGTCGCGGCGTCGCGGTTCCTGGCGCGGGCGGTCGGTCTCCGGAACGCCATCGCCTTCGACATGGGCGGGACGACCACGGACGTCTGCCTGATCGCCGACGGCCGGGCCGAGAACCTGTCCCAGCGCCGCCTCGGCGGGCATCCGGTGCGGCTGCCCTCGGTCGGCGTCGAGTCGATCGGCGCGGGCGGGGGCTCCTTGGCCCGAGCCGAGGGCGCGGGGTTCCGGGTCGGGCCGGAGAGCGCGGGGGCCCGGCCGGGCCCCGCGTGCTACGGCCTCGGGGGCACGGCGCCCACTGTCACCGACGCCCACGCGGTGATGGGCACGCTCCGGGCCGACGCGCTCCTCGGCGAGGCGATCCGCGTCGACGGGGCGCGCGCCCGCGCGGCGCTCGAGCCGGTGGCCCGGGTGCTCGGGCTGGGACTCCGGGAGGCGGCGGCCGGGGTACTGGAGGTAGCGAACGCCGCGATGCGGCGCGCCATCCGTCTCATCTCCGTCCAGCGCGGCCGCGACCTCCGGGACTTCGCGCTGATCGCCTACGGCGGCGCCGGGCCGCTCCACGCGGGTCGCCTGGCCCAGGAGCTGGGCATGCCGCGGGTCGTGGTCCCCGCGCACGCCGGCGTGTTCTCGGCGCTCGGCTGCGTCGTGGCCGGGGTGGCCTACGATCACGTCCAGACCTTCCGGCGACCGCTCGACGGGCTGACCGCGGCCGAGCTCGACGGAAGGTTCGCGCCGCTCGTGGCAGCGGTGCGCGCCCCGCTGCTCGCCGAGGGCCACGGAGTGGAGGTCATCGACGTGCAGCGGAGCGTCGACGTCCGGTACGTCGGCCAGAACTACGAGCTCGAGGTGCCCTGGACCGGGGATCTCGACGCGCTCCGCAAGAGCTTCCACAGCCTCCACCGTCGGCTCTACGCCTACGCCACGGAGGACGCGGTGGAGTGCGTGAACCTCCGGGTCCGCGCGGGTGTCGAGGCCGCCGAGGCGCGGCTGCCGGAGTGGCCCGCAACCGGGGCTGGCCAGCCGTTCGCGGAGCACGAGGCCTACTTCCCCGAGACGGGCCCCACCACCCTCCCGGTCTACCGGCGCGCGGACCTGCCGCCCGAGCATCCGGTCAAGGGCCCGGCCCTCATCGAGGACCCGTGGGCGACGACGCTTGTCTATCCGGGTCAGACCGGCCTCCTCGACCGCACCGGGAACCTGTGGATGGGGCCCGACCAGGACCTGTCGACCCTGCGCGCGCCCGCGTGAGGCCCCGCGTGAGTCATCGCGACGTAGTCACCGCTCCCGATCTCAACCCGGTCACCCTCGAGGTCGTGCGCCACGCGATCTACGCGATCGCGGAGGAGATGAGCCTCATCATCATGCGCTCGGCCCGCTCCCCGCTCCTCAAGGAGGCGGGCGACCTCTCGAGCGCGCTCACGGACGCCCGCGGCCGGCTGATCGCCCAGGGTCGGGACATCCCCATCCACCTGGGGGTGATGGGCTTCACGGTGAAGGAGTTCCTCCGGCGGGTGCCGCGGCGAGAGCTGCGCGACGGGGACGTGTGGTACCTGAATCTTCCCGAGGTCGGCGGCAACCACCTGCCGGACGTGAAGGCGATCCGCCCGGTGTTCGCGGGCGGGCGGCTCGTCGCCTTCGCCATCAACCTCGCCCACTGGGCCGACATCGGTGGCGCGGTCCCCGGGTCGTACGTGCCATGGGCGGACGAGGCCATCCAGGAGGGGCTCCGGATCGCTCCGATCAAGGTCTTCGACCGGAAGGGGCCGACGCGGGCCTTCGACCTCATCATGGCGAACCTCCGGGGCCGGGAGGAGCGCGAGGGGGACTGCCGGGCCATGTACTCCGCCGTCGAGGTCGGGGCCCGGCGTCTCCGCGAGCTTCTTGACCGCTACGGCTCGCCGACGATCCTCGGCTGCTTCGCCCGCTACCGGGCCGAGTCGGAGGCCCAGATGCGGGCGGCGATCCGCGGGATCCCCGACGGCGTCTACACGGGCGAGGACTGGGTGGACGACGACGGCCACGAGGACCGGCCGGTGGCGGTCCGGGTGACCGTCACCGTGCGCGGCGACCGCGCCCACTTCGACTTCACCGGCACCGGCGCCGCGGTGAAGGGGCCGGTGAACGCGACGCCGTATGTCACCTGCTCGGCCGTCTACTACAGCATGAAGTCGCTCGTCGCCCCCGACGTGCCCGCCAACGACGGCTGCTATCGTCCTCTCACGGTGCACATCCCGCCGGACACGATCTTGAGCCCGCCCCCCGACGCCCCGGTCGTCGGCGGCAATCACGAGACCTCGCAGCGGGTCGTGGACGCCTGCTACAAGGCGCTCGCCCAGGCCATCCCCGAGCGCATCACCGCCGGCGGCCCGACCACGGCGGGCCTCTTGATCTTCGGCACCCACCAGGACGGGCGGTGGCGCATCCTCTACGAGGTTCACGGGGGCGGTGAGGGCGCGGGCGCCACGCGCGACGGCGGCCACGCCATGCGGGTCCACATGTCGAACGTCATGAACACGCCGGTGGAGGTCGTCGAGACCGAGTACCCCGTCGAGATCCTGCGCCAGGCGCTCCGGCCGGGCAGCGGGGGCGCGGGTGTCCATCGCGGCGGCTGCGGCTTCACGCGGGCCTACCGGGTCCTCGCGGACGCGACGCTCACGACCATGCTCGAGCGCCGGGTCGTCCCGCCGTGGGGCGCTTTCGGCGGGCAAGACGGCGCCCCGTATCGCGTCACGCTCGAGCGGGACGGGACGTCGCAGGACGTCAAGGGGAAGCAGACCGTGCGCCTCCGGTCCGGCGACGTCGTGGTGATCGACACGTGCGGAGGCGGTGGCTACGGCGAGCCGGCCGCCCGGTCCCCCGAGCGGGAGGGACGCGACCGGCTCGAGGGCTACGTGCCCGCCCCGGCCGCCGGGCCCGGCGGCAACGGCCGCTCCTGAGAAGGGGATCCGGATGAAGCTCGCGGGCCAGACCGCCATCGTGACCGGGGCGGCGAAGGGCATGGGGCGCGCGATCTCGCTCCGCCTGGCGGAAGAGGGGGCCGACCTCGTCCTCGCGGCGCGCGAGGTCCCGCCGCTCGAGGCGGTGGCGGCAGAGGCGCGGGCCCTCGGCCGGCGGAGCCTCGTCGTGTCCACCGACGTCCGGGACGAGGCCGAGGTCCAGGCGATGGTCGCGGGCGCCGTCGGGACCTTCGGACACGTCGACATCCTGGTGAACTGCGCGGGGACGACTGGCCCCATCGAGACGCCCGTTCACGAGATCCGGGCGGAGGACTGGGACGGGCTGCTCGCGATCAACCTGCGGGGTACCTTCCTGCCGATCAAGCACGTCGTGCCGGTGATGCTCCGCCAGCGCCGCGGCAAGATCGTCAACATCGCCGGGACGTCGGGGCTCCGGGGGTACAAGCTCCGCGCGGCGTACTCGTCCTCGAAGTGGGCGGTGCGGGGATTCACGCGCACGGTCGCGCTCGAGGTCGGTCCCCACGGCATCAACGTCAACTGCGTCGCCCCCGGGATCGTGGCGGGGGAGCGCATGGACCGGCTCTGCCGCGAGAAGGCGAGAAAGCGTGGGTGGGCACCCGAGCAGGTGTACGAGGAGTACGTGCAGGAAATGGCGCTCCGCCGCGTCACCACGGCCGAGGACATCGCGAACGCGGTGCTGTTCCTCTCCACCGAGGAGTCGCGTAACATGACCGGCCAGTGCCTGACGGTCGACGGCGGCTGGGACGTGTAGCGGAGGGGGAATGAAGCGGAGCGCGCTCACGAAGCAGGCGCCGCATCCCTGGCCCTTCTCGCACGGCGTCGTGGTCGACGGGCCGGCGCGGCTGGTCTTCCTGGCCGGGCAGGTCGCCTTCGACCGCCACGGGCCCGATCGGCAGCTCGTCGGCGTCGGAGACCCCGCGGCCCAGACGCGCCAGGCGATCGAGAACATCCGCACGCTGCTCCGGCAGGCCGGGGGCGACCTCCGTGACGTGGTCGAGATGACCGTGTACGCGACCAGTGCGGAGCTCCTGGAGCCCGCGGGCCGCGTCGCTGAGACATACTTCAGCGATCCGCTGCCCGCTCAGTCCTTCATCGTCGTGAAGGCCCTGGCGCGCCCGGAGCTGCTCGTCGAGGTCCGGGCCATCGCGGCCCTCCCCGTGCCGCGCGTCCGGCGGCGGGGTGGTGCGCGCCCGGCCCTCGCGCGCCGGAAGCCCCGGCGGCGGAGCTGACCGCGTGACCCAGAACGAAGGATAAGGAGACGGGCATGGGACGGACAGTGCTCACGCCGACGGCGGACGCGAAGCCTATCGGCATGTACTCTGCGGGGTTCTCGGTGGATCCGGCGCGCCTGGTGTTCGTTGCCGGCCAGGTGGCCATGGACGCCGACGGCCGCGTGGTGGGCGAGGGCGACGTCAAGGCCCAGGCGGCCCAGGTGTACAGGAACCTGGCCGCTGTCCTGTCGGAGGCCGGGTGCACGCTCCGCGACGTCGTCAAGTTCACGACGTACCTGGTGCGGAGCGAGGACTGGGCGCCGTTCGCCGACTGGCGCCGGGCGGAGTATCCCAAGCTCTTCCCGGACGGCGTCTACCCGGCGAACACGGGTGTCGTGGTCGTGGAGCTCGCACGCCCGACCCTGCTCCTCGAGGTTGAGGCGATCGCCGTGCGGCCCGGGGCACCGGCGGCGCGCCGCCAGCGACCTCGGGCCCGGGCCGCGAGCCGCCGCCCCGCGGGTCCAGCGACCGGCCGGGCCGCCGGGCGGCGGCGCTGAGGGTCGAGGACCGCGGCGCCGTGCTGGTCACGGTGAAGTACGTCTTCGGACTGGCGCGGGCCGAGGACGGCCGGGACGTCCTGACGCTCGAGATGCCGCCAGGAGCGACCGTGTTCGAGGCGCTCCGGCGGCTGGGGCTGTCGGCGCTCGAGATCCACGCCGCCGTCAACGGCGAGTCGGCGGCCGACGGCACAGTGCTCCGTGACGGGGACGAGATGATCCTGATCCCGTCCATCCAGGGTGGGCGGACGGCATAGCGGTGCTCCTGCCGCGGTTCGAGTACCGGCACGCGACGTCACTCCTCCAGGCGACCACGCTCCTGGCGGAGAACCCCGTGGCCCAGGCCCTCGCGGGCGGCACCGATCTTCTGGTCGACCTCCGCGAGCGGCGGCGGCAGCCTCCTATGCTCGTCGACGTCGGCGAGCTCGCGGAGCTCCGGGGGGTGGAGGTAGACGACGGCGCCACACGGATCGGGGGCGGGGTGACCGTGGGGGAGCTCCGCGCCTCGCCGCTCGTCGGGGCGCGGCTGCCCGCCCTCCGGGCCGCGGCCCGGGACTTCGCCGACTTCCTCACGCGGAACAAGGCGACGCTCGGCGGGAATCTCGCGAATGCAAGCCCTGGCGCCGACCTCGTGGTGCCCCTCCTGGCGCTCGATGCCACTGTCGTCCTCGCGGGTCCAGGCGGAGAGCGGACGGTCCCGCTGGACGCCTTCCTGCTCGGCCCTCGTCGCACGGGCGCCCGGTCGGGCGAGCTGATCCGCCACGTCCTGGTGCCGCGCCACGGTGGCCGCCAGGCCTGGTACAAGCTCGGATTGAAGCGCGGTGGCGCGATCGCGGTCGTGAGCGTCGCCACGTGGCTCACGCTGGATCCGGGCGGCCGGGTCGCCGACGCCCGGATCGCGCTCGGCGCCGTGGGGCCGCGGCCGTTCCGCCCCCGCGAGGCGGAGGCTTCCCTGGTCGGGGCGCCGCTGGACCCGGGACGTGTCGCGCGCGCCGCGGAGCTGGCTGCCACGGCCTCCCGGCCCATCACGGACGTGCGGGGCGGAGCGGACTACCGGACGGCGATGGTCCGCGCGCTGGTCGCGCGCTGCCTCGGCCCGACGGCGAGCGCCTGAGCGATGCGGCCCATCGAGCTCACGCTGAACGGCACGCGGGTCCGCACCACCGTGGAGCCGCACGAGACGCTGCTGGGCGCGCTCCGACAGCGCCTCGCGGCGACCGAGGTCAAGTCGGGCTGTGAGCGGGGCGACTGCGGCGCCTGCGCCGTCCTCCTCGACGGCCGGGCCATCAACTCCTGCCTGGCCCTGGCGGTCCAGGCCGACGGGCGCGCCGTGACCACGGTGCGTGGGCTCGGCACGCCGGAGACGCCACATCCGCTGCAGACCGCCTTCATCGAGCTGGGGGCGGCGCAGTGCGGGATCTGCATCCCCGGGATGCTGGTCACGCTCTACGCGGCCCTGGCGGCAGAGCCCGACCTAACCCGCCAGGAGCTCCGCGAGGCGATCGGCGGGAACCTCTGTCGCTGCACGGGCTACCACAAGATCCTGGACGCCGCCGAGGCCGCCGCCCGGCGTCTCCTCGAGTCGCGACCGGCGGCGGTGCGTCCATGAGCGCCCCGGCTGTGCGGAGCGACGGCGCGACCTTCCGCATCGTCGGCCACCGCGCGCCCCGGCCCGACGCCGCCGACAAGGTCTTCGGGATCACGCGCTACGCGGACGACTTCGCGATGGCCGGCATGCTCCACGCCAAGGTCGTGCGTTCCCCCCGCCCGTCGGCGCGGATCGTCCGGATCGACACGAGCGCGGCCGAAGGGGTGCCGGGGGTCCGCGCGGTGCTCACCGCGCGGGATGTCCCGCACAACGTCCTGTTCAGCGACGTGCCCGGCCAGACCACGACGGTGGGGCCCCTCCGCGCGCGGACGCAGGTGCTCGCGGATGAGATCGTGCGGTTCCTCGGCGAGGCCGTCGCGCTCGTGGCGGCCGAGAGCGAGGAGGCGGCCGAGGAGGGCGCGCGCCGGGTGGCCGTCGAGTACGAGGACCTTCCGGGCGTCTTCGATCCCGAGGCGGCGCTGCGTCCCGACGCGCCCCGGCTCGAGCCCACGGGCAACGTGATCTCGCGCTGGAAGATCCGCAAGGGCGACACCGAGGCTGGCTTCCGGGAGGCCGCCGTCGTCGTCGAGCGGAGCTACCGGACGCCGTTCATCGATCACGCCTTCATCGAGCCCGAGGCGGGCGTGGCCTGGCTCGACGAGAACGGCGTGATCACGATCCGCGTCGCGACGCAGGTCATCGAGCACTTCCGCGACGTCGCCAACGTGCTGGGGCTCCCGCACTCCCGGGTCCGGATCATCGCGCCGTACATCGGCGGCGGCTTCGGGGGCAAGGAGGACGTCACGGTCGAGGTGTTCCTCGGACTCCTGGTCTGGAAGACCACGCGTCCGGTGCGGCTCTGCTACTCGCGCGAGGAGTCGATCGTCTCGCCGACGAAGCGGCATCCCTTCGTCATGCGCTACAAGCACGGCGCCCGTCGGGACGGCACGCTCGTCGCCGTCGAGATCGCGCTGATCTCCGACGCGGGCGCCTACGCGTACCTGTCACCGCTGACGCTCCTCTACGGGATGGTCCACGCGGCGGGGCCGTACCGGATCCCCCACGTCAAGGTGGACGGGGTGTCGGTCCTGACGAACAACCCCCCGACCTCCGCCTTCCGCGGCTTCGGCTCGGCGCAGCCGGCGTTCGCCTACGAGAGTCAGATGGACGAGCTGGCCCGAACCCTCGGCCTGGATCCCTTGACCGTCCGCGAGCGGAACTACCTCGGGAAAGGCGAGCGCCTGGCCTCGGGACAGGAGCTCGAGACGGCCGTGTGGCTGCCGGAGACGGCGCGGCGCGCCTGGGATGCGCTGGGGCCCCCTCGCGCACCGTCGGGTCCCGGCAAGCGAGTCGGGCGGGGCGTTGCCTCGGCGCTCACCTCGTACGGGCGGATCGTGTGGCTCCACGACTGGGCGAGCGCGTGGGTGGAGCTCCAGATGGACGGCACGGTCCTGGTCCGGAGCGGGGTTCCCGATATCGGCGGCGGCCAGGCGGCCTCGCTGGTGCAGATCACCGCGGAGCTCCTGGGCGTGGCCCAGGCGGACATCGCCGTCCACATCGGCGACTCCGCGCTGACGCCCCTGGCCGGCACCACCACCGCCACCCGGCAGCTCTACATGTCGGGGTCAGCGGTTCACAAGGCGGCCAGCGAGCTTCGCGCGACGCTCCTGGCCCAGGCGGCGGAGCTGCTCGCGGCGGCGCCGGACGCCGTGGACCTCGTCGCCGGGGCGGCGGTCCTGCGGGAGGCTCCGGACCGGCGGGTGGACTTCCGGGAGCTGGCCGCGGCCTGCGCGCGGGCCCATCGGTCGCGGTCGGCCTTCTCCATCTATCAGGCGCCGGCCGGCCAGGTTATGGACTTCGAGACCGGGCAGGGCAAGGTGTTCCCGGATTTCACCTTCGGCTCGCAGGCAGTCGACGTCGAGGTCGACGAGGCGACGGGTGAGGTGGCCGTGCTGGCGCTGGCAGCGTGCTATGACGTGGGCCGCGCCATCAACCGGAACTCGGTCGAGGGCCAGATGGAGGGCGGCGCCGCGATGGGCCTGGGCTACGCGCTCCTCGAGGAGGACCAGGTGGCGGAGGGGGTGACGCTCACCCCCAACCTCATGACCTACCTCATTCCGACGGCGCTCGACGTTCCCGACGTGACCACGATCGTCCTCGAGTCTGGCGAGGGCATGGGGCCGTGGGGCGCCCGCGGGATCGGCGAGCCCGCGATGGTCCCGACCGCGCCCGCGATCGCCAACGCCGTGCGTGACGCGGTCGGCGTGCGTATGACGCGCCTGCCGATCACGCCCGAGCGCCTGTGGCGGGCGATGCAGGACGCCGGGCGATCCTGACCGGCCGGGCGGCCCGCGCGAGCGGACGCCGCTGATGGCCACCGCCCCCGACGGGTTCCCGGAGGCGCTGGACGCGCCGCCGCTCGGCGTCGTGCTGCGGCCTCTCCTGCCGCTCTTCGTCATCGACATCCTGACGGCGTTCACTGTCGGGATGGTGCCGCCGCTCCTGCCCCTCCTGGCGGAGGAATGGCAGCTGTCCCCGCTCCAGGTCGGGCTCGTCAACACGCTCTACGCGTTCGGTCGCCTCGGGACGGCATACCCGGCCAGCGCGCTCCGCGCGCGCCAGGGCACGCGCGCCCTAGTCGGACTCGGGCTCCTGCTCCTCGTCCTGGGCGTCGTCGGCTGCGGGGTGGCTCGGGGGTTTTCGACCTTCCTCGCTGCTCGCCTGGTCATGGGCATCGGAGCCTCCGCCGCGTTCCTCGCGATCTTCGCGGAGCTCCTCGAGGCGACGCCTGGCCTCTGGCGGGGCCGTCTCACGAACGCCTTCGAGAGCGTGTCGATCCTGAGCCTCGGGATCGGCAGCACGCTCGGGGCGTGGGCCGCCGGCCAGGCGGGCTGGCGCTGGGTCTTCCTGGGCACGGGGCCGATCGTTCTCCTGTCCTGGGTGGCCTGGCGCGCCCTGGACCCCGAGGCGGGCCGTCAGGTCCTTGGGCCGGCCGCTGCCGGCCACGCGGAGCGCCATCCTGCGCATCGACGTCTCCTGCCCGTGTACGCCGCCTGCGTGGGTCTCTCGACGACGTGGTCGGGGCTGTTCGCGACGATGGCGCCGCTCCTCGGCCACGCCCGGTATGGCCTCGGCTCGGGCGCGCTCGGCCTCGCGCTCGGCGCCGGATACGCCGCGGAGCTGGCCGGGCTCCTGGCCCTCGGCCTCGTCATCGACCGGGTTCGCCGGGAGCCCATCTTCCTCGCCGGTGCGGTCGCAGTGGCGGTGGGCGGCGTGGTCCTGGCGGCCGGGGCGCACGCGGCCGTCTTCGTGCTGGGGCTCGTCCTCGTGGGCGGCGGGTTCGCGGTTTGGATGGTGCCGGCTCTCGTGCTGGCCGACCGCGTGGGGACGCCCATGCCACCCGGCTACTTCGCCGTCTACCGGATTGCCATGGACGCGGGAATGATCGTCGGGCCGCTCGCGCTCGGCGCCGCGGCCGACCTCCTCGGCGGCCGCGTGGCGGTCGGTGGCGCCGGGCTCGTCATGGTCGCTGGCGCCGTGGCGCTCAGGGTCGGGCGCTGAGGCGCTCCCCGGCGGTTCCCGTCCAACCTCGAGGCCACCACAAGGCGCTCAGCTTCCATCGGGACCAGCGTCCGAGGATCGTGGTGTGACGAACCCAGGCCTCGTCTTGGAGCTGCCGCCTCTTAAAGGGTAAGATCCGCAGGCTGGAGGTGCGGTTCTATCTCGATCCCGAGACGGGTCTGCCGCACATCCATCGCCACGATGTTGACGAGGATGAAGTAAGGGATGTGCTGGGGCGCCCTCTCGAGGATCGAAGGCTCACGGGTTGCGCTTGGCCAAACCCGGGCAGGCCGATACCTGCGGGTGATCTACGTTCCGGACGCCGCCCCGAGCTCCATGTTCGTGATCACCGCCTATGGACTCGGGCCGAAGGCATTGCGCGCCTTGCGGCGTCGGCGCCGGAGGAGATCATGACGGAGACCCCATTCCCGGCGGGCTGGGACGAGGCCCGCGTGCGTCGTGTGCTTGAGCACTACGAGAGCCAGTCCGATGATGAGGCCGCAGCCGAAGATGAGGCCGCGTTCGAGTCGACGACCCACACAATCATGGAGGTTCCGGTGGAGCTCGTGCCGGAAGTACGGGAGCTGCTGGCTAAGCGCCGGGCGGCGGGCTAACCCGGATCCGTGCGAGCTGGCGGTCCACGTGAACACCTTCGTGGAGCGGTGGCATGAGGTCTTTGGTCGTTAAGGCGCCGGATGCCCGGGCGCGCGGGGTCGAGTTCATCCTGGACGCCCTGGTGGTCCACCTCGAGGATGGCCGCTCGCTGACGGTGCCGCTCGAGTGGTTTCCGCGGCGCCGGGACGCGTTGCCGGCTGCCAGGACTCGCTGGGAGCTAATGGGCGGCGGGCTGGGCATCCACTGGCCCGAGCTCGACGAGGACCTCTCCGTCGCGGGCCTCCTCGGCCTCCCGGACTGAGTCCGTTTTCTCCTAGCCGCCAAAGGAGAGACCGCCTGGTCCGCGTCTGAACGATCGCCGGCGCCGTGGCGCTCAGGGTCGGCCGCTGACGCGAGTGCTATACTCCCCGCTCAATGAAGACCAGCCTGGTCGTCATCGCGGTGGTGGCGATCGCGGCGATCCTCGCCCTCGGGTGGCTCGTCTCGGCCGGCAACGACCTCGTCACCCGCGAGCAGGCGGTCGCGGAGCGGTGGGCCCAGGTCCAGAACGTCTACCAGCGGCGGGCTGACCTGATCCCGAACCTCGTGGAAACGGTCAAGGGATTCGCCGCCCAGGAGCGCGCGGTCCTCGAGGAAGTCACGCGCGCCCGGGCGAGCGTGGCGGGGATCCAGGTCACACAAGAGCTCGTGCGGGACCCGGCGGCGCTGAAGAAGTTCGAGGAGGCGCAGGCGCAGCTGAGCGGCGCGCTCAGCCGGGTCCTGGCCGTGGTCGAGCGGTATCCGGACCTCAAGTCGAACCAGAACTTCCTGGCGCTGCAGGCCCAGCTGGAGGGAACCGAGAACCGGATCGCCGTCGAGCGCCGCCGCTACAACGAGGCCGTGCGCGAGTACAACACCGCCGTCCAGCGGTTCCCGACCAGCCTCGCCGCCTGGCTCCGGGGCTTCCGAGAGCGGCCCTATTTCGAGGCCGCGCCGGGCGGCGAGGCGCCCCCGCCGGTCAAGTTCTGAGATAGCGCCGGAGCCGCGGGCCGGGCGCACAGGCCCGAGCGAGCGGCTCCGGGCACGCGGTTTGACAGGGCTCAGCCCCTCCGCTAGCATTTTCCTGCGGTAATCTTCGATGAAGCAGCGCGCCCGCCAGCAAGCCAGGTTCTCCGCTCTCTACGTCGCGGGCGCCGTCGTCGTGCTCATCCTCCTCCAGAGCTGGCTCCTCGCGCCCCAGGCCCAGGAGATCCCGCTGAGCCGCCTCATCGAGTGGGTTCGCGAGGGCCGGGTCGCCCGGGTCTCCTTCGGCGAGCGGGAGGTCCGGGGTGTCCTCAAGGAGCCGATCGCCGACGCGCCGGCTCCGCCGCCGCAGTGGCTGGCTCGCCTGACGGGGTGGACGCCGGGTGTCCTCTTCGTGGCCGTCCGCATCCCCGGCGCCGACGACGCGGCGCTCCTGCGGGATCTCGAGGCCCACAAGGTCGAGTTCTCCGGCCGGATCGAGTCGACCCTGGTCCGGGACCTCGTCTTCGGCTGGCTCTTGCCCATTGGCGTCATGGCGGGAATCTGGATCTTCCTCATGCGGCGCATGGGCGGTGGCCCGACGCAGGCCCTCACCTTCGGGCGCTCCAAGGTCAAGATCTACGACCGCAAGGAGCTCAAGACGACCTTCGCCGACGTCGCTGGTGTCGACGAGGCGAAGGCGGAGCTCGTCGAGGTCGTCGACTTCCTGCGCAACCCGCAGAAGTACCAGCGACTGGGCGGCCGCATTCCCAAGGGCGTCCTGATCGTCGGGCCGCCGGGAAGCGGCAAGACGCTCCTGGCCCGGGCGGTGGCGGGCGAGGCCGACGTGCCGTTCTTCTTCCTGTCCGGCTCCGAGTTCGTCGAGATGTTCGTCGGTGTCGGCGCGGCGCGCGTGCGGGACCTCTTCGAGCAGGCCAAGGAAAAGGCGCCCTGCATCGTCTTCATCGACGAGCTGGACGCCATCGGCAAGAGCCGCGCCGGGGCGACCGGCTTCGTCGGCGGGCACGACGAGCGCGAGCAGACCCTCAACCAGCTGCTGGTCGAGATGGACGGCTTCGACTCCTCGAAGGGCGTCATCATCATGGCGGCCACGAACCGCCCCGAGGTCCTGGATGCAGCGCTCCTGCGCGCCGGGCGCTTCGACCGTCAGGTGGTCGTCGATCGGCCCGACGTCCGCGGCCGTGAGGCGATCCTGCGGGTGCACGCCCGCCACGTCCGGCTGGCCCCGGAGGTAAGCCTCCAGGTGATCGCGGCGCGGACCCCGGGCTTCGCCGGGGCCGACCTCGCGAACATCCTGAACGAGGCCGCGCTCCTCGCCGCCCGCAAGGGCAAGGACGACGTCGGGCAGTCGGATCTCGAGGAGGCCATCGACCGCGTGATCGCCGGGATGGAGCGCCGGAGCCGGGTGCTCTCCGAGACCGAGCGCGACATCGTCGCGCATCACGAGATGGGTCACGCAATCGTGGCGTCCTCGGTGCCCCACGCCGACCCCGTGCACAAGGTGACGATCATCCCGCGCGGGGTGGCGGCGCTCGGCATCACCTACCAGCTGCCGACGGAGGACCGGTACATCCTGCGCCGCAGCGAGCTCGAGGACCGGATCGCCGTGATGCTCGGCGGCCACGCGGCCGAGGAGCTCGTCTACGGCGAGCTCTCCACCGGGGCGCACAACGACCTCGAGCGGGCCACCGCGCTGGCCCGGGCGATGGTCATGCGGTACGGGATGTCGGAGCGGCTCGGCCCGCTCACCTTTGGCGGGGAGACCGGCCCCGGCTTCCTGCGCCGCGGCGGCCCCGGCTGGGAGGGGGGCGAGCGGGAGTACGGCGAGGAAACCGCCCGCGCCATCGACGAGGAGGTCCGCCGGATCATCGATCAGACCTACGAGCGCGTCCGCGCGCTCCTCGGCGCCAAGAAGGACGTTCTGCTCCGCGCCGCCGAGGTGCTGAAGGTGCAGGAGACGCTCGAAGGTGACGAGCTCCGCCGTCTGCTCGGCGGGGAGCTGGACCCCGCCGGCGTCTGAGCCGCCGGCGCCGCGCCTGCTAGAATTCCTTCGTGCCCGTCACCTACAAGGACTACTACAAGATCCTCGGTGTCCCGAAGACCGCCGACGCCAAGGCGATCAAGCAGGCCTACCGGAAGCTCGCGCGGAAGTACCACCCGGACCAGAACCCGGGTAACACGGCCGCCGCGGAGCGCTTCAAGGAGATCAACGAGGCCAACGAGGTCCTCTCGGACCCGGAGAAGCGCCAGCGCTACGACACTCTGGGACCGGACTGGGCCCGCTACGCCGAGGCGGGCCCCGGTGGGCGTCCGGGCGGCTACCGGGTTCACGTCGACCCGTCGGGCGACGTCGGGGGCTTCTCGGAGTTCTTCCGCACCATCTTCGGTGACCTGGGCGCGCGCGGGAGCCCGTTCCCGGACGTCGAGTTCGGCGATCGAGGGCCGTTCCGCAGCGGGGCGCGCGGGCGCCGGGGCGGGGACCTCGAGACCGAGGTCGAGATCACGCTGGAGGAGGCGAACACGGGGACTCGGCGCGCGGTCGAGTTCCAGCAGCTCGAGCCCTGCGGCACGTGCCGCGGCACTGGACGGCAGGGGAAGGGGGCATGCCCCACATGCAGCGGTTCCGGCCAGGTGCCCCGGAGCTACCGCGTGGAGGTGACGATCCCCGCGGGCGTCCGGGATGGCTCGCGGGTGCGTGCGGCGGGCGAGGGTGGCGCCGGCACGGGCGGCGGGACCCGTGGAGACCTCTATCTCCGGGTTCGCGTGACCCCGCACCAGCTGTTCGAGCGCCGCGAGGACGACGTCCACGTGGAGGTGCCCATAGCCGTCTGGGAGGCGGCGCTGGGTGCCGAGGTGGAGGTGCCCACGCTCCGCGGCAAGGTGTCGATGAAGATCCCGCCCGCGACCGGCAGCGGGCGGACGTTCCGGCTTCCGGGCTACGGCGTCCCGCACGTGAAAGGTGGCGGCCGCGGCGACGAGCTCGTCCGCGTTCGCATCGTCGTGCCCCGTGACCTCACCGCCGAGGAGCAGACCCTCTTCGAGCGGCTCCGCAGCCTGCGCCCCGAGCCGCCGCGCGAGCCGGCCTGACGGCACCGGGCCCGCTGCGGCGCGGCCGCTGAGCGCGGTCCAGCGGCGGGGTCCAGCGTCCGCGCCTGAAGCGCTCGAGGCGTGACCGGCCGCGCTACGCGGGCCGGCGCGACGATCGGACGCTCAGGGCGGCTCCGGGAGGGCGCTCGACGGGCTGGCGCACCGTGGGCGCGCTCATGCACGTCACCGGGTAGGTGAGGCGGCTGTCCCGCGGCGCGTACGTCCGCCCTGGCGCGAAGCACGGGTTGGCCGCGATCCAGTGCTTCGTCGGATCGGCCCAGCCACCGTCGATCCACTCACTGCAGAGCCCGCCCTCGCGCCGGCAGAGCCCGAAGTGCAGATGGGGCGCGGTCGCGTTGCCGCTCATGCCCGCCCGTCCGATCACATCACCCCGCCGCACGGCCTGACCGGTCACGACCGTGATCGCCGAGAGGTGGTAGTACACGGTGACGACATCGGCGTCGTGTGCGATCGCGATGCGCCGGCCCGCGAAGGCTTGCCAGCCCGTCCGCAGGACGACCCCGTCGGCCGCGGCCAGCACCGGGATTCCGCCCGCGGCGCGGATGTCGATCCCGGCGTGGCGCGCGGGCCCTGCGGTCCCGCCCTCGCCTCGCCACTCCCCGAACCGCGACAGGATGGGCGGCGGCAGGAGGGCGAGGGAGCCGGGGGTACCCTCGGGTGGCGGCATCGCTGTCGGCCGCTGCGTCTCGACCGCGCAGCAGGTCGTGGACAGGAGGAGCGCGAGGATCCGCGCGGTGCGCGCGAGGCGGCGGAACGGCCGGGGCGCGGGCGTCCGGAGCGTCCGGCGTCGCCAGTCGGGCACGGCCGCGTGATTCACCATGCCATAGCCCACGAATCGCGGCGGGGGTCTGCCGCGCCCCAGCGGATGCCATCCGGGTCGATCCGCGCCAGGCACACGCCCCCCGCTCGCCACTCCCAGTCGCCCCAGCGCTGCACCTCGTGGCCACGGGCGCGGAGCGCCTCCGCGGTCGACTCGGCGAGGCGCCCTTCGAGGGTGACCCGGCCCGGGAAGTAGCGGTGGGGCCAGAACGAGTCGGGGAACGACTGGGTCGCGAAGCGCGGGGCCTCGATCGCGCGCTGCGGACTCATGTCGAAGATGCAGAGGTTCAGCAGGACCTGCAGCATCGCCTGGACCTGCACGTCCCCCCCGGGTGTCCCGAAGGCCGTCACGTCGCCCCCAGGCCCGAAGTACAGGGCGGGGCTGGGCGTGAGCCGTGGGCGCTTGCCCGGCGCCAGCGCGCTGGCGTGCTCCGGATCGAGCCATCCTTGCGAGCCGCGAGAGGACACCGCGAGGCCCGTCCCGGGAATGACCGGCGTGTCGGTCGAAACGTCGCTCGGGGTCGCCGAGAACGCGTTACCCGCGCGGTCTACCACGGCGGCATACGACGTGCCGAGCGTGGCGGGGCTCCCGGCGGTGGCCGCCGCGTCGAGCGCCCCGGGCCGCGCTCCCGCCGCGCCGACCGGAGCGCCCGGCGGAGGCATCGCTGGCCAGGCGCGAGCGGGATCGATGAGGGTCCGGCGTCCGGCCGCATAGGCGAGGTCGAGCAGGCCCGGGCCGGGCACCGCGACGTGGCGCGGATCCCCGTAGTAGGCTTCGCGGTCGGCGAAGGCGAGCTTCATCGTCTCGGTCACGGTGTGGACGTAGTCCGGCGTGTTGTGCCCGAAGCCGCGGAGGTCGATGCCGTCGAGGATCTGGAGCATCTGGAGGAACACCGGCCCCTGGCACCAGAATCCGCAGGTCACCACCTCGCGGGACCCGAACCGGGCCCGCACCGGAGGCTCGATGCCCACGCGGAAACCGGCGAGATCCTCGCGGGCGAGGAGCCCGCCCTCGGCTTCGTGGTAGCGCACGATGGCCGCCGCGATGTCACCTCGGTAGAAAGCATCGCGCGCGGCGGCCAGCCCGGCCGCCCGGCCTCCCCGCCGTCCCGCCCGGTCCTCGTCAGCGAGATAGGTCAGGGTCCGCCCGAGATCCCCCTGGACGAAGCGCTCGCCCGCCCGGGGAGTCCGGCCGCCGGGCAGGTAGATCGGGGCCGACGTGGGCCATCGCCGGTAGGCGTCCGCGTTCGACTCGATGATCCGGGCGACGAACCGGCCCAGCGGGAAGCCGTCCCGGGCGAGCTCGATCGCGGGCTGGGCAACCTCCGCGAAGCCGAGGGTCCCGAAGCGCTCCAGAGCGGTGATCCAGGCGTCGGGGGCCGCCGGGACGACGGTCCGGAGCAGCCCATCGGGCATGTCGCCGCCGCAGCGGTCGCGGAAGTACTCGATCGTGGCGCGGCGGGGCCACACGCCGAGGCCCGAGATCGTCGTGACCTCGCGGCGGCGCGCCTCGTACACCATGATCGGGGCGACGCCCGCGAAGCTGACGATGTCGGAGTGGACCACGCCGAGGCAGATGCCGGCCGCGACGCCGGCGTCGACGGCATTCCCTCCGGCGTCGAGGATCCGGTGCGCCGCCAACGCCGCCAGCGGGTGACCCGCGGCGACCGCATGGTGCGAGCCCAGGGCATCCGGGCGCAGGGCATGCGCCGCGGGAGCCGGGCCGGTGAGGGTCTCGGTGGGAACCCCCCTCGGGGAGGCTTCCCTGTCGCTCGGCGGCCGATAGGAATCGACGGTCATCGGGTAGCCATCGTCGAGTTGCCCTCCGAGGGGAATGGCCTATGGCAGCACAGACCGCCCTTGGGGGTCAATCCAAAATCCAAAAACGACGTTTTGACACGCCAGTCGAGGGAGTGCTAGCGTGACGATCGTGCGCCCGCGGATCGGTCTCACGGCCTCGGTCATGCCGGCCAAGCCCGGTACACGGCGCACCTTTCTGAACGAGGCCTACATCGTCGCGATCCAGGAGGCGGGCGGGATCCCACTGGTGCTGACGCCTGCCCACGGAGGCGCCCCGCTCCGTGACCTCTTCGAGCTTCTCGACGGCCTGGTGCTGACGGGCGGCGAGGACATTGCGCCCGAGCGGTACGGCGAGGAGGTCCACTACTCGAGCGTCGAGTGTGTGCCCGAACGGGATGCGCTCGAGCTCCGGCTCCTCGAATGGGCGCTGGCGGACGACCTCCCGCTACTCGCGATCTGCCGCGGTGTCCAGGTGCTGAACGTCGGTCTCGGTGGCACCCTGTACCAGGACTTGCCCGCCGACCGGCCGGGCGACCTCGTCCACGACCAGGGCCTGGGCGAGTCACCACGGCCTCGGACCGAGCCGCACCATCCGGTCACCGTACGGGCCGGCAGCTGCCTCGCGGAGGTTCTGGGGGTGGAGCGGGTCGACGTCAACAGCATGCACCACCAGGGCATCAAGAGGCTGGCGTCGTCGCTCGTGCCCGTTGCCCACGCGCCGGACGGGCTGGTGGAAGGCGTCGAGCCGGCCGATGCCGCGCGCTGGAGCTTCCTCGTCGGCGTCCAGTGGCATCCGGAGGAGCTCGTGCGGGCGGGTCACGCGCCATCCCGACGGCTCTTCGACCGCTTCGTCGCTGCCGCCGCGAAGCACACAAGCCGCTAGTGCCGTTCCAGCGTGTTCCGACGAAGCGCTGTGGGACCTGTCGCCGGGTTGCGCCGGACGCGGCTCGGTGCGTCACCCATTCGCACCCTGCCGTGAGCCTTCCGCTCGCGGCAGGAGCGCGAAGGGAGCCCACTGCGCCTCGCCGCGCCGGGATCCAACCCGGCGCCACAGCGCCGCGTTCGCCGTATCACGCTGGAGCGCCGCTAGTCTAGACCGGGTCGGCATCCGCGCCGGCGCCCGAATCCCGGCCCCACCGACCCGGTGTCGCGGGCTACCAGAGGGGGTTCCAGGGGCGGTGGGTGGACCCGTTCCGCGAGCGTCGGGGCGCTGATGTCGACCACGCGGATCGTGGGATTGCTGAACGCGAACCCTTTGTACTTCGGCCGAACTCCTGATACGAAGACGCCTGCCTGCAGGAGACGCTGCCTGCCTGTCACCTGCAGCCTGTCACCTGCTGCCTGTTCAACGCCGCTCGAAACACGTAAACTTCAGGGTACGGAGTGTGTACGCGTGCTTAGGAAGCTGGTCACTCCCCTCGCCGTGTGCGTGGTTCTCGGCCCGCTTCTCCTGGCGGAGACCGCGTCAGCCGGCGGTAGGCCTCACCTTCAACGTGGAATCCACGAGCGCACCGGCTCGCGCGCCCATGGCAGCTTCCAGGCGATTCCCGAATTCCGGCCGAATGGCGCGTTCGGCTCGCCGGGCGGGTTTCCCCTCGCGGCTCGGCCCGATGATCATGGCCGGTCTGGTGGGATGCATCCAGGCCACCTGGCGCACCGCTCCTCACGCCACGCCTTCTCTCAGTCCTTTTCTCCGGCTGTCCTGTACTCGCCGGCGGCTCTGTATGGGTCTCCGCTTGAACCCTCGCCTCCAACCGTCGTCGTGTCTCCCGTCATCTACGCCTCACCGACCGTCTACGTGTCTCAGCCCAGCGTCGCCTCCCAGCCCGCGCCGGTCTTGGCGCCGCCGCCTCCCGCATCGCCCCTGCCGAGTGTCGTCGAGTACCCGACGGGGCGCTACGAGCTCCGGGGCGATGGAGTGGGGACGCCTTACGTGTGGGTCTGGATCCCGAACCCACCGCCGGTGCCTCCCGCTGCCTCGCCATCATCCCCCGGCGAGCCGGCTCCGGCCCCAGCCCGCTCGGCTCCCCCATCGGCGACGTATCGGTGGACCGACGAGGAAGGCACGACCTTCGTGACGAATCGCCTCGAGAAGGTCCCGCAAGCGTATCGCTCACGGGTCCAGGGAAGGGCGGAGATCATCCGGTAGCAGCGATCGAACCACCTCGCGCCTAGGGTGGCTATCGGTGCTGACCTGGCTCCCTGCCACCATGTCCCGCGCCTCCCGCGTCGCCCGCGGCCGCGGCCACCACGGGACGGATGTCGAGTCCGGCGTTCCTCGGCCGCCGGGCTCGCTGCTACGACCCGGACGGCCGAGGAAGCCGCTCGACGACGCGCGGGCCCGGCGCTCAGTTCCCGGTGTAGGTCACCTTCCAGATCACGCTCGACTTCGGCGTCTGGAAGAACGGCGACGGCATCGAGAAATCGACGTACAGCTCGCCGTAGTCGACGACGTACAGCGTCTTGCCGTCGTTGGCGAAGACGACGTCGTTCGTGCGCTCGAGGCCGCCGCGATTCTCGGGCTTCTGGTATGCGTGTAGTAAGAGCCCGGTAGTTCCAGGGTTCGAGGCATCCGCGTCATGCGACCTTGTTGCCGGGACGGCGTGAGCCGCTGACATACTTGTGGAGGATGCTTGCGATCAGGGTCTGATAGGGAAGCCCCTCCTCGACAGCCCGGCGTTTCAGCATCTCCAGGTCGGCGGTGGATAGGCGGATGTTGATTCGTTCATCCTTGCGCATGTAGCGTCTGGCGGCCTGGACAGCAGCTCGCTTCGCGTCCTTCTGATCCTTGACGGGTTTAAACTCGCCGCGGTCATAGGCCTTGGCCAGCTTCTTTTCCTCATCGTCGTAAAAGCCTTGCTTCCTCATTCGGATTCCCCTTTGCTCTGTTTCCGGGTAGCCTTGCGGCTGGGATAGATGGTCTTGAGAAACAAAGACCGTCCCTGCCGCACCACGGGAACGACGTGTATATAGCCGTCCACATCAACCTCGTAGAGGAGCTGGTCCGGGTATTTCCTCGCGTCGGGGTGCTCAAGCACCCGCATGAGCCTTCCGCTTTCGATCAGGGCGATGATCTGCTCAAAGCTGATGCCGCGCTCGCGGATCAGCCAGGCGTTCTTCTCCGGATCGAAGGCGTAATCCCATTCTTCCACTTACTAAGGATATGACAATGTGTGCCGTTTGCCAACAGACAGAAGCCTCCCGCCTCTCAGCTTGTGAGCGCTGCGAACCCTGAACAGCGATACGCACGGGCCACCGAGTCCCTTCGACGCCAGCTCTTGACGCTCCATGTGCCATCGTGACGGTCTCCTCCACGGGGCCTTTGCGGTGAGACCCGCGGCCGCCGCGGTGGAGCATGATGACAGCGATTCGCCTGGCTGTGACTCGCACAACGTGCTTCGGCGCCGCGGCTTGCCCGCGAGCGCGCCGACACGCGCCGGCAGCTCTGATGGCCGCACCGAACAACGATCGAGAAGGTCCCGCAAGCGTATCGCTCACGGGTCCGGGGAGGGGCGGAGATCATCCGGTAGCAGCGATCGAACCACCTCGCGCCTAGGGTGGCTATCGGTGCCGACCTGGCTCCAACAACGATCGAGAAGGTCCCGCAAGCGTATCGCTCACGGGTCCGGGGAGGGGCGGAGATCATCCGGTAGCAGCGATCGAACTACCCCGCGCCTAGGGCGGCCACCGGTGCCGACCTGCCCGGCCACCATGTCCTGCGCCTCTCGCGTCGCCCGCGGCCGCGGCCACCACGGGACGGATGTCGGGTCCGGCGTTCCTCGGCCGCCGGGCTCGGTGCTACGACCCGGACGGCCGAGGAAGCCGCTCGACGACGCGCGGGCGCCCGGCGCTCAGTTCCCGGTGTAGGTCACCTTCCAGATCACGCTCGACTTCGGCGTCTGGAAGAACGGCGACGGCATCGAGAAATCGACGTACAGCTCGCCGTAGTCGACGACGTACAGCGTCTTGCCGTCGTTGGCGAAGACGATGTCGTTCGTGCGCTCGAGGCCGCCGCGATTCTCGGGCTTCTGGTATGCGTTCGGCCCCATGTCCACGTTCCGCAGGAAGTACGACCACTTGACGCCGGTCGGCTGCATGAACTCGATCTTGAGGATCGCCGGCCACGTGGGGACGACGCTCTCGGGGCCGTTGTCGATCACGCCGAAGACCGCTGCGAAGAGCGTGTCCTTGGCGCCGAACCGCTCGTCGCCCCACGCGATCCCGTCCATAGGATTGTTAGTGTCCCACTCGAGCACCGGGTTGATGTAGCCGTTCGGGTTCGGGTTGGCGACGATGAGCGGCACGCCCCGCACGCCCTCGACGTGCGGCGGGAGCCGGTAGGGCGGGAGCTGCGGGACCCAGGGCTTGTCGCCGATATAGAGCTGCGGGTGCGGCCGCTCGACGGCCGCGCCGTTGTACGCCTTGAGCGAGAAGCGCTTGTTGGTGACGAAGTTGAAGCCTTCCTTGTCCGGGAAGCCGGCATCCTGGCCCTTCTCGGTCACGATGAACAGCTTCTCGGCGCCGTTGGCGACCCGCCGGTGCCCGAGGTCGTTCGCCCCGTTGTCCGAGACGGCGAGGGCGTTCTCGAAGCGGCTCCCCTTCGGGCCGAAGGCGACGCCCGACTGGTTGCGGAAGCCGAAGGCGTAGACCTCCATCTCCTCGTGCTTGTACATGCCGTCGGAGCCTTGCTTGTTCAGCGCCACGCGCATGATCGAGCCGCCGCAGGGTACCGTGGGCTTGATCACCATGCCCGGCTTGGCGGGCACGCCCACCGGGAGGAGCGCTCCCGTCATCCGGCCGTCCGCCGATCGGACGTTCAGGCCGGTGTGCACGATCTCCCGGCAGACCGGGTCGCGCTTCGTCTTCGGCAGGGCGGGGTCGCCGTGCTTCTCCCAGAACGGATCGACTTCCTCCGTCCAGCCGTGATTGTCCGGATCGGCAAACCCCGTGTTGCTCGGCAAGCCCTGCCCCCAGTAGAGGTACCCGTCCTTGCAGGTGATGCCGCCGATCTCGTGGTCGCCCCCGGGGAGGTCCGTGATGATCTTGCGCAGCTCCCCGTTGACGCCGTCGATCTCCCAGATGTGGGTCCGGTACTCGGGGATATAGACCTTCTTGTTCTCGGGGCAGTAGCCGATCTCGTTCATGACGGTCTTGAACGTCCCGAGCCCGATGTCCTTGAGATGCTTGCCGGTCTTGTCGAAGACCTTCACGTGCGGACCGGGGATCGGATTCTTGATCCGCTGGCCGCCGTACTCGTACTCGAACGGGCCGAAGAGGTTACCGGAGATCGCCACCCACACGTTGTCCTCGCCGTCGACCGTGGCGGCGCTGGCGGAATCCAGGCCGTCGGCGAACACTTCCACCTTGTAGCCCTTGGGCACGACGATCTTGCTGGCATCAGGCTTGACCGCCGCCCGCGGCACCCAGCCGCCGGACGACGGGACCCCCTGGTTCTGAGCGCCGGCCCACGGTGCCAGGACCAGGCCGAGAGCGGTGGCGAGCGCGAGCATCATCCGATCACGACGCATGTAGATCCTCCTCGATCGCGCGGTGACGCGGGGCTCAGCGGTTGCCCAGCGTGCGCACGAATGTCACGACATCCCAGATCTGCCCATCGTCGAGCTGTTTGTCCCAGGCCGGCATGGCCGCGTTCTTGCCGACCGCAACGCCGCCCAGCTTGATGGCGGCGAACAGATACTCGTCGGAGACTTGGTCGAGGTATGCCTTGACGGCGAGGTTGCCGACGTTGGGTCGGAACGTCTTGGCCTCTCCCCGGCCGTCGGCGCCGTGGCAGCCTGTACAGTAGCGGGCGAACAGTTCCTTGCCTCGCCCCGCATCCCGGTCACCGTCAGCCGAAACCATCGACATCGCGCCTATCAGGGTGAGCCCGACCGCCACCGTCCGCGTCACGCCCGTGCTCACGCCTCTGATCATGTTGCCGACCCCGTCGACGTGACGGCAGTATAGCCGGGACGCGGAAAGAGAGAAACCCCCGGTCCTCGAGGGGACACGTCCAGGCGAGCTGTCTCGCGAGGTGGCCCGATCTGCTCCTCGGAGGTGACGCCCCGGCGGCCGGGGGCGATCGGCTCAGATCGGCTCGATGCGGGTCCGGGCGAACAGCCGTGACGCGAGGAGCACTCGACCGGTCGCCGAGAACGACTGTAACTCGACCACGTGGCGCGAGCGGTCCGGCTGGACGGGCTCGTGCACCACGGTGAGTTCCAGACGGACCGGTGGCTCGGAGAAGCGCGGCATCTCCACGCTGATCTGCGCTCCGCACTTGGGGCAGTGTCCGGGCGCCGGCCCGGTCGCCTCGTAGGCCTCGAAGCCGTTTCCCCAGTGCGCCAGTCGAAAGGCGGGCGTCTGCGCTGGGTCCTGATCGGTGCTGCGGCGCCCGGCCAGGCGCCGCTCCCGCGCCGGCGTCGACGTGCCGTTTCGCCGCTCGCCTAGCCGACGGTCGATCACCACCTCGACCCACGGGGACCCCGCGAAGCTCCCCTGGAGCTTGGGATAGACCTCTGGCCGGTCCACCCGCGTGACGATCACCCATCGGGGACGCTCGGGTGTCACGCCGCTGATCTGCACGAGAGTCCGGGACCTCCGTTGCTCGTCAGGCTACGCTTGGCAAGCCCTGGCACCGCAATCCCAGGTGAGGTTCGGTACACGCCGGACATCTCTCTCACCGTAAGGCCGCTTAGCTTAGCACGGCCAGTGCGTCCCGATGGTCCCTGACCGGACGTCCGACAACCGCTCCGGTTGGCCTCGCGGATTCTCCCCCGGGAGTCAGGGCACGCGACGGCCCAGGTCCGGGTCCGGGTTGTCCGTTCCGGGGGGCTCCAGCATCGGCGCCGGCTGACCGGCCTCCCATGTCGCCCAGCGACCTCGGCTGGAGAGGCAGTCCGAGAAGTTCCGCTCGATCAAGCCGGCGTCGGGATCCCGTGCGACGACCTGCACGTTCCCGAAGCGGTCGACCCCGTACGAGCTGATGGCAGGCAGCGCCTCGCTGCACGCCCTGGCCTTGGCCCGTAGCTCCTCGAGGCGCTCCGACGGAGCGGACTGCATCGACGCACAGCCCGCGAGGAGGGTGACCAGGCCGGGGAGGATCGCGCGCCGCAGGATCGGCGGCGTCATCGAATCGCTTCGAGTGCCGCCGGCTGATGGCTCAGCAGTTCCCGTACCAGCCCCAGCCGTACCAGCCCTCGCCGTACACCCAGCGGCACTGCGGCGTGGCGGTCACATAGGGCGGCGGTGGAGGGACGACGCCCCCGAAGGGCGGCGGAGCTGGTACGACGTAGCAGGCGGAGAGGGCCACGGTGACCACGCTCAGGAGAAGCACCAAGGGTATGAGGCGCTTCATCATGATCTTGGCGGTCTCCTACTGGCAGACCTGCTGCGTGTACGTCGGGATCCACACGGTCTCGCGCTGTCCGTTCTGCCTCACCAGGGTCTCGGCGTGGCCCTCCACCGTCACGGTCTGGCAGTTCGGCGCGGCTCCCGGCGGAACACCCCGGGACGCTGGCGCCTGGCCTGGGGCCGCGCCGGGGGGTGGCGGCCCCGTGCCTGGCCCTCCTGATCGCGGCGGGCCGGGTGATTGAACCGATGGTGCCCCGGACGGAGGGGGTGGCGGAGACCCCGGAGCGTAGGCCGGAGCGACATTGGGCGACACGACATAGCAGCCGGAGAGTCCGGCGGCACCGACACTCAGGAGAAGCGAGACAGTCAGAATCCGCGGGCGTCTCGGCGCAACCGAAGGAAGTCCCCCCGCCATGAGTTGCCTCCTTGAGCCGGTAGGAACTGGTGGCCGTTAGACGTCCCGCGCACCCTTTCATTCGCTCTGGCGTCCCCGGAACCCCGGCGACGATGGCGACCCTGGGGCCTTGGGGGTTCGACCGGTGCCTGCGAGAAGGATGGGCGAAGAAGATCAGCAGGTAGCGGACTCACCTTCGTGACGGCCGCTGCCGAGACTAGACTTCTTCGAGATCGTCCTGCGTCTCGCGGATGGAGTGGCTTGCCCGCCGGGCCCGGTCCGGGGCTGAAGGCTGCGTCATCACCTGGGCCGGACGCGCGTTGGCCGTGGCCGAGCTCAAGGCCGGTGCCCGTGTGGCGCCCCCGTGCTGGCCGCAGGTTTGACAGAGCCCGAACCCGGTCCCTCTGTCACCCTGCCAGCTCCCCGGCACTCTCGCCGATGACGGTGTGGCATTCCATGCAGTAAAGGCGAGCCATGGGTAAAACCTCCTCGGGCAGAGGGCAGCAAGGATAATGCCTGATCGATAATTGAAGAATGACGGGTACTTATCATGAAGGCCTGGTGGTGGATGAGCGGTCGTGGTGGTGGTGAGTGTTCGTCGCCTGTCGCCACCGGCATCTGTCTGGCTGGTCGCATCGGCTACGCTCAGGCGTGGCACGGGAGGATCTCGGGTCCGCCCCCCTCAGCGACGTGCTGGCGCATCGCTGAAGCCGCGTGGCGCAGACAATACCAGCGTCCCCCAGGGTTCCCCTTCGATCCCCCGCCGGGAGGGCCGCAGGCGACACGACAGAGAGCCGGCCGGCCGGTTGCCGCGCGGAACGCCGCTCGTGTATCTTCGTTTTCGCCCGGCCCGCGGCACGATTCCGACGGGCGCGCAGAGGAGAACATCATGGCCGACGGACCCCGCTCCCCTCGCCAGATCTCGCGTCGCCGGTTCCTCTCGCTCAGCGCCGCGGCGACCGCAGTCTCCGCGACCGCCCGGCGGGCCGCGGCCCAGGGCGCCACGCCCCGGCCCGGAGGGACCCTCATCTCGGCGAAGACCACCGAGGCACCCAGCCTCGAGCCCGTCCTGGAGCAGGCGCTCGGCCGCATCCGTCTGGATCCCATCTTTTACAATCGCCTCGTCGAATGGTCGGCCGACGGCAAGCTGGAGCCGTCCCTGGCCGAGTCGTGGACGACGAGCGCCGACGGAAAGATGTGGACCTTCAAGCTCCGGCGAGGCGTCAAGTTCCACAACGGCCGGGAGTTCGTGGCCGACGACGCCAAGTACAGCTACGAGCGCGTCCTCGACCCCAAGGGAACCTCGGGCGGCCGCGGCTATCTCTCGGCCATCGACGCCATGGAGACTCCGGACAAGCACACGCTGCGGGTTCACACCAAGCAGCCGAGCGCCTCGCTGCTCGCGGGCATGGCGGGAGGCTGGTCGTCGATCATCCCGAAGGAAGTGGTCGAGGAGAAGGGCGACCTTCGCCGGACCGCCGTCGGGACGGGGCCGTTCATCTTCCAGGAGTGGGTGCCCCAGAGCTACCTCAAGGCGCGGAAGAATCCCGACTACTGGGACAAGGGCAAGCCGTACGTCGACGCCCTCGAGCTCAAGGTGATCCCGGACGAGGCGAACATCATCGCCCAGCTCCGCACGGGCAACGTCCACCATGCCCTTCTCGAGGACAACAAGAACTACCTTCTGGTCAAGGACGACAAGCGGCTCACCGCCCTCCGAGCGCCCCGGCTGGGCTTCGACATGGTGATGATCAACCACGGGCGAAAGCCCTTCACCGACGTCCGCGTGCGCCAGGCGATCAGCCTCGCCGTCGACCGGACCGAGGTGCTCCAGGCGGCGGCCTCCGGCCTCGGGTCCGTGACGGGGCCGCTGACACCGGCTATGAAGCCCTGGGCGCTTCCCGTGGAGACGTTCAAGGAGTGGTACACGCCGAACCCGGAGCGCGCGAAGAAGCTCTTGGCCGACGCCGGCTTCCCGCAGGGCTTCAAGACGACGCTGAAGGTGATTCCCACCTTCCCCACCATGGTGGCCGGAGCCCAGGTCATCGCCGCCCAGCTGAAGAAGGTCGGCATCGACGCGCAGATCGTCCAGGAGGAGTACGGGGTCTGGATCAAGGCGATCATCAAGCCGTCGTTCGACTACGACCTCACGATGAACATCACCACCGGCGACGCCGATCCCGACTCGCTCCTCTACCGGCGCTTCCACTCGGTGGAGAAGCAGTGGAACAACGACGGCGACCCCGAGATCGACGCCCTGCTGGACCAGGGCAAGCTGACGGTCGATCTGGCCAAGCGGAAGGAGATCTACGACAAGGTCCAGCGGCTCATGGTCGAGCGGGCCATCCAGATCTGGACCTTCGCGCCCGACATGATCGACATCACCCAGAGCTCCGTCCACTACACCCAGCACTTCACCACGAACTACTACGGCTTCCGCACCGCCTGGCTGGAGCGGTAGGCGCCCGAGAGGCCGGACAGGCGCCTGACGCCGTCCCGTCCAGCCAGCCCGGACGGCGTCGGGAGTCTCGCGAAGGCTGCCCGTCTCCCCGGTAGCCATGCGCCGCTACGTCCTCGTGCGCACGCTGTCGATCCTGCCGACGCTCCTCGGCGTCAGCATCGCCGTCTTCCTCATGATCCGCCTGATCCCCGGCACCATCGTCGACCAGATGATCGGGACCGAGGGCACCTACAGCGAGCAGTCGATGCGGGCGCTGCGGACCTTCTTCGGGCTCGACCAGCCCATTCACCTCCAGTACGCCCGGTGGCTCGGCCGGGTGCTCCGCGGCGATCTGGGGACGAGCTGGCGGACGGGGCTTCCGGTCATCCAGATGATCACGAGCCGCCTCCAGGTCACGCTCGAGCTGACGCTCGGCGCGATGCTCGTCGCCCTCGCGGTCGGCATCCCGCTGGGCATCGTGTCCGCGCGGCGGGAGAACACGCGGCTCGACCACGCTGTCCGGGTCCTGAGCCTGTTCAGCCTGTCGATCCCGGTCTTCTGGCAGGCCACCATGCTGATCCTGGCCACCTCGCTCTGGCTGGACTGGGCGCCGGCGGTCGACTTCGTGAGCCCGTTCAAGAGCCTGCGCGCGAACCTCGCCATCATCGCGCTGCCGAGCCTGGCCCTCGGCACCGCGGTGGCGCGCGGTCTTCATGCGCATGACCCGGTCGACGCTCCTCGAGGTCATGCGGCAGGACTACATCCGGACGGCGCGGGCCAAGGGGCTCCGGGAGCAGGGCGTGGTCTGGGGCCACGCGCTCAAGAACAGCCTGATCCCACTCATCACGGTGGCCGGGGTCCAGGTCGGCTACCTGCTCGGGGGGGTCGTGGTGACCGAGGAGGTCTTCACGCTCCCGGGCGTGGGCCGGCTGATCCTCTGGGCGGTCTTCCAGCGCGACTACCCGCTGGTGCAGGGGACGATCCTGTTCGTCAGCCTCCTCTTCATGCTGTCGAATCTCGTGGTCGACGTCGTCTACGCGTACGTGGACCCGCGGATCCGCTATGGTTGACGCTCTCAGGCCGCTCCTGCGGAACCGGCTCGTCCTCTTCGGGACGGGCCTCATTCTCCTAGTCGTCCTGCTGGCGATCTTCGCGGACGTCGTCGCGCCCTACGATCCGACCGAGATGAAGATGGTCGACGCGCTCCGGCGCCCCTCGGCCCCGCACCCGTTCGGCACGGACCGGTTCGGCCGCGACGTGCTGAGCCGGACGATCTACGGCAGCCGGATCGCCCTCGGCGTCGCGCTGTCGAGCATCGCCATCGCCTTTCTGGTCGGGGCGGCGCTGGGGCTGGTCGGCGGCTACGCCGGCGGCTGGCCGGACCTCGTGATCGGCCGGGTGATGGACGTGCTCTTCAGCTTCCCCACGCTCATCCTGGCGATCGGCATCGCCGCCATGCTGGGCCCCGGGCTGAACAACGCCGCCCTCGCCATCGCCGTCGTCTACGTGCCGCTCTTCAGCCGCGTCGCCCGCGGCCCGGTGATCGCCGAGCGCGAGAAGGACCACGTGGTGGCGGCCCAGGGGCTTGGCGCCGGCTGGCCGCGCATGGTCTTCCGCCACATCCTGCCCAACGTCCTGGCTCCGCTGATCGTCCAGGCCTCGGTGAGCCTCGCGTTCGCCATCCTGATCGAGGCCTCCCTGAGCTACCTCGGCCTCGGGACCCAGCCGCCCGACCCCTCGTGGGGCACCATGCTCAACGAGGGCCGCACCTACCTCGAGACGGCGCCGTGGATGAGCATCTTCCCGGGCCTCGCCATCATGGTCACCGTGTTCGGCTTCAACCTCCTCGGCGACGGCCTCCGCGACACCCTCGATCCCCAGCTCCGCGGCCGCTGAGTCCCTCACGGGGTCCCGGCCGCGGCCGCCCCGGAGAGGCGATGTGACCGTCCGCCGGTCAGGGAGGCCGTAGAGGGTCGGCAAAGGCGACAATGGCGTCCACCGAAGCTCGCGCACGGTTCACTGTCCGCCGGTGCCACATGGACCGTGGAGTCCGGCGCCCGGCAGATGGCTTCGCGCGCCTTGGTGACCCTCTTGTTGGCGGTCAGGTCTTCACCGTAGTGGATCAGCCAGACGCGCCGGAGGCTCGGTCTCGCGGTCGCGAGCGATTTCCTCGCTAGACCACGTCCTCCAGCGCGAAGCCGGCGATGCGCTTGTAGTCGGCGGAAAGCCGCTGCAGCTCGGCCCGGGTGATGAAGCGGCCGAGGTCGTCGAACGGCTTGTCGCCCACCAGCTGCTCCACACGCTCGATGATGTAATCCGGCGGGTGCTTGCGGTTCGTGCGCACCACCTGGGCCGTCGGCTCCGAGCGCAGAGCCTCGTAGGCCCTGAGGGCGGCCAGGGGATCGCCGCCGCCGGCCAGGCGATCGGCGAGAACGCGCGCATCGACGATGGCCTGGGCCGCACCGTTCGAGCCGCGCGGGTACATCGGGTGCGCGGCATCGCCGACGAGGGTCACGCGGCCGAAGGTCCAGCGATCGACCGGGTCCCTGTCCACCATCGGGTACTCGAAGATGACGTCCGAGCGGCGGATCAGGTCGGGCACGTCGAGCCAGTCGAACTTCCAGCTCGCGTAGATGTCGATGAAGTCCTCGAGCCGGCCCGGCTCGTTCCACTCGTTCTTGTCGTAGCCCGGCTGCGCGACCTGAGTGGTCCAGTTGATGAGCTGGTTTCCGTCGCCGTCCACGTCGTCGACGATCGGGTAGATCACGATGTTGCCGCTGTGGATCGAGCCGGCTCGCACGTAGCTCTGACCGGTCAGGAACGGTTTCGCCCGCGTGACGCCGCGCCACGTGTTGATGCCGGCGAATCGCAGCTCTTCGCCCGGGTAGAACTGCCGGCGCACGACCGAGTTGACACCGTCGCAGGCGATCGCGATGTCGGCCTCGACCGGTGCGCGGACCGTGCCCGTCACCCCGGACCGGAAGTGGAGCGTCACCCGCTGATCGGTCTGGTCGAGCCCCATGCACTGATGGTCGGTGAGGAGGCGCGAGGCGCCGAGCCGGGCCACCGCGGCGTTCCACAGGCTGAGATGCAGCCGGCCACGATGGAGGCCCACCTCCGGGAACGGATAGCCCGCGAACCGGCCACGCGGCTCGGAGTAGATGAGCTGACCGAAGCGGTTGAAGAAGCAGCTCTCACGGTTCTCGATGCCCTGTCGCGTCAGCACGTCGCCGAGGCCGAGCGCCGTCATCTCGCGCATGGCGTGCGGCAAGAGAGTGATGCCGACGCCCAGCTCCTTCACCTCGGCCGCGCTCTCGTACACACGGCACGCGAGGCCGCGCTGGTGGAGGGCAAGGGCGAGGGTGAGTCCCCCGATTCCGCCACCGACGATGGCAATGTCCATGACCCGGCTCCTCAGCGAGGCACCGGCGGGAGCAGCTCCACGCCCTTCCGAAGGGACCCCTGTCCGGCGAGCGTCCTGTCAGACCGCTCCGCCGCGATGGTCACCCCAGCCGCCCGATTCGTCTGGGGGCGCACGATGCTCAACGAGGGCCGGCCCGGCGCCTGCCTCGAGACCGCGCCCCTGGATGAACATCTCCTCCGGCCTCGCGATCGTGGTGACCGTGCTGACCGTGCTCGGCTCTACCTCCTCGGCGACGGCCTCCGGGAATCACTCGATCCCCAGCTCTGGGGACGCGGAGCCCTCACCGGTTCTGGCGGGCGAAGTGACCGTTTGACGGTCAGGGAGAGCGTTCCTCGCAGGATACGTCGTCCAAGGCGAAGCCGACACTGCGCTTGTACGCGCCCCCGGTCAGCCGCTCCGCCGCACGAACTTCTGCAGGCAGTGGGGCGTCAGGGGCGCGAGCCGGCGGACGACGCCCGTCGCCGCCACGACCTCGCCCACGTAGAGGTCGCCGCGGGGGCTCACGCAGAGCCCGTGGGGCGCGAAGAAGTTCCCCGGCAGGATCGAGTCCGCGCCGCCGACTCGGCCGATCAGCGTGCCGTCCGGGGTGCAGATGGAGACCCGCGCGATGGGCGAGTGGCCGGCGGGCGGGGCCTGCATGAGACGGAGGTGGGGGACCGGTTCGTTGCCGACGACAAAGCCCAGCTCCGCGACGTAGATCCGCTCCTCGGCATCGATGAACAGATCGCAGGGCCGGTTGACCCAGTCCCAGATCTCTTGCAGGGCGCCGTCGCGGGAGAAGATCTGGATCCGGCTGTTCTCCCGGTCCGCGACGTACACCCGGCCACCCCGGTCCACGGCGATGCCGTGCGGGAGGTTGAACTGTCCCGGCCCGCTCCCGGGCTCGCCCCACGACGCGAGGAGCCGCCCGTCGGCGGCGAACCGGTGGACCCGGGCATTGCCGTACCCGTCCGCCGCGTAGATCTCCCCGTCCGGCGCCAGCGTCACGTTCGTCACGGTGTTGAACGGTCCCGCGGCGCGGGTGACCGGCGACTGCCAGGGCACGAATCCGGTATCCGAGGGCCGGCCGTCCCCGAGGCGCCTCCGGAACGTGCCGTCGGGCGCGAACTCGTGGACGGTGTGGCCCTCGTCGTCCGTCAGGAAGACGCGGTCGTCGGAGCTGATGAAGATCCCGTGGGGCCGGACGAAGCGGCCCGCGCCCCACGCGTCGAGGAACCGCCCGTCCTTGTCGAAGATGATCAGCGGCTGCGGCCCCCGACAGAAGACGAACACGCGCTCGCGCGAGTCGACAGCGACCCCGACCACCTCGGTGAAGGCCCAGCCTTCCGGGAGCCGCTCCCAGCCCTCGACGACCTCGTACTCCAGCCGGTGACTGCCAATCGCCCCAATCGCATGGTGGCTCCTCGTCGGAGAGTGACGCTTCACCATATCCGCGGCCCGGCGCCCGAGCAACCGGTGACGGCGCGCTCGGCCCGACGGGGCGTCGGCGCGGTCGTCTCGCTGCGTCGCGCGGCGCGTCGCAGCTCAAACGTGGGGGTTACCCTTCGGGGCGGTCGTCCCGGTCGCCGATCCTCGCTGTCGCTGGATCGCGTTCTCGTCCTGTTCGGTTCTCGTCTGTCGGTTCTCCTCGTGTCGGTTCTCGTCGTTGCGCCGCCAGGGCTGATCCACTAGACTCTGGCCGGGCCGTTCGCCCGCCTCAGCCACACCGCGCCAGGCTCAGCCGTATCGAGCGGCGCTGAGCCACGTCGATTCACATGGAGCCCATCGAGGAGGTCGTCGATGCCCTCGAGGAAGTCGTCGATGAAGGACAGGGGAGTCCAGCCGATCCGGCTTGCCGCCTGGGCGCTGGCGGCGCTCGTGGCGTCTACGCTCGCCGTCGCCCCGGCCGATGCCCAGACCAAGGAGCTCCGCTTCGGGCATCTCCACTCGGTGGAGAGCCCGGTGCACAAGGGCATCACCCGGGCGGCCGAGGAGTTCGGGAAGAGCAGCGGGGGGCGCTACAGGATCAACGTCTTCCCGTCCAGCCAGCTCGGCGCGGCGCGCGAAATGGTCGCCCAGGTCATCGACGGGACGCTCGACTTCGTCTCCGAGGGCCCCGGTTCGCTGTCGAACCTCAACAAGGCGCTGTCGCTCTTCGAGGCGCCGTTCGTGGCCCGGGACTGGGACCACGTGCAGAAGATGCTGGCGTCGCCGTTCGGCCAGGAGCAGCTCGGCAAGCTGGCTCACGACCGCAACATGGTCCACGTGGGGACCTTCTACTACGGCGTGCGCCACTTCACGACCAAGAGCAAGCCGCTCCCGACGGCGGCCGACGTCAAGGGGCTCAAGATCCGGGTGCCGGAGGCGCCGCTGTTCCTGGCCATGATCCGGGCGCTCGAGGCGACGCCCACGCCGATGAGCCTGGGCGAGGTCTACCTGAGCCTCCAGACGGGGGTGGCGGACGGCCAGGAGAATCCGGTCGGCACCATCAACGACCAGAAGTTCTACGAGGTCCAGAAGTACCTGAACCTGACCGGCCACGTCATCGTCCCGATCCTCATCATGGTGAACAAGAAGGCGTACGACGCGATGACACCGGCGGACCAGCAAGGCCCTCCGCGCGGCGTTCGTCGAGGGCGCCAAGGTCAACGACGAGCTGACCCGCGCCAACGAGGCGCGGCTGACCGACTTCTTCAAGACCAAGGGCGTCACGATCGTCAACTCCGACCGCGAGTCGTTCCGCAAGAAGATGAGCTCGGTCACCGAGGTGGGCGAGAAGGACATGGGCTGGCCGAAGGGCATCTTCGACCAGATGCAGGCGATCCGGTAGTCCGGGTGCGGGGCGCAGACGGCGGGACACGGTCGCTGGCCGCGCGACTCGCCCGCGTCCGCGCCGCCGCCACCAGGCTGTCCGGGATCGTTCTGCCGTGCCGCGCGTGAAGCGCTTCTTCCTGCGGTTCGAGGAGAACCTCGCGGCGCTCTGCCTGGGGGGTCTCCTCGTGACGCTCTTCCTCCAGGTCTTCACCCGCTTCATCGTCCGCGACCCGCTGTCCTGGACGGAGGAGGTCGCCCGGTACCTCTACGTCTACGTGGTCTTCCTGGGATCCAGCGCGGCCGTGAGCGACCGGAGCCACGTCGCGATCGACTTCTTCGTGCTCCGGCTGCCACGGGCGGGCCGCCTCGCGGTCGCGCTCCTGGTCAACCTGTGCGTGCTCTTCGTGCTGGCCAACCTCTTCTACTGGGGGATGCCGCGCGACGCTCCGCCAGCTCAACATCCCGCTGGTCGTCCTCGACATCCCCTACGCGTGGGTCTACGTGGTGGTGCCGGTGACGGCCCTCCTCATGACGGTCCGGACGGCGGCCGTGATGGGCGAGGACGTCCGGCGCTACCGGCAGGGGGAGAGGCTCGAGCCCGAGAGTCCGGAGCGTGGTCTAGGATGGTCGGCTACTTCGTCGCCTGGCTCGCGCTGGTCGCCGCCAGCATGCCCATCTCGTTCTCCCTGGTCTTCATGGGAATGGCCTGGCTCCTCATCGAGGGCGGAACCATGATCACCGCCCCCCAGCGCCTGATCGGCGGCATCGACTCCTTCCCGCTGCTCGCGGTGCCCTGCTTCATCCTGGCCGGGGTGGCCATGAACAACGGCGGGGTGACGGAGCGCATCTACGGCTTCGCGAGGGCCCTCGTCGGCCACTTCACCGGCGGGCTTGCCCACGTCAACATCCTGGGGAGCCTCATCTTCTCCGGCATGTCGGGCTCGGCCATCGCGGATGCCGGCGGGCTCGGCATCCTCGAGATCAAGGCGATGAAGGAGGACGGGTTCCCGGTCGAGTACGCGGGCGCGCTGACCTGCGCCTCCTGCATCATCGGGCCGCTGGTGCCGCCCTCGATCCCGATGGTCCTCTACGGGGTCATCGCCAACACCTCGGTGGGGTCGCTCTTCCTGGCCGGGATCGTGCCCGGGTTTCTCACGGCGGGCGTCCTGATGATCCAGGTTTACTTCTGGGCCCGGAAGCGCCGGATGCCGCGCCATGCCCGGGCCGGTCTCGGGGAGCTCTGGACGTCGTTCAAGCGCGCTGCGCTGGCCCTGGTCACGCCGGTGATCATCATGGGCGGGATCTTCGGCGGGATCTTCACGCCGACGGAGGCGGCGGCAGTGGCCGCGATCTACTCCTTGGCCCTCGGCCTGTTCATCTACCGGGCGATGTCCTGGCGCGACCTCCCGCGGATCTTCAAGGAGTCCGTCAGCACGTCGGCGGTGGTCGGCCTGATCGTGGCCGGGGCCAGCCTCTTCGGCTGGGTGCTGGCCCGGGAGCAGGTGCCCCAGAAGGTGGCCGCCCTCTTCCTGGCGGTGTCGCAGGATCCCCTCGTCATCCTGCTGATCATCAACCTTCTGCTCCTCTTCCTCGGCTGCATCATGGAGGGGCTGGCGATCATGATCCTGCTGGTGCCCGTGCTGCTGCCGGTGACGCAGGCGGTGGGCATCGACCCTGTCCACTTCGGCGTGGTCGTGGTCATGAACCTGATGATCGGCATCCTGACGCCGCCGTTCGGAGTCGCCCTGTTCGTGGTGGCGAAGGTGGGCAACATCCCGTTCCACGTGCTCGCGCGCGCCATCCTGCCGTTCCTGGGGCCGCTCCTGGTGGTGCAGGTCATCGTGACGTTCTGGCCCGGGCTGATCCTCTTCTTGCCGCGCCTGTTCTTCGACTAATGCCGTTCCAACTTGTTCCGACGAAGCGCTGTGGGGCCTGTCGCCTGGTTGCCCGGACGTGGCTCGGCTGCGTCACCCGTTCGCACCCTGCCGCGCGCCTTCCGCTCGCGGCAGAGCGCGAAGGGAGCCCACTGCGCCTCGCCGCGCCGGCGCACCGACCGCGCCGCGTTCGCCGTATCAGGTTGGAGCGCCACTAGCTCGACTCGGGGCATCGCAGGGCCCGTGGTGATGCTGCGGGCCCCCGGCGCGACGGCGCGGCAGGGCATCCGCCAGCACCAGGAACATCGCGCCCGCGCCCGCAGCCACCGGCAGCAGGAGGCGGTGCCTGCGACCGCGGGCGAGTGGCGGCGCTCCTGCTTCCTCATCGAAAGCGGCGCGCGGCGAGCACCTGCGGTACTCTACGAGGAGAGTTCCCGCTCGATGCCGCCGCCGGGCGCGGCGGGACTCCGACCGATCGGGAGCATGGAGGGCTGGCGTGAAGCTCAGGAAGGGTTTCCGCGAGATGGTCGACGGAGCGAAGGCGCGCATCCGCACCCTCAGCCTCACGGAGGCGCGTGCGCGCCACGGCCGGGAGGACGTCGTCTTCGTCGACCTCCGCGACGTCCGCGAGCTCGAGCGCGAGGGCATGATCCCCGGCGCGTTCCACTGTCCGCGCGGCATGCTCGAGTTCTGGATCGACCCGGAGAGCCCCTACTTCAAGGACGTCTTCGGCTCGGGCAAGGAGTTCGTCTTCTACTGCAACGGCGCGTGGCGCTCCGCTCTCGCGGCGGACACGGCCCAGGAGATGGGCCTCCCGCGCGTCGTGGAGATGGACGGCGGCTTCGCCGCGTGGAAGGCGGCAGGGTTTCCGGTGGCGGAGCGCTCGGCGAAGAAGCCCGCCTGACGACGGTCCGGCCTCCACGAGGCGGAGCTCAGCGCGCCGCCGATCGCTCCCAGGCGCCGAGCGCCTGCGCCAGGATGGCCGTGATCACGAGCCCCCCGCCGACCAAGGTCGCCGCATTCGGCGCCTCGCCCACGCCGATCCAGGCCCAGAGCGGCGCCAGGACCAGCTCGGCGGTGGCGACCAGCTGTAGCTCGGCCGCCGGGAGGTGGCGCGAGGCGCGCGTGTAGAGGACCAGCCCACCGCCCAGCTGGACCACGCCCATCGCGAGACCGAGCAGGAGATCTCGGGGTGGAACCCGGGGCGACACGCCCGCGAGGCCCAGCGCGGTCAGGCCGAACAGCGTGCCGATGAGCCCTGCGTAGAGCACCGCGGGCAGCATGTCGCTCTGCCGGTTGTAGCGCAGCAGGAGGGCGTGGCCGGCGAAGGCCACGGCCGAGCCGAGGGCCAGGAGGTTGCCCGAAATCTGGCCCAGGGCCAGGCCGCCGCCCATCATCACGGCGACGCCGATCGCCGCCAGCGCCATGACCCCCCAGGCTCGCCGCGGGACGCGCTCCCGCAGGATGGCCTGAGCACCGATGGCCGTGAGAAAGGGGGTGATGCCACCCATGAAGGCGGCGTTCGCCACCGTGACGCGACCGAGCGCCAGGATGAACAGGACCGAGGACGCGCTCGAGCAGAGGCCCGCCAGGACCGCCGGCCAGCCGGCGAGCCGGATCGCCCGGGCGACCTGCCCCCTGTGGACGATTGCGATCATGGCCCCGACCAACGCGGTGGCCCCGATCGAGCGGTACAGGATGATGTGCCAGCTCGTCGCCTGCTGGATGAGCCGGACCAGGAGGCCGGCCAGGCTCCAGAAGAACGTGGCCCCGAGAGCGAGCGCGAGGCCGCGGACGCGGCTCGACCGAGCGGTTTCGCCCGACACCGGTGGGACCCTGCGCTCCGCTGGGGTGGCCGGGCCGGTGGGCTCAGCCATCGCGGGGGCGGGCCGACACGGGGCCACGGGAGCACCTGCCGAACGCCCGTACACGCACCGGCAGAGTGTAGCGCACCCCTCATCGAGACTCCGGTGCAGGCGGCCCTCGGGTCGCCCTCGTGCTCTGGCCCGATTCGTTGTGTGCTGGTGTCGTGAGCCTTGAGACGTCGCGCCGTCGCTCGCCATCCGCCCGCCTACGCCCCGTCCTCGCCCCCGCGGCGGGGACGCACGATGCGGAGCTCGGGCTGGTTGTCCCGTCCGTCCGGCTTCTTCTCGTAGGTGAAGGCGAAGTAGCTCACCCGTTCCTCCCCGCGGAAGAGCGCCATGAACGCGTCCGCGATCGCCGCGCCGGCGTCGATCTCGATCACGAGGAACGGCCCGCTGGCCCCGGTCTTCTGCCAGCCCACCCCGACGTGATGCCGCCCGCTCCATCCGCGTCGTGCCTCCGTGACGGCCATGCTCCTCTCCTCACGTGGGGTCCGCGCCGTCTGCGACGCGGGCCCGGCCCAGGATGTTGACCACGATGCGCCGGGCTTCTCCGCCGCTCCGGACCGTGATCGTCCCCGCCGGCACGGCGAAGCCCTTTGGCGAGAACTGGATCGAGACGTTGCTCGTCGCGACCGCGCCGTCGACGAGGCGGTGAGGCCCGTCGACCGTCTGCGCGGCTCCGGCGGGATCGGCGACGATCCGGAAGCCCTGCCCGTCCGGCTCGATGACGAGCGCGTGGGTCACGCCCTGGGCGCGGGCACGCGCCTTGGTGAGATGGACCGCCGCGTAGAGGTCCTGAGTCGCCCCGCCCGCTCGGTAGCCCTCGAGCGCCGCGCCCACGGTGGGCGCCGCCACCCCGAGGAGGATTCCCAGCAGGGACAGGATGACGACGCCCTCGACCAGCGTGACGCCGCACTGCCCAGCGGCGCCCTCGACCAGCGTGACGCCACACTGCCCACCGCGCATGGCACCCTCCGCCGGACTCACGAGCAATGCCGGTGCCAGGGGATGCGGTCGATGGCGTGGCAACGCCGGATTCCCGCATTCTCCGGGGGTTGTGTCGCGCGGGCCCGTCCGTCCGGGCGCGCGCCGTGCGGGCGGCTGTCGTCAGCCGTCGACAGGGTGGATCGAGACGGATGCGCCGAGCGGCAAGGCAGATCACAGGAACTGGCTCCTGGCCCGCACCTCCGCGCACCGCGCAATCGCACCGACCGAGGCGAGGATCGAGGGGTCGGCCCGTCTGGTGCGGGCGTCGGCACCCGCCGAGAGGGAGTGCGGAACGGCGGTGGATGGCGGGCGGCGGATGGCGGGCGGCGCTTGACACTGTCTCGACCTGGGAGCTAGGCTCCGCGACGTCGTATCAGGGCCCATGTTCGCCGCCCTCGCGCTGGCGCAAAGGAGCGTCTATGCCCCGCCTCCCCTATGACCTCGTCGTCCGCTCCCGCGTCATCGTCGCCGACGGCGGCCGGTTCGACGGCGCCATTGCCGTGCACGACGGACGCATCGCCGCGCTCCTCGGCGCCACCCAGGCGTTCGAGGCCGCGCAGGTCGTCGACGTCGGGGACCACGAGGTCATTCCGGGGCTGGTCGACACACACGCTCACTTCCGCGATCCCGGGTACACGCACAAGGAGGACATCGAGAGCGGGACCCGAGCGGCGGCGGCCGGTGGCGTGACGACGGTGTTCGACATGCCCAACGTCGACCCGCCGACCAACACCGCCGCGCGACTGCACGCGCACCTCGAGAACGCCGCCCGCAAGACCATCATCGACATCGGCCACAACGCCTCCGGAGTGATCCCGGAGAACATCGCGGAGCTCGCGGAGGCCGGGGCCACCGCGTTCAAGGTCTGGATGATGCGGGACATCGGGCGGGACTATCCGCACCCGCCCGGTACGTCGGTGTCCGACCACGCGGTCCTCTACCGGATCTTCGAGGAGGTGGCCAAGACCGGTCGGCCGCTCTACGTGCACCCGCACGACCAGGCGCTGTATGCCCTGTTCGTCGAGCGTGCGCAGGCGGAGTGGGGCATGGACTTCCGCTCGTACGCCCGGGCGTTGCGCGGCGGCGACGGAGTCGTCCTGAATACCGCGATCTCGCTGCTGCTGGAGTTCCAGCGCTCCACCGGGGCGCGGCTCCACGTCCTCCATCTGTCGACGCGTGACGGGGTTCGGATGGTGCGGGAGGCCAAGGCGCAGGGGCAGAGGGTGACGGCGGAGGCCAACCCCTTCGCCATGTTCGTGACCAACGACTGGAGCAACATCGAGCGGCTCGGCCCGTTCGCGCTGGGCTTCTGGGTACCGGAGGTGGACAACCCCGCGATGTGGGGGGCGATCGTCGACGGCACGATCGACGTCGTCGGGAGCGACCACGGGGCCCACACCCGCGAGGAGAAGGAACTCGGGTGGACCGACATGTACGCGGCACCGGGCGGCAGCCCGTTCATCGAGCACTACCTGCGGATGATGCTCACGGAGGTCAACTCCGGCCGGCTCACGCTGGAGCGGGTGATCGAGCTGTGCAGCCGAGCTCCGGCCAAGCTGGCGGGCTACTACCCGCGGAAGGGCTCGATCTCCGTCGGCGCCGACGCGGATCTCGTGGTCCTGGACATGGACCACGAGGAAGTGCTGCACGCGACGAACAGTCACTACCGCTGCGGCTGGATGTCCTCCGAGGGGCTTCACTCCAAGGGCCGCCCGACGATGACCATCCGACGCGGCGAGATCATCATGCGGGACGGCGAGGTCACGGCGGCCGCGGGATCCGGCAGGATCCTCACCCCCGGCCGGTGAGCCCGGTGCGCCCCGGGCCCTTGACGCCGGCACCGTCGGCTCCGAGAATACGAGGTCAACGGTGTTCTCCGCACAGCGCCCGCTCCCCCGTCCCCGCCGTGCCGACATCTCGATGAGTGACCGGCTTCCTTCGCTGCGCGGCCCCAGGCCTTAAGGCAGAGCGCCGACGTGCGCACACAGGAGGTTCAGTTCTACAGTGAGGGGCACCGGGTTGCCGCCCTGTGGCGCACGCCTGACCGCCTCGATGGCCGCTGTCGCAGCATCGTGCAGGGCCCGGGCTGGCTTGGACTGAAGGACGCTCAGCTCTACCTGCGCTACCACGAGGCACTGACCGCCGCGGGCTTCGGAGTCCTCATCTGCGACTACCGAGGGTTCGGCGGCTCGGAAGGGGAGCGGACAGTATCCCCCTACCGCCAGCTCCAGGATCTCCGCAATGCGGTGACCTACCTGGAGACCCGCGACGATGTGGATGCCGACGCGATCGGGACCTTCGGGAGCGGCGGCACCGGGGGTGGCAATGCGGTCCTCCTCGCTGCCGCCGACCGCCGGGTGCGTGCCGCGGTCAGCCAGCTCCCGGTGGCGGACGGGGCGGACTGGCTGCGCCGGATGCGAACCGAGTACGACTGGATCGCGTTCCTCCAAGGCCTCGAGGCGGACCGCCGCACGCGGGTCCTCTCGGGCCGGGGGCGCCTCGTCAATCCGCGCGAGGAGATCATGGTGGCCACCCCCGAGCGGCGCGCGACCCGCGTGAAGGCAGACGTCGACAACCGGGTCCCCGCGGAGCTCCCTCTGGCCGCGGTCGATGAGATCCTGGACTACCGTCCGATCGACGCCGCCCGGACGCTGACGAAGCCCTTGCTCGTCATCGGTGTCGAGAACGACACCACCACCCCGACCGACCACGCGGTCGCCCTCTACGAGGCGGCCCGGGGTCCCCGCGAGCTGATCCTCCAGCGCCACACCTCCCACTACGCCTCGTACGAGGCCAACGGCGCGGCGATCGCGGCGCGGATCGTGGGGTGGTTCGACCGTCACCTGGTCGGCGGCCGCCTCGTCGTCCGGTCCCGGCCCGGCGCGGAGGAGGAACGGGCGACGTGAAGTACGGCCTCCTGCTGCCCCACTTCGGCGAGGCGGCCGACCGGGACAGGCTGCTCCAGGGCGCCCGGCGGGCCGAGGAGCTGGGGTTCGACTCCTTGTGGGTCCGCGACCACCTGATCTACGAGCCGCACGGGGAGATGGAGCGTCCCGACCGGACCTTCTACGAGGCGCTCACCACCTTGACCGTGGTCGGAACGGTCACGACTCGGATCGGGCTCGGCACCGCCGCGCTCATCCCGTTCCGGCATCCGCTCGTGCTCGCGCAGACGGTGACGAGCATGACGCACCTGCTCGGTCCGCGCCTCATCCTCGGCCTCGGCGTCGGGGCGTTCGACCACGAGTTCGCGGCGGTGGGCCTCGGCTCGGTCGACCGGCACAGCCTCCTCCGCGCTCACGTCGAGAGCCTGCGGCGGGTCATGACCGAGAACGACGTCACGTACCGGCACGGCCCCATCCAGTTCGAGCGCGTGACGATCGAGCCCAAGCCGCTCGGCGGGGTCGTCCCCCTCTGGCACTGCGGCACGTCGCCGCGCTCCGCGCGCGTGGCTACCGAGCTGTTCGATGGGTGGATGCCGGGCCGCATCGCCATGCGGACGCTGGAGCGCCGGCTCCAGACGATCGACGAGCTGTCCGCCGCGGCCGGGCGCGGCCGGCCCGCCGTGGGCGTCATCCCCCCGACGTCGGTCGCCGCGACCCGAGAGGAAGCGCTGGCCCACGTCAACATCCCGGGGTTGCTGGCGTGGGCCAACAAGTCTCGGTTCGCGGTCCGGCCCGCGTCGGGGCGCTTCGAGACCGCGACCGACCTCGAGGGCCAGCTGGTCGCGGGCACGCCCGACGACGTCGCCGCCGAGTGCCGGAAGTTCGAGGCGCTCGGGGTCGATCAGCTGGTGTTCGACCTCAGGTTTCGCTTCGACCGCTGGGTCGAGCAGGTCGAGCGACTCGGCACGGACGTCTTGCCTCGGCTCGGCGCGCACCTGGCCGTCGGAGGAACCCACCGGTGATCCCCACCCGCGAGATCCACGACCGGATCGATGCAAGGGCCGCCGAGCACCTCGACCTCCTCTGCGACCTGATCCGCCGGCCGAGCCGGACGGGTCACCTGGACGAGGTCGGGCGTTTCGCGGACCACCTGGTGGAGGTCCTGGCCGGCGCCGGCGGCCAGGCCGAGGCGGTCCGGGTGGACGAAGGGGCGCCCATCGTGTACGCGGAGTGGCCGGCGCCGCCGGGCGCGCCGACCGTGGTCCTGTACAGCCACTACGACGTCATCTCGCCCGAGCCAGTCGACCAGTGGACCTATCCCCCGTTCAGCGCGACCCGGATCGGCGGCAAGATCATCGGGCGGGGATCGACCGACGCCAAGGCGAACCTGCTGGCGCTCATCACGGGCGTGGGCACCTTCGTGGAGCTGGAGGGGAGGGCGCCGTGCGGGGTGAGGCTGATCGCGGACGGCGAGGAGGAGCGGGGCAGCCCCAACCTCCCGCTGTTCGTCGATCGCTACGCCGAGCGGCTCCGCGCCGACGGGGCGCTGTCGTTCGACGGCGGCTTCGACGCGCGCGGGGTGCCCAAGATCGGCCTCGGCACCAGCGGGATGCTCTACGTCGAGCTGACCGCGACCGGAGCGCGGCACGAGCTGCACTCGGCCGGGGCGCGCCTGTACGTCAATCCCGCCTGGCGCCTCGTCTGGGCGCTCGCGGCGATCAAGGACGCCGACGAGCGGGTGCTGATCGACGGGTTCGCCGACGACATCGCGCCGCCCTCCGAGCAGGACCGCGCGCTCATGGCGGCCATGCCGTGGGACGACGCCGCCCAGCTCCGGGAGGCGGGGCTCGACGCGTTCCTGACCGGCGTGCGCGGTCTGCCGGCCGTCGAACGCCTCCTGTTCCAGCCCGGGCTCGCCATCTGCGGGATCCACTCCGGGTTCGCGGGAACCGGTCCCAAGGCGGTCATCCCGGACCGCGCCACCGCGAAGCTGGAGTTCCGGATCGTGCCGAACCAGACACCGGAAAGGGTCCTCGGCCAGCTCCGGCGGCACCTGGACCGGCGGGGCTTCGCCGACGTTGCGATCGAGGTCCTGGCGACCGTCGAGACCGCGAAGACCGATCCCGACGCCGCGATCGTGAACGCCACCGTCGAGGCTGCCCGGAGCCTGTACGGGCCGCCCGTCCTGAAGCCGACCGAGGAGTATGCCGGCCGCCAGGGCGCCTGGCTCGGCCGCCGGCTCGGCATCCCGGGCGTCCAGACGGGCATCGGGCCGCCGGGCTTCCGCGGCCACGCCACCGACGAGTTCGTCACGGAGGAGCACTTCGTCCGCGGGATCAAGTTCGCAGCCGAGATCCTCGCGAGGTTCTCGGGGCGCCCGGCGTGACCGACGCGGTCGCGCTCGAGGTGCGCAACGTCCGGAAGCTCTTCTTCCAGCCCTCGCCGCGCGGACCGGCGGGCCTCCTCGTGCTGGACGACGTCTCGTTCCTGGTGCGAGAGGGCGAGTTCGTCTCCGCGCTGGGGCCGAGCGGCTGCGGCAAGACGACGCTCGCCCGGATCATCGTGGGCCTCGAGACCGCCGCCGGCAGTGTCCTCATCGACAGCCGCCCGGCGGGACCCCCGGGCCCGGATCGCTGCCTCGTCTTCCAGCACTACGCGCTGCTCCCGTGGCGGACGGTGCTCGGCAACGTCGAGCTGGCCATGGAGATCCAGGGCATCTCGAAGCCGGCGCGCCGCGAACGGGCGCTTCGGTACGTCGAGCTCGTCGGGCTCACCGGCTTCGAGGCGCACTACCCGCACCAGCTCTCGGGGGGGATGCAGCAGCGGACGGGCCTGGCCCGCGCGCTCGCCGTCGAGCCCCGGATGCTCATCATGGACGAGCCGTTCGGGGCCCTGGACGCCCAGATGCGGACCTTGCTCCAGGACGAGCTCCTGCGCATCTGCGAGGCGATGCGGGTGACGGTCCTGTTCGTCACGCACTCGATCGACGAGGCCGTCTATCTGTCGGACCGGATCCTCGTGTTCAGCGCCCGGCCCGGCCGTCCGGTCGCGGAGCTGACCGTCGACCTGCCGCATCCGCGTGGTCAGGAGACCACGCGGTCCAGCCACCGGTTCATCGAGATCCGCAGGGCCGTCAGCGACGTCCTGGCGGAGAGGACCGACTACTACCGTGGGGATCGAAAAATTGGCGCCGTCCACCGCGACTGAAGGCCTGCGTCCGGAGGCCGACGGCCTCATCTACGGGCTCACGCCGCCCCGCACCGACGAGGGGTTCCTCGTCCGGCACCCGAGCGTCATCCGGGCGGCCTCCGTGCTCGTCGTGCTGGTGGCCTGGGAGCTCTACGGGCGCGCCCTGAACCCGGTGTTCCTGAGCTATCCCATCGCGATCGCCGGGGCCCTGGTCGAGCTGATCCGGAGCGGCGAGCTCCTCCAGGCGACGCTCCAGACGCTCAGGGCGCTCGTGATCGGGTTCGCGATCGCTCTCGTGGTCGGCATCGGGATCGGCTTCCTGATGGGCCGGTACCGGCTGGTCAGCCTCACGCTCGACCCCTTCGTCACGGCGCTCTACAACACGCCGTCCGTCGCCCTCATCCCCCTGATCCAGCTCTGGTTCGGGCTCGGGGTGACGGCCAAGATCATCATCGTCGGCATGTCCGCGTTCTTCCCGATCGCGATCAACACCTTCGCCGGCGTGCACAACACCAGCCAGGGCCTCGTCGATGTCGTCCGGGCCTACGGAGCGACCGCCCGCCAGATCTCGACCAAGGTGGTGCTGCCCAACTCGGTTCCCTTCATCATGGCCGGCGTGCGACTGGCCGTGGGTCGAGCCGTCATCGGCGTGGTCACCGCCGAGTTCTTCACCGCGATCAGCGGCCTGGGCGGCCTGGTCATCGTGTTCTCCAACGCGTTCGCGACGGCCAAGCTGTTCGTGCCGGTGCTGACGCTGGTCGCGCTCGGGCTCTGCCTCACCTCGCTGGCGAAGTGGGCGGAACGGCGCATGACACCCTGGAAGGAATCGGAGCGAGCGGGGGCGCGATGACGGCGGTCGGGGTTCCCCTCGATCCTCCGGTCGCGCGCCGGCCGCTGTCCCCCGAGCAGGCCTCGTGGTACGCGCGGATCCTCGCCGAGGTCACCCGGGACCGGCTGCGCGAGATCGTCGTGGAGATGACGTCGATCCCGAGCCCGACCGGGGCGGAGCGGCCCCTCGCGGAGCACCTGGTCGCCCGCGGCCGCCAGGCGGGCCTCGAGGCCACCTGCCAGGTGGTCGAGGGCGAGCAGGCGAACGCGCTCCTCCGGTACCCCGGCCGCGGGGACGGGCCCGCCCTTCTCCTGTACGCGCCCATCGACGCCCACACGGTCGGCGCCGCCGCTGACGACGTCCCGTGGGTCGGGCCGACGCTCCGCGAGGACATGGTGCCCCGGGCCTCGGTCCACGGCGACTACGTCGTCGGGCTCGGGGCGAACAACCCGAAGGGCCACGCGGCGTGCGTGCTCGCGGCGGTCGAGGCGGCCTGCCGGGCCGGCGCGCCGGTGCGCGGCGCGGTGCTGGCCGGCTTCGGGTCCGGCGGCATGCCGATCAGCCCGCGGCCGGGCGCCGCCCGGCGCGAGGTTGGCCACGGCCGCGGCTGCTCGTTCATGCTGGAGCATGGGTTCCGGGGCGACCTCGCAGTCATCGCGAAGACCGGCTGGGCGGTCGCCTGGGAGGAAGTCGGCCTAGCGTGGCTCCGCGTGCGCGTGCACGGCGCGCTGAACTACGCGGGCATCCGCCACTTCGTGCGCTACGAGAACCCGATCGTGCGCGCGGCATTGGTCATCAGGGAGCTCGAGCGCTGGTTCGGGGAGTACACGAAGGCCAACACGTCCGGCCTCGTGGCGCCGCAGGGAAGCATCGGTGCCATCGAGGGCGGCTGGACCCACAAGCCGACCTTCGTGCCCGCCGCCTGCGACCTGTACCTCGACCTTCGCCTCAGCCCGCGAACGAGCGTGCCCGACGCCCAGCGCCAGTTCGAGGACGCCATCGCCGGGATCCGGCAGCGGCATCCGGAGATCCCGCTCACGTGGGAGATGCTGGTTGCCGTGCCGGGCACCCACACCGACCCGGAAAGCTGGATCGTCCAGTCGTGCATGCGCGGGTGGGAGGACGTCGAGGGCCGGCCCCACGCGCCCCGGGCCAACCAGAGCGGCGCGACCGACGCCAACATCCTGCGGGGCCACGGCCTCCCGACGGCCCGCGTCGGCATGGCGCGGGTGCCGGACGACGCCCCCATGCCCGACGACTTCTCGAAGGGCATGAACGTCGTCTCCCTGCGGGAGATGGAGCGGCTGACGCGCTGCCTGGTCTATGTGATCGTGGACACGTGCCTGCGCTCGCGGCGCGAGGTCGGCCTCGATGCGACGTGAACACCGCGACCGAGCGAGCGTCCCGGTCAGGACGCCGCCTAGAACGCGAAGGAGGATCGTGATGGGACGGATCGTCGACGGACGACGTGGGTGGGTGGGCGTGGGACTCTCGGCCCTGCTCGCCCTGATGCTCGTCGCGGGCGCACTGATCACCAGTCCGCTGGCTCAGTCGCCCACGATCATCAAGTACGGGGCCCCGACCGCCACGCCGGACATCACGACGGTGGGAGTCTACTTCGGGATCGAGAACGGCTACTTCAAGCGGGAAGGCCTGGACGTGCAGGTGACCCGGTACCCGGGCTCGCCCACCGCCATGCGCGCCCTCCTAAGTGGCGACGCCGACGTGGTCGAGGTCGGCGGGGACACGGCTCTCCTGGCCATGGAGAGCGGCGCGCAGATCGACATCCTGATGAGCCCGGTCGCGCGCTCGACCGACGTGGTCGTGGCGAAGGCGCCGATCGCCAGCATCCCCGACCTCAAGGGCAAGAGCTTCGCGGTCAGCGCACCCGGCTCGCCCGGGGACGTGCTCGGCCGGCTCCTCCTCCAGAAGAACGGTGTCGATCCGGCTCAGGTCCAGTTCGTCGGCCTCGGCGCCCCCGCCGACCGGATCAAGGCACTGCTGGGCGGCAAGGTCGACTCGACGTCCGCGACGATCCTGGTCATCGAGCCCGTGCTGGAGGCGATCGCGAAGGGCGAGGTGAAGGTGCTCGCGTCCATGGGCGAGCAGTTCCCGGCCATCCCTCTCTCCTACGTTGTGGCCAGCGAGACGGTGATCAAGAGCCGGCGCGACGCCTTGATCCGCTTCGTCCGGGCCGAGATCGAGGGCCTGCGCTGGGCCCAGGCGAACCCCGACGAGGCGGCGCGGACCGCGGTGAGGTACATCCGCGAGACGCCGGTCACGATCCTGGGCGCGGGCATGCGCGAGATGTCCCGTCTCAAGGTCTACGGGGTCGACGGCGGGATCAGCGACAAGGGCCTACAGGAGACGCAGCAGATGCTGAAGGAGCTGGGCCGGATCAAGACCGTCGCTAAGTCCACGGACATCGCGGCGCTCGACGTGCTCCAGGAGGCGCTGAAGGCCCTGGGGCCGGCCCGCTAGGAGAAGCGGCGATGGACCTCGACGCCGAGAAGACGCTGGGCCACTTCGTCCAAGCCGGCGCCGTGCGGATCCATTACGGGGACGCCGGCGCCGGGCCTCCGGTGATCTGCCTGCACGGAACCGGGCCCGGGGCCGACGCCTGGACCAACTTCCGGTTGAACGCCGGCGCGCTCGCCGACCACCACCGGACCCTGCTCGTCGACCTGCCACGCTTCGGCCGCTCGGAGAAGGTCGTGGTCAAGGGCCCGCGGCTCGACTACCTGTCGGGCGCCATCCGGGCGTTCATGGACGCGCTGGGACTCGAGCGCGCGCACTTCGTGGGGAACTCGATGGGAGGCCAGGTCGCGCTCAAGCTCGCCATCGATGCGCCCGAGCGGGTCGGCCGCATGGTGCTGGTGGCACCGGCGCCCATCGGGCACAGCGTGTTCGGGCCGATGCCGACCGAGACCGTCCGGATGATCGCGGACTACTACGGGGGCGAGGGGCCGAGCTACGAGAAGATGCGGCTCCTCATGCGCTCGCTGGTGTACGACCCGGCGAGCCTCTCCGAGGAGGTCGTCCGCGCCCGTTACCAGGCCAGCGTCGATCCCGAGACCATCGCGGCCAACAAGGGGCCGCACTGGGCGCACCAGTCACTCGAGCACGAGCTGGACCGCGCCCGATGCCCCGTCCTGCTCGTCTGGGGCCAGGACGATCGCGCGAGCCCCCTCGACCACGCCCTGGTGATGTTGCGCCGGATGCCCCAGGCGCGCCTGCACGTCTTCGGGCGCTGCGGGCATTCCGTCCAGCTCGAGCATCCGGCGGAGTTCAACCGGCTGGCCCTCGACTTCCTGGCCGACCGGCCGGGAGGCTGAGCACCGGCGGGCAGGCGATGGAGATCGTCGGCGCCTATGCCTGCTCGCACGCCGGCCTCATCGTCGCGCGGCGCGACCTGGCCCCCGCCGACCAGCGCGCGCGGGTCTTCGCGGCCTACCAGGCGGTCCAGGACGAGATCGCGCGGCTCGGGCCCGACGCCCTGGTCGTCGTCGCCACCGATCACCTGCAGGCGTTCCCGCTGAGCCACGTGGCCACGTTCGCGGTGGGGGTGGGCCCGGTCGCGAAGGGACTGGGGGACGGCGGCCTTCCGCCCTGCACGGTGCCCGTGCACCAGCCGCTCGCCCAGGCGATCCTCTGCGGCTCCGTCGAGCGCGGCGTGGACCTGGCGTTCTCGGAGGCGGTCTCGATCGACCACTCGTTCGTCATGCCGCTGTCGCTCCTCGTCCCGCGGCTCGACGTCCCGATCGTCCCGGTCATGCAGAACTGCAACGTGCCGCCGCGCCCCACGTTCGGTCGCAGCCGGGACCTCGGCCGGGCGATCCGGGAGTCGATCCGTGGCGGACCGCATGGCCGCGCCGTCGTCGTCGGGACCGGGGGGCTCTCCCACTGGGTCGGCTCGGCGACCCGGCGGGCCTTCATGAACCGGGCGGCCGGCACGCGGCTCCCGCGGCTCGCCGAGCACCCCGTCGTCCTCGAGGAGACGGGCGAGATCAACCAGGAGTTCGACCGACGGTTCCTCGATCGGGTCGCAGCCGGACGGCTGACCGAGTTCGCCGCCGAGTGGACGCCGGAGCGCGTGGAGGAGGTCGCCGGCAACGGCGCCCAGGAGCTCCGGAACTGGATCACGACGGCGGCGATCGTGGCCGACGCGCGGGCGCGCGTGCTCGCCTACGAGCCGGTGGCGGAGTGGCTGACCGGCACCGCCGTCGTGCGCTTCGAGCTGTGAGCCAGGTCACCGCGACCTTTGGAGATCCCGATCATGGGCAGACAAGCCGTGAGCGGTGAAGGGCTCCGGGCTGACGAACGGATCTTGGCGCTGGTTCAGGCGCAGTCCCAATCGAGCGATGGACGAGGTCTATGACATGTCGACGCCGAATGACACACCTGTGGACATCATGGCCGGGCAGCGGGACGCCTTCCTGGAGCGATTGCTTCAATCGACACGCGGCACATTTGAGATCTTCAGCATCTACATTGGCGTTCGTCTCGGCTTCTATCAGGCGCTCGCCGCGGGCGGCCTGCTGACCTCCACCGAGCTCGCGTCACGCACGGGGACGGCCGAACGGTACGCTCGCGAGTGGCTCGAACAGCAGACCGTGGCGGGAATTCTCGAGGTCGACGACGAGAAGGCCGAGCCGCGAAAGCGCCGGTTCCGTCTGCCTCCTGCGTACGTGGAGGTGCTGGTCGACCAGGAGAGCTTGAACTATCTTGCACCCTTGGCGCGGCTCGTCGCCGGCGCCGTTCGTCCGCTCGATTCGGTTCTGCAGGCGTATCGCACTGGCGGTGGTGTGCCGTACGCGGACTATGGCGCCGATCTTCGCGACGGGCAGGCCGGCATCAATCGCGCGATGTTCCTCAAACAACTGGGCAGCGAGTGGCTGCCCACGATGCCCGATGTCCATGCGCGGCTGGTGGCCGATCCAGGGGCCCGGATCGCGGATCTCGGATGTGGGGCCGGGTGGTCGAGTATCGGCATGGCCCAGAGCTATCCGAAGGTGGTGGTGGACGGCTTCGATTCGGACCAGGCGTCGGTTGATCTGGCTCGGGGCAATGCGACGGCGGCGGGGCTCGCTGACCGGGTCAAGTTCCACGTACGGGATGCGGGGAGCCAGGAGCTCGCCGGCCGCTACGATCTCGTGACGGCGTTCGAGTGCCTGCACGATATGTCTCAACCCGTCGGTGCGCTCAAGGTCATGCGCCACCTCGCTGGGGACCGCGGGACCGTCCTCGTGGTGGACGAGCGAGTCGGCGACGTCTTTACCGCTGCCGGGAACGATGTTGAGTGGATGATGTACGGCTGGAGCATCCTTCATTGCCTGCCCGTCGGGAAGGCCGACACGCCATCCGCTGAGACAGGCACGGTCCTGCGCCCGAGCACGCTACGGCATTACGCGGAGGAGGCAGGCTTTCGGCGGGTGGAGGTCCTGGGGATCGAGAACCTCTTCTTCCGGTTTTATCGGCTGTACGCGTGACGCATTGTATAGCGCCAGGGCGGGAATGTCGCGGCGCGCCTACGAGGCCTGGCCGCCCGAGCGGTAGCCCCGGGCCATCATCTCCCGCTTGAACGCGACGGCCGTCTCCACGAGGTCGTGCCGCGGCAGCGGCCGGCCCGCCGGCCAGCGGTCCGGCTGCTCGATGTGGGCCACGACGACCCACGGCCCCGGCTCGGTCAGCGCGGCGCTGAGAGCCTTGCGCGCCTCCGCGAGCGTCGCGACGGCCACGACGTTCTGCGGACGGATCCCGCACGCCCGGGCGACCGCCGCGAGGTCGGTCGTGGCGGCCGCCGCCGTCGGGACCCGGCCGTCGCCGCAGCTCGCGTAGACCCCGTTGTGGAAGATGACGACGACCAGGTTCGGCGGGGCGTACCGCCCGATGGTGGAGAGCACGCCGAGCCCCGCGAGGGCCGAGCCGTCGCCCTCCAGGGCCACCACCCGCTCGGCAGGGACCGCGAGGGCCAGCCCGAGGCAGATCGCCGTGGCGTAGCCCATGTCCATGTTGTAGATCGTGGGCGCCCGGTGATCGGCCTGGTAGAGCGCGCCGGACGTGGTGCCCGGCCCGACGATCACCGGCTCGCCGGTCCGGAGCTCGGCGAAGAGCGACACGAGGTCGGCCCGCTGCACCGTCACGCTCCTGCGAAGAGGTAGGGCGGCACGAGGAGGCCCACCACCGTCTTCTGGCCGAGCACCGTGACCAGCGCCTGCTGCACGAGGAGAGGCGCCTGAGTCCGGTCGGTGAGGACCACGTGGGGAATGGCGAGGCCCCGCAGCACCCCCTCCGCGGCGGCGCGCGAGGCGCCGTGGAAGTCGAACGCCTCGCCGAGCGCCCCGTTGTGGCTGGCGAGGAGCAGGAGCGGCGTCCGCTGAAGCTGGGCGCGGGCCAGGACGAGCCCGCAGTAGCCCACCCCGGATCCTTCCATCAGCGCCACCGGCACCTTGCCGCCCAGGTAGGCGCCGACGGCCATGGCGACCCCCTCGTCCTCGCGCGAGCATACGAAGGTCTGCACGTCGGGGTCGGCCGCGAGGAGACGGTCGACCGGATGGAGGACGCTGTCGGGGAGAGAGACGGCGAAGTTGACGCCGCCCGCCCGCAGGGCGGCGTGGACCTCGCGTGCGCACGCGAGTCCGGCCGACGATGTCTCAGGCGCCATGGCTCGCTCGGCAAGCGTCGAGACAGCGGCGCAGGAGGCCGCACGCCGCGTCCACCTTCCACTCGTTCCCCGCCAAGGGGTGCGCCGCGCTCACCCAGGCGTCGGCGGCGGCGGCGATCGTCTCCGGGGCGAGCCGCCGGCCGCGCAAGCGTTGCTCGACTGCCGTCGCCCGGTACGGCGTCGGCGCGATCGCGCCCAGGACCACCCGCGCGTCGCGGACCGTGCCGTCCGCCGCGACGTCCAGGGACGCGCACGCCGAGACCACCGCGAAGTCGCCTTCCCAGAGCCGGAGCTTCTCGAAGCCGCTCACCCGGGCGCGGGCGGCGGCGGGGATGTTGACCGCGGTGACGATCTCTCCGGGCCGGAGCGCGGTTTCCCCGGGGCCGGTGTAGAGCCTGGCCACGGGCAGCACGCGCTCGCCGGCGCGGCCGGTGATCTGGACGGTCGCGTCGAGCGCGACCAGCGCGCTCGCGAGGTCCGACGGCGTCACCGCCTGGCAGCGATGCGCCCCCAGCACGGCGTGGTAGTAGCGGTTGTCGCCGAGGACCGCGTAGCACGGGGCGGTGGCGCCGCTTCGCTTGTAGCAGGGAAAGCCGTTCCGGTAGAACCAGCACCGCTTCGCCTGGCAGAGGTTGCCCCCGACGGTGGCCATCTCCCGGATCTGGGGCGACGCGATGGAGGCGACCACCCGCCGAAGCAGCGGGTCCACGCCTGGCCAGCGGGCCAGGTCCGCGAGGGTGACGCCGGCCCCCACCAGCAGGTCACCCGCGTCCGTTTCCCGGATCCCGGCGAGCGTGGCGACGCCGCCCAGGTCGACCAGCTTGCGGGGCCGACACAGCCCCTGCTCGATCAGGGGCAGGAGGTCCGTGCCCCCGCCTACGGCCACCGCCTCCCGATCTCGGCCGAGCGCCTCCACGGCCTCGGCCACCACCGTGGGGCGATGCAAGCTGGCGATCGGGGCGGGCGGCGGCGCGCTGGCGGCGCGGGTGCCCCAGCGGTCCAGCAGCGCGTGGACCCCGCGGGGGTACGCCCACCGCATCGAGCCGATCCACCAGCGCCCCGGCCGCCGCCACACGTGATAGCGATGGCGTCGGCCCTCCCGGGCGCGGAGCGCTCCCAGCACCTTGTCGGGCGTGATCGGCAGCTCGCGGACGCGGATGCCGACCGCGTGGGCCACCGCATTGGCCACGGCTGGCGCCACCGGCACCATGCTGATCTCGCCCACGCCCTTCACGCCGTACGGCGCGCGCGGATCAGGGCGCCCGAGCAGCAGCGCGCGGATCGGGGGCACGTCGGCGGCTCGCGGGAGGGCGTAGTGGAGGTAGGCGGGGTTGACGAGCCGGCCACCCTCGTAGAGTAGCTGCTCCCCGAGCGCGGCGCCGAGCCCCATGACGACCCCTCCGACGATCTGGCTCTCGACCGCCGTGGGGTTGATCGCGGCGCCGCAGTCGTGCGCGGCAACGACGTCGAGCACCCGCACCTCGCCGGTCGCGCGGTCCACTTCAACCTCCACCGCGTGGGCGGCGAACGAGTAGGCCGGCGAGATGTCCGCGATCCCCGTGGCGTGGTTCACGAGCTCGGTGTCGACCACGGCGGCCTCGGTCACGCTGAGTCCGGCCGCCGAGTCCGGCGACCAGATCCTCGATCGGGACCCTGACGTCCCCGGCGACGGCGTGACCCTCGCGCAGCGTCACGTCCTCGGCCGGGACACCGAGCTTGTCGGCCGCCAGCTCGCGGAGGCGGCGTCCGGCGGATCGCGCGGCGGTGCCCACCGCGTGCGCGCTCATCACCGTACCACGCGACGACCAGGACCCGAGGTCGAACGGCGTCTCGTCGGAGTCCATGGTGACCACGGTGATCCGCGACACGGTCGACGCCGAGCTCCTCGGCGGCGACCTGCGCGATGACGGTCTTCTGACCGGTGCCCGGATCGGCGCCGCCGAAGCGCACCCGGATCTCGCCGTCCGCCCGGACGTCGACGCTCGCCTCGGCGCGGTTCGCGTGCTCGTAGGTGCGCGCGCCGCTCACGTGCATGGCGACCGCGACACCCACGCCGCGCCCCGAGCCCCGGCGCGCGCGCTTGTCCCGCCAGCCGATGGCGTCGCGCACCGCTTCGAGGCACTCGACGAGGTGAGCCGAGTGGAGGCGCCACCCTGCCAGGGTGACGTCGCCGGGCCGGTGCGCGTTGAGGATCCGGAAGTCGATCGGATCGAGGCCGCGCGCCTCCGCCAGCTCGTCCATCTGCGACTCGATGGCGAAGGCGACCTGCGGATGGCCGTAGCCGCGGAACTGGCCGCCGGGATGCTTGTTCGTGTCGACGAGGGTGGCGCGGACGTGCACGCCCCCGCGCGTCCGGTACCACGAGGCGACGGCGGCGACCGCCGCGCCGGTGACCGAGGCCCCCGAGTGGTTGTACGCCCCGTTGTCGACCAGGATCCGGGCCTCCCGGTGGGTCAGCCGCCCCTCGGCGTCCACCCCGGTCGTCAGCTCCACGTCGAAGTCGTGCCGGCACTTGGTGGTGGCGAACTCCTCCTCGCGGCTCGAGGACGAGCCGGACCGGCCGGCCCGTGCGGACGGCCAGGGCGCCGGCCAGTACCTCGTGGTCCGTGATCTTGGACTTGGACCCGAAGCCGCCGCCCACCGCGACCTCGCGCACGATCACCTGGCCGAGCTCGAGCCCCAGGATCCGCGCGACCTCCTCCCGCACGAAGTACGGAGACTGGGTGGAGGTCCAGAGCTCGAGCCGGCTCGTCCCCGGATCCCAGCGCGCCAGGGAGCCGTTCGGCTCCATGCAGGCGTGCGCCTGCCGACCGAACCGGTACCGGCCGGTCACAGTGGCCGCGGCCGCCCGGCGCCCGGCCTCGACGTCGCCGTAGGCCCGGTCGATCACGAGGGAGACGTTGGAGCCCGACGCGCGCTCGTGAAGCCGGGTCGCTCCCTCGGCCAGCGCCGCCGCGACCGTGGTGACGGCCGGAAGCGGCTGGTAGCGGACCTGGATGACGCCGAGGGCAGCGGCCGCCTGAGCGGCCGTCTCCGCGGCGACGACGGCGACCTCCTCCCCGACGAACCGCACGACGTCCCGGGCGAGCGGTCGGCGGTCCGACAGCCGCCCCCCTTCGTGCTTGTAGAGACGATCGGGGAGGTCCGCGGCGGTGAGCACCGCCACGACGCCGGGCATCCGCGAGGCGGCGCTGGACGTCGATCGACACGATCCGCGCGTGGGGATGCGGGCTCCGCAGGACCCGGGCGACCAGCGTGCCGGGCACGACGACGTCCGCCACGTAGCGGCTGGCGCCGGACGTCCGCGCGTCCCACTCGATCGAGCGGGTGGGACGGCCGACCGTCATCGGCGCGCGCCCGGTCTTGTGTGCTCGGCCAGCCGCAGCGCGCGGACGATCCCCGAGTACCCGGTGCAGCGGCAGATGTTGCCCGAGATCTCCCGGCGGAGGGCCTGTTCGTCCGGCCGGCAGGCCCTCGCGGAGCAGCGCGACCCCGCGGACGATCTGCCCGGGCGTGCAGAAGCCACACTGGAAGGCGCCCGCGTCGGCGAAGGCCTCGCGCAGCGCGCGCGCCTCGTCCCGGAGCCCCTCGATCGTCTCCACGCTGTCGACACGCGCGGCGAGGACGAGGCAGGACATGACGGGCCGCCCACGGACGAGCACCGTGCAGGCGCCGCACTCGCCGCGGCCGCACGCTTCCTTCGTGCCGAGGAGCCCCAGACGGTCGCGCAGGACGTCGAGCAGCCGATCGTCCGGCTCGACGCCGATCTCGATCGGCCGCCCGTTCACCGTCAACGTCGCTCTCACCGTGCCGCTCCGAGCCCGGTGCTATAGTATTGTGCCGTGCGTCGGCGTTTCAACTTCAGTACGCCGGATCACTCCGCTGTCCTCCGCCGTGTCGAGCTCACAAGCCTGCCCGGCCGTCGGCTCGCGGTCCCGGGTCGGGAGCTGCCGTGACGAGCAACACCGGCGACGGGGCTGAGCGGGTGGAGCGTGCCCGTTCGGCGGAGCGCCGGGACTGGCGCACGTGGCCCGTGTACCAGGCGAGCGAGCTCGGCCTCCGCAACTTCTGGTACCCGGTCGTGTGGTCGTCAGAGGTGCGCGCGCGTCCGCTCGGCGTCCAGCTCCTCGGCGAGCGGATCGTGCTGTGCCGCGACGGCGGCCGGGTCTACGCGCTCGAGGACCGGTGCCCGCACCGCGGCACGCCGCTGAGCCTCGGCCGCCAGCACTTTCCCGGCACCATCACGTGTCCTTACCATGGCTGGACCTACCGGCTCGACAGCGGGGTGATGTGCGCGGCGATCACCGACGGACCGGAGTCGCCGATCACCGGCAAGGTGGCGGTGCGCACCTATCCGGCCGCCGAGCGGCTCGGGCTCGTGTGGGTCTTCGTCGGCGCGGGCGAGACGGAAGTGCCTCCCGTCGAGCAGGACATCCCCGAGGAGCTCCTGGCGCCCGGGCGTGACCCTGGGCGGGCGGATCCAGTCGGGGCGGCGCGGGAACTGGCGCTACGCGGCGGAGAACGGCTTCGACGAGGGGCATGCCAAGTTCCTGCACCGCGACGCGCTGTGGGTCTTCTTCCGCCAGATGCCCGTGTGGAGCGAGACGCGCATCGTCCGCACGGACGACGGGCGCTGGGTCTCGCGCCGGCAGGAACGCGTCTACTGGGACGTCGACTTCCCGGGGTCGGGCGCTGGCCGCCGCCTCGGTCCTGGCGGCGTCTCGTCCAGAGGCGCCCCCGGCCGAACACGCGGCCGAAGGTGCATCCGCGCATCGCCGCGCTCCGGCTGCCGGGCATGGTCTCGGTGCGGGTGCCCTACATCCTCCGGGTCGCCTACGCGAGCTACATCCACTACGAGTGGGCGATCCCCGAGGACGCCCGGCATCACCGGTACGTCCAGCTGATGGCCAGCTTCAGGCCGAGCCGCCTGGGGCGGCTCTGGTTCCGCCTGCAGTACCTCGCGTGGATCCGCTGGGTCTTCCACGGGCAGTTCACCGGCCAGGACGCGTGGATGGTCGACGTCATGGACATCCCGCCCGAGCGGCTCTACCGGCCCGATGCCTCCGTCATCGAGTGGCGCCGGCTGGTGGAGGAGCAGCACCGAGAGCCGGCGCGAGACGCCGGCCCGGTGTGATCACGGCTCGCCGGGGCGCCTCATCGGGCGCCCCCGCCGGGGTCGGCTGACGAGGGTCGACGGCCGCCGCGCCGCGAATCGGCGCGTCGCGTGGGGCAGTCTGACGACGGCTCGCCCGGGGCGCCTCATCGGGCGCCCCCGCCGGGTCAGCTGACCAGGGTTGACGGCCGCCACGCCGCGAACCGGCGCGTGGCGTGGGGCAGTCTGACGACGGCTCGCCGGGGCGCACCATCGGGCGCCCCCGCGGGGTCGGCTGACGACGATCGAGACGCCACGCCGCGAATCTGGGCGGGGCGTAGGCGGGTCTGGCGACGGCTCGACGGGTCGCCGGCGGCGGCTTTCAGGCGCGCTCGGCAGTTGCCTCGATGGCACCCTGGGAGGCGGACGCCAGGTAGGCGAGGCTCTCGTCGAGCGACAGGACGTTCGCGTACTTGGCCTGCATGTCGAACAGGTTTACCTTGTGCGGCACCGTCGCGCGATCGAACGTGCACTCGTGCACGACTGCCACGCGGTAGCCGAGGGAGAAGGCGTCCATCACCGTGGCGCGGACGCAGCCGCTCGTGGTCCCGCCCGCCACCACGAGCGTGTCGGCCCGCAGGAGCACGAGGTGGCCCGGCAGGTCGGTGCCGAAGAAGGCGCTGGGACGGGACTTCTCGACGACAAGGTCGCCCGGGGCGGGGGCGATCTCGGCGACGATCTCGGTGTCGTCGCCCCGCGCGATGTCCTCGGCGGCCCGTGCGTTCTTGCCGGCCCACCGACCCATCGTCGCCAGGGAGGCGTGGCGGCGCCCCGTGCTGTAGATCACGGCGACCGAAGCCGCCCGCGCGGCCGCCAGGAGCCGCTGGATGGCGCCGATCGCCGTCCACGCCGCCTCGCCACAGCTGGTCCGGGTCTCCCGCACGGCCTCCTCGATGGGAAGGGGCCGCCGGCCGGCGAAGGCGTAGTTCGTGTCCACGACCAGCAGGACCGGCCTCCGGCCGAGCGGCAGACTCGATCCGTAGCCGGCGGCCGCGTAGACCCGCCGCTCCGACGGGGGGATCACGTCCTCCCACGGCTTCATCGCCGACTTCCCGAGCGCTCGCGCTCGCGCGCGTGGCGGAGCTCTGCGACGCTCCCGAGGCCCTCGCGGTCCAGGACCTCCAGGAGCCCGCGGTTGATGAGGCCCGCGACGCGCCATCCGCGGTAGATGAACGACGTGTACACCTCGACCGTCGTGGCCCCGGCCCGGAGCATCCGCGCGGCGTCCTCGCCGCTGAAGACGCCGCCGGAGGCGCGGATGACCAGGCGTCCGGCGGCGTGCTCCGCGACTTCGCCTACGATCCGGAGCGCATCGGAGAAGGTGTCCCGTCCGGCGAGCGACCCGCGCCCCGCGGCCAGCCGGGGCTCCGCGACGTGACGCCCGCCGTTCAGGCTCACGCCGTCGATGCCGGCGCCCATGCACAGGTCGGCCATGGCGAGGACTCGCGCGCGCTCCTCGGGCGTGTGGTGGGGCGGCAGCTTGACGAATACGGGCTTGCGGCGCCGGCGTCCCAGCCCGGCCACCAGATCGCCCACGAGCTCGAGCTCGCGCAGGCGCTCGGACTCCGAGGTGTTCGGACAGATGAGCCCGACCTCGACCGCCGCGACCAGGGGCTCGATCGCCGCGACGCTCGCGAGGATGCTCTCGATCGAGAACCCCGCGACGCTCGCGAGCACCGTGGTGTGCCGGACCGGGCAGGCGCGGAGCCGCCGCACGGCAGCGTCGACCCCGTGATTGGGCAGGCCCATCGAGTTCGCGACGGAGAGCCGATCCGGGTATCGCACCAGGCGTGGCCGGGGATTCCCGGCCCGGGCCTCGGGCGTGAGGGAGCCGATGACGACGTACCCGAAGCCGAGGTGCTGGAGGCTCGGCAGGAGGTCGCCGTCCTTGTCGAACCCCGGCGCCAGCCCGATCGGGCTCGTGAGGCGAATCCCGGCGAGGTCGGTGGCCAGCCGGGGATCCCGGAGCCGCGCCGAGCGTCCCAGGAGCCGGAACGGCGCCGGGAATCGCAGGGCGAAGCGCGCCAGATCGTGCGCTCGGTCGGCGGGGAGGCGGAAGAGCGCCGGGCGCAGACGCGCGTACGCATCCATCGGCCTCGCCACGATGCCCCACCGTTCGCGTCGCCGTCAAGGCGGTCGCTCCGAGTGCGGGCGCTCCGGCGGTCGTTGGTCCGGCGTGGTCCGCCGGGTGGTGGTCCTCTGCAGTGGTTGTGCGGCAGGCGGCCGGTCCGGCGTGGTCGCTCCGGCGCGGGCGCTCCGGCGGGCGGTTGTCCAGCGTGGTCCGTCCGGCGTTGGTCGGTCCGGCAGTGGTCCGTTCGGCAGGCGGTCGGTCCGGCGTGGTCGCTGCGGCGTGCGGTTGGTCCGGATGTCGGTCCGGTGGTGGTCGGTCCGGCGTGGTCGCTGCGGCGGGCGGGCGCTCCGGCGGCCGGGTGTCCAGCGTGGTCCGTCCGGCGGTGGTCGGTCCGGCAGTGGTCCGTTCGGCAGGCGGTCGGCCCGGCGTGGTCGCTGCGGCGTGCGGTCGCCCGGCGGCGATCGGTCTGGCCGTAGTCCACCCGGCGGTGGTCGGTCCGGCCATAGTCCGTACCGGCGGTGATCGGTCTGGTCGTGGTCCGTTCGGGCGGTGGTCGGTCCGGCAGCGATTAATCCGCGGTGGTCCGTCCGGCGTGCGACCGGCCCGGTGGTATCGGTCCGGCATGCGTCTGTACGGCGGTCGCTTCGGGCGGACACTCCGGCGCGCGCCGCGGCGCCACGCCCGCCGCTCAGGGCGCCAGGTAGTCCTCCAGCCGGAGCCGCCCCTGACCGGGGGCGCGCTTGCGCTCGTACTCGCTCCACGTGCCGAGCGGGATCGTCGCATCGATCCCGAGCTTGGCCGTGTGGAGCCCGTGCGGGTCGCGCGGGAAGCCGGGCGCGTCCGTGAGGTGGAGCACGCCCTGGTCAAGCCGGCTCCGGGTGGTGATTGCCCACCACACGTCGCTCACGTCCAGGACGTCGACGTCCTCGTCGACCACCACGCACAGCTTGAGCCAGCGATAGCGGCCGAAGGCCGCGGCCAGGACCAGCTTCGGCTCTCCCTCGAACCGCTTCCGGATGCTGATGGCCCCGGCCAGGATCGTCGGGAGCAAGCTCACCTGCCGGACGTCGGTGCCCGTGGCGGCGACCGCGTCGAGGAGCTGCGCCTCGCGCGAGAGCGCGAGCAAGGCAGTGTCCTCGGCCTGACCGGCATGCATGGTCTGGTGGATGGCGTCCCGCCGATGGGTGATGGCGGTGAGGCGCAGGACGCGGTTGGGCATGACCGGGACGTAGAACTGCATGAAGTCGCCGTACGGCCCCTCTGGCTCGGCGACGCCTGCCAGGACTTCACCCTCCAGCACGATCTCGGCCCGGGCGGGGACCTCGAGGTCGATCGACACGCAGCGGGCCAGCTGGGTCGCCTCGCCGCGGAGCGCCCCGGCCAGTTCCAGCTCGTCGTCGCCCAGGGCCACGGTGGTGGCGCCCGCCACGAGCTCGGCGGGATGGTTGCCGATGGCGACCGCGACCGGCAGCCCATGGCCGCGGGCGGCGGCCCGCTCGTAGAGCTGCCCCAGGTGCTGCGGCGGCATCATCCGGATGCCGACCTCGCGGGGACCCCGGAGCATCATGCGATTGAAGGAGACGTTGCGGCGGCCCGTCTCCGGATCACGCGCGATCACCAGCCCGGCGGTGAAGTAGGGCGCGGCATCCTTGTCGGCGTGGACGATGAGCGGCAGCTGCCGGAGGTCGATCGCGTCCCCAGTGTGGACCACCTCCTGCACGGGGGCCTCGTCACCCACCACGGGCGGAATGCGTCGCCGGCTCCGCTCGAGGAACGCGGCCACCGTTTCCTCCGCGGGGACGCCGAGGGCGAGCCCCAGCATGGCCCGATCGCCCGCCACGTTGGCCACACACGGCATGGCGCTGCCCCGAACCGATTCGAAGAGGATGGCCTGCCGCCGACGCTCCGCCTCGATGATGAGGGCGGCCAGCTCGGTTCCGGGGTCCACCGGGCGGGGCACCCGGACGAGCTTGCCCTGGCGCTCGAGCAGGGCGAGGTGGCTGCGGAGATCGGGCTGCATGCTTGCCTCCGGGCGCACTCGGAACATGCGCGGCCGCGCGCTGGCGCGGTTGCCTCGGCCGGAACCGGGCCAGTATACTGCGCCATGCGCTTCGGCATTCCACGGCTCCCGCGCGTCTGTTCGCCGGGGCGGCCGCACAGCGCGCCTCCTCGGCCCGAGTGAGCCAGGGGCGTGCCGGACCTCTTCGGTTGGCTCGGATCTCCTCAGGTCACCAGCCTCCTCGTCAACATGCTCGAGCAGGGCGTGCTCTTCGGCTTCCTCGGGCTCGGCGTCCTGATCACCTTCCGGTTCTTCCGGTTTCCCGACCTGACGGCGGAGGGGAGCTACCCGCTCGGCGGTGCGGTGGTGGCGGCGCTGCTGGTCGCCCGGGTCAACCCGTTCCTCGCGACGGGCGCCGCCGTGCTGGCCGGGGCGGCGGCCGGGGTGACGACGGCGCTCGTCCACACCAAGCTCCGCATCAACAACATCATCGCCGGCATCATCGTGATGACCGCCATCTACACGGTGAACCTCCGGGTGATGGGCCGATCCAACACCTCGCTCCTCGACACGTCATCGGTGTTCGACGAGGTGGTGCAGGGCCTGACCGCGCTGGGGCTCGCCGTGCGGCCGGGAGCCGCCGCCACGATCGCGGTCACGGCCGTGGCCCTGGCGCTGGTCGCCCTGATCCTGGGCGCGTTCTTCCGGACGGACCTCGGGCTCGCGGTGCGGGCGACGGGTGAGAACGAGGGGATGATCCGGGCCCTCGGGGTCGACACCGATCGGACCAAGATCGTGGGGCTGGCGCTGTCGAATGGCGTGATCGCGCTGTCGGGCGCGCTGATCGCCCAGAACCACGGCTTCGCCGACATCGGCATGGGGCTCGGCGTGCTGGTCACCGGCGCCGCCGCCGTCCTGATCGGGGAGGCGCTCTTCGGGGACCGCACGGTGGGCTGGTGGATCGTGGCGGCGATCGTGGGGGTCCTGATCTACCGGTTCCTGGTGGCGCTGGCCCTTCGGGTGGGCTTCCAGCCGACGGACCTTCGGCTGATCACCGCGGCGCTGCTTCTCCTTGCGCTGGCCGTTCCGCGGCTCCGCCGTCCGGTCGGCGCCTGAGGGATCCCGTGCTCGCGCTGGAGGGCCTCGTCAAGCGCTTCGGCCGGGGGACGGCGGCCGAGGTCACGGCCCTCGATGCCGTGAGCCTCGAGGTCAGCGCCGGGGAGTTCGTCACGCTCATCGGCTCGAACGGGGCCGGGAAGTCGACCTTGCTCCGGACGGTCCTCGGCACGGTGACGCCGGACCGAGGGCGCGTCCTCCTCGATGGGCGGGACGTCACGCGCGATCCGGTCCACCGCCGAGCGCACGAGATCGGCCGGATCGCTCAGGACCCCGGCGAGAGCACGTGCGCCGGCATGACGGTCGAGGAGAACCTGGCGATGGCGGTCCAGCGGGGCCGTCCCCGCGGTCTCGGCTGGGGCGTCACGGCCCCGCGGCGCGCGATGTTCCGTGCTCGGCTGGCCGAGGTGGGCCTCGGCCTGGAAGGCCGGCTCGGGACGCGGGTCGGCACGCTCTCGGGCGGGCAGCGCCAGGCGCTGGGCCTGCTGATGGCGACGCTCCGCACGCCGAAGGTGCTGCTGCTCGACGAGCACACGGCGAGCCTCGATCCGAAGGCAGCCGAGCTCGTCATGGCCTTCACCGGTCAGCTCGTCGCCGAGGCCCGGCTCACGACGCTCATGGTCACCCACAACATGTACCAGGCGATCCGGTGGGGGAGCCGGCTGGTCATGATGCACGCGGGGAGGGTCGTCCTGGATCTCAGCGGTGACGCGAAGGATCGCCTGCGCGTGCAGGACCTGATCACGAGGTTCTACGAGGCAAGCGGGACGGAGCTGACCGACGATCGGCTACTCCTGACCCGATGAACGCGGGTTCCGCCCGCGAGAGGAGAGGACTGCGATGGGACGACGAAGGCTTGCGCTCGCGGCGGCGCTGATCGCACTGCTGCCGGCGGTCGCTGTGCTGGCCCAGTCGGCGACGGGCCGCACCCCTCAGCCGGGCCGGGTCTACAAGGTCGCGTACTCCCAGATCGTCGACCACCCTGCGCTCAACGAGACCCGCCGGGGATTCCTGGACGGCCTCAAGCAGGGCGGGTTCGTGGAAGGGCAGAACCTCACCTTCCTGTACCAGAACGCGCAGGGCGATGTCGGCAACGCGCGGAACATCGCCGAGAAGTTCCTCGCCGATGGCGTGGACGTCCTCACGCCGTGCACCACGCCCAACGTGCAGGCGACGGTGCGCGTCGCCAAGGGCGGGCGGACACCGGTCGTGTTCGCGTGCGTGACGGATCCGGTCGCCGCCGGCATCATCGAGTCGGTGGAACGGCCCTCGGGCACCAACGTGACTGGCGTCTACAACCCCCTGCCGATCGGCGAGCTGTTCGACCTGTTCCTCCGGATCCAGCCGGGACTCAAGACGGCCGGCACCGTCTACAACGCCTCGGAGGGCAACTCGCAGGTCATCAACCGGCAGGCCAAGGCGGAGGCCGAGCGGCGGGGCCTCAAGTGGGTCGAGGCCACGGTCGCCGGGAGCGCCGACGTGCGGACGGCCACCGAGAGCCTCGTCGGCAAGGTCGACGCGCTGATCCTCGGCCAGGACAACACGGTCGCCTCGGCCTTCGAGGCGGTGGTGAAGGTCGCCAACGAGCGGCAGCTGCCGCTCTTCTCCATGGACACGCAGGCGCCGGCCCGGGGCGCGATCGCGTCCTTGGCCGCGAGCAACTACGAGCAGGGAGTCCTGTGGGCCAAGGAGCTCGTGGTGCCGGTGCTCCTCGGGACCGATCCGGCAACCGTCACGCCGGTGCGTCCCCGCGTCTTCGACCTCCAGGTGAACCTCCAGGCGGCGAGCGCGGCGAAGCTCACGATCCCGAAGGACGTTATAGACCGGGCTAGCCGGGTCCACGGGCGGTAGCGCGCTACCTGAGCCTCTACTTGAAGCAGCATCGTGACGAGTACTATCGGCTCCTCGACCTTGTGCGGAGCGATGGGGACTGGGAGGCGTGGCTACGCTTCTTCCTGGAAGGGGTCCGCCAGACCGCTGACGGCGCGTTCACGACCGCCCGGCGGCTGGCCGGGCTCTTCGAGGAGGATCGGGGACGCGTCCAGGCCAAGGGCCGTGTGGCGGGCTCGGCGCTCCGGGTCCATGGCGCATTGCAGGCCCGCCCGGTGACCACGCTGTCCGAGATCGCGGCGAGGACCGGGCTCTCCTTCCCCGCCGCCACCGTGGGCATGGGCGTCCTGACGGAGCTTGCCATCGCGAAGGAGCTGACCGGTCGAAAGCGTGACCGCGTCTTCGCGTATGATCGGTACCTCGCGGTCCTGCAGGAGGGGACAGAACCGCTGTGAGTCGGAGTCCCGGGGTCCGATCGTGTCGGGAGTCAGAAGGCAGCGGAGCCGCGTGATGGACATCGCCGAGCGGAGCTTCGAGGACGCCATCGTTTCCTGAAGCGCCTCGCCAGCGCCTGCAGGTCGAGCATCCGGTCACCGAGCTGGTGGACCGCCGAAGGCCGTCCGATCAACTCCCGCGAAGCCCAGAGTAGCCCGGTGCGCCGCGGGCGCGTCCGCGTGCGCGCGACCTTGGCGCTCGCGATCGGGAGCTTCTTTCTCTACAACGCGAACGTCCGCGAGATCAGCGCGGGCGACACCATTCCGGCTCGCGTGCTCCCTCACGAGCTGATCCAGTACGGGCGCCTCGATCTCGATCGCCTGTTCCGAGACTGGCCGGCCGCCGCGCCGCTCCCGTACTGGGTCCAGCGCGTGGGGGCGCACCATCGCTCGAGCTACCCCATCGCGCCCGCGCTCCTGGCGCTCCCGGTCTACGCGGGCCCCGTGCTGCTGGGGGCGGGGAACAGCTGGGTCGTGCTGAACGCCCTCTCCAAGCTCGCGGCGTCCCTGATGGCAGCGCTGTCCGTGGCGTTCGTTTATCTCGTGGCCCGCGATCTCGCGGGCCAGCTCGGGACCGGCGAGGCGAGCGCGATCGCGACCGCTCTCGTCTATGCCGTCGCTACTCCCACCTGGGCGGTCTCGAGCCAGGGGCTGTGGGGGCACGCGCCGGCGCAGCTCGGGCTCGCGGTGGCCCTCTGGGGTCTCCTCCGCGCGGAGACGGCGACGTGGGGCGCCACGATTGCAGGGCTGGGGGCCGGGGTGATGCTGGCGAGCCGTCCGTCGGCGACGATCGTTGCTGCCGTCCTGGCCGTCTTCGCGGTCGGCCAGCTCGGTCGGCGGGGGCTCGCCTTCGTGGCGGCGCTGGGCGTGGTCGTGGCGGCGGTGGCGGGGCACAACCTGGCGACGTTCGGGACCCTCGAGGGCGGGTACTCGGAGTTGCACCGCGCCCACCCCGTGCACCACGGCGTGCCCTCGGCGTGGAGCGGCTCCTTCCTGGAGGGGCTTCTGGGCGTCCTCGTCAGCCCGAGCCGTGGACTCTTCGTCTACGCTCCCGTGCTCCTCTTCCCGGCGGCGGGGCTCGTCGGCTGGGTCCCCGGCGTCGACGGGGGCTTCTCGCTTGCGCGGCGGTGGTGACGGCGGTCGGCGTCGGAACGATCGCCCTGTTCTCGGTCTGGTGGGGCGGGCACTCCTTCGGCCCCCGGCTCGTCGCCGACGTCATGCCCGCCCTCGTCCTGGGCGTGGTGCCGATCTGGCCGGCGGTCTGGCCGTCACGGCTCGGGCGTGCGCTCCTGCTGGCGACCTTCGCCGCCTCCGTCGCGGTCGAGGGGGTCGGCGCCTTCCACTACCCGTCGCCACCGTGGGTCGATTGGAACAGCAGCCCCCGGAACGTCGACCAGGCACACGAGCGACTCTGGGACTGGCGGGATTCCCAGCTCCTCCGGCTCCTGCAGAACGGGCCGGCCCCGCCGGGGTTCCGGACGGTCCCCTGAGCCACGGCAACATCCCCGGCCACGATCCCGACGTGTGGCCGCGGTTCACCCGGGAGCTCGGGGTCGCGGCGCGCACCTAGGCGGGTGCTCTCACGGGCTCCCAGACCGCGAGCCCGGGGCCGCGTCCGTGTTGCGGTCGCAGAAGTCGTAGGCCCGTGGCCTTCAGAAGTAGAAGTTGATGCCGAGAAAAGGTCCGTTGAACGACACGTCCAGGTCGAGGGTGCCGACGCCCGTGCCCTTCTCGACGTCGACATGCATGTAGCGCCATCCCACGAACGCGGCCGCCACGCGGGTGAAGCGCCAGTTCAGCCCCGCGATGAGGTTGTACGTGAGGTCGCTCTGGCTGTCCGAGATGCCGAAGCCGGCCACGTCCCCCCGGAACCAGAGCGCGACGGTGTCGGTGATGTGATAGGCGATGCGGCCCCCGAACATCGGGTCGACCAGCGTCGTGCTCCGCGAGCGCGACTGGCCGCCGATCGTCAGCTCGGCGTCAACGTACATCAGCCGGCCCCCGGCCAGCGCCTCGAGCGTGATCCGCCCCGTGCGCCCGACCGGGAGAGTGGCGAACCGATATGTCCCGCCGAACTCGAAGAACAGCTGCTCGTAGTCGAGATCCGTCTCGATCCCGGCCCCGGTCGTCTCGTCCTTCCCGAGCTTGAGATACAGGAGGTCCAGCAGACCGGTCCACTCCCGCCAGGTCGCCTCGAAGTGGCCCGAGAGGCCGAGATCCAGGTTGTCGACGACGTCGTCGAAAAATTCGACCGTCGTGGACCTGGTAAGGGGGCCGAGGGTCAGGTCGATCTCCGTGCGGGGCGCCCACAGGTACGGGGCGATCGTGAATTGCCACCCGCCGGGAGCCGCGTCCGTGGCGGAAGCCCCGGCCTGGGCGAGGAGCACGGAGCCCGGAGAGAGCGCCGTGACGACGCTCTGGCCGGCCGTGGACCCGGCGGCCGACGCCGGCAGCCCGAGTCGGGGGCCGCCCGTCCATGGTTCGTCCGCACTGACCAGGCACGGAAAGAGTGCTAGGACGAGGGTGACGACTCCGGGATACGCCGCTCGTCGAATCATGCTGATCGGGGCCACCGAACGTTCGCGTCGATCCATCGTGTCTCCTTGTTCCGGTTCGTGGAGTCATGAAACGGCGCCTGATCATGCTACTAGCCTGACCTATTCACGAACGATGAAAGACAAGAGCCACCGAGCCCCTCAACGGTGCTATAGAAGCGGTGACAAGACGCTCCAGCACCGCCACACGAGGAGGCTCGATGGCTACAGACTGTATAGCCCAGTTGACCCTCCGATACCAGGGCGTCCGGTCGCCGATCGTGGCCCGGTTCGACGTGCCCCACGCCAGTTCGGACGGCGGGCTGGTCCTGCTCAAAGCCGTCGACGAGCGGTTGCGCCTGACCGAGGCCGTGGCGGCGTGCCTGACGGATCCTCGGCAGCCGGGCAAGGTCGCCCACTCGCTGCGGGACCTGATGCGGCAGCGCGTGTTTGGCCTGGCCGCGGGATACCTCGATGGCAACGACGCCGCCCGGCTGGCCGACGACCGCTGCACAAGCTGATGCTGGACCGCGAGCCGCTGACCGGGCCCGCCCTGGGCTCGCAGCCGACCCTCTCGCGCTTCGAGAACGGCGTGGGCCGACGCGAACTCATCCGCGTGGGGCACTGCCTGGCCCGGACCGTGATCGCCACCATCGGCGCCGGCTGCACGGCCGCGCCCGACGCATCACGATCGATCTGGATCCGACCGACGATCCGACCCATGGCCAGCAGGAGCTCACCTTCTTCAACGGCCACTACGACACGGCCTGCTACTTGCCGCTGGTCGCGACGCTGACCTTCGACGACGAACCCATCCAATACCTGGTCGGGATCGTGCTGCGGCCGGGCAACGCGGCTGCGGGCGCGGGGCCATCGGCCGGCTGCGCGGCTGTGCCGGGCCCTGCGTCGCGCTTCCACGGACATCCCTGCGGGTCCGTCTGGACGGCGGCTTCGCGGGGCCGCGGCTGCTGGCCTTTTTGGATCGAGCCGGCGTCGAGTACGTCGTGGGCTGCCCGGCAATCCGCGCCTGGACACGCGCATCCGACGCCGCTCGGCCGGGCGCGGGTGCTGTTCCGGACCACGGGGCAGGCGACCGCCGTGTTCGGCGAGACGCGCTACGCCGCCAAGAGCTGGGGTCGCAGCGCCGCGTGATCATGAAGGCCGAGGTCGTCCAGTACCCGGGGCGCGCGCCCCGCGACAATCCGCGCTTCGTCGTGAGCAATCTGACGCTCGCGCCGGAGGCGTCTACGCGGTCTACCGCCAGCGAGGGGACGTCGAGAATCGCTACAGGAGCTCAAGGACAGCCGGGCCTGGGCGCACCAGCCGCCGCGTTTTCTGGCCAACCAGTTCGCGTCCTGCTGACGGCGACGCCTACATCCTGTTCCAGACGCTGCAGCAGCACGCCAGGGCACGGCCTGCGCGGGCCCAGGTCGCCACCCTGCGGGAGCGTCTCATCAAGCTCGCGGTGTGGATCACCCGATCGGCGCGCCGCTGGTGCTGCACCTGCCACGCGCCTATCCCTGGCTGGGCGCCTGGCGCCAGCTCGCGCAGGCGGTCGGGGCTCGGGCCGGCTAATCGCTCCGCGCCTCCCCGGCCGCGTACACGACCGCGGGAGTGGTTATCGCCGAGCCGCCGTCACGGACGGCCTGCGCCCCGCGACAGGTCCTCGGTCGGCACCGGCTTGCTTCTTGGCCGCGTCGACTTCAGCGGTCGTCAGATGCGATCGTGGTGTCCCCAGGGCCGTGCGACTACGTCGTGGTGCTCGTGATAGGTCAGGCTAGAGTCCGTCCGGCGAGCCAAGGTCAACGCCGAGCCGAGCCCGAGCTCCGCGTTGTCGGTGAGGCTCAACGGAGCCCTGATGGGCTCGATCCCCGACGCGTCGTCCGGCTCGGACCTCGTGCCCTACCCCGTCGTGCAGGCGCCGAACATCAGGAAGCCGTTATCGTGGCGGCCGGTTCTCACCGGAGTGTCGCCCATGGTCCAGGCCACCATCTTGCGCGCCCGCCACCGAGTCCTGCAGGTTCCGAGGGCGGTACGGGATCGGAGAATCGGCGAGCAGGAACAGCGGAGTATGTCCAACCTCGGTGTCGAGATCGCGATTGAAGGAAGTTCCGCGCAGTGCAATACTCGGCGCGCGCACGCGAATCACGTTTGTCCATCGGGCGGGGAGCCTCGGATGTCTTGGCATGCCCACGATCGACAGTCGCGCGCCGGAGAGACCGTCATGGCCGCATCGTTCGAGAGCGTCGAAGCCCGGGACGTTCAAGTCGTCCATGCCGCGGAGTCCCGCGCGACCAGCAACGATCCACTCGTGTTCGAGCGCCTGATCGCGGACACCTCCGCAGCGTTCGTCGCGGTCCCCGCCGAGGCGTTCGACTCATGGATCGAGGCGTAGCTCTCGTGGGCGGTCGTGAACCGGTCGAGAAAAGAGAAGGGTTTCCGTTCCGCATGAGGTTCCTGCCACGTGGCTTGCCCTGGTGGGCCGACCGTGACCCTCAGGCTCGTCGCCCAGGCGTGCAGCATGGCCCCTTCGGACCGAGAGACTCCGGCGCTCTGTGCGCTTGACACCAGGCAGTCGAATGGTGGGACGCCGGCCGCGACGAGGTGCGCCCGCATGATCCGCGGCGCGAAAGGAGAATTCCGATGAAAGCGTCTCCCGTACTGGTGGCAGTGTTGCTCTTGCTGGGAGCGGGCTGCACCACCACGATGCAGCGAACGGCCGAGCGTTCGCCGGTCATCTGTGGCTTCGTGGGGGCGGATCTGTGTGCGGAGCTCCAGCCGGGCGCGGCAGGGGAAGCGGGCCTGCGCTACGTGAACCCGAAAGGGACGTTCACGCAGTACGACAAGGTGATGATCGTCATGGTTAGCTTCTTCGGGAGCGATCCCGGCAGGATAAAGCCCCAGGACGAGCAGCAGCTCACGGACCTCTTCTACAAGAATCTCCACGATGCGCTGGCCAAGCGGTACCGGGTGGTGGACGAGGCCGGCCCCGGGGTGATGAAGGTCGAGGTCGTGCTCCTCGACGCCGAGGCGGCGACGCCGGGGGCGCGCTCGGTCACGATGGTGGTCCCCCAGCTTCGCGTGCTCAGTGCCGGCTATGCCCTCGTGGCGGGAGCATACCCGTTCTCGGGGGGAGGCCAGGCCGCCGCCAAGATCACGGACTCCGTGACCGAGCAGACCCTCGGCCTCGCCGTGGACCGCCGGGCCGGGGGCGGGGGGATCCAGACCGCTGCGCAGTGGCGGTGGGGAGACGCCGAGAACGCGATCAAGGCCTGGTCCTCGCAGCTCGCCGACGGTATGCATGCATACACCTCGGGCGAGAAGAAGCCCTGACGACGCGGTCGACGTGTTCCGGGCGGCGCGCTAGCCTGGCCGGCAGAGCCCGCGCACCCGACTTCGGGACCGGCGAACCGGATCGATGCGTGGCTCCAGCCGAACCGGATGGGCGGAGGTCCAGTCCCGGAGCGTGAAGACGCTCCGCCAAGCGCCAAGTAACAAGGTACGCCCATACTGCCTGGTGTCGAAAAGCCGGAGACGAGGAGGACACCTCCATGCGCGAGCGGCATGACGTCGACGTGAAGGCGTCGCGGTCCAGGGGCTGAGAGGTGCGGATCTGGCTCGTGTGCCTGCTGATAGCCGCCTCGTGGCGGCCAGCCGGCGCGCACGAGGTGCGGCCGGGCTACCTCGAGCTTCGGGCGACCGCCACCGATCGCTACCAGGTCCTCTGGAAGCAGCCGGCGCTGGGCGAGATGCGCTTGAGGATCGACCCCGTGTTTCCCGCCGACTGCACGCTGGTGGGGGAGCGGATCCGGCAGCTCGCGGAGGGTGCGTTCCTGGACCGGATGACGATCGCCTGCGACGGGGGGCTGCCGGGCAAGACGGTGGGGGTCGCGGGGCTCGAGGCGACCCTCACCGACGTGCTGGTTCGGATCCAGCTCGCAGACGGCCGGGCGCAGACGGAGATCCTGAAGCCGAGCCGACCGAGCTTCGCGGTGCTCGGTTCCGCGCCCTCCGGCGGCGCCGCCGCCTATTTCACCCTCGGCGTCGAGCACATCCTGCTGGGTGTCGATCACCTGCTCTTCGTCCTGGGGCTGATGCTCCTGGTGGCGGGGCGGTGGCTCCTCTTCAAGACGATCACGGCCTTCACCCTGGGGCACAGCGCCAGCCTGGCGCTGGCGACCCTCGGCCTGGTGAGCGTCCCCGGCCCGCCCCTGAATGCCGCCATCGCGCTCAGCATCGTCTTCCTCGCGGCCGAGATCGTCCGGCAGCGACGGGGCGAGCGGCATCTCACGGCCCGTCATCCGTGGATCGTCGCCGGAGCCTTCGGCCTCCTGCACGGGCTGGGATTCGCCGCCGCGCTGACGGCGCTCGGCCTGCCCGCCTCGGCGGTCCCGCTCGCCCTGCTCTTCTTCAACCTCGGCGTCGAGGCGGGCCAGGTGCTCTTCATCGCCCTCGTCCTCGCGATGCTCGCGTCCTGGCGCGTGCTCGACCTGCGCTGGCCGACCTGGACGGCGCCCCTGCCCGTCTACGCCATGGGAATCGTCGCCGCCGTCTGGTTCGTGGGACGGTTGGCGGCCCTGATGACCGGATGACGCCGCGTGCAGACCACGCGGCGAGAAGGAGCCGAGAGTCCATGTCTGTCCAGCGATTCCCCGTGATCGTCGCGCTCTTGCTGAGCCTTGGCCTTGCCGTGTCGGCGTGGGCCCAGCCGTCGCCCACCACGGACACCGGCACGCTCGACAAGGCGGCGGCCGAGCGGGTCTTCCAGAAGGCCCCGTACTCCCCCTATGCGGGCCGGAGCTTCCCCACGCGGCCCGTTCTTCGGGGACACGCACCTCCACACGTCCTTCTCGATGGACGCGGGAGCCTTCGGCGCCCGGATCAACCCGCGCGACGCCTACCGCTTCGCGAAGGGCGAGGAGATCATGGCGTCGAGCGGGCAGCGCGTGAAGCTGTCCCGGCCGCTCGATTTTCTGGTCGTCTCCGATCACTCCGACAACATGGGGTTCTTTCCCCAGCTGTTCGCCGGTGACCCGAAGATGCTGGCGGACCCGACCGGGCGCCGCTGGTACGACATGATCCAGGCGGGCAAGGGGGCGGACGCCGCGTTCGAGATCGTCGTCGCGTTCTCCCAGGGGACGTTCCCCAAGGCGCTCCAGTTCCTCCCCGGCACGCCGGCCTACCGCTCGGCCTGGCGCGAGACCATCAAGGCGGCGGACGAGGCGAACGACCCCGGCCGCTTCACCGCGTTCATCGGCTACGAGTGGACCTCGAACACCGGCGGCAACAACCTGCATCGCAACGTGATCTTCCGGGACGACGGCTCGAAGGCCAGCCGGGTCGAGCCGTTCACCGTCTACAAGCCGCACGGGAGCGACGACCCGCGGGACCTGTGGAAGTGGATGGCGGCCTACGAGGAGAAGACCGGCGGCGAGGTGCTCGCGATCGCCCACAACGGGAACCTCAGCAACGGCCGGATGTTCCCCATCATCGAGTCGTTCACCGGCAGGCCGATCGACCGGGAGTACGCCGAGACCCGGGCGCGCTGGGAGCGGATCTACGAGGCGACGCAGATCAAGGGGGACGGCGAGGCGCATCCGCTCCTCTCGCCGAACGACGAGTTCGCCAGCTTCGAGCGGTGGGACAAGGGCAACCTCGATCTGAGCGAGCTGAAGCGGCCCGACATGCTGCAGTACGAGTACGCGCGCTCTGCGCTCAAGCTCGGCCTCAAGGTCGAGGCGCAGCTCGGCACGAACCCGTACAAGTTCGGCCTGATCGGCTCGACGGACGCCCACACCGGTCTTGCCGCCGTCGAGGAGGACAACTTCTTCGGGAAGACTTCGAGCTCCGAGCCGGGTCCGGATCGTGCCACGCATCCCTTCGTCAAGACCGAGAAGGCCACGATCATGGGCTGGGAGCAGACCGCGTCCGGCTATGCGGCGGTCTGGGCGACCGAGAACACCCGGGAGGCGCTCTTCGACGCGATGCAGCGCAAGGAGGTCTACGCCACCACCGGTCCCCGGATGACGGTGCGCTTCTTCGGCGGGTTCGACTTCGAGGCCGCCGACGCCCGGAACCGGATGCCGGCCGCGATCGGCTACCGCAAGGGCGTGCCGATGGGCGGGGACCTGAGCCAGGCGCCCGCTGGCAAGGCGCCGACCTTCCTCGTCGCCGCGCTCAAGGACCCGATCGGCGCCAACCTCGACCGCATCCAGGTGGTCAAGGGCTGGCTCGACAAGGCGGGCGAGGTCCAGGAGAAGGTCTACGACGTGGTCTGGTCCGGCCAGCGCCGGCCCGATCCCGGGACGGGCAAGATCCCGCCGGTCGGCAGCACGGTGGACGTGGCGAATGCGACCTACGCCAACACGATCGGGGAGCCCGAGCTGATCACCGTCTGGAAGGACCCGGATTTCGATCCGTCTCTCCGGGCCTTCTACTACGCGCGGGTCCTCGAGATCCCGACACCGCGCTGGACCGCCTACGACGCCAAGTACTTCGGGATCAAGATGCCGCCGGAGGCCCCGATGGCTCAGCAGGAGCGCGCATACACCTCGCCGATCTGGTACACGCCGTGACCACCGGCGCCTTCGACCGCTGGCACCGCTGGCTGCGCGAGCCGCTGCTCCACTTCTTCGTGGCCGGGGCGGCGCTCTTCGCGGTGTGGGAGGCGCGGACCGACTCCGTGGCGGCGCGGGACGAACGGATCGTGGTCAACGCGGCCACGGTCGAGAGCCTGGCCGGCAACTGGGCCAGGCTCTGGCACCGGCCGCCGACGGCGGCGGAGCTCCAGGGGCTGATCGACGATCACATCCGGGAGGAGGTGCTCTACCGTGAGGCGCTGGCCCTTGGGCTGGACCGTGACGACACGATCATTCGCCGGCGCCTGCGGCAGAAGCTCGAGTTCGTGTCCGAGGACGTCGCCGCGCAGGTCGAGCCGACGGAGGCCCAGCTCGAGGCGTTCCTGGCGCAGAACGCGGACGCCTTCCGTGTCGAGCCGCGGCACTCGTTCCGCCACGTCTTCCTGAATCCGGGCCGGCGTGGCGCCGCGCTCGGCCGTGATGCCGAGCGAATCCTGGCCGCGCTCAACCGACCCGGCGAAGCGGAACAGGCCGAGGAGGAGGGCGATCCGTTCTTGCTGCCGTTCGAGTTCGACACCACCTCCACGGAGGAGGTGCGGCGGCTATTCGGCGGAGAGTTCTCCGAGGCGCTGCCGACGCTCGACCCCGGGCGCTGGCGCGGTCCCATCCGGTCGGGCTACGGCGTGCACCTCGTGATCGTCCACGGGCGGGTCCCCGGGCGCGTGCCGGCGCTCAGCGAGGTTCGCGACGCTGTGCGCCGGGAATGGGTGGCGAAGGCTCGGCGCGACGCGAATGAGGCGTTCTACCAGCGCCTCCGCAGTCGATACACGGTTGCCATCGAGCGTCCGGGCGGCGCCGCCGTGGACCCCGCGCGAGCGACCCGACCGTGAGGCCGGTGCGGTCGAGGGGTCTCGTGCGCCTGCCGCCCTTCATGCTGAGTGTTCTCCTTGGTCTCCTGGGGCCGAGCGCCGCGCTCGCGCACACAGGGGAGGATGTCGCCGGTGGGCTTGTCGCGGGGCTGGTCCACCCGATCTCCGGGCTCGACCACGTGCTCGCCATGGTGGCCGTAGGACTGTGGGGCGCGCAGCTGGGGACCCCCGCCCTGTGGCTGCTGCCGGTGACCTTCCCCGTGGTCATGGCGATGGGCGGCGCCCTGGGGATCGCGGGGGTGCCGGTGCCGGGCGTCGAGGGTGGCATCGCCCTGTCCGCGATCGCGCTCGGCGCCATGGTGGCGGCCGCCGCCCGCCCGAGGCTGGCCGTCGCCGCCGTGCTCGTGGGGACCTTCGCAATCTTCCACGGCTATGCGCACGGCGAGGAGCTGCCGAGCGCGGTCGCCCCGCTCGCCTACAGCGCGGGGTTCGTGATCGCCACCGGGTGTCTTCATGCGATCGGCATCGGGCTGGGGACCATCGGCCAGTGGCCCGCCGGGGCGACGCTGGTACGCGCCGGTGGAATCGCCATCGGCCTGGCGGGGCTCGTGTTCCTCGCGCGCGCCGTCGGCCTTCCGTGATGAGTCGACGCGCGCGGGTCGCGACGCTTGCGGGCGGCGTGGCCGGGGGCACGGCGACCGCGGCGGAGGCCCACCTCGTCAACACCGACCTTGGGCCGTTCTACGGCGGCCTCGTCCACCCGCTCACTGCCCTGGAGCACCTGCTCCCCCTCATGGCGCTGGGCTTGCTCGCGGGGCAGCAGGGAGCGACCACGGCCCGGCGGGTACTCGTCGCCCTCCCCCTCGGGCTGGCCGGAGGGGCCTGGCTCTCCTATCCGCGACCAACCTGGACCGGAATCCAGGCGCTGAACCTCCTGTCGCTCCTGGTCCTCGGACTGCTGGTCGCGGTGAACTGGCATCTGCCGACGGGAATGACGGAAGGCCTGAGCCTGATCGTTGGGCTCACGCATGGCGCGGCCAATGGGGCGGCCGCCGCGGCGGCCGGAGTGTCGCGGGATCTGTTCGTCGCCGGTCTGCTGACCGCGGGCGTCGTGCTGGCGACGCTCATCCCCGCGCTCGTGCTGAGCCTGCGTGCAGCGTGGGGCCAGGTCGCCGTGCGGGTCGCCGGTAGCTGGATCGCCGCCGTCGGGCTGCTGATGGTCTCGTTCGCGCTGCGGACCGCTCGATAGAGACCGAATGCCGTGCGCGCCCCCCCGTCTCCTGAAGGAGGCGGCGGTGCAGCTCGACGACCTTCCCCAGGGTGAGATGCCGTATCAGGCGAGACGCCGGTACAGCTCCTCGTTCTTCCGCAGCACGTGCTCGGCAGCTGTCTTGAAATCGTCGCCTGGAGTCGCCAGGAGGTCCGCGATCGCCGCACGGGCGAGGTCCTCCGGCGGGAGCCCGAGACGTTCAGCCTCGTGACGCAATCGTTCGAGCTGGGCTGGTGAAAGGTCTATGGTCAGCTTCATGGAAGCTACTCTACCGTGATGCCGCGCCATCCACACCCCCGCTTGAGGAACCGGCTTCTTCACCGCCCAACCGGTGCCGTCGTGGCGAGGAGTCGACGCTGGCCCGCATCAAATGACGACGACTGTACCGCGCCCGGTTCCTTGGACACGGCCAGTCCTGAGGATGCCGGCCTACGGCCTGGCCAGGACGATGTTGAACTTGCCGACGAGGCGCTTGGCATCGCCGGTCGCTTGTGACTCCAGATCAATCGCCAGGGAGGGCTTGGCCCAAGGATCCTGGCTCAAGTAGGGGTCTCCCCTGAAGTAAAGCTGCGTCGTCAGGGGACCATAGAGGGGGTGCATGACGATGAAGTGCACGTGGGCGGGCCGAGTCCGTCCGGCATGCTGCTCGAGCCCCGGGAGGCCCGGTGGGATGGGGTAGCGTCCCGGGACGATCGTCTCGATCTCGTAGCGCCCCTGAGCGTCGGTCAGAAGCCGCCCCCGCAACCGGAACGGCGTGCGATCGGTGAGGTTCGCAGGCTCCTTGATGTCGTAATGACCTGCATGGTCTGCTTGCCACACATCAAGCAGCGCCCCCGGCAAGGGTGTTCGGCAATCTGGACCGTAGACGGTTCCGGACACCACGAGGGCTTCCCCGGCCTCGCCGGGATCAGTGAGCTTGGCCCGGGCTGGCGCGCCGGCCCGGTAGAAGGGCCCGAGGACGTCAGGCGATGTGGGTAGACATTGCTGGGCGATGCCGGTGGCGGGGACCCCCAGAAGGCCGCCGGCCATCACGGTCGCCGTCCGGCGCAGGAGCGTTCGCCGCGACATGGTTCGGCTCGCGTTCGGAATCAGGTCGTCGTTCATGTTTCCCTCTCAGTTGCCGTGGTGGCGTCTTCGCCTCAACCTGACGATGTCCGAGGAAATCGGGGCCAGTGTCCGCTCGTACCGGCATCGGTTTTCGTGGCACCGGGTTGATGATAGCCGGCTGGTGCGCCGGTTGCCTGGGATTCTGGGGGATACCGTGATAGCCGCCGCCCTCCTCACCGATCGATCCTGGAACCTCTACGGCCCGCCCGCAGGCCGGAGATCCGTACACAGTGGGAAGGCGCCGCCCCCGGTTGGGCGCGCGGGAAGCGACCGTGGCCACCTGCATGATGCAGGAGGCGTTCGGGGCGTATCGGGCCGTCGTCGGTGACGGCCCCGAGGCCGTGCACGTGGCGGCGTGGTCGGAGGTAGCCGACGCTCAAGAGCTTCGAAATCCCCACGGGATTCGTCGCGCCCGCCGAAGTGCGGGTGGCCGCTGGCACCAAACCCGCGTGAGCGGTGCGTTTCATCACGACACGCAAAGGGCACTAGAGAGCGTCACTGGATGGTCCAATCGGGCGGGACAGTCGCCACCGGGCTGGCACTGATGACGCTGGCCCCATTCATCACCCACAGGTCGACAAAACCGGCGGTGTGACGCCAAGGACCGCCTTGCCGTCGCCTGTGAAATCGCCGATGCCCTCGATGGTCCACGCGAGGTCCACGGCGCCCAAGGAGCCGGTAGCGATGACGCTGGCGCCGTTCATGAGCCAGACGTCCACCGCACCCGCGGTGTGGCGCCAGAGGATGTCCGCCTTGCCGTCGCCGTCGAAGTCGCCAACGGACTGGATAGTCCAATCGGGCGGGACAGTCGCCACCGGGCTGGCACTGATGACGCTGGCCCCATTCATCACCCACAGGTCGACAAAACCGGCGGTGTGGCGCCAGAGGATGTCCGCCTTGCCGTCGCCGTCGAAGTCGCCAATGGCCTGTATAGCTCCAATCGGGCGGGACGGTCGCCGAGCGCGCGCTGGCGCTGATGACGCTGGCCCCATTCATCACCCACAGGTCGACGAAGCCCGCGGTGTGGCGCCAGAGGATGTCCGCCTTGCCGTCTCCGTTGAAGTCGCCGAGGCCCTCGATGGTCCACGCCGGGTCGACGGCGCCCAAGGAGCCGGTGGCGATGACGCTGGTCGCCGTCCATGAGCCAGACGTCCAGCGCGCCCGAGGTATGGCGCCAGAGGATGTCGGCCCTGCCGTCGCCGTTGAAGTCGGCTCCCCGGTCCGAGGAGCGGCGCCCGTGGTCCGAGGAGTGGCCCCCGTGGATGGCTCGCGACTCGATGATCGCCGCGCTGACCGCCGCCTGCCACGCGGCTCCGAGCACCTCGTAGCCCTGCTGCGTCAGATGCAGGCGGTCCGGGCCATACAGCCCTGGATCGTTCAGGGGCGTGAACGTGTCGACAAACCGGATGTCCTCTTCCGCCGCGACGCCAGGGAGCCTGGCGTTGACGGCCTCGATGATGGCGCGAGTGTCTGGCGCGTCACGGTGGTTGGGGATGATGGCGCCCAGAAGCGGGATCGAGTGGTTCGCCTTGGCGAGCCTGACCATCTCCCGCAGGTTCGCCACGATGATGTCGGGGGGCATCTCGAAGGTGGCGTCGTTGGTGCCTTCCATGACGAGGACGAATCCGGGGTGGTCCACCTCGAGGATCGTCGGCAGCCGGGTCAGCCCGCCCCGCGTCGTCTCTCCGCCCTGGCCACGGTTCAGGACGACGAAGCCGGGGTGCGCGGGGGCGAGGAGGGACTCGAGCACGAGCGGGTATGGCTGGGCGGCCTGGACGCCTGACGCCAGCGTTCCCAGCGTGATGCTGTCGCCCACGGCCACGGCCAGGTTGGGGTTATTGGCGCCGAAGTCCGGCGGCAGCCAGAACCCGGCCGCGGGGCCGGCGGCCGCCACGATCACCGCGGCGACACCAACGACGGTCAGCCTCCACATCGCGATTCGTCCCTTTCGAGCGCCCGGCTGCGTTTGCCCCTCAGCCTCATGTGGGTCGCCGTGCCAGCCCAGAGGCACTCTGGGCTCGGAGAGACGCGCCCTCGCCGGTGCGTGAGACTCGAACGGTAGGGCGAGATCGAGCACCAGCGCCGACGCTCGCGGGGGCGTTGATCAATCGACGCCTCGGCTGGCCCGCTTCGGCACCCACTCGCCACCCGGGTGCTCGATGCGGCCACCGACGGCTTATACCGCAGGTGCGCCATCTCGTCACTCTCGGGAAATCCCTGACAGCCGTGCAGCGGCCGGTCTCCAACTGTGTTTCTGCGTGGTCCCGCCTGGCTTAGGCGCTCGGCGCGCGCATCGGATCCCAGGCATGGGTCACCCGCGTCGCGCCCGCGCGGCTGGGCGCGGGCTCTGTGGCCCGGCGGCTCACGCGAGGCGGAAGCGGGGCGGGTCGCCGGGCGTGCGGACGACGCGCCCGTCGCGCTCGAGCTTCTGGAGGTGCGAGAGCACGGACAGGCGCGCGACCGGGTGGAGCGCCGGGGAGACCGCGCGGTAGACGCGGGTGACGATGTCGGCCACCGTCTCGGCGCCGGCGCCGACGGCCTCGACGATCTGGGCGTCGCGCTCGAGGCGGTGGGCGATGTAGCCCTCGATGACGGGCCGCGCCGGCTCGAGGACCGGCCCGTGGGCCGGGTAGATGCGCTGGACGTCCAGGTCGAGGACCCGCCGGAGGGACGCGAGGTAGTCGCCGAGATCGCCGTCGTCGGGCGGGATGACCGTCGTCGAGCCGCCCAGGATCAGGTCGCCCGTGAACAGGGCGCGCTCCTCCTCCAGGTAGTAGCAGAGGTGGTCGGACGCGTGCCCCGGGGTGTAGACGGCGTGGAGCGTGACGCCGTCGCCGCGGATCACCGAGCCGTCGGCGAGGGGCTCCATCGGGACCGGCAGCGCCGCGTCGTTCTTCACGAGCTTCGCGACCGGGACCCGCGGGAACGTCCGTCGCACGTCGGCCACGCCGCCCGATGTGGTCGACGTGCCGGTGCGTCAGGATGACCCGGGACACCTCGTCCTCGCCCTCCTCGCGGAGGAACCCCGTCGAGGAGCGCGATGTAGCCCGCGATGCCCGCGCCCGTGTCGAGGAGGATCGGCCGGCGCGCGCCGACGAGGTACGTGTTGGTCCCCGGGCCCGTCATGAGCCCGGGGTTGAGCCCGAGCACGCGGCCGACCAGGGGCGTGAGCCGCGCCGTCTCCGGGAGGGCTGGCGGGCGAGGCGCGCTCATGCCGGGCGTACCACGGTCGACCAGTCGAAGAGGTAGTAGCGCGCCGCGTCCAGGCGGTCGATGATCCCGTGGAACTTCGGGCGCCCGTCGGCGTGGTGGCGCCACACCGCCTCGTAGGTCTCGAACTGGGCGAGGTACTGCGTCCCGTACTCCGCGGGCTCGGCCATCGGCCACGCGCCCGCGCGAAAGCGGCGGTGGGCCTCGGCCGGATCCACCCAGAAGCCCTCGGACGCCTCCTCCGCGATCAGCCGGGGCTCCTGGCCACCCGGGACGGGGCACAGGAAGAACCGCGCGCTGAAGCGGATCGGGCTGGCCGGGGGCGTCACGAAGCAGGCGAGGTACGCGAGAGGCGCGAGGTCGGCGAACCACCCCTCCGACACGAGGACCGCGGTGAAGGAGCGCTCGCCGAGGACGAGGGCCCGCCGGTGGTCCTCGAGCCGGCTGGCCACGGCCGGGGCGCCCGTCGCGAGGGGCCGCCCCTCCCTGTCCCGCGCCAGGAGCACGCCCGTCTCCTCGAAGACCTCGCGCACGCCCGCGAGCCAGTAGGCGAGCGCCGGGACCTCGTCCACGGGGTCCCCTCCCATCGCTGCCGCCGCGGCCTCACGCGAGAGCCCCGAGGTCCGGGCGAGCGCCTCGTGGCTCTGATCGGCGAGGTCCACCTTGCCTCCCGGGAAGGCGTAGTACCCCCCGAGGAAGCGCATGGCGCGCGCCCGGCGGATGAGGAACACCTCGATGGGCCCCGTGATCCCGGGCCGGAGGAGGAGGACGGAGGCCGCGGGCCGGGGCTCGACGGGCACGGTCGAGTCTAGCACGCGTGCCGGAACCGACGCGGCGTTCAGCCGGGGCGGAACTCCCCGGCCTGCCAAGAGGTGGTCAAGGCGCTCAGACCTCTGGGCTGCAGGATCAGGGCCGCCGCCCTGATCGCGAGGTTTCCCGGTGGAGCCGGTCAACACCGGGTTCTCGGCCACGCGCCGGGCCGCCCGCCGGCGCCGGCGAACACCCGCGCTAGAGGTCCAGCAGCCGTGCCACGCGCTCACGGTGGAGCGTCGCGTCGCCGAACGCGACCTCCGAGCCCTTGGCGCGCTTGAAGTAGAGGTGCAGGTCGTGCTCCCACGTGAAGCCGATGCCCCCGTGGACCTGGATCCCGTCGCCGGCGACCTTCCGGTAGGCGTCGGACACGAAGGCCTTCGCCATCGAGGCGGCCAGCGGGGCGTCGGGCGCCTTCTGATCGGCCGCCCACGCGGCGTAGTACGTGATGGACTTCGCGTTCTCGACGGCCACCAGCATGTCCGCGCACTTGTGCTTGACGGCCTGGTAGGCGCCGATCGGCCGCCCGAAGGCGACGCGCACCTTCGCGTAGTCCGTCGAGAGGTCGAGGACCTTCTGCGCCCCGCCGCACATCTCGGCACAGAGGGCCACGGTGGCCTGGTCGAGCACCCGGGTGATGACGGGCCACGCCTGATGGAGCGGTCCCAGCAGCGCATCGGGTCCGACCTCGACGCGCGCGAGCGCCACCTCGGCAAGCTTCCGCGTCTGGTCCATCGTCGGCAACAGGATGCGCGTGATGCCTTTCCGGTCCGCCGGGACCAGGAAGAGGCTCACGCCGTGCGAGGGATCCTCCTTCGTGGGGCGTGCCGTCCGCGCTGCCACGACGAGGAGATCCGCCGCGTGCCCGTCCGGCACGAAGAGCTTCGTGCCCGAGAGGACGAAGCCGCCGCCCTTCCCCGGCTTGGCGGTGACCGCGACCCCGGCGGCGTCCCAGCGGGCGCTCTCCTCGAGGAGGGCGAGGGTGGCCCGGGCCTCCCCGGCGGCGATGCGCGGCAGCCACGCCGCCTTCTGAGCCTCCGAGCCCGCGTCGAGCACCGCGAGCCCGCCGAGGAGCACGGTCGAGAAGAACGGGCCGGGCATGACGGCGCGCCCCATCTCCTCGAGGACCACCGTGAGGTCGACGAGTCCCAGGCCGACGCCACCGTGCGCCTCGGGGTAGATCAGGCCGAGCCAGCCGAGCTCGGCGAGCTTGCCCCAGAACTCGTCGGTCGTGCCGGCGGGGTCGTCCATCATCCGCCGGACGAATCCGGAGGGACACTCCTTCTCGAGGAAGCTCCGCGCCGTCTGGCGCAGCAGCTCCTGTTCCTGGCTGAACCCGAAGTCCATCAGTCCACGTGGGGGGGAGCGGCGCCGCTCCGCTTGACGGTCTCTGGGCCTCGGCGGCGAGATGACTGGTTCACGTTCGGCTAGTCCTTCGGCAGGCCGAGCACGCGCTCGGCCAGGATGTTCCGCTGGATCTCCGTGGTACCGCCCTCGATCGAGTTCGCCCGCGACCGGAGGAACGTGTAGTGCCAGTTGCCTCGGTCCACTGCCCAGGGCGAGCCCGGGGCGAGCTGGCCGTAGGAGCCCAGGAGCTCCTGGGCGAGGTCCTGCAGCGCCTGGTGGCGGTCGCACCACCAGATCTTGCCCGCGGAGGCCTCGGACCCCGGTATCTCCCCCCGCAGGAGCTTCGTGATCGCGCGCTTCGCCGTGTACTTGAACACGGCGTTGTCGATGACCAGCTGCGCGAGCCGCTGGCGCACTACCGGGTCCTTCGTCGCCGGCTGGCCCGCCCGCGACATCCGGCGGGCCAGCTCGAGCGTCGCGCCGGTGGCGATCTCGAACCGGGCCTGGAGCCCGAACCCGAGCGCCAGCCGCTCGTACATGAGCGTCGTGAGGCCCACCCGCCACCCGTGTCCCTCCCCGCCGAGAATGTTCTCCGCCGGCACGCGGACGTTCTCGAAGAACACCTCGTTGAACTCGGCGTCGCCCGTGATCTGGCGGAGCGGGCGCACGGTGATCCCCGGCGAGTGCATGTCGAGGAGGAAGTAGGTGAGCCCCTTGTGCTTCTCGGCGCTCGGATCGGTGCGGGCCAGCAGCATCATCCAGTCGGAGATCTGCGCGAGGCTGGTCCAGACCTTCTGGCCGTTGACCACGTAGTGGTCGCCGTCCTTCACGGCCCGGGTCTGGAGGCCGGCCAGGTCCGATCCCGCGTTCGGCTCGGAGTAGCCCTGGCACCAGATCTCCTCGCAGGTGAGGATCTTCTGGAGGTGCCGCTGCTTCTGGGCCTCGCTCCCGTACGCGATGATCGTGGGGCCAGCCATCCCGATGCCGAGAATGTTGAGCGGCGGCGGCGCCCGGTGGAGGACCAGCTCCTCGTGGAGGAGGAGCTCCTCCATCCAGCTCAGGCCGCGCCCGCCGTACTCCTTCGGCCACGTCAGGCCGAGCAGCCCCGCCTCGTGGAGCCTCCGTTGCCAGTGCCGGCCGAACTCGTAGAGCTCGGCGCGCGGCACGTCGCTCACGATCGGCCGGGAGGCCCAGTCCGGCGGCAGGTTGGCGGAGAGCCAGGCTCGCACCTCGGCCCGGAACGCCTCCTGCTCGGGAGTGAGGCTGAAGTCCATCGGTCCTCCGCGGTCTGGATTCGGGCGACGCCAGTATACCCTGAACGGCGAATCTTACAGGCCAGGGAGTCATGCGGGACCCGCTCCGGTCGCGGTGATTGACGCACCCGGTGCTCCAGTCCAACGGCCCTCCGAAGGGCCTTGGTGATGAGTCACTGGGTGACGCGGGCCAGCGTGATGACAGTGGGTCGCGTGGCCATGACCGTTCTCGGAATCGCCGAATAGGGTATATAGTACCCGGCCTCCGGCGGCGACGACGCCGCGGCTTCCCGAACCGGAGGCGCCCCTCGCGGGTCGCTTCGCGACGGCCGCGCATACCAGCTCCTCCAGATCGAGGTGATCCCGACAGCCCGGTCAACGAGGGGCGCCTGTGTCCGAAGGGGGGCGTCCTGGTGGCTTGCGCCGGCGCATCGCGGATGCCATCCTCGCCCTGACTCACCCGGAGGGAGCCGGCCGCCCGCATGTCCAGTTCGACGCTGAAGATCGAGCACGCGCGCTACGTCGTGACCCTCGACACCACGCGGCGGATCGTGGAGGACGGCTCGATCCTCGTCGAGGGTGAGCGGATCAGCCGGGTCGGCAAGGCGGCCGAGCTGGCCGAGCTCCCGGCCGACCGCGTCATCGACGCCCGCCACCTCCTGGTGACACCGGGGTTCGTCAACGGCCACATGCACGTGAGCTACGCCCACGCCGTGCGCGGCATCTTCCTGGACGATCTGGGGAGCCCGCTGCCGCACGTCTTCAAGCTCCAGATGGCGATGACGGAAGAGGAGGAGTACCACACGACCCTCCTCGGTCTCGTGGAGCTCCTGAAGAACGGGACGGTCTGCTTCGTCGATCCCGGCAGCACCAAGTTCCCCGACGCGTGTCTGCAGGCCTACGAGGACGCCGGCATCCGCGTGATCCTCGGGGAATGCGTGACGGATCAGGAGGCGCCGTTCCCGCTGCCGCGCCACGGCACCGTGGAGGCCATCTCGCGCACGGCGTCCTTCCTTTCGAAGTGGAACGGGCGCCTCCGGGGACGGGTGCGGGCGTGGGCCATGCCGTTCTCGCCGGAGACCTGCAGCGCCGACCTCCTGCGGGGGGTCAAGCGCCTGGCCGACGAGCACGGCAGCGGGCTGACGCTCCACCATCTCAGCGGACCCGCGGCGCGTCGGGAGTCCCTGGCGCGACACCGGCTCGGCCCGACCGAGTACCTCGAGTCGATCGGGCTCCTCGGCCCGAACGTCCTCCTGTCCCACGTGCTGGGGCTCGACGACGCCGAGATCGAGTGCCTGGCCCGGACCGGCACCGCGGTGGCGATGTGCCCGGTCACGGCCGCCAAGGGCGGGAAGGGAATCCTCGAGCACGGCCGGATGCCGGAGCTGCTCAGAAGCGGCGTGCGCGTCGCCCTCGGCAGCGACTCGCCCAACAACTCGAACCATCTCGACCCCGTCCGGACCATGAACATGGCGGCCCTCCAGTACAAGGACGCGCGGCAGGACATGCGCCAGATTCCCGCCGAGCAGGCGCTCGAGATGGCCACCCTCATGGGCGCGCAGGCGCTGGGGCTGGGGGAGGAGCTCGGGTCGATCGCGCCCGGGAAGCGCGCGGACCTGGTGCTGTTCGACACCCGGCGACCGGAATGGCAGGCCCTCTTCAACCCGGTCAACAACCTCGTCTACAACGCCGACGGCCGCAGCGTGCACACGGTCCTCGTGGACGGCCGCGTGGTCGTGGACGCCTACCGCCAGTCCTTCGTCGACGAGGAGCGGCTCTTCGCGCGGGTCCAGGAGATCGGCGAGCGACTGCTGGCCCGGACCGGCGTCACGCTGCCACGCTCGCGCTGGCCGGTCGTCTGATCGTGCGCCGGCGCCGCCGTCTCTGGCCGGTCGTGCTCGCCGTCCAGCTGGGCGTCCTCCTGGCGGCGCTCGACTCGACGATCGTGGGGACCGCGATGCCCACCGTGATCGCCGCCCTCGGCGGCGCCCACCTCTATCCCTGGGTGTTCTCGATGTACATGCTCGCGTCCACGGTCGTGATGCCGGTCTTCGGCGGCCTGTCGGATCGCCTCGGGCGGCGCGGCCCCTTCATCGCGGCGACCATCCTCTTCTGCGCGGGCTCCGTCACCGCCGGGGTCGCCCCGAGCATGCCGGTCCTGGTCGCCGGCCGGGGCCTCCAGGGCATGGGAGCGGGCGGCATCCTGGCGCTCGCGCTCATCATCTTCGGTGACCTCTTCGCGGGCCCGCGCCGGGGGCAGATGCAGGGGCTGATCACGGCGGTGTGGGGGGTCGCGAGCATCGCGGGACCGCTCCTCGGCGGCGTCATCGTCGACGGCTGGAGCTGGCGCTGGATCTTCCTCCTGAACCTCCCGCTCGGCGTGCTCGTCGTCGGGCTGGTCCTCGGCGGGCTGGCCGAGACGGGGAGCCACGCGGCGGGGCGGTCGCTCGACCTGGCGGGGGCGGGGGCCTTCCTCGTGGGCGTGACCGGCCTCATGCTCGCCCTGCTCCAGTCCGGCGGCGCGCGCGGGGGAGGCGGCGTCGGCGTCGACCGGCTCGGCGCGCTCGCCGTGGCCGTCCTGGGCCTCGCCGCGTTCGTCTGGGCCGAGCGTCGCTCGGCGGATCCGCTCCTGCCGTGGAGCCTCTTCGCCGAGCCGGTGTTCACGGCCGCCTCGGTCGCGGGGTTCTTCTCGAGCGCCGCGATGTTCGGGGCGCTCGTGCACGTTCCGCTCCTGGTCCAGTGGGGGCACGGGACCGATGCGACGACGGCCGGCCTCTCGCTGATGACGATGAGCACCGGCTGGTCGGTGGGCGGGCTCGTCGCCGGGCAGGTCCTGAACCGGCTCGGCTTCCGGGCGCTGGCGCTCGCGGGCGCCGCCCTCATGACGATGGGCTATGCCGCGCTGGCCCTCCGGCCCGACGTCGACTGGGGGACCCTGCTCGTCATCGGCGGGGCGACCGGCATCGGCATGGGACTGGTCTCCATCACCCTGGTCGTGGCCGTGCAGAGCGCCATCGAGCCCGCGCGCCGCGGGGTCGCGACCTCGGGCCTCCTCTTCTTCCGCAACATCGGCGCGACGCTCGGCGTGGCGCTCATGGGCGCCACCCTCACCGCGCGCCTCGGGACGCGGCTGGCCGGGCTCGAGGCGGGGGCCCGGCACCTGCCGCCGGACCTGGTCCCCGCGCTCGTGGGGGCCGTGGGGTTCATCTTCTGGCTCGGTGTCGGGGCCACGGTGCTGACCCTGGTCGCGACCTACTTCCTGCCGGGCGGCACGCCTGGAGCCGCGACGGCCCCGGCACGCAGGGAGGTGCTCGGATGAGGCGTAGGGAGGTGCTCGGATAAGGCGCAAGGAGGTGCTCGGATGAGGAGCGACCAGTTGCGCATCGACATCGAGCGCCTGCGACGGGACATCGAGGGGCTGGCCGCGATCGGGCGCGATCCCACGGGCGGCATCTCGCGGCCCGCGTGGAGCGAAGCTCACGAGGCGGGGCGGGCCTGGCTCCTCGGCCGTCTCCGGGAGGCGGGCCTGGACTCGCGCGTGGATCCGGCCGGCAACATCTTCGGTCGGCTCGGCGACGCGCTGCCGGCGGTCGTCACGGGCTCCCACATCGACACCGTGCCGCGCGGGGGACCGCTCGACGGCGCGCTCGGCGTGCTCGCCGGCCTCGAGTGCCTGCGCACGGTGGCGGCGTCCGGCGTGAAGCTGCCGCGCGCCCTCGAGGTCGCCGCGTTCACGGACGAGGAGGGCCGCTTCTACGGATTCTTCGGCTCTCGCGCGATGACCGGGAGCCTCGACCGCACGCTCGGCGAGCGGCTCGCCGATCCGAGTGGGCTTGCGTTGCCGGAGGCGATGCGGCGCGCGGGCTTCGACCTCGCGCGGGCGCCCGAGGCGCGCCGGGCCCCCGGCGAGATCGCCGCGTACGTCGAGCTCCACATCGAGCAGGGGCCGTGGCTCGAGGCCGAGGACGTGCCGATCGGCGTGGTCGAGGGTATCGTCGGGATCCGGCGCTTCCGGCTGACCTTCGTGGGTCAGCCCGACCATGCCGGCACGACGCCGATGGATCGCCGGCGGGACGCCTTCATGACCGCGGCCGAGTACGCGACGAAGAGCCGCGCGCTGGTGGTGCGGGGCGGCCAGGGCCGCGCCGTCACCACGATCGGCGTCGTCGACGTCCGGCCGGGCGTGCCGAACATCGTGCCCGAGCGCGCGGCGCTGCTCCAGGAGCTGCGCGACGCGGACCCGGATGTCCTCGACCGGCTGGCGAGCCGCACCCTCCAGGCGGCGACGCGCGTGGCGCGGCAGCGCGGCCTCGCGCTCGAGGTGGAGCACCTCATGCGGGCCGAGCCGGTCCGGATGTCCCCGCGGGTCCAGGGGGTGATCGAGGCCGCCGCCGCGAGCCTCGGGCTCCCGACGCGCCGCATGCCCTCCGGCGCCGGGCACGACGCGCAGATCCTGGCGACCGTGACGGACGCCGGGATGCTCTTCGTCCCGAGCCAGGGCGGCCGGAGCCACCGGCCGGACGAGTGGACGGACTGGCCGGCGATCGAGCGCGGGGCCAACGTGCTGCTCGGGACCCTGCTGCGACTGGCCGAGGGACATTCCTGAGGCTGCCGACAGGGCGCTCCGGCCCGGCGTCCGCCGGCGCCTGGTAGTGAGTGGTTTTCACGCCGACCGCTTCAAGAGCCCCTGCGATCTCTACCGCAATGCACTTCGCCGGATCTCGCCTTCGGAAGCCTCACGCGACGTTCCATGACGCGTCCTGCGCGAGCTCCGCATCGATTACCAAGCGCGCACCCTCGCGGCGGTGTTTGAGCTTTGGGTGGGCGATCCGGACGCGGAGCTTGAGTCTGAACGCAAGACGTCGGCGTGCAGGTGTGCTGGAGCTGACAGGCGTGATCTCTAGAGTGCAGGACCCGTCGAGACCTGTCTGCAGCGATCAAGAATGATCCCCGACCCCGGCTCACGGGTGACGGGTCTACTGAGGGAATGTGCGACCGAAACAGCTCGACGGCTCGCGCGAGACGTGCCCGCCGACGCCTGGGCATTTTTCCTGTACTTCTCCGAGCTGGAATGCCTGCTCCTATTGCTCTGCCGCACGGGCGACGTTTCGTTGGGAAACTCAACCACCAGGGCAGTCTGACCAAGCAAACGTCGCAGAATCGGTGGAAGGTGCGGAATTCGTGCGCTACTTTGGAGCCCTACGGGGTGCGCTTCGAGAGGCGGGGGCCCTGGAATTCACGACGAGGTCGTGGAACGAAGCGCCTCCAGATCTGAAGCTGGCGGATGAGGTCTCAGAATGAGCTGATTCCTTGCGGTGAACCTCGCTACACTAGATCAGTCCCATTGGGCCAGATTTTCAAATGCGTGCGGGAGGGTCTGCTCGATTCATCTAGGCGCGGCGTCTGGAGTCTGACTCGAGGAATGGTCGTTCCACCGCCGTGACGTATCAACAGGCACACCGGATCTTTCACGACGGGGGCGTTTACTGCGGAGGCGCGTCGCGAAGCGTCACGTGACGGTGTTCCACCCATTGAATTGATCGACGGCGAGAAGTTCATCGACATGCTGGAACAGCTCGAACTTGGTCTTCGCGCAGTGAAGACCTACGAAGTGGACCCTGAGTTCTTTAGAGAGTTCGAAGGCTGAAGACGGTGTTCGAGGCGCGAAACGAGATTGCGCACGAGATGGATATCCTGCTTGGGCAGCCGAACCGAGGGCGGCGACAACGCAAGGTGGCAACGATGCGCGAGTACACGTCGATCGTACTGACGACGGCCGCAGCTTTCTATGTCGCGGTAGCAAAGAGAGTGTAGGGAAGTGTTCTCGCCTGCGCCGGGAGAGCCATGAAGCGTGGCGGCTGGGCCCAGCCCACGAACCCATTAAGGCTATGGGCGCCCACGGAGAGTGCACGGTATTCGCCATAGATGGTTTGACAGACCGAACCGATGAAATGTCGTGCACAGACGTTTCCGAGTGCTGGACCTGATTATTCTCCCCGCGAGCGGGGAGGGTCTGCTCGATTCATCTAGGCGCGGCGTCTGGAGTCTGACTGAGAGTGGTCGTTCCACCAGCCTGACGTATCGAGAGGCACACCAGATACTTCTGCCACCCCCGCCTCCTGGAGCCTAAGTCCCAGGGCTCACATCTACCCACTACCCCGCGCCACGCTTGCTTGCCGCACCGGGAGCGGTCCGGTAACATAGCAGGGCTGCACGGATCTCGGGCGCCACGCCCGTCATGAGGCGATCAGGATGAACATCGCGGTGGTGGGGACCGGATACGTGGGGCTCGTGACGGGCGCGGTCTTCGCCGACCTGGGGAACGACGTCGTCTGCGTCGACAAGGACGGCGCCAAGGTCGAGGGGCTCCGCGCGGGGCGGATGCCGATCTACGAGCCCGGCCTCGAGGAGCTCGTCGCCCGCAACGTCGCCGACGGCCGGCTCGAGTTCACGACCGAGCTGGCCGATGCCGTGCGCCGCTCGGTCATCATCTTCATCGCGGTGGGGACGCCCGCCAAGGCGAACGGCGAGTCGGACCTCACGGCGGTCGAGGAGGTCGCCCACGGGATCGCCGAGGCGCTCGATCGCTACAAGGTCATCGTGAACAAGTCCACGGTGCCGGTCGGCACCGGGGACCTGGTCCGGAACATCATCGAGCAGAACCGCCGCCGGCCGGTCAGCTTCGACGTCGTCTCGAACCCCGAGTTCCTGCGGGAGGGCTCGGCGATCGAGGACACCCTCCGGCCCGACCGGATCGTCATCGGCGCCCCCAGCCAGCAGGTGGCGATGACCTTGCTCGAGCTCTACGCCCCGCTCGAGCGGCCGATGATCATCACCGACGTCTACTCGGCCGAGATCATCAAGTACGCGTCGAACGCGTTCCTGGCCACGAAGATCTCCTTCATCAACGAGATCGCCAACCTGTGCGAGCTCGCCGGAGGCGACGTCACGCAGGTGGTGAAGGGCATGGGGCTGGACCCGCGGATCGGCGCCGCGTTCCTGAACGCGGGCCTCGGCTACGGGGGGTCGTGCTTCCCGAAGGACACCGACGCCCTGATCCAGACCGCGGCCACCTGGGCTACGACTTCCGGTCTCTCCGGGCCGTGGTCGACGTCAACCGCGAGCGGATCCAGCGGCTCCTTGCCCTCATCCGCAAGGTCCTCGATCCGCTGGACGGCCGGGTCGTCGCCGTGCTGGGCCTGGCCTTCAAGCCGAACACGGACGACATGCGCGAGGCGCGAAGCGTCGAGCTGATCACGCGCCTCGTCGAGGGCGGGAGCCGGGTGCGGGTGTACGACCCGGTCGCCATGGAGAACGCCCGGCAGACGCTGCCCGAGAGCGTCCAGTACTGCCCGTCTTCCTACGAGGCCGCCGAGGGCGCCGACGCCGCGGTGATCGTGACGGAGTGGAACGAGTTCAAGCTCCTGAACCTGGAGCGGCTGCGTCAGGTGATGCGGAGGCCCCTCGTCTTCGACGGGCGCAACGTCTACGAGCCCGAGCGCATGCGGCGCCTGGGGTTCGAGTACCACTCGATCGGCCGGAAGCCGGTCTTCCCCGCCTGAGCCGCACCCCGATGCGCGTGCTGGTGACCGGGGGGGCGGGGTTCATCGGCTCCCACCTGTGCGAGTTCCTTCTCGAGCAGGGCGCCGAGGTCGTCTGTCTCGACAACCTCTCGACCGGCGCGACCGACAACATCGACCGGCTGCGCTCCGAGCGGTTCAGCTTCATCAAGCACGACGTCACGAACTACATCTACGTGGCCGGGTCGGTCGACTACGTGCTGCACTTCGCGAGCCCGGCGAGCCCGGTGGACTACCAGCTGCTGCCGATTCCCACCCTCAAGGTGGGAGCGCTGGGGACCCACAAGGCGCTCGGGCTGGCGAAGGCCAAGGAGGCCCGGTTCCTCCTGGCGTCGACGTCGGAGGTCTACGGCGACCCCCAGGTCCACCCGCAGCGGGAGGACTACTGGGGCAACGTGAACCCCGTGGGGCCGCGCGGCGTCTACGACGAGGCCAAGCGCTTCGCCGAGGCCATGACGATGGCCTACCACCGGTACCACGGCCTGGACACCCGGATCGTCCGCATCTTCAACACGTTCGGCCCGCGCATGCGGCGGCACGACGGGCGGGCGATCCCGAACTTCATCGACCAGGCGGTCCGCGGCGAGCCGATCACGGTCTACGGCGATGGCTCGCAGACGCGCTCCTTCACGTACGTCTCGGACCTCGTCGACGGCATCTGGCGCCTCATGCAGTCCAGCGTCCACGACCCCGTCAACCTCGGCAACCCGCAGGAGATGACGCTCCTCGAGCTCGCCAAGCGGGTCGGCCGTCTGGCCGGGAGCGCAAGCCCCATCGTGTTCCAGCCGCTGCCGGTCGACGACCCCAAGATCCGGCAGCCCGACATCACCCGCGCCCGGACGCTCCTCGGCTGGGAGCCGCGCGTGGACGTGGACGAGGGGCTCCGCCTGACCATCGAGTGGTTTCACCAGGCGCTCGACCGGTAACCGGCGGGCCCGCCAGGCCTTCCGGGGAGGCACCGCGATGATCGACGACGAGCTCAAGGCCATCCTGGTCTGCCCCGCGTGCAAGGGCGACCTCCGCTTCGAGGAGACCCGCATCATCTGCCCCGCGTGCCGGAAGGTCTATCCCATCCGGGACGGCATCCCGGTGATGCTGGTGAGCGAGGCGACCGAGTGGGCGCCGCCGGCGAGCCCGGACCGCCGCTGAGCAGCCATGACGTGGTCCCTTCGGCGTCAGGCGGACTGAGCACAGGGCCCCGCGCGTGACCCTTCAGGCCGTCATCCTGGCCGGGGGCCTGGGAACCCGGCTCCGGCCGCTGACCCTCGAGCGGCCCAAGCCGGTCGTGCCGCTCCTGAACACACCGTTCCTCTGCTACCAGCTCGGGCTTCTGGGCGCCCACGGCGTGCAGGACGTGATCCTGTCCATCTCGCACCGGTCCGAGGCGATCCGGGCGATCATGGCCGGCCAGCAGCTCGGCCAGGTCCGCCTGCGAGACGTCGTCGAGGCGGATCCCCTCGGCACGGCGGGCGGCGTGCGCAACGCGGCTGATCTCGTCGACGGGCGCGTGGTCGTGCTGAACGGTGACGTCCTCACGGACCTCGATCTGTCCGCGATGCTGGCCATGCATGAGGCCCGGGGCGCGGCGGCGACGATCTACCTCACACGCGTCGAGAACCCCACGGCCTACGGCATCGTGGAGCTCGAGGACGACGGCCGCGTGCGGAGCTTCCTCGAGAAGCCCGGCTGGGAGGAGGTCACGACCAACACCATCAACGCCGGGGCCTACATCCTGGAGCGCGAGATCCTCGAGTGGATCCCCAAGGGCGAGCCCTACTCGATGGAGCGCGAGTTCTTCCCGCTCCTGCTCGAGCGCGGGGTGCCCTTCTACGGCTTCGTCTCGAACGCCTACTGGCTCGACATCGGGACGCCGGCGAAGTACCTCCAGGCGCAGCAGGACCTGCTGGCGCGCCGCCTCCGGCCCCAGGTCGAGCCGGCCGGGCGCGAGGGCCCCGAGGGCTGGATCCACCCGACCGCGACCATCGCGCCGACGGCGCGGATCCGGGGGCCCGTGGCGATCGGGCCCGGATGCCGGGTCGAGGCGGGCGCGGCGGTGGGACCGGGCGTCGTCCTCGGGGCCGGCTGCCGGCTCGGGGCCGGCTCCCAGGTCGAGTCGGCGGTGCTGTGGGAGGAGGTCCAGGTCGGCGCGGCGGCGCGTCTGGCGGGATGTCTCGTCGGGCGTGGGGTGTCGATCGGCGCCCACGCGCGGGTCACGCCCGGCGCCGTCCTGGGCGACGGCAGCCGCCTCGGCGACTACTCCCGGCTCGCCGGGGATCCCTGAGTGCCGTCAGGAGGTCAGGCGCTCCCCATCCGCTTCGGAACGGACGGATGGCGGGGCGTCATCGCGGACGACTTCACCGAGGCCAATGCCGCGGCGGTCGTCCAGGCGGCGGCGGAGACGTGGGCCGAGGACGCCGCCGATGCCGCGCGCCTGCTCGTGGTCGGCTACGACACGCGCTTCAACTCCCGCCGGGTCGCGGCCCTCGCCGCCGACATCCTGGCGGCGAACGGCTGGCGGGTCCTCCTGGCCGACCGCCCGGTGCCGACCCCCGTCGTCTCCTACAGCGTGCTCGCCCGCGGCGCGGCCGGTGGCCTCGTGGTGACGGCGAGCCACAATCCGGCCCGCTTCAACGGGATCAAGCTCAAGGGCTCGTTCGGCGGCTCCGCGACGGCCGAGTTCACCACGCGCGTCGAGGCGGCTCTCGGCCGGACCCCGCCCCGCTGCACGCCGGCCGCTGGCGGCGGGCGGGTCGAGACGGTCGACCTCCTGCCCGACTACCTCGAGCGCCTCAGGAGCCGCGTGGCCCTCGACCGGCGTCCGGCCCGACCCCTGCGCATCGTCGGGGATGCCCTCCACGGCGCGGCGAACGGGCTGCTCCAGGCCCTGGTGCCAGCCGCGTGGGGCGAGGTCCGGATCCTCCACGGCGCGCCGGACCCGCTCTTCGGCGGGCTCCACCCGGAGCCGATCCCGCCGCACCTCGACACGCTCTCGGCCGAGGTGCGGGCGACCGGCGCCGACCTCGGGCTGGCGATGGACGGGGACGGGGATCGGCTCGGGGCCGTGACGGCGGAGGGCCGGTACGTCACGCCGCACGAAGTGCTCACGTTGCTCGTGCGGCACCTCGTCCGGGTCCGCGGCTGGCGCGGCGAGGTCGCAAAGGGTTTCGCCATGGGCGTGCAGGTCGACCGGATGTGCGCGCGGCTCGGGCTCACGCTCCACGTCACGCCGATCGGCTTCAAGCACATCGCGAGCCTCATGCGCGGCCGTGATATCCTGATCGGTGGCGAGGAGTCAGGCGGGATGGGGTTCCGAGACCACCTCCCCGAGCGCGACGGCCTCCTGTCGGCGCTCCTCGTCCTGGAAGCGGTCGTAGCCTCGGGAATGAGTCTCGACACCCTCCTGCGGGACCTGGAAGCCGAGGCCGGCGCCGCGGCCTATCGGCGGCGCGACTACACGCTCTCCCCGGACCGGGGCCGGGCCCTCGTGGCCGCGCTGGACGCCGCCCCGCCCGCGCGGATCGGCGCCCGGCCGGTGACCCGGCGCGAGACGCTGGACGGCCGGAAGTACTGGCTCGGCGACGGGGCATGGGTGCTGATCCGGCCGTCCGGGACGGAGCCCGTGCTCCGCGTGTACGTGGAGGCGGAGACCGCGGCGGCCGTCGACCAGCTGCACCTGGCGGCCGAGGCCCTGGTGGGCGCGGCAGGTAGCGCGATCGACCGATGAGAGACCTGGAGCGCATCCGGAACTTCTCGATCATCGCCCACATCGACCACGGCAAGTCCACGCTCGCCGACCGGCTGCTCGAGCTGACCGGGACGATGGACCCGCGGAAGGCCGTCGACCAGGTGCTCGACTCGATGGACCTCGAGCGCGAGCGCGGGATCACGATCAAGGCCCACACGGTGCGGCTCCTCTACCAGGCGCGGGACGGCCACACGTACACGCTGAACCTCATCGACACCCCGGGGCACGTCGACTTCTCCTACGAGGTCTCGCGGAGCCTCACCGCGTGCGAGGGAGCCATCCTCGTGGTCGACGCGGCGCAGGGGGTCGAGGCGCAGACGCTGGCGAACTTCTACCTGGCCTTCGAGGCGAATCTCACGCTCGTCCCCGTGGTGAACAAGATCGACCTGCCCCAGGCCGACGTCGAGGGCACCTCCCGGCAGCTCGCGGACCTCCTCGGGTTCGGACCCGACGAACCGATCCCCATCAGCGCCAAGGCGGGCACCGGCGTCGCCGACGTGCTCGAGGCGATCGTCCGGCGCATCCCCGCGCCCGCGGGCGACGGGACGGCGCCGCTCAAGGCGCTCGTGTTCGACTCCTTCTACGACCCCTACCAGGGGGTCGTCACCTACGTGCGCATCATCGACGGCCGCGTGGCCCCCGGCACCAAGATCCTGCTGATGTCGAACGGGAAGTCCTTCGAGGTCCAGCAGGTCGGGGTCTTCACGCCGCAGATGGTGCAGGTGGACGAGCTCACCGCCGGCCAGGTGGGGTTCCTGACGGCGGGGATCAAGCGGGTCGCCGACTCGCGCATCGGCGAGACGATCACCGAGGCCCAGAACCCCACGGCGGTGCCGCTCTCGGGGTTCCGCGAGGCCAAGTCCATGGTCTTCTCCGGGCTCTATCCGGTGGAGGACACCGAGTACCAGGCGCTCCGGGACGCGCTGGAGAAGCTCCGGCTCAACGACTCGGCGTTCACCTTCGAGCCGGAGTCCTCGATCGCGCTCGGCTTCGGGTTCCGGTGCGGGTTCCTGGGGCTCCTGCACATGGAGATCATCCAGGAGCGGCTCGAGCGGGAGTTCGGCCTCGCGCTGATCGCGACCGCGCCGTCGGTCCGCTACCGGGTCGAGACGGTCCAGGGCGAGACGATCGAGATCGACAACCCGGCGAAGCTCCCGCCGGTGGGCGACGTCGTCACGACGTCGGAGCCGTACGTCCGGGGCTCGATCTTCGTCCCCACGGAGTTCATGGGCGGCATCTACAAGCTGGCCCAGGAGGCGCGGGGCGAGCACCGCTCGGTCGAGCACATCGGCAAGCGCGTCCACCTGACCTTCAGCTTTCCCCTCGCCGAGATCATCGTGGACTTCTACGACCGGCTGAAGTCCTTGTCGCGCGGCTACGCGTCGTTCGACTACGACTTCCTCGAGTTCCGGCCCTCCGAGCTCGTCAAGCTGGACATCCTCCTGAACGGCGATCCCGTGGACGCGCTCTCGCTGATCGTCCACCGGGACAAGGCGTACGAGCGGGGCAAGGTGCTGGCCGAGAAGCTGAAGGGGGTCATCCCCCGCCAGATGTTCGAGGTCGTGATCCAGGCGGCGATCGGCAGCCGCGTCATCGCCCGCGAGACGGTGCGCCCGCTGCGGAAGAACGTCACGGCCAAGTGCTACGGCGGCGACATCACCCGCAAGCGCAAGCTCCTCGAGCGCCAGAAGGAAGGCAAGAAGCGGATGAAGCAGATCGGTCGCGTGGAGATCCCGCAGGAGGCCTTCCTCACGGTCCTCCGGTCCTAGGACGGCGCGATGACCCAGCCGGTCAACCACACGTCGCCGGAGGACGTCCCGCGGGAGATCGTCAAGCTGCGGAAGAAGTCCGTCATCCGGGAGTACGTCGAGGCGATCCTCGTCGCGGTCCTCCTCGCCCTCCTGATCCGCACGTTCGTCGTCCAGGCGTTCAAGATCCCGTCGGGCTCCATGGTCCCGACCCTCCTGGTCGGCGACCACATCCTGGTCAACAAGTTCATCTACCGGTTCACGGACCCGAAGCGGGGCGACGTCATCGTCTTCAAGTACCCGGTGGACGAGTCGCGCGACTTCATCAAGCGGATCATCGCGGTCGGGGGCGAGGACCTCCACATCAAGGAGCAGAAGATCTACGTGAACTGTAAGCCCCCGGAGCCGAGCTGCCGCCCCATCCAGGATCCGTGGGGGAAGTGGGAAGAGCGATTCGGCGGCAGCGAGAGCACGTCGGTGAAGGTGCCGGCCGGCTCCTACTTCGTGATGGGCGACAACCGGAACAACAGCCAGGACAGCCGCTACTGGGGCTTCGTCAATCGCGACAAGATCAAGGGCCGGGCGTTCCTGATCTACTGGTCCTGGGACTCCGAGCGGGACTCCATTCTGGAGCGCGTCCGGTGGGAACGGCTGGGCAAGCTGATCTATTAGGCTCGGAGGGGGGCTCCGCCCCCCTTCCGACGGCCCTCGCGGCGAAGCCGCGCCGTTCGGCGTCTCGCCGAACGGATCGGGCCTGCCTCCCCCCGGGAGAGCTCGGAGGGGGGCGTCGCCCTCCTTCCGACGGCCCTCGCGGCGAAGCCGCGCCGCTCGGCGTTCGCCGAACGGAGCGGGCCTGCCTCCCCCCGGGAGAGTGCGGAGGGGGGCGGCGCCCCCCTGCCGACGGCCCTCGCGGCGAAGCCGGGCTGTTCGGCTCTCGCCGAACGGATCGGGTCTGGCTCCTCCCAGGAGGCTAGCTCTAGTAGGCATCCGGCGCCGCCGGAGCCTGGCCGCCTGCCTGAGCCGCTGCTCACCTCGGGGCCTGCCGGCGAGCGGTTCGGCGTCTACGTCCACTGTCCCTACTGCCGGACCAAGTGCCCGTACTGCGACTTCAACGTCGCGATTCATCGTGAGGACCGGATCGCGCCCTTCGTCGCGGCGCTGCGCGCCGAGCTCGGGCGCTACGCGGCGCTCCCGTGGGCGGGCCGGGTGCCCGCGGGCAGCGTGTTCCTCGGAGGCGGCACGCCCTCGCTCCTGCCGCCCGAGGCGGTCGCGGCGGTGCTGGCCGACCTCCGGCAGGGCCTCGGGCTCGCGCCGGACGCCGAGGTCACGCTCGAGGCGAACCCCGAGGGGCTCGACCTGGACCGGCTCCGCGCCTTTCGCGAGGCCGGGGTGACGCGGCTGTCGCTCGGCGTCCAGGCGCTCGACGACGCGCTGCTCCGGCGCCTCGGCCGCACGCACTCCGCTGCCGACGCGGAGGCCGCCTTTCGCGCGGCGCGCGCGGCGGGGTTCGACAACGTCAGCATCGACCTCCTGTATGCCTGTCCCGCCCAGGATCTGGCCACCTGGACGCGGACCCTGGACGCGGCGCTCGGCTGGGCGCCGGAGCACCTGTCCGCCTACGCGCTCACGCTCGAGCCCGCCACCCCCTTCGGCCGCCGGCCGCCCGCAGGCCTGCCGGACGAGGACCTCCACGTCGCGCAGTTCGACGCCCTGGTCGAGCGCGCCGCGCGCGCGGGCCTCGAGCGGTACGAGGTCTCGAACTTCGCGCGGCCAGGGCGGCGCTCCCGCCACAACCTCGGCTACTGGCGCCGCGAGGACTACCTCGGGCTGGGCCCCGGCGCCCACGGCGCGCTCGGCGCGGTCCGCTACTGGACGCAGCGCTCCGAGCCCCGCTGGCGGGCCGCGGTTCTCGCGGGGGGCTGGGGCATCGAGAGCTGGGAACAGCTCACCGAGCGCCAGGTCGCGGCCGAGCGCATCGTCCTCGGGCTCCGCGTGGCGGAGGGCGTCCCGGTCGCGTGGCTCGAGCGTCACCTCGCCGAGCGCCCGGGCGGGGGCCGGGCGGGAATCGAGCGCTATCTGGCGGCCGGCGTGATGGCGCTCCGGGACGGGCGGGTGGCCCTCACGAACCGCGGCGTCCTCGTGTCGGACACGATCTTCGCCGAGCTGGTCTGACCCTCCCCGCCGTCGCCCGTTCCCCGGTGGACCGGGTGTGCGGAGGGCCTACATCTCGTGGACCTGCGGGCGGACGTCCGAAGCAACGCGCTCCATGTTCGCCGAGCTGGTCTGACCACGCCCCCTGGCGTTCACCCGTTCGCGGCGTACCGGGCCGGGTGGAGGGCCTTACGCCTCGCGGACGTGCGGGCGGACGTCCGCGGCGAAGCGCTCCATGGCCTCCACCATCTCGGGCGGCGTCGGCACGGAGAAGTCGAGGACGAAGTGCCGGACACCCACTGCCACGTAGGCCTGGAGGTCCTCGACGATCTGGGTGGGCGAGCCGGTGAGCGGGACGCGGTCACGCCCCGCGCCCTCGCGGAACGCGAAGGGCGCCTTGAAGGCGATGACGATGTCTGCCGGGTCGCGCCCGGCCGTGGCTGCGAGCTCCCCGAGCCGCCGAGCTCGCGCCCCCAGCTCGGCGGGATGGAGCGCGACGGGGGGACGGAGCCCGAGCGGGTGCCAGCCGTCCGCCACGTCCACGACGCGCCGGAGCGCGGCGTCGCTGTGCCCGCCGATCCAGATCGGGATGTGAGGCGGCTCCCCCGGATGCGGCCGCACGCTCCCGGCCTCGCGGACCTGCCAGTAGCGGCCCTCGAACGTGACGCGAGGCTTGGTCCAGATCTCGCGCATGAGCTTGAGCGCCTCGACGGTGCGGGCGGCCCGGTCCTCGAACGGCACGCCCAGGGCCTCGAACTCCTGCCGCCACCAGCCGATCCCCGCCCCGAGGATCACGCGCCCGCCGGAGAGGTAGTCCGCGGTGGCCAGGGCCCGCGCCGTGAACACGGGGTTCCGGTAGGGGATGACGAGGACGCTCGTGCCCACCCGGATGCGCCGGGTGACGGTCGCGAGGTACGTCACCGCCGTCAGGGCCTCGAGCCACGGCTCGTCCGGCCCCAGGGGGAAGGCGCCCGTGGGCGAATAGGGATAGGCCGCGGTGCTCGCCACCGGGATGAGCATCCGGTCGGTGACGAAGACCGAGTCGTAGCCGAGCGCGTCGGCGCGCTGCGCGAGGGTCGTGATGGCCTCGCGGCCCGCCAGGACCCCGCGACCGGTCAGCGAGAACCCGAATCGGATGGTCATCTCCGGAGCCCCTCCCGCCCCGCCGTTCTATGGGAAACGCCGAGGCGTGTCAATCTCCGCGCGCCCCGGAAGTCTTGATATGCGTGATGTAATCACGTATATCAGAGCCCGACACGAAGATGAGCGATCCCGACACGACCGAGATCCCGCTCCGCCGGCTCATCGACGAGTCGGCGCACCGCGCCTGGCATGGCACGGTAAGCCTCGCGACCGAGAAGTTCGCCGAGGAACTAGCGCGGGAGGCGATGAACGAGCCCGGCTTCCGCGAACAGTGGCGGGCCTGGGTCCGTGAGGCCTCCCAGCGGATGCTCGAAGAATTGCACCGTCCGATGCCGCATCGGCTGAAGAAGAAGCGTGCCCCCATTCCGCGCGGAATTGCCGGGGACGCAAAGAAACGCTGAGGCCCGGCTGGACGTGCTGACCTGGATGGTCGGCGTCGTCATCACTCCTTTAGTCTGGGCATGTGGTGCGGAAGGTCGTCACGGGACAGGTCATGCATGGCGTCGGGTCGGCCCGGGTCACGCACTCGGGGTCATCGTTGTCCTCGGTCCACCAGCAGCCGCTGGCGGCCACCGCGAGCAGCAGCACGAGCGCGAATCGGCGCACGTGGATCATGGCGTCATCTCCAAGTCCCAGGCCGCCCGGCTAAACTCCCGATCATCATGGCTGCGCCGGTTCCTTAGCCTCGAATTCCATGATGGTCAGCTCGTAGAGGCGATCCTGAACCTCCTGCACGTGCGCCCACTGCACCTCCGGGTCGTCCTCAGGCGCGCGCGCGAGGTTCGCGAGTTCCTTGATCTTGGCGACCATGACGCGCTGCCGGAGGACGCGATCGGTTTTCAACCGGCGCGCAAATACCTCGACGAATCCGTGGCCCTTTCCCTGCGTTTTGTAGCGGGTGAAGTCGAATGGGAGGGAGGTCATCGCTTGCGCTCCTTGCGGGGGGCCTTGGGCTCAGCCCAGCAGATGAGGGAGTACGTGTCCGTGCTGCGCTTGTAATGCAGCACGTGGCCCTGCGTCTCGAGCCACTTGCGGAGCGTGTTCTGCACGCGGTGAGACGGGCGATCGTGGAGCGCGATGACGATGGCCTGGCCGTTCGTGGCGGTCTCGAGGAGGGCGCGCCGGGTCTCCGTGAGGGCAGGCGGGCGCGGGCGCTCGACGAACTCGATCATCAGGTCCTCCATGGCGTCGATGACTGGGGCGAGATCTGGGAGTCTTCCCAGAGGCGCGCGGCGGCGACGTCGGCCGGCGCTAGGTCGTCACCGCAGGACCGCAGCGTGTGTGGTCTTCGCACGATCCCAGTTGAAGAGCAGCGATCTGGCTGGCTGGGCCGCTTCTAGCCACGAATCACCTGGCCGCGCTCCCGGCGGGGACGGCGACGCAGGAGGCGGGATGCTCGAGGTTCTGCCGCGAGGCCTCTTGCTTCTTCGGGCTCCGGCTCGAGCCGCCCTGCCGGCCAGCGCAGGGCGGACAGAAGGCATTTACGTGCAGGGGTTGCCCGCAGAGGGCGCAGGCTTTCTGACAGGTCGGACAGACGGTCAGTTTCATGGCGTGTCATACTCCAGCGTGCTGGGTCCTCGTAGCCGGTCATTCGTCAACGAGAGTGCTCATTCCGGCAGCGGTACTGGCAAGCTCGGTCAAACAGTGCCGACACTTGGTCGCTGCGGACTTGACCGTCTCAGCGCACCGGGGGCACATCTGCCACCGAGCCGGATCGGTCCACACCACAAATACGATCCAGATGAACCCGATCACTCCGAAGACCGTGCCCATGAAGAACCACAGAGTCCCACTGCGATCTGACTCGCGAGCGATCAGGGCCGAGCCAACGGCGCACCCGAGCGACACGGTCACCGTGAACAGCAAGGTACTCAGCACTTCCACTTTGTGATGGACTCTCCATGTCAGTGATGGTTCACGTCAGGGCCGCGAGCCGTCCGCTGACGCCCCACCGTTGCCCTGCGTGGTGACCTGCGAGCGAATCATTCTTTCCCCCTTCCGTGGGATGACGATGTGGCTCGTTACGTCGGCGATGGCCGCGTGCAGGCACGACAACAGCGCGAGCAGGTATTCCACCTCTTCGCCCGGCAGCGTCGCCGGGTAGGCATTCGACATCAGCTGGATGAGTTCTCTGACCCGATCGGTCCGCTCCGGCGGAAGCGCGTTTAGGCCCTGTTTCATGGTGGCTGCGACAGCAGCGGCGAGCATGTCCATCATCTGGCGCGTCTCGGGCGTCAACGCGCCGGCCTCGGCGTCGGGTCGTACCCGACCGAGAGAGCGTGATCGCAACCCTCGCAGCCTTCGGTGCGGTGCGAGAGGGTCCACAGGATTGGCTTTCTCCTTCCGCTTCTTCTGCGGTGCTTGCCTTTCTGCTAGGCCAGGATCAGCGGTGACATGAACCTAGTCGAGGCAAGCCAGGCATGTGCAGCAGGTTTGATGCCAGCGCAGGATGTGCTCCAAATAGGCGACGTTATGACTCGCACCTCTCCCCTCGGCTGCAGCGTCCTGCACTGCCCTATCGCCCAGTGTGGAGCGCCAGACCAGAATTCTGCGATCCGCTTCATTCTCCAGGGCAAACCGTACGTCCCCGGACGAGGGCTGCTGCTCGAATCGTCTGCGGGTCGCCGGTCAATGGAATGTCGCCGAATGTCAAGACACGGCGGCGGCTGTCAGGGTCTCATCAGGGCCATGATTGGAGCCGGATCGCCGTTGGCACGTTCACCTGGCGCGGCAAGACCACACCGATCGCGATTCGTACGCACCAGGATGGGCTTCTCCTCCAGCGGCTTTACTTCGCGAACGTTCCCGAGGCTCGCAGCCTGACCAATCGCGAGCCCCAGAGATTCTTGGAGACAAAGAAGCCCTCACAGGCGCAGCCCTCGACGGTGAGCCATTTCCGGATCGGCGTCCAGTCGGTAATGGTCGCGGGCGTGAGGCAGATAGACAGGGTCCATCGCCGGTGACCATCGCTGGCTCCCTCAGTCCCCGAGTCTGGGCGTGGCGAGCAGGGAGCGGGAACGGCGCGCCTGCACGTGGCGCCTGGGAACGACGGCCATCGAAGATCACCGTGCGTGGGTGTCGGGGGTGAGCTTCGGCCAATCGGCATTGGCGCGGGTCTCGTCAGGCGACAGCGGGCTATCGTCCTCCACAATCGTCGGAGGCAGCAGGACGCCTTTCTCTCGCGAGACCTGCTGGAGCGCGGCCTCCGCCGCCTCCAGCGTCGGGAAGTGATAGGTCGGAAGGGTCACGTCGAACCCGCGCGGGAAGGCGTGGTAGGTCCCCGCTCCCGTCTGGGCCAGCCGACGACAGGTCTCGTTCGGGCCGATGCATTCCGGGTCGACATACCCCACGATACCGGTCGCGTCGGTCACCAGGATGCGGGTTTTCCTACTCATCTTATCCCCTCCCGATCTGCCTGGAGCATGTAGTAGGCCTCGCAGAAACAGGCTGCGGCCGGTGAGTTCTGGCCGGGCCAGGACGAGCAAGTTCCGAGCCACCCATCGGGCGCTCGCAACTCGCCGAAAACGGGAGGACTTACCGAAGCGGGCTGTACGTGACTGCAATGCTCTCCGCACCGGCGAACCTAATTGCGACACGGACGTGCAGAGATGCACGATTCCACACCCCGGGCCTGTCGCGCGTGTCGCGGTCGGGCCCGATGCATGACGTGTTGGTGCGGTCGGGGTCGGCCGAACTACGCTGGCCGATCGGGACGCATCCCATCTGGCATCCGAGGCCGGCTCGCGGTAGGGTCGTGCTGGCGTAACCCGGGTGGCCGGGACGCCGAGTTGCGGCGACCGCCTGGGTGCCGTGACGCTTGATCCTGGCCGGCAGCTGCGATCCGGAATCGGGAGACGCTCGGTATGCCCTGTCCCCGGTGCCAGCGCGAGAATCGGCCGCAGGCCAAGTTCTGCGAGGAATGTGGCGCGCCTCTCGCCCGGTCCTGTGGGCATTGCGGGGCGGCACTCTCCACCTCGGCCAAGTTCTGTTCCGAGTGTGGACGAGCTACAGGTGTCCCTCCCGAGCCCGAGGCCCGGTTCGCGTCCCCGCACGCCTACACCCCCAAGCACCTCGCCGAGAAGATCCTCACTTCCAAGAGCGCGCTGGAGGGCGAGCGCAAGCTGGTGACGGTGCTGTTCGCCGACCTCAAGGGCTCGATGGAGCTGCTCGCCGACCGGGATCCGGAGGAGGCGCGCACACTCCTCGATCCCGTGCTCGAGCGGATGATGGAGGCCGTCCATCACTACGAGGGCACCGTCAACCAGGTGATGGGTGACGGGATCATGGCGCTCTTCGGCGCGCCGATCGGGCATGAGGACCACGCGGTCCGCGCCTGCTATGCCGCGGTGCGCATGCAGCGGCGGGTGAGCCTCGACGCGGACGAGATTCAGCGCGTGGGCGGCACGCCGGTGCAGATCCGCGTGGGACTCAATTCGGGCGAGGTAGTTGTCCGTTCGCATCACCAGTGACCTGCGCATGGACTACACCGCCGTGGGGCACACGACACACCTCGCCGCCCGAATGGAGCAGATGGCGAGACCCGACCAGAGACAGCGAACGGAACCAGCACGAAGGGACCCCCTGGAATGCGAGTGAGCCTCAAGCAACGGACATCCTCCTCCGACATGAGCGAGCCCGAGATGACTGACGATCCCCGAATCCCGAGGAGCGACCCGACGAAACCGCTCTGGACGCTCTATGACCCGGGCGACCCGGACGCCTGGAAGCGCCGGGTCCGGCCCGCCCGGTTCGAGGGCCGCCTGCTGAACGGGGCGGTCAACCTGTTCTGGGCCGGGACCTTCTTCGTGCTGGGCCTATGGGTCTATCGCTTGGCCGGCTGGCACTGCCCGTGAAAGATGAGGTTCCGAGAAAGGAGCCCATCGTGTCCGATCCCGACCGCTACGATCCGGGGCGGCCGCCTGTCGCCCCGTGTCCGCATAACCCGGGTGATCCGCATCGAGGCCGATCCGGTGTATCACGAGTGCGAGCGCTGCCGGCGGACCTTCGGGCCGATCACCCCCTCGGTGTTCGCGATCATTCAGGACTACCTGGCTCGGCCTCACGATCCCGCCCTCGGTCCTCGCGCGGGCGGATGAGGTGATCCAGTGACCTGGCAGTCATCACAGCGAGTTGGAGAAAGGCAGGCGCGACGTGAGACGCCTTGTATCAATGCTGGCGGTGCTGCTGGTTCTATCCACCGCGCTTGCGGGATGCGGTTTCGTCGGCGCGCGTCCGGCGTCAGTCGCCTCGATGCCCGGCTTCTTCGTCGGCATCTGGGATGGCCTCATCGCGCCGTGGACTCTATTGCTGCGTGCGTTCCTCGATATCAGGATGTACGCCGTACCGAACTCGGGCTGGTGGTATGACGCGGGGTTCCTGCTCGGCATTGCGGGATCGATGCCTCTGGGATGGATCGCCGCGCTGATCGCGATCGCGCAACATGTGTTCTGTGAATGAGCCCACCCATCTGGCTCGACGCCTTGGGCCGCCGGCGCCCGACCCGGGCCTGCTGGACCTGCGGACGCGAGGTGCCGGTCACGCGGATGCGCGCCGAGCACCTGCGCCCGCATGGATGGCTACCCGGCCGGACGCTCCACATTCCCGCCTGGTGTGGCTGCACGACCGAGTATGTGCCGGTGCCGGTGGACGAGGGCTGCTGGCAACTGGTGCCGATCTGGGAGCCCGATCAGGTGGCGAATCCCCTGCGGCGGTTCGCGCCACCCGAGCCCCAATAAAGGGACCAACAGGCCCCTGACCACTCTTTTTAGTGAGATGGGGGGGTATGGCCCGGGCTGGGGGTGTGGTGCCCCCAGACCCGGGTAGCTTCGTATGGCTCTAAACTGGATTCATTCTGCCGGTGCCAGAATCTCGGCGAGGACAGGAGCGACGCATTTCCGGGGCCGTCGACGAGCCTCCAAGCAGCCCAGGGTGGTGAAGCCTCGCAAGTCTCCCCGGCGCCGCTCCCTGGGCTGGGTCAATTTCGTCGGCCGCATCACGCTCTGGACCGTCTCCGGTTCCCTCCTGTTTCTCGCCTTGGCAGGTGTGTCCAGCACGCTGTGGCTGCTGGCGCCTTTTACCGAGACAGACTGGTTCCTGGCGCTGCACCGGTTCGTCCTGGCCGGCGCTCTGGCCTGCACCGGGGCCGCCCTGGTGATTCTGTTCCTCATCCACCGGTTTCTGGTTCCCCCGCGGGAGACGGATTATCGCTCCCTCGACGGCGTGCGCGTCCACGTCGGCCTGACTGCGTACAACGATGAGGCGTGCATTGCGGAGGCAGTTCGCGAGTTCAAGGCTTGTCACGAGGTAGCCCGGGTCATCGTCGTCGAGAACAACTCGAAGGACCGTACATTGGCAGAGGCACGGCAGGCCGGGGCTGACGCCGTGTTCACCGAGGCGACGCCCGGTTACGGGGCCTGTTGCATGCGCGCCCTGGCCGAGGCGGCCCAGGGTGCGGACGTCATCGTGCTCTGCGAGGGTGACTTGACCTTCACGGCCCGTGACGTGAAGAAGCTGCTGGCGTACCTGGAGAACTGCGACCTGGTGCTCGGGACCCGGGCCACCCAGGAGCTGCGGGAACCGGCGACGCAGATGGACTGGCTGATCAACCCCGTCAACCAGATCGTCGCCAAGCTGATCCAGGTCCGCTTCTGGGGCACGCGGTTGACCGACGTGGGTTGCACATACCGCGCCCTGCGGACCGATGCGTACCACCACCTCCGCGGCACGCTGTGGGTGCGCGGGAACCACTTTTCCCCGCACATGTTCATCCAGGCGTTGAAACTGGGGATGCGCGTGATCGAGGTGCCCATCGTCTTCCGCCAACGCGGCGGCGAGTCCAAAGGAGTCGGGTCGAACAAGATGAAAGCCGCCCGCGTAGCCGTGCGCATGCTCGGCCTCATCTACACGGCCTAGGCCGGATCAGGGGACGTCCTTTCGTGGGACGGCCTGGGAAGGCCCTATTCTCAAGCCCCAGAACCTGTTGCTTGAGTGAGTTCGCGAGGAAGAGCAGACGCTTCTTGAACCGGATCGTCCCCGCGTTCATCACCCGTTTGGGAAGGCAATGGCCCGGATACTCGATCGGAGGTAAGCCCCCCGTGGATCGGACGGGCGCGAAGGAACTGCCGGCGGCAACGTGGCCGGATCTGCTCCGGCTGCATCTGGCCGGGCTGCAACCCCTCTGGGTCAGCGGGCTGGCGTTGCTGATGCTGTTTCTGATCAGCAAGCTGTTTGTGCTCGATGAGAGGACTTACGCCTGGACTCAGTACGTCACGCTGGGGACGGTCTACCCCGCGCTGGTCCTAACCCTGGCACTGCTGACCCGCTCTCCCCGGTTTACCCCTGGTGTGACCCACGCAAAGCTAATCTTGGCCCTCCTCGGGATGCTGGTCGCGGCTCCGTTCCTGATCAAGCATACCGGCTTCGTGGTCCTGATGGGTTTCCTGCTCCAGTGGTTCCTCCTGTGCGCCCTCTCTCGATTCAGCACGGCAAGCCGGACAGCGGCGGCTGCCGGCCAGGCCGAGAGGGCGGCGGACATGCCGGCCGGGACGCTGTCGATGTACTGTCGCTGTCGCGTTCGTGAGCCTCGCCTGCTGGACCGTGGCAAGCCGCTTCCTCTGGTGGGCGCCGTTCGAGAGCTGGCTATTTTCTTCCGCATCCGTGCCGATCACGCTCGTCCTGTCGCTGCTGCTGGTCCTCGTGGGCCTATACGGGAGAAGCCCCTTCGTGCTTGTTCGGGAGTCTTACCCGGTTGTACACAAGCTCACCACCGCCCTATGCCTGCTGATCCTGGCTGGGCTGAGTTTCCGTACCGACCTGCTGTTCTTTCTCGACGATGCCCGGGCCTCCAACTCGTACGTGCACTGGAGCATGTTCGTCGGCCCGGTGGAGCTGGTCCGGCAAGGTGGATGGCTCCTGTGGGATGTTCCCTCCCACTACGGGTTTCTGAACACGCTGGTGGTGGCCGCGGTGCCCGTCCAGAGTGCCTGGCAGGCGATGCACCTGGTAAACGGTTTTCTGCTCGCCTGTTCGGCCGCGCTCGTGTTCTTCCTGCTGCGCTTGCTGGGGGACGGCTTGGCGAACACGGTACTCGCCATGGCAGCGGCGGTCTCGGCGGTGTTCCTTCTGCCCGGACTGGCCAACGACCCCTACGTGTTAATGGGGCCGTATGTGTTCCCCAGCTATGGGGCGTACCGTTTCTTCTGGGGATATGTCCTGGTGGCCATTGTGGTGTGGGATTTCCTCCAGCCCTCGGAGAAGCGGCCGCGGTACCTAATCTATGGGGTCGGCTGCCTGGCCTGGCTGGTCGGTTCTTTCTGGTCCTTTGAAAGTGCCATCTTCTGTGTCGCCATCTGGCTCCCAGCCGTCGCCTGCATGGTGCTCCGCGATGCGCGGCATTCTCCTTCCCCTCACGGTGCGCGCTCGGTCATCCTTCAGATCGCATCGTGGCTCGCGGCCTCGATGGTCCTGATGGTGCTTGCCCTGGCCGTTATTGCCGGTTACTACAAAGCATTCTTGGGACATGCCCCCGACTGGTATGCCTTTTACGAGTATGCGCGGGCGTACAAGGACGGCCACAACTTCGTGGCCATTGATCCCGACGGGCCGGTGTGGTTCTTGTTTGCGGCGTTCTGTATCGTCTCCACGGCGGTCGCGTACGCCCTGGAGGAGAAGGCCGTCGCGAGCCTGAGCGCTCTCGGAGCCGCGTGGACCCTGCTGTGGGCGCTGGCCAGCTATTTTGCCGTGCGTGGGATCGACAATATCTGCACCACCTTCAGTCCCATTGTCTGCACCGCGATCGCCGTCGTCCTCCTGGTCATTGCCCGACACGAACGCGCGGACGACTGGGTCAGGCTGGCCCGAGCAAGTCTTGTCCCCTTGCTGACAGTCCTGCTGACCATGGGGTTTGGGGACTTCAAGAAACTTCCGTGGGTTTCCCTCTCTGCGATGTTCCAACCAGTGGAGGGATTGCGCCCCCACGTGGAAGAACCCGTCGTGCAGATCCTTCGGAAGGCCGGGGTAGATGCCCAGGATTCGCTGGCCTATGCCGCCCACGAGGGGGGCGTCCTGCGCATTGTTCCGGCGGCGGACGACGGCACCCGCTCCATCACGACCACCCGGGCCTGGCTTCCCTGGAATCCCTGGCATGCGACGGACCATCTGCCCGAGGAACGGAAAACGGTGTACACGGTGCGCTTCATCGAGCGAGCTCGTTCCGGCGGCTGGCTGCTCCTGCCGATGGGGTTGGCGGAGCAGGAGTACCTCGCCTGGCTCTTTCGGGAACTGGAACACACGCACACGCGAACGGCGGTCGTCCAGGGGGAGGGGTTCGAGCTGTTCCGGTTTGAGTTCAAGGGCCGGGAGTGATGCCCATCCTCCGGCCAGGGAACCCGCCGAGTGCGATGACGATCGGCGCCGTGAAACCCGGTTGAGCGCCATGGTCGTGCCGTGGTGGCAAAGATCCGAGGTACCCTTTGAGCTGAGACTCGGGTGTCGCTTGCGCTGTGAATGAGAGTCCGAAGGCCGAACCGGCTGCCGCGTCGGCTCTGGACGCCCCCTGTGAGAAGCATCTTCGGGATGGTGCCCGTGCCTGTGCCCACGGCCGACCGAACCACCGCCAAGACGGGCCAACGCGAGCCAACCTGGAGGAGACCCCCCCTCGATAAGTCATAGACTTACCGAGGGGGCGTCGCGCTCGGCCAGGCTTATCACACCCCGGGCCCTCGAGGGGTACCGGCAGCTAACCTATTCGGCTTTCCTCGGGTCGAACCCGAAGTTCACCTGCAGGTACTGGCAGCCCGCCAGCTGCTGAACGGGACATTCGTCAGACCAGCGGTTGCCTGCCCACCAGCCTCCAAGCCAAGACGCTGGAAGTGGCACGACGCTGACCGGCGAACTGGGAGTCCCATCGCCCGTGAGCGTGCCATCGTGGTGAATCGTTGGTGGAACGACCCTGGGCGGCGAACTACTTGTCCCGGCCCTGGGTGACGGACGTGAGCGGCATCGTTCCAGAAGGCGGAGCCGCCCATGAGGGGGAAAGCGTATACGCCCACATTAGCGTGGTGAGGACACCGACGAATCTTCAATCGTCAGGCGGATCAGGCCCTTCGCCGGCCGCTCATCGTCCCTCCAGCGCGGCCCTCCAGGCGCGGGCGGCGTCGGCCAACGGTCGCCAGTCCGCGATCAGGGTCCCCCCGTCGTCCCCGTCCCACGTCTCCGCGTTCTCGACCGCCGACGCGAGGACGTCGCCCCTCTCGACCAGCGCGATGAGCTTGGTCGTGATCTTCTCGATGTCTGCGTCGTCCATGGCTCAGACACTCGCGCCAGGTGAACGTGCCGACGGCGATCGGTGCCAACAATGGCCCTGATGCGACGCTGACAGCCGCCGCCCTGTCTTGACATTCGGCGCCATTCCATTGACCGGCGACCCCCAGACGATTCGAGCCGCAGCCCTCGTCCGGGGACGTACGGTTTGCCCTGGAGAATGAAGCGGATAGCAGAATTCTGGTCTGGCGCTCCACACCGGGCGATAGAGTTCTGCAGGGCGCTGCAGTCAATGGGAGGCAATGCGAGGAGCAACGCCTCCAAGTTACCGCCGCCGGATGGTTGGCATCGAACCTGCTCAGCATACTCGATCGCTCTGCCCCGTCTGCGGCCAAGTGCCCACGACCGGCTCTGTGTGATCTCGTTTCCAGGACTGACGGGAGAGAGATGACTCACCTGATCTGACGGGGGGCCGCTGGCGCGGTGCGGATCGCGCGGTGGCTGGTACGGAGGGGACAGCCGGCTGCGGCCGGCTTCACGGGGGGCCTGGGGATGAGGAAGTCCGTCGCCATGATTGCGCTGTGGGCATCCGTGTTGCTCCAGCTCGACCCTGTCGAGCTCGTGGTGTACCTGGATAACGCGCCCGAGACGACGTTGATCGACACGATCGTCGCAGACGCGGCCTGCCAGTACATCCGGGCCGGGGAGGTTCCGCTTCCGGTGCCGTACACCGTTCGGCTGTTCCAGCGGTCAGGCGAGAGCCTCCGGTACATCCCGCGGAACTCGCCGGTCGCCAAGGGCCTGCTCTCGAAATGCCCGGCGACCCTCGACTAGCCGTGGTGACGTGCGTCGTGGATCAGGCGCTGCGCGAACACCTCCAGTGCGCGCGCACGTCGCTCGTGGTGCGCCCGTGATGGAGGGCCCGCTGGTGTTCGTGGGGCTCGTGGTGTTCTCGCTCATCGGGACGGCCATCGTCGCGGTCATGGACACGATGGTGTTCTGGCTCGTTATCTGGGCATTTGTCGGCTTGCCCGTCCTCCTCGTGCTGGGACCGATGCTCTTCTATCGGCGCTATCACCCCTATCGGGACATGCTCGAACAACCGTACAGTTGCTGGCCGCAGGGCCACATCCCGAAGCCAAGGCGATAACCATGGAACTCACCACGCACTGCCCGTACGACGACGCCGGGCCCCTCGAGGTCTTGATCCTCCCGCCCGCGCTCGTGCCCGACGCGAACAGTCCCCAGGTGCTCGGCTTCTATGACCCATGCTGCGCACACGTTGTGATCGCGCAGCACTTCATGGAATCCGGCGGCTGGGACGAGGTCGTCCAGCGCATGCCCGCGTTCGCCGCGCACCTCAACGCCGTGATCGAGACCGCTAAGTCAGCCCGAGGCCGTGCGTGCGCCGAGGTGGGGCCACCGTTCCACTACCCGACGGGCGGAGCGTGACGCATGGGCTCCCTCGTCGCGCTACTCGCCGCATGGGCGCTGTGGGCGCAGGTCCATCCCGATGATCCAGTCCGCGTCGTCAGCGAGCACGCCTCGCTCGAAGAGTGTCGCGAGCACGCGGACCGCATGAATCAGATCATCGCTGACGCCCTCGCGCGCATCGCCCAGCGCGGCGAGCACAGCCTCGTCTTCCAGAATCCGTTCCTATGCATGCCCCAGGGCCACGTCCCTCGGCCACGGAGACAGTGATGGACGAGGATCAGATGGGCTGTGGTATCACGGCGGCGACACGGGCTGCCACGACAATCTGGTCGAGGGTGGCACCGTGGCGAACACACTCACGACGGGCTCGTACAACGACATCTGGATGAAGAGCGGCTGCGGCACGCAGACGAACAACGCGAAGGGCAGCACGGCAGAGGGCCAGTTGACGCCGAAAGAGCAGAAGCTTCCGCCGCCGTCCGCGAGGGGCGTGGCGCCGAAGCCGTGGGTCGCGCGGTAGGCCATGCGGGTGCGCGAGTGGTTCCGCTGGTCGAGCGAGCCCGGGTGGGGCGACGACTTCGACGGAACCGAGGAACTGGGCGAGGCGCTGGAGGAGACCCGGCTCCGGCGCGAGCGCGAGCTGGCGGAGCCCGGGGGCGAGGTCCAGATCGAGCGCGCGCGCCCGCTCTGGCGGGACGCCTCGCCGGCAGAACTCGCGGGGCGGCTCGAGGCGGTCACGCAGGAGCGGGACACGTTGCGGGCGGAGGTGTGGCGGTTGCTGGAGGAGCAGGCGCGGTGGCTGGCGCTGGTGCAGCGGGTGACGGCGGAACGGGATGCGGCGCGGGCGGCGCGGACGAGTGAGCCGACATGAAGGTGCATCACATTCGGAGCGAGCGGTACAAGCGGGCGACGTGCGGCACGGAGAACAAGAACGGGAACAGCACGACGGACCTGGCGCAGGTGACGTGCCGGCGATGTCGGCGCATGCAGGAGGCGTGGCTGAACACGTGGGGCGCGAAATATGAACCGTCCGCGTGACCGGGCGCGGGTGTTGACGCGGCTCGAGACGCCGCCGCGGGTTCGGTGCGGAGCCCGTGCTACGTCGTTCCGGTGGCGTGGCTGGAGCCGCGAGACGGGTGCGTCATGCTGGACGATGCGGAGCGGCACGCGCGGGCGACGTGGCGCTCGCGGGGGCCGGTGGCGGTGGTCCAGGTGGTGCTGCAGGTGGCGTCGGTGGACGCGGAAGAGGGTGGGCCATGACGGTCGCGACGGGGCTGTGGTACGTGAGCCTGCAGTTTCGCGAAGGCTTCGATGCGTGCCACCCACAGGATCGTCGGCTGGTCAAAGAGATGCTCTTCGACTACACCCACTCGGCAGCGGCCTCGGCGTACTCCTCTAGTGGATACAGGCCCTGGGGGTGGAGCTTACTCAGGCCCCGGCGGGCCGTGTTATGCGGGACCGGGTGTCGCGCCCTACGATCGATGGAATCGCCCATCGCCGCACTGCCAGTGACGCGAAGACCAGAAAGAACCCTCGACCCCGCCTGGTCCTCTGCCGCCGAGGCCGAACGTGGCAGGGCGGCGCGGCACAGTTGGGGTCCGGTGCTGGCCGAGATTGGCCTGATCTTTGCCGTCTTCGCCCTGCACGGTGCCCTGCCCGTCCCTGACCAGAACGAGGCGCACTACCTCGCCAAAGCCAGGCACTTCTGGCAGCCCGAGTGGCTGGCGGGCGACGAGTTCCTCAAGTCGGCCGACACGCACCACGCCTTCTATCTCGTCGCGGGATGGCTGGCGGCCGTGCTGCCCCTGTCGGCGGCGGCCTGGGTGGGCCGTCTCGCGACCTGGGGCCTGCTGGCATGGTCCTGGCGAAGGCTGAGCTTCGCTGTCGCGCCGCGATGGGGCTACGGTGCGCTCGCGGCCGCGCTCTTCGTCGCGTTTAGCACCCGCTTCCACATGGCCCGCGAGTGGGTGATCGGCGGGTTCGAGGCCAAGGGGCTCGCCTACGTCCTGGTGCTGGTCGCGCTGGAGGCCTTGGTCCGCAACCGTTGGAACCTGGCCCTGGCCCTCACGGGCGGGGCGGCCTTGCTCCATCCGGTCGTCGGCGGGTGGACAGCCGTGGCGATCGGCTTCGCGTGGCTCTCGACCCGATCGGACCGTCCGGCGCTGGCGCGGCTGACGCCCGGCGTGGCCCTGGCCGCCGCAATCGCCCTGCCCAGCGTCTGGTGGGCTCTGCGGGTGAACGCCGGGACGGCGCCCGATGTGCTGGCCGAAGCCACCGCGATCTACGTGTTCGAGCGGTTGCCGCACCATCTGGTGCCGCAGCAATTCAAGGCCGGATTGGTCGCCCGACATGTCGTGCTGCTGGCGGGCTGGGTAGCGTTGTGCGCGACGACCTCGTACGACGCGGGGCAGCGACGGCTCCGCTGGGCCGTGAACGGCGCAATTGCCATCAGCGCGTGCGGCGTGGCGATCGGGCTGGCGACGAGCTTCGACCCGCCGCTGGCGGCGCGGCTACTGCGGTTCTACTGGTTCCGCCTGGCCGACGCGCTGGTGCCGCTGGGGACGGCGATGCTCGGGGCGGCGGCGATTGATCGGCTGAGCCGCTTGCGTCCGGCGGCGGCGCGGCTCTGGCTGGGCGCGGCGGTCACCCTGGCAGCCCTGCACCTGGGGGGCGACGCCTTGCGGCTCGTGCGGCTGACCGTGCCCCGCGGGGACGAGATGGTGGCCGACTACGGCGCCTGGCGCGATGCCTGCGCCTGGATCGCGGCCAACACGCCACCCGACGCGCGGGTGCTCACCCCCCGCAGCGCCCAGACCTTCAAATGGTACGCCGGCCGGGCCGAGGTCGTCACCTGGAAGGACGTGCCGCAGGACGCCGAGGGCATCGTGCGCTGGTGGCAGCGGATGAGGGCCATCCACTGGGTCGAGGCCCGCGACCCCCCCAGCGGCGGCCCGACGGGCTGGTGGCGACCAACGCTCTCGGAACTGCCGCCCGACGAATTGCGGCGCCTGGGCGCGGCCTTCGACGCGCAATACCTGCTGACCGAGGCGCGGCCGGTGGTCGATCTGCCGGCCGTGTACCGCAACCGCGGCTATGCCGTGTACGCGCTGGGTCCGAAAGGCCCGGGCCGAGACCGACCCGGTGAGAACGGCGAAAGCCATTGAAAACCAACGAACACGGGGGAAGACGGGAGGGCCGTGTTCCCCCATGTTCTACGGTCTTCGACCCCTAAGTGCGACTTCGCCGTCCGACCGAGTGAACTTTGCCGCTTGGGGGTGGAGGAAGATCACATCCGAAGGGTGGCACGGGATCCAGGGTCTGCAGACGGTGGCCGCGCCTTGACAACCCCGCGTCCTGCCTCGATATTTGCGTAGGTGAGCGCCCTTGAACAGAGCCACCGTCCGTCCGTTGACGCCCGTGGACTTTCCGGGAGTCCTCATTCCATGAGCACGGGCGAGCTGAACGAGCGCGCGCGGCAGGTCCTCCAGGCCGTGCTCTTCGAGTACACCGTGACGGCGGAGCCCGTCGGGTCCCGCCAGGTGGCGAAGAAGCATGCCCTCGGCCTCTCGCCGGCCACGATCCGCAACACGATGGCCGACCTCGAGGAGATGGGCTACCTCGCCCAGCCGCACACCTCGGCGGGCCGCGTGCCGTCGGACAAGGCCTACCGGTACTACGTCGACAGCCTGATGGGCCGCACCGAGCTCGCGCGCGGGGACGCGCACCGGCTCCAGCGCCAGGTCGCCGGCCCCCGGAGCGAGATCGACGACCTCATGGAGGCGACGTCGGCGCAGCTCTCCGAGCTGTCCCACTACGCGGCCGTGATCCTGGCCCCGCCGCTCCAGCACACCCGGCTCGAGCGAGTCGACCTCATCCCGGTCGAGGGGGACCGGGCCATCGTCGTGCTGGCGACCGAGACGGGATGGGGGATGAGCCGCATCCTCGCGTTCGAGGAGCCGGTGCCGCGGAGCGAGGTGCGCGAGGTCGCGCGGCTCCTCACCGAGCGATACGCCGGCCTCACGTTCCAGGAGATCCGGAGCCAGGTGACCGACGCCGCGGTCTCTCCCGCCGCCGAGCGTGTCCAGCGCGTCGCGGTCTACGTGGCGCGCAAGGTGTTCCAGTCCCTCTGGGACCGGAACCTCTACGTGGGCGGCGCGATGAACATGCTGGACCAGCCCGAGTTCGGCATCGGGACGATGCGGGCCCTCCTCAAGACGTTCGAGGAGAAGCGGCAGCTGATCGAGCTCCTGACGACCCGCGCCCAGGCGTCGGGCGACGTCCAGGTCGTGATCGGCTCGGAGATGCCCTACCAGGAGATGCAGGAGACCAGCCTGGTCGCTGCGTCTTACCGGTTCCACGACCGGGTGCTGGGCGTCCTCGGCATCGTGGGCCCGCGGCGCATGCCGTACGCCAGGATCGTCCCGCTCGTCGAGTACACCGCGCGCCTGGTGTCCCGACGCCTGACGCGGCTGGGCAGCTCGCCCCCCCTCGGCTAGCCATGGCGAACGATTGGTTGCTGGGGCCCGACGACCCCAGCCGGAGCGGGCAGGATGCCGCGTCGTCGCCGGAGGCCGGCGAGGAGAGTGTCGAGGCGCTCCGGAGCGAGCGGGATACCAGGGCGCGCGAGGCGGCCGAATCCCAGGAGCGCTACCTCCGGACCCTCGCCGACTTCGAGAACTTCCGCCGGCGGACCGCGCGCGAGCGGGAAGACTGGCGGCGGCAGGCTCAGGAGAGCGTCCTGCGGGAGATCCTCCCCGTGCTCGACAACTTCGATCGGGCGCTGGCCGCGCCCCCGGTCCCGGGCGCCGACCAGGCGTTCCGCGCGGGTGTCGAGCTGATCCACCGCGACTTCCTGACCGCGCTGGAGCGGGTCGGCGTGCGGCCGTTCTCCGCGGTCGGTCAGCCTTTCGATCCCACGCGGCACGAGGCCGTGGGGCGCGTGGAGCGGGACGACGTGGACGACCAGACGGTGATCGCGGAGCCGCTCCGCGGCTACCTCATCCAGGAACGCGTGCTCCGGCCCGCGCAGGTGGTGGTGGCGGTGCGCCCGGCTGCCGCCCCGGCGAGCGGCGAGGACGCAGCCTGACCGGGCCCGGCCGGGTCGGCCCCGCCGGCGCCGGGCCGCGCCTCCGATAACCATGGCACAGCGCGACTACTACGAGATCCTCGGCGTCCCGCGGGACGCGAGCGATGCGGACATCAAGAAGGCCTTCCGGCAGCTGGCGCTCAAGCACCATCCCGACCGGAACCCCGGGGACGCGAAGGCGGAGGAGCGCTTCAAGGTCATCAACGAGGCCTACGCGGTGCTCTCGGACGGCGACCGCCGCGCGCAGTATGACCGCTACGGCCGCGTGGACCTGCCGCCGGGCGGTGTCGACTTCGGCGGGATCGAGGACCTGTTCGGCGATCTCTTCGAGGGCTTCTTCGGGGCGGGGCGCGGGGGCCGCCGCGGGCGCGCGCGGTCGGGCGACGACCTCCGCTACGACCTCGAGATCACGCTCGAGGAGGCGGCGGAGGGCCTGGAGACCCGGCTCCAGATCCCGCGGCTCGAGACCTGCGAGGCCTGCCACGGGAGTGGCGCGGAGCCGGGAACGGGGCGGACCCAGTGCCCGACCTGCAAGGGGCGAGGTCAGCTGCGCTACCAGCAGGGGTTCCTCACGGTCGCCCGCACGTGCTCCCAGTGCGGCGGCGAGGGGCAGATCATCAAGAGCGCGTGCAAGGCCTGCGGGGGCCAGGGCCGCGTCGCCCAGGAGCGCACGCTCAAGGTGCGCATCCCGCCCGGCGTCGACGAGGGCGCGCAGATGCGCGTGCCTGGCGAAGGGGAAGGGGGCATGGCGGGCGGCCTGCCCGGGGATCTGTACGTGGTCCTCCACGTGCGCCCCCATGAATTCTTCACACGGCAGGGGAACGAGCTCCACTGCGCGCTCCCGCTCACCTTCCCCCAGGCCGCGCTCGGCGCCGAGGTCGACGTGCCCGTCCTCGACGGGGTCGCTCAGCTCAAGGTGCCGGCCGGCAGCCAGAACGGGGACGTGCTCCGGCTCCGCGGGAAGGGGATGCCCGGCCTCCACGGCCGCGGCCGCGGGGACGCCTGCTACACCGTGGTGGTCGAGGTCCCGCGGAAGCTCACGGGCAGGCAGCGGGAGCTCCTCGAGGAGTACCAGCGCGTCTCCTCCGGCGAGGAGCAGGGCCCGCTCGTCGGCGGGTTCCTGGAGTCGCTGAAGAAGCTCTTCGGCGGCTGACGCCGCGCCTGAGGCACCGAACCCCGCGAAAAGACTGACCGCCGGCTCTCGGCGCGGACGCTTTCCGGCCCGTTTGCTACCGCCTCTGCTACCACTTCGCTCCCGGCCGGGTCGTCGAGGCGGTCCACCGCCGCCTTGTTGGCCATTGGAAGCCATCGCCCGTAGAGGTCGACGGTCAGCTTGATCGAGCTGTGCCCGAGCATCCGCTGAACGTACGCGGGGCTCACGCCGTCGCTCAGGAGCAGGCTGGCACTGGCGCTGGCCCCGTTCATCACCCACAGGTCGACGGAGCCCAAGGTGTGGCGCCAGAGGATGTCCGCCTTGCCGTCGCCGTTGAAGTCGCCGCTGGGCTGGATGGTCCGATCGGGCGTGACGGTCGCGATCGCGCTGGCACTGATGACGCTGGCCCGCTACGCCAACGGGTTCGCCGAGCTCGAGCGCCTGGTCGGGCAGTTCGAGCGCCGCCTCTGGCCGACGCGATAGCGTCCCCCGGGACTCGGCGGCTGACCGGCCCTGTCACCCGGCACCACCGTCGCCACCCGCCGCGCATTGAGGCACCGCCCCCGCCGGAATTGTGCCCGTCGGGGAAATTTTGCCTCCTCTTTCGCAGGATCTTGTACAACCCGGTGCACAGGGCTCGAAGACCGGTGGGCAACGAATCCGCTAGCTTGCGGCCTGTGGAGGCTGGCATCAAACCTGCTTAGCCCTGTGCGTTCTGGCCAATGGCGGCTTCGACGCTGAGCACTTTCCGCGATGGATCGAGGACATCGAACTGGCTACCGGCTTCGCGCGGCGGGGCACCGTCTCCGCCTTGATTCGCGACCCTCAGGGGACCCATCTCAAGCAGTGCAGTCTCCTGTCCGTCATCCGGACGGATGTCACCGGTCGTGCCGTTCCCTGGGCGCGCTTGATTCTCCGGAGCCGGAACCTCCCCGACGATCTCAACCTGAAGCTGGACCAGCGCGTCAGCTCGGGACTCGTCGGCCTGGCGAGCATCCTGATCGTGCTCTCGCGGCTGCGCATCGAGCTCCTCGGCTTCGCCGCGGCCGCCTTGGCCGGGGTTCTCCTGTTCAACCGCGGGCTATTCCAGCTCCTACGCCGCGCGCGTGGCCTCATGTTCGCGGCCGTGTGCATTCCGCTACACCTGCGCGGACTCAGCTGCGGTTATGTCTGGGGGGCCTCCTGGCTCGGTGGGGGCCGTCTCGGTGACGGCCATGCGCTCGCGGCTGGTCGGGTGCCTTGGCCCTCCCATGAGGGTCACTGATGGACGATCCCCTCCGCCAGGAGCGCGACAACCGCACTGACGCGGAGCGTGCGTTCATCGTCATCGGGGGTGGGCCGGGCGGCCTCACCGCTGCCTACGAGCTGACCAGGCTCGGCCTTCGGCCCACGGTGCTGGAGAAACTCGACGACGTCGGAGGACTGGCGCGCACCGCGTGCTTCAAGGGCTTCCGCTTCGACCTGGGCGGCCACCGCTTCTACACCAAGGTTGCCGAAGTCGACAAGCTGTGGCGCGAAGTGCTCGGGGACGACTTCCTTCGTCGCCCCCGGCTCTCCCGCATCCATTACAACGGCCGGTTCTTCCACTATCCGCTCCGTCCGCTCAACGCGCTGGCCGGTCTCGGTGTCGGGCCCAGCATTGCCGCTGTCCTCAGCTTCCTGCGCTGGCAGCTGTTCCCCCACCCTCGCGAGGACACCTTCGAGCAATGGGTCACCAATCGATTCGGCCGGCGCCTCTTCGAGACCTTCTTCAAGACCTACACCGAGAAGGTGTGGGGTATCCCGTGCTCGACGCTGCAGGCGGAATGGGCTGCCCAGCGGATCAAGGACCTCTCTCTGCGCACCGCCATCCTCAACATGCTCGTGAAGCCGAAGCGCACGATCAGGACACTCATCGAGGAGTTCGACTATCCCCGCCTCGGACCGGGGATGATGTGGAACGCGGTGAAGGACGAGATCGAGCGGCGGGGCGGTTGCGTTCACTTGCGGGTCAACGTCGTTCGCATCAACCGCCGTGGGCATCATGTGGACAGCGTCGTCGTCGTCGGCAAGGACGGACAGGCCTCGCTCGCCGCCACCGACTTCATCTCGACCATGCCGCTCGCCGAGCTGGTTCTCAAGCTCGACCCGCCCGCCCCTATCGAGATCCGGCGAGCGGCGGCGCATCTGAGTTACCGCGACTTCCTGACCGTGTGTTTGATCGTGAACAGGCCGGACACGTTCCCCGACAACTGGATTTACGTGCATTCGCCCGGCGTCAGGGTCGGACGGATCCAGAACTTTCGAAACTGGAGCCCGGACATGGTCCCGGACCCCGCGAAGACGAGCCTCGGGCTCGAGTACTTCTGTACGGAGGGCGACGACCTGTGGAGCGCGCCCGACACCGAGCTGGTCGACCTGGCGAAGCGTGAAGTCGACCGGATCGGATTGGTCCGCTACGAGGATGTCGAGGACGGATGCGTGATCCGGGTACCCAAGGCTTACCCGGTGTACGACTCGGGCTACCGCGAGGACCTCGAGACTATCCGGGAGTTCGTCGATGGGCTCGAGAACTTCCAGTCCATCGGACGGAATGGATTGCATCGTTACAACAATCAGGACCATTCGATGATGACCGGCATGCTCGCGGTCCGCAACGCCGTGCTCGGCCAGCGCCACGACCTGTGGAGCGTCAACACCGAGCCGGAGTATCAGGAGACGGTCCAGGATGGAAGTGCGCTCCCGACCCCGCGTCTCGTCAAGGCGGTCGGCGAGGCGTTCCCCAGACTCGACAGACTCGCGTTCGGGGTCGCCGTCGGCCTCACGTGTGGCCTCGGCCTCCTCCTGGCCACGCTGGTCCTGGTCGCCAAGGGAGGCGAGGTCGTGGGGCCGCGCCTAGGACTGCTCGGTCAGTACTTCCCCGGGTACACCGTGACGGTTGAGGGCAGCGTGGTGGGGGCGCTCTACGGACTCGCCCTCGGTTTCCTTGCCGGCTGGGGTGTGGCCTTCCTGCGCAACGCGATCGTCTTCACGTACTTGGTGACGAGCCGCTGGCGGACGGAGCGTCAACTCATGCGGAAACTCCCTGAGTACCTGTGACCTCCGGACGCGCCGCACCTCACGGGGGACGAGTGCACGAGAGATGACCATCGACGATAAGCGGCTTGAAGACGTCATCCTCACCCGGATCATCCGTCTGAACGCGACCGTCTACGGGGTGACCGCTGGGCTCGTTGTCGGATTGGGGATCTTCCTCGCCACGAACTGGCTCGTGCTGAAGGGAGGGCCGGTCGTCGGGCCCCACCTAGCCCTGCTCGGGCAGTTCTTTCTCGGCTACCGCGTGACGTTCGCGGGTAGTTTCATCGGCTTTGCCTACGGCTTCGTGGGCGGCTTCCTCGTCGGCTATTTCATGGCGAGCGTCTACAATCGTGTGGCAGCTCGCCGGGAGCGCTCATGACGAGGGCGATCGGGCGCACTCGACGGATGGCGGGCCGTGCAGTTCGGCCTCTAGGCGAGGCGTTTGCCGCCTACGGCATGACCGTGCGGCTGCGCGCCGGGTCTGTGCTCCAGGCCGCAGCCGTCCTCGTCCGCCCCCCGCCGCGCCCGACTGGCCAGTCGGCCGGTCTCCCCTCCTACGGTCAGGTCCTGGCTGCCGGGCCGCCGCCGACGTCATCGGGCGGGTACGCCCTTCTGTTCGGCGTGGTGGGGCTCGGTGTCGCACTCCGATTTCTGCGTCTCGATGCCGACCCTCACTACTACGACTGGATCGGCTACATCATCGACGAGGGCCGCTGGATCGACCAGGCGCGCGAACTCGCCCTCTTCGGGCAGCGGACCGAGCCCGGCCCATCGCTGCACGTGCTGGTGGGACCGCTCTTCCAGGCGTTGAGCTACGGCGTCTTCCAAATGCTCGATGTGAGCGTCCTGAGCTCGCGCCTGCTCAGCGCGCTGGCCGGCAGCGTCCTGCTGGTCGGCTTCTGCCTCGGGCTGCGCCGGATGGTCTCCCCCCCGGCGCTCCTGGTGGCCACGGCGATGCTGGCATTCGAGAGGGACCTCATCGTCTTGAGCCGCATCGCCGTCCCGGAGATGTTGCTCATGGCCGTGCAGCTCCTGATCTACCTTGCGATCACGTCGAGGCGCCGCGGACCCTCGACCCTGGCGATGGCGGGCGTGGCCTCTTTCGTCATGATCGGGATCAAGATCACCGTCCTGCCCGTCGTCGGCATCTTCGCGCTCATCGTGGCGATCCAGCCCCGCGATGTGTCATGGGCCCGGTCGCGTTGGCGCGACGTCGCGCTCTTCCTTGCCGGGGTGCTGTCTCCTCTGACCATCCTCGCCGCCGTGTGGGCCGTCGCTTGGCCTGGTGGCGCTGACCTGGTTCGACGGTCCGTCGAGCTCCTGGAGGTCTTTGGCTCTCCCGCCGGCCTCCGCGCTCCCGTCGCCTATCTGTTCGAGAACGCGATGGCCCCGATGCTGAACCTCTGGCTGCTGGCGCTCTGGTGCGCGCTCGTGGGCTGGGGAGCGGCCGGGCCCGTCATGGATTCGACGTCGCGCCGGGTGCTGATCACGTCGGTGACCTGGATCGCCGCGTACGCTTCGGTCATGCTCGCCCTCCACTACTTCCCCAACCGGTACCGGCTCCACCTCCTCGTGCCGATGGCGGTGGCGATCGCGGTGGGCCTCACCCTGCTCGAACGGTCAGGACGCTCTCGCGTTGACGCCCTCTTCGCGATGGACGGCGTCCGCGGTGTCCTCTGGCTCGCCTTCCTCGGGCTGCCGACGGCCGTCGTCGCCGCTCCGATCATCGCCCAGGCGGTGGCGCTGGTCGACGGGCGTGTGGAGCTGCTCCGGGTGAAGGTCGTCTGCGTGCTGCTGGCGCTCGGCGTCACGACGTGGGTCCTCGTCACCATCCGCCGACGGCGCACGCTCTCTTCCGTCTTCTTCTTGGTCTTCCCAGTGGCGACCACGCTGCTCTGGTCCACCGGCAGAGCGCACCGGCCTCTACGATGTCCCCTTCTGGCCGACGGGGGGCCAGGTGCCGGACCTAGCAGGCCGGCTTCTGATGCTGCTCCTCGCCGCCGCGATCGCCGGCGTCGCGAGCGGCGCGCGACGCGATGCGCCGGGCGCGGCCTTCACGGACGCGGCGCGGGTGAGCGCCCTGTGGTACCTCGCCCTCTGCCTGCCGATGCTCGTCGCCTCCCACGTGACACCGCATTACACGATCCGGAACGCGTCGCGGCTCTTGGCGACGACGCTGGCCGACGCCGCCGAGCCGATCGGGAGCTCCGGGGCAGATGGACTGTTCCGCGAGGGCCGGCTGCGCTATCGCACGATATGGGCACGGACGTGGTCGGCCATACGGCCCGATGTCCTGGTCGTCGTCTTCGAGTTCCACGATCCGGACGCCGTTCTGGAGCGCGAATACTGTCTCACCAACGTGCTGCCCTTGTACGTCGCTCCGGAGTACTTTCGAGCGCACCCGTCAGCGCAATTGACACGCGAGTTCCGGCAATCGGTGCGCATCTACCGTCGCCGCGGTCCTGACGGCTGTCCACAGACGGTGTGGGGATAACGACGCGGCCAGCCGCGGCGGTGATGGGCGTTCTGGGCTCGAAGTCTGGTCGCCACACGCGAGCATTGCTCCTCGGCGTGGCGACGGTCTGCGGCACACTGGCCGCGACGACGCTCGTCCGTCGCGGTGGTCTTTCCTGGGTCAACGTCGATAGCGTGCTGCGCGACCCGTCGGGATTCTATCTGCGCCTGGCCCTGCCGGGCGGGCTGGCGGTCGCCTGCGTCATGGCCGCGCTTCTTCCCCGGATCGTGACCATCAACGCAGCCGTCACCGTGTGCCTGCTGGGACTCCTGGAGGGCGGAGCGTGGCTGCTCCGGCCGACACCTCCGGAGGTTCGCGGCCAGCCCCGGGCGATCGAGACGTCGCGCTTCTACGTTCCCGACGCACATCTCGGGTACGTCATGGCTCCGTCCACCACAGCGCACCACCGCCGCACGGTCGGGAACAGGCTGATCTACGACGTCGTCTACCGAACTGACGGCTGGGGACGCCGGGACACTCCCGTCTTGGCCGGCACCGAACGCACGGCGTTCCTGTTGTGCTTCGGCGACTCGAACATGTTCGGCGAAGGATTGGCCCAGACGGAGACGCTCCCCTATTTCGCCGGCGAAGCGGGACCGGCCTATCGCCCGTACAACTATGGAGTGTCGGGATACGGGCCGTCCAATCTCCTGGCCCTCGCCCGTCGGGGCGGCCTCCGGCAGGAAGTCGTGGAACGGGCGGGCGATGCCTTCTTCCTCCTCATTCCCGCTCACGTCGCGCGCGTCATCGGCTCGAGCCAGGTCAGCACGTCGTGGGGCCGCCGCTTCCCCTACTACGTGCAGAACGGGCGCGGAGAGCTCGTCACTCCCGGCAACTTCGTGCACGGCCGCCAATTCACCACGCTCGCCTACTTCTTCTGGACGCGGTCGAACCTGGCAGAGTCGCTCCGGGTGGATCTCCCCCTGTGGTACACCACCGACGATTACCGGCTCACCGCACGGATCCTCGACGAGTCGCGGCGTCTGCTGGCCCGACAACTCGAGCTCCGGCGCTTCGTGGTCGTCCTCGCTCAGGTGTACGACGACGTCCAGCAACGGACGATGCACCGGCTGCGCGAGGCCCTGGTGGCCGAAGGGGTGCCCTACCTCGATTACACGCAGCTGTTCGACTCGCGCGACCTCCGGTACCGCCTCGCCGAATCCGACTATCACTACTCAGCCGAGGCGAACCGCATCCTGGCCGCCCGGCTCGTGGCGGATCTGGGCCAGGGCCGCTAGGATCGGCGGGGGAAGGGCGGAGTCGTGAGCGACACCGTCGAGCGCGGCGAGGGCCCCGGCCCGGATCCGACGGGAGCCGGGAGGGCGGCCCGTCGCGAGTGGGTGGGACGGTCGGAGCTCATCCGAGCCGCGGATGCGGAACCGTTCGTGGGTCACCGTCACCTTCGGTGGGTGAGCGGCCGGACCGCGATTCGCTTCGAGCATCGGCTGACCCTCGCTGCCATCGTGGCTGTCCTCGTCACCGCGTCGCCCACGGCCTACGACTCGATCAGCTTCGGGCTGCGCAACGCGCTGAATGGCGCCCCGATCGCCGCCGCCCGTGACGCGTGCCAGCTATTGCTCGCCGCCCTCCTCGCCTACGGAAGCATCGTCTACCTGCTCGCGCGAATCGGATACCTCAGGCGCCTCAGTGCCGCAGCCGACGACGCCATCCACGAGCCGCTGCTCGACGACGACCGCGCCGACGACTTCTCGCTGGTGGCGCTGGTACCGTCGTTCCAGGAGGAACCTCACGTCATCAGGCGGGCGCTGATGTCCGCCGCCCTTCAGCCCCACGCCGACAGCCGGGTGGTACTGCTGATCGACGACCCGCCCGAGAGCCCTGCCCCAGCGTCTCTCGAGGCGGCCCGCGCTCTACCGGGCCAGATCGCAGCGGCGATTCGCCCGATGCGCGATCACGGCGAGCGAGCTCTGCGGGAGTTCCAGGAGCGGGCGCACGCCCCCGACTTCAGCCCCGGCGCCGAGGCCCGGCGGCTGGCCGCTCTGTGCGGCGACGCCGCCGCTTGGTTCGAGACGCAGGCGCGCGACCATCCCGTTGTCGATCTCGCCGATGCGTTTTTCACCGAACTGATCTTCCGCAGACCGGCGGCTACCTGGCGGCACGCCGCCGCGCGATGGGCCGAGCTGACGGACGACCCGACGGCCCGGCTCTCGGCCGAGCGCCTCCGGCGGGGCTACGCGCGACTCGTCAGCGTCTTCTGCGCCGACATCACCAGCTTCGAGCGCAAGAGGTTCGTGAACCTGTCCCACGCGTCGAACAAGTCGATGAACGTCAACAGCTACCTCGGGCTGCTCGGCGGCAGTTACCGGCGAGAGCCCGTCGAGGCCGGGACACGGCTATCCCCCTGCCGCGCGGCGGACGCCGAGCTCTCCCTTCCCGACGCAGACTTCGTGCTGATCCTCGACGCCGACACGATCGTCAGCGCCGACTACATCCCGAAGCTCATGCGGCGCTTCCGCGAGCCGGACGGGAAGGGCCTGGCGGTCGTGCAGTGCCCCTACAGCACGTTTCCCGGCGACCGTGGCGTCCTGCAGCGTACCGCGGGCGCCCAGACCGATATCCAGTATCTGGTGCATCAGGGCCTGACCTACTACGACGCCACCTACTGGGTCGGCGCCAACGCGCTCGTGCGCATGGCCGCCCTCCGCGACCTTGCCGAGAGACACGTCGAGCGCGGCTTCGAGATCGTCAAGTTCATCCGAGACCGCACTCTCATCGAGGACACCGAGTCCACTATCGACCTCATCCTCAAGGGTTGGCGTCTGTTCAACCACCCCGAGCGGCTGGCGTTCAGCATGACGCCGTCCGACTTCGGCTCGCTCCTCATCCAGCGCCGACGATGGGCGAACGGGGGACTGCTCATCGTGCCCAAGCTGCTGGCCTACCTGCGGCAACCCGGTTCGATCGGCGAACGGTTCAGGGAAGGGTTCATGCGACTGCAGTACCTCATCTCGCTCGGGCCGGTCAGCATGGCCCTGCTCGTGATGCTCGCCGTCTCGTTCGACGAACAAGTCCAGACCAGCTTCCTGCTCGGCACGGGGCTGATCTATTACGGGATATACGGGCGCGATCTGCACCTCATCGGCTACCGCTGGCACGACATCTTCCGTGTCATCGCCCTCAACCTCATGCTGATCCCGGTCAACATCGTTGGCATGCTGCTGTCGATCGGACAGGCCATTACCGGCCAGAAGCCCAGGTTCGGCCGCACGCCGAAGGTCCACGGCCGCACCCGTGTGCCCGCCGGGTTTGTCCTGGCCGAATTCGCTCTGCTGGCGATCTGGTGCCAGTTCGGCATCGACAGCATGCTCGAAGCGCGCGCGCCCAACGCCGCCTTCATGTTCGTGTATTCCGGCTTCCTCGCGTACGCGATCGGCGCGTTCATCGGCTACCGCAACAGCGGCGCCGACCTCGCAGCAGCGATACTCGGCCGTCAACGGTGACCCGGGGAGCACAGTGCTTCGAACTGATCGAGACAAGGCCGCGCGTCTCCGCCAGGTTGCCTTCCCGCCGGAGCGTCCTCGGTCGCCCGCCGCAGCGCCCGGAAGCGTCCCAAGGGGCTCCAGCCCGGACGCCCCCCGTCTCCCCTGCTGGCGGCGGGAGCGGCGAGGCGGCCCAATCCGATGCACGCCCGGCCGACCTGCCCGTGCACGGGCTCAGACACGGGGTCATGCAGGCGGTGGAGCGTCGCCTTTCGGAAGCGGTGCTGGCCGGCGGCAGGAGGGGCCGGACCAGGGCCAGCAAGCCCCGTGGACAGCCCGCCGTTTCGCGCAATCAGCGCCGTAACCCTGGCGACGCGGTCGGGATCGAGCGGCCGGCGGAAGCGCGAGTCGGACAGCTGGGTCACACGAAATGCTGCGCCATCGCTGGGCGTCTCAACCGGCCATCTCCGATGGTAACGCCAGAGATACCGACAAGGGCGTTGTTCATCTCCGCGACAACCTGCCCGCCCAGCCGGATGGATGCCGTGCGGTACATGCCGCGCGGTACGTACCGTGCGTACGCTTCCGCAGGCCCCGCTGACTGGTTTACACGTGGCGCTGTGACCCGCGGCGAGCGCCTCCGCCCGGAATGATGAAGATCTCGGTGGTCGTGCCTGCCTACAACAACGCTCCCGACCTGCTCGAGTGTCTCGAGGCTCTCAAGCGGTCGGCGCCGGCCGATGCCGAGATCCTGGTGGTGGACGACGCCTCGAGCGACGACACGCCGGTCCGGGCGGCCGTGAGCGGCGTGACCGTCCTTCGGCGCGCGCACAACGGCGGCCCGGGCGCGGCCCGCAACGACGGGGCCCACGTCGCCCGCGGAGAGATCCTGTTCTTCGTCGACGCCGACGTCGTCGTCGCCGCCGACGCCATCGACCGTGTTCTGGCCGCGTTTGCCGCCGATGCCGAGCTTGCCGCCGTCTTCGGCTCCTATAGCGCCCATCCGCGAGACCCGGGCCTGATCTCTCGGTACCGTAACCTGCTCCATCACTTCGTGCATCAGCACGGTCACGCGAGCGCATCGACGTTCTGGGCCGGCTGTGGCGCGATCCGCCGCGCCGTGTTCGAGGCGATCGGCGGGTTCGACGTCGTTCGCTTTCCGCAGCCCTCGATCGAGGACATCGAGCTCGGCTATCGGCTCCGGGCCGCCGGTTACCGGATCCTCCTCGACAAGAGGCTGCAGGGTGCACATCTGAAGCGCTGGACCCTCGCCTCGGTCGTGCGCACGGATGTCACGCGGCGCGCGATACCGTGGGCCCGTCTCGTCCTCCTCGAGGGGATCGTGCTCGACGACCTGAACCTGAAGCGGGGGCAGCGTCTGAGCGCCGCGCTCGTCGGCCTGGCCGGCGCATGTCTCCTGCTGGCGTGGTTTCGGGTGTGGTTCCTCGGCCTCGCGGCGGCCGCGCTGGTCGGTGTGCTGGTCATCAATCGGACGCTCTACGCGTTCTTTCACCGGCAGCACGGCCTGTGGTTTCTCCTCGCCTGTATCCCGCTCCACCTCCTCTACTATGTTTACAGTGCGCTCAGCTACCTCCTCGTGTGGATCACCGTTCGCGCGCGACCGGGAACCCAGCGGGGACCCCGACCACTCACCCCGACTCAGGGGCGAAGCCCGTCGTGAGCGACGCTGAACGTCGGTTCCTCGTCATCGGGGGTGGCCCGGCCGGCTTGACGGCGGCCTACGAACTGACCAAGTTCGGCGTGCGCCCACCGTCGTGGAAAAGC
>CAWDPM010000027.1:0-10586 GCA_963804185.1 uncultured Candidatus Rokubacteria bacterium
CGCATCCTCCGGAACCAGCCGAAGCACGGAAGGAGACGACGGAACCCGGCGGAGCGCAGAGAGCCAGGAACCCTTCATCCCTGCCACAAACGGCGCACGCACACCAGGATCTCGGCCGATATTCTCGGCTGTAGTGCCTCGAGGCGTTCATCGACCTCGGTGCGCACCGACTCTCGGCACTTCTTTCGGCCATCGTCGGCCAGGCGCTGAAAACGCGACTCCCACAGCGCAGTCCGCACCACGACCCCGGGCAAATCGAGCCCCTCGACCGCCTCCGCGACCTTCTCCTTGCCCAGCCACCACGCGCCGGCGGCGATCACGGCCCCGGCGATGAGGCCGATCAAGAATCCCACGGGGCCCGTCGTGTGCAGCAGCGTGGCCACGATCGCTACGCCCAGGTATTTGCCGAGTCCACCGCTGACGGTGGCCACCGCAAGCGCGATGGAGGTTCCGATCGACAGCCCGATCGCACCGGTAAATTGTCTCGAGAGACCCATATCGGGATTGTCGCCCGTTCGGATGTTCATTCCGCCGAGTACCGCTTGCGGCTCTTCAAGCACGGTGAAATCCGTCCCCAGGCTCTTCAGGATCTCGCCGACTCGTTGCGACAGGGTACTCTGCAACTCGGGTAACCGCGTTTCGGCGACGTACGACTCGATCTGTGGCGCGAAGGCCCCCGAGAGCGACTGTATCTCGGCCTTCAAATCCGACACCTTCCCGCCTTCGGTTCTGAATCGACGCAATCGTGGGGCGATGCGTTCGTCATAGAGCTTTTGACTCACGAAGGTCGCGACATCCTCCGAGAACTGTCTCGTCTCATCGGCAACTTCTTTCTCGATCAGCGCGCGCACCGGGGCCTCGATGATCCCGCCATAGTAGGGATCCAGCCTGAGAGGGACGTCCTGTTGGCCCCGCTTGACACTTCGCCATCGCCAGGCGGCCAACGCCGCCCGAGGAACCACGATGGTGATCACGACCGTGATCGCGAACAGATGAATCCATGCTGCCGCCTTGTCGCCCTGTGTGGATAGGAGACGGCCGATGTCGATTCCGTCGGCCAACCCCAGGCCGAGCAGGTTGGACACGAGAAGACTCGGACCAAAGAGGAAGTGGACAAACGCGGTGACGGCAGGCTCGCTCGTGATGAACGTGCTGCTCCAGATCGCTTGATAGCCTCGGAACAGTCCCTGGAAATACATGCCCGCCACTGCGCCGATGGCGAGACACAAGGCCCCCAGATGAAGCATGACCTCCCACCGCGACAGCGCCAGGTGGGCGGCAACCGCGTACCAGTTGACGCTGAATCTCCGGACGACGTCCGCCAATTTCTTCTTTTCGCCCACGCTCAGGGCGATGCGGTGAAACACATGCCAGAGCCCCGGCATGAGAACCTGCGCCAGTCTGGGAACATAGGGTGTCGCTTCCGGTACGGCAGCTCGAGTAGACGTCGCCGGGTTCTTGGCGCCCATGGGCTCCGGAGATGACGAAGACGCCCGGCGTTTTGTTTGCAGCGTGGTGACGAGCAGTAGAAACAGTACCAGGTAGACGAAGAGGTTCCACGCAACAAGCAACAGCACCGGGTTGCGCGCGATGTGGATGTTCTCCGCGGACCCGAGCAAGTTGGTTGCGAAGCCCACGACCAAGGCGATCGAGCACACGGGCAGGGTCAAGGGCGTCGGTAGCCTGATCAGCTGAAGAACCGAGAGGTAAGCGGGCGACAGATGGTCGAACAGGAATTGAGCTCGGGTCCTCACCCAGCCCAGCCCCGGAGCGACGTGTCCCGCCGCGGCAAACGCATCGACCAGGAGTGATTCGGAAAAGAAGGTCCGGTCGGACTCCTCGATGGAGCGAATCAGGACAATCTTCGCCGCGTCCTCTTCCGCGAGTGACATGACGGTTTGAAGACCTCAAGCCGCCGCGCATATGTGCCCGGAAGAACCGCGACGGATCGTGTCATTTCGAAGCGACCGGACTCCGTAGCCCGCCGACGCTATCTCCGACTGCAAAGCCTCCGTGTCCAGAAGGTAGCGCGCCGCTGACCAGCCTGGCAACGGCATCGGGGGGATGTGCGCCGGGGGCCTGGAACCTGCCTTGCCGGCCCGGTGAACAGAAAGGGGGACAGGTGCGCCTGAGCGGGGACGCGATCGATCGCGGGTCAGGCGGCCGGGTCGATGAGCTCCGGCCGAGGCGCAGTGAGAATATGTCGTGGATTGGCTGTGCCTTCTACTTATTGCGTCTGCCTCGTCAACGTTGAACGGTCGGCCGGCCTGATCGATGATGGCCGGCATGATCACTCTGATCCTCATAGGCCTCCTCCGTGGTGTCCGGACCCAGCGCTCCCCGCGTGCTCGAGAACCTCGCGTTGCGGCACCAACCGGTCGTCCTCCAGCGCACCGTGCCGCGTCCACGGCTGCGAATATCCGACCGCCTGTTCTGGGTCCTGCTGTCCCGCCTGTGGGCCGGCTGGACGGATGCCATCTCCGTCGTCCAACCCGCTACCGTGCTCCGATGGCAGCGGACCGGCTTCAAGCTCTTCTGGACCTGGAAGAGCCGCCGGAATGGACCAGGCCGCCCGGCTGTCGCCCCGGAGGTCCGAACACTCATCCGACGGATGTCCAAGGCCAACCTCCTCTGGGGCGCCGCGGGCGGACCGCGTCATCGAGTGACCTGACGCGGGGCCTCCCGGGCTTCGCACCGCCGTGCACCAGCACTTCCCGGGCCGACGCGGCCGGTGCTACACTCCCCCCGTCGTCGAGCCATCCCCTGCACGCCCGAAGGCCGGTAGGAGGTGCCCTGTGACCACCCGTCTGACCCGCGTCGTCGTCGCGTCGCTCGCTCTCCTGTGGACCGGCCTCGCGGCCGCCCAGGGCGCCCCGGGCAAGGAGGTGCCGTTCACCTACATCGAGGGGCAGGTCGTCACCACGATCGACCCCGCGAAGCACACGGACGAGAGCTCGCATCACGCGATCATCAACATGTACGACCCGCTCCTCTACCCGAAGGTCGGCGAGGGGTCGATGGAGCCCGGGCCGCACGTCGCCGAGTCCTGGCGGATCACCGACGGCGCCAAGACCTACACGTTCCAGATCCGGAAGGGGATCCGCTTCCACGACGGCAAGGAGCTGACGGCCGACGACGTCGTCTTCTCCTTCCAGCGGATGCTCGCGCTCAAGAAGGGCTTCTCGTGGCTCTGGAACGGGATCCTCACGGCCGAGCAGGTGCGTGCCGTCGGGCCGCAGACGGTCGTGTTCACGCTGAGCCAGCCGTACGCGCCGTTCCTCTCGACGCTGACCCAGCTCTTCGTCGTCAACAAGGATCAGGTCCTCGCCAACAAGAAGCCGGGGTCGTACGGTGACGCCGGCGACTACGGCGAGGCGTACCTCGGGGAGAACGTGGCGGGCTCCGGGCCCTACATGAAGGAATCGTGGGACCACGCGACCACGCTCGTCATGAAGGCGTTTCCCGGCTACTGGCGGGGCTGGAAGCCCAACCAGATCACCCGCGTGACCTACCGCACCGTCCAGGAGGAGGCGACCATGCGGACGCTCCTCCTCGGCGGCCAGGCCGACATGATCGACCAGTGGCGGACGCCGACAACCTTCGAGCAGCTCAAGAAGACGCCGGGCATCGTGGTCGACGAGACGCCGAGCGCCCAGCTCTATCACATCGAGCTGAACACCCAGCGGGCGCCGCTCTCCGACGTCCGGGTCCGGAAGGCCCTCGCGCTGGCTCTCGACTACAAGACGGCCATCGACCAGATCTTCAAGGGCGCGGTACAGGCGAAGGGCCCGCTCCCGAACCGCGTCTACGGGCACAGCGAGAAGGTCCAGGCCTACGCCCAGAACGTCGAGCAGGCGAAGAAGGAGCTGGCGGACGCCGGCATCAAGCCGGGGCAGCTCGCGTTCGACTACTGGTTCCCGACCGGGAACGAGATCGGGCGGCAGGTCGGTCTCCTGTTCCAGGCCAACCTCGCCGCGATCGGGGTCAAGCTGAACCTGAAGGAGACGCCGTGGGCCCAGATGGTCCAGGCCGCCGCGAACGCCGAGACCAACCCCGACGTCGCGTCGATCTTCGATACGCTGAAGTACCCGCACCCCGACAGCCACACGTACGGGCTGTACCACCCGAGCGCGTGGGGCAGCTTCCGGACGATCAGCCGCTACAAGAGCGACGAGGTGACCCGCGTGCTGGAGCAGGCGCGCGCGACCGTCGAGCGCGACGCACAGCTCGCGCTCTACAAGCGGAGCCAGGAGCTGGTCGTCCAGGACTACCCGAGCATCTACGTGGCGAATCCCCTCCACCGCATCGCGTTCCGGGACTACGTCAAGGGCTACCGCTACGTCGGCCTGCTCGGGTACGACGTCGCCTTCTACGACCTCACCATCGAGAAGAAATAGCGCCGCCCGCGCGGGGGTGGCCCCGGCTGCCCCCGCGCTCTCATGCGCGAGTTCCTTCTCCGCCGGCTCCTCCAGGTCGTCCCGACCGTCCTCGGCCTGCTGGTGCTGATCTTCCTGGTGTCGCGCGTGATCCCGGGCGACCCGGTCCGGCTCGCCCTGGGGCCCGAAGCCACGCAGCAGCAGATCGCGGCCTACCAGGAGAAGCTCGGCGTCGACCGGCCCCTGCCCGCCCAGTTCGGGCACTACGTGGCGGGACTCCTGCGCGGCGACCTCGGGGAGTCGATCCGCACCTACCGGGACGTGCGCCTCGACATCAGCGACTTCCTTCCGGCAACGGTCGAGCTGGTGACCGTCGCCCTCCTCGTCGCGGTGTGCCTCGGCGTCCCCTTCGGGATCCTCTCGGCGATGTACCCGAATACCTGGGTCGACAACCTGAGCCGGCTGGTGGCGGTCCCGGGCGTCGCGCTCCCCCGCTTCTGGGTCGGCATCCTCCTCCAGGTGGGGCTCGCGTACCAGCTGGGTCTCTTTCCCATCGTGGGCCGCGCGGCCCACCCGCCCCGCGCGATCACCGGGCTCCTGCTCCTCGACGCGACCCTGACCGGCGACGGCGCCGCGTTCCTCGACGCCGCCCGCCACCTCGTGTTGCCGGCGCTCACTCTGGCCCTGCCCACGTTGGCGCAGGTCGCGCGCCTCACCCGCGCGGCGATGATCGACGTCCTGAAGCGCCCCTTCATGCTCGTCCACGCGGCGTACGGCGTGCCGCCCCGCCGCCTGGTGTGGCGCTACGGGCTCCGGAACGGGCTGACGTCGGTCCTGACCCTGGTGGGCATGACCTACGGGGCGCTGATCGAGAACGCGTTCCTGGTCGAGGTGGTCTTCTCGTGGCCCGGCCTCTCCGCCTACGGTGCGGCCGCGGTCCTCGCGAAGGACTTCAACGCGGTGGTGGGCGTGACGCTCGTGGTCGGGCTGTCCTTTGTGCTGGCCAACGTGCTGGTGGACTTCCTGTACGGCTATGTCGATCCCCGCGTCCGCTACAACTGAGCTCGCCGGGGTCGAGGCCGGGGTCCGGGCGCGGCGGCCGGCGCGGTGGATCCGCCGCCTCCTTCGGAACCCCTTGTCGATGGCGGGCGCCGCGATCGTCCTCGTCCTGATCGGCTGCGCCCTCGTGCCGGGGCTCCTCGCGCCCTTCCCGGAGGACGCCGGCCCGAGCGTCCACTTCGACCGCGCCGCCCAGCCGCCCGGTCCCGTGCATTGGTTCGGCACCGACGAGGTGGGCCGCGACATCTTCAGCCGAACGGTCTACGGGTCGCGGGTGTCCCTGACGCTCGTGGTCGCCGTGCTCGGCATCGCGCTCGGCGCCGGCGTGCCGCTCGGGCTGGCCGCGGGCTACGGGAACGGCCGATGGACGAGCGCCGCGATCATGCGCGTGACCGACATCTTCCTCGCGGTGCCGCCGCTGGCGCTGGCCCTCGCCGTCACCGCGGCCTTCCGCCCCGACCTCGGGAGCGCGGCGCTGGCCATCTCGTTCACGTGGTGGCCCTGGTACACGCGGCTCGTCTACGGTGAGGTCCTGGCGCGGCGCGAGGAGCCGTACGTCGAGGCCGCCCGCGCCCTCGGGGAGCGCGACGGCGTGATCCTGTTCCGCGAGATCCTCCCGAACGTGATCTCCCCCGTCGTGGTCAAGGCGACGCTGGACGTGTCCTTCGTGATCCTGCTGGGCTCGGGACTCGCCTTCCTGGGCGTAGGGGCGCAGGAGCCCACGCCCGACTGGGGCGCGATGGTCGCGCGCGGACGGACGTTCCTGCCCGGTCACTGGTGGATGTCGACCATGCCCGGGCTCGCCATCTTCGTGGCGGTGATGGGGTTCAACTTGCTGGGAGACGCCCTCCGCGACGCGCTCGACGTCTGGGAGCGGTAAAACCGACGGGAGGCGGCGAGACCGAGGCGCCCTCGAGCCCTCCTCGGTCGCCGGCGTGAGACCGTGGCGCCTTCGGGCTCTCCACTCCGGGCAACGTGGTGGACGGGCCGGGATCGACGCACCGGACCCGGGCGTGTGTAGGACTTCCCCGGCCTGGCCGGCCCCCGCCCTCCCGGCGCGCTCCCACGCACCACTGGCGTGCCTCGTCACGGTTGGCTATAACTGAGCCGAGGAGAGCGACGGATGACCCGGCCACCTGACCGCTACCGCGTCGGTGTCGACATCGGCGGGACCTTCACGGACTTCGTCCTGGTCGACGGCGAGACCGGGCGCGTCCGCCTCTACAAGTGCCTCACGACGCCGAAGGATCCCTCGGCAGGGGCCCTCGAGGGGCTCGAGGAGCTCCTGCGGAGCGCGGGTCTCCGCTTCGCCGACCTGGGCGCCATCGTTCACGGCACCACCCTCGTCACCAACGCCATCATCGAGCGGAACGGCGGCCCCCTCGGGCTCCTCACGACGCGGGGCTTCCGCGACATCCTCGAGATGGGCACCGAGCAGCGCTACGACATCTACGACCTCTTCCTGCGCTTCCCGGATCCGCTGGTGCCTCGGGCGCTCCGCCGCGAGGTGGACGAGCGCCTGGACCGCGACGGGCACGTGGTCACGCCGCTCGACCTAGCCGGGGCGCGCCGCGAGGTCGCCGATCTCGTCGACGCCGGGATCGAGGCGCTTGCGGTCTGCTTCCTTCACTCCTACCGCAACCCGGCCCACGAGCGCGCGGTGGCCGCGATGGTCCGGGCCGAGTTCCCGGCCCTCGCGGTGTCCCTCTCCTCCGAGGTGGTGCCGGAGCTCCGGGAGTACGAGCGGACCGCGACGACGGCGGCCAACGCCTACGTCCAGCCGTTGATGGACCGGTACCTCGCCAAGCTCGAGGCGGCCCTCGCCGACCGCGGCTTCGCCGGCCGCTTCTATCTCATCCAGTCCTCGGGCGGCATGACGCCGCCCGCGACCGTGCGGCGCTTCCCGATCCGCCTCCTCGAGTCGGGGCCCGCCGGCGGCGCGCTGGTGACGGCCTTCTTCGGCCACCAAGTCGGCCAGGACGACGTCATCGCCTTCGACATGGGCGGCACGACCGCGAAGGCGTGCCTCGTCCAGGGCGGACGGCCCGACGTCGCGTCGTCGATGGAGGCCGCGCGGGTCCATCGCTTCAAGCGCGGGAGCGGGCTCCCGATCAAGGCGCCCGTCATCGACATGATCGAGATCGGCGCAGGCGGCGGCTCCATCGCCCACGTCGACCCGCTCGGTCTCCTGAAGGTCGGCCCGCGGAGCGCGGGGGCCGATCCGGGCCCGGCCTGCTACGGGCTCGGCGGAAAGGAGCCGACCGTCACGGACGCGAATCTCCTTCTCGGGTATCTCGACGCCGGGTTCTTCCTCGGCGGGCGCATGCGCCTCGAGCGGCCGCTCGCCGAGGCCGCCGTCGGCGCGCTCGCCAGCCGGCTTGGGCTCGATCCCGTCGCCACCGCGTGGGGCGTCTACGAGATCGTGTGCGAAAACATGGCGGCGGCCGCGCGCGTGCACATCGTGGAGAAGGGCCGCGACCCGCGGCGCTACGCGATGGTGGCGTTCGGCGGGGCGGGGCCGGCGCACGCGGCGCGCGTCGCCCGGATCCTGGGCATCGGCGAGGTCATCGTGCCGCCCGCCTCGGGCACCGCCGCGGCCCTCGGGTTCCTGGTGGCGCCCATCAGCTTCGAGTTCGTCACCTCGCTCCCGGGCGTGCTCGCCGAGCTGGACCTCGTAGCGGTGAATAGCCTCCTCGGCGACCTCGAGGCCCAGGGTCGCTCCCTCCTGGCGGAGGCCGGGGTCCCCGCGAGCGACGTCACCGTCGCGCGGCGGGCGGAGATGCGGCTCCTCGGACAGGTCCACGACATCGAGGTGCCGCTCCCGGCCGGCCCCCTCCGGCGCGACGACTTCCCCGCCATCGAGGCCGCCTTCGCCGAGGAGTACGCGCGCCTCTACACGCACGTGTACACGGGCACCGTCATCCAGGCCATCAACTGGCGCGTTCTCGCAAGCGGCGCGGCGCCGAGGGTCGACGTCGCCGGTCAGGACGGCGTCACGGCGGGCCGGACCGCGCAGAAGGGCCAGCGCCCCGTCTACTTCCCGGAGGCGGGCGGGTTCGTCCAGACCCCGGTCTACGATCGGTACGCGCTGTCGCCTGGCACGGCCATCGCGGGCCCGGCCGTCGTCGAGGAGCGGGAGTCGACCACCGTGGTGCCGCCCGGGGACCGGCTCGAGGTCGACGCCCACGGCAACCTCCGCATCCGGCTGTCTCGCACCACGTCGCTCGAGCCCGTCGTGCCGGCCGGCCTCACGCTCGACCGCGCCATCGCGCGCATCGAGGCCGACCCGGTGGGCCTCGAGATCATGTGGAGCCGGCTCGTCAACATCGTCGAGGAGTGCTGGCTCACGGTCTGGCGGACCGCCTTCTCCCTGATCATCGGCGAGGCGCAGGACTTCGCCTGCGAGCTCCTCGATCCCCGCGGCAACTCCCTCGCCCACTCGCCGCGGGCCATGCCGGTCTTCAACCTCACCCTGCCCCGCGCCGTGCGGGCGATCCTGGAGCGGTTCCCGGCCGAGACGCTCGCCCCCGGGGACGTGCTGATCACCAACGATCCGTGGATCTGCGCGGGGCATCTCTTCGACGTCGCCATCGTGACCCCGGTCTTCCGGGACGGGCGGGTCGTGGCGATTCTCGGGACGATCGGCCACGTCACCGACATCGGGGGCACCCGCGACAGCCTGAGCGCGCGCGAGATCTACGAGGAGGGCTTCCAGATCCCGCCGATGAAGCTCTACCGCGCGGGGGCGCCCAACGAGGACCTCTTCCGGCTCCTCGCCGAGAACGTCCGGAAGAGCGAGCAGGTCCTGGGGGACCTGCACGCCCTGATCTCGGCGAACGCCACCGGCGCCCAGCGGCTCGTGGCCTTCATGGAGGAGTACGGCCTCGACGACCTCACGGCGCTGGCCACCGTCATCCAGAACCGGTCGGAGCGCGCGATCCGCGAGGCCATCGCCCGCGTCCCGGACGGCGTCTACCGGAGCGAGATCTGGAACGACGGCCTCGGCACCCCGCTCCGTTTCCCGATCACGGTCACGGTGCGGGGCGACGAGATCGACGTCGACTTCCCGGACGCCCCGGCGCAGCAGCCTCGCGGCGGCTCGAACTGCACCTACAACTACACGGCGGGGCACACCGTGTACCCGCTGAAGTGCATCCTCTCGCCCGGCGTGCCCAGCAACGCCGGGTGCTACCGCCCCTTCCGCGTGACGGCACCCGAGGGCAGCATGCTCAACTGCACCAAGCCCGCCTCGGTCAACGTCAGGACGCGCACCGGCTGGTACATCGCGCCGAACCTGTTCATGGCGCTGGCGGGGGCGGTGCCGGAGCAGGTCCAGGCCTTCACCGGCCTCCCCGCCTCCATCACGCTCTACGGCCAGGGCCCCGACGGGCGCTTCTACAGCGACCATCTCTTCCAGGGCGGCGGCCAGGGCGCGTCCGCTCAGGGCGATGGCAAGAACGCGCTCCTTTGGCCGACCAGCGCGGCCAACACGTCGGTCGAGCTTTTCGAGACGCGGACGCCCGTGCTGGTCCTGGAGAAGCGCTATCTCCCGGACAGCGGCGGGCCCGGCCGCCACCGCGGCGGGCTCGGCCAGGTCGTGCGGGTCCGGAAGATCGCCGACGACGGGCGGCCCGCGTACGCCGGCCTCTTCCCCGACGGCGTGCTGACGCGGACGGCGGGCCTCTTCGGCGGAAAGCCCGGGGGAGCCGTGCGGGGCGTGCTCCTCGACGCGACCGGGGCCGTCGTGAAGGACTACGGCGTGGGGAGCCTGGTCGCGCTGGAGCGTCCCGACCAGATCCTGGAGCTGAGCCTCGCCGGGGGCGCCGGCTACGGCGACCCGCGAGAGCGGCCGCTCGAGTTGCTCCAGGCCGACCTGGACCACGGCTACGTCACCGCACGCGCCGTCGCCGAGGACTATGGGAGGACCGTAGCCCCGGACGGCCGCGTCGTCTAGCTCGCCGGCTCACCCGTCAGGGCGATGTTCCGGTACCGCGGACATCGCGATCCGCCGGGCCGCCGCGGGTCCCGGCGCGCCGCCGCGTGACCCTCGAAGATCTCCGCACCGCCGCGCACCTGCTCCGACGGTTGCCCGCAGTTCTCCGCGCCCCCGTCTCCCTCGAGGAGGCTCGGAGAACCCTGGATCACCGGCTG
>CAWDPM010000028.1:0-224357 GCA_963804185.1 uncultured Candidatus Rokubacteria bacterium
GTGCACGGTGAGAGTCCTAGTCATTCAACCTGAACATCCCGACCGCATAGGCCTTGAGCGTGAGCTTGGCCGGATCCGTGGTCGGCGCGTCAGCAGCCTGGAACGTCCGGGGATCGGAGGCTGCTTGCGCGAAGGTGTCCTCGTCGAGCGTTCTGCCGACCACAGGGCTCCGTGTCCCCCTCAGCGTGACGGCCTGCTCGTCCGCACTGAGGTTCGCGAGCCACAGGACCGTCTCCTTCTCTCCACGGTAGGCAAGGGTCGCCACCCGGCGGGGTCCGAGGACTCGGCGGCAGCTAGCGTGCGCCCCGTGCCGCGCGTGAGGCCGGCCACCACATGGTAGACAGGGTATACCGCCGGGCCGGTCAGCGAGTCATACCAGGGCTGCGCGTACTCGGTCTTGCGATAGATGATGCCGAGCGGGCCGGTGGGCGCGGCCAGACTGATGGCCTCGACATCGGTGCGCGCGAGCGTCGCGACGTACCCGAGCGTCCAGGCAGCGCCGAAACAGCCGCGCTGGCGGGGATCCATCCTGGCCAGACACACGCGCTCGTTGTTCGGGTTCGGCGTGAACGTTTCGCCGTGCGGGTTGTCACGGCAGCCTATCGAGCTCGGGCCGACTCGGTACGGAGTGGCGTTGAGAAACGATCGAGCGGTCGTCACCTGATAGGGAAGCGCGGCCAGCGTTTCCATCGCCGAGCGATCGTCCGCGGCATGGACGATCGGGCAGGTCGTGTTCATGACGAAGTCCAGCAGCTTCGCGGGCGGGCGCTTGCGGTTGAGCTCGGTGAAGAACGAGAGCATCCCGCCGCCGAGCCGGACGCCGGGGAACGCCTCGCGCGCCGCGGCGTAGAGAGCGTCGAGCGGCGGCGCCGGCGGGCGCGCGCCGCCAGGCAGTACGGACTTGAGGTCACCGACCGGGCAGACTGCCACGGCAGAAAGCCGGATGCCGGATTCCCGGATCATGTCGGCGAGCCGTTGCAGTTCGCGCGCGTAGTCTTCCACGCTGCGACGATGACTTCGAGCACGCACTGCGCTCCAGTCTGCTCGCACAGTGCGCGGTAGCCCTGGATCTGCTCCCGTCCGTGATTGGCGCGGGGGTCGAACTGACACTGGAGGAACCGCGGGGCGGCGAGGCGCAGCAAGTCTATGTTCGCCAGCGCATGGTCGATCTCTTCCGGAGGCATTCCCAGCCCGAGCGGTTGCAGCAGGGTGCCGGCGACTCCGCCGAGCTTCACTTCCACCGTCTCTCGCCCCGCGCTCCTCCCGCTCCGGCGAGCCGTTCCACTCAGCGTCACCGTCACCGACTGCGTGACCGCCTCGCCCGCGGGCAACGTGTAGGGCCACGGCAAGGCCAGCGGCCGCACGTACGTCTTGAACGACGCGTCAGTCCAGTTGCGGTGGTCCTCCATCTCCCAGGTGTCGCCCGCGAAGCGGACCGTCGCCTTGAGACCCGGCAAGACCTCGTGCGTGAGCGAGCGAATGTCCAGGAACGGCTGGACCGGGTCGACCAGCTCCGGGAACGTCGCCTGGCGGGTCCTGCCGTCGACGTGCTCGACCTCGACGGCATGGCCGACCACCCCCTTCAACGGATGCAGCACCACGAATCCCGTCCGGGCGGTGAGAAAGTCAGTCGCCGGCACGGCGGTGGCCTTGAAAACGAGGCCGCCGTCGGCACTTCCTTCGATCGACGCGTCGAACGAGATCTCCTGTCCGGGTCGGCTGCACACGGCGTGATACTTCACGGAGAAGCCATCGGAGCGCTGGTCAACGCCGAGCCCGCTGATGACGGGAATGTAGGTGCCCCAGTTCTCGTCGCGCACCAGGAATGAGACCGCGCGAAGGACCTCGACTCCGCTCACGGTGAGGTAGCGCAGCTGGCCGCCGTCGAGCTCCACCGACAGCGGGCCGGCCGTCAGCACGCGGCCGAGGACGTCCGGTTGCGTGGTGCCGCAGAGCCTGACGGCACGAGCCGCGTCGGTCCCCTTCATCGAGCGCTCCTCGGGATTGCGCGGGCTCACGCCTTCACTGCCCCCAGCGAGATTCCGCGGACGAGATAGCGTTGCATGAAGGCGACGACGACGAAGATCGGCAGCGTGCCGAGCACCGACATGGCCGAGATCTTCGCCCAGAAGTTCGACTGACCGCCGAAGTAGTGCGTGACCTGCACGGTGTACGTGGTCACTTCGGTGCGGGTCAGCACGAGAGCGAACAGGAACTCGTTCCACGCGAACACGAAGGTGAAGATGGCGGTGGCGAACAACCCGGCCCGCGACAGCGGCACTACCACCTTCCAGATCACCTGCCAGCGCGTGCAGCCGTCGACCAGCGCCGCTTCCTCCAGAGCCCGGGGGATGTCCATGATGTAGCCGCGCATCATCCAGATGACATAGGGGAGATTGAACGCCGTGTACAGGAGAATGATCCCGAGATACGTGTCGACCCAGCGCAGCCACACGTACAGCAGGAAGATCGGAAAGACGACCGTGATCGGCGGCACCATGCGCTGGGACATGATCCAGTTGCCCAGATGCTCACCGCCGGTCCGGAAGCGCGCCAGGCTGTACGCACAGATCGTGCCCAGGAACATGGCGGGCACCGTGCTGGCCCCGGCAATCACCAGGCTGTGCCACACCGTGGCGGCATCGCCGTCCTTGAAGAGTACCGCGTAGTTGTGGAGACCGAACCGGCCCGGATACCACTTCGGGGGATACGAATAGATCTCCTCGGCCGTCTTGAACGACATCATGAACAGCCAGTAGATCGGAAACAGGAAGACGATCGTGACGCCGACGGCGGCGGCAAGGCGCACGGCCACGCGCCGACGGCGGCGCCCACCGGGCGTGGTCATCGCGACAACTCCACGCGCTTGAGGGCCACGAACACGGCCACCGACAGGAGCGCGATGATGAGCAGCGCGACCGCCGCCGTGTAGCTCGTCTCGAACTGCTGGAACCCCTTCACGTACGTGAAGGTCGAGATGGTCTCGGTGCGGGTCCCCGGCCCGCCCTTGGTCAGCGCCCAGATGACGTCGAACAGCCGGAACAGATCCAGCCCGCGAATCAGGATCGCGATCGCCATCACCGGCCAGATCGCGGGGAGCACGATGCGCAGGAACATCCGCCAGTAGCCGGCGCCGTCGATGGCGGCGGCCTCGAGCTGCGAGGCATCGACGTTGGCGAGCGCCGCCAGCAACAACAGGAACATGAAGGGCGTCCACTGCCACACTTCCGCCGCAATGATCGCAGGGTACACGAGATCGGGATTGATCGTCCACAGGAGAATCGTCTCGCGCCCCGCGATCCAGCCGATGATCTGATTGATCGGGCCGAAGCGGTGATCGAACATCAACGACCAGGTGGCACCCGACACGATCGGCGAGACCACCACCGGCAGCACGAGCAGCGCGATGAAGATCGGGCGGCCCGGCAACTGATCCAGGAACAGCTGGGCCAGCAGGAGCCCCAGGATCAGCTCGATCGGCAGAGCGATCGCCGTGAAGATCACGGTGTGCAGCAGCGCCTGCCAGAGGCGCGAATCCTGGAACAGCATCGAGTAGTTGCGTAGGCCGACGAAGCCGGTGTCGGTCTCGGTCATGGTAATGCCCTGGAAGCTCACCACCAGGAGATAGACGAGGGGGAACACCCCGATCAGCAGGAGCACCACTATCGAGGGCGCCACCAGGAGATACTTGAAACGGCGCTCGCCGACGCGGCGAGGCTGCGCGGTGGCACGGGTGGGCGCGGAGAGCCGCTGGGTCACGGGGATTTGACGGCTCATCGTGTCGGCCGCGGCCAGGAATCGATTCGTCAGCGCAACCGGCTGGCGGTGGGCGATCCGGCTGCCGGGGTCCGGCTCTTCGCCGGACCCCGCTCGGATATGGCTACTTCGGATACGCTCCGGACTTGGCCGCCCACGCCCCGTACACGGCCTTTTGCTTCTCGACACCCACCTGCTGCGTGATCTGATCCCACTGCGCGGCCACGTCGTCGAGGATCTTCTTGGGGTCCTCGCCCGCCCACAGCCGGCTGATGCCCTGGCGCAGGGCCTCCTCGTACTTGTCGGTCTGGATGAGTGAGAGGTCGAGCAGGCCGGTCTTGGAGGCGTCCTTGAGGGCCGCCAGGTAGTGCTTCGCATCGGGCCACTTGGCCAGATACTCCTTGTTCACGTAGTGAGACTCACGGAACGGGTCCCGGAGCGCGTACGGCAGTTGCACGCGCTGGTTGGAGATCTCCTCGCTGTTCAGCCACTGAATGAACAGGTAGGCCTGCTCCTTCTGCTTGCTGGTCGACGCGACCGAGAGCGCGAATCCGGCGGCCAGCTCGGGATGTCCGCCGGGCGGCAGGGCGTAGCCCACCTTGCCGGCGATCTGTGACTTGGGCACCCAGTCAAGCGCCTTCTCGCTGGCCAGGTAACCGGCGGAAAAGCGCCCATAGGGCGGCCACGAAATCGTCATCGCGCTCTGCCCCTTGAGGAACACGGCCAGATTCTCCACGAACCCGAACTTCTCGACGCCCGGGGGCATGAAGCGGTTCTCGTTGCGCATCTCGCTGAAGACCTTCACCCCGATCGGGCTGTTGACGGTGGCCTTCATGGTGCCCGGATCGAAGAACTTGCCTCCCTCGACGCGGAAGCGCTCCTCGAACATGAACATGGTGTACGGCGCCTCGCGAAAGAAGCAGGCGCCATAGATCCCTTCGCCCTTCAGCTTCTCGGTGAGGAAAGCGCCGATCTCGTCGAACTGCTTCCACGTCTTGGGCGGGGCGAGATCGTAGTTGTACTTCGCCTTGAACTCCTTCTTCAGCTGGTCCCGAGCGAAGATGTCCTTGCGGTAGTACAGCAGGAACACGTCGCCATCGTCGGGAAAGCCGTAAATCTTGCCGTTCACCATCATCTGGTTGTCGCGGTACGTCGGAGCGATCTGCTGCAGCTCCTGACGGAAGGCGTACCGGTCGACGTAGGGGTCGAGCTGCTCCAGGGCACCCGCCTGAACCAGGTCTGGCATCCACGCCGGGATGACGTTGAGGGCGTCATAGGCGCCCGTGTTCGCTCGATACTCTTGCATGATCTTGGTGAACATCTCCGCGGTTGGAACCTCGACCACCTTGACCTTGCAGCCCGTCGCCTGCTCCCACTTCGGCCCGGAGAAGTTCAGGGGGTCCAGCGATTGAAGTCCCGCCTCCCACACGATGGTGATGGTCTTGCCGGCGCAGATCTTCTTCGCCGCGTCCACCGCCCTCTGGGCAGCGCTCTCTGCATTGGCCACTCCGGTCGAGCCAAGGCACGCGAAAGCGCCGAGGAGCGCGAGGCAGCCAATTCGAGCCCATCCCGAGGCGCGACGGATGGGAGCCTGTCTTCCCATGTGATCCTCTCCTTCCCAAGGTCTGGTTGCGCCCTGCCAACGCGGTCTCGCCCGGAAGGCCAGGCCGCCAAATCGCGGTGATTGCAGGTTGCCGCTGTGTCCCGCGAGCCCTCTCCCGAGTCCCGAGGCGGTCGCCATCGTGCCACACGCAGCCAGAGCGACGCAGCCCGTTCTGCTCCGTCCCGGCTGCCTGCGCCGGGGCAGAAATGCAACTCGAGCGCAGGAGGAATAGACCATCTTTCCGCGCGAGGTGTCAAGGCCAGAGGAAGAGAAGTCGCGGTCGACAGAGGAGGCGTTCCTCTATCAGGCGCCTGCCAGCTCAGACGCCTGCCAGCGCACGCGCTCCTGCTCGTTGAGCTTCGCGCGCGGCGTCGGTCCACGCATCCAGGCAGCCTGGGCGAAGGTGTCGGAGACCCCGAGCTCCGCTGCCATCGTCAGCGCGCACCGGAGCTCTCGAGGCACTGCGCGGACGCCGAAGCGAGCGACCGCCCCGGTCAGTCCCTGTCCGCGAGCGACCGCCTCCTCAGCCGCGGGCGTACCCGATCCGCGGATCGATGAAGACGTAGAGGACGTCCACAACCAGGTTCACCGCCACGTACGTCACCGCCAAGAGGAGCACACTGGCCTGCACCTGGGGAAAGTCGTGGACGTAGATGGCATCGACCATCAGTTTGCCCAGGCCGGGATAGGCGAAGACGGTCTCGGTCACCGCCGCGCCCCCGAGCAGGTTCCCGAACTGGAGCCCCATGATGGTCACGATGGGCAGCAGCGCGTTGCGGACCCCGTGACGCACCACGACGGCGCGCTCCCGCAGGCCCTTCGCCCGGGCCGTGCGGACGTACTCCTGTCGCATCGCTTCCAGCACCGCCGCGCGGGTGATCCGGGCGATGAAGCCGGCGATGAACAGCCCCAGCACCGTGGCCGGCATGACGAGATGCCTGAGGGCCGCCAGGCTCGCCCAAGGATTGCCCGTCAAAAGCCCGTCGAGCACGTAGAAGTGGGTGACCGTCTCGAGCGGCAGGCGCGCGTCGAACCGGCCGCCCACCGGGAGCCAGGCAAGCTTCACCGCGAAGAGGCCGATGCCCATCAGACCCAGCCAGAAGGTCGGCAGCGAGATCCCGGTCAGGGCGAGACTTCGCGCCAGGGTGTCCACGAAGGTGTGCTCCTTCACCCCGGCCAGGATGCCCATGGCCATCCCGAAGAGTCCCCCGAGAATCATGCTCAGGAACGCCAGCTCCAGCGTCGCCGGAAAGCGCTCGACGATGACTCCCGCGACCGGCGTGTTGCTGAAGAACGAGCGGCCGAAGTCCCCCCGAAGCAGTCCCGCCAGATAGCGGCCGTACTGGATGTACATGGGCTGGTCCAGCCCCCACTCGTGGCGGATGCGCTGGATCTGCTCCGGGTCCCGCGAGGACTCGGTCGCCAGATCGACCGGGCTGCCCGGCCCCAGGCGCAGGATCACGAACACCAGCGCCGACACGACGAGCAGCAGGATGGGAAACTGGAGCAGCCGGGTGCCGACGTACCGGCCCACGCCTGCCGCCTCAGCCCAGGCTCTTGCGGGCCGTCGGGTCCACCAGCTCGATCAGTCCATCGCTCAGCAGGTTCAGGCTCAGCACCGTGATGGCGATGGCCGCGCCGGGGTAGAACGGTAGCTCTGGCCGGTCGAACACGAAGCGCCGGAAGTCCGCCACCATCGCGCCCCAGTCGGGCGCCGGCGGCTGGATGCCCAGGCCCAGGAAGTTCAGGGACGCGGCGCTCAAGATGGCGAGGGACGTCGTCGTCGTGGCCTGGACGACCAGGACCGCAGCAATGTTCGGCAAGATGTGCCTGGCGAGGATCCGGGCGTCGGTCGCGCCAAAGCCCGCGGCGGCCTGGACGAAATCGCGTACACGGATCGACAGCGTGAGGGACCGGGCCAGGCGCGTGAACAGGGGCACCTGCGAGATGCCGATGGCCAGGATCAGGTTGAGGATACCCGGACCCAGGACGACCACGATGATGATGGAGAGCAGCATCAGCGGAAACGAGAGCATGATGTCCATTGTGCGCATGACCAGGCTGTCCAGATGACCGCCGCGGTACCCGGCCAGGATGCCGAGCAGGGTCCCCACCGCCAGGGCGAATCCGATGGACGCGAACGCCACGAGCAAGACGGTCCGTGCACCCCACAGTAGGCGGGTGAAGATGTCCCGGCCGAAGTCGTCGGTACCGAGCCAGTGGGCGGCCGAGATGCCCTGGAGCCGATGCGGCGTGTCCTGGGCGATGGGATCGTACAGCGCAAGCCGTGGGCCCAAGATCCCCCCCAGGACGATCAGCAGGAACATCAGGCCTCCAACCGCCGCGGCGGGATTGCGCGGCAGCCGACGGGCCTGATGTCCTAGCCGTCGGGCAAGAGAATTGCCGCGCACGGCGGGGCGGGGACGGTCCGGCACGGGACTCACCTGGTCGTCCCGACCGGCGGAGAAGCTTCCGGCGGAAGGGCCCAGGTGAGGGGCCGGCGATCGCTTGCCCCTTTCACGCCCGACCCGCCCGGCGCTCTAGATCTTGGTCAGGTGGACCTTGTGGAAGTACATGTTGCGGACCGGCATCGGCACGAATCCCTCGACCCTCTTGTTCGTGACTGTGGAGAACCGGTTGTAGTAGTTCGCCACGTGGGTGACGGCATCGAGCAGCATCTTCTGCAGCACGAACACCGTCTGCCGGCGCTTGTCCTGGTTCCTTTCCGCCGCCTGCTGGGCCAGCAGATCGTCCCACTTCTTGTCACAGTAACCCCAGCGCCGGTGGCGGGGATTGTCGCAGCCCAGCTGGCCGAAGAACTGCTCCTGGGGTTCGGGAACGTTGAAGCCCATGTCGCCAATGTACAGGGCGTGCTTGCCCTCGGTGACCAGGCCGTAGAACTTGGCCGAGTTGATCTTCTCGATCGGGACCTTGAAGCCGACCGCCGTCAGGTCGGCCTGCATCAGCTCGGCCAGGCGCGGCCAGAAGCCCGAGTCCTGCGTGTACAGGGAGAACTGCGGCGGCGGGCCGCCGGCTTCCTTGAGCAAGTCCTTCGCCCGCTGGGGATCGTGCTTGTAGTAGTCCTTCAGCTCGGGCGCGTACCCCCAAACCGACAGGGGCACGAACCCGGCACCCAGGTCGGCCTCGCCGTGGAAGATGACATCGATGATCTTCTGCTTGTCGACGGCGTGACAAACGGCTCGCCGGACACGCAGGTCCTTCATGGCCGGATGCAACTGGTTGACGGCCATGTACCCGGTCGAGGCCGCGGGAACGGTGTGGACCCTCAGGTTCGGGTTCATCCGGAAGGAGGCCAGGTCCTTGTAGTCGATGAAGGGGGTCAGGTCGACCTCTCCCGACAGCAGGCTGGCCGTCATCGTCCGCTCGTCCGAGATCACGCGCACGACCACCCGGTCGAGATACGGTCGGCCGCCCCAGTAGCCGTCGAACGCGGCGATAGAGGCCTGGTTCCCCTTCTCGGCCTTCTCGAAGACGAACGGGCCGGTGCCGACCGGGTAACGACCGACGTCCCGGACGCCGTGTTTCTTGATCGAAGTCGGGCTCATGATGCCCCCGTAGCTCGTGGAGAGGTGGGCGAGGAACGCCGTCATCGGATTGGTCCGGACAATCTGGACGGTGTGCTCGTCGGTCGCGTTCACGGACTTCACGTCCTGGGGCAGCATGGCCAGGGAGGTGGCCTGGACGGCAGCCGGCTCGAAGTAGGGGTGGTTCTTGTCGAGGTAGCGCATGTAGTTGAACTCGACGGCCTCGGCGTTGAACGGCGTCCCGTCGTGGAACTTGACGCCCTTGCGCAACTGGAAGGTATAGACGCGGCCGTCGTCGGACACCGTGTAGCTGGTCGCCAGGGACGGGATGAACGTTTTGAAGTCCCGGGTGGTGTAGAGCGATTCAAAGACGTTCTGGACCACCCAGACATGCGCCCAGCCCTGAAAGCTCACGGCCGGGCCGAAGTTGTCCCCGACCGCCTCGCCGGCGGCGACCAGCGTGCCCCCGCGCGTCGGCGGAGTGCTCTGCGCCATCGCGGCGCGCTGAGCATGACCGAGCGAGCCGCCGAGGCCCAACATCCCGCCAGCGGCTGAGAGCATCTGCCGCCTGGAGATGCGATGACCAGTGACAGCTGGAGTCGCACTTCGCCGGGAATCGTCCATGGCGCTCCTCCTCTGCACAATCCTCACTCTGAGGGCGCGAGGCTATCATGTCCACGGCCACGATGCCACTGAAGGCCGATCTCCTCAGAGGACACGGAGGCGCGGATCCAGGGCCTCCCGCAGTCCGTCCCCCAGGAAGTTCAATCCGAGCACCGTCAGGAAGATCGCCAGTCCCGGAAAGGTGGCGAACCACCAGGCCTGGTGAAGGAAGTTGCGTCCTTGGCTCAGCATCGAGCCCCAGGAGGGGTTCGGCGGCTGGATCCCGAGGCCGAGGAAGGAGAGGGACGCCTCCACGAGAATCGCGTAACCCACGCCGAGCGAGGCCTGTACGACGATCGCGGACAGGCAGTTCGGCAGGATCGCGCGAAAGACCACGTAGCGGTCGGGCGCCCCGAGGGCGCGGGCCGCCTCGACGAACTCCCGCTCGCGCAGTGAAAGGACGTTCGCCCGGGTGATGCGCGCGAATGTCGGGATGTAGATGATGCCAATCGCCAGCATCGCGTTGTAGAGGGACGGCCCGAAGACGGCCATCAGCGCGATGGCAAGCACGATCGCCGGGAAGGCGAGCAGCCCGTCGAGCGCGCGCGAGATGATGGCGTCGACGGCGCCCCCCCGATATCCACTGGCGAGACCGAGCCCCACGCCCACGACGAGGGCCAGGCCGATGGAGAGGACCCCCACGGCCAAGGACACGCGGGCACCGTAGATGATACGGCTGAGGTTGTCGCGGCCGATATCGTCGGTCCCCAGGAGGTACCGGCTCGAGGGAGGCACCAGCCGATCGGCGGGATGAGGCTCGAGCGGCGGATAAGGTGCCAGGACCGAAGCGCCAACTGCCAAGGTCATGAGGGCCGTGATCACCGCGACGCCAAACCACGCCGGGCGGTTCCGGAGAAACGCCGCCGCAAAGCGAACCATCTCGGGTCGGTCTCGCTCGGTCGCGACCCGTCGCGCGGGGCTCATGGGCGATCACCTGTGTAGCGGATCCGAGGATCCAGAGCTACGTACGCGAGATCCACGACGAAGTTGATGACCACGTAGGCCGTCGCGATGAGAAGGACCACCGCCTGGACGATCGCGTAGTCTCGGAACTGGATCGCGGAGAGGAGCAAGCGGCCCATGCCCGGCCAGTTGAACACCTGCTCGATGACAATGCTGCCGCCGATGAGCTGACCAACCTGGAGCCCCAGGACCGTCACCACGGAGAGCAGCGCGTTCCGGACAGCATGCCGGCCGATGACCACGCGCTCGCGCAAGCCCTTCGCCCGGGCCGTCCGCACGTAGTCGTGCGCCAGGGCGTCAAGCATTCCGGTCCGGAGGAAGCGCGCCAGGGCGGCAGCCAGGGCCACGCCGAGCGCCAGGGCCGGCAGCGCGACGCTGCGGATGCTCGCCAGCGCGTCGACCGTCAGCGGCACGTACCCCGAGGTGGGGAACCATTCGTTCCGGATCGCGAACGCGAGCACCAGCATGATGGCGAGCCAGAATCCAGGCATGGCGACCCCGGCCACCGCGAAGGCGGTGCAGAGGTGATCGACCCACGAGTGCGGGCGGACCGCCGCCAGGATGCCCGCCGGCAGACTGACGAGCAGGGCGATCACGAGGGCGAAGGCGGCCAGGTGGAGTGTCGCCGGAAGCGACTTCCGGATCAGGAAGTCGACGGGCATCTTGCTCATGAAGGACTTCCCGAGGTCACCTTGCACTACGCGTCGAAGCCAGAGGATGTACTGGACCGCCAGGGGCTCCCCGAGGCCGAGATCCTGACGAAGGGCGCGGATGGCCTCCGGGCTCGCGCCCTCTGGCCCGAGCATCACGATAGCGGGGTCCCCGGGGATCATCCGGATGATCGCGAAGACGATCACCGACATGATCCAGATGACGAGCAGCATCTGCAGCAAGCGGCCGATGACGTAGTCGCGCACGGATCACCAGAGGTGGCGACAGGCGCTCGCCCCGATGTGGAGGCCAACGGCGGGCGCTGCGGGCGCTTGCCTCGCGGCGCCGGACGCCTCCGCGTCGCTCGCTGGCGATCTCAGCTCAGGCGGACACGCTGAGCTTGTGCCACCGGATGCGGCCCTCGGCGTTGACCTGGATGCCGGTGACCTTCGGCACGGCTCCCCACACGGTCGGAAAGCTACAGATGCGAATCGCCGGCACGTCGTCGACGAGGAGCCTCTGGAGCTCCGTGTAGTGCTGCTTGCGCCGGGCCTGGTTCGTGGTGCCACGCCCCAGCTCGAACAGCTCCGCGGCACGCGATGGCGCCCATCGCATCTTGTTGCCCGACGAGGTCGGGCCGAATGCGACGCCGAGCTGCAGGTCAGGGTCCGCGCGGCCGCCGAACCCGTCCGACGCCAGGTCGAAATTGCGCTGGCCCGTGACCTCCTGTACGTAGGTCGCCCACTCCATCGACCGGAGCTTGATCCGGATCCCGACCTTCGCGAGGTCCGCCTGCGCGAGCTCGGCGTAGCGGGTGAACTCCGGGAGCAGCGTCCCGATCGACCAAGTGAGCTCGATCCCGTTCGGATGACCGGCCTCGGCGAGCAAGGCCTTGGCCCTGGCCGGGTCGAACCGATAGCCGCCGAGCTCGGCGTCCGGCACGTGAGCCCAGTGCCCCGTGGGCAGATAGCCATTGTCGGGCGTACCGAGCCCGGCGAACACGCTCTTGTGGATGGCTGCCTTGTCGATGCCATGAGCGATGGCTTGCCTGAGCTTCTTGTTGTCGAGGGGGGACCGCGCCGTGTTGAGCAGCACGCCGAGCCATCCGAGCGTGCCCTCGCCGGTGTCATGCAGGCGGAAGCGGGGGTTCTGCCGAAGCTCGGCCACGCGCGAGATCGGCAGCCAGCCGTGCATGTCGACGATGCCCGACTGCAGGTTCGCAACCTGCGTGGACTCCTCGGTCGCGAAGGAGAAGGTGATCTGGTCGGGATAGTTAGTCGACTGGTCCCAGTACTTCTCCGACTTGGCCACCCGGAGATACTGCCCGGGGATGCGCTCGACGAAGCGATACGGGCCAAGCCCAACCGGGTTGGTGTCGATCGTCTCGTAGCTCTCCCGCGGAATGATCGCCGCCACCGGCAGGCCGTTCAGGAGCACCGCGTTCGGCTTCTCCATCGTGAACTTGACCGTCGCGGCGTCGAGGACGTCGATCTTCGCAATCCCCGCGATGTAGTTGGCCCACTGGCCCTTGGCGCCGACCTCGTAGATCTTCTCGATCGACCACTTGACGTCCTCGGCCGTGGCCGGGCGGCCGTTGTGGAACGTGACGCCCCGGCGAAGCTTGAAGACATAGGTACGGTCGTCCGGAATCGTCCACGACTCCGCAAGCTCGGGGATGGGCCGCATGTCGCGGTCGTACGCTGCCAGCCCTCCGAAGATCGTGTCGGCCACTACGCGGTCGACCGCGGCGCGGCTGAGATACGGATTGACGTTGACGATGTCGGCCACTTGCTGCACGCGGAGCGCTCCGCCCTTCTGGGCGAGGACTTGAGAAGGCGACGACCCAACCAGAGCCCCCACGCCGACAGCGGCCCCCTCCAGGAACGCCCGGCGAGTGAGGGCAGGAGCAGGAGTAGTGGCGGGCGTCTGTGGCATGGGAGCCTCCCGTGTGGCGCGCCGGCTGCGTATCCGCAGGTCCAACCAGTCTCAGCCGGCATCCTACCCTCGCGCTGTCTGAGCCGCAAGGCACACCCATGCTCATGCACGCGCCCGGGCATGGCGTGAACGCCCGGAGACACGTGGAGCACTGGGTGTGACGCTCCGACCGCTGGATCGCCATGCTTCCGAACCCCGGCGGCCGACGCGGCGCCAGATAGACGCTAGCAGCGCAGGCCTCCCGCGCATTGCGGGCCCAACCAGTCGCCGATTACGGCGAGCGTACACTGCGAGTGTCACCGCTGGGACTCTTCGTCGTCCACCCCGGCTGGGAAGTGGGAGTGTAGTAAGCGCCGCTTCACGAGAGTGACCGGGGGCTCACGGAAAAGGACGGCGCAACCGCAATGCCAGGAGGTTCACATGCCCAAGTTCGGCCCATTTCTCTGGTTTGCCGACGGGTCCTGGAAGTCCACTTTGGGATCGTTCACGAACGCGGAGTGTCAGTCGCCGGTGAGAACGATCGGGTTGCTTATGTCCTCGTGGCAGCCTCGAGGCGCAGCGCCGGGCAGTGGGGGGCATGCGCTCGCACTGGCCTCCGATTCACCCTTCCGTCAACGGGCGTGGTCCTCCGGGACACCTCACTGTCCAGGCCCCGAGGGTCCTCGTGGACCTCTCACCGCCCGAGGCTCAGAGAGACGTCTCGCCCCCTGGGTCGTCGCGAGGTGTCGACTCGATCCTGTGCCCGCGCGGACGGGCCCCATCAAGGCCACCCGCCCCCGGCATCGCTATACTGCGGGAACGTGGAGTGGACTCTGAAGGGAGAGGAGCCCTCGATGGAAAGTCGCGCGTTCGGGCGGACCGGGCTCGCGGTGTCTGTCCTCGGATTTGGGAGCTGGCCGATGAGTGGCGGCGAGCGATACGGCGCGATCGAGGACGCGGAGGCGATCCGCGCGATCCACCAGGCGCTCGACGCAGGGGTGAACTGCGTCGACACGGCGCCGGCCTACGGGTTCGGCCACGCCGAGGAGGTCGTCGGCGAGGCCCTGCGCGGGCGCCGGGATCGCGTGACTCTCGTCACGAAGTGCGGACTCGCGTGGGACTCGGGCAGTCCCACCATCCGCCGCGACACCCGCCCTGCGAGCCTGGCGCGCGAGGTGGATCTGTCGCTACGCCGGCTCAAGACCGACGTCATCGACGTCTACCTCATCCACTGGCCGAACCTCGACACTCCTCTCGAGGAAGCGTTCCTTGCCATGGACGCGATCGTTCGCGCGGGGAAGGTGCGCTTCGTCGGAGTGTCGAACTTCACCGTGGAGCACATGGAGGCCTGCATGCGGGTCCGACGCATCGACGTCGTGCAGGTCGGCTACCATCTACTCGACCGCCGGATGGAGCGTGAGGTGTTCCCGTACTGCGCCAGTCACGGGATCGGCGTGATGGGCTACGGCCCCCTGGGCCATGGCCTCCTCACCGGGACGTTCACCGCCGCGACGCGCTTTGCCGAGCCAGACTGGCGCGCGAAGGGCATCGCGTTCGGCCAGCCGATCTTCACGCCGGAGAACCTCCCTCGCAACGTGGCGGTCGTCGACCGGCTCCGCCGGGAGGTGGCCGCGCCACTCGACGCGTCCGTGAGTCAGGTCGCGCTCGCCTGGGTGCTGCGGAACCCGGTGGTCAGCACGGCCCTGATCGGCGCCCGCACCCCGGCCGAGGTCGCCAGCAACCTCGCGGGAACCCGGCTGACGCTCTCCGCGTCGGACGTCGCCCGGATCGAGGCGATCATGGCGGACGCGGCGGGGATGATCCGCGCGTTCACGCCGCTCCGCCCAGCCATGGAACGGTGGGAATAGCGGCACGACGGCGGTCCCGTTCGACTGGTCGGAGATCCGAGCCGGAGGCCGGCCCTCCTGCACGGGCTTGCCGCGCTCTACGACCTGCGGCGGGGATTCTGGTGCGGAGCCGTCGCCCGCATGGCTCGCCCGGCCAGCGGGGTTCCGGTCAAGAGTCGACACTCTGTGCGCGGAGCTTCTCGATGAGGTCGGCCGGGAGAAGCAGGGGCAGCGCCCCGCGCACGACCGTCAGCTCCTCGCGGCGGCGCGGCGTCGTCACCACCACCCGGCGACCGCGGTGGATGGCCAGGCGATGCCAGCGACCCGGCAGCCGGAGCAGCAGCCGGAGCAGGCCGAGGAAGAGGGTTGCCTTCGGCACACGCGGCACCACGGCGACGTCGAACTGCCCGTCGATCGGCGATGCCGAGGGCGTGAGCGGCAGGAAGCCCCGGTATGTCTCGACATTGGCGACGGTCACGAGCACGGCGTCATCGGTGATCTTCTTGCCATCCACTACAACGTCGAAGGCCGTCAGTCGCCTTCGAAACAGGAACTGGTATGCGACGCCGTAGTACCAGAAGTAGCGCAGCAGACGACTGCGTGGCTGCTTGCGGCCGTGCTCGGCCGCATTCTGGATCTGCTCGAGCAGCCCGTAGCTGCGGTGGGACAGAAAGATCTCGGTGAGCTCGTCCTTCCGGGCGCGGCCCACGTCCACCCGGCGCACGTGTCCGTGCTCGAGTAGGCTGAGGACCGCCTCCGGCCGATCAGGATAGTGGAAGGTGCTAGCGAAGACGTTGCCGAAGCCTTGGGGCACCGCCAGGAACGGGATGTTGAGGCGAATCGCGGCATGGGCCGCGGTGCTCATGGTGGCGTCACCGCCAACGCAGATCAGGTGAGAGAAGTCCGCCTCGCACGTCTCCGCCCAACGTCGGAGCGCTGCCAGTTGGCGGAACTTGCGCAGTCGCGACTCGCGCCCCTGACGACGGAGCAGGGTCGACAGCCGCCTGGCGGTCAGCAGCGCCAGACCGGCGCCGGACCCCGGGGTGACGACAATCTGGATCGCCGATCGCTTCCCGGGGCTCTCGGCGGAGGTCGGCTGCTCGGCACGAGATTTCGACCTGGACTTCCGCAAGCGTAGTCGCACGTGATTCCCCTCCTGCTCATGCTATGGCGAACCACTCGGTTTGATCAATGGCATGCTCGTGGCGACGCGCAGCATGTCCTAGCCCGCTTTGGCTCGGGCACGTTAGACTACTGTGGCGCCGGGACGATGTCGTCGGCGGGATCAGCGTGAGGACACTCGGCTCGACCGTACCACTCGAGCGATCCATGTCCACGGCACGCGGCCGCCCGCGACGCGTCGTTGCTCCGGATCCATGCGGCCGGGCGTAGCCTTCCACCGTCGCGATAGGTGCCTCCGACGGCTTGCCCCCGAGCGGCGGCCGGTCGTTATCACCCGGCGTGGCCGGCGGCGGAAAGGCGGCGGTCGAGGTCGAAGGCGGCGCTGATGAGCGCCAGGTGCGTGAACGCCTGGGGGAAGTTGCCGAGGTGCTGCGCCTGTGGACCCAGCTCCTCGCCGTACAAGCCCAGGTGATTGGCGTAGCCGAGCATCTTCTCGAAGAAGAACCGCGCCTGGGGCAGGTCTCCCATGCGGGAGAGGCACTCGACGTACCAGAAGGAGCACATCGAGAAGGTGCCCTCCTCCCCCGTGAGCCCGTCGGAGAATCCGCCGGCCAGGCGATAGCGATAGACCAGCGAGTCGCTCACCAGCTCGCGCTCGATGGCGCGCAGCGTCGAGATCCACCGCGGGTCGGTGGGGGACACGAAGCGGACGAGCGGCATCAGCAGCGCCGCCGCGTCGAGCGTGGTGGCACCGACGTGCTGGATGAACGCGTGGCGCGTCGGGTCCCAGAATCGAGTGAAGACGTCCTGGTAGATCGCATCCCGCGTCTCGTACCAGCGCGCCAGGGGGGCGGGGAACGAGCGCTTGGTAGCGAGCCGGATAGCACGATCGACGGCGACCCAGCACATCACCCGCGAGTGGAGGAACTCCTGCCGTCCGCCGCGCACCTCCCAGATGCCCTCGTCCGGCCGGCGCCAGTTGGCGCAGACCCAGTCCATCAGTCGCACGATGTTGGTCCAGGCGTCGTACCCGATGGGAGAACCGTACTTGTCGTACAGGTACACCGAGTCCATCAACTCGCCGTAGACATCGAGCTGCAGGTCGTCGAAGGCGTCGTTGCCGATACGGACCGGGCCGGATCCCATGTAGCCCTCGAGGTGGGGCAGGATCTCCTCGGGCAGCAAATGACGGCCGTCGAGCCCGTACATGATCTGGAGCGAGCCGTCGGGCTCGAGCTCTTGGCAGCGCGCCATCACCCAGCGCATGAAGGCGTCCGCCTCCTGCGTGTAGCCGAGGCGCATCAGCCCGTAGAGCGTGAACGACGAGTCGCGGATCCAGGTGTAGCGATAGTCCCAGTTGCGCCCGCCCCCGATCGTCTCGGGGAGACCGAAGGTCGGCGCGGCGACGATCGACCCGTGCTCCCGCGAGGTGAGCAGCTTCAGCGTCAGCGCCGAGCGGTTCACGATCTCGCGCCAACGGCCCCTGTAGGTGCTGCGCGCAACCCAGTGGCGCCAGAAGTTCACCGTCTGCTTGAAGGCGTCACTCTGATAGTCGGGCCGCTCGGAGGGCGACGGCGCCTGCACGAGCACCACCTCGAGGACGAACCAGGCGGAGGTGTCGGCGCCCAGCGTGAACTCGGCCAGGGCCGCGCCATTCTCGAGACGCATCGGGACCGACGATCGGAGGCGCAGCACCAGCTCGCCGTCGCCGGAGCGCCCGTGGAAGAGGACCTCGGTGTCGCTCCGACGCTCGACCGTGTGGGTGGCGCGTGCATAGTCGAAGCGCGGATCGCAGCGCATCTGGAAGCGCACATCGCCCCGGACCGTCTTCGCCCGCCGCACCAGGGTGTGCGCCTGCCCCGCGTCCTCCACGGGCATGAAGTCGGACAGCTCGGCGACGCCGGAGGCATCGAGGAACCGCGTCAGGAGCACGTTGGTGTCGGGGAGATAGAGCTGCTTGCGCGCGGCGCCCTCGAGGAGCGGCGCGATCTGGAAGCGTCCGCCACGCTCCGCGTCGACGAGGGCGGCGAAGACCGACGGCGAGTCGAAGTGAGGCAGGCAGAGGAAGTCGATCGATCCGTCCATGCCCACCAGGGCGACGGTGTAGAGGTCACCGATGACGCCGTATTCTCCGATGGGGGCGTAGCGACTCGCCATCGTTCCGGAGCCTAGCACAGCGGTGGAGGGGTTCGCGCGGTCCGGCGTCATGGCGGGAGCAGCACTTTGTCACGTCATAGAGAGCCCCGTCCCGCCAGAGCGCAAAGAGGATCTCCGCCAGACGTCCCGGCCGGCCGGGGCGGGCGCAGGAGCGAGCCGGGGATCGAGGAGATCCCCACTTCTCAGACGAGAAAGATCAACCGCTGCCCCGCCGGACGGGGTTTCGGCAAAGGACAGGACTCGGGTATCAGTGAAACGAATCACCCGAGCTAGCGTCTTTCAGGGACCGAGGATCGGCACTTGGAGCTTATCCGCTTGGGATCGGCGGCCAGGTTCGACCCCCGGAAACGGCGTGCGGAGCGGCAGAGTCCAGGCCGTGCGTCAGGCCGCGAGATCCGTCGCCACGAGCCTGGCGGCCGACAGCCTGGGGGCCGACGCCTTGACAGGCCCCCGAGCACCCCCGAAAATCGCTCGGGAACGTCGACACGGTGGAACACGCGGGACAGGCAGCGCCGTGGACGTGGTCAGCAGCGCGGCTGGCGGATGCGATCGCGCGCAAGGCACTGTCGCCGGTCGAGGTCGTCGAGGAGCTCCTGGCCCGGATCGAGAGCCTGAACGGCCGACTGAACGCCTTCTGCGCGGTGACGGCGGAGGCGGCGCGCGCGAATGCGCGCCGGGCCGAGCACGCGGTGATGCGCGGAGAGCCGCTCGGGCGGCTCCACGGCGTGCCTTTCTCGGTCAAGGACACGCTGGACACCGCGGGCGTCCGGACCACGATGGGCGCGGCGCGCTTCGCCGATCGGATGCCGCCGGCCGAGGACGCGCTCGTGGTCGCGCGCCTCAGGGCCGCTGGCGCGATCCTCGTCGGCAAGACGACGACTCCCGAGATGGCCCACAAGGGGGTGACGGAGAGCGCGCTGTTCGGCGTCACCCGGAACCCGTGGGCGCTTGGCCACACCTGCGGGGGATCGAGCGGAGGCGCGGCGGTCGCGGTGGCGACCGGGATGGGGCCGCTGGCCGTGGGCACGGACGAAGGCGGGTCAATCCGCATCCCGGCGAGCTACTGCGGCATCGTCGGTCTCAAGCCCACGTTCGGGTTGATCCCGCGCGTTCCCGTGGGCGTCGCCGAGGTGCTCACGCACCTGGGGCCGCTCTGCCGCACGGTGGAGGACGCGGCGCTGTTCCTTTCGGCTACCGCCGGCCGCGACGACCGGGACGGCTGGTCCCTGCCGGTGGAGCCGGCGGACTACACCCACGCGCTCGCGCAGCCGCCGACGCGGCTGCGCGTCGCCTGGAGCCCGCGGCTAGGCTATGCGGTCGTCGATCCCGAGGTCCTACGGGTGACGGGCGCCGTCGTGCGCGGGCTGACCGCGCTCGCCTGGACCGTGGAGGAGGAGGATCCGGGCTTCGACGATCCCGCCGAGGTGGCCAACGCGTTCCGGTACCCGGGGCTTGCCGCGGCCGTCGGTGACGATCTCGATCGGGAGCGCGCCCGCATGGATCCGAGCCTCGTCGCACTGATCGACGCCGGCCGCCGGATGACCGCCGTAGAGGTCGCGCGCGCGGCCGTCCGTCGCCATGCGCTCTGGGCGCAACTCGATGGCTTCTTCGCGCGCCACGACATCTTGGCGACCCCCGCGGTGGCGGTGCCGCCGTTCCCTGTCGGCCAGTCACCGCCGCTCGAGATCGACGGGCGGCCCGTCGGCGCCCGCGGCTGGATCGCATTCACCTATCCGTTCAACGTCGCCGGCCTGCCGGCGATCGTCGTCCCGGCCGGCTGGACCGCCAGCGGCTTGCCCATCGGGCTCCAGTTCGTGGGTCGACGGCTCGACGACGCCCGGCTGCTGGGCGCCGCGGCGGCGTTCGAAGCGGCGGCGCCGTGGGCCGATCGCTGGCCACTGGCCGCCACCATTCCGTGAGGCCCTGACATGCCGTTTCGCCCGACGCTCCTCGCCCGCGACTGGCTGATCACGACGGAGCACTACCTCTCCGCGGAGGCCGGTGCCGCCGTTCTCCGCGACGGCGGTAACGCGATGGACGCAGCCGTCGCTGCGATCCTTGCCGAGTGCGTGCTGAACCCGCACATGCTGAGCCTGGGCGGCGAAGTAGTGATGCTCGTCCACGACGCCCCTACGGGCCAAGTGTCCACGATGAACGGCCACACCGTCGCGCCCCGCGGGCTCACCCTCGAGCGGTGCCGCGCCGCCGGCCTGACCATCGGACTCCCGACCGACCACCCGCTCGCCTGGAGCGTGCCCGCGACTCCGCACGCGCTGCTGACCGCACTCGAGCGGTGGGGTACGCGCCCGCTCGCCCCGGTCGCTGCCGCGGCGCAGGATCTGGCGCGCCGGGGCTTCCCGATGCACCCCGGCCTCCGCGGCCCGGGGGAGCACCTGTGCATCGCAGCGCACCTGGACCGCCTCCGCGGCTGGCCGACCTCGGCGGCACTCTACCTGCCCGGCGGTCGTCTGCCGGAGGTCGGGGCGCTCTTCGCGAACCCGGCGCTGGCCGACACGCTCGATCTCCTCGTGGACGCCGAACGGCAGGGCCGGGGTGACCGGGCGGCGGGGCTCGCCGCCGCGCGTGATGCCTTCTACCGCGGCGAGCCGGCGGGGGTGATCGAGCGCTTCGCGCGGGACCACGGAGGCGTCCTCGACAAGGCGGACGTCGAGGCGTACGCCGCGCGGCCCGAGACCGCCGTCAGCCAGGACTATGCCGGCCTCACCGTCTGGAAGTGTCCGACCTGGACCAACGGGCCGCTCTTCCTCCAAGCGCTGGCCCTCCTCGATCCGGTTTCCCTCCATGCCGCTGGCCACAACTCGGCCGACTACCTCCACTGGGTGATCGAGGCCCTCAAGCTGGCATTCGCCGACCGCGAGCGGTACTACGGCGATCCGCGCTGGGTGGACGTGCCACTCGACGCCCTGCTCTCCGAGGCGTACGCCGCCGGCCGGCGGACACTCATCGACCCGACGCGGGCGTCCCTCGATCTGCGCCCAGGCGACCCCCACCGGCTCCGCCCGCTGCTCGAGGGCCCCATGCCCCTCGCGGGACCGCCCGGACACGGCACCGTCCACGTCAACGTCGTGGACCGGGAGCGCAACATGGTAAGCGCCACCGCCAGCGGCGCGTGGCTCGGCGCCTCCCCCCTCGTGCCGGCACTCGGCTTTCCGCTCTCGTCCCGATGCCAGACGTTCTCGCTTGATCCGGCGCACGCGAACGTGGTCGCCCCAGGGAAGCAACCGCGCACCACGCTGACGCCGACGCTCGTGACCGCGGGTGGACGCCCCCGGATGGTTCTGGGAACGATGGGCGGCGACAACCAGGACCAGTGGAACCTCCAGGCATTCCTGAACCTCGCCGTCTTCGACATGCCCGTTCAGGACGCCCTCGAAGCCCCGCGGATCTCGACCCAGCACGCGCCCAACAGCTTCTACCCCCACGCCGCCCGGCCGGGTCACCTGCGCATCGAGGCGCGCATCCCGTACGCGGTGCGGCGGGACCTTCAGGCCCGCGGTCATCAACTCGAGCTCCGGCCCGACTGGGCGGAAGGGTACGTGCTCGCCATCGTGGTGGACGAGGCGCGTGGTTGCCTCAGCGGAGGTGCCGACCCGCGCGGAGAGATCGCGACGATCATCCCGGCGTACGCCATCGGCTGGTGACGGCCCGTCGCCACCGGAGTTGGAAGACGGCCATCGCAGACGTGTCCCTTAGGGAGGGAAGGAGAGGCTGACGTGGAATGCATGGTGTGCTGGAAGGCTTCGCGCTCCGGGGTGATCCGCCGCACCGCGCTCGGCTTCGTCCTGCTCGGTCTCATCGCGGGACCGATCCTCTCGATCTCCGGGCCGCAGCGCGTCCTGGCCCAGGAGCCGCCGGCCCGGGGAGGGCGAGTCCTCGACTCCCTGATCTCGGAGCCCGACAGCCTCGATCCCGCGCGGGCGAACCTCCTCGTCTCGCAGTACGTGCTCGGGCTGCTCTACGATCGCCTCGTCTACGTCGACGCGAGCGGCCGACCGAAGCCGTGGCTCGCCGAATCGTGGTCGGTCGACAAGGACGGCCAAGAGGTCACCTTCGTCATCCGGAAGGGTGTCTCGTTCACGGACGGGACACCGCTGGACGCCGAGGCGGTGCGCTACTCTCTGGACCGCTACTTGAAGCTTTCGAAACGGAACGCCGACCTCGGCCCCGTCCAGAAGATCGAGGTGGTCGGCGGCAGCAGCGTACGCCTGACGTTCCAGCGGCCCTTCGCGGCGCTCTACACCGCGCTCGACTCCTCGTACCTCGGCATCGTCTCGAAGGCTGCCGCGGAGAAGGCTGGCGACGAGTTCGGGCGGCGGCCGGTTGGCTCCGGTCCCTACACCCTGAAGGACTGGAAGGCGGGAAGCACGCTCCTCTTCGCGCGAAACGCGGGCTACCGGAACCTGCGCGGGGACGTGGAGAACAAGGGCGCGCCGTACCCCGACGAGTGGCAGATCTCCATCGTCAAGGAGGAAGGGACGCGGATGGCCGCCCTCGAAACCGGCCAACTCCACATGTCGTGGGCGCCCTTCGAGGAGGTGCCCCGCATCGAGAAGGACCCGCGGCTCCAGTTGATTCGCCGCCCCAAGGGTGTCTCCTACATCTTCCTGGAGTTCAACACCAAGAAGCCGCCCTTCGACAAGCTCGCCCTCCGGAAGGCGATCGCCTACTCGGTAGACTCCAAGGAGGTCCTCGACGCCTCCTACCTTTACGGCACCGTGATCCAGGCACCGCTCCCCCTGGGCGTCGCCGGCTTCTCCGCCGAGGTCGGCCGCCAGCACGGCTACCGCCGGGACGAGGCGAAGGCCGCAGCGCTCTTCAAGGAGGCCGGCTACACGAAGGGCGCCGACGGCAAGCTGCGCGACGGCGCGGGCAAGCTGATCCGGATCACGCTGACCACGTGGGTCGCGCCCCAGATCTCGCGGGCGGCTCAGGTCATCCAGGCCCAGCTCCAGGCGGCCGGGGTCGAGTGCGAGCTTACTCAGACCGACGCCGGCGCCTTCCTCGCGAAGTTGCCCGAGGGCAAGCATGACTTCGACCTCATGCGGATGACCTTCCCGGACCCTAACGGGCTGACGCGCCTGGTGAAGAGCCCCGGCCGGTGGAACCACTACGGGAATCCGAAGCTCGATCCGCTGCTCGACCAGGCCGACGGGACGATGGACATTGACCGGCGGATCGCGCTGCTCCAGGAGATCCAGAAGATCGTGCTGGAGGACGCGGCGATCGTGCCCCTCTTCAGCGACGACTTCATGATCGCCGCGCGCCGCGAGGTGCAGGGCTTCAAGTACGACGGGGCGGGGACACCCATGTACTACGACGTCTGGCTCAAGCGCTGAGCCGACCGCCTAGCGCATCGACGGCGTCCCCTCCGGGCCGGGCGGGCCGCCTGGGGCCGGAGGCGCGATGACGCCCCCGCCGAGCCCCAAGACGTCCGTCTGCGCGGCCCCCCGGCAGGGGCCGTAGGGGCGGGGCCGCCGTGGGACTCTTCGTAGTCCGCCGGCTCCTGACCGTCCTCGCGATCGTCCCGGTCATCACCCTGCTCGTCTTTTCCATGCGAGTCCTGGTACCAGGCGATCCTGTGGAGATCATGTTCATGGGCCAGTCGGCCGACCGCGCAACGATCGAGCGCGTGCGGCGGGAACTAGGATGGGACCGCCCGCTGGCCGTCCAGTACGGGGAGTACGTAGGCGGCCTTGTCCAGGGGCGACCTCGGCCGCTCGATCCAGAACAACCGGTCAGTCGCTGACGACCTCCGCGACCGGTATCCCCTCACGCTACTGCTCGCAGTGGCGAGCCTGGTGCTGGCCACCACGCTCGGCCTCGGGCTCGGAGTGGTCGCCGCGCTCCAGCGCGAGCGGCTCCTCGACGCGCTGGCGACCGCGCTGGCGATCGTCGGGATCTCGATGCCGCCCTTCTGGCTCGGCCTCCTCCTCATCAGCCTGGTCAGCGTCCGCTGGGGGCTCCTCCCGGTCATGGGCGCCGAGTCCTTGCGTCACCTCGTGTTGCCGGCTTCCACGCTCGGCCTCCTGTCGGCGGCCGCGATCGCCCGCCTCGTCCGCTCGAGCCTCCTCGAGACGCTCGGCGAGGACTTCATCCGCACCGCGTGGGCCAAGGGCCTGCCCGGCCATCTGGTCGTCGCCAAACACGCGCTACGCGCCGCCCTGAGCCCGGTGCTCTCAGTGATCGGGCTCCAGTTCGGGTTCATGCTCTCCGGCGCCTTCATCGTCGAGGTGGTCTTCGCGTGGCATGGTGTGGGGGAACTGGCGGTCATCGCCATCCAGACGCGCGACTTCCCGCTGATCCAGGGCGTGGTCGTGACCGTCGCGGTCACCTACGTCGTGATCAACGCGGCCGTCGACCTCCTGTGCGGGTGGCTCGACCCGCGGACGGCTTCGGGATGAACGGGCCCCGCGCCGCCGGGTGGTGGTCGGCGCTCGCGCGCCTCGGCGCCTCCTGGTCGGGCCGGGTGGGCGGGACGATCGCCCTCCTGCTGCTGGGGGTGGCGGCGCTCGGGCCGGTGCTTTACCCGGTGGATCCTTACCGCATGACGATCGGCCAGCGCCTGCGTCCGCCGTCGGCGCAGCACCTCCTCGGGACCGACGAGTTCGGCCGCGACCTGCTCGCCCGGATCATCCACGGGAGCCGGATCAGCCTCCGCGTTGGCTTGATCAGCGTGGCCATCGGCGGGCTCGTCGGCACCGCGCTGGGCTTGGCTGCCGGCCTCGGCAGCCGCAAGGTCGATCTTGCGATCAGCGGCCTGGTGGACGTGATGCTCGCCTTCCCCGGGTTCCTCCTGGCGCTGGCCATCGTCGCCACGCTCGGACCGAGCCTCGAGAACGCGATGATCGCCATCGGGATCCGCCGCGTACCCGTCTTCGTTCGGGTCGTCCGCGCCGGCGTGCTGCAGCTCCGCGCGAGCGAGTTCGTCCTCGCCGCCCGCGCGCTCGGCGCGCCCCCGCTGCGCGTGTCGACCCGCCACGTGCTGCAGAACGTCGCCCCGACGCTCATCGTCCTGGCAACGCTCCAGTTCCCGGAAGCGCTTCTGGTGTCGGCCGGCCTGTCGTTCCTCGGGCTGGGCGCCCAGCCGCCGCTGCCCGAGTGGGGAGCGCTGCTCACCAGCGCGCGCGTCTACCTCGTGCGGGCTCCGTGGCTCGTCAACTTCCCGGGACTCGCGATCCTCGTCACGGTGCTCGGGTTGAACCTGCTCGGCAACGCGCTGCGGGATGTCCTCGATCCCCGGCTGAAGTGAGCCGCTCACGCCCAGCAGGTGGCCAGCTACACGAAGCCTCGATCGCGAGGACATCAGCTACAGACCCTCGCCGGCCCATCACCGTCCGAGCGCCCAGAGGAGGGCCGGAATCATGTGGTCCTCGACCAGGGGCCGCTGCGTCCAGGTCTCGGTTGTGTGGCCGAAGTTGGTGTAGAAGACCCGGCCGGCCCCCTCGTCGCGGTACCAGGCCACGGGGATCGTCGTCCGACCGTCAACGGCCAGGCACCGGACGACCACTTGGTTGTCCGGCCGGAAGCTTCGAAAGACGTAGAACTCATCGCGAACCTCGAACGTCGCGGGCAGGCGCGCCACCGCCGGATGGCGGCCCTCCTTTCGACAGCTCGCGGCCCGGACATCTCCCGGATGGCCATCGAAATGACCTCCCAGTAGCCGGACGTAGCCGTCCGCGTTGGCGTACGCGTCGGTCGCGGCGTGGATGGCGATCAGGCCGCCGCCCCGGCGCACGTAGTTGACCAGGGCATCGATCGCGCGCCCGGGTGGGCCAAGGGGCTCGCCGGTCGTGCTGAGCAGGATGACAGCCCCGTACGGCGCCAGACCCTCCGTGGTGAACAGCATCACGTCCTCGCTCGATTCGACGGTGACTCCGAGCGGCGCTCCGGCCCGCTGCAACGCCGTCACTGCAGGCTCGATCGAGGCGTGCCGATAGCTGGTGGTGCGGGTGAAGACGAGCACGCGGCTCGACCGCGGTGTGGACGATACCGCGGGAATGAGGAACGTGGACGCGGCCAGGGCGCCTGCGCCTGTCGCCATCACGAGGATCGCCGTCAGGAGCCTTCCGGGTGTGCGCTTCACCTAACCCTCCCGGCTACTGCCCGTACAGAAACCTTACGGGTGGCTAGCGAAAGAGATTGACCTTCGCCAGATCGATGATTTCGTCGCCGCGGCCGCTCAGCACAGCCTTGAGCATGAACAGGCTGAAGCCGGTCATCTGCTCGAGGCTGATCGTCGGAGGCATGGAGAGCTCCTGCCGCGATACGTGGACATCGACGAGCGCGGGTCCGTCATGCTGGAAAGCCTGCGTGATCATCGGGCGAACCTGTTCCGGCGTCTCCGCGGTCAGCCCCCGGACACCGGCGGCCTCGGCAATCCTTGCGAAATCCGGGTTTTGAAGGTCTGTGGCGAAGTCCAGGGTGCCGGCCGCCTTCATCTCCAGCTCGACAAAGGCGAGGGCGTCATTCCTGAACACCACGATCTTGACCGGCGCCTGCAGCTGACGAAGCGAAAGCAGATCGCCCATGAGCATCGCGAGACCGCCGTCTCCGGAAAGGGAGACCACTTGACGACCGGGATGACTCACCTGGGCGCCGATTGCCTGGGGGAGGGCATTGGCCATTGACCCATGATTGAAAGACCCGAGGAGCCGCCGCCGGCCATTCATCGTGAGATAGCGCGCCGCCCAGGCGGTGGGAGTGCCCACATCGCAAGAAAACACGGCGTCCTCGGCGGCAATCTCGTTGAGCACGCGAACGACATACTGGGGATGGATGGGTTTCTTGCCGGCTTCGCCGGTCGCAAGCTCATCGAGGTCCTTCCGTGCCTTCTGATAGTGCTCGAGTGAAGCGCGCAGGTGTTTCTCGTCCGTGCTCTGCTCGAGCTTGGGCAGGAGGGCTCGGAGGGTCGTCTTGGTGTCCCCCACGAAGCCGTGGTCGACCCTGGTGCGCCGGCCGAGCTGCTCCCCGCGGAGATCGATCTGGACGATCGTCGCATCCTTCGGAAAGAATTGCCGGTACGGGAAGTCAGTGCCAATCATCAGTAACAGGTCGCAGTTCATCATCGCCTGATAGCCCGAGGACAATCCGAGCAGGCCGGTCATGCCCACGTCGAAGGGATTGTCGTACTCGATGAACTCCTTTCCGCGCATCGCGTGCACGATCGGGGCATTCAGCTTGCTCGCGAGCTCGATCAACTCCGTGTGAGCGCCGGCACAGCCCGCTCCACCGAGGATCGTGATCGTCTTCGACCCGTTGAGAATCTTCGCCAGCGCGACGATCTCGTCATCGGAAGGACACACGCTGGGGTTTGGCGCCGGAAAATGCAGACGCGGGCGATCTTCGACGGCATCGCGCAAGGCAACGTCTCCGGGCAGGGCAATGACCGACACGCCACGGCGCGTGAGCGCGGTCTGGATGGCGATCTCCAGGACACGGGGCATCTGCTCGGGCTGGGAGACGAGCTCGCAGTAGTGGCTGCACTGGGCGAAGAGATGCTCCGGCCGGGTCTCCTGGAAATATCCGCTCCCGATCTCAGGGCTTGGAATCTGCGCGGCGATGGCGAGGACCGGAACCCGGCTGCGGTGACAGTCGTAGAGGCCGTTGATCAGGTGCAAGTTGCCAGGACCGCAGCTGCCGGCGCAGACCGCCAATCGTCCCGTGAGATGCGCTTCCGCGCCGGCGGCAAACGCGGCGGTTTCCTCATGTCTCACGTGCGTCCACCGCATGTGCGCTTGTCTGCGAATCGAATCCGTGATTCCGTTGAGCGAGTCCCCTGCCACGCCATAGATTCTCTCGACGCCCCGGGCGACGAGAGTGTCAACAAGCACGTCCGCGACGTTCTTCTTCGCCATGTCCTAGCCGGATGCTAGAGCGTGGGACTGATCGCCGGCGATGGCCGGGCGGTGCGTGTGGCCTGCCTAGTGAGCAACACCCGTCGCGGCGTACCGCCTCCGCTCGAGGCGCATGAGTCCATCGTACGCCGCGTACTTGTAGGCCTCGCTTCGTGTGGGCACCGCGAAAGTGGCGTCGATGAACCGGTCGATGGTGCCTCCCTCGTGCATGACAAACTGCCCGATGTGGACGAGTTCACTCGCGACTTCACCCACGATGTGTACACCGACCAAGACCTTGTCCTGCACCCGGAAGACCAGCTTGATGAGGCCGTCGGCAAAGCCCGAGATTCGCGCCTTCGCATTCGAGCTAAAGGACGACCGACCCGTCTCGTACTCGAGGCCAGCGGCCTGCGCTGCCTCCTCAGTCATTCCAACCCACGCGACTTCCGGGATCGAGAATACGTACGTGGGCCAATACCGGTCGGTCGTGCTCTTGTACTCGAAGCCGAAGGCGTGGCATACCGCGACTCTGGCCTGCTCCATTGCGACCGAGGCCAGCCCCGGAGGGCCGATCAGGTCGCCGGCGGCACAGATGCCAGGAGCCGTGGTCGCGTATCGCTCGTCGACGCTCACCCAGCCTCCAGCGTCGACCTTGACTCCGGCATCGGCGAGCCCGAGGTCTTCGGTGCAGGGTCGCTCGCCCACGGCCACGAGAAGCTTCTCGGCCGCCAGAAAACTGCCGTTCGACAGCTGAACTTTGAGCCTCCCGTCGTTCCGCTCGACGCCGATCACCCGCTCGTTGGTCAGCACCCGGATCCCCATACCGTTGAACGATTCGGTGAGGACGCGGGCCAACTCGACATCGAGTGCGGGTAGCAGATGGGCCCTCGAGGCGACGACCATCACACGTGTGCCGATGGCCGCGAAGATCGACGCGTACTCACAGCCGACGGGACCACCACCGAGGACGAGCAACGATGACGGCGCCCGCTCGATGCCGAGGATACTCTCGATATCGTGCACGTCCGGGTTGTCCAGTGACACTTCTGGCAGGTGCTTTGGGCGTGAGCCGGACGCGAGGAGCACCACCTCGGTCTCGAGCACGGTGCGCTCGCCGGAAGGCGTCTCGACCTCGACACGCCGGCCGGGCAGGAGTCGCGCCCGGCCGCAAATCTGCTCGATCCCGTGACGCATGACGTTGCGCTCGACGGTCTTGGTCATGAACTCTGACACCTCGACCTTGCGAGCCATGAGCAGGCGCCAGGGGTCTTGGGCGTTCGGGGCGGGAAGCTGGTTCGCACTTTGCCCGAGCCCACTCAGGTAGATTGCCCCCTCACGCAGGGTCTTGGTCGGGATGCCTGCGATGCTGACCGCGATCCCGCCAGGACGAGGGTTGGAATCGACGATGGCGACCCGCTTGCCGAAGTACGCGGCTTGGGCCGCGCCCTTCTCACCGGCGGGGCCAGCGCCGATCACGACGAGGTCGTAGACCGACCCCATGGGCATGCGAGGGGACCGCTTACCACGGCTGCGGATGCTTGCCGGACACTGGCCGAGCGCCTTGAACAGTGGGGTCCTCGAACAGCGTCCCCCGCGTGCTCGCTGAGAAGGAGCAGACGTACACGACCGGCTCCCAGCCGCTGTTCGATACCTCGTGCTTGACCCCCTGGGGGATGACCAAGGTCTGGCCTGGAACGACCTTCATACGGCGGTCGCCCACACGCACGTCGCACTCGCCCTGGAGCATGAACAGGATTTCCTCGGCGGCAGTGTGCCAGTGCTCAGGATTCGTCTTGCCGGGCAAGATGTGCACGAGGCCGAAGCTCTGATCGCAGCCTGGCGCTAGATCGTTGTTGGCGACCCACTTGACGCCTCCCCAGTCGTAGGTCACGGGCTCGAGATCTTTGGTCTTGGTGATGACGCACTGAAGCATGTTGACACCCCCTGAGACACCAGGGGAGCCTGAGCAACGGGCTCCCCTGGCGAACATATGTCAAAGTCACGCTACGGCCCAGATAAGAGGTTGTCAAGGCGGGTTAACTCTGCTGTGCCCAAACGTGCCCCCACGATCCGCCCGCAGGCCGTCAGACGCGGATCTCCTCCTCCTTCTCAATCTTGTCCGCATCGAACGCCATGCTGGCACAGGCGCTTCGGGAAGCGGAATCACCCCGTTTACCGGGCGGAGCGGATGCTTGAGGAAGTGCATGTTGATGGTGTGGAACGTGAGGCATCCCTACAAGGGCAGTCGGCGGCTCCCGTGGGGGCGCGTGCGAATGGTCAGCGACCCGCCACATTGCCCGCACACCGTCATGCCCGTTAACGGATACTTGGCGGCGATCCCGTTCACGGGACGACCTTGGAGCTGCCCATTCGTGGCTCGGAAGTAGATGGCCCGCGTCTGCTGAAGATGCTGGTGCGCCGCGCCCACAACTCCTCCGAGACGATCCGCAAGTCAGGTCGCTCGGTTCTTTTGGACTGTGGTGATCTTCATGCGGTGGGGCGTCGGCTGCCAACCGACCTCGGTCACCGGCGCATCGCGCCGCCGCTCCGAACGACCGCAACGGAACGCAACAAAGCACGGGCGACCCTCAGAGGGTCGCCCGTGCCCACCACAGCGGTACTGGTAACGAACTTAGGCGCTGGTCGCGGCCGCGCGCTGGCGTCCGCTTCGGGCCTGAGCGAGAAGGTCGTAGCGATCGAGGTTCATGACCTTGTTCCAGGCCGCCACGAAATCACGCACGAACTTCTCCTTCGCGTCGTCGCTGGCGTAGACCTCCGCCAGCGCCCGGAGCTGGGAGTGCGCACCGAAGACGAGGTCGGCCGCGGTCGCGGTCCACTTGACCTTGCCCGTGGCGCGATCGCTTCCCTCGTACACGTTGTCGGCCGACGCCGACGGCCGCCACGCCGTGCCGGCGTCGAGCAGGTTGACGAAAAAGTCGTTGGTCAGCGTCCCCGGCCGGTCGGTGAACACGCCGTGCTTCGATTGCCCGTGGTTCGCGTTCAGCGCCCGCATGCCGCCGACGAGGACCGTCATCTGGGGCGCGGTCAGCTTCAGCAGGTTGGCCCGGTCCAGCAGCCGCGTCTCTGGTGACAGCGAGTCTTCCTTCCGGACGTAGTTGCGGAACCCGTCGCCGACCGGCTCGAGCACGTCGAAGGTGTTCACATCGGTCTGCTCCTGCGAGGCATCCGTGCGACCGGGGGCGAACGGGACGGTGACGTTGTGGCCCGCCTTCCGGGCCGCTTCCTCGACAGCGGCGCATCCCCCAAGAACGATCAGGTCGGCCAGCGAGATCTTCTTGCCGCCGGACTGTGAGCTGTTGAAGTCCTGCTGGACCTTCTGGAGGGTCTTCAGCACCTTCGCCAACCGGGGCGGCTCGTTGGCCTCCCAGTCCTTCTGGGGCGCAAGGCGGATCCGTCCTCCGTTGGCGCCGCCGCGCTTGTCCGTGCCACGGAAGCTCGCGGCCGCGTTCCAGGCGGTGGAGACGAGATCAGGGATGGACACCCCGGAATCGAGGATCTTGCGCTTGAGGGCCGCGACGTCCTGCTCACCGACCAACTCGTGGTCGACGGGAGGGACGGGGTCCTGCCACAGCTGCGGCGCCGGGACCCACGGCCCGAGGTAGCGCGCGCGGGGACCCATGTCGCGATGGAGCAGCTTGAACCAGGCCCGGGCGAACGCGTCGGCGAGCTGGTCCGGGTTCTCGTGGAAGCGCTTCGCGATCGGCGCGTAGATCGGATCCACCTTCAGCGAGAGATCCGTCGTCAGCATCATCGGCGCGTGCCGCTTGCTCGGGTCGTGCGCGTCCGGCACGGTCCCCTGGGCCTCGGGGTTCTTCGGCTTCCACTGCTTCGCGCCCGCGGGGCTCTCCGTCAGCTCCCACTCGAACTTGAAGAGGTTCTCGAGGAAGCCGTTGTCCCACCTGGTCGGGTTGTTGGTCCAGGCGCCCTCGAGGCCGCTCGTGATCGTGTGGGGGCCCTTCCCGGTGCCGAACTTGTTCGTCCAGCCGAGGCCCTGCTCCTCGAAGCCGGCGCCCTCCGGTTCCGGACCGACGTTCCCGACCGCGGGGGCCGCGCCATGCGCCTTGCCGAAAGTGTGGCCCCCGACGATGAGCGCCACCGTCTCCTCGTCGTTCATGGCCATGCGCGCGAAGGTCTCGCGAATGTCCCTCGCGGCGGCCCGCGGATCCGGGTTGCCACCGGGCCCTTCCGGATTCACATAAATCAGGCCCATCTGCACGGCGCCGAAGGGCTTGGCGAGCTCGCGGTCGCCGCTGTAGCGCTCGTCCCCCAGCCAGGTGTCCTCGGAGCCCCAGAAGAGGTCCTCGGGCTCCCAGACGTCGGGCCGGCCGAAGCCGAAGCCGAACGTCTTGAATCCCATCGATTCCGTGGCCAGGTTGCCGGCCAGGACCAGCAGATCGGCCCAGGAGATCTTCTGCCCGTACTTCTTCTTGATCGGCCAGAGCAGTCGGCGCGCTTTGTCGAGGCTTGCGTTGTCGGGCCAGCTGTTCAGGGGCGCAAAGCGCTGTTGGCCGTCGCCACCACCGCCGCGGCCATCGGCGATCCGGTACGTGCCCGCGGCATGCCACGTCATGCGGATGAAGAGCGGCCCGTAGTGGCCGTAGTCGGCCGGCCACCAGTCCTGCGACCTCGTCATCAGCTCGATGACATCCCGCTTCAGGGCGTCGAGGTCGAGGGACTTGAACTGCTCTGCGTAGTTGAAGTCCTCTTCCATCGGATTGGAGAGGTGCGAGTGGTGGTGGAGCACCGAGAGGTCCAGCTGGTTCGGCCACCAGTCTTTGTTTGTCCTCGGCCGAGTCCGCTTGGCGGTCGGGGCGGGGATTGCAGGGCTCTCGCTTTCGCTCACGCTCGTCGTGTTCACCTTATCAGCCACGTCGATCCTTCTCCTCTCTGGGGGTTTTCTTGTGCTGGCGGGTCCCTCTCGACAATGTTCTGGTGGCGCGACCCACTTGCAGTCTTCCGGTGGAACGAGCTCCCGCCACTCGATCTTCATGATGTGGCCGCAGCTCGGCGCCCTGCCGATACAGAATCTCTTTGCGACCGGGAGCCTTGCGCCCCCGCATGACGACCTGGTAATCGTGGATCTCGAATCCATCCACGTTCGGGAGCTTCCGCATCGCGACCTTCTCCCAGGAGATGTCATAGATGCGGCCGGTCTCTTCATCGATGAAGTGATGGTGCGCGTCGGTGTTCGCGTCGAAGACGACAGAGTCAGGTGAAAGGTGCAGCGCCCGGACGAGTCCCTTCTGTGCAAAAAGATTCAGGGTGTTGTAAACCGTGGCTCGTGAAATCATCGGAAATCGGCTGCGCACGCGCACCCACACTCTGTCGGCCGACGGATGCTCGTCGGTGAAGAGGATATACTGCGCGACCGCCACCCGCTGTGCGGAGGGGTGAATGCCGTGTTCGGTGAGCAACTCGACGACGTCCGGACGCATGTCTCTTATAGACTGCGTCCGGATTAGACTTTGTCAAGTCCTCTGAGGTCGGCTGTCCTCTGAGGTCGGCGATGGATTCGTCCGAGGGCTACCACGCCGCGCACGCTCACCGGTCGGCCGACGCCGCGGCGAGCACGCGAGCGAGATCCGCTGAAAAGACCGGCTTGACGAGGTAGGCGTTGAACCCCGCCTCGATGCCCCGCTGGCGATCCTGCGGCTGCCCGTATCCGGTCAAGGCCACGAGATAGAGCGACTGACCACCCGGCGCGCTTCGGACGGCTTGGACCAGTTCGTACCCATCCCGGCCTGGGAGCCCCAGGTCGATGAACGTGACGTCGGGACGGAGATCCAGCAGCATCTCGAGGCCCCGAACGCCGTCGGCCGCCTCGTCGACCTGATGACCGTCGAGCTGGAGCTGCATCCGCAGAGTCGCGCGCATGTCGTCGTTGTCGTCGATGACGAGCACCCGACGGGGCCCAGTCACGGCCTCGCTTGGTGGGGCTATCACGGGGTCACCACGAGCGTCCGTGAGAGGGAGCCGCACCTCGACTTTGGTGCCGAGACCGGGTCCCGGACTGTCAATGGCGACGGTACCGCCGTGCGATTCGACGAAACGCTTGACGAGCGTCAAACCCAGACCCAGCCCGCCTTGCGCCCGGCCGCGTCTCGGCTCAGCCTGCATGAATGGCTCGAACACGCGCGCCAGGAGCTCGGGAGTCATGCCCATGCCCGTGTCCGCGACACCGACGACCGCTGAAGTCCCCTCTGAGTCCATCGTGATGGTGATCTGCTCGCCCGGAGGCGTATACTTCACCGCGTTGTCGAGCAGGTTGAAGATCACTTGCTCGAGACGGGTGGGATCCCCCTCGACCCAGAGCGTTCTGCCGGCGAGCGAGATGGTGTGGTCGGCCGCTTTACCGGCCTGCGTAAGGCTGGCCAGCGCGCTCTCGGCGATCGTCCTGAAGTCCACGGGACGACGCTGCAGGACGATCCGGCCGGTCTCCAGCCTCGTCAGGTCCAGCAGGTCGTCGACCATCCGGGTCAGATGTGCGGTCTGTCGAGCGATGATCTCTCGGAGCTGCGCCGTCCCGTCGTCCGTCTTGGGGCTCCGGCTGAGCAGGCTGAGTGCCCCGCCGATGGCGCCGAGAGGGTTACGGAGCTCGTGGCTCAACGTCGCGAGGAATTCGTCTTTCGCGCGGCTCGCTTCCTCCGCCTGAACGCGAGCCGCCTGCTCCCGGTCGAGCATCTCTTGTCGGGCACGGGCCAGCTCGAGGTGCACGTGCACCCGGGCGATCAGCTCGCGCGCCGAAAACGGCTTGACCAGATAGTCGTCGGCGCCCGCCTCGAGGCCCTCGACCCGTGACTCCTCGCCCGCTCGAGCCGACAGGAGGAGCACGGGAACGCCCCGGGTCTCGGGCTGGCCCCGCAGCGCCCGCAGCAGCTCGAACCCGTCGAGACGCGGCATCATGACGTCCGCGAGCACGAGATCGGGGTGCCGCGCCTGCGCCGCCTCGAGGGCGGCCTGACCGTCCCCAACCGTCTCGACCGTCCAGTACCGGCTGAGCAGGTGGCCGAGGTACTCGCGCATGTCGGCGTTGTCGTCGGCCACCAGCACGCGAGCCCCCTGGGTGGTCACGGCGCCGGAGGTCGGCGTCACCGTCACCGCCTCGGGCAGGACCTCCTCCGGCAGCCAGCGAAGCGCCTCCTCGACGTAGGGGGTGGCGCCGAGCGCGGTCGATGCGAGGGTGCGTCCGCCGCGGAGGCGGTCCGCCGGAAGATGCGCGGCCCCGAGGGGGATGGACACCGTGAACGTCGTTCCCTCGCCGAGCTGACTCACGACCGTGACCTCACCGCCGTGGAGCTTGACGAGCTCGTGAACCAGCGCCAGCCCGATTCCGGTGCCCTCGTGCGTCCGCCCGCGCGCGCCGTGCACCCGGTGAAACCGCTCGAAAATGTGGGGGAGCTCCTCGGCGGCGATGCCGGTGCCGGTGTCGCGCACGAGCAGCTCGACGCGGCCGCCGGCCGGATGCAACGCGACCGTGATGCTCCCTTCGAACGTGAACTTGAAAGCGTTCGACAAGAGGTTGAGGACGATCTTCTCCCACATGTCCCGGTCGACGTAGACCGGTTCCGGCAGCGGCGGGCAGTCCACCACGAGCCGGAGCCCGCCTCGCTCAATTGCGGACCGAAAGACGCTCGCCAGGTTGGCGGTGACGCTCGCGAGGTCGGTCGGCTCGTAGACGGCCCGGACGCGGCCGGCCTCGATGCGAGAGAAGTCGAGCAGCGTGTTCACGAGCTTCAACAAGCGGAGCCCGTTGCGGTGGACGACGCTGAGCGCCTCGCGGTTCTCGGGGCGCTCCCCGTCCGGGGGTTGGGCGAGGATGTCCTCGACCGGCCCCAGCATGAGCGTGAGCGGCGTCCGGAACTCGTGGCTCACGTTGCTGAAGAACGCGGTCTTGGCGCGGTCCAGCTCGGTCAGGACCTCTGCGCGCTTGCGCTCCTCCTCGTACGCGCGCGCGTTGGCAATCGCTGCCGCAATCTGTGATCTCACCAGATCGAAAAAGTCGCGGTAGTACTGGTCGAGTCTGAGTCTGGCACTCACACCGGCGATCATCACGCCCGCGGGCTCGTGCGCCTTGTTGGAGGGAATGGCCGCGACGACCGCGGTGTTCGGTGGATCTGACCACGGCCCCTGTGGTACGGCCGGGAATCGTTGGGTCACGCCCTCGGTGACCTGCATGGTCGCGGACCGCACGGCTTCGAGCAGCGGCCATCCACCATTCTCAGCCGCGCTCAGGTCGATCACGAGGGGGCTAATCTCTTGCCCCATTTCAACTCCCGAAGCTCCGGCTAGGTGCGCGCGCTTTCGATCGGCGTCGATGAGATAGAGCAGCACGAAGGGAACATCTTTGTCGTGCGCGGCAAGCGTCCTAGCGGCGATCACGCACGCCTCCGCCGCCGTCTTTGCATCGCCAACGCGGGCGCCGAGATCGCGAAGCACCACAACGCGGCGCTCGCCGATGACCTTCTCGCTGATCTCGTGAACGGTCGCCAGCACGCCGCCGATACCGCTCGGCACAGTGTCGTCGGGCACTGGGCTGTAGGCGATGGTGAAATGCGTCTCTTCGAGGAAACCGTGCCGATTAATCTCGAGGAGAATATCCTCGTTCCAGGTCGCCGGACCGCCATTGAACGGCGTGTCGATGAGGGGCTGAAGAATATGCCAGATCTCGCTCCAGCATTCGCTAACAGGTCTGCCGCAGGCCCACGGGTGCTTTGTGCCGAGCACCGGGCGATAAGCATCGTTGTAGATCGAGACGTACTGGGGTCCCCACCACAAGAGCAACGGAAAGCGGTTCGCCAGAAGAAACCGGACCATCATCCGAAGAGCGGACGACCACGATTCAACCGGACCGATCGGCGTCTGTGACCAGTCCATCGCGCGGATCAGCGCGCCCATCTCACCGCCGCCGGCGAGGAAATCAGCTGGGCCGCTCGTTGTCGACCGCCTACTCACCGCGTCCGCGTCCTCCCGGCCACCCTCGCCACGACCGTCAGCAGCCCCGAGGGCTCCACCGGCTCGGGTCCGTGCAACTGTAAGCCCGCCACGAGAAGACGGATGCGGTCGTCGGCGCTTCATATGCCATCACCGCCACGGCAGGAACGTCGCCGCCCGCGCGGGCGAGGGGCACCGCTCTCCTCCCGCTCATGAGCGTGAGCAAGCGGGTCTCCCGCGCCGACGTCAGCGCTTCCGAGGCCACAACGTGGCATCGGCGCCCTTGCCCCGGAGGGCCGACGCAATCGCCTCCCGACCCGCCGAGAGGCCAACGGCCAAGAACTCCCTCGTCCAGATCCCGAAAGCCCGGACTCACCCCGTATATCTTGAGCAGATCGCATCCACATCCACACCGCTCCCGACCTCAAAGACGCCGTCTCCTACGCGAGTCTGGACCTCGTCCATCATGTCCTCGAACTCTCGGTCGTCGAACCAGGACCGGCTGGCCCCAGGGGCTTCTCTGATCAGGGCTCGTCCTCATTGCTTCCCTCGGCGCGCCCGTTCCTCGAGCTGTTTCAGGACCTCCCGCGGATCGACTTTCGAGGACTTCATGGTCCGCAACAGCTGGCGGATAGCGGGGGTCTCTGAGACCCACTGCTGAATCTCCGGCTCAAGCCGAGAGTCAAGCCGGTCGAACGCCTCAAATGAAGCGCCCACATGCTGGAGTTCCTTTACGATCCGCTCCAGCAGATCCCGGCTTGGGCGCCGATGATTGTGCTCGATATCCGACTGGTGTGCGGCGGAGATACCGACGCACCCAGCAAACTTTCGGAGTGTAATTCCCGCCTTCGTCCTCAGCCGCGCGATCTGCCCGCCCAGGGTCTGGACCTGAGGCTCTGCCATGGCCGCAACGTTAGCAGACGGTGCTGACAGGCGTCAATCATTGGCCGGGACCGAGTTCCAACCAGAGAACGACGAGGATGAGTGCCGGCAACGCCTCCTGAAGACGATCGAGCAGAAGATCGCGGGCCAAAGAGATCCAGCGCCTGGAGGTCGAGACCCGGCCGCCGACGACGGCTCTGGTCGCGACGCTCAAGGCGAGCCTCGGACGGAAGGAGTTGGCAAAGGTCGCCTCCGCTAAGTCAGGGCAGGAGCCCGCGCCAGCGAAGCGGCCGACTCGGCCGACGCCGCGCGTCGTAGCCGCGGCAAACGAAAGAGTCCGTCCTAATGACGGGCTCTACGCGTTCCCCCGAGGCGCTCGCGGTGGGACAAGTCTACTTCTCCTTCTTGCTCTTCCGCTTGATGTCCTGCCCGTGGGCCCGCTTGTAACTCTGGATGTCTTTGAATTGACCCTTCGCGTCACGCTTGGCGTAGAGCTTCGTGCCGGAGACGCTCCGGTGTGTCGTGCGTTGCGCCTTCTTGGCCATGGCAAGCTCCTCTCGCCTATGACGTATGTGCACCGTTGATTCCGTTCCCACCAGCACTTTACCATCCTCTATGAGATCACACCGTCTTCGCGAGCCGGTTGTACAGCCACGCCCACGCGTACCCCACGACCCATGCCATGCCAATCATGAGCACCAGCGTCACGAGAGATGCAGCGGACGGCTGCACCTTCGGGAACAGCGAGGCGACATTGGCTCCGAAGAACTGTGCATCGAACAGAACCTGGAATAGGCTGGGCGCGACAAGCGCGAGGATGGCGAAGAGGACGTAGAGCGCCGCCGTGAGGACGGCCAGCGAGTTCGCGAAGGCGAGTTTGTTCAGCATCGGCAACTCCAAGAATCACTTGGTTTTCGGCACTACTTGACTGTTCGGCGGATGTAGTCCCCAAAGGACACGGCCGAAACCCGTGTGGATTCCGGTACCGCTCATCATACTTTGCCACTATGTCACGAACGTCCTTCCCATTCACGAACAGCCTGTGATAGAAGATGTGAGCGTAGAAGATCGCGTTGTCGAACCGCGGACTCTTCTTTGGTGCAACGTAATACTTTCGCACCGCTATGTTGAGCAATGCTCTTCCGAATCTCTGCTCAGCTGACAAGCATGCTGTACTCACTAGCGTAACTCCGCGACCTGCATCCCAAGTACGCTCGGTCGCTCTGAGCCCTAGTACTAATTCTGCAGAGACCAAGTCAATCTGCCGGGGATCAGCTGCTGCCGCCTTCTTTCAAGGCTTCCGTGTATTCAGGTCGCGATGATTTCCAGCATGCAGCCTGATGGTCGGATGGAGTTGTTGCACCCTACAGGTGCCGTGCGCACGTGGTCGCACGTCGGCGACTTCACCCGGGAAGGCGCCCTGGCCCGCATCTACAACGGAGTGCACTACCGCAACTTGACGGAGGTCGGCACCGCGGAAGATCGGGGAGCTCGCGGTGCGGACATTCCCCAGGTTGACTCACTGAGCTCGTCGTCGACGGGCCTCACGCGTGAGACGCCTTCCCCGCCCGCGCGACCCGGGGTGGGTTCACGTGATCGGCGACGCCTGGGCCGTACGACTGGGTCACCTGCTCACGTCAGCGGCCCGCTGCCCTCGGGAGAGACCGCGCTGGGCGGTGGCGCGCTATTCTGCTACGGATCCTGCCCTGACATCGCGAACCGCTGAAAGCTGCCCACGGCGCGGGCGGCGCTAGCAGAACGAGCGCGAGCCCGACGTCGAAATACCTCCTGTCCACCCAGCCCAACCTCCGAGCTCTGTACACTGCGCGGTGCGCGGGCCCTTGCCGCCGGACCGATGCAACTGCGATGAGCTACATCCGACCAGCATCACCGTCACGACGAAGACCGTCAGCAACTGCTTCATAGACCGACCCTCCCAGCGCAAGCCTCACCCACAAGAACGAAGGCAGTGAAGACGACCTTTCTTGCCCCCGCCACACGGTCTGGTTTCCGCCCAGCCCAGCCGCTGGCCGGACGGTGTGCCCGCATTGTGCGGAGATGTCTTGCTCTTCACCGCGGCCGTTCCCGCCAGACCATGACCGCCAGGCTGGCAGCGAGGGCCGCCACCAGGATGCTCAGCCAGAGGGGCACGGGGGCTCCGTTCAGTGTGATCTCCCAACCGGCAATGACCCGGAGCAATTGTGGGAGCGCGATCAGCCACAGTACGACGACCGCAAGGCGCGTAAAAGGCTTCATCGAACAATCCGCATTGGACGACGACGCGAGGAGCCCCGCGCCTCGAAAGCGAGGCCTCCGGCCGTGGGCTCCGCCGCTCCTCCCCCCTGAACCTTCAGGTTGTTGACGACACGCCAGACGCCGTCACTTGCCGCGAGACTTCGGTGGCGCGTTGCTTCATCGCCGAGCTACCGACGGTGCCATTCAGCTCCAGGACGCCCTGACGCGTGTCCACATTGATCTTCGTCAACGTCCCCGCTTCTCCGGCCAGCTTTGACTTCACGGCCATCGTGATCGAGGTATAACTCCAGGGACCGCTTGGCGGTCGGTCACGCGATGCGGTCGCGCTTGACCTGTCCGTGATCGATCTCCCCGCGCCAGGCACCGGTCTCACGGTTCCGAACCTCGATGAACTCTTTGAAGCGCTCCAGGTCCCCCTTCACGCGCGTGGAAACCACGCCTACAGCGTCGCCAACATTCTCGATGACGCCCTCGGGGTCATAGTCCACCTGAAGCATGACCTTGGTCCGGTCATCATCCAACCGATGAAATGTCACAACTCCAGCATTGCGCGCGCCGCTTCGACTCGTCCACGCGATGCGCTCATCCGGACGTTGTTCGGTGATCTCAGCGTCCCACTCCTTGACCTTGCCGCCGAGATTCACCCTCCAGTGGAGGCGCTTGTCGTCAAGCTGTCGCACGGATTCCACGCCCTCCATGAATCGCGCGAACTCCTCGAACTGCGTCCACTGGTTATAGGCGGTCCGGACCGGGACGTTGACCACGATGGATTGTTCGATGCTGGCCATAAAAGGCCCTCCTTGCCCGCGTGAGGTAGCAACATTAATGCCAGCAGGCGTTGTCGTCCTCCTGCAACGCTCTCGTACACGCACCCACCCCGTCTGGCCCTGGGCCGAAGCGGGACCGTCGTCACCCACCGGGTCGGGTTCGAGTAGCCTGCCGTCGTGACGGCCTGTACGCGGGCCTACTGCACGGAGAAACTCGTCGTGGAACTGGACTGCCGGTCGCCCGACACGACAGTCGTCGTGACCTCGTACCTCCCAGTGCGGGCATTCGCCGGGAGGGTGATAGGCAAGGCCGAGCTGTACGTGCCTGTCTGGCGGGCGACCTCCACCGTGGGGTTCGCCACGAGTTCGCCGTTGAGGCGAACCTCGCGAGTCTCGCGCACTGCCACGAGCTGCTCCGACGGGCTCAAGACGGTGTAGGTGGCGTTCAGATTTACCGTGTCGCCCGGACGCAGGAGTGAGGGCTGGACCCCGACCTGGTCAACTCGGACCACGGCGGCGCCGTTCGTGTTGGTCCGCGAGACGGTCGGACCTGGGACGCCGACAGTCGTTCCGGCCGTCGACGGCGGCGTTGAAGCCGTCGGTGGAAGGGTGGCTTCCCGTCGTTCCACGTAGTTGCCGACCACGCCTCCGGCGAGGGCGCCCAGAAGACCGCCGATCACGGCGCCCTTCGTGCCTCCCGCCAGGCCGCCGACGACGGCGCCGCCCGCTGCCCCAACCCCGGCGCCAGCGGCCGTTTGCGGATGATCACGGATCGTCTGGCCCGCGGACTCGCCCAGCCCGCCGCCGCTGCCCTGTCCAGCCGTGCTGCACGCGGCGACACTCACCGCGAGCCCCAGGATTGCGACCGCTCGGATCACTCGCCACATGCCTGTCTTCCCCGCTGGTTTAGATCGGCTGGGCACATGAGTACCCCCTGCGTCCCCGGCCGTCATCTCGAAAGTGAGCAAGGCGCGTGCCTGCTGGCTCTTCGTACCTCCCGGGGCCGTCGCGGCACCAGGATCGCAAGAGCGATCAGAATCTCTAGGATGCGCACGGCCACCCAACCTCAAGCTTCGGGATAAAGAATCGGTCACGGTGTCGCAGACATGACGGCTTGGCGACCCCCACGCTGCGATTCGAACCGCGGCTCAGGCTCGTTCACGGGGCGGGACCGGGCGGCGGGCCGCGCACCGGCCCGTTGCGTCGTTTGCTTTTCGAACACTCGCGTGTTGCTCTTCGACGTGTCGAACCTGGTGATGTTGTGTGGACCGTGACGGTCCGAGACCGGAAGCTAAACGTCGTCGGCTGGCTAGTCGCCGATCGGTGCCGAGTGTCGCGGGCGCGAGCGGCACGCTATCTCGGGCGGACCGTGGATGACCCTGGGAGAGTCACCACTTAGTGATGATGGCGCCCAGGTGCCACGAAGGTGCACGCAACGCTCCTTGAATCCCACCACTGTCAAACCGATCGGCTTCATGGTGGAATGTCGGCTCGAAGAGTACCCCATCACTCAGCGCTTCGCAGGAGGAGAACGCCATGCCCAAGAAAGAGGTTGTCAACGTCGGCAGCGCGGCGCCGAACCCGAATCTCTCGCCGGCCACGAAGTTCGGCAACCTCGTCTTCGTCGCCGGGCAGACGGGACGCCACCCGGTCACCGGTGAGGTCGGCAAGGACATCCGCGAGCAGACCCGCAACATCCTTGAGCGCATCAAGACAATCCTGGCCGCCGCCGGCACGTCGCTCGACAATGTGCTGACCGCCACGACGTATCTGACCCGCGTGCAGGACTTGGCTGCCTACAACGAGGAGTACGCAAAGTACTTCCCGACCAACAAGCCGGCGCGGACCACCGTGACCGTGGCGATGCTGAACGCGCCCGAACTGCTGATCGAGATTACCGCCACCGCCTGTATTCCGAGCTGACGGCCGCGCCGGGCGCGGCAGGAGATGGCCACGAGGCGCTTCGGGATTGCCGTAACCCAGGCCTCATCCGACCACCGAGCCTGCGGCGCGCGCATTTCGGCCAGGATCGTGCCGCGCTACTGAACCGGGACGAGTTCCTTTCGAACGTAGAAGATTCCCGATTCTCGGGCCCCGCATTTTGCGCAATACGGCCGAGTGTTGGCGTCACCCGGGAGATGGAAGATTAACGCCGCCTGGCACTTCCGGCAGAGCTCGATCTCGTTGGGCAGTCTGAACTGCTTCGGGCTCGCGCTCATGTCCCCTCCGGTCACCGTCTTCTCCAGCGCCCGCAGGATGTTCGTGGTGGAGAACCCCTTGGCCCCCCTGCCAACCCGGACAGCCCCGATATGGGTGTCGTACGTGATGACGATCGGCGCGCGCCCATCGGGCAGCCGATCCTCACGAGCTCGGGCGTGCCACCTCCGTCGCGGGGACCTCCCACGCGCAACCCGGGTCCTCGAGCAGTGCCTCGACCTTTCCCGAACGTGGACCCATCGCGCCGGCACCCATGCCCGGTTGACCTGAGGGCGACGCTTGTCGCACGATGCGGGCGCCGGGCGAGCCGGCCGATCACGCGGGCGACGGAGATCCCATGGCACCGAACCCCTGGAGCTACACGAGTGGCACGAGCGACGTCCCCCTGCTCGGCCTCACCATCGGCGACATGTTCGACGAGACGGTGGCCCGGTTTCCGGACAACGAGGCGCTCGTCTCCCGCCACCAGGGCCTCCGGTATACGTATCGCCAGCTCCAGGTCGAGGTCGACCGCTGCGCCCGCGCGCTCATCGCCCTCGGGGTGGACAAGGGCCAGCGGGTAGGGATCTGGGCGCCCAACTGCGCCGAGTGGGCCATCACCCAGTTCGCGACGTCGAAGCTCGGCGCCATCCTCGTGAACATCAATCCGAGCTACCGGCTCAACGAAGTCCAGTACGCGCTGAGGCAATCCGGCTGCGCCTGGCTCGTCACCGCGCCGCACTTCAAGACCTCGGACTACACGGCGATGATCCACGAGCTCGCGCCGGAGCTGGCAAGCAGCCAGCCCGGCTCTCTCGAGGCGGCGAGCTTCCCCGACCTGCGCGGCGTGGTGCGGCTCGGCGCCGAGCCGGCGCCGGGGATGCTGGGCTGGAGCTCGCTGCTGGCGATGGCCGAGCGGATCGGCGCCGACGAGCTGTCGCACCGCCAGCGCCAGCAGGATTTTGACGACCCCATCAACATCCAGTTCACGAGCGGAACCACCGGCTATCCCAAGGGCGCCACGCTCAGCCACCACAACATCCTCAACAACGGCTTCTTCACCACCGAGCTGCTCCGCTTCACCGACCGCGACCGGCTCCTGATCCCCGTACCGCTCTACCACTGCTTCGGCATGGTCATGGGCAACCTGGGCTGCATGTCCCACGGCGCGACCATGATCTATCCGAGCGACGGCTTCGACCCGCTGGCCGTCCTGGAGGCCGCCCAGGCCGAGGGCGCCACCGCGCTCTACGGCGTGCCGACCATGTTCATCGCCGAGCTGAACCATCCCAACTTCGCGAAATACGACCTCTCCACGCTGCGCACCGGCATCATGGCCGGCTCCCCCTGTCCGGTGGAAGTCATGAAGCAGGTGCAGGCGCGGATGCACATGCGCGACGTGGCCTGCGCCTACGGCATGACGGAGACCAGCCCGGTGAGCACGCAGACGCGCATCGGGGCGCCGCTGGCCAAGCAGGTCGGCACGGTCGGCCAGGTGCACCCCCACGTGCAGATCAAGATCGTGGACCCGCAGACCGGCCAGGTGGTGCGGGTCGGCGAGCGCGGCGAGCTGTGCACGCGCGGCTACAGCGTGATGCTGGGCTACTGGGACAACGACGAGGCCACCCGGGCGGCGATCGACGGCGCCCGCTGGATGCACACCGGCGACCTGGCCACGATGGACGAGGAGGGCTACCTCAACATCGTGGGACGGATCAAGGACATGATCATCCGCGGCGGCGAGAACGTGTACCCGCGCGAGATCGAGGAGTTCCTCTACAGCCACCCCAAGGTCCAGGACGTACAGGTCATCGGCGTGCCCGACGAGAAGTACGGCGAGGAGATCATGGCCTGGGTGAAGCTGCGCGAGGACCAGGCTGCCACCGTCGAGGAGATCCGTGACTACTGCCGCGGCAAGATCGCCCACTACAAGGTCCCGCGCTACGTCCGCTTCGTGGACGCCTTTCCCATGACGGTCACCGGCAAGGTCCAGAAGTTCGTGATGCGCGACGAGAGCGTGACGCTGCTGGGTCTGGAGAAGGCCGCCGCCATCCGGATGGCGTAGACGGTTCGTCCGTCCCACAGCCCGAGCGTGCGCACCTGTCGGCCACGCGTCCTACCCTCTTCGCTTGAAGAACTGGACGGCGCGCTCGTGACGTTCGGCTGCCGCCCGCGTGGCGAAAGTGCCGAGATTCCGGCGCCGTCCGGTGCGCGGGTCTAGCTTGCGCGAGTAGAGCCGATACTGCCCGGATGCGAGCTTGCGGATCATCGTGACGTCCTCCCATCGTTTTCGTACCGGCGCGCAGACATGAGTCCCGCCAGGTCATGCGTGGCGGCCAGCAACACACCGGTGCCGGTCAGGATCATCAGGCCGTTGACTGGCGGCCGCGTGAGAAAGGCGCCCGCGACGAGTGCCAGGCCGATGAGCGTTCCCGTCGCGAGACTGGCCAGACCAGGTTGCGGGGGACGCAGGTCGAGTGCCTGAACGCCTCGCGGTCGATGGCGGCAATCCGGTCCGCGTAGGCCTCGATGCACTCACGGTGATTCATCGATGTCGGTGACGTTCTGGACGTAGCGGACCTTCCGACCAGCGGCTTCCAGGTGGCGGACGAGGACGTCGAAGAGCAGAAACGTCCTGGCGTAGCCGAGGTGCGTCGTGTCATAGGGCGTGACGCCGCACACGTACAGGGTCACCGGCTGCCGGGGGATCCGGAAGACGGCGCGACGGGCTCGCCGGGTATCGTAGAGGCTCAACATGCTGAGCGTGGCCCGAGCGCGTGCTCGCTCATAAGCGTCTCACAGGCTGAGCCATGTTGTTGCGGGCAGGGAGCCGGGGGCAGTCGTCAGCGGGCGGGGACCTCGACAGAAGTCCGTTCGAGCGGTATGGTTCTCGGCACGCCGTTTAGCTCCTCTTCGCGGAGGACGGGTGGTGGGACACATCGGGATTCTGGCAGTGACCCATCGTGAGCATCGGGCTTGGCACCTGGCCGTCTCTGACCGCCCCGGCGACCTTGACCGATTGGAGCCTGCCCAGGACTGGGTCGCTGTCGAGAGTTGCGCTTGTGGCGGCTTCTTCGTGCTGAGGCGCGGCTTGCACGACCGCCTTCCCATCCTCATCGAGTCCGAGCGACACGGCTTGGCCACGCGCATTTAATGGTTTCGCGGCAAGGGCTCTGAGGGGATGGGGCACCACGACCGACGAGACGCCAGCGCGCCCGCGCGTGATCCGGGGGAAGCGGCCCACGGCCGCGACGAATGTCTGAACAAGATCGCAAGATCCTGCTTGACCCAAAGGGTTGAGTGTCCTACACAGCTGACAGGCTGGGTCGCGAGTGGACTTCACGGATCCCGCCTCCGGAGGTGTCGTGACGGCCCTGTGAGCATAGTGAGGCAGTGGTGTTTGTGTGTCCGGACGCAATCAGGCTCGGCATCTACCCCACCTTGATGAAGGAGGCGAGGCACGTTCCTCTATGCGGCCAACCAGAACACCGACAGCATCGCCGTCTTTCGCATCCACCTCTCGAACGGCAAGTTGAAGTTCAGCACGCTTGTCCACACTCCCACGCCGGTCGACGTCGAGTTCGGCCAACTGGCTTGACGTTTCCTATCGTAGGATGATTCTTGTTGGCAAGATGTAAAAGGCATTCTTCACCGGGGTGCCTTTTACATTCCGAATGTCCCTGGATCAGACCGATCTAGGCAAGCTACACGGCCTTTGCTCGACCCACACGGAACAGGTCAAATGTGGATGAGCTCGCATTGCTGAGCGCGCTCAGGGTAGCAGCGCGTTGGAAGGGCGGTGGACGAGCCCGCCGACCACAGTCGCGGCGGTGTCGGCGCCGACATGACCCCGCTCGAGCATCTCAGTTACGCGTGCCCGCACTGCCGGGCGGCCAACGGGCGGCTGACCAGGACCGCGATCAGTTCGGCGATTGCCTCCGCTACGTCTTCCGGCGTCGGCCGGTCTCCGAGAGCACCGGAGCGCGTCGGGCCGCGGAACTGACGGAACGCCCTTCCGATCCCGAAAGCGCCAGGGAGACGCACATCACCCGATGGCGCGCTTGGACTCGCTGACCGCGGACGGGATCCGCCTCGTTGCCATAACGACGCGGCGGACACCTCCGTGTCGCACGCCCAGCCCGAGCGCGCGCCGCGGAACGACATTCTCTGGTCGAGCCTGGCGGAGGACAACGCAAGGGCTTCAGAGGAGAAGGTGACCATGCGCTCGACGGAACAGCAGAAGGGACGAAAGAGCGACTCTGCGCCGGGCGACACCAGACCTGGCGCGCCGAAGGGCAGCAAGTCACCGAAGATGCCGCCGGGCAGGACCTGGCTGTGGTTCGTACTCCTCTTACTTGCGAACTTCTTGCTGATGAGGCAGTTCATGCCGAGCCCGGCAGCACCGGTCACGGTGCCCTACACGCTGTTCAAGGAGGAGGTCGGGAAGGGCAACGTCCAGGCGATCTACAGCCAGGGGGACACCCTCACGGGCCGCTTTCGGGCCCCAGTCACCTACCCGCCCGCCGGCGAAAAGGGCGCGACGCCCAAAGACGAGCCCCCAACGACGAGCGAACGCGGGGCGGCGCCGCGCGAAGCTCCGAAGGCCGTGAGCTCCTTCGCGACCACGCTCCCTTCCTTCGCAGACCCCGGTCTGGAAGCATTCTTGATCGATCACGGTGTCGAGATCAGCGCCAAGCCGATCGAAGAAGGCGGCAGCCTCTTCACGACGCTCCTGTTCGGGTTCGGCCCGACCCTGCTCCTGATCGGCTTGTACGTCTGGTTCTTCCGGCGGGCAGCGCAGCAGGGCGGCGTCTTGGGCGGCGGGCTCATGGGCATCGGCAAGAGCAAGGCGCGGCGCTACGACCAGGAGCAAGATGCGAAGGTCACCTTCGACGACGTCGCCGGCATCGACGAAGCGGAGAACGAGCTGGTCGAGATCGTGGACTTCCTCCGGGACCCCCCGAAGTACACGCGCCTGGGCGGAACGGCTCCCAAGGGCGTGCTGCTGGTTGGCCCGCCGGGGACGGGCAAGACCCTGCTGGCCAAGGCGGTCGCCGGCGAGGCGAGCGTGCCGTTCTTCTCGATGAGCGGCTCGGAGTTCGTGGAGATGATCGTGGGGGTGGGGGCGGCGAGAGTGCGGGACCTCTTCAAACAAGCGCGCGAGCACGCGCCCGCGATCATCTTCATCGACGAGCTGGACGCCATCGGGCGCGCGCGGGGGCAGATGGTGATCGGGGGCTCGAGCGAGCAAGAGCAGACCCTGAACCAGATCTTGACCGAAATGGACGGCTTCTCCAGCCGGGAGGGCATCATCGTGCTCGCGGCGACGAACCAGCCCGATGTGCTTGACAAGGCGCTCCTGCGGCCCGGGCGCTTCGACCGGCGCGTGGTAGTCAACCTTCCGGACAAGACCGGGCGCGAGGCGATCCTCAAGGTCCACACTCGGCGAGTGCCGCTCGCCGAGGACGCCAGGCTCGGGGAACTTGCCGCCATGACGCCCGGCCTCTCAGGGGCCGATCTGAGGAACCTCGTCAACGAGGCGGCGCTGCTGGCAGCTCGGCGCGAGCAGAACGAGGTCCGTCATAAGGACTTCCTGGACGCGCTGGAGAAGATCGTGCTCGGCCCCGAGCGTCCGATCCTCCTGAGCCGCGCCGACAAGGAACGCATCGCCTACCACGAGGGCGGACACACCATTCTGGGTCTGGTGGTGCCCGGCGCCGACCCGGTCAACCGGGTGTCGATCGTGCCGCGTGGGCAGGCCCTCGGCGTGACCTATCAGCGGCCCGACAGCGAGCGCTACAACTATCCGGAAGCCTACCTCCGCGCGCGGATCGTCGGCATGCTGGGAGGCCGCGCGGCCGAGGAGGTCGTCTACGGCACCAAGACGACTGGGGCTGAGAGCGATATCGAGCAAGCCACCGGCCTGGCCCGCCGGATGGTCACACGCTGGGGCATGAGCGACCGGGTCGGGATGGTGGAGCTCGCGCCTCGGGAGAACGCATACCTGGGCGGCTTAGGCGGATACGGAGGGGTCAGGCCGTTCAGTGAGGCGACCGCCGAGGCCATCGATGCCGAAGTGCTCAAGATCATCGGCGAGAGCCACGAGGAGGCCAAGCGACTCTTGACCGCGCACCGCAAGCAGCTCGACGCACTCGCCGAAGCGCTGCTGTCTCGGGAGACGCTCAACGAGCAGGAGGTCCTCCAGGTCACGGGACTGCCGCCGGCCCCCGCCCTGAAGACCGGGATCTTGCCGACGCCCGGGGCAAGTCGAGAAGCGGACGACCGGGGATCGTCAACCTGACCCGGCCAGGAACAGACGTCGGGAGGCGCGTAGTCTTTGAACGGGAGAATCCGCCCAGGCGACGCATGAGCCTGCCCCAGGAGCGGCTGGTGCCGCTAGTCGAGGCCTGTGGGCTGTTCATGGAGAACCTCGGCTCGACGGTTCTGGCCACGGCTCTGCCGGCTGTGCCCGGGGTCGGAAGCGAGCCGACCTCCCTCGCCTGTCGAGAGCCTGCGACAGGCGCGAGGGCAACTGGGTTCAGTACCCAGGAACCGATCTCGCCCTGGCGTACGAGGGGCCCGGTGTTGCATAGATTTCTGCGCCCATGTCAGGAGCCCTGAAGTTAGACACGCCGTTCCGCGCTCGAGCCGAAACGGCGTACCCTGCCGTTCTCACTGCGTTGCAGGTCAGCTCTTTATGAAAGCGAGCAGCTCGGGATTGACCACGTCGGCATGAGTCGTACACATGCCGTGTGGGAACCCCTGGTAGACCTTGAGAGTCCCCTTCTTGAGCAGTTTCGCGGAGAGCATCGCGGAATCAGCGATCGGGACGATCTGGTCGTCGTCGCCATGCATGACGAGGGTCGGCACGTCGATTTTCTTCAGGTCCTCGGTAAAGTCCGTCTCCGAGAAGGCCTTCACGCCGTCGTACTGTGCTTTCGCGCCGCCCATCATGGCCTGACGCCACCAGTTCTCGATCACGCCCTGCCACACCTTCGCGCCCGGCCGGTTGTAGCCGTAGAAGGGACCGCTCGCGAATTCCCGGTAGAACTGCGCCCGGTTAGCGGCGAACTGTTGCCGGAGGCCGTCAAATACCTCGATGGGCAAGCCGCCCGGATTGGCCGCCGTCTTCAGCATGAGTGGCGGCACGGCGCCGATCAGGACCAATTTGACGACACGGCCCTTGCCGTGGAGCGCGACATAGTGCGTGGCCTCGCCGCCGCCCGTCGAATGGCCAATGTGGATGGCGTCGCGCAGATCCAGATGCGCGACGACCGCCGCCGCGTCCGCGGCGTAGTGGTCCAGGTCATGGCCGTCGCTCACCTGGGTCGACCGGCCATGTCCGCGCCGGTCATGAGCCACGACTCGATACCCCTTCCCGAGGAAGTAGAGCAGCTGGGTGTCCCAGTCATCGGCGCTCAATGGCCAGCCGTGATGGAAGACGATAGGTTGCGCGTTCTTGGGGCCCCAGTCCTTGTAGAAGATCGTCACGCCATCCTTCGTGGTCACCGTGCTCATGTGTGCCTCCTACGCGCTGGTACGTTCTAGGTTCCGCCATTCCCGATCCGCCTTCGCAGACTCATGTCACGGTTCGCGCAGACGCCCTAGCCGGCGACCTCCTCGCCTCCCTCGCGGCCGCCCTCGCCTGAGCCGTCCACCTCTGGCAGGCTGCGCACGAGAGCGATCGCCTCACGTCGATTGAGCTGGGATCCGGTCGCGAAGACCTTCTCGAAGACCTGGGGACCGAGTGTCCCCGACACGCGCGCGAGCAGCTCGGCCTCGCTTCGACGCTTCGACGGCCACGGGCGCAGTCCGGCGCGTTGCCGCAGCCCGTCGGCGGCACCCAGCGCGGAGGCGGCTTGCCGGGCATCTCCTCGCGCGAGAGCGAGCTCCGCCGAGGCGACGAGAGCGAAGGTCACGCTCTGGGTGCTGAGCTCCACGGCCTCGCGCGCGTCCACCGACTGCACCAGCAGCGCGCGGGCCTCGTCGAGGTGGCCGACCCTCACGGCAAGCGAGGCGAGCTGCGTTCGTGCACTCGCCTCGAGCCAGTGGTTGCCGAACTGGCCGCCGAGCTCGCTGGCCTCGGTGAGGTGGACGCGCGCGGCGTCATGTCGGCCGAGCGTCATCTCCAGCACCCCGGCGGTCAGGGCCGCCCACGCCCTGAACGGCTCGTTCTGCTGGCGGAAGCCAGCGAGTGCCGTCGACGCCGCCTGCAGCGCGCCATCGACGTCGTCGACGATCGGCCGGATCCACGAGACGGCCAGCTGCCGCGCGCTCTCGAGATACGGATCGTCGAGGCGCTCCTCGAGTCGTTGCATCCCCTCGAGCGCGGCCAGCGCACCGTCGTCGTCACCCACCTCGCCGGCAGTGACGGCCGATATCAGCAGCAGCTCGGCCTGCGCGCGATCGTCCCATGCGTCGGCTCGCTGCAGGAGCTCCTGGATCCAGGCCCGGCCTTCGGGCATGCGATCCCACATCTGCCAGAACAGCCAGAGGATCCGGAACATGTGCGGCAGCGGCGCGACGTCGTGGCCGAAGAACCAGCGGATGGCGATCCCCAGGTTCCCTTCTTCCGTTCGCAAGCGCTCGGCCCACTCGGCCTGTCGTTCCGCAGGCCAGTCCGCGTTCGCCACGATCGCCCCGAAGTACTCCGCGTGCCGCCGCTCGATGTCGGCCAGGTTCGCGTGGGCGGCGAGGCGCTCGGCGGCGAGCTCCCGGATGGATGCGAGCATGCGGAACCTCGGCCCCGCGTCGGCCCGGTGGACGCTCACCAGGCTGTGCCCGGCAAGTGCATCGAGCAGATCGAGCGTCCGGTCCTCGGTGAGATCGGACACGTGCACGGCGGCCTCGAGCGTCCAGCCCTCGACGAAGATCGACAGCGTGGCCAGCATCTGGCGCTCCGCGTCATCGAGCAGCCCGATGCTCCATTCGACGGTCGCCCGCAGCGTGCGTTGACGCTCGGGAAGATCGGCCGGGCCGGTGCCCAGAGCATCGAGACTGCGGCCGAGCCGAGCAAGCAATTCCTCTGGCCTCAGGAGTCGGACGCGAGCCGCCGCGAGCTCGATGGCGAGCGGCAGCCCGTCGAGGCGCCGGCAGATCTCGGCCACGGCGAGCGCGTTGTCCTCGCTCAGGGCGAAGTCGTAGCGCACGGCACGGGCTCGATCGACGAACAGTTGCACGGCGGGCAACGATGCCAGCTCCTCGAGTGGCGGGTGACTCGCGAACCGGGGCACGGCCAGGGGTCCGACGGGGTACTCGCGCTCGGCGCGCAGCCGGAGCACGGTGCGGCTCGTGGCGAGGATCTTGAGCCCACGGCAGCGCGCCAGGAGCTGGTCGAGCTCGGGACCCACACCGATGACCTGTTCGAGGTTATCCAGCACGAGCAGGGTCGGCGTCTCGGCAACATGCTCGGCCACGACGTCCACGGGGGAGCGCGCGCCCTCGATGGACGCGCCCACCGCCGCCGCGACGCGCGGGAGCACCAGCTCGGGCTGGGCAACCGAAGCCAGCGGCACGAAGACCGCGCCTGGCGGGTAGCGATCATCCAGCTGGGCCCCCACCGCGACCGCCAGCCGGGTCTTGCCGATGCCGCCGGGGCCGGTGAGGGTGACCAGCCGGACTCCGGGCGTCTCCAGCAGCTTGGCGACATCCGCGAGATCGTGCTCACGCCCGATCAGCGACGTCGAGGCCACCGGCAACGAGCGCGCGATCCGCCGGCCACCGCTCGACGTGGCGGATGCCGGACGAGCCGCGCCGCTGTCTCCGGCCGCGAACCGCTCGCTCAGAAGCACGGCGAGATCGTCACGGACCAGCCGCCCGAGCTCGCGCGGGCTACGGAACGATCGGTAGGAGACGGTTCCCTTGGCCTGGAGCTCGGCGATCATGGCCGTCAGCCGCGCTTCTCGGTCGGGCGCCGGTGTCTTGAGGTACAGCAGGCGGGGCATCGACGCGGAGAGCCGGAACTCGTCCTCCAGGCCCGAGACGTCCATGTCCGGGCCGATCCAGCCGTACCGCTGCCAGTACACACCGATGAAGATGTCGGACTGGGCCAGATAAGCTCGATACAGCTCCCGCGGCGGGTGCGGTCGAGCCCCGAGCTCGAACATCACCGGCGTGAGCCCGCGCGCGGAGATGGCGCGCGCCACCGCGGCGCGCTCCGCGGCCAACTCGCCCAGCGTCGAGCTCACGAAGACGCGCCGACGCTGGTCCGGGGTCCGGATGGCGGCGTTGCCCGCGTTCTCCGCGTTCACGCGTCCTCCTGGAGGCTCGTCGTCGAAGTCTGCTCGTGCGTCGCCCGGCAGACCAAGTATTCCACTGCGGCGATCCGAGCACCAGTCGGGGTACGCGATGACACCCCAGCCGCGCCATCGGAACACGTGACCCCGCCCCTTCCCGAAGCCAGCAGGTTCCGATCACACGCGTAGATTCCCTGGGACGACAGCGGGGTCGGGTCAGTCACGGACTCGCGGAACGACGCCCGCCGGATGCCGGAGGACAGAAGCACCGAGCGATCGCCGGGGTTCGGTGCCGACAGAGTTCAATATTGTCATGCGCCGTGCAACTCTCGTCGCGGCTCCCGATCATCCAGAGCTTGCTCTTGGCCCCGCTCGCGATCATCTGTCAGAGTCGGGTGCCTCTGGAGCTTACTAATCATCAGAGTGGCCTCTCCACCAGCTGGAGGGTAACAGTCACTTATACGAAGGCCGATAAGTACGGGGGAAATTGCAGACGAATGCAGCGCGCGAATCGGCAACGCCCGCGCAACTGGGAAAGTGACTGCGAACCGGGGAGGCATTCCCTCCCCGGCTTCCCCTCCCCTGGCCCCCTTTCAACGCGAGGCTATTGCCCCAGACGGAACGACACCGAAAGGGGCCGCGACCGAGTGAGCGGCGGAGCAGACTCCAGCACGGCCTCGGTATCTGCCCTCTCGGACGCCGTGGCGGCGAGGGCCTTTGTGAGAATCACGCGCAGAGTCTCGCGATCTTCCTCCGAGAGGCGGCGCAGCAGCGCGAGCCGCTCGCGGGAACGCCTCTCCTGGTTGCGCGACAGCGTGGCGCCAGCGCGACGGAAGGTCGTGGCCCGCCATTCAACCGGGTGCCAGTGCGGATTGGGGGGCCTGGCGGGCCCCGAGGCCGTTTGGGGGCCGAGCCCTGGCACGAGGTTTGCTCAATCTCGCGGTTCGGGAGGCGATCATCATGCGAAGCGCACGCGCTCTGATCCTTGCATCATCCGCGGCTGCAGTGCTCGTGCTCTCGCCTGATCTTGCGGGAACGCGACCGGGCGAGTGGGCGGGACGCGCCGAGGGCGCGACGTCAGCGGATGCGCGGGCCGGCCAGAGCGGGGACGCCGTCGGAATGCGTCTCCACGACGGCGCCAAGGAGTTCGGTGAGAGTCTGCTCGGCGGAGTGAAGTTCGTCGGCCGGACCGTCATCAGCCCCTTCACCGGCTCCACGGACAAGGTGAGCCGGGACGCGGACGCCATCGGGAAACGGCTCCACGGGGGCGCCAAGGTGTTCGGCGAAGGGCTGCTCGGCGGCGTGAAGTACACCGGCCGGAAGGTCGGCGGCTTCTTCGGCGCCTCGGACGGGAACGCGGGCCGATAGCTCTATGCGAGAACGCGCGGGCATGGATTTGCTCCACGCGGGCGCCGCTGGACGCGACATGCCGATGTCGATCTGCGGCTGAGTCCCCCCACCAAAGCGTGTCGCCGTCGATGACGAGGACCGCGCCGGTCATGTACCGCGAGGCGTCGCTCGCAAGATAGACGGCGAGCGTCCCCTGGGAGAAATCCGCAGGGGTCCGGTCGCACTGAGGCACTAGGTCGGCGGTCGCTCAATCTTGGAAGTGACCCAGGATGGGTTCTCGATTCCGCCGATGATGATCGGCGGCCCCATTGAGACCACTCGACGTTGAGCTCGTCTGCCGGTTGGCGAGTGGGCATCCCTCGCGCCCTGTGCCTTCTATTTACTCGGACCGCCTCGTTAACGTTGACTTTCGGCTGGCCTGGTCGACGATGACCGACATGATCACCCTGCTCGCGGCGGAACTGTCGCGCCAAGACCATCTGGTCAGTCACGAGAAGGTCGCGCAGTTCCTCGCGCGATGAACTACAGCCTCCAGGGGAACCGGAAGACCGAGGAAGGCGAGGATCACCCCGAACGCGACGCGCAGTTCCAGTACAGCAATGATCAAGTCGCCGGGCGTTGGCCGGGCGTTGACCGGTCATCTCAGTGGACACGAAGAAGAAGGAGTTGATCGGGAATTATGAGAACAAGGGCCGGCAATGGTGCCGAAGCAAGTCGCCCGCCCGCGTGCAAGGCCACGATTTTCAGCGCCTCGGTGCCGCGGGCCTATCCCTACGGCGTGTAGGATCGGGCTCGCAACAAGGAGTTCGTGAACGTGGGGACCGACCACGACACGGGCGTCTTTGCAGTGGCATCGATCCGGGGCTGGTGGCGGCTCGAGGGCCACCGGCTGGACCCGCGGGTTCGGCGATGGCTGGTCAGGGCGGATGGCGGGGGCAGCAACGGTTCTAATCCTCACAGGCCTCCTCTGCGGGGTCAGGACCCAGCGCTCCCTGGTGTTCGACTGAACTCAAAGGAGACAGGACGATGAGCAACTCAACAGTGGGCGACGCGGCGATCGCCGTAGTACGCCGGAATACCGAAGAAGTACAAGGCAAAGGCAACTGGGACCTGTACGAGGAGCTGTTCGCCGATGATTTTGTCGACCACACGCCACAGCCGGGCACGACACCCGACAAGGACGGGGTGCGGGTGCTGTACAAGCGCTTACGTGCGGCGTTCCCTGACTTCCGCCCCGAGATCCACTGGCAGGTGGCTGCCGGTGACCTCGTGACCACCTACAAGACCTATCACGGCACTCACCGGGGAGAGTTTCTCGGTATCCCGGCCACCGGGAAGAAGGTCAGTTTCTACACCGTCGACGCCATGCGGGTTGTCAACGGGAAGATCACCGAGCACTGGGGCGTCGCGACGCTGCTCGACCTGATGCAGCAGCTCGGTGTAATCCCGCCGCTGGGAGGTCAGCGCTGACAAACACCGATCGCTGAACGGGCCGCTGGGCAGGCGCTGAACTCGAGCAACTGTACCGGGATTTCGCGAGCGCGAACGCCCGAGGACGCTGACCCCCAGGGCGACCACGGCCTGCGGTCCCCACCGGTCGGTGAGCGGGCCGCCGAAGAGGCCGAGAAACGAGTAAGCGATGGGCCAGGAGGAGTTTCACTGAGGCCGTCACGGACCACCGGCGGTTCCCACGGTGTGCTCGAGGCGAGGGACCCTGTCACGTAACGAAGGTGCTTTACGATCTTGGTGACACGGCCAAGAGCCCAGCCAGGTTCGGCGCGGCGATGCCTCGGCAAAGCCGTCCGAAGTCACTTGCTGCGGGTGAGGGCCCGACCCGGATTATCCACCGTGATGACCCTGATCGTCTCGGCCGAGACTCCCGACGCCTGTAGGCGCGGGAGAAGTCGGTCAGAAGGTGGTCATAGCCTCCGGCGCCGTACGCCCGGAGGTGCGAGCGCAGGCACACGTCGTGGGACAGTACCGACCGGCGCCCAGCACGATGTTGATGCCGACCTGCTCGCTGATCGAGCGGAGTGTCCGGGGGTGTCGTCCCAGGCTCGCATTCGTTACGTCGACCACCGTGGCCCCCCGGCCTCACGGAAGCGGGTCAGTTCGCGGGCGGCCAGCGAGGCGTCGTTCAGCAGGCCATCGCCGCGGAACTCACGCAGCAGGTTGATGGGGAGTGCTCGTGCATGAGCGTGATACCGAGTTGTCCCGCCGAGATCGGTCCTCGCACTGTGACGATCGTTGGCTCGCTCATTGGGTCTCGCGCCTCCCGTGCGCGCTCGCGACCCCGCCACCAACCCCGAGTCCGCCGCACCGTTCAATTACCCCGATGTGAACTATTACCGATCGGTACTGTATCGTGGCGCTCCCCACCCGGCCGCGCGATGCCCTTACCGCGATGCGAGAGTCATCGGCGGAGGCTGCAGCGTCCACGAGCTACCGTCCGTTCTCGGCGGCCGGCTCAAGGGCGAGAGGTTCCAGGGGAAGCCCGTGCTGACGCCATCCGTCCAGCCCACCGGCCAGCGGCCGGATCCGGGTGATGCCTCGGCGCTTGAGCAGCAGCGCCACCCGGGCGCTGGTCGCCTCGTTGGGTCAGCTGCAGTAAACGACCACGTCGCGGTCCCGGGGGAGCTCCACCTGGCCCTGCTCGAGGTTCTCGACGGCGAGCCGGATGGCACCCGGGAGCGCGTACGGCGTGAGCCTCATGTCGACGGTGCTGCGGAGATCGACAATGAGCGGCTTGTCGCCGGCGGCGAGCTGGCGCCCGAGCTCGTCGGGCGAGATCCGGGCGATGCGTAGGCTACGAAGGAAGCGCCGCCGCTGGACGAACTTGCCCACGACGTACCCGACGATTATCACCGTCAGCGTCACCGCCACGGCCAGGCCGAGCTGACCGGCCCGGGCAACCACCCGCCCCACCGCCTCTCCGGCCCCGTAGCCCAGGGCCATCCAGGCGCCGCTCCAGAGGAAAGCCCCGCTCGCGCTGTACAGGGAGAACCGCACCACGCCGACGCCCGCGGCGCCAGCGAGCGGCGGGCCCACCGTGCCGAGGCCCGGGACGAACTTCGCGAAGAGGAGGAAGCGCAACCCGTACCGGAGGAAGGCGTTCTCCGTCTGGCGCACGCACGAGTCGGGCTCGAGGGAGATGCGGCAGAGCAGGCCCAGCACCCGGGCGCCGCGCACTCGACCGGCGGCATACCAGGCGAGGTCCGCGATCAGTGTGGCCAGGACGCTGAGGCCCACCACGCCGGCGAGACTCAGACGCCCGGCGGCGGCCAATCCGCCCGCCGACATCAGGACCGGCGCCGCCGGGACCGGGACGCCCAGCTGGTCTGCGAGCACGTAGAAGAACAGCAAGATCTCGCCGTGGGCGACGACTGTGGCCAGGATTTCGTTCACGTGCGTGGATCATGCATCATCCATCGCGCGTCCGCCAGGATGTGCTGGCCGCCCCAGCGGTCCGTCAGAACCAAGCCAGGTACAACGGGCACATCGGCTCGTCGATGGGTCGCGCCCGGCCAGCCGGCGAGCAGCTGATCGCTTCGGCGGCAGGACCCGTCCAGTCTAGGCTCCTAACGGACGGGATCCAACACGACGACCGGGATCTCGCGTTCGGTCTTGCGCTGATAATCGGCATGAGGTGGCCAGAACTTCAGCGCCTCGTCCCAGAGCCGTGTCCTCTCCGCGCCCGTGGCGGTCCGCGCTCGCACCTGCATCTTCTTGGTCCCGTCCTGAACCTCGACCACAGGGTCAGCCAGGAGGTTGCGGTACCATCCGGGACATTCACGATGATCGACCCGCCCTCCGGCATGGGCGGCAGCGCCTTCTGGACGGTAAAGAGCCGGCCCTTAACGTTGACGTCGAAGATCGAGTCGTAGAACTCCTCGGTGATCGTGCCCAGCGGCGCGCACTTCGCGACGCCGGCATTCGCGAAGACGATGTCCAGCCGGCCTTATTCGCGCTGGATCTGCACAAAGAGACGATCGAGATCGGCCGGCTTCGAGACGTCGCCCGGCACGGCGGTGACGTGTCTTGCGATCGCTGCCGCCGCACGGGCGAGCTCGGCGTCACGCCGCCCAGTGATGCAGACATAGGCGCCTTCTGTCACGAAGCGCGTCGCCGTCGCGAGGCCGATGCCGCTGGTCGCGCCCGTGACGAGCGCGATCTTTCCTTCAAGCTTTTCCCATAGGGGTCCTCCTCAGGTGGCGAATGCCGGGCGCAGCTTCGGCGCTTCCTTGATCGGCATGTGGATGAGCGCGGCGCCCACGGCGAGCATGATGTCGATGTACCAGAGCCAGTCGTAGCTACCGGTGCGCTCGAAGACGGAGCCGCCGAGCCACGCGCCGAGGAAGCCGCCGGCCTGGTGCGAAAGCATCACGATGCCGAAGAGCGTCGCGACGTAGCGGATGCCGTGCAGCTTTCCGACGAGGCCCACCGTCGGCGGCACGGTCGAGAGATAGGTGACGCCGAGCACGATGGCGAAGACCATGAACGTCGTCACGGTCTTCGGCGCAAACACGAACGCGAGCACCGCGAGCGCGCGCACGGCATACAGCAGCGAGAGCACGCTCTTCATCCGCCAGCGGCCGATCGCCCAGCCGGAGGCGAAGCTCCCGGCGATGTTGAAGAGGCCGATGAGCGAGAGCGACCACGCGCCGACCGCGGGCGGCAGGCCGCACAGCGCCACCACGCCCGGCAGGTGGGTGGCGATGAAGGCGACGTGGAAGCCGCAGACGAAGAACCCCGCGGTGAGCAGCACAAAGCTTTGGTCATGCCACGCGTCGCGCACGGCGTGGCGCATCGACGTCTCGGCGGCCGCGCCCATCGCCGAATGCGGATGCTTGCCACGCAGCACCCAGGCGAGCGGCACGATGGCCAGCGAGAGCAGGCCGAGTGCGGTCAGCGCGCCGATCCAGCCGATCGCGCCGGTGAGGAGCGCCGCGAACGGCGCGACGACGAACTGTCCAAACGACCCTCCGGCGTTGACCATGCCGCTCGCGAGGCCGCGCTTCTCGGCGGGTAGCGCTCGCGCGACCGCGGACATCAGCACCCCGAGCCCGGCCATGCCACCCCCGCCCGCCGCGACGACGCCGATGAGCAGCACAAGCATCCACGCGCTCGTGGCGTGCGGCGTGAGCACCGTGCCGAGCATGACAAGCACGGCGCCCGCGGCCACCACGCGGCCGGTCCCGTACTTGTCGGCCACGGCGCCGGCGATCGGCTGCGTGATGCCCCACATAAGCTGCGCACAGGCGAACGCGAGGCTGATCGCGGCGATGCCGAGGCCGGTCGCTGAGTGGATCGGGCCGATGAACAGCGCCACCGACTGGCGTACCCCGAAAATGAGCGCGAACACGAGGCCCGCTGCGGCGATAATCCAGAGCTGCCGGCGGCTCATTGGCGGCCTCCTTGGGCCGGCGCCAACAGCATCGGGATGGTGAACATGACAGCCTCCCCGATGCTGATGGAAGTTCCAGTCTTCATGTCGCCATCCTCCGAATTATGACGGATATCATATTCTCGGCCAAAAACAATCAGCCTGCCGCGCTGCGGATGAGCTCGCGCGCGGCCCTGCGAATGCGTTTGGAAAGCTGCGGATCGCTCACCGCGCGCGCGAGCAGCAGCGCGCCGACCATGCTCGCGACGATCGCCATGGCCTTCTCGTGCGCGGCGTTCGTTCCCCAGTCGGGGAACTGGCGCTCGACGAGCCCGATGAGGTCCTTGATACGGCGGCTGACGGCGCGCCGCACGTCGTCATTTTGGCGCGGCACGTCGCTGCCCGCAGCGGCGAGCGCGCAGCCCAGCCCCTGCTCGGGCGCCTCGACATGCCGGTCGGCGAGATACGAATCCACCAGGGTCATCAGCTCCTCCCCCGGCTTGGCGCGGGCGACCGCGCGCGACAGGTTCTCGACCGACTCGACGCCCGCCTGCTCGGCGGCCTGCGCAAGCAGCGCGTCGCGCGACGCGAAGTGCGCGTAGAAGCCCCCGTGCGTAAGGCCCGCCTCCCTCATCACGTCGGCGACGCCGACGCCCTCGTAGCCGTGCTTGCGGATGGCGCACGCGGCGGCGCGCAGGATGCGCTCGCGCGTCTGCTCCTTCTTGGAACCTGCCCTGACTTCTCTCATATGACGGATATCATATTTTATCTTGCACCTTCTGTCAAGTGAATGGGAATCGCCCGTGCCTGGCCCGCTTTATGCGTGGACCGCTCCCCTTCGGAAGACGGGTGTCTCTCCGCGGCACCCGCAGAATCTGCCATGAACCCGTCTGGCCGGCTCGTAAGCGTCCGCGCGTCGATCTCGTGGCGGCGTGCGCATTCGAGTGCCTTGCCAATGCGGCTCTCGCGGGCGCCTTGGACTTCGTACTTCAATTCACGTGCGTTCACGCGTAAAGCGCGCTAGGGGCCGGCCGGCGGCGCCCCGCGGCATCACGGCGCCGTCCGGCGTCCCCGGGCCCCGGCTCTTCCCTCGGTCAGCGCGACATCCACTGGTACACTCGGCTCCTGGAACGCGCGCGCCTCTGGCACGGCGCTAGTGACGCTCGCGTCCCCGGCGCCGGATCACGTGACGCCCGTGAGGGAGTGCCATGAGAACGAGTGCGGTCCTGGCCCTGGTGGGGTGGACCCTGATGTCAGCGCCTGCAAGCTGGGCTGACACACCGACCACCGTCTTCATCGAGGAGCTGACCTGGACGGAGATCCGCGATCTGGTCCGCTCCGGAGCCACCACCATCATCGTGCCCACGGGAGGAACCGAACAGAATGGCCCGCACATGGCGCTGGGCAAGCACAACGCTCGGGTGAAGGCGCTCTCGGCGACGGTCGCAAGGACGCTGGGGGGCACCCTCGTCGCCCCGGTGCTGGCCTACGTCCCGGAGGGCGGGCTCGCCCCGCCGACCGGGCACATGCGCTACGCGGGGACGATCACGATCCCGGAGCCGGTCTTCGAGGGCGTTCTCGAGTCCGCGGCCCGGAGCTTCGCCATCCACGGCTTCCGCGACATCGTGTTCCTCGGGGACAGCGGAGGCAACCAGGCGGGACAGGAGGCGGTGGCGCGCCGGCTGAACCGCGCGTGGGCCGCGACGCCGACCCGCGCCCACGCGATCGACGCCTACTATCGGGCGAGCACCGTGGGCGCGCGCGCGCTCATGCAGAGCCGCGGGTATCAGGACCGCGAGCTCGGCAATCACGCGGGCGCACTCGACACCTCCCTGATGCTGGCGATCGACCCCAGCCTGGTTCGGCAGGAGCGGCTTCGCGCGGCACCGGGTGCCGGCAGCTGGGAAGGCGCGGACGGCGACCCGAGCCGAGCGAGCGCAGAGCTGGGTCGGCTCATCGAGGAGACGATCGTGACCGCGACGGTCGAGGCCATCCGGAGATCGCTGGCGCGCCGCGCCGCGACGCACGCGGGGTCCCATCCATGACGAAGGCTCGCGCCTCCAAGAGCAGGCGCGCCCGATTCCCCTGGCCGCGCGTCGGCGCGGTGATCGGGCTTCTCGCCGTCACGTGGGGCGCCGGCACGATCTGGCGAGCCGCGCACCTCCCCGCCAGCGCCCAGACGCCGGGCGCCGCGCCGCCGGCCGCCGCGCCCGCGGCGGTGCAGACGATCCCCGGAATGCCCCCGGTGCCAGACCCCAAGAATCTCTACAGCGAGACCGCGGCGGGCCGGCTCAGCCCGGCGGTCGCCGGCGCGCTCCCGCGCGTCTACGTGCCCAACGTCAAGGCGAACACCGTCACGGTGATCGACTCGACCACGCTGACGGTGATCGACACGTTTCCGGTCGGGGTGAACCCCCAGCACGTCGTGCCGTCCTACGATCTCACCACGCTCTGGGTGGCCAACAATGCGGAGGGCCTGACGACCGGCAGCCTGACGCCGATCGATCCGACTACCGGCAAAGCGGGGCGGCCGATCCCCGTGGACGATCCCTACAACCTCTACTTCACTCCAGACGGCCGGGCCGCGATGGTCGTGGCCGAGGCGCTCAAGCGGCTCGACTTTCGCGATCCGCGCACGATGGCGCTCCAGACGGCGGTGGCGGTGCCAAACTGCGCCGGGGTGAATCACGTCGACTTCTCCATCGACGGCAAGCACCTGATCGCGACCTGCGAGTTCCAGAGCGGCCTGGTCAAGATCGACCTCGTGGACCGGAGGGTGCTCGGCTACCTCACGCTGCCGCGCGGGATGCCTCAGGACATCCGGGTCTCCCCGGACGGCCAGACCTACTTCGTCGCGGACATGATGGCCGGAGGCGTCCATCTCATCGACGGCGCGCGGTTCGCCGTCATCGGCTTCATCCCCACCGGTGTCGGCACCCACGGCCTCTATCCGAGCCGCGACGGGAAGAAGCTCTACGCCGCCAATCGCGGCTCGAAGCAGATTCGCGGCCGGCCGAAGGGGCCGGGCAGCGTCGCGGTCATCGACTTCGCGACCCGCGCGGTCGAGGCCGTCTGGTCCGTGCCCGGCGGCGGGAGCCCGGACATGGGCAACGTCAGCGCCGACGGCACGCAGCTCTGGCTGAGTGGCCGCTTCGACGACGTCGTCTACGTGTTCGACACGCGCACCGGTCAGGTGACGACGATTCCGGTCGGGAAGGAGCCGCACGGGCTCACGGTGTGGCCTCAGCCCGGCCGCTACTCGCTCGGCCACACCGGCAACATGCGCTGACGCGTCGGCCGCGCCACGGAGCTGGCGGCAGGGCCAGTTCTCGATAGACCCACCGGGTATCAAATCCTCCATACTCAGAGGTCTCTTCAACGGTCGCGCTGTAGTAGATGTGTTCAATTCCCCGTAGTGCCGGAATATTTCAGTCGAGCCTTCTCGAACCCGCAACGTGGGCAGGCAGGTCAGCTGGTCACGACATTCAGGCACACTCCAGGGATGGCATAGCCGCCGTTCCTACGGAACGAACCCAAGCAATCCTGTAGCGTCTGCCGCACGGAATCCTGGCGATTCTCGGGTAGCCCGGTGATCACCGCCGCCAACGCGCCTGCGATCTCTCTTAGAAGCGACCAGTACTGGTCGGCGCTCTCAAAGCTCCACACGACGGGAACCTCTTCAATCCGGGGAAGCCCGAACCCGGCATCCGAAAGGAGTCGCTTGATCCGGTCCGGGTTCGCGAGTGCGAGGATCCCTGGCGCCTCCGGGGCGGGGGGCGCCATGTGGCCTCCCTCGATCAGGACCCGGGCAGGTATCGCGGCCCACGGGTTGCGCTCCGCGCTCGCAAAGACGGAAAAGCAGAGGTGGCCGCCTGGTCGGAGAACTCGTCGAGTCTCTCCAAACGCCACCGCCGGGTCTGCCATGAGCATATAGCCCCAGCGGCAGATCACCCCATCCACGGAGCCATCGGGGAGGTCAAGTCGCTCCGCGTCCATCACCTGATACTCCACGTTGGTGAGCCCCAGTTCGGCCCCACGACGCCGAGCCGCTTGCACCATTCTCGGCGCGAAATCGGTCAGGATCAGTCGTCCAGTAGAACCAAGGAGTGGCGCGGCGGCGAAGCCCGTGTCCCCAGGCCCGCACGCGAGCTCGAGGACCGTCTGTCCTGGGCGCACGTCAAGGTTCGCGATGAGCCACTCGCTGATGTGCCTCGATACGCCCCAGAGATAGGCACGTTTCGTCTCCCAACCGGCAGCCATCGCATCCCAGACGGCCTTGCTCCTCAGGGGGAAGTCGTCAAGATCCATGCGGCGCTCCCGTGACGCTCTCGGAGCCTAGCACCAGCGTCGATCGAATCGACGGCGACCAGACGCCAAGGACGCCGACACGCCCGCTTCCAGGAACGTTCGGCCTCGGCTCACACGAATACGGAGCCCCGCGCTGTCCTTCGCACACGGCGGGCTCACACGTCTGGCATGCCGTTGGCTGTGCGGATCTTGGCGATCTGCCCGGCGTGGTCGTTCCAGTGGTAGTCGAACATCGCGCCCACGAACACCGGCAGGACGATCTCGTCGGTACCCATGAACTGCTTGAAGAGCGGAATCTTGGCCTTGCGACCGAGATCGGCATCCCCGAGGGACTCGAGATAGCCGAAGACGTCATGGCGCTGGGCCTCCAGCGCCTCCCGAAGTTGCGCCAGTGTCATGCTCTGCCGCTCCGCCGTGACCGGGGCGTGCCCCGGGTCGATCTCGATCACCGGCAGCTTGGACGACGCGAAGCTCTTGAGCACGGCCACTGGCTTCCAGTCCGGATCATCCAGCAGGTGACAGAGGACCTGCCGAGTGGTCCACTCGCCCGGGGCGTCGGACTTGTCCAGGTGCGGCTCCATGCCCCGGAGCTGCGCCCAGAGATTCGCGGCCGCCACGTCGCTCTTCTTCCTCAGCTCGATGACTGCTGCGGTAGCCATGGCTAGCCCCTTCTCGTGCGAGCCGATCTCCATTCTAGACCTCGGCTGCGGGTTGCGATTGTTGTCGCGAATGTCCGTGCGCTGTAGCTCCAGTGGAGCCCCATCGTGGGCCATCGCAAGCAGACGCCCCCACCCCTAGTGGCTAGCCCCCCGGAGCGGCCTGCAGGTCCGCCAGGTCGATGCGCTCCTGGAGCTTCGGGTTGTCGAGGGCGATCTGGACCCGGAGCGCGCGGAGGCCCTGGGCACCCTGCAGCGCCCCAAGCTCGAGCAGCTCGACGGCACCGGTCAGATAGCCGAGGTTCTGCAGGTATTCGATGTACGCCCGGTATTCCCGGGCCTCGCCGGGCTGGCTATAGACGATGGCCACCTTCCCCGGCTGGGTCACGCGCTCGGCCGTCCCCTGGACGACCGCCTTGTCGATCCGCTTCTTGACGATCTCGTACCGGATGTCGTAGGCGCCGTCCACGTCGAACCGCTTCTCGTCCAACCGGAACCGGATCGCGAGAGGCGCGTGCTGGACGAGGATCAGATGCGTCGTCTCGAGCGGGACGGGAAGATGATCGCGGAGCCGATCGGCGCGGACCGCGATGCCGCAGGTGACCATCAGCTGCCACAGTCGCAGGTTCTTCAAGCACAGAGGGTCGACGCGGCCGTCTTCCAGGAGGCCGGGGCCGACGTACATCTGGTAGTCGACGCCATCAGTCTTCTGAATCTCGAAGTAGTGCGGGAACATGCCCTGTGCCGCCTGCTCCTCGAGGTCGAGGTACGACGAGATGCTTTCCGCGATGCCTGTCACGCTCTCCTCGAACAGCCGGCGCCGGTGGTATACGGTGCCCAGGCGCGCGTCGAGGCCGCTCCGGTACGCCGCAATCCGCTCGCGGACCCCGGGGCCGAACGTGGCCAGATGATCCAGCAAGCTCTCGACCTCGGACCGCAGGAAGACGATGATCCCGATCTCGTCGCTCGAGTTCAGCGCGTGCTCGATCTGGGCGGTGCGGTTGTCGATCCGGTACGCCAGCTCGTCCAGCGCCGGCAAGCCTCGCGTCTCGCTCGCGGCCTGGATCACCGCCCTCGCGAGACGGAGCTGGGTGAGCAGATCGGCCTGGATGGCGTGACCCCGCTGCGTCGACGATCCGCGGATGTCGGCGAGCCCGTAGAGCGGGTACACACCCTCGAAGACGATCGGCTCCAGCTCGGTGACCTTGCTCGCGGTACCCCGGTGCCGCTCGAAGGCGTTGAGCACGGCCCGCCGGAAGCGCCACTCGACCGTGGGGTGGATCGCGGTGCACTGCTCGTTGATGACGGCCTGGATCCGGCTGTTCAACTCCTCCACGCTCCGCTGAACCGCCATGGAGAACAGCGGCAGCAGTTCCTGGAGCTTCGGGAGGTGGTTCGCGTTCAGATCGCCGACGTGGTCGGAGACCAGCTCCAGCGTGCCGATCACCTTGTCCTGGTAGTGCAATGGGGCGCAGACGAAGTTCCGGACCCCGCTGCGGATGAGCTCCTCCTCGATCGGGGTCCGGTCCGGGTACGCCGTCAGGTCGTCGACGACGACGGGGCGATCCTGGACGACGGCCCGCTCGTAGAGAGACCCCGCGAACTCGGCTGTCGCGTGGTGGGCGGAGCCGGCGAAGATGCACGCTTGCTCATGGCGCGAGGCGTCGTTCAAGACGAGGACGCGGTCTCCCTCCAGGGCCGCGAGACCGAGGCGCAGCTCGGGGCGCCGGAAGAACGTCCGGAGCTTCGACTGCAACCCTTGGAAGTGCGCGTGCGACACGATCGAATCCTTGTCGATGAGATCGCGCTTGAGCGAGGACAGAACCTCCTGGTCGGTGACGTCCACGGCCTTCACGATCATGAAGCCGCGCAGCACGAACCGCTCGGGCGGCAGGAGCTCGAGGAGCAGATCACCGTCGATGGCGCCGGTCTGCAGGCGCTGCCGCGCCGCCTCCGGGAGCGGCGGCTTCGGCCCGACCAGCTGGACACCTACGAAGCGCCTGTCGAACTGCAGCCGGAAGTGCTGATCCAGCCCCGTCGCGGCATCGGCAGTCGTGAAGATCACGGGGACGTCGCCGCCGACGTCGATGCCGTAGGTCCGCTCGAGAATCAGTTCGTAGGCGAGCAAGCGCCGCGCGGCGGCCAGCGTCTGCTCCACGCTGTGCTCTTGCAGGAAGTTCGCGCGGCCCTGGAGCGTTCCGTCCGCGTTCATGAGCGAGCGTCGGAAGGGGGGGGTGGCATAGAAGGCGCGGAGCTGGAACGGGAACAGAGCCGCGCCGTACTCCTGCTCCCAAAAGGCCGGAGGAAACAGGGCGCTCATCATCAGGTCAACGAAGGGACGGTGCTTCTCGATGACCGACAGGTCGTCGATGCCTTCCGCCAGCTCCGGGGCCGCGCGCGCCTTCTCGCGCACGAGACCCGGGATCGGTCCGCGGCCGAACTCGTGGTAGGCGGAGAGCTGTGTCCAGAAGGTGATCAACGGGGCGAGGCTGAGCTCGCATCTGAACGGAAATGCCGCCGGATCCGGACCCGCAGCCACCCGCACGGCGGTCGATTCGCGCGCCAGGCTGTCCACCGTGGCCATGACAGAATTCTACACCCGGATAACCGAGGGCCGGATCACCGAGAGCGCACTCACCTTGCGCTCGACAAGGATGCCCACGGGTGATGACCCATCGAGCCGCCGGAACGCGGTGCGGTCTTCCAATTCCCGAAGTCGGTGGCCCGCATCGTTGCCTGCGCCCGGCGTGTCTTCACAAAGAGCACGGCGCCCGCTGGCGCACACGAGTCCCGAGGGCATGGACGAGGATGTCGAGGCCGCCCAGGGCCCGCCGACGGCGTCGGCCACGGCGGCGCAGCCCTGGCGGTGCTGAGGTTCGCCGCCACGAACAGGTCTTCAGGGGCCGAGTCATCGGACCGGGCGCGAGCATCGTGAACACCGTCACCCCGGCCTTACGCAGCTGTGCCGCTACCGCGTGACCGATCCCGTGGGTGCCAGCGGCGACGAGCGCCCGCCGACCATCGAGTTCTCGATTGTCGTTCATGAGCGGATCTCCAGCGAGGCGATCTTGTCTTGCTCGAGCCTGAAGATGAACGCCAGGGTGCCCGGGCTGCCGGGTAAGTCGCCGGAGACTCTCGCGGTGACGACGGTCTTGCCGTGCCGCGAAACCCCCTCAAGTGGCTCGACCGTGTCCGCGCATTTCGCTTCACCTCGATCTTCCACGCGGTGATGGCGGCCAGACCTTCGAACGTGCGGTCTTCATCCACGACCGTCGCGTCCACCGCAAAGCATGTGGCGAGGGCTTCGCAGCGGCTCGCCACCGAGCTGCACACCCTGCCAGGCGGCTTCCCGGCATCCCTGGTGCTCTCCATGGCATCCCAACCACGAAGACACCGTCCATGCGACCGAGTTCCTTACCGAGGCCGGGGAGCGCCCACCCGAAGGAGCGCGACTGAGCCCGAAATGCTGGGGCGACCCCGGCGCCATGGGAGACCACGATGAGCGGGAGATTCGCTGACAAGGTGGCGTTGGTGACCGGCGGTAACAGTGGCATCGGTCTCGCCACCGCCAAGGCGTTCGTGCGCGAAGGAGCCCGGGTGGCGATCACCGGGCGCAGTGACACCACCTTGAAGGCCGCCCAGACGGAGCTGGGGCCCAACGCCCTCGTGATCAAGGCGGACGCGTCCCGTGTGCCGGAGATCGCAGCCGCGATGGACGAGATCAAGCGGAAGTTCGGCCGGATCGACGCCCTGTTCGCGAACGCCGGCATCGGCCGGTTCGTGCCCTTCGAGGAGGTGACCGAGGAGTTCTTCGACCAAACGATGGCGACGAATCTCAAGGGGGTGTTCTTCACGGTTCAGAAGGCCGTCCCGCTCTTCCCCCGCGGGGCCACAGTAGTCTTGAACGCCTCGATCAACGCGCACATGGGGATGCCAAACTCCAGCGTCTACGGCGCCTCCAAGGCCGCTGTGGTCAACCTGGCGAAGACCCTCTCCGCCGACCTCTTGCCACGGGGCGTACGCGTGAACGTCGTCAGCCCGGGACCAGTGGCGACCCCAATTTTCGACCGCACGGGCCAACCGGAAGAGCAGACTCGGCAGACCAAGGACTGGATCGCTGGGCAGATCCCGCTCAAGCGATTCGCCGACCCGGAGGAGATCGCCGCCGCCGTTCTCTACCTCGCCTCCAACGAGTCCGCCTTCGTGGTTGGGACTGAGCTGGTGATCGACGGGGGCATGATCCAACTCTGAAGCGCACCAGTCGAGGCGATACCAACGCCACCATTTTGCTGCAGCGATCTCCGTGGACACATGCTGGAAGGGTAATCGGTGTAAACCCCCTCTATCTGGATCCTGTCCGACGGGGGCATCCAACGTAGGCCGGTGAGGATTGCAACATCCACCAGCGTATCCGCGATGAGACCGGCAGCTCCTTCCGCGGCGATGGAATCTCGGCATCGCGACGTAGGACCCGTCGAACGAGCGCGCGTCATCGTCCGGCTATACCGTCCCAGGCGGACGGACGACGCAGACGCAGGTCGGCCTCAGGGTCAGATACTCGCCGGGGGACGCCCGCATAGCGCGATAGATCAGCGCCTCACCGTCGGGGTGTCCGCGAGCACGGTATGGACCTGCGCCACCACCGCGGCGCCCTCGCCGATCGCTCCGCCCACTCGCTTCGCGGACCCGGAGCGAACATCCCCGACCGCGAACACGCCCGGGATACTGGACTCCAGCGGCAACGGCCGAGGCTGGTGCTCGTCCGTCCCGGTGCGCACGAAGCCCTCCGCGTCCAGCGCGATCCCGCAATCGCGAAGCCAGGCTGTCTCCGGCTCGACGCCCACGAAGAGAAAGAGGTGGCAGATCGGCAGTTCCGTCTCGCCGCCCGTGGTGGCGCGGCGCCAGCGCACCCGTGCCAGGTGGGATCCCGGTCCGCCGATCAGCGTGGTGATCTCCGTCCGCGGCAGAACCTCGATGTTGGCCGTCGCCTCGATGCGGTCGATGAGATAGCGGGACATGCTCGCCTCGAGCCCATGGTCGCGCACCAGGATGGACACCTTCGCGGCGAAGCCGGACAGGAACACCGCCGCCTGCCCCGCGGAGTTGCCGCCCCCGACGAGCGCCACGTGCTCCCCGCGGCAGAGACGGGCCTCGATCGGCGAGGCCCAGTACCACACCCCGCGGCCCTCGAAGGCCTCAAGGTTGGGGATCGGCGGGTGCCGATAGCGCGCGCCGCAGGCCACGACGATCGTCCGGGCCGTCGTGCGGCGGCCATCGGCCATCTCGAGCGTGAAGGGGTGCGTCGCGCAGTCGAGCCGCACGACGGGGCTCGGGATCACGATCTCCGCCCCGAACTTTTGCGCTTGCACGAAGGCCCGGCTGGTGAGGGCCTGCCCGGAAATGCCCTCCGGGAAGCCAAGATAGTTCTCGATGCGGGAGCTCGCTCCCGCCTGGCCACCGAACGACCGGCTCTCGAGCACGATCACCGAAAGCCCCTCGGAGGCGGCGTAGACGGCCGTGGCGAGCCCAGCCGGACCGGCCCCGACGATCGCGACGTCGTACGTGCGGTCGGGATGATCGATGCGGACCATGCCGAGGGCGCGCGCCAAATCGACCTCGGTCGGATTCCTGAGCACCGCGCCGTCCGGGCAGACGACGACCGGCAGATCGGCCTCATTCGCCGCGTAGTGCTCGAGCAGGGCCGCCGCCTCCCGATCGGTGGCGGGATCAACCACGCGATACGGGCCGGCATTGCGGGCGAGGAATCCCTGCAGGCGCACCAGGTCGGGATGCACAGCCGGCCCGACCAGGACGGGACCGCCCGCACCCGTCTCGATCAGGCCGAGCCGCCGCAGGAGAAGCGCGCGCATGATCCGCTCACCGAGCTCGGCCTCGGCCATCAGCACGGTGCGGAGGCGGTCGGCGGGAACGACGAGCACGTCGGTGTCGCTCGTGGCGCGGGCGTCCACGAGGCGGGGCTGGCCCGCCAGCATGCCGACTTCGGCCAGGAAGCCGCCGGGGCCGAGTTCGATAATCGGGGTGACATGGCCGAGCCCGCCCCGGGCGCTGACGGCGACGGTACCGGAGATGAGCACGAACATGCCCGAGTCGACCTCGCCAGTCGTGACAACTGGATCGCCGGCCGTGTAACAGCGAATCGTCCCGAATCGCCGGAGCCGGTCGATCTCCTCCGGGCTGAGCCTCGGAAACATCTGATCAAGGCGCGGGTCAGGGGCGGCGGGCATCGTGAGTTCCGGTGGCCCTTTTTCCTCCGCGACCTCCCCGTCGTGTTGCGCAGGCCCGCTCATCACGCCAGCCTTGGCCGGGTCCCCATCGCGTGTCGCGACCCCGGCGCGGCGCCTGGCGGTCCGGCGCTACCGCGGCGCGTCGGGCCGAAGGAACGTTCCGTCCTTGAGCTGGGAAAAGGCGTGCCGGAGCTCCTCCTGGGTGTTCATGACGATCGGGCCGTACCAGGTCACCGGCTCCTTGAGGGGTTGGCCGGAGACGAGCAAGAACCGGATCCCTTCGTCTTCGGTCTGCATCTCCACCTCATCCCCTCGGTCGAATGAGCCTACGCGGCGCTAGGCCGTCGGCACGGTGCCTCCGTCGACCACGTATTCCGTGCCGGTGATGGACGCGGCGCGGGGTGAGACGAGGAACGCGACCAGGTCCGCGACTTCCCGTGGTTTGGCGGGGCGGCCGATCGGAATGCCGCCAAGCGAGTCCATCACCATCTGGCGGGCGCCTTCGTAGTCGATCCGGTTCTTTCGCGCGATCTCCTCGACCAGGCCGACCGCGCCGTCGGTCTCGACCCACCCGGGGGAGACGCGAACCACGCGCACGCCCTTCGGGCTGACCTCCTTGGACAGCGCCTTGCTGTAGTTCGAGAGGGCTGCCTTCGCCGCGGCGTAGGCGATCGTGGCGTCGGGCAGCGGCAGCTGACGCTGGATCGATGTGATGTGGACGATCACCCCGGAACCCTGCGCGATCATCGAGGGCACAAGGGCACGGTCGAGACGCACCGCCGCGAGCAGGTTCTGGTCCAGAGCCTTGTGCCATTCGTCATCGTTGAGCACGATGAAGCCCCCAGCGGGTGCCGAGGAGCCCCCCACGACATGCACGATGATGTCGATGCCCCCGAGACGCTCGCGGACAGCCTGGGCGACCACGGCACAGCCCTCGGCGGTCGAGACGTCTGCGGCGACGAACTGATCCGCATGTTCGGCCACTTTGGGCTGTGACCGGGCGGTGGTGAGGACGGTCGCGTCGGCCTCGCGGAGGGCGGTCACGACCGCCTGGCCGACACCCTTCGTGCCACCCGTGACCAGCGCACGTTTCCCCATGAGTTCCAGGTAGTCGCTCATCCATACATCTCGCGAGCTGTCCACCTGCTAGCGACGTGCCCGATCGGCAGATCGGAGCAAGCCGTTTTCCGGCCAACGCCTGCGCCTGCCCCCGTAGCATACACCCCAACGTGACGCCGGCGTCTCCTGCGTGGTCAACGATCTCGGCTTCCCCTGCCCCGCATGGACCCGAGCCACCGAGAACCCCGTGCCCGCGTGATCGAGAGCCCAGAGCCTGAATCGGCGTCGAGCTGCGTGACGCCTCCTCACGGCTCATAGTTCTCGACAACCTCCATGGCCGAACGCGGGCCGCATCCGGATCGCAAGCTCTGCGCCAGTATGGATCCGGCCCAGTGTGTGCGGCGATTCTCGCGAACAATGCACCGTGACCCATCGCATCCGTGCCTGATCTTACCTCCAACATCCGAGACGACCCGGCGCCCGGCTCTGACTGCGTCCGCCGTCACGGCAACCCGCCGAGATCAAGGACTTCTGCCGTCGTTGGTGGCCCGTTTCCGAGAACGCCAGCAGTGACTCAATCCGGGCGTATCGATGCAGCCGGGGCTCACCGCGTTCACGCGAATGCGGCGATCCTTCAAGTCCGTCGTCCAGGTCCGCGCGAAGGAGCGCACCGTGGCCTTGGTGCCGATAGAGCGCGCTGTACCTGACGCTTTATCTGAGACGTAATGCCTGAGACGCAGTACCGCGACACATCGGCTCAGTCGGGGATTTCAGGATACACCAAGTTCGCGAGCTGCGCAAGCGACTCCTGCCAGCCGAGGTAGCACCCATCGGCGGGAATGACGTCAGGTATGCCTTCCTGCACGATCGCCACTTCAGTCCCGAACGACACTTTCTTCAGGGTCACGGTCACCTGCATTTCCCCCGGCAGGTTCGGGTCGTCGAACTTGTCTGTGTAACGGATGAGCTCGTTCGGCTTCATCTCAAGATACCGGCCGCCGAAAGCGTGGCTCTTGCCGCTGGTAAAGTTGGTAAACGACATCTGGTGCGTGCCGCCGACCTTGGCGTCGAGGTGATGAACCTTGCACGTGAAGCCGTACGGCGGAAGCCACTTGGCCATGGCGTCGGCATCGAGAAACGCCCGATAGACCCGCTCGGGACTGCCACGAAGAACGCGATGAAGGCGGATGGTGCTCGGCATGACTCTCTCCTTATGTTGGCTGCTTCACCCCATAGTCGACTGGGACCTGGCCAAATCGCAACCCGCTGACCGCCACGCTCAAAGTCTACTACCTGCGAGCCCTGGAGGTCGCCGAGTTGACGACCGCGCTCGTGCGGGAGGGAGCTCTGGACGGTCCTCCAGCCGCCGCAGCTGCCGGTACCAGCCCACGTGGTGCACGTCAAGGCCCGATTGATGCGGGCCTTGGTGGCGCAGCTGACGCCGGTGATCGCGGCGGTCGGGCAGTAACTATGTCGGGTGGCTCAACGTCTTCCCGGCGCTCCCGGTCGCAAAGGATGTCTTCGAGAAGCGTCCCAGATGACGCGGAAGTCAGAGAACCGAATGAAACGGCTCGTCGCGACCGTCATGTCATTGTGCCTGGTCGCCTCGGCAGCTTCGAGTCAGCCTCCGCAATCAGTCGCGATAACGTGAAGCAGGTCGCAGGCTTCCCGGCAGGGGCCAGCGCAGAACTTCACAGGTTCCGTACGAATTGATCCCCTGTTCAGCCCGAATCCTCCGTCACGGGCGTCCGGCGGACGTGTGACGTTCGAACCCGGCGCGCGAAGCGCATGGCATACGCACCCGGTGGGTCAGACGCTCATCGTAACCGCGGGCACAGGCTGGATTCAGCAATGGGGTGGGAGCCGCGCGAGGTTTGAGGCGCTGCCGCGTCCGTTCGACACGCGGGTCAGATCTGGACGAGCGTGACGCCCTGCTGGCGAAGCTAGTGCACGACCTTCGACCATCCCTCCGAATCGTGCCGTATCCAGTGTGCCACCCCGGCTTGGGGGACAACGGCCCACGCGAGCCGATCCTGCGAGACTTGTTGCACTAGCCAGGCGAAATCCGAGTTCAATCCCAGGTCGCCGAGGAGCTCCGCGCTTGTCATCTGGGTCACCGTCCTTTGGACAACCATCGCGCAGGACGGTCACATTGGCATCACACGGAGTTGACGATCGTGTGGCACGATCCGGGCGCGTGATCGCGTTACGTCTGGCGTCTCGGGCCGGGCGCGGTACGGTGGGCGGGCGGTCCCCGTCGGATCCCCGTGGCAACACCGCGGGCATGGGGAAGTTCTCCAGTGATCGCACGATCCGGCAGTACGCCGAGGAGATCTGGGGGATAAGGCCGGTCCCGGTCGAGCCGTAACGCCGAAGACAGGTGCCACCGAAGGGGTCTGGGCCGCGTCGAGCCTCGGGAACGCGAGCAGTGCAGAGTGTTCAGGCGCTTGCCGCCGCGCGACGACGGGGACTGCCCCGACGCAGCCAGGACCGTGGTCTGGCCCGGGCCCGAGGCGGGAAGAATTCGTGGCGGTGCTACCGACGCAGCAGGGCGGCGGCCGCAGCGCTGGCGACGTCGCCGACGCGGGGCCATGAGCCCCTTCCGCGGCGAGACCTCTACGACTTCAGGAAGGCCAGCAGATCCGCGATGATCACGGCGTGGTGCGGCCCTCCGGAGCGCTCTGCCGCCCGACGCCGCTGCCCGCTTCCCGTCGTCTAGCGGCCGGATCGGGACGCGGCCTGTCGCTTGCCGCGCGTGGAGCGGCGACGTGCCGCCGATCGCGCGGGAGGCGTGACGGGACGCGGCGCCGCCGGACCGCTCCGGGCTGCTCCGTCGGGGAGCGTGGTCTTGGCGACCATCTTGACGCCGGAGATCGTTCCGGAAACGGCGTCCCTGACCGCCCGTCCTGCCGCTGATCCGATCCGGTCGGCGGCCTCGATTGCGCCCTCCGCGGCCTGCGTGGCGAGCTGACCGGCATCGGCGCCGACCTCGCGGGCGGCCGTGATGGTGCCCTCGACGGTCTTCCGGGCGACTCCGGCCACGTCGCCGCCGATCTCCTCGGCCGTCCTCACCGCGACATGGGCCGAGGTCCGTGCCGTCCCGGTGAGCTCGCCACCGATTTCTCCGACTGCCTGGATGGTGCCGTGGAGCGCGCTCTTCGCCACGCTGCCCACGTCGCCACCGATTGTCGCCGCAGCGCGGATCGCGCCCCGGACGGCCGCGACGGCCGCCTGGCCCGCCTGGCCGCCGACGTCCTCGAGCCCGCTCAGGGCGGTCACCAGCGTGTTCCGGACCAGGTTGACGACCCCGGTCGAGATGATCTCCGCCCCCGTGATCGCGGTCTGGATCGTGCGCTGGACGGTCTCAGATCCGCCGGCCTGTGGGCTTCGCGAGGCCTGCTTCGTCGCCATGACATCCCTCCTTTAGATGCGCGCCCTAGCCGAGGGACCGGGCGGCTCGTGTGAGGTCAGGGGCCCGATCGTCGCGCTCCCACGGCGCGCCCAGGTCGATCCGGCCGAAGTGTCCGTACGCGGCCAGCTGCACGTAGAAGCGACCCTCGTGGCGGGCGGGCAACTGCGAGAGTCCGAGGCGGTTCACCACTGCGCCGGGCCGGAGGTCGATCGTCTCGACGAGGACTCGCGCCAGCCGCTCGTCGGGAAGGACCCCGCTGCCATGGGTGTCGACCGACACGGCCAGAGGCTCGGCCTGTCCGATGGCGTAGGCGAGGTGGACCTCGCACTCCGTGGCCAGGCCGGCGGCGACCAGGTTCCGGGCGGCATGTCGCGCGGCGTAGGCTCCAAAGCGATCGACGTGATGGGGGTCCTTGCCGGAGAGCGCGCCGCCGCCGTGCCGCACGTACCCGCCATACGTGTCCACGGTGTTCTTCCGCCCGGTCAGGCCCGCGTCCCGGCGCGGTCCGCCGACCACGAAGGCGCCGCCCGGGTTGACGTAGAGCCGCTTGGTCCCGTCGACGCCGATGGCGGGATCCGCGAGGACCGGCTCGAGGACCGTCTGGCGAAGGTCCCCCTCGAGAACTGTGCGGGCTCCGCCGACCGTGCCCGCTCCCAGGCTCTCCGCGTGCTGGACGTTCAGCACGACCGTGTGAACCCGCACAGGCTGACGCTCCTCGAACTCGACAGCGACCTGCACCTTGCCGTCCGGCCCGAGGTAGGGGAGGATTTTCTCGCGGCGCACCTCGTCCAGGCGCCGGGCGAGGCGGTGCGCCAGCGCGATCGCGAGAGGCATGCGCTCGACCGTGTGCTGGCACGCGTAGCCGAAGACCGAGGCCTGGTCGGACGCGACGATGCCCTCTGTCCCCGACGTCGCTCGCGAAGACTCGGCGACACGCGAGCCCGGCGTCCGGTGCGCGACGTTGCTGATGACACTCGCGTCCGTCGGGTCGAACCCGTGCTCGGCCGTGTACCCGATGTCGCGGATCACCTGGCGGGCCACGCCCGCTGGGTCCACCGCGACGTCCGAATTCGAGGTGACCGCCAGGAAGACGAGGCCCGTCGCCACCGCGCACTCGGCAGAGACGCTGGCCTCGGGGTCTACGTAGAGGAATGCGTCGACCAGGGCGTCCGACACCTGGTCGCAAATCTTGTCCGGGTGGCCCTGGGTCACTGACTCCGACGTGAACACGATCCGCCGGCTCATGGCGTTCGGACTCTCGGGCGCGGGCGGGCCTTCTCGATCTCACGGACGCCAAATGGCAGCAGGGCCCCGCCCGCCACCACCAACCAGTCGAGCACCCCCAGCGGCGCCGTACCAAGCAGGCGGCGCAGCGGTGGCAGGGCCACCGCGGCTGCCTGGAGGGCGAGCGTCCCGCCGACCGCGCCGAGGGTGAACGGGCTCCGCCGGAGATCCGCGGCCCCCGAGCGCCGGTCCGAGCGGCAGGAGAGCGCGTGGAGCAGCTGCGCGCCCGTCAGGGTCGAGAACGCGACCGTCGAGGCCACCGGGCCCGCGCCGTGACGGGCCAGCGCCACGCCGTAGGCGCCCAGGCTGGCGGTCGCGATGAGTCCCGCGTCCGTGGCGATCCGAAGCAGCGCCGGCCGCGACAGGATCGGCTCTGTAGCGTCGCGCGGCGGGGTGTCCATCACGCCGGGCTCCGCCGGCTCCACCGCGAGGGCGAGCGCGGGCAGGACATCCGACAGCAGGTTGATCCACAGGAGCTGGACGGCCGTGAGCGGCGCCGCCACCCCCGCGGCCATCGCCGCTATCGTCACGACGATCTCGCTGAGGTTGGTCGAGAGGAGAAACCGGAGCGCCTTCCGGACGTTGGTGTGAATTGCCCGGCCATGCTCGATCGCGCCGACCATGGAGCCGAAGTCGTCGTCGAGGAGGATGACGTCGCCGAGGTCGCGCGCGAGCTCCGTGCCGCGCGCGCCCATGGCCACGCCGATGTCCGCGGCCCGGAGAGCCGGGCCATCGTTCACCCCATCCCCGGTCATCGCCACGACGTGCCCGGAGGCCTGAAGCGCGCGGACGATCTCGTACTTGTGGACGGGGGAGACGCGGGCGAAGATGTCGACCTCGCGCGCAAGGCCCTGAAGCGCCTCGCGGTCGACCTGCGCAAGGGCAGTCGCCTCGAGCACCCGGATCTGCCCGTCGCTCACGAGCCCGAGTGCTCGCCCGACCGCGATGGCTGTCGGGCTCTGGTCGCCGGTGACCATGACGATCCGGATCCCGGCCCGGCGGCAGGCGGCGATCGCCTCACGGACTCCTGGCCGGACTGGATCGGCCATGCCGACGAGACCGATCCATACCAGGCGGTCGTAGTCGGGGCGCATCCCGGTCTCGCAATCCCCGTAGGCGAGCCCCAGCACGCGCATGGCGTCGCCGGCCATGCGGGCGTTGGCGGTCAGGGCGGTCCGCCGCGCCTCCGGCGTCATCGGTAGGGGCTCGCCGTCGGGACCCAGCTGGGCGTCGCAGAGCCGGATCACCTCCTCCGGGGCGCCCTTCACCGCGACGAGCGTTCGCCCCGCCCCGGCGTCGTGGACCGTCGCCATCCAGTTCTGACCTTCGCAGCGGTCCCGGCGCTCTCTCGTCGGCCGGGCGTTCCGGACCTCCCGGTAGTCGAGGCCAAGCGCCCGGGCAGCCTCGAGAAGCGCCCCCTCCGTCGGGCTGCCCTCCAGCATCCAGCCGCCGTTCACCGGGTGGAGCTCGGCCTCGTTGCAGAGGACTCCCACCAGGACGGCCTGGGCAAGCCTCGGATCGACGCCGACCTCCAGACTGGATCCTCCGGCGGCTGACCGCCGGGCCGCGACTTCCTCGATGGAGGTGAAGGGGCTCCCGTTCAGGGCCCACCCGAGGACGGTCATCCGGTTCTCGGTGAGGGTCCCGGTCTTGTCCACGCAGATGACGGTTGCGGCGCCGAGGCTCTCGATGACTTCGAGCCGCCGTACCAGAACGTTCCGGCGAAGCATGCGGTGCATTCCGAGGGCGAGGGTCGTCGTCGCCACGGTCGGCAGGCCTTCGGGCACCGCCGCGACCGCCAGCGAGATCGACGTGCGCACCATCTGGAGGAGTCCCGCGCCGCGCAGGAGACCGAGCCCCAAGGTGAGAGCCGAGAGTCCCAGGGTCAGCCCCACCAGGTTCTGGCCCAGGACGGCCAGGTTGGACTCGAGCGGCGTGACGGGCGCCTCGGTCTCCGCGATGAGCGCTCGGATGCGGCCCAGCTCGGTCCGCCGGCCGGTCGCGGTCACCAGCGCGAGGCCGCTTCCCTCGCTGACGACGGTTCCGGCGAACACGACGTTGTCGCGGTCGGCAACCGGAGTGTCCTCGGGATGGATCGATCCGACGACCTTGCGGACGGGGAAGCTCTCGCCGGTCAGCGCGGACTCACTCACCGTCAGGGGCGCGAGCACGTCGATGATGCGCCCGTCCGCATGCACGTCATGCCCCGCCCGGAGCACCACGATGTCGCCGGGCACGAGCGAGGATGCCGGCACGAGGCTCTCTTTCCCGTCGCGCCGGACGGGGACCACCGGCGAGGTGAGCTGCTGGAGCGACGTGAGGATCCGCTCGACCCGGCTCTCGGTGACGTAGCCGATGATGGCGTTCAGCGCGACGACCCCCACGATCACCAGGGCGTCGAACATCGCCCCGGTCGCCGCGGACAGGACGGCCGCGCCCGCCAGAAGGGCGACCGGGAGGGACGTCACCTGGTCGGCCAGGATGGCGAGCCCTGACCGAGGCTCCGGGCTCGGCAGACGGTTCGGCCCGTGGTGCGCGAGCCGGGCCTTTGCCTCGGCGGAGGACAGACCGCGCCCTGGGATGACCGCCAGGTCGTCGAGCGCTCGGCTGGCGTCGACCGCGTGCCAGGCGTGCCGCGGCGTACCCTGCGTGGCGATGGTGGTGGGATCGAGGCGAGGCGCCGGGCCATCGCGGGCCGCCGACCCGCTGGCCATTCGGCCGAGATCGCGGAGCAGATCGTCCACGGTGAGCCGGTCGGCCTCGAAGTGGACGAGGACACTTCCGGTGAACTGGTTCACCCGCACGGCCTGGACGGCCTCCACGCGGGTGAGGTGGCTCGCCAGTTGCCCAGCCAGCGCCGGGCGGCCACGGATCGCATCGACCCGGAAGCGAGCGCGCCCTCGCACCGCCGTGGAGACGGGGACGACCACCCGACGTGGAGGGCCAGCCGTCAGCGTGGCCACTGATGGACGATCCACGCACGGCTCGCTCCCGTGACGGGGTCCAGGGATCTCAGGCGAGCGCCGCTCTCGGAGTTCTGGCGGGAGCCGGTCCGGCGCCTCGGGCGGAAGCCGGTCTGGAACCTCAGGCGGGAGCCAGTCTGGAAGGACGGACGCCTATGGCGTCGGAACTGCGACGGCGGGACGACTCCGGCGGGAAGGTGGGCGGACGCTAGGTCGAGGCCGGCTTGCGCCCGTCCTGGAGACCGCCGAAGTCCCCGCGCTCCAGATAGTCCTTCAACTCGCGCTCGAACTGGCGACCCAAGGCCGCCGGGGAGCCGAGCAACGCCTCCGCCACGAGACCGAGCAGCATGTCCAACAGCATCGCGTGCGATCCTCCGTTGAGGGGTGCCTATCCACAGCTCCCCCCTTCCAGATCGGATCCTAGCGCTAGACTCGTGACGAGGGTACGACATCTCTGTTACGTACTCGAAACAATTTGTGGACCGTGTGGGAGGGCGAGCGGGCGGCGGGGCGTCCGCCGCTCTGGCCGTGGCGCCGGAGGGCTGAGGGCGTACAGTGCGGCGGCGACTGACGCCCCATGGCTCAGCAGGATGGCTCCCACCCCGCCGACCAGGCCAACGGACGCCAGCCCGACAGCGACCAGATTGCCCCGAACGGCGATCTGGATCGTCCGGCGGAAGGTGTCCACGGTCTGACGCCCGAGGTCGAGTGCGCGAACGACCCCGTCCAAGCCCGACTCGAGGAGCACCACGCCGGCCGCCTCGGTCACGACCTCGGCGCCGCCCTGGACGGCAATCCCCACATCGGCCTCTCGGAGGGCCAGGGCGTCGTTGACGCCGTCCCCGACCATCGCCACGACGCGGCCCTCGCCTCTGAGGGCGCGGATCAGCGCGGCCTTGTCCTCGGGCAGGAACTCGGCGTGCCATCGCCGGACCGAGAGCCGGTCAGCGATCCGGCGGGTCGGCTCCGGATGATCTCCCGAGACCATCACGACGTCGCGCATGCCACGGGCCCGAAGCGCGTTGATGGCGTCCCGGGCGTCCTCCCGGAGCGCATCCTCCAGCACGATGATCCCCGCGAGCTTGCCGCCCAGGCCCACGAACGTGGGAGACGCGCCGGCCGCATGCGCCGCGGCTTCCTCCGGGATCACCGCCTTCAGAGGGACGCCTTGCGACTCCATGAAGCGGCGCCCACCGACGAGCACCTCGGTTCCCTCCACCACGATGGCCGTACCCAAGCCGACCCGGCTCTCCCGCTTGCTACCGGATGGGATCAGAACGCCGCTTCGGGCGGCATGTCGGACGATGGAGCGGGCCACGGGATGGCGGACGTCGCGCTCGGCGGCGGCCGCAAGCCCAAGGATCCGTTCGGCTGGAAGCCGCGGGTTGAGGCTCGCGACGCGGCTGACGTGCGGAACGCCCCACGTGAGCGTGCCCGTCTTGTCGAAGACCACCGTGTCGACCCGGGCCAAACGCTCGAGGAGGCGTGGGCCCTTGAGCAGGATGCCCTCGTGCGCCCCACCCCGGATCGAGACCATCGCCGCTGTCGGGATCGCGACGCGCACGGCCTGCCCGTAGTCCGCGACGAGGATCGCGATGCCAGCGTCGAGACTTCGGGCCGTCAGGGCCCCCGCGCCCGCGAGCAGGAAGGTGCGGCTGACGAGCCGGTCGGCAAGTGCCTCGCCAAACACCTGGAGCTCCGCCTTCTCGCCTTCGGCGGCCTCGATCGCGCCGATGATCTGACCGAGCCGAGTCTTCGCGCCGATCTGCTCCGTCCGCACGGCGATCTCGCCGTCCTCGACCGTCGTGCCGGCGAGGACACTGTCGCGCGCCCGGCGCTCGACCGGCAGGCTCTCGCCCGTCATCGTGTGCTGGTCGACCAGGGCCTCGCCCCGGACGACGCGGCCGTCGACCGGAATCCGTTCGCCTGGACCCACGACAATGACGTGTCCCGTCTGAACCCGGGCGGCGGGGACTTTCTGCCGGCGGCGCCCGTCGATCCGGCGCACCACCTGGCCGGGTGGTCCGAAGAGCTCACGCACCGACCGGCGCGTCGCCGTCACGCTCTGATCCAGGATCCACTGTCCCAGGCCAAGGAGCCCCGTGAGGAGGCCGGCCGCCCGATAGCTCCCCCGAGCGAGGAGAAGTGTGAGCGCGACCGCGTCGAGCGTGTCGACCGTGAGACGGCGCTCGCCGGCGATCGTCCGCCCGGCGCGGACCAGGATGGGGAGCCCGGAGCCGACGATCAGCCCGGCCGTCAACACCCCCGGCACCGGCAGGACCGACATGCTCACGGCGGCGGCCGCTGTCAGGACCCTCAGGCTGGACGCCGAGGGCACCCCCGTCGGGATGAGACCCCGGGGAGACGACGCCCGCGTTGGGGCCGCAGGGGCTGGCCGCCGGTCTTGTCCGCCTTGGGTCGCGGCCCCGAGCGTGGCGCGCACGGCAGGCTCGGCTGCCGGGTCACACTGGACGACCAGGCTGCCGGTGCGGGCCCGGGGACTCACCTCCGTGACGCCCGGGAGGTCTCCGAGACGCGCGGCGGCGCGGTCGAGCTCCCCGGGGGTCAGCGCGCCCTCGGACCGAAGCCGAAGACGTCCTCGCGTGGCGTGGACGACCTGCCAGGTCATGACGGTCTTAGCCTTCGTCGCCGGGAATGTGGTCGCCGGGAATGTTGTAGTCGCGGAAGAGCCCGTGCGCGTACCAGAGCGCCGATGACCAGGCGAGCGGCCCCGCTTGGCCACGGATCAGCTCACGGGCGGCCCAGCCGAGGAGCGCCAGCGGCAGGAGGAGTTTCAGGTCGAGCCACCCGCCAGTCGCGCTGGCGATCCCGGCATCGAGCTCGCTGGTGGTCTGGCGAATCGCCGCTGCCAGGCGGACAGCTGGCCGCTCGGCCGGAATGCGCTGGCTCGTCTCGTCAGCCGCCCCGATGAGCTCGGGCTCTTCCACGTTGGCGTCGATGGTCTCGCGAAGGGCGTGAGGCGTTGTTGCCGCCGGATCGTAGAGCACGACAAGGCTCCGCGTCCGTGGCGACCAGCGAGTGAGGGTGACGCCATTGAGCTCCCTCAGCGACTCGAGCACTGACGCTGGATCGACGCGGTCGGGCAGAGCGACGCGGAGCCGCCCCGGGATGTCGTGCAGGACGCGGAGACGAGCCACGTCCTACTCGGAGGAAAGGTCCTCGTGCGGCTTCCCGTTTCCGGCGGCGATCGCGGCCTGGCGCTTGGCACGGGCCTCGGCGACGATGTCTTCGACAACCTCGGCCTGCTCCGCCGCCATGCGGCTCAACTCCTCGTACGCGGCCATGCCGGCCACGGCGACCTCGACGGCGAAGGGTCGCAGGATCTTTGTCAGTGCCGGCAACGCGACGGCGGCACCCAGCCCAAGAAGAAACGAGGTCGGATGGATCACGATGGGGTCCTCCCGTACGCGCATGAGAGTGCGGGGCAACGATCGCGCCCGAAGCCCCGAGCGCGGTGGGGTAAGGTCTGACCCTACATGAGTGCCTGCGGACGATCAATCGTCGTCATCAAAACGTAACAGCCGGGTTGGCGAAGATACGAGGCGGGCCGGGAGGGGTGGTTGGGGCGGGAGGATTCGAAGCTCCGAATACGGGATCCAAAATCCCGCGCCTTGCCGCTTGGCTACGCCCCAGATCGTCCGGGCCCTGTGCCGCCCTGAACCGCCGGGTTACTGCGCCCGTCCCCCGCCCCGGATCGTCAGCACCGGACCCGTCACAGTGCGCGCAACCCAGAGACGCCACTGCCGGCCACCCAGCGCGTCCCGGAGTCGGAGCGACACCCGGTGCGAGGGCGCGATCCCGAACACGGTCGGACCGCTGCCTCACATCAGCGCCGCGACACACCCGGCTTCCATCAGGGCCGCCTTGGCCTCGGCGAGGCCCGGCCATAGGCGCGCGGCCGCACGCTCGAGCCCGTTCGTGACGGCGGCCGCGACCGCTCTGGCTCCGCGTCGAAGGGCCGTCACGAGGGCGTCGACCCGCCGCCCGTCGCTATAGTCCTCCGGTTCGATCCGGGCGTACACGTCGCGCGTGGCCAGCGGGAACCCGGGGTTCGCGAGCACGAGCGACAGGTCCGCGCTCGCCCGGACGGATCGGAGCTCCTCGCCACGCCCTCGCGCCAGCGCCGGGCTTAGCCCGAGAAAGAAGGGCACCTCCATTCCGAGCGCCAGGGCCAGGGTCTTCCGTCGGGGCCGAGCCGCCGCTGTCCCTTCCGTTTAACGCATCGAAGTGCTCGGAGGACCGGCTGCGGCCGTTCGAGGAGCACCGGGCCTTGGCTCTGAAGGAACAACCCGCCCGGACCCGTGTGTTTCGTGTGGCGTTTCAAATGCCTGGCGGAGGAGTACCGAGGCGAACCGCGCGGACCGGCCGACCGGCGACTTCCGCGTGGCCGGTACATTCGGCCGGCCGGACGGACCTTACGCCGCCTGGCGTGTGTACCGATGATGGAGGCCGCCGGCCATGGGCGTCTCAACGATCCTGCTCAGGTCGGGATGCTGCACCGCTCTCGGTTCCGGGAAGTCCTCACAGCGGGGCTGTTTCCGCCGATTCCGACGAGGCCGGTCGTCACCTACGTGCATGGCGTGTCCGGGCTGGTGGTCATCATTGTTTCACCCATCGTGTTCTTGCTGGCGAACTGGAGCCTAGTGCGTGAATCGGCATGGTTGGGTATTTCTCGCCACCTGCAGTGGGTAGACGTAGTGCTTGTCGATCTTGACCATGGGCAACCGACGGCGCTCGGCCGCGAGCGCGTCACGTGCGCGCGTCTGTGCCTTCTCCTTGCGGAGCAGCGTGTCCCGAGCAACCTGCCACTCGGCGTGTGACACGACTCGAAGGAGGCTCTTGTGTCTTCTCAGTGTTTGTCTCCCGACCGGCATATAACACCTCAGAGGACTGGCGATCTAGCCATGCCGTGTTACCAAAATGACCTTCCCCCGTTACCTGGTTGGTCGTGACGACGTCGGCGGTGAGCTCTCCAGCAGGTGCGGACGCGGACCTGAACGACCTGCAGTGCCCGCTCAAGGGCGCGGCGCCCGACCGGAGTCACCCACAGGTAACGCTGGCGTCAGTCCGGTCCGCGCCCGCGTGGCACCAGGCGGTCGCGCTTCAGCGGCGCCACATTTGCGCATCTACGTTGTGCGGGCCATGACGAGGCGCTCGGCCACCCGGCTCACGGTCAGGTCCTCGCTCAGGGAGAGGGCCACCAGGAGCCTGAACTGCGTGACCTGGAGCCCGCTAGGCTCGAGGATCTGGTCGTAGTTTCAATCAAAGCGCGGACGGGCCGCTCAGGGTTCGAGATCGACGGCGGCGCGAAAACTGCCGTCCATGTAAAACGGCACCGAGGTGTGCTCGTGCACCACCTTCCAGGAACCCCCCTCGCGGCGGAAGGCGAGCGTCGCCCGCTCCCACCAGACCGCGCTATCCCCGCCCGTGGTCGTGGCGCTGGTGCGGAAATAGCCGTGCCAGAACGCAAGGTCGCCGCCCACCGTGATACCGAGCTCGCGCGCCTCGCGCTCGACCGGGCCCTTCCAGGTGCGGAGCCAGGCCACGAGGCTCGCCCGGTCGATGGTGTGCGAAAGTGGCGGCGCGAGGTCGAAGACCACCGCGTCGGAGACGTAGTGCGCGGTGACAGCCGCGGCGTCCCGGTCGCGAAGCGCCTTGTGGATGGCCGTAACGACAGCCCGGATCGCGGTCTTGTCGGTATCGGTGCTCATGATCGTCCTCCTGATGACGGTGATTTGCCTCCCAAGGACGCAGCAAGACGGCGAGGTCCGACAGCGCCCGGCACCTTTCTCAGCGCGTTCCCTCGTCAAGGAGCATCACGAACGCCTCCTCGCTGAGGATCATGCATGCTGCCCTGTCGTCGGTGAACTGCGGGTTGAACGTAACGCCAAGCTTGGCGAAGAACTCCATCGAGCGCCTGAGGTCACGGACGGGGAGGTTGACGAAGTCTTTCGAGCAGTGTTCGCGGTCCCTTGCGCCTCCCGGTTGGGATGTCGCGCGCCTTTGACACCGCTGCAGCGACGCACTCGCGCTCCCCTATTTCAACGACTGGTCGGGTGGCCGTGTGAAACGGACGGCCGTGCCGGGCTCGAGCGGATGGCGCGGCCGTCGACTCGGGCCAATGCGACGTCTCCTCTCGATTCATAGTCGTAGAAGCCGGCCGCGATCGACATGGGAGGCGGCACTGCCCGGGACGCCACCATGCCAACCCAGGAGGAGCGGCCTGGCTCCCCGGGCCGCCTCCGTTCCTACGTTCCTCATCGGCGCCGCCGTCACCGAGCTGCGCTCCCCCAGCGGCTGGTTGAGCGGCAGAGAGAAGGCAAGCTACATGCTGTAGGTCAGCCGGACCAAGCCCGACTCTAGCGGCTTCGCCCCAAGACACGTCAACGCGCGCCGCTCCTTTACGTCCTTGAACAGCGCCTTTCCTCCGCCGAGGACGATGGGGTACACGACCAGCCGGAGCTCGTCGATCAAGCGCTGGTTCATCAGAGTGCAAACCAGCGTCGCACCGCCCACGGCATGCATGTCCTTGCCGGACTGCTGCTTCATGCGTCGGATCTCTTCGACGTCTCGAACGATCCGCGTGTTCTTCCAGGCGACGCTGTCCAACGTCTTGGACAGGACGACATGGGGCGCTCTCTCCGCGAAGCGTGCGTACGCGATCTCGCCCTTCGAAGCGACCTTGCCAGTGAAGGACAAGACGCCCTCGGGGTTGGCGAGGATGGCTCCCCAGTACTGCTCGTAACCGGGATACATCCGGCGGCCGAGGATGCACGTGTCGATCTGGGGGAGCAGATCGAAGGCATCCTCCCACGTGTCGACCCAATCGAGCTCCCCATTGGGTCCCTCGATGAAGCCATCCACCGACACCACGAGCGCGGCGATGATCCTTCTCATGTCACGTGTCCTTTCAAACAGTGTGATCGTAGGACCAGGCTACCGGTCGCCCGGGACCGGTCTGGGCATGTCCCGCGGTCAGCACGTCCCTTTCCTCAAGGTTCGGCCAAAGAGGGGCACTACCTCCAGTCCGGGATGTCCATCGAGCCGGGTCGCAGGTTCCCGACGCGATCCGGACGACGACGGGTTCAGGTTCCGAGTACGACGTGGATGTTGAAGTGTGGCGTGCCCAGGACGCCCCACAATCGCACCCACAGCGCGAGAAACATCTCGGTGCCCCGTGAGTGGGTGATGTCGCCCAGGTCGATGATGTTGCTGGGTTTCCAGCCGAACCACTCGCACAGCCGGTTGATGACTTCACGCTTGGCCGCCGCGTCATTGCCGCAGATGAACAGATTGTGGTCGCCCGGCACGCGCGCCGGATCCACCATGATGTCGCAGTTCACCGTGTTGAGGGCTTTCACCACGCGCGTGTCCGGGAATTCCCGTTGAACGTGCTCTCCGAGGGAATCCGTGTTGCAGACGGTTAGCGAGGGCGGGAGGCCCTTGGACGTGTCGAGCGGATTGCCGACTTGGATGAGAATCTTCCCTCGGAGGTTGGCCGAGCCGGCCTGACGGAGGGCGGCGAGCGCGTGCGCGCCATTGGTGCAGTCGAAGACGATCTCACCGAATGCGGCCGCGTCAGCGAAGGTGCCGATCTGGGCTTGGCCTCCAACGCGGCGACGCCATTCCTGGCCGGCATCGCTGTCGGCCGTGCGCGACCCCACCATGATCCGGTGACCGACCTTCACGAGTTTGGAGCCAATGGTATTGCCGACCATGCCGGTGCCGAGGACTGCGATCCGCATGACGGGTCTCCTCTCCGAGATGTCCTACTCACGCTGGATGGCGCTATGCGCCGTCAGGCTGGGGGCCCCGTTTCGGCCGTTTCCCCGTTTCCCCAGGGGGGCTCTGGGTGAGACCGCCGAAGCGAATCCCGGGGATCTCACCTCATAGTCGTGCGAGGAGGCTCAAGATCGACAGGGGGGGGCCTCAGGTTGGCCGCTCGGCGAACCGCGTCAGGGCGAAGGCCTTGAGGCCCGGGCCCTCCGCCGTTTTCTGAGCCGGCATAATAAGAACGCTCGGGCGGAATGCGGCCAGTGGGCGGTTGTTCCGCGCTGGTTCGGAGAAGCTCTCGGCTCGATCGTCACCCCTCCTGCTCCACCTGCTTCGACTCCACGCAGTCCTCCCAGAGATGCAACGGGCTCCACGGGCGGGATCCCACGCAGTGCCACGCGGGGCTCGAGCCCGGGCCGCCGGCCACCGGGGAGGGTCGGGTACAACGTCGCCTGCAGGAAGACACCTCGGGCGAGAAATCGGGTGACATCGAACGACGCAGTCGAGCGGCCGACTTGTTCGCCTTCGCTCCTCGCCGCCACTCCACGCGAGGTACGATCGCACAACATGCATCACCGGCCGCTCGCCGCGGATGATGAGGTCGCGAGGACAGGGCTCACTCCACCAGAGCCGTGCCCTCCACGATGAGATCCCGGTTCCACAGCGAGCGATCACTCCCCGATCGTGAAGGTATTTCGCGACGTGCCCGGGGCCGCAGCCGACGTCGGCGACGAGTCCCCAACCGCGTGTTGCCTCGGCGAACCGATTCAAGAGATGCCGGTCGAGCGGCTTCTGGATCAACTCCGAGGCGAGATGTGCGGCGTAGGCTTCGGCGGCCGAGTCGTACTGTCACGGACATCCATAACGCCGCAGGCACCCAGCGCTTGCTGCGCTTTTTCTTCGCGGCCGGCTGCCTACTTCTTCGCGGGCGCCGCGGACTTCGGACGCGCGTGGCGCGGCTCGTAGATGCCGAGCTTGCCGCCGCCAGGCAGCGTCACCTGCGTGAGCAGGCCCCAGCCCTGGTTCCGCACCGGGTCGCAGGCGAAACCGCGCTCCGTGAGCGTGACGACCAGCTTCTCCACGTCGTCGCACATGAAGTAGAGCTCGTGCACCTCGTTCACGTCGCCCGGGTGCACTGCCACCTCCGACGGCGGCAGGCCGAAGATCAGCCAGCCATCTCCCACGTCGACGTTCGGCAGGCCGACGATGTCGCGCAGGAAGGCTCGGTCTGCCTCGGCGTTCCTGCTGTAGATGATCGCGTGCGCTCCGTTGATCATGTCTTGGTCTCCTTTTCGAACGGGTGCGATGCCTCTCGCGAGTGGCGGCTTCTCACGCACCCGTGGCTCGCGGGCGAAGTCGCGCGTCAGGTGGCAGGGGTCGGAGCCGCCCGCTCAGCCGGAGCCCGACCCGCATGTTCAGGCCCATCAGGGGTCAAGTTCGTGCCCCCGGCCAGCAGTACGACCGCCTGCACGACGTAGAAGCGGGCGTCGAAGGCTCCGGCGGCGGCCCACTGGTCGAGGACGACAGCCACGGGAACTAGGATCAGGAGCCCATTTCCGGCGATGACCGGCATGCGCCGCTTCTTGCGCGCGACCAGCGGACTCCGCCATCCGCGCGAGAGCATGAAGCCCGAGCCGTCGGTCAGCGCCGGCACGAGCACGAACAGAGCTGGCGCCACGATCCGGCTCTTCACCCATGCAATCGCGCGGTGATCGCCCGTGGCTTCCACGACGACCGTGGACGAGAAGAACAGGGCGATCATCAGGGTGGCCACCGGGGCCGCGGAGGCGTAGACTCGCGAGAGCGTCATGCGCCCTCCCCGGCCCGGGCGAGGCCGGCGGATTCTACGGAAGCACGGCGATGACGGCGCCCCGGTCCCGACCATCGACGAGGATGGATCCCTCCCAGCCCCTCCTTGGTCTCGGCAAAGGGGCCATCCGTGGCAGAGAGCTTGCGGCTCACAGAGAATCGCGGTGTGGCGCCCTCGGCGAAGGAGTCCCTCCCGGGAGAAGCCGCAGGCTCGACCGCTCCGAACGCTTCCTCCGCGCGCGCGCCGAAGGCGGCTGGCTGCGTCGCTCGTTTCCCCTGACGCTTCATCGCGTTCTCCCTCTCATCGGAGTGGGCCCACCCGGGGGCTGCATCTCTTGTACAGGTTGGGGTGTGAACAATCCGTCGAGGTTCGCGTGAAAAGCTGGGCCCTCCGGACAGGGCACGACCGCCCTTCGCCCAGGCGGCGATGGCCCGTGCGGCACAAGCGTGCTATGGTGAGTCGGGGCGAGTGGGTGACGCGATGACGCGTCTCACGTTGACGCTCCTGGGCGGCTTTCGAGCCGTCCTCGATCCCGGATCGGTTCTCGCCCTCCCTACCCGGAAGACGCAGGCTCTCCTGGCCTACCTAGCCATGCCGCCCGGCCGGACCCACGCGCGCGACAAGCTGGCGAGTCTCCTCTGGGGGAGCACGGTGGAGACCACGGCGCGCACGAGCCTCCGCCACGCGCTGTACGCGCTCCGGAAGTGCCTGCGCGGGGCGGCCAGCCAGCCTCTCCGAGTCGATGGCGACATGGTGGCCTGCGATCCCGCCGCGGTGACCGTGGACGTGAGCGAGTTCGAGCGGCTGGCTTCGGAGGCGACTCCGACCGCGCTGGCCGAGGCCGCCGCGCTCTACCAGGGCGACCTCCTCCAGGGACTGGCAGTCCAGGAGCCCCCGTTCGAGGACTGGCTCATGGCCCAGCGCGAGCGCCTGCACCAGATGGCCCTGGTGGCCCTCAACCGGTTGCTTGCCCATCTGGATGCCGCGGGATCGACCGAGGATGCCGTCCTGGTCGCGCTGCGGCTCCTTGCCCTCGACTCGCTGCAAGAACCCGTGCACCGGGCGCTGATGCGACTCTACGTCCAGGCGGGAAGGCGCGGCGCGGCCCTTCGCCAGTATCAGCACTGGGTCGCCACCCTCCAGCGAGAGCTTCGAACGGAGCCCGACGCCGAGACGAAGGCCCTCTATCAGGAGATCCTCCGCCGCCGCGCTCCCGTGATGGTCGAGGTCGAGAGCCGGACCGTTCCGGACCGGGCAGGATCCGCTCCGGGCCGGACCGAGGTGACCGAACCGCCCGCCGCCGGGGAGCCGCCGCTGGTCGGGCGTCAGCAGGACCTCGAGCGGCTCGAGGAGGCGCTGGAAGGGACCCTGGCCGGCCAGGGGCACCTCGTCGTCCTGATCGGGGAGGCGGGCAGCGGCAAGAGCCGGCTGGTGGCGGAGCTCGCAGCTCGCGCCACCCGCTACCAGGGCCGCGTACTGATCGGCCGATGCTACGAGACCGAGCGGATCCTGCCGTTCGCGCCCTGGGTGGACGCGCTCCGGAGCGGCCAGATCGTCGAGGAGCGGGAGCTCCTCGGCTCACTTGAGCGGGGATGGCGCGCCGAGCTGGGTCGACTCCTCCCGGAGATCTCGAGGGTGACGGGGGGGACTGCCTCACGGCCGGGCGGCGGCGAGCCGGTCGGCCGCGCGGCGGGGAATCCGCGCCACCTCTTCGAGGCGATCAGCCAGCTTCTCACACGCCTCGCCCGGCGGCAGCCGCTTGTCATCGTTCTCGAGGACCTGCACTGGGCCGACGAGATGAGCCTTCGCTTCCTCGCGTTCCTCGGCCGCCGCCTCCCGGCGGTGCCGCTTCTGGCGCTGGCCACGGTCCGCGAGGAGGACCTCGAGGACAGTAGGCTCCTGCGCCAGATCCTGGACGAGCTCGACGAGGGAGAGCGGCTCCTGCGTTGGCCGCTGGGTCCACTCTCCCGCGCCGACACCGCTGCGCTCGTTCGCGTCCTCGCGCCCCCGGGGATCCCGGACCCGCTGCTGGCCAACCTCGCCGAGGAGGCATGGCGCGCCAGCGACGGCAACGCCTTCGTGGCGGTGGAGGTCATGCACGCCCTCCGCGAGGGGTCGGTGGTCCCGGGGGCCCAGCACCTTCCCCCGCCGGCCCGGGTCCGGCAGCTCGTCCGCCAGCGCCTCGAGCGCCTCTCTGAGCGCGGCCGGCGCCTCGTCGCGGCGGCGGCCGTGATCGGTCGCCGGTTCGACTTCTCGCTCGTCCAGCGGGCGGCGGAGCTGTCGGAGCGCGAGGCGGCCGGCGGGGTGGAGGAGCTGGTCCGCCACCGGGTGCTGCGCGGTGCCGGCGAGGGTCTAGAGTTCAGCCACGACTACATCCGCGAGGTCGCGCGCGACGAGCTGCCGCCACCGCTCCGGGTCCTGCTGCATCGACGCGTGGCCGAGAGCCTGGAGCAACTGTCCGGGCAGGACACGGGGGCGCAGGCGCTCGCGCTCGCGACGCACTACCGCCAGGGCGAGGTTTGGGACAAGGCGACCCACTACTTCCAGGAGGCCGGCCGACACGCGGCCGCGCACTCGGCGCACCACGAGGCGGTCGCGTGCTACGAGGAGGCCCTCGGCGCCCTCCGGTGCCTCCCGGCGACCCGCGAGACGCTCGGCCGGGAGCTCGCGCTCCGCCTCGACCTGCGGCCGAGCCTGTACTCCCTGGGACGATCTGCGGAGCTCCTCCATGATCTGCGAGAGGCCGAGCGGCTCGCCGAGAGGCTCGATGATCGACATCGACTCGGACAGGTGTCGGCCTATGTCAGCAACCACGCCTGGCTCACCGGCGATCTGCCGCGGGCGCTCGAGTCGGGGCAACGAGCTCTCGCGCTGGCGGAGACCCTCGGCGACCTTCGGCTGGCGGTGGAGGCGAACTTCCGCCTCGGTCAGGTCCATTGGGGCCTCGGCCGGTACCCGGAGGCGGTGAGCTTCTTCGCGCGCTGCGGGACGAAGCCCTACGGGGACGAGCGGTGGGATCTTCCCGAGTGGCTCGCAGAACTCGGGCTGGCAGAGTTCAGCCTCTACTGGCCCGCCCTGCCCTTGACGGAGCTGGGACGGTTCGATGACGCGCACGCCGCTGCCGGCCGTGCGCTCGAGTTCGCGACGCGGGTCGAGCGCCCGTTCGCGCTCGCCGGGGCCTTCGGCAGCACGGGCTTCGCGCACCTCTACCAGGGCCGGTTCGACGACGCCGCCGTTTCTCTCGAGCGCGGCCTCGACGTCTGCCGCCGCTGGGAGGTCTCGCTCCACCGACCCTGGCTCACGGGGCTGCTCGGCTACGCCCGCGCCCTCTCCGGGCAGGTGTCGACTGGCCTGCCTCTCCTGCGCGAGGCGGTCGACGAGTCGGAACGGTCGGGCCGCGTGGCGTCGCAGACCTGGCGTCTGGCCTGGCTGGGCGAGGCATCGCTCCTCGCCGGCCGTCCCGATGACGCGCGGACGTGGGCCGATCGGGCGCTCGAGCAATCCCGTCGGCGTGGCGAGCGGGGGCTCAAAGCCTGGGCGCTGCGCGTCCAGGCCGAGATCGCCTCGGCTCGCAAACGCCGCGCGCCCGCAGCAGCTCGCGAGCGCTACCACGAGGCGCTGACCCTCGCCGAGGCCCTCGAGATGCGCCCGCTCGTGGCCCACTGCCACCTCGGCCTCGGGCAGCTCCACCGGCGCGCCGGCGATGGCGCGAAGGCCGAGGCCAGCCTCCGAGCCGCCACGACGATGTACCGCGAGATGGGCATGCGGTTCTGGCTGGAGAAGGCAGAGGCGGAACTCGGACGCCCGACACGAACACCCTGAACCGGGCCTGAGCATTCTTGTCGTCTTCCGCTTTGGACTACCGTCGGTGCCGGGGCCGGACCACATTCATCCGAGCGCGCATGTCAGCCAGGCGGTCACTGGGGGTCGGGCTCGCCCCTTCGACCATCCAGCGAGGGAATCATTCCCCTGTCGCCTGTTCGTGCAGGAGGAGCCTGTGCCGCCCTCGGCAAGAACAAGGAGCGACCTCATGGGTGTCGGCAGAACGAGAGAGGAAGCCATCATTCGCCGCCTGATCGAGGACTGGGCGTCCGCGGTCCGCGCCAGGAAGATCGGCGCAGTCGTTGCTCACCATACCGACGATGTGGTCATGTTCGATGTCCCGCCGCCCGTGGCCGTGCGGGGGATGTCCGCCTATCGAAAGACATGGCCCGCGTTCTTCCAGTGGCTCAGAGAAGCCAACGGGACATTCGACATCGTCGAACTGGACATCACAGCTGGCGACACGGTGGCGTTCGCCACGGCCTTGCTGCGGTGCGGGTCGAAAGCGGAGCTGGCAAAGAACAACAGCCCGCGCCTCCGTCTGACGATCGGGCTACGAAAGGTGCGTGGCAGGTGGAAGATCACCCACGAGCATCACTCCTTCCCGGCGGACGCGTAGCATGCACTAGTACCCCCGCAGCAGGCGGCTACTCGATCAGCTGGCCCATTACTCGCCGGTCTCCCGGTGCAGCTCCAGGAATCCCTTCACCCAGTCGATCGCGTCTGCGAAGCGACCGTATGCCGCCGCCGCGGCGATCGATACGCCGCCGTGTCCGACGAACGCTGCGCGAACGCTTCCTTCATGGCCGCCTGGCCTTCCGCAGGCGTCAGATCCTTGACATGCGTGGCGAACGACCAGTTGTGGCCGAAAGGGTCGGTCACGACACCGTAGCGGTCGCCCCAGAACATGTCCTCCGCGGGCATCAGCACCGTGGCACCGGCGTCCGCGGCGCGCTTTGTCGGACGTGCGTCGGCAGACCGGCGCGACGCAACTTTTCACGCGGCCTTCTACGCCTTGTTGACGGTACCTCCTGTACAAGAGATGCGAGCGGGAAGCATCGGCAAGAACCATGGGTATGCTCTCGAGCAGTCGAACGATGGCGGACAGCAGCGCGTTCGCGAAGATCGTTGACGGGCATCACGCCGAGATCCGTCGCTATCTCCGGCGTGTGGCCCCGCACCGGGCGGACACGGACGCCCTCTGCGAGGAGACGTTCGTGCGTGCCTTCCGCGCCCACCGATCTCTGACGGCCGACGTGGACGTGCGCGCGTGGCTCTTCGCCATCGCCACCCGTCTCTGTCGGACACCTCGATCGGCGCGCGGGTCATCGCCCGGCAAGTTGGAGAGCGCACAGCCGTACGCGGCAGACGGCCGGACACCGGAAGGCGAGGCCTGCGCCATCCGAACGTGGAGCCCGCTGGAACGGGCAATCGGACGTCTCGCGGTCGCGCAGCGCCTCGCCCTCGCCATGCGGAAGCTCCACCATCTGGACTATGCCGCCATCGGCGCGTGCCTCGATTGCTCGGCGGAGACCGCGCGGACCCTCGTGCTCGAGGCCATGCGCAAGATCCGCCACGGGCTCGAGGCATTCCCTGCCGGAGCCGGATGGAGCGCGAACGGCCCGACCACGACCCGAGCTCCTCATGATCCTCGGATCGCACACGCCTTCCCCACGACGGCAAGCAGCCACCGTGGAAGCGATGACCGCCGTGATGACAGCGGGCGTTCTACTCATCCCGATCACACTCGTCGGGGTCGTGCTGGCTTGGGCTGAATCAGATCCTCCAAGAGCGGCTATGGCATGTTCCAACGCCTCCAGCAGACGCGCCAGGTCCCGCTCGCGTCCGATCAGCGGAGGCTCCGCGACGCCGGCGGGCTCCGGAGCGACATGCCGGGGGAGAACTGAGGGCGACGCGCGAGACGCCTCCGACTGGCGGGCCTTCCGGGGCTGGGAGACTGCGGGCGCGGCGGCGCAGGATGTCCTGGTAGAGGGCCTTCGTCTCGGCCTCGGGCTCCGCCCGGAGCTCCCGCTGGAACGCTGCGACGCAGAGTTGATACTGGCGGAGCGCCGCCCCACGCCGCCCCGTCTCGGCATAAAGTCGCATCAGCGCCCGGTGAGCGGACTCCTGCAGCGGGTCCAGCACCAGCAGCCGCAGCGCGGTCTGGACGGCGGCCTCGGTCGCCCCCGCGGCCCGCTGGTAAGCCAGCAACCGCCCGAGGCCCTCCAGGGCCTGCTCCCGGAGCCGCTCTCGCTCCCCGAGAAGCCAGCCCTCGAACGGCGGCTCCGGGATCGCCAGGCCCCCTCGAGGAAATCGCCCTGATACAGCGCGAGGGCGTCTGCGAGCGCGGACGCGGTTGTCGCCGCCGTCCCCTGCAGAAACCCGCGACATCCACGCTCACGGTGTGGGAATCCAGGGCCACCGTGTCCGCCTCCATGCGTAGCGGCGGCGGATCGCCCCCCCCCACGCTCTTCCGTACCGCACAGAGCGTCTGGCGAAGACTCGTCCGCGCCCTGGCTTCCGCCGTGCTACCCGAGAGAAGGCGCGCCAGTTTGTCGCGGGGGCTTCACCCTTACGGGACGCGATTTTTCACGCTGACCTCGACGCCTTGTTCACGGCCATCAGAGTATGTTCACGGCCATCAGAGTACAAAGATGCGGTGTGGAGGGGAGAACGGGCTCGGCTCTTTACGGGACGTTGCCTCTGGTGTCAAAGAGCTAGGGTTGAGGTGGGAGCGGTGAACACGATCGAGATCCCCTTGTCGTTCGCGACGGCCGGACTCGTCGGGTTGGGAGGACTGGCCTTCCTGATGGGCGCGGTCCTTTTGTTGGTGGCCGAGCTGCTGGCGGTCCTCCGCGAACGCCGGAATTGGGCTAGCAGCGGCGCCAGGGCGCCCGGAAGTTTAGCGGGGCGCCCCGGGGTGCACCGGTTTCAGGCGGGCACCTTGGTGACAACCGTTCTGGCCCGGGAGAATGGTTCCGACGCGGACACCGAGCGCGAACGCGAGCTATCCGGACCTCGCGTCGCCGCCTGAGCTGACCGTGAAGGGGGCACGTGGTCCGGCCTGCGCGGAGGGGGCGCGCACGATCGTCCAGGTCGACCCGGCGGTGCCGCCCTTGCCTTCGACGCCGACCAGCTCACGCAGGTGCTCTGGAACGTCGCGATCAACGGGATGCAGGCGATGGATGGCTGCGGCGAGCTCCGTATCGACGTGGGCCGCGACAACGGCGACGTCGTGATCGCGGTGGCGGACACCGGCCGCGGGATCCCGCCCGAGGATCGCCAGCGCGTGTTCGAGCCGTTCTACTCGAAAAAGCGGGGTGGGACGGGGCTCGGCCTGAGCATCGCCCGGCGAATCATCGCCACCCACGGCGGCCGCATCGACGTGGAGTCGACACTCGGTCGCGGCAGTCGCTTCATGATCCACATTCCCGTGGACGGGGGCTGAGCCATGGCAACGATCCTCGTGGTCGACGACGAGCCCTCCGCGCGCACGACGCTCGCGCTGCTACTGAGCAAGCGGGGGCATCACGTCACCCAGGCCGAAGGTGTCCAGGCCGCGGCCAAGGCGCTGGCGAACGAGAGCTTCGACGTGGTCGTGACCGACCTCCGAATGCCCGACGGCGACGGGTTGGAGGTCCTCCGGACGGCTCGCGCTCACGCGCCCGACACGGCGGTGATAATCCTCACCGCCTACGCGGGATGGGAGTCGGCGAAGGAGGCCATGCAGTTCGGGGCGTTCGACTACTTCGAGAAGGGCCGGGAGCCCGACGAGCTGCTCCACCGGATCGGCCGGGCGTTGGCGGAGCGCTCACTGCGGCGGGAGAACGAGAACCTACGCGGTCAGGTGCACGAGCGGTTCGCCCTGACGGGGCTCATCGCGCGCTCGGCGGAGATGCGGCGGGTGCTCGACCTCATCGCCCGCGTCGCTCCGACCGACGCGACGGTGCTGATCCAGGGCGAGTCCGGGACGGGCAAGGAGCTGATCGCCAAGGCCCTCCACCACTCCAGCCGGCGGGCGGAGGGCCCCTTCGTCGCCGTCAACTGCGGCGCGCTGCCCGAGACCTTGCTCGAGTCCGAGATCTTCGGCCACGTCAAGGGCGCCTTCACGGGGGCGACGGTCAGCAAGCGCGGCCTGTTCGAGGAGGCGCACGGCGGCACGTTCCTGCTGGACGAGGTCGGCGAGATGTCGCCAAGCCTTCAGGTCAAGCTGCTGCGCGCGCTGCAGGATGGCGAGGTGCGGCGAGTCGGGGCGAATCAGCCGATGATCGTCGACGCGCGGGTGGTGGCCGCGACGAACCGGGACCTCCAGCAGCGCGTCCGCGAGGGGGCGTTCCGGGAGGACCTCTTCTACCGGCTCAACGTCATCCCCGTGACGCTGCCCCCGCTCCGCGAGCGTCGCGAGGACATCCCGCTCCTGGCGGAAACCTTCCTGGTGCGCGTGGCCCAGAAGCAGGGGCGCACGGTGCGCCTCGGCGCGGATGCGGTCGAGTGCCTGCTCCGCTATCCGTGGCCGGGCAACGTCCGGGAGCTCGAGAACGTCATGGAGCGGACCGCCATCCTCAGCGCGCGAGACATGATCAGCGCAGGGGATCTCCCCGCTCACATCGCGGCCGGGATCGTGGTCGGCGCGGTGCCCAACCTGCCCACGCAGGAGGGACTCGCCGAGGTGGAGCGGGTCCACATCCTGCAGACGCTCGAGCGCGTCGGGTGGAATCACTCGAGGGCCGCAGAGGTCCTCAAGATCGGCCGCACCACGCTCTGGCGCAAGCTGAAGGAGTACGGCCTCACCCGGTGACGCCGACGGTGGCCGATGGCCACCGCTGACGCCGTCTCGTCACCCGGGAGGTCGACGGCGAGCATGTCTCCGCCGAGGCCCCCGGGGTGGGCTTGTCGGTCAGGCCGCGGGTGAGATCGGCCGGCGGGGATTCGAGCCCGCCCGCGTTCGGGCGCCGTGGCGGCGACGCAGCGGTGCCCGACTCCCGCCCTCCCTGAGCTGCCGGGCGTTGGCGACGAACACCATGAAGCGGCCGATCGCGGTGGCCGCGCTCTTCCATCTCATGCTCATGACGCTCTCTCCTCCCCTGCCCCGGTCATGCCCCGGACCCGAAGGTGCGGCGATCGAGGCCTGCTCGAAGGTCGGTCCCTCACGACACGCCGAACCTGGTCGAGCCACCGCGTGACGGCCTGCAAGGCGCCGAGCGGACGGACGCGGGTCACGGCGACCGGCCCTGGATCCTGCCACTGCCCGCGCTGAAACAGATACAGCCTGGGGCGACCTCGCCGCGCGAAGACGACGTACTCGGCGCGCTCGGAGACTGGATCAGGCATGACGACGCGCTCTGTGCGCCGCTCCTCGCGACGGGGACGTCCTGGCCACCCACATGACCACGCGCGGACCTACCAGCCATTCCTCAAGAGGATCAGCAGCATTCCGACCGACGTCAGCGCGGCGCCGTCGTAGCCGAGCAACGATCCCGGTGAGCGGATCCGGGACACCGGATCCGGAGGTCTCGGCGCGCGCTGGGGCCCGCGCCGCCACCGGAGTGCGCCACGTCGACGGATCGAACCGCGGGTCTCGCCATGGACCGCCCATAGCCTCTCTCCCTTTCTCCTTCCCAAACGCCATAGCCTCGCCCGCGAGAAGTAGCAACGCGAGTGCCATACGGTCCGACGACAGTCGGATCGCGAGGTTTCGGGCCAAACGCCCGCGGCCCTGGTTCAGAACGCAACAGCCTCATCTCGATCCGAAACGGCGTCCACCGGCCGCCGCCTGGAACGCCGGACGCGCCAACCGCATGCGCAAGCGGAAAGCACGACGAGGTGACACGAAAGACTGGTGCCGGCGCGACATCCCACGCTGGCGGTCGCCTCGCCAGCGGGAGCTCCCTCGTCCGGCCCAGCGGGCGCCCGGTGGCAACCCGCTTGCACCGGCAGCGCCCATGGCCAACGTCGGACATCCGGACCGCCCGGGAGGTGCGTAGTCAGTGAAAACGGGGCTGCGATGGCTGCTGCTGACCGCGATCGTGATGGGTTGGTGGGGCGACCGCGTCGACGCCCAAGCGCCCACGACCGCTTCCGCCTCGGGCATGCGCATCGAATGGACGGTGGACCCCGCGCGGGGCCCGTGGCAGCCGGTGTGCGGGTACATCTACAACGACACGCCGGCCGCGCCTCGAGAGGTCCGACTCCTCGTCGAGGGACGGGACCATTCCGAGCGGGTCATCGAGTCGCGGATCGTGCCCGTCGTCGGTTACATCGCGCCCTGGGGTCGCACGTACTTCTGCTCGAACGCCGCGGCCGGCGCCGCCCGCTACTCGGTCACCATCGTCGGGGCTCAGGTCATCGGTGATCGGTAGGCGTGACGTGGCCCTCGGCGAAGACCTCGGCGCAGGAGCCGACACCATGCAGCTCGAGACCATGCAGATGAGGACACGAGCGACTTCGACCGTCCGGTCAATACGGCCCCGGGGATCCCGGCCGATCCAGATAGTCGCCACCCCGGGGTCCGGGAACGGCGCAGCCGCGGCCATGGCTGCCCGTCTCCGCGAGGCGCTGCGCGCCCGGGGCCACGAAGTCCGGCTGGACATCTTCCCCCGTCTCCAGGCGCTGCAACGGTGGGCGGCGACGGATCCGAGTCGGATCTCGCACCTCATCTCGGTGGGCGGCGACGGGACCCAGAGCGCCGTCGCCATGGCTGCCGCGCGACGGTCCGTGCCGTTCCTGCCCGTGCCCGCCGGCTTCGGCAACCTGTTCGCGCGCGCGTTCAGGCTCGGGAGCCGCGTGGAGGACGTGATCGACCGGCTCGAGCACGGCGAGATCGTCCGGGCGGACGTCGGTCTTCAGAACGGCGAGCCCTTCCTCTGCCATGCGAGCTTCGGGCTCGTCTCGGAGGTCCAGGCACGCGTGGAGGCCGGCCGCTATCCCCAGGTCCGATGGCGACGGTGGGTCGAGTACTACCGCACCGCGGTGCGCCATCTCCGGGAGGCGCCCCTGGCGGCCCTGCGGGTCGTGGTCGACGGCCGGGTCGTGACCGACGACGCCGTCCTCGTCACCGTCGCCAACGTCGAGACGTACGGGCCCTGGCTCCGCCTCACGCCCGCGGCGTCGCCCGTCGACGGGCTCTTCGACGTGTTCGTGATGCACGGCGCGACGAAGCGCGAGGTCCTGGCGAGGCTCCTCAGACGGCATCTCCGCATTCCGGGGGCGGACCCGGGGACGCAGCACGTCTCCCGAGGCCGGCGGGTCTCCGTGATGGCCTCCGGCTCGCCCCGACAGGAGCTGGAGCTGGCTCCCGGTGTGCTCCCGGTCCTGGCCTCGCCCGCCATGCAGAGAACCTTCGACCAGGCGCTCGTCCCGGCCGACGGCGCTTCTCCGGTGTGGCGGCGCCAGCCGGCATGACGGACCCTCGTCAGCGCCCCCCGAACGGCACCGGCCGGAAGGGCGGGCCGGGGACGACGCTGCGGGCGTTCGTCGCCAGGAGGATCGCGAAGCCGAGTCCGATCCAGACAGCCTGACGGGCGCGGCGCACGACGGAGAACGCCAGCCCTGCGCTGGCCGCCCAGCCGAGCGCCCCGAACGCCGCCGCGTTCGCCCCCTCGAGCGCTCCGAGACTGACCGGGACGAAGAACGTGGCGAAGCGCACGCCGGACCCGAGGGCCTCGATCACTGTGGCCACGACGAGCGAGACCGGCAGGGCGAGCGCGGCCAGGATGAGGAACGCCTCGACGGTGCCGACCAGCCAGCCCACGAAGTGGAAGCCCGCCGAGAGGAGGAAGCACCGCCACTCGCGGCGGTAGAACCGGCGCAGGGCGTGATCCAGCCGCTGCGCGTGGCCGGCGCGGTCGGCGCCGAGCCACGCCAGGGCGCGGCCGGCCCGGCCGACCACCCCCCCGAGCTGCACGCCCGGGAAGCCTCCCACGCCGATCACCTCGACCACGAGCAGGGCGCTCATCGCGAGAAGGAGGGTCGGCCCGCCGGCGCCGGTGGTCCACGCGACCAGGATCCCACGACGATCAGGAGAGCCTGCGCCAGCACCAGGGAGGTCCTGGCATCAGCGATGGGACGCTCGCCTCGTACGGCACGTCCCGCCGCAAGAGCCACGCCTTGGTCGCCCCGCCGCCGACCGATCCCAGGGCGGTGACCACGTTGACGGCTTCCCCGGCGCACTTGGCGGCCAGCAGCCGGAGAAACCGCAGCGACTGGCCACGCCCAAGGGCGTATCGCCAGCCGAAGATATCCACGATCACGCCGACGCCGTACACGGCGCAGACCAGGCCGAACTGCCACCACGTCACCCGTGGTTCAGGCCGGAACGTCTCGTTCCATCGCGGAACAGCGCCAGGCGGCCGCCTCGCGTCGATGTCGCGGCCCGGCCGCACTTTCCGCGCCGTGGCACCGACGATGCTACGTAGCGAGCGGCGCCAGACAGCACGGCGCCGACCCGAGAGTCCGATGACGAGCGTAGGAACGGATGAGATGAGCGAGTCGATCCTGCGAAACGCGGAGTGGCTCCTGTTCGTCGGGATCCTGGCGAACCAGGGCGGCGTCCCCCTCCCGGTGTCGCCATGGCTCCTCGCGGCGGGGGTGCTGGCCGCGAGCGGACATCTGAGCCTCGCGGTCGTCGTCGTGGGCGCCGTCGGAGCGGCGCTGGCCGCGGATCTCGCGTGGTATGGCCTCGGACGCTGGCGCGGGGCGGCGGCGTTGGCCGGACTTCTTCGCGTCCTGCGCCAGCCGCCGGCGACGGTCGATCGGGTGGCGCGCGTCTTCCGCGCCCACCAGCTTGCCTTCGTGTGGTGCGCCCGCTTCCTGCCCGAGCTGAATCCCGTCGCGGCGGGCCTCTCGGGCGTCGCGCGCGTCGGCCTTGCGCGCTTCCTTCTGTACTCGAGCGGGAGCGCGCTCGCCTGGGCGGGAACCTGGGTTGGCGTGGGGTTCCTCCTCGCCGGGAGCATCGCCGAGAGCCCTGATTGGCTTGGCATCCCCGCCACCGTCTGGGTGGCCATCGCGGTGACGGCGGTGACGATGGGTGTGGTCGCCATCACCGGATGGCGCCGCCGACACCAGCGGGTCGACGAGACAGAGGCCGCCGCCGCACGCCTGATGGGGCTCGCGGCATGACGACATCGCGACTCCCACGGATGGCGCAGCTCCTCACCGCGCTGGCGATTCCGAGGCCGTGGGCCCTCGTGATCGCCGCGGGCCTGGCCGCGATGCTCTCGCTGTGGGCGGCCGCGACTCGGCTCGAGTTTCGCTTCGGGCACACCGATCTGGTCTCGGCGAGCGACCGCGAGTATCTCCGCGTTCTCAAGAAGGGGTACACGCGCGCCGCGCTCTACGCGGTGGTCGCGGTCGCGGCGCTCGCCCTGCTCGTCTTCCGGGCCGTGGTGCCGGGCCTGCTAGCCTTCGTCCCCCTGACGCTCGGCGCGGCCGGGACGCTCGGCGTGATGGGGTGGCTGGGTGTGCCGCTCAACGCGGCCAACCTGCTGCTGCTCCCCCTGATGGTCGGGATCGGCATCGACAACGGCGTCTATCTCGTGCATCGCTTCCGCGAGGCGCCCGACGGCCCCGATGGGCCCCGACCCCTCGCGCCCAGCGCGGCCAAGGCCATCACGCTGGCCTCGCTGACCAACGTCGTGGGATTCGGCAGTCTGATGCTCTCGAGCCATCGCGGCATCTTCAGCCTGGGGCTCGTCGTCGCCGTGGAGGTGGTGTGCCTATGGGTGGCGTCCGTGACGACCTTGCCCAGCCTGCTCGCCCTCTTGGGCCGGAGCTGGTGCGACGATCGCGTGCCGCTCCCGACGCTCCGGCTGGCGCCGGTTCCCACGGTCCCGAACAAGGCCTGGGCCGGGCACACGGCGGCCGTTCTCAGCCGCCCTGTCGATTCTCACGCGGCAATCAAGGGAGGAACATCGTGAGACACGACCAGACCGGCCGGAACCTGACGCGGCCGGGCATCGGATCGACCGTCGTCGCGGCCCTCGCGCTTCTGGGCTGCGCGACCCTGCCCACCCCGGTCTGGGCGGCGGCCCCTCAGGAGCGGGTCCGCAGTCTCGTGGCGGCGGTCCTCGAGGACCCGGCCCTCCGGGACGCCGGCCGGAAGGCCGAGCCGCTCCGAGGCCCCCACGGCGCCTCCCGCAAGGGAACCTCAGACCGTGTCACAGGGCGGCGCAGAACTTGACCCCCCTCGCGAGTGATGGCGAGCATCCTCCTCGTCGACGATGAGACGTCCGCTCGGAGCACCATGGCGTTGCTTCTGCGGAAGCGTGGCCATCGGGTGCGAGAAGCCGAGGGCGTCGCGTCCGCCATCGAGGCGCTCGACCGCGAGGCATTCGATCTGGTGCTGACCGATCTGCGGATGCCTGATGGGGGCGGCCTGGATGTGCTGCGGGCAGCGCGGACGCGCCGCTCTGACGCCTCGGTCATTCTGCTGACCGCGTATGCGGGGTGGGACTCGGCGAAAGAGGCGATGCGGCTCGGCGCCCTCGACTACTTCGAGAAGGGCGAAGCGCCCGAGGATCTACTTCAGCATATCGAGGCCGCCCTCGCTGCTCCCACGCAGGCGACCCCTCCGCGCGATGGGCTTGGGCAGGCGGGCGTCCTGACGTCGGATGACGCCCTGCGCGGCCAGCGCATGCTCTTGACGATCCTGTTCGCCGATCTCCGCGGCTCTTTCGAGCTTTTGGCCGGGGCGAGCCTCGAGTCTGCCCGCGCGGTGCTCGACGCGGTCCTGGCGCGAATGATGGACGCGGTGCACCACCACGGAGGAACGGTCAACCAGGTCATGGGTGACGGCATCATGGCACTCTTCGGCGCGCCCCGTCCCACCGCGGATCATGCGCGTCGGGCCTGCGACGCCGCAGTGGCGATGCAGCAGGCGATCGCTCGCTATTCGGTGGCGTTGCCGCCGGGGCTGCAGGTCCAGATTCGCGTCGGGATCGCCTCGGGCGAAGTGATTGTCCGCTCCGTCGGCAGCGATCTCCGGCGCGACTACAGCGCCGTTGGCCTGACGACGCACGTCGCCGCCCGCCTGGAACAGGCGGCGCACCCCGGCACGATTCTCGTCACAGCGGATACCCACCGGATGGCCGGGCCCACGGTCCGGGCGGTCCCGCGCGGACGTGTCCCCGTCAAGGGGTTACCGGATGGCGTCGAGACCTATGAGCTCCTGGGCCGTACTGCGTAGGGTCGGCCGCCAGACCCCCCGGAGAACGACGAGGTGATGACATGCTCACGAACGGGACCGTGCGAGGAGAGGTGAACCGACGGTGGTGGCCACCAGCGGCGCCAATGCCGCTGATCAGGCCGGATCGGGCGCGCCCGATCGACCGGATCATCGACTACTTCGGCGGCGCGGCGCAGCGGAGCGCGCCGCCGTCGCCGTTCCACGCGCGCCCTGGCCAGGGGCGCGACGACCAGCAGGCAAGGACCGCGAGCTGGTAGGTCCAGACAAGGAGGAGCCCACGGCCATCTCGGCGCGGGCTGGCGCCTACTCTGCCTCTTGGCCGAGTCGCAGCGCTTGCGCGCGGACCAGCCAGAGGTCCATGCCCAGGGCTTGGAGTTGCGCGCGCGCGCGTCCGAATGCCGCTCGAGCCTCGGCCCGCCGTCCCGCGGCGCGATGGAGGGCAGCCAAGCCAAGGTGGCACCAGGCCTCGAGCGGCCGCATTTCGAGAATCCCAGCGAGGGCCAGCGCCTCATGGTAGTGCTCATGGGCCGGGTCTCGGGCGGAGCGCTTTCGAGCCGCGGCTACCTCGGCCTGCGCACGCAGGGCCCATGCCTCGTGCCCCCGCTCGCCACGCTGGCGGGCCTGCTCCAGCGCTTGATCGGCCCACGTCGCTGCGTCGTTTGGACGACCAGCGAGGAGCGCGACCTCGGCCAGCCAGGCCAGGCGCCAAGCCTGTCCGGCCACCTGCCCCGACTTCTCGGCCTCCCCGATCGCCTCGCGCAGGAGGGACATTCCCTCCGATATCTTTCCGGAGAGCGCATAGGCATAGCCAAGTGTCGCTACGAGCCAGGGTCGGTGGACGGGAACCTCCCAGCGGCGACACACCTCGAGCCCGCGGGTCAGGTTGTCGGTCGCTTCGTCCAGCCGGCCCTGGTAGAGATACACGAGGCCGATGCTGGCGAGGGCGCCGGCGAGCGGGAATGGGTGCTCGATCCGAGCCGCGAATTCCAACGCGCGCGTGGCCGCGGCGAGCGCCTCTTCGAACCGTCCCAGCTCAGTCAAGGGCGCAGCGATCCAGTAGAGGCTGAGCTCCGCGGGGCCAAGCTCGGTCGAGGATCCCGCGGGATCTTCGGACGCCGCAGCGGCGTTGGGCTCCGCCGCTGTCCGGAAGCACCTCACGGCGTCCCGATGCTGGCCCAGGCGCCAGTGGACCTGACCGAGCCGGAGATTCGCTTCCACCACGAGCCGGCGGTCGGCGAGTCCCTCCGCGAGCGCGAGGGCCCGCTGGCCGTACGCGAGTGCTCGCGGCAGATCGCCGGTGATCCAGGCCTGATTGCTGATGTAGGCAGAGACGCGCGCGAGCCGCAGTCGGTCCTCGAGCATCTCGGCGAGTCGCTCGGCCTCGAGCAGGTGGTCGCGCAGATCAGCAACCCGCCCCAGCGGATACAGGCTCTGCACCAGGTCGATCCGGATGTCGAGATCGCGATCCAGAGTTTCGCGGCCTCGCGGAAGCTGCCGCAGCACACGCAGACCCTCTTCGAAGCAGACCACCGCCTCGTGATGCGCCGAGCGCCTCGCCGCCTGACGGCCCGCTGTGTGGAGATACGCCACCGCCTTGTCCCACACCTCGCCCTGGCGGAAGTGGGTGCCGAGCGCCAGCGCGTGCCCGGCCAGGTCCGACCGGTACACGGCTTCCAGGCTCTCGGCCACCCGCCGATGAAGCGCTACCAGGAGCGCCGTCGGCAGCTCCTCGATCGCCACCTCTCGGATCCGGTCATGGCTGAACTCGAGCCCCTCCTCAGAGCCGCGCAGGACGCGATGGCGGACGAGCTCTTCCACGCCCGCCGCGGCCTCGTGCTCCGTCAAGTCCGCGGCCCGCTGAACGAGTGGGAAGTCGAACCGGCGCCCGATCACTGCCGCGGCGGCGACCAGGCGCCGGCCCGGCTCGGAGAGGCGCTCCAGTCGCCGGCGGACGAGCGTCCGCACTCTGGCCGGAAGAGGCCGCCCCTGGCCCCCGGGGATCGGCGCCCCCTCGCGGAGCGCGTGCATCACCTCGACGATGACAAAGGCGTTGCCATCACTCACGCGCCACGCCTCCTGGGCGAGCGTCGAGATCATCGTGTCGGGAATCCCGGGGGACGCAAGTACACGCACGAGGGCAGTGGTGTCGACGCGGGAGAGCGGTGCCACGGGCACTCGCTCCAGCTCTCCGCCCCCGTCAAGCTCGTCCAGAGTCTGGCGGAGGAACGCGCTGTCCGCGAGCTCCTCCTCCCGGACCGTGGCCAGAGCGAGGATCGGGAGCGCCCGCAGGCGCCGGCCGAAGAACGCGAGCAGGCGAACGCTCATCTCGTCGGCCCAGTGGAGGTCCTCCAGGACGACCACCAGCGGCTGCCGTCGCGCGAGGCGCTGGATCAGCTCGGTGATCGCCTCGAAGAGGTGGCGTGCGTCGTCGCCGCCCCGGCCGCCTGGCTCCCGGTCAGACGCGAAGACTGCGGGTTTCCCCTGACTCCGTAGTTCCGGCAAGAGGCGGGCCAGCTCGGCCCGCCATCCCGGCGCGAGCGTGTCCAGGAGGTCACGCTCCTCCAGGACCTGACCGGTCCGGAGCGCATCCACCCAGGGTGCGAAGGGCAGGATTCGCTCGGTCTCGTAGCACCGGCCGATCAGCACGCGTCCCTGCTGCTGCATCGCGGTTGCCAACAGCTCAGCCACCAGGCGGCTCTTGCCGATGCCCGCCTCTCCGATCATGACAAGGAGGCGGCCGTGACCGGACAGGGCGCTCTCCAGCTTCTCGTCGAGACGCGCCAGATCCGGCTCGCGTCCAACGAGCGGCGGCTCCCCCGCGGCCGGCACCTCCGGGGCGGCTGACCTGAACAGGCCCCGAGGTGCCGCGACGTCTGGCACGGCCTGGCGCTCCCGGTCGGGCGCGCCTCGCGCGCGCTGGCGCAGGATCTCCTGATAGAGGGCCTTGGTCTCCGGCTCGGGCTCCGCCCGGAGCTCCCGCTGCAACGTGGCCACGCAGACCTGATACTGGCGCAGGGCTGCCCCACGCCGCCCCGTCTCGGCATACAAGCGCATCAACTCCCGGTGAACGGGCTCCTGGAGTGGATCCAGCGTGAGGAGCCGCAGGGCGGTCTGGACCGCTGCCTCCGTCGCGCCGGCTGCACGGTGGTGGGCCAGCATCTGCCCGAGGGCTCCGAGGGCCAGCTCGCGCAGCCGCTCTCGCTGGGCGAGGAGCCAGTCCTCGAACGGCAGCTCCTGCACCGTGAGCCCGTCGAGGAAGTCGCCCTCGTAGAGGGCGAGGCCCTCTGCGAGCGCCGCGAGAATCCCCTCCGTCACGCGGCGTTCGAACTCACCTACATCCACGGTCACGGCGGCGGGATCGAGGGACACCGTCTCCGCGTCCACGCGGAGGGGCTGAGGATCGGCGGCCCGCAGGCTCTTCCGGAGAGCATAGAGCGTCTGACGCAGACTCGTCCGGGCTGTCGTCTCGACCGTACTCCCCCAGAGGAGGCTCGCCAGCTTGTCGCGGGGATGCGCCAGGCCCGGCGGCACCGCCAGATAGGCTAGGAGGGCTTGTGCCTTTCGCGTGGGAAGGGCGAGCGGCGCGCCGGAGTCCAGGCGGGCCCGAAACCCGCCCAGAAGGGTCAACGCGAGCCGCGCCATCGCGTCACCGATTCGCGGCTGGGTACGGTGGAGACCTCACCGGTGGCCATGCATGCCCCCACTCGCCGCGCCAGTCGAGCGCCGCTGGAGCAGTCGCAACTGGAGGGATAACTGACCCGTGCTACCCTAGCACTGCCGCGCAGCCGGTCGCAACGGCGTCGCCTCCAGGGAGGCTTCGGCATGTCGGATGCGCTCGCGGGGATCGCGAAGGAACTCCCGTTCTCGATAACCGAGTACCACGATCGCTGCCGGCGCCTGCGACAGCTCATGGCCGAGGCCGGCCTCGACGTGATGCTGGTCCATCAGCCAGCGAGCGTGTTCTATTTCTCGGGAAACGAGAACCTTCACGTCTATGACCACGAGTGCGTGGTCATCCCGGCGGAAGGGGAGATCAGCCTTCTGGTGCCGGAGGGCGATCTGAGTCGCGCACACCTGACGTCGTGGGTCTCGCGCATCTTCTCCTTCCCCGTTGCGGGCAACCCGGCCCACGTGCTGGCAGAGATTCTCGCTGAGCAAGGGCTCGGCCGGTCGCGCATCGGAGTCGAGAAGCGCGTGCCGCGGGCCGCCTGCCTATCAGTTCACGTGTACGAGAGCCTGCTCGCCGCCCTGCCCAACGCCTCGTTCGTCGATGCCTCGGGCTTGCCCGAGCGCGTCAAGGTGATCAAGTCACCCAGGAGGTGACGTATCTGCGCCAGGCCGCCACCTTCACGGATGCGGGCATGCGAGCGGCCCTGGCGACGGCGGCGGAAGGTCGAACGGACAACGACGTCGCGGCCGCCGCCTATCAGGCCATGATCGGCGCGGGGAGCGAGTTTCTCTCGATCCCCGCCATCGTGAACGCAGGGCGCTATTCGGGCATCTCCCACTCAACCCACAAGCGCCAGCGTCTCGAGCGGAGCGACGTCTTGTTCCTCGAGCTCGGCGGCTGCTTTCAGCGTTATTCGGCGCCCTGCATGCGGAGCGCGACCATCGGGCTGCCCACGGATGATGCGAAACGGCTGGCCGAGGGGTGTCTGGCCGCCCTCAGCGAGATGCACACGGTCATGAGGCCCGGGACGACATTTGACGAGGTGTCCCGCGCGGGGGCCCGGGGCGTGGTCCAGGCAGGGTCGCCCGTCCACTGGAGCGGAAACTGCGGTTACCCGGTGGGTGCCAGCTTCCCACCCCACTGGGGAGAGTACAGCTGCCAAATCGCCCTCGGTGACCAGACGGTGCTCCAGCCGGGGATGGTGTTCCATCAGCCCGTTGCCCTGCGCGTGCTCGGAAAGATCGGCGTGGCCTTCAGCGAGACGGTTCTGATTACGCCGACTGGCTGCGAAGCGTTGACCCGTGTCGAGCGTCAGTTGCTGGTGCGCTGAGGCACGACCTCGCTTTCGAGCTGGGCGCCGTCGCCAGGATCACGCGGGCACCGCCGAGTTTCCACGAAGGCGAGGGCCATCACCACGAAGAGAGCGAACCGTCCGCTGCCGAACCAGTGGATCGTAACCCAGCCGGCCACGCCAGAGATGGCGAGCCGGCTGAATCGGCCACGACACGCATCAGCTCGAATGTCACCCGTTGCTCGTTCACGATCGATCGCGCTTCTTCGCGTGGAACTCCTCATCGGACGCCTCAACCATTGTCCCCTCTGAGTCGGGGCGGCTTGAACAGGCCCCGAGACCCGGCCAGGCCGCACCACGGCTCACGATCGTGTATCACGCGTCCCGCGAGGCCTGTCGATTCCCACCGGCTCCCCCCGACTATGTCTTGGGAAGACAAACGCTGGTGTCTGCAGGAACCGAGCCCGCGAGGAAGACATGATCGCCCTGATGACGACGGGTCTCGTGCTCTTGCCAATCGTCGCCGTGAGCGTCGTGCTGGCCTGGGCCGAGTGGCAGGCTCGGCGCCGCGAGACGACCGTGGCGGAACCACGTCTGATCAGTGCGCTCCTGGCGGCTCGAGACGGCGAGGGTTCCGCGGAGGGGCTGGCAGCGCGGCTGCTGCAGTGTCCGTGAGGGCGTCGACCCGCTGAGCCTGCTTCACCGGTTTCAGGCCGGAACGCCCCGTTCCATCGCGGAACAGCAGGGCACGGCCGCGTCGACGAATCTCCTGAAACTGAAGGCTCGCCCCCTGGCACCGACCCTGCTACGAGACGGGATGGCGCGAGGCCTCAGGGCCCTGGCCTGCGGCAGGAAACGAGACGAAGCCGATGACGACGGAAGCGGGCCGAACGGACACGGTCGCGGTGGTCGGCGCGGCGGCGGGAATCGGAGCCGCAACCGCCCGCGGGCTCACCATGGGTGGGCACCGCGTGATCACCGTCGACGCGCGCGACGCGGAGGTCGTCTGCGACCTCGGGACCGATGCCGGTCGCCGAGACGCCGTGGCCCGGGTGACCCGGCTGGCGCATGGCGTGCTCGACGGCCTGGTCCAGGCCCCGCGGACGGCCCCGGGTGGGGACGGATCTCGATCAGGGGCCACCGTGATGTCGCTCAACTACTTCGGGAGCGTCGCGGTCCTGGAAGGCCTCCGACCGGCGCTCGCCCGGAGCCGCCACGCCGCAGTCGTCGTGGTGGGCACGATGTGGACCGGCGCGCCGCGGCGCTGGCCCGTGGAGCTCGAGCGGCTGTGCCTTGTCGGCCACGAGAGCCGGGCCCGGACGCTGGCCGACACGATCGGCGCGGTGGCGGCCCACCGGGCCAGCACGGCGGCGCTGGCCCGCTACGTGCGGCGCCACGCGCTGACTCCCAAGTGGATCGGGGCCGCGATCCGGCTGAACACGATCGCCCCGGGCTTCATCGCTCCCCCGCCCTTGGGTGACGATCTCAACGACGACCGGGCCATCCGGGATCTCGAGCGCTTCCGGGCCGTGCTGGAGGCCGTCGCGGCGCGCATCGTCTTCCTGCTCGGTCCCGAGGCCGGCACTTTCTGGCGCTCGACCTTCGACGACGATCCGCCGCCGGTCGCGAGCCCCGGGCCCGCTCGACCGGGCGCCGTCGTCGACACCCATTCCGGAGGACGCCGCTGATGAGCCGCCGTGGCTGGATCGGATCCATCCTGTTGCTCGGGGCGCTGGTCGCGACCGGCGGCGCCCTCGCCGCGTGGAAGTACGCGTCCATCGAGCACACCAACGCGGCCGCCGCGGCCCAGCCCGAGCCGGTCGAGTCGGTGACGGTCGCCGTCGCCCGGGCGCAGGCGGACCGCCAGACGACGACGTCGATCGGGACCGTGATCGCGTTGCGCTCGATCACCCTCCGCAACGAGCTCCCGGGCACCGTCGAGCGGGTCCTGTTCACTCCGGGCCAGGTCGTCGAGGCGGGTACGGTGCTCGTCACGCTCGACGTTTCCGTCGAGACCGCCGAGCTGAAGGCGCAGGAGGCGCAGGCCACCGTGGCCGAGACCCTGCTCCGTCGCGTGCAGCGGGCGAGCGAGAGCCGCGCCGCATCCGAGATGGAAGTCGATCGCGCCCGGGCGGACCGCGACGTCGCGCTGGCCCAGATCGCGCGCATCAAGGCGATCATCGCCCGCAAGACCCTGCGTGCCCCCTTCCGCGCGCGCGTGGGCCTGGCGGACGTGCACCCCGGTCAGTATCTGAACGAGGGCACTCAGCTCACCACGCTCCAGGGGGTCGACGACGCCGCCCACGTCGACTTCACCGTCGCGCAAGCGGTCGCAGCGGACCTGCGCGTCGGGGGGACCGTCGAGGTCTTCGCGGCGAGTGACGCCGCGCCGACCACGGCCCGGATCGTCGCGATCGATGCGCGCGTCGACCCCACGACGCGGAACGCCACGGTCCGAGCGAGGATCGAGCGGGCCGGCAACGGGCCGGCGCCGGGCGCCTCGGTCCGCGTGCGGGTGCCGGTCGGATCGGCGCGCCCGGCGGTTGCCGTCCCCGTGAGCGCGCTGCGCAAGGGCCCCGGCGGCGACCACGTCTTCGTCATCGCGCCCGCCCAGGACGGCAAGACCCGGGCCCTGCTCCGGCCCGTGGTGAGCGGCGCCATGCAGGGCGACGAGATCCTGATCCATGACGGCCTCCGCGCCGGCGAGCGGGTCGCCGCCTCGGGGTCCTTCAAGCTCCGGGATGCGGTCCTCGTCGCGGTCGCCGAGAACACGGCAGCGGACACCGGACGCGCGAAGACCCCGGGCGGGCGCTGAGGCCACGCCCCGATGCGCTCGTTCACCGACGTCTTCATCAAGCAGCCCGTGCTCGCGGTGGTCCTCAACCTGGCGATCCTGCTCGTGGGCTGGCGAGCGCTGACCACCTTGCCGGTCCAGCAGTATCCCCAGATCGAGAGCTCGTCCGTGGTGATCACGACGGTCTACTACGGCGCCAGCGCCGAGACCGTCCGTGGATTCCTGACCACGCCGATCGAGCGGGTCGTGTCGGCGATCAGCGGCGTCGATTACATCGAGTCGACGAGCCGCGCCGCCCTCAGCACGGTCACCGTGCGCCTCAAGCTGAACCACGACAGCACCGCGGCGCTGGCCGAGGTCACCGCCCGCCTCCAGCAGGTTCGCGCGGAGCTGCCGGCGGAGGCCGAGCCGCCGGTGATCGAGGTGCAGCGCGCCGACCGGCCGTACGCCTCGTTCTACCTGAGCTTCACCTCCACCGACCGGAGCGTGCCGGCCATCACCGATTGGCTGCTGCGCACCATGCAGCCGCAGCTCTCGACCCTGGCGGGTGTTCAGCGCGTGACGATCGAGGGCGGTCGGCAGCTCGCCATGCGGGTCTGGATCGACCCCGATCGTCTCGCCGCGCTCAACCTCGCGCCCGGGGACGTGCACGCCGCCCTGCTCCGTAACAACTACCTCGCCGCGGTCGGCCAGACCAAGGGCAACCTCGTTCAGGTGAATCTCCTCGCGAACACCGACCTCCGGTCCGCCGACGAGTTCAAGGCCCTGATCGTCTCCGAGCGCGACGGCGCGATCGTGCGGCTGAGCGACGTGGCGCGGATCGAGCTGGGTGCCGAGGAAGGCGATCTCGTCGCCAAGCTCAGCGACCGGGAAGCGGTGTACCTGGGAGTCTGGCCGCTCATCGGCTCGAACGAGATCGAGGTCGCCCACCGCCTGCGGGCCGAGATGGAGCGGATCCGACCGGCCTTGCCGAAGGACATCGACATGCGCCTCGCGTACGACGCGACGGTGTTCATGGAAGACGCCCTGGAGGAGATCACCAAGACGCTGGGCGAGACGATCCTGATCGTCGGCGTGGTGGTCTTCCTGTTCATGGGCTCGGTGCGGACCGCGCTGGTGCCGCTCCTCGCGATGCCGGTCTCGCTGGTCGGAGCGGGGATCGTGATGTTCGCATTCGGGTTCAGCCTGAACCTGCTGACGATCCTCGCCATCGTGCTCTCCGTCGGCCTGGTGGTCGACGACGCCATCGTCGTCGTCGAGAACGTCGCGCGCCACGTGCGCCAGGGCAAGTCGCGCGTCGACGCGGCCCTGGTCGGCGCCCGCGAGCTCCTGGGTCCCATCGTCGCGATGACGATCACGCTGGCCGTGGTCTACGCGCCCATCGGCTTCCAGGGCGGCCTGACGGGGTCGCTCTTCCTGGAGTTCGCCTTCACGCTCGCGGCCGCGGTTGTCGTGTCGGGCATCGTCGCAGTCACGCTCTCGCCGGTCATGAGCTCGCGCTTCGTGCATCCGCACGGCAAGCAAGGTCGGTTCACCGTGCTGGTCAACCGGGCCTTCGAGATGGTCCGCCGCGCCTATGCCTGGCTGCTGGAGGGCGCCCTGCAGATGCGTTGGGCGATCGTCGCGGCCGCGCTCCTGATCACGGTCGCGGCGTGGCCGCTCTACATGTTCTCGCGGCAGGAGCTGGCGCCGGTGGAGGACCAGAGCCACATCGCCTTCTTCCTCGAGGCCTCGCCCGATTCCACGCTGGCCGCCGCGAACCGCGACTCACTAAACGTCGTCCGGGCTGTCACGGCGTTCCCCGAAGCCAGCTTCATGTGGTCGCTGACCTCGGCGTGGGGCGGCTTCGGGGGCATGGTCACCAAGGATTGGAGAGAGCGGGGGCGCTCAGTTCCCGCAGGTCAATGCGGGCGCGAGCGCGACCACCAACCGGTTCTCGGACACCGTACCCCCCGGAATCAAGGCGGGACGACCGGCCTCCTGTCCACGACCATCGACCTGACGTTCGAGGTCGACATCTGGGGCCGGCTGCGGCGGGCGAGTGAGGCGGCGCGCGCGGACCTCCTGGCCACCGAGGAAGCCCGGCACGCGGTGGTGATGACACTCGTGAGCGACGTCGCGACCGCCTACCTCCGGCTTCGCCAGCTCGATCTGGAGCTCGAGACCACCCGGCGGAGCGTCGAGTCGCGTCGCGGATCGCTCAATCTCGTCCGCGACCGTTTCGAGGCGGGGCTGACGACCGCGCTCGACCTCCGTCAGGCCGAGTCGGAGCTCGCGAGCACTGCCGCGCAGATCCCGGATCTCGAGCGGCAGATCGAGCAGACGGAGAACCAGCTCAGCATCCTGCTGGGGCGCAACCCTGGCCCCATCGGCCGCGGCCGGCCCCTCACCGGGCAGACGTCGCCGCCGGTCGTCCCGGCCGGGCTCCCCTCGGCGCTCCTCGAGCGGCGGCCCGACATCCGCCAGGTGGAGCAGGCGCTGGTCGCGGCCAACGCCCAGATCGGCGTCGCCAAGGCGGCCTTCTTCCCGCAGATCTTCCTGACGGGCTTCTTCGGGGTGGAGAGCGCGGCGCTCTCGGACCTCTTCACCGGCCCCTCGCGAATCTGGCAGCTGGGGCCCACCGTCACGCTACCGATCTTCAATGCCGGCCGGAACCGCGCGAACCTCCAGCTGACGGAGGCGCGGCAGCAGGAGGCCCTGATCGGCTACGAGCAGACCGTCCAGCAGGCGTTCCGGGAAGTGGAGGACGCGCTCGTCGCGCACCGGAAGGCCCGGGAAGCGCTGGCGGAGCAGCAGGCGGCGGTCCGGGCGTCCCGCGAGGCGCTGGGCATCGCCGAGTTCCGCTACACGAGCGGGCTCACGGCCTACCTGAACGTGCTGGACGCCCAGCGAACGCTGCTCGCCGCGGAGGTTGCGGAGAGCCGGACGCTACTCGTCCAGCTCGTGGCCGTGGTCCAGCTGTACCGGGCCCTGGGAGGTGGCTGGGACGCGGCGCAAGGCACGGCGAGGTCGGCGAGCCGGTCGTGATGGCTCCCCAAACGCCCATGCATGCCGCTCTCCGCCGGCGAACGTGGGCCCGCGGGCGGGCCGGGCGGCGCCGTGCCCGTGGATGGCCTTCCGCATTCTGGCGATGCCGAGCCCTTCGCCCACCTCTCGTCAGCTCCGTCGTCGTCAATCACGACTATCGCGGCCGCGTCCGCTATCGCCTCCTCCCCTTCGTCTGGTGATTTCCTGCGAGGGCTGCGATAGGCGTGCGGTCGCCGTGTCTCCCCGGAATCGGCGATCCCGCTCGATCAGGCCGGCCGACCGTTCAATGTTGACGAGGCAGACGGAATAAGTAGAAGGCACAGGCGCGCGATCCCGCGGATTAGACGGCCGAGACCGGCCGTCCCGGCGGCGGAATGGTCGCGACCCGCGATGACCCCCCTGGAATGGAGCCGCTACGTACGAAAGGGCAGGAGGGCCCGCAGATGCGCGTCGCGCAGGTAGAGTCCGAGCCAGGAGAGCCCGCCGAGGACCACGGGGAACAGGAACCACAGGTCCTGCACGCGCACTTGCGTCGCGGTTGCGCCACCCAGGTAGCCGGTGACGAGGATGCAACCGAGTACGGCGGTCCGGGGGATCAACATCAGGATGGTCGACGCGAGCAGAACCAGGCCGACGGGCGTCGCAAGCGACGCCGAGTACCCGAACTTCGTCATGCCCTCGATATAGGGCGCGAAGCCCGCCACTCGCGCGCCGCCATCGACGAGTAGAAACAGGCCGACAAACCACGTGAGCACCCATCCTGTCCGGACAGGGCCCTCGCTCGTGCTCGTCGGCGGCGAGATGTTCACGTCAGGCACGGGGCGCACGCGCAGCAGGCGGCTGCTCGATCAGCTGGCGCACTTCGGTCTCGCCTTGCCACCCGCTCCAGTACTCCCGGTGCAGCTCCATGAATCTCTTCGCCCACCCGATCGCTTCCTGCTTCGAGCCGACGTTGAAGATCGCGTACGCGTCGACGATCTCCTGACCGGATCCAAACGGCCCTTCGCTCGTCGAGATCTGGCCTCCGTCCAATCGCACGCGCGCACCAGCCGCTGTCGGCATGAGGCCGGCCGTTTCGACCAGCACACCCGCCTGCTTCGCTGCGTCGCCGAGTCTAGCGATCGCCTGGAACAGCTCCGGGGGCGGCGGCCCGACGTTCGCGCTCTCTGCGGACTTGATCAGGGTCATGAAACGCATCGAGTCGGTCTCCCGACTCACTGTAGAACTCACGGTCGCGGTTTGTCTTGTACAAAAACGACAACTGTCGCGTTGCGCGAGCGACCTCCGATGGCGTCTGCCCGATCAGGTATTTGAACGAGCGCGTGAGGTGCGGCTGGTCGAAGTATCCGGCCCGATGCACGACATCGATGATGGGAACGCCCTTGCGCAACAGGCTCGTCGCGTACCGCGCCCGCTCGATCGTCCGATATGCGGCAGACGTGATGCCGGTCGCCCGCGCGAAGCGCCGCTGGGCGGACCGCACCGAGAACCCATGATGTCCACCGTCGAGCACCGTGTCGACAATGGGATCATGGGCAATCACGCCCTCGCGCACGAGCCGGGCGACGAAGGTGTCCGCGTTCTCGTACGTCGGATACTCCCACGCCGAACCGTTCAGCCAGAACGATCGCGCTGAGGCACCTGGCAGCGTGACATCACGCCGATCGCGAAGCGTTCCTGGAAGAAACGCCGGGCAGAAGGTTCCCACCTTGAACCGGACCGCCACCCAGTCGCCATCGGCGGGACAATCGACGGGCGTCGCCCGAGTTTCAGGCCCGCGGACGGTGAGAAAGGCCTGGCCGTGAAGTCGGGTCACCACTATCTCCCAATGACCGGCCACAACCGACAGAAACTCGTCAGCGCCCTCGCTCCGCGCAGTCCAGATGCGCTCGACGAATGGCAAATCCGACGCACGATCCTCAAACGTCAGGAACATGTGTTGCCTCGTCGGCGAACCTTGCTCCTGGGAAGTGCTCGGCGCGTCTCCCGGGCCTCCTTGCCCCGCCCCCACCCTGGCCCGCCCCACGATACGGACGCATGCCGCCCGCCGCGGCGATCGATACGTCACCGCGCGCTACGAACACTGCGCGAGCTGGTTGTGTCCGCGACGAGATCTTCTTGTCAGACGAGAACTTCGTGTCAGTGACTCGGCTCAGGCGACGGTCGCTTCGCTCCGGCTCGCTGCCCCTCGCGGCATCGATCCCACCGGGCTTCCCCGGGGCGCGCTGGTCTCCTCGCCGATCCCCCGGAGGCCAAACCCGAATAGCCGGCACCCGCGGGCCGTCAGCGCGGGGCAGCTCCCCAGCCGCCGGCCCCGGGCCCCTGCCGGGGTCATCTGGGTTCCGCACGCCTCCTCTCACCGGATAGTCGACCGGGCAGGCCCGGGATCGACATGGCCCCAGTGGCGCGGTCGGAGACGCGCCCCAGGGGTCCCCTGACTGACGCGCTCCGGGGTCCCCGCGGGAGGCGGCCCGACGCTCCATCGCGTACTCGCCACCGACTCGACCCCCTCGCCCCACTGCTCGCGAGGGTCGCCCTGGGAGCGGTCACGCTCCCACACGGCGCCCAAGGCGGCTCGGGAAGGTGCGGGCGGCTCGAGGCCGAGTCCTTCGAGCCGACCGTAGGCATCTTAAGGAGATGACTACTAAGATCGCCAAGGGGATTTCCCTACGATCGACTCTTCCGCTAGTCGACAGGGGCCAGGTCGACCTCTGCCCATTCCGAATAGACGATGAACTTGAAAGGGTTGAGGTTCTGATACCTCGTCCGAAGCCGGTCGAACGCGCGGCGTCGGAGATCTGGCAGGGCGCGGCTCGCCGGATAGTCGAGGAGCCCCAGATCCACGAGCTTCAGCGCTAGGACCTCATCGCCCCGCTCCAGAAGCGTCCGGGCGCTTCTGACGAACGCGGCTTCCTTGCCTCCGGCCAGCAGATCGAGCGCGCCCGCCCACTCCCGCGGCGTCAGCACCTCGATCCCTTCACCGTCCGGCTTCCAGTAACCCGTCCGTTGGTGGACGACGCGCTGAATGAAGTTGTCCCGGACGATGAGGAAGGGGAGCACGGCGCTGGGGTTGGTGCGGAGGGACGTCGGCAGCCAGTTTTGCAGTAGCATCTCCGCGAGGATCCGGCCGTCCTGAATCCCCTCCAGCGTCCGCGCATAGACCTCACGCAAGGCCGCCTCGAATCCAGCAAGGGACTCCACCGTGAAGAGCTCGCTCAGCGGTGGATGGCCGTGGATGAGTAGACGCGGATTCATGGACCGGATCAGAGCCATGGTCTCGAAAAGGCCCTCGGCCGAGCCTTCCGGCAGGAAGGGAGCGCCTAGATAGGGCATGAACACGTCCCCCACGAAGAGCACGCCGATCGCGGGGAGATAGATCAGCAGGGCGTCGGCCGTCTCGCCGCCGAAGACCGGGGCGAAGACGAACTCGGTGCCGCCAACCGTCAGGGTCTCACGCGCATCGACCAGATGGTCGGGGACCACATCGTAGCGTCGGCGAGCCTCGCCACCGAAGAAGTAGTGGAACGGCACCCCCGTCTCGTTCACGATCCGCAGCTCGTCGGCGAACCGCGCCTGGGCGATCACCTGGGTGCCCGGGTTTGTGAGGGCCGCGAGGCCACCGATATGGTCCCAGTGAGCGTGCGTGAGGACCACGTGGGTGATCGGCTGCGACGAGTGCCGACGCAGGGCGCCGACGGCCGCGCGCGCGGTGGCCTCGGTCGTGCCGGCGTCGATGGCCACGATCCCCCCATCTGTCAGCACGAACCCGATATCGGCGAAGTCGTAGCCTTGCGCGACGTGGACCCTGGGCGCCACCTCGACGAGCCGTGGCGGCCGGAAGCGAAAGCCGTCCCGCGCCGTCACGGAATAGTCGGTCGTGAACTGGGGCAGCGCAGGGTCCAGCGAGACATATCCGGACCGCTCCAGCGCAGCCTTGGCCTCGGTCGCGCGCCCGAGGGTCGTGTACGCGCGTGCGAGTCCGCGGTACACACTCCGGCGGAGGCCTGGAGGGAAGCTGTCCGGCTGCTGAAGAACCCACTGGAGCTCCGTCACCGCAGATTCCGCCCGGCCGAATCGGGCGGGAACCTCGGCGAGGGTCACACCACGACAGTACCGGGTGATGGGATGGCCGGTCTCCGCGGCGCGATCCAGCTTGGCGATGGCGTCCTTCACCCAGGCGGCCCGGCGAAAGAGGAACACCTGACCGGCCATCCGTGCTTGGAATAGGCCCTCCAGGGCGTGGAAGATCGGCTCGTCCGGAGTCGCCTCGCCCCGCTCGCGGAAATAACTGTAGCCTTCCTGGTCGCGCCGGGCCGCGATGAACTGGCTGGTCAGGTTCAGGACCGTCTGGATCATCGGCTGTGGCCAGCGCACGGCTTCCTTCAAGGCCTCAAGCGCCCGGTCCGCGATGAGCCCACCGTCCGTGGCACCCGGGGGAGGCTCACCGTCGCACCCGATCTCACGCGTGGTGGCGAAGCCCACGGCATGAGGGCGCTCGCCGCAGTCGTGAGCGTACCGATCTTCAAAAGGTCTCGGCGGCGGTCCGGATTCGGCATCGCGATCTCCTTGGGGTCAGTGGGATTCGCAGGTGAGGCACGGTTCCGTTGTGATGACGGCACCACCGTATGTGACGGGCCGGGACGGCGCGTACCGAGGGGGCTGCTTTCGGTCCGGGTGCTTCGTTGCGGACCAGCATCCAGGCGCCTCGGTGACCCGTGCCAGGCCGAACGCCCGGCCGAGAGGCAGAGAACCGACCCCGCCTGGCCGACCGACGGCCCGGTTCGTGACCCCGAACCTGGTGGTCCGTGAGCAACCCACCAGCGTATGGAACACGAGAGGCCGCGTTGCCCGGATGAGGACTCTGGCCCTGCTCGACGTCGTGGTCACCGTTCATGCCGCCCCAGTCGCTTCCACCAGCGGGAGCCGAACCCCGCTGCCAGCACTGCCGCCAGGAAGACGATCTGGAGGACTGACCGAGGCACGAGTGGCGTCGCGGGGCTCCCGCCAATCGTCAACCCCTGGCGCGCGGCATGCGCGTTGGCCGGAAAGGCGGCGACGAGCAGGATGGCCAAGCCGGCGGCCGCCCAGGGGGCGACGCGCGGGATGAGAAGGCCTAGTGCCCCCGCGATCTCGGCCACGCCGGTCACCGTGACGAGCAACTCCGGATCTGGAAAGACGGGCGGCACCATGCGGACGAGATCGGGTCGCCGGACACCCCAATGCGCCGAGGCGGTCACGAGGAACATGCGCGCCAATCCGCTCCGGAGGCATGTCTCCCAACTTCCAACGCCAGGACTCCGAAACGGCCCAACACGCGAAGAGCGACGACTGACGCGAGGAGAACGATCAAAGGGACCATGCTGTTGAGCTAGCCTCGTCGCGGGCAGGAGGCTCGAACAGAATGGCTGCGCCGGATAGCCACTTCGACGCCCATGTGACGCATGGCTGGATTCGCGTGCCTGAAGCCTCAGCGTCCCACCGTGGCCTGGATGCTACCGAAGTGCTCTGCGATGTGGGAGAAGAGCGCGGCGTCGATCAGTTGCTCCACGGTCGTCTGCGGAACGTCCGTAAGCACCGTCCCGCTCTTCGCCAGCTGCGCATCGGTGAGACCCCGGATCGTGCTGGACGCCACCGCGGCGCCCTGGCGCAGCAGGGCGATCGTCTCCGCCTTGGTGCAGTCGGCGTGGCCCTTCGCGTGCTGGGCGTTCATGGCGTCCAGAGCGGGCCGGCTGAGCGCGCCGGGCCGCCCGGCCACGAGACCCTCGATCAGCTGCGAGATCGGCCCGAGGGCGCCGGCGAAGTGATGGGCGGTCACGCCCACCGGCCAGCCCTCGGCCGTGGTCACCTTGTGCCAGTCCGCGTCGCTCAGCCCCTCCAGCGTGGCGACGGCCCGCTCGATCTCCATGTTGAAGCGATCTGCCAGTGCCGTGCTCTTCCCAGCCATGATGTCCTCCCTCACGCCCGATGGGCGGCGCAGGCGCACGCCGGCTCGTGGTAGCGCCCCGCGGTCAGCTGGTCGCGCAGCCGCGTGAACTCCTTCTCCTTGGCCATCAGCGCCTTGCGGGGGTCCGCCACTCGTCCCGCGCCACGATTCTCGGGGTATCCATCGTGCGTCCCTCCGGGGTGATCTGCCTTCACCGGATAGACGCGCAAGGTGGGGGGATTTCGACATCACCTTTGGGGGGCGCGGGACGTTCCGAATTGGAACGCTACGGGCACCGGCATCGCCCTGGTGCCGAGCGAGCTGACGGACGACGAGGTGGCACCGGTCAACTGCGGGGTGTCCACCATGGCCGCGGTGACGGAAGCGGCCGCCATCGAGCCCGGCGATACCGTAGTCGTTTTCGGGGCGGGGCTCCTGGGTCTCCATGGGATGGCGATGGCGCGAGTGAAGGCGGCCGACCACGTGGTCGCGATCGACGGGGTCGCGGCGCGGCGAGCCCTCGCCCGCCGGTTCGGTGCCGACGAGGCCCGCGCGCTGGATGACCTCGAGGCGGGCGGAGCAGGCATCGGGATGCGGATCCTCAGCCGGCGGGGCGGGGCGGACGTGGTGATCGAGACGGCCGGGGTGGCGTCGGCCCTGGCTGCGGGACTCCCTCTTCTCCGGCCGGGGGGCCGGATTGTCACCGCCGGGCTCGTCGTCCCGAACTCGGTCGCCACTCTGGACGCGAGCGAGATCGTGCGCCGCTGCGTCACCATCCGAGGCGTGCACAACTACGCGCCGCATCACCTCATCGCGGCGCTCGACTTTGTTCGGAAGGAGCGCGACTGCTTGCCCTCGGAGAGTTGGTTGTGATGCGCGCTTCCCGCTCCAGGCCGTCGACGCGGCTCTACTCGCCGCGGCGGAGCGCCGCGCGTGCGCCCGGCCGTCATTCCCTGACGACGCGCGGGGTCGCCGGAGCGTCTCGTGTCAGCGCGCGCGACAAACGCGGCGCGTCCGCGAGACTGACGAGACGGCGCAGTGCCGAAGCGGCTCGCTGTCGTGCGACGAACCGGCGTTGCCCGGGGCGTCCGTCGGCCCGCGGCCCCTCCAACCAGCCTCCCACCGCGTAGTAGACCGTCTCCAGCACCGGGATCAGGTACCAGTCGGGATGCGGAAACCGCAAGACGAGGAAGATCCCCCAGATCGTGAGCACCGTGCCGACGTACTGGGGATGCGAGATGCATGAGAAGGGGAACTCGCGGCACCACGGCGTGGGATGCCCGAGCCGGTCCCCGAAGAAGACCCCCACCGCCCCTAGCCGGTAGAACACGCCCAGGCTCAGGACCTGCCCGACCACGATCAGACCGCCGGCCAGCGCCAGCGCGATGGCACCGGCCCCGGCTGGCACGATGCTCCCCTCTCCCTGCACGTAACACCAGCCGAGGAATACCGCCGCCTGAAGCACCTTGAAGCCGCAGAAGAGCGTACCGACAACGGTGACCGGCGACCCCAGCCAGGCGATCACCGGTCTCGCGCACGCGTGACCGAACCTCCCGGGGGCGCGCGCGATTGCCACGTAACATACGCGCTCCAGCGCGAGCAGCAGCGCCGCGCCTAGGAACGCCCAGCGGCTCACGCGGCGAGTGGCCCGCCCGGGTTATCCCTGGGCCCGCCGGAGGTAGCGGGGGGAGTACGCAATGATGTCCGTCACCGGATCGGTAACCAGCTTCACGAACCACACGAGCGCGAGTCTCGCGCCGCGGAGCCAGACCAGGTAGGAGACGCGTCCTCCGACCACGAGGACGGTCCACAAGAACCACTGGCGCGCCACAGCCTCCATCATCGGACCGAACCCTTCGTGGGTCCAGAAGCGAGCGACCAGGTGAAGGACGGGAACGAGGAGGTACACGCCCAGGATCGCGCTCTTGCTCGGGGTATTGAAGCCGAGCAGCAGCGCCTCCTTGTCGTGGCATGGGGGCTCGAGGACAGCATGGCCGATCTGGCGAAGGAACAGCGCCGCGAGTCCCGCCCACATCGCCGTCGTCAGGTCCCAAAAGGCGAGGGCGTAGCAGCCGAGGAACACGCTCGAGCTGATGATGTGGAAGAGCTGGTTCACGATGTCGCTGTGCGACGCGTGGTGATCGTCGCGCTTGCGCCGCATCACCTCGGCGTAGAAGCTCCGGAGCGCGCGCGGCACCTGGATCAAGTGCCCGAGCACTTCACGGGTCAGACGCGTCCGCATCATCTTGTCCCTCCTTGGATAGTCCGCAGTGCTCAACCACCAGCCGTCGGCTCGCATCGCCTCCGCGGCCTGTATGAGCTTCGTCTGGAGCTCGTCGTAGTCCTTCGCGGTGAAGTCCATGCTGCTGAGACACCGGCCGGTGCCCACCCAGGTCAGTGTGACGCCCTGGGCCCGGAGGTAGTACTGGAGCAGCCAGTTGTAGCGACCCGGCTCGGTGAACTGCACGGTCCAGATCGTCCCGAGATGGGCCACGCGGAGAGGCAGCGCCGCCGCGGTCAGTCGCTGGTTGGTTCCCTGTACCCAGTCGCTACACCGCTCGTTCATCTCCGCGTAGAGCGATGCCGTCGCGGGGTCCTCCAGCCACCGCAGGAACTCGCTCATCGCCCCCATCACGACGGGGTGCGCCGAAAAAGTTCCCACCACGTATGCGACTCGCATGGGTCGCTCGGGATCGAAGCGCTGCATGAGCCGCTTCCGGCCGCACACGACCCCGATCGGCATCCCGCCGGCCACCGTCTTGCCGTAGACGACCATGTCGGCGCGGATTCCGAAATGCTCCTGCGCCCCGCCGGGCGCGAGTCGGAATCCCGTGTACACCTCGTCGAACACCAGGGGCACGTCGCACGCGTCACAGACGGCACGAAGCTGGCGGAGCCACCGTACGTAGGGTCCGGAGGACTCCTCCGTTTTTCGCGCACCGCTGGTCAACAGAACCGCGTCATTGGGGGGTGGCGCGTTCGGATGGAAGCACTGCACGGGGTTGACGAGGACGGCCGCGATTTCTGGCGCCCGGCGGCGGATCAGGTCCAGCGACGCTGGATGCATGTCCCGGAGCGTCAGACAGTCCTCGAGCGGCCGCTCGCTGCCCAGCCCGGGCTGGACCCCGTCCCACCACCCGTGGTAGGCCCCGGCGAAGGACACGATGAGCCGCCGTCGCGTGTTGAAGCGAGCCAGCCGGACGGCCGCCATGACGGCCTCCGTCCCGCTCATGTGGAAGGACACCTCGTCCAGTCCCGAGATGCGCTTGAGCTGCGCGACGTTCTCCGCAACGAGGGGGTGAAGCGGTCCCAGCACCGGCCCGAGGTCGCGAACCCGCTCCAGGCCGCGGGCCATCCATTCCTTGTACCGCCCGTAGCCGGCCACGTTCACCCCGTAAGACCCGCCGACATCGAGGGTCCAGTGCCCGTCGAGATCCCGGAGGTGCGGTCCGTCGGAGGCCGCTACCACCGCCGCGAGATTGAAGCGCTCCCGCATCACCCGGGTGAACGCCAGCGGCACTCGGGTCGCGTCCGTGAACCGGAGATCCGAGAAGCTGTCGCGGATGGACTCGGCCCAGGCGATCGACGCCGGGTTTTGCCCCCGGAGGCGCCGCGCGAGACGCTCGAGCCCCTCGCGGCGGCGGCCGAGCCAAGGCTCTCCCGCCCCATCCGCCTGGTAGAAGGCCTCGTCCGAGTAGTGGCGAGCCTTGACCCAGCGCGACAGTCGCCGCGAGAGTGCCGGGGTCCAGGCCATGGCACGGAGCGTCCAGACCAGATCCACCAGTCTCCTCGCGCCTCGGACAACGAGCACGATTCCCAGCGCGAGTCCGAAGAGCACCGCCCAGTCTGCCGGTCCCGGGGTACAGGTCGATTCCGGAACGCGCCCGAGGCATCCGGTCCATCGGAGAAGGGCCTCCTCCATCACTGCGCACCTCCCATTGCCGACGGAATCAACACGGCATCCGCAGTCGCGCTCGCCCTCCACGCTCCCGCCGCCGCATTCGCCTCTCCGGCCCCGAGCATCGCGGGCGGCGAGATGACACTGGCGAGGAGCGTCTCCAAGCGATCCACGATGGCATCCCAGTCACAGAGGACCGCGTGCGTCCTCGCGTTCGAACGCAGTCGCCCAACGGACTTGGGATCTCGCGTGAGGGCGCGAGCCGCGTCGACGAACGCGTCCCGATCACCGTAGGGGACCGGCACCCCAGTCAGGCCGCTTCGCAGATGGGCGCGGGCGGCGGCGTAGTCGTACGCGACGACGGCGAGTCCGCTCGCCATGGCTTCCAAGACGACGTTGCCAAACGTCTCCGTCTCGCTAGGGAAGAGAAAGACATCCGCGGAGGCGTAGTGCGCAGCCAGCGCGGGCCCCGTCTGCACACCGCAGAACACGACGTCGGGACTGGCCGATTGCAGAGCTTCGCGCAGGGGCCCATCCCCCACGACCACCAGACGTTCGACGTGGCCGGCCGCTCGCATGGCCCGGAAGGCGGCGATGGCGAGCTCGACGTTCTTCTCCCGTGCGACCCGGCCGACGTACAGCGCCACCAGTCCGCTGGCCGAGGCACCCCATTCCGCGCGTAGCCACGCTTGGCGGTGCGCCGGATCGAACAGGCGACTGTCGACCCCGCGACCCAGGAGGGTCACGTTGGTGAACCCCTCGCTCGGGAGCTGCCGGAGCAGGTCGACGCTCGGGACGACGGTCGCCTGCGTGCGGTTGTGAAGCCAACGCAGGTACCGTCGCACACCGCGACCGAGCCATGCGGCGCCGTAGTGGCGCGCGTATCGCGGGAAATCCGTGTGGAAGCCACTCAGCACCGGGACGCGCAGCCGGCGAGCCGTGTGCACCGCCGCCCAGCCGAGCGGGCCCGGCGTCGCCACGTACACGACGTCCGGACGCTGCGTCTTCCAGGTCTTCTCGAGTAGACGCGGGACCGGCCAGCCGACCCGGACCCCGGGATATCCCGGGACGGGCGCGGCGGGCACCAGCGTGATCAAGGGATCCTGCGAGGGGCCAGCAGAATCGGCGGGGGGACGTCGCGGTCGCACGATGGGCACGACGTGGCCTCGCTGGCGCAGGCCGTCACACCAGCGCCCGAGTGTCATGGCTGCGCCATTGATCTCCGGCGGGTAGGTCTCGGTCACGAGGCAGATCGTCCATCGACGGGCGCGGGCTCGGAGCGAATCGGGGCCCGGCAACGCCACCCCGCTCGCGACATGAGCCCACGCTCGTGTCGGATCGTCGGCGCACGGCCTCGGCTGGACGTGTAGCATTGCGCCCGAGCCCATCCTGCCCGGCGCGGCGCCATCCGGCGTCATGAAGACTCGGTAACTACTCGATTGCCGGAAGATCTCGACGCCCGGTCCCGCGTGTGACGCTCAGGCGGCCACGCGGTCCGTCGGGCCGGTGGCGGCGTCATGGCCGACGCGCGAGGATGGCCACCCGGGAAAGGTTAGCGGGGAACTCGCGCGATCGGAGTGGAACGGTGCGGATCTCGACGAGCCCGCACGCCGACACCGCGGCATGGAGCTGGCTCAGGGAGTAGGGGCGAAACCGGAACAGGCGGCCCAGCAATGTCCCCATGCCCCCCTGCCGGACGCCGAGGATGAGCAGGCGTCCCCCGGGCCGGAGGAGATCCCGCAGCTTCTCGAGGGTCTCGAGCAGGGGCACGTGCTCGAGCGCGGCGCCAACGAGGACTCCATGGTATGTGCCCAGGGGGAGGACGAGCGGCCGCCCGTCCGCGAGCCGGATGAGTCGCTCCGGATCGCGCAGGTCCCCGATGGCCAGCTCCAGGTTCGCCCCTTCGTAATTGCGCGCGGCGCTATAGGCGGCGACTTCCACCATGGCGCAATCGATGTCGAAGGCGACAACCCGCAGCCGGGGAGCCGGTCGGCAGCCAGAACGCGAGCCCGGTTCCACAGCCGCGTCGAGGACACGGCGCCGGCGGAAGACGAGATCGGTCAGGAAGCGCTCGATCCCGCGCCGGAATCCGAGCGCTGTGAGTCCGACGGCGTACAGGCGCGCGATCCGCCCGTACGCGGGTGGTCTGGCGGATCGCACGTGGCCTCGACCGCTCTCAGTGGGCGGCCTGACGAGACATGTGGGACAGGACGTCCGTCGCGCTGGTCACAGTCGCAGAAGAGCCGGGGACGGCGCGCAGCAGCTCCAGCCGGCCACTGTCGTCCTCGACCAAGGCGGTGCAGCTCTCCACCCAATCCCCGGTGTTGCAGTAGAGGACCGTTCGGATCTCGCGCAGCTCGGCCTTGTGGATATGGCCGCAGACGATGCCCGCGACGCGCCGCTGGACTGCCTCGCGGGCGAGCGCGGCCTCGAAGTGCGAGATGAAGGAGACCGCTTGCTTGACACGACCCTTGACGGCCGCCGCCAGGCTCCAGTACCCGAGACCGAGGCTCAGCCGGAGCTGGTTGCACCACCGGTTCAAGGAGACCAGCCAGTCGTACCCAACATCGCCCAGGACGGCCAGCCAGCGATGGTGCACGGTGACCGTATCGAACTCATCTCCATGCACCACGAGCAGCAAGCGCCCATCGGCGGTCTGATGGAGCGCCTCACGGGTCACGACGAGGTTGCCGAGCTGCAGGTCGCAGAACTTGCGGAAGTACTCGTCGTGGTTTCCGGGCACCAGGGTCACAAGCGTGCCAGCACGCGCCTTGGGAGCACCGTGCGCACGACGTCGCTGTGGAGCTGCGGCCTGTACGGGCTCCGCTTGAGGCGCCAGAAGTCGATGATGTCCCCGACGAGGTAGAGGTATTCGCAGTCGTGAGCGTCGAGAAAATCGAACAGGGCCTGGGCGCGGCACTCGCGCGTCCCCAGATGGATGTCGCTCAGCCAGATCGTGCGATACCGCCTCGAGCCCATGCGAGTCCTCCTGGTCGCGACGGTCTTCGGCCAGCAGACACGCAGACCTCTTGCTGCGGCGATTGTCCGGTGTGCACCCCGAAAGGCGCCGAATAAGACTCGGCTACCGTCTCATCCCTCGATTCGTCTCGCGGACGTTGCAGATGTGCGACAGCGCACGGGACGGCACGCGCACCGGTTCCAGAGATTCCGCACGGCAGGCGTCCTCGTCCGTTCCGCGTCACGGGTCCAGGCACGGCAACCCGAGCATCGGGTCAAGCGCCAGCGATGAGCCTCTCCTACGACTTCCCGTACTACTGCGACCCCAGCCCGTTGCGTCTAGCGCGATGCCGTTCGACAAAGATGTCGACGCGTCGCGGCTCTCCGGCGCATCCATGGCGTCGAGGCCAAAGTCGTCAATGATCAGTAGGTCGATGGCGAGGAGCTTCCGGAGTTCCGCTTCGTGGCTCTGGGTCAGGCGGGCGTGCTTGAGCGTCTTGAGCATCCGGTCGGCGCGGACGGCCAGCACCGTGTGCCCGCGGCGGCAGGCGATGTGGCCGAGCGCGTGCGCGAGAAACGTCTTGCCGACCCCGACGGGCCCGACGATCGCGACATGGTGATGCTCTCCAGGAAGCGGAGGGTCGCGAGCTCGTTGAGGAGGGCGCGATCGAAGGTCACCTTGGTGGTGGCGTCCCAGTGCTCGAGCTGGGCGCCGGGATCGAGGCCCGCGCGCTGGGCCCGCACGGTGGCGGCGAGCCCGTCGCGGCGCGTGACCTCGTCGCTGAGGACGAGGAGCAGAAAGTCCTGGTGGGGCAGCTTCTGCTGGCGGGCGAGCGTCAAGCGCTCGGGCAGGGTGTCGAGTCCCCGAGAGAGCTTGAGGCGGCGGAGCACGGCCTTCAGGTCGGCGGAGATGGGGTCGGGCGTCATGTCGGGTCTCCTTCCTCGCGCGCGGGGCGTGGGAGGGCGTAGTGCGTGGCGGGCCGCAGATACCGGGCGAGCGGGAGCACCCGCGCGGGCGGCGCGGGTGGGGGCGGCGCCGCGAGCTCGAGCAGGCGGGCCAGGCGCCGGACACTGAGCATCTCGGCCGCGAGCGCGGTGACGCACGCCTCGTTGACGCGCTCGTCCCCATAGCGTCGGACCAGCCCGAGCAGCGCATAGACCTGGCGCATCCGCGTCCAGGGCAGCTCGCCGGCCAAGAGCGCCCGCGCGAAGTGGCCGACGTCCGGGCCGTGGCGCTCAGCCTGGCGCGCCAGGCTCTCCACGTCCCGCAGGGCGTAGACGGTCTTCTCAGCGGGGAAGTCGGTGCGGTCGAAGGCCCGGCCGCCCGGGGGCATCCGCGGGTGGACCTTGATGCAGACGGCGCCGGCGTAGAAGCGGACCGTCGACCGGTCGGCACGGGCGCGCAGGACCTGGCCGACATAGGCCGTCGGCAGCGAGTAGAGGGCGCGGGCGACCTGGGCGTGTTGGTCGCGCGCGACCTTCGGCTCGCACCAGAGCGGGACGTCATAGCGCGCCGTCGGCGCCGGGCGGAGCACCGGCTGCTCGACGGTCTCGAAGTGCTCCCGCGGGGCCCGGAGCGTGCGGCTGTGGCGACGGCGGCCGTAGTCCTCGAGGCACCAGTGCCGAGCGTGCCCCCGGGCGGCCTCGAGATCGACCAGGACCTCGCCGCCGAAGCAGTCCTCGCGGACGCCGGGCACGGCCCGCTCGACGCGGGCCTTGTCCCGCGCCGGCGCACGCGCGTGGGATCGATCACGAAGCCGCGCGCCTGGGCGTACTCGAGGAAGGTGGGATTGAGGAGCGGCTCCAGCGGATCCGCCCGCTGGACGATCGCCTTCGTGTTATCGGGAATCAGGACGCGGAAGACGCCGAGGAAAAAGGCCCAGGCCGCCTCGCAGGCCTCGATCGCCGTCTCGGTCGTCTCCCGGAAGACCGGATAGACGAAGCGGTGGCGCGAGAGCACCGCGGTGAAGATCCACGCCCGGAAGCGCCGGCGCCGGCCGCCGGAGGCATCCGGCGCGAGGTGCGTCATCCAGCCGGTGTCGAGTTGGACCTCCTCGCCGGGGCCGCAGTCGGCGACCGGAATCGTCGGGGTGGTGGCGTGCCCGAAGCCGAGCTCGGCGATCGCGAAGCGCCGGAGGGTCGCGTAGCTGACCTCGACGCCCTGGCGCCGGAGGAGCTTCCGGATCTTGGACAGCCGCCGGCCGGCCTGAAGGTGCGCCTCAATGACCGCGCGATGGGTGGCACACTCGGCCCAGCCGTCGCCATGGGGGCGGCCGGTGCCGGGCTGGACCGTCCCGACGACCGTGGCGAGCAGCCCGTCGTCGAGTGCCCTGGGCCCCACCTCTCGCCGCAGGCCGGCGGTCCATGCGGCCCCGATGTAGCGCCGCACCGTCTTGACGTCGAGTCCCAGCTGGACGGCGATGTGCTTCTTGGGCACGCCCCCCAACCACAGCCGCAGGACCTCCTTGACCTCCAGCATCGTGACCTCGCGATAGGCCATGCACCCCTCCCGGCCCCAGCAGGGGCCGGACGAGGACATAGCGCGGGGTCACGTGAGGGGGGAAAGTTCTGCAAAACCCCCAGGCCGGGGGTCCCATGCTTTTGAAAAACTCAGGCCGGAGGGGTCCCTACCTTCTGAAAACCGACACCCATCGAGCGTCGCGCCCACGGCGGGAGAAGCGATCGAGGCCGACACGTCGGCTGTCAGGAGCTGGTACCACGCGCCTCCCGATCGTCCTCATATCATCCGATGAGTGACCAGATCCGGACCTGCTCGGCCTTCTATATCCCTGATTGCAAGCCACGTGGCCACCGAGCGGCATGTCGGGAGTCGAGAGGGTCCGGGCCCTAGAGCGGCGGCGCCTGCTCCGCGTGGGTCACCGATCCGTCCGATCCGGCCGGGTGCGCGATGGGAGCACGGCTGGTTTGCCCGGAGCCCACGAAGCGCAGCTCACCGACGTACGATTCGGCGATCGATCCCGTGTCGTTGGAGTCGATGGCCAGCGCCACGGCTCCCGGGGACTCCGGCTCTGCTCGATGGATCCGGCGGTAATCCTCACGTACGTCGCGACGCTCGGTGAGCCAGCGACCAAGTAGCTCTGGGCCGGATCGCAGCACGACGTAGGTCACCGTGCGCGTCGACTCGCTCGGGATGATCATCTCTGCCGGGGCGGTGGTGTCCCAGATGTAGCCGATGATCTGCGAGCGCAGCATCTCCGGCGGCCGTGGCCAGATGACGTACACCTGGACTGCCTGGTCATCGACGGCACGGCGCCGAGCGTCGCCGCCGGCCGGAAGCACCGCGGCCTTCCAGCGCCACTCGAGGATCGGGGTCTGACGAAGGTCCACCTGGCCAGCCAGCGCCTTGCTGATGAGCGTTGCGTCGCCATGGCTGCGGAGGTGCAGGACGCGCGACGCCCGGTCCACCTCCACCGTCAAGTCATATGCCGACCGAGTCCACGATCGTCCCCGCCAGCCAGCTGGGATACCGCGGACCCCGAGGGGTGATGTCGACCAATCCTCGATGAGGACTGGGTCGGCCGCCGTAGTTCGTGATACCCACGCGAGGCAGGTGGGAAGGCCGTTGTCAGGAGAGCCAGCGCGCGACGCCGCGATACCCCAGAGGGCAGCGGCATCACCACACCGTACCGGCTTGGGGATACAGGTCTATCGCTCCCTCCGTCACGAGACTCCACCGAACGCGTTGCGCGCCCGTGACCGGGGTGCTAAGAGTTCGCGACACCGGGGAGGGGATGCCTGGTTTGTCTCTCCTTGATGCGACGATACCCGTGTGTCGGAGCTCGTGACGTGGCTTCAGGACGGTCGATACCTCGCCCTCGCCGGCGGGATCATCCTCGGTAACGTCGGCCTTCCGATCCCCGAGGAAATGGTGTTGATCGTCGCGGGCTATCTGGTCCGGCAGGGACACCTCGCGCTTGGCCCGACGGTGGCGGTGAGTGTCGTGAGCGTCGTCGTTGGAGACAACCTGGGCTACTGGCTGGGACGGCTCGGAGTCATGCCACTCGTGCAGCGAGGAGCACGCTGGTCGGGCACCCCTCGTGCCCGGCTGGAACGCCTCCAATGGCTCGTGTCGCGCTACGGCGCCTTCGCCATCGTGGGCGCCCGCTTCGTCGCCGGGCTCCGCATGCTCGCTGGCCCGCTCGCAGGCGCCGCTGGCATGCGTCCGGTCGCGTTCATGACAGCCAACCTGATGGCCGCCCTGCTCTTCGTGCCGTATGCTCTCGCGCTCGGATACGCGGTCGGACGGGTGGTGGACGCGCCAAGCCGCTGGCACGCACCGAGTTCCGGCTGATCGAGACGAGGACGGCACGGATGTCGTGCCGAGCACTGTGTACGCCATCGCCGATCCATGCCGAGAGGGTCACAGGGCAGTTGTCCGGGCCGCCGTCGCGGTGCCTCGTCAAGCAAGGCGGCGTCGCTGTTCCGTCGAACCCCTTGCCCAGTGGTAGTGGCTGTCTCACTTGCGTCAGACCCGTCGTCAGCGCGCTCACCAGTGTCGGATGGCACCTGCCTCCTTTCGCCGCCGCGCCTGAAGGGTCCGCCGCCCCCTGTTACCAAAGCGTCAACGGGACGGTCTCGCGGACCTGAAGCGGAGCTCGCGGCCGTACGGCAAGCTGGCAGACGGAAAGGCGGCGTGACCGGCCCGGGCTGGTTGTCCGCTACGGAATGGTTGGCCGAGCGGGGGCCGCTACGCGTACCGCTATCGCCCGGCGGTGGGCGACGATCCTTGCGGCGTATCGCACGAGCCACCGGTCGACACCCGCTCGTGGCTGGCGCTGGGCCACGAGCGCGGCGAAGCGCACCAAGCTCCGGAGCTGGATCGTCAGGTGTCGGGGCGCCTTGTCGATGGTCCACCGCCACCGTACTTGCGCTCGTGTCCGGCCGGCCCGGAGGGCGCAGCGAAGATCGTCGACTGAGCGTCCTTCGAAGCGCGTGATCCCACTCCCGACGTACCATACGTCGTGGGCATCGCTCCCACCGGTAACCGGAAGGGCCCATTCCACGTTGCGCAGCGCCGCGAGGGCGTCGTAGAGCCACGAGAAGAACCCGGCGTTGTTGACGACCTCGATGGCATCGATCGGCAGTTCACCCATCAGATCCGTCAGGGGCCGGGCTCCGCGGGCGCGGACGTTCATGGGATGGCACGGGTGAGCCGCGACCGCGAGCCCGTTCTGGGCATGGATCCGCTCGATCGTGTCGAGGGCCGGCAGCCCGGGTGGGACGGCCTCCTCCAGGAACAGCCCAAGGAGATGGCCGTTCTGCGTGCTGATCTCCTCGCCGACGACGACCTCGACCCCGAGCTCGGGCTGGGCGCGGGCGAAGTCCCGCGCCACGAGCGCCCCACGGATCTCATCGTGATCGGTCACCGCCAGGACGTGAAGCCGTCCGGCGGCCCGTCGCACCAATGCCTGGGGCGCCTGGGCGCCGTCGCTCCAGTAGGAATGGACGTGGAGATCCGCCCGACCTCGTGGCACGGTCACCTGGGACCGCACCCGCGCGCCTGCAGCGCTCGCTCGCGGAGCGAACAGCGAGAGCTGGGCATGCGAGCTGGACCTCACGACTCCCAGACCGGCCTCCGTGTATTTCGCGACACGAGCGAGTGAGCCACGCCTTGCCTCCTCTTCGAACGCAAACGAACGCAAGGGTGACGGTATCCCGGGCATGCTGCTGCCGCGCGACCGGAACATGAAGAGATCGTGACGTTGCAGGCCGTCTGCTCCCGGGGACAGCCCAAGACAGGTGATGGGGGGAGGGTATGAGAGCTCCCTTGGCCTCAACTTGGGCTTCGCGGGATCCTCCATCCGGCTCCACCCGAAGACCTAGAGCGCACGCCGGACGCCAGGCCTCGTATGTTCGATTGGCGTATCTCGCTCACACCCTCAATGTGTTGCCTCCTCGAGATTGAGCTCTCGCTCGGTGCCACGGAGCACGTCGTCCTCGATGGCGCCCGGTCCGCAAGAGTGATCGAGTGCCCCTCCTCCGGCCGAACCACTTCCCCACCGCCATGCCGCCAATCCACGGCGCACGCACAGCGATCGGCACAGACACTGGCCGCAAGTCCGACGCCAACGAGCGCGACGAGCGCAGATCGATTCATCTGGCGAGCGACGCGCGCCGGCCGAGATACGAGCACGCCGTGAACGTCGCGCGCCCGAAGGCGCCGTAACAGCTCCGCCGGCAATAGACGCCGTACGGGTCACAAGAGACACCGCAACTGTCAACGGGCAGGTCGGAGAGACGCGTCCGCAGCGCGCTGAGCGACGACCTCGATCGCAGCTCCGCCGACGGCAGCGCGAGAGCACCAATTCGAGAGGTCAGTCCGCGATCCGGAATCCATGCCGCACCCACCGCACCCGCAGAGACCGCACCCGCAGAGGCTTGACGGATCAGGTGAATCGTCTGAGGATATGCGTTTATTCCCATGGTTCGCTCAGGTTGCAACGCCTCGAAGCCGGAACGCCAGGCGACGACGGAGACCAGACCGCCACGGCAAGTGGCGATCGATGGGGCCGACAAGCCGATCCTGTGGTGGTGGTCTTTCCTGTTCCTGGTGTCCACGGGCAACCTTGTCCTGTGGCTTGTCATCGCTCGCGGAGTGCACAACCTCTCCGACGGCTACGTCACCCAGCAACTCTGGCTCTCCGGCGTCTTCGCAGCGGCCTGCGCATTCCGATCCGTGCTCCCGCGAGTCGATCTCGAGCGGCGATGCCTTTGGGACTCCCCCCTATCGTCGATCTTCGTGGGCCGGAGCGTCGCGACGGTGGCCGAGCTGTGCTTCGCCGGACAATGCGCGTTGCTCATCACGAAATTGTCGGCGCTCACCGGGAATCCATGGCTGCAACTGGTCGGATGGTCCATCATGCCGCTGATCCTCCTCGCTCAGATGTGCTGCTGGTATGCCGTGATCAGCCTGAATCACCTCGGACACGCCATCGAAGAAATCCTCTGGTCGATAATGGTGTTCCTCGTGGCTCTCTCTCTGGGACTCACCTGGGGTGATATGCCGGCGCACATCAGAATCCCGAGCGTTGTCGGGATCGTGGCGTGCGCAGGGGCCGCCCTCCTGATGTTGGCCGTGGACGTTCCCATGTACCTCGCGCGATGGCGAGACGGAAGGAGGAGCGGCATCCGCTATCTTCGGATGGTGGAAGGGCTTAGGGATATCCTCCAACGCCGACAGGTCGCACACCGCTGGAGCGACTGGAGGCCCGAGGTACCTTGGATGAGCCTCTACTTTAGCGCGGGCGTCTGGGTCAGCTTCTGACTCGTCTTCGTCTGAGCGAGGCGATTGCGTTCAACGAACCCCGTTCGACGAACGCGAATTCAGAACGGCTTCGTCACCATCAGCACGATCAGGAGAACGATCACGATCAGCTCCCAGGCGTGTCCGGCAGCCACCACAGGGTCGGCAAAGGCGGCGGTTAAATCCGCGGTGACGTGCCCCTCAGCGAGCGCGCTCGCAAGCGCCCGCTCGAACTTCCGTCCCCGAGGCAGAAACACCCAGAGGATCAACGGGACCAGACTCAGATAGAGAATGAGCGATACCAGGATCCAGTTCGCGCTCCCGCCCTGCAGGGACCCCAGGATCGGCCACCCGCCGCGCCACGCCGTCAGGAGCCCCAACACGAGCACCGCGAGGGACGGTCCGCGGACCATCATTTCGAAGCGGCCGGCGAGGCGGACGAGGGCATCCACGGCGCGTATATCCAGCGTCCGAGCAGCATCTCGGAGGGCCACGCTCCGACCAACGACGCCGCTGACCAGCAGGAACGCGATCAGGATGTGAAGGAGATTCAAAGCCAGGGTCAAGGTCATGCTTTCCTCAGGTTCCGCCGAGGCGCTCGGTCACATCAAGCGTCACGCCGAGCTCGCCTCCTAGGGCGCCGGGACCCTCGCCCTTTCGGGTCCCGAGCTGGGGCCGTCGTACGCCCAGAGATGGTCGACCAGCCCATGCAGCTCCGACGGCCGCCACACGCTGTAGCGCCAGCCCCCGAGGGGTGAAACGCCGCGGACCGTCTCGAGCCCGAGTAATTCGACGCGACTCCCCGAATCCATGCGCGACGATGGTGTGGACGCGACGTCAACCAGGGTGGCGGCGCGTCGGCAGCACGATCGGCATAGCGTCGATCCTTTGTTGGTGGTTACTGTTCCGTGACGCTGCGGGATCGCGACCAGCCAAGCTACTGGATCCGCGTGTACACAGAGCGAAGCGCCAGCTGCTCTTTCCCTCCAGGGGGCGTGAAGTACAGCTCGAATACGTGACGATCGTGGCTTTCGATGCGGATGACCGTCCGCTGCCCTATCGGCTTCCCGACGGTCTGCTCGCTGACCACGCCCTGATCGGTGAAGACGCCGGTCACCTCAATCGGCATCTGGTCGCCAGACCCAGGCTTGCCGAGGTAGATCATCATGGGGACCCGCGGACCGATGGTCACCCATTCATAACGGCGGTCGATGTTGCTGTATCCAAGCCAGCCCCGGCGCCAGTACGGCTGTCCCTCCACGGTCCCTTCGGTCGTGTCCTCGATGTACTGCCCGTCCGCGACCCAGACCCGAGTGGTGCGGATGTCCTGGGAGACGATGGGTGGCAGGTCCGGACTGCGTCCCATGGTTCCGTAGACACTCTGTTGAACGCGCCATGAGCCGACGAGCGGCACCAGGGCGGCGTGGCCTGCACTCGGAATTCCCCTCTGCACCCAGGCGGGGACGGCCTGCTGCCCTGGAGGTGACGCCTGCTGTGCGTAGCCGGGGCTCTGAGCGAACGCGAGCAGTGCGAGAGTCCACGTCGCGGCCGCGACCATAATCGATCTCGAGATCTTCGTCATCGGCCATCCTCCTCTTGACGGACCCGCCTTCCGGAGCGTACGCCATCCCGCGAAGCTCTGCGCCACGACGCGCCGGGCGCCCGCGGCGATCGCCGCCGCGACCAAGGCGCGCGTGCCGGCCGTGCGGAGGCGGTTCGTCCGAGTAAACACTCGGTCGAACCGGCGCACATTCTGCCGGGGCGGGATCGCCGTGAGCTGGTGAACGACGACCACCGGCTTGGCGCGCCGGACGGCCGCCATCACGGCGTCTCCGTCCAGCGCATCCACCACGACGGGCTTCGGCGCCGGCGCGCCGAATCGTCTCCGCCCCGGTCGCGGATCGCGTCATCCCGACGACCATGTGGCCCGTCCGAATCAGGACCGGGATGAGGCACCGACCGATCGCGCCACTCGCTCCTGCCACGAAGATGTTCATGCGTCGACATCCCGCTGGATAGTCGAATGACCCGGTCCGCGATCGACATGCCACAAGGGGAGCGATCGCCGGCCGGGGCGGGCCGCAGCGTGCGAGTGGTTGAGGGCTGCCCGGCGCACTGGCGGCAGCATCCGGGGGCGTGAACGATTAGGCCCCTCTCCCCTTGGCCGCCGTCAACCGTTTTCGTCCTCCGCCCACCGCGGCACGATGGCTCGGTAACCCTGAGTTTTGAGCTGACGAGAACCGGAGGGTAAGCCTCAGTTATTTATGAGTTGCGACGCACGCTCGCGCGCACGTGTTCCATGCGCTGCGAAAGATCCGCTGTGGGCTCGATAGGCTCGCCCCGGCCAGGGACGCAGCGGACCTCAACGCGAGAGGTTAGCTGGAGTGGGATGCCCTCTCCTGCTGGTGCTGCTGCGCCGAGATTGTGACGGGCCTGAGAGACTCTCCGCGTGGGTGCTAAGTTGAGTCCCGGTCGGGCGCAGGCGTTCCGGGACGCCCCGAGGCGCGTGCGCGGGCGAGCCAGAAGTCCATCCCCATGCTCCGCAGCAGCTTGACCGCGCGGTCCCGCGCCGCGCGGGCCTGGTCACGCTGCCCGTCGGTGCGATGAAGCGCCGCCAGCCCGAGGTGACACCGGGCCTCGAGCGGCCGCATCTCGAGGGCGCCGGCCAGCGCCAGGGCCTCCTGGTAATACTCATGCGCCGTCTCGCGTGCGGGGGGCTTTCCTGCCGAGGCGACCTCGGCCTGCGCGCGTAAGGCCCACGCTTGGTGTCCACGCTCGCCCCGGTAGCGGGCCTGCGCAAGCGCCCGCTCGGCCCACCTCGCCCCGTCACCCGCCCGGCCGGCGAGGAGTGACGCCTCGCTGAGCCACGCAAGCCGCCAGGCCTGCGAGGCCACGTGACCCGACTTCTCGGGCCTCGTCGACCGCTTCCTGCAGGAGGGCCAGGCCCTTCGACGCCTCTCCGGAGAGGGCGTAGGCATAACCGAGGGTCGACGCGAGCCAGGGGCGGTGGACCGGAACCTCCCAGCGGCCACACACGTCAAGCCCGCGGGTGAGGCTCTGGATCGCCTCGTCGAGCCGGCCCTGGTAGAGGTACACGAGGCCGATACTGGCCAGGGCGCCTGCAAACGGGAACGCACGGTCGATCCGGGTGGCGAAGTCCAGGGCCCGCCCGGCCGCATCCAACGCCTCCCCGAATCGTCCCAACTCAGTGAGCGGCGGAACGATCCAATAGAGTTCGAGCTCGGCGAGGCCGAACTCGGTCGGCCGCTCCGGCGATTCCGCGGGCGCGGCCGTCGCGTCGGGCTCCGCCGCCGCAACGAAGAAGGTCACGGCGTCGCGATACCGGCCGAGGCTCCAGTGGACCTGGCCGAGCCGGAGGTTCGCTTCCGCCGCGAGCCGGCGATCAGCAAGCTCTTCCGCCAGGGCCAGGGCCCGACGGCCCGACAGGAGCGCCCGCGGCAGGTCGCCGGTGATCCGCGCGTGATTGCTGATGTAGGCGGAGATGCGGGCGAGCCGCGGTCGGTCCCCGAGCGACTCGGCGAGGTGCTCGGCCTCGTGCAGGTGGTCTCGCAGATCGGCAAACCGACCCAGCGGGAACAGCGTCTGCCGCAGATCGATCCGGATGTCGAGATTGCGTTCCAGCGCCTCGCGGCTCGCCGGAAGGTGCTTCAGGGCCGTCAGGCCCTCCTCGAAACAGACGACCGCCTCATGATGCGCCGAGCGCGTGGCCGCCTGGCGACCCGCCGCATGGAGATGCGCCACCGCCTTGTCCCACACTTCGCCCTGACGGTAGTGGGTGCCGAGCGCCAGCGAGTGACTGGCGAGGTCCTGCCGGTACACCTCCTCCAGGCTTTCGGCCACGTGCCGATGGAGCGTCACTCGGAGGGGGGCGGACAGCTCATCGGCCACGATTTCGCGGATCCAGTCGTGGCTGAACTCCAGCCCCTCTCCGGCGCCGCGCAGCACCCGTTGGCGGACCAGCTCCTCCACGCCCTCGGCCGCGTCGCGTTCCGGCAGATCCGCCGCCCGCTGGACGAGCGCGAACTCGAACTGGCGCCCGATCACCGCCGCGACGGCGACCAGGCGCCGGCTCCGCTCGGAGAGCCGCTCGAGGCGGTGGCGGACGAGGGCCCGGACTCGGGTCGGCAGCGGCAGGTCCGGAGCGCCCGACACGGTCGCTCCCTCGTGCAAACGCATGCATGACCTCGACGACGATGAAGGCGTTGCCGTCACTGGTGCGCCACGCTTGTTCGGCGAGCGTGTCGAGCAGCACGTCGGGAACCCTGGGCGGCGCGAGCGCCCGCACGAGGGCAGCGGTGTCGGCACGGGAAAGCGGAGCCACGGACACTCGCTCTAGCTGACCGCTCGCGTCCAGCTCGTCCAGGGTCTGACGGGGGAGGGCGCGGGTGGCGAGCTCCTCTTCCCGGACGGTGGCGACCGCCAGGAGCGGGATCGCCTGCAGGCGCCGGCCGAGGAACGCCAGCAGGCGGACGCTCATCTCGTCGGCCCAATGCAGGTCTTCCAGCACGACGACCAGTGGCTGCCGTCGGGCGAGGCGCTTGAGCAACTCGTTGATCGCCTCGAAGAGATGGCGTGCATTGCCGCCTCGGGCGCTTCGGGGGAGCGCCGACAGGTCGGGCGCCTGCGGAAGCTCCGGCAAGAGCCGACCCAGCTCCGCCCGCCAGCCCGGCTCGAGCGTGTCGAGGAACTCCCGATCCTCCAACACCTGCCCGGTCCGGAGCGCGTCCACCCACGGCGCGAAGGGCAGAATCTGCTCGGTCTCGTAGCATCGGCCAATCAGCACGCGTGCCTGCCGCCGCCGGGTTGCCGCCGCCACCAGCTCCGCCGCCAAGCGGCTCTTCCCGACACCCGCCTCCCCAATCACGACGATAAGCCGCCCGCGGCCGGATAGGGCAGCCTCCAACCCCTCCTGGAGGCGCGCCAGGTCCCGCTCGCGTCCAACGAGGGAAGCTCCCAGGGGCCCGACGGCTCCGGGGCCGCGGGCCGGGCTGGGCCCCGACCCACCGCGGCTATGTCGGGCACCGGGCGCGCGCGGCGGCGCAGGATCTCCTGGTAGAGGGCCTTTGTCTCCGCCTCGGGCTCGGTCCGGAGCTCCCGCAGCAGCGTCGCCATGCAGAGCTGATACTGGCGCAGGGCGGCACCCCGCCGCCCGTCTCGGTGTAGAGCTGCATCAGCGACCGGTGAACGGACTCCTGCAGTGGGTCGAGGGTGAGGAGCCGCAATGCGGTCTGGATCGCTGCCTCGATCGAGCCCGCCGCGCGCTGGTGCGTGAGCAGCCTAGCCAGGGCGTCGAGGGCCACCTCGCGCAGCCGCTCGCGCTCCCGGAGGAGCCAGTCCTCGAACGGCGGCTCCTGGACCGTGAGCCCCTCGAGGAAGTCTCCCTCGTAGAGGGCGATGGCGTCCGCGAGCGCTGACGGGGTCGTCTCGCCCGTTCGCTGGACAAAGGCGTCCACGTCCACGGTCACCGCGGCGGGGTCGAGAGCCACCGTGGCCGCCTCCAGGCGGAGGGGCGGAGGGTCGGCCCCTCGCAGGGTTTTCCGGAGCGCGTAGAGAGTCTGGCGGAGGCTCGTCCGCGCTGTCGTCTCCACGGTGCTGCCCCAGAGAAGGCTCGCCAGTTTGTCGCGGGGGTGGGCCACGCCGGGGGGCACGGCGAGGTAGGCCAAGAGGGCCTGCGCCTTCCGGGTGGGGAGAGAGAGCGGCGCGCCGGCGTTCAGGCGAGCTCGAAAGCCGCCGAGGAGTGTCAACGTGAGCCGCGCCATCGTGTCACCGACCCGGCGACTCTCTCACCATAGCACGCTCCCGCTTTGCCGGTGGGCCAGCAGCTCCGGCCCGTCCCCGCGCGGTTTCAAGCGCCGGCCGGCCTCGGTGACGAGACATTTCACACCCATCTTCACGGATTGCTCACGGTCCTCGCGCTACACAGAGAGCGTGGATCGGGAGGCGCCCAGGGAACCCTCTGCCGGGAAGGAGCGCATGATGCTGCATCATCGGGAGCGAGCGGCGATGCCGGATCGTCTGGACGGAACCCCTTTGTGGCCGGCCGTGGGAGTGGTCGCGGCTCTGGCATCGGCGGTGACCGGGGAGAGAGCCCGCGGAGAAGGTCAGCGGCTGGCGGGCAGGAGGTCCGTCGGCATGAGACCGGTCCGACCCCGATGGGGGCCGGCGCGGAGAGGCGAGAGTGACGTGCCCGTGATCCGCGATGATGCCGCCTCCCCGTCGGCTTCGCCGGTTCAGGTCTCGGGCTTCGCCGACCTCGGTCCGCTCCTGCGACGGATGGCTCGGAAGCACGAAGGACACCACGATGCTGATGAAGGGGAGTTCGAAGACGGCCCCCCGCAGTCTGCCGACTGAAACCCGGGGTTACCACCTGACGATCGTTGACGTGGTCCGCCCACCAGCAGGGACATGAACGAAGCCGTGCCAAGGAGACAACGACATGAACGACAAGCCGACCACCAAGACGCCGGTCAAGGCCGAGCCCACCCCGGTCGCCTGGGCAACGGGAACGGTGCGCCTGCACCGCGTCCTCCAGGCGCTGCCCGAACGGGTGTACAAGGCCTTCCTCGACCCCGACGCGCTGGCGAAGTGGCTGCCGCCGCATGGCTTCACGGGCAAGGTGCACCGGATGAACGCGACCGTGGGCGGCGGGTACAAGATGAGCTTCACGAACTTCGGCACCGGTCAGACGCACAGCTTCGGCGGTACCTTCCTGGAGCTTCTGCCCCATCAGCGCATCCGCTACACGGATCAGTTCGACGATCCGAAGCTACTGGGCAAGATCAATGTCACGATTGAGTTCCGGAAGGTCATGGGAGGGACGGAGCTCAACATCGTGCAGGAGGGCCTGCCGCCGCAGATCCCTGTCGAGTTCGCCTACCTAGGCTGGCAGGAGTCACTGACGCTTCTGGCCAACCTGGTTGAGCGGGAGATCCCCGCGGGGCCGTGACCACGCGGGTCCATGTCAGCCATATCGCACACCTGGAGCAGGTCGTCGACCGCTGCTGCTCGTGTGGAGTACCTCCACGGCGGCGAGCACTCGCCGGCCGGCGCACTCCAAGGACGATCCGGGGCCCCCCGACTCCGAGCGGATCGGCGTCACATCAGGAGGGATTGATCATGAGCCAGATCCTTGACGAAGCACTCGAGCGCTTGCGCGGCACCGGAACCGAGCTCGCCGGCCGGGGCGCCCCCAATCACGGGCCGATGGCCGCCGAGGCGCTGACGGCCCTGGGACGTGAGGACGTCGTCGTCGAGTGGGTGGACCGCTACTGCCAGAAGCTCGCGGCGATGCCCGCGTCACGATCGCCCGTGACGGTCGACACCTGGAAAGAGGCGTTGGGCGCCATTGATCGCGTCAGCGACTGGGCCGCCTTCTTTCGCACCCAACTGGCTGAGGCCCCCTGGCGGGCCGTGTTCACGGAGTGGATCGGCCATCTGCTGCCGGCGACTCCGGCGGCCGGCGCCCATGGGCTCCTTCGCACCGCGCACGCGCTTCGCGCGCTGCAGGACGCCGAGACGCCCCTGCGCATCGAGGAGCTCGGTGTCGCCTTGGCGTATTGGGCGGCCTACTACCGTCGACTCCCCGGCGTCCCACACCTCTCGGGGACCCTCGACTGGGGACAGGCCCTGGCCGGGGTCCCCTTCTTCCTGCGCGGACAGGCGCGGCAGGGCATGCCACGAGAGGTTGCGCTCCGGGTGACGGAGGCGCAGGCCGAAGCGTTCTCGGTAGCCGTTGACCAGGCGGCTGAGCCCGAATCGGTCCAGGACGCCCTGAGCTCGCTCACCGAGGCGGGCGCGCGCTTGTATCTCGCGAATGCGTCCCGTCAGCCCCTGGTCTTGCTCCACACGGTGACGGTCCCGGCGGCGCTTCGCTTGCTCTTACCCCATCTGCCGCCTGACCTGCACAAGACGGCGCTGGCGTACGTCTGGCAAAACGTCGCCGCCGCGGCTGCCGCGTACGCTGACGACGGGCCGTCCGACTGCGACGACTGGCCCGTACAGGAGGCGGCGGTGATCGTGGAACGGGCCATCGAAACCGATGATCCGCATGCGCTCAAGTTCACCGAGGCCTGCCTCCGGGAGCATCGCCGGAATCCTCCGCCGGTCTACCTGGCTGCCGCCGAGGACTGGGCCGGCCGAGTACATCGGGCCAAGAACTGGAGCGTGGCCGAGCTCGCGGCGGCCGGCATCGATTTCCAATGAGCGGTGGGGCCTTCTGCCCGGGGACAACGACGCTTTTTACGGGCCGTGTCGACTTTGGGCGGTCCCATTCGACTACCAGGCGAAAGGTGAAGCCGGCACCGGGCCGGTCGGTGCCGATGATAACGAGGCGCGGCCAGCTGATGGAGCCCATGGCAGCGCTCCAGCCGGCGACTGCGTGACCGCCACTGCGTGCGGCTCGCTGTAAGGTGCGGGCTCCGAGCTGGTGAATGGCTTCGGCCATTCATGGGAGGTTGTCATGGCACTCGCGTTTTCACTTCTTGTGGCGGGCGTTATCGTCATCGCCGGTGGCACGTCGTCGACTGTTACGGCCCAATCACCGCACGCGCACAGGATCGTCACACCGCAGGAGGTTAAATGGGGACCTGCGCCCGCCGAGCTCCCGGCTGGGGCACAGGCCGCGGTGCTCTTAGGCGATCCCGGCAAGGAGGGCCTGTTCGTGCTTCGGCTCAAGTTGCCAAAGGGGTATCGCGTTCCTCCACATACGCATTCCGTGCAGGAGGTCGTCACCGTCATGTCAGGAATGTTCCGTGTGGGCATGGGCGAAACTGCTGATCAGAGCAAGGCCCAGCCCTTGCCCGCGGGGAGCTTCCTCGCACTCCCCCCAGGTACGGCGCACCATGTCTTCATCGACGAAGACACGGTTATCCAAATCAGTACAAACGGGCCGTGGGATCTCAAGTACGTCAATCCGAAGGACGATCCGCGCCAGAAGACCCAGTAGGCGGGTCTGCCATGCCGACCACGAACGCCGAGTCCGGAACGAACGTCGAGGAGATCGCCGACGGGATCTACCGCATCAATACTCCACTATCCGAGCAGGTGGTGCCCGGTGGATTCTCCTTCAATCAGTATCTGATCCTGGACGAGGAGCCCCTGCTCTTCCACACCGGGCCGCGGAAGCTCTTCCCGCTGGTGCGCGAAGCGGTCGCGGCCGTGATCCCGGTGGGTCGTCTCCGCTACGTCGGACTGTCCCACGTGGAGGCCGACGAGTGCGGCTCGATCAATGAATGGCTCGCGGCGGCACCTCGCGCGGAGCCCCTCTGCGGCCAGGTGGCGGCGATGGTATCAATGGGCGATCTGGCCGACCGGCCGCCGCGCGCCGTGGCCGACGGCGAGACGATCTCTTTGGGCACGCACCGGGTCCGCTGGTTCGACACACCCCATCTGCCTCACGCGTGGGAGTGCGGCTTCCTGCTCGAGGAGTCCACGCGCACGCTGCTGTGCGGCGATCTCTTCACGCAGCCTGGGTCCGGACGTCAGCCGCTGACGGAGACAGACATTCTCGGACCTAGTGAAGACTTTCGGCAGCAGATGGACTACTTCTCCCACTCGAAGAACGCACCGGCCCTCATCGAACGGTTGGCGGCCACCCATCCCCGCACACTCGGCTGCATGCACGGCAGCGCGTGGCGGGGCGACGGCGCAGCGCTGCTGCGTGCGCTCGCGGTGTCGATCGTGCGGTAAGCCCCCGTATCTCAACCGGACACCTGGGATAAGGAACGCATCGCCGGCTCTCAACCACGCTGTCCCGTGGCCGTCCCGAGGGACGTGGCGGCGAGCAGCGCGTCCCAGTACATGAGTTCGTAACTCTGCAGGAGGCGGGCGGCGTCACGGATCGCCGCGGGCTCGACCCCGCGATCGAGTCCAGCCTGGATGACCCCCAGCGCCGCCGTCTCGAACCCGGGCGCCTCCCCCGCGAACAGCTCGAAGAACGCCACGTCGCCGTCGCGGAGCCCGTACCGGGCGCGGAGCCCCCGCGCGAGGCGCCCGCAGTTCCGGCCCCACGCGGGCAGGTTGACCAGGAACGCGGCGGCGAACTCCGCGTCGGAGCCGTACACGGCGAGCCAGGCCACAAAGTGCGTGTAGGCGAGCGCACCGGCCAGCGGCGCGATCCGGCCGATCTCAACGAGATCGAAGCCGAGCGCGCGGGTCAGCGTCTCCAGATGCTGGAGCGCCATGATCTCGGTCTCAAGCGCGGCCGCGAAGAAGGCGCCGCTCGGGGTGCCGCCGTAGCGATGCACCAGCAGGGCCACGCTGCGGAGATCGCTGCCGATGATGCGCTGCTGCTGGCCGGCGAAGACCCTCAGGTCGTCGCGCGCGAGCTCCCCGCGCTCGACTGCGGTGACGTAGGGATGCTCGAACAGCCGACGCTCCAGGGGCGCGAGGTCTCCGCGAAGGGATTCCAGGATCTGTGGCGTGGTCGGCATACCTTCCCTTGGGCCTGGCGGCTACCAGCCGCGCGAGTCAGGAGCCGGGTGATCCCGTCCCGTCAAATCCACACGTCGTTGGGGGCGGTCCGGCCACCACCTGCATGGCCGGTATTGGGCACCCCGCGTGGCTCGATCAGGAGTAACTTGACCTCCTGCTCAGCGTACGGCTTGTGCTCGACGCCTTTGGGCACCACGAACATCTCCCCGGTCGACACGTGGACCGCACCATCCCGAAAATCGATCCTCAGATCGCCCTCCACCACGATGAACGTCTCGTCGGTCTCCTTGTGGTCGTGCCAGATGAAGTCTCCCTGCAGTCTCACGACCTTGAATTGGTACTCGTTCATCTCGGCGATGACCTTCGGCTGCCATGGCTCGTTGAATCGCGCGAACTTGTCCCGGAAGTTGATCGATCGGTAGCTCATAGCACCCCTCCCCCGGGGGTAGTCGGTCGGGACTTTCCACCTAGCAATGGCGTTCGCGTCAATGAGCGCGCGGTAGACTCTTTCTCGCGGCGCGTTTACGTGGCCAGTGATCCGAGTTGAGCTCATAGGCCTAGCAGTCGTACGCCTTCGGCGTGACGGCGCCACGGACGTCGTCAAGAAGCCCGGCGAGTGCTCCGGGACCGAGCGTCGTCTTCTCCAGAGTGGCGAGCGTGCCATGGAGACACCAGAGAGGGTGGCACTTGCCGGCCCCGATGGTGCTCGCGCCGCCACCGCAATGGCCCGTGCGCGGTCGGCGTCGCTCGTCACACTTTTCCCTTGCATTTCACTGTTCCCGCCCTCCATCTGGTGAGCCCTACCCTCCGCGCCGCCGGCCTTCCCTCAGGTCGTCCGCGCGTTCGGTTTTCGCCCCCGCACGAACGCCAGGGCCCGATGACCGGTCGGCCCCATCTCGACGGCCTCAAAGCCTGCCTCACGGACCATCTCACGAAGGCGCTCGGCGTGGTCCCATCCGGTCCGGAGACGCAGCACGCAGAGGAGATGACCGATCCCCTCCCTCGGCGTCGCCCCGAAGTCGACGGCCACCACGCGTCCAGCGGGCTTGAGCACGCGGTGGATCTCCACCAGCCCTCGACGCTTCAGCGCATCGGGCAGATGGTGCAGCATCAGGCTGCTCAGCACGACGTCGAAGTGCTCGTCCGGACACGGAAGGGCTTCGATCGCCCCGACCTCGAAGAGCGCCCTGACGTTGGCCTGGGTCGCCTTGCGGCGTGCCAGCTCCACCATCTCGGGGGCGGGGTCGATCCCGTAGGCCTCGCCCGCGGGCCCTGCCGCCGTGGCCGCCATGACGGCGAGCCGACCCGGGCCACAGCCCACGTCGAGGATCCGCTCGCCCGGCTGGATCCCGGCGAGCTCCACGATCCTCCGGTGGAGGGCCGCGAGCTGCCCGAAGGACAGGAGCGTCGTGCCGAGGTCGTAGAGACGGGCCCAGCGGATCGTCTTGCCCTCGGTGTGGGGCGCCGGGATGGCGGGCCTCCGATGGTCCTCGGGGCGCGTCGTCGTGCTCATCTCGTATGTCTCCGCGAACACGGTCCATCGTGGCCAGTCCCCGCGGGGCCGGCGTGCGGTGCCCACGGGCTCACGCGGGTCTCGCTCGTGGTTGTCCGCAGGGGTCGCGGTTCTTCGACGAGCCAGGCCTCGATCGTCATGACGTCCGGCCCGCTGCGGATGGGTCAGGGCTGGCCCCCGGTTGGTCCATCAATCCCCTCGCCCGCTCGAACGGCTGGCGCGCTCGACCTGCCGTCTTCAGGTTGCCAAGCCGCTGACGAGAGGCGGCAGCAGGGGCGGAGCACGCGTGTCGGACGGGTGCCCGACCGCGTCAGACCAGCTTGCGGCACTCCTCCATCAGCCCGAGCCAGCGGTCGAGGTTCTGCGCCCCCGGCATGAAGGTCGGATCGAAATGCAGCTCGTGGGCACCGATGCGCTTGCACCCCTCGATGTCCGTCTTGATCTGGTCCACGGTCCCGGTGAAGATCGCCCCGTCCTTCGGCCGCGCCTTGCTGCTGATCTCGACGTTGGCCCGGACGACCAGCTGGAGCTGTGACGAGTCGCGGCCCGCCTCCTTCGCCATCTGTTTCAGCCCCTCGAACATCTTCTGCATCCCCTCGACCGGGATCCCTACCGGGTTCCAGCCGTCGGCCAGCCGCGCGATCCGTTTCAGCGCCGCCGGCACGAACGCGGCCATGTAGATCGGTGGGTGAGGCTTCTGCACGGGCTTCGTCTCGATGACCGATCGGGGCACCGTGTAGAAGGTGCCCCTGAACGCGGCGGGGTCCGTCGTCCAGATCGCCTTCATCACGGCCAGGAACTCGTCGGCCCTGGCACCTCGCTGCGTCATCGACGCGCCTACCGCGTCGTGCTCATCCTTCGACCAGCCCAGGCCCAACCCGAGCCGCACGCGCCCGCCGGACAGGACGTCCAGCGTGGTCACGCGACGGGCGAGCATCACCGGGCTGTAATAGGGAATGTCCAGCACGCTCGTTCCCAGCGCGATCTTCTTCGTGTGCCCAGCCACGAACGTGAGGGCGTCCAGCGGATCGAGCACCCGCTTGTACTCTCCGGGCAGCGAGCCGTCCGGCGTCGCGCCATAGGGAGTCTGCGGTGCCATGGGCCACAGGAGGCGTTCGACGGTCCAGAGGCTGTCGTAGCCGAGCGCCTCGGCATGCTGGGCGATCCTCACGAGGTTCTGGGCGGTGCCGATCGGGCCAATGTTGCCGAGCGCGAATCCCACTCGCATCGTTGGCTCCCTCCCTGTGGGATTGGGGACTGGACCACTGTACGGGATCGCTCGGCCTCCCTCAAGACGAACCTCCCACACTTCTGGGGGCATTTGTCGAATCGAATATGGAGCAGCATGTCGCCTCATCAAATGTGTCAGCGTACCGAGGTACTGCTCCGATGTTCACCCGCCTTCGTTCGTGCCCGGCGATGAAAACCCTCGCGTCCCTCTGATTCACTTTCGTCGGCCGCCTTTGCCCCAGCTATTTTCGGATTGGGCTAATTGACGCGCTCAGCCTCTTGGTGTCTGCGCTGCGATATGACTTCTAATACGAGCCTCCTGTTCGGCACGGTATTCGGCGATCCGGCTCCGGTCAGCTTCGGCGAGCGCGCGCCGAAGAGCTGCGGCTTCAAGATCCCGGCAGTACGCCGGCGTTCCGGGCTGCTGCCGCCAGGATGCGTCCAGTTCACCACCGTCGACGGGGTCGAAGCCAAGATCGTCGACAAGGCGAAGCACTGCGGCCTTGGCGTCCAACGAATCGCCCGCGACCGAGAGAGCGATCCGCCCCGTCGTTCCCCTCGGAACGCCCTTTTCGAGAAGGCTTTGGGCGAGGATGTTGTTGAACGCCTTGATCACGGGACGCCCGATCTGCTGCGCGACCCATTGACTGTCAAGCATGCCTCGGTCGATCGCATCGATGCGGCCATCGCGAAGCTCCGGATGGTAGTTGCCGATATCGATCACGACGACGCTGTCCGCCACGTTGGCAAACAGCCCTCGTGGAAGATCCCCGACGGCCTTCGTTGGGATAGCGATGACGACGATTTGTCCGGCTTTGGCGGCGTCGACAACGGAAACGGGCGTCGCGCCGATCTCGGCCGCCAACGTGGTCAGACTTTCCGGTCCTCTCGAGTTCGCTATCGAGACGTGATGGCCGAGCTGGACGAGGTGGCGCGCAAGTATCCCTCCCATGCTTCCAGCGCCGATGACGCCGATTCTCATGTGGCCTATCCTTTGGGTATGGCTATCCTCACGACATAGTCGAACGACCGGGTTGGAGATCGACATGCCCGTGAGACCTCCCGCCATTGTGCGTTTCCTGACAACTACACGCGTCCAGTGAACCTGTTCGAGGACGGTGAATGGGCCATCCTAGAGGGGACAGGGGGGAGGTACGTGGCAGGGCGAGTTCGCCGGTCTGCCGCCGAACGGTCGCTCGCTCCACCCTTCAGGGCTGCGGGTTCTTTCAAGTGATCGACGGCAAGATCAAGTTCCAACACGGGTATTGGGACAGGGCCACGTGGTTCCGTCAGCTTGGGATTCCATTGGAGCCGTGAGCTGTCGGCGCGACTACCGCACGACCAGACCTCCGCCGCATACCAGGCGTTTGCCCGGCAAGGTCCGAGACCGGGTGTCCAACAGCCAACAGCGCGGCCTTCCGGGACGTCGACGCCGATGCGGAGGTGGGGCAAACTGGAGCGGACCGTCGCGGACTCACCGGCAAGGAGGCACACCATGGCGGATATCGCGCGGCTCAGCGTGGAGGACGCTCGTCGAGAGACGGTAGCGGGACGAGCGCTCCTGGTGTGCGCGTACGGCGACGAACGGTGCCGAGAGGTGGCGCTCGAAGGATCGATCCCGCTGTCCGCCCTGGCCGCCCGGGCGGGCACGTTGCCCAGGGACCGGTGCTCCCAGGAGCCGGTTCGTAGGCACCGCTCGCTCCCGTGGGTGCAGCACTCAGTCGGTGAGCCGCTGAGGGCCCGCCACCCTGCCGCGAGAAGGCTGGGATAATGCCCCGCGCCCCGCGATTCAGTGGGGCGTAAGGTCGAACGACGCGGCCGTCCGCCGGTAGAGGCCCGCCCGGCCTCGCTCGCTGTGGAAATAGTACTGGTACCAGAGCGCGAGCTCCCGCTCCGGCGTCTCGGGCATCATCACGCGCGCGATGTCCTGGATGTTGTAGCCGCCGCCGGTGACGAGCCCCTGCGTGCGCTCACCCCACAGGGCGGCGACGATGCAGGCGGCCCGGCCACCCCAGTCGTAGCCGGCCAGCAGGGCGCGGTCGATCGACAGAGCGTTCAGCAGCGCGAGCAGGTCGTGTGCCAGCGCGGCTTGCTGACCCGAGCGCGGCGTGTCGTCGGAGAGGAACCGCGTGGGCCCATAGCCGCGGAGATACGGAACGAGGACGCGGCAGCCCGCTCCCATCAGGAGCGGCACCACCTCGTCGTAGACCCGGACGTCGTAGGGAAAGCCGTGCAGGAGGACGACAGGAGCCCCGCCCTGCGGCCCATGCTCCTCATAGGCGACGCGGAGCACGCCGGCCTCGACGTGCTTCAGCATGGCTCCTTCGGTGCCCCGATCGTCCGAGTCGGGCTCAAGGGCACGCTGAAGCCGCCGAGCAGCAGGCGGCCCAACCGGATCAGCGCCTGCCCGAGCGTCACGCGCAAGGGGGGCCGCGTGGATCGGGCGGCCTGGCCGAGGCGACGGCGGGCGGCCTGCTCGCGCAGCTCGGCGAGTCGAAGCTCGGCCACATACAGGTTCATGTCCATGACAGCACCTCCCGCGGCGTCTGCTTTCGCGTCTACGACACCGCGGAGACGGATATGTGAAACCCGCGGGGCTACCTCACGAGCGGAGCGCCATCGACGCCGGACCATGCAGAAACAGCCTCTGGGCCCCCGGCTCTCATCCGGCACCGGCTCTTGATGCGCCGCGTTGAGAATGGCGGGGTCGGCTCGCCACGATGTCGATTCCTCCCTCCCCCATTCGACTAGTGGGCGAGACCACGCAAGGAGGAGAAATCCCCCATGCGCTACATGATGTTCGTGTGCGTCGATCCCGCCGCCGAGACGTACTCGCCGGAAGAGGACAACATCGACGAGTGGGTCGGCGAGATGGATCGGCGGAAGGTCCGCATCCTCGGCAACCGCCTGACAGGGGTGGACGCCGCCACGACCGTTCGCCGGCGCCGTGGCAAGGTGCTGGTGACCGACGGTCCGTTTGCCGAAACAAAGGAGTGGATCGCCGGCTTCGACATTCTCGAATGTGCCAACCTCGATGAAGCCATCGACATCGCCGCGACACATCCAATGGCCCGCTTCGGCCGGATCGAAATCCGGCCGTTCTGGCCGGAGGAGTGAACGAACGTGAGCATTGTCTCCGGATGGATCTGGAAGGCGCGCTCGGGACGCCCCCCGCTGCTGGCAGAGCCAGGGTGGGCTCGGAGGAGAGGGGCGCGCGCCCTCGCCCCGATCCGACCAGGAGGCGACGATGCCCGCATGGAACCGGTTCCACATGATGTCCCGCATGGATCGAAGGATCTTCCTCCGCGAACTCGGCGGCGCCGGTGCCACGGTGCTCGCCGGCTGCACCGGGTCTACCGCGATCTCCGTGCCACCCGCGCCAGCGGCGAGCGGGCCTGGCCTTTCCAGGGCCGCGCTGGACCGCATGCACGAACGCATGGCCGGGTACGTCGAGCGCGGCGAGATCCCCGGCATCGTCGCGCTGGTCACCCGGGGGACGATGTCCACCTCGACGTCGTCGGCACAGGCACACTGGCGTTCGGTACATCCGCGCCCGTCAGGCGCGCCCTTCAACCGAAGATCGTTCGAGGCGCCGCATAACATGGAACCGAGTGGAGGATGGCATGAAGATCGCGGTGCTGGTGGCGGATGCGTTTCAGGATTCAGAGTACTTCTTGCCGAAGATCGAGATCGAGAAGCTCGGCGTCGAGACGGAGGTCGTCTCCCTCAAGCGCGAGCCGGTGGAGATCTATTCGTTCTTCGCCCGGATCGGCCTGCTCGATGTCCAGAAGACGATCCGTGAGGCCGATCCCAGTGATTACGCAGGGGTGCTCGTGCCGGGAGGCGCCAAGAGCCCGGCCATTTTGTCGGAGAGCAAGGAAGCGCTGTCCTTCCTGCGAGAGATCGACGCTGCGGGCAAGCTCGTCGCCCCGATCTGCAGGGGATCGCTGCTGGTCGCCAACTCGGGCATCGTCAAAGGCCGCCGCATGACGGGTTTCCACATGGGCGAGCAGTGGCCCGAGCTCGTCGTCCGGCCCACCATCGAGAAGTTCGGGGGCATCTGGGTCGGCGACCAGCCGGTCGTGGTCGACGGAAACCTCATCTCGTCGAGACACCCCGATGACGTGGCGCACTTCATCGGGGCGATCCGCGACTGGCTGCAGAATGCGCCGAAGCTACAGAGGACGCCGGCAAAGGGACCGCCCGAGCCCGCATCGATCAACGAGGAACAATGAAAAGCCTGTCCACGAAGGCCACGCGACCGGCGAAGGCAGGCGCGAAGACCGAGCCCGCTTCCCGGCTCATCGACCAGCGAATCCGCGACCTGGGGGGATGGCGCGGGGAGACCCTGGCCCGCATGCGGGCGCTGATCCTGGAAGCCGACCCCGAGATGACCGAGGAGTGCAAATGGATCAAGCCCACGAACCCATTGGGCGTGCCCGTGTGGTCCCACGCTGGGATTGTCTGCACCGGGGAGGCGTACACGAAGGTCGTGAAGCTCACATTCGCCCGGGGAGCCAGCATCCCAGACCCAGCGCGCCTCTTCAATTCCAGCTTGGAAGGCAACACGCGAAGGGCGATCGACATCCACGAAGGGAAGAAGGTCGACGCGGGCGCGTTCAAGGCGCTCGTGAAGGCTGCGGTGACCGCGAACGCAGGCGCGAAGGCCAAGCCAGGTGCGAGTGAGGCCAAGCCGATCAAGGCGCGAAAAAGCGAGAAGGTCGTCCTCCTCTCGGGCGGCAACCCGCAAATCGCGAAGGCGGACGGCGACGCCCCGGTGCAAGCGTATATCGCCGCGATGCCGGGCTGGAAGAGCGACCTCGGGAAGCGCCTCGACGCGCTCATCGTGCGTAACGTGCCCAACGTGCGCAAGGCCGTGAAGTGGAACTCGCCGTTTTATGGCATCGAGGGCCAGGGGGGGGTCCTGTCGTTCCACGTCTTCACCCACTACGTCAAGGTGACCTTCTTCCGAGGCACGTCGCTGCGACCCGTTCCACCTGGAGGCACGGCCAAGAGCAAGGACGCGCGCTGGATCGACATCTACGAAGGCGACGCGTTCGACGAGACGCAGATGGCGATCTGGGTGCAGCAGGCGGCCGCGTTGCGCGGCTGGGTTCCCTAAATCACCGAGCGTGATCCTCGATCACGCGTAGGTACCGAATGGAAATGCGCGAGGCGTCCTCGCGGTTTGGGAAGCGCCAACTCCGTCCTGAGTTCTGAGTCCACTGGCACCCAATCGAGAACCGCACCATGGAACCCTCCATCACGGATGGCTCCGAGGCCCGCAGCCGGCGGAACCACGAAGCACCTCGGGTCATTCCGCACCGGGAGGCAAGGCTAGGCGCCCGGTGCGGCCAGGACCTCCTCCAAGAGCGTTGTCAGGCGAACTGCTCCGACGCGTTGGGGATCCAGCTCGGGATCGTAGATGGTGAGCTCCGTGCCGCGCGCCCGCGGATGGTGGACGAGCGGGCGCAGGAGATCGCGGAGCTCGGAGAGACGGAGCCCGCCCGGCTCCGGCGAGTCCACCGCGGGCAGGTCGATTGGGTCGAGGACATCGGCGTCCACGTGGATCCAAAAGCCCCCGTCCAGCGAGCCCAATCGCTCGAGCGTTGCGCGCGCGGCCCCGTCCAGGCCCCGCTCACGCACGGCTTCGTCGGGGAGGTCCAGCAACGGAGCCGCCCGGAGGGCGTCGTGGCCGTACCACGGCTCCGCGTGATCCCGGCGGCCGATCAGGACCGTGTCCTCCGCGCGCACCAGCGGCCCTTCAGCACTCAGGCGCGCCAGCGGGGTGTCGCCGCGCCCCACGGCCAGGGCCAGGCACATGCTGGCAGCGGATCCGGTGCGGGACTCCTCGGGCGTGGCGAAATCGGCGTGGCCGTCCACGTAGGCCAAGCCGACCGGTGGCCGGCCCCGGGGCCGCAGTCCCAGCAGGCTGCCGAGGACGACGCTGCAGTCACCGCCCAGAAGGAGGACGAAGGCGTCCCCCTGGGAGGCTGACGCGACCCGCTCGGCCAGGGCCCGCGAATAGGCCGCCACGCCCAGCTCGTTGCGCGGCCGCCGTCCCGGCCGCTGGAAGTCGACATAGGGCGGTGGGAGGACGTCGCCGTGGTCGCGTGCGCCGAGCCGCTCCACGAGGCCTCTGTCACGAAGGGCGCGCGGGGCGAGGTCGAGACGGCGGGCCCGCCCATCGTCGTAGGGGCGGATGCCGATGCTGGACGGGGCGCCGACGAGAGCGACAGGACGGTTCATGGGGGGCTCCTCCTGGCACCAGTATTCGCGTCCGGGTCCTCGGGCCATTCGGGCTCATCGGGCTGGCCGATGCCGTGAGCGCCTCGGTCAAGCTGTCACGATCGCCGGACCAATGGGCTTCATGCTTAAAACCCGGACAGGGGTCCGCGTTAAGTCGGGGCGGCGGCGGCCCGCCTTGGCGTCTTCGGCCGAGCAACGGGCGGGCGCGGCGCAATCCGAGGCCTGGCGCCCACGCGAACTGCGACTCGCCGAGGCGCTCCGAGATGCAAGAACGCCGACATGCCCAGGCTCCAGGCTGCCTCGATGGATCGAGAAGGCGGGAGCAGGAGCCGCGCCGCCACCCGACACGACCGTCGGTCTCGACGAGCTACACCGTCCTCGGTCAGGGCTGTTACCCCGGCGCCGGACGCGCCTATATCTCGGTCAACAGAAAAAGCTCGCGTTCGCCCTCCAGGCCCTTAAGCTCGTGCCGGCCGCGGGACGCGAAGCGCAGGCTCGACCCCTCCGCCAGGTCGCGGGTCGTACTCGAGACGAGGACCTCGCCGGACGAGGCCAGCGCGAGCATCCGGGCGGCAGTGTTGACGGCCAGGCCCCGGACGCCTCCGGTCCCGCCGATCTCGACGTCGCCGCTGTGGATGCCGACACGAATAGCGAGGTCGATGGCCGCCGTCGCGACGACCAGCGCCGCGCCGCAGCGCACCGCCCGGGCGGCACCGTCGAAGACGACCAGGAAGCTGTCGCCGGCGGTCTCGACCTCGCGACCGCGGAAGCGTGACAGCACCGATCGCACGGTCTCGTCGTGGAGCCCGCAGGTCCGCGTCCACGCCGCGTCGCCGAGGCGTCGGGCGAGCGTCGTCGAGTCCACGATGTCGGTGAAGAGGAGGGTTGCTCTGCGGGCGGCGATGCCCAGCCCTCGACCCCGGCCCAGTCGATGGTCACCCAGGGGCTCGTCCCCCACGACCCAGCCATCGTGTCCGGGCGGGACGTCGAAGACGCTGTCCGGCCCGATGATCGCTTCCTCCCCGTCGTTCATGCGGATGCCCAGCTGCCCGCTGAGCACGACCCCGCGGTGATGGAACCGGCACCACTCGGTGCGAACGATCGGCTTCACGTGCTGGCGCCAGCTCCAGCCCGGCTCCAGCACGCCGCGTTCCACGGTTACCTCGCCGATGCGCACGATGGCGCTCTTGGCGAGGGGCGGCGTCAACGTTTCGTCAGGCTCACGGAAGCTGCGGACATGAATCCTGCTCATGCAGCGCTCCTGAATGGCGGCTCTACAGGGCGAGCGGGATCGGATGCCTCCCCGTGGATCGTACACCGAAGCGGCCGACCGCCCCGACGGATTCGGAGGACGACAGCCTACCGCGAGATCCAGCGAAGCTCCCGCGATAGGATGCGCCTCACCGGAACGGCCGCCGCGCTGTTCATATGCCGCTGTCGAGCAGACGCATGCCGGATGACTAGGATGGAACGTGAGGCAATCGGCGGCCGAGATCGTCCGGGAGTATGGACCGTTTCCGGGTGCCGACCAGGTGCATGGCGTCACGTACGACGGTCAGCTAAGTCTGGTTTGCGGTGGGAGACTGGCTGACCGCCTTCGATCCGGCGAGCGGGAAGACGCGGCGCTCGATCGAGGTCGCCGCGGATGCCGGAACGGCCTTCGACGGCCAGCACCTGTTTCAGCTCGCCGAGGATCGCATCCAGAAGATCGATCCGAAGACCGGCAGGGTGCTCGCCACGATCCTGGCGCCCGGCGGCGGCGGTGATTCGGGGCTCACGTGGGCCGAAGGGACGCTCTGGGTGGGGCAGTCTCGGGACCGGAAGCTCCATCAGAGGAGGCTCTCGCCGGCGAGCCGGTACCGTGAACCGGGGGGGGAGGCGTCATCGACTCCCCCAGGGGGCATGATGACGAGGGGGCAGGCGTGGACCATTCGATCTACGACAAGCGCCACTATCCGATCGTGGACGTCCGCGAAGGCTATGGTGAATGGGTGCGCACGTACGAGCAGACCGTGCAAGATGAGATGGACCTGCGTCTGCTCGAGGGACTCCAGACGCTGGACTGGTCGGCGCCGCAGTCCGTACTGGATCTGGCGTGCGGCACGGGGCGGATCGGGGTCTGGCTCCGGCAGCGGGGCGCCGCGGCCATCGATGGCGTCGACGTCACGCCGGAGATGCTGGACGTCGCCCGGACCAAGGGCGTCTACCGCACCTTGCGCCTCGCCGACGTGTCGCACACCGGCCTCCCGGCCGAATCGTATGAGCTCTGTGTGCAGTCGCTCGCGGACGAGCACCTCCCCGATCTCGGGCCGCTCTACCGAGAGGTGGCGCGCGTCACGACGCGTGGAGGCTGGTTCGTCATCGTGGGATATCATCCTCACTTCCTCTTGGCGGGGATCCCCACGCATTTCGACCGGGCACCAGGCGAGCCGGTCACCATCCGCAGCTACGTGCACCTCCTGAGCGACCACGTGAAGGCCGCCCATGCCGCCGGGTGGTCGCTCCGGGACATGGACGAGGGACTCGTCGACGAACCGTGGGTCCGCAAGAAGCCTAAATGGAAGGTCTACCTGGGATTGCCGATCAGCTTCGCCATGGTCTGGCGCCGGCCACCGTAGGTCCCAGTCCCGGCCGAAGTCAGGCGGCTAACGGACGGTCCTGGCCGCAGCCAGTGTGGTCGTGCCACGGCGACCTCCGCGGACGGTCCGCCAGGTTACACTCTGGTCCAGATAAGCCGTCGCCCGTGAAACTCGCGGGCTCTCTCCTCCGTTCGCTCGCGCGAAGACGGCGGTCACCTAGAACAACGTCGTGTAGCGACCCTCATGTTGAGCGCGCAACGGCGATTCGCCCCGCGTCGGTGGCTCATGCCTTCTTGGCCCGGGGGAGGCGCTCAGCATGTTGGCCACACGATAGATGGGTCGGAGCAGGGCCAGGTTCACGGCCATGAAGAGCGCCACACGGACGAGGTTCAAGGTGCGCCAGCGCGCGGCCTCCTGGATCAAGGCGGGATCGATGCCCGGCGAGGGGGGTATGCTCTGGAAGCGGATGATGGTCGGCGCGAAGTAGGCGAGCGTCCACACGCGCACGGCCATGTGAACGACCAGGAGCGCCAGCAGCCAGTGGCGGACCGTCTTCAGCTTCCAGCAGACCGCGAGCGCCAGGATGAACGTGATCTCGTGAAGCGAGTGAAAGACGATCCAGAAGGCCTTGAAATCGAGCCCGTACGTCCCCTGGAACAGGCCAAGTGATGCCGGAGGCGCGGCGGTCCACGCGGGAACGATCAGCAGGGTCTCGAAGATCTGGGCTCCGTTCATGAGCAGGTACACCGCAGTCGTCGTGACCAGCCACAGCAGGGCCCGCTTCACGTATCCGCGCGATGGCATGCTCATGGACCGAGTCCCCTCTGAGAGGTCAGATGCCCCCGGCAGGGGGAACCGCGACGAAGGGCCACCGCCACTGGCATTTCGCCATGGCAACTGTCACGGGTGCCCATCACCATCACGGAGAAGGTGGCCATGTCGTATCCAACACCTCGCTACCTGGGAGAAAGCGGTGAGATCAGCGCGGTCTTCAGGGAACGGATCGCTCCTGTGCGGGATCCCCTCCGCCTGCACCCAGCGGAAGGTTACCAGTCCGAGATGCCCTTCTGCGCGTTGACCTTCGTCATCGGCACGCGCACCAGTAGCTCGCCCTCGCCGGCGTTGCGGCGCCCGTAGGCGTCGGCCTGGGCGTCGCCCATGTAGCGGCGCGCGATGCGGGTGGTCCACGGCAGCAGCTCCTCCACCGACGGCGCCGCGATCACCGCCGTGCCCTCGACGAGCACGAACGCGAACGGCGGCGTCTCGTCGTCCACCGACAGCATGACCCGCGGGTCGCGCGCCATGTTCCGGCCCTTCACGCTGTCGCGCCCGGTGTTGAAGACGACGTCGTTCCCGTCGAGCGTGAACCAGATCGGCGCCACGTGCGGACGCCCGTCGGCACGCACGGTTGCGAGGTTGCTGGTGCGGGTGCCGTGCAGCAGGAAGGCGCGCGTCTCCTCGGGCGTCATAGGCGTCATGGGTCTCCTCCCCCTGTTTGCCAGTTTCAGCGGGTCCGCCGAGGACATCCCGATCCGTTAGCATCGCAGCCGTCGTGCGCCCTGCCTTGTTCGCGCTGCTCGCGCTCGTCGCGGCGTACTGCTCGCAGCTCCTCAGCCCGGCCTCGAGGAGGCCGTTGATCAAGGTGGCCATGGTGCGGTGCCGCTGCCGAGTCGGTCATCGTCACGTCGTGCTAGGGGATCCTGATGGTGCATACCGCACGCGTGTCGGCGTCGCAGTACCACAGCTCACCCTTCCAATAAGTCATGCCGTGCGGGTTGGGACCCTCCGTCGGGCCAGCGGTGAGGGCAAGCTCGCGGACCGGCGTGCCGTCCAGCCCGTAGGCGGTAATGGTGCGCTTCGTCGTCTCGGCCACCCAGAGATGCGTGCCGTCCCACCCCACGCCGTGCGGGCGATTGCCGGGCGCCGGGAACTGCTTCAAGACACGTCCGGTCTCGGGATCAAGCTGATAGGTCGTAGCCGATGGTGGAACGGTGACCCACAGCGTGCCATCGATCCATTCCAGACCGTGCGCGCCGCTTTTCTCGCCCTTGCCCGGCGTGTCCAGGCGGCGGGTCACCTTGCCGTCGCGAGAGTAGCGAAACAACTCAATCGGCGGATAGGTCGACGCGACCCAGATCGCACCGTCAGTCCCGGGTTCCACCGTGATGCCGCTGGAGTGGTTGGTCTCGGTGGGAAAGGAGTGCAGCTCCTTGCTTGTCCGCCAGTCGAGCAGCATGACCATCAGCGGGTGGTCTTTCTGATCGATCACCCACAGACCCTCCTCGCTCGCTTGGAGACCGTTGGGCTGGGGGCAGGAGGTGTACCAACGGACGGTTGCGCTGACCTGCTGCGTGGGAACAGCCGTCGTCGTCATGCGGTGTCTCCTCGTGCTCGAGCTCGAGCGCCTCTCGGGCGTCTCCGCGCCAGCATAGAATCCGCGCAGTGGCCGGAGGGGGCGAGCGGACCGAGCAATTCGGCGACGAGACGCTGTACGTGCGGGGTTGCCATCCAGCGCCCCTTCCGATGATCCTGTGGCCTCGATATCGACAAGGGTGCTCGTGTCGACTACGAGCCTCACGGGTCATTGGGTGGCGGGTCAGCTGCGCCGATCCGCTCGAGGTCGGCTGCGAAATCGAGATCGGCTCTCCGCCGGAACCGCCAGGCTTCCAGCACCGTGCGGATCGTCGTCGACGATCTGCCCGGGAATGATTCGGGTCACCGGGTCGCCAGTCCGCTCCACGGCGAACGAGTGTCCCCGGAATCCCACCCGGCCCAGGATGTCGCCACGTTTGTGCACAGGTCAGTCGCCGAGCCCCTCATTTCCGTGAGTCGTACTGTACGTGATTCCACCGCCATTGGACCACCCGCGACCGGGCGCTACCGCCTGGCGGCCGAATCCGCGAGGGACGCTGGCGTCTTCCCCCGCGCGTCCGCAGGAGTGAAGTCGGCTTCCATCAGACCCTTTGTTCGTCCAGCCAACGGCGCACCTCCGGCGCCATGAAAGCCACTGGTGAACATCCTGGCGGCCTCCCGCATCGCCCGCTGAAAGCTGCATTTCACGTCGTCCATCGAGGAGCTTGCCGCGAAGACTGGGGTTGGCCGGGGCGTGCTGCCCTGCCCGTCACTTCCCAGGAGCCAATCCGCTCACCCCTACCCAAGTAGAGGGTGAACCATTAGGTGACCTGTGCCGCAGCCATCACGCCGTCGGGCACGTCCTGCGGGCTCGCAGGGTCGGCCGTCGCTCCGAGGGAGCTGGTAGCTAGAGGGGCTGGTCGAGCGCCTGGGGGGGCCCTGGCGCGCCAGCGCCGGGTCGTCCGGGGCGGGCGGCTGCGGGTGGACACCACGGTCGTGGACACGAACATCCACTACCCCACCGACAGCGCGCTCCTCGCGGATGCCCCGCGTGGTCCACGGGTTTGGCCTTGAGAATGGCTGCGCGAGGCACCTGGTTAGACGGTCTTTCGGCCCCCTGGTTCGACGCGAACTCGCTCTTCGGCGTTTGCGCTCACGGCTGTCTTCCTCGTATGGAATCCCAGCCGAGAGCTAGGCGGCAGTGGGCTTCTGTGTAGCCGTGCGCCCCCGCCGTCCTGGTACCAGTCGTGCCGGCCGCGAGCGTCGGGAAGGTTTGCCTCGATGGCCCTTGACCATCACGGACCCTGCTGAGTTGAGGGCCGCCTTGTCGTGGAGGGTGCGAGCTCTTCTGGTGCGCGCGGGTTTGTCTGCTCCGGTCGCGGCCTTAGCTCGGACGGTATCGAGGCCGACGACTTCACCGCCAAGGCCCGCCGCGGCACGGACCGCCCCGCGGGCCACTCCGGTAACCATGGAGACTACCTGGACCGTGAGATCCGTCGTTGCAGCGATCGCGGTCACGAGCACGTCCCGCACGACGTGCAGGGCACCCACGGCGAGCGCCTCGACGCCGTTGACGGCACCCACGAAAACTCCTCCGCTGGACTGCCGATCGTCGCCCCCTTGGAACACTGGGCTGCGAGCGGCATCAGCCTCATTCCCAGTCAGTTGGTTTGTCGCGCTAGTTCGCCTTTCCCTGGGCATGCGTGACGCCTCCTTCCACTGTCCGGTTCTTACCCGTCATCATACTGCCGCAACACGTTCGTAGGCGACGCGTAATGCCCGGGTTGGGCGCGTCGGGTGCTAGCCTGTGTCAGGAGGCGGCCCCTCATGCTCACGAGCCTCGTGCCGGCCTTGATCGACGTCGCTCTGGGCGGCACCGCCCGCCGCTGGGTGATCGGTGCCGGCGTTGTAGCGCTCGAAGTTGCCGTCCCTCTACTGCTCCGGCAGCTCCTGGGCGAGACGCTGCCACCGGCCCGTAGAGTGGCGGGACCGGTCACCGTCTCCACCCGCCGATCCGCGAGGCGGCAGGCCCAGCCACCGCGCCGCGCGCGCTCCAGCCATCTCGCGACGACGCTCCGTCCGCCTCGAAATCGGAAGCGCGCGCTAAGCTAGACCGCAACACAGGGACGACGAGGAGCAACGGCCGCCAGACGGGATCGCCTCTCCCGAGGACTAGCGGCATCCCCTCCGCGGTGCCTGGGTTGGCCCCGTCAGGTACTCCCGGCGATCCCCCGGATGCCATTGGACGATCTTGGCTGGCAGCGACGCCGGGTCGGGCCCCATGTGCAGGTCGGGATGCCCGGCTGGCTGGGCGCAGCGGATCGACCACCGCCCGGCCCAGCGGATGGCCCACGGACAGCGTTCAGTCACGGGTGCCGGCTTGTCGGACGCCTGTGGGGCGTCCGACTTCGGGACGAGCGAGCCACGCAGATCGTCCCCCATACAGCCTCTCGATCGACACGCGCGTCTCGCGCATCAGTAATCGCGTCCCTCCCGCCAATGCACGGCTTGTGGATCTCGAGCTGGCACTCATGGAACCAGATCCATGCAGTCCAGTCTTGACCTTCGACGACACGAGATTGACCTTCGGATCGTGGCGGTGGGACCAAGCCTGCGGGATCGATCACGCTGCCCTGCGGGCACCTGTCCCCGAAGTGGGATGGTCGACCTGAAGCGGGTGTGCCCCCACCGGGGTAGAGTGAAGGGCGAGCGCGTTCGTGTACAGGTCCGGCGGCGCCCCACCGTTTCCGCCCTTGCGGTCCGGTGTCCATTCGCCGAGTGGACCATCGTCCTTGCTACGTCGCCCAGGGACGGAGCTGCTTCACGATGCGAAGCCCCAGTAAAGGGACGGGCCCGAGCTCGCGTGAACACCATCTGTCTCCAATCCTGCGACACCCGATCTGCCGAGATCGACCCAGCACGTTGGCCCTTCCCCAGATGGTCTTGACAAGTTCTCGCGGGGCGCCCTACTGTTTCCGGCGTATCGTTCCGACTAACCTCCACAACCGACTCACCCATTCCGAATAGGAGTCACCATCAATGGCGGACGAGGGTCGGCTGAATCTCCCGTTCGTGGGTCTCGTATCATTCATGCGAGGCCCTATTTGCACGGATCTGTCCCGAATCGACGGGGACATTGCGATACTCGGCGCGCCGACCGATGAAGGGACCCCTTGGGCGCCCGGTTCGCGTTTCGCCCCGCGGAAGATCCGAGAAATGTCGGTCCGTTACGCCGGTTTTGGTCCGGCGCAGAAGCAGACCGGATACTACGACATCGAGGATGATCGACGCTACCTGGAGTATGAGCGCGCACATCACCGGATCGTCGATTGCGGCGACTCCGACATCATCTACACCAACGTCAAACGGACCTTCGACAACATCACGCGCGACGTGAAGAAGATCCTCAAGGGAGGCGCTTTCCCGGTGGTAATCGGGGGTGACCATGCCATCACCTACCCGGTAGTCCGAGCCTACGAGGAGCGACTCAACGTCGTTCATTTCGATGCACATTTGGACTACTTTCCCTTCGTCCATGGCGTCCAATGGGGAAACGGAAACCCGATCCGGAACGTTGCCCAGCTCAAGATATGCCACCACATCATTCAGGTGGGGATCCGAAGCTTGCGGACGCCGCAATCCGACGTGCAGGACTCGCGGGCGAGGGGTAACGATATCGTGACCGTTCCGGCCTTCCGCCGTCGCGGCCATGCCGCCATCGTGGATCGCTTGCCTAAGAACGAGCCGGTCTACGTGTCAATTGACATCGACGTCCTCGACCTACCGCTAGTCCCTGGCTGCTCATCCTCGGAGCTCAATGGTCTCACCTATGACGAGCTCCGCCAGACGCTGTTCGCGATCGCCAAGAGCCGGGAAGTGATCGGCTTCGATCTGGTTGAGGTGAATCCGCAGATCGATATCGCCTCGCATAACACTTCGCTGATCGCCGCCCAGCTCATCATCGAGTTCCTCGGGCGGATCGTTGAGCACCCAGGATACCGGAAGCGCCATCTGATGAGAGCCGCAACACGGATCTCCTCCGACGGCCGAGGCCGTCGCAACGGGCGTCGAATTGCAGCGAAGAATTGAGGCATGCCTACCGCTCACAACTAGGGACACTAGGGTCCCAATGACGAGCGCGCGGCCTAAAGTTCTCGAGGCCCGAGCGCGAGCGGGTCCCGTTAGACTCCTTCTACACTCACTCGCGTAATACGGGGCCCTCGATCCCGGTATCGTCGCCCGCCGGGGTGGCCCCCCGGGTGCAGACTACCGGCCGTGAAGGCAATCGTTGAGCCAGATTACGCGAAGCTGACGCCTTCCGTCACCAACATGTCCTGCACGTCCGCAACGGCCAAGCGGGTAATCTCCACGATGTCGTCGATGTCGGCCGGCGTGACTATGAGTGGCGGCGCGAAGCCGATCATGTCCCCATCGGGCAGAGGGCGCACGATCAGCCCGCGGGCCCGTGCAGCCTGCGCCACGCGCACCCCGACATGCAGGTCTGGGTCGAAGCGCCGCCGGTGGCCCGGATCGGCGACCAGTTCTACACAGGGCGTGAGGTCGACTACCCTCCTCGCAACGGCAACCCAAGCGGCAGATAGACGTATCGCAACCCCGACAAGGAAAGGAAAACCATCATGACGAAAGCGACCAAGACTAACGGCGGCGACGCGATCCGCCCTTTCCGGGTCAATATTCCCCAAAAGGCGATTGACGATCTTCGCCGGCGCATTGAGGCCACTCGGTGGCCGGAGAAGGAGACCGTCGCGGACACGTCGCAGGGCGTGCCGCTCGCGCCGCTCCAGGACCTCGCGCGCTACTGGGCGACGGATTACGACTGGCGCAAGTGCGAGGCGAAGCTCAACGCCCTGCCTCAGTTCACCACCGAGATCGACGGGCTCGACATCCACTTCATCCACGTGCGTTCGAAGCACAAGGGTGCGCTGCCCGTCATCGTCACGCACGGATGGCCCGGTTCGATCCTCGAGCAGATCAAGCTCGTCGGCCCGCTCACCGACCCCACGGCCTTCGGAGGCCGCGCGGAGGACGCTTTCGACGTCGTGATCCCATCGATCTCCGGTTATGGGTTCTCGGGCAAGCCGACGGCGACCGGCTGGGATCATGCCCGCATCGCGCGCGCTTGGATCGTGCTGATGAGGCGCCTGGGATACACGCGATACGTCGCGCAGGGCGGCGACGTGGGCGGACAGATCACGGACGCCATGGCGGTCGAGGCGCCAGCGGAGCTCGTGGCCATGCACACCAACTTCCTGTTCGCCCTCCCGGAGGACGTGTCGAACGCGATCCAGTCCGGAGGACCGGCACCGTCCGATCTCTCCGACCTGGAGCGACGCGCGTTAGACAAGCTGAAGGGCTTCTTCGTCAAGAACGCGGCCTACGCGATCGAGATGGCGACGCGTCCGCAGACGCTCTATGGACTCGCCGATTCTCCGGTCGCCCTCGCGGCCTGGCTGATTGACCACGGCGACGGCGACGACCAGCCGGCGGCGACGGTCCTCGTGGCGATGGGCACGCCGACCAAAGGACAGCCCCCGGAGCGGCTGACGCGGGACGACGTGCTCGACAACATCACCCTCTACTGGCTGACAAACACCGGGGTCTCCTCGGCCCGCAGCTACTGGGACAACAAGCCCCCGTACTTCGGCCCCAAGAACTTCTCCATCCCGGCGGCGGTCACCGTCTTCCCCGGCGAGATCTACCAGCCCTCCCGGCGCTGGGCGGAGCGCGGCTACTCGAAGCTCTCCTACTTCCACGAGGTGGACAAGGGCGGGCACTTCGCGGCGTGGGAAGAGCCGCTGCTCTTCGCGTCGGAGATGCGCGCGGCGTTCAAGTCGTTGCGGTAGATCAATGTCGTGCGGTGGATGGCGCGCAAGCGCGCGCTCATCCGCCGCCTGACATTCAGGACAAAGGAATCGACCGTGACCACCGACACTGAAGCAGTTGCCGTTGCCCAAGCGCCCGCGCGCCAGGCGTCTGAAGATACCTCGATCCGCCCTTTCACCGTCCACGTGCCCGAGGCCAAGCTTCAGGACCTCCGCCGGCGCATTGCCGCCACCCAATGGCCCCCCTGGGGAAGGAAACGGGAAACGGCCGAGAAGGGGCTTCATGTCGACTACCCTCTTGTAGAGGGACCGGAGCAGTTTGCGGTGCGCCTGTGAGCGCCGCTTGTGCCTCAGGTAAAGTTCAGGGCTCCTGACATGGGCGCAGAAATCTATGCAACACCGGGCGCCTCGTACGCCAGGGTGAGATCGGTTCCTGGGTACTGAACCGCGAGGGCATTGAGCGTGTCACACAGCTTGGCGAGCGCCTCGTTGCTCCGCGGATTGGCCAGGGCATGCACGCGCACGCGGAGGCGTTTGACGGCCAGATCAGGGATGATGTCGGCGCTCGAGACCAGCATCTCGCGGAGCAGCGCGTGCCCCTCGTCCTCGGTCCTCGCGTAATGCGGCGCCAAGAGCCGGACCAGACCCGTCTCGGCCCGATAGGCCACCATCTTGATGGTGTCGGTCAGGTGTTTGGCCTCCGGCGCGAGCGTGACGATCTTCTCCTCGTCCAACACCGTCTTGACCGGCATCCGCTCCGGCAGGGCAGCGATGCGGGCCTTGAGCGTGTCACACTCGCGCGCCTGGGCCCGGATCTGCTGGCCGAGGGCGCCGTGCGCGATCTTGACGCCGCGCATGGTCGGCCGCCGGCCTTCAGGGTTCTGCTGGGCCGCGTGCCCGTACGTCTGCTCCAGCGCCTTGAGGGTCGCTCGGGCCTCCGCCAGTTGCTTGCGCAGCGTCTTGCGCGCCGGATTCGGGATCGTGCGGTCCGGGTCGGCCGGCTCCACCGCGTAGGTCACCAACGCGTCCAGGGCGAAGTGCTGCCGCATGTACCGGAAGAAGTTCTCCTGGGTCCACCGCTCGAACATCCGATAGGCCACGACCCCGATGGGGAGATCGTGCCGCGTGGTCAGGATGGCCGTCTGGTGGCCGGTGTCGCACAGGCGGCGCACTTCCCGCATCCGGAAGTCCGGCAGGATATCGACACCCCGCTCGGCCAGGGTGTAGCGGACCTCCCGCCCGTCCACCGTCGTCGGGATGGGCCGAAATCGGCCCCGGGGCCACGCGGCGTAGGGGCCGCGACGATAGGTGAGGACGTCGAAGCGCTCCGCGTGGCACTCCTGAAAGAACTTCGGGCTCCAGCCCTCACGATCGAAGCAGAGCGTGACCCGGCGTGCGCCCACCAGGCGGCGGACCTCGGGCAGGATCTCCCGACGCAGCATCGCCAGGAGATCGTCGTTCGCCGGGGCCGTGACGACGAACAGCGGCTGGGCATCCTGCTGCTGCACCCACAGGTCGGTCGTCGCCGGCATGCAGAGACGGCGGCGCGTGACATAGGTCTCCGGCAGCGTGTGGGCCGTGCCATGGTACGGCCGCACGTGGCCATCGACGTAGAGGAGCCCGACCGCGTCCGCGTGGTCGCGCACCCAGCGCTCGGCCAGTCGCTGGCTGAACGGCGTGGCCTGCCGACGGGCCGCCAACTCCGCCAGCTTGCGTCGCAGCGTCTTGACCTCGGGAGCCCGGTCGAGGCCGAGCAGAATCCCCAGCTCGCCGGGGGGCTGGCCCTGCAGCGGCTCGGGGGGGCGGATGCGCAGCAGGGCCATGAACGTCAAGCAGAGCAGCGTGGCCTGCAGCCCATAGAAGCCGTGCTTCAACGCGCCATAGGCGTGCGCCCCGGCGTCGAGCAACCCGAGCGTGAGCACGGCGGGCAGCGCGAGCAAGACGCCGCCCGCGCGCACCGCCTCCGTGGCCATGAACCGGGGGGCCGCTTCCGTCAACTGACCGAGCCGGGCGAGGGCGCGCTCGGTGTGGCGCTGCACCGCCACGCCGCCGGCGGCGCGCGCGGCCTGCTCGCGGCGAGTCCGCGGCCCGAGGGCGGGCGCCGACCCCGTCGGGACGCGCTCGAGTTCGCCACGGCGCAACGCATGGCGAATCGTGCCTTCCGTCACTCCAACCTGGTTCGCCGCGTGCCGGATGGACCGCCCGGCGGTGAGCAGCTCCGCCACGCGATGCCGCCGCTCGGCGGTGAACCGATGCGGGCCGCGCGGGCCGCCCTTGCCGTCGACCACGCCCAACACGCCATGCGTCTGGAGCTTGCGGTGCTGCCGGTAGAGCGTGCTGCGATGGACGTGCAGCGCCGTCCTGAGCTCCTCCTGCCGCGCCAGCCCGAGCGCGATCAGCTGCCCGGTGGCCACGCGGCGCCCCACCGGATCATCGGCCCGATGGACGAACAGCGGCACGCCCGAGGCGAAGTACGCCACCTGCGCGTCGCGCTCGACGATGGCGACCACCGCATTGATCTCGCGGGCCCCGGCCGGCTGGACCGGCAGGTGCAGCTGGGTCGGCATGGGCCCCCTCCCGCTGAGTGATGCATGCATTATTACGCGCACCCTCACGGGAGTCCAGGAAAATCGGCCTCACTGGGTACCTGTGTCAGGAGCCCTGAAGTTATGTAACTGCTTCCCGGCATCGAATGGAGAGACAACCGTGAGCGTCCCCAGCCTCGCCTTCAGTCACATGGGTTTCTACGTGCGCGACCTTCCGCTCATGGAGGACTTCTATTCCCGCGTACTCGGCTTCACGGTCACCGACCGCGGCGAGCTGCCCACGCCGAAGGGCAAGGTGGGCCTGGTGTTTCTCAGCCGCGACCCGAGCGAGCATCACCAGATCGTGCTCGCCACCGGGCGGCCGGACAATCTGCCTTTCAACGTCATCAACCAGATCTCCTTCCGCGTGCCCGATTTCAAGGCGCTGCGCCAATTCAACGAGGCACTGAAGGGCGAAAAGGTGACCGAGGTCTCCCCGGTCACGCACGGCAACGCCATCTCGGTCTACTTCCGCGACCCCGAGGGCAACCGCCTCGAACTGTTCTTCGACACGCCGTGGTACTGCGAGCAGCCCTGCCGCGAGACGGTGGACTTCTCGAAGAGCGACGCCGAGATCATGCAGTGGACGAGAGGCTCGCCCGCTCCCTGCCCGGCTTTCAGCCTCGTGAAACATGGTCCGCAGACCTGCGCCGCAAGATGCAGGCACCGTAGAATTCCCCCCCTTCCATCAGGACCCCAACTTCATGAAGCTGCTGACCTACAAGACCTCCAAGGACACGAGCTACGGCGCCGTCACCGGCCAGGGCGTAATCGACCTAGGCCGCCGCCTCGGGAGCAAGTACCCCGACCTCAAGGCGCTCATCGCCGGCAACGCATTCGGCGAAGCCGCGAAGCTCCTGAAGGAGCCGCGCAGGACCACAAGCTCTCCGAGATCGAGTTCCTTCCGTCATCCCCAATCCGGGCAAGATCGTCTGCGTCGGCCTCAACTACCAGGACCACGTGGTCGAGACCGGGCGCGACAACACCGAACAGCCGGCCCCCCATGGGACCCGACCGAGAAGGGGGCTTGATGTCGACGACCCCCTCGCAAGCGACAGCCGGTTCCTCGCTGCGAAGGCCGCCGAGGAAGCGGCCGCCGTGAAGCAGACAGTGGGAAGCGGGAAGCTCCCCGCGTACTAGGGCTAGAAGCCGTGCTCCCCTCGCCAGCGCTTGATCCAGCCCGCGTGCTGGGCCTCGTGCGTGCTGCGGAGGCCCGCGTCGCCGTAGAGCGACGGGTCCAGCGCGCGCGGGGTCGCGGCCGCGATCGCGTCGACGAGCCGCGCCCACGATGTCTGGAGCTCCCACCGCACCTGGGCGAGGGGCAGTTCCCGCCGCCCAGTATAGGCGATCGCGTTATAGGCCTCGGCCTGCTCATCGGTCATGCGCCACGCCGAGTCGTGGCCGGCGGAGATCCGCGTCACCTCGCTCGCGCGGACGTCGTCCCACAGCGCGAGGTGCGCCAGGTGGTCCTTGACCGACCAGCCGTCGATGGACGGGTCGGTCATCTGCGCGTCGGTGAGGCCGTGGATGGCCGCGAGCAGCGCCTCGCGCATCTCGCGGTAGTGCCGGAGCAATGCGTCCCGGTCCTCCATGCCTGCCTCCTGCGTGCTGCGTCGGGTTGTTTGTGGGCGCCTGGCCCCCGTCACGTATCGTCTCACGCCCACGCGAGGCCGGGCTATCCTGGGTGGGCAAGATGACGCGACAAAACCGATCCCCCCATGGGACCCGACCGAGAAGGGGGCTTGATGTCGACGACCCCCTACCACCGACCCTCGGCCACGACGACAGCCGGCGGTGTCAGCAGTTCCGAAGCGTGGCGGATGGACCGTGTCGGTCTCTCCACGGGTTTCGCGGTCGGAATCTTCTGATCGCCGACCCCCTGTCCACCAAATCCTGGGATCTCCAGTTCGCCCTGTCCGGGCACAAGGAGTACATGAACATGAAACCAAAGAACACAATCTGCCTATGGTTCGACAAGGACGCGCATGAGGCGGCACGCTTCTACGCCGCCACCTTCCCGGATAGTGAGGTGACCGCTGTTCACAAGGCGCCCGGTGACTACCCGAGCGGCAAGGAGGGCGATGTTCTGACGGTGGAGTTCACCGTTCTGGGCATTCCCTGCCTCGGCCTCAATGGAGGACCGGAGTTCAGGCACAGCGAGGCCTTCTCCTTCCAGATTGCGACGGACAATCAGGAAGAGACGGACCGCTACTGGAACGCGATCGTCGGCAATGGCGGCCAGGAAAGCCAGTGCGGTTGGTGCAAGGATCGCTGGGGCCTCTCCTGGCAGATCACCCCGCGTGCGCTAACCGATGCGCTCGCGGCTGGTGGCGGCGAGGCGAAGCGCGCTTTCGAGGCGATGATGCCGATGAAGAAGATCGCCGTCGCCACGATCGAGGCAGCGCGGCGGGGCTGACGTCCCGGCCGGCCCGGGTACGGGCAGCCTAGACGGGCGCGATCGCCCGCGCCCCGGACCTCGGCAGCCTCCTGGACGCGCTCCGCGCGACGGAGCAGCGGCGCGCGGCGCTCGCGGCCGAGCTGGCCGCCCTCGACGGGCTCGGGCGCGTGCGCACCGTCGACCCGGCGGCGCTGACGCCCGCGATCCTCGCAAAGCTCGGCGACTGGTCCGGGCTCATGGGGCGGAAGGTCGCGCAGGCCCGGCAGGTCCTCCGGCATCTCCTGGTCGGGCGGATCGCGTTCACGCCGCAGGCCGACGGGACGGTCGCGTTCGTCGGCTACGGATCGCTCGGGCCGCTGGTCGCCGGGCCAGTGCTCGACGGGCTGAGTAAAGCGGGCGTGTCCCCGACGGGATCTACACCCTTTAGGTTGCTCGTCCCCATCCGTGTCCGGGTACGAGCAGCATGAGGTCGGGACTAGCGTGGACGCACGCACACCGAGCGAGCGGGCGCGCTCGGCAACTACTCGCCCGAACTCACCTCGCCCAGTACTCGATCTCCAAACCAGCGATCCCGGGCCTTCGAGGTGGCGAGGGTCTCCATCAGGCCGGGAGGGAGGCTCGCCTCCACTAAGGAGGTGGCGTTCATGGGTCCAGATCGAACATCCCGAGTCATCACCTCTCCCGCCGAGATGCGAGCCGCCGCTCGCCGCGGCGACTGGCGCGGAAGCACGGGAGGGCACTGCCCGGCCTACCAGCAGGCCAACCTGGTGATCCTCCCAAAGGAGGCGGCCGCCGAGTTCGCTGCCTTCTGCACTCGCAACCCCAGGCCTTGTCCGATCCTCGAGATCACGCCCCCGGGCGATGCGGAGCCGGTTCGGTCAGCCCCAGGTGCCGACCTCCGGACAGACCTGCCCGGCTACCGCGTCTATCGTCGGGGCGAACTGGCCGAGCGACGGAGCGACATCCGCGACCTCTGGCGGGATGACCTCGTCGCCTTCCTGCTCGGCTGTAGCCTGACCTTCGAGCACGCCTTGATGGAGGCGGGCGCCAGCGTGCGGAACGTGGAGTGCGGCACGCTGGTACCGATGTTCGTCTCCAGCCTCGCCTGCCGTCCGGCCGGGCGCTTCCACGGCCCGATGGTGGTCACCATGCGCCCGATCCCTGAGGCGCAGCTCAAGCTGGTCGGCGAGCTGTCGGCCCGTTACCCACACGCCCACGGCGCGCCGATCCATATCGGGGCCCCGGAGGCCATCGGGATCGCCGATCTGGGCCGCCCCGACTATGGCGATCCCGTCGCCATCCATCCGGACGAGGTGCCGGTCTTCTGGGCCTGCGGGGTGACGCCGCAGGCGGTCGCACTCCAGGCACGTCCCGAACTCATGATCACCCACGAGCCAGGGATCATGTTCCTCACCGATCTGCCTCGCGAGGGGGACATCCGGTCATGAGTCGGTCGGACGCGAGTCCGGCCTCCGGCGCCTCGAGCCGGACGCGCTTGCTCCCGCTCGTCCGCCCACTGCTCGGCAAGCTCTACCGGCGCACGGGCAAGCGGCCGACGGCCTAGGAGCAGCTCGCGACCGCGACGACGATGTACCGCGAGATGGGCATGACCTTCTGGCTGGAGAAGGCGGGTGCGGAACTGGGTGGAGTCGAACGATGACGCGAGTCTCGTCGTTGGTCATGCTGATCATCGCGCTTCTCGCTACGACACTCGCCGCCGAGGCGCAGCCGGCCCTCGAGCCGTTGCGGTTCGATCCGCCCACGGTGTGCCCCAAGGACACCTTCCGGTGGGGGTTCGCGTATCGCGATCTTCCCGGTGGCCTGGCGGCCGTGAAGGACATCACGATGGAAGGGCTCTGGGAGGGGCCCGGCGAGCGACCGATCCGCTCGCTCCTGACCCCGACCCGAGACGACTTTCGGCCCTACACCACCGACCAAGGCCGGTTCGAGAGCCGCCTCGTGCACGCGGGGCCCCCGAGACGGGGGGCGCCGGCGGGGGGAACCGAGATCCGGTACACGCTGCGGCTCGTGCTCGCCGATGGGCGAGAAGTCACGAGCGCGACGGCGGTGCGCTACGTGGACTCCTGTCCCCCGCCGGCGGTTCACCCGACGCTGGCCGCCGGCCCGACCGGCCGTATTGGCCTCCAGACCACCACGCCGACGGTATCGGAATTCCTTCAGGGAATCAGGCCCGCCGCCACCAGCCTCATCTGGGGGGACCTCACGCTTCCCCAGACCCAGGTCGAGCGGAGCCCCACGGTCGTGCTCGTTCATGGCTCCGAGAGCGTCCGGAAGGTCAACTGGTGAGCCGGGAGTCCGGGCAGCCGTTCGGCCTGAGCGACCTGTGCGTAACCCTGGGGGGGACCAGCGGCCCCGACCCGGCGGCCTACCGCGCGGCGCTCCAAGCCGTCAAGGCGCTCGTCGGGACGGACGGCCGGCCGAGCCCGTGAGCCGCGACGCCGCCGTCAGGGGTCGAGAAAATAAGCATAGCCAGAGCATCCGAGCGTTCGCTATTCCGAATCATGAAGGGGGCGCCAAGATCTTCCCGGTCGAGCCGCCCACCAAGTTCGAGTCGGTGATCGACCTCAACGAGTGGGCGACATAATGCTCACCTCGCTATGTGCGCGGATTTATTAGGGGCAGCTGTGTGTCGGACGAAGTTTGTGGAAGTCGTCGTCCTGCCTTGACGGCTCGGACCACGCGTTGGACCTCGGCGGTGTTGAGATCCTCGGACTGAATAGCCCACGGCGCGTAGGGAACGGGTTGGGTCGCGGGGAGCCGGCCGGACACGATGAGCTTGCGCACGGTCGTCGTGCTCCCGCCGAGTTGATCCGCCGCTTGCCCGATGGTCAATGCGATGCGGTCGACGCCCGGCGTATAGACGGGAATGTCGTGGGCGTGGCGGAGACTGACGACGCGCTGTTGGGTCCACGTATTCCCGGCCCCCGTGCGGTAGCCGAGGCGATTGAGAAGGCGCGCGATCTGCGCGTCTGGCACGCGACGGGCGAGGTCGCGGACGACGTCGACCACCGCACGGTCGGTGCAGCGACGGTGCTGCCCGTGCGATTGCGGGAGACGTGCAGCCGGGTGTGTTTGCCGCCTTTCCAGTGAATGAGCAGCTCGAGCCCCTGGGTGTCGAGCGGCGAGACGATGATCTCTTCGATGAGGAGGCGGACCAGTCGCTTCTTCGTCCGGGCGTCCGTGGCGGGATCCGCCCAGACAGCGGGAAACTCCTGCGCCAGTGCCAGCAGGCTCGCGCGATCAGGTGGGGTCGGGCGGGTTGGGGCAGTGGCCACGTCCGTCAGGCGCTGTTCCAGGATCGCGATGCGGCCCAACGCCGCGTTCCACCGCTGCTCCAAGGTGCCGGCCACCAGCCGGTGCTCGGGCTCCACCGCGTCGTACTGCCGTTGGGCACGGTCCGCCTCGTACCGCGCCTCCCGCAGTTCGAGCTCGAGCGCGTGGCGGGTGGCCGCGATCTCGTCGTCCACGGCCTCCGCCCTGGTGCAGGCCGCCTCGATGGCGCCCGGGGTCAGCACGCGGAGGACCTCGCGCTCGAGGGCCGCTTCCACCCGGCGGCCACCAAACGCGAGGCCACACCCCGCGGCCGACTGATTCCGGCAGGTATAGCGCGCCACGGGTCCGGAGTAGGCGACCTGCACGCGGCGCCCACAGCGTCCACACCGGAGGAGCCCGGCGGCCAGGCTCGGGCCGGTGCGGGCGGCGCCTTGGGCCATGAGGCCGTTCATCTGCGCGTTGTCGGCGAGCACCTGATGGTGACGTTCGTAGGTCTCCCAGGCAATATAGCCAGCGTGATGGTCGGGCAGCAACACCAGCCACGCCTCGCGCGGGCGGCGGTGGCCGCGGGTTTTGTGCGCAGCGCCGTCGCGAATGTGGGTACGGGTGGCGGTTCGGCCGAAGGCATAGGCCCCGGCGTAGACGGGATTGTGGAGCACACTCAGGATGGTGTTGTAGATCGGCAGCCGCCAGGTGACCCGCTCGCCCCACGGGGTGTCGGCCACGAGCGCCGGCAACGGCAGCCGTTCCTGTCGGAACCAGAGCAGGACTTGCCGGGCGCTGCCGAGCGTGGCGAATCGCTCGAACACCAGGCGGATCGCCGCTTGGACCCGTTGGTCGGGATGTTTCTCGATGCGGCCATCGGCGGTGTGCATGTACCCGACCGGCCGCGAGAGGCGCAGCTCCCCGCGCCGGGCTTTGGCCAGCAGTCCCTCGTAGGCGCGTTGGCGCAGCCACCCGAGCTCCGCTTCGCTGATCGTGCCCTTCAGGCCCAGGAGCAAGCGGTCGTTGAGGAGGCGGGGATCGTCGCAGCCGTCGGCGTCGACGATGACAGTATCGGTCAAGCCGCAGAGCTCGAGCAGCTGATACCAGTCGCGATTGTTGCGCGCCAGGCGGGAGACTTCGAGGCTCAAGACGGCCCCGGCGCGGCCGAGGCTCACCTCCGCCACAAGGCGCTGAAAGCCAGTGCGGCCCACGGTGGTGGTCCCCGACTTCCCGAGATCCTCGTCGAGGACGACGACCTCCTGCCAGCCGAGGGCGCGCGCGTGCGCGGCGAGATCGTACTGGCGCCGGCGGCTCTCCTGGTGATGACGAACCTGATCGACGGTCGACTGGCGGACGTAGACGAACGCGGGGCGAGCGAGATGCTCGGGGCGGATCTTCTCGCTACGGCTCATCGGCGGCCTCCGGTGCGGCGGCGGCGATGCGACGCAGTAGGCGGCCGAGCAGATCGCGTAGGCGAACGCGGACATCGGCGGGCAGATCCTCCCAGTGCATGGTCTCCGCATCGGCCCACTCCAACTGGCGCGGTCGAGTCGGGGTGTGCATCGCTCCGGACCTCCTTCGCTGCAGGCTGCAGCTCGGCCCGAAGTGTTTCATGCCCGGCCCCGTCGTCGGTCACGCGTTCGAGGAACGCTCGGAGTGCCACGAGCGCGGAGAGGGCCACCTGCGGGGTCTCCACGAGTGCGAGCCCAGCACAGCGCTCACGCGAGGTCATCCACTCGGGGATGACGGCCCGCGTGCCGTCAGGCAAGAGAGAGAAGAAAATCCGCTCGCGGGTGAGGGCGACGACCTTCTGACTATCTACTGCGAGCGTGAGGCCATACAGCGGGTGCCATGGATAGTGGATGGTGATCGACGATGAAAACTGCGCAAGTATGTGACTGGCTTGAAGACCGCCAAGGCCCTTGGCCTGACGATCCCGCCGGCGGTGCTCGCGCGGGCGGACGAGGTCATCCAGTAGGCCGTTACGACGCAAGGTCTTAGCTGAATGCGGGAACTAGTTCGGTGGTGAGCAACGCAGTCAGCGAGCGGCGGATGCCGGCCACAGACGGGCGTGTCCTAGCGGCGCTGTGCGTCGCCGCCTTCCTGGCGTCGCTCAACTTCTTCGCCACGACCCCCTTCTACCCGCCGATGGCCCGGGACCTGCACACGACGATCCCCCTGCTCGGGCAGATCGTAACGCTGACGGTCCTGTTGAGCGCCGGTCTGGGCCTCGTCGTCGGGCCGCTCGCGGACCGCTACGGGTACCGGTGGCCGCTGGTGATCGGTTTGCTCGCCATCGCCGTTAACTTGGTGGGCACGAGCCTCGCCCCGGCTTACCCCGTGCTGCTCGGCCTGAGCGTGGCGGGCGGCCTGGGCGACGCGCTCGTCTTCGGGCTGGCGTTGGCCATCGCCGGGACGCGCTTCGCGTGTGACGCCCGACGGCGAGCCATCGGCTGGACGATCGGGGCGCTGAGCATCGCGCCCATTGTCGGCGTCCCGCTGCTGACGGCCATCAGCGGTGTCGGCGGCTGGCGCGCGGCGCTCGCCGCGGGTGGACTCGCCGCGGCGGGTGCGGCCTGGTTCGTCGCCGCCGTCCTCCCACCAGACGGCGGGCGCCCTCGGACCCCCCTGCAGGCGCGGGCGCTGGTCGGTGCTTACGCGCCGCTGCTCCGCCACCGGCCGACCCTGCGCCTCTTCGGCGTCGCGGCCCTGCGCGCGGTCTGGTTTCTGGGGCTGCTGACCTATCTCGGGGCATTCCTCGCGGATGCGGTGGGCCTGAGCACGCAGCAGGTCGGCTTCGTCTACACCCTCGCGGGCGGGGGCTTCGCGGCCGGCACCTTCGTCGCGGGCGGGCGGCTCGGCGCCGTCTCACCGCGGATGTCGGTCGCGGTCACCAGCGTCGCCGCCGGGTTGCTGATCGGCCCGATGCTGTGGCTCCCCAACGTTTGGATTGTTCTGCCGCTGCTGCTCCTCATCAGCTTGGCCGCCTCAATGTGCAACGTCGCTGTCTCGGCGCTGCTCGCAGCCGAGAGTCCGGCCGGCGCCGGCACGACGATGGTCCTCAACGGCTCGCTCATCAACGCGGGGGCGGCCGGGGGCGCGGCGTTCGGTGGGGTCCTCATCGCCCTCGGTGGCTACGGTGCCTTGGGGCTCGGCCTGGCGCTTTTCGCATTCGCGGCGGCCGTGCTGACGTGGTGGCCGGCGGCCCGATTGGGGGACGGTCGGCTGCCAGTCTAGCAGGCGTGCGTCAGGCTCGCTTCGAGTCGTGCCCGGAAGTCTTCCCAGGCGCAGTTTGCATGCCCATAGTAACCATGGACAAAGATCACCGCAGTCCGGGTACCTGGCGCGCTCGAGAGTCGCGCGAAGGAGCCTGGAAAGCCTCTCAGTTCTCGCCAGTAGTGCATGGCCTCGAACCGCTGCCATCTTATCTCATATAGCGCGCAGATCGTGCCACGAGAAAAGTGGGAGTTTCGGCGCCATTGATTGCGATCATGACGGATCTGATCGCAAGAATCAGACCACCGACAACAACCAATAACTAAGCCACCAGTTCCAAGCGCAGCCGAACGCGAGCATTCCGCACGCTCGTGTCAGCCGCAGGATGAGCCGTGCGGAAGTGTCCGAACGAGACCTTACCGACGCGACCAGGCCGAGGCCCGAGTACGTCGTGAACGATCAAAGGCGTCGAGGCAGAGGGCGGCGTCACTCAATCACCTCATCTGCCCGCGCCAGCACCGACGGCGGGATCGTGAGACCGAGGGCCTTGGAAGTCTTCAGGTTGACGAACAGGTCGAACTTCGTGGGCTGTTCCATCGGCAAATCACCGGGCTTGGTCCCTCTCAGGATCTTGTCGACATGGCTGGCGGCCCGCCGGTACGAGTCGACGAGGTTCACCCCGAGGGACAGCAGGCCCCCGACCTCCGCGAACTCCTTGTTCTCGAACATCGTCGGCAGTCGATACTTGAGCGCCAGGTCCGTGACTGTTCGTGGCCGGTTGGTGACCAAGGGGTCGCCGGGCACGATCAGAGCCCCGGCGCGGTGCCTCGTCGCGTCCTGAAAGGCACGCTCGAAGTCTTCGGGAACCCGCACCTCTACGCGGCGAAGCTCCAGCCCTAGCGCGGGAGCCGCCGCCTCCAGCCCCTTCAGGATCGGTCCGTAGGCGGGATTGTGAGGATTCCAGAAAACCGCAACGCGTGAGAGGCCCAGCACGGTCTCCTTGAGCAGCTCCAACCGCTTCCCGCCGAGCTGCGCGGCCATCTCCGTCATCCCCGTGATGTTGCCCCCGGGCCGCGCCAGGCTGACGATGAGACCGGTCTCGACCGGATCGGCGGCCAGGCTCCCCATGACGATCGGGATCGTGTTGGTAGCCTGCCTGGCCGCAAAGCTCGCCGGCGTACCGGACGCTAAGATGAGCTCCACCTTCCGATCGACTAGCTCAGCGGCGAGCGCGGGCAGCCGATCGTTCCGGTCCTCCGAGAAGCGGTACTCGATGATGATGTTCCGACCCTCGACGTAGCCGTGCTCGCGCAGTCCTTGGAGAAAGCCCTCGATCAAGAACGCCCGGCCTTCGCGCGAGCCGACGCCCAGAAACCCGATCCGGTGACTTTTCCCCGCTGGCTGGGCCTCGGCGGCGAGCGGTGCGGCGAGGAGGGCCAGGGCGAGGAAGGCGCTTAGCAACCCTCGCGTCATGGCCACCTCTGGTTCACACCGCCTCCGCTTGCGCCAGCCAGAAGCCCATGTCCATCTCGCGGTACATCGTCGTCGCGGTCGTGAGATGCTCCCGGGCCGGCTCGCGCTTACCGATGCGCCGGTAGAGCGTGCCGAGGCCGAGGTGGCAGTGGGCGACGAGGGGGCGCATGCCCTGGCGCTCGGCCAGAAACAGCGCCTCCCGGAAGTGGTATCCCGCGACCTCGTTGTTCGGGGGTCGCTCGTCGCGGGCGAGCTCGCCCAGGAGTCGATGGGCGTAGGCCTCGTGGCCAGGCTCGTGGCGGTCGCACGACAGGGTGAGGGCCTGCCGGGCAGCGGACGCCGCTTCGGCGGGGCAACCCGCAAGCCGGTGAACTTCGCCCAGCGTTACCAGCGTGCTGGCGTGGTGGGCCATGATGCCCTGGGTACAGTCCTGCTGGAGCGCGCACTCGACCATGGCGAGCCCCTCGCTGACCCGTCCCGCCAGGGCGTAGGCCAGGCCGAGGGACGGGGCGAAGTAGCGGAAGTAGAGTGGGAGGCCGAACTCGTCGATGATTCCGACACCGGTCTCCAGGTGCGAGATGGCGCGGGTGACGTCGCCCCGGCGCAGGTAAAGGGCTCCCAGTCCGAGATGGGCGATCAATCGATCACCCGGCGTCCCCGCAAGCCGGAGCGCCTCAGCGCCATAGCGGAGCCCGTCGGTGAACCCGCCCAGGTCGCCGAGCACGTGGCTCGCGAAGGCCCGGCTGAACACCGCCGGCATCATCACCATCCCAAAGCGCTCGCGGGCCTGCTCGGGGGGAGCAGGCGGATCGTCTGCGCGAAGGCCTCGACGGCCGCGCGGTAGTCCGTGCGGGCCGCGTGGGCGAGGCCGATGTACTCGGTCGCCACGGCCTGGAGACCGACATCCCCGACCGACGCCGCGAGCCCGAGCGCGCGCTGATGCGCCGTAAGCGCCTCGTTCAGTTCCCCCGCCGCATAGTGCGAGATGCCCCTGAAAATGGAGGCCTGCGCGAGGCGGCGCTGGTCGCCGAGTCGCTCCGCGAAGGCTTCCGCCTCACGGAGCGTCTCGAGCACTCGGGCCATCCGACCGAGTGTGAGGACGGCCGTGCGCAGCTGGAAGCGGATGTCGACTGCCAGCTCGAGGGTCGCGCGGCGCTCCGGCAGGTGACCTAGCGCGGCCAGCGCCTGCTCGAAGCACGCCACCGCCTCCCGGTTGGCCGAACGCGCGAACGCCTTGGTCCCTGCCTGACGGGAGTACGTGACCGCCTTGTCCCACATCTCACCCCGCACGGCATGGTGGGCCAGCCGCTCGACGTGCTCGCTCAGCCGGTCCGGATAGGAGCGCTCGATGGCGTCGACGATGCGAGCGTGCAGGGCCTTGCGTCGTCATTGTCCAGGGCGGTCCGCAGATGGAACCGCCCCACCTCGATGATGCACCGCCTTCGCTCGGAGCTCCCGCTTCCGATTTGCCGTCATGCCTTCCTCATCATCGCAGCTGCCTATTTGACTTGGATACCTTGGGACATTCATCGCGGAGTCGCCCGTACCCTTCTCGACGCTGTCGGGATGGGTGTGCCGGGGTATCACGCCTGCGGACGGATGTTCTGGTTCATGTGGAAGAAGTTCTCGGGATCGTATTTCGCCTTGACCTGTTGGAGTCGTCGATGATTCGACCCGTAGGCAGCGGCAATCGCGTCGCCGTGTTCGTCGTCCCCAAGGTAGTTCGCGTAGCGGCCGGAGCCCATGAACGGCTGCATCGCGGTGTAGGAATCCCGAGCCCAGGCCGTGCAGGCGTTGTTGTCCTTCGGGTCCATCCATTCTGACAGAACGATCAGGTTGTAGCCCTGCGCGCGGTGTGGGAATGCGGTGTCGGTAATGCCGACTCGCGTCACCGCGCCGTGGAAGTGCTCGAGCAGCATCTGACCCATCGGCGTCGGGCACTTCGCGAAGCAATCGATCATCGTGCGAATCGCCTCGTCGCTCAGGCTGGACAGGAAGTTCGACTTCCAGTAGTTGAGCGCGCCGCGGGGATAGGCGGCGTCCAGCATCGCGTTGACTTGCGAGTATGGCATCGGGCCGATGACGTCCATGGCGGGCGTGCCGAACGTCTTGATCGGCTGCGCCGCTCTCTCGCCGGCGCCGAGCGGCCCGCAGTGACACAGCACCATTGCCGCCAGCTTGGTGCCAGATCCATCGGGCGCATGGATCAGACCAGCAAATACCGTGAATTCGTCGGGAAGCGACGCGGTGACGTCGCGGAAGAACCGCAGCACATCCCAGGCCGCGCTGAACGGATAGGCGATGAGACCGCCGGTGACGATGGGTCCGACCTCATGCACGCGATACTCCAAGGAGGCTGCCACCCCGAAGTTGCCGCCACCGCCCCGCAGACCCCAGAAGAGGTCTGCGTTGTCCTCCTTGCTGGCCGTGAGGAGCGTGCCGTCCGCCAACACAAGGTCGACCGAGAGGAGATTGTCGAGGGCGAGCGCGTACTTGCCCATGAGCCAGCCAAGACCGCCGCCGAGTGTCAGGCCCGCGATGCCCGTCGTCGAGACCACGCCCCCGGTCGTGGCAAGACCGTGGAACTGCGTTTCACGGTTGAACTCGTTCCACGTGAGGCCGCCCTGCGCACGGGCTGTGCGGGCCTTCGGATCAACATGAATGCCTTTCATCAGCGACAGGTCGATCATCAGGCCACCATCGATCGTCGCACGGCCCGCGACGTTGTGGCCACCACCGCGAACGGCGACTTCGAGCTTCTGATCGCGCGCTACCTTCACGGCATCGACGATGTCGGACAGACCGCGGCAGCGGGCGATGAGCGCTGGCCGCTTGTCGATGAGGCCGTTGTGGACCTTCCTGGCTTCGTCATAACCCGCGTCGCCTGGGCGGAGGAGTTGCCCCGTAAACATGCCGGTGAGCGTGGACACGGCTTCAGAGAGAGAATGGATATTTGCCATCGTGCGACTCCTTTCCCAGCTGTGTGGCACGGCGAGTTCGGGCAAAGAGGGCCTTAGTCACCGCGGCGCCCGCGGCGCCGCACTTGAGATGTGCCGACAGCACCGGCACCAGGACCGAGGGTCCAGCCGACTTACGGGTGGCTCCGCCACTGACAGCGTAATGCTGAACGTTGACGCCTGGCCCAGTTGGCTCTCGACCCAGATGCGTCCTCCGTGCAGCTCCACGAACTTCGTGGCTAGCGTGAGCCCGAGCCCCGTGCCCTCCTGCTGCGGGCGTCGTCACGGCCGACCTGGCGGAACTCCTCGAAGATGGCAGCCTGGTCCTCGGGATCACTTGCAGATCCGCTGGTCGCCGCTGCTGCTCAAGCGCCTCGCCCAACGCCTGCCTGAGCCTTTCGACCTCGGTCTTCAGATCTGCATTCTCGTGCTGGCACTGGGCACATTGCATACCGAGCGTCTCCCAAGTCCGGATTGTAGGCGCCTGTCAGGGACTCCGCGGCACGGTATCCGGGCCGCCGCCGGAGTTCGGCGTCCCGGCCGTTCTGTGGGGCACGGGCGCCCCGACCCTACCCCGACCCGACCTCGGGCGCCAGATGGGCGGTTCTGGGGCGTGGCTCGCCCTGGAGCCTGTGGGGAGACCCCGTCGGCGGCTCCGACGAGTCAGAACTCACGTCTACGCCATGCTCCTGGCCGCTACACGCCGTCCTGGCGCCTGGGTCCCGCCCCGCTTGAACCGCCAGTGGAAACGGCTGACGGGGATGCCGTAGCACCGCCCCGAGACCGCGTGCCCTGACAGGTCGTCTCCCGGATCGGCTGGATGCTGAGCCGGTCGAGCTTCCGCCCTGGTCACCGGGGAGGCAGACCAGACGTGGACGTAATCGCCCCCGCGGTCCCAGCGGAGGACCGTCTCTTGCTCCGCCTGGGTCGGGAGGCCCGACCGACCCTCGTTGCCGAGCCCCTGATAGTTCCGCTCCCGATGTTCGTGCGCCTGGACGCATCGAGGCGCGGCGTAGCCGACGCTCCCCGAACAGAATCAAACGATTGAGGCACTCCTCTCGGATCGCGGGCACGAAGGCTCCGCGAGGGCGTTGGCATTCGGCGCGCGGACGGGCTACGCGACGCGGGCGTGCACCGTGCCTCGCACGGTCAGCGGAACACTCGCACGACGTGGTATCCCCGACGGGAACTGCCCCCCTTAGGTTGCTCGTACCCATCCGCGTCCGGGTACGAGCAGCATGAGGTCGGGACTCGCGTGGACGAAGCACACCGAGCGAGCGGGCGCGCTCGGCAACTACTCGCCCGAACTCACCTCGCCCAGTACTCGATCTCCAAACCAGCGATCCCGGGCCTTCGAGGTGGCGAGGGTCTCCATCAGGCCGGGAGTCCTTCAGGAGTATCGCGTCCTGGGCCCAATCCTCGGCACGTTCCGGAACGTGACGCGACCCTGTCAAACAAGCGTCCACGAGACGCGCTTTCCCGGAGGGTTGGTCTCCGGCCGCTTCTACCGGATCTCCGGTTCCGGTCGGGCCTCAAGCGGGTGGGGGTCAGGGCGCCAGGGCGGCGCGTAGCCGTCAGGAGCACGGCGTAGACGTGAGTTCTGACTCGTCGGAGCCGCCCACGGGGTCCCTCCACAGGCTCCAGGGCGAACCACGCCCCAGAACCGCCCATCTGGCGCCCGAGGCCGGCTCGGGGTAGGGTCGGGGCGGCTCTTCCCGGGGAATGGCCCCCGCTCTGGCCTCCGAGTCGACAGGAGGACCCCATGAGGCTCGCCCGGCTCACGGCCCTGGCTGCTATCGCCCTGGCCCTCCTCGCCGCGCCGCTCGCCGCTGGGGCGCAGGCGCCGACGACGGTTCGCCGGATCGGGTATGTCGGCGGCGGCTCAGCCCGGTCAACCCCAGCCGGCATCTTCGAGCGAAAACTGGAGTCTTTGGGGTGGGTCGGCGGGCGAAATCTCGTGATCGAATATCGATGGGCCGAAGGGCAGTGGGACAGGCTCCTCGACCAGTCAGCCGAGCTCGCGCGCCTCAACGTCGACGTGCTGGTCGTCATGAGCATGTCGGGGTTTGGCGGCTGGGCCGGCCAGCGTGCGACGCGAACCATCCCTGTCGTCACCAGCATGCTCGATCCAGGCTCATCGGGTTTCACCAGCCTTGCACGACCGAGCGGCAACGTCACGGGTCCGAGCTACATGACCGCTGACCTCGCCGCGAAGCGACTCCACCTTCTGAAGGAGACGATTCCGGGCCTCGCCCGGGTGGCTGTCCTCGTGCGCCAGAGCGACCAGCCGTGGCTCGGAGGGCTCCAGGCCGCCGCCACATCGCTCGGTATCAGGCTACAGGTCGTCGATGTCGGAGACCCGGGCGAGTTCGAAGGCGCGTTCTCCGCGATGGCCAGAGCAGGCGCCAGGGCTGTGCTCGTCGCCGCCCACGACCTCTTCATGCACGAGCGAAATCGGCTCGCGGCGCTCGCCGAGAGGCATCGCCTGCCGGCCATCTACGAGTTGCGAGAATACGTTGACGCCGGAGGTCTGATGTCCTACGGAATGAACGGTGCCGACATCCAGCGGCGCGCCGCCAACTACGTGGATCGGATCCTCAAGGGCGCCAAGCCGGCTGACCTGCCCATCGAGCAGCCGACCAAGTACGAGTTCGTGGTCAACCTCAAGACCGCGAAGGCGCTCGGCCACACGATCCCGCCGGCGGTGCTCGGGCGGGCGGATGAGATCATCCAATGATCGATCACCGGACACTTCTCGGCGGCATTGTGGCGTGCCGCGCATCTCCGGCTTGACGCGCCTCCCCACGTCGTGGAGGACGAGATCGGCTTGCGGCTCCTCCGCGACACGGACGTCCTCGCCGGCTACCTGGGGCCCGAGGCCGCCGGGGGCCCGGACGCGTGGTTGGGCCACCCGTACATGGGTGAGAAGTTCCGCCGGTGGCGCGCCAGTGTGGTCGCCAGGGCGCGTTTCGTCGACGACATCGTGTCGGAGCGAGTGGACCGCGGGCACCATCAGTAGGTGAGCCTCGGGGCCGGCCTCGACTCCTTCGCCTTCAGGCGCACCAGCCTCGTGCGGAAGCTTCGTGTCTTCGAGGTGGAGAGCCGGGGACTCAAGCGTGGAAGCGACGTCGGCTCCACGAGCTTGGAATGGCACCGCCAGAGACGCTGTCCTTCGTGCCGGTCGACTTCGAGCGCCAGTCGTGGGTCGAGGAGATCGCCAAGGCCGGATTCGACCGGAGGCGGCCGGCCGTCGTGTCCTCCCTTGGCGTCACGCAGTACCTCAGTGTCGACGCCATTCAGGCGATGCTGCGCGATGTCGCTCGGCTCGCTCCGGGGACGCTGTTTGTGTGTAACTTCACGCTTCCAGCTCACCTCATCGAGCTGGACGAGCGAGAGATGCGCGCCGAAACGGAAGCGCGCACGGCGTCCCGGGGCCACCCGTGGCGCAGCGTCTTCTCGCTCGATGAGATCCGCACGCTCGCTGGCGAAGCGGGCTTTGCGGAGATGAGCCTCGTGACCGCGGACGACCTCGCCGCTCGGTATTTCGCCGGGCGTGACGACGGGCTGCGACCCTCGAGTTCGAGCGCCTTTCTGATCGCGTCCGTTCAAGCCTGAGACCATACGCGTGGTTTGGCAATCGCCTTGCTTAGGAGGCGAAGGCCCGGAGCCGACACCCACATGAAACAGACTGGAACCTGTGACCTCGGTCGGTATCACGCCGCTTCTTCCTGATAAACGGCTGGTACTGCGCGCGCCAGGGACCGCACCCGCCTCGTACGCCCGATCGGCGACGCCGCCGCCGAGGCCCGAAGGAGCCTCAGGCCATCCGCATCGGCGCGGCGGCGGCACCAGAGTGTGTGCGACGATTCTGGCCCATGAGCGGCAGCGCCACGAACCCATCGAACACCTCGCTGGCCTGGGTCACAGGCCCCGCCGGTCCGGGGCGCGGCCGGTCGGTGGCGAAAGCCCGTTCGTGGTATACCGGCGGACGATCAGACGCGAGGGGACAGGTCAGAGGTGAAAAGGTCTGGCGCATGACCGCGATCCCGCCCCATCACCGACCACCCAGGATCCATGACCCATGTTGATCGACTGTCACGCCCACATCATTCCGGAGCAGGCGTTGCGGCGGTTTCCGGACCCCGGCAAGCCGGCCTACGTGACTGCTGAGCCGGTCGCGCTCCAGTCGCATGCTCGACGAGCACGACCGTGTGGGGATTACCCACGCCGTCGTCTCCGACTCCATCTTCATGGAGTCCTCGCGCGACGCCCTGTCTGCCTGGTCGTCCGTGGACCGCGCGAAGCTGTTCAACGACGGCATGGTCGAGCTGGTCGGTCGGTACCCCGGGCGGTTCTTCGGCCTCGGCTGCATCGATCCGTTCGGCGGCGACAATTCCGCCCGTGAGCTGGAACGGCTGACCAGCGATCTCGGGCTGTACGGCGTGCTGATCAACCCGTCGCTCGGCGAGGGGTACCTGGACGGTCCGGAGGCCGAGCCGTTCCTGGCGACGGCCGAGGCGCTTGGGATACCGCTGTTCCTCCATCCATCGAGAGACATGCCGGCCCCGGACGACTCGCGCGAGTTCGCCCTCAACGTCAGCATGGCTCGGCCGCACCAGACGGCGACCTGCATCGCCCGGATGATCTACGCCGGCACGTTCGATCGCCACCCAAACTTGAGAATGCTGCTGGCGCACGCCGGCGGCACTCTGCCGTTCGTGGCCGGCCGGCTCGACGCCACCTGGCAGGGGTATCGGCCCGGCCGATGGGACGGCCCGGACCTCCTGACCCGCCCGCCGAGCAGCTACCTCGGTCGACTCTGCTGCGACACGAACACCTGGTCCGCGCCGGCGCTCAGGCTGGCGATCGAGACCTTCGGCCTGGAGCACCTCGTCCTTGTTCTTCAACCCCAGCGTGTGGACGAAGGCACGCGCCTTGGCGAACGGCCGATACTGGCGGTCCCGCGACGCGATGGTGCCCGTGCCTAGCCAGTCGCCCAAACCACTCCACTCGGTGCGGTAGCACGGTCGGGAGTGTTTGGGATGTCGGCTGGCTTCTTCCCCGAGCGGCAGTAGGCGCGCCACTCGCCCTGGTTCTTCAGCCCGAGCGTGCGGACGAAGGCACGCGCCTCTGCGAACGAGCGCCAGGTCGCTCCCTTCGGAGCCATCGCGGGGTCAGGTCCGATCCGGCCCGGGCCCGATCAGCGCTGGCACCGAAGTACCCGGCAGGAACCACCGAACCCGAGCGACAAGGGTAGCTCGGTCAAGAATCGCAACCTCTGGTACCGTCCCCGCCCTCCTGCGCCTCGGCGGCGAGCGGCGCGGCGAGGAGGGCCAGGATCAGTGTGACCAGCGACAGACTCGCATCACGGCTCGACTCCACCCAGCTCCGCGTCCGCCTTCTCCAGCCAGAACCCCATGTCCATCTCGCGGTACATCGAGGTCGCCTTGGTTAGGTGCTCTTCGGCCTTCACGCGGTCCGCCGTTCGGGCATAGAGCTTCCCGAGACCAAGGTGGCAGTGGGCCACGAGCGGGCGCATTCCGAGCTCGTCGGCTAGCGCCAGGGCGTGGCCATAGTGCTCGTCGGCCCCTGCCACGTCCGGAGGATCGCGACGAGCGCTGATCTCACCGAGAAGGTGGGAGACCCAGGCTTGGGTCCCCCGAAACCCGCGCTCGGCCGCCAGCTGGGCGACGCGCGTGGCGAACTGGACGGCTTCATCGAGCCTGCCGGCCAGGGCATAGCCGGTGCCGAGAGCGATCATCGTGTAAGAGGTGTCGAAGATGGGAACGCGCTCTCGCACGGCGCCGTCTACGAGCCGGTGCCTGATCGCCCGCGCTTCGCCTTCTTCCAGGACCGGCAGAGCCTCGGCGACGCGGCCGCACCACGCGTAGGCCAGCCCCAGCGCGGAGGCCGTCGTGGGGACAAGCACCCCCAGATCCCAGGTCCGGCAGAGTCTGACGGAGCGCTCGAGCGCGGGGATCGCCTGAGCGAGCGCACCCCGGAGAAGGTGGACCTGACCACAGGCAAGATGGGCGGCGGTGACGCTGTAGGGCTGCCTGGCGGCCTCGGCCACCGAGAGCGCCTCGTCTGCATACGCCATGGCCTCGCCGAAGTCGCCACGCTCGGCGAAGGACCAAGCCAGCCAGTTGCGCGACAACACGGACGGCAAGCCGGTGAGCCCGAGCCGCTCGTGAGCGCGATCGCCGGTGAGCACCGCCGCGTTGCGCCGGCAATGGTCGATCGCATGGCGGTACTCGCCCACGTTGAAATAGCCTTGCCCCAGGAAGAAGTTCGCCACGGCATCGAGGGCGAAGTCCCGCTGCCCGGCTGCGATGGCAAGCGCCCGCTGGCCCAGCTCCTCCGCCCGGCGAGGATCGCCCATCCGCCAGAGGTGCTGGCTCAGATAAGCGGAGGTCCACCCGAGGCGGCCTTGATCATCCAGGGCGGAGGCCACCGTCTCCGCCTCGCGAAGGTGCTCGAAGACTCGCTCGTGCTCGCCGAGGGCTTGGAGAGAGCTGCGCAGGTCGAACCGGACGTCGATCTCTTGCTGGAACCTTTCCCGGCTTTCCGGGATGTGACGGAGGGCGACCAGCGCCTGCTCGAAGCCGGCGGCCGCTTCCCGATAGGCACTCCGCGCAGCGGCCTTGGCGCCGGCCTGTCGCAGGAAGCCGCGGCGCGGTCCCACAACTCGCCACGGAACGCGTGGTGGGCGAGGCGGTCCACCTGCTCGGTCAGGCGGTCGGGATAGAGCTCCTCGATGGCCGCGACGATCTGGGTATGCAGTCTCCGCCGGCGGTCGTGGAGCAGGCTCCCGTAGGCGACCTCGTGGGTAAGTGCGTGCTTGAACGTGTACTCAAGGTCAGGAAAGAGGCGGGCCTCGTAGAGCAACTCCGCGGCCTGGAGCTGGGCCAGACCCCGGCGGAGCGCGTCGTCGGACAGCTCTGCCACGGCCTGGAGGAGCGCGAACGGCACGTCCTTCCCGATGACGGCGGTCGCCTGGAGGAGCCGCTTGTCCTCGGGCGCCAACCGGTCGATGCGCGCCGCCAGGATCGCCTGCACCGTGGCGGGGATCTGCCACGCGTCCGGCGCCGTCGTCACTCGATACCCCCCCCGTTCCCCGACGAGCACCTGGGTCTCCACGAGGGTCCGCACGCTCTCCTCCAGGAAGAAGGGGTTCCCCTCGGTCCGCTCGATTAGCACCCGCTTGAGCGGCGCGAGGGTCTGGTCCTCTCCCAGGAGCGCGGTGAGCAGTGTGTCGGCGCTCTCGGGCGGCAACGGGTCGATCCGGAGCTGGACGTAGTAGGTCTTGCCCCCCCAGGCGTGCTGGTACTCGGGCCGGTAGTTGACGAGCAGCAGGATGCGGGCGGTCGGCAGGCTCTCCATGAGGCCGTCGAGCAGTGCCTGGGTCTCGGCGTCGATCCAGTGGAGATCCTCGAGGATGAGGAGCAGCGGCTGGACCTGACTCTCCCGGAGCAGCAGTCGTTTGATCGCGTCCAGGGTTCGCTGCCGGCGTTGCGGCGGGTCCAGGGCCGCCCACGCGGCGTCCTCGACGGTGACGTCCAGCAGCGCCAGCAGCGGCGGCGTCAGCAGCGGCTCCAGCGCGCGGTCCAGCATCAGGAATTTGCCCGCTACGCGTTCCCGGATCGCCCGCGGCTCGTCGCGCTCCTGAATCTGGCAATACACCTTCAGCAACTCGATGACGGGCAGGTACGGCGTGGCCTTGCCGTAGGAGACCGAGCCGCTCTCGAGCACCAGCCATCCATGCGTGCGGTACGACCGAGTGACCTCCCAGGCGAGCCGCGATTTCCCCACCCCGGCCTCGCCCACCACCGCGACCGCCTGTCCGTGGCCCGCCGCCGCGCGCTCCAGCGCCTGCCCGAGCTGCTCCAGCTCCCGGTCGCGCCCGACGAAGCGGGTCAGGCCACGGGCCGCACTGGCCTGGAGCCGGGAGCGGGTCGGCATGGTTCCGGTCAGCTCGTAGACCGGCGCCGGCGTCTCGAGCCCCTTCACGGGAACCGCTCCGAGCGGTCGGACCTGGAGGTAGCCCTCGGCCAGGTTCAAGGTGGCGCCAGTAATGAGCGCGGACCCCGGCTTCGCCATCTGCTCCATTCGGGCGGCCAGATGGGTCGTGTGCCCGACGGCAGTGTAGTCCATGTGGAGATCACTCCCGATGGCGCGCACGACTACTTCGCCCGAATTGACCCCCACGCGGATCTGGACCGGCGTCCCGCCTTGCTGCTGGACCTCGTCGGCGAAGAGGTTGACCCGCCGCTGCATTCGCAGCGCAGCATAGCAGGCCCGGACTGCGTGGTCCTCATGCCCGATCGGTGCGCCGAAAAGCGCCATGATCCCGTCGCCCATCACCTGGTTGACGGTGCCTTCGTAGTGATGAACGGCTTCCATCATGCGCTCGAGCACCGGATCGAGGAGCTTTCGCGCCTCTTCAGGGTCGCGGTCGGCGAGCAACTCCATCGAACCCTTGAGATCGGCGAAGAGGACGGTGACCTGTTTGCGCTCGCCTTCCAGGGCACTCCTTGAGGTCAGGATCTTCTCGGCGAGGTGTTTCGGCGTGTAGGACTCAGGGCTGGCTGTGCGCGCGGCGGATTGGCCAGCGGCGGGGGTTCCGCACGAGCCACAGAATCGCTTTCCCGGCGCAAGCTCTCCGCCACACTGCGCACAGGTCAGTGTGAGGCGGCTACCGCAGTCCTCGCAGAACCGCAGCCCGTCGCGGTTCTCGGCGTGGCACCGGGGACACGTCATGGCCGTGGCGGCGCGCCTCGTTCCTGATCGCGCCCAAGTGGCAGGGTGAAGGTGAACGTCGACCCCTGGCCCACCTGGCTTTGGACCCAGATTCGCCCACCGTGCAGCTCCACGAACTTCTTGGCCAGCGTCAGCCCGAGCCCCGTGCCCTCCTGCGTGCGGGTGTCGTCCCGGCCGACCTGGCGGAATTCCTCGAAGATGGCCGCCTGATCCTCCGGCGCGATCCCGATCCCCGTGTCGCTGACGGCGATGGTGATGACGCCCTCGGCCGCCGTGGCGGTGAGGCCGACCCGGCCCCCCTCCGGGGTGAACTTCACCGCATTGGAGAGGAGGTTCAGCAGGATCTGCTTCACCTTCCGCTCGTCGGCGACAATGTCGCCCAGCCGCTCATCCACGGTTTGGGTGAGCGTGATCCCGTGCCGGGTCGCCCGCTCCCGAACCAGGGTCAGCGCATTGTCCAGGGCGGTCGGCAGATGGAACCGCCCGAGCTCCAGCTCCAGCCGTCCGGCCTCCACCTTGGACAGGTCGAGGATGTCGTTGATCAGCGACAGGAGATGCCGGCCCGAGGACAGGATGTCCTGGAGGTACTCGGCCTGCTTCGCGTTCACCTCCCCGAACATCCGCTCGGCCAGGACCTCCGAAAAGCCGAGGATCGCGTTCAGCGGGGTTCGCAGCTCGTGGGACATGTTGGCGAGGAACTCGGACTTGTGGCGACTGGCCGCCTCGAGCAATCGACTCTTGTCCGCGAGCTCCCGGAAGAGCCGTGCGTTCTCGATCGCGAGGGCCGACTGGGTGGCGAACGTCATGAGCACGCGCACCACCTCGGGCGCGAAGTCGCCGGGCGTCTTGCGGAGGACGGCCAGGATACCGACGACCTGCTCCTCCCGGAGCAACGGCACGCCCAGGAGGGCGCGGTAGCCCGCCTGGAGGAGCGGCGCCCGCACGGGACTTTCGTAGACGCCCGCCACCGCGATGTCGGGGATGTGGACCGGCTCGCGCAGTAAGGCTGCTCGGCCTGCCAGCCCTTGCCCCCTTGGGATCGGCGTTGCGCGCCCGATCGGATCCAAGTTGGCGGCCTCCTCCGGGTCCGCGTAGCGGCTCGCGCGCAGCCGGAACTGTTCCGCCGCCGCGTCGTACTCGTAGATCGTGCAGCCACCGGTTCCCGCGAGTTGGTTCGCGCGAGTGACGATCGTGTCGAGCACCGTGTCGAGGTCGAGCGTCGCGCTGACCGCGCGGCTCACCTCGCCCAGCGCCGTGAGCTGCTCCACCGATTGGGTCAGCTCGGCCGTACGGGCCCGCAACTCGCTGAAGAGGCGCACGTTCTCGATGGCAATCACGGCCTGATCCGCGAAGGTCCTTACCAGCTCCATCTGTTTGTCGCCGAAGGGTTGGACCTCCGACCTCCAGATCGCGATGACTCCGATGACGGTGGCTTCCCTGAGCATCGGGACGGCGAGGATTGTGCGGATCTCTTCGCCTCGCTGACCCGTAGCCCAACCGTATTCGGGGTCCGCCAGGACGTCCGGGATGTGAATGACCCGGCGTTCGAGGATGGCCCTCCCGACCGCGGACTTCCGACTCGGTAGGTTGGGGTTCCTCTGCGCGATCTCAATGAACTCAGGGGTCGCCCCGTAGGCAGCCGCCTGCCGATAGAGTTCGCCATCCGGTCTGAGAATGGAACCCTTGTCGGCGCCGCAGAGCCTCACCGCGCTTTCGATGAGCGTTTCCAGCACGGGCTGCAGGTCGAAGGTCGAGCGGCTGATCACCTTGAGCACGTCCGCCGTCGCCGTCTGTTGCTCCAGCGACTCCGTCAGCTCCGCGTTTCGGGCTTGCAGCTCCTGAAGGAGACGAACGTTCTCGATCGCAATGACCGCCTGGTCGGCAAAGGTCGTTACGAGGCCGATCTGCTTGTCGGTGAACGGTCGCACCTCCGGCCGCCAGATGGCGAGGACGCCGATGAGCTCGTCCGCCTTCAACAGGGGTACACTCAGACCAGTTCGGATGCCCAGCAGCCGTTGGGACTCGAATTCTCCGAACTCGGGGTCCGCGAGGACGTCGGGCACGTGGACAACCCGGCGGTCGAGGGCGGCTCTCGCCGCGAGGGATCCACGCCACAGTCGAACTGGCTGGCGGCGCCGCAACTCGACGTGCTCGGGCGAGCTACCGTAGCCTGCCGCTCGCTGGAGCAGCTCGCCATCGAACCGGTAGATGTGCCCATGCTCGGCACCGCACAACCGGACCGCACTCTCGATCAGGGTCTCCAGGACCGGCTGGACGTCAAAGGTTGAGCGGCTGATCAGTTTCAGGACTTCGCTGGTCGCCGTCTGCTGCTCGAGCGCCTCGGTCAGCTCGCGGTTCCGCGCCTCGAGCTCCGTGAACAGCCGCACGTTCTCGATGGCGATCACCGCCTGGGCGGCGAAGGTCTCGAGAAGCTTGACCTGTTTCTCAGTGAAAGGCCGTACCTGCATTCGACGGATCACAAAGGCCCCGATCGGAATGCCTTCTCGCAGCAGCGGCGTCGCAAGCACGGTCCGGAAACCGACGAGTCTCTGGCGGGCTTTCGCCTCAGAGAACTCGGCTTCCGGCTCGGCCTCGAGGTCGTGAATGTGGACCGTCCGGCGATCGACGACCGCTCGGCCAGCCACTGACCCCCGTGACGACGGCGCCCGCTCACCCGGCGCTAGTTTCGGCACAGGCCCGACACCCGCAGCAAATCGCAGGACGTCGCCATCGAGGCGCGCCAGGACCACATCATCGGCCCCACACACTCGGGCTGCGTTCTGGACCACAGCGCCCAGGACAGGCTGAAGATCTGTCGGCGAGCTCGCAATCACCTGCAGGATCTCGGCCGTCGCCGTCTGCTGCTCGAGGGACTCCGCCAGCTCGGCGTTGCGCGCCTCCAACTCCGTGAACAGACGGACGTTCTCGATAGCGATCACGGCCTGATTGGCGAAGGTTTCGAGGAGCGCGATCTGCTTGGCCGAGAAAGGCTGCACGTCGGGCCCCCGATTGATGAAGATAGTGCCCAGCGGCACGCCCTCGCGCAGGAGGGGCGTGCCCAGCAATGTCCGGGCGAGGGAGCCGCGCTGCCTCATGCGGGACACGGTCTCCGGGAACTCAGCCTCCGCCAACATGATGTCCTCGACGTGGATCGTCCGTCGGTCGTGCACCAGCCGTCCGCCGACGGTGCCGCGGCTGACGGGGATCGCTTCTCCGATCGCCATCGATCGACGCAGCGGTCCATGCAGCGCCATCAGGCGGAGCTGCTCCCCTTCGAGACGGAAGATCGCCGAATCCGTCGCCCCGCATACCCGGGCGGCGTTTTCGGCGACGGCCTCCATGACCGGCCCGAGATCGGTCGGCGAGCTCGCGATCACCCGAAGAATCTCGCTGGTCGCCGTCTGCTGCTCCAGTGACTCCGCCAGCTCCGCGTTCCGCGCCTGCAGTTCCTGGAACAGGCGGACGTTCTCGATCGCGATCACCGCCTGGTCGGCAAAGGTCTTCAGGAGCTCGATCTCCTTGCCCGTGAACGGTCGCAGAGTCGTCCGACGGACGAGCAGGACACCGATCGACAGTCCCTCGCGCACGAGTGGGGTCGCCAGGATCGTCCGTACTCCGAACTCGTCAAAGGCCCGACGCACTCCCGGGAAGTCCTTGGTCAACTCGGTTACGTCCTCGACCTGCGTGGTCTGGCAGTCGAGAATGGCCCGGCCGCTTGGGAGCTCGCGGCTGATGGGCGGGCGCTCGGGCACCAGCGGACAGCCAGACGCCGCCAGCCACCGGATCCGACCTTCCGCCGCCTCTCCGATGAGCGCGTGGTCGGCTCGGGCCAATCGTGTCGCCTTTCTGGTCACCGCTTCCATGACAGGCGCGAGGTCAGTCGGCGAGCTCGCGATCACCCGGAGGATCTCGCTCGTCGCGGTCTGCTGCTCGAGTGACTCGGTCACCTGCGCGTGGGCTTCCGTGAGCGCTCCGTTCTTCTCCTGCAGTTCGGTGAACAGGCGAACGTTCTCGATGGCGATCACGGCCTGATTGGCGAAGGTCTCCAGGAGCGCGATCTGCTTCGCCGAAAATGGCTGGACCACGTGTCGGCGAATCACAATGGAGCCAAGCGGCACGCCTTCTCGCAGGAGTGGCACCGCAAGCTGTGTCCGGTTTGGCGTACGATCGGCGCGGATGTGCCTCCGCGTCTCGGTGTACTCGGTCTCAGGGAGCGCTGCGAAGTCGTGGATGTGTATTGCCCGCCGCTCACACACGACGCGGCCGGAGATAGTGCCCACTGTGGCGGAGAGCGTGTCCCCAATCGCCACCGACGGCCGATGTTCACCATGGATGGCCACGACACGAAGCACGTCGCCTTCCAGGAGGCAGATGTGCGAATCGGCCGCGCCACAGACTCGAGCGGCGTTCTCAGCCACGGCGTCGAGCACCGGCTGAAGATTGGTTGGCGAGCTGGAGATGACCCGCAAGATCTCACCCGTCGCCGTCTGCTGCTCCAGCGACTCCGTCAGCTCGCGATTCCGGGCCTCGAGCTCCGTGAACAGTCGCACGTTCTCGATGGCGATGACGGCCTGGTCGGCGAAGGTCTTCGCTAGCTCGATCTGCTTCTCCGTGAAGGGCTGCACCTCTGCCCGTCGCATGACGATGAGGCCTATGGGAACGCCTTCCCGCAGGAGCGGCGTGGCGAGCATCGTCCGAAAAGGCGAACCGGAACGCCGCATGCGGGCCAGCGTCTCAGGAAATTCCGTCTCGGGCAGCGCCAGCAAGTCCTCGACATGGATCGTTCTTCGATCAAGCACCGCGCGCCCCCCTACGGCCCGAGGGCTTACGGCGAGGGTCCCGCCGAGCGGCGTTGACCCATACAGGAGCCCATGTCTCGCGACGAACCTAAAGGACTCTCCTTCCAGGCGAAAGATGTCGACATCCCGCGCGGCGCAGAAGCGCGCGCCACTTGCGACCACCACGTCCATCACGGGCTGGAGATCGGTCGGCGAGCTCGAGATGACGCGCAGGATCTCCGCCGTCGCGGTCTGCTGCTCCAGGGCCTCCTTCGTCTCGTTGAACAAACGGACATTCTCGATGGCAAGCACAACCTGTTCGGCGAACGTCTCGAGGAGTTCGACTTGCCGGTCGGTGAACGGCCGGACCTCGGTCCGCCGGATGGAGACCGCCCCGATGGCCTCGGTCCCGCGGAGCAGAGGAACGTTGAGCACTGTCCGGAAGCCGTAGGACCGCGCCAAGATGCTGCTCTCAGGGTATTCGTCAACCTCGGCCTGCAAATCGGGGACGTGGATCGTCCGCCGGTCGAGCACCGCACGTCCCGCGGCCGTTCCCCGTATCAGAGGAATCGCGCCGGCAGGAGTAGAGGGGATCGAGCCCTCGTGAGCGACGATGCGGAGCCGGTCGCCATCGACCTGGAAGATCGAGGCATCGAGGGCCTCGCACAGACGGGCAGCGCTCGTCAACACCGCCGCGAACACGGGTTGGACGTCGGTCGGAGAGCTGGAGATGACGCGCAGGATCTCGCTCGTGGCGGTCTGCTGCTCCTGCGTCTCCGCAAGCTCGCGGTTCCTCGCCTGCAGGACTTCCGCCGTGGCTGTGTGCTGCTCCAGGGCTTCGGCTAGCGCTCCCCCGAGCCTTTCGACCTCACGCTTCAGATCGGCATATGACCGCGCGGTGGAGCTGGCCACGGTGAGGGGCGTGCCGCACGCGCCGCAGAAGTTCATCCTCGGGGCGTTCTCATGCTGGCAGCGGGGACAGCGCATACCGAGGGTCTCCCGATTCCGGATCGTGAGCGGCCAGCCAGGCACAGCGTCACGGCACCCGGGCAGCCACCGGAGCTCGGCTTCCCGGCCGTCCCGTGGGGCACGGGCGCCCCGACCCTACCTCGACCCGGCCTCGGGCGCCAGATGGGCGGTTCTGGGGCGTGGTTAGCCCTGGAGCCTGTGGGGAGAGACCCCATCGGCGGCTCCGACGAGTCAGAACTCACGTCTACGCCATGCTCCTGGCCGCTACACGCCGTCCTGGCGCCTGGGTCCCGCCCCGCTTGAACCGCCAGTGGAACCGGCTGAAGGGGATGCGGTAGAACCGGCCCGAGACCGCGCGCCCTGACAGGTCGTCTCCCGGATCGGCTGGATGCCCAGCCGGTCGAGCTTCCGCCAGGTCACCGGGGAGGCAGACCAGACGTGGACGTAATCGCCCTCGCGGTCCCAGCGAAGGACCGTCTCTTGCTCGGCCTGGGTCGGTCGGGAGGCCCGGCCGACCCTCGTGGCCGAGCCCCTGATAGTTCCGCTCCCGATGTTCGTGCGCCTGGACGCATCGAGGCGCGGCGTAGCCGACGCTCCCCGAACAGAATCAGACGATTGAGGCACTCCTCTCGGATCGCGCGCACGAAGGCTCCGCGTGGGCGTTGGCATTCGGCGCGTGGACGGGCTACGCGACGCGGGCACGGACCGTGCCTCGCACGGTCAGCGGAACACTCGCACGGCGTGGTGTCCCCGACGGGACACGTCCCTGGCGCACTCCTAGCGCGCGTGTACCTTCTGGTTCGGGTCTACGCCGCGGTACAGTTTCGACCGAAGGGAAGATGGCGTGTGAAATCAGTGGGTTCCAGCTGAACGCCGGCAACCCAGCAGACCGCCCGTCAAGGCCGCTGTCCGACCTGAGCCTTCTCAGTCGGCCAGTGGCGCGGGCGCCGGGGAGGACGAGGGTCCGCACCGACGCTTCAGGTTATCAGAGGGCGCAGTAGCTTCAACGCACCGTGATGGCGTGGCGCGCGAGCAGCGCATCCAGCTCGCGGCGGACGCGTGGCAAATCGGTTGTGAACTCGAGCAATCGGCTCGCCTGTCCACGCGCCACTTTGGCCATGGTCAGGGCCAGCCCACGGACAGCCGGATCGCGGTCGTCCAGGAGGAGTGCTGCCTCGAGGTCCGCTACAGCGCTCTCGGGCCGCCCCGGGATCCCAAGCCCGGCCACGGCACGGAGAAGGCGACCTTCTCGGCCTTCTCTCTCGACGTCGCCGTGCTCTACGAACGCGGGCGGCTCGATCTCGCGGGCCTCTACGCCGTCGGGTCAGTCGTATGCTCGCTCGCCGCCCTCTTCCTGGCCTTGCGCTGGTGCGGCGCCTGACCTAGCGCCCGGTCCCAGGTGCGGAGCGGGCACGCGGAAACTGGAAGCCGCGCATCCCGACCTGGTTCCCCCCCATCGGCGGCCACTCGTCCTTGACCTTTCGAGCCACGCGCGGGCAGGGACCGGCGTCTGTGTCTGAAATTGTGTCTAACGAAGTGAACGATCCCGGACAAACCCGGCTTTTTCCGGCCGTCACGCGACCGGAGCCGACACGCCCCGAAGAGCACGAAACCCTGGAACCACGCGGGTTCCAGGGGTTTCACGTATCCCACTGACAGAGCCTCACGGGTGCTCGTAGGGCCTTGCGATCACCCAGCGACCGCTGCTCAGCTCCGTCTGCTTCAAACTGCTTCCAACATGGCGCACCGCCGTGAGCAGCGTCGGAGCCTCGTCCGGCAGGTGGGGGGGTGTGATCCACCCGCGCACCGCGCAGGAGCCCTCCGGTCGATACATGGGCACCGCCGCGGGGTGCGAAAGTTCACAGTGTGTAAGCGTTTCACCGGTCTCTATGCCAAACGCCGCTTCGACTCGTAATACTAGGAAACCACACCACTGTGGCGGTCCACATCCTGGCAACGGAGTTGCTTCGAAGCGGTAGAGCGAGATGCCCAATCACACCTTCCATCCGAGTGAATGGGTCGAGGCACTGACGCATGAGGCTTCCATGCTCCCTCGCCACACCCATCGGTGCGCCGAGTGCAAAGGCGATTGGGTTCACGAGGGGCGGTGCCGGGGCGGACGCCTGGCCTGGTGCCCCTGGTGCCTTCCCCAGGCGGGCGTCGTGCCCGTAACGGGAACCGAACGGGGACCGCACATGCACCTCTGTCAGGCGTGCGGTCAGTCCTGGCGTCACGCCGACGCGTGCGTGGCTCCCCATCGAACCGCCCACACAGGATGCCCCGCCCATTCCGAGCTGGGCATGGCTCCTCCGCCGAGCTCCGAGCCTGCACCGGTGGTCGTCGTGGGCGGGGCCACGACACGCCGGTCCCGGAAAGCGGCGATACGCCGTCGCACGCGCAAAACGTCGTACGGTCTCGGACGAGTGGCTGCGGTGGGACTACTCCTTGCGCCGATTGCCATCGGGCTGTCGGTCATCCTCCAGCCACAGCGGCTGAGCTTCGATCGCGAGTTGACCCGCATCTTGCCGGGCTCCGAGGAGCCGCGTCGTTCGGACGCGACCTCCGAGCCCATGGTTGCCTCCAATCCCGAGCCACCCCCCCCTGTCCCGACGGCGCCGGAGCTTGGGTTCGCTCCGCCCGTGCTCGATGGCCCGGAATCACGCGGGGTCGAGCAGCTGGCCCCGGTGCCGACCCTACCCCGGCACGAGACTCCCCAGCAGGCAGCGGAGCACCCGAGGCCGGAGTCCGGATCGACCCCGGCCCCTGTTGTGGGAGATGCGACGACCCCCAGCGGACCACCCGTTAGTCGGCCGACGCCTCCGGCGGGGGCCGACTATCCCACCAAGCCGGTCCGGCTCATGGTGGCGTACCCGGCGGGAGGCAGCACGGACGTGGCCGCCAGGATCGTGGCGGCGATCGCCGAGAAGGAGCTGGGCCAGCGCCTCGTGGTCGTCAACAAGACTGGCGCCGACGGCCAGGTGGGGTGGACCGAGATAGCCCGACAGAAGCCCGACGGCTACTACATCGGCTTCATCAATCTGCCGGGCACCAACACGGTCATCCTTGATCCGGAGCGGAAGGCGGCGTTCGGTCTCGACGCCTTCACCCCGATCATCAACCAGGTGCTGGACCCCGGCGTCATCTGGGTGAAGGCCGATAGCCCATACAGGAGCCTCATTGACGTGATCGAGGCCGCCAACAAGCGCCCCAACAAGATCAGCGTGGCCACTACCGGAATCTTGAGCGACGACCACCTGGCCATCCTCATGGTAGAGGAATCGGCTGGCGTCGTCTTCCGCATCGTCCATTTCGAGGGCGGCGCCCCGATGAAGACCGCCATCCTGGGCGGGCGCGTGGACGTGGCCTTTGACAACGTGAGCCGCATCGTCAAGCGCGTGAAGTCCCGTGAGGTCCGCGCGCTTGCGGTCATGGACACCCAGCGGTCCAAGTTCCTCCCCGACGTGCCGACGACGGTCGAGCTCGGCTTTCCTAGCGTCATCTCCTCCTCGACCCGCGGCATCGCGGGTCCTAAGGGCCTGCCCGAGCCCGTCGTGAAGAAACTGCAGGACGTGTTCCAGAAGGCGATGGAGCACCCCGATCACGTCAAAAAGGTAGAGAAGGCCGGGCTGGCTATTAAGGTGATGGTCGGCGACGAGTACGCGAAGTACTACCGCGACCTCCACGCCAAGGCGGCGAAGTATACAGAGTTGGCGCGGAGCCGGCCCGGGCGACGGCCTGAGCCAGGCGCGTGACGAGCGGCTGCAGGGGGCCCGCCGAAGGCGGCGCGCCCTCTATCGCCGCCGCCCGCCGCCCGCCCTTGGCGCCCGGGGCGCTGCGGGAGTACGGCGCCACGCACTGTCGCGACGCACTGATCAACGACGTCTGGCCGAGCTATAATTGATCCACACCTAACGCGAGACCACCCTGGTTACAACACCATGCCTCGCGCGCTCAAGAACCTCGATATCACACTCGGCTTGGCCGTGATCCCGGTCCAGCTCTTCACGGCCACTAGCTCGCAAGGCGTCGCCTTCCACCTGCTCATCGTGCCCCGCGAAGAGACAGTGAAGGGGTACGAGATCGCCAAGGACGAGTCCGTGCGCTTCGAGCCGGAAGAGTTGAAGGCGCTCGAACAGGCATCCTCCTCGATGGTCGCCATTGACTCGTTCGTGCCGGAGCGCGCGATTGACCCGGTCTACTTCGAGGACACGTACTACTTGGGCGCTGGGAAGAACGGGGACCGTGGGTATCGCGTGCTCGCTCAGGCCCTCCAGCGAACGCGCCGGATCGCCGTCGGTACGTTCACCTGGCGCGGCAAGACGACTCCTATCGCGATCCGGGTGCATCAGGACGGGCTCCTCCTCCAACGGCTCTACTTCGCTGACGAGGTCCATAACGCAACCGAGATCGCCCAGGGCGCCGAGCCCAAGATCCGCGATCAGGAACGGACGCTCGCCGAGCGGCTCATCAGCGAGCTATCGGAGACCGAGTTTCAACCCGAGAAGTACGAGGATGAGTACCGGCAGCGCCTCCTGAAGGCGATCGAGCAGAAGATCGCGGGTCAGGAGATCCAGCGCGTGGAGGTCGAGACCCGACCGCCGAGACGGATCTGGTGGCAACGCTCGAAGCGAGTCTCGGACGGAAGGAACTGGCCAAGGTCTCCCCCGGGAAGTCAAAGCGGGAACCCGTGTCGGAGAAACGGCCGGTCCGGCGGAAGCGCGCCTCGTAGTCGGTGATAGGCTCGCGCGACGGCGACGGCGTCGCGAGGGCTCAGGGTGTCTCGCTTTGCAGTCTCGGTTGGGGGACCGAATCGCATGCGCTTGGTCATCACCGCCGGGCCGCCGGACATCTGGGTCGGGCTGGAGCCGGAGACCGGCGAGGAAGCGATGGCCCTGGAGGCGTGCGACGGTCCAGGGCGTGTGGACGAGCAGACGCGGAGAGGGCACGATCTCAACGCTCCGCGCCTTGGCGGGTCAGTTAGCCTTGAACGGCGATTCCCGCAGGCCAGCGACTCGTCCGGCCGCTCGGTCGCGGATACCCCGGCCTCGATGCGCCGAGCAAAAGACCCTCCAAGGTGCCTTCGCGATGCGCCTACCGAACGACGCCCAGCGCACCACGTCAGTCGATTCCAGGGCCTGGCGGTCCCGGGAATCGCCGATCAGGGTTAGGCGATCCTGTGGGGACCACGGAGCGCCGGGTGACCCCGTCCCGCCGCCCCAGCTGGTCGTCGTGAAGCGCGATGCGCGCGATCTCTACGAACGCCTGACGACGATGGCCGGTGAGAGCGTGACTGTGATGTGGGACCGGCGCCAGCGCGAGCGCAGAAGCACCGCCCGGCCGCCCGTGGTTGACCGGCGCCGGTGAGACCGCCGGCGGCCTACGCCGCAGACATGGGTCACGCTCGGCTTCCTCGTGGCCCGGCCTCAGGATGCGACGCCGTGATCGCCACCACTCCGGCCCCGGACGGGCTCAGCGCCTGGTGAGCTGGAGCCCGTCGAGTGCGTCCCGGTTACCGGGTTCGAGCGTAAGAGCACGCTCGAAGGCAGCGCGCGCTTCGGCTACACGCTGGAGTCGAAGGTAGCACCAGCCCATTCCCGCCTGGAACAGGTGGACATCCCGTCCCGCACGAACCCCGGTCTCGAATGCGACGAGGGCCTGCTCGTAGCGGCCGAGATGATAGAGACTCCACGCGACCTTCGCCTGCACACGCGACGCCTGGGGAGGGTCCTCTCCCACTAGCGGTCTTAGCCGACGCAGCGCGGTTGTCAGCGGTGGTAAGGCCTCGGCGAACCGCCTGAGCTCGAACTCGGCCGATCCGAGGCCGATGAGCGCGTCGAGGTACTCGGGCTCGATCGCGAGCGCCGCGCGGTACGCCTCGCGGGCGAGGCGCGGGCGCCCGGCGCGCAGCCGGCTCCAGCCGAGCCCATCGTAAAGCCCTTCCCAGGCCGGCTGGCGGCGCAGGAGCGTCTTGAAGGTGATCGTCGCCGCGGAGTGGTCTCCGTCGAAGTATTCCGCCCAGCCGAGCAGGGCGCGCGCCTCGTCGTGGTCGGGCTCGAGCATCACCGCTTCGCTGAAGCGCTCGCGCGCGCCGCGATAGTCCTCGGCCGAGTAGCGTGCCTTGCCCTCGACGAAGACGGACTGCGACCGAGTCGCTCGACGCCAGCCTGCGAAGAACCCGGTCATTTCAGGCGGCGGCGCCGCCATGGCAGGCGCGATCCACCGAGGGCGATCCTTGCTTTCCTCGGCCGCCTCGAGGGCTTGCAAGGCGGCATCCTCGGCGCGGGCGCTGGCCGTGACAGCAGTGTGCCGGGCCTGACCTCCCCCTCCGATCGCCATCTGCGCCGCGGTCTCCGCCTGCGCGGCCTCCTGTGAAGCCCGCCACGCGGCGTCAGCCGCCGCCCGCGCCGCGTCCCGTGCGGCCTCGACGGTGAGCGCCCGGATCGGAGCTCCGGCAGGAGGGACTACGTCCTCCGCGCGCTGCCTGGCGGTCTCAGCGGCGTCCTCGGCCGCCTTCGCCGCACGCTGGGCGTGAGCCCTCGCCGTGCGCGCCGCGGTCTCCGCCTCGAGATCACGCTCCGGCGCCCCGTTCGCGCCCGAGTTCGTCTCACCCCCGGCGGGTGCCCCCTGATGCGCCGGGGCTCGACCATCCACTGGAGGCCCCGTCGTGGTGCGCGCACTGTCGAGCTGTATCGATTCGCGCGCAGGCGCTGACGCTGGGCCGGTCACACCACTGGGACGATCGCTCCCGCTGCTAGCGCCTCGCCCGCCGGTCTTTCCCGCGGCGCTCCGGTCATTGCTGCCCTGACTGCCGCCCTTGTCCGCACTGCCACCGCCCTGGGCGCTGCCGCCCTTGTCCGCGCTGCCGCCGCTCTGGGCGCTGCCGCCCTTGTCCGCACTGCCGCCACCCTGGGCGCTGCCGCCCTTGTCCGCACTGCCGCCGCCCTGGGCGCTGCCGCCCTTGTCCGCACTGCCACCGCCCTGGGCGCTGCCGCCCTTGTCCGCACTGCCACCGCCCTGGGCGCTGCCGCCCTTGTCCGCGCTGCCGCCGCCCTGGGCGCTGCCGCCCTTGTCCGCACTGCCGCCACCCTGGGCGCTGCCGCCCTTGTCCGCACTGCCGCCGCCCTGGCCGCCGCCTCCCTTGTCTTTGGCGAAGGCCGCCTCTTCAAGCAGGACCGACTGTGGCAGGATGGCGGGAACGAGCAGTACGGCAACCGAGAGCATGAGGGCCAAGCTTCGCGCAAGCCGTCGGCTGAGGCGGGCCCGATCCAGAACGACGCGCGTGGGGAAGCGCCCGGGGCCGCCGTACCCCTCGGGAGAGGCTGCCGGATCTCGGACGTTACTTGACGAGAGAATCATGGCAGGTCCATCCAGCCTTCGTGTGCCGTCTCCTCGTGCGAGGATTCGAACTCGAGCGGCGAACCGTGAGCCGCTGACCACTGTCCGCCACCATACCCCGGGATGCGGACGGTGGGCAAGGCCACGCGATTGCCGAGAGCCCTGCCGCTCGCGGTGCGCGAGGACCAGTATGTCCACGAGGCTCGTGAACTGCTGGTCTTCCTGCCTGGAGTCTTCGACGTCGTCGAGGACTATCAAGCGCATGGCTTTCTGCAAGCGGTTCGGGAGACCGGGCGCGCGGTCGACATACTCCTGGTGGACGCGCATCTCGGGTACTACGCTGCTCGGACGGTGCTGGAGCGTCTCCGCCAGGCGGTGATCAGCCCTACTCGGGCGCGCTACGAGTCGATCCGCCTGATCGGAGTCTCGATGGGGGACTGGGCACCTGCTGTGCGCGGGTCGGTATCCTGCCAACCAAGCGCTCATGATGCCAATCGTTTGACGGTCCGAGCGGTGCAGCGATACGCAATCCCTGGTCCCGCGCGAGTGGGGATCGACCGCCGCTCGGGGTCGTGGGTCTCCCGAGAGAGCCGGTGCCCATGAAGGTACCGGCCCGGTAGGTCCCCACGAGATCAGAATTCCGATACTAGCTCGCGTTGCGAGCACGCATTCCGTGAATGCGACCTTTGAGATCTTGATGCTGACGTTGAAGACCGGGGACCCGAGAGTGCGGGACGCGGAGTCGAGAGCATACCTTCGGCAGACCGCCTCGTCGCGCTCCCTGCTGCGAGACGGTTGCGTCCAGGACGAAGCGCGGCGCGCGGCCGCACGCGGCGAGCGCTAGCTGTAGGGTCGAGGGCTGGCGCGGTACTCGGTGAGCCCGTCTCCAGCCCCTGCCCGATGGAACGGCGCGCACGGGTTTCCCGTACGCCGCTCTCACGCAGGCTTCATGCCAAGGGTTATGCGGCCTATCACGCTGGGCGCGCTTTCAGGCTCGGACCTGATATTGCACCCGGTAATCATTGAAGACCCCGAGCACGCCATAGATCCGCGCCGTACTCCACCGATTCCAGCTACCAATTGGCGTCGACCGCGCGAGGCGACGCCGGCGCTATGCCGTCGGCCGTAGGCGCCGCTTGAGCTGCCCGACCAGGCGCTCCAGCTCGACCACGCGCCGGCGCAGGGCGACATTCTCCGTCTGGAGCCGGGCGAGCGTGGCGGCGGTCTTCTGGGCGCGTAGCGCCCGCCAGCCGATGATGCGACACCGGGTGGAGCAGACGCGCTGCGGCCGGCGGCCCGTCAGGGGGCGGCGGCAGACCGCGCACAGAACGGCCTCTGGCGGCGTACGTACGTCACCAGACGCGACGTTGGGCTCAGGGCTATGCGGAGAGAGACCCTCACCGAGGAACTTGCGGGCCAGCGCGGCGTCGACACGGGCACCCTGACTCACGCATCGTGCGCAAGGTCCCGGTTCCCTCTACGTGGCGCTCCACGGAAACGCACTCGACGGTTAGGGATAGGTTGCGGGCCGTGCCGCGATCTGCCGCTCTGCCACCCTCCTTTCTCCAATCCTGCTGCGGGATTTGGTCGAGCCATCGAAGGAGGACTTCTGGGTCCTGCTGCTCAACACTCAGAATCACCTGACGTGGAGGGAGAGGGCCGGAGGCGGCACGGCCGAGCGTCACGAGGAGCCACTGCCTCGCAGGCGGCACGGTCGCCGCGCCCACGATGCGGCGCGGGGACGACTACGCCGCGCGCACCCGTCCCTGGAGCGGCACGGTCAACCTAAAGCGGGTGTGTCCCCGACGGGCCATGGACGCTTTACCCGCGAGTTCCGAGGGGTCCTGGCCGCTTGAATCCGGAACGGGAAGCGCCTGTGAGACTGTGAGCCCTTTGGAGACAGATTTCGAAGTCATTGCGCTCGCACCCTAACCAAGAACGCTCAGGGCCCCAACGGGATTCGAGCGCCTTTGTACGGTGAGCTTCCGCGGGATTCTACCGCTCGTCCTGTTCCTGTCGTCACGTCGCGGTCTCGCCGACTTCAACGCGTGTCGGCTTGCGCGCATCGGCCCCGTGCCCGCGACGGCTGGGCCGCCCGGCCAGCATATGACGATTCCAGAGTCGCCAGGGGCGGGAGTGTAAATGGCCGGCTGGGCTTCGGACCACGTCTGGACTGGCACGAGGGTTGAACACCGTTAGGCCTTGATGCCTCTCGCGCTGGGAAACGCGCCCGGTAAGGGCGCGGCGACCACGGGCCGGAGACCCGGGAGGGTCGACAGCGTGTCGCGGACACGACAAGCGCGACAGGTGTCAAGGAGGTAACGCATGCGACACAGGATGGCGCTCAATCTGGTAATGCTGGTGGGGATCGCGATGCTGGTCGCCTCATCCGTCGGGGCCCAGCAGCCGCCGCCGCCGAGTCCTCAGCAGCCGATGACAGCCCCGCGATCGGCGCCGGCTCCGGAAATTCCCAAGGAGCAGCAGATCGAGGGGACGGTCAGCAAGGTGGACGCGCTGGGCAAGACGGTGGGGGTGTCCACCGGGTTCTTCGGTTTCTTTGGAAGGACCCTCCAGGTGGATGACGGAACCCAGATTCGGGTCCAGGGTCAACCGGCCTCGCTCACCGAGATCAAGGAGGGGGCCAAGGTCAAGGCCTCCTACGAGGTCCGCGACGGCAAGAACGTCGCAGAGATGATCGACGTGACGGCGGAGAAGTTGGAGTCCGCAACCCCGTCCCGGACGGCACCGGGCGCAAAGCCCGGCAGCGCCCCGACCCAGTAGCGATCCGAGTCCGCCGCAGGAAACCGTCTCCTGCGGAACGCCCGGGGTGAGGCGCATTGCCCGCCCCGGGCGCCTTCACGACGGCGGGGCGGCCGGCAGCCACGAAGAGCATCCCGATTCGTTTTCTGCTTTTGCGGCCTATCCGGTCGGAGACGGCCTCTTGATTCGGGCCGTGGGAGCCCGTGAGACCGAAGACGGAGCTTCCAAGTCGAGATCGCCGTTCGCCCTTCATCGGATGCGACGCTATCGGCGAAACGCCCGACAGGCTCGGAGCAGCTTCGCCTTCGCCGATCATCGTCGTCGATGCAGTCGGCCGCCCGGGCGGCGCGGACCGTGACGGCGTGTCGCGTGTCCGCCACGTTGGGCGCCGAGCCCCGTGATGCGTCCGCGCCTTATAACGTGACCTATGAGCGCGTGCTGATCTCGCGCAGCGTCCCCGAGATCTCTGAGACACGCGCGTCGGTGGGATTCCCAGTCCGAACCGGAGAACTCCTACACGGTGATCATTACACGAGTCGAAGGAGAGCCTCCCGGGCTCCCCGCACACGTTGGGACGAGGCTGCGCGTGGGGTCGGGTAAATGACGGGCGGGCGTCCGAGTGTTCGCGTGGCATGTCCCTTGCCTGAATAGCGTGCGGGCGTCCGATACGCCCGCACAAGTCACCAACCAGACAGGAGGTAGAGGCGTATGAAGGCAGTGCTCGCGAGTCTGCTGGCCGTCGCCATGCTCACCGCCCTCGCGTTGGCTCCCGTGGCAACCGCCCAGACGGGGACCGAGAAGACGATCGAGGGCAAGGTCATGACCGTCGACCCGACGGGAAAGAGCGTGACCCTCGACGATGGGACCAAGCTCATGATCCCCGCGTCGGTTCGGTTCAGTAAGGCCGACCTCAAGCCCGGGGCCGAGGTGAAGGCCTCGTACGAAGAGAAGGACGGCCAGAAGATCCTCACCAACCTGCAGGTTTCGAAGTAAGCACGGCCGGCAACAGCCACCGCCCGGCGCCCGTCCTTCCGGCGCCGGGCGGTAGCGTCAGGACGGATCGAGAAGCCTGAGGACGACGCGGCGGTTTTGACGTCGACCATCGGCGGTCGCGTTATCCGCGACCGGACGGGCAGTACCCAGACCGGTGGCCTGGAGACGACGGATCTCGACGCCCTGCTCTGCCAGAAAGCGACCGACCGCCTCGGCTCGAAGCTGGCTGAGGCGAAGGTTGTACGGCGGCGCTCCCACGCTGTCGGCGTACCCCTCGAGCTCCACGACGAGCGCCGGATTCTCCCGGAGCCGCTTCGCGATGTCGAGCAGCGTCCCGCGGGCCTGATCGTCGAGAACCCACTCGTCCACCCGGAATTGCAGTACGATCGCCTCGACAACCGCCAGTCTCACGCGGCCACGCCAGAGCCGGGCCAGTTGCTCGGCGGTCCCTTCCGCCTCGGCGAGAGCCTGCTCCCCCGCGATTGAGGCCTCGTCGGCTCGCGTCAGGGCGATGGTCGCCTGGTCGACCGCCTCGGCCGCGCGGCCGGCCGCCACGTCCGCCACGCCGAGCGCCTCGATCGCCGCGCGGGTCGCCTCCTCGCCGCCGCGCGCCGCGTCTGCCACTTGGACGGCGATCTCCCGCATCTCGGTCTGGTGCTCCCGGAGGTCCCTGGCAAGCCGCTCGACAGTCGGCCTGAGCGCGGCCTCGCTTCGCGTGATCTCCGCGCGAACGAACTGGCGCGTCACACACCCGACGAGCGACAGCGCGAGGACGGCGGACAGCACGAACCGGCAGCCAGTCAGGGGCAACCCTCCGACCTTGAGCTTCCACGGTAGGGCCGAACGCTATTGTCCGGTCCCGGTCCGACGACTGAGCAAGCCTCCCCGCGCCTTCCCGGGCAAGCCGCGTGCCACCCCTTAGGGCAAGCTGGAGTCGCGGTGGGTCGTGCCGGGGGGCCGGCTGCGACGATCCGGTCGGTCGACCCGGGACATGCCCGGAAGTCCGGCGGGGCGGGGCCGCTCGAGACGGATACTGGAGTATTGCCCCCAGGCCGCGTTAGGATCTCGAAGGCTCGACCGGGGAGGCCGACATGTCGGGGGGATTCGTGCGCGCCGCGACAATGTGGGGGGTCATCCTGCCGCTCGCCGCGGGCTGCGTCACCGGTCGCCCGCCAAGTCCCCCGAGCGCAAACTCCCCGAACGCCCGGCCACCGGCGAGATCGGGGGAGAAGGAAGTGATCCAGCAGGTCCTGGAGTCCTCGGTCCAGGTGGTACTCGAGCGAAGCGGCGACCGATTCCGGACCGGCTCGGGTGTCGTCATCTTCGCGACGCCGGACGGCGCGGGATCGGAGTGCCTGGTCCTCTCGAGCGGCCACACGTTCGCCGGCGTGAATCCGGGCGACGAGAACGAGACGTACGTGCTGCTCGATCGCCACCACGGGGCGGCCACGAAGGTGCGCGCTCAGCTCATCGCACGGCGTGAGGCCGCCGACGTCGATCTCGCGCTCCTGCGCGTGAAGGCCCCCCGCTGCCTCCCGGCCCCGCTCGGCCACCCGCCTGCGCTCGGCGATCGGATCTGGATCGTCGGGTTCCCGTGGGGCCGGCAGATCCGTCTGATCAGCGGTATGGTCAGCGAGGTGAATTTCGACGAGCAGGGCAACCTCCTCGCCGGGGCGTCGATGGTGGTCGATGCGTCGGTGGCCTATGGAATGAGCGGGGGCGGAGTATTCGATGCCCTCAGCGGCCGGCTCGTCGGCCTGATCGAGGGTTATGGCACAGCGCGGGTGCCCTTCGGTCAGAAGCCGACGCTCCAGTACATCGACGTGCCGGTCCCCGGCGAGACCTACGTCACGTCGCTGGCCACGATCGAGGGTTTCCTCCAGGATTCGGGTCAGGTGAACCTCAGCGCCCTCCGTCGCTGAGCAACGATCTCACCCGGCTTCATTGGCGTAGTGGGACGTGTTGGACGGCGTCCCCTGTAGGGCGCAACAACTCCATCCGACCATCAGACTGCATGGTGATACACATGATGCAGGCCCCCAAACACCGGCTGCCCGATGATCCGGCCCATCGGGTTGGACGGGGCTGTCGGAGCTGATCCGCACGGCGCCCGCTAGCCGAGCCCGTAGTGTGCGAAAACTCATCCCATGCTCGGGCTCAGGCCGCGCGGTGGTGGTACCGTAACAGCCCGCCCAGCCGGTCTCGGCAGCGAACCCGGATCCCGCCAGTGGCAGCGGTTGCCGGGGTGATCAATTCATTGCCGAGCGCTTGGTGATTCCGTTCTCGATGATAGTGAGCGACGAACTCGTCGAGGGCGCGGAGCAGACGACGCTCACCGAACAGAATCAGACGACTGAGGCACTCCTCTCGGATCGCGCGCACGAAGGCTCCGCTTGGGCGTTGGCATTCGGCGCGTGGACGGGCTACGCGACGCGGGCGCGGACCGTGCCTCGCATGGTCAGCGGAACACTCGCACGGCGTGGTGTCCCCGAGGGGACCTGCCCGCTTTACCCGGGAGTTCCGGGGCCTCCTGGCGGCCTAGAGAGGCGAAAAGGGTCTCGTAAGCCTGCCCGAGCGGGATGCCCCTCGGCAAGTCTATAACTCGTCGAGGGGGGTCGCCCGCTGACTCGTCCGTGGCTGGGATTCGGACGGCGTCGGCTCGGGGATGTACGCCCGAGCACTAGGGCAATGTGAAGGAGCCCTCCGTGATCGTCTGGTTCCCGCTGGCCTCGATCGCCAGTACCTCGAATCCGTGCTCCCCGGACTCGAGGGATACGACGAATTCAGGCGGAACCGTCACGCTCGTCGCCGTGACCGGCAGGGTGACCTGAAACGAGCCGACGATGACCTGATAGCCGACGACTTGGGGGGCGGGCAAAGCTGGAAAGCCTGGCGGTGCGCCCGGAACGGCGGCCCACTTGATGACGAGGGAGTTGCCGGACAGCTCCACGGGGAGAAGAGAGGGCGCGGCAGGAACAGCGTGCGAGAGCGTCGCCACGACCTCGACCTTTTTGTCTCCCTCGAGCGGCCTGAACACGAACCGATAGGGCCCCGCCGGGAACCGGGCCAGGAACTCGTCGACCGGGACATCCTCGAGCGATGGCTCCTCGCCCTCGAAGAACAGCTCGGTTAGCCCGGTCTCCTTGATGCTCCCCTTGCTCGCGACATCGAGGATCGTTTTCCCTATCGGGCTGACGATCTCGAGCTTCTTCCAGGCGTCTCCATCGAGGAAGACATGAACACCCAGATCGCCAGGACCCGCCGAGTTGAACTCGAAGAAGATCTTCGCCTCGAACTCTTGGGCCCACGCCTCCGGACCAGCGGCCCCCACGATCAGCGCGACCATGATCACCAGAAGACCGGGCAGCATGCGCATCTGTTTCGTCATCGCCATTCCTCCTTACCCATTAGCGTCGGGCGTTTCAAGGTCTCTGGGCCTGTGTGACTTGTGTGACGGCCAGTCCTTCCATGGCCGACCCCCTCGTCATCGGAGCGGTCTCCCCTGCCTTTCTCTCCAGGCTACTTGCCTGCGAGAATCCCACTCACTCGTATCGTGGGCGAGTAACCTGAGGATTTTCTGAGGATTTGATCTCTATCTTCGCGCCCCATGGTAACCGCCCTCGCCCTAGCCCGTCGGTCGCGCACTCTCTCTGGCCTTGGCCGCCATCGTCCGACCAACCGGCGACCGCCGCCGCCAGGAAACCGGCCGGCCGATCACGCGGTCAGACCAGGGAAATCGGCCGCCGATGGTTCATTCCCCCAGAGGAATCAACCGGGGGCCGGCCCTAGGTCCGGGGCCGGCAAGTTGGTTGGGGATCTGGGTTTCAACCCTTGGGAGGAGCCGGAAACGAGGAGGCCCTGTAGGCGCCGAATCAGGATTCCTTCTCGCCGCCGTCGCGCCGAGCGCCCGCTGCGCAAGATGGCGACCCGGGGCTGCGGACACCCCGCGGCTCGGTATTGTGCCCTTGTAAAAAGGGACGTCCTTGGGGGCGTTTGGATTCAGGCCGTAATAACTTTCGTGCAATAACAATTACCAGTTTCCGTAGAACAGCCGCAATTAAACCATGGAGTCTGGAAGTGAAAATCTAAAACTTCGATGACTGGCATGGCTTGGGCTTCGACGGCTTCAAATGCGTCCCTCACTCCATCAACTCGCATCTCACGGTAACTTCTAGTCCTGTAGATGCTCGCTTCAGCGGTGAATCCAGGCATGTTAGGAACGTTCATTGCACGTCTCCTTATGGATAAGTTGAGCGCATGTCTGACGGTTCCCGCAGAGAGTCTAGGCAGCCTCATTTTGTTCCTCCTTTCCGCGCTTGGGGCTAACGGTCACAATGTGGCGACAGCGTGATGACCAGGCACAAGAATTCATCCTGAATCCGGTTGGTGACCAGGACTTGGTAGTGGTACGAACCTAGGCGGGCGAAAGCCTGTTTCATGCCCCCCTCCCCGGCCACGCTGTGAGCCCAGCGGGCTCATTCCAGGGTGGCCCGACTCTAGCGCGCGGCAGGCCGGTCCGGCAAGGGCCAGCGCGGGCCGGGGCGGACTCGGGGAGACGTGGGTGAGAACCGGCCCGCCGCGTAGAATGATCTCGCGGGCCTAGTACTACTGTGTCACGAATCATCGACGGGCCACGGGGTCGTGTCCACACCAGGTGCAAGGCTGACGATTGGAGTAGGGAGCGGGCGAGCCGCTGGTACATCGTGGCGATCGAGGTTGGCACATGGCGCTCAGGCCGCACCGGGAGCGCCCCGCGGCTTGAAGGCGGTGGGAAGGCGAGCGGGGCGGAGGAAGGCCAGAGACTGAGGGGGGGAAAGGGTCGCGCGCTCGGCCGCCAGGAAGGCATATGCCGCTATACAGAGGGTGCCGTGATGATGGAAGCCGCGCCAGCCCCGTCCCTCGAAGTGATCCAGGCCCAGCTCGTCCTTGAGCTCTTGATACCCGCTTGATCCGCCAGCGGAGCTTGGCGAGGCGGACGAGCTCGGTGATCGCGATCGGCGCGGGCAGGGTCGAGAGCCAGTATTTCGCGGGTGCCGATTCCCCGCGAGGCCATTCCATCAACAGCCACTCCTCCGGGCGGGGTTCCCACCGTGACTCGTCGCGGTGCGCGGGTCGGACCGGAGCCGGGCAAAGCGGGAGCGCATCGCCCCGCGCGTCCCCTCGCGCCACATCACGGTCTGCCACGCGGAGGCGGGCAGTTCCGCCGCCAGGCGCTTGAGGCTCACCGGCTGAGGCCGGGCGGTTCGTCGCACACGGATCGACGGGCGGCCGCGGCCGCCCCGCCACGGCTGCGGCGGCGAGGGGCCTGGCCGGGGCGCCACACCGTCGTCTCCCCTTTGACCCCGACCACGTAGGCCAAGCCCGCGGCGGTCAGAGCTTCCCGAAACTCGGTGGTGTCGCCGTAGCCGGCATCCGCCACGACCGGCGCCGGCGGCATACCCTCTGCCTGCAGCGTCCGGATCTGGGCCAGGGCAAGCTGCCACTTGGGCTGGAACTCCACGGCGGCCGGACCCCCGCGGCCCGGCGTCGCCGCCGATCCTGCGCCCAGCTCTCCGGCAGGTAGAGTCGAGAGGCGACCGGCAGACTGACCGCCTCGTTCGCCAGCGACACGCTCACGGCCACCTGGCAGTTGTCCTGTTTGCCCAAGGGACCGCAGTACTGGCGGGCCACGCCGACCGAGTGGCGACCCTTCTTGGGATACGCGGTGTCGTCCACGATCCAGGCGGCCACCGGACCGTGCCGCGCCATCGGCTCCAGCACCCAGTCGCGGGCGACGCGCAGGACGGCCAGCCCGTCCCACGGCGCATTGGCCACAAAGTGATGCATCGACTGGTGCCGCGCGCGGACATGCCGCGGATCGACCCGGGCGGCCATCGGCTCGATGCTCTTCCGCTCGCCCGGCAGGCACAGCCCGGTGAGGTAGGCGCGCATCGGCTCGCGGCGATCGGCGTGCCCCAAGGCCACGGTCAACCGCTCGACGTACTCACGGAACCGGCGGGCGCGGGGTCCGGTGTGTCGGCCATGCCGCGATGCTGGCATGGTACTCGCCTCCGCCGTAAATTCGTGACACAGTAGTACTAGGAGCCTGTCGGAGTAACCACGATAGCCATGGCGGTCGCGCGATCCAGGAGGGCCGCCGACCCCAGCGACGGTGGCTGGGGGAAGCTCGCGGTCGCTTGGGAAGTCCGGACGATCATGGCGCGGGGCCGGTGCGGGTCATCCCGGGGCGGCGCGGTGGGTCCGAAACAGCTTGAGGAGGTTGTGCGTGAGGCAGATGCGGGCCCACTCCCCCTGGACCTTCCGGATGCCGCGCAGCCCGAACCGACGAAAGCCGCGCCCCTGACTTGATCTGCCCGAACACCGGCTCGGGGATCGTCTTGCGCCGCGCGTAGACCGCTCGGCCGGTTACGGTCTGGAGCTTGCTCCGCATCGTCTCGCTGAGGGGCCCTTGCCGGCTGCGCCCGGTCGGTGCCTCGCGGCCATGCGGATGCCGATCCGGGGGCACGTACATGTCGATCCCGGCGAACTCCGACACGGTAAGATTGGCCTCGCTGAAGTACCCGGCGTCCGCCGTCACGTGCGTGGGCAGCTGTCCCATGTGTGCCGCCACTTGGTGCAGCATCGGCACGAACTGCCGGACGTCCGCCGCCTCTTGCGTGACGCCGCAGGCCACAATCACTTGGGCATGGCCATCCACCGCGGCCTGCGCATTGTAGGCCTGCACGAACTTGTGCTTCGCCAAAACCACCTCCGAAGAAGGCTGCTCTTCCACTCTTCCGATAGTCCTGGCTCCCATGGGCATCCTCGGGCCACCCAAGCGCCGCGGAACGGGGGAGTTCAGCCCAGGGCGGAGTGTCCTGACTGAGGAGAAGGTATGGCGTAGCGCGGTGGGGGCGGTGGCCGGCTGGGTGAGGCTGGTTATGCCGCGCGCCGGAGGTATCGATGGTGCAGCCCTCCGACTTCGGAAATCGCCGTGATCGGGCCCACCCCGGGCCGCTGGATGGGTCTCGCGTTAGGCGCATCCTTGTCGAGCGACAGATGAGTTCGCGCGCGGTGGTAGTACGCGAAGTACGCGGTCAGCATGCGCCGCAAGTGCCGGTCGCCAAGGATGAGGACGTGATCGAGACACTCGCGCCGGATTGAGCCAATAAGGCGCTCCGCGAAAGGATTCTGCCAAGGACTGCGGGACGCCGTAAGGACTTCCGTGATGTGCATGCCCTTCACACGATGCCGGAAGTGCTCGCCATAGACCCGGTCGCGATCGCGGAGAAGATAGGGTGGCGCAGTGTCGTTCGGGAAGGCCTCCACGATCTGCTGGGCCGTCCAGTGCGCGGTGGGGTGCTCGGTCACGTTGAAGTGGAGGACTCGCCGGCGATGGTGAACGAGCACGAAGAGGACGAAAAGCACTCGCAGGCCTGCGCTGGGGACCGTGAAGAAGTCGATCGAGACCAGGTCCCGGACGTGGTTGGCGAGGAACGTCCGCCAGGTCTGGGACGGCGGGATGCGCCGCTTCGGGAGCAGCCGGGAGACGGTGCGCTCGGCCACGTGGATGCCGAGCTTGAGGAGCTCGCCATGGATTCGCGGGGCTCCCCAGAGAGGATTCGCCGCGGCCAAGCGTGTGACCAAAGCCTTGATCTCGGCGTTGACGGGCGGGCGGCCCCCGGTGGACCGGTCGGAGAGCTTGGCCCAGTGCTCGCGAAAGCGGCGCCGCTGCCAACGCAGGACAGTGTCGGGCGCCACGATCACGAGGGCCGCTTTCCACCCCGTCCACACCTTGGACAGGCACACCCAGAAGAGCCGCTCGCCGCTGCGCAGCTTCGGCCGCTTGGCGGTTCGCTTGTACACGGCGAGCTGCTGGCGCAAGGCAAGGTTCTCGAGGGCGAGCTGACGGTGGCCGCCGCGGAGGAACGGGAAGAGGCGAAGCACGTGAAGCAGCGTGGTGATCATGGGACGGGATTGTCCCCCGATCAGAGCCGAGAGATCAACAGTTTGTGCGCCGGATGGGGTTTTGGCGAAGGACAGGGGCGACGATGAGCGTCCGAAGGTACACGTTCAGCTCGTCGGGAGACACCACCACGCAAGGCCTGGTCTTTCGGATCTCGCCCCCACGAGTGGGACTCAGCTCCACCAGAAAGACATCACCACGGGCGACGTCGCCCCCTACCTCCACCGCCACGCCTCGTCATCGAAGCGAGTGGGGGTCGGCGCATCCAGGAGACGATCATCGCCGCGCGCGCCCATCCGACGTGCGGCCTCGGCCCAACCCGACCGGGGATGGCTCGCGCCGGTGATGACGACGGCCCCGTTCCGAACTCGCAGCTCGACCTCGTCGGACAGGCCCGCTTCCTCGATCACGGGCTTGGGAAGCCGCACGCCACGGGAGTTTCCGATCCGCACCAACCGGGCCTTCATGGCAGACCACCACCTCCTCCTGGACGACGTGATCACAATGTAACCACAGCATCGAAGGCGGTCAAGCCTTGGCAGGCTGTAGGGCGCAAGAACTCGATCCACGGCCCTTTCCTTCTGGCCGGCCCTGTGAAAGACTCCCGGAGGTCGAGGACGGAGGGAGGGGGGTCAGCGTGGATCAGATGGGCGGGAGAGCGGTCGCGGCGTGGGCACTCCGAACAAAGCGCGGGCTGGCTTGTTCGTTCACGATTGCTCCGCTTCGCGCACGAAGGTCTCCTCCACTGGCACCCTCCTTGCGCTCAACCGTAACGAGGGAGATCCCTATGAATGTGGACGGAGATCGGCCGGGCGCTCGGCGTGGAGCAGGCGCCCGACGCCGAGGTGCGCACCTCGCAAGAGCTTCTGCGCGACCGCGATCAGCGCCCCTGGGAACTCGAGCGTGACGCCACGGACAGCCGCTAGGAGCTTCGGAGAGCTCAGCCTCCAAGCCTCTCTCGAATGCACGCCGCTCGGGCTTCGGTCCGCCCGCGACTGTCAAGGTGCGCGCGCTCGCGAGGGCGCCCAGCGGGGCTGGCCCGCCACGAGCTCCAAGCTGCGGCACGCGGCCCCGGAACCAGCTCACGAAGGAGACACACGATGACCACCGCGAGACAACGTCAGGCGGCCAAGAGTAACATCAAGAAGGCTCAAGGGACGTGGCGCAGCATGTCATCGACGGCTCGCGCACACGCTCAGCCGGAAGGCACGGAGCGCGCAAGACCCGGCTCCACCGGAGAGGGCGAGTACTATCACGTTGAAGTGAGACCGAAAGGACAGTTCAGGACCTTTCGCACGCATGATGTCGGGAAGAAGGGTGGGATCGAGCGGGTCGCGGGCAAGCGCGCTAGCGGTTCCTGGGACGATCAAAAATGGCTCATCAGCAAGGAGCAAGCGCACGTCGAGGACGGCAAACTCATTCCCGACACCAGCGACGCGCGAGAGGTCTTGGAGTCCCTAGGGTCGGAGCCGGTGCACGTCACGGGCGACCGCTTTCAAGCCAAGCCCAGACCCAACGTCCCCGAAGCGGAGAAGCCGACCCTCGCGCAACGCCGAGCGCAGCAGCGCAACATCAAGAAGGCCCAAGCGGCGCGCCACGGGGCGTGATCCTGTAGGGCGCAAGAACTCCAACCGACCATCAGGCTGCATGCTGATAGACATGATGCAGGCCCCGAGCACCGGCTGCGCGATGATCCGGTCCGTCGGGTTGGGCGGGGCCGTCGGAGCTGATCCGCACGGCGCACGCTGGCCGAGTCCGTGATGGGGACGCCACGCATTCGTTGACTTTCGACCGGTCTGATCGATGATGGCCGGCATGATCACCCTCATCCTCATCGGCCTCCTCGGGATCACGACCCACCGCGCCCTGGTCCTCGAAAACCTCGCGCTGCGGCACCAACTGGCCGTCCTCCAGCGCGCCGCCCGGCGTCCATGCTTGCGGCGCTCCGACCGGCTATTCTGGGTCCTGCTGTCCCGACTGTGGAGCGGCTGGGCTGACGCCCTTTCTTTGGTGAAACCCGAGACCGTGATCCGGTGGCATCGGAGCGGCTTCAAGCTCTTCTGGACCTGGAAGAGCCGCCGGAACGGGCCCGGCCGTCCGGCCGTCGCCCCGGAGGTCCGCGCGCTCATCCGACAGATGTCCAAGACCAACGCCCTCTGGGGCGCGCCCCGGATTCACGGGGAACTCCAGAAGCTGGGTATCGAGATTTCCCAGGCAACAGTGTCCAAGTACGTCGTCCGCCATCGGAAGCCGCCATCGCAGACCTGGCGAACCTTTCTCGAGAACCAGTGTCTTTCGGAGTCAGGGCCCAGTGCGCCTGACGAACGGCCGCCGCCGCTCCTCCGAACACCTGGATGGGTTAAACGGAAAGAACAGGATAAGCGTCATGCCGGTCGTTGCCGTCGCTCCATGCCAGTGTTTCTGAGTCGGCCGTACACGTCAGCGTCAGGATCCCCCACTCCATATCCGACGCGTATGTTGAAAGTCATGAGTCGTAGCTCACGGCTATCGGTTTCTGTCGCCTGAGGAGCGGCTGTGCGAATATTACTCACGGGAGCACAGGCGACAACCACGAACCCTGCAAATAACATCATCCGAGGCAACGACCCGCTTTGGTCACAGATTCTCCTTCAGCCCTCAAGCTGCCTGTAATCCCTGGATCGCCCGCTTCTAGGAACTAAGGCCAGTCACGGGGCCAGGCCGCACGAGGGCGTCGACGTCATCACCGGGCTTGCATCACCTCGCGCAGGAGCGTGTGCGGGAGCTCGCCAGCGCCCTGGCGAGCGGCCACGGGGCCGGGCGGCCGTGGAGATTCGCCGGGGAGAGCCAGTGCTCGTGAACGACGCCGGGATGGTGAGGCTGGTCGCGAAGGCCGCCGCCGACGTCACCGGGCCGGACGCCATCCTGGCGATCGAGCCGTGGACCTCGAGCGACGATTTTGCCTTCCGACGAGGGCACGCTGGCGCTGGGCGCCGCGACGCTCGTCCGAGCCGCGCCGCGCTTTCGGACCGGACCGTGACGCGCCGGCCGTAGCCGGCGCCACGGAGAGAGGCTTTCGGACCATGGCGAAGCCATACATCCACTTCACGCGCGAGGAGTTCGTCCGGCGTCAGGCCCAGGTCCGCCGCAAGCTCGCCGAGCTCGGGCTGGACGGCCTGCTTCTCTTCAAGATCGAGGACATGTACTGGCTGTGCGGCCTGGACACGGACGGCTTCTGCATCTTCCACTGCATGTTCATCGGCGCGAATGGAGAGCTGACGCACGTGACGCGTCCCGCCGATCTCGCGAACATCGCGTACTCGTCGACCTGCGAGGACGTCCGCGTCTGGGTGGATCGCCAGAGCAACCCGAAGGGCCAGGCGATCCGCGAGATGCTCGAGAGCCACGGGATGAACGGCCGCCGGATCGGGATCCAGGTCGACACGATGGGGCTCACGCCGCGCCTGTACGCGGAGATCCGGGACGCCCTGGACGGGAGCTGCGAGCTGGTCACGGCGCCGGACTTCGTGCGCGAGCTGCGCCTGATCAAGAGCTCCCGGGAGCTCGAGTACCTGCGGCGGGCGGGCCAGATCATGGACAAGGTCCGCGAGGTTGCCGTCGACGCCACGCACCCGGGAGGGTTTGAAGGCGAGGTGATCGGAAAGATCTACCACGCGATCTTCGCGAACGACGGGGATCCGCCCGCCCATCGGCCGCCGATCGGCAACGGCGACGCGGCCCTGAACGTGCGCTACACCACGGGCCGCAAGCGCATCGGGGAGAACGACCAGGTGACGTTCGAGATCGGCTGCGGCTACCGCCACTACCACGCGGCCGAGATGTTCGTGGTGCTGACCGGCCCGACCATCGACCCTCAGCATCGCAAGATGCACGCGGCCTGCGTCGAGGCGCTCGACGCGGTCCAGGCCGTCATGCGGGCGGGCACACCGGTGGGCGAGCTCTTCGAGGCGCACCGCCGGGTGTTCGCCAAGCACGGCTACGAGCATGCGCTGCTCCCCGCGTGCGGCTACACCATGGGCGCCACCTGGCCGCCGACCTGGATGGAGCAGCCTCAGATCTTCGCCGGCAATCCCCTCGTGCTCCAAGAGAACATGTGCTTCTTCACGCACATGATCCTGGTCGACCACGAGACGGGGTTGACGATGTCGCTGGGCGAGCAGGCCATCGTCACCAGCGGTCGGCCCGAGGTCATCACGCACGTTCCTCGGGAGCCCATCATTCGATGATTCGCGAAGAAGGGAGATCATCACACGAGCCGTGACAGAGCGAGTTCATGTCAAGAAGCGTGTAAAGCAGCTCGGGTGGCGGCCTCTTTCTTATGATCACTTGCGCGGACCTGGGCGCTCGCCCAGTCGAATGAACCGGCATCGATTTCATTCCGGCACGCCCGAGTCTGCCCAAAGCTCCAGGATCGAGACGTCTGGGTCGTGGGAACGCCGCTGGTTCTCCCTTCCAGCCTGGGCAGCTAACGCCAGCTACATCTGCCGGAGCGCGCTAGCCACCACGAGTTCGCGGATCAGGTCGTCGAAGGCCTCGACGGTGACGTCGATATCCGTCTCCGCGTGGACGGCCGACGTCACCTCACCATTGCCGACGCAGAGTTCAACCCCGCGGACCCGGAAGGCGGCTTGGAGCGCCTGGACCAGGTGCGGTGCCATGCCCTTGAGCGTGGCCGCGTCGAGCCACGTGTAGTCCTCGCGCCGGGCCACCCGAGTCGTCGCGTCAGGCGGCTCGAGGAAGACGTGGAACACCGAGCTCTCACCGTAGACGAGCCCGGCCACCTCCCGGCGGGCGAGAACCTCGTTCATGCCGGCTCGGAGGCGGTCGGCGAGCGCGTCTGCCCGACGCGTCGGCTTGTCCTGCGCCAAAACTCCATCCGGTGGGCACGTGGGTGATTTATCAATCTGATCATGCCACGGTCCGGATCTTCGTGTAAGCAGCGGGCCGTAGGTCTCCATGTCTCCAGGATGTCGATCCAGGATACGTTCTCGGGGCCGCTCGATCCCCCCCTCATCGGGGGCCATCGCCCGCAAGTCCGCGAGTCCATACACCTCTCCGTAGGGGCCGTCCCCCCGATGATCGGCGATGGTCCCGGGCTCGAGTCGATAAGACCGCGATAAGGCCGGCCGCCTCCCGGGCCTTCCTCCTTCAGTGGTGTCCCCCGATCCATCCTGCACGAAGCAGGGAGGCTTTGGGGGAGCCCCTGCTCATCGTGGGGCGCAATCCCCCGCTCCTGACGCAACCTTCGCCCGATGCGAAACAAGCACAGGAAGCGAATGATAATGGGACCCCGTAGCACTGGGTCGAGGATCCCATCATGAGGGGCCAGGAGGGTGTGCGGTCACTGAATCCAGCCCTGTTGCCGGAATCGAGGCCTGAGCCGACCGGCGATTTCCTTTGCCGTATCCTTGGCTCTGCCTTCGAGGGTGCTGCTGCCGCTTACCTCGCCGTGGGCTTTCATGCCGGAGGTGATGATGAGTCCCGCCGGGTTGCCGGTCGCAACGAGGCCCGCAACCCCCATGGCCCCTCCCCGCGTCATCTTCCCACCGGCAACCCCCGTGCCGTAGCCGAGTCTTTGCATCCCCTGTGGCGTCATCAGTAAGGCTACGACTGCCGTCCGCAGCTCCGAGGCCCCGGAGCCGAAGCCGATCGTCACGCGTTGGGCAGCGCTGCCCTCTTGCACCGAAATGAGATAGCCTTTGAAGACGATGTCGTTCATCTCCAGCGGCGTTCCGATCGGGACCGCATCGGCGGGCAGGCCTATCGCGCGGAACGCCGCGGCCACCTCACTGGCAATCTGGGCCCCGAGCTGGCGGCCTAGCTGGATTTGCTCGGCAGTTTGTGGCGTGTCATCTGCGGCGTACTGCTTGGCAAGCTCCGGAGCATCGGCGGGCGTGGCGGCGAAGTTGTACACCAGGATGTGATTCGGGCGCGGGAGCTTTTCGGTCACGAGGTTCTCGCTGTCGATGACCTTGACCGAGGCGCACCCAGCCAGAAAGACCAAAGCGAATAGACACAAGACGACCCGGCTACGAGACTTCATCGCGTCCCCCTAACGGCAAATCGACGGTGGGCGTCATGGGGTCCTGTGAGTTGTTTCCGTCGGTAGTATCAACCCGTGGCCGCGCCCGGTCCCCCTTCTTTCGGCGCCCAAAGAGGACCGGTCGATTCTCAAGCCCGCCCAGGAAACCCTCCTCCGGCGTGAGACCGAGGGGGCGTTATCGAAGGCTTATCGACTGGGTGCCGGTTCCGGGGGCCTTCCAGTACGGTCGGGGCCATGGGCCGGCTATTTCAGCCGCCGCGGGGGCCGCGGGGATCAGGCGGTCACTACTCGATCTGGGTACCGCTCTAGGCTCAACGCACCAGAACGACAGTCGATACGGCATCGACACCCCGGGTCAAATCGCGAGCAAAACCCTGGGGCATTTGACCTACTTATCGACGACTTATCGACTGAGGGGCACGAGCGTAGGTCACGCTGCGTGTGCGGGGCTGTACCGCGTCGAGCTCGGACAGGAGCGGGAGGAGCGTGAGTCGCGCCAAGGGGCACGTCAGCCTGGCTCTGAGCCCCCTCAGCGTGGCGCTAGACGGGGGGCCAGCCCCCTAGGAGGGGGTACATACCGGGGGTGTGCCTTCCATTTACTCCGTCTGCCTCGTCAACGTTGACTTTCGGCCAGCCTGATCGATGATGGCCGGCATGATCACCCTCATCCTCATCGGCCTCCTCCGTGGTGTCAGAACCCAGCGCTCTTGGCGTTCGAGAACCTCGCGTTACGGCACCAACTGGCCGTCCTCCAGCGCACCGCGCCGCACCCACGCCTGCGGCCGCCGACCGGCTGTTGTGGGTCCTGCTGTCCCGCATATGGCGGCTGGACGGATGCCGTCTCCGTCGTCCAACCCGCGACGGTGATCCGATGGCAGCGACCGGCTTCAAGCTCTTCTGGACCCGGAAGAGCCGCCGGGAGGGGCCGGGCCGCCCGGCCGTCGCCCCGGAGGTCCGCGCGCTCATCCGACAAATGTCTCGCGCCAACCCCCTGTGGGGCGCGCCGCGGATTCACGGGGAGCTCCTGAAGCTAGGCCTCGAGATCTCCCAGGCCACCGTCTCCAAGTATCTGGTCCGCCGTCGAACGCCTCCGTCGCAGACTTGGCGCACGTTCCTCGCCAACCACGTCGGGACGCTGGTCTCTGTGGACTTCTTCGTCGTGCCCACGGTGCTCTTCAAGGTCTTGTTAGTCTTCGTCGTGCTGGCGCATGACCGGCGACGCGTCGTCCACGTCAACGTGACCGACACCCCGACCGCCCAGTGGACGGCCCAGCAACTCGTCGAGGCGTTCCCGTGGGACACCGCGCCCCGATACCTGTTGCGCGACCGCGATGCGGTGTACGAGGCAGTGTTCTCGAGCCGGGTTCGATCCTTGGGGATCCACGAGGTCAAGATCGCCCCGCGGTCCCCGTGGCAGAATCCCTATGTCGAGCGCCTCATCGGGACCCTGCGCCGCGAGTGCCTCGACCACGTGGTTGTGCTGAACGAGAGCCACCTGCGTCGCCTGCTGCACGCGTATCTTGGCTACTACCACGGTACCCGGACTCACCTGTCCCTCGATAAGGATGCCCCGGAACCGAGACCGGTGGAGCGCCCCGCCAGCGGCCGGATCGTCCAAACGCCCCTGATCGGCGGCCTCCATCATCGCTACCGCCGGCGAGCGGCGTAAGCTCCTGTCTGCGGGCCGTCCCGACTACATTGACGTCGCCGGTCGGTGCGTGCGCCTCGGTGCACGGGAACCCACTCCTCGATGGCTCCGCGCGAAGCCAAGGTGGTCCATGCTGCGTGTCCGTCGTATCAGAGGCCTATGACCAAGAGCCGCAGCCGGTCCCAAGGTACCTGGATCGACTAAATGGAAGGGACACGGGGTCGAACCACGGATCGCTGGAGGACAAGGAGTTGATGGCGGAGTGCGAGGTTCTCGAGGGCGATGGCCGCCGACCCGAAAAAGACAGCGCGACAGAACGTCCATAAGCCGATCACGAGTATCATGGGGCACCCTGGCCTCAGGCATGGCGTCTGAGCCGAGACTCTACCGGTTTAGCAATGGACGCGGCGAGCCAAGTTCAGGCGAGAGAATAGATGGAGTTTTTGACCGCGACAATGATCGCACAGGAGGAAAGCCACCATGACGACGGGGAATCGGTACGCGTTCAAGATCCGTCCGGGCATGCACCAGGGGCTTCATACCGAGACGCCCATCCCGACCCGGCTCGTCTCCAACGAGGAGTTCCCGCCGCTGCCGCAGACGGCGGAGCAACGACAGGTCGAGCACCACATCCTGGACGCCGCCGGCCGTCTGGCGCCCCGGCTGGGGCTGAACCGGCGTGACTTTCTCAGGACCGGCAGCGGGATGGCCGCATCGCTCCTGGCGATGAACGCGGTCTTCGGCCGATTCTTCGACGTGCTCCCGATCGAGGCGGCCGAGGCCGCCGCCTTTCAGGAGCGCAGCGGCGCGCCGTATTTCATCTTCGACGTGCAGCTGCACTATGTCGGCGCCGGCTACGATCCGAACAACGAGGAAGTGGCCCGCAAGGGCGTGACCAAGCAGGCGCTCCTCGGACTGCGCCAGAGCTCGCGCCGCCTGAACCCCAAGCTCGCCGGCGACAGCGGCACACTGGCCGATCTGTCGTGGGCCAACATGATCAAGGAAGTGTTCCTCGACAGCGAGACGGCGATCGGCCTCATCTCCACGCCGCCCGGACCCTATCCTCAAGAGGCGGTCGTGCCGCCCAAGGAGATGACGCACATCCGCGACGAGATCAACCGCGTGACCCAATCGCGGCGCATGCTCGCGCACGGTCTCGTGAGCCCGCAGCTGGGTCAGGCGGACCTCGACTACATGGACCAGCAGGTGGCCACGCTCAAGATCGACGCCTGGAAGGCCTACACGGGCGCGGCGGCCAAGGGGTTCGACCGCGGCTGGTTCCTCGACGACGGGAAGATCGCCTACCCGATGCTGGAGCGAGCCCGCAAGCTGGGCGTCAAGCGCTTCTGCGTGCACAAGGGCCTGCCGCTGGGGCCGGTGGCCGACTACAATCATCCGCGCGACATCATCAAGGCGGCCAAGGACTTCCCCGACATCGACTTCCTGCTCTACCACTCCGGACTGCTGGGCGTGAACGCGGCGAAGCCCACGGGCGAGGTGCCGTGGACCACCGAGTTCTGCGAGATGAAGAAGAAGGAGTC
>CAWDPM010000029.1:0-30615 GCA_963804185.1 uncultured Candidatus Rokubacteria bacterium
CATGTCGGAGCCCCAGACCAGCTTCCGCGGACCGAACCGGTCGTAGGTCTGGCGGACGTGGTGCTGCGCTCGCGCATACGGATAAGGTATCCGCCCCGCCCACGCGATCGGGTACAGCACCTCTGTCCAGACCAGGTGGTGGTCGAGAAGGGTAGCCACCTCCTCGGGCCAGGTGATCCGGTCCGCGTCATCCGCGTAGAGGCCCGTGGGCACCCCGTGGACCAGCACGTGCCGGATCGCCGGCTGCTGCTCCACGATGCGGCGGAGGCGCCGCATCTCGTCCCGATAGTCCCCGGCCGGCGACTTGGCCGAGTGAACCCAGAAGACCGGGAGGTTCAGGCGCGCCACTGTGCGCCACAAGGGATCGAACGTGGAATCGTCGGGCAGGGTGCGGAACCCGTTCCGGAAGAACGCGGTCATCGTGAAGTAGAGCCCGCGCATGCCGAGGCGCCGGACCTGGTCATCGAGGGCCTGAAGCTCCGCGTCGCGATAGCCGAACGGTTCGTCGACCTGGGCCAGGCCGACGAAGCGTCCAGGCCAGTCGCGCGCCGCTTCGGCGAAGTACTCCGCCAGGTTGCCGTAGATGTGGTCGTTCTGGAGGACCGTGGTCCCGATCCCCGCGTAGTCCATCTCGACCACCATGCCCTCGGGGGGCGCGGAGAGGTTGTGCATGTGCGGGGGCAGGAACTGGACGTAGTAGCTCTCGCCGCCGCGCTCCCACTCGAAACGGCCGAACCGCCCCACGCGGAAGCGGACGTCCGCCGCCCGGCCGGTCTCCGACGGGTCGCTGGCCTGCCACAGATGCCGCTCGGTCACGACCGCGTGGTCGCGGAGGCGCCGGTAGGGCTGGTTGCCGTGAACGTGCATCGCCCGCTGCTGGTGGACGAGGTGCGCCTCCGCGCTCGGAAAGCCCGAGGCGCCGACGAGCGGAGGAAAGATGTGGCCGTGGCAGTCGACGACGGCGAAGTCGTCCATGGTCTCCTCATGCATGGTGGCGGGGATCGAGCCGGTCGCGCAACCCGTCCCCGAAGACGTTGAAGGCGAAGACCAGGAGCGAGATGGCGACGCCGGGGGCGACGACGAGGTGGGGCGCAACCTCGATGAACTCGCGGCCTCCCGAGAGCATCGTGCCCCACTCCGGCGCCGGCGGGCGGACGCCGAGCCCGAGGAAGCCGAGCGCCGATCCGATCAGGACCGCTTGCCCGGCCAGGAGGCTGGTCTCGACGACAAGGGTCGTGGTGGCGTGTGGCAGGATGTGGCGCGCCAGGAGCCGCGCGTCGCGCACGCCGGCTGCGAGGGCGGCCTGGACGAAGTCCTCCTGCCGGACCTCGAGCACGCGTCCCCGGATGAGGCGTGCGACCGGTGCGAGGAAGCTGGCCGTCGTGGCGGCGATCAGCCCGGTCATTCCCGCGCCGATCACGCTCGCGATGGCGATCGCGAGGATCAGGTTTGGCATCGTGAGGAGCAGGTCGATGAACGCCATGAGGGCGGCGTCGAGCCGCCCCCCGAAGTAGCCGGCGACGAGACCGAGCGTCGCCCCCACCGACGCGGCCAGGACCACCGAGACGATGGCCGCCGTGAGGGTGAACCGCGCCCCGAGGACGATCCGGGACAGGAGGTCGCGACCGATCTGATCGGTGCCCAGCCAGTGCGCCGGCGAGGCCGGCGCGAGGACCCCGAGGAGGTCCTGCTCGTTCTCCCCGTACGGCGCGAGCCAGGGACCGAGCGCGGCGAGGGCGACGTAGGCGAGAAGCAGGCCGCCTCCGACCAGCAGGTGCATGCCTCGCCGCCGGGAGACTGGAGGGACCGGCGCGGCCGGATCCCGGGCTCGCCCGAGGGCCGTCCGTGCCGCCGGGAGGCCTGGGCCCGCGGCGGCCTCAGGCATGGCGAAGCCGCGGGTTGATCAGCATGTAGAGCACGTCTACCACAAGGTTGATCAGGAGGAATCCCACCACGAACAGGATCGTGATGGCCTGGACGAGCGTGTGGTCACGCGCCCCGATGGCGTTGATCATCAGGTCACCGACTCCGGGCCATGCAAACAGCCGCTCGACGACGACCGACCCGCCGAGGAGGTAGCCGGTCTGAAGCCCGATGACGGTCACGGTCGGGATGAGGGCGTTTCGCAGGACATGACGGGCCACCACCGCCGGGGTGTCGAGGCCCTTTGCACGCGCGGTGCGCACGTAGTCCTTGGCCAGCTCATCCAGCATCACGCCGCGCGTCATCCGCGCCACGAGCGCCACCAGCCGGGCGGCCAGAGCGATGGTCGGCATCACCAGGGAGGCCGGGCCGGTGAAGCCGAAGCTCGGAAGCCAGCCGCGCTCCACCGACAGGACAACGATGAGCATGAGGCCGAGCCAGAAGTTCGGGACGGCCAGGAGGCCCACGACGAACAGCGACAGGACGTAGTCCGGCCAGCGATTCTGCTCGACGGCGGCAACCAGCCCGGCGGGCAGGCCGACGAGGACGGTCGTGAGGATCGCCGCGGCCATGAGGATCAACGTGGCCGGGAGGCGGGCGAGCACGTGGGGCAGCGGGTTGCCGCGGAAGGTCGACGAGTAGCCGAAATCGCCGCGAGCGAGCCCGGCGAGCCGCGTCGCGTACTGCTCGACGAGGGGTCGGTCGAGCCCGAGCCGCGCGCGAAGAAGGTCGATGTCCGCCTGGCTTGCCGTCGCCCCCGCCATGAGCGTCGCCTCGTCTCCCGGCACCATCTTGAAGATGAGGAAGATGATGGTCAGAACGCCGAGCGCGATCAGCGGGATACGCGCGACGCGGATCAGAACGAGCGAGAGCGTGCGCTACGCCTCGACGCGCGCCCGCCGGGGAATCGTGAATACAATCGGCCAGAGCTCCACGCCCTTGATCCCCTTGCGGACCGCGGTGACGTTCTGGTTCACGTGGAGCCACACGTAGGGCGCGTCCTCCCACACGATCCGCTGGGCCTCGCCCATGGCGGCCAGTTGCTTGACCGGATCGGGGTTCGAGTTCGCCTGGGCGAGGAGCTCGTCGACCTTCGGATTCCGGTAGCGCCCCATGTTCCAGACCGTTGGCCGGGCCGCGTCGTCGGCGTTCGACTTGAAGAGGGACTCGAGATGGTAGAGGCCCGAGGCGTTGGACGGGTTGAAGCCGAACACCGCCAGGTCGAAGGCGAGCGCCGCCCGCTCCTGCCGGAGCGTGTCCCAGTACGAGCCGCGCTCGATTTTGCTGATCGTTACGTCAATGCCGAGCTGCTGGAAGGCGCGCTGGGCGATCTCTGCGATGCTGACGTCGCCCGGAAAGAGGCCGTCCGACGCGAGGAGCGTCATCTTGAGGGGCTTCCCGTCCCGCTCGAGCTGTCCGCTGGCTCCGGGCTTGAATCCGGCCTCGGCGAGGAGCGCCTTGGCCTTCGCCACCGAGTACTCGTATGGGCGCTGCTTCTGGTAGCCCTGGGTGTCGAAGGCGAGCGGCGCGTCCGAGGCCTTGGCGAAGCCGAAGAAGACACGCTCGGCGATGGTCTCGACCGGGATCGCATGGTTGAGAGCTCGGCGAACCCGGGGGTCGTCGTAGGGCGGCCGCGAGAGGTTGATGGCCAAGCCCATGGGACGGAGGCTCGGCCGCACGAGGACGTCGAGGTTCGCCTCCCTCCGGAGGCCCGTTACCAGCTGGACGGGGACGGAGTCGATGATGTCGACCGACCCCGTGCGAAGGGCAGCGATGCGCGTCGACGCCTCGAGAATGTACTTGAAGACCAGCCGATCGGTTGCGGGCTTGCCACCCCAGTAACCGTCGAAGGCCCGTAGCGCGACCTCCTGCCCCGGCGTGAACGACTCGAGCCGGTACGGCCCTGCCCCGACGGGGTTCTGGGCGATGCCCTTCTCGCCGTGCTTCTCGACGGCTCCCGGGGAGACTATGGAGCCGGACCCGTGGGCCAGCGAGTTGAGGAGCTGCGAGTACGCCGCCTTGGTGCGGATGACGACCGTGTGCTCGTCCACGACGTCGGCCCCCGCGACCGGATCCCACAGCGGCCGGTTGGTCGGCGTCCGGGCCTTGTCGACCATCCGCTCGATGTTGAACTTCACCGCCTGGGCGTTGAACGCGGTGCCATCGTGAAAGCGCGCGTTCTTTTGGAGGCGAAACCGGATGGACTTGAGGTCGGCCGCCGCGTCCCAGCTCTCGGCGAGCTGAGGGACGAACTTCAAGTTCTCGTCGAAGTCGATCAGCCGGTCGTAGAGGCAATAGGCGACCTCGTAGCCGGCGGGGTAGGTGGCGAACGACCCCTGGGCCGGGTCGAGCGCGGTCACCGCGCCACTCTGCCCGTAGGTGAGAGTCCGTCCCGCGGTTGCCTGGGCGAGCGCGCGGAGCGGGAACCCGAGCGTGAGTGGTGACGCCGCGGCGGACAGGATGGCGAGGGCCGTGCGACGGTTCATGAGGGCCTCCTCTCGACGCATGGTCAGGACCGTTCAACGAGCGGGCTGGGCCCCTCGTCGGTCCACAGGTGGCTCCAGGTGAAGATCGCCGGCGCCCCGCCCGTGTGTACGAACACGACGGTATCGTCCCGGCTGAGGCGGCCCGTCCTGGCATGGGCGATCAAAGCCGCCGCGCACTTGCCCGTGTACACGGGGTCGAGGACCAGCCCCTCGGTGCGCGCGAACAGCTGGACCGCCTCCGTGCCCGCCGGGCTGGGACGGCCGTAGCCGGAGCCCACGAAGTCGTCGAAGTTCACGACGTCCTCCGGGCGGACCCGCACGTCGAGGTCGAGGGTGGCGGCGGCCTCGTTGGCGATGGCGGCGGTGCGGGCGGGCACGTCGTACTCGCGGGTCGCGGTCACGCCATGCACCCGGAAGCCGCCCCAGAGCGTCCGGGCGAGCTCGAGGCCGGCCTGGCCCTTGCCCGAGGACGACATATAGAGGACGGTCGGCGCCGTGCCCACGGCGCGGAGCTGCTCGATCATCTCCATCGCCGTTTCCAGGTACGCGATCGCCGAGGCAACGTCGAACATCGGGTTGTCGTTCAGGACGTGGGGCCGCTCGCCCCGCCGCCGACACTCCTCCGCCAGGTGATCGAGCATCTGCCGCTGCTGGGTCCGATCCGCCGCGAAGTGGATCTCGGCTCCCATCAGGTAGTTGACGAGGAGATTTCCCTGGACCTCGTCCGGCCGGGCACCTTCCAGCACGAGCACCGTCCGGAGACCGAGCCGGTTGCAGGCCCCCACGGTCTGGCGCGCCGAGTTCGATTGGAGGTCGAGGCCGACGAGGACCACGTCCGGATGCTCGGCCATCGTCCGCGCCAGGCGGAACTCGAGATTGCGGAGCTTGTTGCCGCCGAGCGCGACGCCGGTGAGGTCGTCGCGCTTCACGAAGATCCGGGGCCCTCCGAGCGCCCGGCTGAGGTTCGGCGCCTCGACCATCGGCGTCGGTCGGATCGCGATCGATACTCGCGGGACCCGCGCGATCCTGGCCTGGATCTCGTCGAACGTCGCCGCGCCCGGGGGGGCCGCGACCGGAGCAGACCGGGTCGGGATGGTCATGCGGTTTCCTCGATGGCGGCGGCCGCGTCGAGGACGCGCCGCCGGTTGATGGCGACGTTCAAGCGGCGGAGGCGCTCGGCGATCACGCTCGGCGGCGACCGGAGGGCCACGCCCGGCACGGTGACGAAACCTTACGCAATCTCAGATGGGGAGTCAACGGCGGCCAAAGCTCCCGCGCAGGATGGACCCCGCCGGTTCGTCGGCCCTAGCCTTTCAGGCCGGTGAGGGCGACCGACTCCATGATGCGCCGGCGCAGGATGAGAAAGGCGATGAGCATCGGCAAGGTGTTCAGCACGGCGGCCGCGCTGAGGAGGTGGTAGTCCACCGTGAACCGGAACTGGAACGTGGAGAGGCCCAGCTCCATCAGGTACATGCTCTTGTTCGTGGCCATGAGGAGCGGCCAGATGAACGCGGACCACGCCTGGATGAAGGCCAGGATGCCGATAGCACCGATCGCCGACGAGCAGAGCGGCACGATGACACGCAGGAAGATTCGGAGCTCCGAGGCGCCGTCCACCCGGGCCGCGTCGAGCAGCTCGTCGGGGATGCCGTGGGCGATGTGCTGCCGCATGAGGAAGATCCCGAAGCTCATGATCAGGTATGGCGCTGCGATGCCCTGGTAGGTGTTGATCCAGCCGAAGGACTTCATCGTGAGGTAGAGAGGGATCATGTACGTCTCGAACGGGAACATAGCGGAGGCGAGGATCACGAGAAAGAGGAACTTCTTGCCGGGGAACCGATACTTGCCGAAGATGAAGCCTGCCAGGAGCGACGTCGCGATCACCATCAGGGTCGAGCCCACCGACACTAGCACGCTGTTGAAGAAGTAGCGGATGAAGGGCGCGGCCTCCATGACCTTTGGATAGTTCGTCCACGTCCAGTGGATCGGGAGCACCCGGGGGGGCCAGAGCATCGTCTCGTCCGCTGGCTTGAAGGATGTCCCGAGCATCCAGAGGTACGGGAACAGCATGACGACGCAGCCGGCCATGAGGACCAGATGGGTCGCGAGGGGCACCCCCGTCCGGCGCCACCAGGTCTCCCGTGCGCGTCGAACTGGCATCGCGTCACCCCTCCTCGACCCGGATCACGCGGAACTGGACCAGCGTCAGGACCAGAATGATCAGCGTCAGCACCACGGCCTCTGCCGAGGCGTAGCCCATCTTGAAGAACTGGAAGCCGTTCTGGTAGATGTCGAAGACGAGCACGCGCAGCTGAGACCCGGGTGCCGCCTGGGACCCCGTCGTCATCACGTAGACCTGAGTGAAGACGTTGTATGCGTTGATCGTCGACACGACGATCACGAAGAGCAGGATCGGCCGGAGCAGCGGCAACGTGATCCGCTGGAACATCCGCCAGCCGAAGGCGCCGTCGATCGAGGCCGCCTCGTAGAGCGTGGCTGGGATGTTCTTGAGGCCGACGAGGAGGAGCACCATGTTGTAGCCGAGCACCTTCCACACGCTCATGATGATGATGGACCAGATGGCGACGTCGGGTGACGTCAGCCACCCGATCGGCGAGATCCCGAACCACGACAGCAGGTAGTTCAGTATTCCGATGCGCGCGTCGAAGATCCACTTCCACGCGATCGCCATCGGCACCATCGGCGTGATCACCGGCAGGAAGTAGATCGCCTGATAGGCAGCCGTGAAGCGGAGCCGTCCGGCCAGCAGGACGGCGAGCGCCAGCCCCGCCACCACCGACAGCGCCACGACGGCCACCGCGAAGAGCGTGGTGTTCCAGAGCGCCATCAGGAAGTTCGGGTCTTGGAGGAGCTCGCGATAGTTCGCCAACCCCACCCACGGCTTCAGCGGCCGGATGAGATGCCAGTCGTGGAACGAGAGGAAGAACGTCCGGCCGATCGGCTCGAGTCGCAGCACCCAGTAGATGGCGAAGACCGGCAGGAGGCCGAGATAGCAGAAGCGGTACTTCGCGAGCGTCAGTCGGTTCAGACGGAGCGTGGTCGTGCCTCGACGCGCGCCCCGTCGCTTCCCGTGGGTCGAGAGCGACGGGGCGTCCAGCGTCACGACGGGCAGACGGGCCTACTCGGTGCCGTACACGCCGGCCTTCTTCAGGAGCTCGTCGCTCTGAGCAGCCATGTCCTTCATCGTCTTGGCGATGCCGGCGGGGTTGTCGAGGAGCGACTTGTCGGCGAAGGCGGTGACCAGGCGATCCGCCATCTTGCTCTCCAGCTCGTCCCATACCGGGAGAGCTGGCTCGGCGTAGATGGCGCGACCCTTGTCCCACTGGACGAACGGCTTGTACTGTGGCGTCTCCTTGAGGAGCGGCGTCCAATCGACGTCGTCGCGCAGTGAGAGCCAGCCCACCTCGCGGGTGAGCTTCAGGGCCATCGGCGGGCTCACCAGGAACTGGGCGAAGTCCCAGGCGGCCTCCGTGTTCTTGCCCTTGCTGACGTAGATGCTCCACGGCTGGGTCATGCCGCCCCACCGCTTGGCCCGCGGGATGGGCGCCGTCATGTACTCTACCTTCGGGCCCTTCTCCTTCAGGGTGCCGATGACGTCCGCCTCGCGCATGTGCATCGCCGCCTGCTCGCTGACGAAGGCATTCGTGTCCCGCGGCAGCTTTTGATCGTCGACGCGGTACTTGTGAACGGCGTCGACGTAGAACTTCAGCGCAGCCCGCCCGGCGTCGTTGTCGTAGTTGTTGTGCCACTTGCCGGACTTCGTCTGGACGATCGGATCACCGCCCATGGCGTAGAGGACGTACCAGAACTTCTCGGCGACGCCCGAGCCCTGGCCCAGCAGGCGCAGGGTGATGCCCGCGCGCGTCGGGTTCCCGGCCGCGTCCTTCTTCGTGAGCTTCTGGGCGTACGTCAGCAGCTCGTCGAAGGTCGTCGGTGGCTTGTTGGGGTCGAGTCCGGCCTCCTTGAACATCTTCGTGTTGTAGTAGAGCGCCGGCTTCGAACCTTCCAGGAACGGGATGCCGTAGACCTGCCCCTTCCAGGTGTTGTACTCGACGACGACCGGGTGGAACGCCTTGCTCTTCAGCAGCGCCACGACCTTCGGCGGGTTCGGCGGGAGAAGGTTCGCGTCGGCGAAACTGATCGTGATGTTCCGCGCGATGTCGAAGAGATCGGGACCGGTGTCCGTTGGAATAGCGGTCGCGATCTTCTGTTCCATCTCGCGGAGCTGGCTCGAGAGCGTCTCGAGCTTGAAGCCGGGGTGCGTCTTCGCGTACTCGTCTCCAGCCTTCTTGTAGAACGCCTCGATCTCGGGGAAGCCCGTCCAGATGCTGAGGGTGACCGGTGCCGCGACACTGATGCGCGGGCGGAGCGCCGCCGCCCCGGCCGCCCCGGCCAGACCGGCGCCGGTGCGCTTCAGGAAGGTGCGTCGGGAGATGCTCGAGGTGGTCCGCTTGGGCGTGGTCGACTGGGTGCGCTGTTTCAAGGCTGGCCCCCTCCCGGATCGTCGCGTTGCGGATTACGCGTCCCGTCCGCCCGTCCGGGCGGACAACGTCGGTGTCAGCGACCGCGAAGCTCGCTCCGGGGAGAGGAGGACGCAGTGGGGACTCTAAGCGATGCCGGACGGCCCGTCAATGAGCTTCCGGGAGCTTCCGGGAGCTCACGGGAGTGCGCGCGAGAGGTTGCGGGAGCCTGAGGCTAGTCCACGGCTGCGGCGTGTGAGCCGATGCTAGAATGACGCGCGACACGTCAGAAGGAGCTCGCGATGCTGTTGCCCAACAAGGTTGCCGTCGTCACCGGATCCGGCCGCGGCATTGGCCGGGGTATCGTCACGCGCTTCGCGCGCGAGGGCGCGCGGGTCGTCGTCAACGACCGCGATGACGACGTGGTTGCGCGCACGGCCAGGGAGATCCGCGAGGCGGGCGGGACCTGCATCGCGGTGGTCGCCGATGTCAGCGTGGAGTCGGAGGTGACCCGGCTCTTCGACGAGACGCTGCGCGCGTTCGGAACGCTGGACATCCTCGTCAACAACGCCCAGATGCCCGTCAACAAGGGCGAGAGCGGCGCGTTCCTCACGATGACGAGCGCCGGATGGGACGCCTACGTGCGCGCGAACATGGGCATCCTGTTCTACTGCACGCACCAGGCGGCGCGGATCATGGCGCGGCGCGGCGTCCGTGGCAGCATCATCAACATCAGCAGCAATGGGGCCAACCGAGTTCACCGGAACCTGATCGCGTACGACGCGGTGAAGGGGGCGATCGACACCTTCACGCGAGGGGTTGCCGTCGATCTCGCTCCCTGGGGGATCCGGTGCAACGCCCTCCGTCCGGGCATGATTGCGGTCGACTACTGGGAAGGTCTCTCGGCCGAGGAGAAGAGCCGCCGGATCGAGGCCATCCCGATCGGTCGTGAAGGTCGGCCGGCCGACATCGCCTGGGCCGCGGTCTTCCTGGCTGCCGACGACGCCGGGTTCGTCACCGGCCAGAACTTCGAAGTCGACGGCGGCATGCTGGCGCCGGGACGTTCGGCACAGGCCGAGCTCGGGCCCGTGAATACCCCGGAGAACATCGGCGACTTCTGAGGGCGACCGCGGGGCATTTCCGTCGCCGCGACGTGCTGGCGGTGGGTCTCATCGTGGACGGTCGGCTTGCGTCTCAGCCCTCCTGCGCCTACTATCGAGGCCGATGGCTGCGCGGTAGCGTTCCCCCGGGCCCGGCATCGGGGACGACGCTGCCACGGGTCGTCTGGCCCGAGACCCGCATGAAGACGCCGCGGCGTGCTGCGTTTCGCTGGCTGGCTCTTCCGCTAGCTCTGGCGGTGTCGCTCGCACTTGCCCAGGCGCCTGTGGTCGAGCGGCCCACGCTGACTAAAGGCGATCGCTGGGTGCTGGGCGAGGGCGCCTTTGAGCTCGTCCGCGTCGAGCGCGATGCGTACGTCTTCGCGCTCCCGGCCGATGGCCGGGAGATCCACTTGAGCCGGGACCTCGCCCCCGGCGCGTTCCTCCGGAGAGGTGTCGCGGACTGGCAGCTGCGCCCGGCGCCGTCTCTTCCCTGGCCGCTGCGCGTGGGCAAGTGGGGTGTGGGCGTCGGGCAGCTTAGGCTCCGGAGTGAGTTTGATCCCATTCCCGTGAGGGTCACGTGGCAGGTCGAAGCCTACGAACAGATCAAGGTTCCGGCCGGGACGCTGGGGGCGTTTCGCATCGCGTATCGCCTCGACCTCGACGGCGTCGGCACCGGCGGCGGCGGACTCCGGGGCGGCCGGAACTCCTGGTCGGTCACCACCTGGTACGCGCCGGCGGTGCAGAGACTCGCCAGAGCTCAGTTCATCGGCGCCACGGGTCTCGACTTCGAGCTGGCGGCCCTCGAGCCGCCGGCCACGTCGCCGGCGCCCTCGCCGCCCTCCACGGTCGCGAAGCCCGGCCGCGCCCGCACCGGCCGCGCCTTCATCGCCGCCCGTTGTGGCACCGCCGGCCGTCCCGCCCTCTGCCACGCCGGCGCCGCCCCCTGTCGTGGCCAAGCCGGCCGCGCCCGCACCGGCCGCGCCTTCATCGCCGCCCGTCGTGGCACCGCCGGCCGTCCCGCCCTCTGCCACGCCGGCGCCGCCCCCTGTCGTGGCCAAGCCGGCTGCACCTGAGCCTCCAGCCGCCGCCAAGCCAGCCGCGCCGCCTTCCTCACCCCTGGCTCCGGCGGCGCCCGACCCCGGACTCCCGAAAGCGGAACGCTGGGCCGTCGTCGTGGGGATCGGGCGATACGAGAACCCGGCGATCCCGCCGCTCCGCTTCGCCGCGGCTGACGCGGAGGCGTTTTACGAGGTCCTTGTGACCCGGGCAGGCTTCCCGAAGGACCAGGTGCTTCTCTTCACAGAGCGCACGGAGCGAAAGCCGACGCTCCGGAACCTCAAGCAGGCCCTGGGCACGTTCCTCGCGCGCCGTCCGCAGAAGAACGACCTGGTCGTGGTCTTCTTCGCCGGCCACGGCGCGCCAGAGGTGGACCCGCGCGGGCTCGAGGCGGATGGGCTCGCAAAGTACCTGGTGCCGATCGACGCGGATCCGAACGACCTCTATTCGACCGCGCTCCCCATGGACGAGTTCCAGACGATCTTCGACCGACTCGAGGCAGAGCGCGCCGTGGTCTTTCTCGACACCTGCTATAGCGGCGCCGCCGGTGGCCGCACATTCGCCGCGGCACGCACGCGGGCGTCGCGTGTGGATGATTTCTTTCTCGAGCGCCTGACCCGCTCGCGGGGACGGGCCATCGTGGCGGCGTCACGGGCGAACGAGGTGTCCATCGAGCTGCCCGAGCTCGGCCACGGCGTCTTTACGTACTACCTCGTCCGAGGCTTGGCCGGGGCCGCCGACCTCGATCGGGACGGCATCGTCGTTCTCCAGGAGCTCTACCAGTACCTCGAGTATCAGGTGGCGCGAGAAGCCCGCGGAGCGGGAGGCAACCAGCACCCGGTCCTCAAAGGCGAGCTGGCGGGCCCCCTGCCGCTGGTGCGGGTCGCCCCCCCGTGAAGGGGGCCGCGGGGACGTTGGCAGCGGTCCTGGTCCTGTCGCTCGGCGTCTGGACAGCCTTCTTCCTGCTCGTACCGGAAACGCCCCTGACGCCACAGGAGATCCTCGTCGTGGTGGGCGCGTGCGGCGCGGCGGTCCTCGGCGTGCGATGGGTTCTGGGCCGCCTACGAGGACGCTAGGATGCTACCGGCAGTCGGAACCGGTCGTCGGATCTTCGCCGCGGGCCTGGTGATCCTGTCAGGCTCGTGGCTGGAGCTGCGCCAGCCGACCGCCCGGGCCGCCGACCTGCTGCCGCTCGCTTGCAGCGCCGAACGGCCGACGGTCGCCCTGGGGGCCGGGGTGGGCCTCCGTGCCTTTGTCGAGGGGCGATCTGGCGAGCGCGTGCGGCTCACGTGGGAGGTGCCCGTCGGCCGCCTCGACGGCGGCGGCGACCAGCCGCGCTGGGACCTCCAGGACCTGCGCCCGGGGACGTACGCCGCGTCCGTCCGTGCCTCGACCACGTCGGGGGCGACCGCGGAATGCATCGTGCGCGTGACCGTTCGAGCGGACCCCGGCACGCGGGGCGAATTGCCCCGGGAGACCGGCGCGGCCTTCCTGCTTCCTGACGGGGCGGAACGGGCGGGCTACGGGCTCTACAGCTATCTCTTGCTGGGCGCACCGCCCACGGACGGGACGCGCGACCGCTACGCGCGGGCCATTGCGAGCTTCCTCGAGATGCTCCCTGAGATCGGTCGGCTCGAGGCCCACGTGCCTCGACAGTCACTGAACGTCGCCTACATCCCGATCGACCAGGATCCCGGGGCGCCGCCGGTCACGGCTAACTGGGTCCTCACCCACTACGACCACGCCCGGGCGCGGAGCCTCCTCCGCACCCTGCCGGGCCCTCTTCGCGCTGGCCCGTACATCGTCTCGACCCTGACACCACTGTCCCACGAGCGCACCGCCGAAGGCCCGCGCCTCTTCCAGGATCTATCCCGTGTCCCGCCGCACCTGGTCTCGATCTGGGTCCTGGAGTTCCTGAACCAGGCGGCGCAGGAGCGCTTCTGGGAGGAGCGCTCGGGCCGCGCCCTAGCTCTCCGGATGCGCCTCGCGGTCGGAATCCTAGGCACGGGTCTCCCGGAGGTTCGCAAAGCCGTGGACGACTGGGTCGCCTGGCTCCCGGCACCGGGAAAGTAGGGCGGTCCCCTCCGGCTCGTCGCCTCACCAGATCCGGGGGATCAGCCGATACGGGACGAGAGCCCGATAGGCGTCCCACGCAGACCCGTACTTCGCCTGGCACCGTCGTTCGTCGTGGCACAGCCGCCGCACGAGCAGGCCGGTCAGGAAGATCGTGTACGCCCAGGGCAGGAGGTGACGCACGCCACAGGTGAGGCCGATCGCGGTCGCGATCATGAGATCGCCGACGTAGTTCGGATGGCGAACGATCCCCCACCAGCCGGACGCGAGGAGGACGCTCGTGTGCCGAGCGCCGTCTGCCGTAAGCGTACTCGGCGTCGATCAGGCGCGGGTGGCGGCCAAAGATCCGACACCGACTCCCCAGTCGACGCGCTCGGTGGCGCTGTCCGTTCGCCGAGAGGAAGAGGCCGTAGCCGAGGACGCCCAGCGCAGAGATGGCGACGAGCGCCTCCGGGCCGAGCGCGACCGGCTGGCGCGCGTGATACACCGCCGGCAGGGAGTAGAAGAACGGTAACCAGACCAGGCTGCCCCAAGCGAGGATAAATCCGAGCCGCGCGTCGACGATGTCGAGAGTCGTGAGATACCAGGACTCGCGCGCGAAGAAGTCGAGCGCGTACAGGAGCTGGAGCGCGATCAGGACCATCATCGGCGCGGCGATCGTCCCGCGCGCGGCGAGCTGCGCGGCCGCGAACGAGCAGACCACGGCGGTCCAGCCGATCATGCCGACGCGGCCGATGAGCAGGAGCTTCAGGTCGAACGGACCCAGGCGAGGGTTCAGCTCGATCCCATGGGTGAAGTCCGCGACCGCGCTTCCACGAAAGAGGCGCTCGTCGGCCCACGTAGGCCAGCAATGCGCCTTGATCCAGACGCCGCCCGCCGCCAAGAACCCTGCGAGGTTCGCGGCGCCCAGGAGGCCAGGCCACTGATCCGGCACGAACGTGGCCGGCACTCCGCCCGCCATGACGACTACTCCCACCAGCGTGGCCGTCACGACCCAGGCCGCGAGGCCGTTCACACGGTAGATGAGGCGCCGGCCCGCCGGCGTCACCGTACCCAGGCGCATCGGGCCGGGGACGGTCTGCGCGAGAAGCGCCTGGAGCGCGCACCAGCCCGCCACCGCGGCGATGGCCGCTCCCGTGGGCCACGGCAGCCGCGCCGCGAGGCCGGCGCGCTGCAGCGTCGGATCGGTGAGGGGACCGGAGAGAGCGCAGCCGTAGTATTCGCACGCGAGCCAGGCCCATGCCATGAAGAACGGCGCGGCGCCGACGATCGCGAGCCGGCCGAGAAGCAGGGCGAAACGAGGGTTCACGTCGACACTCCGGCCATCCTCTTCGCCCGAAGTCTATCCTGCTTCGCGTGGTCCCGGCGCTCCCCATCGCCAGGCGCACAGGGCTTGGCCTCGGCGCCCGAGACCCTGGAGGCGTGTCGCGTCGAGCCGGGCGGGCCGTGACCGGCAAAAGCGGTGACCGGCCTTGACCCTCGGCGAGGGTGCATGCTACGGTCGCGCCGCCCGGACCAAAGGAGCGAGCGTGCGTCAATCCCGGCCGCGCCGGATTCACGCGAGTCAGTGCCAGCCCGTTCCCGTGATGCGCTGAGCTCTCTCCCCGGCGCCCCGGAGCCGTGAAATCACGGCGACACCACACGACCGATCGAGAATGGAGGCCCTCTGATGCCACGGGTTGCGAGCGTAGTCGGTGCAGCTCTCCTGGCGTGCCTGGTTTCCGCCGGTGGGCCCAGTCCCGTGCGTGCGCAGGAAGTCCCGGCGAAGGGACAGAGCCCGACCGTCGACAAGATCAAGGAGGCGGGGAAGCTCCGGGCGGGTGTGGCGGTGGCGTTGCCCTGGCTCGGTCAGGACCCGAAGACGAGTCAGTACTTCGGGGCGGCCAGTGACCTCGGGCAGCGCCTGGCCCAGGTCCTCGGAGTCAAGCTGGAGATCGTCCCGTCCGGATGGGACGTCATCGTCGCCGGGCTCCAGGCCAAGCAGTTCGAGCTGGCGCTGGCCCCGCTGTTCGCGACCGAGAAGCGCAAGGCGGTCGTGGAATTCGCCAACTACACCGAGGCCGGCACTTGCTACATGGTGCTGAAGACCAACGCGAAGGTCAGCAAGCTCGAGGACCTGAACAAGCCCGAGGTGGTCATCGGGACGTTCACGGGCACGGGGACGGAGCAGGAGATCCAGAAGAAGTACCCGAAAGGGAAGATCAACAGCGTCGTCCAGGCGCCCGGCGGCGGCACGCGCGTGACCGAGGTCCTGACCGGCCGCATCGATGTCGCGCCGTTCGATTCCCCGCTGGCCGTGGCTCTCCAGCAGAAGTACCCGCAGCTCAAGATCGTCCCCGAGGCGAATGCGTGCCTCAAGACCCCGGACGTCCCGGTACCGATCGGTGTCGCGTTCACCAAGGGGGACCCGGCCTGGGCCAAGTTCGTGACGGCAGTCGTGGACAAGATGAAGCCCCAGCTGGCCGACACCATCGCCAAGTTCAGCACGCTGGAGTTCCTCGCGAGCGAGCTCGGCAACTAGCACAAGACGCCGGGGCGCGGGGGCGCGTGCACCGCACCGTTCCCGCGCCCCCGTCCCTCACGGGGCCCGATGTCCTCGACCGCCTACACCTGGCACTTCCAGGCCTTCTACCGCCATCTTCCGTTCCTGCTCGCGGGGATCCGCTACACGGCGCTGGTCAGCGTGCTAGCGATCCTCGTGGGGTTCGTCGTCGGTCTGATGGCCGCCCTCGTCCGGCTGTACGGGCCCCGGCCGCTCAGGTGGCTCGCCGCGTTCTACGTGGACTTCGTCCGCTCGACGCCGCTCCTGGTCCAGCTGGTCTGGGTCTTCTTTGCCCTGCCGATCCTGGTCGATCGCTCCCTACCCCCTCTGGTGGCGGGCGTCCTCACCCTCGGGGTCTACGCCGGGGCGTACCTCGCCGAGATCTTCCGGGCCGGGATCCTCGCGATACCCAGCGGTCAGCGTCACGCGGCCCTCGCCCTCGGCATGACCGGGTGGCAAGTCCTCGGGCGGATCATCCTGCCGCAGGCGGTGGTGCGGATGCTGCCGCCGGTTGTGAGCACGTTCATCTCGCTGGTGAAGGACTCGTCGCTGGTGTCGGTGATCTCGGTGGCGGAGCTGATGTGGGCGTCGCAGTCGCTCGTGGGATTCACGATGCGGCCGGTCGAGGTGCTGACCGGGACCGCCTTTCTGTACGTAGCCTTGACCTATCCCTTGTCGCTGCTGGCCGACCTCCTGCGCCGGCGCTATCTGGCGGTGTAGCGTGTCCTACGAGTGGCACTGGGGAGTGCTGTGGGAGTCGCTGCCGGTGCTCCTCGAGGGCGTGCGGATCACCGTGCTGGCGAGTCTCATCACCATGGCCGCCGCGCTGTTGCTCGGCCTCGTCGTCGCCCTGGCCCGGATCGCGGGCGGGCCCCTGGGCGCGGTCGCCTACGTGTACGTCGAGTTCTTCCGGAACTCGCCTCAGCTCATGGTGGTCGTGTGGGTGTTCACCGTGCTCCCACTGGTCACCGGCATCACGCTGTCCCCGCTCCTCTCGGGGATCGTGGCGCTGACCCTGAACGTGTCGGCGTTCATCGCCGAGGTCTATCGGGCGGGCATCACGTCGATCCCCGTCGGGCAGACCCAGGCGGCGCTGGCGCTGGGCATGACGCGCGTGCAACTCTACCGGCGGGTCCTGCTGCCCCAGGCGGTCGCCCGGGTGATTCCACCCCTCGGCAGCTACTGGGTCAGCCTGTTCAAGGACACGTCACTCCTGGCGGTCATCGGGGTGGCCGAGCTGATGTACCAGGGCCGCCTGGTCGCCACCGACACCTATCGTCCCGTCGAGATCTTCACCGGGGTGGCGCTCATCTACTACGTGCTGGCGTATCCTCAGTCTCTTGGCGTGAATCTCCTGTTCCGGCGGCTCCGGGTCCAGGAATGAGCGCCGCTGGACGGCGGCTCGAGAACGATTCAGGAGGGGGGCGTATGCGGGACGCCGGGGTGCGGCTCGGGTTCCTCTATCCGGGCGGGGGCGCGGAGCAGGACTACTACCTCTTCGGCGAAGAGGTTCAGGACCGCGTCCGGATGTTCCTGGTCGGGACGCGCGTGGGCGGAGGGAGAGACGACGATCACAGCGTCGCAGCACTCCTCCGGACGGCGGAAGTCGACAACCTCACCGAGGCGACCCGGCGGCTGGCCCTGCTGCGGCCGGACGCCGTCATGTGGGCGTGCACGAGCGCGAGCTTCATCGTGGGGCGCCGGGGCGCGGAGCGTCAGGCGGAGGCGATCGCCGAGGTGGCGGCAGTGCCGGCGAGTAGCACATCCCTCGCGTTCGCCCGAGCGCTGTCGAGCCTCGGGCTCACCCGCGTCTCCGTCCTGGCGCCGTACCCTGAGGCGGCGTCGCGCGCATTCGTGGCCTTCCTCGGCGAGTGGGGCATAGAGGTCGACGGATTCCTGTGGCTCGATGCGCTGAACGGCTTCGACTCGGCCCTGATCCCGGCCGAGGCGATCCTGCGTGCCGCCCGCGAGACGGACCGGCAGACGGCCGAGGCGCTCGTCATCCCGGACACGGCGCTCTCGACGATGCCCATCGTCAACGAGCTCGAGCGACTCGTGGGCAAGACGGTGCTCACGGCGAACCAGGTGACGATCTGGGAGGCCCTCCGTCTTGCAGGCTCGTCGCTCACCGTCGCGGACCACGGCCGCCTGCTGGCCACCGCGCCGTCCGAGATGCTCCGATGACGGTGCCGAAGGCGCCGGCGTTCTCCGTGCCGGAGTACCGGCGGCGGCTCGTGGCGGTCCAGCAGGGGCTCGCCGAGCGTGACCTCGACGGCCTCGTCCTGTTCAGCCCGGGCAACATCAACTACCTCACCGGGATGGACAGCGAGAATCTCTTCGATACCCAGGCCTGCATCCTCGCGCGCGACGGGGACCCGAGCGTCGTGCTGTTCGACTTCGAGCGGGGGCGCTTCGACAACAGCGCCTGGCTCGCCGAGCCGGTCGCGTATGGGCCATTCGCGGATCCGATCACCGCGGTGGTCGAGGAGCTCCGGCGTCGCGGCCTCGATCGAGGGCGCCTCGGCATCGAGCAGCGACAGGCGGGCCTTTCACCTCAGCATTTCCTGCGGCTGCAGGCCGCGCTTCCGACGGCGAAGGTCGAGGACGCATTCGGCCCCGTCGAGCGCGTGCGCCTGGTCAAGTCCGAGGAGGAGATCGCCCTCATGCGTCGGGCGGCCGCCTTCACGGATGAGGGCGTCCGGGCCGGCTACGCCGCGATCGCCTCCGGCGTTCGCGACGCCAGCGTCGCCGCCGCCGTGGTGGAGGCGATGTACCGGGCGGGTAGTGACCCGGTATGCTGGGGCCCGGTGGTGGCCGCTGGATACCGGGCGGGTCTGGCGCACAGCTCCTTCAACGGGCACGTCATCGCGCGCGGGGAAACGGTGTTCCTCGAGCTCACGGGTCAGCATCGGCGGTACGTCGCCCCGGTCATGCGCACGGCGACGGTCGGCACCGCGACGGCGGAGCATCGCCGGCTCGCTCAGGCCTCGGCTGACGCGGTGGCGGCCATCCTGGAAACCGCCCGGGCAGGCACGCCGGCCCGGACCGTCGCGGAGGCGGGACTCCGGTACATCCGGCCGGTCGAACGCGACGTCGTCTTCCACCACTACTTCGGCTATCCGGTCGGGATCGGCTATCCTCCGTCCTGGATCGAGACGCTGGGCTTCTTCATCCGGACCGACAATCCGGTGCCGGTCCAGGCCGGCATGGTGTTCCACCTGCCGATGTCCCTCCGGGTGGCCGGACGCCTCGGGATCTGCCTGAGCCAGACGATGCTCGTCACCCCGGACGGCGGCGTGCCTCTCACCAGCACGCCGGCCAGGCTCGCCGAGATCGAGGGCTGAGGGGGCCGGTCAGCGACGGCCTTCTAGGCGACGATACGTGAGGCGTTCGCCGACGCTGCCGCTGCGCCAGACGTCGTGCGAGGCTCGGGCGAACGGCTCGAAGTTCTCCACGATGGTCGCGTAGACGTTGCCGGGGACGAAGCCGGTCGCCGGGTTGAACAGGAAGTTGTTCCGGCCATAGAAGACCGCGAGGTCGACGACACCCGGTAGATGCTCGAGGCCTCGCTCCTCGCGCATCGACCGGGCGAGGTGCCCACGGGGGAAGTAGAAGTACACGATGTCACCCGGGATGGGCATCGTCGTCGAGTTCTCGAGCCCGGGCGCGTCCCCCTGAATCGGCGGGACGAGGCAGTAGATCTCGTTCATCGCATACTTCGCGTGCCACACGTCCCCGCCGAGAGGCAGCGCGTTCCAGACGATGTCGGTCGTGAGTGGCGCCTCGTCGTCGAGCAGCCGGGCCACGCACGCCACGCCCCGCTTCTCGAGCTTGATCTCCATGAAACGGGCCATGGCTCGCGTCTCCTCGAATGGGCGCGCGGCGGAGCGCCCGGCGCGTGCTCGCGGGTGGATGCGGAACTGGGCCGCCCAACCCTATCGTCGGTGTCACCGGGTGTCAAGCAACCGGACCCGACCGTCGCTCGCGTGCGGCGAAGAGTGCGAGGAGCTGCGTCTGCGAAGAGCAGTCTGCGAAGAGCGTCTTGACACCAGCAGACGGCTCTCCGATCCTACTGACCGCGTCTGGCCTGGATACCAGCGACCCACGTCATCCCCGGGGAGGAGTTCCGTGCACGAACAGGCTCTGTCCTCCGCGCTCGCGTCGCTCTCCCCTGACCGCGTCGCGGAGATCGCGCGGGCTCTCTGCGCCGTGCGGTTGCCGGAGGGCCGGGAAGGACCGCGGGCCGAGGTCGCGGCGTCGTTTCTCGGGCATCGGCGGATCGAAGTCCTGCTCGACCCGGTGCTGCCGGGCCGACCCAACCTGATTGCGCGGGTCCGGGGCCGCGGCACCGGCCCCTCGCTCCTGCTCAACGGCCATCTCGACGCAGGCTGGGCGCCCAGGGGCTGGAGCCGGGATCCTTTCACGCCCTGGGTGCAGGAGGGCCGCCTCTACGCCGCGGGCGTGAGCGACATGCTCGGGGGCGTGGCGTCGATGATCGCTACGGTCGAGACCGCCGCCGGGTTGGACCCACTGCCGGGCGATCTCGTGCTGCTTGCCAGCATGCACCACGACAGCAACGGTGTCGGGACCAAGTACGCGCTTGCCCACGCCGACGACTGGCCCCGGTACGGGATCAACGGGGAGCCCACGTCGCTCACGCTGATGACGGCCCACGGCGGGTGCACGAAGTTCGAGGTGGCGTTCACCGGGACGCCGGCGCATGTCTCTCGGAAGGAGCGCGGCGCGGATGCCCTGGCGGCGGCTGTCGACTCGCACGTGGGCCTGCGGGAGCTGCGATTCACGCACGCGCCGCATCCTGCGCTGCCCGGCCACCCCAAGTTTCTCATGGGCGCGCTCCTGGCGGGCGACGCCCCGGGGAGCATGGCCGAGGAGGCGGTGCTTCGGGGCGATCTCCGGACAGTGCCGGGGATGACGTGGGACAGCGTGAAGGCGGACCTGGAGGGTGTCCTGCGTCGTACCTGCCCGCCGGGGGTGACCGCCCGGATCCGCTGTCTCGTCCGGCAGCAGCCGTTCATCGGCCCGACCCAGAGCCCGCTGCTCGACGCGCTCCGCGCGGCCCACCGGCTCGTCCGGAAGGGGGAACTCCGGGCGAACGTGGATCAGGGCTGCCAGGCCTTCGTGACGGACGCGGTGGACATGCAGGCGGCCGGGATCGAGTCCGTCGTGTACGGGCCGGCCGAGTGGCACTACGCCCCAGACGAGTTCATCGACGTCAACGAGATGGCCGACGCCGCCCGAGTCTACCTCGCCGCGGCGATCCACCTCATGGGGGGCGCGGCGTCGCGTTGAGCCGCGGCCGCGGCTAGTCGGGGACGCCGGAGGCTAGTTCGCGTCCCACTGGAGCTGATTCAGGAACCGGCGCGTCCGTTCGTGGGTAGCGTCCAGCTCCTCGATTCCGGCTGGACCAGGGTTACCGGAGGGCAGATTTCGAAGCCGTTTGGTCCAGTGGCGGTCGGCGGGGGGAGCCACAGCACCGCCGGATGGCCGCGGAAGTTGTCGCACGCGGTGTCCACGGCGGCCCTGTCCGCCGCTCACCCGGTCATGGTAGTCTTGGACACCCGCATCGACATTCCCTCGCCCCCGCGGGGGCTCATCGCACCAAGGAGGTCGCAGATGGCGAAAGGCGTCCGACTCGTCCTCGCGCTTGTACTGGCCGCTGCCGCCGTGCTCGGATTCGCGTCGGCCCGATCCGCGGACGCGCAAGCCCAGACGATCAAGATCGGCCTGCTCTACGACCACACGGGGCCGTTCTCAGCCGCCGGCTCGCTCAACTGCTGGCGCGGCGCGAAGATGATGATCGACTTGATCAACGAGAAGGGCGGCGTGCTCGGCAAGTACAAGATCGTCCAGGTCGACGGCGACAGCCAGTCGAAGACCGAGGCGGCGATCAACGAAGCGGAGCGGCTGCTCAACGTCGAGAAGGTCGACATCCTCGCCGGCGTCTACTCGAGCGCTCACGCGGTGCCGCTCGCCGAGAAGGTGGACAAGCAGAAGAAGTTCCTCTGGATCACCACGGCCATCTCGGACGCGGTGGTGAAGGACCGGAACCTGGAGTACACGTTCCGCCCGCAGACGAATAGCGGGCTCTTCGGCGTCGCCTCGGTGCAGTACATCGCCGCCAACGCCGAGGAGAAGTTCAAGAAGGCGGTGAAGGATCTCAGGATCGCGATCATCTACGAGGACGGGCCCTACGGGGTCGGCGTGGCGAGCGCCAACGAGGCCGAAGCCAAACGCCAGGGCATGCAGATCGTGCTGAAGGAAGGGTACTCGATCAGCGCCCCGGACCTCTCTTCGCTCGTGACGAAGCTCCGGGCCGCTCGGCCGGACGTGCTGTACCACACCGGGTACAATCCGGACATCAACCTCCTCCTCCGGCAGAGCAAGGAGCAGGGGCTCCGGGTGCGCGCGTACATCGGCCACGGCGCCGGCCACAGCCAGCTCGACAAGCTCAAGGACGCGTTCGGGGCCGAGGTCGAGGGCTTCCATTCGGTCGACCCGCCGGCCTCCCAGCTGATCGACCCCAAGCAGCTCAAGGCCGGCGTGGGCGAGCTGACCCAGGAGATGGTGAAGCGCTACAAGGCCTTCGAGCCGAGCATCCCGGTCGGCGCGATCGCACCGCACGTCTCCATGGGCTTCAACAACATGTGGATCCTGCTGAACGACGTGCTCCCGCGCGCGATCCAGAAGCACGGAGGATTCACGCCGGACGCCCTCGCCAAGGCCGCGCGCGAGACCGACATCCCCGAGGGCGGCACCATGCAGGGGTACGGGGTCAAGTTCTACGGTGAGGGAAATCCGCTGCGAGGTCAGAACGAGCGGGCCATTGCCGCCGTCTACCAGATCGTCGAGGGCCGGTTCCAGCACGTGTGGCCCAAGGTGATCGCGATGAACAACCCGCCGGTGCTCTTGCCGGCCTCCTCCCCGTTTGCCGCTCGCTGAGCGCTCCGGCGGGGGCCCCGAGGCCCCCGTCTCCTCCCGGATCCGGGGATGGGGCCTGACCGCCTCGTCCTCGGCTCCCTCCGGCTCTCCATGACGCCCATGCTTTCCGTCTCGGGCGTCGTCAAGCGCTTCGGCGGCTTCACCGCGCTCAACAGCGTCTCTTTCGACGTCGTCGAGGGGGAGATCCTGGGACTGATCGGCCCGAACGGCTCGGGCAAGACGACGATGTTCAACTGCATCTCCGGCGCCCTCGCGCCCTCCGCGGGGTCGATCCGCTTCCGAGATGAGGAGATCGTCGGGCTCACGCCGGACGCGATCTGCCACCGGGGCGTGGCACGCACGTTCCAGATTCCACGCCCGTTTCGGAAGCTCTCGATCCTGGAGAACGTGGCGGTCGCGGCGCACTTCGGCGCCCGGCGGCGCAACACCGAGGCCGAGGCCCGGGCGCGGGCCCGTGACGTTCTCACGCTCGTCGGTCTGCCCGCCGAGGAGGAGGCGTCCACGACCCTCCTTGGAGCGGGAGGGCTCAAGAAGCTCGAGCTCGCGAGGGCGCTGGCGACCGCGCCGAAGCTCCTTCTCGCGGACGAGAGCCTCGGCGGGCTCGACCCGGCGGAGATGGCGAGCGCGGTGGAGATGCTCAAGCGGGTACGCGGTGAGCTCGGCGTGACCATCGTGTGGGTCGAGCACATCATGGCGACGCTGATGCGCGTGGTCGACCGGGTCGTCACGCTCGATCACGGCGAGAAGATCGCGGAAGGGCGTCCCCTCGAGGTGGCCGAGGATCCCCGAGTCGTCGAGGCCTACCTCGGCGAGAAGCTGGTCGTCACCTAGCGTGAATCGGTCGTGCGCCTTCCCTTCCGCCAGAGGATTGCACTGCCGCCCGAAGGCGGGCGAGCGCTTCCGGGGTCGCCCGCGGTGGACGTCGACCGATCTCGACACCTGACCATGCTGGAGCTGCGGAACGTCACCGCGGGCTACGGTGCCTTCACCGCGCTGTGGGACGTGAGCCTCGCGGTCGGCGCCGGCGAGGCGGTGGCCGTGGTCGGTCCGAACGGAGCGGGCAAGACCACGCTCCTGCGCGTCATCTCGGGGCTCCTGCCGCTACGTTCGGGCGAGCTCGAGCTGGCAGGGGAGCGCCTCACGGGTCGCAAGGCGCACGAGATCGTGTCGCGGGGCATCGCCCACGTGCCCGAGGGGCGGCGCATCTTTCCGGCCCTGGCGGTGGCCGACAACCTCAAGATGGGCGCGTTCCTGCCTGCGGCCCGCCGTCGCTTCGCCGAGAGCCTGGCGCGTGTGTACGATCTGTTCCCCGTGCTGGCAGAGCGGCGGAACCAGCGGGCGGGGAGTCTCTCGGGCGGCGAGCAGCAGATGCTGGCCATCGGTCGGGCCCTCATGTCCCGGCCCAAGCTGATCCTGCTCGACGAGCCGTCCATGGGGCTCGCGCCCGTCCTGGTTCTGCGCCTGTTCGACCTGATCCGGCGGGTGCGGGAGGAGGGCTACACGATCTTGGTCGTCGAGCAGAACGTGCGCCAGGTGCTCAAGATCGTGGACCGCGCGTACCTCTTGGAGGTCGGCCGCATCAGGATGGAGGGGCGCGCCGCAGAGCTGTCCGAGGACGAGTTCGTCCGGAAGGCATACGTCGGCCTGTGATCGATCCGATCTTCCTGGCCGAGGCCGCCGTGAACGGCATCCTGCTGGGCGGGATCCTGGCTCTCCTGGCGCTCGGTCTCAACCTGATCTTTGGCGTCATCGACGTCGTCTGGATCGTGTACGTCGACCTGGTGATGCTGTGCATGTACGCGATCTACTTTCTCTACCAGGTCCACGGCTGGCCCTTCTGGGCCGCGGCGGTCGTGTCGCTCGGCCTGGGGGCGATCCTCGGCGTGGCGGTCCACCTCCTGGTCATCTCGCCGATCCTGGCGAGTCCGCCGATCAACCAGCTCCTCGCCACCGGCGGCCTGCTCTTCTTCCTCCAGTCGTTCGCGACGTTTCTGTGGACGACCGATCACCGCAGCGTCCGCTTCTCCCTCCCGAGCTTCGAGGTTGGCGGGATCTTCCTGCCAGCCACCCGGCTTATCCCGTTCGGGATCTCGATCCTCGCGATGCTCGCCCTCTACTTGTTTCTGACCCGCACCTACATGGGGACGGCGATCCGCGCCGTCGCCCAGGATCGGGACGCGATGTCGCTCATGGGCGCGAATCCCCAGCGCGTCTACGTCGTGACCTCCGCCGTGGGCGGGCTCATGGCGGGGCTCGCGGGGGCGCTTCTCGTGTTCCAGTACGCCGTCCACCCGTTCTTCGGCAACCAGTTCGGGCCGCTCACCTTCATGATCTGCGTCCTCGGCGGGCTGGGGAGCATGGTAGGGGCGTTCGTGGCCTCGTTCATCATGAGCGAGATCATTTCGATCGCCGGAGTCATCTGGTCGACGGAGATGGGGTACGTCATCGCCTTCGCGGTGTTCATCGTCATGATGTTCCTGCGACCCGGCGGCATCCTGGCGAGGCGGGAATGAGGACGACGCCCTCCCACGCCGGCCGCGTAGCCGCCGCCGCTCTCGGCGCCCTGCTGCTGGCCGCGCCGCTCGTGTTGACCGGCGGATTGGGGCAGTACGCCCTCCATGTCCTGATCCAGATCTTCATCTGGTCCTTCATCGGCCAGGCGTGGTCTCTGATGGGACGGTTCGGGCTCGTGTCGCTCGGTCACGGAGCCTTCCTGGGGCTCGGCGCGTACACGGTCGCGCTCCTCTGGAACTTCTTCGGGCTGACGCCCTGGATCGGCGCCGTGGTCTCGGTCGTGGCCACGGGACTCTTCGCCGCCGTGATCGCGTATCCGTGCTCCCGCTTCCGGCTGGTGGGCCACTACTTCACTCTCATGACGCTGGCGGTCGGCGAGGTGATCCGGCTGCTCATCATTGCCGAGCGCGACTGGACGGGCGGCTCGCTCGGGCTCACGCTCAAGACTGCCGGCGCGCACAGCCTATGGGCGATTCAATTCGCCGACCGCCGGGTTTTCTACTACGGCGCCCTGGTGCTGTGGATGGCCGGGCTCTGGGTTTGGTGGCGGCTGGACCGGTCCATGGCCAGGTCCGCCATGGAGGCGATCGGGGAGGACGAAACGGCGGCGGCCTCCGTCGGCATCCACGTGACGCGGTTCAAGATCGGGATCACGGTGCTCTCTGCCGCCCTGACCGCCCTCGGTGGCGTCGCCTACGCGCAGTACATCACGTACGTGAACCCGGAGACCCTGTCCGGTATCGGCGTGTCGCTCCGAATCGTCTTTGCCGTGGTGTTGGGCGGGATGTACGCTCTGCTCGGGCCGACCGTCGGGACGGCCTTGACGATCGCGCTGAGCGAGTCGCTCCGCGTGGCCTTCGGGCTCAAGTTCATTGGCATGGCCGAGACGATCTACGGCCTCCTGCTCGTGCTCTTCATCATCTTTCTGCCGGCCGGGATCTACGGGTCGCTCGCCCGGCTCTTCCTGCGCCGTCACGCCGGAGTGCCGGCGTGAGCTCCGCGGCGGCGGGACGGGCGACCGCGACGCGGCGGCAGCGGCTCCGCGCGCTGGTGGCCGAGCGGCGGGGGCTCGTCGTCCCGGGAGCGTACGACGCCGTGTCGGCCCGGCTCGTCGAGCAGACCGGATTCCCCGCGGTGTACATGACGGGCTTCGGCGTCTCGGCGGCGCGGCTCGGACTGCCCGACCTCGGGTTCGCGGGACTTGCGGAGATGGTGGACCAGGCGCGAAACCTCGCGAGCGCGGTGTCCATTCCGCTCATCGCGGACGCGGACACCGGTTACGGCAACGCCCTCCAGGTCCGCCGCACGGTCCAGCAGTACGAGCTGGCGGGCGTGGCCGGGCTCCACCTGGAAGACCAGGCCGCGCCCAAACGCTGCGGCCACCTGGCGGGCAAGCAGGTGGTGCCGGTGGAGGAGTTCGTCGGACGCATCCGGGCGGCGGTCGAGGCACGGACCGATCCGGATCTCCTGATCATCGCGCGGACGGACGCGATCGCGGTCACCGGCTTCGAGGACGCGATCGGACGGGCCGCGGCAGCGGCCGGGGCGGGGGCGGACGTCCTCTTCGTCGAGGCGCCGACCTCGGAGGCGGAGATCGAGGCATTGCCGCACCGGCTCGACCGACCCCTCCTGTTCAACTACGCTCCGAGCGGCCGGTCCCCGCTCCTCCCGTTCGCCCGGCTCCGCGCGCTCGGCTACGCGATCGTGATCGTGCCGGTGGACCTCCTGTTCATCGCGACCCGGGCGATGCAGCGCGCGCTGGCCGAGCTGCACGACGGGGACGCGCCGTCGCAGGATCCCGAGCGCCGCGTGTCGTTCCAGGAGTTCTGCGACTTGGTCGGCTTGCCGGAGCAGCTCGCCCTTGGACAACGGTACTGAGCGGGGGCAGCAGCTGCACTGACCGACTTCCCCGCCGTGTCGCTCACGATAACGCGAGCATTCGGCTTCGAGAGGGCCGTGGCCTCGATAACCGGGAACCACGGCTCGCGGCTGGCGCGTGGCTCGAAGCGCTGAACGGGACCGGATCCGGCGTCGCCATCCCCGCGACCTTGACAGGTCGAGGCGGCTCCGTCAGAGTTCCCCCCGGGCCTTGATCCGAACCGACTGAGGGATGCGCCTGAACGCGCGTCGAGGGAGACACTCATGAGCGGAGCGCCCACGCCCCCGATCTCACGCCGTCGCTTCCTGACCACGACTGCCGCGCTCGGAGGCGGAGGTCTCGTCGCGGCCGGCAGCATGCGACCGCGTCCAGCCCGCGCCCAGGGCTCCCTCAAGGGGACCAAGCTCACCATCATCGCGGGCGACTGGTATGTCCCGGAGACGAACAAGATGCTCGACGAGCTCGTCGCCTCCCTGTCGAAGGACACGGGCATGGACGTGCGGGTCGAACGCTTTGCCGGCGAGCAGCAGGTGGCCAAGGTGGCGGCCATCGTGGGCAGCGGCCAGGGCGGCGATATCGCGGTGGTCCGGGACTTCGACGCGTATCTCTATGCCGAAAAGCTGATCGACGTGACGGATGTCGCGAACGACGTCGGGAAGATGTACGGCGGCTGGTTCGACGTCGCCCAGCAGGCGTGCGTGGTGAAGGGCCGGTGGAAGGCGCTCATGATCGGTCAGGCCCCTGCCGCGTGGAACTACCGCACGGACATGTTCCGCGCCGCGGGGGTCGAAAAGTTCCCCGACACGTTCGACGAGCTGCTGGCTGCCGCCAGGAAGCTCCACGCCAAGGGCACGCCGATCGGCATGACGCTCGGGCACGCTTCCGGCGATGGGCGGTCCACCAATTACCCGGTGCTCTGGGCGTTCGGCGGCAAGGAGTTCGAGGCCGACGGCAAGACCGTCGCCATCAACTCGCCGCAGACCCTGAAGGCGGCCGAGTGGTACACGGAGATCTACAAGGTCATGGATTCGGGCGTCACCGCGTGGCTCGACCCGGACAACAACCAGGCGTTCCTCGCCGGCAAGGTGTCGGCCACCGTGAACGTCAACACGATCTACCTGGCCGCCCGTGCGGCTGCCCCCACCGACCCCGCCAAGAAGACCCTGATCGACAACATGGACCATGCCAACTGGCCGGCGGGGCCGGCGGGCCGGTTCGGTCACTACAACATCAACCTGTGGGCGGGCTTCGCCTCCAGCAAGAACCGCGAGGGGCAGCTGGCCTTCCTGCGGGCCTGGCACGACCGGAGCTTCCTCCCCAAATGGACGAAGGCGGGGCAGTCGTACTTCATCCCGCCATTCGTCGGGTTCGAGAAGGAAGACGTCTGGCCGGACGATCCCAAGCTCCGGATCTTCCGGGAGCTGAACAAGGTCAACCGTCTCACCGGCTACGCGGGACCGCCCACGCCGGCCGCGGCCGAGGCCGTCAACAAGTTCGTCCTGGTCGACATGTTCGCCAAGGCGGCGACCGGTCAGCTCAAGCCGCCGGACGCGGTCAAGTGGGCAGAGAAGGAGTACCAGCAGATCGCCCAGAAGCGCCTGGGATAGGCTGAGCTCCGACGGCGTCCGCGGCGGGCCCGAAGCCCGTTTGGCGGGGCCGGCTCGCGGCATGGCGCGTCTCTCGGTGCGACGCTGGCTCGACCAGGAGCAGACGCTCGCCTGGCTCCTGGTCGGGCCCCTGGTGCTCCTCCTCCTCGGGCTCGTGGCCTACCCGTTCGGGATGGCCGTCCAGTTCGCCCTCTCCGACCGGACGCTCGCCGAGCCGGGACGCTTCGTCGGCCTCGCCAACGTCTGGAACCTCTGGGAGAACCAGATCTACCGGCAAACCCTCTGGAACACGATCGTCTACACGATCGGGGCCACCATCCTCAAGCTGGGGGCCGGCCTCGGCCTCGCCCTGGTCCTGAACGAGCGCCTCCCGCTGAAACGGCTCGTCCGCTCGGCCGTGCTCCTGCCGTGGATCGTGCCCACCGTCCTGAGCGCGATGGCGTGGCTCTGGCTCCTGACGCCGAACTTCAGCGTGCTGAATTGGATCCTGGTGCACACCGGGGTCAGCCAGCGAGGCCTGCCATGGCTCACCAGCCCGTCGCTGGCGATGTTCTCGGTGATCCTGGTCAACACCTGGCGCGGGATCCCGTTCTTCGCGATCACGCTCCTCGCCGGGCTCCAGACCATTCCGGGCGAGCTGTACGAGGCCTCGGCCATCGACGGGGCCGGGACCTGGCGGCGCTTCCGCCACGTGACCCTGCCGCTCCTCCAGCCAATCCTGCTCATCACGCTCGTGCTCTCGGTGATCTGGACGTTCTCCGACTTTCAGGTGGTGTACGGCCTCACCCAGGGCGGTCCCATGAACTCCACGCACGTCCTGGCGACGCTGAGCTATCAGGTGGGGCTGGCCTCGGGGAACATCGGCGAGGGTGCAGCGATCTCGCTCACGATGCTGCCGCTCCTCCTCGTTCTGATCATCTGGCAGATCCGGCACCTGCGTCGGGGCGTCGACGCGTGACCCGTCGCCCCGGCGTCGAGCGCGTGCTGTTCGTGTATGTGCCGCTGGCCTTCGCGCTCGTGTTCTTGTTGGGACCGTTCTACTGGATGATCATCACCGCGCTCAAGCCGAACTCAGAGCTGTACAACGCCGCGCGAAGCCCGCTCTACGTCGCCACGCCCACGATCGAGCATTTCGTCTTCCTGTTCAGGAAGACGGCGTTCCTGGAGTGGACCAAGAACACGATGATCGTGGCGACCGGGGCCACGGCGCTCGCCCTCCTCCTTGGTGTCCCGGCCGGCTACGCGCTGGCGCGGTTCCGCTTTCCCGGAGCGGGCCTGGTCGGCACCGGCGTCGTCGTCACCTATCTCGTGCCGACGAGCCTGCTCTTCATCCCGATGGTCCAGGTCATGAGCACGATCGGGCTAGTCGACAGCTACTGGGCGCTCGTGGTCGTCTACCCGACCTTCCTGGCGCCGTTCGTCGCCTGGCTGATGGCGGGCTACTTCCGCACCATCCCGGGTGAGCTCGAGGAGTGCGCGCGCATCGACGGGGCCAGCCGGCTCGGGGCACTGTGGCGGATCGCCATCCCGCTCGCGCGGCCGGGGATCGTGTCGGCGGGGATCTTCGCCTTCACGCTGTCCTGGAACGAGTTCATCTACGCGCTCACGCTGGTCACCGCCTCGAGCGAGCGGACCATCCCGGTGGGCGTGCTGGTCCAGCTCACGCGGGCGGACTTCTACTTCTGGGGCCCGCTGATGGCAGGCGCCCTGGCCGGCTCGATCCCGGTTGCGCTGATCTACTCGTTCTTCGTGGACCAGTACGCGGCCGGGCTCACCGCCGGGGCCGTGAAGGGCTGACGCCGTTCGGGCTATCGCGAGTTCAAGGTCGAGTTCCGCTACAACAGCGAGCCGGCCCCGGGCCGGGAGACCACGGATCTCCGGTACATCGCCGGGGTCGGCTGGCAGTTCTGACGGCGTGCAGCGGATGGACCCCGTGTTCGACGGAGTCGATCCACCGTCGAGGAGGCGAGCGCTCCGGAGGACCGTCCAGCGCC
>CAWDPM010000030.1:0-47817 GCA_963804185.1 uncultured Candidatus Rokubacteria bacterium
CGGAATGAGGTTCTTGAATGGAGTGCGGTGCACGGTGGTCCGCTCGCGTGGTTGGCGGACATTCTAGCATCGCGACTGCCCCCCGGGCTTCGGCCCCCCCAACGGCGGTGTCTCCGCTCCAGGTGAACGGAGAGCGGGTTGGCACGATGAGCACCCACGCATGTGGGTGGCAGGGACGGCGAGTCGTTCGTGGAGCAAATTACGCGGAACACTTAGCATCCGGAGATGCGTTCCGCCCGCGTCGGGACCGAAACCAGCCACAGCGCTCGCGCGGGCCGGAGCGCCCAGCTTGCAACGCTCCCTTTCGTGACCGAGGACTGCGGGTGGAGGTAGAGGTCGTAGCCTGAACTTCACGTCCTCGGCGGTCACCGGCTTGCCGTCCTGAAACTTCGACGGCCGCAGCGTGACCGTGTGGGTCTGTTCACCGGCGGAGCGGACCCACTTTTCGGCCAACCGCGGGACCGGATTGCCCTTTCCGTCGGTCCAGGCCAGCACCTCGTGGATCTGCAAGGCCAGCGCGGGGCGCTCGCCAGGTTCGTGACATGCGGCAGACGGGATTTCTTGGGGGATGGGAAGACGACATAGGAGGCTCTTCCCGACACACCAACCCGAAGGGAGGAGCCTCCTATGGACCTGCTGACACAGGTCGAGAGCAGAGTAGCCAAGAAGCTCCAGGCTGTCGAGGCGTGGGCGGCCGAACTGGCCAGCGACCCGAAGGGTGTGGCACCCGACGAGTTGGAGCGGCGCTGTCGCGATCTCGGCCTGGCGGTGGCGCATGAGGTGCTGGACCTCCTCTGGGCCCACTACGGGACGGGCGACCAGGGCCCGGCGGTCCAGTGCCCATGTGGCGGGACGCGGCGCCGCCGGGGCCTGCGTCCGCGGACCCTGCGCGATCTCATGAATCGGCCCTTGACCGTTCGGCGGGCCTATTACTTCTGTGCCACCTGCGGGCAGGGCTGGCTGCCGTTGGACGAGGCCCTGGGCCTGCCCGCGCCCGCGGTGACCCCGGGGCTGTTCGAGGTCGCGGTCACCTGCGGCAGCGTGGCGCCGCCGGACGAAGCCGCGGAACTGCTCGAGCGCGTGGCGGGCCTCCAGCTCAGTCCCAAATCCATCGAGCGCTACACCAAAGCCGCCGGGAAGGCGGTCGAGGCCGCGGTGGACGACCGCGCGGCGACCTGCGAGCGGGACCAGGCGCCGGAGCCGCCTCGGCCGGTGCCGACCCCGGCGCGACCCTACAACCTGCAATTCGATGGCAGCATGCTCCGGATGCGGAAGGGGGCCTTCCGCGAAGTCAAGGTGGCCTGTGTCTTCGATGGGCGGGAGCGCGCGGCCGTGTCCGAGCGCCGCCAGGTGCTGCTGCACCCCCATTACGAGGCCCATCTCGGGGGGCCCGAGCGCCTGGGTCAGCGGACGTATGCGGCGGCCCGCGGGGCGGGCCTCACCGCGGACGGCACCGACGTGGTCAGCCAAGGCGACGGGGCGGCCTGGGTGTGGAATCTCGTGCAGACCCACTGGCCGGCGGCGTGGGAAGTCTTGGACTACTACCACCTCAGTACCCATCTGCACGAAGGCGCGCAAGCCGTGTGGGGCGTCGGCAGCGCGCGGGCCCAGGCCTGGGCGCGGGCGGTGGGAACCGAAGCCTTGGCTGGGGACGCCCGCACGGTCCAGGCCGCCCTGGCCCGGCTGCGGCCCACCACCGCCGCCGGGCACCAGGCCGTGGCGGCGCTCCGGCGCTACGTCCAGACGCACGCGCATCGGTTGCGCTACGGGGCGCTGCGGGAGCAGGGCTACGCCGTCGCCAGCGCGGCGGTCGAGAGCGCCCATCATGGCGTCGTCCAGCGCCGCCTCAAACGGCCAGGGCAACGCTGGAGTGAGCCGGGCGCGCGGCAGATCCTGGCGGCGCGGCGCCTCTGGTGCAACCGGCACTCCCGCGCCGATGTCACCACCGTGGCGACCGTCCGGTACCGCATGGCCCCGCCGTACCGTCGTCGGGCAGCGGCGTGAGTGTCACGAACCTGGCGAGCGCCCCCAGCGCGAGGCTGCTTGACGCGGTTCGCAGGACCGTGGTAGGCCGGATCGGGGAATCGTGTCTGGGCGTGCGGCCCGCCTCGACCGGCACGCGTGCGCAGTGCGGCCAATCGCGCCAGAGGCACGGCCGTGAGGCCGGAGAGGAGCCCCCGTGACACGCGACGCCGTGCGGATCCGGGACCTGGTCGTCGAGCGCGGGCGCCACGCGTCGCGGCTTCCTCAAGGTGGGTGAGACCGGGGCCGGTCCCGTCGAGATGCCGGTCGTCGTGGTCCACGGCGCCCGGCCCGGGCCGACGCTCTGCCTGACCGGGCGGCGTCCACGCCACCGAGTATCCCGGCCAGACCGCGGTCCGCGAGCTCACGCGGCAGCTCGACCCCGCCACGCTGACCGGGACGGTCATCGCGCGTCCCCGTCGTCAACCTGCCGATGTTCGCCGCCCGCTCGGGGTTCGTCTCGCCGATCGACGGGCTCAACCTGAACCGCGTCGCGCCGGGGCGGCCCGACGGCACCGTCACCGAGCTGATCGCCCACACGCTGTTCACCGAGATCCTGAGCCTGGCGACCCACCACATCGACTGCCACGGGGGTGATCTCGGCGAGGCGCTGTGGCCCTATGCCGCCTACCGCATGACCGGGCAACGCGGAGCTCGACCGGACGGGCGAGGCCATGGCCCGCTGCTGGAGCCCCGGCATCGTCGCGCTCTTCCGGGAGGGGACGCCGATGATCCCCACCGGGACCGTGACCACGGAGGCGGCCAGGCGCGGCATCGCGTCCATCCTCGGGCGAGTGCGGGAGCGACAACGGGCCTCGACCCCGCCGACGTCCAGCACCCACCTCCACGGGATCACGAACGTCATGCGCTACCTCGGGATGCTCCCGGGACGCCCGGTGGTGCCGGCCCGCCAGCGCCTCGGCACCGGCCAGTTCGTGGTGCACGCGCGGCGTGGCGGGCTCGTGCGCCTCTCGGCGGACGTCGGCCAGACGATCGCCGAGGGCCAGACGCTGGGCGAGATCTGGGACGTCTTCGGCGACGTCGTGGAGACCCTCCGGTCGCCGGCCGCGGGCTGGTGCGCCTCGTCTGGACCCGCAAGGTCGGTGAACTCGGGCGACGCCGTGCTGAAGTGCTGGGTCACGGAGCCGGCGCCGCCCTTCGCGCCGACCGACCGGTTCGTCGGTCCCGACTGAGGAGGCATCACGATGCGGATGGCGTCCCGGAAGCTCGGCGAGTTCTTCAACATCGGACGGGACCGGGGCTGGGACGTCGCCCGACAGGTCTGGACCGTCCACTCGCTCGTCGATCCCGAGGGACGGGTGCTCACACTCGGCGACGTCCTCGACGGCATCCCGCTCGACCTCCGGCTCGAGAAGTCCGGGAGCCGTTACGGCTACCCGCCGCTCCGCCAGCGCATCGTGGAGTCGCAGCGATACCAGGTGGCGCCGGAGCACCTCCTCGTCACTTCCGGGACCCAGCACGCTAACTTCCTGGCCTTCGCGGCCACGCTCGAGGCCGGCGACGAGGCGATCGTGGAGTCGCCGTCGTGGGAGCAGCCCCAGGTCCTGTGCGAGGCCTTCAAGGTGGAGCCGCGGATCCTCCGGCGGCGCCCCGAGCTCGGCTGGCGGTTCGACCTCGACGAGCTCCGGGCTCTCCTGTCGCCCCGCGTGAAGCTGATCTACCTCTGCCATCCGAGCAATCCCACCGGGGCCGTGCTGGACGAGCGGCGAGCTCCGGGCGATCTGCGACGCCGCGGACCGCTCGGGCGCCTACGTGCTGTCGGACGAGATCTATCGCGGGCTCGAGTGGGACGGGGCGCTCTCGCCGTCGGTGGTCAACATCTACGAGCGGGGGATCACGACCAGCAGCGTGTCGAAGACGCTCGGGATGAGCGGGCTCCGGCTCGGGTGGCTGGCGACCCGGGACCGCGGCCTCATCGAGCGGTGCGTGAACCTCAAGTACTACATCAGCCTCCACCAGCAGAGCCGGCTCGACGAGGTGGTGGCCATGGCCGCGCTGGAGCCGACGAAGTACTGGGCCCTCGTGAAGGAGACGATGGCCGCCGCTCGCGTCAACTACGACGTGGTGGCCGAGTGGATGGGGCGGAACGGCGTGTTCCACTGGGTGCCGCCCCGGGGCGGCTTCCTGTCGTTCCCGCGGCTACGACGCTCGACATCCCCTCGTGGGACCTCTGCGTCCGGCTCCTCGACCCGCCGTACCGGACCTATCTCATCCCGGGGAGCTGCTACGGCCACGAGCACCACGTCCGGCTCGGTCTCGGCCCGGGCACGCCGGCCGAGACGATCCGGGCCGGGCTCGCGCGAGGTCGACCGCTTCGTCGCCGACTACCGGGCCGGCCGGGTGGCGTCTGACGCGGAACTGGGACCCGGAGCAAGGCACGGAACCAGCGAGAACGCCCCAGGCGCACCGTGTGCACCGAGCGGCGGAGCAGGCCGTGATCCTGGAAGGCAGTGGCCAAGGAGGTCCGAGCGAAGAGACGAAGGAGGGCGCGGCGACGATCCGCCGCCTCACACTGCACGGCGGTGGCATCATCGTCGAGCGGCTCAAGGCAAGCCAAGAAGCCGCGAACGTACTCCTACTCGATCATGCAGGGCTGCTTCTCGGGGATGCTCGTGCAGGCGTGTCGTTCGAGCCAGAACGTCCGCTGAGGCCGGGGGACGATCGTGCGGCAGACGTGGGTGGGTAGACCCGCCGGCGTGGTCGAGCTGCTCTTCTCCTCCAAGGGTGTCAACCGAGTGGAGGTGGCGGAGGAGCGCATCCACGCTGCGAGCCGGCGCCTCACATCCTGCGCAGGCGCGGGTCCAGGAAGTCGCGCAGGCTGTCGCCCACCACGTTGAACGCGATGGTGAGGCTCAGGATGGCCAGGCCCGGGAACGTCGCGATCCACCACTGGTCGAGGTAGTTCCGGCCCGGCCGCGATCATCGAGCCCCACTCCGGCACCTCGGGCGGCGGGCCTAGCCCGAGGAACGACAGCGAGGCGAAGGTCAGGATGGCGTGGCCGACGTCGAGCGTGGCCAGGACGAGGACCGACGAGACCACGTTCGGCGCGACGTACCGGCAGAGGACGCGCGCCGTCCGAGGCGCCCAGCGCGTACGCGACCTGGACGTACTCGCGCTCCCGCACCGCCAGCACGAGGCCGCGGACCAGCCGGGCGTAGGTGGGCCACCAGGCGACCATGATGGCGATCACCGCGTTCCGGATCCCGGCGCCGAGCGCGGCCGTGATGACCAGCGCCAGGATGACGGTCGGGAAGGCCAGCATGAGGTCGGTCACCCGCATGAGCGATCTCGTCGAGCCGCGCCCGACGAAGCCGGCGAGACCGCCCACCACGGCCCCCAGCAGGGCGGCCAGGACGACCGCGCCGATCCCGACCGGGATGGAGATGCGCGCCCCGTGGAGGATGCGGCTCAGGACGTCCCGGCCGAGCGGCGTCGGTGCCGAGCCAGTGCGCCGGGCTCGGCGGGGCGAGGCGGCCGGCGATGTCCTGGCGCGAGCGGCTCGTAGGGGCGAGGAGCGGCGCGGCCACGGCCAGCCCGACCCAGAGCGCGACCACCGCGAGCGCCGTCCGCCGTGAGCGGCGACGCCTTCACCGCCCCACCTGGATGCGGGGGTCGATGAGCGCGTAGGCCACGTCGACCACGCAGGTTGGCGACGACGTAGACCGTGGCGATGACGATCCCGACGCCCATGATCGCCGGGAAGTCGAGCGAGGTGGCGGTCCGGAACGCGTAGAGGCCGAGCCCCGGCCAGGCGAAGACGCTCTCGATGATGACCGCGCCCGACAGGAGCCGGCCGAAGCTCAGCCCGATGACGGTGACCACCGGGATCAGCGCGTTGCGCGCCGCGTGGCGCAGCGTCACCGCTCCCTCGGCGAGCCCCTTGGCGCGGGCGGTCCGGACGTAGTCCTCCCCCAGCACGTCGAGCATGCTGCCTCGCATCAGGCGGGCGAGGATGCCCAGGTTGTAGGTCGAGAGCACGACGGCCGGCAGGGCCAGGTGGCGAAGGGCGTCGAGCGCCACCGCCGGCCGGCCGGCCAGGAGCGAGTCCACCAGCAGGAAGCCGGTAACCATGGGCGGCGCCGCGATCACCGCCGAGAGCCGCCCGGGCGGCGGCGCCCAGCCGAGCCGGGCATAGAAGACCACCAGCGCCACCAGCCCCAGCCAGAAGAGGGGCATGGAGGCGCCGACCAGCGAGACCACGCGGGTGAGCTGGTCGAGCAAGCTGTCGCGCCGTGACGGCCGACAGGACGCCGAGCGGGATCCCGATGAGGACGCTCAGGCTCATGGCCACGACGGCCAGCTCGATCGTCGCCGGGAAGCGCTGCCGGAGGTCGAGCCAGACCGGCTGCCGGGTCGAGATGGAGACCCCGAAGTTCCCGCGGAGCAGGTTCCAGAGGTAGATCCCGTACTGCTCGGGCAGCGAGCGGTCGAGTCCCCACTCGCGCCGGAACGCGGCCACGATCTCGGGGTCGGCCGCGGCCTGCTCGCCGAGGCTCGCGGTGACGGGATCGGCCGGGACGGCGTGGGAGAGCAGGAAGGTGAGGAGGTGATCCCGACGAGCATCGGTCGCCAGCAGGAGGAGCCGCCGGGCGACGAACAGGCGGAAGCTCGTCAGGGGAAGGCCCCTGTCGCCCGGGTCGGATCGAACAGGTTCCCGGCCGCGCCGGGCAACCGCTCATCCGCCCCCTACTTGCTCACCGTCCAGAAGTCCACGCCCCACACGCTGTTGAACGTCACGCCGTGCACGTTGGAGCGAAACGCGTAGGGGACCGCGGGCTGGAGGAGCGTGGCGTACGGGCCCGATCTGGGCCAGTCGCTCGTCGATCCTCCGGTAGAGGCCGGTGCTCTTCGTCGGGTCCCGCTCCATCTCAGCGTCGGCCGCGAGCTGGGCCAGCGCCTGGGCGTCCGGGCTCGCCTCTGGCAGCCACCCGGCGCGCTTCCCGACGGTCCGGCCCGGCGCGTACACGAGGAAGTTCTGACCGTCCGGGTAGTCCGCCGCCCAGCTCCACACGCCCAGTTGGTTCTTGCCGTCCCGGTAGAGCTGGAGGGCGGTCGCCCGGGGCAGTCCATTCAGGCTGATGCCGATGCCCGACCGCCGCGAGGTCGGCCTGGATCTTCTGGGCCAGAAGGTTCATCTGGATGCCCCAGATCGTCGAGTCGCTCGCGTAGGTGAGGGCGCCCTTGACCTCGCCAAGATTGGCTTCCCGCAGCAAGGCGCGCGCCCGCTCGCGGTCTGTCTTGACCGCCTGGCGAGGATCGAGGGCGCCCGGGAACACCGTGGGGATGATCCCGGCGAGCCTCACGGCGCCCGGCCCGGCCAGCGCCATGATGCCGTCGTAGTCGAGGGCGTATCGCACCGCCTGCTGGACCTTGGGATGGGCGAATGGGCCGCCCACCTGGGGATTGGCGTTCATCAGGACGTAAAAGGTCGTGGCGGCCGGGCTCGCCTTCGTGGTGACACCCGGCGCGCTGCGGAGCGCCCGCATCTGGTCCTGGTCGAGCCCGGTGGCGACGTCAAGGTCGCCCTCGCTCAAGTTGGAGTTTCTGCGCCGCCGGCTCGGTGATGTTGCGAATCACGATGCGCTCGAGCTTGGCCACTCCACGCCAGTGATTGGGGTTCCGGACCAGCACAATCTCCTGATCGGGAACATAGCGCTCCATGACATAAGCGCCTGTGCCGGCGGACTGCGTGAGGAGGAAGGGCTCGGCCTTGTCCCGGTCCTTCGCGTCCGGGCTTGCGTCGCCGCCCTTCTGGCTCACGAGCTTGCTGTCGACGGCGCCCAGGCTGGAGCTCGACAGGATCGGGAGCAGCGACGGGTTCGGCGCCTTCAGCCTGAGGACCACCGTGTTGGGATCGGGGGCGAGGATCTCGTCGACCGAGCTCAGGAAGAAGGCCGGGTTGCTCTTGAGGAACCGCACGCGGTCCAGCGACCACTTCACGTCGGCCGAAGTCAGCGGGTTCCCGCTCGCGAAGCGCACGTTGCGTCGGATCCGGAAGGTGTATGTCATGCCGTCCGGAGCCACCGTCCAGTCAGTGGCCAGCGAGGGCTTGGGCGTGGCGAGATCCTCGCCGTCGAACGTGACGAGCGAGTCGTACACGGCGTGGTTGACCATGTTGCTCGTCGTCTCGACGGTCCGGCCGGGATCGAGGCTCTTGATGATGAAGTTGGCGCCGACGACCAGTGCCTGGGCGCCAGCGTCCGCGAGCGGCCAGACCGCCGCCACGGCCGTGACCAGGACCAAGACCGTGAGCCGGACCACTGACTTGACCGCAACGGGAGCACTCATCCTGGACCTCCTTCGCCGTCGCTTCACGGCGTCCTGGACCCAACCGAGTCGCGGCGTATCGTAGCACGGCCTTCGGCCGGCGCCCGCGCCGCCGTTCCCGCGGTCGTCCTCCGAGGAGTCGACTCGGGCTATCTCGACCCGTCCCGCGGTTCTGACGGCTTCGCTGGAATCGCCGGGCAGGGTGAGCATGAAGCGAAACGCCTCAGGTACATCACCATGAGCCGCCGGCCCCGCGCGCTCACCACGGCCAACAGGGATGCGAGAGCGAGGAGCGAGACCTGGACCTCGAGGGCCGACGTGGGCTCGTCCAGGGCGACGAGCCGTCGCTCGCAACCCAGGTCGCGCGTGATCGCTGGCCGCGGACACGGTGTTCTGGCAAGCGGCCCTGAACTCCATGCGAAGCCGGGCGACGATCGCGTCTGCCGAAAGGGGAGCGCGCTGGCCAGAAAGGCCAGCGAGCATACTGCGCTTGACCTACATGCGCTAAGTAGCTATCGTGCAAGCGCCGGGGTCGTGGTGGAGCCTGGTTACCACACTGGCCTGTCAAGCAGGCGGGCAGATACAAGCCCCTCGGTAAGTCGCGGACTTGCCGAGGGGTTTTTCTTTGGCTGCTTGGCTGGCGGTGGCTGGTCTTGGGCCCGCGGAGGGCGGTCGCGGGCATAGTTTCGGGCATAGCGAGAGCGGTCCGTCGAGCCCCTTTCCCGAGACGTTCGCGCTACTGATGGAGCGGTCGCACCACCGAACTGAATAGACGTGCCGTGTCGGCAGGCTCAGGATGAAGTATCTACATAGGATTGGCTGCTCTGTCCGGGCGGGGTGTTAGCCTGCCCGGAGGAGGGCACGCCATGAGAGACGAGATCGCGCAGTTGAAGATTCGGCCGGAGCTCCTCTGGCGGGTCCGGCAGCTTGGCGGTGCTGAGGTTGGCCGAGGAATACGGCCAGAAGGCCACGGCCACCTCCCGCGCGCGATCGCGCCCCCCGGCGCCGCCGGGCCCGTCTGCTTGCCCATCTCGCGGACGACGTGCGGGCCGATCTCTCCGCCCGCCCGATGCCCCGCGGCGGCCGTTGCCGGGCGGGCGGGGGCGGCGCTACAGTCTGGGTGCGAGCGGCCAAGCCGAAGCGGGCGATGCGGGGCCAGGGAGACGACGAGAAAGTATCGCTAGCGTTTCCTACGTTCCGCGGCCAGATCGACGTCCTCACGCGACACGCCTTCATGCGGCCGGAGGCGACCGGGACGCTTCGCGTGAACAGAGCCTACGTGGGCCAGGACGCGACGGTGCTAGCGCAGGCCGCCGGCCTGATCCTCCCGCCGTCCACGCCGCTCTTGCTGGGCGAGACGGAGTTCAACCACCCCTTCGTGCAGACCGAGCAGATGATGCCGTTCATTCCCTTCGTCCGCGTGAAGGACGTCGACGAGGCAATCGCCATGGCGGTGCGGAGCGAGCACGGACGTCACCATACGGCGGTGATCCACTCGCGGAACCTCGACACGATCACCCGGTTCGGTCGCGACGCCGGCGTGACGCTCTTTGTCGTCAACGGGCCCAGCCTGGCCGGCCTCGGCCTCGGCGGTCAGGGCTATCCGAGCTACAGCATCTCGACTCCGACCGGTGAGGGCATGACCAACCCGCTGACATTCACGCGCTTTCGCCGGGTGGTGATGACCGACAGCCTCCGGATGATCTGACCGGGACAGACCGTAGCCGCCTGCGAGGTGGGGACCACGGCCTCGACCAGCACGCCGGGCGAAGCCGGCGGCCTTGACAGTTCCGGACAGGTCGCCCATAGTGCAGCCGGATCCAGCCCGGACCCCGGCACTCGCGCATGATTCCCGCCAAGCTGGTCCCGTCTTCGTCGAGCTCGCGACGCAAGACCTCGCCCGACGCGGGCGTCCGGGTCCCATCACGCTCCTCGGCCACGTGTCCGAGACCCGCTACTGGGCGTACCTCCTGCTCCTGCCGAGCCTGGTCCTCGTCGCTTGCGGTGATCGTCTACCCGGTCGCGTCGGGCATCTGGCTGAGCCTCCACGAGTTCAACCTTCTGCGGCCCAAGCTCGGGATGCGGTTCGTGGGCCTCCAGCAGTTCCGCGAGCTCTTCAGGGACCCGGACACGCACACCATCTTCCGGAACACCGCGGTGTGGGTGACCGTCGGCGCCGCCAGCCAGTTCCTCCTCGGGCTGGTCACCGCGCTCGCGCTCAACCGGAAGACCCTCGGGTGGAGCCCGGTCGCGCGGGTGCTGATCCTGCTCCCGTGGGTGATCCCCTCCGTGGTGGCGGCGCACATGTGGGCCCTCCTGCTCGACCTCCGGCTGGGCGTGGTCAACGACATCCTGGTCCGGCTCGACCTGATCGCCGGCGCCCGCGCGTGGCTGGCCGAGCCGAGCACCGCCATGCCCGCGGTGCTGCTGGTGGACCTCTGGCGCGGCTTCCCCTTCTTCACGCTCCTGCTCTACGCGGGGCTCCAGACGATCCCCGAGGAGCTCCACGAGGCGGCCGACATGGACGGGGCCGGCCCGTGGCAGCAGTTCCGGCGCATCACGCTGCCGCTCCTGACGCCGGTCATCGTCGCCGCCGTGATCCTGCGCGTCATCACCCTGGTGAACTCCCCGGACCTCATGATCGTCCTGACCAACGGCGGCCCCGGGCTCAGCACCTTCGTCCTCTCGCTCCTCGCGTTCCAGACCGCCTACGAGAGCTTCAACTTCGGGGCGGCGGCCGCGGTCTCGGTCGTCATGCTGGTGGCCCTGATGATCTTCACCCTGCTGTACCTCCGGTTCAGCGGCGTGACGCGGAGCTGAGGGCCGGTGAGCGAACGGCCGCCCCGACCCGCCTCGGCCGTCTCCGCCGGTCCCGCCGGGGCCGGCAGCGCGCCGGCGACGCGCTGGCGACGGCGCTCCTCGTGCTCGTGCTCGGCTTCACCCTCTTTCCCATCGCGTGGACGGCCGCGACCTCGCTCAAGCGCGAGCAGGACATCGTGACGAGCGAGATGCAGTACCTGCCGCGGCGGCCGACCCTGGACAACTACTTCACGCTGCTCGGCCGTTCCGGCTACCTCGCCATGTTCCGGAACAGCGCCCTGACCACGGTGCTCACCGTGCTGCTCTGCCTGAGCGTCGGCACGCTGGCCGCCTACAGCATCTCGCGCTACCGCTTTCGCGGCCGGAGCGCCATGCTGACGTTCTACCTGGTGGTGCGCATGTTCCCGGCGGTGCTCCTGCTCCTGCCGCTCTACATCATGCTGCGCACCGTCGGGCTCCTCGACACGCTCTTCGGCCTGGCGGCCACCTACACGACGTTCCTCCTGCCGGTCAGCCTCCTCATGCTGAAGGGCTTCTTCGACGCGGTGCCGCCGGAGCTGGAGGACGCCGCGCGGATCGACGGCTGCACGCGCTTCGGCGCGCTGCTCCGGATCGTGCTGCCGCTCGGGCGGCCCGGGGTGGCGGCGACCGCCGTGCTGATCGCGGTGGCGGCCTGGAACGAGTTCCTGTTCGCGCTGATGCTGACCAACAGCGAGGGCTCGCGCACGTGGCCGGTCGGCCTCCAGCTGATGGTCGGGGAGTTCCAGCTGCCCTGGGGTCTGGTGGCGGCTGGCGGTATGATCAGCATCGTTCCCATCCTCGTGTTCTTCGCGTTTGCCCAGCGGGCGCTGGTGCGCGGCCTGCTGGTAGGCGCCGTCAAGGGATAGCAAGGAGTGGACCACGGTCAGGCGGCCCTCGCGGCCGCCGGGGAGACGGAGATGGCCAGAGACATGGTGACCCGTCGTCGATTCGTCCAGGGAGCGGCCACGCTCGCCGGGGGCGCCGCCCTGTCGGTCGCCGGCCGCCGCCCCGCGGCGGCCCAGCTGCGCGGGAAGATCGCGTACTGGCACCACTACACGAGCGAGTCGGAGATGGACGGGCTCAAGACCGGCACCGAGATGTTCCAGAAGAAGCATCCCGAGCTGACGGTCGAGTCGCTGACCGTCCCGAACGCCGACTTCATGGCCAAGTTCACGCTGGCGGTGCAGGGCGGCCGCGGCAAGCCCGACACGACCATGATCGCCGCCGAGCGCGTGCCGGACATGGTGGGGATGGGCGGGCTCCAGGACATCACCGCGCGCGTCGCCCGGTGGGACATGAAGCGGAACTTCCCGGACAGCCGGTTCGAGTCGGCCCGGCTCGAGGGCAAGACCTACGGCGTGCCCAGCTTCATGTTCGTCGACTGGATGTACTACCGCACCGACTGGTTCGCCGAGAAGGGGATCAAGCCGCCGACCACCTTCGCCGAGTTCGCCGACGCCGCCGTCAAGCTGACCGACCCGGCCAAGGGGCGCTACGGCTTCGGGATGCGGGGCGGCGGCGGCGGCCAGGGCCTGATCGTCCAGGTGATCCGGGCGTTCGGCTCGCCGATCGTCGACGGCGCCGGCAAGGCCGCCCTCGACGTCGGGAAGACGACCGAGGCGCTCCGGTGGTACAGCGAGCTCCACACGAAGGCCAAGGCAGTGCCCCCGAGCGTGGCCAACGACAGCTACCGGCAGCTCATGGAAGCCTTCCGCACCGACAAGACGGCGATGATCTGGCATCACACGGGGTCGCTGGCCGAAGTCCAGGGCGATCTCGGCAAGGACGGCAAGAAGTTCATGAGCATCGCGCGGCCCCGGGGCCCGGCCGCCCACATCAACGACGTCGCCCCCTCCTACAACGGCATCGTGGACCGGAAGCAGGAGGAGGCGGGCTGGGCCTGGCTCACCCACTGGGCGGACAAGGACACCCAGATCATGCTCATGGAGAAGACCGGCTACGTGCCCTCCAACCTCGAGGCCGCCAAGGACGAGCGCATCACCAAGAACCCGTACTACGTCGCGGCGTTCCGGGCGCTCGAGACCGGCACCACGGCGCCGCAGTTCCCGGGGCAGCCGGGCTGGCAGAGCCGGGTGGTGCTCCCCACCTTCCAGCGGATCCTGCTCGGCGAGGTCACGCCCGCCCAGGGGGCGGAGACCTTGGCACGCGGACTCGAGCAGGCGATCGCCGGCACGCTCAAGTAGGCCACAGGCCGAAGGCCGTCAAAGGATAGGTCTCGTGAGCCTGGCGGGCAGGGTCGTCGCCGTCGTCGGCGGGGCCGCCGGCATCGGCCGAGCCACGGCCGAGCTGTGCGCCGAGCGCGGGGCGCAGGTGATCGTGGCCGACGTCGACGCCACGGAGGGAAAGGCCGTCGCAGCGGCCATCGGCGCCGCCTTCGTCCCCGTTGACGTCACGGACGAGACCTTGGTGCAGGCCTGCTTCGACGCGGTCGGCCGGGCCCACGGCCGGCTGGACGCCCTCGTGCAGACGGCCGGCGTCCTCGAGGGCGCGTACGTCCCGATCGAGGAGCTCGGGCGCGACACGTTCCGCCGAGTCTGGGACGTGAACGTGACCGGCAGCTTCCTCTGCGCCAAGCACGCCGTCCCCCTCCTGCGGAAGGCGGGGGGCGGCGTGATCGTGCTGGTGTCGTCCGGCGCGGCCACGGGCGGCAGCAGCTCCTACGCCTACGGCAGCAGCAAGGGCGGGGTGGCGGCGCTCGGCGTCACCCTGGCCCGGAAGCTCGCGCGGGACGGCATCCGCGTCAACGTGGTGGCGCCCGGCAACATCAGCACCCGCATGAAGCTCGGGGTCATCGAGGCGGAGGGCCGGCAGCGGGGGATCCCGGTGGACCGGCTCGTCGAGGAGGCCGGCCTCGGCCGGCCGGAAGGGGTGGCGCGCGTCCTCGCCTGGCTGGCCAGCGACGACGCCGACTACGTGCGCGGCACCATCACCACGCGCTGAGGACCACAGGATGAAGATCACCGGCGTCCGGACCCACGCCTACGAGATCACGCTCCGCCGCCCGATCGGCGACGCCAACAGCCCGGCGGGATTCGACCGGATGCCGATGCTGGCGGTCTGGGTCGACTCCGACGAGGGGCCGAGCGGCGTGTCCTTCGGCACCCCCGCGGTGGAGCGGCACATCCACGGGCTGGTCCAGGACCTCCTCGTGGGCCGCGATCCCCGCGGGGTGCGCGGCCACTGGAAGCGCATGATGGACGCCGTCTTCAAGGGCGGCAACCGCGGCGCGGCCAACGCCGCCGTGAGCGCCATCGACGTGGCGCTCTGGGACCTGAAGGCCAAGCTCCACGACGAGCCCTTGTGGAAGACGCTCGGCGCGTCGACCCGCAAGGTGCGCGCCTACGCGAGCGGCATCGACCTCTGCCTGGACGACGGGGCCCTCCGGCGCTTCTACGAGGACATGGCCGCCCAGGGCGTCCACGCCGGCAAGCTCAAGGTGGGCCTCGACCGGGAGGCGGACCTCCGCCGGATCGCCATCATGCGGGACGCCCTGGCGACGTCGGGGAAGCCGCCGGTGCTCATGGTGGACGCCAACGAGTACTGGTCGCCCAAGCAGGCGATCCGCCACGTCGCCGCCTACGAGGAGCAGTTCGATCTCTTCTGGGTGGAGGAGCCCGCGCGGCGCTGGGACGTCCGCGGCCTGCGGGAGGTGTCTCGGGCGGTGCGGGCGGCGGTGGCCACCGGGGAGAACCTCGACGACGTCAGCGAGTTCCGGCCCCTGATCGCCGGGGGCGCGGTGGACGTGGTCGAGGTGGGCTCGAAGACCGGCGGCATCACCGGGGCGCTCCTGGTCGCCGACCTGGCCTACGGGTTCGACCTGCCGGTCGCGCTCATGAACTGCCCGGCCCACTTCATGGCGCACCTGGCGGCGGCCCTGCCGAACCACGTCATGATGGAGTGCGCCATGCTCGGCCGGGGCGACGGCGTGGTCTCGCACCACGTCGTCGAGGCCGGCTGGATTACCCTCACCGACCGGCCGGGCCTCGGCATCGAGTTCGACCTCGCGCGTCTCCGGGCGCTGGCGGTGGATGCGCCCGGCGGCGCAGCCCGCGCCGGCAGCTGGGGTCGTCGCCGCGGCGCCGGCCTCATCGAGGTGCGGCCCGGCGAGGGGGAGGAGCCCGGCGAGGAGTGACGTGCGGGTCGGCCTGCTCGGCCTCTTCACGACGGACCTGACCGACGTCACGCGCGAGCGGGCCGCCATCGCGGCCGAGCTCGGGTTCCACGGCGTCGGCGCCCACATCGTCGTCCCCGCCGGGACTGTCTCCGAGTCGACGGTCGCCGCGGCGCGGACGGCGATCGCCGACCACGGGCTCGAGTTCCTCCAGCTATGGGGCCGCTACCCCTGCCTCATCAGCCCGGAGGAGTCGGTGCGGCGGGCCGGGGTGGCGGAGGTGCGGGCCCTCATCGGGCTGACGGCCCGGCTCGGCGTGCCGGCCGTCGGCGTCCGGCCGACGGGCCTGAACCCCCGCGGGGACTGGTGGCCGCACCCCGACCACTACCGGCCCGAGACCCTGGACCGCTTCGTACGGAGCCTCGACGAGATCGCGGCGGCGGCCCGGGACGCGGGGATCCGCGTGGTGCTCGAGGGGCACCAGACCAGCGTGCTCCACTCGGCGCGGACCATCCGGCAGGTGATCGAGCGGACCGACCCGGCCGTCGTCCGGGTCAACATCGACCCGTGCAACTTCATCACCGACCTGCGCACCGCCTTCGAGCCCGGTCCCATGCTCCGGGAGACGTTCGACCTCCTGGGGCCCTACTGGGACACCGTGCAGCTGAAGGACTACTACCTCGAGGACCGGCTGGTGCTGCACGTCTCCGAGACCGTCATCGGCACCGGCCTGATGGACTTCGAGACCATCCTGACGCGGGCCTACCGGGACCGGCCGGACGGCTACGTCGTCATCGAGCACCTGCCGGTGAATCTGATCCCGATGGCGATGCGGAACCTGACGGGGAAGATCCGGGCCCTCGGGATCCCCCTCGGGCCGCCACGTTCCTGACGGGCCGGGCTCGGCCCGTCATCGGCGTCTCGCAGCCAGAGCGCCGGACTCGCTTCGGATGACAGCGCGGTGGACGCCTCGGTCTACGTGCCCACCTTGCCGCCGTCGGTGCGGTAGATCGCCACCACGCTCGGCCGGGGCGGCATGTCAGGCCGGTAGTCCGGCCAGCGGCTGTCCGGCTTGTCGATCGTCGCGTCCTTCTCGTCCCATCCCGGATGCTGGATCGCGACGAAGAAGGTCCGGTTGTCCGGGGTGAACTCCGGCCCGCAGACCTCGCAGCCGACCGGACCGGAGAGGAACTGCTTCGCCAGGCCGCGGTTCGGGCCTTCGGTCTCCACGACCCACGCCCCGTCGTTCGCCCCCAGGGTGTCGGCCATGCCGTCGGTCGTGATCCACATCCGCCCGGCGTCGTCGAACCCGAAGTTGTCCGGATTGGCGAGGGGGCTCACGTCGCGGCGACCCTGGTAGTCGGCCTGGTGGTCCGGGTTGGCCGGATCCCCGGCCTTGAGGAGAATGTCCCAGCGGAAGCGCGTTCCGGCGTGATCCCCGCCCTCCTCCACGATCTCGAGGACGTGGCCGAACTTGTTGTTCGGGCGCGGGTTCGCGCCGCTGGCCTGGGCCGGCGTCCGCCGGTCGTTGCTGGTCAGCGCGGCGTAGACCTTGCCGGTTTTCGGATTGGGCTCGACGTCCTCGGGGCGGTCCATCTTCGTCGCCCCCAGGGCATCGGCGGCGGCCCGAGCGTTGATGACGACGTCGGCCTGGGAGTGGAATCCACTCGCCGCCGTCAGCGGCCCCTGGTCGTAGACCAGCGGCACCCACTCGCCGGTGCCGTTGTCGTTGAGCCGCGCGGCGTAGAGGATGCCCGAGTCCAGCAGGTGAACGGCGGCTTGCCGGTTCGCGGGGTCGTACCGGCCGGCGGCGACGAACTTGTACAGGTACTCGTAGCGCGCGTCGTCACCCATGTAGGCGACCGGCCGGCCGTCCTTCGACAGGATCACGTTGGCGCCCTCGTGGATGAAGCGGCCCAGCCCCGTGTGCTTCACCGGGACGGACTTGGGGTCGTACGGGTCGATCTCGACGATCCACCCGAACCGGTTGGCCTCGTTCGGCTCCTTCTTCATGTCGAACCGATCGTGGTAGCGGCCCCAGTCGTAGCGCCCGGTGCCGATCCCGTACCGCTTGTGAACGCCCTGAAGCTCGCGGTCGGCGACGTCCTCGGGCTTCCCCGTGAAGTAGTGCTGGATGTTCTCCTCGCCGGTCAGGAACGTGCCCCACGGCGTGACGCCCCCCGCGCAGTTGTTCAGCGTCCCCAGGATCTGAATCCCGATCGGATCGGCCTTGGTCCGCATGAGCGGATGCCCGGCCGCCGGGCCCCGGATCGCCATCGGGGTCGCGCCGGTGATGCGCCGGTTGTACGTCGAGTCCCTCACGTACTCCCAGGCCCCGTCGCTCCGCCGGACGATCTCGACGACGCTGAAGCCGATGGCGGCGATCTCGACCTCCACGTTCTCGGCCGTCTTCGTCCGCGTCTTCAGCCCGTAGCCTGGCTCGTTCCAGCCGTGGTGCATGAGCGCCCACTTGGCGCTTTCGTGGTTCACACCCAGGAGCCCGCGGGTCGAGGACCCGGAGCCCACTGGCAGCGGCACGTAGCCGACGAAGTCGCAGTCGTAGCCGAACTGGCTCGCTTGCTTGGCGCCGCTCTGAGCCGCCAGGTCGAGCTCGGGCGCTCCGGCGACCAGCGGGTCCCCCCAGCGGATGAGGACGTTGTGGGCATAGCCCTGCGGGACGATGATCTTGTCCTCGGTCGATCGCGCGACTGCCGTGAAGCCGCTGGCCGTCTGGGCGTCGGCCGCCCTCGGACCGCGCAGACCGCGTCCCGCCAGCACCGCCGCGCCGACCGACGCGCCCTTCAGGAGGTCACGACGACTCAGCCGGGCCGCCACCACGGATTCGAGCGTGGGGTTGTCGGACGGGTTGACCGGGTTGGCATCTTCCTCGGCTTCCCACATATCACCCATGGCGTCCTCCTCCTCACGGCACGGGAACTGCGGGTCTCCGGCGGTCGCATCGGTGACATGGCCGATCACGATGCGACGCAAGTGCGGCCTCGGGCTCGGGGTGGCGTCGCTCGCGACTGTAGGTCAGGCGCCGGAACGTGTCAACCCAACTGGCCCGTCGACATCGATCCGTGCGACTTCATTTCGCCGTCGGATACCGGGCGTCCCGCTCGAACGGGTAGAGCGGCCGGCGGCGCTGCCGGTATGGGAAGCGGGACAGGTCGGCGCTCGTCACGCCCGGCGTGTCGACGAGGATGATCTCGGCCGCGATGGGGGCGTAGGCGGGGCGCGGGGACACGACGCCCTTGGCCACCACGACCTGCCGGGTCTCCGGCCGGACGCCGGCCGCGTACATCTGCTGGATGCTGGTGTTGCCGACCCGCTCGCTCACGAGGACCAGCGTGTGCTCGTCGGTGGTCTCGAGCACGACCGTCGGCCCGCCGTCGTAGAAGCGCTGCCCGGCGTGGGTCGGGCCGGGATCCTCGTAGCGCCCGTCGGTCGCCACGCGGTCGCCCAGCCCTGGACTTCCCAGGAGGCTGAGATCATCCCTGAGGTAGCCCCGATCGGCGACGAGATGGTGTTCTCAAAGTCCACCTCCGGGGCGTTTACCGGCACCAACATCGACCGCGTGCTGACCTGGATGGGCATCCAGACGGTCGTCGTGATGGGCGTGGTGACGAACGGTTGCGTCGAGATGACGGCCCGGGTGGCGGCGGACCTCGGCTACCAAGTGGTGCTGGTGGGTGACGCCTGCGCGGCCCACACGCCCTTCCTTCACGAGAACGCGCTGCGACGCATGGATGACGGTTACATCTACGTCGCCGAAACGGATGCGATCGTCCACGCGATGCCGGTGGCCCGGCAGCCGGTGGCCGCGGGGATGCGCTGAGGCCTCTCCACCATCTCGTCGCTCTCTCGGCGCCACGCCACTAGCTGGTGCGGCGCCGGCCTCTGATAGGGCAGATGGTGGACTCCGCGGTGCATCAAGACCCCGCACGGTGAGGTCTCGCCAAGTACTACGGGAGAGGGCCATCAAGGCGCATGCACGCCCGAGAGCCTCCAGGTCGTGGACGTGGAGGGACCTTCCGCTGGCCTATCTGCCCGGGAACGCCTTCCGGGTTCGGGTGAAGGTGGTGGGCCGCATCGGGAGACGCCGGCACGCAGCCAACCGTACCTCGTATCGCCTTTCGTACGCCAAACTACCGTGTCGACTTTAGTCAGGCGAGGGACGACATAGGTGCTCGCCTCCGCTCATCCGGCTACCGGGCGGTTCCTGCTGACCCACCTGGGGCGCGAGTATCAAGGTCGACGTCGACCGGCCGCGCGAAGATGACGCCCGTCCGGCTACACGATCTGGCTGGCCGTCCTCGACGTGGCCCGTGCGGTTTGTTTGGACTCACCCGAGACCATTCTTAACCGTAGCCGCGGTGGCGTGTCCTCAGGCTCGTGATGACTATCCGCCCCTTGACACGATCCGGCGACCGTTCCTAGAGTGTTCACAATCATGATCGATGTTCTTGAGCGTGAACGCACGCTGCCGACTCGACCTTGCGTACACAGTAGATCATCCATGCTGGTGGTGCCGCAGCATCCGCGTTGCATCGTATCGGAGGATGCGTTGTGGTTGTGGGAACCGGGCGGGTGGATCCGAATGTCCTAGTGCTGCCTGAACACCGGGGACTCTACTACGATGGGGCGTGGCACGCCCCGCGTGCGGGCCGCGTGCTCACGGCCCAGAACCCGGCCACAGGGGCGAGCCTGGGGCTCGTCTCGGACGCAGGTGCGGAGGATGTCGATCTAGCCGTGCGGGCCGCGGCCAAAGCCTTTCCTGGGTGGCGGGCGGTCAAGCCCCTGGAACGAGCCGCGCTTCTTCGCCGTGTCGGCGAGGTCGTCCGAGGGCACGTCGACGAGCTGGCGATGCTGGACTCGGCGGATGGCGGCAATCCCGTGCGGGCAATGGTCACCGACGTGCATATCGGCCTCGCCACTCTCGACTACCTCGCCGGTCTCGTCACGGAGGTGAAGGGCGAGACCGTTCCGCTGGGTGAGGATGCTCTTGACTACACAGTCAGAGAGCCGCTGGGGGTGGTCGGCCGCATCATCCCCTTCAATCACCCGGTGATGTTTCTCCTGATGAAGATGGGCGCGCCGCTGCTCACCGGGAACACGCTCGTCTTCAAGCCGGCCGAGCAGACGTCGCTGTCGGCGCTCCGGTTTGCCGAACTCGTGGGTCACATGCTGCCCGCCGGTGTGGTCAACGTGGTGACCGGGGGTCGGGGCGCAGGGGCCGCCCTCGTCCAGCACCCGATGGTGGCAAAGATCGGGCTGATCGGCAGTGTCCCGACCGGCCGGGCAGTGCTGCGGGACGCCGCCGAGACGATCAAGCGAGTGGATCTGGAGTTGGGCGGGAAGAATGCCCTGGTCGGCTATCCCGACGCCGATCCAGACGAGGTCGCCGCCGCCGCCGTGCTCGGTATGAACCTTGGGTGGACAGGCGGCCAGTCGTGCGGCGCGACGAGCCGCGTCTTCCTGCACGAGGCGGTCTACGAGAAGACGTTGTCGTTGATGGTAGACCGTCTCCGAAAGATCCGTCTCGGGTTGCCCACTGAGACCACCTGCGAGATGGGATGCCTCGTAAGCCGAGCTCAGCAGGAGAAAGTCCTCTCGTACGTGGAGATCGGAAGGCGCGAGGGGGCGCGGCTGGTGCTCGGCGGCGGCGCGCCCGCCGATCCGCACCTCCGGGACGGCGCCTACGTCGAGCCCACGCTTTTTGCCGATGTCACGCAATCGATGCGGATCGCTCGCGAGGAAATCTTCGGACCTGTGGTGTGCCTGTTCCGATGGGCCGACGAGGCCGCCATGCTGGCGGACGTCAACGCCGTCGAGTACGGGTTGACGGCGTCGATCTGGACCAAGGATCTGGCGACGGCGCACCGGGCCGCGCACCGGATCGAGGCCGGCTACGTGTGGGTGAACAGTGTGTCGACGCACTTCCTCGGTACACCGTTCGGTGGGTACAAGCAGTCGGGGTTCGGGCGCGAGGAGTGTCTCGAGGAGCTGCTCGCTTACACCCAGCTGAAGAACGTGTACGTGAGGCTTCGGTCATGAGGCGAGCCGGCCGTGAGGTGGCGCGCTCCGTGCGTCCAAAGCTGCCAGCGCGTACGGCCGAGCTCGATTTTGCTCACACCGGCCTCGGTGCTCTCGCCGGACGGTACATGCGACGGTTTTGGCAGCCCGTGTTCCTGACTGCCGATCTCCGCCCCGGCCATGCGGTGCCACTCCGCGTCATGAGCCAGGACCTGACGCTTTATCGCACGGAGGCCGGTACTCCATACGCGGTGGGGTTCCGCTGTGCTCATCGCGGGATGCAGCTGTCGGCAGGATGGATCGAGGGCGACGCGATCCGGTGCAGCTACCACGGCTGGAAGTACGACGGCCACGGTCAGTGCGTGGAGCAGCCGGCCGAGGACCGCTCGTTCGCGACCAAGGTGCGCATCCCGAGCTATCCGACACAAGATTATCTGGGGCACGTCTTTGTATTTCTCGGCGCGCCGCCGGTTCCTCCCTTGCCGCGCTTTACACGATTCGAGGGGGAAGGGATTGTGGAGGCCCGCAGCTACACTCGGCGCTGCAACTACTTCCAGAATGTCGAGAACAATGTCGACGAGCTTCACGTCCCATTTACCCATCGGGCGTCCGGGTACACGCAGCACGGTCTGAATGTCAATATGCCCAGAGTGGAGGCGGAGGAGACCGAGTACGGGATGGTGCAGCACGGTCATCGACCGGGAGAAAAGGTCCGCACTTCTCATTTTCTGATGCCGACGATGGTCTACTTTCGGGCGAACCCGCTGTGTCCCTTCGAGGTGGACTGGCGCGACATCCTCTCCTTCCGGGTGCCGATCGATGATACATCCCACCACAGTCCGGTGGTGACTCTCGTACATGTCCGGCCTTCTGATCGGGCCCGCTATTTCGAGGAGCGCGAACGGCTGCGGGCCACCGTGGCAGCCCTTCCGTCCCAAGACGAGGTGACTGACGCCGTGCTCGCCGGCCGCCTCCGGATGCAGGACATCGCGGACCGCCCGGACATCATCCTTATCCAGGACCACATAGCGCAGATCGGTCAGGGCAGCATCGCGGAGAGGAAGCGCGAGCGTCTCGGCCGGAGTGACGTGGGTGTCGTGCTGCTCCGCAAGCTTTGGGCCCGGGAGCTTCGGAACCTCGCCGCCGGCCGACCGCTGGACACGTGGTCGCCGCCGGCATCGTTGCTCGCCACGAGCGGCCTGTGACCGCGTCCCCCGAGACTCACTCGGTGCCGGGTGGCTCGGCGCCCGCGGCTGCGAGCGACCGCGATGTGCGCGTGGCCCTTACGTTTGATTTCGACGCACTGTCAAACTGGATCGGCAGTCTTGGCCTGACCTCACCCGGACCCCTTTCGCGCGGTGAATTTGCGCCAATCGGAGTGCGGCGCGTCTTGGCCTTGCTCACGGAGCACAATGCCCGCGCCACATTCTTCGTCCCCGGCCATACCGCTCTCGCGTACCCTGGCGCGGTCGAGGCCATCCGGCGTGGTGGGCATGAGATCGCCCATCATGGATGGGTGCACGAGCGCCCATCGCGGCTGAGCGTCGAAGAGGAACGGAGCACGCTCGAGCGGGGCTTGTCGGTGCTCGAGCGCGCCGCCGGAGAGTTGCCGCGGGGCTATCGCGCTCCCGGCTGGGACCTCAGTCCCAATTCCGTCGAGCTCTTGTTGAGCCTGGGCTTCGAGTACGACTCCAGCTTGATGGGCAACGACTACGAGCCCTACTGGTGCCGGGTCGGGGACGTCGTGTCGCGCTCTGAGCCGTTCCAGTTCGGCCGACCGGTCGCCCTCGTCGAGATGCCGGTGGCCTGGCATCTGGACGACTTCCCGCACTTTGAGTTCGTCAACGTGCCTGGAGTCCTGACGCTGTCGGGCGGCCACTCCGCTCAGTCCGTGCTGGACATCTGGGTCGGGGAGTTCGACTACCTCTACGAGCATGTTGGTCGCGGGGTGCTCGTGATCACGATGCACCCCGAGGTGATTGGCCGGGGGCATCGCGTGGCCATGCTGCGTACCTTTGTCGAGCATGTGAGTGCGCGACCGGGGACTCGCTTCACGACCTGCCGGGACTATGCGCGCGAGTGGCGCATTGGCCGGACGCCAGCCCTCCCTCGTGATACCGTCGGGAATTCGGTGAAGGTATCGTGAAGCTTGGTAGGGGCGGATGCGTTCGCCATCATCAGGGGATGCCGAGCCGATGAACCCGGGGGCGACCGCCGCGCACGAGGAGCCCGGTCGCTTGCCCGGCCAGGTGAAGCGCGTCCCAACAGCTGCGTCGCGGGGCTGGAGACCTTTGACGCCGCGGATGCGGCTCGTTGTCAGCGGGATGATCGGAATCGCGCTCTGGTGGGTGGTCGCGCGCCTGATCGTGAACAATGCGCTGTTTCTGCCCACCCCGTCCCAGGTCCTGAAGGAAGCGATCCTCATCGCCTCGACCGGAGAGCTCTTCCACCACATCTGGGTCAGCACGCTCGAGTTCGTTCTGGGCGCCAGCGCCGGGGTTGTGATCGGCGTGCTGGCTGGCTTGCCGATGGCGGTGAACCGCGTGGCCTTCGACTACTTCGACCCGTGGCTCTCCGCCCTCTATACGACTCCGCTGGTCGCCCTGACCCCACTGTTCATTATCTGGTTCGGGATCGGCATGACCTCCAAGGTGGTCATCATCTTCCTTGTGGTCGTCTTCCCGGTCACGATGAACACAATCGCCGGGATCAAGTCCGTCGATGAGCAGCTAGTTAACGTCGCTCTGAGCTTTGGGGCTACGAAGCAGGACGTGCTGCGCAAGGTGATGATCCCCTGGGCTATCCCGTTCATCCTGTCCGGCGCCCGGATCGGCGCCGGCCGGGGCGTCGTGGGGATCTTCGTGGCGGAGCTGTTCGCGGGCGCTGGTGCCGGCGTCGGGTGGCTGATCACCGCCGCCGGTCAGGTCTTCAATACTGGACTCCTGTTCGTCGGCGTCATCGTCCTGGCCTGCTTCGGCCTCGTCGTGACGAGCGTACTTCGGGCGCTTGAGCGGCGAATCGCCCCGTGGCGGCCGACCACGACGATCTGACCATGGCGTCGGAGAATCGCGTGCCGCACTCGATTGCCGAGGCCCCCCTCCGGCCCGCGAAACTTCAGCTGGACGGCGTCGGGCTCGGCTACGCGGGCAGAGGGCGCTGGCTCGAGGTCCTGCGGGAGCTCACCTTCTCCGTTGGCGATGGGGAATTTCTCGCTCTCCTAGGGCCCAGCGGGTGCGGCAAGACAAGCCTGCTTCGCGTTCTTAACGGGCTGAGCCTTCATGGTGAGGGGACGATTCTCGTTGATGGCCGCGAAATCGCCACCGCGCGCGGGGACGTTGCCACCGTATTCCAGAGCGACTCGCTGTTTCCCTGGCGGACCGTGGAGGACAACATCCTGCTCGGTACCGAGCTGCGCCGGATTCCGAGGGCCGAGGCGCTGGAGACGGCGCGCAGTCTGATCCGCCTGGTCGGGCTCTCCGGCTTCGAGAGTCACTATCCTCACGAGCTGTCGGGTGGCATGCGGCAGCGCGTCAACCTCGCCCGGGCACTGGCCGTGGATCCGGCCGTCCTCCTGATGGATGAGCCGTTCGCGTCGCTCGACGCGCAGACGCGCGAGCAAATGCAGATTGAGCTCCTCCGGATCTGGAGCGCCCGTCGGAAGACGGTGGTGTTCGTGACGCATCAGATCGAGGAGGCGGTATATCTCGCCGACCGGGTGCTGCTCATGACGCGGCGTCCGGGACGGGTGCGCGAGGAGGTCCGGGTGACGCTGGAGCGGCCGCGCCGGACCGAGCAGAAGCGCAGCCAAGAGTTTCATCGGCTGGTCGACCATCTCGCCGAGCAGCTCCAGAAGGAGGTCGCCGTCGGTCCGGAGGACAAGGACCAGGCCGTTCGCGCTCTGCAATGAGCGGTGGACGGTTGGCCGGACGCGCCAAGGAACAACTCGAGGCAGGAGGAGCGGGCGATGCTAGGAAAACGGATCATGGTGGCATCGGCGGTGATGGCCATGGGGCTCATTGTGGCGCTAGCGCAGATCGACTCTCTGACGGCGCAGACGGCGCGTAAGACGATCAAGGTCGGAACGGTCGGGTTGGAATCCGTCTACTACGCGCCGGTGATCCTCGCGATCCACAAGGGATACTTCCAGCAGGAAGGCATCCAGATCGAGCCGATCAAGTTGTCTGATCCGGATCTGGTCCGAGCGGTCGCGGCGGGGTCGCTCCCGATCGGGATTCCCGAGGTCGGGAGCGGGATCACCGCCCGGGAGCGCGGCGCCGACGTTGTGGTCGTCGCAAGCTTCCTCGATCGGTATCCCTACGACCTCATGGTGAAGCAGAACATCAAGAGCTACCAGGACCTCAAGGGCAAGGTTCTCGCTCATTGGCAGACCTCCCCGTCGGTCGGTCTGGAGCTGCTCAAGCGGCTGCTTGCGCAGAACGGGCTGAAGGAAGGGGACTACAAGATCATCGGCGGCGGCAACTCGACGGCTCGCTATGCGGCGCTGGTCGGTGGTGGGATCGACGGGACGATCCTCACGACGCCGGTGAACACCATGGCCAAGGAGAAGGGCTTCCCCTCTCTGGGCGGGACTCTATGACATTCCCGCGGTGTTCGCCGGCGTGATTGGGAACAGCGCCTGGGTCAAAAGCAACCAGGGGGACTTGGTGGCCTGGCTCCGGGCGGTGGTGCGCGGCTTCGATTACACGGTGGACCCGAAGAACCGGGACGAAGTCGTGGCGCTTCTCGCGCGGGAGTTCAAGGCCGAGACGACCGGGCCCATTGTCGCCGACATGAAGCAGCTGTACGACGACCAGCGGTTCATCGTCAGCTGGGAACTGAAGCCGACCGAGAAGTCGATGCAGGGCGTCATCGAGATCCTGAGCTCGATCGGGCAGGTGCCGACGCCGCCGCCACCAAGCAGCAAGTACTTCGATCTCACCGCACTCACACAGGCGATTGCCGACGTTCGGAAGAAGTGAATCGCCTCACGTCCGAAGTTCCGCAGGATGTCGGGACCATGAGGCGCGGCCGATGAGGCACGAGAGGTCGGCGGGCGCCTGGAATCTTCTGCTCAAAGGTGGGCGCGTACTCGACCCCGGCCGGGGGGTGGACAGCCCGCTCGACCTGGCGATCGAGGGGACCCGCGTGGCTGCCCTGGGACCGGACCTGCCGGCCACCGGCGCCCGGCGGACTCTCGATGTGCGAGGGCTTGTCGTCACGCCGGGTTTGATCGACCTTCACACGCACGTGTACTGGCGCGGGAACTGGTCCGGTGTCGATCCAACCGGCGTGGCACCGGCGTCTGGCACGACGACGCTGGTGGACGCCGGGAGCAGCGGCGCCGGGACGTTTCCCGGGTTTCTGGCGTATGTCATCGAGCGGGTGCCGTACCGCATCCTGGCGTTTCTGAACATTTCCTTCGCCGGCCTCCAAGGAGCGCTCGGTCGGGTCGACTTCGCCGAAGCGGGTGATGTCCGTTTGCTGAACGTCTGGGAGGCGGTTCGGCTCGCCCGCGACTACCCGCAGGTGATCCGCGGCGTCAAGGTGCGCCTGGGCCGCCACGGCAGCGCGACGCTGGGGACGACGGCGCTTCAGCTGGCGCAGGAAGCCGCCGAAATCCTTGGCCTGCCGGTGATGGCGCACATCGACGACCCGCCGCCGCGAATCACTGAAGTGCTCAAGCTCCTCCGGCCGGGCGATGTACTCACGCACGCGTTTCGGGCTGCGCCGAACTGCCTGTTGACATCGTCGGGTGCGGTGCGCCCGGAGGCCCGGGAAGCGCGTGAGCGCGGCGTGGTCTTCGACGTGGGGCACGGGCTCCGGATGTTCTCTCTCGACGTCGCCCGCCGGACCCTCGATCAGGGCTTCGCGCCGGACACCGTCAGCACCGACATCTATCGAGTTTCAGCCGTGCGAAGTGACCTAACCCTACCGGCCATCTTGTCCAAGCTAATGGCCCTCGGTCTCTCTCTGCCCGCGGCGATCCTCACGGTGACCGGTCGACCCGCGCGCGTCCTGGGGCTCGAGACTCAGCTGGGCACGCTGATCGAGGGCGGCGAGGCCGACGTGGCGGTCTTCCGGCTTCGGGAGGGCGAGTTCGAGTTCCAAGGGATGCCGGATGCGGTGCTGGAGGCGGAAGGGCGGGCTCGGCGCGCCGAGGAGCGGGTCCGGGGCCTACTTCGTCTGGAGCTAGTCCACATGATCGCCGGCGGCCAACTAGTCGAGTCTGCCTCGACGGCAGAGGCCGGCGCGGCGGCGTCCCCCTGAGCGTCGTCGACGGGGCGAGTAAGAAGGAGCTGGGCGACATGGGCGAGCGGGTCGTGTATCTCAATGGGGAGTTCGTGCCAGAAAGCCGCGCCACGGTTTCGATCCTGGACCGCGGGTTTCAGGGCGGCGAGGGTGTGTACGATGTGGGTCGGACCTATGGCCACAAGCTGTTTCGGCTTCGCAGGCACGTAGATCGCCTGTTCCGCTCGCTTCGCTACACGCGGATCGAGATCGAGGAATCGGCGAACCGCATCGAGACGATCGCACACGACGTGCTCGAACGGAACCGGCCGCTCCTCGGCGAGTGGGACGAGTATGCGATCTGGTTCAACGTGTCCCGGGGGGTGTGGCCCTGGGTGCCGACGACCGTTCGGAAGGGACGGCCCACCGTCGCGGTCTACTGTCTACCGATAGCGTTCGGGGCGTTCGCCCGATTCTACCGGGAAGGCGCACGCCTCGTGGTCACCTCGGTGCGCCGGACGCCCCCGGAGAGCCTCGAGCCCCGGGCCAAGGTGACCAACAAGGTGAACCACCTCCTGGCCGACATGGAAGCCAAGGACCGGGATCCCGACGGGTATCCGCTGATGCTCGATACCCAGGGCAATCTGGCGGAGTCGAGCGCCTCGAACGTGTTTTTCGTGTCGCAGGGCGCCCTGTGCACGCCGACGAGCCGCAACATCATCGAGGGCATCACGCGCGAGACCGTGCTCGAGATCGCCCAGGAGGCGGGCATCCCAGTCCGGGAGAGCCACTACACGACGTACGACCTGTTCGTGGCCGACGAGGCGTTTCTCACCGCGAACAGCCTCGCCATCCTCCCCGCCGTATCGGTCAACGGCCGTCGGTTCCCGGGCGGTGCCCCGGGGCCGGTCACAGCCCGGCTGATGGAGGGATGGAAGCGCGTGGTCGGAGTCGACTTCGTAGAGCGCGCCTGTCGGCACCTGGACCGGGGGTAGCCGGTGCGACGCCGGCCGACAGGTCAAAGCGACCAGACGCAAGAGCGGGGCGGGCACGCCGGACGGCATCCTGCTCGGGAACGGAGATCATGAAGAAGAGCGCATCGAAGCGTGGCGAAGCGGAACTCAAGCGCCGCTTGGTGGAAGCGTCGTGGATTCTGGCCATGGAAGGTCATGGCGACTTGGTGTGGGGTCACGCGTCGGTGCGCGAGCCCGGGAGCGACACCTTTTGGATCAAGCCGACTGGCATGGGGCTGGACGAGGTCAAGGTCGAGAATCTTCTTCTCTGCAACCTTGACGGTGAGGTCGTGAGAGGGACAGGACCCCGGCACATCGAGGTCTACATCCACAGCGAGGTCATGCGTGTGCGGCCCGATGTCTACGCGGTGGTGCACACGCACGCGATCCACCCCACCGTGTTCGCGTCACTCGGGGTGCCTCTGCTTCCCGTGACCCACGAAGCTGCAGTCTTCGTTCCTCCGGACATCCCGCGATTTGACGAGACCACGGATCTCATCAACACGGCGGAGCGCGGGAAGGCGATGGCCCGCGCCTTGGGGACTCGGGAGGCCATGCTGCTCGTCAGCCACGGCATCGTGACCTCGGGTGCGACGATCGAACGCGCGGCCATCAATGCGCTCCTGCTGGATCGCGCTGCGCGCGCGCAGCTGTTGCTCGGCAGTGCTCCCGTAACGGCCGTGAGCAACGAGGCCGACGGCCTTGCCAAGCGCAAGCTCCTACTCAGCGACTCACACCAGTCGCTTCGGTGGGGGTATCTGAAGCGTGAGCTCGCGCGGCGGAAGCACCGGTGAGGGGGCTACGCTCGGGACGGCCGAGAGAGCGAGGAGAGGGCTGATGGGCACGATGGTGGAATCCCCGACGATCGTCGATCTCCTAAAGGAGGATATGCAGCGCCCCCCCAACCGCTATCTGAACTCGCCCCTGGTGAGGCTGATCACTTCCGGCGAGCTGCCGCGGGCCGCTATCAAGGACTATGCCGTGTTGCGCTGGCCCTTCCAGGCCCACGCCGATCTGGCGATGATGATCAGCCACGCGTCCTTCCTCCGGGGCGACGACGCCGGACATCTGCTCGAGAACGCCTTTGACGAAATTCTGCGCCCGAAGGGCGAGGGTGATCACCCGTCGCTGTGGGTGCATTTCGCACTCTCGGTCGGTGCCACCCGGGCAGAACTCGATGAGGCAGCGGCCAACCCCCTGCCGGAGGTCCTCGGTTTCTCGAAGACGATGACCTACTACTGCATGCGGTCGGCGGAGGAAGGCCTCTCTTCCTGGTTCGCCGACGAGGACCAGTTGCCCGAGGTGCACGGGGCCACCGCCCTGGCCTTGCGGAAGTACTACGGGTACCCGGACGAGACCATTGAGTACTTCCTGGAGCACGTTCGGGCCGATCTCGGGCACTCCGATTCAGCCGAGAAGATGCTGGAGTCGTATTGCCGCACCCCCGAAGCTATCCAGCGGGGCCGGCGGGCTGGGAACATGACGCTGTGGGCTTGGCGGGAGATGCATGACGGCATGCTGCGGGAGATCCGACGGCGCCATGCCTTCTGATCGAGCTGAGCGGCACCGGCGCCGCGGCTCCGGAATCTGGCTGTCCACGGTGGAGCGGGGTGACGGTCCTCTGCTAATGCTTCTCCACGGGATCACGGCCAACGCCCGGGTCTGGGATCCGATCGCCGAGGCGCTGGCCGACCGCTACCGGGTCGTAGCCGTCGACCAACGGGGGCACGGCTTGAGCGAATCCCCCGAGAGTGGCTACGGGGCCGAAGAGTTTGCCCAAGACGTCCGAGCCCTGGTCGAGGATCTGGACAGCGGACCGGCAGTGGTGTTGGGGCACTCCATGGGTGCCCGCAACGCGCTCGTGGCCGCGAGCCGCCACATGGGTGCGGTCGTGGCCTGCGTGGCCATCGAGTTCACCCCTGGGATCGAGCCCCACATCTTCGATGCTCTGGACCAGCGGATCGCCACCGGAATCCGTCGATTCACCTCCTTAGGGGAGGTTCGGGCCTACCTGGCGGCCCGCTACCCTGGTATCCCACCGGAGGCGATGGCGCGTCGGATCGCCGGCGGCTTCCGGACGGTGCCCGGTGGTGGAGTGGAGCCACTGGCCTCGGGGCCGGCGGTGATGGCCGCCTCCCGCGGGCTGCGGGAGCCATTCGAGACCGACGTCCGGGCGATCAAGGTGCCCACTTTGGTCCTCCGGGGTGGGGCCAGCGCCCTCGTGAGCCCGACGGCCTTCGCCTCTCTCCGCGCGATGCGACCCGATTTCACCTTCGCCGAGTTGCCCGGCGTTTCCCACTATCTTCCGGAAGAAGCACCGGGCTGGATCGTGTCACAGTTCGAGGCTCTTGAGGCGGCCGGGCACGTGGAGCCCAGCCAAAAGGGGAGCGCCACATGAGCGCAGGGATCGAGTGGTCGACGGCCGTCGCCATCGAGGATCGCAACGGACGCCTGTGGGCGCCAGTCCCGCCACAGCTTGCCGAGCGACTGGGTGTCGGAGCCGGCGACGTCCTCTGCTACACAGCGTTCGAGAAGGCGGCGGTGGAGGTGTGGTCGGTGCGGAAGAATCCCTACCAGACGCTAGACCTCCCGGCCAGCCCGCCTCCCGGGGCCAAGACTTGACCATGCTGCCCAGCGCATCAATCGCCGATCTGTTCGCCCTGGACGCCGCCGACCCGGTCGTCCGACTCGATGCGCAGGCGTTGTGGCAGCGCTTGCTGGCCGGCGGGCTCGAGGCAGACCGCCTGGCGCTGCTGGGCGTCACATTCTACCCGTCACTGGCCGGGACGGCGCGCTACCTGTTCTCGTCCAAGGTCAGCACCCTGGCCCCGGAAGATGGCAAGCGGGTGTTTCGTGACATCTACGAGGCCCTGACGGTTCCTGATGCCGACGCTGACAGTGGCTGGCGAACGCTGGCCGAAGAAGTCGGGGCGGCCGGCCGGGAACTAGAGGAAGCCTTGGCCACGCCCGGCCCGGAGGTGGCCGACTACGTGGCCCTCGCCCGCGGATTCGGCCACCGGTCGGCCCACGAGGCGATCGGCGCCGCCTGGGGCGTGGAGCGGCAGCTTCCCGGTTTGTGGGGCAGAGTGGCGGATGCCCTGGCCCGTCACTACCGCGTTCCCGAGTCAGCGCTCGGTTACCTCCGACACCAAGGCAAGATCGCGGCCGACGTGGAGCGGCGGATCGATGACCTGGCCCAGCGGTATCTAGCCGCCGATCCCTGGAAGGCCTTCGAGGCCCGACGAGCGGCCCGCGAATGCGTTTTTGCTTGGAAGAGCATCGGCGAGCGGATCGTGCCGGAGTAGCCTCGGATTGGCAGCCCAGAACCGTGACCCCCTTCGAGACGACAAGGATCTGACCATGGACATCAAGGCCAAGACGAAGCACGGGGAACTGACCCTCGACGAGATCGGTTCCCTCATGCCCGGCATGAGCGAGCTGATGGCGGCCATCGGGCAGCGCTACCAGACCATGTCTCACGCAGCCCGTGACGGCAATGGTCTGGCTGCCTACCAGTTGCGAGCCATCCGGAAATTGTTCGGCACGTCGAAGCTGACCAGGCCGAAGTACGCCCAAGCGATGGATGAGTTCGCCGACCGCCACCTGGCACCCCTCGCCAGGGCCATCGAGGCGAAAGACTGGGCCGCCTTTTCGACGGCGTCCGAGGCCACGGTGGCGGCCAGCGACGAATACCACCGGACCTGGGGCTACGGCTACATCCTCTACCGTGTCTCGCATGATCCCGGGGCGCAGTACCGGCTCGTGCCCCCGACCCAGGCCTGACGCGCAGTACTGGACGGTATGAAGCTCCAGGGTGCCATCGAGGCCCGGGTCGCCCCGGCCCAGGCGTGGGCATTTGTCGATCATCCTGGCTCATTGGCCACCGTGCTGCCTGGGCTGGAGTCACTGGAAGAGGTGGACGGGGACCACCTGCGAGGAGCAATCGTGGCCTCCGTGGGGCCGGTGAGCGGCCGGTTTGAGTTCGAAGCCCGGATCCTCGAGCGGACTCCGTACGCAGCGATGGTGGTGGCGGTGGACGGGATGGAGGCCGCGACCCAGAGTCGCCTGGAGGCCCGCGTGACCCTGGGTCTGGCCGAGGTGGGCGTCGGGCTCACACGGGTCACTTACCGGGCGGACGTCATCCCCAAGGGGCGATTGGCCCTCCTGGGCGAGATGGTCCTCCGCCTGGCGGCGGGGGTGTTTCTCCGGGAGATGAGCGACCGGATCCGGCGCCAGTTGGAGGCCGTCGACGCTTCCGGAGAGACTCCGGTCAAGTGCCTCTTGGGATCCCTGCCTGGCCATCCGACATGAGCGCCAGCCGCTCATTCGACGTGGTGATCGTGGGGGGTGGGTCGGCGGGCTGTGTCGTCGCCGCCCGCCTGTCCGAGGACCCAGATTGTCGGGTCCTCCTGCTTGAGCGAGGCCCTGATCCCCAGCCGCTGCCGGAGATTCTGGCCCGGGCCGAACGGAGACTGCTCGTCTATACCGAGACGCCGTACGTGCAGATGTACGAAGCGCGCCGGAGCATTGATGGATCCGTCTTCCACCCTTTGGCGGGACACATCCTGGGTGGCGGCTCGACGATCAACGTCATGGCTGCGAACCGGGGCACGCCCAACGACTTCGCGGCTTGGGGAGAGACGGTTGACCCACTGTGGTCCTGGGAGCAGGTGCTCCCAGTGTTCAAACGCATCGAGCACGACGTGGATTTCGGGGAGTCCGACTGGCACGGTGGTCGCGGCCCCCTGTGGATCCAGCGGCGGGCCCACCCCGCCCAATTCACCGGGTGGGAGGCGGCAATTCGTGATGCCTGCGTGGAACTGGGCTACCCGGTGCGGGACGACCTGAACGGCCCGGACCCTTATGGGGTGGGGCCCATTCCCTGGACCATTCGGGACGGGCGGCGGCAGTCAGCAGTAGTGGCCTACCTCGACCCGGCCCGGTCACGTCCGAACCTGACCATCGTGGATTTGGCCCTGGTGACCGCCGTGGAACTGGACGGCCACCGGGCGGTCGGGGTCCGTTTCGTCCGGCAGGGGCGGGAGGAGCGGGTCAGGGCCGGAGAGGTGGTCCTCTCGGCCGGGGTATACCATTCGCCGCAGATCCTCATGCTGTCCGGCATCGGGCCTCCCGAGGAGTTGCGACGGCACGGCATTCCGGTGCGGAACGCCCTTCCTGGAGTCGGCGAGAATCTCCAGGATCACGCGGCAGTGTTCCCGGCCTTCGAGTGGCACTACCGGGGCCCTGTTGAATGGCCGGGTGTTTGTCCCATCCTTCTGGCCAAGAGCGAGTTGTCCCGCGCGGTGATCGATTTCCACCTCATCTTCCGGGGACCGATCACCATTCCGGGGGCCCAGGCGGTGGCCCCGGTGGCCGTCTACCTCCTGGAGCAACGGAACCGGGGCCGTTTGACTCTGGCCGGCCCCGACCCGTTGGCTTGGCCGGTGATCGAGCCGCGGATGCTGGACGATGACTGGGACGCCGCTGCGATTGTCGAGGGAATGGGACTGGCCACGCGTCTGGTAGGGGCTCGGGCCCTCCAGGGGTTCTACGGTGCCCAGCTCTATCCGGAGCCCGAAGAGGAGTGGACTGGATACGCCCGGCGGACCTACGACAGCTACCACCACGGGGCTGGAACCTGCCGGATGGCCCAGGCCGCGGAGGCTGCCGGGGTGGTCAATGCCCGCCTCCAGGTGCGCGGGGTCCCGGGACTCCGGGTGGCCGATGCCTCAGTGATGCCGACGGTCGTTCGAGGGAACACCAACCTGACCACCCTGATGATCGGTGAGCGCTGTGCCGACTTCATCCGGCAAGGAGGAGGGTAAGAGTCAGATGTCGCTCGAGATTCGGAAGATCGTTTTCCACGGAGAGGAGATCTGGCGCGAGGGGGGCCGCGGGGACGCCGGCGGGGCGCTGCGCAAGGTCGCGGTCCTGGCAATCGTCCGCAACCCCTATGTGGGGGCCCCCTGGAGCGAGAGCCTCGACGATCTCGTCAAACCTTCAGCCGACCTGGGGCGGATGCTGGGGCAACGAGCCACCGAGCTCCTACAGGGCCCGACGGAAGGTTACGGCAAGGCGGCGGCGGTAGGCCTAGGCGGTGAGCAGGAACACGCGAACGCCTGCCCGACCAGCGTGTTCGGGGACGCGTTCCGTGAGGCGGTGGGTGGGGGCCGCGCGTGGCTGCCCTCAGTCACCAAGCGGGCCGCGGCCGGCTCCACCCTAGACATTCCCGTGTGCTACCGGGATGCCATTTGGGTCCGCTCCCATTATGACGCGGTCACCGTGTCAGTTGAGGATGCGCCGGCGGCGGACGAGATCGTCATTGGCGTGGCGGTGACCAACCGGGGCCGGATCAACGCCCGACTGGGGGGCCTCCGGAAGGATCAGGTCAAGGGCGAGGACGGGCTCCGTTGAGGGCCGCACGAGATAAGGGGACAGAGCCATGCTCGTCGAGCAGAAGCTGACCGCGCTCGGCCTGGAGTTGGTGGACCTAGAGGCGGAGTATCGCCGGACGCCCTCGCATGCCAACTTCAACTCCCACTACGCGGTGCAGAACGTTCTGTACTTGTCGGGTACGGTACCCCTCCGGAACGGCCAGCCCTTCCTCCCCGGCGTGGTCGGGCGTGACCTGACCATCGAGGAGGGAGCCGAGGCGGCTCGTCAAGCCATGCTCCTGAGCCTGGCCACGATTCGGTACGCCCTAGGCGATCTCGATCGTGTCGAGCAGGCCCTCCAGCTGACAGGCTTCGTCAATTCCGCGCCGGGATTTACCGACCAGCCCCGGGTCATCAACGGCGCAGTCGACCTCCTGGTCGAACTCTACGGCGACCGGGGCATTCCCACCCGGGCCGCCATCGGCTGTCAGGGCTTGTCACGGAATCATTCCGTTGAACTGATTCTTACGGTGGTGTTCACGGGTACGGACGTCCGACGGCCTCTGGCCCGGACCAGCATCAAGGGCCAGTCGACCTGATCGCCGAAGTCATGGCTCGGATGCCCGGGAGGACAACTTTGGGGACGCAGACGCTTGGCGTGAGTGTCCCGTGTGCCGAAAACATGAAGTTCCGCCGTCGCGTCCCTCGGCTCATCAGGACCAGCGTGGCGTGATACTGGTCAAGTCGGCCGTCCGGGTGGTTGATATCATCGAGACGGTCGCCCAGAGCGGCAACGGGATCAGCATCAGCGACCTGGCGCGCCGTTTGGCCATCCCCAAGAGCAGCGCCTGGAATGTGGGGACCACGTTGCTAGAGCGCTCATTCCTGGGGCGGACCAGTGACGGTCGGCTGGTGCTTGGCGACCGGCTGTTCGATGTCGTGCGGAGCGCAAGGCTCGACTTGAACCTGAAGTCGGCCGCTCATCCCCTGATGACCGAGCTGATGGAGAAGACGGGGGAGAGCGTCTTCCTGGGTGTCCTGACCCCCGAGTTCCAGGTGCTGCTAATTCACAAGGTGTTGGGCCCCCAGGTAATCCGCTATGACGCTGATGTGGGACAGACCATCCCCGCCTACTGCACGGCCAGCGGCCGAATTCTTCTGGCTCATCTTCCACCGGTGTTGCTAGCTCGGTTTCTCCGGACGGCGCGCCGTCGGCTGACCGAGCGGACAGTCACCCAGCGTGGACGTCTCCTCCGAGAGCTGGGGAAGATCCGGCAGGCCGGCTTGGCGTTCAACTTCGGGGAGCGGGTGGCTGGCGCCGCGGGAATCTCCGCTCCGCTCTACTCGGGCTCGGGGCGGGTGATCGCCGAGTTGGGGCTGGCCGGACCGACCCCCAGGCTGCTGGTGCGGCACAAAGAGCTCGGCCGGCTCGTGAAAGCCACCGCAACCCGAATTTCTGCGGCCCTCGGCTACCGTGCCGACTCGGCCATGACCCATGATGATGGCGTAGACGAACCCGCTTCGACGTTACGAAGGCGGCCCCCAGGTCGCCGCGCCCCGGTCCCTGAATCTCAGGTGCCACCCCGGCCGGGGCGCCTGCGGGAATCCGGGGACGACCGGAAAGCGAGCCGGTCTCGTCGTCGCTCAGGGGAGGTGTGACGGGTGCCACGGTACCTGGTGGGAATTGATGGGGGGGGCACGTTCACGGACTTCAGCGTCTTTGAGGAGACCACCGGAGCGATCTTGGCCCTCAAGGTGCCATCACGCCCCGAACTTCTCGGAGGGAATCCGTCGGGGTCTGGAGCGCCTGACAGGAGGACATAAGATCGACCTCGGGGAGATCGCCGCATTGGTCCACGGAACCACGATCGCAGTGAACAAGGGAATCCTTGGATCGTCGGCGGCCGCTTCACCCGCGAAGGCAGCCACGATTGCCTCGGCCGGCCTCGAGCGACGGATCACGCTAGCGCTCTCCCCCTCGGGAGGGCTCCGGCTCCTCGAGAGCCCGGACGCGCCCTCGCTCGACTCGATCGAGGGCTCGCGAGCCACGTCAGGGTCTCGGGGGGGCCGGAGTTGGATTCGTTGCGCAATGGTGATCACGTCAAGGGGGACCAGATACGCCACTCCACGTGTTGGAACAGGTAGCGCGATCCGTCGGGCCGTCAATCTAATCCCCCTCCGTCCCGCCCATCCGGCCCAGAGGCAGTCCCGGGACCCGCTCGAAGTGGCGTCGGTTCCGTGTCAGGAGGACGCCGTGGTGAGCCACCACGATCCCGGCGATGAGGCTATCGCCCATGCCAATCCCCACGCCGTCCCGTTCCAGGTTTCGACGGATCTCGGCCGCCGCATCAGCACCGGGCTCGTCGAGTGGAAGGCACGGCAACGCGGCGAGGAGCTCGCCGACGAGCTTCAGCTGGCGCGCAGTCTTTGCTCCCGCGAGTAGCTCGAAGCGCGTGATTACGGTGGTCTGGAGGTGGCCGCGGTCCAGCTCCAGGGCGACTCGACTCGCCGCCGGGGCTCGACCCTCTAGGAAGTCGATGAGGACGTCACTGTCGGCGACGATCATCTCCAGGACTTCCGGAGCGCCCTCGCCGTCTCGCGCAGGGCCTTGGCCTCCGGGGATGGCATCGCCCCCTTCAGCAGCACCGCGCGCTTGCGTTGCGCCTCGCGGTCGGCCTCGGCGCGGAGGTAGGCGTCGAGGGCCTCGCTCACGAGTTCGGAGAATCCCTTGGCTCCCCGGTGGGCCGCGAGCTTGAGCAGCTTGGCGCGATGGTCCGGCTTCATTTCGATCGTGGTACGCATCGGCAGTCCTCCCTGGCCGGATTGTACATGCACGTGCATGCATGAGCAATCCGAGAGACCCACTGGCCCGAAAGACCAGCGGGCATACTGAGCTTGACCTACATGCCCGCTGGGAACCGGCGGACGCATCCTCTGCCTCGTTGGGCCGGGCGACTCGACCAAGACGACGATCCTCGATGCGGTTGAGTATGCTCTGACCTCCCGCTGGGGCGTTCTCATCACGGATGCCGATCTCTACACCGGCATGTATACGGGCCCCATCGAGATCGAGATTACCGTTGGCGAGCTGCCAGACGTGCTGCGACGCGAGGACAAGTTCGGCCTTGAGCTACAGGGCTGGCACCCAAAGGAGGGGCTCCGAGACGAACCAGAAGATGGCGACGAGGGTGTCCTGACCGTACGGTGGCAAATCGACAAGTCCCTTGAGCCGACGTGGACCGTCGTCAACAAGCGCCAGAAGGAACCACGGACGATCGGACCGCGCGACCGCGAGGCCTTCGGGGTTGTGCGCCTCGGTGGTGAGGTTGAGCGGCACTTGTCGTGGGCGCGCGAAGTTCTGCGTCGAGCCGGCAGACTGACCGCGATGAGGAGCTGGGCCAGGTGCTTGCGGAAGCTCACCGGCAGGCACGCCTGATGGTGAGGGGTGCGACGCTGCCAAAGCTCAAGGACGCAGCCGACCGAGTCCGCGAGGCGGCAGTGCGCCTTGGCGCACGGGTTTTGGGCGAGTATTTCCCCGCCCTTGAGACGGCGTCCGGTGGTGGCGTCGGACCGCTCACGCTGCACGAGGAGGACCTCCCCGTTCGGGTACGCGGCCTCGGGAGCCGGCGTCTGGTGACGCTCGCGCTGCAGTCGCTTGCGATCCGGCAAGGAGGGATTCTCCTCATCGACGAGGTGGAGTACGGGCTCGAGCCCCACCGCCTTCGGCATCTGCTTCGAGTGCTCGGTGCAGCGCCGGGGAAGGGAGAGCCGCACGGCCAGATTCTCATGACTACACACTCCCCCGTCCCGATCGAAGAGCTCGAGGCCGAGCAACTTCGATGCGTGCAGTCAGTGGGAGGAGTGACTCTTGTGGTTGCAGTTCCGAAGGACCTGCAGGCGTTAGTGCGGCAGGCGCCTTCGGCGCTTCTCGCACGTCGAGCCTTGGTCTGCGAGGGCCGGACGGAGGTTGGCCTGTGCCGGGGACTTGCCACGACGTGGGCGCAGCAGCGCGGCAACGTGCCCCTTGCACACACCGGTACCGAGTTGGTGGACGGGGGCGGTAACCCTCAAGGCAGCGGGCCGGGCCCTGGAGTTAGTGAGTCGGTACAGGACGGCCCTCTTCACCGACTCGGACAAGGCCCTCCAGCCGGACCGCGCGACGCTTGAAGCGGCCGACATCAGAGTGATCCAGTGGACCGGAGGACGTGCAACGGAGGAGGTGCTTGCAGCGGACATGCCGTGGCCGGCGCTCCAGAAGCTGGTGACCTGGGCGTTGACCGCAAGGGCGCAACTTGTCGCCGACAGCATTCGTACGCGCCTGCCGACGCCGGTCGCGGAGGCGAGCACCACTCTCGATGACTGGATCGCCACGGGCGTGTCGCAGCCCGATCTTCGCCGGGCGATCGGCGACGCAGCTAAGGCCGGGGACTGGTTCACACAGATCGAGCCGGGCGAGAGGCTTGGGCTCCTAGTGAGTACGGTTCTTAGCGACGTCTCCCAGCAGCCGAGCTCGGCAAGACACTCGATGAGCTCGCGGCCTGGTGCTATGACGACTGATCCCACGCAGACTCTCGCCGAAGCGCCGCGAGCGTTCGTCATCGCGGCAGCGGGATGCGGCAAGACCGAGGAGATCGCGCGTGCGGTGGCCCTCAACACCCGACGGCCCCAGCTGATCCTGACACACACGCACGCCGGCGTCCGGGCGCTGCGCGACCGTCTCGCGAGTCTCAAGGTCAGCTCGCAGCGCTACAACGTCGAGACGATCGCGGGATGGGCGCTCAAGTACGCCGCGAGCTACCCGACGCTCGCCGAGCTGATGCTAACGAATCCGACAGGAGACGACTGGGCGGCCGTGTACGAGGCGGCCGCTCGCGTGTTGCGGTCGAGTGCGGTGCAGGAGGTCGTGGCCGCGACCTACGGGGGCGTGTACGTCGACGAGTATCAGGACTGTACCAAACGACAGCACCATCTTGTCATGCAGTTGGCTAAGCTCCTGCCCTGCAGGCTCCTAGGGGACCCGCTGCAGGGCATCTTCGACTTTGAAGAGGACCCTGTGAAATGGGCCGAAGACATCGAGCCGCACTTCGAGCGCCTCCCGGGAATGACGACGCCGTGGCGGTGGCTGGGGAAGAACCCGGCGCTCGGAGACCGGCTGGCGAAGATCCGGCAGGCCATGATGCAGGGGGACCCGATTGGACTTGCGCGCGCCCCCCATCGACTGGCGCCGATTGTCCGACACCGCCCAGTGGAATGAATGCATGGAGGCGGCGAAGAAGAAGAGTAGGTCCGTCGTGGCGATCCACAAGTGGCCGGCGAGTTGCCATCAGTTCGCGTCCAAGCTGAGGGGAGCGTTCACCTCCATGGAAGAGATCGACTGTGTTGACCTGCTGCGGTGGGCGGAGAAGATTGAGCAAGCGACGTCGACCAAGCGGGCGCTTCAAGTGATCGAGTTCGCGTCGCGGTGCATGACTGCCATCACATCGGAATTGAAGACGATCACGGATAAGTTGAAGGCCAGAGAACTCGACGCGCTCAAGAAGCAGAAGAAGCATCGGGACGTTGCCGAAGCCCTCGTCCGGGTCGCCCTTGACGCGAGTCTTGCCCCCGTGCCCGAGGCGCTGCGCTCTATTGGGAGCATTCCTGGAAGGGTGCTATACCGCCGTGAACTGTGGCGCGAGATGGGGCGGGCGCTTGAGTTCTTCTTTGGGAGCGCCGAGGGGTCGCTGCGAGAGGCGGCGTGGCGTTCGAGGAACAGGGACTCGGCACGCGGGACGCCTCGTCGAGAAGCGAACGGTGTCGCGGACGCTGCTCGTGAAGGGATTAGAGTTCGACCATGCCATCCTCCTTAACGCGGCTGATCACAATGCGAGAAATCTGTACGTGGCTCTTACCCGCGGCGTCCGGTCACTCGTTGTCTTATCGGAAGGGCCCGTAATAGCACCGGGCTAGGTGGCGCTGGTGAGTGTCCTCAAGTGCTCGCCATCGAGTGGCGGGATGTGAGTCGTTGGTCGGAAAAGCTGAGACCACGGGCCGGCCCGATTCAGCGCCGCCTCAATTTGCGGCGATTCGCTCCGTTTCGCCTCAAGGAGAGTGGAGATCGGCGACGATCGTAGCGCGAAGGCAGTGCCCCTTTCCGTCCAATTTGTCCACTAATTAGAGTGGGCGGCCACGCGCCGAGCATGCCTGGCACGCAACTTGAGTACTGCCTCAGCGTGCTGGGTACCCGAGGTTCTACGAGGCATTGAGCCGGTCACTGATCTTGGGCGTGTCGCGGTGAGTCTCCAGTTTGATGCCAGTCTCCGTCGCAGACTTGGACGACCTCGAAAGATCGAGGACGCGAGGATCCTCCCGGCTTCCGCGAACGGCGAGGAGCAGGATGACCCGACTCGAGGCGGATCCGTCTCCGGCGTTCTTCCCCCTCGGCTGCTCGATTTGGCCCAGACCGCGCAGTACTTGGGAGTCTCGGCCTGGACCGTGCGCGATCTCGAGGCCAACGGCACGCTCCAGCGCGTCTCGATCCCGCTCGCCGGAGGGCGTGAGCTCCGGAAGCTCCTTTTCGACCGGGGAGATCTCGATCGACTGGTCGACGCCTGGAAGATCCCGTCCTTGACCCCCCGAGCGGGCGCCCGATATGGTAGGGCGCCTGCTCGACCAGGCCAGAGCTGACTGGGGAAAGGAGGGTTCATGGGCTCGCTGTACAAGCAGCCAGCCAGTCGCATCTGGTGGGTCAAGTATTACGTCCATGGCCGGCCGGTCCGCGAGAGTACCGGCACGGCGGACGAGAATGAGGCCAAGCGGATACTTCGCGTGCGAGAGGGACAGACAGCCGGCGGCCAGCCGATCTTGCCTCGGGCGGATCGGATCCGGTACGACGAGGCCGCCGCGGACCTGCGCGCTCACTACCAGGCCACGGGAAGCCGGGACCTCAAGGAGGCGAAGTGTCGTCTCGCCCACCTCGAGCGGTTCTTCGGCGGCTGGCGCCTGGTGGCGATCGATCAGGGCGCGGTGCGGCAGTACGTCCTGCGTCGGCAAGCCGCCGGTGCGGCCAATGGGACCGTCAACCGCGAGGTCGGCGTGCTCGTCCGGATGCTCGGCCTTGCGTACGAGGGCAGGAAGCTCCTTCGCCTGCCCGTGATCCGAAAGATCAAGGAGGCACCTCCGCGTCAGGGATTCTTCGAGCCGGCCGCCTTCGAGGCCGTGCGGCGGGAGCTCCGGCCCGACCTCCGGGTCGCCGTGGCGCTCGCCTATGCCCTCGGCTGGCGGATGCAGAGCGAGGTGTTGCCCCTCGCGCTCCGGCAAGTGGACCTTCAATCCGGAACCATTCGCCTCGACCCGGGCCAGGCGAAGAACGAGGAGGGCCGGGTGGTCTACCTGCCGGCCGACCTCAAGGTACTCGTCGCGGCCCAGGTCAAGCAGGTGCGGGCCCTCGAGCGGAAGCTCGGGCGGATCATCCCGCATCTCTTCCCGCACCTCCGGGGGCGGCACCGGGGGGCGCGGATCAAGGATTTCCGCCGCGCGTGGCAGGGGGCCTGCCGGCGCGCGAAGGTCGGGCCGATGCTCCGGCACGACTTCCGGCGCACGGCGGTCCGGAATTTGGTAGACTCGGGTGTCTCGGAGCGCGTGGCCATGGAGGTAACGGGCCACAAGACCCGCTCGGTGTTTGACCGGTACCACATCGTGAGCCCGGCGGACCTGCAGGAGGCGGCGCGGCGGCTCACGGGCATAGTTTCGGGCATAGTCGGGCGGGGACGCGCGAAGGGGCGACGCTAAGTACTCGAAAAACCGCATCGGGGTCGTGGTGCAGCCTGGTTAGCACACTGGCCTGTCAAGCCAGAGGCCGCGGGTTCAAGTCCCGTCGACCCCGCCATATCTGACCCGCACTTAGAGGGGGCGGTGATGAGCCGCCCCCTCTGACTGTGCGGGTCGCCCTTCAGCGACCCTTGCTCTCGACGGCCCGCGAAGGGGCGTCACCGTTCCGGCCTCGCCGCGCCGCCAGGCTCTCCTGGGTCCGGGCGATCGCCTCGCGGAGGTCCTCCTCGGCGACGATCCGATAGCGCCGCTAGACGCTCGCCGTCTTGTGACCGCTGATCCGCATGGCGACGGGCTGACTCACGCGCGCGCCATCCATGTTGCGCACGGCGGAGCGTCGGAGGTCGTGGAACAGGGTGCCGGTGACGCCGGCCGCCCGGCATGTCGCGGCCCCCGCCTTCCGGAACTCCCGACCGGCTGCCCGCCCCGGTGGAACACGAAGGACGCCACCGCCGTGGTCCCGCCCAAGACCTCGTACTCGCGTGCGAGACTGCGCCGCTTGATCAGGGTCGCGAACTCAACGCTGCGATTCCGGCGGTGAGCGGACGCGGGACAGGATCGCTCGAAGACGCGGGAGACTGGACGACAAGGCCAAACAGGAGCACGACGCTCGGCCACAGTTGAGTTAGGAGCCGCGGCAACGACGTGTCGAGCTGCCACGCAAGCGGCTTCGGGGTCACGACGTACACGCTGAGGACGCCGATAAGTGCCGAGGCCACGGTGAGCGCCGTTCGGCTTGCGCTGACCCGATCGGTTGGCTCCACGCGCACCCCCCAGACAAGGGCGCACAGAAGCATCAGCGCCAGCACGCTCACCACCCACCCACCAAGATCGAGACTGGCCTGGAGGAGTGTTTCACCGATGCGAGCATAGCGCTCCGGATCAAGAGCGCGCCGGACGAACGCGTCGGTGCTCTGCCCCTGCAGCAACCAGCCAAGGGGCACCGTGACGCGGTGGTAGGCGAGGACCGCCAGCACCGGCGCCGCGCCGGCGATGAGTACCCCGACCTCGCCGGCGGCCGCCCGGAACCCGTGCCAGCGCACCGTCACAGCCCCGTGGGCTCCCGTGACGCACAGGAGATAGAGCATCCCCTCGTTCTTGGTCCAGGCGGCCAAGCTCAGCGCCAGACCGGCGAGCACCACGAGACCCGACCGCGAGCCATGGCTCCTGCTGGTCGGCCAGAGCCAGGAGCCCGAGGGCCCCGAGAAGAAAGAACGCCACCGCCACGTCGGCGTTCTGGATCATCCCGTAGTCGATGAAGTGGGGGCTGCCCAAGAGCAGGATGGCTGCGACGAGCCCGTGGCGTCGGCCACGGCGAAGCCAGAGCACCGCGCTCGCAAGAGTCACGGTCCCCGCAGTGAAGGCGCCGGCGACGACCACAGGCGCGAGCCACGTCTCCCGCTTGAGGTAGGTCCAGGCCCGTGCCACCGCGCCGGGCAGCAAGAGGGGATAGTCGGGATGCGCCCCGACCAACTGTGGCAGTCCTGTCCTCCAGGTCTCCCCTCCCCGGGCCATCAAGCGGGCCTTCAGGTTCCAGATGACCAGGCATCCGACTCGCCGTGTGGGTACGCGACAGTCTTGAGTCCCGCGATGGCGAGGGCGAGCGTCGCGAGGAGGAGGACGCCGAGTCCGAGCAAGCGATCGAGCCGCCCGCCCCCGGTTCCTCGGACCGCACGACCGCGGGGAGCGACCGCCCGCGGCGCACCCACAACCAGCAGGTTGTCGCGACGACGAGGAGGACCAGGTCGCCGACGACCGCGGCAGTTCGCGATGCGCCGCCGATGTCGATGGCGACGACAAAGGCCGCCGAGGACAGTCCCAGACCGAGTCCCCCCGCGACCGAGGCTCGGACCCAGTTGGCCGCCGCCCGCGCGACCCCGGGAGCCGGCCATGCGGCGGCGACCACCAGCCAGCCGACGAGCCAGGCGACAAGCAGCGCGGCCAGCAGGGCCATGATCACTCGGTCGCCTGGCGCAGGAGCAGGAGACCCTCGCCGAAATCCCGCACCACGACGAGCCCATGCTCGCGGGCGAGCGTCGGTCCGGTCCGGGGATCAAAGAAGTTCCCGACGACGACTGCGTGTTCCGGCGACCGGGAGACCACCAACGGCACGAGCGCGTATTGCGTGAGAACGTACTGCTCGCGCGCGTCCATCCGGTCGGAGAGGTAGCCCACCACACCGCGCCGTGGCAGGAGCGGGCGAATTCCCGCGTAGCGTCGTTCGTATCCGCCCACGTTGAGCACGTCTCCCGCGTAGTAGCGACGGGTGATCATCAACCGCAGCGTGTGCCAGTCCGAGGCTAGCGCTAGGAACATGAGGATGGCAACTGTCACGAGCGCGAGTCGCTGACGGAGGGACCAGGGCGAGACAGTTCGCCGGCTCGGGCGCGGGGAGGGACCCGTCTCCGTCGTCACGTCGGAAGTCTAGCAGTGCCCGGTGCGCATACAAGCGCGTCCCACAACGTCCGGCTCGGCGAGCCCGTGTAGAAATCCAGCCACTCTTGGCCGTTGCCGTGGAGCGGCGCATTTGGGACGCCCTGCCGCCCGATGCCGCGCTCCTGCTGCATCTCGACGTCGATGTGTTCGCCGACGCCGGCCGGCCGGCGGCCTACTTCCCGCACGTGGAAGGCGTGACGCTCTCCGAAGGCGCGGCGCTCCTGAAGACCATCCTCGCGGACCCGCGGCTCCGGCTGGTCGAGGTCAGCGAATACGCGACCCTCCGTGACCTCGATCGGCGCCGGGCCGGCGAGCTGACCGACATCCTGGCGGGCGCCCTCGAGCCCTGAGGCGTTCCACCGCCCCGCGCCGAGCGGGGAATCGAAGCTCGCCGGCTGCCTTGTGCGGCCGCTGATTTCCGCTACTGTTGGTCCGTGTCTCGATCGCGTGTCGCCTGTCGAGTGATAGGCCGCGAGGTTCAAGTCGGGCGCGTCGCGTGAACGGGATGGCCCGCGCCGCCCCATTCGACCGTTGACGCGAGGCCGCATCCACGTCGCGGGCGTTTCAGCGACTCGATGATGCCGCACTCCGGCTCCCAGTCTGCGCTCTCGGTCGGTCGCGGCGATCTCGATGGAGCGACCGGTGATGCCATGACGTCCGCCCCCGCCTCCACCCCGGCCCCCGGTTGCGCTCCGCCCGCCTCCGCGCCGTGACCCGGTGATCCTCCCCGCGTTCCGCGTCCGGAGCTTCCGCTTCCAGTGGTCCGCCGATCTCCTGACGTCCTGGGCGTTCGAGATGGAGACGGTCGTCCTCGGCTGGTACGTCGTGACCCACACCGGCTCGGTCCTGCTCCTCACGATCTTCGGCTCGCTCCAGTACGTGGGGACGCTCGCCGCGCCGATGTTCGGCGTGCTGAGTGACCGGCACGGTGGCCGGGCGATGCTCTGCGCGATGCGGGCGATCTATGCGGCGCTGGCCGCCCTGCTGACCGTCCTCGCCCTCGCCGGGGCGCTGACGCCGGGATGGGTGCTCGTCGTCGCCGCCCTCGCCGGCGTCGCGCGGCCGAACGACCTCGCGATGCGGAACACGCTCATCGGCGCTACCATTCCCGCGAGCCACCTGATGGGCGCGCTCGGGCTTTCCCGCGCGACGGCCGATTCCGCGCGCGTGGTCGGCGCTCTGGCCGGCGCCACGTTGTCGTCGACGATGAGCCTCGGGCACACGTACCTCTTCGTCACCGCCTTCTATCTCGCGAGCCTCGGACTGACCCTCAACGTGTCCCGGGTCCGGACCGAGCCGACGGGCGCGGCGCGGCCGCCTTCGTCACTGTCCGGCACGGGGCGGGATCTCCGGGAAGGCCTCGCGTACGTCGCGCGGACGCCAACCCTCCTCGCCATGGTCCTGCTGGCGTTTCTCGTCAATCTGACCGCCTATCCGGCCACGAACGGGCTCCTGCCGTACATCGCCCAGCGCATCTACCACGTCGACGCCACGGGACTCGGCTGGCTGGTGGCGAGCTTCGCGGGCGGCGGTCTCGTGGCCTCGATCGGCACGGTGCTCACGGCCGGCGCCCGTCATCCGGAGCGCGCGACCCTCGTGGCCGCGGCCGCCTGGCACGCGGCGTTGCTGGTCTTCGGACACGTGGAGACGATGAGCGTGGGCGTCGTCGTGCTGCTCCTCGCGGGCTTCGCGCAGAACGTTTCGATGATCGGGGTGGCGGCGACGCTCCTGGCGAACGCGGAGCCCCGCCTTCGCGGCCGGGTCATGGGCGTGCGGACGCTCGCGATCTACGGGCTCCCGGTCGGTCTGCTCCTCGCGGGCGTGCTGATCGACCGCCTGGGGATTCCCATGGACGAATACCTTGTCCGCCCTGCTCGGGCTGGTCGTGACCGGGTGGATCGGCTTCACGTGGCGCGACGCCCTCTGGTACCGGTCGCGGGCGCGGGTGTGACCTGACGAGAAGCCTGACCCCGTCAGGGCCGCGACCGGCCGCTCGGTCAACGTGACCCACGGATCCAGGCCAGAATCGTGCGGCGCGCGGCCGCTGGGGCTGGAGCTCCTGCTGGAGGGCACCGTTCGCGGCCAGCGCGTCTTTCGCGCCGATGGCCGTCCGGTGGTTCGAGCGGCGGCTCTCGCGCGGGACCACGCCCTCGAGGTACATCGGGTCGCCCCCTTGCGACCCGATCAGAACGTGGTCGAGGTCGCGGTGGTGACAACTCTCGCGCTCCGCTGCTACTAGCTCGGACTGCCAGGCGGCGGGGCGGAGCCAGCCGCGTCAGCCGGAGGCCGGCCGTCGGCCCCTGCGGTGCGGCACGCGAGCCGCCCGCGTCCGACCGTCAGGGCGCGGGGCCGGTGACGGCGCCGCGATCGAGGCCGCGCTGCGCTCGCGGCGAGCCGCTCCACCGTGTAGGGCTTGGCGAGCATCCGCTCGGGCGGGACGGACGGGCCGTCCGGGAGCGCGAGGCTCTGCGCGTGGAGATAGATCTGCACGCGGGCGCCGGCCCCACCGCCTCACAGACGCACGAGCCCGCCCGACTGCTTGACGAAGCCGTAGACTGTGGACAGGCTCAGCCAAATCCTTTGCCCGTGTCCTTCGTCGTGAAGAACGGCTCGAGTCAGGGCGGCTAACGAGGAGGC
>CAWDPM010000031.1:0-121969 GCA_963804185.1 uncultured Candidatus Rokubacteria bacterium
CTAGTCATGGTAGGGGCATTCACGATCGCGAGCGTGCTCGTGTTCGGGGGGCTGCTCGTCATCGGAGGCGCCGCGCAAGCGTTCGAAGCGCTGCGTGCGACGGGTTGGAAAAGCAGAGCGCCGCACGTCTTCATCGCATTGGTCTATCTCGCCGGCGGCTCGATCGCGCTGTACGACCCAATGGTCGCATCGCTGAGCCTCACGTTGTTTATTGCGGCGACGCTACTCGTCGCGGGCGTTCTACGTGCCGTGATGGCCTTCCAAATGCGGCCAGTGCGCAGCTGGGGCTGGGTGCTCGTCGGCGCCGTCATGTCGGTGCTCCTCCGCATCGCCATCATCGTCCAATGGCCGGTATCGGGCCTGCTCGCAATCGGGTTGTTCGTTGCGCTCGAGCTCATGATCGCTGGCTGGAGCTGCATTTTGTTCGCGCTAGCTGCTCGCTCCACCGCGCGCTCGGACACGGCACGGCTGAAACTTGCGTGACGCCGCGGACCCCGGCGGCACTAAAGATCTCTCGGAGCAACGCGCCGCGAATAGCGGCGCAGCTCGCGATGGCGAAGAGGTCGCAGCACGACGTTGGGGCCGATGGCCCGCAAAGCGGCAGCGGCGAAAGTCCGCCGTGAGCTTTCAACTCCCTAACTGAAGCAAGAGCGCTCACCCCGCTTTCGACTTCCGATGCCAAACTATGCGGCGCAATGCGCTGGGCGTTCGCGGCCCACGGATGATCTCCGCGACGCCGCGCCAGCGGCAGGCTCGTGCGAGGTAGGCTACCATCGTAAGACGACCCGCACGCTGGTTGTCGTCGAACTGGGGAACACTTCGAATCGTCTCGACGGCTGAATTCAAATTAGGACACGTGTAGTTATGCCTGCGCTCAACGAACTGCCGTCGTTACACCTCCCGTCATGTCGCTTGCGCTAATCGTCCTTCTGCCGTTCCTTGCCAGCCTATGCGCGTCGTTTTTGCCATCCAACGCCCGCAACGCCGAGGCGTGGTTTTCTGCCCTCGTCACCGTTACCTGTGCTGTACTCGTTGCAATCCACTACCCCGACGTAGCCGATGGCGGCGTCGTGCGCGCTCGCTTGCCGTGGCTGCCACAGTTCGGCCTCGATCTGTACCTGCGCATGGACGGCTACGCATGGTTGTTCGCAATGCTAGTGACGGGCATCGGTGCGCTCGTTGTGCTGTACGCGCGGTATTACATGTCGCCGGAGGACCCCGTCCCGCGCTTCTTCTCGTTCCTCATGGCGTTCATGGGCGCGATGCTCGGCACGGTGCTATCCGGCAATCTGATCCAGCTGGTCGTCTTTTGGGAACTCACCGGCCTCACGTCGTTCATGCTCATCGCTTATTGGTACCACCGCCGCGATGCCCGCCGCGGCGCGCGGATGGCGGCGATCGTAACGGTAGGCGGGGGGTTCAGCCTGCTGCTCGGCGTGCTCATGCTCGGCGAGATCGTCGGCAGCTACGACCTCGATGCGGTGCTCGTCGCGGGCGACCAGATCCGCGCGCACCCGTGGTACGCGCCCGCGCTCGTCCTTGTCGTGATCGGCGCACTCACTAAGAGCGCGCAGTTCCCGTTCCACTTCTGGTTACCGCAGGCGATGTCGGCGCCCACGCCGGTGTCGGCGTATCTGCACTCCGCGACGATGGTAAAAGCGGGTGTATTCCTGCTGGCGCGGCTATGGCCGGCGCTCGCCGGAACGGAGCTGTGGTTCTGGCTGGTCTGCGGCACCGGCGGAGCCTCGCTGTTGCTCGGCGCGTTTGCCGCGACGTATCAGCGTGACATGAAGGGCGTGCTCGCGTACTCCACGATCAGCCACCTCGGGCTCATCACGCTGCTCCTCGGCATGAACACGGAGCTCGCGCTCATCGCCGCCGTGTTTCACATGATGAATCACGCGACGTTCAAGGCATCGCTATTCATGGCGGCCGGAATCGTAGAGCACGAGACCGGCACCCGCGACCTCAAACGGTTGAACGGCCTGCGTCGAGCGATGCCCATCACGGCGCTGGTCGCGCTCGTGGCCGCCGCCGCCATGGCCGGCGTGCCGCTGCTGAATGGTTTCCTGTCCAAGGAAATGTTCTTCGAGGAGACGCTCACGGCCGGCACTTCAAACGGCTCGCAGTTCGCCCTGCCATTGCTCGCCACGTTGGCAAGCCTGTTCAGCGTCGCCTACTCCGTTCGCTTCATTCATGAGACTTTCTTCGGCCGTCCGAACGACGACTTGCCGCGTGCGCCACACGACCCTAAGCCCATGCTCGTGCCGGGCGCGCTGCTCGTGGTGGCCTGCCTGCTGGTCGGCATGTTTCCGGGCGCGATCGTGGGGCCGCTGCTCGAGACCGCCGGGCACGCGATCTTGGGTGTCGATCTGCCTGCATACGAGCTCGCGGTGTGGCACGGTTTCACATTGCCGCTGCTGATGAGCTTGATCGCGCTCGCAGGAGGCGTCAGCTACTACCTGCTGATGCATCTGCGTGGTCGCACGATGGCGTCGACGCCGCTGCTGTGGCGCTTGGACAGCAAGCGAATGTTTGACATCGTGAACGTCGTCGTCACGCGCGGCGCGGGCGTGGTAGCGCGCGTTTTGTTTCCGAGCCGATTGCAGATCCAGCTCGTTCTGATAGTCCTGAGTGCGCTCGCCGCGGGTTCCTGGGCGGTGTGGTCGGGCGGCTGGCCTGGCGGCGCGATAACGATCACGCCCGTCGACCCGCTGTTTGCATTACTTGCGGCCGGGGGAGTCGCGTGTGCAATTGGCGCGGCTTGGCAGGCGAAGTTTCATCGGCTGGTGGCGCTGATCCTGCTCGGTGGAGCGGGGCTCGTCACGAGCCTCACCTTCGCGTGGTTTTCCGCTCCCGATCTCGCACTCACGCAGATCTCGGTCGAGACCGTGACTACAGTGCTGTTCTTGCTCGGCCTGCGCTGGTTGCCGCGGCGGCTCGGACTCGGCGATCCGCGCCAACGCACGCTGCGCTCTCACGCCCGACGGGTTCGCGACGCCACGCTCGCGATCGCGGCGGGCAGCGGCCTCGCCATGCTCGCGTTCGCCGTGCTCACGCGCTCCGGTACGTCGCTGCTCGCCCCATTCTTCTTTGCGAACGCACTCGAGCCGGCGGGCGGCAGGAATGTCGTGAACGTCATCCTCGTGGACTTCCGTGGTTTCGATACGCTTGGCGAGATCACGGTGGTGGGCAGTGTCGCCCTCATTGTCTATTCGCTCTTACGCCGCTTTCGCCCCGCGCCCGAAAGCATCGCGGTACCGAGGGCGCAAAGAGGCACCATGGTCTCAGGCAGGCCCGACGAGCTGCTGCCCCGCGGCGACATGAAAGTTCCGGCTGTCCTCGTTCGCCTGCTGCTGCCGATGGCCGGCCTTGTTTCGCTGCACTTCTTGCTGCGCGGCCACAACGCACCGGGCGGTGGCTTCGTCGGCGGCCTCGTCATGGCAACGGCCATCATCGCCCAATACATGGTGAGCGGAACGATCTGGGTCGAATCGCGGTTGCGCATTCACCCGCAAGTCTGGATCGCACTCGGTTTGCTTGCCGCAAGCCTCGCCGGCGTCGGAGCCTGGTTCGGGGCGAAGCCCTTCCTGAGCGCCTTCGCCGCGGATTTCACGCTGCCGTTGCTCGGTGCCGTGCACATTTCGACGGTGCTGTTGTTCGATCTCGGCGTCTACGTGCTTGTGGTCGGAGCGGCGGTGCTGATGCTGATCGCGCTCGCGCATCAGTCATTGCGCAGCCCGCGCAAGCTCGAAGCGAGCCCGGCGGACGATATGGACCCGACGCCAGGTCGTGGAGCGCGTATCTGATGGAGATCGTTTACGCGCTCGCGATCGGAGTATTCGCCGGATCCGGAGTATGGCTGCTGCTGCGGCCGCGCACGTTCCAAGTGCTCGTGGGGCTCGCACTGTTGTCGTACGCTACCAACCTGTTCATCTTCGGTGCCGGCAGGCTCGCTATGCACCGTGCGCCGATCATCGGCGCCGACAATCTGACGGACCCCGCGCTGCACGCGGATCCCGTACCTCAGGCCCTCGTGCTCACCGCGATCGTGATTGGATTCGGCACGACGGCGCTTCTACTTGTCGTGCTGCTCGCGTTGCGTGCGTTGACGGGCACCGATCACGTCGACGGCCGGGAGCGCGACTCTTGAACCTCCTGTTACAACACCTCGTCGTACTACCGATTGTCGCGCCATTGCTCGCGGGCGTAGTGATGCTTTTCATGGCCGAGTCACAGCGGGCCGCGCGCTTGACGCTCGCTTTGACCTCGGCGGTGGTGCAGCTCGCAACAGCGAGCGCCCTGCTCTATCTCACGAGCGACGCGGCGCCGTTCATCTGGCCCGATGGGATCGGGGTCTATGCGCTCGGCGGCTGGCCCGCACCATTCGGCATTGTGCTCGTGGTAGACCGCTTGTCCGCCGTAATGATCACGCTATCCGCTGTGCTCGCGTTCACGGTGCTCGTATATTCCGCCGCGCATTGGGACCGGCCTGCGCAGCCGTTCCATTCACTGCTGCAATTCCTGATGATGGGCCTGAACGGCGCGTTCCTGACCGGCGACCTGTTCAACCTGTTTGTGTTCGTCGAAGTGCTGCTCGCCGCTTCCTACGGCCTTGCGTTGCGCGGCGTCGGCACGACGCGCGTCAGGGCCGGCCTGCACTACATCGTGGTGAATTTGGCCGCCTCGCTGCTGTTCCTGATCGGGGTCGCATTGATCTACGCTAACGTCGGCACACTCAACATGGCGGATCTTGCGCAACGGTTCAGTTCGCTCGAGCCGGCGCAGCGCACGCTATTCGACACCGGCGCCGCAATCCTCGGCATCGCGTTCCTCGTGAAGGCCGGCGCCTGGCCGTTCAACTTTTGGTTGCCCAGCACTTATTCGGTCGCCGTCGCGCCCGTCGCCGCCGTGTTTGCCGTGATGACTAAAATCGGCGTGTATGCATTCCTGCGCGTCGGCACGCTTATGAGCGAGGATCAGGCCGCTGCCTCCATACTCGGGTCGGCGCTGTTCTATTTCGGCATCGCGACGCTGATCGCGGGAGCTATTGGAATGCTCGCGGCGCAGCACGTCGCGCGGCTCGTGAGCCATGCCGTCGTCATCTCGACCGGAATTTTGCTTGCGGCGCTCGGGCTCGGCATCGAAGCGCTGACCGCACCGGTCTTGTTCTACTTGATCACTTCGGTTCTCACAATCGGCACCTTCTTCATGCTCACCGGGATGACGGACCGGACGCGCGAAAACTTGTCGGCGGCGACGCCATCGGCCGCGCCCAAGCCGCAAGCACCGTTCTATGAGGCTTTCGGCGTGGCGGAACCCGATCCGTACGGCACAGACGACGACGTCGGCGTCGCGCTGCCGAGAGTCATCACGTTTCTCGGGCTCACTTTCGTGAGCTGCGTGCTGCTCGTTACGGGCCTGCCGCCCCTGCCAGGCTTCGTCGCCAAGTTCGCGCTGTTGTCGACGGCGATCGGGGCCGAGCCCGCCGCGGGATCATCAACCTACGCGTGGGTATTCGCGATCGCGGTGCTCGCGGCGGGGTTTGCCAGCCTAGTCGCATTGACGCGCGCCGGGATCAGGCTGTTCTGGAGCGTCACAGCGCGTACCACTCCGCGCCTGCGAGTGGTCGAAGCGGCGCCAGTTGCTCTGCTCGTCGCGTTGACCATCGCGCTGGCCGGAGCCGCAAGCCCGGTCATGAGTTATCTGGAGGAAGCCGCAGCCTCCTTGCATGAGCCGCAAAGCTACATTCGTGCGGTGCTCTCGGCGGAAGAGCTCTTGCGCGAGGGCGACGAGCCGTGAAGCAAATCGCTGGGCGCCCAATGGGCCGGCTGCCGCCTGTGCTAACCGGCACTCTGGTCGTGATGTGGTTGCTGCTGAGCCAGTCGATTAGCATCGGTTCTATCGTGCTCGGCGTCGTACTGGCGCTTGCGCTCGCGCGCGCAAGCGCGGCGTTGCGCCCGTTGCATCCGCGGCTGCGGCGGCCGCTCGTTGCGTTCGGCTTGTTTGCAACGGTCATGCTCGACATCGTGCACTCGAACTTCGCGGTTGCGCGCATCGTGCTCGGATTGGTCCGCGGCCGCGAGGTGCGCGCCGGGTTTCTCCACATCCCGCTGGATCTGCGCGACCCTCACGGGCTGGCGGCCCTCGCCGCGATCATAACGTCGACGCCCGGCACCGTCTGGGTCGACCTGACGCCTGACGGGAAAACGCTCACGCTGCATGTGCTCGATCTGCAAGACAAGGCCGAGTTGAGCCTGCGGATCAAGACTCGTTACGAGCAACCGCTGATGAGGATCTTCGAGTGAACGCCCTATTCGACTATGCCGCATGGTTCGCGTCGTTCTGTTTCGTGCTTGCGATGATATTCGCGCTCACGCGCATGTTTATTGGCCCTACCGCACAGGACCGCGTGCTCGCGCTCGACACTCTCTACATCAACGGCATGGTCACGCTGCTGTTGCTGGGGATACGGTACAGCTCGACGGTCTATTTCGACATGGCATTGCTCATCGCGCTGTTCGGCTTCGTCGGCACGATCGCGCTCGCCAAATTCCTATTGCGCGGCGAGGTGATCGAGCCATGACGCTGGAACTACCCGTCTGGGTCGCACTTCCCGCTGCGCTCCTCCTGATGGCGGGCGGCTTGCTCACGCTGATTGGAGCGCTCGGCCTGCTGCGCCTGCGCGACTTCTATTCTCGGATGCACGCGCCCACCATGGGCACGACACTCGGCACCGGTTGCGCCTTAATCGCCTCGATGCTCGTGTCCTCGGCGCTACTGGCGCGGCCGGTGCTTCACGAGGTGCTGCTCGCGCTGTTCCTCGTCATAACGACGCCGATCACCGCAATCCTGCTGACGCGCGCCGCGATCTATCGCGGGGCCGGAGCATCAATCCCGCCAAACGAGCTCGCGAAACCCGGACCGGACAAGACGTAGATTTTTTCGAGGTGGACTCGGTCTCCACGCTCGAAGCGACGGACGGGCAAGTCACCCCTAGACGCGCGATGTACGATCACTCTGGCTCCGGGTAGCCAGCTCGCGCAACGACGCCGCGGGGTTGCATTGCTTCATCGTGCGGTGCTACATGGTCTTATCGCGCAACGCAGGTACCCCGCCATGACGAAGGACACGCGATTAGTTGACGCCGAGATGCGAGCGCGCGCGCTGACGCGCTGGGAAGGCGAAGGTGGCGCGCTGACCCCAACGGGCGCTGCCGACTCGATCGACGAGTCGGAACTGCGCATTCTCGCGCGCCTCGGTGCCGCCCTCCTCGACGAATGGGGCGAGTTGTCACGGGGACTGCAGGCGAACGTCATCCGTCGCGCGCGGACGCTCGGTGGCCCGGGTGATCACGCCCGCGTGAAGGAAAGGCTTGCGCGCTTTCTCCACGAACACCGGAGCGAGTGCATAGACGCAGTAAGGAATGGCCAAATTGTTCCCGCAATTTTCTTCGGCCACGGCAACCCGATGAACGCTCTCGCCAGCAATTCCTATACCGAGGCATGGCGGCGCATCGGCGAACAAACGCCGCGCCCCAAGGCCATCCTCTCGATCTCTGCGCACTGGTACGTCCCAGGCACTGGGGTCACGGTCAACGCGGCACCCAGGACGATTCATGACTTCGGCGGCTTTCCGCCCGAACTGTTCGAAGTGCAGTACCCGGCGCCCGGCGAACCCGCGCTCGCGCGCCGCGTCCAGAACCTGCTGGCTCCGCTGGAAGTCAGCTCGACGATTCTTGGGGCCTCGATCACGGCACCTGGTCCGTACTCAAGCACGTCTATCCCGCCGCCGATATTCCGATCGTCCAACTCAGCATCGACGAGACCAAACCGGCATCGTTTCATTTTGATGTCGGCAGCAAACTAGCGCCCCTCCGAGAAGAAGGTGTGCTAATCGTCGGCAGTGGCAACATCGTGCACAACCTTCACACTTATGCCTGGGGCAGCCATACGCGCGATCCCTATGATTGGGCAGCGCGTTTCGAAAGCGCTGCGCGAGACGTGATGCTCGCGGGAGATTCACTCCGCTGGTCAACTACGAGTCCCTCGGTCGGGACGCGTTGCTTTCCATACCAACGCCCGACCATTACTTGCCATTGCTTTACGTGCTTGGCTGCCATCAGAGCGACGAAAGCATTGACTTTCCGGTCGAAGGCGTCGACGGTGGATCGATTTCGATGCTGTCCGTGCAAATCGGGTAGCACGTAGAACCAGTAGATGATGACGGGGGGTTGAGCACCCCACGACGTGACACTCGAATCCGTCGTTAGAACCGTCGCTCGAACGATAAGTTGATCCAATCGAGCTCGTCGCCGGTGCCCCCGGCAAAATCCTCGGCATCGAGATAGTGATAGTAGGTAAGGTGAAACCCCAACCGGAACTTCGCGACATGAATCCCGACGATAATCTGTTCTTCGCCAGGCGCCTCCTCGCTAGGCGGGTGGATACCACCGCTGACCGTTTCCCCGCCTTCGGCCGGAGCAAATTCTGCGATTGACCGCAACCGCGCGACGATGTTGAGGTATGGTCGCCAGGTTCGCTGCGGCGCGTCCGCCGCCGTGGGGCCTGCGTAAACCGGATCGAGGGCGATACCGAGCGCGGGCGAATCCGCGAACTTCGTTGAAGCCTTGCGGCACTACCCAACCGAAACGGTATTCGAGCCACCCTTGCGCGTACGTCGCGAAGCTTCCGAGTCCTACTTGTGCGCCAACCGACAGATCGCTGCTTCAGTGGCGCGCGTCATACACGCCGTATCGCCCAGTCCAAAGCTTGCGGCGGTACTCTTTGACATTCACGTTGCAGTAGTAGCCGGTAGTCGAGCTGGTGGTGCCAGCCCGCGGGCGGATCGCCGAGACCTAAGTCGTCGTGCACAAATTACTGCACCTCCTGCCGCGCGAACACGGTCCGATGCAACCGAGATAGACCTGCACCGCCGCGAGCCGCTGATTGTCCTACGCGGACCAAGAGCGCGTAGCCGCCGAGCATGCCGGCCCACGGCGCATCGTCGAGCTGAGGCTCGGCGATAGTGATGTTCTCTGGCGTGACGATGACCTGCGTGATACCCCACGCCCACCGGGCGACGCGGCCGCCCTCGCCGTCATCGTGCAAGCCGGGTAATCGTCCAACCCCGGCCTTCGAGACCGGGCGGCCACTCGTCGAGCATCGGCGAGTGAATTTGAACGCTCCAGCCAGCCGAGAACTCGTCATCCGAGCCGACGAACATGTCGTTGTCGAACTCGAAGCGAAACAGTTTGAGATTGCGCGCATCCTCTGGCACATCTTCGGCATGCGCCGGGCCAGCTACGGTAGCGCGACGGACGGCCGAACCGACGGCGACGCCCAATCTCGACAACTGCGCCATCCAAAGACCTCAAGCTGGCTAGTTACGACCGCGGGAGAAACCGGGCCGGCCGGCGGTCAGTCGACCGCGCTGGGGCGCTGCGGATTGCGGCGACCTGGGGGACCAGGCCAGGCAGCCGTCAGCGGCCAGTCGTAGTGCCAAGCGTAGCGGGGTGCCGTGCTGGAATGCTGTATGCGCACCGGCATCGTGGCTAGCCGATCGTAGAGGCGCACCTGGGCAAGGATCGGCCACCAGTCGTACAGGAAAGACTTCGAGCGGACGCCACATTGCTACCCAGCCGCCAATCAGCAGGCTTTCCTTCAGCGGCTTCGCCCACACCGTTCTCCTGCAGCACTCGGGCGATGAGTTGGCTCCTGGCGAACGCTCCCACGAGAAACGCGAGCCCGATGAGCAGGCTGATTAGGCCGCTGCGAAACAAAAGCTTCAGCCGCTGCCTCTCCGCCGTGCTTCGCCCGCTGAAATACTGACGGATGGCGTCGCCAAGAAGCGCCCCCTCATCGGACAAGCCAGCGGGACGATCAAGATGAACTAGCAATGCGAGCGGCGCGTCGCGCGGCAGTTCACGCGCCCAACCCACGATGTACTCCGCGGCCGTGGGATCAAGATCGCGATCGTGAAACGGCGACGGGTCCATCGCATCGAACATCTGCCGCAGCTCCGCGACGTGAACGTCGATGTCGGCCGACTGAGAGGCGCGCCCCCTGCCGGTGCGCGAATCCCGCCGCACTGCTGTTCGGGATCCGTTGCTGCAGCCGAGAATTCATCCGTGCCTTGGATGTCGCGCGTCACGCCAGGCCGCGACGGCGCGCTGTCGGAGCGCGCGGCGAACTTCGCCCCTAGGGCGAACACGACACAGTTCCAGCCAGCGATCATAGCTCGAACGCGACGAACAACCCGATTGCGAGCAGACCCGACACCGGCCACTGAACGAAGATGGCAATCCCGAGGAGCAGCGACATGATGCCGCCGGCAAGCACCCAGCCCCAGCCGCGGAGTGGCCGCATCTGGAACGCCATCACGGCACGCAGAGCGCCCACGACAAGCAACATCGCCGCAACGAACAGCGTGAGGCTCAGCGATGCGGCTACCGGGTCGTAAATCGCGAACACGCCGGCCGCTAAATAGATCAATGCGATGAGGACGTGCGGTGTCTTGCTTGTCCAACCTGTGTGAGGAAACGCTTCGATCGCTTGCGCAATGCCTCCGACGACGAGCAGTGCCCCGAACACGATCACGCTCGCGACCGTGAGCGTCATCGCCATCGCTAGCCCAATCATGCCGAGCAGGAACATAAAGATGCCAAGCGCCAACATCCAGCCGGAATGCCGGCGACAGGATTCAGATGCCCACGAATGGTCGATGTTCTCGGTGATGTTCATGACCCTCGGCCTCCTAGTCCCTTGTTATGCTCCACGCAGATCTCGGACGTACCTCGCGATCAAACGAGCATACGCCCGTCGCAGCACGCGGCGAAGCCCGGAACGCTCCCGCGGCAATGCGCTCCTCGCTGACGCAAAGCCGATGAGGGTGTTAACGATCAGTGCCAACATTGCGCATCGTTCGGCCCCTTTTTCCACGCGCGCTCTGGAAAACGTATGGTTAGGCGCACGTTCGGAATAGAGCCCTTAGGACCCTCAGATGGCTGTGCGCAACCGCAAAGCGTTCGCGATCACGGAGACGGACGACAGACTCATCGCGAGCGCCGCAATCATCGGCGACAGCAGCAGACCCGTAGACGGGATACAGCACGCCCGCCGCAATCGGCACTCCCAGCGCGTTGTAGAAGAACGCGAAGGCCAGGTTCTGGCGCATGTTCTTGACGGTCGCGAGCGAGATCGCGCGCGCCCGCGCAATGCCGCGCAGATCGCCCTTGACCAGCGTGACCTGAGCGCTGTTCATCGCCACATCGGTGCCCGTCCCCATCGCAACACCGACATCCGCCTTCGCCAGCGCCGGCGCATCGTTAATGCCGTCGCCCGCCATGCCGACAATGCGTCCCTGCTTCTGGAGCTTCTCGACGAGCACGCAGTTTGTCCGCGGGCTTCACTTCGCCGTGAACTTCATCGATGCCCAAGTCGCGCGGCCACTGATCTTGCGGTCGTGAGCCCATCGCCGGTCGCCATCACGACGCGCATGTCCGGCATCGTGCAGACTTGCAAGGGCTTCCGGCGTGCTTGCCTTGATCGGATCCGAAACTGCCAACAAGCCCGAGCAGCTGCCCTTCACGCGCCAGATACATGACGCTCGCGCCTTGCTGCCGCTGCGCTTCGCCGGTCTTCGACAGCGCGGCCACATCGACGCCTTCCTGCTGCATCAGCAGCGTATTGCCCAGCGCCAGCCGCTGTCCTTCGACCACACCGCGAACACCGATGCCGGAGGACGAATCAAAGTCTTGCAGCTTGGTGAGCGCGAGACCCTGCTTGCGCGCCGCGTCGACAATGGCCGCCGCAAGCGGATGCTCGCTGCCCTGATCGAGGCTCGCCGCCAGACGCAGCACGTCGTCTTCGTTCGATTCCCGCTGCGGCAGACCGCCGAATCGAAGGCAGGCTTGCCTTCGGTCAGCGTGCCAGTCTTGTCGACGATCATCGTGTCGAGGCGCCTGAAATTCTCGATGGCCGACGCATCGCGAAACAGAATGCCCTGCGTCGCCGCTCTTCCCGTCGCCACCATGATCGACATGGGCGTTGCGAGGCCGAGCGCGCAGGGACACGCGATGATCAGCACGGCGACGGCGTTGATGAGCCCGAATTGCCAGCCCTGCTCGCCGCCGAAGCAGTCCCCACGCGACAGAACGGCGCGAGCGCGATCAGTCACAACGGTCACGACAAAGTAACCCGCGACGCGATCCGCCATCCGCTGCATCGGCGCCTTCGAGCGCTGCGCCTGCGCCACCATCTGGACGATCTGCGACAGCATCGGTCTGCGCGCCGACGCGTTCAGACGCGCATCTTAGGCTGCCGGTGGTATTGAGCGTGGCGCCGATCACCTTGTCGCCCGCATCGCTTGGTGACCGGCATGGGCTCGCCGGTCAGCATCGATTCGTCGACGGCGCTCGCGCCCTCCGATCACGACGCCGTCGACCGGCACCTTTTCGCCGGGACGAACGCGCAATAGGTCTCCCACGTGGACATGCGTGAGCGGAACGTCCACCTCGCTGCCGTCCGCCTCGATGCGTCGCGCCGTCTTCGGGCGCAAGTCCGAGCAGCGACTTGATCGCGGCGGACGTCTGCGAGCGCGCCTTGAGCTCGAGAATCTGCCCGAGCAACGTGAGCGAGATGATGACCGCCGCCGCCTCGTAGTAGACGCCGATGCGCCCATGCTCGACGAAGCTCTCCGGAAACACGCCGGGCGCGATGGTCGCAACGACGCTGTAGATGAACGCCGCAGCGGTGCCGAGACCGATCAGCGTCCACATGTTCGGGCTGCGATTGACGATCGATCTGCACGCCGCGCACGAAGAACGGCCAGCCGGCCCAGAGCACGATCGGCGTCGCAAGCGCGAGCTCCATCCAGGTCTGCGTCGGCATGGTCATCCAGACCGAGACGATGGCCGAACATCGCAAGCACGATGACGACGATCGTGAGCGGCAGCGTCCACCAGAAGCGCCGCTGGAAATCGCGCGAGCTCCGGATTCTCGTCGTCGCCCAGCTCAGGAATCAGCGGCTCGAGCGCCATGCCGCACTTCGGGCAATTGCCGGGCCGATCCTGCCGGATCTCCGGATGCATCGGGCACGTGTAGATCGTGCCCGCAGCGCTATCGGCGGAAAGGGCGCAGACGGGGTCTTCGAGGGTAGTGTGCTCGTGATTCATTTTCGAACCCCGCGCTCCCTCAAGCGGCCACGTCGTGCCCGCCGCCGGCTCTAGCCCGGCTCGCGCGCAGCCTCCGGTTGGAACGGGACTTCCACGATGCGGTAGCGCTGCCTTTTGCCGGCCGGTAGCTCCCAGTCGATCGACTGACCTACTCGCAGCCCGAGCAGCGCCGTTCCTACCGGCACCAGGACGGAGATCCTCCCCGCGTCGATATCGGCGTTTGCGGGATAGACCAGCGTAATTTCGCGCCGCTCGCCCGTCGTTTCGTTTTCGAAGATGACGCGGGAATTCATCGTCACCACGTCTTTCGGGACCTTGTCACGTGTCACCACCTGCGCGCGCACCAACTCGCCTTCCAGCTTCTCGAAGTGCTTTCCGGGCTGCGCTTCGACTAGCTGGAGAAGGCGATCCAGATCGTCTTGTGTGAGGTAGATTTTCGGCAGATCGGCCATTGAGTGCCTCCGTCGTTACTTTTTGGTGGTACGTAGCGCGATGATAACCGCAGCGCGGCAGCGGCCGCAGACTAATCGGCCCGGCGCACCTCGCCAGCTGCAAACACCGACCGCATTCAGATCGCGATCGTCTGCACGAGCCGCCCGAGCCGCCGCACGGCGCTATCGAGCGCGGCACTCCACGGATGTCCGCAGTTCAAACGCACGCAATTTCGAAACTCGCGCCGCGGGGAAAAAATCGGTCCCGGCGCGATGCTGATGCCCTGCTCGAGCGCGAGCCGATGCAGCTCGAGGCAGTCGACACTCCGCGGCAGCTCGAGCCACAAGAAATAACCGCCGTCCGGCTGGATCACACGGTAACCGCCGCCCCAATGCGCGTGCAGGCTGTTCAGCAGCGCGTCCTGCTGGGCGGCGAGCGTGCGCGCAGCTGCTTCAAGTGTGCGTCGTAGCCGTCGTGCCGCAATAACTCTGCGATTCCCTCCTGCACCGGAATGCTGGTGGACAGAGACGTCATGATCTTGCGGCGCTGGACGTCTCGCTTGAAGCGCCCCGCGGCCACCCAGCCGATCCGATAACCTGGCGCAAGACACTTCGAGAACGAGCCGCAGTGCAACACGAGCCCGTGCGCATCGAACGACTTCGCCGCCTGCGGCCGCCGTGCGCCGAAATGCAGCTCCGCGTACACATCGTCCTCGATAAGCGGCACGTTGCGCGACTCGAGCAACCGGACCAAGTCGCGTTTCTTGTCGTCCGGCATCGTCGCGCCGAGCGGATTCTGAAACGTCGTCATGAACCAGCAGGCGCGAACTTGTGCGAATCGATCGCGCGCTCGAGCGCACCGAGATCGACCCCTTCCGCGGGTCCGTTCGGACCTCCACGGCGCGCAGACCGAGCGATTCGATCGCCTGTAGACACGCGTAGAAGCTCGGGCTTCGACGGCGACGGCGTCGCCGGGCTGCGTCACCGCCTGCAGCGACAGATTCAGCGCCTCTAGCGCGCCGTTCGTAATCACGATCTCGTCGGCGAGCACGCGTATGCCGAAGCGAAGATAGCGGCGCGCGATCTGGCGACGCAGCTCGGCGCTGCCCGGAGGCAGGCTCTCCACCGTGCTCCAAGGATCCATGTGCCGCGCGGCGCTGCCGAGATGGCGTGCGAGCTTTTGCCACGGGAACAAGAGGGGGCTCGGGAACGCGGAGCCGAGCGGCACCACCTCTCGGTCGCGGACCGCGTCGAGGATCTCGAACGACGAGCTCGCTGACGTCGACGCGCGTGGTACGCGCCTGCGCGCGCCGGGCGCCGGCGCGAGGTTGCGCGCGCCCAGTCACGTAGTGGCCGGACTGCGGGCGCGTCTCGAAAACGCCGCGGCTTCGAGAACCTCGTAAGCATGCATGACGGTCGCCACGCTGACTCGGCGGTCGCGGCACATCTGCCGAACGGAGGGCAAGCGGTCGCCGGGGCGAAGTATGCCCGTGGCTACCAGTGCGGCCACGTGCTCCGCCAGTTCCTCGTAGAGCTTCACGCCGGCGGGCCCGGCGTAGACGCTTTGGCGGGGCTCAATAGCCGCGGAGGTACATGGCTCCGAGCAGCACGAGAAACAACGTCACGGACAGGCTGATGCGAACGGTGAGCGCGCGGACCATGCGCGCGGACCCTTCGGGACCCGACGTCATCGCGAACCGACGACCAGCACGAGATCGGGACGTGTCACCGCGAGGACCTGGGCAAGCCGTCGTGGATGGCGCCATAACCGACCGGCAGGTCCGCTGAACCCCGAGATTGACGGGGCGCGGTTGTCCCCCAAGTCCTCGAAGAACTCACCGGACATCCCACGTTCGAAGTGCTGGCCGGTGTGGATGAGGCGCAGGTGAATCTCCGGATAGAGCGAGAACTCCTCAATGATCGCAGCGATCTTGACGAAGTTCGGTCGAGCCCCCACGACCGCGGCGATGTTCATGCCCAGACTCCCGCAAAGCCCTGCTCGCGGAGGACGTGACCGGCCGGGGCGAACCGGAAGTCCCGCAGGAGGCGCTCGAGCTTCCGACCGGTCTGAGCGAGGTTCACGTAGTGGCGGAACCGTGAGAAGCCATGCACCGGGAGCCGAGGCTGCGTGGGATCGAGCTCCCACGGGTGGAGGTAGATGATGCCCGGCTTCCGCTCACGGCGGTTCACGCGTCTCAGCGCGGCGCGAATCATCGGATACGGAGCCAGACGGAAGTAGCCACCGCCCGAGAACGGCAAATGCTGTCTCCCGACAGCGAGAGTGGTGATCGGGACTCCACCAGGTCACCCCCGCCGGGCGCCGCGATTCGGTACGGGAACCGGGGCGCGTCCGGGATGCCGTATCGGTCGTGCCGGATCGGGAAGATGCTCGAATCGTAGCGAAACCCCGTCTCCAGCAGGACGTCCAGGGCCCACAGCGTCTCCCGCACGATGGAGAAGGTCGGTGCGCGGAAGCCGGCCACCGCTGCACCGGTGGCCTCTTCGATCGCCTGCTTGGCACGGCACACGTCTGCCCGGAAGGCCTCTCGATTCATGCCGTAGATGAGCCGGTGCCCGAACCCGTGACACGCCACCTCGTGCTTCCGGCCCTGAATCTCACGCACCAGCCGCGGCTCGCGCTCGGCGACCCAGCCCAGGATGAAGAACGTCGCCTTGACGTGCCGCTCTTCGAGGAGGTCGAGCAGCCGACGCGTGCTCTCGGCCACCCGCGAGGGCAGCAGGGTCCAGTCTTCCCGCCGCACGACTCCGGCCAAGCTTTCCGCGTGGAAGTACTCTTCGACGTCGAAGGTAAGGGCGTTCAGCATGCGAAGCGCATAGCCCGGACTATCGTTCTGAACGACCGTACCAGCTCTCGCCGGACCGTCGAACGCACGTCTCACACGGCTTCGCTCTTTGCGTAGTAACCCCGGTAGTAGCGATGGTAGTAGCGCTTCATCTGATAGGGCGGCATCTGATTGATGACAACTCCAATGATTCGGGCTCCCACGCTTTCCAGCGTGGTCTTGACTCGTACCAGATCCGCGCATGGCGTCGTGCCCGCCTTCACGACGAGGATGACACCGTCCACCGCTCCCGCCAGCAAGAGATTGTCGTGCACCAGAAGGAGCGGTCCCGAGTCGCACAGGACGTAATCCGCCTGACCCGACATCTCGGCCATCACGTCCCTGAGCCGGCTCGTGGCGAGCATTCCTGCCGTGTCACGGCGCACGACCGCGCCTCGCGTTGCCACCCGCACATTCCCTCTCACTGGAACGAGGGCCTCCTCGACCTGGCGCCCCGAGTGCAAGACCTCGACGAGACCGCCATTCTGTTGCAGATTCAGTGTCTTGTGCAGAGTCGGCCGGACGAAGTCCGTGTCGGCCATGATGACCCGCCGGCCCGACTCCCCCAGCTCGAGACCGAGGTTCACGAGAATGGTGGACTTGCCTTCGTCGGGTGCGGGCTCGTGACCATCAGGCTCCGCAGCGAATCGACGCGACCAGCAAGCTGGAGCGCCACGCGGAGATTTCGGAACGCCTCGTGGAACAGGAACACCTCGCCGGGCCGCAGTCCCTCCTGCTCGAGTTCCCTGCGCTCGCGGGCGGTGAGGAATACCGGCCGACGGCCTCGCAGGTGCGGAATCACCGCAAGCACGGGAAGGCCCGTGGACTCCTCGACGTCATCCTCGGTCTCGACCGGCCTCTTGATCCACTCGACCACGGCCGGCAGTCCGGCGCCGAACGCGACCGCGAGCAGCAGTCCGATCCCCATGAACTTCATGCGCTTCGTGTTCCCGGCCGCGACCGCATAGCTCGGCGGGTCGATCACCTTGACGACCTTCATCTCGCCTTGCTCGCGAATCCGAGCCGCCGTCAGCTTGTCCGACAGCATGGCGTAGAGAGTGCGATTGCTGTCGACCTCACGCGCCAGCCGGCTGTATTCCGACTCACTCCGGGAAAGGCCGCTCAGGCTCTGACGCAGGACATCGACCTGCTTGCGGAGGGCCTCCTCTTGGGCGGACAGGGAATGGAACGAGGTCTCGAGCAACACGACCTGCTCGCTGAAGTTGATCCGCTCGCCAGCGGGAACCGCTCCCGGAGCCGGGGTCGACGGGGTGGTCTCCTTCACCACGCCGCCGAGCTCCCGCTGGAGCTCTTCGATCTGATCCCGCACGAGTATCACCCGGGGGTGTTCTTCGGTGTACTTGGTGCGCAGTTCAATCAGCGTCGATTCGAGTCGAGTCAGCTGGTCACGCAGCCGCTGGAGTGAAGGCGGCATCGGCCGGGCCGGCGCCGGCAGCGCCGGGGCGGGCCCCTGGCTCTGGACCTTCTCCTTGAGGGCCTGCAAGCGCGTCTCGACCATCTTGCGGTTAGCCCCGATCTCGGCCAGCGCGCTCTCCGCCTGGGTCAACCGGACCACGGTGGCCTGGGCCTGCTCGGGCACCTTGATACCGCCATGCCCTGCCGTGAACGCGCGGAGAGCCTCCTCGCTTGCTTGCATGCTGCGCTTCACGTCCGTGGCTTGACTCTCGAGGAACTCCCGCGAGACCCGCGCGTCGTCGATGTTGAAGGATCGGGTGCGAGCCAGGAGCACCTCGATGTACGTCGCCACGATATCCGAGGCCACCTGCGGTTTCGACGCGGCGCCCGAGAGCACCACAATCCCATGACCCTTGCGCGTGTCGAATGAGACCCGAGCTTGCCGGAGCTCCTGCAGCGCCCGCCGCTGCGGGCTCTCGACCTCAGGCTGCAGGCCCCGCAGGCGCCGGTACCAGTTCGTGGCCTGACCCTGATAGTCGACGTAGTAGGTCGTGTCCACGAGATCCTGAAGCGAGGCCTTCGGCAGGTTCTCGAGGACCCCCTCGGCCATGCTCCGGCTGTTCAGGAGGGCGAGCTGAACGGCTAACGGACGACGGGGCAAGAACTCCTGAAAGATCGGCACCCGTTCCGGGCGCGATTCCACCAGGATCGTCGCCTGGCTCTGGAACCGCGGGGGCTCCTCGGAAAGGAGATACGCGGCGACGCCGAACACGATCGCCGCCAGTACGAAGGTCACCGTCAGAAGGGTTCTCCGCCGGTAAAATACTCCGGTGGCGATCCTCTTACCATCCGCCATGCTTCCATCGATCCCTCTCTTGCGTCCGCTACCGGGCGCCCCGCCCGAACAGCACCACCTGAACGGTGCTGACCAGGATCAGCATGTCGAGAAACAACGACAAGTTCTTGATGTAATAGAGATCGTACTGCAGCTTCTCCAGCGTGCCTTCAACGGAGGCTGCGTACTGGTGACGCACCTGAGCCCACCCCGTGAGGCCGGGCTTCACGGAGTGCCGCTCCACGTAGAAAGGAATCCGCTGCTGGAGCCTCTGGACGAACTCCGGACGCTCCGGCCGCGGCCCGATGAAGCTCATCTCCCCGACCAGGATGTTCACGAGCTGGGGCAGCTCATCCAGCCGCGAGCGCCGAAGGAACCGTCCGATACGCGTCGCTCGAGGATCATCCTCTGAAGCCCAGACTGCGCGCCCATCGCGCTCGGCATCCACCCGCATGGAGCGAAACTTCTTGAGCACGAACACGCGCCCGTACTGTCCAACCCTCTCCTGACGAAACAGGACCGGTCCCTTCGAGTCGAGCTTGACGAGGATCGCGACCAATGCCATCAAGGGCGCGGCTACTGGCAAGCCGAGGAGGGACAGCGCGATGTCGACCGCCCGTTTCACCATCTGGGTGAAGCGCGTCTTCACGAAGCCATCCGAGAAGATGAGCCAGCTTGGGCGCATCCCGGTGATGAGGATCTTTCCGGTCTGCTTCTCATAAAAGCTGGGCCAGTCCTCGACTCGGATCCCCCGCGTCCGGCACTCGAGCAGAGCACTCGCCGGGAAGGCGCCACGCATGTCCCCCAGCGCCACCACCACAACGTCAGGCTGCAGCTCCTCCACGATCGCCAGCATGTCCCGTGCCTTCCCGGCCAGCTCTGTCCCCGGGGGAAGCTCCTCGAATGCGCCGGGCGCGTCCGAGAGGAACCCCACCACCGTGAAGGGTCTCGCGCCGGTAGCCTGGAGCTCGACGAGGCGTCCGGCCGCCGGACCCACGCCGAGGACGAGGACACGCTCGCGGAGCCCACGGGCGACATGCACGCGCAGCCACGTCATTCGCCATAGCATCAGGCCCACGGCCGACAGGAGGAGGATCTCGATGAACGCGAGGCGGCCGAAGCGCAGGACCGGGAGCGCGAAGCCCAGCGCGGCCGCCAGGGTCCCGCCCCCCAGCAGCCCCAGCAGGAGCCGCGCCCCAAGTTCGCGCTGCGCCACGATCCGGCGCGCGTCGTAGAGCTCCGACACGTAGAGGCCACACACGATCATGCCGGTAAGGCTCATGACCTTGGGCCACAGGGGACTCTGGCCGACCCACCATCCGAAGTGCCACGCCGTCACGGTGGCGCCGACAATCACGAGGACGTCCCCGATCACCGCTGCCACGACCATGCCCGGTACGTAGTGCCGGAAGAGTCTGTACATGAGCCGTTCTCTGCCGCTAGAAGCTCGCGGTCGCCGTCGCGGTCACGCGGTTTTCGGTGAACCCGTCGTCGCCGAGGGCGCGGGTGTACCTGTAGGTCAGCCCCAGACTGAGCCATCGAAGTGCTTGATAGGACAGACCGGCGGTGCCACCGTAGGTCTCTTCGGGGTCCCCGCTGACACCGCCCGCGATACCAGTCTCCTGGCTTGAATTCCAGAAAGCTGACGCGAACGCGCCGACCAGCGGCGTCACCGCGTAGCGGACCGTCCCGGCGACGCCGTAGGTCTGGACCACGCCAAAGTTCTCGCCGCGTGAGAAGCTTTCCGAGAATCCGGAATACCCGCTGAGCGTGAGCACGGTGCGCGCCAGCGCGAAGTAAGACACTTGTGCCGACACGAACGGAAGACTCTCCGAGTCGGTCGGCACTCTCGGGGATTCGTCGATCGCTTTCAGCCATGTGTAGCCCGTGCTCGCCGACGCCGACCAGATTCCACTCACGGTGTACGAGCCGAACACCGATACCGTGACGATGTAGTACTCATCCGAACCGGGCAGCCCACCGCCGCTGACGTAGCGGTGGGCGTAGCTTCCGGAAAGGCCGACCGCAGTTTCCACGTTCAGCTGGTGTGCGAGCGACAGGGTCACCTGATGGCCCGAGACGTCCTCGCCGTCGTCTGAAGTGTCGCTGTAGAGGTATTCGTAGCCAACGGTGGCCGTGTTGCGGATCAGAAAGGTCTTGCCGAGCGTCACGCCGACGCTGTTTGAGATGGTGTCGTCACCACCCTCGTCGAAGAACGCGGAAAGAACGTAGTACGGAGACACCGAGAGCGTGTCACGCCGATAGTCCCCGTAGAGCGAGAATATGTTGCTGATGTACTTCTCCCTCTCACGCCGGAGAGTGAGCGTTCCGGCTGTCAAGTAATCGTCGCTCAGACTCAGCGTGTTAGCGGCGGTCAACGTGAAGAAAGGGGTCGCCGTCCACACCACCGTGCCGCTGAATGCCAGGAAAAGGTTCGTGTCGTTGTCCGAGGAGTCATAGGAGAACGACGGCGTGAACGAAAGCTGACCGCGCGTCCGGGCGCCGTTGATCAGGAGCGTGACGCCGGGCGAGATGAGGGTCCGGAAATTCGACTCCTTGTCCGTCTGCGAGAGGTTGAAGTTGTCCGTGTACTCCTCGGTGACACCAAGCGAGTAGTGAAGCTCGTACGTCGCCCCCGGTCGGGTGGGGGGGTCGAACAGCCGGTAACCGGGAGCCGGCGCCGACGGGATCGTGCCCGGCGCCGGTGTCCGGTAGAGAGGGTCCGTCGGAGGAATTGGCTCGGGCGCTCCCCGTGCCCCGGGAGACGTCGGGCCTGCCGGAGCCTGCTGGGCTGGTTGAGCCGTCGCCTCGCCCACCGTCACAATCAAGATCATCAAAACCAGGCCGGCCGCGCGGGCGCGCGCACATGCCATCCGGGCGCTCAGCATCTTCAGAAGAGCCTCTGGGGCGCGATGATGATGTCGTTTGCCCGCAGAGGGATGTCCGGCGCGGATCCCTTCATCATGTCCTCGACGTTCACCTTGACGGTCTCGCGCTTGGTGCCCTCCCCTCTCACGAGATTCACACGGCCCGGCGCCGCGAGGTTGGTGAAGCCGCCCGTCAGCGCGATCGCCTTCAGCATCGTCAGGTCACTGGTGAACTTGAGCGCGGCGGGACTCTTCACCTCTCCCTGGACGTAGACGAAGTCCGCAAGCGTCACCACAATGAGGTCCTTCGGACGGAGCGGTATGTCGGCCTTGGCGTCCTTCTGCGTGACCATCTCGTTGACGTTGACCTCGATCCGCTCCTTCTTCGGGCCGTCCGTGCGGACGATGCTTACCTGCCGTTGAACAGACAGATCGGTGAAGCCGCCCGCCTCCGCGATCGCCTGGAGCAGGGTCAATTCCCTCGTGTGCTTGATCGCTCCCGACCGCTTGACATCGCCCTCGACGTAAACGAAGTCCGCGAGCGGCACCACGATGGTGTCACCGGGTTGAAGTTGGATGTTCTGGGTGATGTCGCCCTTTTGGATGAGCGCGGTGAAGTTGACCGGGATGGCCTTCGTGCCGCGAAGGACGTAAGCCGATTCCAGATCCGCGGCGGGTACCAGGCCTCCGGCGGCAGAGACCGCCTGGAGGAGGTTGAGGGGTTGGGTGAGTTGCATCGGGCCGGCTCTCCCCACCCCTCCGATGAAGAACACCGGCCGACTACGGATCTCGCGCACCATGACCGTGACGCGTGCGCCCTTGATGGTCCGCTGATACGCCTCGCTCAGCCGGCTCTCGAGGTCCGCGACGGTCAGACCGAGGACCTTGAGCTGGCCGACGAGAGGAAGGGAGATGTTTCCATCCGGGCGGACGAAGACCACCTGGTCGACATCTTTGTGGTCCCAGACTGAGATGGCGAGGACATCGTCGACGCCGATCTGGTATCCAGGCTCTTGGGCCTTCACACCGCCAGCGAGCACGAGGGTGACTCCGAGGGCTGCAAGGACTCCCCAGCATCGGCCCCGCATCTACCGACCTCTCTTTCTTCTGTTCGAGAGATTTCTCGCTCGCGGGGTTCCCGGAGTGGAGCACGGAGGCAGGCAAAGTCTGTGCCGCGAGCAATAGTTAAAGATCGACGACACTTACCCCGGCTTACCCCCACCGGGATGTCCAGGCTTCGCGTACTTTCTTCGCTCGGGAAACTTCCGTCGGGCAGCGAGGCCCCCGGAGCCAGCGGATGGCTCCGGGGGAAGCGAGTGACCAACGCGCGCCCGAAAAGTCTGCCAAGGATACGAGGTCACCTTCGAGGCCACGCCCCAGGTTAGCCCAACTTCCCAGGTTGGGGTAGGGGCATCCCAGGGGTGGTGTATCCCAGGGGCGCCCTGGCTGATCCGGTTGCGACGGAAAACCCCAGGAGGCCAAGCAAGCAGTTCGCAACCGCGAAACGGCGACCCGGCCCCGTTTACCTCCGAGGCGAGGGTAGCGAGCCAAGAATAACTGATCGGCGATTCCCGGGACCGCCAGGCCCGAATCGACTGACGTGGTGCCGCTGGAACATCGTTCGGTAGGCACATCGCGAAGGCACCTTGGAGGGTTCTTTGGCTCGGCGCATCGAGGTTGGGGATATCCGCGACCAGAGCGGCCAGGGACGAGTCGCTGGCCTGCGGGAATCGCCGTTCAAGGCTAAGACGCGATGACTCCCCGGCTACGAGTGTGTGACCAGCACACCGCCGGGGAGTTTTTCCTGAAGGATGGAGATATTCTACTCGTTTCAGTCGGGAAGACCCTTACGTCCTGGGCGCGGTCAAGAAGCCCAATCCTACCAACTGGGATTAGACCACCACGGCGATCCAGGGGGTAGTGATGGCCGGAGGCTTCACGGAGCGCGCGGCCCCCAACCGCACGAAGGTCAATCAGGACTCACGTGGATGGCCGGCAGGAGACGATCGTCGTCGACCTGAACGAGGTGATCGAGTGCGGTCGCAAGGAGAAAGATCTCCTCTTGATCGCGAACAGGGTCCTCGTGGGCCCAAGAGCTTCTTCTAATCGCGTCCGCCCGCGGCACGGTACTTGCTAAGCGCACCCCAGGCCTTGCAGGTGGGTCGTGTAAGAAGCAGCAGCTTCAGGCAGGGTCCCGCGCGGATCGGGGATGCTCTTCTCGCGGGCCCGGTCGCGCTGCTGCTCCTCGCCCGAACGGAGGCCACTGCCCCTCCGGAAGGCCACCGATCGGTCCCGGGGACGTCCGAAGACCACGGTCTATGGGCACGAAGACCTCATGAGGCCGGCCGTGGTGGCGGCCGATGGCTGCATGCCCTTCACGCTGATGGGGAAGTCCAGTTCTGCGGCTTGACCCAGACCGAGCAAGTACCAGGAGGTTCTCGCCCGGCACCCGACGCACCAGGCGGGCAGCCGCGGCCTGCGTGACGTCATGAGCCTCCAGCGCTCCGGGTAGGGAGACGGGTAACGAAGATGCCGTTCAGACCGGATCTGTGGGGCATCGAGACGGAGGCCCAGCAGCTCGTGTCGCGGCTTACGCGAACGCTGCCCGTGACCGCTGCCTGCGTGGCCCTCTGGGATCAGCCGAGCCTCACCTTGACGGTGCAGGCAGTGCACCCCGTGAACGGGTCGTTGCTAGTGGGGGCGCGCGTGGCGCTCTCCGATTCCACCTGGCGCCGGATTGTCTTGGCGCCGAGCGAGCCGGACCCGCCGGGGTCCGGAGACGACCGCCGGCTTGACCCCGGGCGGGAGGCCGAGCTGGCGCTCATGCCGCAAGTGCGCTCGATGTACTTGCTTCCGATTCGTTTCGCCGGGGAGGCAGTGGGGGTCCTCGCGCTCGGCGAGGCCCGCTCCGCCGAGAGGGAGCCTTTCTCGAGCGAGAAGCGGCGGCGCTGCCAGGAGATCCTCGAGGAGTTCGTGGCGACGACCGCCCACGCGTGGGAGGCAAGGCGGCTACACCGGCAGGCGCGCGCGATGTCCTCGCTGATGCGGCTCGTGCGCGGAGTGTCCGCGGCGGGCTCGTTCGACGACGTGCTGGCGAGCCTGGCCGCTGAGGTGGCGGACTGGCTCGGTATCCGCGTGCGCGGCGTCCTGCTGGGCACGGCGGGGAAAGAGATAAAGCTCCTGGCTCGCTGGCAGCTGCCCGATGACATCCTGGGGGACGGTGGCCGTCAGCTGTTCCTGGCGATGACACGGAGCGGAGCTCGAGGCACCGGCCACATCGCCGTCGCAGTCGCGGGGGACGATCCTCTCGACCCGCTCACATCAGTAGAGCCGGCGGCCAAGAACTGGACCCGGATCGGCGTCCCGCTGATGAAAAACGAGCGGTTGGTCGGCCTGGCCTGTCTCTACTTGGAGGAAGAGATTGGCCTGGCGGACTGGGAGCTGGAAGCGCTTCGCCGGCGCGGAGAGATCACGGCGCTGGGCGTGGAGGCCGTGGAGACAGCCCTGACGGTCGAGGCGGAGCAGGAGCGACTGCACCAGGTCGCGTTCGAGCTCCTGACCGGCTATCGCCGAGCGCTGCTCCAGGAAGTGTTCGGGACTCTGACTCGAACGCTCACGGCGTCCGTCGAGCGGCGGCTCCGTGAGGTCCTGCCCGACCTGGTCGATCGAGGCCAGTCGGTCGGCGTCACGGCGGATGCCGATCGACCCGACCTGGTGACGGCGGTGGTATCAGAGGTCGCGGCCGCCTGCGCGGACCTGTGGGAGCCGAACGGCCAGTCGGAGTCGGTCACGATGTCGCTGGACGTGAACGACATCGTGGTTCGAGCGCTGCGCGTCGCGAAGACGAGCCCTGGAAGATCCGTCCCGGCGGCGGGGGGCGGGTGAAGATCGAGGTTCGCTTCGATCCCTCGAGGCAACCGGTCGTGGTCCTGGGATCCCGCGTCCTGGTCGGGGCGGCTCCTGCAGGCGATCGAGAGCGCCGTCGAATCGATGCCTGACGTCCGGTACATCGAGAACTGGTCGCTCCTGCTCGATCTGAAGATCCTGTTCCGGACGATCCCCGCGGTCCTCCGGGGAACGGGGGCAACGTAGGCATGCGGGTCGCCATCGTCCACGACTACCTGAACCAGCGGGGTGGCGCCGAGCGCGTTGTGGCCGCGCTCCACGAGATCTTCCCCGAGGCGCCCATCTTCACGAGCGTCCTCGACCGCGCCCAGCTGTGGCCCCAGCTGCGATCGGCCGACATCCGGGTCTCCTGGATGCAGCGGTTGCCTGGGATCAAGCGGCATTTCAAGAAGTACCTCCTGTTGTGCCCGCTGGTATTCGACCGTCTGGACCTGTCGGGGTTCGATCTGGTGCTGTCGTCCAGTTCGGCCTTCGCCAAGGCAGCGCGCGCTCCACGCGGAAGCCGTCACGTGTGCTACTGCTACACACCGGCGCGCTTCCTCTGGAGCTACGACCAGTACGTCGAGCACGAAGATCTCGGCCGCGTCACGAGAGCGGCGCTTCCGTGGGCCATCCGGACACTGCAGCGTTGGGACCTGAGGACGGCTGCCCGACCAGACAAGTTCGTCGCGATCTCCAGCGCGGTGGCCGAGCGCATCCGGCAGATCTACGGCCGGGAGGCGGCCATCGTTCCGCCACCGGTCGACACCGAGCGATTCCGGCATCTGTCGGGCCAGCCGGGCGACTACTACTTGATCATGTCCCGGCTGAACGCCTACGAGCGCCTTCACCTGGCGGTCCAGGCGTTCAACCGGCTCCGTCTGCCGCTCTTGGTCGCGGGCGAGGGACCGCACCGGGCGACCCTGGAGCGAATGGCGGGACCGACGGTCCGCTTTCTGGGGCACGTAACCGAGGAGGCGGCGGGCAGGCTGCTGTCGGGATGTCGAGCCCTCGTCTTTCCGGGGGAGGAGGACTTCGGCATCGCCGTCGTCGAGGCGAACGCGGCGGGGAGGCCGGTCGTCGCATACCAGGGGGGTGGAGCGCTGGACACGGTCGAGCCCGAGGTCACGGGGGTGTTCTTCGTGGAGCCCTCCGCCGACAGCTTGGCGGAGTCGGTGCTGCGCAGTGCCCGGATCTCGTGGGATCCCATGACGATTCGACGCCATGCCTCCCGCTTCGACGTCACTGCTTTTCGAGAGCGGATGGAACGCCTTCTTGTTCCGTCGCCGCTGGTGTCGCGAACCACACCCACCGTCGGTCGGGCGGTCGCCGCTCGCTAGCCCAAGTGCCCTGCCGTCGGTTGACCAGATTCTCCTGGTCCCGATGCTTCCGCCGGGATAGCTTGGTCTCTACCCGGTTTAGACAGTCATGTTCCGCGACAAGAAGATCGTCGTTGTCATGCCGGCCTACAACGCCGCGAAGACGTTGCGGCAGACGTACGACGAGGTCATGGAGCAGAAGATCGTCGACGTCATCGTCATCGTCGACGACGCCAGCCAGGACGAGACGGTCCGCATCGCCACGGAGCTCCCGAACACGCGTGTCTTCGCCCATCCCAGCAACCTTGGCTACGGCGGCAACCAGAAGACCTGCTATCGCCTCGCCCTCGAAGCTGGGGCGGACATCGTCATCATGCTGCACCCGGACTACCAGTACACTCCGAAGCTCATTCCGGCCATGGTGTCAATGCTCGCCAACGGCCTGTACTCCTGTGTGCTGGGCAGCCGCATTCTCGGAAATTCCGCGCTGAAGGGGGGTATGCCCCTCTGGAGGTACGTTTCGAATAGATTTCTCACTTTCGTGGAGAACATCCTCCTCGGCTCGAAGCTATCCGAGTTTCACACAGGGTATCGAGCCTTTGCCCGCGAACTGCTCGAGCGTCTGCCCCTCCAGGCCAACTCGGACGATTTCATCTTCGACAATCAGATGCTTGCGCAGATCCTCTGGTACAGATACGCGGTTGCCGAAATCAGCTGCCCGACGAGGTACTTCGCCGAGGCCTCCTCGATCAACTTCCGCCGAAGCGTGAAGTACGGGCTGGGTTGCCTGTCGGTGGGTGCGGAGTTCCGGCTCGCGAAGTGGGGTCTCGTCCGGTCCAAGCGGTTTCCGCAACCCCGCCCGGCGTGAACAGGGAGCCGAGCCGACGCCGTCGCGGACCACGCGGAGCTCCTACGCCTTGCCGGATGATGACAGGGGTGGCCTCGCCTCGGCGCTGGCCCCCAGGCAGGCGCCATGTCGCACAGAGAGCAAGCCCGCCGAGGACGCTAACGGACCGAAGCCATGCCGAGTACCACCCGCCCATTCGAACCAGCCACGAGCTCGGACAGGGCCATCAGCCCTTGAGCCACCTGGTGCTGTGCTGCTACACTTTTGGCGACCTTGCGGCCGCTCTCTGCTCCACGACAGGCCCGACGCCACGGAGGCCGCAAACGGGCGGGGATTCGCGCCATCTCTACGAGCACGAGTGCATGGTTCGTCAGGCGCCCCCCGCAGGGGGTGCATCTCTTGTCCTGCCGGGAGGCCCGGGCTGGCTTCGGAGAGACGGCAAGCGGCACGGCTCGGACGATGCTGACGGGCCCGGCGGACGACTGGTTGCCGTGCGGCCCCAACAGTCCGATCGTCCGGGTGTACCGTCACGTCGGCCTCGCGCGCAGGTTCGAGTGGCGTGACGACGCAGCACGGCTTGCCACGGCGAGGGAGTGGTCCTGATGGCGGACGTTCTCCTCACCGGCGCCGCCGGATTTATCGGCTTCCACGTGGCCCAGCGCCTCTTGGCGGACGGCCACCACGTCCTCGGGCTCGACAACCTGAACGAATACTACGACCCGACGCTGAAACAGGCGCGGCTCGATCAGCTGACGCCCCACGCCGCCTTCACCTTCGAGCGGCTCGACGTCTCCGACCGAGCGGGGATGGCCGAGCTGTTTCGTCGGCACCGCCCGGCCCGGGTCGTGCACCTGGCGGCGCAGGCGGGCGTCCGCTACTCGCTCCGGAACCCGCACGCATACGTCGACGCGAACCTGGTTGGCTTCCTCAACGTGCTCGAGGGCTGCCGGCACCACGCGGTCGAGCACCTCGTCTTCGCATCGTCCAGCTCCGTCTACGGCGCCAACACGCGGCTCCCGTTCTCCGTGCACGACAACGTGGACCATCCGCTGAGCCTCTACGCGGCGACGAAGAAGGCCAACGAGCTGATGGCGCACACCTACGCCCATCTCTACGGGCTCCCGTGCACCGGCCTACGCTTCTTCACGGTTTACGGCCCGTGGGGCCGCCCGGACATGGCCCTGTTCCTGTTCGCGCAGGCCATCCTGGGGGACCGTCCGATCGACGTGTTCAACGAGGGCCGGATGCAGCGCGACTTCACGTATGTGGACGACATCGTCGAGGGCCTCGTCCGAGTTCTGGCGAAGCCGCCCGCGCCCGATCCCACATGGTCGGGCGAGCATCCCGACCCCGGAACGAGCCGGGCGGCCTACCGCGTCTACAACATCGGGAATGACCGGCCCGTCGAGCTCCTGCGCTTCATCGAGGTACTGGAACAGTGCCTGGGGAAGCGCGCGCGGAAGAATCTCCTGCCGATGCAGCCGGGTGACGTGCCGGCCACTCGCGCGGATGTCACGGACCTCGTGCGCGACGTCGGCTACCGGCCCCACACGACCGTCGAGGAAGGCGTGGCGCGGTTCGTCAGCTGGTACCGGGAATACTACCGGGTCCCGTGAGTGCCCGGGGCGCTTGACCCCGAGCTACCGGCTGCTCGTCGATCCGGACGCCACGGTGCGGGTTCACGGCATTGGTCCGGGGAGCGAGTGCGCTGGCTGCCGTCTTTACTCCGTGGCTCCTCCTGGTGCCTGAGATTCCGGATCTCCGGCGAGTTTCCTCGGGTGGCGCGGAGGCTCCGCGGCCTGCGCGCTACCGGCTACTCGTGCTGGATCTCGACGGCACCGTTCGCTCGCGCGTTCACGGGATCACGCCGGGGGTGCTGGCGGCAGTGGCGGCCGCCAGGGCCCGTGGCGTCCGCGTCTGCGTGGCGACCGGACGGATGTGGCCGTCGGCAGAACCCTGGGTGCGCGCCCTCGGCGCCGATTCCCCCGCGATCCTGTACAACGGGGGGCAGGTGCTGGACTTCGCCTCCGGGCACACGCTGTACGAGCGGCGCCTCCCGCGGGACGCGGCCCGCGGGGCCCTCGGCCTGGCGCGCCGGGTGGCCGAGGTGCAGCCGCTCTTGTACACGCGTGATCGCGTGTTCGCGGAGCGACGCCATCCGCTGGCGGACGCCTATGCGCTCGATGACGGTCTGAGCTACGAGATCGTGCCGTCCCTCGACGTCCTGCTGGACGTGGACCCGCACAAGCTCCTGGTCATCGGTCCTAGCGAGCGCGTCGACACGCTGCAGGGGACGGTCCGGCAGGCCGGTCTTCCGGTGCACGCCGTTAAGTCGGAGCCCGTGTACCTCGAGATCCTTCCATCCGGGGTGTCCAAGGGGACCGCACTCCTAGCGATGGTCGAGATCCTCGGGATCCCGTCGTCGTCGACGATCGCCGTCGGGGACAACTGGAACGATCTCGAGATGATCGAGGCCGCCGGGCTGGGTGTGGCGATGCGGAGCGCCCCGGCGGGGGTGCGCGCCCGTGCGGACCATGTGTGCGGCACCGCGGAAGAGGAAGGGGTCCGGGAGGTCATCGAGCGGTTCCTGCTCCGCGGCGCTTGAGGTCCGATCTCCGAGCAGGGCTCTACTGGAATATGAAGGCGGGCGGGAGGCGGAAGTCCGTCGCATGCGGGCAGCATTCTGCTCCCGTCCGGATTTCACCGGGGAGCATCCCCCCGCCAGATGAGTCTCTCTGCCCGCCCAATTCGAGTAACATAGTCGGCCGTGAGGTCATCTTCGTGAGCTGCGAGATAGCGAACGCAAAGCGAGCTGCGCACTATCCATGCGTCCTCGCGCTGATGGCGGCGAGAACGGTCTCCTCATACGGCATCGCGACAAGGCGCGAGCCTGGGTCCGCCTCTTGAACCGCGGCCAGGAGGGCCCGTAGTCCGGGCAGCCCCGGTGCGCCCTTTGATTCGCAAGATGGCCGGCATTCTCCGGTCAGCCTCCCACCCAGGGCTTGTGCTGCATGACGTGGTGGGAAGGAAGCACCCCGTGGATGCGGACCAGAGACATCTGGAGGAGGCGATCGGGTGGCTCTGCAGAGCCCAGGACGCTTCCGGGTGTGGCGGCGTGTCGGCCGGTTACTTCATCGCCGACGGGGGCTGGCTTCCCCCGTATCCTGAAACCACAGGCTACATCATTCCCACCCTGATCGAGTACGCGGAAAAGAGTGGCCAGGAGCGATTGGTGGACCGCGCTCTTCGCATGGGCGACTGGGAGATCGAGATTCAACTCGACTCAGGAGCGGTGCGAGGAGGGATCGGGGTCAACCAACATCCGGACGTTTTCAACACGGGGCAAGTGATCCAAGGATGGACGGCACTCTGGAGAACCACGAGAGCGGCGCGGTTCTTGACCGCGGCGACGCGCGCCGGTCGGTGGCTCGTTGACGTCCAGGATGCTGATGGCAAGTGGAGCGCCCACTCGTACATGGGACAGCCTCACACCTACCACGCGCGGGTCGCATGGCCGTTGTTCGAACTACACACGCTGACCGGAGACCCGGCGCTGTTTCATTGTGCCCGGCAGAATGTGCAATGGATCCTCCATCAATCCAACCACACGGGGTGGATACAGGGGATGGGATTTCGGAAGGACGAGCCCCCCCTCACCCACACGATTGGCTACACGCTCGAAGGGTTACTCGAGTGCGCCCCGTACCTCGACGAGTCCTTGCGGGCGGCAGCGCTGGCACTCGTTCGAACGGCGGCGGAGCGGATCTTGCTCAGGTATGAGCGGCGAAAGCCGGCGCCTGATGAGGATCCGTTGCCCTTGCCTGCGCGGCTCGATTCTGATTGGCGATCCCAGGCGAACTATTCTTGCCTGACCGGCAACGCACAGCTCGCTCTGGTTTGGCTCAATCTCTATCGACGCGACGGAGATCCGCGATACTTGAACGGAGCGCTGAAGCTCCTTGATCAGGTGAAGTCCACACAGTCCCTGACCTCGCGTCGGCCGGGAATCAGAGGAGGAATTCCAGGCTCGTATCCGTGTTGGGGTGGCTACTGTCCGCTAGCGTTCCCCAACTGGGCAGCGAAGTTCTTCGCGGATGCAATCATCGTTCAGGAACGGGTCATGCGAGACGTGGAGGGCACATGAGACTTGCGGTAATCTCCTCGTCCTCCTTCAATCTGTATGCAAGCACGCTGGTCGCTCGGCTCGCCGCGGAGAAACAGACCCCGATGGCCATCATCTGCGCCCAACAGACACTGATACGCACTGTGCGTGGCTATGTGAAGAAACACGGGCTTTTGAGAACCCTGGACCGGGCGCTGGATGTCATCGGGGTCAGGCCGTCGCACGCGCACTGGAATCGGCAAACGCTGGGAAACTATGCCGCGCAGCATCGTCTAACCCATTGGGACGCGTCGTTGCCACTGATCTGCACGCACTTCGGCATCGATTTCCTCAAGGTGAAGAGCGTCAACGCGCCGGGAGTAGAGGACTACGTGCGGAGTCGAAAGATCGAGGTCCTGCTCAACGCCGGCTCCGAGCTGTTTCGGCGCGGGATCGTCGATGCCTCAACGCATGGCATTCTAAACGCGCATATGGGATATCTCCCGACCTATCGTGGCTACAATGTCCTGGAATGGAGCGTGTTTCGTGGCGATCAAATCGGTGTGACCCTGCATTTCATCAACGCCGGGATTGATACAGGAGACATCGTTCGATTCCTCCCGATCGCCGTCGAGCCTGGCGACACGCTCGCCTGGCTGCGGGCGAAGGCTTTCCCGATCGACGTGGACCTGATGGTGGATGCCGTCAAGGGACTGGAGCGCGGCACACTGGTGCGAAAGCCGCAAGCCGAGGAAGAGAGCAAACAGTACTTCGCCATGCACCGACGACTCAGGACCGTCGCGGAAAAAAGGATCGGCGCGCCGGGGGCGACTGTCTAGCGGGCCACGCGGGAGTGGGCCACGCGGGAGCCGAAGGGCACCAACTGAGGCACCGTATCGGCCCCGTGCCGTGCCCTCCTCGCGAGCGCGTCGACACCGGTGCACGCCGTGAAGTCGGAGCCCGTGTACCTCGAGATCCTCCCACCGGAGGTGTCCAAGGGACCGCACTCCTGGCGATGGTCGAGATCCTCGGGATCCCGGCGTCGTCGACGATCGCCGTCGGGGACAACTGGAACGATCTCGAGAGATCGAGGCCGCCAGGCTGGGTGTGGCGAATGCAGAGCGCCCCGGCGGGGGTCCGGGCCCGTGCGGACCATGTGTGCGGCACCGCGGAAGAGGAAGGGGTCCGGGAGGTCATCGAGCGGTTCCTGCTCCGCGGCGCTTGAGGTCCGATCTCCGAGCAGCCGGCGGCAGGCCCCGGGACGCGAAGCCCCGGAGCCGCCGCCGCCGGCAGGCCGGGTAGGGCCGCTCCTTGGCTGGCCGGGCTACTTCAGGATCTCGTCCACCCGCTTCTGCCCCTCGGCCAGGATGGGCCCGACGGGCTGGCTGGTCGTCAGCGCTGTCTGGAGCGCGGTGACGATGGCGCGCTTGACCTCGATGATGTTCTTCACCGGGAGTTCGGCGTGCGCGTACTGGAGCTGGTCCCGCGCGGTGATGGCCTGGGGGTACTTGCCCACGTAGTCCTTCATCAGAGGTGTCTCCCAGGACGACTTCCGGGGGGCGACGTAGCCCGAGTCGATCGACCACCGGGCGAGCATCTCCGTCGAGGTGATCCACTTCGTGAACTCCCAGGCCGCCTTCCGGCGGTCGGGCGGCGTCGCCTTGAAGAGGTAGACGTTGCCGCCGCCGGTCGGAGTCCCGAAACGCTGGTCCTTCGGGAGGAACGCCGTGCCGAACTCGAACTTCGCGTTGTTGCGGATGAAGCCGAGGCCTCCGGTCGTGTAGTAGATCATCGCCACGTTACCGGCGGCGAAGTCGTTCGCCGTCGTGCCCCAGTTGACCGGACCCGGCGGGCTGACCTTCTCCTTCTCCCCGAGGTCGCGGAGGAACTGGGCGCCCGCCTCGGCGGGCTTGCTCGCGAGCAGGACCTTGCAGCACGAGTTGTTCGCGTCGTAGAGGAGGCCTCCCGCTGCGATCGTGAGGGCCTCGAAGAGCCACGTATCGACGCCGCCGCTGGAGGGAATCGTGAGGCCCCAGCGAGTGGTCCGGCCGCCCTCTTGCTTGGTGAGCTTCTTCGCGGCCGCCACCAGCTCTGCCTGGGTCTGGGGCGGCTTGTTCGGATCAAGCCCGACCTCCTTGAACGCCTCCTTGTTGTAGTACATGACCGGCGTCGACCGCTGGAAGGGGATGGACCACACCTTCCCGCCCTGCGTCGAGTTCAGCATGAAGGCGGGGAAGAAGTCGTCCATCTTGACCTGCGCGGCGTCCGCCGCGATCAGCTCGTCCAGCGGGATGACGATGTCCTGGCCGAGGATGTCGTTCAGGTTCTGGGACAGCATGATCGCCACGTCCGGCGGCGTGCCTCCGCGGATCGCGGCCAGCGTCTTCGCGTAGGCCTCCGTGTAGTTGCCGGCGAACACCGGCTCGACCTGGATCTGAGGATGCGTCTTGTTCCACTCCTGCACGTACCCGTCGATGATTCGCGCGAGCGGTCCCGCTACCCCGACTGGGTAGTAGAACTGGAGCTTCATCTGCGCCTGCGCCAGCGGGGCAATTCCCCCGACGAGCGCGAGGACGACGAGGCGGCGAGCAACGTGCGACGCTTCATGGATGCCTCCCTTGTAGGCGCGTAGTCAGCCTTTCAGGCCCGACTGGGTGAAGGACTCGATGAACAGCCGCTGGAACAGGACGAACAGCAGCGATCAGGGGCGCGATGACGATCAAGGTCCCGGCGCAGATCAGCCCCCACTCCGCTCCCGACTCGGACGCGCGGGTGAACGACTGGAGGCCGACGGCCAGGACGCGCTTGGAGTTGCTCGACGTGGCCACCAGGGGCCAGAGGAACTCGTTCCAGTGGTAGATCAGGCTCACGACCGAGAAGGCCGCCAGGTGGGGTCGGACCATCGGCACCAGCACGTGCCACAGGGTGCGCACCCGCCCGGCCCCGTCCAGCATGGCGGCCTCGTCGTACTCCGGCGGGATGCTGCGAAAACCCTGGCGCAGGAGGAAGATCCCGTAGGCGCTGGCGATGTATGGCATGGCCAGGCCGACCAGCGTGTCGCCGAGCCCGATGGCCCGGAGGGTCAGGAAGTTGGGCAGGATCAGGACAACCGGCGGCAGGAACAGCTGGAGGAGCACGACGTAGAAGACAAACTGCCGCCCGGCGAACCGGATGCGGGCCAGCGCATAGCCGGCCAGGGTGACGGTCACGAGCTGGACGGCGAGGAGCCCCACCGTGTAGAGGACGGTGTTGCGGTAGTAGAGGACGAACGTCGCCGACTGCCAGGCCTGCGAGAAGCTCTCGAGCGTCGGGGGGAAGCTCCAGTAGCGGCCCTGGCCAAACTCCCGCGACGGCGTGAAGGACGCCAGCAGTAGGAACGCGATGGGCCCCAGGAACGGCAGGCTCAGGAGGAGGGCCGGCCAGTCACGCCTCATAGTGCACCCCGCGCTCGAGGCGCGGCATGACGAGGAGAGCGAGTGTCAGGAGCACCGCCACCATCAGGACCGTGAGCGCCGAGGCCCGGCCGGTGTCGAAGAACTCGAAAGCCTTGAGGTACGTCTCGTAGAGGAGCACGTTGGTCGCGTTCGCCGGCCCTCCCCGCGTCAGCACGAAGATGTGATCCACGTTCCGGAGCGCGTCGAGCACTGCTGTAACGCCGACGTAGAAGGTGATCGGCCCCAGGAGCGGCCACGTCACGTGGCGGAACACGCGCCACTCCGACGCGCCCTCGACGCGGGCGCCGTCCTGGAGGTCCCGGGGAATTGCCTGGAGCCCCGCGAGGAAGAACAGCATGTACAGCCCGCAGTTCTTGTAGATCGCCACCAGCGCGACCGTGGCCAGCGCCGTGGCGGGATCCTCGAGCAGTCCTTGCGCCCGACCGGTCACCCGCGTGAGCAAGGTGGCAACGGGGCCAGAGACGGGGTTCAGAAGGAAGAGCCAGGTGGCGGCGACGGCCACCGTCGGCAGCAGCACGGGATGGAAGATGAGCGTCCGCGCGATGAGCCGCAGCCGGCGGTGTCCGTCGACGGCGACCGCCGCGCCAAGACCGAACAGAACCGCGAGCGGTCCGGCGATCAAGGCGTACAAGGCGGTATTGACCAGAACCTGGCGGAAGAGCGCGTCGCCCCCGAGGTCACGGTAGTTCTGCAAGCCGACCCACTGCGGGCTGGTGCCGATCCGGCCGAAGCGCTGGAAGGAGCCGAGGACGGAGACCACCAGCGGCCAGTAGGTGAAGACCAGCAGGAACACGAGCGTCGGGGCGAGTAGGGCCGCGGCCAGCCCCGCCGCCGACCGGCTGACCCCATGGCGCGTCCGGACACCGGGTACTACCAGTGTCCCCACCTCCGCGCCGAGTGTGGTCACGAGCATTCCTCCGGAGGCTTCCGCGAGGCCGGGTCGGGGCCGAGGGCGACGTCGGTCCCGGTCGGCGCTGATGGTCGCCACGCCCGACCACGCCGGGGGGACACTAGCACCCGCGCCCTGACCCGTCAATTGCGCGGCCCCACGCTTGACGTGGGTGTCACCGCGTCGCTAGGATTCCGTCAACATGGCGCGGCCGCCCCCCGGCTCGGCCTGCTCGGCGCCCGCCCACGACCTCACATCCTCGACGAGGAGGACAGTATGCGATCACCCGTCCGCACTATCGTGGCGCTCCTCACCGCGCTCCTCGCGTGTCTGGGTCCCGGACTGGCCCAGGCCCAAGGCCAGCTGGTGCTGTACTGCACGCCCCAGGAGGAGTGGTGCCGGGCTATGGTGACCGCTTTCGAGCGAGCGACCGGCATCAAGGTCAACATGACGCGCAAGAGCTCCGGCGAGAACTACGCTCAGGTCAAGGCCGAGGCCGCGAACCCGAAGGGCGACATCTGGTGGGGCGGGACCGGAGACCCACACCTCCAGGCCGCGGAGGAGGGGCTCACCGTCGAGTACAAGTCGCCGAAGCTCGGCGAGCTCCAGGAGTGGGCGGTCCGTCAGGCCGAGCAGGCCAAGTACCGGACCGTCGGGGTCTACGCCGGCGCCCTCGGGTTCGGTTACAACACGGAGCTTCTGGCCAAGAAGGGCCTGCCCGAGCCCAAGTGCTGGGCGGACCTCCTCGATCCGCGCTTCAAGGATGAGGTGCAGGTGGCAGACCCGAACTCATCCGGTACGGCGTACACGCTGCTTGCGACGATGGTGCAGCTGATGGGCGAGGACAAGGGCTTCGACTACCTGAAGAAGCTGCACAAGAACGTGAACCAGTACACGAAGTCCGGGCGCCGCGCCGGCCCAGGCCATGGCCCAGGGCGAGACGATGATCGGCATCACGTTCATGCACGACATCGTCACCTATGCCATCCAGGGCCGTCCGGTCAAGGTCGTGGCGCCGTGCGAGGGAACGGGCTACGAGATCGGCTCGCAGAGCATCATCAAGGGGGGGCCGAATCTCGAGAACGCCAAGAAGTGGTACGACTGGGCGCTCACCCCTGAGGCGCAGGCGCTTGGCGCCCAGGCCAAGGCGTACCAGGTGCCTTCCAACAAGAACGCCCCCGTTCCGGCCCAGGCGCCCAAGTTCACGCAGATCAAGCTGATCAACTACGACTTCGCGAAGTACGGCTCCTCGGCCGAGCGCAAGCGCCTGCTCCAGAAGTGGGACACGGAGGTCAAGGCGCTCCCGAAGTGAAGGCCGGGGGATCGGCGACCCTACCCGCGGTTCTCCCGCGGGAGGCGCGGGTGGGGGACCCCCGCCGTCCCACCTGCGGGGGTCCTGGTCGAGCATGACGCCTGCGGCGACTGGCTGGCTGGGCCTCGCCTGGCTGGCCTTCGCCGTCCTGCCCTGGTACGCCCTCCCCGGCGATGGCTGGGCCGACCTCGGGCTGGCTGCGGCGCTTTCCGGATGCCGCCACTGCCCCAGCACTGGTACAGGGGCTCCTCCACGGCCGGCCGTGGCTCCTGCCCGCCGCTGTGCCGCTCCTCCTGCCGTTCCTGGCCTGGCGGCGCCCGAAGGAGGACCCGCGCGGAGCGACCCTGCTGGTGGCGGCGGGGGCAGGCGGGTTCGCCTGGACTGCTCTCCAGGGGCTGGCGATCGGCCACCGCGGCTGGTCGACGACCTGGCTCGCGAACCTCCTCGGTGCCCCGGGACCCAGCCAGACCGGCTTCGGGACCGGCGCCCTGCTCTTGAGCCTGGCGTGTCTGATGCTGCTCTGTCACGGCCTCGCGGCACGGGGTTTCATGAAGGGCGACGCCTTCCTCGCGAGCGCGATTGGCCTCGTCGTCGCGCTCGTGGCGGTCTTCGTCTTCTGGCCCGTCGCCACCGTGCTCGTGAGCGCGGTGCGCGACGAGTCCGGCTCGCTGGCGCCGGCGGTCTTTCTCACGAAGCTCACGGCCCGCTCGATCTGGGGCCTGGACTGTCTGCGCGGCCCCCTCCGGTGCGGCGTCGCGTGGAACACGCTATTCCTCGCCGTCCTCGTGGGGGCCGGCACGACGCTTCTCGGCCTGGCCTTCGCCCTGATCGCCACCCGCACCGGGTTTCCGGCCAAGCCACTCCTGCGCGCGCTGTCCGTGCTCCCGATCATCACGCCGCCGTTCGTCATCGGTCTCGCCCTGATACTGCTCTTCGGCCGTTCGGGGGCTGTGACCGCGCTCTTATCGGACTGGTTCGGAATTCCGCGAACGCGCTGGCTCTACGGGTTGCCCGGTGTCCTGATTGCCCAGCTCCTGGCTTTCGCGCCAATCGCGTTTCTCGTACTGATCGGCGTCGTGCAGGGCATCAGCCCGTCGCTCGAGGAGGCGGCCCAGACACTCCGGGCGAGTCGCTGGACGACGTTCCGGACCGTGACCTGGCCGCTTCTCCGGCCCGGGGTCGCGAACGCGTTCCTGCTGGGGTTCGTGGAGAGCATGGCCGACTTCGGTAACCCCCTGGTCCTCTCGGGCAACTACGAGGTCCTGTCCATCCAGATCTTCTTCGCGGTGGTGGGCGCGGCGCACGACCAGGGCCGGGCCGCCGTGCTCGCCCTGGTGTTACTCGTCTTCACCCTGGGGGCGTTCTACGCGCAGCAGCGATGGCTGGGTCGGCGGGTCTACACCACCGTCACCGGGAAGGGCGACGCCGGGCTTCCCGTACCGCTCCCGGCGCCTCTCCGCTGGGGCTGCTACCTGCTCGCCATGCCCTGGGCGGTGCTGGCGGTCGTGATCTACGCGGTCATCATCATCGGCGGCTTCGTCCGGGCCATGGGCCGGGACTACACGCCGACCCTCCAGCATTTCCTGACGGGCTTCAGCGTCGAACGCGCCGCGTCGGGCGGCCTCCACTTCACGGGATCGGCCTGGGACTCCTTCTGGACCACGATCCAGATCGCCGCCATCGCGGCGCCGATCACCGCGGCGATCGGCGTGCTGACGGCGTACCTCCTCGCGCGGCAGCGGTTCGCGGGGAAGGGCCTGTTCGAGTTCGGGACGATGCTCTCATTCGCGATCCCGGGAACCGTGATCGGTGTGAGCTACATCCTCGCGTTCAACGTGCCGCCCATCGAGCTCACGGGCACCGGCGTGATCCTCGTCCTGTGCTTCGTGTTCCGCAACATGCCAGTCGGCGTGCGGGCGGGGATCGCCGCGCTCTCGCAGATCGACCGGAGCCTCGACGAGGCCTCGCTCACCCTGGGAGCGCGGACGGGCACGACGATGCGACGGGTCGTGCTGCCGCTCCTCCGACCCGCCATCGTGGCTGCCCTCGTGTACAGCTTCGTCCGGGCGATGACCGCGGTGAGCGCGGTGATCTTCCTGGTCAGCGCGCGCTACAATCTCGCCACCGCGTACATCGTCGGCCGGGTCGAGGCGGGGGAGTTCGGTCTGGCCATCGTGTATTCGTCGGTCCTGATCGTCGTGATGCTGGCGGCGATCCTCCTCATCCAGTGGCTCGTCGGCGAGCGCAGGCTCGGCCGGCGGGCGCCCGCCGAGCTGGTGGGGCTGCAGGCGGCGGGCGGATAGGCGGGGCGTGATGGCCACCGAGGGCGCCGGCCGGACGGCGGTCGAGTTCCGTGGCGTGACCAAGCGCTACGGGGACGTCGTTGCCGTGAACCGGGTATCGTTCACGATCGAGCGGGCCACGCTCGTCACGCTGCTCGGTCCCTCGGGCTGCGGCAAGACGACGACGCTCCGCCTCATCGCCGGGCTCGAGCTGGCGACTGAAGGAGAGATCCGGATCGGCGGGCGGGACGTGACGCGACGCCCGGCGACGGAGCGCAACGTCAGCATGGTGTTCCAGTCCTACGCGCTGTTCCCCCACATGACGGTGCTCGAGAACGTGGCCTACGGGCCGGTCGTCACGGGCGCGTCGCGTGGACGCGCCCACGAGCAGGCACGAGAGAAGCTGGCGCTGGTCGGCCTCCAGGGCCTCGACGCGCGGCTCCCCTCGGAGCTCTCCGGCGGGCAGCAGCAGCGGGTGGCCGTCGCCCGGGCCCTCGTCCTCGAGCCTGAGGTGCTCTGCTTCGACGAGCCGCTCTCGAACCTCGACGCCAAGCTCCGGCGCCGGGTCCGCGAGGACATTCGCGAGCTCCAGCAGCGCCTCGGCCTCACCGTGGCCTACGTCACGCACGACCAGCAGGAAGCCCTGGCGGTCTCCGACCGCATCATCGTCATGGACCACGCCGCGATCGCCCAGAGCGGGACGCCGCGGGAGCTGTACGAGGCGCCGGTGAGCCTCTTCGTGGCTGACTTCGTCGGCGACTCGAATCTCGTGGACGCGGAGCTGACGACGCGGAACGGCGTGGGTCGGGTGCGGGTCGGGGGGGTCGAGCTGACCTTGCCGCCCCGGGGCGCCGTGCCGGGGCCGGTGAAGCTGGCGGTGCGGCCCGAGTCACTCCGGCTCTCGACCGTATCGCCTGCGGGGCCGGCGCTCGAGGGGCGGATCGCCAAGGCGGCCTACCTGGGCACGCACATGGAGTACACTGTCTCCACGGCGGTCGGGGAGCTCTTCGTGGTCGACCGTTCGGTCACACGCCCCGCGCCCGCCGGAACGCCGGTGTGGGTAGCCTTCGCGGACCACGGCGTCACGGTGGTGCCCAGCGCCCGATCCAGTGCCTAGGAGGAGTGTCCATGCCGCTCTCCCACATTCGCGTCGTCGACCTCTGCCGAGCCCGAACGGGCCCCACCTGCGTGCGGCAGCTCTCGGAGTTTGGCGCCCAGGTCGTCAAGGTGGAGCTGCCCGGCGAGGAGGACGACGACGTCGGAGGCCGCCACGGGTTCGACTTCCAGAATCTTCACCCGAACAAGCGGGGTCTCACCCTCAACCTGAAGTCGGAGGCCGGGCGCGAGGTGCTCTACCGGCTGGTCCGCCAGGCTGACGTCTTCGCCGAGAACTTCCGGCCCGGCGTGAAGCACCGCCTCGGGATCGACTACCCGACGCTGTCGGCCATCAACCCGCGGCTCGTCTACGTCAGCATCTCGGGGTTCGGCCAGGGCGGTCCCTACGCCGACCGGGCGGGACTCGACCAGATCGCCCAGGGCCTGTCCGGCTTCATGACCGTCAACGGGTTCCCCGGCCAGGGCCCGCTCCGGGCGGGACTTCCGATCGCGGACCTCACGGCCGGCCTGATGGCGGCGCACGGCGTGATGGTGGCGCTCCTCGAGCGCGAGCGTTCGGGGCGCGGCCAGTGGGTGCACACCTCGCTGCTCCAGGCGATGATCCGGCTGATGGACCTCCAGGCCGCGCGCTGGCTGATCGGAGGCGAGGTGCCGGGGCAGGCGGGCAACTACCACCCCGTCGGCGTGCCAACGGGCGTGTTCCGCTGCCGGGACGGCAGCCTGATCATCCAGGCCGCCAACCAGCGGCTCTACCAGCGGCTCTGCCGGGCCATCGACGCGCCGGAGCTGATCGACGACCCGAGGTTCGCGACGAGCGATCTCCGCCGGGGGCACCGCGAGGAGATGACCGAAGCACTCGAGCGCCGGCTCGCCGCCCGCGACCGCGCGGAGTGGCAGGCGCGCTTCGACGAGGCGGGAGTTCCGGCCGGGGCGATCCTCGACGTACGGCAAGCCTTCGAGGACGCCCAGGTACGGTTGCTTCCGGTGGAGCGGCCGGTGGTGAGCAAGGCCCTCGGTCCGATCCGGCTCGTCGGGCACGGCGTGAACCTCGAGCGCACGCCGCCCGCCATGCGATCGGCCGCGCCCGAGCGTGGCGAGCACACGGAGGAGATCCTCCGCGACCTGGGCTACCAGGACGACGAGATCGCGACGCTCCGCCGCACCGGCGCCGTCTAGATCGTCAGTCGGTCGGAAGTGGCTCGCGCCGCGGGCCTCACGTGCGGGCCTGGCTACATCCGCAGATCTGCGAGGATGTGGCTCAGGTGCGCGAACCCCATCCGCGCGTACGTGAGGGGGTGCGCCTTCGCCGGGTCCTGCTCCGCCTCGACGACCAGCCACCCCGCGTAGCGGGCCTCCCGCAGGACCTCGAGGAGCCGCCGGTAGTCGATGCAGCCGTCACCGGGCACCGTGAACACGCCGCCGACGACTGCGTCGAGAAAGCTCTGGTCGCGGCGGCGCGCCTCGGCCAGCACGGGTGGCCGGACGTCCTTGCAGTGGACGTGCGCGATGCGCGCGGCATGACGGCGAGCGACGTCGAGCACCCTCCCGCCGGCGTACGTGAGGTGCCCCGTGTCCAGGAGCAGGCCCACGGCGGGCTCCGTCACCTCCATGAGCCGGTCGATCTCGGCCTCCGTCTCCACGACGGTCCCCATGTGATGGTGATACGCAAGGCGTAGTCCGCGTTCGGCGAGATGCAGGGCGACCTCGCTCAGCGCCGCGCCGAACTGCGGCCAATCGCCCTCGGCCAGGCGCGGCCGCCTGGAGAGGGGGACGCCCAGCCGCCCGTGCACGCAGCCTGTCTCCTCGGCGAAGACGACGGTCGTGCACCCCAGCGCGGTCAGGAGCTCCGCGTGCTCCTGCATCGCGGCGATCTCCTCCTTCGCTCCCTGCCGGAGGAGGTGGGAGCCGTACCAGCCCGACACGAGGTCGAGGCCGTGCTCACGGAGAACGACTCGCAGCTCCGCGGCCCGCCGCGGGAACTTCCGGCCGAGCTCGATCCCCGCGTATCCGGCCTGGCGCGCCTCCGCCAGACACGTCTCGAGGGGCGTGTCGTCACCAAGCGTTTCGATGTCATCGTTGGTCCAGCCGATAGGGTTGACGCCGATTCGAACGGGCACGCTAGCCTCGCGGCCGCTGGTGACAGCGCGCGGCGTCGTAGGCCTCGCGGGCGGCCCGAACCTCGGGTCGGTCCGAGACCTCGGGAACGGGAACGTCCCACCACGCCCCTCCGCCGGTGAACGGCTTTCCCGGGTCGGTCTCGATGACCACCACCGCGGTTCGATCGGCCCCGCGCGCCCGGTCGAGCGCACCCTCGAGGTCGGGGACCGTCTTGACTTGCTCAGCATGCGCGCCGAGGCTCCGGGCGTGCGCGGCGAAGTCGACGGCCGGCGCCTCGGGTCCCAGGAGATTGTTGAACGACGCGCCGCCGCACGCTTGCTGGAGTCGGTTGATGCAGCCGAAGCCGCGGTTGTCCAGCACGACGATGAGGAGCTTCCGGTGCATCGCGACGGAGGTGGCGATCTCCGAGTTCATCATGAGGTAGCTGCCGTCCCCAACCATGACGAAGATCTCCCGGTCGGGGAAGGCCAGCTTCACCCCGAGCCCGCCGGCGATCTCGTACCCCATGCAGGAGTAGCCGTACTCCAGGTGATAGCCGTGGGGGTCACGCGTCCGCCAGAGGCGGCTCAGCTCCCCGGGCAATCCGCCGGCGGCGCAGACGACGACGTCCCGCGGGCCGGCGGCGCGGTTCACCGCGCCGATCACCTGCGCCTCGGTCGCCGGGACATCACCGCCAGAGGCCGTCGCGGCGTCGACGAGCCGGGTCCATTCCGCCGTGAGACGCCGCCCGGTCTCCGTCCATGGCACCGCCGCTCGCCAGGCCCCGAGCGCGGCCGACAGCTCGTCGAGGCCCCGTCGCGCGTCCGCGACCAGAGGCAGGGCGCCATGCTTGACGGCGTCGGCAGGGGCGACATTCAGCGTCACGAGCGTCAGACCCTGGCCCTGGAAGAGCGCGCGGGATCCGGTGGGGAAGTCGGCGAGCCGGGTCCCGATGGCGAGGACCACGTCGGCGTCAGCCGCGAGCGCATTGGCCGCGCTGGAGCCGCACACCCCGATCGCGCCCACGCACGCGGGATGGTCCCAGGGCAGAGCGCCCTTGCCCGCCTGGGTCTCCGCCACCGGGATGCCGTGGCGCCCGGCGAAAGCGGCCAACGCGGCCTCGGCCTCAGCATAGCGGACGCCGCCACCCGCGATGAGGAGCGGCCGCTCGGCCCGCCGGAGCCGGTCGGCCACGGCTCTCAGCTGATCAGGATCGGGTCCCGGTCGCCGGAGTCGATGGACGCGTGGCCCGAAGAAGTCCTCCGGATACTCGAAGGCCTCCGTCTGGACGTCCTGAGGCAGGGCCAGGGTGACGGGACCGCAAGCGGCCGGATCCATCAGGACCGCGACCGCCGCGGGCAAGCTCTGGAGCAGCTGCTCGGGGCGCGTGATGCGGTCCCAGTAGCGCGAGACGGGCCGGAAGCAGTCGTTGGCGGAGATCGTGGGATCGCCGAAATCCTCGACCTGCTGAAGGACGGGGTCCGGGATGCGATTGGCGAACACGTCACCGGGGAGGAGCAGCACGGGCAGGCGGTTGACGTGAGCCACCGCGGCAGCCGTGACCATGTTCGTGGCTCCGGGGCCGATCGATGTCGTGCACGCCATCATTCGGCGGCGTGCGTGGGCCTTCGCGAACGCGATCGCCGCGTGGGCCATCGCCTGCTCGTTGTGGGCCCGGAGCGTCGGGAGGCGGTCCTGGGCCGCATGGAGGGCCTCGCCCAGCCCCGCCACGTTGCCGTGGCCAAAGATCGCCCAGACCCCGGCAAAGAGCGGCGCCTCGCCTCCGTCGACCTCCGTCCGCTGAGCGCAGAGGTACCGGACCAGGGCCTGCGCCATCGTCAACCGCTGCCTGCCCATCGTCGACGCTCCTTCCGTCGACTGGCCGTCACTGGCCGATGCGGGACTGGCCGGGACTGGCCGGGACTGGCCGCGGCCGGCGGCGACCAGCGCTGCTCGGCCGCTTTCCAGAGTCTGGTCTTGACCGCTGCTCGCACGCAATGCTAATGTCCCGCGCATGCTAAATGGTTTTTGCAGACGACGTCAAGCATGCGCCGCCGGTGCATGCTCTCGTGCATCGAATCGATTTGGCACCCTGCGATGGTGACGATCCGGGACGTCGCCAGGCTCGCCGGAGTCTCGCCGGCCACGGTGTCCCAGGCCCTCAACGGCCGCGGCCGGGTGGACGTCCGCACGCGCGAGCGTGTCGCCCAGGCCGCCACCAAGCTGCGCTACGCGCCGAACTTGAGTGGCCGGCGCCTCGCCCGACGACGAGCCGAGTGCATTGCCGTCCTCCAGGGACGCAACATGACCACGGTGTTCAGCGATTCCTTCTACCGGGTCGTGCTGGGAGGAATGGCGGAGGTGACCCAGGCCCGGGGATACAGCCTCGTGTTCGCGCCCCCGCCGCCCGAGGGTGCCACCGACGCTGACCACAACCGGGTGCTCGGTCACGGAGCGGTGGACGGCGCCCTCGTGATCGGGGCGCTGGACGCGAAGCTGCTCCTGGCGCTCCGGCATCGCGGACTGCCAATCGTCCTCGTGGACAACTACCTGCCCGGCGTGGACCTTCCGGCGGTGACTCCGGACTATCAGGCGGGGGCCCGGCTCGCGACCGAGCATCTCCTCCGCCGCGGCCATCGCCGGATCGCGTTCCTCGGCGCCGCGGTGAGCTACCCGTTCGGCTGGCAGACCCTCGAGGGCTACGGCGAGGCGCTGGCCGCCGCGGGAGTCGGTCACGACCCTGCCCTCGTCCGGAGGGTGGAGATCGGCGTGGAAACGGCGATGGGGGCGATGCGAGGCCTCCTGGATCTGGCCGACCCGCCCACCGCCGTCTTCGCGGTCACCGACGCCATGGCCATCGGCGCGCTCCGGGCCGCCCGGGAGCGCGGCGTCCCGGTTCCGGAGAGGCTCGCCGTCGTGGGAATGGACGACATCGAGATGAGCGCATACACGGAGCCTCCTCTCACGACCCTCCGGGTCGCCAAGGACGCGATGGGACGTCTCGCCGCCGACTGGCTGATCGACCTGATCGAGGGGGGTGTGCAGGACCGCCTCGCCCCCGTCGTGCCCGCGGAGCTCGTCGTCCGCGCGACCTGCGGGAGTCCGCGCACTCGAGCGCTGGAGGCCGCGACTCCTGCGGAAGCCCGATCGACGATCACCACGGAGGGCGCATGACCGGTAGAGGGACGAGGCTGGCCCTGGACGGCGGGACCCCGGTACGGAAGGAGCCACTCCTCCCGGGTTGGCCGGGCGGTCTTCTGATCGGTGCCGAGGAGAAGGCGCAGGTCCTCGAGGTCCTCGAGAGCCAGAGCCTCTACCGGCACTACGGCCCGCATCCGCGGCACAAGGCGGCGGAGCTGGAACAGCGGTTCGCGGCCGCCTTCGGAGCCCGGCATGCGGTGGCCGTCACGTCGGGGACCGGGGCGCTGCTGGTTGGTCTCGCTGCCCTCGGCGTAGGTCCGGGCGACGAGGTCATCGTTCCGACCTACACGTGGGTCGCGACCATCAACGCGGTGGTGACGCTCGGCGCAGTGCCGGTGTTCGTCGACATCGACGAGAGCCTGACGATGGACCCTCGCGCGGCCGAGGCGGCGATCACCCAGGCGACGGTGGCGATCGTGCCCGTCCACATGCGGGGGGCGGCAGCCGACATCGCGCCCATCCTCGGCATCGCCGAGCGCCACGGTCTCGTGGTGCTCGAGGACGCCGCCCAGGCCGTCGGTGGACAGTACCGGGGGCGCCGACTCGGCACGTTCGGCAACTTCGGCGCCTTCAGCCTCCAGTACCACAAGACGATCACGACCGGCGAAGGCGGCATGCTCGTGAGCGACGACACGGCCCTGTTCGAGCGGGCGGTGCGCTACCACGACCAGGGCTCGGTGCGCGTCGAGGAGCTGGACCAGATGATTCCCGAGGACAGCCCGCTCATCATCGGCGTCAACTACCGGATGAGCGAGCTGACGGCGGCGGTGGGTGTCGCCCAGCTCGGTAAGATGGACTGGATCATCGGTCAGATGCGCGCGCACAAGGCGCGGGCGGTCCGGGGCATCGGCGGAATCCCGGGGCTGCGATTGCGTCCCCTGGCCGATCCCGCCGGGGAGACCGGAGCGACCCTGATCTTCTCGGCCCCCTCGGGCGAGGCCGCCACCCGCATGGCCCGGGCGCTGACGGCCGAGAACGTGCCGGCGAGGGTCCCGTGGACGAGCGGGCAGCACGTCTACCACCACTTCGACCAGCTCATCGAGCGGCGGTTCCTGTCCAAGCGCCACTGCGCCTGGGAATGCCCCCACTACCATGGGAAGGCGACCCTCCGGAAGGGCCAGTTCCCGCGGACCGACGAGATCCTCCAGCAGGCGATCCACATCGATCTTCATCCGCTGCTCGCCGAGTCGGACGTGGACGACATCGTGACCGCGGTCGACAAGGTCGCCACCGCATTGCTGTGAGCCCGCCCGGGTCGCTCGACCTCCAGGCGCTCTCCGGGCCGTGCTCGCCCGGCTTCAGCCACTTCGGCGATTACGGCCTGGGCCGCCAGGTCCCTTGAATAGCGCGGTCGTGCAGCCGGTGGTACGGGCGGCCCAGTTCGTCCTCGCTCACGTGCCGGACCTCGTGTTCGGCGGGTCTAAGCCGCGACGAGAGCTCCTGCGAGCAGGGCCGGGACTGCGTGGGAAGATCCGTGCCCACCTCCGCTCGTTCGAGGCTGCTGTGGCGTACGCGCCGCACCAGGTCATGATCGGCAACCTCTCGCCGGAGGCTCTGTGGGATCGGCCCCGCCCCTGGCACGCGGACCCTGTCGCCGGCGCGTCCCCCCAGGGGCTTGGAGGCTGCCTGGTCGATCAGTCAACCTTCCTCGCGTGGCTCGCCCGCGCCGACTCCGCCCGTCTCATGACCTTCAGCGAGGCGTTCGCGGCCGCCCTCGCTCCTGGTCTGGATGGGTTCAGGGTGCGCACGGCCGCGCCGCTCGCCTTGGAGGCCTCCGTGGCCGCCGGCGGGGAGCCGCTGTACGTCGAGGGCGAGCGTCTCGCCGGCGTGTTCGCGCCCGGTCACGAGGACGACGAGTCGCTGACCGGAGCGGTGCTCCTCGAGAACACGGCCGCCAAGGTGACGGGCGCGCTGGCGCTCCGCCGGCTCCTGGCTCAGAGCGGGGAGCCCGTCGACTTCCTCATCGGGTGTGGCGAGGAGGCGGTGGGCGACCGGTACCAGCGGGGCGGGGGCAATCTCGCGAAGGCCATGGGGGAGCTGGCGGGGTTGCGAGGCGCCGGGGGCGCGGACGTCAAGGCGTTCTGCGCCGCCCCGGTGCACGCGCTGATCATGGCGGGCGCTCTGGTCCAAAGTGGTCTGTACCGCCGCGTGGTCGTGGTCGCCGGCGGGTCGCTGGCCAAGATTGGAATGAAGGTGCTCGGCCACCTCAGCGCCGGTTACCCGGTCCTCGAGGATGTCCTCGCCGGCGCCGCCATCGACGTCGTGCCGGACGACGGCGCAAGCCCCCGGCTCCGGCTCGACGCTGCGGCCACGCTCCGGCTCGGCGACGGCGACGCGCCCCACCACGTGGCTGCCGCGCTCACGGCCGCGCCGCTCCGGCGGCTGGGTCTGCGGCTGTCCGACGTCGATCGGTTCGCGGTGGAGCTACACAATCCCGACATCACCGAGCCGGCAGGCTCCGGGGATGTCCCGGCCAACAACTACCGGATCATCGCGGCCCTCGCCGCGCAGACCGGCGAGATCGGACGCGACGGGATAGCCGGGTTCGCGCGGGCGCGCGGGCTCCCCGGCTTCTCGCCGACGCAAGGTCACATCGCCTCGGCGGTGCCATACTTGCCCCATGCCCTCGTCGGTTTGACGGTCGGAGCGCTGCGCAGGGTGCAGCTCGTGGCCAAGGGCAGTCTGTTCCTCGGACGGATGACGACGATGGGCGACGGCGCCAGCGTCCTGCTCGAGCGAAACGACAGCAGGTGAGCGAGCCTCGACCCACGAGAGACGACGATCGAATGCGTCAGGAACCCTGGAGGGAGGTGAATCGGATGCTGGACCTCAGAGACAAGCTGGTGCTCGCACTCGGTGAGCGGGATGGGATTCCCGCGCCCGCACTTCGCGCATGCATCGAGGGAGCTGGAGGCCGGGTCATCTACGAGGTGACCCAATGCTTCGTCTGAACCTCGGCGGGCGCCATGGACCTCGAAGAGCAAGGATCGATCCAGCGACTCGTGGAGGGTGGCGAGCGGGAGCGCATGGTCGTGCTCCTGGGCACGCCCACTGCGGGCAGCACCGTGATGGTAGCCCTCACGCTGACGGAAGGTGATCCGAGCTACGCGGGGCCCTTGGCGGGAGTCCCGTTGGGACTTCCCGTGTACCACGTGCTCGAGGAGCACGTGAGACAGGCGATTCCGAGCGATGTGTACGAGCGGGAGATCGGCCCGATGGAGTTCGTGCTGGATGCGCCTGCGATCGTGTCGGCGCTCGAGAGAACCCGTGCGACGGCCGGCGGCGCGTGACCATGACCGGTCGGATTCGCGGGCCATGACGAGCGGCCGCGGCCGACGCGTGGCAGCTCCTTGGCGGCGGCGCCCGGCGCCCCGTTCCGGGGACGCGGCGCAGCCAGGCCTGAGCGGGCTGGCATAGGAGCCTCCCGCGCAGCGCTGGCGTCGTGCTGCCCCGGTCGGCCGGCTCTCCTGACCGGGTTCAGCTAGTGCGTCGTGCGGGCCAACACCGCCGTGAGCCAGGTGATCTTCCTCGTGTCGCGCGGCCACGACCGTGCCGCGGTGCTACTGCTCTCGTGGGCCGAGTACGGTCAGCTGGGGCGGGAGGCGGCGCTCGCGTCCCTGCTGGTTCTGTTCCTCGCGGCCGTGATCCTGCCGGTGGAGGGCCCGGGCGGCGTGGAGCCTGTACCGGCCCGGCGGCCTGGACCTAGCCATCGCGATCGAGCCCTCGACTGGAGGAGGCATGTCCCGGATTCGCATCGGCGTCGTGGGCTGTGGGCTGATCGGCCAGATGATGCACCTGCCGCATCTCAAGGAGCTTCACGAGCTCTACGAGGTCGTGGCCCTGTGCGACGTCTCGCCGGGCACACTGCGGTACGTCGGGGACTACTACGAGGTCGCCCGGCGGCACGCGGACCATCGCGAGCTGCTGAAGGAGCCGCTGGACGCGGTGATGGTGCTGAGCGCGGACTCTCACGGGCAGGTCATCGTGGACGCCCTGCGCGCCGGGAAGCACGTGGTGACCGAGAAACCGATGTGCTTCGCGATGAGTGAGGCGGACGCGATCCTGGCGGCCCACAAGGCGGCCGGGACCGTCTGCATGGTCACCTACATGAAGCGCTACGACCCCGCCTATCGATACGTCGAGCCGCTGGTCCGGGGTCTCCGCGACCTCCAGGCCATCGAGATCACGGTGCTGCACCCCTCCGAGGCGAACCAGATCGGCCATCACGACATCCGCCGGTTCGCCGACGTGCCCGCCGCCCTACGCGAGCGCCTGCGGGCCGAGCAGGACCGGCTCATCCGGGAGGCCATCGGCGAGTTCACGCTGCTCGAGCGGCGGGTCTTCGCCGACAACCTCCTGTCCACCCTCGTCCACGACGTCAACGTGCTGCGCGGCCTGTCCGGCGATCCTGCCGACGTGCTGTTCACCGACGTCTGGGCGGGTGGCGAGAGCATGCTGACCGTCCTGCGCTACCCGTCGGGCGTGCGAGCCACGATCGCGCTTCACTATCTGCCCGACCTGGCGAGCTACCAGGAGACCGTCGCGTACTACGCGAAGGCGGATCGGATCCGGCTCGTCTTCCCGTCACCGTTCTTCCGGAACATGCCGACCGGCGTCGTGGTGGAGCACATGGAGGACGGCAAGCCCGTCGAGAAGCGTGTCACCGCCACCATGAAGGAGGCGTTCAAGGAGGAGCTGATCCACTTCGCCGAGTGCGTGCGCAAGGGCGCTCGGCCGATCACCACGCCCGAGGAGGCGAAGGGCGACGTGGCGCTCCTCCACAAGGTCTTCCATGCCCTCAAGCGTCCGCTCGTCGGATGAAGCTGCGCGGGGAGACGCAGGCCGCCGTCGCGGCCGCCCGCGCAGCGGGACGGGTGCTGGACCGTTGGTTTGGCCGAGTGGGGCCGGTCCGGCTGAAGAGCGCGCGGGACCCGGTGACGCGCGCCGACGGCGAGGCCGAGCGGACGATCCGCCGGCTCCTCCACCGGCGGTTCCCGGCGATCGGGTTCCTCGGCGAGGAAGGCGGGGCCGTCGCGAAGGGCCCCGACGGGCGCTGGATCGTCGACCCGCTGGACGGCACGATCGCGTTCGTGGCGGGGCTGCCGACGTTCGGCGTGTCGATCGCGCTGGAGCGCGGCGGGCGCCTCGAGGTCGGCGTCATGCTGTTCCCCCGGCTGCGGGAGCTGTTCGTGGCCGAGTGCGGCCGGGGCGCCTGGCTCAACGGCCGGCGTATCCGGGTGTCGCGGACGACGGAGATGGCTCGGTGCGTGGTCTCGCTCTGGCACGAGGCCGCGCTGTGGCGAGACCGCCGCATGCGCGAGCGCGTGGCGCGCATCGGCGCCGACGTCCGGAGCGTGGCCATGGTGGGCGCCTGTTTCTCCCTGGCCTACGTCGCCGCCGGCCGCCTCGACGCCTATTGGGAGCGGCAGGCGCATCCGTGGGACGTCGCCGCCGGCGCGCTGCTGGTCCGCGAGGCCGGGGGTCGGGTGACCGGCGGCGCCGGACAGCCCTTCGACGTCGACGAGCCCACGATCATCGCCTCGAACGGCCGTATCCATCGCCGCATGATCGCCTACCTGACGGGGCGGCGCGTGCCGGCGCGCGGGACCCGATGACGGGTGGGGCACGGGTCCGGCTGGAGACGATCTCGAAGCGCTTCGGCGCCACGGTCGCCGTCGACGGCGCATCCCTCACGCTCGAGCCGGCCGAGATGGCGCCGTGACCGCGCTGGTCCCCGGACGGTTCGGCGTGTCGGCCTGGATCTACGGCGACGCGCCGCTCGCCGAGACGCTCGGCCGCATCGCGGCGGCCGGCTACGACGGCGTCGAGATTCCCGGCGAGCCGGGGCGCTGGCGGCCCGCGGACCTTCGCCGCTGGCTCGGCGATCACGGGTTGGCGCCCGTGGCGCTGACGGCTTCCTGCATGGTGGAGACCGAGCGCGACCTCGCGCACCCTGACCCGCGGATCCGGGCGGTCGCGGTGGATTACGTCCGGGGCTGTCTCGAGTTCGCGGCCTCGATCGGCGCGCCACTCGTGCAGATGCTCGCCTCGGGGGAGCCGCGCCTGGCGCCGATCACCAGCCGCGAGGCCGAGTGGGCGTGGTCAGTGGCCGGGATGCAGGCGGCCGCTCGCGACGCCGAGCGGACGGGCGTGAGGATCGCCGTGGAACCGCTGAACCGCTACGAAGGATACCTCGTGACGTCAGCCGCCGAGGCCCTCGCCTACCTCGGCGCGGTCGGGTCACCCTGGGTCGGCATGACGCTCGACCTCTTTCACGCCAACATCGAGGAGCCCGACATCGCAGCCTCGATCGGTGCCGCCGGGTCGCGGCTATGGCACGTGCAGGTCGCCGACACCACACGGCGAGGGCTCGGCCACGGACACCTCGACCTCGGGCCGATCGTGGACGCGCTGGCCGGCATCAACTACGGTGGGGCCCTCGTCGTGGAGATCATGGCTCCGGGCCCGGATCCCTTTCGGGCGATCAAGGACGATCGCTCGGCGGGGATCCTGGATGGCGACATCCGGGAGTCGCTCCGCCGACTCCGGGCGCGCTGGCCTCCGAGGAAGAGTGGCGGCTAGCGCATTCCGGATCCGAGAGGAGGTGCCGGGTCGCTACGCGACAGAGGTTCTGTCGCCGCGCGGTCCGCTCGAGGGAGCAGGGAGGGCCCCGCGCGGCGGTCCTCGATCACGTCGACCCAGCCGAGCTCTGCGACGAACTCGCGGAGCGCCTCCAGCAAACTTCCTTGCCCCCGTGCCACGACCAGGACTGCCCGCTGGTCGCGCGGATCGTTGCCCGCCATGCGAGCCCCCCCTCTGGGTCAGGCAGCCGGCTACGGCAATCACTGTGGCGCTCGGGTGGATCATACGACAGGGCACAGCCGGGCACCGAGGATCTTCGACGCGCGGATCTTCGACGCGATTGACACTCCTCGGAGCGGCCCATAGAGTGGGCTCGTGTCCTCCGGTCGTGCCGGTGCGCCTCCGGACTTCGTCGCCGTGGGCCATCTCACCGTGGACGAGCTCTCGGAGGGGCTCCGCCCTGGCGGCTCGGCGCTCTACGCCGGGCTCTTCGCCCATCGACAGGGGCTTCGGGTTGGGCTCCTCACCAGCTACGGTCCCGACTTCCCGTTCAGCGTCCTCCCGCCGGAGATCGAGATCGTCGGCGTCCCGGCGGCCGGAACGACGCGGTTCGCTCTCGACTACCTGCCCGCGGGGCGGCGGCTCACCCTCAAGGAGCGCGCCGCGCGCCTGGAGCCCTCGCACCTGCCACTCCACTTCCGAGAGGCCGGCCTCGCCTACCTCTGTCCCGTGGCGGACGAGGTGTCCCCGGAGCTCGCGGCCGCGTTCCCGGACGCGGCCGTTGGCGTCGGCGCCCAGGGCTGGTGCCGCGTCTGGGACCGTGAAGGCACCGTGCTGATGCGTCCCTGGCCGGATCCGGGGCCGGTGCTGGGGCGCGCCCAGGCGCTCTTCCTGTCGAGTGACGACGTGAGGGGCTGGGAGGCGCGGGCCATCGAGCTCTACCAAGAAGTGCCCCTCGGGGCCCTGACCTTCGCCGAGCGGGGGGCGATCCTCTTCGTGAACGGCGAGCGGTACAGCATCCCGGCGGCCCCGGCGACGGAGGTCGAGCCGACGGGGGCGGGGGACGTCTTCGCGGCCGCGTTCCTCGTCCGCTACAACGTGACCGGCGATCCGGTCGAGGCCGCCTCGTACGCGGCCGCCGCGGGCGCGCTCACGGTCGAGGCCGCCGGGATCTCCGGCGTCCCGACGGCCGAGCGTCTGGCCGGACGGTGGCGGGCCTCGCAGCCACGCTGACTCGGCCGGCACGCGCCGGAGGAGGGAGCCGGTGGCGCTGAGCGACTACTGGTGGATCGCTCTCCTCTTCATCGGGCTCCAGCCCGTGATCCGGCAGAAGGCGCTCGAGGCCAGACCACCGAGATGCCCCAAGAGGTCTACGATCTGATGCGCCTGTTCCTGCAGCCCACGCGTACCCGGCCGTCGGTCGAGTACGTGCCCCTCCCGTACACGCGACCGGAGAAGCCGTGACCGGCGCCTGGCGCCGGAGGCCTCAGCGGGTGCCGCGAATCGAGGCGACGACGGACGCGTATGTCGACCGGAGCACCGCAGTGTCCGACGCGTAGTTCACCAGGGTCGCCCCCAGCGCGATCATCTGGCGCACGCCGTCCACGCTGTCGGTCAGCATCGCGACGGCCTTCCCGTGGCGACGGGCGGCCTCCACCAGCCGGCGGCGGTGATCGTCGATCACCGCATGCTGGTCCGGCGTGCCGAGCACGCCCAGATCCTGGGCCAGGTCCGACGGCCCGAGCGTGAGAGCGTCGATTCCCGGGACGGCGGCGATCTCGTCGAGTCGCTCGAAGGCTCGTCGCGACTCCAGCATGACCGTCACGTGCACCTGCGCATTCGTCGATGCCATGTGCTCGGTGATCGGCGAGGACCGGTACCCGGTGTGCGGGCCGAAGCCGTACATGCCCCGCTCGCCGAGCGGGGCGTAGCGAGCGGCCCGCGCCACCCGGACGGCCTGCTCGGGCGTGTCGACCTGGGGCACGTGGAGATTCGGCACCCCCGCGTCGAGGAGCCGGGTGATCCACTCCCGGCTGCCCTCCGGCGGGCGAACGACCAGCGGGAAGTCGAGGGCTCGGGCCAGGGCGGCCATGTCCGCGACCGTCTCCATCGAGAAGGCACCGTGCTCCATGTCGATCCGTGCGAAGTCGAGGCCTGCCGCCTGGAGCAGCGTCAGGATCCCGGGCGTCCGGATCATCGTGATCCAGGTGCCGATCTGGACCTCGCCTCGTTCCGCGCGGGCCCGCATGCGGTTCTCGGTCATGCGTCCTCCTCGGGGGGCGCGGCCTCGTCCCCCAGCGCGCGGCGTGCCCCGGCAATCTCCGCCGCCACGGCCGCCGGCCCGGGGAAGGGCCGCCGGGCTCTCCGGTACCAGTAGCGGGCGTTGTCGAGGTCTCCTTCGATCGTGTGGACGATGCCGTGGAGCCATGCGGCGAGGTCGGACGGCTGCTCCTGGACAATCAGGTGTGCCTCCCGCCACGACCCGGACTCCAGCAGGGCCACGGCGCGCGCGAGGGCGTGGGGCGGACGCGCAGAGCCGGGCACGTGCGCCGTTCCGTCAGCCGCGGGCCCGCGCGTCCTGGAGCATGCGGATCAGGACACGCCGGGTATCGTCGGGGGTGGCGACTTCCTCCGGGAAGGGGATTCGCTCGGCGTGGAGGCGACCGCCTGTCCGGATGCGGAGACGGAAGCCGAGCCGGTCCACGGCGACCATCGTGGCGGCCTCGGCTTCCGGCGCTCCGGCGAGCGACCGGGCGAAGACGACGAGCGCGTCGGCGTGATCGCGGTTCATGTGCTCCAGGATTCCTGCCGCCACGTCCGCGAGCGGGTCGACGCGGGCCGCTTTGTACGCCGAGGCGTCGATCCAGTCCATGGCCGCGAAGCCTCCGACGAAGTAGAGGTCGGCGATTTCGAGGCGGTGGAACGCGAAGTCCTCGAAGTCGACCCAGTACGAGGCGTTCGGGTGGCGGGCGAGATAGGCCGCTCGCGCCTCGGCCCGCGCCTCGCCCGGGACGGGCTCGACGGCTCCCAGGAGCGTGACCCGTCCGGCTGCCAGGGGATCGCCCGTCCAGTCCGGTTCCGCGACGAAGAGGCTTGCCCGCGAGTCCTCGGCCAGGTTCTGGGTGTGGACGGCCATCGCGCTGATGAGGAAGAGCGGCCGGCCGATTCCGTCCAGGGCGTACGGCATGAGCGACGCGAACGGGTAACCCGGATGGCGGCGAGACAGGGTGGCGAGCGTCCCGGTCCGCGCGCGGTGCACGAGCGTGCGCGCTCGCTCGGCGTAGGTGGGCTCCGGAACAGGCGGCGGCGCGTTCGGGTCGGGTGGTGGTCCCGCGTGTCGGTTCATGTCGGGCGCTCCCCGGCGCGGCCCGTCACCGGTCGCGGAACGCCGGCATCACGTCGCGGGCGAACCACCGCAGCTGCTCCGTGAAGGCGGCCGCCGGAATTCCCTCCGGCCAGTGGAGCATCAACTGGTCGAGCCCCGGGTACTTCGTCTCGTACTCGCGGATCAGCGCGATGCAGTCGGCGGGCGAGCCGACCATCCAGGCCTTCTGCTCGACGCCCTCGCGCAGCAGGGGGGCTCTCGCCGGCGCGCCCGGCGTGCCCCAGGGACGGCCCTGCTCGTCCGCGTAGCGGACGAAGCCGAATGGCGCGAACCACTTGTAGCGCTCGTCGTGAGCGGGCTCCACCCGCCGGATGGCTTCCTCCTTGGTCTCCGCCATGTGGAACCCGAGGCCAAGGCAGAGATCCTCACCCAGGTGCTTCTCCCGGCCGTGGCGGGCGCAGGCGTCCCGGTACGCGTGGAAGACCTGGTCAGTGATCCGCGCGCCGTTCAGGGTGACCATGCCCTTGAGGTTGTGCTTAGCCAGGAAGTCGATCGTCTTGCCACTCGCGATCGGTTGCCAGATCTCGACCGGCCGGTGGATCGGGCGGGGAACCAAGGTCACCTCGGCGAGGTCGTAGCCCCGGTACTTCACAGCCGGCGGGACCGTGTAGTGCTTGCCGTGGTGCGAGAACTGCTCCTCGTGGAGCGCCTTCCAGAGCAGCTCGAACTGTTCCTCGAAGAGCTCGAGGTTGGCCGCCGTGTCGAGAAGGGGCGCACCGAAGGACTCGACCTCCCGCGTGTGATAACCGCGGCCGATGCCCATGATCACGCGCCCGCCGGTCAGGATGTCGGCGACCGCGTAGTCCTCGGCCAGGCGGATCGGATGCCACATCGGAAGGATGTTGAACGCGCAGCCGAGCTTGAGCTGTCGCGTGACGGCGGCCAAGTACGTCCCCACCAGGATCAGGTTCGGGAGGACCTCGTAGCCCTCGCGCTGGAAGTGGTGCTCCGCCGTCCAGAGGCAGTAGTACCCCTCGTCGTCCATGACCCGTGCCACGTCCACCATCGAGCGATAGGCCTCGACGACACGCTCGTTCGGATACCGCCGGAGATCGGCGGGCGTGCCGTCACGGCCGACGTTGTCGAGATCGATCTGGCCGACGTACAGAACGGAGAACTTGCGGATCATGCCGCCTCCCCCCCCGAGGCGCCGCGGTCATGACAGCAGCGCCTGACGGCGCGATTCTAGCAGAGCGCGGAAGCTCGGCGTAGGTGCCGTCAGGGCCAGGGGACCTCGAAGTCCCGGTAGAGCTGGTGCTTGTCCTCCTGGAAGGCGCTCGTTTCTCGACGCCCGCGCCCTCGGGGGGCTACTTCACCTCGCGCAGACGGCCCGTGCGGACGTCGTAGACGAAGCCGCGCACCTGCTCGCGGTGCGGGACGAACGGATTCGTCCGGACGCGCGCGATTGACTGGCGCACGTCCTCATCGAGGTCGGAGAAGGGCTCGAGGGCGAACGGGGGCCGGATGCCTGTCTGGGCGTGGATGTCCCGCTTCAGCCCCTCGTCGCTGAACGTGAGCATCCCGCAGTCCGTGTGGTGGATCAGGATGATCTCGCGCGTGCCGAGCAGCCGCTGGGAGATCACGAGCGAGCGGATCGCGTCCTCGGTGACCGCGCCCCCCGCGTTCCGGATCACGTGGGCGTCGCCTTCGTCGAGTCCCAGGAGCTCGTGGACGTCGAGCCGGGCGTCCATGCACGCCACCACTGCGATCCCCTTGGCCGGGGGAAGAGGGAGCGTGCCCTTCGAGAACGATCCGGCGTAGCGCTCGTTGTTCCGGAGAAGCTCGTCCGTCACGCTCATGCGAATCCTCCTCTTCCCGCGCTTCTTGAAGGAAGCGCCGGGATCTGAAAGCGCGAAAGCCGAGGGCGGAGCCGTGGAGGCCCGCTGCTCGGCTTTCGTCTTGTCGTGTGACTTGCGCCGTAGCTGCCCTGGATCTGGTCAGTCGCGGTAGTTCAGCGGCACCTCCACCCACCCCTTGCACCGGGGACACTTCGCTACCGTCCGACCAGTCTTGGCGTTCACACGCAGGATCGCGTTCTTCACGACCAAGCCATCGGGCTCGGGCACGACGATCTTGGTCCGGCACGTGGGACAGCGCCGCTCCTCCACCCGCGAGAACGCCCTCACGAACTCGCCATCGGCCATGCCGGGAAAACTACCTATCTTCATCGGAATTGTCAAGATTGGTTCTACGCAGGAAACATGCGGGTCACGAGAGGTCGACCCACACGCTCTTGAGCTCGGTGTAGAGATCTATCCCTGCCTGGCCGAGCTCCCGTCCGAAGCCAGACTCTCGGAAGCCGCCGAACGGGAGGGCGGCGTCGTAGAGGTTGTAGGCGTTGACCCAGACCGTTCCCGCCCGGAGCGCCCGCGCGATGCGGAGGGCCTTCCCGACGTCCCGCGTCCACACGGCGGCGGCGAGGCCGTAGAAGGTCTCGTTCCCCTGGGCCACGGCCTCGTCGGCGTCCTTGAACGGGATGACCGAAAGGACCGGCCCGAAGATCTCTTCACGGGCGATGCGCATGGCGTTCGACACTCCCGTGAAGACCGTGGGCTGGAGGTAGTACCCGCGACCGTCGCCCACCCGAACGCGCTCGCCGCCGGCCGCCAGTGTTGCCCCCTCCCGCCGTCCCGCCTCGACGTAGCTCAGCACCGTCTCGAGCTGGTGGGCCGAGACCACGGGGCCCATCCGCGTTCCCTTGTCCAAAGGGTCGCCGACCTTGAGCCCTTTGACGCGCTCGACGAGCTTCCCGACGAACTCGTCGTGGACACGCTGCTCCACAAGGAGCCGCGACCCGGCCGCGCAGACCTCGCCCTTGTTGTAGAAGATTCCCGTTATCGCCCCCCGGAGCGCCGCTTCCATGTCCGCGTCCGCGAAGACGACGTTGGGGGACTTTCCTCCAAGCTCCAGGGACACGCGCTTTAGGGACCCAGCGGCCTCGCGCATGATGCCCTTGCCGACGTCGGTCGATCCCGTGAAGGCGATCTTGTCGACGCCAGGGTGTCGGACGAGCGCCATCCCCACCTGGCTGCCCGGCCCCGGCACCACGTTGAACACGCCCTCGGGGAGACCGGCCTCCTGGGTGAGCTCGGCGAATCGAAGCGCCGTCAGGGGTGTGAGGGAGGCTGGCTTGAGGACGACCGTGTTTCCGACCGCCAGCGCCGGGGCGATCTTCCAGGAGGCCAACAGGAATGGGAAGTTCCACGGGACGATCGCGCCGACCACGCCGAGGGCCTGGCGGAGCGTGAAGGTGAAGGCGCCCTCGCGCAGGTTCAGGGTCTCCCCGTGGATCTTCGTCGTCCAGCCGGCGTAGTAGCGGAAGACCTCCGTGGCGAACGGGATCTCCACCTTGCCGGAGTCAAAGAGCGTCTTGCCGGTGTTGACGCTCTCGAGGCGGGCCATTTCGTCGAGATTGGCGCTGATCAGGTCGGCAAGCTTCCAGAGGACTCGCGCTCGTTCGGCCGCGGCCATCCGGGGCCACGGGCCGTGGTCAAAGGCGCGCCGGGCGGCCTGGACGGCGACGTCGACGTCCCGCTCGTCGCCCTTCGCGACCTGGGCGCTCACCTCCTCGTTGGCGGGATTGATCGTGGGATACGTCTCGCCGGACGCGGGCGACCGCCACTGGCCACCGACGAAGACCTCGCTCGTGTGCATGGTTCGCGCTCCTGCCTCGAGCGGGGACGCTCCTGACCCCCGGCCTCGAAGACGCTGGCCCCTCGCGGGGCGGTGCTTGCAGTTTAGCCTCGGAGCTCCGGCCCTGGAAGGATCGGAAAGGTAACCCTCCACTCAAAGGAGTCCAGGAAGCGCTCGGCCCGGCGGCCCCCGCCGCGTGAGCCCTCACGGCTCTCCCGCACGGCTCTCGCTTGACAGCGGCCTCGGATGGCGCGACACATGGAGTATGCGACCGTTTCTGAGCGACCCGTCCGCCGGAGTGTCCCGACGCTGTCTCCTGGGCGGGCTCGGGGCCGCCGCGCTCGGGGGCCTGGCCTCCGCCTGCGCGACCAACCCCGTGACGGGCCGCTCCGAGGTGATGCTCCTCTCGGAGGAGGAGGAGCTCGAGCTCGGCAGGAAGGCGTTCAGCGAGCTGGCGTGGCAGCAGGGTGGCCCGCTGCGGATCGATTCGGCGACGCAGGGCTACCTGAACGGGATCGTGCACAAGCTCCACCAGGTCTCCCATCGCTCGAACCTGCCAGTGGACTTCACGCTCGAGAGCGCTTCGGAACCGAACGCGTGGGCGATCCCCGGGCATACGGCCATGAACCGCGGCCTGCTCCAGCACCTCGAGAACGAGGCCCAGTTCGCCTTCGTGATGGGCCATGAGATGGGACACGTCGCTGCGCGGCACAGTGCAGCGCGCCAGAGTCGTTCGACGCTGGGAAGCACGGGCCTCGGGATTCTCGGCGTTGCCGCCGACGTCGCGGGCCTCGGCAGCCTCGGCAGTGTGGCGGTCGGTGCCGCGGGCGCCGGCACCCAGCTGCTCCTGCTCAGCTATGACCGCAGCCAGGAGCTGCAGGCCGACCAGCTCGGCGCGCTCTACATGGCGCGCGCCGGCTACGATCCAGGCGAGGCCGTCCGATCCCACGAGGTCCTGAACCGCGCCATCGACGCGCACCTCGCCAACCTCGGCCAGCGCCGGGGCGATCCGTCGGCCATGTCGCAGATCCTTTCCACGCATCCGCGGCACGAGGAGCGGGTCGCGGAGCTCCAGGCCTACGTCGAGACGCTCCCGCCTGGTGAGGTCCGGATCGAAGGCGACGGGCGCCACGCCGACCGGTGGCTCCGCCAGAGCGAGCCCGTCCGTCGTCTGGCGCCCGCCTATGCTCGGTACGATCGGGCGCTCCAGGCGTTCGCGCAGGCCGTTCGTGCGAACGAGCAGAAGCAGGACAGCGTCGTGAGGCAGAAGCTCGCCGAGTCGCAGCGCGAGGTCGAGGCGGCGATTCAGCTGGCCGACCAGGCGCAGTTCGCGACACTCCAGGGCTACCTGCTCGCCGCGCAGGGGCGGCGGGGGGACGCGCGCGGCGCGTTCAATCGGGCGGTCGCCCTCTACCCCGGCTACCAGCCGGCCATCCGCGCGCTGACACGCATCGGCAGCTAGCGAGCGCCGGGCGCTCGCCGGAAAGCGGGGCGCGGCGCCGGGCCCGGCGCCCGAGATTTGTCGCCGCCGGCTCAACCGGGCGCGGGGCCCCGTTCGATCCTCGACCCCCGGTTCCGGTGAGCCGCCTCGACCGCCCGGTACCAGACCTCTCGGCGGCTCGTGGTGCAGCAGCCGCACAGCCTTCGTTCAGAGCGCGATACGACGGGTCTCCATGAGGAGACGGCGCCACCCGGGCACTGGCCGGATCGCTCGGGATTCCTCGAGCACGCACGTGTGCGAAGCCCGCGCCGGATCAGTTGAACCGCCGCCCGCTCTCGATGCGAGACGCGGGGATCGCGTCCGCCGCGGACTGGCATGCGCATCGCACTGCCAAGGTGCAGCGGTGAACTCTCTCAGGTGAACCCTCACAGATGGAGGTGCTCGATGCGCTCAGTTCGGACTCGTCTCGCTGCAGTGCTCGCCGGCGTGGCACTGGCCGCGCCGGTCGCGTCCGCCCAAACCCCGACACCGCCCGCGGCGAGACCCGCGGCGCCCGCGGCCCCGGCGACGGTCCAAAATCCTGCCCGGGTGCCCCTCAGCATCGCGCGGGGGGTGGTGAAGGCGGTCGCCGACAGCCGACTCGTGATCGATCTCGGACAGACTACCTCGGGGCCGAGTGCCGGTCCGAGCGCGTTCGTGCTGGACGGTCAGACGCAGATCCAGCGGCTCGGGCGGCCGCTCGCTGCGAAGGATCTCAGGGTGGGGGATGCCGTGACGGTCGGCTACCAGATGCAGGGCGACAAGGCCGTCGCGAGCCGGGTCTGGCTCCGCCTCGGCGGGTCGACCGCCGGCGCGCCGAGCGGCGCAAGCGCCCAGCCGCGCTAAGAGCCGCGAGCCCGGGGCCGCGGGCGGGAAGTCCATCTCGCCCGCACCCCGGGCGTCTCTTCGCTGAGGCTGGCTCGGCGGGTGCTGTGCTCAGTCGCGCACCGGTTCGGGGGGCGTCTTCCCGTAGTCGTAGAAGCCCTTGCCGGTCTTCCGGCCCAGATCGCCGCGCTTGACCCGCTTCTCGAGCTCGGCGGGCGGCCGATCCCTGGGGTCATGCGTGGATGCGTAGGTCTCGAGCCGGGCGCTGTAGCCGATGTCGAGGCCGGACAGGTCGCCGAGCCGGAAGGGACCCATCGGGAAGTTGAGGCCCAGCTCGACGGCCTTGTCGATCTCCCAGAACGGCGCGACGCCCTGGTCGAGCAGGAAGTACGCCTCGTTGCTGATCGCGCGGAGGATCCGGTTGACCAGGAAGCCGGGCAGCTCCTGCCGCAGCACGACCGGCTCGCGGCCGATGCGGCGCACGAGCTGCGCGGTCGTGTCGAGGGTCGTCTCGGACGTCCACTGGCCCTTGACGACCTCGACCAGCCGCATGACGAGCGGCGGAAAGAAGAAGTGCATGTTGACGCACTGAGCGGGCCGCGTCGTCGCGGGGGCGAGGAGCGAGTTCCCGAGCGTCGACGAGTTCGTCGCCAGGATTGCATGGCGCGGGGCGGCCCGGTCGAGACGCGCGAAGCACTCCTTCTTCGGATCGAGCCGCTCGACGATCGCCTCGATCACGAAGTCGGCGTCCCTGGCCGCCCGGTCGAGGTCCGGCTCCAGGCGCACGCTCCCGACCGCCGCCTCCATCTCACCCCGGCTCATCTGTCCCTTGGCCACCCGGCGCTCGAGGTGACCGCGATTGCCCGACATGGCCTTCTCGAGAATGGCGGTCGAGAGGTCGGTCAGGGTGACCATGTAGCCGTGGAGAGCCGCCTGCATCGCGATCTGGGCCCCCATCTGACCGGCCCCGACCACAAGGATCCGCTTCACGTCCTCGATGGCCACCGTCATCCCTCCGTCCTCCGATCAGGCCTCGACTCCTCGCATGGCGATCGCCTAGAGCGCCAGCGCGTAGCCGTCGCGTCGCGGATCGGCCCCGCCTTGGAGCGCGCCGGACTCGGGATCGCGCCGGATGCCTTGGCCTCCCCCGACGACCCACGACCAGTCCTCGATCACGTTGAGCTGGTGGCCGCGCGCGGTCAGTCCATCGCGCGTCTCGGCCGGGACGCGCCCTTCGACGTCCACCAGGCGGTCCCGGTACGCGCGCACGCGCGGCGCCTCGATCGCTTCCTGGACGGTCATCCCGAACTCGATCACGTTGAGCAGCATCTGTGGCGTGGTCTGGAGGATGCCGTACGAGCCCGGCGTGCCGATCGACAGGAGGAAGGTCCCGTCGCGGAAGACCTGCGTCGGCGCCATGCGCGTCTGCATCGCCGCCCCGCTCCGGAGGGCGGCCGGACTGCGGGGATCGACATCCGCCCACATGAGGAGGTTGTTGAGCAGCATGCCGGTGCCCGGAACCATCACACCGGAGCCGAAGGGGCTGCCGAGCGTCTGGGTAACCGTGACCACGGTGCCGTCCACGTCGGCGACCGCGAAGTGCGTGGTGTGCTCCCTCGCGAAGTCAGCTGGATGCCCGGGCAGGATCTCGCCGGCGAGACGCTCCGCGCTCCACCGCTCGCCGCCGGAGACGCCCGCCCGCGTCGGGTCGATCAGCGTCCGCCGGGTCGCGGCGTAGGCGGGGGAGATGAGCCCCGCGATGGGGGCGTCCGGCCGCAGCACGTCGAGCCCGACCCGGTCCGCCGAGGCGATCTTGGCCGCCTCGATGAAGTGGTGCAGATACTCGACCGAGTTGTGCCCCATGCCTCTCAAATCGAATCCCTCGAGGAGCTGGAGCGTCTGGACGGACTGAAGAGCGTTCGTCGGTGGAGGCGGGACGCAGACCTCGTGGCCGCGGAAGTCGACGGCGAGCGGCGTGCCCCACGTCGGTCGGTAGGTGGCGAGGTCCGCCTCCGTCACCCAGCCGCCCTGCGCGTCCATCGCGCGGGCGATGGCGCGCGCGATCGGCCCGCGGTAGAAGGCCTCGAGGCCGCCATCGGCGATCTGCCGGAGCGTGGCACCGAGGTCCTTTTGGACCAGTATCGCCCCGGCGCGCGGCAGCTCGCCACCGACGAGGAACGTCCGCTCCGCCTCGGCCGAGTGAGACAGCTGGGGTCGCCCCTTCGCGATGAACTCGACGTTCTTCCCGGTGAGGGGGAAGCCCTCCTCCGCGAGGCGGATCGCCGGCGTCATGACGGTGGCGCGGGGAATCTTGCCGTGGCGCTCGTGGAGACCGAGGGTGGCGGCGATAAGCCCGGGCACGCCGATCGAGCGGGGGCCGGCCTTCAGGTCCTCGGCCGTCGCGCGCGATGGATCTGCCGCGGTCGGCATCCGACCCGCTGAGACGACGGCCTCCCGCCGCCCGCGATGGAACACGAGCAGGGTTGCCACGCCGCCCGGCCCGGACATGTACGGCTCGACGACGTGGAGGGCAAAGGATGTCGCCACCGCGGCGTCGATGGCCGAGCCCCCCTGAAGCAGGATCTCGATCCCCGCCATGGCGGCAAGGGGATGGGCGGCCGCCACGCAGCCGCGGCCGCCCATCACGGTCGGCCGGAACGCGCGCCCGTGCGGGGCGCGGCTGTGATCTCCCGACATGGTGATCCTCCCGTCCATCAGTGGCTCGTCGGCTCGTCCGGTTTCCCGTCCCCGCCGGGGCCGCCAAACCAGCGCTGGCTGCGCAACGTGGGAGTCGTCGTCATGACTGCTCGGTGCCCTGGCTCAACCGAGGAACTCGCGGCAGAGCGCTTCCCACATCTCGGCCGATAGCCGGAGGCTGTCCACGTCGACCCGCTCATTGTTGCCGTGGAACATGAGCGGATACTCCGCGTGGGGGATGCGCTCGGAGTGGAGTCCGAACCCGTACGCCGGAACGCCCTGTAGCCGGAAGAAGCGCGCATCGGTCGCGCCAACGGTGAGACGCGGCACGACGTGGCTCCCGGGGACGAGCGCCCGGGTCACGCGCTTCAGCGTGTCGATCAGGGGGGTGTCGTGCGGGCTGAGCGACCCCTCCTCGCGGCCGACGGATTCCACGGTCACGCGGGCCCGGAGGTCGCCGAGAGCCTCGTCGAGCATCACGTCCACGTCGACCGGGGTCACGCCCGGCAGGGCGCGGATGTCCACGTCGATCTCCACGCGATCCGGCACCGTGTTCACCTTGCTCCCGCCCCGCACCAGGTTCGGCGAGAACGTGGTGTGGGTCGAGGCGTGGGCCATCTGGGCGAGGCCGAGGCTCTCCATGCGCGCCGCGGTGTCCAGCACGCGCTCGGGATCGGTCAGCGCGGCGGCCAGCTCCCGGTCGGGCTGGACGGCCTCCACGTAGCGGCGCCAGACGTCCAGGATGCGCGCCTTCGGCTGATACGCCGCGATCCGCCGCACCAGCTCGGCCGCGGTCACGAGCGCGTTGTCCGAGCGAAACGGCCGCGACCCGTGCCCGGGCGTGCCGTGGACCACGATCCGCCGCCAGTTGACGCCCTTCTCGCCCACCGTGAGCGGCAGGCCGGGACCGGAGGGCGTCGGCACCGGCACCCCGCCGCTCTCCGTGATGACGTAATCCGCACGGACCGCGTCGAGAGCCTGGGTCGTGAGGTGCTGTGCGCCGTAGAGCCCGCCGGCCTCCTCGTCGGCGACCGCGAGGTAGATCAGCGTGCCGCGCGGCCGGAATCCGGATACGGCCAGGCGCCGCGTGGCGACGGCCATGGTCGCCGTGAGGTTGAGCATGTCCGTCGCCCCACGACCCCAGACGATGCCGTCGACAAGGTCACCGCCGAACGGGTCTCGGCGCCAGCCGACCGGGTTCGCCGGGACGACATCGGTGTGTCCCATCAGGAGAAGCGTCGGCGCCGTGCGGTCGCGTCCCTCGATGCGCGTGACCAGGCTCGCCCGCCCCGGCGCGGCCTCGAACCGCCGGCACGTGAGGCCGGAGCCCGCGAAGTAGTCCTCCAGCGCCGCCACGTTCCGGATCTCCTGCCCTGACCCGATCGTGTCGTCGTTGACGCAGGCGTTCCGGATCATGGTCCGGAGAAGCTCGGTGGGTTCCGCGGTCAGCTGGTCGAGCGGCATGGCTTCTCCTCGAAGATGCGACGGTGGCCGACGATCTCGGTCCCGTCATGGTAGGGGCCTGCTCCATCGTGGTCAACCGGCGGCCGGCTCACCGGCGTCGATGCCGGCCGGACAGGCGGGGTGCAGGTCGTCACGTCACGCGCCAGCCCCGCGCGCGGCCGACCCCGCGACGGCCGACCCCGCGACGGCCAACCCCGCGAGTTGCCGCGGTGCGCCACGCGGCGGTACACTGGCCTCGTGACGAAGACGCTCCGGATCGTGGCGGGCTCGGTGTCGGCGCGGGCAACGCTGGACGACTCGCGGACGGCGCGAGCGGTCTGGGCCGCGCTTCCGATCGAGGCGGCCGCCCAGACCTGGGGAGACGAGATCTACTTCCCGGTGCCGGTGAACCTTCCAGAGGACGAGGCGCAAGCGGTCGTCGCGCTCGGGGATCTTGGATACTGGCCGCCGGGCCGGGCGTTCTGCATCTTCTTCGGACCCACGCCGGCCAGTCGCGGGGACGAATGTCGTCCGGCGAGCCCCGTCAACGTCGTCGGACGCATCGAGGGGGATCCCACGGTGTTCAAAGCCGTCCGCGCCGGCACGCGGGTCCGCCTCGAGCGGGCGGAGGCGGGCGAACCGGCCGCCGCCCACAGAGCGTCGGAGGTCGGACCGGCCCGGCGTTCGGGCCGTTGAGGACAGATGGGGGAAGGCCATGAAGATCTTTCTGGACACCGGCAGCGTGAGCGAGCTCCGTGAGGCCACGGCCATGGGCCTCCTCGACGGCGTCACCACCAATCCGTCGCTGGTCGCGAAGGAGAAGCGGCCGTTTCGCGACCTGGTGGACGAGATCTGCCGGATCGTCGACGGTCCCGTGAGCCTCGAGGTGGTCGCCACGGACACCGACGGGATGGTCCAGCAGGGGCGCGAGCTGGGCAAGATCGCCCCGAACGTCGTCGTGAAGCTGCCGACGACGGTCGAGGGCCTGAAGGCGCTCCGCGTCCTCCGGGGCGAGGGTCTCAGGACGAATCTGACGCTCTGCTTCTCGGCGAGCCAGGCGTTGCTCGTCGCGAAGGGGGGGGCGACCTATGTCAGCCCGTTCCTCGGACGGCTTGACGACATCTCGCACGTCGGCATGGACCTGATCCGGACGATCCGGAAGATCTACGACAACTACGGCTTCGAGACGAAGATTCTCGCGGCGTCGCTGCGGAATCCGCTTCACGTCGTGGACGCGGCGCTGGCCGGCGCGGACGTGGCGACCCTGCCGTTCGCCGTCTTCCAGCAGCTGATCAAGCACCCGCTGACTGACATCGGCCTCAAGCGCTTCCTCGACGACTGGCAGAAGGCCGGCGTGACGCTGGCGTGACGCGGTAGGCGTCGCGCCGTGTACGTCTCGAACCTGACGCTCGTCCAGGAGCTCTACGAGGCGTTCGCGCGACGGGACGTCCCGGCCGTTCTCGCGCGGCTTCACCCGGAGGTCGAGCTGCAGCAGACCGCCCTCGTGCCCTGGGGCGGACACTACCGCGGACACGCGGGGGCGCGGGAGTTCTTTGGGCGGGTCGTCGCGACGATCGACTCCGCCGTCAGCATCGAGCGCTTCATCGACGCCGACGACCACGTGGCGGCGGTGGGGCGGACGCGCGGCCGCACCCGGGAGCGCGGTGTCGCCTTCGACCTGGCCGTCGTCCACGTGTGGACCGTCCGGGACGGCCGGATCACGCGGCTCGAGGTGTACATCGACACGCCGGCCATGCAGGAGGCCCTGGGATCCCGCTAACCGGTCTGCGCGACGGCCGCTTGCCTGCCGCCGGATCGGGTAGAGTGCGGGGACGATGAGCGAGACCTACGAGTTCGACCTGGTGGCGATCGGGAGCGGCCCCGCGGGCCAGCGCGCCGCCGTCCAGGCCGCCAAGCTGGGCAAGCGGGCCGCCGTCATCGAGAAGAACCGGTACGTCGGCGGCCTCTGCGTCGAGACCGGGACGATCCCGAGCAAGACCTTCCGTGAGGCGGTGTGGGCGATGAGCGAGGCGCCCAGGCCCGGCGCCCGTCCCACCGCGGCGGAACTCCTTGCGCGCGTCAGCGACGTCGTGCGCCGGGAGATCAAGGTCGTGGACGACCAGCTCCGCCGCAACGACGTGACCGTGATCCGGGGCGAGGCCGCGTTCCAGGATCCCCACACGCTCCTCGTCCGGTCGGAGTCGGGCTTCCGCGTAGTGCGGACCGGCACCGTCGTGGTCGCCGTCGGCACGCGCGCCGTCCTTCCCCCGGGAGCCGTGATCGACGGCGAGATCGCGATCACCAGCGACGACATCGTCCACCTCAAGCGTCTGCCGCGGGGGATGACCGTGGTCGGCGCCGGCGTCGTCGGGATCGAGTACGCCTCGATCTTCGCCGCGCTCGGAATCGAGGTGACGCTGGTCGAGCGCCGGGACCGGCCCCTCGATTTCGTGGACCGGGAGATCGTCGATGAGCTGATCCACCAGATGCGGAATCGGGACGTCACGTTTCGATTCGGCGAGACCGTGGAGCGCTTCCAGGTCTCGGAGGGCCTGCCGCGGCGCGGCGTGCTCTTCCTCGAGTCGGGGAAGCGGATCGTCTCCGACCTCGTCCTTTTCTCGGCGGGCCGCACGGGGGCGACCGGGGCGCTGAACCTCGCTGCGGCCGGACTCGCGGCCGATGATCAAGGCCGGCTCGGCGTGGACGCGAACTTCCGAACCGCGGTCCCGCACATCTACGCGGCCGGGGACGTGATCGGGTATCCAAGCCTGGCGGCGACGTCCAGCGAGCAGGGGCGGCTGGCGGCCTGTCACGCGTTCGGCCTCGCCGCCGGGCTCATGGCGCCGCACTTCCCCGTGGGGATCTACTCCATCCCGGAGATCTCCATGGTCGGCGCGACGGAACAGGAGCTGACCGCGGCGAAGACCCCCTACGAGACCGGGGTCGCCCGGTACCGTGAGATCGCGCGTGGCCAGATCCTGGGCGACGACAGCGGGCTGTTCAAGATGCTCTTCCACCGCGAGGACCGGCGGCTTCTCGGCGCCCACGCGATCGGTACCGGGGCCACGGAGCTGATCCACATCGGGCAGGCCGTGCTCGGGCTCGGTGGCGGCCTCGACTACTTCATGCGGACCGTCTTCAACTACCCGACCCTGGCCGAGTGCTACAAGGTGGCCGCCCTCGACGCGGCCAACAAGCTCGCGACCTGAGGCGGTCGAGGAGGCGGCGGCCGAGGCGACAGCGCGCTGCCGCGGCCGTTCAGGGTCGGCCGCACAGCACTGCCGCGAACCGCCGCAGGTCCTCTGCCGATGTGCGGTGCTCGAGCGCGACGTACGGCGCGATCCGGTCGAGCAGTCCTCCGTAGCGCTCGTCAATCGCGGCCCGGAGATCGTCGAGCGGCGCCTCCACCGCGAAGGCCCTGAGCATCTCGTCCGTGATCAGCGCCGCCATGCCTGCCCAGTCGCCCTCCACCGACTTCCGGTGGAGCCTCGGCGTCAGGTCCTCCCATCCGTGTGCGGCCAGGACGGGCTCGTAGGTCCGGGTCGACGCGTAGAACGCGATTTGGGCTCGGGCGTGCTCGCGGGCGCGCACGACGTCCTCGGCGTCGCGGCCCGTGATCATGAAGACCGAGCATGCCAGCTCGACGGCGTCCCGGCCCCGGCCGCCCTTGGCGAGCCCCGCCTCGATATTCGGGAGGGCGAAGTCCCGCAGGTACTTCACCGAGTGGAACGGATGCAGATGCACCCCCTCGCAGAGCTCCCCGGCGAGCCGGAGGTTGTAGGCGTTGACCGCGGCGATGTAGATCGGGATGCGCGGGTGCTCGATCGGCCCCGGGGCGAAGAACGGGGTCGTGAGCGTGATCGTGTAGTGCTCGCCCCGGACGCTCACCGGTCCCCGGGTCTGCCACGCCTCCCAGAGCGCCCGGAGGGCGAGGATGTACTCGCGGAGCCGCGGTCCTGGGGCAGTCCACTTGACGGAGAACCTCCGCTCGATGTGGCCCTTCACCTGGGTGCCGAGGCCGAGGACCAGGCGTCCGCCCGAGCTCGCCTGGAGATCCCACGCCGTGTGCGCGACCACGGTGGGGCTCCGGGGAAAGGCGACCGCGATCGCCGTGCCGAGGCTCACGCGGCGCGTGTGCTCCGCAGCCAGCGCGAGGGGCAGGAACGGGTCGTGCCGCGTCTCCGCGGTCCAGAGCCCGTCGACACCGAGCGCCTCCGCCTCCCGGGCCAAAGCGGGCACGTCGCGCAGATCGTCGATCGCGATCGTCATGTCGACTTTCACGTCGGTCTTCCGTCGCTCATCGGCGCGGGCCGCCCGCTCGGTCGGCGATCAATGACGGTCGCTGAGCCCGTCCGGCTCGTGTCCGGTTGCTCCCGTGTGATGGAGGACCCTGTCGGCCAGACGCCCCTCGGCGACCATGGCGGCGAGCGCGGCCCGCTGGATCTTGCCGCTCGACGTCTTGGGGATCGTCTGCGGCTGGACGAGGAGGACGCGCGCGGGCCTGAGTCCGCTCCGGTGGCGGACGGCCTGCGTCACGTCGTGGGCAATGCGGGAGAGGTCCTCGGACGCCAGCCCGTCGGCCCGCACCTCGGCGACCACGTGCAGGCGCTGGGTGCCCGTGCGCTCGCTCTCGACCCCGATGGCGGCCGAATATCGGACGCCGGCGACGTGGTCCGCGGCTTCCTCGATGTCGGACGGGACGACGTTCTGGCCGCGGACGATGATGACGTCCTTCATCCGTCCCGTGACGAAGAGGTATCCCTCCGCGTCCACGAACCCCAGGTCGCCGGTGTGGAGCCACCCATCGCGGAGAGAGCGCGCCGTCGCCTCCGGGTCGTGGTAGTAGCCTTGCATCACGCCGGGGCTCTGGACCAGGATCTCGCCCACCTCGCCAGGACGCGCGCGCCCGCTGCCCTCAGGGCCGGCGATCTCGACCCGCACCCCCGTGCAGGGGCGTCCCACCGAGACGAAGCTCCCGGTCGGATCGACACGCACGGGCTGCCCGTGCGGCCAGACGGCCACCGCCAGCGTCGCCTCGGCAAGCCCGTACGCCGGCGCGAAGATGTCGCCGACGCCGAAGCGCTCCTGGAATGCGCGGATCGTCGACAGCCGTACCGGCTCCGCCCCCGAGAGCGCCATGCGCAGGCTCGTGAGATCGAGGCCCGTGGTGTCGTGGATGTGGCGGACGCAGTTCCGGTAGCCGAAGTCCGGGGACACGGTGACGTGGGCCCGCTGCTCGGTGACGGCCTCGAGCCACGCGCGAGGATTCCGGAGGTCTGGCGGGAGGAGGGTGAGCCTTGCGCCCGTGTAAAGCGCCCCGAACGCGAGGCCGATGAGACCCATGTCGTGATAGAGGGGTAGCCAGCTCACGAGTCGGTCGCTCGCCCTCACTGCCACCGCCTCGACCATCATCCGAACGGTCGCCAGCACGTTGTCGTGGCTGAGCACGACGCCGCGCGGCGTGGAGGTGCTGCCGGAGGTGTACTGGAGGAAGCAGACGGCGTCCTCGGCGGCGCGGATCGGCGCGGGAACCGGGGTCCCCGTCTCGAGGGCGTCGGGGGTCAGGAGATGCCGAGCGTCAGGCGCTTCGGCCAGCGCGGTCTCGATGTCGGCGCGGAACCAGTCGATGGTGACGACGGCGCGGGCCTCACAGCTCTTGAGAACCCGGGCTTTCAGCTCGGGATCGAGCGTCGGGTAGAGGGGCACCGGCACGGCGCCGATTGCGAGGGCGCCGAAGAAGGCGAAGAAGAACTCCTCGCACGTCGGGAGAATGATGGCCACCTTGTCGCCGGGCCCCAGGCTCCGCTCCCGGAGCGCTCCGGCGTAGCGGAGGCTCGTCGCGTGGAGCCGCCCGGCTGTCAGCGGAGTGCCGAAGAGCGTGAGGTAAAGCCCCTCCGGCTCGGCCTCCGCGCGCTGCTGGATGAGGACCGGCAAGGTCGGCGCCTCGGCTGGCCGCCACGGCGGAGGCGGTGTCGTTCCGGACCCTGCGGCTCGCGTCATGTGTGAGGCGAATTTTAACACCGGCCACGCCCGGCCAGGCCGACTTGGGGCACCCCGCATGGGCGCGATGGCCGCCAATCTGCCGCCGGCTGCCCGCGCCGGGCGAGCCCGCGTGACCGACTCTAGTCCACCCAGTCGGCGACGAAGACGTTGAACTCGCGCGGAGCCCGAGCGCCGCGGCTCGAGCAGAAGACCAGGCGGCGACCGTCCGGCGAGAACATCGGGAACGAGGCGAACGACTCGGTGTAGGTAAGGCGTTCGAGCCCGTGCCCGTCCCGCCGCACGAGGTAGAGCGCGAAGTCGAACCGGCCCGGATCGTGAAGGTTCGACGAGAACACGATCCGCTCGCCGTCCGGATGGAGGCAGGGCGCCCAGTTCGCGGCCCCGTTGGACGTGACCTGGCGCATCCCGGTGCCGTCGGCGGCCATCACGAAGATCTCCGCCCGGCTCGGACGGACCAGTCGCTGGCCGAGGAGCGTCCGGTACTCGGCCAACTCGGCGCCGTCGCCGGGGTGCCAGGCTCGCCAGACAATGTGCCGGCCGTCCCAGGAGAAGAACGGGCCGCCGTCGTAGCCCGGCCGGTCCGTGAGCCGCTGCACGAACCCGCCGTCGGCCGTCGCGACGTAGAGGTCGAGGTCACCGTCGCGCGTCGACGTGAAGACGATCCGGCCGTCGGGGGCGATCGTGCCCTCGGCGTTGTAGCCCGGGGAGACGACGAGCGGGAGGAGATCAGTTCCGTCGACGGCGCACGCGTGGAGGTCGTAGTCGTAGAGCGGCCACACGTAGCCGCGCGAGCGGTCGGGCGGGGGCGGGCACTCCGCGCCCGCGCCGTGCGTGGAGGCGTAGAGGAGCCGCGCCCCGTCCGGGAAGAAGAACGCGCACGTCGTGCGCCCGCGGCCCGTGGACACGAGCCTTGCGTCCGTGCCGTCCGCGCCCATGGTGAAGATCTGGTCGCAGCCGAACGGCGGCCGCGTCGACTGAAAAACCAGCCGCGTCCCGGTCCGGTCCCAGTAGGCCTCGGCGTTCTGCCCACCGAATGTGAGCTGACGGAGGTCACCGACGTGGCGCTCGCGCGAGTCCGGCGGCGGCCCGGCGCGGCTGGTCTCGCTGCGTGCCCGCCGCGCCGCCAGGTGCTCTCGCAAGGCCACCGCGGCCCCGGCCAGACCGAAGCGCAGCAGCGTCCGGCGGTCGAGGGATCGGCTCAGCACGTCAGCCGGCCTCGGTCGCCGCCCGGGAGTTCATCGTCGCTCCTCCAGGGTCGCCTCGGAAGCTCGCTCGGCGCCGTCGCGGACGTAGGTGACCTCGATGGTCTCGCCCGGCCGTCGGCCCCGAAGGGCGAAGACGAGATCGTCCAGGGTCCGGACGCTCACGCCCGCGAACCGCACGATGACATCGCCGGCCTGGAGCCCCGCGCGGTCCGCGGGGCTGCCGGGGCGCACGCCGCCCAACCGAACTCCGGGGCGAGTCGATTCACCGAACTCAGGGATTGCGCCGAAGTAGGGACCGTAGCCGGTCCCTCCGGCGCCGGCGCGCGGCGGGCCGCCCGGCACGCGCACGAAGGTCGGCCGATCGTCCCGGTCGGCCAGCGCCCGGACGACCCGGTAGGCGACCGTCGTGACCGTGAGCAATCCGTCGGCGTCGATCTTGTCCCAGGTGTCGCTCGGACGGTGGTAGTCCCCGTGCGGGCCGGTGAAGAAGAACACCACGGGCCGCTCACGGTTCAGAAAGGCGGTATGGTCGGACGGCCCGACGCCGTCACCGCGCAGGGTGAGCTGCGCCGCCATCCCCTGAGCGGCCTGCTCCACCAGAGCGCGCAGTCCCTGACCCGTATCGACGCCCATCGCGTGCAGGCGCCCGTCGCGGAGGCGGCCCACGCTGTCGAGGTTCACCATCGCGACCGTATGGTGGAGCGGCACCGCGGGCTGGCTCACGTAGTGCATAGACCCGATAAGGCCGAGCTCTTCGGCCGAAAACGCGACGAAGACCACACTCCGACGAGCGGCCCCCGCCCGGCTCAGGGTCTCGGCGAGCCCGAGGAGCGCGGCTGTGCCCGAGGCGTTGTCGTCCGCTCCGGGGTGGATCGTGTCGCCACGATCCGGGGCGAGCGAGAACGGGCTGCCGCGCCCGAGGTGGTCGTAGTGGGCTCCGACCACGACCGCCTCGGCGGCGAGGGCCGGATCAGTGCCCGGCAGCATACCCACGACGTTCGCGGTGGTTCCCCGGTCGCGGAGGAGCGTTGACCGGACCCGCACCCGCACCCCGGACAGCAGGCGCGACGCGGGCGCGCGTCCCTGATCGATCTGGGCACGCAAGGTGGCGAGGTCAAGGCCCACGGGGCCCAGCAGGGCGTCGGCGACCTCCCGCCGGGCCGAGACTGCCACGATGCCCCACGAGGGAGTCGCGCCGCGGAGCGTGGCCAGCCGGTCGCCTCGCGCCGGATTCTCCACGACGACGACGGCTGCGGCGCCGTGCTCGCGCGCGTTGAGCACCTTGTGTCGGAGCTCCGTGTAGTGGAAGTGCTCGGCGGGCCGGAACGGTCCCAGGGGATCGGTCTCGCGCGGCTCGCCGGTCATCACCAGGACCACCTTGCCCCGAACGTCGAGCCCGGCGTAGTCGTCGTAGCTGAGCGGAAGAGCGGTGATCCCGTAGCCGGCGAACGCCGCGTCGCCCGTGACGTCGCCGTCAGCCGAGAACGTGAACGGAAGGAACGCTGTCCCGCCGGGGAAGCTGCGCGGAGCCGCTCCGGGAGCCGTCACCTCGATGCCGGCGCCGGCCGCGAGCCGTACACCCGTCAGCACCTCGAATCGCTGGAGGAAATCACCCGCGTCGCCGGCCGGGCGAAGCCCCAGACGCCGGAACTCGGCCGCCAGGTAGGCTGCTGCGCGGTCGGCCCCGAGGGTGCCGGCCGCGCGCCCTTCCATGGCCGGGTCGCTCAGGTCACGGACCCACCCGAGAAGCCTCGCGGCCTCCGGCACGGGGTCGGCGGCGCGAGCCGTCCAGGCGACGCCGGCCGTCGCCGCGACGGCGACAGCGAGGAGAAGCCGCGCGCCCGCCCTACCGCGGGAGCTCGATGCTCCGGAAGGCCTCGGCGGACGTGTATCCATGCGGCTTGCCAAGGTCGGCCGCACGCTCGCGCACCCGTCCCTCGGCGCCAGCGAAGTCCCGGAGCTGGCTCACGTGGCACCTCAGGGCCTCCAGCTTCCGATCCATGGTCCCCGTGATGTCGAGGACGACGTCCGGCTCCGGATGACCCATGAGATAGACCTCCCGCACCTTGTGGGGCTCCCAGCCCTCCCTGAGCAGCTCGGGGAAGTGCATCGGGTCGCGGGCGTAGGGATAGACCGCATCGAGCGTGAGCCGCCCGGCGTGCCGGTGGTCGCGGTGGCCGGAGTAGGGGTTCAAGCTCGGGAACGGGTTCTGCGTGACGATGCGGTCAGGGCGGAGGCGACGGATCTCGCGGACGATGTCCCGGCGCGCCTCGCGCGTGTCTTCCAGCTCGCCGTCCGGATAGCGGAGGAAGGCGATGTCCTTCACGTCGAGGACGCGGGCGGCCGCGCGCTGCTCCGCCTCGCGCATCGTGGCCAGTCGGTCCGGCGTCATCGTGGGGTCGTCGGAGCCGCGATCGCCGCTCGTGAAGAGGCAGTAGAACACCTCGCACCCGTCCGCCACCCAGCGTGCGACGCTGCCCGCGCAGCCGAACTCCGCGTCGTCGGGATGAGCCACGACCACCAGGATTCTCCGGACGTCGGCCATGAGCGCTCCCCGTGGGTGAGATGTGTTGCTGCGAGAGCCACTCTACCACGCGGGCGTCGGTGGATCGGGGCGGAGCCGGCGGGGTACACTGGTCCTGATGGAATCGGTCCTCGTCACGGGCGGCGCCGGGTTCATCGGGTCGAACTTCGTCCGGCACCTGCTCGCGTGCACCGAGGCGCGGGTCGTCGTCCTCGATCGCCTCACCTACGCGGGCAACCTCGCAACCCTCGCCGATGTCCGCTCGAGCCCGCGGCTCACGTTCGTCCAGGGCGACATCGGGGATCCGACGGCGGTCGAGACGCTGCTCCGTGAGCACCGCCCGGACGCGGTCGTCAACTTGGCCGCCGAGACCCACGTGGACCGCTCGATCGACGGGCCGGGCCCATTCGTCGAGACCAACTTGGTCGGCACGTTCGAGCTGCTGGACGCCGCGCGCCGTCACCTCGACACGCTCGATCCCGTCCGGCGGGGCCGCTTCCGGTTCCTGCAGGTCTCCACGGACGAGGTGTATGGCTCGCTCGGGGCGGTGGGTCGGTTCGTAGAGACGAGCCCCTACGCTCCCAATTCGCCGTACGCCGCGTCGAAAGCGGGCGCCGATCACCTCGTGCGGGCGTATTGCGAGACGTACCGGTTGCCCGCGCTGGTGACGAACTGCTCGAACAACTACGGACCCTTCCAGTATCCGGAGAAGCTGATCCCCCTCATGACGCTGAACGCGGTCGAGGGTCGGCAACTGCCAATCTACGGCGACGGGGGGAACGTGCGCGACTGGCTCCATGTCGAGGATCACTGCGCGGCGCTGCTCCTCGTCCTTCGGCACGGGGTGCCCGGCGGTCGGTACAACGTGGGCGCGGGCGACGAGTGGACGAATCTCCAGATCGTGGATGGGATCTGCGCGGCCCTCGAGACGCTCCGGCCCGCGGCCGGCAACCCGGCGATCGTCGCTCGGGGTGTCGCCCGGTACTCGGACCTCCGGTCATTCGTTGCCGATCGGCCAGGCCACGACCGCCGATACGCGATCGATGCGACCCGGCTCCGGACGGAGCTCGGTTGGCGCCCGGTGCGTGACTTCCACGATGGTCTCCGGGCGACCGTCGCCTGGTACCTCGAGCACCGTGAATGGTGTGACGCGGTGCTCGGAGACAGCTACCGTCGCGAACGCCTCGGGCTGGGCCGTCCGGCCGTCGGCTAGGCTGACACAGACCTCGGCCCCCCCCGTAGCTCGTCTCCGAGGGTCGAACGGCGTTTGTGTTGACCGGTGGTCTTAGCGGGAAACTGCATGTGGCGCTGCATTTCTTGACGGTAGGTATAAGCCCGATTTAGACTGGAGGCTCGACTCCTGTTTGGTGACATGAAGAAGGCAAAGTCTGATTATCTAATCCAGTCCGTAAGCCGCGCACTCGACATCCTCGAAGCCTTCACGGCGGTTGAGGGTGAGCTTGGGGTGACGGAGTTGTCGCGCCGCCTCAAGCTTCACAAGAACAACGTCTTCCGTCTGCTCGCGACCCTGGAGACGCGGGGCTACGTGGAGCAGACCAGGGAAAGCGGGAACTACCGCCTCGGCATGAAGACTTTCGAGGTGGCCAGCATCTTCACGCACCACCTCGGCCTCGTCCGCCAGGCCCGGTCCGCGCTCGAGCAGCTTGCCCAGGTGACGGCGGAGGCGGCGTACCTGGGGGTGTTGGACGGACCCTGGGTCGTCGGCGTCGACATGGTGGACACGACACAGCCCGTCCGGGTGGTCCCGCATCTCGGGCGGCGCCTGCCCGCCCACGCCGCGGCACTGGGCAAGGCTCAGCTCGCGTTCCGCTCCCGGGAGGAGCGCGAGGAGATGTGGAAGCGAGCGGCGCCCGTGAGCGTGACGGATCGAACGCTCGCCGAGCCGTCGCGGCTCGCCGACGAGCTCGCCCGCGTCGTGGAGCGCGAATGGGCTCTGGAGGACGAGGAGCTCGAGCCGGGTGTCCGCGGGCTGGCCGCGCCCATCCGCGACTATGCCAGGCGCGTCGTGGGCGCCATCGGAGTGCGCGGCCCGGCCTTCCGGCTATCGCTCGAGCGCCTCGAGTCCGAGCTCGCCCCCCGAGTCCGCGCCGCGGCACGAGACGTGTCCAAGCGCCTCGGCTTCGCCGTCATCGCTGATTGACCAGCGTGGCGCGAGGCGCGGACGGGCGTCGGTGACGGGGCCCGCCACCCGCTCCCCACGCGACGATCGCCGTCATTTCCTCCGGTGTCGCCGCCGCGTCCTCGTGGCCAGCGGCGTCACGGTCGGCGCTCTGGCCGTGCTGGGTGCTCTCTTCCTGGCGCCGAACCGTCTCGCGAGCCTTCGCCTGGGCGACGTGGCGCTCGGGTGGTGGGTGGCTGTCGCCGTCGCGGCTATCGGACTCGTGGCCCTGAGCCGCGGCGTCCGGGATCCCCGTCCGGTCGACGCCCCTGCCGGGACTTCGCGGCTCACCCCGCTCGCGATCGCGGTGGTATGGGGCTCACCCGCCCTCTGGCTCGGTCTCCCGCCGTTGCTGCTGGCCGACGGCACTCGAGGCCTCTGGCCGGCCGCCGTCGTCGTCGGTGGCACGATCGTCGCGCTGCTCCTGCTGGGCACCCCCTGGACCCGCTCCGGAAGCCTGATGGCGACGGCATCCGTGGTCGCCCGGTCGCGCTGGCCGGAAGCCCGAGGCTGCCGGGCCCTCCTCGGAGCGATCGAAGCGGTGGTCGCCGGACTGTTCGTCTGGGCACAGCTCGCGGCCGCGCGCGAGATCGGCGTGGTCGCCGGTTGGCCCCGTGCGACGACGATCGGTGTGACCCTCCTGGTCCTCGTTGCGGTCCTGCTGCCCGACCTCCCCCGGGTCCGGCTGACCGCGCTGGGCGGAGGGCTCGCGCTCGTCGGGCTCGCCGCGCCACTCGTCGTGATTGCCCTGGAGACCACGGCAGCCTGGCCCTTCGTGTGGAGCACGGTCGCGTCGCGATCCCGGATCGCGTTCGACGAGGGCAGTTCCTGGACCCAGGAGGGCGACGCCGTTTGGGGACCTGCTGCCGTCTCGACGCTGCGGTTCGCCGACGAGCAGCGCGTCGCGTTCGGCGGCCGCGGATCGGTCATCCTCGAATCCCGGCAGGGAGGCCGGCTCGCGCGTGATGTCGAGACCGGGGAGGAGGTCGCCGTGCATCCGGGGGACCGGCTCGTCGTTCCTCCCGGACTGCGAATCCGGTTCGAACCTGGCCGCCGTGTCCCCGACGCGCCGGACTCCGGGCCCGAGTGGGTGGAGCCACCTTCACGGGATGCCAGCTGGCTCGGACTCGTGGCGCTGGGCGTCACGGGTCTGCTGGGTGCGCTCGGGCTGCCATCGGGCGGTGCTCCGCTGCGTCCCGTGGGGACGGGAGGGCTCTCAGCCGGGCGTGGCGCCCGGCTGGCCGGAACCCTGGTGACGACCGGAATGGCGCTCGTGGTGGCGTGGAGTCTCTACGCCGCCTGGCTGATTCCCGAGATCTACGTGGGTGGAGTCGCCGGGGCCGAAGTCTACGCGCTCCCGGCGAGCTTGCCGGGAGCAAAGGCATCGGAGCACCGGTTGGCCTGGCTCGCGTTCGGTGGACTGGCGGCCGGGGGAGCCGCGGCTGCGGTCGGGGGTCTACGAGGCCTCCTGGACCCGGGGGGGCAGGTAGGGGGGTGGGCCCGACGCCTGGCGCTGGTCCTCGTCGGGGGCGCCGGGATGCTGACGTGGCTGGCTCCGGTGGCGGCCTGGGTGATTCTCATCGCGGCGCTGGCGTTGGCGGCATCAGCGCTCGCTCCCGCGGCCGTGCTGGCCTGCTGGAGCGAGCGCGCGACCGCGCGCAGCGCCACGGCGGGCACCGCCGCGGGGCTCACGGCCTTCGTGCTGGCGGCCGTCGGCGTCGCCGCGAGCCCGGGCGTTCTGATGGGGGGTTGGGGAAGCGCCATCGTCGCGGCACCCGCAGCGGTCGCCGCGCCGGTCCACTTCCTGGTCGCCTGGCTCCTTCGCTCGCGTCGGACGCCTTCTCCGAGGGGGCCGCTCCCCCCGGGCTTCGAAGGACGGTCCGTCCCGTTGCCGGAGCGGCCCACGGGCTGACACTGCCCGGGTACTCTCGAGAGGCCCGCGCGGTTGCGTTCGCCGGGACCGTCGGCAAGAATGGATCGTCATCGCCATGGCCAGTGATCGCATCGTCATTCGCGGAGCGCGCGAGCACAATCTCAAGAACATCGACCTCGAGATCCCCCGCGACCGCCTGGTCGTCATCACGGGGCTGTCGGGGTCGGGCAAGTCCTCCCTCGCATTCGACACGATCTACGCCGAGGGTCAGCGTCGCTACGTCGAGAGCCTGTCCGCGTACGCCCGCCAGTTCCTGGAGCAGATGGAGAAGCCCGACGTCGACTCGATCGAGGGGCTCTCGCCGGCCATCTCGATCGAGCAGAAGACGACGTCGCGGAACCCGCGCTCGACCGTGGGCACGGTGACCGAGATCTACGACTACCTCCGCGTCCTCTACGCACGTGTCGGGACGCTCCACTGCCCGCAGTGCGGCCAGGCGATCACGGCCCAGACCGTCCAGCAGATGGTCGATCGCGTGCGGACCCTGCCGGCGGGGACCCGCGTGGTCGTCCTCGCGCCGGTCGTGCGTGGGCGCAAAGGCGAGTACCGGAAGCTCCTCTTGGAGCTCCGCCGCCAGGGCTTCGGCCGCGTCCGGGTGAACGGGAGCGTGCGGGACCTCGTCGAGGAGATCGAGCTCGACAAGAACAAGAAGCACACGATCGAGGTGGTCGTCGACCGCCTGGTCCTCCGGGACACGGGCGCGGCTCGCCTCGCCGACTCTCTCGAGACGGCTCTCCGGCTCGCCGAGGGCGTGGTCGTCGTCGAGGTGCCAGACGGTGGGCAGGCCTGGGTATTCTCGGAGCGTCTGGCCTGTGTGGGCTGCGGCATCTCGTTCCCCGAGATCTCGCCGCGCATGTTCTCCTTCAACAACCCGTACGGAGCCTGCCCGGCCTGCGGCGGCCTCGGGACCCGGCTCGAGCTCGATCCCGCGCTGGTCGTGCCGGACCCGCGGAAGTCCCTGGCCAAGGGGGCCCTGGCGCCCTGGGCCGGTCGGGAGTCGGTGTACTTCCGGCAGACTCTGGCCGTGCTCGCCCGAAAGCGGCGGTTTAGCCTGGATACGCCCTGGAAAGAGCTTTCGAAGACGATCCGGGAGCTGGTGCTTCGGGGCACCGGCGAGGATGGCGGCTTCGACGGCGTGCTTGGCGGTCTCGAGCGTCGGTACAAGGAGACGACGTCCGAGGAGATCCGGCTCGAGATCGAGCGCTACATGTCGGAGCGACCGTGCCCCGCCTGCGGGGGTGGCCGCCTGCGGCCGGAGAGCCTCGCCGTCCGCGTGGGCGGGCGCGCGATCCACCAGGTGTGTGCCCTGACGATCAAGGAGGCCGGGAGCTTCTTCGACGCGCTCGTGCTGGGCGAGCGGGAGCAGGCGATCGCCCGTCGTGTCCTCAAGGAGATCCGCGAGCGGCTCGGCTTCCTCCAGAACGTGGGCCTCGAGTACCTCACCCTGGACCGGTCAGCCGGCACGCTCGCGGGGGGCGAGGGGCAGCGGATCCGTCTCGCCACGCAGATCGGGTCGAGCCTGGTGGGCGTCCTCTACATCCTCGACGAGCCGTCGATCGGGCTGCACCAGCGGGACAACCGGCGGCTGCTCGACACGCTGCTCCGGCTCCGCGACCTCGGGAACACAGTGCTGGTGGTGGAGCACGACGAGGAGACGATGCGGGCAGCCGACCACGTGATCGACCTCGGCCCCGGCGCCGGCGAGCTGGGCGGCTACGTGGTCGCCACCGGTACGCCCGAGGAGATCATGGCCGATCAGAAGTCGCTGACCGGACGCTACCTCTCGCACGATCTCTCCATCCCCGTGCCCGGCGTCCGCCGGGCCGGCACGGGCAAGTTCCTGACGGTCCACGGCGCGCGCGCGCACAATCTCAAGGGGATGCCGGTGCGCATCCCCCTGGGAACGTTCACCTGCATCACGGGCGTGTCCGGCTCCGGGAAGTCCACCCTCGTCAACGACATCCTCTACCGCGCCCTGGCTCAGGTCTACCACCGGGCGCAAGAGCGGGCGGGCGCCCACGACCGCATCGAGGGGCTGCAGTTCCTCGACAAAGTGATCAGCATCGACCAGTCGCCGATCGGACGGACCCCGCGCTCCAACCCGGCGACGTACACCGGGGTCTTCGCGTTCATCCGGGCCCTGTTCGCGCGGACCCCGGACGCGCGGACACGCGGCTACGCGCCCGGGCGCTTCTCGTTCAACGTCAAGGGCGGCCGGTGCGAGGCCTGTCAGGGCGACGGCCTGGTGAAGATCGAGATGCACTTCCTTCCCGACGTCTACGTGACGTGCGAGGTGTGCAAGGGCAAGCGCTACAATCGCGAGACGCTCGAGATCCGCTACAAGGGTCGGAACATCGCGGAGATCCTGGAGATGACGGTGCGGGAGGCGCTGGCCTTCTTCGAGCCGATCCCGGCCGTGCGACAGAAGCTGCGGACGCTCCACGACGTGGGGCTCGACTACATCCGGCTCGGGCAGGCGGCGACGACGCTCTCCGGGGGCGAGGCGCAACGCGTGAAGCTGTCGACGGAGCTCTCTCGGCGCGCGACTGGCCGCACGCTCTACATCCTCGACGAGCCGACGACCGGGCTCCACTTCGCGGACATCCAGCGGCTGCTCGACGTCCTGAACCAGCTCGTGGAGCAAGGGAACACCGTCGTCGTCATCGAGCACAACCTCGACGTCGTGAAGACCGCCGACTACATCGTCGATCTCGGGCCCGAGGGAGGCGATGAGGGCGGCCGCGTGGTGGCGGCGGGCACCCCCGAAGAGCTGGCGGCCCAGGCGAGCGTGTCCCACACCGGCCGCTTCATGGCGCTGGCCCTCGGCGCATGACGTGCGAATGAGACGCAGGTCCCCTTTCGCGACGCAGGCGGTGCTGGTGATGCTGGCGCTGATCGGAGTCGGGGGGCGCCCCGGCGCGGTCGCCGACGTGGTGGGCGAGGACGACGAGGAAGTCCAGCTGCGGGAGGTCTACGTCCCGCATTCCGAGTTCCAGACCTACTTCGACCGTGACGAGCTGGTGGTGGAGCAGATCACGCTGGTGCGGGTCCGACGCCCGGACCATTCCGAAGCGCTCGTCGCCAAGGAAGAGTCCGGCTGGGAGCACGTGGTCCTCGAGGGCTGGCGGCTCACCTTCTACAACCAGGCGAAGCAGCCGCTCCGGCGCGGGCCCGGCCGGCACGTCATCGTGCAGGAGTGGTCGGGCGGCGCCCACTGCTGTTTCGACTATCACGTGCTCCATGTGCTGGGAACCCAGGTTCGCCGCGAGGGCACGATCCGCGGGGGGGACTGCAGCCTCCGCGTGGCAGACCTCGATCAGGACGGGACGCTCGAGCTCATCGCTTGCGACGCCCGGTTCGCCTACGCGTTCGACCTCCCCTTCGTGGAGTCCCCCCTGGTGCCCGTGATCTACACGTTCCGCGACCGCGCCTACGTCGCGGCCAACCGTCGCTTTCCGCAGGTCTACCAGTTCCGCATCGCCCAGGAGCGACGGCGGCTGGCCGAGGCGGAGCGGGCGAGCGACGCGCGCGGCGCGCGGAGAGCCATCCTGAGTCTTCTCCTCCACACCCTCTACGCCGGGCGCGTGACCGAGGCGTGGTGCGCGTTCGACCGCGCCTACCGCTGGGCCGACCGGGCGGACGTCAAGCAGGAAGTGGCGCGCCGACTCCGGCTCGCCCCTGACCCCGAGGACGGCCGCCTGCCCCCCATTGATCTCACCTACATCCTGGCGGCGCCCGACCGCTGTCGGTAGTGCGCCCACGCGGCAGGCAGTGACGCCGCCAGGGCCCTGGGCAGCTCCGCGAGGGCCATGCTACGATTCGACTTCGACGCCTCGGACAGACGGGCTCGGCCGCCCCGAGTCCTGACGACTCCCTGGAGGAACGATGCCCATCGATATCGCGCGCATCCGCAATGTTGGCTTCGCCGGCCATGGCGGTGTCGGCAAGACGTCGCTGGTGGAAGCGATCCTCTTCCGGACCGGCATGACGTCCCGCCTGGGGCGAGTGGATGACGGCACGGCGACCACGGATTTCGATCCTGAGGAGATCAAGCGCAAGATCTCCATCAACATCGGCGTGGCGCACTGTGACTATCGCGACCATCGCTTCAACTTCGTGGACATGCCCGGGTACGGCGACTTCATCGCCGAGGCGCGAGCCGGGCTCCGCGTGGTCGAGGGAGCGGTGCTGGTCGTGGATGCGGTGGCGGGCGTCGAGGTCCAGACGGAGAAGGTCTCGAAGTTCGCCCAGGAGTACGGTCTGCCGCGGCTGGTGTTCGTCAACCGGATGGACCGCGAGCGCGCCGATTTCGGACGCGCCCTGGAGTCGATCCAACGACGGCTCAAGGGCCGCTTCGTCCCGCTTCACGTGCCGATCGGTCAGGAGGCCGGGTTCCGCGGGCTCGTGGACGTGCTCCGGATGAAGGGTTACGTCCTCGGCGACGCCCCGGGGAAGATCGAGGAGACCGAGATCCCGGCCGACCTCGCCGAGGCAGTGCAGAGCTGCCGCGAGAAGCTCGTCGAGGCGGTCGCCGAGACCGACGACGAGCTCCTGGCCCGCTATCTCGAGGAAGGGGCGCTGGAGGACACCGACGTCATCAAGGCGCTCCGGGCGGCCATCGCGGACGGCAAGCTCGTGCCCGTGATCCTGGGATCAGCGACGAAGGCGATCGGGGTCCGCTCCCTGCTCGACATCGTCATCGACTCCTTCCCGTCACCCGCCGACCGGCCGCCGGCGGAAGGGACCGACCCCCGGACCAAGGAGCCGGTGACCCGGACGACCGGCCCGAAAGAGCCGTTCTCGGCACTGGTCTTCAAGACGCTCACCGATGCGCACGTCGGCAAGCTCTCGCTGTTCCGCGTGTTCTCGGGCGGCCTGGCGGGGAACTCCCAGGTCTACAACCCGACGCGCGAGACCCGGGAGCGAGTCGGGCAGACAGCCCTCCTGCAGGGCCGGGAGCAGAAGGCGGTGGACGCGCTCGGGCCCGGCGAGATCGGCGTCGTGCTGAAGCTCAAGGAGACGCTCACCGGGGACACGCTCTGCGCGGAGAACGCCCCCCTCGTGTACCCGCGGATCCAGTTCGCCGAGCCCGCCATCTCGTTCGCGCTCCAGCCCAAGGCCAAGGGCGACGAGGACAAGATCTCGAACGCCCTGGCCCGGCTCGCCGAGGAGGACCCGACCCTGCGCTACCACTACGACCCCGAGACGAAGCAGCTTCTGATCTCGGGGGTCGGACAGCTCCACATCGAGGTCACCCTCGAGCGGATGAAGCGGAAGTTCAACGCCGAGGTGGTCCTCCTGCCGCCGCGGATCCCGTACAAGGAGACCGTCAAGGGCCGCGCCCAGGTGCAGGGCCGGCACAAGAAGCAGACCGGCGGCCGCGGCCAGTTCGGCGATTGCTGGATCGAGATCGAGCCGCTGCCGCGGGGCAGCGGCCTGGAGTTTGTCGACAAGATCTTCGGCGGGTCGATCCCCCGGAACTTCATCCCGTCGGTGGAGAAGGGTGTGCGGGCGCGGCTCGATCGGGGCGTCGTGGCCGGCTACCAGGTGGTGGACGTCCGCGTGACGCTCTACGACGGCTCGTACCACTCAGTCGACTCGTCCGACATCGCGTTTCAGCTGGCGGGCCAGATCGCGGCTGAAAAGGTGGTGCTGGAGGCGCGGCCGTGCCTCCTCGAGCCGGTCATGGACGTCGAGGTGACGGCGCCCTCCGGAATTGCCGGCGACGTGATCGGCGACCTCAACAGCCGCCGCGGGAGGATCGCGGGGATGGAGCCCGGCGACGAGAGCACAGTTGTTCGCGCCCAGGTTCCCATGGCTGAGATGCTGAACTACGAGCCGCACCTCCGCTCGATGTCCGGGGGGCGGGGCAGCTACTCGATGGAGTTCTCCCACTACGAGGAGCTGCCCGGGATGCTGGCGGACAAGATCGTGGCCGAGGCGAAGAAGGAGAAGGAGGCCCGCGCGGCCGAGAAGCACTGAGCCGGCGAGTGCGCCGAGCCCGGCGGCGAGCTGTTCGCCCCGCCGCGCGGCGGCGTGTCAGGCGCGCGACTGCGCCGGCCCGATGATCTGCTCCACCTTGGCCAGAAGGTCCCCGACGGAGATCGGCTCGGCGAGCTGTCCGACAATGCTCAGCCCCGGGTCGCCGGCAGGTGCGGTCCTTCCTCCAGGTGGGCCGTGACGAGCACCACCGGAATCGTGTGCCACCTGGGGTTGGTGCGCACGTGCTCGAGGAAGTCCCACCCCGAGGCGCGCGGCATCCGGAGATCCAGCAAGATCAGGTCCGGGAAGAGTCCCGGATGAGGTCCGCCGCCGCGACCGTCCTCCGACCCAACGGCCCGGTAGGCAACCTTTTCCAGCACCTCGACCCAGAGGGCGCGCAACCGCGCGTTGTCGTCAGCGACCAGCACCCACTTCCGGGGGTTGGTCTTCACGGACGCACCCATGGACGTCATCAGGCTCACGCTGCGTAGCCGTCCGCGGCATGTCAAAATGCTCGGCCGCCCCCGTGGCCACAGATCCTCGTGGGGCGTCGCAATTCATGACGGGCCCGTCGAGGTGCCGCGCTATCCTTCTCGTGGGGCAGCCCGCCCGGGGGGGAGCCATGTTTCTCTCGCACTTTGGCCTGCGCGAGCCCCCGTTCTCGATCACGCCGGACCCGCGCTTCCTCTTCATGAGCGCGCGGCACCGCGAGGCGCTCGCGCACCTGGTCTACGGCGTGGGCGAGCGCGGCGGCTTCGTCCAGCTCACCGGCGAGGTCGGAACCGGCAAGACGAGTGTGTGCCGGTGCCTCCTCGAGCAGCTCCCCGCCCACGTGGACCTCGCGCTCGTGCTCAACCCGCGCCTGAGCCCGGTGGAGCTTCTCGCCGTCGTGTGCGACGAGCTGCGCATCCCGTATCCGACCGGCACCACAAGCTCCCGGGAGCTCGTGGATCGTCTCTCCCGCCACCTCCTCGACGCGCACGCGCGCGGCCGGCGCACGGTGCTCATCATCGACGAGGCACAGAACCTCGCTCCCGAGGTGCTCGAAGAGGTGCGCCTTCTCACGAATCTCGAGACGACCCGGGAGAAGCTCCTGCAGGTGATCCTGATCGGCCAGCCGGAGCTGGCGGCGATCCTCGATCAGCCCAAGCTTCGTCAGCTGGCCCAGCGCGTCACGGCCCGATACCACCTCGAGCCGCTCTCGTGGACGGAGACGTGCGCGTACGTCCGCCATCGCCTGGCCGTGGCCGGGAGTGGCCGCCCGGTGTTCACCGCCGCGGCCCTGCGGGTGCTCCATCGGCGGTCCCGCGGGATTCCCCGCCTCATCAACGCCATCGCGGACCGGTCGCTGCTGGGTGCTTATACGCGGGAGAGCCCTCAGGTCGACGCTGAGACCGTCCGGCGCGCGGCGGCGGAGGTGCTGGGCCGGCCGCCCCGCCCCTGGCGGCGGTGGGCACGCAGAGCCGCGGTGGCGGCGCTCGTCGCGGCCGCCGGGGGGGCGGGCCTCGTGCTGCTGTCGCCGGCGAAGCTCGGACGGAGCGAGGCTCGGCTCGAGGCCGCCTTCCGGGGCCGCTCCGATCCCGCGCCGTCGCCCGCATCCTCCGCGACACCCGATGCGGCGCCGGTAGCACCGCCAGCACGCCGGTTCCCGCTCCGGTTCGCGGACGTCCTCCTCGACCCGGCGCTCCCGGCGACGAAGGGGCATGCCCTGGCCGTGCTCTTGGGTCTCTGGGGGGCTGATGACGCGGCCACCCGGGCCGACTGCGACGGGTCGCTGTCGGGGGTGCTCGAGTGCGTGGCGGGGGTCGGCACCTGGCAGAAGCTCCGACGACTCGATGTCCCGGTCGCCCTCGAGCTGGCGGATCCGCAGGGCCAGCCGCGCTACGGCGTCCTCACCTCGCTCACGCCATCCGAGGCAACGCTTCGCTTCGGCGACCGTGTCGTGACGGCGTTGCTGGCCGAGGTCGAGCCGTTCTGGGACGGCGCCTTCATGGTCTTCTGGCGGCCGCCGCCGGGGACGCTCCCGCTAAAGCTGGGAGCCAGCGGGCCCGCCGCGGACTGGCTCCGTCAGCGCTTCGCGCGCACCGACGGCTCCCCCGGACTGATCGAGCGCGGTCAGCCCTACGACAACGCCCTGTGGAAGCGCGTCGTGGCCTTCCAGCAAGCTCGCTCGCTCGAGCCTGACGGCGTCGTCGGTCGCGAAACGGCGATGCTCCTTCAGCGGGCGGAGTGGGGGCTAGACGTGCCACGGCTCTCGACCGGGGCGCGTTAGAGCGGCGCCGTGTCCTACATCCTCGACGCCCTCAACAAGGCAGAGCGTGATCGCCAAAGGTCGCGGGTGCCGGGTCTCGCGACCACACACGGAGGCGTCCCCTCGGTCCGTCGAGCTCTCTGGCCATGGGTCGCGGCTGGGGCCCTGGTGGTGAGCGCGGTACTCGGCTACGGCCTCTGGGGCCCTAGCCGTCCGGAGCCAGCTAGGGAGGCCGTGACCCCTCCGGCGACGGCCGGCCCGGGAGCGTCGATCTCGATCGCGGGCCACGGGCCCTCACCCTCACCGGTCGATCGCGCGTCGGGGCAAGAAGAGCCGGACGTCGCGTCGGGTCCGGACGTCGGGCGTGCGTCCGGCGGTCTCGAGCCTCCGCGGCCGCGCATCGCGGGCCGGGCGCCACCCGCGGGGAGCCCGAAGGCTGCGCGCTCTGCCGTCGCCCTGCCGCGCGCGCCGGCGGTGGCTTCACCGGATTCCCAGCAAACGGATTCCCATAGGACCCGCGGTGCGGGCGCGACCCCGCCCCCGGCCGCTGTCGTGCCCGGGCCCCCCGCCGCTGTCGCGCCCGGGCCGCCGGCCGCTGTCGCGCCCGGGCCGCCGCCCGCTGTCGTGCCCGGGCCGCCGGCCGCTGTCGTGCCCGGGCCGCCGCCCGCTGTCGCGCCCGGGCCGCCGGCCGCTGTCGTGCCCGGGCCGCCGGCCGCTGTCGTGCCCGGGCCGCCGCCCGCTGTCGCGCCTGGGCCGCCAGCCGCTGCGGCGGCTGGGCCGCCGGCCGCTGTCGTGCCCGGGCCGCCGGCCGCTGCGGCGGCTGGCCAGGTCGCGCCCCCCGCTACGCCGCTCACGCTGGACGTGCTCGTGTACTCGGACGTCCCCGCCGAGCGGATGGTCTTCATCAACGGACGGAAATACGTCGAGGGCCAGGCGGTGAACGAGGACGCCGTCGTCGAGCAGATCACGCCGGAGGGCGCGATCTTGCGACGCCAGGGCAAGCAGATCGTCCTTCGACCGAGGCTCAATCCGTACGCGCGCCCGGGGTCGCCTTGACACCATCGCCGTCACTCTGGGACAGTGACTAGGTTGCGGCGGCAGCTGGTCCTGTGCGTTCCCGGGCGACGACAGCCGGTGCGCAAGGCCCGGGCGCCGCCATCGGCCAGGGCCAACGACCAGGGATTGACCATGAACCTCCACCGCCGCGCGATCCGGATCGTCCACGCTCGCCTGGGTCTCGTGTCCAACAACGGGGAGCTCCTCACGCGCTCCGAGTACTTCACCGAGCGCGTGCCACAGTCGCTGCTGACCGACTACCATCGCGTGGACGACGTCCCGTGGGAAGGCTCGCCGGCGGGCGTGGACTCGGAGATTCGCATCGTGGACACCCCCGAGCTCGAGCCCGCGATCGCGATCGAGCCCGACCGGGTGCTGGCGGTCGGGAACTGGACCGCCCTCGAGGCGGCCAACTCCGATCGGCGCTACTCCCTGTTCGGGAATCTGGGGTTTGTCTTCCGCTATGCGATCCACGCCCTGGAGCGCTACCACGACACGTGGTCCTTCCACGCGAGCGCCATGGTCGACGACAAGGGTGACCTCTGGCTGATCCCCGGAAGTGCCGGGGCCGGCAAGAGCGTCTTCCTGCTGGAGGGGCTTTCCCGAGGCTGGACGGTCTTCTCGACGGAGATGACGCATGTCCGCCTGACGGACGACGGGTACGAGTTCTACAAGGGCTCCCTCTTCGACAACGTCCGCCTCGGCACGCTCCTCTACGACTTCCCCGCCGTCGTCGAGCGGCTCGGACTCGCGTTGCCGCCCTCGTCGTTGGCGGAAGACCCCTGGGGCTCGAAGATCGCGCTCGACCTGGCCCACGTGCAAGCGCCCGCGGACGTCCTGGTGAGCCCGTCCCTCAGGATCGTGCACCCGAAGGTCGAGTCGGGCCGTGACCGGCCGATCGTCACGCCGCTCGGCCGCCGCGAGAAGCTGGTCAAGCTCCTCTTCGACAATGCTACCGAGAAGCATGGTGGCACCGTGCTCCTCTACGACCGGCTCCCGGTGCCGTCGCTCGACACGCCGGCGCTCATGGCTCGCCGGTTCCGGGCCATGCACGGGCTGGTGGACCGGGCCACGATCAAGAGCGCCCGGAGCACGCTGTGCGGGGCCCGGAACTGCCTGGAGGGTCTGCTGGATGAGTGAGCGCGACGAGGCCGCGCGCCGTCCGGCCTGGGACGGCGTCATCGAGATGCCGGTGCCGGACCGGCTCCGAAAGCCGCGCGAGGGCGGCTGGACGATGGTCATCGACAAGGGGCTCGGCCTCAACGCGATCGACGACCTCATGCAGGTGGCGGCGCCCGTGATCGACGTGCTGAAGCTCACCTTCGGGACCTCGGCCTTCTTCGGTCACGATGTTCTCAAGGAAAAGGTGCGGACCGTCACTGCCCATGGGGTTTACTGCATGCCGGGCGGGACGTTCCAGGAGGTCGCGGTCTGGCAGGGGTCGCTCGACCGATACCTGGAGCGGGCCCGCGGGCTCGGGTTCAACGCGATCGAGGTCTCGGACGGCACGATCGAGATGAATCGCCGGACCCGCGCTGACACGATCGCGAAGGCGGTGAAGGCCGGCTTCCGCGTGCTGTCGGAGGTGGGCAAGAAGGATCCCGCCGACGCCCAGCCGATGGCGGCGCTGGCCGAGATCGTCAACGCCGACCTCGATGGCGGCGCCTTCATGGTGATCATGGAAGCGCGCGAGGCCGGCAAGGGCGTGGGCATCTACGACGCCTCCGGGCTGCCGAAGGAAGCGGAGATCGACGCCTTCCTGGAAGGCGTCCACGCTCCGGACCGGATCCTCTGGGAGGCTCCGCTCGCGCCCCAGCAGCGGTACCTCGTCCTTCGGTTCGGTCCCAACGTCAACCTGGGCAATGTCGCGCCCGAGGACGTCCTGGCTCTCGAGGCGCTTCGCTGCGGGCTGAGAGGGGACACGCTGAAGCGGGCGTGGTTGGCCGGTCGCGACCGAGGCGCCGACACCCGATGAGCGGGCCCGGCCCCCGGCCTGACCCGCGCCGGGACCCATCATCATGATCCCGCTGCTCTACTCCGTCCCCCGCTTGCTCGGAGCGGGGGCCCTTGACATCAAGCTGGTGGCCGGCGTCACCATGGGCCAGGTGCTGGAAGGTCCAAGACGATGCGCTTAGGCTTCGTGATCGACCAGACGCGATGCATCGGCTGCCACGCCTGCACCGTGGCGTGCAAAGAGGAGAATCGCGTTCCGCTCGGCGTCTTCCGCACCTGGGTGAAGTACGTCGAGAAGGGCGAGTTCCCGAACACGCGGCGGCACTTCGCGGTACTCCGCTGTAACCACTGCGACAACGCGCCGTGCGTGACGATCTGTCCCACGGTGGCGCTGTACCGGCGGGCCGATGGCATCGTCGACTTCGATCGCGACCGCTGTATCGGCTGCAAGTCGTGCATGCAGGCGTGCCCGTACGACGCCCTGTACATCGACCCCGGCACGAACACGGCGGCCAAATGCCATTTCTGCGCCCACCGCGTGGAGCGGGGGCTCGAGCCCGCGTGCGTCATCGTCTGCCCCGAGCGGGCGATCCTCACCGGGGACCTCGACGACCCCGACAGCGAGGTCTCCCGGGTGATCGCCCGGGAGCAGGTCGCGGTGAGGAAGCCGGAGCAGGGCACGCGCCCCAAGCTCTTCTACGTGGGGGCCGATCACGCCACCCTGGCGCCGACGCTCCACGACGCGCGGGCGGCGACCCTGTGGGGGCAGGGCACCCGCGAGCCGCTGTCGCTGGTCGGGCTCGCCGGTGGGTGGGAGCCGCCGCGGTCGAGGGGAGCGACCGCGAAGCCCGTCGACACGTTGGGTCGAACCGTCTACGACGTGTCGCACGAGGCCCGGCCGTGGGGGTGGCGCGTCGCGGCGTACCTGTGGACCAAGTCGGTCGCGGCCGGGGCCGCTCTCGCGGCTGCTGTCGGCGTCCTCACGGAGGGAAGCGGCGCCGGGCTCCGCTTGCCGATCGTGGCGCTCTTGTTTCTGCTGCTCACCGCCGGTCTGCTGATCGTCGACCTGAAGCGCCCTGACCGCTTCCACTACCTCCTCCTCCGCGGGAACCCGCGCTCGTGGCTGGTGCTGGGCGCCTGGATCATGCTCGCCTTCGGCGCGGTGCTCGGCGCGTGGGCGCTGGCGGTGATCAGCGGCTACGCCGGGGCGCTCGGCATCCTGGCGATACCGCTCTCGCTCCTCGCGCTCGGCGCTGCGGGCTACAGCGCGTTCCTGTTCGCCCAGGCGGAGGGCAGGGACTTCTGGCAGAGTCCGCTCGTGCTCCCGCATCTCCTGGCCGGAGCGGTGACCGCCGGCGCCGCGGTGGCCCTCCTGGTGACTCCATCGTCGGCGGCCACCCGCGGGGTCCTTCTGCTGGGGCTGGGCGCAAACCTCCTGCTCGTGCTCGCGGAGTGCTACATGCCCCACGCGAACACGGACGCGAGCGCCGCGGCGAAAACCATCACGCAGGGCTCGCTGAGCGGTGTCTTCTGGGGCGGGGTGATCGCGGGCGGCACGCTGGTCCCCGCGCTGCTGCTGGTCCCGGCTTCCAGCGCAGCCAGCGCCCTGGCGGCCCTGCTGGCCCTCGTGGGACTCTACCTCTGGGAAGATTGCTGGGTGCGGGCGGGACAGGTCGTCCCGCTCAGCTGAGCGTCAACGATGCCGCGACGCCCCTCGACCGAGCCGCTCCACCCGGCGGCCCAGAGCCTGACGGCACCGCCGGGCGGCCTCTCGAGCTATCCCCCCCTCGAGCGCTGGCAGGACTGGGAGGAGTACGACCCGCAAGCGTGGCCGCGGCGCGTCGGTCGTCGCTACCAGCTGGTCCCCACCATCTGCTTCAACTGCGAGGCGGCCTGCGGGCTCCTCGCCTACGTGGACAAGGAACGCCTGGCGATCCAGAAGTTCGAGGGGAATCCGGAGCACCCCGGCAGCCGCGGCCGCAACTGCGCGAAGGGGCCGGCCACCCTGAACCAGGTCGAGGATCCCGAGCGCATCCGCTACCCGCTGAAGCGCGTCGGGCCGCGGGGTGGGGGGCAGTGGGAACGCGTCAGCTGGGACCAGGCGCTCGACGACATCGGCGCCCGCATCCGGAAGGCGCTCGTGGAGGGCCGCCGCAACGAGGTGATGTATCACGTCGGCCGGCCCGGCCACGAGCTCGTCTATCACCAGCGCATCCTGCACGCCTGGGGGATCGACGGACACAACTCGCACACCAACGTCTGTTCGGCCTCCGCCCGCGCGGGCTACGCGTTCTGGAGCGGCCTCGACCGCCCGTCGCCGGACCACGCCAACGCGCGGTTCATCCTGCTCCTGTCCTCCCACCTCGAGTCGGGCCACTACTTCAACCCGCACGCCCAGCGGATCATCGAGGGGAAGAAGCGGGGCGCGAAGGTCTGCGCCATCGACACGCGGCTCAGCAACACGGCGTCGATGGCGGACTGGTGGCTGTCCCCGTGGCCGGGGACCGAGGCCGCGCTGTTGCTTGCCATGTGCCAGCTGATCATCGCGGAGCGTCGCTACGACCGGGAGTTCCTGCGCCGCTGGGTGAACTGGGCCGAGTACCTCGGGGAGGAGCACCCGGACAAGCCCCAGACCTTCGAGACCTTCGAGGCAATCCTGCCCACACTCTACGCGGAGTTCACCCCCGCGTTCGCGGAGCGGGAATCAGGCGTGCCGGCCGCGACCATCGAGGAGGTGGCGCGGGAGGCGGCGCGGGCGGGCTCCGCGCTGGCGACGCACGTGTGGCGGAACGCGGCCGCCGGGAATCTCGGAGGCTGGCAGGTGGCCCGGGCTCTCCAGCTGCTGGTCGTGCTCGTGGGCGCCGTCGCCACGCCCGGAGGGACCGCGCCATCCTTCTACAACAAGTCGATCCCGGCGCCGCCGCTGATGCCGCCCCCGGCCAAGGTGTGGAGCGAGCTCCTGTACCCGCCCGAGTACCCCCTGGCGTTCTTCGAGATGAGCTTCCTCCTGCCGCATCTGCTGAAGGAGGGGCGCGGCCGCGTCGACACGTACTTCACGCGCGTCTACAACCCGGTGTGGACGAACCCCGATGGCCTCTCGTGGATCGAGATGCTGACCGACGAGGCCAAGGTCGGGCTCCACGCCTGTCTGACCCCGATCTGGAGCGAGACCGCGTGGTTCGCCGACTACGTCCTTCCAATGGGGCACGCCTCCGAGCGGCATGACCTCATGAGCCAGGAGACCCACGCGGCGCGCTGGATCGGCTTCCGCCAGCCCGTGCTACGGGTCGCGCTCGAGAGCCAGGGGAAGCGCTTCGCCACGACCTGGGAAGCGCATGCCGCCGCCGGCCTCGGGGAGGTGTGGGAGGAGGACGAGTTCTGGATCGAGCTCTCCTGGCGGATCGACCCCGACGGGACGCTCGGGATCCGGAAGTGGTTCGAGTCCCCCTACCGTCCTGGCGAGAAGCTGACGGTCGACGACTTCTACGGCTGGATGTTCGAGCACTCGGTGCCCGGGCTCCCGGCGGCGGCCGCCAAGGAAGGGCTCTCTCCACTCGCCTACATGCGGCAGCGCGGCGCGTTCCTCGTCGAGGACGGCGTCTACCGGACGCACGAGGCGACCCTCGGGCCGGCGACCCTCGAGGGGACCGCGGTCGACCCAAGGACGGGTGTGATCACGAAGGCCGGAGCGGCGGTCGGCGTCGAGATCGATGGCCGAGCCTACGTCGGCTTCCCCACGCCGTCGCGCAAGCTGGAGTTCTACTCCAAGACCCTGCGCGACTGGAAGTGGCCTGAGTACGCGCTGCCGGCCTACATCCGGAGCCATGTCCACTGGTCCGGCATGGACCGCTCGAAGAACGAGTTCCTCCTGCTGCCGACGTTCCGGCTGCCGACCCTGATCCACACGCGCTCCGGCAACGCGAAGTGGCTCTACGAGATCTCCCACTCGAACCCCCTGTGGCTCCATCCCAAGGACGCCGCGCGCCTGGAGGTGGGCACCAACGATCTCCTCAAGGTCCACACGGAGATCGGGTGGTTCGTGGACAAGGTGTGGGTCACGGAATCCATCCGCCCGGGCATCATCGCATGCTCCCACCACCTCGGCCGGTGGCGTCTCAGCGAGGAGCGGGGAGGGGAGCGGTGGTCGACGGCGCTCGTGCAGCTGGAACGGCCGGGCCCGGGCCAGTGGCGGATGCGCACCCTTCACGGCATCCGTCCGTTTGCGAGCGAGGACCCGGACTCGCAGCGCGTCTTCTGGGAGGACGCCGGCGTCCACCAGAACCTCACGTTCGGCGTCCAGCCGGACCCCGTGAGTGGGCAGCACTGCTGGCACCAGAAGGTCCGCGTGGAACGCCCGGGCGGGGACGACCGCTACGGCGACGTCTTCGTCGACACGACGAAGGCCCATGAGGTCTACCGCCGCTGGCTCGCGATGGCGCGGCCCGCGCCGGGCCCAGGCAACCTCCGCCGGCCGCTCTGGCTCCCGCGCGCCTACAAGCCCGACTCCTCGAGCTACCGGATGGAGGGATGATGGCGACGAAGACGCTGCGGGCCGAGACAGTGGCGCAGGCGTACCTGGAGCTCCTGGGCGAGCGCGGGGTCGACTGCTTCTTCGCCAACGCCGGAACCGATTTCGCGTCCATCGTCGACGCCTTCGCGCGCTTCGCGGCCGAGGGGAAAGCGGTGCCGCGGCCGATCACGGTGCCCCACGAGTTCGTCGCGGTGTCGATGGCCCACGGCTACTACATGGTCACCGGGCGGCCGCAGGCCGTGATGGTGCACGTCACGGTCGGGACGGCGAACGGCATCGGCGCCATCATCAACGCTTCGCGCACACAGGTCCCCGTGCTGTTCACGGCCGGCCGTACCCCGATCACCGAGGAGGGCGGCCTCCCGGGCGCGCGCGACACGCACATCCACTGGGCGCAGGAGGCCTTCGACCAAGCCGGGATGCTCCGCGAGTACGTCAAGTGGGACTACGAGCTGCGCCACCCCGTCCAGCTCGAGGCGGTGGTGGACCGGGCGCTCGAGCTCGCGATGGCCGAGCCGCGGGGGCCCGTCTACCTCACGCTGCCTCGCGAGGTGCTGGCGCAGCCACTCGGCGAGCTGACCATCTCGTCGCCGGCCCGCCGCCAGGTGACGAGCCGGCGCTTTCCCGATCCCACCCGGATCGAGGAGGCCGCGGAGCGGCTCGCCCGCGCGCAGAACCCCCTCATCGTCACCGCCGAGCTGGGCCGGGCGCGGCAGGCGGTGGACGGGCTGGTCGCGCTCGCCGACGCCGGCGCGTTTCCGGTGCTCGAGGCGAGCCCCGCCTACGTGAATTTCCCGGCGGACCACCCGTGCCACGCGGGCTGGACCTTCGGGAGCCAGGACTATCCGCCGATAGCGGCGGCCGACGTCGTGCTGGTGGTCGACTGCGACGTGCCGTGGTTCCCGTCGAAGTCGCGCCCGGCGGACGAGGCCACGGTGATCCAGCTCGCCGTCGATCCCTTCTATTCCCGCTACCCCATGCGCTCCTACCCGTGCGACGTTCCCATCGCCGCCGAGCCGGCGGTCGCCCTCCCGCTCCTGGCGGAAGCGGTCCGCCGCCGGATCGACCCGTCCGTCGTGGCAGCGCGGCGGACGCGGCTCGCCGAGTCGCACCGGGCCCAGCGTGAGAGTTGGGCGAAGGCCGCCGCCGCGGAGGCCGCGCGCACGCCGATCGGCTTCCAGTGGGCATCGCGCTGCGTCAGCGACGTGCTGGGGCCCGACACGATCGTCGTCAGCGAGTACCCCCTGGACCTCCGTCACGCCCCGCCGCGCGGCCCCGGCGCCTGCTTCGGCTCGCCCCACTCCGGGGGGCTCGGCTGGGGGCTGGGGGCGGCCCTCGGCGCGAAGCTCGGAGCGCCAGACAAGACCGTCATCGCCACGGTCGGGGACGGCGCCTACATCTTCGGCGCCCCGACGGCCGCCCATCTGGCCGCGCGGCTCCACCGGCTGCCGTTCCTCACCGTGATCTTCAACAACGCGGCGTGGGAAGCCGTCGAGCGCGCCACGCGCGCGGTCCACCCCGACGGCTGGGCGGCGACTGCCAAGAGCTTCCCTCTGGTGGACCTTGCGCCGGCCCCGAGCTACGAGGAGATCGTGCGCGGCTTCGGCGGCCACGGGGAGCGGGTGGAGGACCCCGCCGAGCTGCCGGCGGCGCTCCGGCGTGCCCTGCGCGTCGTGCGCGAGGAGGGCCGTCAGGCCGTCGTGAACGTCATCTGCAGGCGCCAGCCGGCCTCGACGTCGGGGTAGCCGGCTGCGCTCCCGGGACCCGCCGTTCCCGGCGGGCTTCCCCGTCCTAGGCTTCATCGGCGCTCTTGACCGGCCCACATCGCGGCGCTAGCGGGCTCCGGGTGGAGTCACCTTCACAAGGGGGGTGCGAACATGGCCAGTCCTGCCAAAGCGAGGTCCTCGAAGCGGATCCGGGAGACAGCGTCACCGCCGGCGGCGAGGGCGACGGTGACGAAGGTGACGCTCCCGTACACCGGCAAGGAGTTCCTCGACAGTCTCGATGACGGCCGGGAGGTCTGGATCTACGGGGAGCGTGTGAAGAACATCACCACGCATCCGGCGTTCCAGAACTGCGCCCGGATGCTGGCGCGCCTCTACGACGCGCTCCACGACGACCACAGGCGGGGCCACCACGTGCTCACCGAGTCCACCGAGTGGGGCGGCTTCACGCACCGCTACTTCCGGGCACCCACGACGGTGGGGGAGCAGGTCGCCGGGCGCGACGCGATCGCCGCCTGGGCCCGAATCACATACGGCTGGCTCGGACGCTCACCGGACTACAAGGCGGCCTTCCTGGGGACGCTGGGCGCGAACGCCGAGTTCTACGCGCCGTACCAAGCCAACGCCCGGCGGTGGTACCAGTACTCCCAGGAGCGCGTGCCGTTCATCAACCACGCGATCATCCATCCACCCGTCGATCGCAACGTGGCGCCGGGCGCGCCCGGCGGCCCCACCGACATCTACGCGCGTGTCACCAAGGAGACCGACGCGGGCATCTACGTCTCGGGGGCCAAGGTCGTCGCGACCGGTTCGGCGCTGACCCACTTCACGTTCGTCGCGCATCACGGGCTCATTCCGGTGCAAGGCAGGAACTTCGCGATCGTGTTCATGGTGCCGACGAACGCCAAGGGGGTGAAGCTCATCTGTCGCGTCTCGAACGAGCTGCGGGCGGCCGTGCTGGGCAGTCCCTTCGACTATCCGCTGTCCAGCCGGCTCGACGAGAACGACGCCATCTTCGTGATGGACAACGTGTTTGTGCCGTGGGAGGACGTGTTCGTGCACGCCGACGTCGAGAAGGCGAACAACTTCTTCCCGCGCACGGGCTTTCTCCCCCGCGCGCTCATTCACGGCTGCACGCGGCTCGCGGTGAAGCTCGACTTCATCACCGGCCTCTTGATCAAGGCGACCGAGATCACCGGCGCCCGGGCGTTCCGGGGGGTCGAGGCGAACATCGGCGAGGTCATCGCCTGGCGCAACATGATCTGGGGGCTGTCGGACGCCATGGCGAAGACCGCCGACCCGTGGACCGGCGGCTGCGTCCTGCCAGGAATGGAGCCGGCCGCGGCGTATCAGGTGCTGGCTCCCGAGGCGTACGTGCAGATCAAGAACCTCATCGAGAAGACCGTGGCGAGCGGGCTCATCTACCTGAACTCGCACGCGAAGGACTTCAGGACGACGGACCTGCGGAAGTACCTCGATCTCTATCTGCGCGGGTCGGGAGGCATCGACGCGGTCGAGCGGGTCAAGCTCATGAAGCTCCTGTGGGACGCGATTGGCACGGAATTCGGCGGTCGGCACGAGCTGTACGAGATCAACTACTCCGGGAGCCACGAGGAGATCCGGCGCTACGCGCTGTTCGGCGCCATCGCCTCCGGCCAGTACGACCGCTGGAAGCAGTTCGCCGAGACGTGCATGGCGGAGTACGACCTCGACGGGTGGAAGGCGAAGGACCTCGTCAACACCGCCGGGCTGAGTGCGCTCCGCTGATGCCGCGCGCGTTCGATGATGGCCTGTTCCGTGCGGCGCTGGGGCGTTTCGCCACGGGCGTCATCGTGCTGTCCACCGGCCCCGGACGGACGCCCCACGCCATGACCGCCAACGCGTTCATGTCCGGGTCGCTCGAGCCCCCTCTCGTGGTCGTGTCGGTGGGGAAGAAGGCCCGCATGCACGCGCGGCTGGCGACCGCGCGGCGGTTCGGTATCAGCATTCTGGATCAGGCGCAGGAGCCGGCCAGCCGCCACTTCGCGGGCCAAACCGTGGCCAGCTTCGCGCCGGCCTTCGGGGAGATCGCCGGCGTGCCGGTGCTCGCTAACGCCGCGGTGGTCATCGCGGCGCGGATCAGGCATCGCTACGGCTGCGGGGACCACACGCTGTACGTCGGCGAGGTCCAGAAGCTGGTCGTCAACGACCTGGCGCCGCCGCTGCTCTTCTACGCCGGCCGGTACGGAGTCCTCGACCCCTACCGGGAGCCTGCGGGCCGGAGCCCTGAGCCCTACCCGTCGTTCTTCTGACTAGCAGCAGGGTGACGGATTGGTGTCCGGCCCGGCCGGCCGGATAATGGGAGCCATGTCGACGCAAGCCACGCTGCGGTCCGCGCCGGACCCCGCCGCTCTCGATCTCGGGCTCGACGACCGCTACCTCCAGGTGGAGGGGCGTGTCTATCTCTCCGGCATGCAGGCGCTGGTGCGCCTCCCGATCGACCAGAGCCGCCGGGACCGCCGGGCGGACCTCCGGATCGGGACGTTCATCAGCGGGTATCCGGGATCCCCGCTCGGGGGCTACGACCTCGCGCTCCGCCAGGCGCGGGCGATCCTCGCGCAGCACGACATCCGGCACGTGCCGGGAGCGAACGAAGAGCTCGCGGCGACTGCACTATCCGGCACCCAGATGCTCGATCGCTATCCGCACTCTCGCTACGACGGCGTCGTGGGTCTCTGGTACGGGAAAGGCCCCGGGGTCGACCGGAGCGGCGATGCCCTGAAGCACGGGAACTTCGCCGGCACCAGCCGGCACGGGGCGGTGGTGGTGCTATCGGGCGACGATCACGAGGCGAAGAGCTCGACGATGCCCTACCAGGACGACTACGCGTTCGTCGGGCACGGCATGCCGATTCTCTACCCGGCCTCGACGGGGGAGTTCCTGACGCTTGGCCTCCACGCGATCGCGCTTTCCCGCTTCTCGGGATGCTGGGTGGCGATGAAGCTCGTGGGGCAGCTTGCCGATGGCGGCGAGACGGTTCACGTGTCGCCCGACGAGCCGGGCATCGTGGTGCCGGAGCTCCTGATCGACGGGAAGCCGTTCCGGAAGTCGACCGACTTCACGTTCTTCCCGGGGCTCAACATCGAGACGGAGCGCCAGCTCTACTACGAGCGCCATCGCGCGGTGGTGGCGTACGCGCGCGCGAATAGCCTGGTCCGCGCCGAGGTCGGCGGCCCCTCCGACCGCCTGGGGGTGGTGACGGCGGGCAAATCGTACGCCGACGTCCGCCAGGCGCTCCTCGACCTCGGCCTCGACGACGCGGCGCTGCGGCGTCTCGGAGTGCGCCTGCTCCGCGTGGGGCTGATCTATCCTCTCGATGCCGAGGCCGTTCGCGCCTTTGCCCGGGACCTCGAGGAGATCGTGGTCATCGAGGAGAAGCGAGGCTTCCTCGAGGCGCAAGTGAAGGAAGGTCTCGCCGGACTCCGGCAGGGCGTGCGGGTGCTCGGCAAGGCCGACGAGAGCGGTGCGCCGCTGTTCCCGATCCAGGGCGGAATGGACTCCGACCAGGTCGCGGAGCGTCTGGGACCCCGGCTCCTCCACCTCGCCGAGGGGCACGCCAGCCTGTCGGGGCGCATCCGGAGCCGTCTGGACGCGATCCGCGCGGTGCGCGCGCGGCCACACGAGGTCCACTCCGGCCGGACGCCGAACTACTGCTCCGGATGCCCCCACAACGTGGGCACGCGGCTCTTGCCGGGCGAGCTGGCATGGGGCAGTCCCGGCTGCCACTCGTTTGCCTCGATCATCGAGCAGCCGGAGCGTCACATCGTCTCGATGACCCAGCTTGGCGGCGAGGGCCTTCCGTGGATCGGGCTCGAGCCGTACACCGACCGGCCGCATCTGGTCCAGAACGTCGGCGACGGCTCGCTGTTCCACTCGTCGTTCTTGAACATCCGGTTCTGTGTCGCCGCCGGCGCCAACATGACGTTCAAGATCCTCTACAACGGCTTCGTCGCCAACACGGGCGCCCAGGAGTTGGTGGGTGGCAAGCCCGTGCCCGAGCTCACGCGGATGCTCGAGCTGGAGGGAGTGCGGACGACGGTGGTCCTGACCCGGGATCCGGACGCCTATCGCGGCGCCGAGCTCGCCGGCAACGCGCGCGTCGAGACCGTCGAGCGTCAGGAGGCGGTGCTGCGGGAGCTCGCGGCCACTCCGGGCGTCACCGTGCTGATCCACGACGGCCTCTGCGCCAACGAGCGTCGGCGCCGCCAGAAGCGTGGGCAGATGCCGGTGGCCAGCCGTTTCGTCGTGATCAACGAGGAGGTTTGCGAGGGCTGCGGGCACTGCGGGGCTCTCACGAACTGCATGTCGCTCCACCGCGTCGACACGGAGCTGGGGCCGAAGACCCAGGTCCACGCGTCGTCCTGCAATCAGGATCTCTCGTGCCTCGGCGGCGACTGCCCCTCGTTCGTGACGGTCGAGACCGAGCCGGGGACGGGCTACCGGAAACCATCGCCCCCCGTCCTGGCGGTGGACGCCGTCGCGGAGCCCTCCGGCCGGGTGGCGCTCGAGGCGCCCTACCACGTCTACCTCCCAGGCGTCGGCGGGACCGGCGTGATCACGATGAACGCCCTGCTCAGCTGGGCCGCCCTGATCGACGGCCTGCACGTCCTCAGCTACGACCAGACCGGGGCGGCCCAGAAGTGGGGGCCAGTCCTCTCCAGCCTGATCCTCGCGGCTCCGCAGCAGGCGGTCGCGGCGAACAAGGTCGGCCTCGGCCGGGCCGACCTCTACCTCGCGCTGGATCTCCTGGCGGCCGGGACTCGCGTGAACCTGGACCGGTGCGATCCGGCGCGCACGGTGGCGGTCGTGAACTCGTCGATCCTTCCCAGCGGGGAGATGGTGCGCAACGTCGACTTCACGCCGCCGGTCGACGCCATCCGGAGCCAGATCGACCGCGTCACGCGGGCGCACGCGAACCTCGCCGTCGACGCCAGGCGGCTGTCCGAGGGCCTGTTCGGCGACTACATGACGACCAACATGCTGGTGCTGGGCGTCGCCTACCAGGCCGGCCTCCTGCCGCTCACCGGGGCGGCCATCGAGCGGGCCGTCCGCCTGAACGGCGTCGCGGTGGACCAGAACCTCCAGGCGTTCCGGTACGGCCGGCTCTGGGTGGCCGATCCCGACCGCGTCCGGGCGCTCGTCGAGCCCCCGGCTCGCTCGTTCGAGGCGGAAAGGGCCGCGACACTCGAGCGGCTCGGAAGCGAGGACGCGAGCGCGTACGTGTCGCTGCTCGACCGCTGCGCGGACCTCGACCCGGAGGCGCGCCGGTTGCTAGCCCTGCGCGTCGGCGAGCTGATCGACTATCAGGACAAGCGCTACGCGGCGGCCTACGTGGACTTCGTGCTCGACGTCGCGGTGCGCGAGGCAACCCGGGCGCCCGGGCGCCGCGAGGTCACGCACGCAGTCATCCGCAACCTCTACAAGCTGATGGCGTACAAGGACGAGTACGAGGTGGCGCGCCTCCACCTGAAGACCGCATTCCACACAGGGACGCGCCGGCTCTTCACGTCGCCGCGCCGCCTGGTATGGCACCTTCACCCGCCGCTTCTCCGCGCGCTGGGGCTTCGACGGAAGCTTCGGCTGGGACCCTGGTTCCGGCATGCGCTCCGAGCCCTCCGGGCCCTCAGGCGGCTCCGGGGAACGCCCTTCGACCCCTTCGGGTACGCTGCCGTGCGCCGCGAAGAGCGGCGCCTCGTTCCCTGGTACCGGGAGCTCGTGATGGGCGCGCTCGCCGAACCCGACGTAGGGGGTCACGCGGCGGCGGTCGGGCTGGCGCGCCTCCCCGAGGCGATCCGAGGATACGAGGAGATCAAGCTCCGCAGCATCGCGGCAGTGCGGGCGGACGCGGAGACGCGGCGCGCCGCTGGCGTGGTCTCTCCGATCCAGCGGCCGGACCGTTGACAGCCTTGCCTCGTCTGCCATAGTCCCGACCACTTTCCCACGGGCCCCCCGAGGTCCGAGCTACACGGGAGTCGCACCCATCAGCATTGCTCCTTGATCCCCGGCACGACCCCTCCGGGCGCCGTGCGAGTTGGGCGCGAACGCACTCGGGCAGCGGACGCCTGCGCCACGCCCGCGGTCGCAGTCGCTTACTGTTCTCGCGGGTTTAGGGGGTCCGCCGCCTTGACACCCCGCGTCGAGGGCAGTAGCATGAGGGCGCTGTCGAGAGCGCCTCCCGTCCGGCTGGGCGGGGGGCGATTACTTTGGAGAGAGTCCCGCCATGATCGACGCGATCCGCGCGCTTTATGCCTCGATGCCGGACCGTGTCGCCAGGGCGCGCCGCGAGTGGAACCGACCCCTCACGTTGACCGAGAAGATCCTCGTGGCCCACGTCCACGACTGGGACGCGCAGACCTGGGAGCGGGGGGCGGCCACGCTCCGGCTCCGGGTCGACCGCGTGGCGATGCAGGACGCGACCGGCCAGATGGCGCTTCTCCAGTTCATGCAGGCGGGCAAGGCGCGGGTTGCCGTTCCCTCCACGGTCCACTGCGACCACCTGATCCGGGCGCAGTCGGGAGCTTCGGAGGACATGCGACGCGCGGTCACCGAGAACAACGAGGTCTACGAATTCCTTCACTCGGCCTCGAAGAAGTACGGCATCGGCTTCTGGAAACCGGGCTCCGGCATCATCCACCAGGTGGTCCTCGAGAACTACGCCTTCCCGGGCGGCCTCATGATCGGCGCCGATTCCCATACCCCGAACGGAGGCGGCCTCGGGATGCTGGCGATCGGGGTGGGCGGCGTCGATTGCGGCGAGGTGATGGCCGGGCTGCCTTGGGAGGTACTCCACCCGAAGCTGATCGGCGTCCACCTCACGGGAAAGCTCTCCGGCTGGGCGTCGCCCAAGGACGTCATCACGTACCTCTGTGGGCTCCTGACGGTGAAGGGTGGCACGAACAAGATCGTCGAGTACTTCGGTCCCGGGGCCGAGGCCATCAGCGCAACCGGCAAGGGGACAATTTGCAACATGGGCGCCGAGCTCGGCGCCACCACGTCCGTGTTTCCCTTCGACGAGCGGATGGCGACGTATCTCGAGGCCACGGAGCGGCGAGACGTGGCGCAGCTCGCCGAAGGGCACCGTGATCACCTGATTCCGGACCCCGAGGTTCTCGCTAACCCGAAGGGCTTCTACGACGAGGTCGTCGAGATCGACCTGTCGACCCTCGAGCCCCACGTCGTGGGCCCGCACTCCCCGGACCGCGACCGCCCGGTCTCGAAGCTCGCCGCCGACGTGCGGGCGAACGGCTGGCCGGCCGGCATCAAGGCAGCGCTCATCGGCTCGTGCACGAACTCCTCGTACGAGGACATGCGCCGGGCGGCCCACATCGCCATGCAGGGCCTCCGGGCGGGGCTGCGCGCGAAAACGCCGTTCCTGGTCACCCCCGGGTCCGAGCGCATCTACCAGACGATCAAGCGAGACGGGATCGTGGCGACGTTCGAGCGGATGGGGGGCACGGTGCTTGCCAATGCCTGCGGCCCCTGCATCGGCCAGTGGAAGCGGTCCGACGTCGCCACGGACGAGACCAACACCATCGTCTCGTCCTTCAACCGCAACTTCCCGGGGCGCAACGACGGCAGCCAGGCCACGCTCTCCTTTCTGACGAGCCCGGAGATCGTGACCGCGCTGGCGTTCGCGGGCACCCTCGAGTTCGACCCGGTTCACGGGACGCTGACGGCGCCCGATGGCAGGGCCTTCCGCTTCACGCTGCCCGAGGGCGAGGAGCTCCCGCACCAGGGTTTCGCGCGGGGCGAGGAGGGGTACGAGGCGCCGGCCGCGGACGGCGCGGCCGTCCAGGTCCTCGTGCGGCCGGACAGCGAACGGCTCCAGCTCCTCCAGCCGTTTCCCCGGTGGGACGGCCGGGACTTCGAACGGCTCCCCATCCTGGTCAAGACGAAGGGCAAGACGACGACCGACCACATCTCGCCGGCTGGCTCGTGGCTGCGGTTCCGCGGCCACCTGGACAGGATCAGCGACAACATGTTCCTGGGCGCCCTCAACGCTTTCACCGGAGAGACCGGCAAGGGCCTGAACGTCCTGAGCGGCGAGGCCGGTGTGCTGCTGACGCGGATCGCCCGGGACTGGAAGGCCAGGGGTGTGGGCTGGATCGTGGTCGGCGACGAGAACTATGGCGAGGGATCGAGCCGGGAGCACGCTGCCATGTCCCCGCGCTATCTCGGCGCGAAGGTGGTCCTGGTCAAGAGCTTCGCGCGCATTCACGAGACCAACTTGAAGAAGCAGGGCATCCTGCCCCTGACATTCGCGGACCCGAAGGACTACGACCTGTTCGAGCAGGCGGACCGGGTGAGCGTGGTGGGTCTCCAGGCCCTCGCGCCGGGCCGGCCTGTCGAGGTCCGGATCCACAAGCCGGACGGCCGGACGCCCGCGATCCAGACCCGCCACAGCCTGACCGAGGAGCACATCGGCTGGTTCCGCGCCGGGTCGGCGCTGAACGCGCTCTCGTAGGCTCGCCGGGGCGGCGCGCACCCGGGCTCGATCGGGGGAACCGGATGGCGCGGGCATCGCCCGTGCCCTGAGGAGGCAGCATGCCAGGTCGTGTCAGGATCCCCGCCGGCGAGAAGATCGCGCTGTCCCATGGAAAGCTGCAGGTCCCCGACCGGCCCATCGTGCCCTTCATCGAAGGCGACGGGACGGGTCCCGACATCTGGCGCGCGGCGGTGCGGGTGCTCGACGCCGCGGTCGAGCAGGCCTACGGCGGCAAGCGGAAGATCGCGTGGGCCGAGGTCTACGCGGGCGAGAAAGCGCAGGGGGTCTACGGCGCGGAATGCCCCCCCAATCTCCTGCCGCCGGAGACCCTGAGCGTGATCCGGGAGTACCTGGTGGCCATCAAGGGGCCGCTCACGACCCCGGTCGGCGAGGGCTTCCGGAGCCTGAACGTCACGCTCCGGCAGGAGCTCGACCTCTACGTGTGCCTCCGCCCGGTGAAGTACTTCCGGGGCGTGCCGTCGCCGGTCAAGCGGCCGGAGGCGGTCGACATGGTCATCTTCCGCGAGAACACGGAGGACATCTACGCCGGCGTCGAGTGGCTCACCGGGACGCCCGAGTGCGAGAAGGTCGTCGACTTCCTGACGCGTGAGATGGGCGTGAAGAAGATCCGGTTCCCCAAGACCTCGTCGATCGGGATCAAGCCGGTCTCGATGGAGGGGTCGGAGCGGCTCATCCGGGCGGCGGTCCGGTACGCGATCGAACAGAATCGGCGCAACGTGACCCTCGTTCACAAGGGGAACATCCAGAAGTACACCGAGGGGATGTTCATGAAGTGGGGCTACGCCCTGGCCAGGCGCGAGTTCCCCGACCGCACGGTGTCCTGGGAAGAGTGCGGCGGGAGGCCCCCGGCTGGGAAGATCCTCATCAAGGACGCGATCACGGACGCGTTCCTCCAGCAGATCCTCACGCGGCCCGACGAGTTCGACGTCATCGCGGCGCCCAACCTCACCGGCGATCTGCTGTCGGACGCCCTGGCCGCCCAGGTGGGCGGCATCGGCATCGCCCCCGGCGGGAACATCAACTACGAGACGGGCCACGCCCTCTTCGAGGCCACGCACGGCACCGCGCCGAAGTACGCGGGGCAGGACAAGGTGAACCCGGGCTCGGTGATCCTCTCGGGCGAGATGATGCTCCGCTACATGGGCTGGACCGACGCGGCCGACCGGATCGTCAAGGGCCTCGAGGCGACGATTGCCCGGAAGGTGGTGACCTACGACTTCGCCCGGCTGATGGACGGGGCGAAGGAGGTCAAGTGCTCCGAGTTCGCCGCCGCCATCGTCGACAGCATGCGGCCGCTGTAAGGCGGGACCACGCGGGCAGAGGAGATCGGCATGGGGCGACCAAAGGTCACGGTGGTGGGCGCCGGGAACGTGGGCGCGACCACGGCGCAGTACATCGTCGAGCGAGAGCTGGCCGACGTCGTCCTGACGGACGTCGTCGACGGGCTGCCCCAGGGCAAGGCGCTCGACCTCCTGCAGGCGGGGCCGGTTCACGGCTACGACTGCCGGATCACCGGCGCCAACGACTACGAGCCGACCGTGGGATCCGACATCATCGTGATCACCGCCGGGCTCGCCCGGAAGCCTGGCATGAGCCGGGACGACCTCCTGCTGAAGAACGCCGAGATCGTGGGCGGGGTCGTGACCGAGACCGCCCGGCGGTCGCCCACCGCGATCCTCATCGTGGTGACGAACCCGCTCGACGCCATGGCGCAGCTCGCGCTCCAGCGCTCGGGTTTTCCGAAGCACCGCGTGATCGGGATGGCGGGCGTGCTGGACTCGGCGCGGTTCCGGACGTTCATCGCGCAGGAGCTCGACGTCTCCGTGGAGAACGTGACGGCGTTCGTGCTCGGCGGCCACGGGGATACCATGGTTCCGCTCCCGCGCTACTCGACCGTGGCCGGGATCCCGATCACCGAGCTCATTCCCGAGGACCGGCTCGCGGCCCTGGTCACGCGGACGGCGAACGGCGGCGCGGAGCTCGTGACCCTGCTCAAGACGGGCAGCGCCTACTATGCGCCTGCGGCCTCGGTCGTCGAGATGGTCGAGGCCATCCTCCGGGACAAGAAGAAGATCCTGCCCTGCGCCGCCTACCTGGAAGGGGAATACGGGGTGAAGGGCCTGTTCGTCGGCGTGCCGGTGAAGCTCGGGCGTCGTGGCATCGAGCAGATTCTCCAGATCACCCTCTCGCCGGACGAATCCGCGGCGCTCGGGCGCTCCGCCGCGGCCGTGCGGGAGCTCACCGACAAGCTGGGCCTGTAGGAGGGGTTGGAGGTGGCCGGACCGGGTCATCACGCGGAGGCCGCACCCACGGGGATCACCGCGACGCGGATCCCGGCGGCGAGCGGGAGAGTCCGTGTCGAGGGACCATCCCGCTGGGACCGGTGGTGGGTCGAGCCGGCCCTGATCGTGCTGGTGCTGGGCGCCTTCGTCGTCTACTCGACGTGGGCGGGGCTCCAGAACGCCCACTACTACGCGGCGCCGTACCTCTCTCCCTTCTACTCGCCGTGCCTTTCGACCGACTGCCAGCACGTCACCGTGCCGCTGTTCGGCAAGCTGCCGGCGCTCCCGGTCCTCGGCGTCGTCTCGCCCGCCTTCCTGATCCTCTGGGGACCCGGGCTGTTCCGGCTGACCTGCTACTACTACCGCAAGGCCTACTACCGGTCCTTCTGGGGCGCGCCGCCGGCGTGCGCGGTGAGCGACGTCCGCCCGACCTACACCGGAGAGACGCGCTTCCCGCTGATCTTCCAGAATCTCCACCGCTACGCGTTCTACGTGGCGGTGGTCTTCATCGTGGTCCTGGCCTACGATGCGCTCTTGGCCTTCCGCTTCCCGGGCGGGCGACTCGGAGTCGGGGTCGGGACGCTCGTGATGTGGCTGAACGTGATCTTCCTCGCCGGCTACACGTTCTCGTGCCATAGCTGCCGCCACCTCTGCGGCGGGTCGGTCAACCAGTTCTCCAAGGCCCCGGGTCGTTACGCGCTGTGGAAGGTCGTCACCCGCCTGAACGAGCGGCATCCGACCTTCGCGTGGCTCTCGCTGTTCAGCGTGGGGCTGACCGACCTGTACATCCGGCTGGTGTCGATGGAGGTCATCCGGGACCTCCGCATCGTCTTCTGACGAGGGACGAGGCAGGGAACGCGCATGAACGGGCTCACGCAGCACGAGGTCCACGAGTACGAGGTCCTCGTGATCGGCGCGGGCGGGGCCGGCCTCCGGGCCGCGATCGAGGCCGCCAGTCAGGGGGTGCGCACGGCCGTCATCTGCAAGTCGCTCCTGGGCAAGGCGCACACGGTCATGGCCGAGGGAGGGATCGCCGCCGCGCTCCGCAACACCTGGCCCGAGGACAGCTGGCAGGTCCACTTCCGCGACACGATGCGTGGCGGGAAGATGCTCAACAACTGGCGCATGGCGCAGCTGCACGCCCAGGAGTCGCCGGATCGCGTCCTCGAGCTCGAACGCTGGGGGGCGCTGTTCGACCGGACCAAGGACGGCCGCATCCTCCAGCGTGACTTCGGAGGCCACCGCTACGCGCGGCTGGCCCACGTCGGGGACCGGACCGGGCTCGAGATGATCCGGACGCTCCAGCAGCACGCCGTGCATCTGGGCATCGACGTCTTCATGGAGTGCACGATCAACCGGCTGCTGAAGGACGGCGAGCGGGTGGCGGGCGCGGTAGCGTACTGGCGCGAGAGCGGCAAGATCGTCGTGTTCAAGGCCCCAGCGGTCGTGCTCGCCACCGGCGGGATCGGGAAGTCGTACGCCATCACGTCGAACTCCTGGGAGTACACGGGGGACGGCCATGCGATGGCGCTCCGTGCCGGCGCGGATCTGATCGACATGGAGTTCGTCCAGTTCCACCCCACCGGGATGGTCTGGCCGCCCAGCGTGCGGGGGATCCTCGTGACCGAGGGCGTGCGCGGCGACGGCGGGACGCTTCGGAACAACAACGGCGAGCGGTTCATGTTCCGCTACATCCCGGCGTTCTTCAAGGCGGAGACGGCGGACAACGAGGCGGAGGCGGACCGCTGGTACGAGGACAAGAAGAACAACCGCCGGACGCCGGACCTCCTCCCACGGGACGAGGTCGCCCGGGCGATCAACGCTGAGGTCAAGGCCGGCCGGGGCAGCCCCCACGGCGGTGTCTTCCTCGACATCTCCACGCGTCGCTCGGCCGACTACGTCCGCCGGCGTCTGCCCTCCATGTACCACCAGTTCAAGGAGCTGGCGGGCGTCGACATTACCAAGACGGCGATGGAGGTCGGCCCAACCTGCCACTACGTGATGGGAGGCGTCCGGGTTGACGCCGACACGACCGCAGCGGTCGGCCTGCCCGGGCTCTTCGCGGCAGGCGAGGTCGCGGGCGGGATGCACGGCTCGAATCGCCTCGGCGGCAACTCCCTGTCCGACCTCCTCGTCTTCGGCCGGCGGGCGGGGCAGTATGCGGCCGAGTACGCCCGCGCCGCGAAGGGGATGCTGACCATCGACGCGCAGCAGGTCCAGGCGGCGGTCCGCGAGGTGATGGGCCCGGTCGAGCGGAAGACCGGGGAGAACCCGTACGAGATCCAGCGCGACCTGCAGGAGGTCATGCAGAGTCTGGTCGGTATCATCCGGACCGAGTCGGAGCTCGAGGAGGCGGTGACGCAGATCGGTCGGCTCGAGGAGCGCGCGGCCCTCGTGGGCGTTTCGGGAAGCCTGACCTACAATCCGGGCTGGCACCTCGCCCTGGACCTCCAGAACCTCCTCGCGGTCTCCGGTGCCATCGCGCTCGCCGCGCTCGAGCGAAAGGAGAGCCGGGGCGGCCACACGCGTGACGACTACCCGCAATCGGACCCGCAGCTCGCCAAGGTCAACGTCGTGATCCGGATGAAGGGCGGGGAGCTCCAGGTGGCCCAGGAGCCGCTTCCCGCGTTGCCCGGAGCGCTGCAGAGCCTGTTCGAGGAGAAGAAGTGAAGCCCCAGGCGCCCGTCGGCCGGCCGACGGGCGAGGTCACGATGCACGTGTTCCGCGGCGACCCCGGGGGCGGGGAGTTCCGCGAGTACCGGGTGCCTCTCGAGGAAGGCATGGTCGTCCTGGACGTCATCCACCGGATCCAGGGGACCGAGGCCAACGACCTCGCGGTGCGCTGGAACTGCAAGGCGGGCAAGTGCGGGTCGTGCAGCGCCGAGGTCAATGGCCAACCGCGGCTGATGTGCATGACGCGGATGGACGTCTTTCCCGCGGGCGAGCCCATCACCGTGGCGCCGCTCAAGACGTTCCCCCTGGTCAAGGACCTGGTCACCGACGTCTCGTACAACTACGAGGTGGCGCGGCAGATCCCGGCGTTCCGGCCACGTCCGCTGGAGCCCGACGGCACCTACCGGATGATGCAGGAGGATATCGACCGCGGGCAGGAGTTCCGGAAGTGCATCGAGTGCTTCCTCTGTCAGGACGTCTGCCACGTGATCCGGGATCACGAGGAGAACAAGCCCGCCTTCTTCGGGCCGCGCTCCTTCGTGCGGCTGGCCGAGCTGGACATGCACCCGCTCGACACCCAGGATCGCCGGGCCCTCGTCCGGGCGCGCGCGGGCATCGGCTTCTGCAACATCACGAAGTGCTGCACCGACGTCTGCCCCGAGCACATCAAGATCACGGACAACGCGATCATCCCGCTGAAGGAGCGCGTCGTCGACGACCACTACGATCCCGTCATGTGGGTGGTCCGGAAGCTGGGCGGCAAGTAGGACCAGCGCGCACGGATTACGAGCGCCGGCGCCTCCATGAAGATCCACGAGTACCAGGCGAAGGCGATCCTCCGGGAGTTCGGCGTCCCCGTTCCTCGCGGCGACGTCGCCGCCACGCCGGCCGAGGCCCGCGCGGTCGCCGAGCGCCTGGGCGGCCGCGTCGTCGTGAAGGCCCAGGTCCACGCAGGCGGGCGGGGGAAGGCCGGCGGGGTGAAGCTCGCCGACGACCCGGCGGGGGCCGAGGCGGCCGCGCGGCAGATCCTCGGGATGCGGCTCAAGACGCCCCAGACGCCGCCCGAGGGAATCAGGGTCCTCAGAGTCCTGGTCGAGGAGGCCTCCGCGCTCGTTCAGGAGCTCTACCTGGCAGTCACGCTGGACCGAGGCCGCGGCGCCCACGTCGTCATGGCAAGCCAGGCGGGCGGCATGGAGATCGAGGAGGTGGCGGCCGCGCAACCCGAGCGGATCCTGCGGGAGTGGGCCGACGCGGCGCTCGGCCTCCAGGCGTTTCAGGCCCGTGCGCTTGCCTTTGGCCTCGGCCTCACCGGCGATCAGTTCAAGGCCGCCGTCGGGCTGATCCAGTCGCTCTTCCGTGCATACCTCGCCAAAGACTGCTCGCTGGCCGAGGTCAACCCCCTGGTGGTGACGCGAGACGGCCGGGTGCTCGCGCTCGACGCCAAGCTCAGCTTCGACGACAGCGCCCTCTTCCGGCACCCCGAGGTCGCGGCCCTCCGCGACGTCAACGAGGAAGACCCGCTGGACGTCGAGGCATCGAAGCACGGACTGAACTACATCAAGCTCGACGGCACGGTCGGTTGCATGGTCAACGGCGCCGGTCTCGCCATGGCGACGATGGACATCGTCAAGCTGGCGGGGGGGAGCCGGCGAACTTCCTCGACGTGGGCGGCGGGGCGTCGCCCGAGCAGATCGAGAGCGCCTTCCGGATCCTCTCGTCCGATCCCAGCGTCAAGGCGGTGTTCATCAACGTGTTCGGCGGGATCCTGCGCTGCGACCGCCTGGCCGAAGGGCTGATCTCGGCCGTCCGGAAGCTGGGGGTCCGCATGCCGGTGGTCGTCCGGATGGAGGGCACCAACGTGGAGCTCGGCCGCAAGATGCTGGCCGAGTCCGGGCTCAACTTCACGAGCGCGGCCGACATGGGCGATGGCGCTCAAAAGATCGTCCAGCTGGCGCGGGTGGCCGCGTGAGCATCCTGGTGGACCGTTCGACGCGGGTGGTGGTCCAGGGAATCACCGGGCGCGAAGGCACGTTCCACGCCCTCCGCTGCAAGGAGTACGGGACGCAGGTCGTGGGCGGCGTGACCCCGGGCAAGGGCGGCACGGTCCATGAGGGCTTCCCGGTGTGGAACACCGTGGACGAAGCCGTGCGCGAGACGGGGGCCGACTGCGCGCTGATCTTCGTGCCGCCCGCCACCGCCGCCGACGCGATCATGGAGGCCGCCGCCGCGGGCGTGCGGCTGGTTGTCTCTATCACCGAGGGCATTCCGGTGGGCGACATGGTCCGGGTCAAGGCGTTTCTCGCCGGCCGTGGCATCCGCCTCGTGGGCCCCAACTGTCCCGGGCTCATCACGCCGGGCCAGGCCAAGATCGGCATCATGCCGGGCCACATCCACCGGGAGGGCCGGGTGGGGGTCGTGTCGCGGAGCGGGACCCTGACCTACGAGGTGGTCCACCAGCTCACGCAGCGCGGCCTGGGCCAGTCCACCTGCGTCGGGATCGGCGGCGATCCCGTCAACGGCACGAGCTTCGTCGACGTGCTCCGGCTCTTCCAGGACGACTCCGGGACCGAGGCGATCATGCTGATCGGCGAGATCGGTGGCACCGCGGAGGAAGAGGCGGCGGCGTTCGTCCGGTCTCACGTCACCAAGCCGGTCATCGGCTTCATCTGCGGCCAGACCGCGCCCCCCGGGCGCCGCATGGGACACGCCGGCGCGATCATCTCCGGCGGCAAGGGAACGGCCGCCGAGAAGATGCGCGCGATGGAGGCGGCTGGCATCACGACCGTCAGGAGCCCCGCCGACATGGGCGCCACCGTCGCCCGCGTGGTCGGGCGCGGGCGCTGACCGCTTCCCCGGGAAGAGAGGACAATCGATGGCGCTGGAGCGCACCCTCACCATCATCAAGCCCGACGCGATTCAGAAGGGCGTGGTCGGACGCGTCGTCGCCAAGATCGAGGAGGCGGGGCTGCGGATCCTCGCCGCCAAGCTGGTTCACCTGACACCGGCGCAGGCCGCGGGCTTCTACATCGTCCACAAGGATCGGCCCTTCTACCGGAGCCTGTCCGAGTTCATGACGTCCGGCCCGTGCATCCCGATGGTCCTCGAGGGCGACAATGCGATCCAGCGGCTGCGGGACCTGATGGGAGCGACCGATCCCGCCAAGGCCGCCCCGGGGACGATCCGCCGGGAGTTCGCCGCGTCGATCGAGGCCAACGTGATCCATGGCTCGGACTCGCCGCAGTCGGCGGCGTTCGAGATCCCGTACTTCTTCGCGTCGCTCGAGATCCATGCGCGCTAGCGCCGTGCGCGGCCGGGGCTGCCGGCAGCTCGCCGGCGACGGCCCAGCGGCGGTGCGCTGACCACGCCCCGACGAGGGCCCGGACCCACGGCAACATGTTCAGCAAGCTGCTGATCGCCAACCGGGGCGAGATCGCCGTGCGCGTCATCCGTGCGTGCCGGGATGCGGGCATCCGCACGGTCGCCGTGTTCTCCGAGGCGGACCGGGACGCTCTCCACGTCCGGCTCGCCGACGAGGCGTATCCGATCGGCCCGCCCCCCGCCGCCCAGAGCTACCTCGCGATCGACCGACTGATCGAGGTCGCCCGCCGCAGCGAGGCGGAGGCGGTCCACCCTGGATATGGCTTTCTGTCGGAGAATGCGCGCTTCGCGGAGGCGTGCCAGGAAGCCGGCCTGGTCTTCGTGGGCCCGCCGGCGGCGGCGATCGCACGGGTCGGCGACAAGACCGCGGCGCGGCGCGCGGCGGGCGAGGCGGGCGTGCCGGTCGTTCCGGGAACGCCGGATGCCGTGGGCTCCGACGCGGAGGCCCGGCGGGCGGCACGCGATCTGGGTTTCCCGGTGATCGTCAAGGCAGTCCGGGGTGGAGGCGGGAGGGGTATGCGCATCGTCGCGACCCCGGGGGAGCTCGACACGGCCCTGCGGCTCGCCCGCTCCGAGGCTGGCTCCGCGTTCGGTGACCCCACGATCTACCTCGAAGCCATGCTCGCCGAACCCCGCCACGTCGAGATCCAGGTCCTCGCGGATGCTCACGGCCAGGTCGTCCACCTAGGCGAGCGCGAGTGCTCGATCCAGCGCCGCCACCAGAAGCTGATCGAGGAGTCGCCGTCCTGCGCCCTGGACGACGCGCTTCGGGCCCAGATGGGCGCCGCGGCGTGCCGGCTTCTGGCCTCGGCCGGGTATCGGAACGCGGGGACGGTCGAGTTCCTCCTGGACGACCAGCGGCGCTTCTACTTCCTCGAGGTGAACACGCGGCTTCAGGTGGAGCACCCGGTGACGGAACTGGTGACTGGGATCGACCTCGTTCGGGAGCAACTCCGCCTGGCCGCCGGCGAGAAGCTGGGGTACGCGCAAGCCGACGTCGTCGTCCGCGGGTGGGCGATCGAGTGCCGGATCTCGGCCGAGGACTCCGCCGCCGGGTTCATCCCCTCGCCCGGGCGTATCGCGACATGGCGGCCCCCGGGTGGTCCCTGGGTGCGCGTGGATAGCGGTGTGTACGAGGGTGGAGAGGTGCCGATCCACTACGACCCCTTGATGGCCAAGCTGATCGTCTGGGGCCGCGACCGGGAGGAAGCCGCGGAACGCATGGGTCGCGCACTGGCGGAGTTCTCCGTCTCGGGTGTTCAGACCACGATTCCGTTTCATCGGGCGGTGATGCGCCACCCCGACTTCCTCGCCGGCCGTCTGTCGACGATCTTCGTCGAGCGTGCTTTCGCGAGCGGGCGCGGTCTCGAGGCGCCCTCGCCGGAACGCGCGCGAGCCGCCGCGGTGGCCGCCGCCCTCCGGTCGCGGATGCTTGCGGCCCCGCCTGCCGTGTCCGGACCGTCCCGCTGGGCCATGGCGAGTCGGCCGGGACCCGGGGCTGTCCGGCGGTGACGGCTTCCGGGAGTCGCGGCTCGCCATCGCGATACACCGTCCGGGTGAACGGGGCACCGTTCAGCGTCGAGATCGACGAGCTGTCGGGAGGCGGCGTACAGGTCCACGTCGACGGGCAGCGCGTCGACGTCGACGCCCGGCTTCCCCCGACCGGCGCTGGCTCGTTGCTGCTGGACGGGGTCTCGTACCTCGTGGATCTCGGCGAGGGCCGCGGGGAGACCCAGGTAGTGGTCGACGGCCAGGCGTTCCGGGTCCAGGTCGAGGATCAGGCGGGGCGCCGCCAGGCTGTCCCCGCGAGCGGGGGCGCGGGGGTGGGGCAGCGCCTCGTTGCCCCGATGCCCGGAAAGGTCGTCGCCGTGCTCGTCGAGGTTGGCGGGCCGGTGAAGCCCGGCGCGGGGCTCGTCGTCCTCGAGGCGATGAAGATGGAGAACGAGTTCCGGGCAACCGGTGGAGGCGTGGTGACGGAGATCCACGTCACGGTCGGACAGACGGTGAACGCAGGCGACCTCCTCGTCGTCGTCGCGTGATCGGGAGGGCTTGGAAGCGCCATCCGTTCGCCACGCCGACATGGGCGGTTTCGAGCCAGGGGTGGCCATGATCCGGGCGGTGCTGCGTCGGAACCCCCGGGTTCGCTTGACCGCCGCCGGGGCCCGGCTTAAGATCGGGCCACGTCCGTGACCCCATTTTCCGTGCGCCGTGGGCCGGCTTGCCCGCTTGACGCTGCGGAACCACTTCAAATTCCGAATACCCGGGAGGACAGACAGCATGGAGGAGCGCGAGCTCAGGCACTGGATCGCACGGGTGAAGGACGGCACGGTCACCCGGCGTCAATTCACCGGCATGATGGTCGGCGTCGGGCTGACGGCGCCGATGGCCGCCCAGATGCTGGCGTCGGCGGGCGTGGCGCAGGCACAGACCAAGCCGGCGTTCACGCCGACGAAGCGCGGGGGGGGCGGCGCACTCAAGGTACTGTGGTGGCAGGCGCCGACGCTCCTCAACCCCCACTTCGCCAACGGCACCAAGGACCAGGACGGCTCGCGGATCTTCTACGAGCCCCTCGCGTCCTTCGATCCTGACGGCAACCTCTTCCCGAACCTGGCGGCCGAGGTTCCGACGCTCCAGAACGGCGGGGTCTCCAAGGACGGGACGTCGGTCACGTGGAAGCTGAAGCGCAACGTCCAGTGGCACGATGGCAAGCCGTTCACGGCCGACGACGTGGTGTTCAACTGGGAGTACGCGACGGACCCCGCCACCGCGGCGGTGACCGCGGGCGCGTTCCCGGACGTCGTCAAGGTCGAGAAGGTCGACAGCCACACGGTGAAGGTCAGCTTCAAGCGGACCCAGCCCTTCCCATACACGGCATTCTGCGGCCCGACCGGCCAGGTGATCCCGAAGCACGTCTTCGAGGCGTTCAAGGGGGCGAAGTCGCGCGAGGCGCCCGCCAACCTCAGGCCCGTCGGCACCGGCCCCTTCAAGTTCGTGGACTTCAAGCCCGGTGACGTCGTCCACGCCGAGCTGAACCCCAACTACCACGTGGCGAACCGCCCCTTCTTCGACACGATCGAGATGAAGGGCGGCGGTGACGCGGCCTCGGCCGCGAGAGCGGTGATCCAGACCGGCGAGTACGACTTCGCCTGGAACATGCAGGTCGAGGATGAGATCCTGAAGCGGATGGAGCAAGGCGGCAAGGGCCGCGTGAACATCTCCCTGGCCGGCGACATCGAGCACATCCAGCTGAACAACACCGACCCGTGGAAGGAAGTGGACGGCGAGCGGTCGAGTCTCAAGGGGCCACACCCGTTCCTGAGCGATCCGGCGGTCCGCCAGGCCCTCAATCTCCTCGTCGACCGGGGCTCCGTCCAGGAGCAGATCTACGGGCGCCAGGGACAGGCCACGGCGAACTTCCTGAACGCGCCCTCCAAGTTCGCCTCGAAGAGCAACAAGTGGGAGCTGAACATCGACAAGGCCAACCAGATCCTCGAGGCGGCCGGCTGGAAGCGGGGGTCCGATGGCGTCCGCACCAAGGACGGCAAGAAGCTGAAGATGGTGTACCAGACCTCGATCAATCCCGTGCGCCAGAAGACGCAGGCGATCGTCAAGCAGGCGGCCGCCAAGGCGGGCATCGAGATCGAGCTCAAGTCGGTCGTCGCGTCCGTCTACTTCTCGTCGGATCCGGCCAACTGGGACACCTACCCACACTTCGCCACCGACCTCCAGATGTACACGACCACCATGACGCACCCCGATCCCCAGCGCCTCATGGACCAGTTCACCTCCTGGGAGGTGGCGTCCAAGGAGAACAAGTGGCTGGGGCGCAATCCCACGCGGTGGCGCAACGAGGAGTACGATCGGCTCTGGAAGTCGGCCGAGGCCGAGGTCGATCCGGTCAAGCGGGCGGCCCTGTTCATCCGGATGAACGACCTCCTGATCCAGAACGTCGTGGTCATCCCGGTGATCTGGCGCGCCAAGGTCTCCGCCATTTCACACAAGCTGAAGGACGCCGACATCAGCGGCTGGGATTCGGACTTCGCGACCCTGGCCTTCTGGAACCGCGAAGCGTAGATCGAGTCGGGGTTCTGGCCCGGCTTCTCGCCGTGGCCAGACCCGTCGCCTATCGAGGTGAGGACGCTGCCTCAGTCGCGAAGGGGGCGGGAGGCCTGGCCGCTGGCGGCGAGGTCTCCCGCCCTTTTGCGTAGGCATCGCGGACGCAGGAAGCGATGGGAGGAACATCAATGGACGAGCACGAGCTGAGGCAGTGGGTCGCACGGGTCAAGGACGGCACGATGAGCCGGCGTCAGTTCACCCGGATGATGGTAGGCCTCGGGGTGACGGCCCCGGTGGCGGCCCAGATGCTCATGGCATCGGGCGTGGCCCTGGCGCAGCCCAAGCCGGCGTTCAACCCCACCAAAAGGGGCGGCGGCGGTCCCGTCAAGACCCTGTGGTGGCAGGCCCCGGTCATGCTGAACCCGCACCTGTCCCCGGGGACGAAGGACGTGGATGCCTCGCGCATCTTCTACGAGCCGCTGTGCTCGTTCGACCCCGACGGAAACCTCCTGCCGGTCCTGGCCGCGGAGGTTCCGACGCTCGCGAACGGCGGGATCTCGAAGGATGGCCTGTCGGTCACCTGGAAGCTGAAGAAGGGCGTCGCCTGGCACGACGGGAAGCCCTTCACCGCGGACGACGTGGTCGCCACCTGGGAGTGGGCGGCCGACCCGGCTTCGGCCGCGGTGACCTCCGGGGCGTACAAGGACATCTCCCGGATCGACAAGCTGGACAGCCACACCGCCAAGATCACATTCACGCGACCGGCCCCGTTCCCCTTCGAGCCGTTCTGCGGTCCGAACGGGCAGGTCCTGCCGAAGCACGTCTTCGAGCCGTTCAAGGGCGCGAAGTCGCGCGAGGCGCCGGCCAATCTCAAGCCGGTGGGGACCGGGCCGTACCGGATCGTCGACTTCAAGCCGGGGGACGCCGTCAAGGCGGAGCTCAACCCGAACTACCACGTCCCGAACCGCCCGTTCTTCGACACGCTGGAGATGAAGGGCGGCGGCGATGCCGCCTCCGCGGCTCGCGCGGTCATCCAGACGGGCGAGTACGACTACGCCTGGAACATGCAGGTCGAGGACGACATCTTGCTCCGCCTGGAGCAGGGCGGCCGCGGCAAGGTCGAGATCGTCTACGGCGGCAACATCGAGTTCATCGGCGTCAACTTCGCGGATCCCTCCACCGAGGTGGACGGGGAGTGGTCGAGCCCGAAGTCGAAGCACCCGTTCCTGAGTGATCCGGCCGTGCGCCAGGCCCTGAACGTTCTCGTGGACCGGGCCGCCGTCCAGGAGCAGATCTACGGCCGGCAAGGGCGGACCAGCGCCAATTTCCTGAACGCTCCCTCGAAGTTCCGCTCGGGCAACATGAAGTGGGAGTTCAACGTCGAGAAGGCGAACCAGATCCTCGAGGCGGCCGGCTGGAAGCGGGGCGCCGACGGCATCCGGACGAAGGACGGCAAGCGCCTCAAGGTCGTGTACCAGACGTCGACCAACGCTCCTCGCCAGAAGACCCAGGCGATCGTCAAGCAGGCCGCGGCCAAGGCCGGGATCGACGTCGAGATCAAGGCGGTCGTCGCGTCGGTCTTCTTCGCGTCCGACCCCGCGAACTGGGACACGTACCCGCACTTCAAGGCCGACCTCCAGATGTACACGACGACGATGGTCCACCCCGACCCGCAGCGGTTCATGAACCAGTTCCTCACCGAGGAGATCGCCTCGAAGGCCAACAAGTGGTCGGGCCGCAACCCGACGCGCTGGAGCAACGAGGAGTACGACCGCTCGTACAAGGCCGCCGAGGGGGAGATGGACCCGGTGAAGCGAGCGGCCTTGTTCATCAAGATGAACGACCTCCTGATCCAGAACGTCGTCGTGATTCCGGTGCTCTGGCGGGCTCGTGTGGCTGCCGTCTCCAGCAAGCTCCGCAACACCGAGCAGAGTCCCTGGGAGTCCGACTTCTGGAACCACGCCAACTGGTACCGCGAGGCCTAGCCGGCCGTCAGGCCGCGACCCCGTGGGCCGGCGCAAAGCCCCCGGACGGACCCTCCGGCGTCGGCCGGCCGGCCAGCCGCGCCCGGCATCGGGCGTCGCCACGTTCCGTCCGCCGGCGCAACGGTCGAGCCCACGGCGGGAGCCGCGGTGACCGTGCGGTTCTCCGGTGAAGCAGGGAGGGATCAGCCATGGATGAGCGCGAGCTTCGCAGCTGGATCGCCCGGGTCGAGAACGGCACGCTCAGCCGGCGGGAGTTCAGCCGGATGCTGGCGGGGCTCGGACTGGCGGCGCCGATCGCGGCGCAGGCGCTCGCTGCGGCCGGGGTGCCACGCCGGGCCTCCGCGCAGGCCAAGCCGGCGTTCACGCCGGCGCGGCGAGGGGGCGGGGGCGAGCTGAAGGTCCTCTGGTGGCAGGGTCCCACCATCCTGAACCCGCATCTGTCCATCGGCGTCAAGGACGGCGACGGGTCGCGCATCTTCTACGAGCCGTTGATCTCCTTCGACCCCGAGGGCAACTACGTCCCGGTCCTGGCCGCCGAGGTCCCGACCCTCCAGAACGGCGGGATCGCGCGGGACGGGCTGTCGGTGACGTGGAAGCTCAAGCGAAACGTGCAGTGGCACGACGGCAAGGCGCTCACCGCGGACGACTTCGTCTTCACGTGGGAGTACGCGGCGGACCCGGCCACGACGGCGGTCACCATCGGCAACTACAAGGACGTCGCCCGGATCGAGAAGCTTGACGCGCACACCTTCAAGATCGTCTACAAGGCGCCCTACCCGGCCTGGTTCCAGACCTTCGGGGGCACGGCCTGCGTCATCCCGAAGCACGTCTTCGAGCCCTTCAAGGGCGCGAAGGCTCGCGAGGCCCCGGCCAACTTGAAGCCCGTCGGCACCGGTCCCTACCGGATCCTCGACTTCAAGCCCGGGGATTCGATCCGGGCGGAGCTGAACCCGAACTACCACGACGCCAGCTGGCCCTTCTTCGACCGGCTCGAGCTCAAGGGCGGAGGGGACGCCGTGTCGGCGGCCCGCGCCGTCATCCAGACGGGGGAGTACGATTTCGCCTGGAACATCCAGGTGGAGGATGACGTGCTCCGCCGAATGGAGCAGGGAGGCAAGGGTCGAACGGACATCGCTCCCGCCGCCGGGATCGAGCATCTGCTGTGCAACTTCTCCGATCCGTGGACCGAGGTCGACGGCGAGCGCGGCAGTGCGAAGTCCACGCATCCCTTCCTCACCGATCCGGCCGTGCGCCAGGCGCTCGCGCTACTCGTCGACCGGGCCGGCATCCAGGAGCAGCTCTACGGACGGCAGGGGCAGGCGACGTCGAACTACCTCAATGCCCCGAGCCGCTTCCGCTCCCCGAACACGCGCTGGGAGTTCAACATCGACAAGGCGAATGCGGTGCTCGATCAGGCCGGCTGGAAGCGGGGCGCCGACGGCGTCCGCGCCAAGGACGGCAAGCGTCTCAAGATGCTGTACCAGACGTCGATCAATCCCGTCCGCCAGAAGACCCAGGCCATCGTGAAGCAGGCCGCGGGGAAGGCCGGGATCGACATGGAGCTGAAGTCGGTCGTCGCATCGGTCTACTTCG
>CAWDPM010000032.1:0-106979 GCA_963804185.1 uncultured Candidatus Rokubacteria bacterium
AGATCCACGCACTTCACGGGGCGGCGATCCCCCGCGGGCGCCGGTCCCCACTGGGGCCACGAGTGTGCGGGTTTTGTGCGGGGACCCCTGCCGACACCCCCAAACCGCGCCGAAAGCGTAGTAGCCTATCGGTAGAAAACTCTTGGGGTTCGTCGGCGGGGATCGGCGGGGGTGTCCCTCGGACCTGGACTTGAAAACCGGTATGGGCGCAAGCCCTCGGGGGTTCGAATCCCTCCCCCTCCGCCACCCGTCCCAGAGCCGTCCGCTGAGTTGACAAAGGTTGTGCCCGCCGAGAAGATGTGGGCGCTGCGCACGGAGAGGTGGCCGAGTCGGCCGAAGGCAACCGCCTGCTAAGCGGTTACCGGGTGTTGAGCCTGGTCCCGGGTTCGAATCCCGGCCTCTCCGCCACTTCCCCGGAGCGGGGTGGGCGCGCCCATAGCTCAGTTGGATAGAGCGTCGGACTACGAATCCGAAGGTCGCAGGTTCGAATCCTGCTGGGCGCACCAAACATTCCGCACGGTTAGCCAACCCTGTTTCCCGTGACCGTCACCGTGCCGGCGGCGGCCGGCTGGGCCGCGGTCGTGCGCGCCAAGGCCTCGCGGACCTCCGCCTCGCCCGCAGTGCGGTAGCGGCGGCCAGACGCTCGCCGTCTGCGGCGTGCGTCCTCCCAAGGCGCGCGATCAAGAGCGGCGACCGCCACGATGCCGAGCCAGACCGCGGTCACCGTCGCGACGACCAGGGTGCCCTGGGTCGTCCGGTCGACGGGCATCAGCGTCCCCACGGGATCCGGACGCCCGGCCCGGGCTGTGCTTCGGGAGACTGGTCATCGTATGAACCTGAGAGGACGGAGACTGGACGACCAGGCCGAACAGGAGCACGGCCGTCGGCCACAGTTGAGTCAGGAGCCTCGGCAACGACGTGCCAAGCTGCCATTCGAGCCGCAGTGGAGTCACGACCACCGTGTGTCCTGGCGACCGAGAGATCACCAACGGCGCGAGCGCGTATTGCGTGAGATAGTACTGCTCGCCCGCGTCCATCCGGTCGGAGAGGTAGCCCACCATGCCGCGCTGTGGAAGGAGCGGGCGAATTGCGTCGAACCGTCGTTCGTAGGGGCCCACGTGGAGCACGTCTCCCGCGTAATAGCGGCGGGCGATCATGAGCCGGAGGGTGTGCCTATCCGAAGCCAGCGCCAGGACCACGAGGGTCACAAGCGTGAAGGGAACGAGGCGCGGGCGGGGGGATCAGCGGGAGACGGTTTCGCTGGCGCAGGCGCGGAGACGCACCCGCCTTCGTCGCCACGCCGCGAGTCTAAGCAGCGCCCGGGAGGCCTACCAAAGCGAGTCCCACCGGGCCGGTGGCTCCCGGACGGGATACTTGCTTGGCGAGGGCAGCCCTTGACGGCGGCTCCCGGACAGGACGGTGGCCCCTGGGTATACTTGGATGCCGTGTGGTTCGACGCTAGACTGAAAGGACGAGGAGTGCCCGGGCCCGTCCCACTCAGCCTGCCACCCGCCCCGCGCGAGGCCATGGACGCCCACGAGCCGTTCATGCGCTTCGCGCTGGAGCAGGCCCGGGTGGCCGCCGCGAGCGGGGAGGTGCCAGTGGGGGCGGTCGTGGTCCTCGACGGCTCGGTGGTCGGCCGGGGGCACAACCGCCCCGTCGCCGGATGCGATCCGACGGCGCATGCCGAGGTCGAGGCGCTGCGCGATGCCGCGCGCGCCGCCGGGAACTATCGGCTGGCGGGGGCGACGCTCTACGCGACCGTCGAGCCGTGCGTGATGTGCGCGGGCGCGTGCCTGCACGCGCGGGTCGGGGCCCTGGTGTTTGGCGCGGTCGACGAGAAGGCCGGGGCGGTCGTCAGCCGGGCCCGGATCCTCGACGCGCCGGCGTGGAACCATCGGGTTCGCGTCCTCGGCGGCGTGCTCGCGGTCGAGGCGGGCGAGCTGATGCAGGCGTTTTTCCGGGCGCGACGTGCGGAGGGGTACCGAAGTGGTCGCACCGGGCTCGACTCGAAATCGAGTTGGGGGTGATGAGCCCCCACGTGGGTTCGAATCCCACCCCCTCCGCCACTCTTTCGCCAGGGGCGGCGCCTGAGCGCACGCCCGCAGGGCCGGGGAGAGGTGCCCGAGCGGCCGAAGGGGCACGACTGGAAATCGTGTACACGTCCAAAAGGCGTGTCGAGGGTTCAAATCCCTCCCTCTCCGCCATGCCCTGGGCGAGATGCAGGGCGGGACAGTGCATGATCGAGCGTGGCCGTGCTAGGCGGGGAGGTAGCGGTGCCCTGTACTCGCAATCCGCTCCAGCGAGGCGGAATCCCCGCCCGAGGTGCCGGCGTGTTGAATTGAGCCCCGAGGAGTGGTGATGAAGGCTGGGCCCCACGCGACGAGAATCTGCCAACCCCGCCAGGCCCGGAAGGGAGCAACGGTCCGCAGACCCTCTCGTGTGCCGTGGGACACCCTGGCCGGAGCTGTCTCCCCGGGGAGATCGCAGGACGTCGGTCATCGACGGCGGGTGCACGGCCACTTTTCGTCAGGCGGGGGGCGCCGCCCCCCCCGGGAAGGGCCTCGATGAGCTATCAAGTTCTCGCGCGGCGCTGGCGGCCGCTCACGTTCGATGCGGTCGTCGGGCAGGCGCCGATCGTCCGGACGCTGCGGAACGCGCTCGCCCAGGAGCGCATCGCCCACGCGTACCTGTTTGCCGGGCCCCGGGGCGTGGGCAAGACGACCACCGCCCGGCTCGTCGCGATGGGCCTGAACTGTGAGGGTTCGCGGGCCGCCGGCGCGGTGCCCTGCGCCGCGTGCGAGCCGTGCCGTGAGGTGGCGGCCGGCCGTGCGCTCGATGTGATCGAGATCGACGGCGCCTCGAATCGCGGGATCGACGAGGTGCGGACGCTTCGCGAGAATGCCCGCTACGCGCCAGCCCGGGGACGGCGCAAGGTCTACATCATCGACGAGGTTCACATGCTGACGGAGCCGGCCTTCAACGCGCTCCTCAAGACCTTGGAGGAGCCCCCGGCCCACGTCGTGTTCGTCCTGGCGACCACGGAGGCGCGGCGCCTGCCCCCGACGATCCTCTCGCGCTGCCAGCGGTTCGACTTCCGGCCGATCGCGGGCGCGGAGATCGAGGGGGCGCTGCGCCGGATCCTCGAGGAAGAGAAGGTGCCGGGCGGTGCGGTGGAGGCGGACGCGCTCCGGCTCCTCGCGCGGGCCGCGGAGGGCAGCCTCCGCGACGCGCTGTCTCTTCTCGACACGGCGCTCGCCTACGGCGAGGGGCGGGTCGGGGCGCGGATCGTGGAGGAGCTCCTCGGGAGCGGGGGTGCCGAGGCGGCCTGGGCGCTGGCCGAGGGACTCGTCCGGCGGGTGGCCCCGGAGGCGCTCCAGCGGATCGCCGATGCCGCGGCAGGCGGGCTCGACCTGGCGCTCCTGTGTCAGGAGACGATGGAGGTGCTGCGCCGGGCGTTGCTGCTTGCGGCGACCGGGAGCCCGGGGGCCGACGCCACGGCGGATGAGACGGCCCGGCTCCGGGCGCTGGGTTCCGAGGTGGGCGCCGGGGAGGCGGATCTCCTCCTGCTGCTTCGCGGGCTCCTCGAGGCCGAGACCGAGATGTGCCGGTCCCCGCATCCGCAGGTCGATCTCGAGATCGCCGCCGTGCGTCTGTGCCACCGGCCACGAGCCGAGACGATCGAGACCGTGCTCGAGCGCCTCGAGCAGGCGGAGGCCCGGCTACGGGGCTACGGCGGCGCCGTCGAGCCGACCAGCCCGATCCAGGCCGATCTGCTCGGCGCGCCGGACGAGCCGTCCCCACCCCGGCCGGTTGTCGTGCCGCGGCCCGTCGAGCGCCCTCCGGTCGCGGCGCCCCCGCCGCGCGCGGAGGCCCATCACGACCCTGGGCCCGCGGTGCGCGACAGCCAGGCGACGGCGCGCCCGCCGGTGTCACCCGCGTCGCGGAGCGCGACGGAGACGTGGTCAGCGATCGTGGCCGAGGTCATCCGGGTCCGGCCGACGCTCGGGCACCTCCTGTCGGAGGGTGTCGTCGTGGGTGAGGAAGGCGGGCGGCTCACGGTGTCCGTCCCCAATGGCAGCGCGTTCGCCACCGACCAGCTGAAGAAGGTAGAGAACCGCGAGCTCGTGCTCGAGACGGCCCGGCGGCTCCAGACCGGGCTCAGAGAGATCGTATTCACCCCGAGCGGCGTGGCGGGAGGCGTCGCGGCCGGCACGCATCCGGTGGTCCAGGCGGCCATGGAGCTGTTCGAAGGAGAGATCACCCAAGTCCGAGCCGCCCCCGGGCCGCGCGCGAGTGCCCCCGCGGAGCCGGCAGCCGGCGGGGAGGTGCGATGAAAGGCTTCGGTAACCTCGTCAAGGAAGCCCAGAAGCTCCAGGCCCAGCTCGAGGCCCTCAAGGAAGAGGTCGGCAAGAAGAAGGTGGAGGCCTCGGCCGGGGGCGGGATGGTGGTCGTCGAGGCCAACGGCAACCAGGAGCTCGTCTCGATCCGGATCGACCGCGAAGTGGTGACACCGGACGATCCGCAGATGCTGGAGGACCTCGTCCTCGCCGCAGCCAACGAGGCTCTCCGCAAAGCCCGCGAGCTGGTGGCGGGCGAGATGGCCAAGGTTACCGGGGGGCTCGGCGGGAAGCTGCCCGGGCTCTTGTAGAGGGCGCGTGGCCGCGCATCCCCCCGCCGTCGCCCGGTTGATCGAGTCCCTCCAGCGGCTTCCCGGGATTGGCCCGAAGACGGCCCAGCGCCTCGCGTTCCATCTCCTGAAGCAGCCCGCGTCCGCGGTCCACGACCTGGCGGATGCGCTGGTTGACGTCAAGGCGCGGATCGTTCACTGCTCGGGCTGCTTCAACGTGACGGATGAGAATCCATGCGGGATCTGCGCGGATCCTGCCCGGGACGCGGGGCTCCTCTGCGTCGTGGAGGAGCCAAACGACCTGATCGCAATGGAGCGGACGGGCGAGTTCCGGGGGCGCTACCACGTGCTCCTGGGGGCGCTGTCCCCGCTCGATGGCATTGGGCCGGACGAGCTCAAGGTGCGGGAGCTGCTCGCGCGGCTGGAGGGCAATCACGTGCGCGAGGTCATCCTGGCGACGAACCCGAACGTCGAAGGCGACGCGACCGCGCTCTACCTCGCCAAGCTGCTTCGGCCGCTCGGGCTCAGGGTCACGCGCATCGCGCGCGGTCTGCCGGTCGGGGGTGACCTCGAGTACGCTGACGAGGTGACGCTCTCCCGGGCTCTCGAAGGGCGCCGCGAGATGTGACACGGCCGACGGAATCGCGCGCTTCCTTGCCCCTACTTCCCGGTGAAGAGGAGTAGACTCGCGCGACGCGCCGACAGCGGCCGGGAGAGAGGGGACACGCGAGCATGTTGGGGGCCCTGACGGAGTTCGGGGAGACGCTCCTGCTCCTCCTGGGCGGGGCGGTCCTCATCGGGGCGCTGGCCCACGCCCTTGGATGGCTGCTCCTGCGGCGGCGGACGGCGCACATCGTCTGGCGGGCCTGGAACCTCCTGGGGGCAGTTCTCCTCGCGCTCGGGGTCCTTGGCATGGCGTACGCCTGGGGGGCGCTGGGCCTCCAGTCGGGGGCGGGCAGTCTCCTGCTCGGCCTGGGGCTCCTCCTCGCCTCCGCCGGGCTGTGGATGCTCGTGCCCGTCTGAAGGGGGTCGAAGTCCCCTTGCCGGCCTGGTGCTAGGGTACAATGCGCGCATTCCCCGGTAGCTCAACCGGTAGAGCAAGTGGCTGTCAGAGTGGCAGCGTCCCGGCCGAAAGACGGGATGGAAAAGCGGGCGAATTCAGGGAACCCTACGTTCGAAAGGATAGGGGAACCCTGAGCGAAGCCCTCGGGCAGGAGAGAGCCCGGGGGACCGTGCAGAGACTAGACCGGAAGGTCGTACTCCGGCGCGTCAGGTGACGTGCCGGGGGAAGCGCCCGCCCCCTACGGGTGCCAGTCGGGTGCCTATGGGGATGAGATAGTCCAAGCCCTGCGGAAACGCGGGGGCCCTTGTAACCACGAGGTTGCAGGTTCGAGTCCTGCCCGGGGAGCCACTCGTCAGAAGGCCGTCGGCGGTGACGCCGGCGGCCTTCGGCTGTCCGGAGCCACGGCCAGCCTACCGAGCGGACGCGGCGCCGGTCAGTGCGGCCGACGTCGTCACGGTGGCGAGCAAACCGTTCAGGCTTCCGAGGTGCGTCCGGTGGACCTGGTCGTGGGGGACGAGGATGCCGTCCGGCCCCTTGATGGCCATCGCAGCCATGGCGTCGGCCACCATCAGGACCTTGAACCCACGGTGCGCCGCCTCGCGAGCCGTCGTGTCGCAGCACATCTGTGTCATGAAGCCCGTGATGATGACCTGCTCCACCCCGCGGCGGCGAAGGTCCTCTTCGAGCCCGGTGTTGGTGAAGGACCCTGGCAGACGCTTCGTGACGATGGGCTCGCCGGGCGTGGGCCGCGCGGCCGGATGAATCTCGAGCGCCGGGCTGCCCGGCACGAATGTCGTCGGATTCGGTCGTCCGCTCTCGTGCGTCACGTGGACCACCGGCAAGCCCGCGGCGCGGGCCCAGGCCAGCATCGCCGCGATGCGCTCGACGGCGGCGGGCCCGTCGGGAAGGACGAGCTTGCCGGTCGGGGCGAAGTACTCGTGCTGGGCGTCGATGACGAGAAGCGCGCTCTTCTCCATCGGTGGGGCCTCACTCTCCCACGGCCTGGACCGTGCGGGCGCATGCTACCACGCCGCCCCGCTGGTCACGGGGTCAGGATCCATCCGGGGCCCGACCCCATGATAGACTGCCGGCCGGACGGCCCACCATGCTCGATCTCCTGATCACGGGCGGCCTCGTCATCGATGGCACCGGCAATCCGGGCTACCACGGCGCGGTCGGAATCGAGGGCGAGCGGGTGCGGCTGTTCCGGGGCGCGCTCGATGGCGTCGCGGCGCACCGCACCATCGACGCGACCGGGCGGGTGGTCTGTCCGGGCTTCATCGACATGCACGCCCACTCCGGCCTGATGATCCTGGCGGAGCCGCGTCACGAGCCCAAGGTCCGGCAAGGGGTCACGACCGAGGTCATCGGCGTCGACGGCTGCTCCTACGCGCCGTTCCCGTCCCCCGGGGACCTCGAGCAGTTCATCGAGGTCAACGCCGGTCTGGATGGCTGCCCGCCGCTGCCCGGCCGGTGGTCCACGGTCGAGCAGTACCTCGACCTGTTCACGAACCGGGTGGCCGTCAACATCGTCTACCTGGTCGGGAACTCCCCGCTCCGGGTCTGCGCGGTCGGCTGGGACGACCGCCCGCCGACGCCGGCCGAGCTCAACAACCAGCGCGCACTCCTGCGTACGGCGATGGAGGAGGGCGCCTGGGGCATGTCCACGGGGCTCGACTATCCGCCGGGGAGCTTCGCCGACACCGACGAACTGGTCGCCCTGTCGGAGGAGGCGAGCCGGCTCGGTGGCATCTATCACACGCACGTGCGCTACAGCCTGGGTGACCGCTTCCTCGATCCCTTCCGGGAGGCGATCGACATCGGCCGCCGCGCCGAGGTCCCCGCGCACATCACGCACTTTTACCAGCGGACGACGGCGCCCGGCGGGGCGGCACGCATGTTGGCGCTGGTCGAGGATGCGCGCGCCGAGGGGCTGGACGTCACCTTCGACGGCTATCCCTATGCCTACAGCTCGACCCGTCTCAACATCGTGATCCCGCAGTGGGCCTTCGACGGCGGGCTGGCCGCGCTCCGGCGAAACCTCGCCGATCCCGAGGCGCGTGTCCGGATGAAGAAGGAGATGGGGCCGCGAGCGGCGTCATGGCACGACATGTGGGTCACGCATCTCAAGCGCCCCGAGCACCACCGGTTCGAGGGCCGGTCCCTCGCCGAGGTCGCCGAGCTCATGGGGCTGGAGGTCGTGGACGCCATCTGCGAGCTTCTGCTGCGCGAGGACCAGCAGGTGTCCTACGTGTCGGCGGGCGCCAACATGGCGACGATGCCCCGGTTCGTGAGCCACCCGCTGTACATGGTCGGCAGCGACGCCGTCCTGATCGGGGACTACCCGAGCCCGCGGACCTACGGGACGTTCCCAGTGATTCTCGCCGAGTTCGTCCGGGAAGAGCGCTGGCTCGGCCTGACGGAGGCCATCCGCAAGATGACGGCGTTCCCCGCCCAGCGCCTGGGTCTCCCCGATCGCGGGCTGCTGCGCGAGGGGTTCAAGGCCGACGTCGTCGTCTTCGACGCGGCGACCGTGAAGGCCCCGGCCACGCGGCGGGAGCCGAAGCAGTTCCCGGTCGGCATCGAGCAGGTGATCGTGAACGGGCGGGTCGTCGTGGACCAGGGGCGGCACACGGGGGTGCTCGCCGGCCGCGCGCTCCGCCGCGGCCGCGCCGCGACCTGAGCCCCCCGGGCCGCGTCCCATGAACTTCGAGCTGACCGAGCCCCAGCGCCAGATCCGCGACCTGTGCCGCGACTTCGCCGTGCAGGAGATCCGCCCCCGGGCGGCGGAGATCGACCGCACCGACGAGTTTCCCTGGGATCTCTACAAGCGCATGGCGGAGCTCGACATCCTCGGGATGACGGTGCCGCCGGAGTACGGGGGATCGGGCGCCGATGTCGTGAGCTGGTGCATCGCCCAGGAGGAGCTCGCCCGGGAGTCGGCCGTCGTGTCCGACGCCCAGCTACTCTGCAAGCTCATGTGCGACATGCTCCTGACCAATGCCTCGGAGGAGCAGAAGCGGCGCCACCTGCCGCTGATGGTGCGCGGGGAGAAGATCTGCTGCATCGCTCAGACGGAGCCCGGTGCCGGCTCCGACGTCGCCGGCGTGCAGACGACGGCCAGAGCGACTGCCGACGGCGGCTGGGTCCTCAATGGCACCAAGCGCTTCATCACCGAGGCCCTCCTCTGTGACCTGGCGGTGGTCGTGGCCACCACCGACCGGGCGAAGGGCCGGGAGGGGATCGCGCTCTTTCTCGTGGAGATGGGCGCCCCGGGGTTCTCGCGCGGAGCCAAGGAGCACCTCCTCGGGATGCGCGGGCTCGCGACGGGGGAGCTCGTCTTCGACGACTGCCGAGTCCCGGCGAGCGCCCTCCTCGTCCCGCCCGGCGCCGGGTTCAAGCGCGCGATGGTCTCCCTTGACAGCGGTCGGATCGGGATCGGGGCCCAGGCGCTCGGGATCGCCCAGGCGGCCATGGACGCAGCGATCCGTTACGCCAAGGAGCGCGCGGCCTTCGGCCAGCCGCTCGCCGGTTTCCAGGCGATCCAGTTCATGCTGGCCGACATGTCGGCCGCCATCGAGGGGGCGCGGTTGCTGCTGCGCCGGGCCGCCTTCCTCAAGGACCAGGGGCGCCCCATCATCCGTGAGGCCGCCGAGGCGAAGCTGGTGGCCTCCGAGGTGGTCCACCGGGTCGTCACCGACGCCCTGCAGATCCACGGGGCCGCGGGCTACTCGACGGAGTTTCCGATCGAGCGCCTCTACCGGGACGCGCGCGTGTACCAGATCTGGGAGGGGACGAGCCAGATCCAGCGGCTCGTGATCAGCCGCCAGCTCCTGAAGTGACCCGTCCACGCCCACAGACCGCCGCCGGCCGAGAGCCGTGAACAGGGAGCGAGGATAGCCCCGTGAGCACTGTGACGCCCACGAAGAACCTGCTCGATCTGTCCGGCCGCGTGGCCGTCGTCACCGGCGGCACGAGAGGAATCGGCGAGGCCATCGTCCGACAGCTCGCCGCCGCCGGCGCCCGTGTCGTGGCCGTCAGCCGGTCGGCACTCGCGAGCCCCGCGCGGTCCGTCCGGGACGGCGAGGTGACCACGCTGACGGCGGACATCGCCAAGAAGAGCGAGGTCGACGGTATGGTCGAGACCGTCGTCGCGCGCCACGGGACGGTTGACATCCTGGTCAACTGCGCGGGCACGGCCAAGCGCGCCCCGGCCCTCGAGCAAGCCGAGACCGACTGGGAGTACATGATCGAGCTGAACTTGAGGGGCACCGCGTGGGCGTGCCGCGCGGTGGCGCCGGTCATGCGGCTGGCCGGGCGCGGCCGGATCGTCAACATCACGTCGATCGGCGCCGAGTTCGGTCTCGTCAACCGGGCTGCCTACTGTGCGACGAAGGGCGCGGTGGCGCAGCTCACGCGCTGCCTCGCGCTCGAGTGGGGTCCCTACGGGATCACGGTCAACGCGGTCGGGCCCGGCATCACGGTGACGCCGCTCGTGCGGCCCTTCCTCGACGCGAACCCCGGGAAGGAGGAGACCATGACCCGCAAGATTCCGCTGGGCCGGCTGGGCCGCCCGGACGACATGGCGGGCGCCGTCGTCTTCCTCGCCTCGGACCTGGCGGAGTACGTCACCGGGCAGACGATCTACGTCGATGGCGGGTGGGGCGTTGGCGACCGCGACTGGTGAGGTGGCGCGCGACTGGGGGCCTGCCCTTCGAGCCATTCCGCTCGGTCACACGGAATCCGTGCGGAAGACCGTCGGCGAGAGCGACATCTACCTCTTCGCCGGGATCACCGGCGACTTCTCGAGTGTGCACGTGGACGAGGAGTTCGCCAAGGGCACGCGGTTCGGCGGGCGCATCGCCCACGGCGGGCTCCTGGTGGGCTTCGTGTCCACGGTGATGGCGCGGATGACCGCACTCCTGCCGCCCCCGGGCGGCGTCTCCTCCCGGTACGAGGTGAGGTTCGTCGCGCCCGTCCGGATCGGGGACACCGTGATGACGGCGCTCACGCTGGCGGAAACGCGCCCGGATCGACGCGAGCTGGTCTTCCGGGCCCGGACGACCAACCAGCGCGGCGAAACCGTCCTCGAGGGCCAGACCGTCCTCACACTGATCTGAGCGCGCAGGCGGGACGGGGGCCTGCGGCCGCGTGCTATACTCCGAGCCACCGCGCGAAGATCCTCGCGAGGAGGTGTCCATGCCGTCACTCCCCGGGCGCGCCCGGGCACGCTTGCGGCCGTCGCTCGAGGCGATCGTCGGCCGTCAGGGCGTGCTCACGGAGCCGGACGAGCTCTTGGTCTACGAGTCGGACGGCCTCACGATCTTCCGGGCCACCGCCGACGCCGTCGTCTTCCCGCGCTCCACCGAGGAAGTCGCGGCCTGCGTCCGGTTCGCCAACGCCGAAGGTCTGCCGTTCGTCGCCCGCGGAGCGGGGACGGGCCTCGCCGGAGGGTGCCTGCCGAGCGAGGGCGGGATCGTCATCGCGCTCACCCGCATGGCCCGGATCCTCGAGGTGGACTACGCGAACCAGGTCGCCGTGGTCGAACCGGGCCTGGTGAACCTCCACCTCTCGCAGGCCCTCGCCCCGGCCGGGTTCTACTACGCCCCGGACCCATCGAGCCAGCTCGCCTGCACCATCGGCGGCAACATCGCCAACAACTCGGGCGGGCCGCACACGCTGAAGTACGGCGTGACGACGAACCACGTGCTCGGCCTCGAGGTCGTGCTGCCTGACGGAGAGGTGGTGTGGCTCGGGGGCAAGGTGCGGGACCCTCAGGGCTACGACCTCGTCGGCCTCTTCGTGGGCTCGGAAGGCACCTTCGGCATCGCGACGAAGGTCGTCGTACGGATCGTGCGTCGCCCCCCGGCCGTCCGCACGCTGCTCGCGGTCTTCGCCCAGGTCGACCAGGCGTCGCAGGCGGTCGCCGCGGTCACCGCCCGCGGGCTCACGCCCGCGGCGATGGAGATGATCGACCGGATCACGATCCAGGCCGTCGAGGACGCCTTCGGTGCGGGCTACCCACGCGACGCCGCGGCGGTGCTCCTCATCGAGCTCGACGGGCGCGCCGCGGGCCTCGACGAGGAGGCCGAGCGTGTCAGCGCCGCCTGCCGGGAGAACGGCGCGCGGGAGGTCCGGCTTGCGAAGGACGAGACAGAGCGCCAGCTCCTCTGGAAGGGGCGCAAGGCCGCGTTCGGGGCCTATGGGCGCGTGGCGCCCGCGTACATGGTGATGGACGGCGTGATCCCGCGGACGCGGCTGCCCGAGGTGCTCCGGCGCATCGAGGAGATCGTGGCTACGCACGGCCTGCGGGTGGGCAACGTCTTTCACGCGGGCGACGGCAACCTCCATCCGAACATCCTCTACGATCCGCAGAAGCCGGGCGAGGAGGACCGGGTGCTGGCGGCGGGCGCCGAGATCATGCGCGCCTGCGTGGACGTGGGCGGCTCGATCTCGGGCGAGCACGGGATCGGCCTCGAAAAGCGGGACTTCATGCCGTGGATCTTCTCCGAGGCGGACCTCGCCACGATGGCCGCGGTCAAGGCGGTGTTCAATCCCACCGGGCGCTGCAACCCCGGGAAGGTCTTCCCGACGCGGAAATCGTGCGCCCCTGGCGAGATCGCCTACCACCCCCATCCGCTCGAGGCCAGCGGGCTGATCCAGCGCCTCTGAGGCGCGACCGGCGCGCGGCTCTCCGGCATGTCCACCACGCTGCTCCGGAGCCTCGCCGAAATCGTCGGGCCATCGCACTGCCTTAGCGGCGCCGAGCGCGCGCCCTACGTGATCGACGGCCGGACACCCTGCGGCGTCGTGTTCCCGGGGTCCGTTGAAGAGGTGGCCCGTGTGGTCCGCGAGGCAGCCGCGGTCGGCGTGCCCGTGGTCCCCTGGGGCGGAGGCACTCAGATGCACCGGGGGGCCCCGCCCGGGGACGGGGCGGTCGTCGTCGGACTGCGACGCCTCGGGCGCGTCCTCGAGCATGAGCCCGGGGACCTGACGGCCACGGTCGAGGCGGGGATCACCGTCGAGACCCTTCAGGTCGCGCTGGGTGCGCGTGGACAGTGGTGGCCCCTCGACCCGCCGGCGCCCGCGGAAGCAACCCTCGGCGGCGTGCTGGCGGCCAACACGGCGGGGCCACGCCGACACGGCTACGGCACCGCGCGGGATCTCGTGATCGGCCTCCGGGTCGTGGCGGCCGACGGCCAGCTCGTCCGGGCCGGTGGCAAGGTCGTGAAGAACGTGGCTGGCTACGATCTCGTGAAGCTCTACATCGGCTCCCTCGGCACCCTCGGGATCATCGTCGACGCGACGCTCAAGCTCCGCCCCCGTCCGGAATCGGAGGGGGCCTGCTGGGCCTCGTTTCCTACGCTCGATGTGGCGGCCCGCGCGGCGGCGGCCCTCGCCGGCTCGGAGCTCGGCCCCGTCGCCCTGGCGCTGCTCGATCCCCTGGCTGCCGAGGCATGCGCCGTTGGCGCCGGTCTCCCGCCTGCCGCAGCCCCGGCCCTGTTCGTCGCGTTCGACGGGCTTGCCAGCGCAGTCGCGTGGGAGCGTGACGAGGCCGCCCTTCGGCTCCAGGCTGCGGGAGCGGCGGCCGTCGACGTTCTCGGCGACGCGGGGACGGCGCGCGCGCTGGTCGCCGTGCGCGAGGCACGCCGCGCGGTGGCGAACCCGGTCGCCGTCGCGACGGCGGGGGTGCTGCCTGCCGACCTGGGGGCGTATCTCGAGACCACCGGCGCGACTGCGCGGACGGCGGGGTTCGAGCGCGCGGCGGTCGCGCAGGCTGGCCATGGGCTCGTGACGCTGCTCCTCGTGCCCGCCGGAGGGGCGGCGCCGCCCGTGTCTGACACCGCCGCCGTGCTCGCGGCGTGGCGCGATGCCGCGCGGGTGCGGGGCGGGCACCTCGCCGTGGAGTGGGCCCCGCTGGGGGTCCGTGAGGCGTGTCCAGTCTGGGACCCGCTGGGCGCGGCCGGCCCTCTCATGCAGGGCCTGAAGGCCCGGCTCGACCCCCAAGGCGTCCTCAATCCGGGCCGCTTCGTGGGCGGGATCTAGCGGCCGAGGTACGCCGGGCGTGACGACGTCGACGACCGCTCCAACCCCGAGGCCGGCCGCGCCTGGCCGGGCGGGCGTGCTCGCCGAGCTCGAGTATGGGCAGCTCCTGCAATGCGTCCACTGCGGTTTCTGTCTGCCGAGCTGTCCGACATACGCGGAGCTCGGCCAGGAGCCCGACTCGCCGCGTGGCCGGATCTACCTGATCAAGGCGCTGGCCGACGGGCGGGTCGCCCTCACCGATTCTGCGGCCGAGCACCTCTCCCTCTGTCTCGGGTGCCGGGCGTGCGAAAGCGCCTGCCCCTCGGGGGTGCCCTACGGCCACCTCATCGAGGCGGGGCGGGCCGAGCTGGAAGCCCGGCGTCCGGGCTCGCCGGTGCGGCGGCTCGTGCGGCGCGCCGCGTTCGACGGCCTGCTGCCGCGCCCGCGCCTGCTCCGCCTGGTGGCCGGTGCGCTTCGCGCCTACCAGCGGAGCGGGCTGCAGCGGCTCGTCCGGGCGAGCGGCCTCCTGCGGCTCTTCCCGCCGAGCCTCGCGGCATCCGAGTCCCTGCTCCCCCCGCTGCCCCCGGCAGGGCGGCGCGGTCCCCTCCCCGAGGTGGTCCCGGCGCGTGGCACGCGGAGGGAGCGCGTCGGGCTGCTTCACGGCTGCGTGCAGGACGCGGTCTTCCGCCCGCACAACGAGGCGACCATCCGCTGTCTTGTGCGCCAGGGCGCGGAGGTGGCGATCCCGCGCGCCCAGGGCTGCTGCGGCGCACTACACGCCCACGCGGGCGTGCCCGAGCGGGCGCGCGCGCTGGCGCGAGCGACCATCGAGGCTTTCGAGGAAGCGGGCGTCGAGGCAATCGTGGTCAACGCCGCCGGATGCGGGGCGCACATGAAGGCCTACGGGCATCTGCTGCGCCACGATGCCGCGTGGGCTCGCCGGGCGGCGGCGTTCGCCCAGAAGGTGGTGGACGTCACCGAATACCTCGCGCGGGCTCCGCTGGTGGGGCCGCTCGGGCTACTCCCGCTCCGGGTCACGTACCACGATCCCTGTCACCTAGCCCACGGGCAGAAGGTCCGGAGCGCGCCCCGGGCCCTGCTGCGGGCCGTGCCCGGCCTCGAGCTGGTCGAGCTCGGCGAGGCCGAGATGTGCTGCGGGTCGGCGGGGATCTATAACCTGACCGAGCCCGTGATGGCCCAGCGACTGCTCGAGCGCAAGATGGCGCATGTCGAGGCCACGGGCGCGCCGACCGTCGTGACCGCGAACCCGGGCTGTATCCTCCAGCTCGCCGCCGGACTTCGAGCCCGCGGGCGCAGCGCAGAGGTGCTCCACGTCGTCGAGGTCCTGGACCGGGCGTACGCCGCGGGGGAGCGTGCGGCGCCGTGACCGAGCCCGGCCGGTCCGCCGGTCGCTCGCCCGTGGACGAGCACAAGGCGCACGCTCCGGAGCGGGTTCGCTGCGTCGTGTGCACGGTCTCGGATTCCAAGACCCCCGAGACTGACACGAGCGGGCGCCTGATTCGCGAGCTGCTGGCCGGCGCCGGCCACGAGGTGATCAGCTACCACCTGGTCCGGGACGAGCCGAGCCAGGTGCACGCGGTGATCCACCAGGCGTGCACGCACCCAGACGTCCAGGCGCTCATCTTCACGGGTGGCACGGGCATCGCGCCGCGCGACCAGACCTTCGAGGCCGTCGACGCGCTGCTGGAGAAGCGCTTGCCGGGCTTCGGCGAGCTGTTCCGGCTGCTCTCCTACCAGGAGGTCGGCTCAGCGGCGATGCTGTCCCGCGCGCAGGCCGGGGTCCGGGCCGGTCGGGTGGTCTTCTCGCTACCCGGGTCTCCAGCGGCGTGCCGGCTCGCCGTCGAGCGACTGATCCTGCCCGAGCTGTCGCATATCGCCGGGCTTCTCGGCCGGTAGCCGCGCCGCGGGCCGGCGCTCTCAAGATGGGATAGAGTGAGGCACGGGGCGCGCCGGGGCCAAGCGCGCAGGGAGGGAAGCATGAGGGCGTCCGGGCGACGGATCCTTGGCATCTTCGCTGGCCTCGTTCTGGCTGGGCCAGCGGTCGCCCAGCCCACCGCGGCGCCCTCGGGGCCGCTCTGGCGGGAGAGTCAGGGCGCGTCCCCGGAGCCGGAGCTCGTCCGCTTCAACCAGGCGCTCACGCGGCTCGCAGAGCAGCTGAAGCCCGCGCTCGTGCAGATCCGTGTCCAACGCCCGACCGAGGAGCCGGACCCCGAGGAAGGCCCGCGGCGGGCGCTGGGCTCGGGGTTCGTCATCCACCCGACCGGGTTTGTGGTCACCAACGCCCACGTGGTCGAGCGCTCCTCAACGGTGCGGGTGCGCCTGGCCTCGGGCCGGCGACTCACCGGGACCGTGGTCGGGCGGGATCGCCGCGTCGACCTCGCCCTGGTCAAGGTGGAGTCGCCGGACCCGCTGCCGGTCCTTCCGCTCGGGGACTCGGAGCGCCTGTCAGTGGGCGAGCTGGTGCTGGCGCTCGGCCATCCGTTCGGGCTCGAGCAGACCGTGTCCCTGGGGATCGTGAGCCGGAAGGGCGCCCCGCTCCAGGCTGCGGCTCCGGGGTTCGACTTCATCCAGACCGATGCGGCCGTGAACCCCGGCAACTCCGGCGGGCCGCTGGTCGACATGGGAGGGCAGGTTGTCGGCGTCAACACCATGGCTGCCCGCAACGGGTCGATCGGGTTCGCCATCCCCGTCAACCTGATCAAGGCGCTTCTCCCGCAGCTCCTCGCGAAGGGGACGGTGGAATGGGGGTGGCTCGGCGTGCGGATCGACGAGATCACCGAGGACAACCTCCGTGACTACGGGCTCGACGCGCCGCGCGGCGTCGGCATCGAGGGCGTGGTGCCCGGGCAGCCCGCGGCGCAGGCGGGAATCCGGGCCAAGGACGTGATCCTGGAGGTGAACGGCCGGGCCATCGGGAATCCGCGCGAGCTCCAGCGGGTCATCTCGACGACGCCGGTGGGTACCTCGGTGCGGGTGTCGCTCTGGCGGGACGGTCAGGCGCAGGAGCTGATGGTGACCGTCGGACGATTTCCGGAGGACGAGGGCGCGCCCCGCGCCCCGCGTTGAGGAAGGTCCGGGTCTAGCCCCCGGGCGCCGCGCCGATCGCCGACGGAGCGCAGGCGCCGTCTGGCGCCGCGTGGATGGACAGGTCGCGGATCACCGGCGTGTCGCCGCAGAGCGGGCAGTTCGGATCCCGACGCAGTCGTACCTCACGGAAGCGCATACCGAGCGCGTCGTAGGTGAGGAGCCGACCGATCAGCGGCTCACCCTGGCCGAGGAGCAGCTTGACCGCCTCGGTCGCCTGCACTACGCCGATGAGTCCCGGGAGCACGCCCAGGACGCCGGCTTCGTTTCAGGAGGGGACGAGCCCGGCGGGGGGCGGGACCGGATAGAGGCAGCGGTAGCACGGCCCCCGTCCCGGCGCGAGTACGGTCACCATGCCCTCGAACTGGAAGATCGAGCCGTGGACGTTCGGCTTGCCGGCGAGGTAAGCGGCGTCGTTGACCAGATAGCGGGTCGCGAAGTTGTCCGACCCGTCCACGATGATGTCGTAGTCCTTGATGATCCGCTCGATGTTGTCCACCGTGAGCCGCTCGGCGTAGGGGATCACCGTCACGTCGGGGTTCATGGCCTGGATGGTGTCGCGAGCCGACTCCACCTTCGGCCGGCCGACGTCCGGGGTCCGGTGGAGGATCTGGCGCTGGAGGTTCGACAAGTCGACGACATCGTCATCGACGACGCCCAGAGTCCCCACCCCGACGGCGGCGAGGTAGACCGCGGTCGGTGAGCCGAGGCCGCCCGCCCCGATGACCAGCACCTTCGAGCGCAGCAACTGCTTCTGCCCCTTCTCGCCGACTGACGTCAGCATGAAGTGGCGGCTGTAGCGCTCCATCTGCTCGGGGGTCAGCGGCTCGTCCTTGACCAGCGGGAGCTTCAGCTCCTTCCATCGCCGAATGCCCCCGGCCATCGAGGACACATTCGTGTAGCCGAGGTCGTGAAGCACCTTGCCGGCCAGGAGGGACCGCAGTCCCGAGAGGCAGTAGAGGACCAGCGGGGTGTCGGCCTCCGGGAAGGCCTCCGGGACCTTGAACTCCAGGAATCCACGGCTGATCGGCACGGCACCGGCGACTGCCCCCTCGCGGAACTCGTCCGGGTCCCGGACGTCGATGAGGGCCAGCGCCTCCCCTCGGCCTAGGCGCGCGTGGACATCCTCCACTGTGACCTCGGGCACGGCCCTCTTGGCGTCGGCGACGAGATCGCGATAGGTCTTCATCCTGAACCACCCCTCGGGCGCGCGGTGATTCACCGCGGGCGCTCGAATCCCGACATTACCACATATTCCGATCGAGTCCAGGGATATTAGCATCTTGAGCCGCGGTCGTGGCGCGGGCTAGATTGAGGGGCTGATTCGAGTCCGGATTCATACAATGCTGGCTGATAGATGCGCATCGGGATCGACGCACGCCTCTGGGCGGAGCCCCGTAGCGGGATCGGTCGGTATACCCGGTCCCTGACGGAGCATCTCCTGCAGATCGCTCCGCAGGAGCGGTGGATTCTCTATGTCGATCGCGCTCCCGGCCCGCCCTTCCCGGGCGCCGAAGTCCGCTGTCTTCCGTGGCCCCAGCGGCTCATCTGGTCCCTCTGGCACGCGCCGCGCGACCTGCGCCGGCGCCCCGTGGATGTCTTCCACGGCGTGACGGGATTCGAACTGCCGGGCCGCGGGCCGTGGGCCCTCGTGACCACGGTCCACGACCTGGTGCCGCTCAGGTACCCCGACCTCGTCCCGTCCCGACACCGGTGGGCCGTGCGCGGCCTCCTGGGCGGGGCGCTCCGCCGGGCTCAGCGGGTCATCGCGGTCTCGGAGACGACGCGCGGCGAAATCCTTGCGCGTTACCGGCTGCCGCCCGCGCGCGTCGTGGTGGTTCCCGAAGCGGCCTCGCCGCACTTCGCGCCGCTCCCGCCGCCCGTGCTGGCGGCGACACGCGCCCGCTACGGCCTGGATCGCCCGTACGTGCTGTTCGTCGGCTTCCTCGAGCCCAAGAAGAACCTCGACGTGCTCCTCGATGCCGTGGCCCGGCTTCGCCGGGCCGGGACGTGGGGCCAGACGGAGCTCGTCGTCGTCGGAGCGTCCGGATGGGGCCCGGACCCGGCCCGGCGGGTCCTCGCGCTCGGGCTCGATGGCGCGGTGCGCTTCGTGGGTCCTGCGCCGGATGCGGACCTGCCAGCCCTCTACGGGGGCGCCCTGGCCTTCGCGTTTCCCTCGCGCTGGGAGGGCTTCGGGCTGCCCGCGCTGGAGGCGATGGCGAGCGGCACCCCGGTCGTCGCGTCCAATCGAGGGGCGCTTCCCGAGGTGACGGCGGGAGCCGCGCTCCTGGTCGAGCCCGAGCCCGCGCCGCTCGCGGCGGCGATCGAGCGACTGCTCGCGGAGCCAGCGCTGCGCGAGCGACTCCGTGCGGCGGGCCTCGCGCGCGCGGCCCAGTTCTCCTGGGAGCGGACGGCGCGCGAGACGCTGGCCGTCTACCGCGCGGCGGCGAGATGAGCGCGCCGCCCGGATCCGCCGAGCGCATCGCGCGCAACGCGGCCTTCAAGGTTCTGGTCCAGGCGACGCGGCTGGCGTCGCTCGTGCTCCTGATCGTCACGGCGCGCGTTCTCGGTCCCGCCGAGTTCGGGAAGTTCACCTTCGCGTACGCGCTGGCCACGGTCCTGGGCGTGGCCCTCGAGTTCGGGGTCTGGCCCGTCCTCACGCGCTCGGTGGCTCGGGACCCGGAGCGTGCCGGGGCTCACTGGGCGGCGGCGACAACGCTCAAGCTCGGAGTGCTGGGTCTGATCGGGCCCTTCTACCTGGCCGCGCCGCTCGTGATGCAGCGCCCGTGGGACACGACTGCCGCGGTGTGGCTTCTCGGCCTGGCCATCGCGCTGCAGGGATTCGTGGAGAATGGAGTGGCCATCTTTACGGGGGTGCAGCGGCTCGACCAGGAGCTCCTGGCGCGCCTCGTGGAGAAGAGCGTCTTGGTGACGGTCGGCTTTGCCGCGCTCGGGCTGGGGGCGGGCCTCCTCGGCGTCATCGTGGCGTTCGTCCTCGCCGCGGCCGTGTCGCTCGTCTTTGCGACCTGGCGTATCCACCGGCGCCTCGCCCCGCTTGGCCAATGGTGGTGCCCCGCGGCGGCGCGGGCACTGGCCCGGGAGCTGGCCCCGGTCGCGCAGGCGCAGTTCCTCGCTGTTGCCACGTCGCGGCTGGCCCCGGTCGCCCTCGCGCTGATCGCCGGAGACCGGGCCGCGGGGTACTTCGGCGCCGCGTTCCGCGTGTACGACGTCATGGCAATCGTGCCCGTCAGCCTGCTGGCGGCCGTCTACCCGGAGCTCGCGCGGACGCCGGTCCGGCACCCGCGCTTCCGGGCGATCGTCACGCAGTCGGTCGAAGCGCTGCTGCTCATCGCGTGGCCGGTCACGCTGGGGCTGGCCGTGGGAGCGCCCTGGCTCACGGCCTGGATCTACGGGCCCGGCTACGGGCCGGCCGCGCCGGTCCTTTCGGTCCTCGGTGCCGCCGTCGCGTGCTCGATGCTGCAGCACCTGCTCGGCGTCGCGCTCCTGGCGCTGGACCGGCCCGGCCGCGTGCGGGCGATCGCGGGACTCGCGTTTCTGACGGGCGCCCTCGTGATCCCAAGCATGGTGCTGGCCCGCGGGGCGGTCGGCGGTGCGGTCGCCGTCCTTGTCGTGGAGATCGTGACCGTGACGGCGAGTCTCTTCGCCCTTCGCGGAGCCTGTGGCTGGCCCCTTGGTCTGGGGGCGGTCAAGGGGCTCGGGGCCGCCGCCGCCGGCGCCGTCGTCGCGAGTCTCCTGCCGGCGGGGCCGGGGCGCCTGCTGAGCACCCTCGCGGCCTACGCGATCGCGCTCGTCGTGCTGCGGCCCGTGCCAGCGTCGGTCTGCCTGCGTCTGCTTCGCGGCGCCCTGGGCCGTCCGGGGCCCCCGACGGCGGCGGGGGCGCGGTAGTGCACGTCGTCCTCGACGCTCGCTACATCGCGCGGCGGCAGTCGGGCGTGGGGGCGTACGCGCAGCGCCTCATCGCCGGGCTGGCGACGATCGATCGCGAGAACCACTACACGTGTCTCGTGGCGGCCGACGGTCCGGGCCTGCCAGTCGAGCAGGCCAACGTCTCCGCGTGGACCACCCGCGTGTCCTTCGAGGACCATCTCCGAGGGGACCTCTGGCTCCTCGGCTACCTGCCGCTCCGGCTTCGCGCTCTGCGGGCGGACGTCTACCACGGCCCGGCCGTCTTCCTGCCACACGTGAAGCTCGGTTACCGAAGCGTGGTCACGATCCACGACCTGGTGTCCTTCCTCTTTCCTGAGACGGTGCCCCGCAAGTACAGCCTCTACATGCGCCTCATGACGCGGCTTGCCGTGCGGTCGGCGGACCGCGTCATCGCCGTGTCGCACGCGACGAAGACCGATCTCGAGCAGGTTCTCCGCGTGCCGTCCGGCAAGATCGTCGTGATTCACGAGGCGGTCGGGCCCGAGTTCGCGCGCCCGGTGGCCCCCGAGATGGTCGAAGCCGTGGTCCGCCGCTATGGCCTCCGGCGCCCCTATTGTCTCTTCGTCGGGAACCTCGAGCCGCGCAAGAACCTCCCGGTCTTGATCGAAGCCTTCGCGGAGGTGCGACGCCGGCTCGAGGCGACTCCCCACCCGCCCCAGCTCGTGCTCGCCGGCACCCGAGCCTGGTTCCACGCCGGCATCTTTCGCGCGGTCGAGCGGCACGAGCTCGGTGCCGCCGTTGTGTTCACGGACTACGTGCCGCTCGCGGATCTGCCGGCGCTCTACGCGGGCGCGACCTGTTTCGTGTTCCCGTCGCTCTACGAGGGCTTCGGGCTGCCCGTGCTGGAGGCGATGGCCGCCGGCGCGCCGGTCGTCGCCGCTCGCGCGGGCTCGATCCCCGAGGTCGCCAGCGACGCGGCGCTCCTCGTCGACGCCCACGTGCCGGGCGAGCTCGCGACGGCCATCGAGAGCGTGCTCACGGACGCAGCGCTCCGGGAGCGCCTGGTCCTGCGGGGCCGCGCGCGGTCGGCGGCATTCGAGTGGGACACCGTCGCGCGGCGAACGCTGGCGGTGTACCAGGCCGTGTACGACCGGCGATGAGAGTCGCGTTCGACGCCCGGAAAGTCGACGATTTCGGGATCGGGACGTACATCCAGGGGCTCCTCGACGCCCTCCCGGCCGTCGGCGAGCCAGAGTCGCTGGTGGCCTATCTTCCGCCGGGCAGGCCGCCATCGGTGCCCTCCGTCGCGGCGTGGGGAGCGCGCGCCCTCTGGCATCCCGTGTCCGCGGGGCCGTATTCCGTACGCGAGCTGTGGCAGCTCGCGCTCGCCGCCCGCCGGGACCGTGCCGATCTCTACCACGCGCCGCACTACGTCTGCCCGCCCTGGCTCCCCTGCCCGGCGGTCGTCACCGTGCACGACCTGATCCACCTGCGCTTCCCGGTGCGGCACCGCCATCCCCTCGCGCCCCTCTACGCGCGCCTCATGCTTCGGCTGGCGGTGCGCCGGGCCCATCGGCTGATCACCGTCTCGGAGTCGACGCGCCGGGACCTCGTCGAGCGGCTCGGCGCCCGGCCGGAGCGCATCCGCGTCATCCCGAATGGCGTGGGCGCCCCCTTCGCACCCGCCGAGCGGTCCGGGGGTCTGGACCCGGCGCTCACCGCGCTCGGCGTGACGCCCCCGTACTTCCTCTTCGCCGGCAATCCGCTGCCCCACAAGAACGTGGCCCGCCTCCTCGATGCCTTCGTCGGCCTTCCGCCGGTGCTCGGGCGGCTCGTGCTCGTCGGGATCCCGCCACCGGCGCGCGCGCACGTCGACGCGCTGTGTGCCGCGCCCCGCCTGGGAGGGCGCGTCACGGTGCTCGCCCCGGTGTCGGCGCCAGTCCTGGCGCGCCTGTACCAGAGCGCCCTCGCCGTCGTGTGCCCGTCTCTCTGGGAAGGCTTCGGGCTGGCGGCACTGGAAGCGATGGCCTGCGGCGCGCCCGTGCTTGCCGCGAACCGGGGTGGCCTGCCCGAGGTCGTGGGCGACGCGGGGCTGCTCGTCGACCCCACCAACGTTGACGCTCTGCGCCAGGCTATGTATACTCTGGCCGATCAAGAACCTCTCCGGGCCGCGCTCCGGGCCCGCGGGCTGGCCCGCGCGCGCGCATTCTCGTGGCGGCACGTCGCAGAGGCTACCGTCGCCGTCTACCGGGAGGCGCTGACGTCTGAGGAACGCGGGTAACTGATGCGGGTCGCGCTGGTCCATGACTGGCTGACCGGCATGCGGGGAGGGGAGCGCGTACTCGAGAGCTTGCTCGACCTCTTTCCCGCCGCGGATATCTTTACCCTCGTGCACGTCCCTGGCAGCGTGGCCCCCGCCATCGAGGCGCGCCCGATCCGCACGTCCTTCATCCAGGGGCTGCCGGGAGCCCCGCGCCGATTCCGGCAGTACCTGCCCTTGTTCCCACTTGCCGTGGGGCGCTTCGACCTCCGGGGCTACGATCTCGTGCTGGCGACGAGTCACTGCGTTGCGGTCGGCGCCCGCGCGCCCTCGGACGCCGCGCACGTCGTCTACTGCTTCACCCCGATGCGCTACGCGTGGACGCTCGAGGGGACCTACGTGGGGCGGCTGCCGCCGCTGGCGCGCGGGCCGCTCCGGCTCGCCCTCGCGGCGCTGCGGCGGTGGGACCGCGCCGCGGGCCGGCGCGCCGGTCATCTCGGGTGCATCTCGCGGCACGTGGCCGCGCGGGTCCGCCGGGTGTGGGGCCGGGAAGCGCGCGTTCTCTATCCCCCCGTGCGCACGGCGTTCTTTCGGCCGATCGAGTCGGGCGCGCTCGACGATGTCTACCTCTGCGTGTCCGCGCTGACGCCGTACAAGCGGGTCGACGTCGCGGTGGACGCGTGCACCCGGCTCGGTCGTCGCCTGGACGTCGTCGGGGCAGGACCGGAGCTGGCCCGGCTCCGGCGGCGGGCCGGTCCCACGGTGCGCTTTCTAGGCTGGCAGCCCGATGAGGCCGTGCGGCAGGCGGTCGCCCGCTGCCGGGCCTTCCTTTTCCCCGGCGAGGAGGAGTTCGGAATCGCCCCGCTCGAAGCCACGGCCGCCGGCCGGCCAGTGGTCGCGTACGGACGGGGCGCCCTGACCGAGACGGTCGTGGATGGGGTGACCGGGCTCTTCTTCCGGGAGCAGACGGCGGACGCGTTGATCGACGCGATCCGGCGGGCCGAGGTGGCCGGCTGGAGCACCGAGAAGATCCGAGCCCACGCGCTCCGCTTCGGCGAGGAGGCCTTCCGCGCGGAGATGGCCGCGTTCGTGGCGGCCGCGCTCGGCACGCATCGGGAGGCGCGCGCGGCGTGCTGAAGGAGCGGCGGCTCTGGCTGGTCCTCGCGCTCGCGGCGGGAGACGCCGTCGCCGGTGCCGTCGCGCTGGTCGCGGCGTACCTGGTCCGCTTCCGGGCCGACATGATCCCGGCGCCGCTCGGCATTCCCCCGATCGAGCCCTACCTCTCGCTTCTGATGCTGCTCCTCCCGCTGCACGCGCTGTCGCTGCGGGCGGTGGGGCTCTACGAGTACCGGCACGAGCGCACCAAGGCCGACGAGGCCTTCGTCGTCCTCCAGGGCGCCACGCTGGCCACCCTGCTCCTGGTGGCCGGGACGTTCTTCTTCCGGACCTTCTCCTACTCGCGCTGGTTCATGCTCGTCTTCTGGGCGTTCGATGTCGTGGCGGTCTTCGGCGTCCGCATGGCGATCCGCGACGTGGTCCGCGCGCTCCGGCGTCACGGGCGCTTCGTCCGCCGCGCGCTGGTCGTGGGTGCGGGGGACCTTGGACAGGAGGTGGTCCGACGGCTCCGCGGGCACCCCGAGTTCGGAGTCCGTGTGGTCGGCTACCTGGACGACCGGTTCCCGGCGGGCGAGCGGCTCGAAGGCAAGGAAGTCCTCGGGGGGTGCGAGGCAATCACGCGCGTCCTGGCCGACTACCGCGTGAATCAGATCTTCCTGGCGCTGCCCCTGGAGGCACACCACGAAGTGCTGAAGGTGCTGAACGCCATCGAAGGCGAGCTGGTCGACGTCAAGATGGTGCCGGACGTGCTCCAGTTCGTCACGCTCCGCGCGGCCGTCGAGGAGCTCGAGGGGCTGCCGGTCATCAGCCTCGCCCAGTCGCCCATCACCGGCTGGGCGCGTCTCCTCAAGCGCGGCATGGACCTGGCCCTCGCGACCGCCGGGCTGGTCGTGCTGGCCCCGGCACTCGGCCTGATCGCGCTCCTGATCCGGGCCTCGTCGCGCGGGTCCGTGTTCTACCGCCAGGAGCGGACGGGGCTCGACGGCCGATTGTTCGACATCGTCAAGTTCCGCACGATGCCCGCGGGGAGCGAGAGGGGCAGCGGGCCCGTGTGGTCGTCCCGCGGCGACCGCCGGCCGACCCGGCTCGGCCGGACGCTCCGCCGCTTCTCGCTCGACGAGCTGCCGCAGCTCTGGAACGTGCTCACGGGCGACATGAGCCTGGTCGGGCCGCGGCCGGAGCGCCCGTTCTTCGTGCACCAGTTCAAGACGATGATTCCGCAGTACATGCTGCGCCACAAGGTCAAGGCCGGGCTGACGGGGTGGGCCCAGGTGAACGGGCTGCGGGGGGACACCTCGCTCGAGAAGCGCATCGAGTACGACCTTTACTACATCCAGAACTGGTCGCTGGCCCTGGACGTGAAGATCTTGCTTCTCACGCTCTACCGGGCCTGGCAGCACCGCCACCTCGGGTGACGGCGATGCGCGCGCTGATCCTCGCGGGCGGGCGTGGGACGCGCCTCCGGCCGATCACCTACACGTCGGCCAAGCAGTTGGTGCCCGTCGCCAACAAGCCCATCCTGTTCTACGGCCTCGAGGCGCTCGCCGCGTCGGGTCTCCAGGAGGTGGGGATCGTCGTCGGCGACACGCACCAGGAAATCCGGGCCGCCGTGGGTGACGGCGCCCGCTGGGGCGTCCAGGTCACGTACATCCCGCAGGCCGCACCGCTCGGCCTGGCGCACGCCGTGCTGACGGCGGAGCCGTTCCTCCGGGGCCGGCCCTTCGTGATGTACCTCGGTGACAACCTGATCCGCGAGCCGCTGGCCCCGCTGGTCGCGCGGTTCCAGGCCGAGGCGCCGGCCGCTCAGATCCTGCTCGCCAAGGTGCCGAATCCCCAGGAGTTCGGCGTGGCCGTCCTGGACGGCGCGCGCGTCGTGCGGCTCGTGGAGAAGCCCCCCGAGCCGCCCTCCGACCTCGCCCTCGTGGGCATCTACATGTTCGACGACCACGTCTTCGATGCGGCCCGCGCCATCCGGCCCTCCGGGCGGGGCGAGCTCGAGATCACCGATGCCATCCAGTACCTCATCGACGCCGGGCTGGCCGTCCGCGCGCACGTGATCGAGGGCTGGTGGAAGGACACCGGGAAGATCGAGGACCTCCTCGATGCCAACCGGATCTTGCTCGACACCCTCGACCCGCGCGTCGACGGACTGGTCGAGGCCTCGGAGGTCACCGGCCGGGTCGCGATCGAGCGCGGGGCGCGCGTCGTGCGCAGCGTCGTGCGGGGGCCGGCCATCATCGGCCGGGACGCCGTCATCGAGGATGCATACGTGGGGCCCTTCACGGCCGTCGGGGACGGCGTGGTGATCCGGGGCAGCGAGATCGAGCACTCGATCGTCCTCGAGGGGTCGTCGGTCACCGACGTGGGGGGGCGGATCGAGTCGAGCCTGCTCGGCCGGAATGCCTGCGTCTACCGTGCCGCCACCAAGCCACGGGCCTACAACCTCATGCTGGGTGACCGCAGCCAGGTGGGGCTCGTGTAGGGCCGCATGACGGGCGCCGAGACCTACCGGGGCAAGGGTCTCATCGTCGATCCGATCCACGGGTACCTCCCGTACACGCGGACCGATGGGCTCATCACGGGCGAGGCGACCGAGCAGGATCTGATCGACACGCCGTGGGTGCAGCGGCTGCGGCGCATCCCGCAACTCCAGTCGGCCCGCTGGGTGTTCCCCACCGCCGAGCACAGCCGCTTCCCGCACGCGCTCGGCGCGATGCACGTCGCCGGCCGCTTCGCCCGGCAGCTCTGGCCGTCGCTGAAGGCCGTCCTCCCGGATGTGCCGTCGGCGCCCCTCGTGGAGGAGCTTCTCCGGGTGGCTGGCCTTCTCCACGACGTGGGCCACGGCCCGTTCGGGCACTTCTTCGATGACAACTTCCTGGCCGACATCGACCTCACGCACGAGCTGGTCGGCCAGCGGATCATCCGGGAGGAGCTCGCTGGCATCGTCCGCGGGCTCCGGCGGAGTCCCCACGGCCAGTTTGCGGCGGGCGAGGCGCTCGACCCCGAATGGATCTGCTACCTCATGGGGAAGGCCTACACCCAGGCCGCGCCCGGCGATCCGCGCTGGCTCGCGTTCCTGAAGCCCGTCCTCTCCGGGATCTACACGGCGGACAACCTCGACTACGTCCTCCGGGACGCCCACATGTGCGGGGTCGCGGTGGGCGCCGATCTCGACCGGATCATCTACTACAGCTTCTTCACGCCGGAGGGGTTGACGCTCGACCGGAGCGGGACGCAGGCGTTGATCATGTTCCTGACCGCCCGCTTCTACATGTACACGAACGTCTACTACCACCGCACGACGCGCGCCATTGACCTGCACCTCAAGGAGATCTTCCGGCCGACGATGCGTATCGTCTTCCCGTGGGACCTGCGTAAGGACCTGCATCCCTACCTCCACCTCACGGAGTGGTCGCTCCTCGAGGAGGTCGCGCGCTGGCACGACGCCGCGGATCCGGAGCGGCGCGCGCTCGGTCGGGAGTGGCGGCAGGTGCTCGACCGGCAGATCCGCTGGCGCACGGTGCACGAGGAGGTTCTCGACGACGCGGAGATCGCGAGCTGGGCGGGGATGCGGTCGGAGTCGGTGGCGAGCGAGGTTCGTGCGGCGCTCCCACCGGCGCTCCGGAGCCTCGAGTTCCAGGTCGATCTCGCGTTCCAGGATCCGCGGCCGCTGAATCCGCTCGCGATGGGGGACCGCCAGATCTATGTCTACGACGGGGCGAGCGGCCGCGTGTCCACCGAGGCGCTGGCGGCCCTCTTCAAGTACCTGCCGGGCAAGGTCGCCCAGTGCCGGGTCTTCGCGCGCGACCACCGCCACGACCGCGAGCTCACCGAGGCCTTCCGGGGGGTGCTCCACGCGGCCCGCCCACCGGGCCCGACGGCCTGACCGGTGACGGGGTTCAGCCGGCTGACGGGCGGCTGAAGGGCGCCAGAGGGGACGGCACGGATGGAGAAGTTTCGCGGCGTCGACTACTACGGCGTCGAGGCCCTGCTCTCGGACGAGGAGCGGATGGTGCGCGACGCGGTGCGGGACTGGGTCGAGGCCGAGTTCTTGCCCCTCGTCACCGAGCACCATCGAGCGGGCACCTTCCCGCTGGCGGTCGTGCCTCAGCTGGGCGAGCTCGGCATCTTCGGCGCGAGCCTGAAGGGCTATGGCTGCGCGGGCCTGTCGAACGTGGCCTACGGGCTGATCATGCAGGAGCTCGAGCGCGGGGACTCCGGGCTCCGCTCCTTCGCCTCGGTGCAGAGCGGCCTCGTCATGTACCCGATCCACCGGTACGGCTCGGATGCCCAGAAGGATCGGTGGCTGCCCGCGCTCCAGCAAGGCACGGCGATCGGATGCTTCGGCCTGACCGAGCCCGACCACGGGTCCGACCCGGGCGGGATGGCGACCCGCGCCGTCCGGGAGGGCGACCACTACGTGCTGAACGGCACCAAGCTCTGGATCACGAATGGCTCGATCGCCGACGTCGCCGTCGTGTGGGCCAAGGACCAGGCCGGGGAGATCGGCGGGTACCTGGTCGAGCGGGGCACCCCCGGCTTCGGCACCCTGGACATTCACGGCAAGTTCTCGATGCGGGCCTCGATCACCTCGGAGCTATCCTTCCAGGACTGCCGCATACCGCTGGCGAACCGGCTGCCGGGCGCCAAGGGCCTCAAGGCGCCGCTCGCGTGCCTCTCCCAGGCCCGCTACGGGATCGCGTGGGGCGCCGTTGGCGCGGCCCAGGCGTGCTACGACTGGACGCTCCAGTACGGGAGGACGCGCGTCCAGTTCGGGAGACCCATCGCCGGGTTCCAGCTCGTCCAGCGGAAGCTCGTGTGGATGGTGACGGAGATCACGAAGGCGCAGCTTCTGTGCCTCCAACTCGGTCGTCTCAAGGACGGGCCCGGCGCCCGGCCTCAGCAGGTCTCGATGGCCAAGATGAACAACGTGTGGATGGCGCTCGAGACGGCGCGGATGGCGCGCGACATCCTGGGGGCCGCCGGGATCGTCGACGAGCACCCGATCATCCGGCACCTCTTGAACCTCGAGACTGTCATCACGTACGAGGGTACGCACGACGTTCACACCCTGATCATCGGGCGAGACCTGACGGGGCTCGACGCCTTCGCCTGATCCGCCACGATGGGCGACGAGGCGCCGCTCCGGCCCGGGGAAGTGGTCCTCCTTGTCGATCTCCGTCGCGGCAAGCGTCATCTCGTGACGCTTCGCGCGGGCCAAGCGTTCCACTCCGACCGAGGCTTCTTCGGGCACGACGTCCTCCTCGGCCAGCCCGAAGGCATGGTGGCCGTGACCTCTCGGGGAGCCCGGTACCTCGCGCTTCGCCCGACGCTGGCCGAGTACGTCCTCGAAATGCCGCGGGGCGCCCAGATCATCTACCCGAAGGACCTCGCGACGATCGCGTTCTTCTCGGACATCGGCCCCGGTCAGACGGTCGTCGAAGCGGGCCTCGGCTCGGGGGCGCTGACGCTCGTGCTGCTGCGCCTCGTCGGGCCCACGGGCCGGGTCGTCTCCTACGAGACGCGTGAGGAGTTCGCCCGGCGCGCGCGGCGGAACATCGAGGCGCGGCTCGGGGCGGACGTCCCGCTGACGGTCCGGCCGCAGGACGTCTACCTGGGGATCGAGGAGCGCGCCGTGGACCGGGTGGTGCTCGACCTGCCGGAGCCCTGGCGACTCGTGGAGACGGCGGCGACGGCCCTCCGCCCGGGGGGGCTCCTGTGCGCCTACGTGCCCACGATTCTCCAGTCCCAACGGATCCACGAGGCGCTCGCGGCCCACGCAAAGTTCGCCCTCGTCGAGACCTTCGAGACCTTCCTCCGCCCGTGGAACATCGCCGGCCCCTCGGTCCGGCCGGCCCACCGGATGGTCGCGCACACGGGCTTTCTGACCATGGCCCGCCGGGTTCAACCCGACGCCGTTCGCCCCGCGGGCCCAGCCCCCTCCGGCGCTCCCGACACGGATGACGACGCCGAGGACCGTTCCGGCCCGGAGGTGGCGTGATGCTGGACGGCTACTTCAGGCTGAAGGAGCACGGGACGACGGTCGGCGCGGAGGTGCTGGCGGGGCTCACCACGTTCATGGTGATGGCCTACATCATCTTCGTGAACCCCGCGATCCTGTCCTTCTCCGGCATCCCGCCGCTCCAGGGCCAGGGCGTTCCGTTCGCGCCTACCCTCGCGGCCACGTGCCTGGTCGCGGCCCTCGCCACGGCCGCGATGGGGCTCGTCACCAACTACCCCCTGGCCGTGGCCTCCGGGATGGGGCTCAACGCGGTGGTCGCCTTCCAGCTGATCGCCGCGCAGAAGCTCCCGTGGCCGGCCGCCATGGGCGTGATCTTCCTCGAGGGGCTCCTCCTCACCTTCCTCGTCCTCGTCGGTGTGCGGGAGGCCGTGCTCAACGCCATCCCGCTGTCGCTCAAGCGGGCCATCTCGGTCGGGATCGGGCTCTTCATCCTCTTCATCGGCCTGGTGAACGCGGGCATCGTCCGGCCCGGCCAGGGCATCCCGGTGACGCTCGGAGCATTGACGGCGCCGAAGGTCGTCGTGGCCGTGGCGGGCCTCGTCCTGACGCTTCTCTTCCTGGCGCGCGGGGCCCGGGCGGCCCTGCTCCTCGGCATCCTCGGCACCACGATCCTGGCGATCGTCGTCAACGCGCTCCGCGGCGGGGCGGTGTGGACCACGCCGGGGGTCGCGGTCGTGCCGCGCTCGCTCGTAGCCTGGCCGGACTTCGCGACCCTCGGCGCCGGCGTGAACTTCGAGGTCTTCGTTCGGCTGGGCGTCCTCGGCGCCTGCCTCGCGATCTTCTCGATCATGTTGTCGGACTTCTTCGATACGGTGGGCACCGTCGTCGGGATTGGGGCCGAGGCGCGGTGGCTCGACCGCGAGGGCCGCCTCCCGCGCATGAACCGCGTCCTGCTGGTCGATTCGCTGGCGGCCGCACTCGGTGGCGCCGCCAGCGCGTCCTCGGCGACCACGTACATCGAGTCGGCCGCGGGCGTGGCGGCCGGGGGCCGGACCGGGCTCACCGCCGTCGTCGTCGCCCTCTGTTTCGCGCTCGCGCTCTTCGTCGCGCCGCTCGCCGGGGTCGTGCCGCCGGAGGCCACGGCGCCGGCGCTCATCGTGGTCGGCTACCTGATGTGCGCGCTCGTCCGGGAGATCCCGTTCACCGACCTCGAGGAGGGCTTCCCGGCGCTCCTCACCATGACGCTCATGCCCTTCTCGTACTCGATCACCAACGGGATCGGCGCCGGGTTCGTGAGCTACGTTCTCATCAAGGTGGTCCGGGGCCGGGCGCGCGCAATCCACCCCCTGATGTACGCGGCCGCCGCCGCGTTCGTCCTGTACTTCGTGCTCCACTGACTCCCGGGGGCGCGGGAGGGCGCGCTGGAGCCGTGTGGTAGGCTAATTTCCCTATGGCCATGATGACCTGGATGCGGCGCGTGGCGCCGTATCTGCTTGCCGCGGTGCTGATCGCGTTCGTCGTGAGCCTCGCGTACTTCGGCGCCGGGGGGGCTCGGGCGGCAGCGGTGCGACGGCCGCGGTCGTGACGGTCGACGGGCAGGCCGTGTCGGCCGTGACCTTCGACCGCGCGTACCGCGCCGCGGTGGAGCAGACCCGGCAGATGGCGGGCGACCGCTGGACGGAGGAGCTCCCACGGACGCTGCGCCTGCGCGAGCAGGTGGTCGACCGCCTCGTCGACGAGCGCCTCATCGCGCGAGGGGCGGCCCGCGAGGGCATCAGCGTCTCCGATGCCGAGCTCGCCGAGCAGATCACGCGCATCGGCGCGTTCCAGGAGGGCGGGCGCTTCTCGCGCGAGCGCTACGTGCGCCTGCTCGCGATGAGCCAGCCGCCGATGGCCCCGCACGAGTTCGAGGCCGAGTTCCGGGGGGAGCTCGTGCGGCAGCGTCTGCAGGCCCTGATCGCCGACGGCGCGAAGCTCACCGAGGCCGAGGTGCGCCAGGCGTGGGAGACCGACCGGAGCCGGGTGCGCGTGGCCTACCTGCTGGTCGCAACCGGGGCCGGGGAGGGGTTGGCGCCGACCGACGCCGAGCTCGAGGCGTACTACAAGGCCCATCCCGCGGAGTTCACCCTTCCGGAGCGGCGGCGGGTTCTCGCGGCCATCCTGCCGGCCGCGAGCGTGGCGCCTCCGGCGGTCAGCGACGCCGACGTCGCCGCGGCGTACCAGGCGCGTCGCAGTCAGTTCGAGCAGCCGACGCGCACCAAGGTCTCGCACATCCTGATCAAGGTCCCCGCGGTGGGTGGCAGCGCGGCGGAGGATCAGGCCAGGGCCCGGGCGGAATCCGCGCTGGCGCGGATCCGGGCCGGGGGCGACTTCGCCGAGGTGGCCAAGGGGATGTCGGAGGACGCCTCGACGGCGAGCCGGGGCGGCGACCTCGGGTTGATCGCCGCGGGCGAGCTCGTGCCGGAAGTCGACACAGCTCATCCAGAGCCTGAAGGCGGGTGAGCTCGGCGGCCCCGTCCGCAGCCCCTTCGGCTACCACGTCGTCAAGGTGTTCGAGGTCGTGCCGGGCTCGCGGAAGGATCTGAAGGAGGTCACCCCGACCCTCCGGGCAACCCTCGCCGCGGAGGGACAGCTGAAGGCCCACCGGGACCGGGCCCAGGAGGCCCAGCGGGCGCTGCTGATGGCATCCGACTTCGGGGCGGAGGCGCGCCGGCTCGGGCTCACGGTGCGGGAGGCCGGGCCGCTTCGCCGCGGGGATCCGGTGGAGGGCGTCGGGCGGGTGACCGAGGCCTCCGACGCCATCTTCGCACTGCCCCCCGACGGGGTGAGCAGCCCCGTGCGCGTGCCGGAGGGGCTCGTTATCTTCCGCCTGGTAGGGACCGAGCCCGCGCGCCTCCCGCCGCTCGACGAAGTCCGCGGGGAGGTCCAGCGGGCCGTTCGCCGCCAGAAAGCACTGGACGAGGCGAAGGGGCGGGCCGAGAAGCTCGCGGAGGCCCTTCGGAAGGGGGAGGACGCGCGCGGGCTCGCGCGGTCCGGTGGCCCGAGCTATGGCGAGGTTGGCCCATTCTCCCGGGCCGAGCCGCTCGGCGACCGGGCGCTCGGGCAGGTCCTGGGGCCAGTCGCGCTCGCCCTGCCCGAGGGCGGCGTCGGCGGCCCCGTCGAGGGCCCCGGCGGCTTCTATGTCGTCAAGCTCCTCGGCCGGGACCGGCCGGATCCCGCGGCCTTCGAGGGAGCGCGGCCAGCGCTCGAGGCGCGGCTTCTTCGCGAGAAGCGCGCACGCCTTTGGCAGGCGTGGCTCAGCGCGGCGCGCGCGGGCGCCAAGATCGAGGTTAACCGCCAGCTCCTCTCCGACGGCTAGCCGGCGGCGGCCATGCGGCTCCGCCGTGCTCACGCCGACTTCTTCGCCCTCCAGCGCGTTGCCCACGTGGCGACCGCGGATGCCCGTGGCCTGCCGCACGTCGTGCCCGTCTGCTTGGTCGTGGCCGACGGACGCCTGTACTTCGCGTCGGGGAAGACCGGGCGGAAGCTCGACAATCTGCGCGCGAATCCGCAGATCGCCGTGAGCGCCGACGACTACAGCGAAGCGTGGAGCGGTCTCCGCGGCGTCGTGGTGGACGGGACGGCGCGGATTCACGCGCGGAACCCGACGTTCCGCCGGGTCCGGCGGCTCCTCTACCAGAAGTATCCGCAGTACGCGACCGACGCCGCGCTGGGTGACGGCGACTCGGTCGTGGTCGAGGTCACGCCCCGGCGAGCCTTCGCCTGGGGCTTTGACTAGCGGGAGCCGGGCGCCGGCGCGCGCCGCGGGCGCCGCCGTCCGCTACTGCTGGTAGCCGTACAGGCGCCAGACTCCCTGCTCCCGCCGCGCGACCTCGAGCTCGCGCTCCCACACGAACAGCCGGACCCACTGTCCGACGAGCGCGAGCTGCCCCGTCATGTCCCCCGTCGTCCAGACCCAGGCGTGCGCTCCTACCAGGCGCACGTCGTCCACCTGGACGCGCGCCCGGACCTGCTGGTGGAGCTGGAGGATCGTGAGGAGCTGAGCGCGCACGGTGCGCTTGTTCAGCGGGCCCGTCCAGTACTCCTCGGAGACGTGGGCGAGGACGCCCTCGGCGTCCCGGGCCTCGAAGCGCTCCAGGGCGCGGGCCAGGGTCGCGCGAATCTCCGCGACGACGGCCGGCGGGGCCGGACTCCCCGGACGGGGATCCGCCGCGGGCCGCTGGGGCGTGGCCCCGGGGCCCGGACCCGGCCGCGCGGGGCTGGTCGGTGGCGTCGGGTCGGCGGGTCGAGACGGGGGCGGCGGGACCGGCTGGGCATTAGCCGAGGCACCCGGACGGAAACCGAGGATCACGGCCGTCAGGGCCCGGAGGGCGCGGCGTCGGCTCGGGTCTGCTGCCGAATGCCCGGCAGTCATGCTTCCCGCCGGCCGTTCAACCCCGCCTCCAGGCGCCGCCCGAGTGGGGACCGCGGCCGCCATGCCGGCCGCCAGGCGAGCAGCCGCCGCGGCCAGCCGCGGAGGTCGTCGAAGAACGAGTAGACGACGGGCGTGATGACGAGCGTGACGACAAGACAGAGCGCCTGACCGCCCACCACCGCGATGGCGAGCGCCGCGCGGGAGGCCGAGCCGTCCCCGCGTCCGAGCGCCACGGGCAGCATGCCGAACACGATGGCGAGCGTCGTCATCAGGATTGGCCGGAGGCGCGCGCGGTCCGCCTCGATCTGGGCCTCGAAGCGCGAGAGGCCCCGGCCCCGCAGGACGTTCGTGTAGTCCACCTGGAGGATCGCGTTCTTCTTGACGACGCCGATCAGGAGGAACATTCCCATGATCGCGTAGATGTTGAGCGTCATCCCGGAGAGCACCAGCGCCAGGAGCCCGAACGGGATGGCGAGGAACATCGACACCATGATCGTGATCGGATGGACGAAGCTCTCGAACTGGGCCGCCAGGGCCATGTAGATGAAGGCGAGCGCGAGCAGGAACGCGGCCAGGAAGTTCGCGAAGGCCTCCGCCATGAGCTTCGCCTGCCCGAGCTGCACGGCCTGGTACCCGGGCGGCATGTCGAGCTCGGCCACGATCCGGAGCGCCTGCTGCATGGCCTCGCCGAGCGGCTTCGCGTAGAGATTCGAGACCACGGTGATCTGGCGCTCCTGGGCGTACCGGTCGATCTGGGCCGGGCTCATGCCGGGGACGAGGCGCGCGAGGTTGCCCAGCCGGACCAGCTGGCCGGAGGCTCCGGGAACGGTGATGTCGGCGAGGGTGCTCGCGTCCCGGCGGAAGGGCTCGGCCAGCCGGAGCCGGACGTCGTACTGCTCGCCCGCTTCCCGGTAGAACCCCACCTTCTCGCCGCCCACCAGGACGCGGAGGGTGGCGGCCACGTCGGCCATCCGGATGCCAAGGTCCGCGGCGCGCTGGCGGTCGACGGTCGCCTGGAGCTCGGGGCTCCGCTGGGCCTGAGCCGTGTCCACGTCGACGAACCCGGCGATCGCCGTCAGCCGCTGGACGAGGGTCTGCGCGTAGCTCGTCAGCTGGTCGAGATCCGACCCGCGGAGGATCAGGTTGAAGGGGGTCTGGCGAAAGCCCCCGCCCGACACGAGGCTGACCTGCTGCACGCTCGCCCGCAGCTCGGGCGAGGCGCGGAGACGCTGGCGGACCTCCTGCATGACGTCGAACTGGCTGCGCGTGCGCTCGGACAGGTGCTGGAGCGCGATGTAGATCGACACGTCGGTGACGTTGGACTGGACGCCACCGCGGACGCCGATGTTCGTGAAGATGTGCCGGACCTCGGGAATCGCCTGGAGCCCGGCCTCGATCCGGCGGGCGATGGCGTCGGTCTGGACGAGGGACGAGCCAGCGGGCGTTTCGACGACTACCTCGAACTCCGACATGTCGTCGGCCACGATGAAATCCGGCTTGAGCCCGCGCGCCAGGTAGATCGTGCCGCCCACTAGCAGGAGCGTGGCGGCGACGGTCGCGAGCCGGTGCCGGAGGCACGTCTTCAGCAAGGCCTCGTAGGCGGCCTCCACCCGCGCGTAGACACCGGGCTTGGCCGGGCGCGCCCCGGGGCTGGCCGCCCGGTGAGGGCGCAGGACGCGGGCCGCGAGGGTCGGCACGAGGGTGAAGGCGACGAGGAGCGAGACGACGATCGCGAAGCTCACCGTGAGCCCGAAGCTTCGCCAGAAGCGGCCGACCAGGCCTCCCATGAACGCCACCGGGAAGAAGATCGCGATCAGGGAGATGGTGGTCGCCACGACGGGGAGCACGATCTCCTTGGCCCCGGTCACCGCGGCCTCCCAGGGGGAGCGGTTCTCCTCGTCCATGTGGCGAAAGATGTTCTCGAGCACGATGATGGCGTCATCGATCACGATGCCGGTCGATACGGAGAGCCCCAGCATCGTGACGTTGTTCAGCGTGAAGCCGGCCCACCGCATGGCGAAGAAGGTGGCGATGATCGAGGTCGGGATGGACACGGCGGCGATGAGGGCGGGCCGCCAGTTCCGCCAGCCGAGGAAGACCCACACGATCAGGCTCGCCAGGAAGGCGCCGAGGACGAGGTGGTGCTGGACCTCGCCGAGGGCCCGCTTGATGAAGCGGGACTGGTCGCGGACGACGTCGATCGTCACGTCGGCGGGCAGCGTGCGCCCTAGGTCCGTCAGCCGGGCCTTCACGCGGTCGACGACGGCCACGGTGTTGGTGCCCGACTGCTTCCGGACGAGGAGTGAGACTGCGTTCTGGCCGTCGAGACGGGACAGCGTGCGGGGCTCCTCCTCGGCGTCGAGGACCTGGGCGACGTCCCGGACCCGGACCGGGCCGCGGAGGGTCTCGGCGACGACGATCGTCTCGAAGTCGCCCACGGCGGTCACCCGGCCGAGCGTGCGCAGGCCTTCCTCACGGCCCTCTCCGGTGAGGCGGCCCCCCGGGACCTCCACGTTCTGCCGCAGGAGGGCTGTCTGCAGCTGCTGGATGGACAGCCCGTAGGCGGTGAGCCGGTTCGGATCGACCGCGATCTGGATCTCGCGCTTCCGCTGGCCGACCAGCGTCACGGCGCCGATGTCCTTCACCCCCTCGAGGGCTCGCTTCACCCGCTTGTCGGCCAGCTCGGTGATCTCGCGCGCGGACCGGCGGCCGGAGACGACGAGAGCCAGGACAGGCGCGGCGTCGAAGTCGAACTTCTCGATGACCGGCGGCTCGGTCCCTTGTGGGAGCTGGGAGAGGATGGTGGCGACCTTCTCGCGGACGTCCTGCGCGGCCGACTCGATGTCGCGGTCAAGGATGAACGAGACGAAGACCTGGCTCTGCCCCTCGATCGTCGTGGACCGGAGCTCGTCGATCCCGCTGATGGTGTTGACGACCTCCTCGATCCGCTTGGTGACCTGACTCTCGACCTCCTCGGGGCTCGCCCCGGGCAGGCGGGTCGTGACCGTCACGGTCGGGATGTCGACCTTCGGGAAGATGTCGAGCCCGAGGTCGCGGTAAGAGGCCAACCCCAGCACCACCAGCGCTACGATGAGCATCGTCGCGAAGACGGGCCGGCGGACGCAGAGGTCGACGAGCGACACGGCGCTACGGCTTGGCGGCGGTGGGGGCTGCGGGCGGGGCCGGCGCCACAGGGGTGACGGGCGCCCCGTCGTAGAGCTGGGCCAGCCCCGACGTCGCGACCGTCTCGCCGGGTTTCACGCCATCGAGGATCTCGACCCAGCCAGCCTCGCGGAGCCCGGCCCTGACCAGGCGCTCCTGCACCCGGCCATTGGTGACGGCGAACACCTTGCTGATCCCGACCGCGTAGGCCAGAGCTCCGGCGGGGACGAACGCTACCCGGGCGTCCCGGCGCGTGAGGACCGCCCCCCGCGCGAAGAACCCGGGCTTGAGCAGGCCCTGGCCGTTCGGCACCCGTGCCTCAAGGGCGAGGGTGCGGGTCGGGACATCCACCACGGGCGCGACGCGTGTCACCTGGGCCGGGAAGGCGCGGGTGCCGTAGGCGTCGACGGAGAGGCGCGTCTCCTGGCCGGTGCGGATCTCCGGCGCGGCGCGCTCGGGCACGGTGCCGGCGTACTTCAGCGGGTCGATGGCCACCACCGTGAAGAGGGGCGTGTTGTCCTTGACGAACTCGCCGACCGCCACGTGACGCCGGGCCACGACCCCCGTCAGCGGGGCCGGTACGACCGTGTCGGTGAGGCGCTTCTTCCCGAGGTCGAGCGCCGCCTCGCGCTGCCGGACCAGCGCGCCCGCCGCTTTGCCCGCGCCCAAGTCCGCTTCCAGCTGGGCCTCGGCCACCCGCAGCTGGTCGCCGTGCTGGCTGAGCGTGGTCTCGGCCATCTGGACCAGCGCGTCGGCCGCCTGGAACAGGGCGCGCGCCTGATCGACGTCGCGCGTCGCGATCAGCTCCTTGGCCCGGAGCTCCTGGCTCCGCTCGAGCTCGCGCCGCTTCCACTCGGCGTCGGCGCGCGCGCGATCGAGATCGGCCGCGAGCGCGCGCCGGCTGTCCCGGGTGCGCTCGAGGTTGGCGCGACTCGCGTCGGCCGCGGCGCGCGCTCGTGCGAGATTCTCCCGGGCCGCCAGGAGGTCGGCCGCGAGCTGGTCGACTGTGAGATCCGCCTCGCGCCGGTCGAGATCGGCGAGCGGCTGTCCTTCCCGGACGGCGTCTCCGAGGTCCGCGTGGAGCCTGACGATCGTGCCCGAGAGCTGGGGCCGTGCGACGGCCTCCTCCCAGGCGAGGAGGCTTCCGACAGTGTCAACGCTCCTCTGGACGGTCCGGCCGGCGACGACGGCGGTCGTGATGCGCAGGGGCGCTGGCTCGGCCGGCGCAGGGCCTTTGCTCCCCGTGCCGGCGCGGGACTGTGCCCCGGCACCCGGAGCGAGGAGGCCCAGGAGCGCGATGGCGGCGAGAAGACGCGCGCGGGGGGCGAGAAAGCGGAGGGTCGGAACCGTGGGTGCCACGGGAGCGTGGCGTTCATTGTATCAGGGGGGAGTACAATGGCCGCTCGGGCGGCGCCCCGCCGGCGCGGCCGAGCCTCCTCGCGCGAGGAAACGATCATGGTGCCACGCACGCCGATGACCCGAGAGGGCTACACCCGTCTCCAGCAGGAGCTGGAGCAGCTCAAGCGCGTGGAGCGCCACGGCGTCATCAAGGCCATCGCCGAGGCCCGAGCCCACGGAGACCTCTCCGAGAACGCCGAGTACCACGCCGCCAAGGAGCGACAGGGCTTCATCGAGGGACGGATCCGGGAGCTGGAGGCCAAGCTCAGCGGAGCCGATGTCATCGAGCCCCCGAAGGAGGGCGCGCGCATCACCTTCGGGTCGACGGTCCGTCTCCGCGCCCCCGACGGCAAGGAGCTGCGCTACCAGATCGTCGGCTCCGACGAGGCCGATCCCGCCAGCGGGCGCATCTCGATCCTCTCGCCCATCGCCCGGACGCTGATCGGCAGGGAGGTCGGCGACGAGGTGAAGGTCCAGGCGCCCGGGGGGGCGCGCGAGCTCGAGATCGTGGCGGCGAACTTCCCCTGGACGCCTGCCGGCTAGCTCGGCGCCGTCGCCGAGGCAGCCGCGGCGCGCACGGTTCTACGTGCGGAGCGCGTCCCGGAGCTCCCGAGCGAGAGTCTCCACGGTTCCCCGCGTGCCGCCCGCGAGCTTCTGGCGCCACTCCCCCTCCGTCTGGAAGCGACGGTCCCCGAGCCGCTCGGCCCAGGGGCGCAGGGCCTCCCGGATGGCGCGGAGCTCGTACGGGTCCCCGCGGAGGTCGCGGGCCCGCGCCATCACGTCCGGGGCGACCCGGATGAAGGCGCGGAGCGCGGTGCCGGTCTTGATCGAGTACTTGCGTCCGGCCCACGCGTGCGGGAAGGTCTGGGCGAGGACCTTCACGTAGTTCAGGAAGAAGCGGCGTCCCGCGTCCCGCAGCTCCTTCGCGCGGCCGCGGCCGCCCATCTTCTCGACGCTCTCGACCAGCTCCACGATCTCCTCGGCGAGCGGCGCCTGGGCGACCCGGCCGCGCCCGATCCCCAGCATCTTGATCTCGCCCTGGAGAGGGGAGGTCTCGTCCTCGTTGAGCGCCCGGATGATGTCGTGGGCGAGCGCCTGCGTCTCGTCCGGGTAGAGCTTCCGCCCGGCCAGGCTGACGAGGTGGGACGGGTTGAGCCGCGTGTGCTTGGCGTTGATCGTGACGAAGAGCTCCACGATCTGCTGGGCGTCGAGTGTGTCGAAGAGGACCGCCGGCACGTCGAGTCCCCGGAGGTCCCCCTCGGCGGCGAGCGCGTGGAGGGCGAGGAGCCGGTGCTGGCCGTCCAGCACGCGGAGCACGCCCGGCTCCTCCGGGATCTCGATGAACCCGAGGTCCGCGTGGTGGGGCACCGCCCGGAAGCTGAGGCGCTTGTCGGAGGTGATGATCACCGCCCCCGGGATGGCGGGGAGCTTTCCCGCCTCCCGGCAATCCCGGAAGTAGGCGACCAGCTCCTCGATCTTCCGGCGGATCACCGGGCGCTGGTAGGCGTCCGAGCTCTCGCCGATGCGGCTCTCGAGGATCTCCCAGTTGACGCGGGTCCGGACCGTGCGGCGCGGGGCCTTCGGCTCGGGTAGGCCCCCGTAGCCGAGGACCTCGAACTTGACGAGGCGGTCGATCTCGCGGGCGGAGAAGGAAGCCTGGTAGAATTCCACGCCGTACTGCTTGATACGGTGCGCGGCGACGCTGATCATCGCGAGCCCGACTCTAGCCGGACGGTCTCCGGGTGTCAACGCCGGAGCCGGGCGACCGCGCGAGGGCGACCCGGGGCCATGGCGACGATCCAGATCACCTACTGGCGCGACATCCCGATGCTGGTGACAGCCCGGGACAGCCGCGGCGAGGTCAGCGTGCCGCTCGCCCCCGAGTTCCAGGAGCTCGTCGACCGGGTCGCCATGCAGGAAGGGCTGGCCGGGGAGGACGCGTACCTGGCCGAGTGGCACGTGGGGCCGCCGGAGGATGCGTCCGGGACGGCCGCGGCGGTCGCAACCGCGCGGGCGCGCGAGATCGAGGCGGGACTGGATGCGCTCCGAGACCGCTACTTGCGCGGGTCGCGCCGCGACGAGCCGCCTGACCCCGGGGGCGGCCCGCCGGGCGAGATGATAAGATGAAACGCGATCGCGCCGCTCGGGGCCGCCCCTTCGGGCCCCAGTCACGTGCCGCAGGATCCTTCAAGGAGGAGACGCCCATGGCCGCACGGACGGTCAAGATGCGTGGCAACGCGTTACCAGTCGCGGGCCCGGAGCTCCGGGTCGGTGACCGCGCTCCCGACTTCAAGCTGCATCAGCGCGGCCCTGACGGCCTCCGGGACGTCAGCCTGCAGGACTTCGCCGGCAAGACGCTCGTCCTGAGCGTGGTGCCGTCGCTCGACACGCCGGTGTGCGAGGCCCAGACCAAGCGCTTCAACGAGGAGGCGGCGCGGCTGCCGGCGAACGTCGCCGTCCTCACGGTGAGCATGGACCTGCCGTTCGCCCAGGCGCGCTTCTGCGGCGACAAGGGCATCGACCGGGTCCAGGCGGCCTCCGACCACCGGGACGGGGGCTTCGGCCGCGCCTACGGGACGCTCATCGAGCCGCTTCGGCTGGAGGCGCGCGCGCTCTTCGTCGTGGCCGGAGACGGGCAGCTCCGGCACGTCCAGTACGTGCCGGAGGTCACTGAGCACCCGGACTACGACGCCGCGCTGGCCGCCGCGCGCCGCGGCTAGCCGCTCGGCCGCCCGGGCGCCCCGTCGGGGACGGCACCCGCGTGCGCCCTTCGTTCGATCCCCGCGAGGTGGGAACGGACCGCGTGTCCTCGGTGCAGTACATGAAGTTCGCCGTGGGGGCCGCGTCCCGGTCGCGCTCGGGATCGACCTGCCTCACCTCGTGGAGGAGGCGCCGCTGACCGCCGAGCAGCGCCGCGCCCTCGAAGCGGACCTCGCCGGCGACCGCTGAAGGCGGGAGCTCGTGCAGCGGAGCACCGATCGCATCCTCACGACGCACGTCGGGAGTCTGCCCCGGCCGCCCGTGCTCCGCGAGTTGCTGGTCCGCCAGGAGCGGGGCGAGCCCATCGACGAGGCACACCTCGCGCGGGAGGCGGAGGCGGCCGTGCGGACCGTGGTCCGGCGCCAGCTCGAGCTCGGCATCGACATCGGCAACGACGGTGAACAGCCGCGCGTCGGGTTCTCCACGTACGTGGTGCGGCGCATGCGCGGGTTCGGCGGGGAGCGGGAGCGGCCGGTCGCGCGGGACGTGCTCGACTTCCCTGACTACGGGGCGTTGCTGGCGGCGCGGCGCGTCGGGGCCGCCCGCATCTCCCGCACCCCTCAGGCGCTGGCCGAGGTGCGCTACGCCGACCTCGATGACGCCGCCCACGCGTGTGGGCTGTTCCTCGAGGTGACCGCGGCCGAGCCCGCCCGGTTCACCGAGCGCTTCATGACCGCGGCCTCGCCGGGCATCATCGCCACGACGCTGCTCGACGGCTACTACGGCTCGCACGAGCGCTACGTCATGGCGCTCGCCGACGAGATGCGGAAGGAGTACGAGCTGATACACCGCCACGGCCTGGTGCTCCAGCTGGACTGCCCGGACCTCGCGATGGAGCGCCCGCGCTTCTTTCAGGACCTCCCGCTGGACCGGTTTCTCGAGATGATCGACCTGCACGTCGCCGCGCTCAACCGGGCGACGGTCGGGATCCCGCCCGAGGACGTCCGGCTCCACGTGTGCTGGGGCAACTACGACGGTCCCCACACCCACGACGTGCCGCTGGAGGCCATCGTGCCGATCCTCTACCGCGCCCGGGTGGGGGCGCTGTCGATCGAGCTCGCCAACCCCCGGCACCAGCACGAGTGGCGGGTGTTCAAGCACCATCCGCTGCCGGACACGATGCTGCTCCTGCCTGGCGTGATCGACACCACGACCAACTACGTCGAGCACCCGGAGGTTGTGGCCGACCGGATTCTCCAGGCCGTGGAGGCGGTGGGCGACCGGGAACGGGTCATCGCCTCGACCGACTGCGGCTTCGGCACCTTCGCGGGGTCCGAGCTGGTGGCACCCACCGTGGTCTGGGCGAAGCTTGCCTCGCTCCGGGCGGGCGCCGCGCTCGCCACCCTACGCCTGTGGGGCCGCCGGTGACCGGGGGCTCGCTGGCGCCGATCCGGCACCGTACTGTCCAGGCGAACGGCATTCGCATGCACGTCGCGGAGGCCGGCGAGGGCTTTCCGGTGGTCATGTGCCACGGCTGGCCGGAGCTCTGGTACTCGTGGCGGCACCAGCTCCATGCCCTCGCCGCGGCCGGGTTCCGCGGGATCGCCCCGGACATGCGAGGCTACGGCGAGACCGACGCGCCGGAGGACCCGGCGCAGTACCGCACCACGGTCATCTGCGCTGACATCGTCGGGCTTCTCGACGCGCTCGCGCTCGATCGGGCGGTGATCGTGGGGCACGACTGGGGGGGCTACCACCTCTGGCAGTTCGGGCTTCGGCACCCTGACCGGTGCGCGAAGCTGGTCGGCCTCAACACGCCGTACGCGCCCCCCGGTCCGGCGCCGCCGACCCGGGCGCTCCGCGCGCGATTTGGCGAGAACGGCTACTACGTGCTCTGGCACCAGACGCCCGGCCGGTCGGAGGCCGAGCTCGAGGCCGATCTCCGCGGGAACCTCGCCAAGATCTTCAAGGACGCCGACCATGCCGCCGACCTCTGGACGATGGCCACGCTCGGCGGGGACGGCAGCGGTCTTCTCACCCGGGTGCCCGCGGGGGGCTGTCTCCTGACCGACGAGGAGCTCGACGTCTACGTGCGCGCGTTCGCGCGTACCGGCACGCGGGGATCGTTCAACTGGTACCGCGCGCTCGACCTGAACTGGGAAGACGCGCGGCGGATTCCCGATCCGACGATCCGCGTGCCGTCGCTCATGCTCACGGCCGAGAACGACCCCGTCCTGCGACCGGCCCTGGCCGAGCCGATGCCGCAGTGGATCCCCGGCCTCCGCACGGAGAGCATCCGCCGCTGCTCCCACTGGACCCAGCAGGAGCGGCCCGACGAGGTCAACCGCTTGCTCCTCGCGTTCATCGCCGACCTCCGCTGACCGGGGGCGAGACCGAGCAGAATACGCGCGGCTGAGCTTTGCGTTAGGCTGTCTGTCGGGTTGTCGTATGAATGATGTGACGGACCTATTCCTCACTTAGCGCGAGTGCGTTCGGCATCGGGTCGACGGGGGACGGGGCCCGGCGACGGGGAGCGAGAAACGGGCTCGGAGTTCGGGAGGAGCTGGCGATGGCGCGAGAGGAGCACCAAGAGATGGCTGGACCACGCGTGACCCTATCCGAGGTTGATGTCGCCCAGGTCACGTTGGTGATGGACAACAGTATCGACGTCCTGATGGCGGGCACCGATGTGGCAAAACGTTTTCCCCTCGGGCCCAATCCGTTCGAGAGTCCCCAGCCCATGGCCGAGCACGGATTCTCGGCGCTGATTCGAGTCAAGCAGGGCGAGAAGTCAGGAACGGTCCTGTTCGACACGGGGGTCAGTCGTCGAGGCATCCTGCACAATCTGGATGCGCTGGAGGTCGATGCCGCCGACATCCAAGCCATCGTCCTTAGCCACGGTCACGCGGACCACGCGCTGGGGTTGCCCGGTCTGGTGGAGCGGCTGGGCCGGCGCAACCTGCCACTAGTGCTCCATCCCGACGCCTACCTCGAACGCAAGTTGATCCTGCCGAACGGGATGGAGCTCAACATCCCTCCCCCACGGCGAGCGGACTTGCGGCGCGAGCACATCGAGGTCATCGAGGAAGTCGGCCCTTCCATGTTGATCGACGGCATGATACTCGTGTCCGGCGAGGTGGCCCGCACCACGGATTTCGAGAAGGGTTTTCCGATCCACTGGGCCAAGCGCGATGGCGCCTGGGTGCCAGATCCGCTGATCATGGACGACCAGTGCGCGATCGTGAACGTCCGGGGCAAGGGGCTGGTCGTCGTGACCGGGTGCGGTCACTCCGGAATCATCAACATCATTGAACACGCGCAGGCCCTTACGGGCGTGGAGACCGTCTACACGGTGGTGGGCGGCTTCCACCTCACGGGTGGTCTGTTCGAGCCGATCATCCCGGCCACCACTGCGGCCCTGCAGCGAATCAACCCGCGCTACGTGATGCCGGGACACTGCACAGGGTGGTCAGCGACCCATCAGCTCGCACGTGCGATGCCGAAGGCGTTCATTCCGAACAGTGTCGGGACCACGCTGATGTTGTAGAGCCGCTCAGGTCGACTTAAGGCCGGACACACCAGAAGCCGTCCGCCGACCCTGATTGACCCCGCGCAGGGGAGCTATGTCAGCCTGAGGCCCGCTGCCCGCGACTGGGACGACCGGGGAGTAGCGCGGTGCGCGCGTTGACGGGCCGCCCCGCCCTTCTAGCGTGCGCGCGGATCGGTCGCCGTTTTGCACCGCATGTTCGTCGCAATGGGGCCGAGCCCGGCAAGGTCAAGGCGCGCGTGATCGTGCTGAACGGCGCCGATGACCCGACGAGGTCAACCGCCTGCTCCTCGCGTTCATCGCCGACCTCCGCTGACCGGGGGCGAGTCCCCGGCGCCTGAGGAGGACGCAGGTCGGCTGGGAGCTGTTGGGGTCGCCTCCGTCCGCCGAGACCCTGTAGCCCGGACGCAAAGGACCGCCGTCGCCGCCACGGCCACCCAACCCGCGACGGTGATGCTGAGCGCCACGGGAAAGATCGGGTACCGGAACTCAAAGATGATGTCGTGGGCGCCCGGGCCCAGGACAACCCCGCGCAGGGCATTGTTGGCGACGAGGATCGGCACCGGGCGCCCATAGTGACAGGTCCGCCCCGAAGTAGGCACGATCCTGGGGCCGGACCATGGGCCAGAACTTCACGAGCGCGAGCCCGGCCAGGCCCGCCAACGCCCACAGGGCAAAGCGCCTGTTCCCGAACCAGCCCGCGGTCATGGTTGGGAGCCCGCGGTCAGTCGGGTTGCGGCGAGACCGGCCCTTGGGGGCCGGAGGGCGTAGATGCCGTGCCGAGGGGGCCGACGCGCCACGGACGCGTCGAGCGGCCGAAGGTACCGGAGGTCCGGATTGGGGATGCGACGCGCCACGGCTGGCGCGCCCGCTCCCGTGCCCGACCTGTCACTCCGGCACCGTCGAGCAGGATCTCACACGCGAATCGTGAGCTACACGCGCATCAGCACGACACTGCCCGTCGCGCCAGAGCCGCACGTGAACGACCCGGAGATCTGGCCGCCGCCCCCGGAAAGGGTGCCGTCAAACGCGCAGGAGTCGCCCGCCAGCAATAGCGTGCCGTCCAGCTCGGACCCGCGAATCGTCCCGCTGAACGTCGCGCCTGGGCCTCCCGGGGCCCGGAGGGTGCCCGTGACCTGGCTCCCGTTCTGCGCGAACGTCGCCTCCACAGGGGTCGTGACGGTGCGCCCGGCTGCCGATACGGTCTGTGTGCCCGAGTAGGCGCTGCTGACCGAGGCGGTCGGTCCCGAGCTATCGTCGTCCCCGCACCCTACCAGAACCACCGCCGTGACGAGCGCGGCCCCGAGACCGCGGAGTCGCTGCTTCATGCTCCAAGACCTCTCTTCCGCTGGCACCACGTCACGTGGCGCGCCTGTCCGAATTCGGACGCCGGTTGCGTACTGCATGGTGGTGCCGGGAGGGGGAATCGAACCCCCACGGGCTTGCGCCCACCAGATTTTGAGTCTGGCGCGTCTGCCTAGTTCCGCCATCCCGGCCGGTGCCCCAGAGTCTACGATTATAGGCCCCGTGCCTTGACAAGGTTGCGACGCGCACGGTACCGTCCAATGCCTATGGGGCTGTAGCTCAGCTGGGAGAGCACGAGGCTGGCAGTCTCGGGGTCAGGGGTTCGATCCCCCTCAGCTCCACCACTTGAGGGAACGCGGCAGGCCGAACCAACGTAACGTTCGCCTCGCCGCGTTCTCCTTTTCGCGGGGAACATCTCACTCACGACGGCACCCTCTGGCAGCGGCGCGTGGTCAGCGGCTGCCGGTGCGCGGCCCTAGGACCAAGGTCCCATATCCCAAGAGAGGGTCTTGGAGCGACGATCGCCCCAGGGCGCCGAGCAGGGTGACCGAAAGCCGTGAGCGCAGGACCCGTCGCCGACACGGCTCCGAGCCGCCCCGTTGAGGGCGTCGCCGGCGCTCGACCTGCTCAGGCCGTTCGACGGCGAAGGCCGCATCACGGGGGCCATCGGCGCGAGGCTCCGGGGATTCCTAGGCGAAGGGTGTCCGGCCCCGGCGAAAGCGACCCGCCTGCCGCGGTAGACGCCGGGAGAAGGTCGCAAGGGAGGGTGACATGGACTCGCGGTACGGCTGGCTCGTAGCTCACCTCGTCGGACTGACGCTTCCGGTCCTCTTGCTCTCACCTGGGGCGAGCGCCCAGCCGGCCGCGGCGGGCGAATGCATCGTGATCGAGAACTTCGCGGCTGGCAAAGTGGGCGAGCAACCGCCGGGGTGGAAGCTCCGGAAGGACAGCGCGCGGGGCGTCTATCTGATCCAGGAGGAGGGCGGCCGGCGCTTCCTGCACGCCGCGTCCAAAGGTCTCGGCGTCCAGCTCGCCAAGCAGTTCGAGTGGGACCTGCGCGCGTACCCGGTGCTGACATGGTCCTGGCGCCTGGTCGAGTTCCCGCCCGGCGGGGACGAGCGCGAGAGCAAGACGAACGACAGCGCCCTCGCCGTCTACCTGCTGGTTCCGCACTCCAGGATCACCGGGCCCAAGACGGTGAAGTACATCTGGAGCGAGAGGGTCCCCGTCGGCACCCGGCTGGAGTCCAACATGGGGCTCACCCAGGTGCGGGTCCTTCGCTCGGGAACCGAGCAGAAGGGCCAGTGGATCGAGGAGCGCGTCAACGCTCGCGACGACTACATGCAGGCGTTCGGGGAGTCGGAGCCGCCGAAGCCGGCGGGGATCGCCGTCCTGACGGACGCCGACGACACCGAGTCCTCTGCCCAGGGAGACTACGCGGAGTTCCGCGCCTGCCGCGGCTGATCCGGCGAGGGGCCCTGGCCCGCCCGCATCGCGCTTTCCGCGCGCGCAGGCAGTCACGCTCGCTACGCGCCGCGGCGGCCAAAACCTGCTCGCCGCGCGCCTCCGGCAGTGACGTCGCGCTCGCGTCCGTCGAGGCCGCGTTGGATCGCGGCGACCTCTGCGTCGCGGCCTTCGAGGGCGAGCGGCTCATCGCGTACGCCTGGCGCGCGTTCGGCTCCACGCCCGCCGAGGATGGGCTCTGGATCACCGTCCCGAGGCCGGCCCGGTACGGCTACAAGAGCTTCACGCGGCCCGAGTACCGGGGTCGCCACATCCAGCAGGTGCTCTCCCTCTCGACGGGCCGGCTCTGTTTCGACCGGGGCTAAACCCAAGGGCTGAGCTACGTCGAGACGCACCACTACCCCTCCCTGATGTCTCACCTCAGGGACGGCGACCGCACGGTCGGGTCCCTCGGCTACTTCAACTGGTTCGGTCGACGACCTGACCTTCCGGACTGCGGACGCGCGACGCCTTGGCGTCCGGGTCTTCCTCCCGACGGCCCGCGGCTCCTGACACGCGGGCACCGATCGGCGCGGAATTCCTGTCAGGCGAGGCTGGGGCCAGTGGGAGACTGGACCCGATGCTCTGGACCTGCGTCCTGTGCCCGCGGTGGCTCACCGTCGCCTTGGTCCTCTGGGTCGCTGCCTGGTTGACGTTGCCGGCTCCAGCGGAGGGAGCCCCGCTCCCGCCCACCCGGTCGCCGGCCCTGGACGCGTCCGTCGACGAACCGGCCGAGCTGGCTGCCCTCCAGCGGATGCTCGTGGCCCAGGGCTTGACACCGTCCGACGCCGCCCTCGTGCTGGAGCGGCTGACGCCCGCGGAGCGGGCCGAGCTGGCCCTGCGAATCGATGAGCTCGCGGCGGGCGGAGACGCAGGCGTCTGGATCATCGTCCTCCTGATCGTCGCCGCGATCCTGCTCTATCTCCCTCTGGCGGGTCGGATGCAGGGCTGGTGGCAGTGAGCTGACCGGGCTATCCGCCTCCCGGGCGCCCCACGCGCCCGCGCAAGCCCGCGGAAGTCAAGCCTTCTCCCTCCGAGACCGCGCGTTGACAGCCTCCGGCACCCGGCATAGAGTCGCTCCAAGCCCGGCTACCAGGCTCTACCCCCAGGGTCGGTCGGGCCAGCCGGAGGGAAGCAGCCCATGGAGTACCACGACGCCTACTCCGAGTCGCTCGAGGCCGATTTCCGGGAGCTCGAGAGCGCCCTCCTGAGCGACACCGTCAAGATCCTGGCGCCAAGCGAGCCCATCAAGTGCTCGGCGGACACCACGGTCCACGCGGCCATTGTCCAGATGGCCGAGAAGCGCCGGGCCTCGGTGGTGATCGTGGACAGCGGCGGCCAACTCCGCGGTATCTTCACCGAGCGGGATCTCCTCCGCCGGGTGGCCGTGCCGGGGCGCGATCCGAAGACGACCCAGCTCGGCGAGGTCATGACGCCCGAGCCCGAGGCGCTCGGGCCGGACACCCTGATCGCGTACGCGATCAACCGGCTCCACAACGCGCGTTACCGGACCATCCCGCTGATCGACGCTCAGGGGCGGCCGATCGGCGTCATGACCGTGAACGACATCGTCCAGTGGCTGGCGGAGCTCTTCCCCGAGGCGATCCTCAACGCGCCGCCCGGGGGGGGCTTCAAGCGACCGCACGACGTCGACGCGGGCTGACCCCCCGCGTCGCGCCGGGACGGGTCAGCGGGGAGCCGCGCCGAACGTCGGTCTCTGAACTCGAACCGCCCCGGAGAGATCGGAGGCGGTGTCACCGGGCGCGCAGCACGCCCGGCTCCCTCGGCCCGCTACTTCACCTGCTCGGCGAGCCACTTCGAGGCCTTGGCCTGGGCCTCGGAGAGTCCGTGCTTGCCGGCGGCGTGAGAGGCCTCGGCGTCCTTGGAGAGCGCCTTGGCCTCCTCGATCATCCCGGCGTTGCGGGCCTTCTGGCGATCGTCACCGGACGCGGCCATGGGCTCGGCCTTGGCGATGGCCTCGTTGGCCGCTTTGACCAGCGTGGGACAGCTGAAAGCCCAAGCGGGACCGGCGATGGCAAGCCCCATCAGGAGCGCGAGCGAGAGCGCGACCCAGGTCCGCATGATGCATCTCCTTCTCGAAGCGAACGTGAACGGCGCGGTCACCCCCCGAGGGAACGACGGGTCGCCCGGCAAGGTTCCCGGGTATAATATCAACGGCCGTGGCAGAGTACCTCCCCGTTCTGGTCTTTCTCGTGATGATCGTGGCCTTCGGAGGCGTGAGCCTCGCCGCGGCGGCCCTGGTCCGCCCCGCGCGGCCGAGGGTGACGAAGCTCCAGAGCTATGAGTGCGGGCCGGAGCCCATCGGGCCCGCCTGGATCCGGTTCCCGGTCGGCTTCTACCTGGTGGCGCTCGTCTTCATCGTGTTCGACGCCCTGGTGGTGTTCCTGTTCCCGTGGGCGCTGGTCCTCCGGGCGCTGGGCTGGGCGGCCTTCGCCCCCATGCTCCTCTTCCTCCTGATCCTTGGGCTCGGCTGGCTCTATGCCTACCGCGAAGGGATCCTCGCGTGGAGATAAAGCCGCCGCTCCCGGTGATCCCCCCGCCGGCCTGGGAAGAGGTCAAGGATCTCCAGGAGTGGGTCAAGTACCACCAGGAGCGGCCGGACGGCGACCAGGTCTCGGACGCGGTCTCAGGACTCTGGGACCGGCTCGAGCACTTCCCGGGCGGGTGGCTCGCGGTATCCTCCACGAGCAAGCTCTTCAACTGGGCGCGTAAGTCCTCGATGTGGCCGGTGACGTTCGGCCTGGCCTGCTGCGCGATCGAGATGATGGCGACGTTCGCGTCGCGCTTCGACGTCGAGCGCTTCGGGATGGTCCCGTGGGCCTCGCCGCGCCACGCCGACCTCATGATCGTCTCGGGCACCGTGACCATCAAGATGGCGCCCATGCTCAAGCGCATCTACGAGCAGATGGCGGACCCGAAGTGGTGCATCTCCATGGGCTCGTGCGCCAACTCGGGCGGGCCCTTCCGGCACGGCTACCACGTCGTCAAGGGCGTGGATCGCGTCGTGCCGGTCGACGTGTACGTGCCCGGCTGCCCGCCGACGCCCGAGTCCCTGATGTTCGGCATCCTCAAGCTCCACGAGAGGGTCGCCGAGTTCCAGCAGACCGGCCGGCGCCCGCCGCCGGACGCTCCCCCCGACTGACGTGCGCCGCGCAGCGCGCCCGATCACCGGGAGCACCGCGGTGTTGCGCCGAGCGTCGCCCCGGGTGGACGACCGGCGCCCGTGACGGCCGAGACCGCCATCGAGCGGCTGCGAGAGGCCTTCGGGGTCCAGGCCACCGGCGAGGATCCGAAGCGGTCGCTCGACATCCGGCACCTCGTGGTGACGGTGCCGGTCGAGCGCTGGGTGGAGGCCCTGGGCTTCGCCCGGGACACCCTCGGATGCCGCTACTTCTGTCATCTCACTGCCGTCGATTGGAAGGCGGAGGGGTTCGAGGTCGTCTGCCGCGTGGAGAACCTCGAGACGCACCTCGGTCTGACCCTGAAGACGCGCATCGCGCGCGACGCGCCATGCCCGAGCCTCACCGGCCTCTATCGGGGCGCCCTCTGGATGGAGCGCGAGTGCTACGAGCTCTTCGGGATCCGCTTCGAGGGACACCCCGACCTCCGGCGCCTCTTGCTCTCCGAGGACTGGGAAGGCTACCCCCTTCGCAAGGAGTACGCGGTGGACACGCCACATCCCCCGTACCGATGAGCCCAGCCATCCCGTGGCGCTCGCGTGCCCAGACCCCTGACGGAGGACCCCGATGATTCACGAGCTCCGCCGATACACGACCAAGCCCGGCAAGCTCGCCGAGTACGTGGAGAAGTCCGGCTCGATCGGCCGGCCGATCCGCGGCGACCGCTACGGAAAGCTCCTCGGTTACTGGTCGACGGAGCTGGGGCCGCTCAACCAGGTGGTGCACATCTGGGAGTTCGCCGACCTCGGCGCCCGGGCGGCGGCACGGGCGGGTCTCGCGAAGGACGAGCGCTGGGTGAAGGAGTACCTGCCGGTGAGCGGCCCGCTTCTCGACGCGCAGGAGAACATGATCCTCGCCCCGTTCGACTGGGCGCCGATCCGGCCGACCGCGGGGATGGGCATCCACGAGCTGCGCGTCTACCGTCTCCACTCGGGCAAGGGGGGCGCCTACGGCGAGGCGATGCGCGAGGCGCTGCCCCTCCGGGAGAAGCACTCGCCGCCCGTGGGGTACTGGCTCGTCGAGATCGGTCCGCTCAACAGCGTCGTGCACCTCTGGGGCTACCGGGACCTCGCGCACCGCGCCGAGGTGCGGAAGGCGCTCGCCGCCGACGCCGCCTGGCAGGCCGCCGTCGGCCGGCTCATGCCGCTCCTCCAGGCCCAGGAGGCGACGATCCTGGTGCCCACGAGCTTCTCGCCCTGCCGGTAGCCCGGTGACCCACCGAGCGCTGGCCGCCGCCGTCCCGCCGTCCCTCACGGAAATGAACGGGTGACCACGCCCGCGCGCACCGTCGTCGAGTACGGCTACGGGGGCAACGAGCGCCTCGTGATGAACATGGGGCCGCAGCACCCCTCCGCCCACGGCGTCTTCCGGATGATCCTCACGCTGGAGGGGGAGACGATCGTCGGGGTCGACCCGGTGATCGGCTACCTCCACCGCTGCCACGAGAAGCTCGGGGAGACGCTGACCTATGTGCAGTACCCGTCCATTGCCTCGAAGACGGACTACGTCTCGGCGATGACCGCCGAGCTGTGCTACGTGCGCGCGGCGGAGCAGCTCGGCCAGATCGACGTGCCGAAGCGCGCGCAGTACCTCCGGGTGCTGGCGGCGGAGCTCCAGCGGATCGCGTCTCACTGCCTGTGGCTCGGCACCTGGTGCATGGACATGGGCGGGGCGCTCGGCGGCGGGGCGACGATGTTCCTCTACTGCTTTCGCGAGCGCGAGATGATCCTGGATCTCTTCGAGGCGCTGACGGGCGCGCGCTTGCTCTACGGGTTCCACCAGGTGGGCGGGACGCGCTACGACATCCCGGCCGGCTGGGCGGACAAGTGCCGGGACACGATCGCCCACATCGAAGGGCGGCTCCGCGAGTACGAGGCCCTCCTCGATGGGAACACGATCTTCCTGGTCCGCACGCAGGGCGTGGGTGTGATCTCGCCCGAACTGGCCCAGGAGGTCGGCGTCTCGGGCCCCCTCCTCCGGGGCTCCGGGTTCGCCCACGACATCCGGCGCGTGGAGCCCTACTCCTCGTACGAGGAGTTCCAGTTCGAGGTGCCCGTGGAAACGGCGGGGGACTGTCACGCGCGGTACCGCGTACGGATGCAGGAGTTCCGGCAGGCGATCCGCATCGTCCGCCAGGCGCTCGACGGGCTCCCGGCCGGGCCCATCTCGTCGCGCCCCGGGGTCAAGTCGATCGGCCAGGTGAAGCTGCCCAAGGGCGAGGCGTACGCGCGGGTCGAGAGCGCGCGGGGCGAGGTCGGGATCTACCTCGTCTCGGACGGATCGACGAAGCCTTACCGGATGAAGTGGCGGGGCGCCTCGTTCTCGAACCTCGCGGTGGCGGGCCACATCCTTCCGGGCCACAAGATCGCCGACGCCGTCGCCATCCTGGGCTCGATCGACCCGGTCTTCGGCGAGGTCGATCGCTAGCGCGATGACCGACCTGCTCTGGACCATCGGGCCGCCGTTCCTCCTCCTGAACGGCGTCCTGATCTTCGTGACGTACCTGACCCTGCTCGAGCGGAAGTTCGCGGCGCGGCTCCAGTCGCGCGTCGGTCCCTACGAGGTCGGGCGGCCGCACGGGTGGCTCCAGCCGATTGCCGACGCGGTGAAGCTCATGCTCAAGGAGGACATCGTCCCGTCGGCGGCCGATCGCGCGGTGTACAATCTCGCGCCGATCGTGTTCCTGGTCCCCGCATTCCTCATGTACGCGGCGATCCCGTTCGCCCGGGGCTGGGCCCTCGCCGACGTCGAGATCGGTCTGGTCTTCGTCCTGGCGGTCTCGTCGCTCGAGGTCGTGGGGCTCTTCATGTGCGGCTGGGGGTCCAACAACAAGTACGCGCTGCTCTCCGCCATGCGGGCGGTGAACCAGATCATCTCCTACGAGGTCCCGTTCATCCTGGTCGCGCTGGTCCCGGTCGTGCTCACGGGCTCGCTCCGCCTGTCGACCATCGTCGACGCCCAGCAGGGCCTCCTCGGCTGGTTCGTCCTCTACCCGGTGCTCGGCCAGGTGGCCTTCGTCGCGTTCGTGATCGTGGCGCTCGCGTCGGAGAATCGCATCCCGTTCGACATCGTCGAGGCCGAGTCGGAGCTGGTCGCGGGCTTCCGCGTGGAGTACTCCGGGATGAAGTTCGCCCTCATCCAGCTGGCCGAGTTCGTCCACCTCTTCGGCGTGGCCTGCCTCGGCACGCTCCTGTTCCTGGGGGGCTGGCTCGGCCCCGGGCCCGCGGCGCTCGGGCCGGTCTGGTTCGTGCTGAAGGCGCTCCTGCTCTTCCTGCTGGTCATCTGGATCCGGTGGTCGTTCATCCGGATCCGGGTCGACCAGATCCTGGCGCTGTCGTGGAAGGTCTTCCTGCCGGCGTCGGTGGCGCTCCTGCTGGCCGCGGGGGCCGTGGTGGCCGCGGGCGGAGGGCCCGGTGCCTGAGGGGGGCGCCCGCACCGCCCTCCGGATGGCGCGCGCGGCGGGCACGGCGATGGCCGTGACGCTCCGCAACCTCTTTCGCACGCCGGTCACCGTGCACTACCCGCGTGTCACGCGGCCCTACCCCGACCGCTTCCGGGGATTGCTCGCCCTGACCTACGATCCAGGAGACCGGCGAGGAGAACTGCATCGGGTGCCGGCTCTGCGAGTTCATCTGCCCCCCGCAGGTGATCAAGGTCGAGATGCTGAAGGCGGAGAAGCGGAACTACGCCAAGCTCTTCACGCTCGAGCTCTATGCGTGCGAGTTCTGCGAGCTGTGCGTGCAGGTCTGCCCGACCGACGCGATCATCATGCTCCGGACGTTCGACCTGGCGGTCACCGACCGCCGGGAGCTCCTGCTCGACAAGGACCGCCTCCACGCCCTCGGCCGGCAGTTCACGCCGTCCTGGGCCACCGGGACCGGGCTCCGGGCCATGCAGGCCCCCCCGGCACGGGGAGGAGCCAAGGGCGAGGCCGCCAAGGACGCCGCCGAGTGAATCGGGCGGCGGGGTCCTGGGCGCGGCCCCCATCGAGGCGGCCCGCATGACGGCCGAGGCGCTCGGGCTAGGCGGGGTGTCCGTCCTCGTCCTGGGAGCGAGCCTCGGCGTCGTGCTCGCGCGAAACCTGTTCCACGCCGTGCTCTGGCTCGCGCTCGCCCTCGTGGGGACGGCCGGCCTCTTCGTCCTGCTGCACGCGGAGTTTCTCGCCGCGGTCCAGGTGCTCCTCTACGCGGGCGGCGTCGTCACGATCGTGGTCTTCGCCATCATGCTGACGGAGCGGCTGGTGGGTGACTCCCTCCGTCAGACGAACCGCGGGATCGTCGGTGGGGCGGTGGTGGCGGCGGCCGTGTTCATCGGAGTCGCGGGGACGATCTTGCGGGCGCCGCGGCTGGCGGCTCCGCCGCCGCCCGACCTCACAACGGCGACGCTCGGCCGGGTGGTGCTCACGGAGTGGGTCCTCGCGTTCGAGGTGCTCGGGATCCTCCTGGTCGCTGCGCTCCTCGGGGCGCTCTACCTCGCCCGCACGGAGGAGTGAGCGTGCTGAACGCGTACCTCCTGCTCGCGGCGGCCATGTTCGCGATCGGCCTGTTCGGGGTCCTGACGCGCCGGAATGCCGTCGGCATCCTCCTCGGCCTCGAGCTCATGCTGAACGCGGTCAACATCAACCTGGTTGCCTTTGCGCACTTCGGCGGGGGGGCGGCCGGCTGGGTTTTCGCGCTCTTCACGATCGCGATCACGGTGACGGAGGTGGCCGTCGGGTTGGCGATCATCATCGTGATCTTCCGGGTGCGCCGCACGGTCGACGCGGATCACCTGAACCTCCTTCGGGGCTAGCCCGAGCCCCGTGATCGAGACCGCGCTCGCCCTGCTGGTCCTGGCCGGCCCGTTCGCGGCCGCCCTGCTTCTCGGCTGCTGCCCACCCCTCCGGCGGGCCGGACGGTGGGCCGCCCTGGTCTCGCTCACGGGCATCGGCGTTGCCCTCTGGGCAGCAGGGCGGCTGGCGGTGGGAGTCTGGTTGACCGGGGTCGAGGCCCTGGCCCAGGGCGGGAGCGGCATCCGCGAGGTCACCCTGACCGTGCCCTGGCTGGCGCAGGCGGCGCCGGCGCCGCTGGCGACGCTGGGCGTGCTCATCGACCCGCTGTCCGCCGCGATGGCGGCGCTGGTCGCGCTGGTCGCCGGCCTGGTCCAGCTCTACTCGCTCGGGTACCTCGCGGACGAGGCGCCCCCGGCCCTCGGGCGCTACTATCTCTATCAGTCCCTCTTCGCGTTCGCGATGCTGGGACTCGTGTTCGCGCCGAACTTCCTTCAGCTCTTCGTCTTCTGGGAGCTGGTGGGGCTCTGCTCCTACCTCTTGATCGGCTTCTACTACCAGCGTCCGGCAGCGGCCCGCGCGGCGGTCAAGGCCTTCTGGGTGACGAAGGTCGGCGACGTGGGCTTTCTCCTTGGGATCGTGCTGCTGTGGGGGGCAACCGGGACGTTCGAGTTCGCGACGCTCTTCCGCGCGACGGCCGCCGGCACCGTTCCCGCGAACCTCGCTCTGTACATGACGCTGATCTACCTCGGCGCGGTCGGCAAGAGCGCCCAGTTCCCGCTCCACGTCTGGCTCCCCGACGCGATGGAGGGCCCGACGCCGGTCTCGGCGCTGATCCACGCCGCCACCATGGTGACGGCGGGCGTGTTCCTGGTCGCGCGGGCGTACCCGCTTTTCCTGCCGGTGCCGTGGGTGCTCGTCCTCATCGCCTACGTCGGCGCGTTCACCGCGCTGCTGGCGGCGACGCTCGCCCTCGGGCAGCGCGACATCAAGCGCGTGCTCGCGTACTCGACCGTGTCCCAGCTCGGCTACATGATGACCGCGCTCGGGGCCGGCGCGCTGGCGGCGGGGGTGCTGCACCTCCTGCTCCACGGCTTCTTCAAGGCGCTCCTGTTCCTGGCCGCCGGGGCCGTGATCCACGCCGTGCACACGAACGACATGTGGGCCATGGGGCGGCTCGGGCGGGCCATGCCGAAGACCGCGATCGTGTTTGTCGTGGGCACGCTCGCGCTCGCCGGCGTGCCGCCGTTCTCGGGCTTCATCTCCAAGGAGGCGATCCTGGGCGGGGTCTGGGAAGCGGGCCTGCGCGGGCCCTTCGTGCTCCTGTCCGTCACGGTGTTCCTGACTGCCCTGTACATGTTCCGGGCCGTCTTCGTGACCTTCTTCGGCAGGCGCGCTGCCGGGGGACACCCGCACGATCCGCCTGGCGTGATGATGGGCCCGCTGTGGCTGCTGGCGGTGCTGTCGATCGCCGGGGCAGCGCTCGGCGGCGCGGCGCTCGGCCAGACCTTCCCGGAGTTCCTGGGGCACGGGCGGGGGGCGAGCCTGCCGCACGGCCCAGGCTGGCTCACGCCGTTCTCGGTCGGGCTCGCCCTCGGCGGGCTCGTGCTCGCGTGGCTCGTCTACCAGCGGGGCACGATCCCGGTGGCCCACCTCACGCGCGTCCTCGGCCCGTTGCCCGCCTGGGCGGCCCAGGGCTACGGGCTCGACGCGCTCTACGTCGCCCTCTACCGCGGCGCCGTCCTCGCGCTGGGCCGGCTCGTGGGGTGGATCGACCGGTACCTCGTCGATGGGCTGGTCAACGTGTTCAGCGCATGGACGCTCAGGGTGGGCGCGGACCTCCGGCAGCTTCAGACCGGCCGGGCCCAGGACTATCTCTACGGCGTGACGGCGGGCCTGCTCCTCGTCCTGGTCCTGTGGAGGCTCTGGGCGTGAACGGCGCCCCCGTGCTCTCGCTGATCACGGCGACGCCCTTCGTCGCGGCCTGCCTCATCATCCTCGTCGGCCGCACGCGCCCGCTCGCCGTGCGGCTGATCGCCGTGGGGGCGGCGACGCTGACGCTCCTCCTGTCCGTGTATCTCTGCGCGGCGTACGACCCGACGTCCGGCGGGTTCCAGTTCCTCGAGCAGTACCCGCTCGTGCGCGCCCTCGGCATCACCGTCGAGCTGGGCGTCGACGGCATCTCGGTGCTCATGGTCCTGCTGACCGCCATCATCATCTTCGCCGGGGTGTTCGCGTCCTGGACGGTGCGCGTGCGCGACCAGGAATTCTACGCGCTCCTGCTCACGCTGGTGACCGGAGTGTTCGGCGTCTTCGTCTCCCTCGACCTATTCGTGTTCTTCCTCTTCTACGAGATCGCGGTGCTCCCGATGTACCTCCTGATCGGCATCTGGGGCTCGTCGGGTGAGGTCCGGCCCCAGGGGATCTTCGCGTGGGCGTTCCGCGAGACGGGCGTCGGCACCAAGGAGTACGCGGCGATGAAGCTGACCCTCTACCTTCTGTTCGGGTCAGCGTTCATTCTGGTCGGTCTCTTCGTGCTCTACTTTGCCGGCGGCGCGCACTCGTTCTCCCTGCTTGTGCTCTCCGAGGTCTCGTTCTCGCCGGTGACCCAGCGCTGGGTGTTCCTCGCTCTCTACGTGGGCTTCGGCATCCTGGCGGGCATCTGGCCCCTCCACACGTGGTCACCCGACGGCCACGCCTCCGCCCCCACGGCGGTCTCGATGCTCCACGCGGGCGTGCTGATGAAGCTCGGCGCCTACGGCGTCGTCCGGGTGGCGATGACGCTCCTGCCCGAGGCGGCGCAGGACTGGGCGCCCCTGGTCGGCACGGTCGCGGTGATCAACGTCGTGTACGGCGCCTTCTCGGCCATGGCCCAGACGGATCTGAAGTACGTGGTCGCTTACTCGTCGGTCTCCCACATGGGGCTCGTCATGCTGGGCGCCGCCACCCTGACGGAGGCCGGGCTCAACGGCTCGGTCTACCAGATGTTCGCCCACGGAATCATGACGGGACTCTTCTTCGCGCTGGTCGGCCTCATCTACGAGAAGTCCCACACGCGCGAGATCGGCCGAATGGGCGGATTCGGGCGGCGGATGCCCGGGATAGCCGCGTGCTTCACCCTCGGCGGCCTGTCCTCCCTCGGGCTTCCCGGCCTCGCAGGATTCGTCGCGGAGATCCTGACCTTCCTCGGGGCCTGGCAATCGGCTTCCCGGTGGTGGCTCTTCCCTGCGGTCCTGGGCACTCTCCTCACTGCCATCTACGTCCTCCGCGTGGCGAAGCGCATCTTCTGGGGGCCCTTGGCGGCCGGGCCGCGCGGGGAATGGGCCGCCCTCCCGGACGCCGAGGGCCCCGAGTGGGTGAGCCTCGTGTTCCTCTCGGCCATCCTCATCCTGTTCGGTCTCGTTCCGGCCCTCGCCGTCTCGCGGGTGGATACCTCGGTCGTTGCCCTGCTCGACCGGATCGGCGCTCTGCCGTGATGCTCCTGGCGCTCGAGCTCGGGGTCGCGGCGCTCGCCGTCGTCGTCTTCGTCCTCGGCCTGGCCGGGCGGGGTGGCCGTCAGCGTGAGGTGGGCCTCGTCGCCGCCGTTGGGCTGGCCGGGCTCTATGGGCTGTCGCTGATCATCGACGCCCGGGGTCCCCTCTTCGACGGCGTCTTCGTGGTCGACCCGCTCGCGGCGTTCCTCAAGCAGGTGTTCCTCCTGGCGACGCTTCTCGCCGTGGTCGGGGGTTTGGGGCGCCCGGCCGCCGCGCAGAACCGCGCGCTCGAGTACCACCTGCTGGTGCTGACGGCGCTGCTCGGCATGATGATCCTGGCCTCGGCCCGCGAACTGGTGCTGCTCTTCGTCGCGTTCGAGCTCATGTCGATCCCGCTCTACGTCCTGGCCGGGTTCGTCAAGAGGGACGCGCGGGCGGTCGAGGCGTCCCTCAAGTTCTTCCTGGTCGGGAGCCTGTCGACGGCGCTCCTGGTCTATGGCCTGTCGTTCGTCTACGGCGTGACCGGCAGCACGCGGCTCGACGTCGTGACGCGCGCGGCGGATGGGGGCGATCCGCTGCTGGTCTTGGGCTGGCTCCTGGTCCTCGGCGGCGTCGGGTTCAAGATCGCGGCCTTCCCCTTCCACATGTGGGTGCCGGACACCTACGAGGCCGCGGCGACGCCCTTCGTCGCGTGGCTCTCGGTGGCGCCGAAGGCGGCGGGGTTTGCGGTGCTGCTCCGGGTCTTCGTCGAGGACGCGGGTCCGACGGCGTCGCTCTGGGCGGGGGCAGCGGCGCTCCTCGGCGCCTTGACGATCGTCGCCGGCAACCTGATGGCGATCCCGCAGACGGACGCCAAGCGCCTCCTGGCCTACTCCGGTATCGCTCACATCGGCTACATGCTGCTCGGGGTGGCGGCGTTCTCCGCGCACGGCGTGGCCATGCTCCTGTTCTACCTGGTGGCGTACCTCTTCTCGAACATGGGCGCGTTCATGGTGGTGGAGGCGGTGGCTCAGGCCGAGGGCTCGTCCGCACTCCGGACCTTCCGGGGGCTCGCTCAGCGCTCGCCGGTGCTCGCGCTCGCGATGCTCCTGTTCCTGCTCTCGCTGGGGGGCATTCCGTTCGTGGCGGGATTCTGGGCCAAGCTCTATATCCTCTGGGCGGCAGCCCAGGCGGGACTCTATGCGCTCGTGCTGCTGGCGGCGATCCTGACGGTGGTGGCGCTCTTCTACTACCTCCTGGTCGCCAAGCAGATGTACATCGACGCGCCGGTTCGCACGACGCCCGTTCCCGTCCCGACGGCGCTCGCGCTCGTGCTCGCGGTCAGCGCCGCCGCGATCGTGCTACTGGGCCTCTACCCCGGTCCGTTGCTCGACACGGCGCTCCGGGCGGCCGCGCCGCTCTTCTGACGGCCGGCGCCAAGCCGCGCTCACCTCCTCCAGCGGCCCTCGACGTAGACCCACCCCTGGGACGTCTGCTGGTGACGGCCGGGGATCCACGTGCCCTGTGCCTGGACCCAGCGTCCGGGCACCCAGACCCAGCGGCCTCCTTTCGAGTCCCAGTGTCCGGCGATCCACACGAACTGGGGGCCGGGCGACGGGGGCGGCTTCTCGACCTGGACCGGCGGCGGCGGCGTCGGGGCCTGAGCACCGACGGACGCCACCCCGAGGCAGAGACCGAGCCCGAGCAGGACCAGCAGGCCACGCGCGGAGGTCACCATCGTCGGTTCTCGTCCCTTCGCCTGTTCCGACGGCCCTCGCCCGGGTGCATTCAGCGACGCCACAGCTAATCAACGGACGCCCGTGCCGTCAAGCGGTCTCGTGCGGGTCCCTGTCAGTCGGTCGACAGCCAGGCTGGGAGCCTCTGGCTTGACACAGCCCAGGCTCTACGCTAGTGTACCAACCGGTTGGTACACCCGTAATGACCCGATCCACCGTCAAGGAGCAGATCCTAGAGGCGGCGACCCGCCTGATGGCGGCCCAGGGATATCATCGGACTGCGCTCGATGATGTCCTCCGGGAGAGTGGCGCCGGAAAGGGTAATTTCTATCATTACTTCCGCTCCAAGGAGGAGCTGGGGTACGCGATTCTCGATCGCCTGCTCGAGCGGTTCGAGAGGAAGACGCTCACGCCCATCTTTGGGGACGCGGCGCGGGATCCGCTCATCCAGGTGGAGGCCTTCCTTGACGAGATCCTGGCCACCCAGCGAGCCCGGAATTGCATCGGTGGCTGCCCCATCGGCAACCTTGCGACGGAGCTGGCCGATGCCCACGAGGGCTTCCGTCTGCGCCTCGCCGCTGGCTTCGAGCGCTGGCGCCAGTGCCTCGCGGGGGCGCTGGCTCGCGCGCAGGAGCTGGGGGCGTTGGCGCCGGACGTGGAGCCGGACGCCCTCGCGCGGTTCCTGGTGGCCGGCATCGAAGGAGCCATCCTCCTGACAAAGGTCCAGAAGGACATCCAGGTGATGGAGCACTGTGTCGGGGAACTCCGGCGGCACTTGGCGCTCCGTCGTCGAGCCGAGGGGGCGATCCCCGCGAGCACGGGGCGATGACCACCGAACGCACGCCCGTCGTGGCCGAGCCGCCGGATCAGCGGCTCCACCAGGACCTGCTCGGCCAGGCGCCCGGCGCCGTGGAGGCGCTTGTCCATCGCTACGGTGTGAAGATTTACCGGCTCGCCCTTCGTATCACGGGGAATCCGGAAGACGCGCAGGAGGTGAGCCAGGACGTCCTCTGGACCATCGTGCGGAAGATCGGCACCTTCAAGGGGGAGTCGGCCCTCGGAAGCTGGATCTACCGCATCACCGCCAATGCGGCGTACGAGAAGCTCCGCAGCCGGCGCGGCAAGGACGAGGTGTCCTGGGACGCCTTGCTGCCGGCCTTCGACGGGGACGGCCATCTCGTCGAGCCGGGGCACGACTGGACGCAGCAGGCGGAGGATCCCGGCCTCCAGGCCGAAGTCCGACGTCGGCTCAAGGCGGCCATCGACAGTCTCCCGCCGGACTACCGGACGGCCTTTGTCCTCCACGACATGGAGGGTCTGTCGAACCCGGAGATCGCCGAGACGCTGGGCATCAGCCTGCCCGCCGTCAAGTCGCGCGTCCACCGGTCGCGCCTGTTCTTGCGCCAGCGCCTGGCGCAGTACTTCCGGGGCGACTGAGGGCCCGGGCTCCGGTCAGCCCTCGGGCTCGGCCCAGCGCGTCCGGAGGGCGCGGCGCGAGCGCCAGCGGACGGTCAGCCACGCCGCGCCGCCCCCCAGCGCCGCGATTCCGACCACGCCGCCGACGAGGGCCCCCAGCGAGGCGCCCCCCCTGTCCCCCGCCCAGGCCATGAGGAAGGTCGCCGGCGTCATGCCGATCGCGGTGGCGCCGAGGAACGGAGCGAGACGCATGCGGGTGAGTCCGGCCGCGTAGCTCAAGAGGTCGAACGCCGTGAGCGGCAGGAGCCTGGCCAGCAGGACTGCCAGCGCGCCATGACGTGCGAAGAGCGTATCCGCCCGGCGGAGTGCCCGGGGGCTCGCGAGGCGCTCGACCACGGGGCGCCCCCAGCAACGGGCCAGACCAAAGCAGAGCGCAGCCGAGACGAGCACGCTGACCCACGAGAGCAGGCCTCCCCAGAGCGTGCCGAACAGGAGACCATTGGCGTAGATCACCGGGAACGAGGGCAGCGGCGCCACGAGCGCCTGGATCTGGATCAGGGCGAAGGCGACGATGGGGGCCCAGGGGCCGAATCCCCGAAGGTGCTCGCGAACCCCGGGCAGGTCTCCGTCCGCGAGGAGGCGCGCCACGTGAAAGAGTCCCGCCCGGAGCGGGGGCGAGACGCTGAGGAGCGCCAGTCCGGCGGGTCCAAGGGCCAGCACGAACAGAGCGGGACGCAGGCGCACCGGGGCATACTACCATTGGGCGCGGTGACGGGGTGCCGGCGGACGCGGGCTACCCGCGCGAACGAGACAGCGTGGCAGGCCGTCGGGCCGCGCGGATCACGCCCGCGGCCGACGTGACGAAGAGCCCGGCCACCGCCAGCCCGACGACGATGTCGGGCCACGCCGAGTCCGTGAGCCCGACCCCGAGGGCGGCGATCAGCACGCCGGCGTTCGCCGTGACATCATTCCGGGAGCAGAGCCAGACCGACCGCATGTTGAGATCGTCGGCTCGGTGCCGCCAGAGGAGCATCAGGACTCCCGCATTGGCCACGAGCGCGAGGAGCCCGAAGCCCGACATCAAGGCAGCGCTCGGGATGACGCCGCGCACGAGCTTCGTCGCGACCTCCACCAGGATGCCCGCGCCGAACGCCGCCATGATTCCCCCCTTGAGCCGGACCACCCGAGACTGCCAGACTGCGTCTCGACCCAGGGCGTAGAGGCTCATGGCGTACACCATCGCGTCGCCGAGCATGTCGGCCGAGTCGGCGAGCAGCGCGGTGGAGCCTGCGAGAGCCGCCGCCACCAGCTGGACGACGAACATCGCGGCATTGACGACCAGGACGCTGCGGAGGACCCGACGCTGATCGGCGTGGACCGGCCCGACCGCGCAGCACTGGCTCACGTCGGGCAGTTTACACCGAGCGCGGTCCGCCCTCCTGCGCGGGGTCCCGACGCGTTGACAAGCCCGCGTCGCCGTGGTCCAATCGTGAATTCGGAAAGCCTGCGCGCGCCGTCATTCTCCTCCCAGGAGGCCGCTCCGTGGAAGCCGTGATCATGTCCGGGGGCAAGCAGTACCGGGTTCGCGAGGGGGACGTGGTGCGCCTGGAACGCCTCCCCGCCGGTCAGGGGGACACGGTGGAGTTCCGGGAGATCGCGTATCTCCGGGCCGAGGGCGACCCGGTCGTGGATCCCGCCCGGCTCGGCGCCGCACGTGTCGTCGGACAGGTCGTCCGGACCGGTCGGGAGCGAAAAATCGTCGTCGTGAAGTTCAAACGCCGGAAGAACTACCGGCGCCGGCAGGGCCATCGCCAGGCGTACACCGCGGTCCGGATCACTCGGATCGACGGGGGCGCCTGAGGCATACGGAGTACCTGGACCATGGCGCACAAGAAGGGCGTCGGCAGCTCGCGGAACGGCCGGGACAGCCAGCCCAAGATGCTCGGGGTCAAGCGCTTCGCCGGGCAGTGGGTCCCCGCCGGATCGATCCTCGTCCGACAGCGTGGCACGCGGTTCTTCCCCGGCCGGAACGTTGGCCTCGGAGTGGACTTCACGCTGTTCGCCAAGGCGAACGGCGTCGTTGCCTTCGAGGAGCGAAATGGGCGCCGGCTGGTGAGTGTCCAGCCCGAAGCCGTCTCCTAGCTTCCCTCTCCCGCCCGTGCCACCCGGACCGCCGTGTTCGTTGACGAGGTCGAGATTCACGTCCGGGCCGGCGACGGTGGTCGGGGCTGCGTCAGCTTCCGCCGTGAGAAGTTCGTGCCCCGGGGCGGTCCAAACGGGGGCGACGGGGGCCGCGGCGGCTCGGTGATCCTCGAGGCCGACGAAGGCCTCGGGACCCTGCTCGACTTCCGATACCGCCGCCACCACGCCGCCCCCCGCGGGGCCCACGGCGAGGGCTCCGACCGGCACGGTGCCGGCGGTGACGACCTCGTCCTCCGAGTCCCGGTGGGCACCACGGTGCGAGAGCGGGACGCGGGACTCCCGCTCGGAGACCTCACGCGTCACGGCGAGCGGCTCCAGGTCGCACGAGGCGGGCGCGGGGGCCGGGGCAACGCGCGCTTCGCGACGGCTACGAAGCGCGCGCCACGCCACGCCGAACCTGGCGAAGCGGGGGAGGTGCGCTGGCTCCGGCTCGAGCTCCGCCTCCTGGCCGACGTCGGCGTCGTGGGGTTTCCGAACGCGGGGAAGTCGACGCTGGTGGCCCGCCTGTCGGCCGCGCGCCCGAAGATCGGCGACTATCCGTTCACGACCCTCGTCCCGACGCTCGGGCTGGTCCGGCTCCCCGAGGAGCGGAGCTTCGTCATCGCGGACGTCCCGGGGCTGGTGCCGGGCGCGGCGGACGGCAAAGGGCTCGGGCTCCGCTTCCTCCGGCACCTCGAGCGCACGCGGCTCCTGGTCCACCTCGTCGACCTCGACCCGTCCACCGGGCGCGACCCGGTGGAGGACTGGCGGACGATTCAGGCGGAGCTCCGGGCCTACTCGCCCGAGCTCGCCGCGCGCCCGCAGCTGATCGCCGCAAACAAGACCGACCTCGAGGGCGCGGCGCCACGGCTGCGCCGGGTCCTGGCTCTCGGGCGTCGGCGGCGGCTCCCGGTGCTCCCCCTCGCCGCGCGGACGGGCCAGGGGCTTGATGCGCTCCGGGCGGCCATCGGGGTGGCACTGCTGACGGTGCCCGGAGACCGGGCGGCGGGAGCCCGCGCGTGATGCGCCCCCGGCTCCGCCGCGTCGTCGTCAAGGTCGGGAGCGGTCTCATCGCCGATCCCACGGCCGGGCCCGATCCAGCCCGGATCGAGCCCTTGGCGGCCGAGCTCGCGGCGGTGATGGCAGGCGGCGTCGAGGTCGCGCTCGTCACGTCGGGCGCGATCGCCGCGGGCACGGCGCGGCTTGGTCTCGGCGCGAGGCCGCGCTCCATCCCCGAGAAGCAAGCGGCGGCCGCGGTCGGGCAGGCAGCGCTCATGTGGCACTACGAGCAGGCCTGCGCGGCCCACGGCGTCCGGGTCGCCCAGGTGCTGCTCACCCAAGAGGACGTGAGCCACCGCGAGCGCTACCTCAACGCCCGGAACACGCTGATGACTCTCCTCGGGTTCCGCGTGCTGCCGGTCATCAACGAGAACGACACGGTGACGGTCGAGGAGATCAAGGTTGGCGACAACGACAACCTCGCCGCGCTGGTCGCGGCGCTCATCGACGCCGACCTCCTCGTGCTCCTCTCCGACATCGACGGGCTCTACACGGGAGATCCGCGCCACGACGTGGACGCGCGCCGCATCGCGCGTGTGGAGACGATCACGCCGGAGATGGAGGCGTTGGCGGGGGCCAGTGGGCCGGTGGGAACGGGCGGCATGGTGACGAAGCTCCAGGCGGCGCAGAAGGCGATGGCCGCCGGCATCCCCATGGTGATCGCGGACGGCCGCCAGCCGGTGGTGCTGCAGGCGGTGGTGCGCGGGGAGCCCGTCGGCACGTACTTCGAGCCCCGCACGGACCGGCTGGCGGCCCGCAAGCGTTGGATCGCCTTCGCGCTTCCCGTCCAGGGCACGATCGCGGTGGACCCCGGGGCACGCCGGGCGCTCGTCGAGCGTGGCAAGAGCCTCCTGCCGTCCGGCGTGCTCGCGGTGAGCGGGCAGTTCGCGGCCGGCGACGCCGTGGGGGTGCGCGACGCCGACGGACGCGAGTTCGCCCGGGGCATCGTGAGCTGCGACGCCCGCGAGCTCGAGCTCCTTCGCGGCGCGAAGACAGCGGACATGGAGCGCCTGCTCGGCTATCGCGTGACCGAGGAGGTCATCCACCGTGACAACCTCGTCATCCTGTGACCCGGCGGCCACGTGATACTCTAGGGCCGTGGCGGCGATCGACGTGCGCGAGCTGGTCGAGACACGCGCCCGGGCCGCGCGCGAAGCCGCCCGGAGCCTGGCGCTCGCGAGTTCACGGGCCAAGAACGAAGCGCTCCTCGCGATGGCGCGCGGGCTCGACGAGAAGGCGCCGGCCATCATCGAGGCGAATCGCGCGGACCTCGAGCGCGCGCGGGGGCAAGGGCACCCGCGGGCCTTCCTCGACCGCCTGACCCTCACGGACGCGCGGGTCGAGGACATGGCCACGGTGATCCGCCAGATCGCCACCCTGCCGGACCCCGTCGGGGAGACCGTGCGGGGATGGCGGCGTCCGAACGGGCTCGACATCGCCCGCGTCCGGGTCCCGCTTGGGGTCATCGGCTTCATCTACGAGAGTCGTCCGAACGTGACCGCGGACGCCGCCGCCCTCTGCGTCAAGAGCGGGAATGCGTGCGTGCTGCGTGGAGGCCGCGAGGCGCTGGAGTCGAATGCCGTGATCGCGGCGATCCTCGCCAAGGGCATCGAAAAGGCCGGACTTCCGCCGGAGGCGCTCGGGTTCATCGACGTGCCGGACCGCGAGGCGGTGGACGTCCTGATCACGCTCGACCGGTACATCGATCTCATCGTGCCGCGCGGGGGCGAGGCGTTCGTGAGACTGGTGGCAGAGCGCTCGACGATCCCGCTCCTCAAGCACGACAGGGGCCTTTGCCACGTCTACGTCGACGCGGGCGCCGATCTTCCGATGGCGGCCGACATCGCGGTGAACGCGAAGGCCCAGCGCCCGGGGGTGTGCAATGCGATGGAGACGCTCCTCGTCCACGCCGACGTGGCGCCGGCGTTCCTGCCCGCGGTCGCCGCGCGCTTCCGTGCCGCAGGCGTCGAGCTGCGGGGCTGTCCCCGCACCCTCGAGCTCGTCCCGGACGCCGGGGCAGCGACGGAGGCCGACTGGGACACGGAGTACCTCGACCTGGTCCTGGCGGTGCGCGTCGTGCCGAGCTTCGAGGAGGCGGTCCGGCACATCCAGCGGCACGGCTCGGGGCTGGCAGAGGCCATCGTGACCCGGGATCACCTCAGGGCTCGCCGCTTCGTCGCCGAGGTGGACGCCGCCTGCGTCCTCGTCAACGCCTCGACGCGGCTGGTGGACGGCAACCAGTTCGGGATGGGCGCGGAGATCGGGATCTCCACGTCGAAGCTTCACGCTCGGGGCCCGGTCGGCGTCGAGGAGCTCACCACGACGAAGTTCGTGGTGACGGGCGCCGGCCAGATTCGCGAGTAATCGTGGCGGGAGCCTGCCCCTGAGGCGCCGCCGATGGCGGAGTGGCGGCTCGGCATCCTCGGCGGCACGTTCAACCCGATCCATCTGGGCCACCTGGTCCTCGCGGAGGCGTTCCGCGAGCGCCTTGCGCTCGACCGTATCCTGTTCGTGCCGGTCGGGACGCCCCCCCACAAGCCACCCGGCGGGCTCGTCCCCGCGCTCCACCGCTACGCGATGGTGAGCCTCGCCTTAGCGGGCCACCCGGGCTTCGTCGCGTCTCCCGTCGAGCTGGAGCGCGCCGGGCCCTCCTACTCGGTGGATACCGTCGAGACGCTGGCGGGCGACTGGCCGGGCGCTCGGCTGTTCTTGCTGATGGGGAGCGACACCTTCCTCGACCTGCCCGCGTGGCGGACCCCGGAGCGGCTGGGCGCCTTCGCGACATTCGGGGTCGGGTACCGGGCGGGCAGCGCGTTCGACCCGGACGGCCCGGCGGCGCAGGCGGTCCTGGCCCGCCTGGGGGGGGCGGGCTGGCGCCGGGTCCCCCCGGTCGCTCCCGAGGCGCTGGCGCCCGGCGAGTGCGCGCTTGTCGAGACGCGATCGGTTCCGGTCTCCGCCCGCGAGGTGCGGGAGCGCCTCGCCGTCGGCGAGAGCGCCCGGTACCTGGTGCCGCTCGCCGTGGCCGAGTACATCGCCGCGCACCGCCTCTACCGCGAGCTTGCCTAGCGTGGTGGGCCCCGTTGCCGCGAAGGCCCGGCTGTCGGCGCGTGCCGCGCTCGACAAGCGGGCCCAGTCCCTCCAGCTCCTCGATCTCGCCGCGCTGTCGGGGATCGCCGACTACTTCGTCCTCTGCACCGGCTCGTCGACGACGCACGTGGAGACGATCGCGGCCGGGGTCGAAGGCGCGCTGAAGGCCGAGGGCTACCGCGTCCTGCATCGCGAGGGCGTCGCCGCCTCGGGCTGGGTGCTCCTCGACTATGGCGACGTGGTGGTGCACGTCTTCCTACCCGACACGCGCGCCTTCTACGCGCTCGACCGCCTGTGGGGCGACGCGCCCGAGCTACCAATCGAGGCCTGAGTCCTCAAAATTCCCCGTGGGTCGGATGGGTCGGCCGTCGGCTGGACACTCCGGAGAGCGCGTGCTACCGTGACCCACGCGCCGGGCGCGTGACGGCTCGGCCACCGGGGAGGAGGGCGCGGCAATGGCGACCAAGCTCGGGCAGCAGCGGCTGAAGGAACTGCGCGAGGCGCTCGTGGCCAAGCGCCGTCAGCTCGAGGCCGAGGTCGGTCGCAGCGTGCTTTACGAGAAGGGTCTCGACGACGACGCGACGAAGGACCTCGGCGACCAGGCCAACACGGCGTACACCCGCGAGTTTCTCTTCGAGCTGGGCAACGGCGACCGCCGGCTGCTCCGCGAGGTGCTCACCGCGCTCCAGAAGTTCGACGAGGGCGGGTTCGGGGAGTGCGAGCGGTGCGGCGAGCCGATCGGTGACAAGCGCCTGGACGCGCTGCCGTTCGCGCGCTACTGCATCGACTGCCAGCGCCGCCTCGAGCGCGAGGACAGGCCCGCCGCCGGCTGAGCCCGGCTCGCTGGGAGGGCCCGCGCGATGGCCCTCGCCCTCGCCCGCTGGTTCGATCCGCTCCTCGATCTCGTCTTCCCCGCCGTCTGCCCGGTCTGCGCGACGCGCTCGGACAGCGCGGCCCAGCGCCCGTTCTGCGCCCCCTGCTGGACGGCGCTTCCGATCGGGCTCCGACCAGGTTGTCTCACGTGCGGCGCGCCCTTCCCAGGGCTCGCCGGGGCACTCCCCTGCGACGCGTGTCGACGGGCGCCGCCCCCCTACGCGTTCGCCCGCGCCGTCGCCCAGTACCGCGACGGGATGCGCGAGGCGATCCACGCGCTGAAGTACGGAGGTCGGCCCGTCCTGGCCACACCGCTCGGCCGGCTGCTGGCGGGAACCGCCCCCGACGTCTTGCCGGCCTCGCCCGCGGACTGGGCGGAGGGCCTGGTCCCCGTGCCGCTCCATGCGGCCCGGCTCGCGGAGCGCGGGTTCAACCAGGCCGAGCTCCTGGCCGCGCCCTGCGCGGCCCGCTGGCGCGTCCCAATCCTCGCGCGTGTCCTGGTCCGCACCCGCCCGACGCGCCCGCAGACCGATCTTGACGCCGAGGCCCGGCGGGCCAACGTCCGCGATGCGTTCGCGGTCCCCCGCCCGGCGACGGTCGCGGGCCGGCGTCTCTTGCTGGTGGACGATGTCTTCACGACGGGCGCCACCGTTGGCGCCGCGGCGGGGGCTCTCCGGGCGGCGGGCGCCGCCGCGGTCGGCGTGGTGACCCTTGCCCGGGTCGTCGCGCGCTGAGGCGCCGGCCCGCCCGACCGACGGCGCTCGTTGACCACTTCGCCCCGGCCGCCTATAATCATCGATATTCCGCGACGTTCCTGACGGCCCAGGGCTGGGTTCCGCACGAGAGGAGGCGAGAGCAATGGCGCTGAAGGTGGGAATCAACGGGTTCGGTCGAATCGGGCGGGTGTTCTTCCGCGCCGCGTGGGGAACTCCGGCGTTCGAGGTCGTGGCGGTGAACGACCTGACCGACGCGCCCACGCTGGCGCATCTGCTCAAGCACGACTCGATCCACGGGACATTCGGGCCGGAGGTCGTGGCCAAGGGGGACGCGATCTTCGTCGACGGCCGGCAGGTCCGCGTGCTCGCTCAGCGGGACCCCGGCAGCCTCCCCTGGCGAGATCTCGGGGTCGACATCGTTGTCGAGTCGACGGGACGGTTCGTGGACCGGGCAAGCGCCGGCAAGCACATCGAGGCCGGCGCGCGGAAGGTCGTCATCACCGCGCCCGCGAAGGATCCGGACGTGACCTTGGTCCTCGGGGTGAACGAACAGGCCTACGATCCCGCGAAGCACCACGTGGTCTCGAACGCCTCGTGTACCACGAACTGCCTGGCCACCGTCGCGAAGGTCCTCGTGGACCGATTCGGCATCCGCCGGGGCTACTGCACCACCGTCCACGCCTACACGAATGACCAGAGCATCCAGGATTTCCCGCACCAGGACCTCCGCCGCGCGCGGGCCGGGGCGCTCTCCATGATCCCGACGACCACCGGTGCGGCGAAGGCAGTGGGGCTGGTCCTGCCCTCCCTCAAGGGAAAGCTGGACGGGATCGCCATTCGGGTCCCGACCCCCAACGTGTCGGTGGTCGACCTCACGGCCGAACTGGAGCGGCCCGCGTCGGTGGAGAGCGTCAACGAGGCGTTCCGGGAGGCCGCGGCCGGCCCGCTCAAGGGTCTCCTCGGCTACACGGACGAGCCCCTGGTGTCGGTCGACTTCAACGGCGACTCGCACTCCTCCGTCGTGGACGGGCCGTCGACGTCGATGGTGGACGGCGCGCTGGTCAAGGTCCTGGCGTGGTACGACAACGAATGGGGATACTCGAGCCGCGTCCGCGACCTGGTCGCCTTCATGGGGCGGAGCCGGTAGGACGCGGACCCCGGGGCGGTCCGGCCGCCCCATTTCTGCCCATGGCCAAGCGCACGATCAAGCACCTCGACCTCCGGGACCGTCGCGTCTTCGTGCGAGTTGACTTCAACGTCCCGCTCGGACAGGACGGGGAGGTGAGCGAGGACGCGCGCATCCGCGGCGCCCTGCCGACTCTCCGGCACGCCCAGACCCACGGCGCGCGCGCGATGGTCGTCGCCTCGCACCTCGGCCGGCCGAAGGGCGGCCCCGAGGCGAGATTCTCCCTGGCCCCCGTTGCGCGGCGACTCGGGGCGCTGCTGGGCGCACCGGTGCCCCTGGCTCCCGACTGCGTCGGATCGGCCGTCGAGGCCCAGGCCGCAGCGCTGCCACCCGGGGGTGTCCTCCTTCTCGAGAACTTGCGCTTCCACGCGGGCGAGGAAGCGAACGACCCCGTATTCGCACGGGCGCTCGCGCGGCTCGGCGACGTCTACGTGGGCGACGCGTTCGCGGCGGCCCACCGGGCCCATGCCTCGACCGAGGGGATCACGCGCCACCTCCGACCCGCGGTGGCCGGGCTCCTGATGGCGCAGGAGCTCACCACCCTCGCGCGGATCTTCGACGCGCCGGCGCGCCCGCTCGCGGCGATCCTCGGAGGGGCCAAGGTCTCCGACAAGCTCGCCCTGATCGAGTCGCTCCTCGCCCGCGTGGACCGGCTTCTGGTGGGCGGCGGGATGGCGTTCACGTTCCTCTGCGCCCAGGGGCACGAGGTCGGGCGATCGCTCCTCGAAGCGGACCTGGTCGAGACAGCTGGCCGTCTCCTCGAAGTGGCGCGGGTGCGGGGCGTCGACGTCCGCTTGCCCGTCGACACGGTGGTCGCGACCTCGCCCGACGCCGTCACGGGACGCGTCGTTGAGAGCGGGGCGATCCCTCCTGACCTCATGGGACTCGACATCGGCCCGGCGACCGTCCGCCACTTCGCGGATGCGCTCCGCGACGTGCAGACCATCGTCTGGAACGGCCCGATGGGGGTCTTCGAGCGGGCCCCGTTCGCGGCCGGGACGCTCGGGCTGGCCCGGGTGGTGGCGGACGCTCCTGCCCTCTCGGTCGTCGGCGGTGGAGACACGGCGGCCGCCGTCCAGGCCGCCGGGGTTGCTGAGCGGATCGGGTATCTCTCGACGGGCGGCGGTGCGTTCCTCGAGTACCTGGAGGGGCGGAGCCTGCCTGGGGTGGCCGCCTTGGACGACGCGTGATGGCGGAGGTTCCCGTGCCTCGCACACCGGTGGTCGCCGGCAACTGGAAGATGCACACGACGCTGGCCGAGGCGCTGGCGCTGGCGGGCGCGGTTCGCGACGGCTGCCGGGGGCTCACGGAGATCCGCATCGCGGTGTGCCCGCCCTTCACCGCCCTCGCGGCGGTCTCCGAAGTGCTCGCCGGCTCTCCCGTGCTCGTCGGGGCGCAGGACGCGCACTGGGAGGCCGCGGGGCCATTCACTGGCTCCGTCTCGCCCGCCCAAGTCTGGGATGCGGGCGCCCGCCTCGTGATCCTCGGCCACTCCGAGCGGCGCCATGGGCTCGGCGAAACCGACGATGTGGTGCGACGCAAGGTGACGGCCGCGCTTGCCCGCGGGCTCACCCCGCTCGTGTGTGTCGGCGAGACGGACGCCGAGCGCCAGGCCGGACAGACCCTCGGCGTGGTCACCCGCCAGATCGAGGCGGCGTTCGGGGAGCGCGGCCCCACGGAAGCCGGGCGCTGCTGGCTCGCGTACGAGCCCGTGTGGGCCATCGGGACGGGACAGACAGCCACCCCCGCGCAGGCGGCCGAGGTCCATGCGCAGCTTCGCGCGGCGCTGGCACGTCTGGCGGGCCCGGCGGTCGCCGCCGCCTGCCCGATCCTCTACGGGGGCAGCGTCAAGCCCGACGTCACGCCCGCGCTCATGTCGGAGCCCGACATCGACGGGGCGCTCGTCGGCGGGGCGAGCCTGAAGGCCGGCGACTTCGTCAGCATCGTCCGGGCCGGGCTCGAGGCCAAGGGGCGGGCGGGCGCGCCCGCCCGCTGAGCCTCCGCCGTGACTCTATCGTTTCACGTGGTCGATGCGGGAGGTCGGGGAGAGGCTGCGCTTGCTCCGCCACCCGCGGGAGGAGCCTGAGGTGTACATCGCGCTGGTCGTCTTACATGCCCTGGTGTGCTTCGCCATCATCGGGATCGTGCTGCTCCAGGCCGGCAAGGGCGCGGACATCGGCTCGGCGTTCGGCGGGGGCGGGAGCCAGGCGGTCTTCGGCTCCATGGGAACGCCGACGATCCTGGGCAAGATCACGACCGCGGTCGCGATCCTGTTCATGATCACCTCGTTCAGCCTCGCGAAGATGTCGTCGCAGGTCAAATCGGTCGTGCCGGCCACTGGACCCGCGCCGGCCGCCCCGGCCGCCCCGACGGCGCCCGGCGCGCCAGCGGCACCCCCGGCCACGCCGAAGTAGGGGGGCGACGAAGCGAGCGCATGCGCGGGACCAAGCTCCTGCTGCTGGCCGCGCCCACGCTCGTCGGCCTGTTCCTTCTCCAGTCCTACTTCTGGGTTCCGACGTTCGAGAACCAGGCCCGGGGCGACCCCGGGCGGCTGACCCGCTTCATCAGTACCTCCATCGCCGACGCGGTCATTCTCAACCCGACGATCTCGGCGGATTCGGCCTCGAGCGAGGTGAACGCGCTTGTCTTCGAGGGGCTGATCGACCGTGACCTCGACCTCTCCTTCCGGGGTCGCCTCGCGGAATCCTGGCAGGTGAGCGAAGAGGCGTACCTGTTCGCCGACGAGGCGGTGCGCCTCCCGGACGGGGCCGCGGCCACCCCCGAGACCCTGCTCGCCCGCCTCCGGGCCGCGCAGGCGGCGGGGTCCCCAGCGCTCCGGGCCGTGGAGGCGATGACCGTGCTGCCGGCCGACACCAGCACCGTGGCGAGCGCGCCGCCGGCCGCCGCGCGGCGCCCCGGCGGGCCCGCCCCGACGCCTCCGCCGCCTGCCGTCGGCATCCGGCGTCCGCCGCGGATCAAGTTCACCCTGCGCGCCGTGGACCAGGACTTCTTCGCGAACCTCGACCGGCTGCTGGGCGGGTACCTGGGCCGGCTCGACCCACTCCGATACGTGACGGCGCCGGATCCCGCCACAGCCCGGGCGGCCGCCGAGGCGCACATCCGGCCGACGGAGGAGAACCCGGTCATCGTCTTCCGGCTCCGTCGCGGCGTGCGCTTCCACGACGGGCGCGAGCTCACCGCGAAGGACGTGCGCTTCACCTACGAGACCATCATGGATCCGCGGAACCTCTCGCCCCGCGTGCCGGACTTCGAGCCGATCAAGGCGGTCGAGACCCCGGATCCCTACACGGTCCGGGTGACGTACAAGGAGCTCTTCCAGCCGGGCTTCGAAAGCTGGGCCATGGGGATCCTGCCCGAGCACCTCCTCAACCGCGAGGCGCTCGCCGCCGAGGCGCGCGCGACCGGCAAGGACCCTGCGACCTTCAGCGTTCGCGACGCCGCGTTCAACCGGCGACCGGTGGGCAGCGGGCCGTTCCAGTTCGCCTCGTGGGAAAGCGACGTCTCGATCCGCTTGGTCCGGAACGAGGGCTACTGGGAGGGGCCGCCGAACTTCCGGGAGTACTTCGTGAGGATCCTCCCGGATGCCCTGACGTCGGAGCTCGCCTTCTACGCCGGCACGGCAGACGGCTACGGAGCCCAGGCGCACCAGGTGGCGCGGCTTCAGGACGACCCCCGCTTCCACGTGAATTCCATCCTGGGTCTCGGGTACAGCTACATCGGCTACAACCTCCGGCGCCCGCTGTTCCAGGACGTGCGGGTGCGGACCGCCCTCGGCATGGCGATCGACGTCGACGAGATCATCCGCTACGTTCTCTATCGCCAGGGTCAGCGGACGACAGGGCCATATCCGCAGCAGACCGAGTACTACGACCCCGACGTCAAGCCCCTGCCCTACGATCCCGCGGGCGCCGAGCGGCTTCTCAACGAGGCGGGCTGGCGGAAGAACGCTCAGGGGATCCTGGAGAAGGACGGGAAGCCCCTCGCCTTCACGCTCATCACCAACGCCGGCAACGAGGAGCGGCAGGCGGTCATGGTGATCGCCCAGAACGCCTGGCGCCGGCTCGGGGTCAAGGTCGAGATCCTGACGCTCGAGTGGGCGGTCTTCATCCGGGAGCGCGTGAACAAGCTCGACTTCGACGCGGTCGTGCTCGGCTGGGCGATGGGACTCGACGCGGACATCTTCCAGATCTTCCACTCGAGCCAGGCTGGTCCCCAGCAGCTCAACTTCGTCGGCTACGCGAACCCTCGGGCGGACGAGCTCATGGTGCGGATCCGGCGGGAGTACGACGAGGCCCGCCAGACCGCCATGGCCCGGGAGCTCCACCGGCTCATCGCCCGGGACCAGCCGTACACGTTCCTCTACGTGCGCCAGGCGCTGTCGCTCCTGGACGGGAAGATCGCCCGCATGGTGCGGCGGCCGGATGGCACCCCCCAGTACCTCCCGTTCGAGCCGAACCGCCTGGGCCGCATCAACTTCCACTTCGACCAGTGGATCAAGACGCCGCGGCCCGTCCTGCCTCCCTTTCGGCCCGAGCTGGCGGCGGGGTAGCCTGTGCTGCCGTTCCTCGCCCGCGCGTGCTGGCGGAAGCTCTGGACGCTCTTCCTGATCTCGATTGTCTCGTTTCTCGTGATCCACCTGGCGCCGGGCGCGCCCAGCCAGATCGACCCGATGAACCCGCGCTTCACCAAGGAGCAGCTGCAGCGCTACCGCGCGGCGTTCGACCTCGACAAGCCGCTCCACGTCCAGTACGGGCTCTTCTACCAGCGGCTGTTCACGGGACAGCTCCGGTCGTTCAAGGACAACCAGCCGGTCCTCCCGAAGATCGTCCAGCGCGCGTGGAACAGCTTCCCGCTCTTCGTGGTGGCAACGATCCTTGTGTGGTGCTTCGCCTTCCCGCTCGGGATCACGACGGCCATCCGGCGGGACTCGTGGTTCGACCGCGCGACGACGGTGCTCGTCTTCGCGCTGATCTCGATCCCCGGGTTCTACCTCTCCTACCTCGCGATCATCTTCGTCGTCGAGACCTTCCAGGTCGACGTGATCGGCATCCAGACGTTCGGGCGCGACCCGACCGGAATCTGGGCGCGGGCCATGGACCGCACCTGGCACCTTGTGCTCCCCTCGCTCCTGGGCGCCACCGCGGGGATCGCCGTGCTCTCGCGCTACGTGCGCTCGCAGATGCTCGAAGTGATCAGCTCCGATTACGTCCGCACCGCCCGGGCCAAGGGGCTGCCCGAGGACGCGGTGCTCTACCGGCACGCGCTCCGGAACGGGCTGCTCCCCTTCGTCACGATGCTCGGGCTCCTGATCCCGGGGCTGATCGGGGGGAGCGTGATCTTCGAAACGATCTTCGCGTGGCCCGGAATCGGGCGGCTCGGCTACGAGGCCATCCTGGCGCGGGACTATCCTGTCGTGATCGCGCTGAACTTCATTGCAGCGCTCCTCACCGTCGTCGGCACCCTCCTGTCCGACGTCCTCTACATGCTGGTGGATCCTAGGATCCGCCTGTGAGCCCTAACACCCGCGGCGAGTCGCCGGGACGCCTGGTCTGGCGGACCTTTCGCCGGAACGGCCCGGCAGTGCTGGGCCTGGGGATCGTCCTCGGCTTCTTCCTGATCGCCCTGGTCGGCGTCGCCCTGACGAAGGGGGCACGGCCGGTGCTGGACCCGCGAGAGGTGCGCCTGCCGGACCGGCTCCAGGGGCCCTTCGCGCGGCCAAACCGCGAGTCGGTGCCCGCCCCGAGCTGGCCGCGGCTCGGCGTGTACCCCTTGGGGACCGACGAGCTCGGGCGCGACGTCTTCGCGCGGATGTTGGAGGGCGCCTTCGTGTCGCTCTCGGTGGGGTTCGTCGCCGTGGGCCTCGCGGTGGTCATCGGGATCGTCGTGGGCGGTCTCGCCGGGTACTACGGGCCGATGCGCCTGCGCGTGGGGCCGCTCAGCCTCCTGACCGTCGACACGATCGTAACGGGCCTCATCGACGTCATGCTGTCGTTCCCGGCTTTCTTCCTGATCCTGACGGTTGTCGCCATCCTCAAGCCGTCGATCTGGAACATCATGATCGTGATTGGGCTGACGAGCTGGGAGGGCACGGCGCGGTTCGTCCGTGCGGAGATCCTGTCCTTGCGGGAGCAGGAGTTCATTCACGCCTCGCAGGCGTCGGGGGCCCGGGGCCGCCGGATCATCGCCCGCCACCTCGTCCCGAACGCGCTCGGGCCCGTCCTCGTGTCGGCGACGCTCGGCGTCGCGGGCGCGATCCTGACGGAGTCGAGCCTGTCGTTCCTCGGGTTCGGGGTGCCGCCGCCCGACGCGACCTGGGGGAACATCCTCGCCGACGGCAAGCGCTACATCTTCGACGCGCCCTGGCTCACGCTGATCCCCGGGACGGCGATCCTGGTGGTCGTGCTCGCCTTCAACCTCTTCGGCGAAGGGCTTCGGGAAGCCTTCAATCCCCGGCTCCGCGAGCGCTGACCCGCGCTGACCCCGCGACCTGACCCCGCAACCTGACCCCGCGACCTTGACAACGCGCGACGGCGGGCGGCATCATACGCCCTGCGCCGAAGTGGCGGAACTGGCAGACGCGCACGTTTGAGGGGCGTGTGGGGTAACCCGTGGGGGTTCGAGTCCCCCCTTCGGCACCACTCTTCCCCTGCGCGCAGGAGTGACGGGGCTCCGGACCGGAGCCCCGTTGTGATTTGAGGAGAGGGCAAGGCGCCCCGCGGCCTTGTGGCATAATGACGAGCGACGCAAGCCCTTGCCACGCATGACGCTGACGCTTCCCGTCATCCAGCCCGACGCTCTGCGGGAACCCCAGGCGCGCAAGCCGGCCTGGCTCAAGGTCCGTGCGCCCGGCGGCCCGAACTACATCCGCCTCCAGGCTCTCATGCGCGAGCGGAACCTCCACACCGTCTGCGAGGAGGCCCGCTGCCCGAACATCGGCGAGTGTTGGGAGGAGCGCACGGCGACCTTCATGATCCTCGGGGACGTCTGCACCCGCCGCTGCGGGTTCTGCGCGGTGGCGCATGGCCGGCCGGAATGGGAGGACTGGGGGGAGCCGGACCGGGTCGGCCGCACGGTCGCCGAGATGGGCCTGGCGCACGTCGTCGTGACGAGCGTCAACCGTGACGACCTGGCCGACGGCGGGTCCGAGATCTTCGCCCGGACCATCGGGGCGATCCGGCGCGAGGCGCCGGCCTGTCGGGTGGAGGTGCTGATCCCCGACTTCCAGGGCTCCGGGACCGCCCTCGAGACGGTGCTTCGGGCCCGGCCCGACGTGCTGAACCACAACATCGAGACAGTGCCCCGCCTGTACCGTCACGTGCGGCCGGGGTCCCGCTACGACCGGAGTCTCGAGCTGTTCAGGCGGGCCAGCGGCCACGCGACGGAGCCCGTGACGAAGTCCGGCATGATGCTCGGCCTGGGCGAGGCGCTGGACGAGGTGCGCGCCACGATGGCAGACCTCCGGACCGCTGGCGTCCAGCTCCTGACGCTCGGTCAGTACCTCCGACCGTCCCCCGCGCACCTGTCGATCGAGCGCTACGTACCGCCCGAGGAGTTCGCGGCGCTCGCCGCCGAGGGGCGGGCCCTGGGGTTCCGCCACGTGGAGGCTGGTCCGCTGGTACGCTCCTCCTACCACGCCAAGCGGCAGGTCGAGGCGGCGGCGGGCGGCGGCACCTGATGCAGTACGTGCCGATCCTGATGGTGTTTGCCATCGCGCTCGGGGTGGCGTGCCTCCTCGCGTACCTCCCTGCCCTGCTCGGCCCGCGGCGGGTCACCCCGGTCAAGCTCGAGACCTTCGAGTGCGGCAAGGACGTCCTCGCGCGGCCGGAGGGACGGTTCGCGATCAAGTTCTCGACAACGGCGATCTTCTTCATCATCTTCGACATCGAGCTGATGTTCGTCTTCCCGTGGACCGTGGTGTACCGGAGCCTCGGGCTCTACGGGTTCGTGACCATGGTGGTGTATCTCGGGATCCTCATGCTGGGACTCTTCTACGTCTGGCGGAAGGGAGGGCTCCAGTGGGAGTAGCCGACTTCTTCACGACGAAGCTGGACGCGGCGCTCGGCTGGGCCCGGAAGTACTCCATCTTCCAGTACCCGTTCGTGACGGCCTGCTGCGGGATGGAGTACATGGCCACCTCGTGCTCCCACTACGACGTCGACCGATTCGGGGCGGGCCTCCCACGCTTCTCGCCGCGCCAGGCCGACGTCCTGTTCGTCGTGGGCACGATCAGCCACAAGATGGCGCCCGTGCTGCGGCGGGTCTACGACCAGATGACCGAGCCGAAGTGGGTGGTGGCGTTCGGGGTGTGCACCTGCACGGGGGGGTTCTACGACAACTACGCGACCGTGCAGGGCATCGACACGATCCTCCCGGTCGACGTCTACATCCCGGGCTGCCCGCCACGGCCCGAGAGCGTGCTCGACGGCCTCATGAAGCTCCAGGACAAGATCGCCGCCGGGCGGCAGCGGTACTGAGGCGGCGCGCCCGCGCCCCTTCCGCATGAACGGCCCGGACATCCTCGCGCGGCTGATGGAGCGCTTCGGGGCCGGCGTCCTCGCGTCCCACGCCGAGCACGGCGACCACACCCTGCTCGTGGACCGCGCGGCGCTGCCCGAGGTCCTGCGGTTCTGCCGGGACGACCCGGTGCTCCGGTTCGACATGCTGATGGACCTCACCGCCGTGGACTACCTCACCTACCCCGGCCGCGAGGAGGCCCCGCGGTTCGAGGTCGTCTACCACCTCTACTCGGTTCCGCACAACCACCGGCTGCGGATCAAGGCGGGGGTCGAGGAGGACGACCCGGTCATCCCGACGGCCGTGCCGCTCTGGCCGATCGCGGACTGGCTCGAGCGCGAGGTGTGGGACATGTTCGGGCTCCGCTTCGCGGAGCACCCCGACCTCCGCCGGCTCCTCCTGTACGAGCAGTTCGAGGGGCATCCGCTCCGTAAGGACTATCCCGTCAGCAAGCGACAGCCTCTCATCGGTCCCAGGAACTGAACCCCCGGGGACGCCCATGACGCCGACGCCCGAGACCGCCAGCGTGACTCCGCCCGCCGCCCGCGCCCGGCGCACCCAGGAGTTCTTCCTCGGAGAGGGGGTGCCGGAGGGCGGGACCGAGAACCTGGTCGTCAACCTCGGGCCCTCCCACCCGGCCATGCACGGCATCGTGCGGATCGTCACCGAGCTCGACGGGGAGCAGGTCGTCAAGACCGACGTCGAGATCGGCTACCTCCACCGGGCCTTCGAGAAGGAGTGCGAGGTCGGACCCTACAACGCGGCGATGCCGTACACGGACCGGCTCAACTACGTCTCGCCCCTCATCAACAACTTCGGGTTCTGCTCGGCGGTGGAGAAGCTGCTGGGCATCCAGACGACGGAGCGGTGCGAGTACATCCGCGTGATCCTGAGCGAGATCTCGCGCATCTCGGACCACCTGACGTGCGTGGGCGCCTCGGCGATGGAGCTCGGGGCCTTCACGGTCTTCCTCTACATGATCAAGGCGCGCGAGTTCCTGTGGGAGGCGATCGAGGCCGTCACCGGCGCGCGGCTCACGATCTCGCACGGCCGTGTGGGCGGGCTCAAGGCCGACCTCTCACCCGACTTCGAGACGCAGGTCCGCCGGGCGTTCGTCGAGACCCGGACGGTGCTCGAGGAGTCGCACAAGCTGCTCACGGAGAACCGGATCTTCGTCGACCGGATGCAGGGGGTCGGCATCCTCTCGCGGGAGGACGCGATCGCGTACGCCGTCACCGGCCCGCTCCTGCGGGCCTCGGGCGTGCCGTTCGATGTCCGGCGAGCGACCCCTTACTGGGTGTACGACCGGCTCGACTTCGAGATCCCGGTCGGGGAGACCGGCGACAACTACGACCGGTACCTGGTGCGCATGGCCGAGATGGAGCAATCGATGCGGATCGCCGAGCAGGCGCTTGCCCAGCTGCCCGGCGGCCCGGTCAACGTGGACCACGAGGGGCGCCCGTTCGCCCTGCCCGCCGAGTACGTCGACCGCGGGAAGCTCGGCAAGACCGAGGGGCTTCTCATCACCGACATCCGGCTCTCACCGAATCTGGCCGGCCAGGAGCGGCGGCACCACGTGAAGGTCAACGCCCCCGACAAGCGCGCCGTGCTCCCGCCCAAGGAGACGACGTACGGGTCGATCGAGGGCCTGATGAACCACTTCATGCTGATCATGGACGGCTACGGGATCCGACCGCCCCGGGGCGAGACCTACTTCGCGGTCGAGGGGGCGAACGGAGAGCTCGGTTTCTACATCGTGTCCGACGGCACGGACCGTCCGTACCGGGTGCGGTGCCGGCCCCCGTGCCTCCCCCCGATGGCGGCGCTCCATCGCATGCTCGAGGGGGGGATGGTCGCCGACATCGTGCCCACCTTCGGGTCCGTGAACATGATCGGCGGGGAGCTGGACCGGTGAGTGGGCCGGCGCCGCCCACCCGGCCCCCCGCGGGGTCGATCCTCTTCTCCGACGCCCAGCTCGGCGAGGTGCGGCGACTCCAGGCGCTCTATCCGGACCGGCAGGCGGCCCTGCTCCCGGTGCTGCGGATGGCCCAGGAGACGCTCGGGTACATCTCGCCCGAGGTCGAGGTGTACGTGGGGGAGCTGTTCGGCCTGTCGCCCGCCCACGTCCACGAGGTCGTGACCTTCTACACGCTGTTCTTCCGGCAGCCGGTCGGGCGGCACGTGATCTCGGTCTGCCACAACCTGTCGTGCTCGCTCAGGGGGGCGGAGGATGTCGTCGCGTACCTCGAGGAGCGGCTCGGCATCGCGGCGGGCGAGACCACCCCCGATAGACGCGTCACGCTCCTCAGGGTGGAGTGCCTGTGCGCCTGCGAGGTCGCGCCGATGATGCAGGTCGACGAGGAGTACGTGGGCCCGCTCGATCGCAGCGCCGTCGACCGCGTGCTGGAAGGACTCCGGTGAGCGAGCCGGTGCTCTCGCGGAACTTCGACCGGCCGGAGGCGCGGACGCTTCCGGGCTACCGCGCCACCGGTGGATACGAGGCGTTCCGGAAGGCGCTCGGGCTCGGCCCCGAGGAGATCGCGGCCGAGGTCAAGAAGGCGAACCTCCGGGGCCTGGGCGGCGCGGGGTTCCCGACGGCCACGAAGTGGGGGTTCATCCCGCAGAAGCGCACGGGCCCCGTCTATCTCGTCGTCAACGCGGACGAGGGCGAGCCGGGGACGTTCAAGGATCGCTACATCCTCGAGCGCGATCCGCACGCCCTGATCGAGGGGATGCTCATCGCGGCCTACGCGATCGACTGCCACACGTCCTTCGTCTACATCCGCGGCGAGTACGTCCGGTCATGGCGGATCTTCGTGGAGGCGGTCCAGGCAGCCGAGGGCGCGGGCCTGCTGGGGGAGAACATCCTCGGCTCGGGATTCGACCACCGCATCATCGTGCACCGGGGTGCGGGTGCCTACATCTGCGGCGAGGAGACGGGGCTCATCTCCTCCCTCGAAGGCAAGAAGGGGTGGCCGAAGGTGAAGCCCCCGTTCCCGGCGATCAAGGGTGCCTTCGGCCAGCCGACGGTGGTCAACAACGTCGAGACGCTGGCCGCGGTGCCGCACATCATCACGCGCGGGGGAGAATGGTTCGCGGGTCTCGGGTCGAAGACCCAGGGCGGGACCCGCCTCTACTCGGTGTCCGGACACGTGACGCGCCCCGGCGTCTACGAGGCGTCGGTGGCGATCACGCTCCGCGAGCTGATCGAGCGGGCGGGCGGCGTGACGGCCGGGCGTCGCCTCAAGGCGGTCGTTCCCGGCGGTTCCTCGGCGCCGCTCCTGCGGGCCGACGAGATCGACGTGACGATGGACGTCGACGGGCTCCGCAATGCGGGGACGATGGCGGGCTCCGCCGGCGTGGTGGTCATGGACGAGAGCACGTGCATCCCCGAGGCGCTCCACGTCGTCGCCCGCTTCTATGCCCACGAGTCCTGCGGGCAGTGCACGCCCTGCCGGGAGTGCACCGGCTGGATCTACAAGATCACCGGCCGGATCCTGGGCGGGAAGGGCGTTCCCCAGGACCCGGACACGATCGTGGACGTCGCCCGCCGTGGCGTGGGCAGCACGATCTGCGCCTTCTACGACGGGGCGATCGGTCCATACGTGTCGTACGTCGAAAAGTTCCGGGCCGAGTTCGACCACCACGTCCGCCACGGCGCCTGTGACGTCCGCCCGGTAACCGTGGCGCGCGCGGGCGTCCACGGTGGGTCGTGACGCGAATGGGTCGCCGCCGAGGGACGGACTGAGGCCGGCATGCCAAAGCTGATGGTCGACGGCCGGCCGGTCGAGGTCCCCGCCGGGACGAACCTCATCGAGACGGCGCGCCGGCTCGGCATCGAGGTGCCGCACTACTGCTACCACCCCGGGCTCCCGATCGCCGGGGCGTGCCGCCTCTGCATGGTGGACCTCGAGAAGGCGCCGCGCCCCACGATTGCCTGCAACACGCTGGCGACCGAGGGCATGGTGGTGATGACCCAGTCACCGCGCGTGCTGGAGCTCCGGCGCTCGGTCATGGAGTGGCACCTCATCAACCATCCGCTCGACTGCCCGGTGTGCGATCAGGCGGGGGAGTGCTGGCTCCAGATCTATTACATGCAGCATGGGCTCTACGAGCCCCGCATGATCGACGACAAGGTCCACAAGCCCAAGGCGGTCCCGATCGGGCCCCACGTGATGCTGGACGCCGAGCGGTGCATCCTGTGCTCGCGCTGCGTGCGCTTCTGCGACACGATCACGAAGACGGGCGAGCTCGGGATCTTCAACCGGGGCGACCACTCGGAGCTGGGCCTGTTCCCGGGGACGGCGCTCGACAATGCCTACTCGGGGAACGTCGTTGACATCTGCCCGGTCGGCGCGCTCACCGACCGAGACTTCCGGTTCCAGGCCCGTGTCTGGTACCTCGACCGTGGGAAGTCGATCTGTCCGGGCTGCGCGCGCGGCTGCAACATCGAGGTGCACACCAACACCAAGCGGACCCACCACGCCGCGGGCCGCCGGGTCGTCCGGCTCAAGCCGCGCTTCAACGCGGCCGTCAACCACTGGTGGATCTGCGACGAGGGCCGCTACGGCTTCGGCGAGGTGGACGCGCCGACCCGGATCGAGCGTCCCGAGCTCCGGGAGGGCGGCGCCGCGCGCCCCCTGTCGTGGGAAGAGGCCGTGGCCGCGCTGGCGGACGGACTGCGCGCGGCGCGCCCGGAGGGTACCGGCGTGCTGCTCTCCTCGCGGATGACGAACGAGGACCTCTGGGTCGCCCGGCGCCTGTTCGGGGACACGCTGGGCGTGGCTCACGTCGACTTCCGGGTGCCGGCCCGCGCGCCGGGCTCGGCGGACGACCTCCTGCGGGTGGCCGACAAGTCGCCGAACACCCGGGGGGCAGAGCTGATCGGCTGCGGGCGGGCGGGCGCCGCCGACGGCCGGCACGTCCTCGATGCGGCGCGGGCAGGCCGGCTCCGGCTCCTCTGGGTGTTCGACCACGACCTCCTCGAGTCGGGCTGGCCCGTGGCGGACGTGGAGGACGCGCTCGCGCGCGTCGAGGGCGTGGTTTTTCAGGGGCCGACGGCCAACCGGACGAGCGCCCGGGCCCACCTCGTCCTTCCGAGCGCGGCGTACGTGGAGCGCGAGGGAACCTGGACGAACGTGGACGGCCGGGTCCAGCGGTTCTGGCGCGCCGTCCTGCCCCGGGGCGAGGCCAGGCCGGACTGGGAGATCCTCGGAGCCGTCGCCCACGCCCTCGGCCACGACTGGCGGCCGCTCCGTGCGGAGCCCCTCTTCCGCGAGCTCGCGAGCGCCGTGCCCGCCTTCGCGGGCATGAGCTACCGCACGCTCAGCGATCACGGGGCGAGCGTTGCCGCGGGGCCCGCGTGAGCGCCCTCGTGGTCGATCTCGGCATCGCCTTCGCCCGGGTCGCCTTCGTCATGGGCCTCGTGCTGAACCTGGGCGGGATCCTGACCTGGGTCGAGCGCAAGCAGTCCGCGGTCATGCAGGATCGCGTGGGTGCCAACCGCGCGCCGATCCTCGGCCTGCGGCTCTTCGGGCTCTTCCACCCGCTCGCCGACGCGATCAAGATGCTGACCAAGGAAGACTTCATGCCGGTTCGGGCCGACCGGGTGCTCTTCCAGGCGGCGCCGGTCGTGTCCGTTTTCTTCGCCCTGTGCGGGTTCGCGACGATCCCGTTCGGCGACGTCCTGCGGGTGGGAGGCCGCGAGATCTCGCTGCAAGCGGTGGAGCTCAACGCGGGCGTCCTCTTCGTCTTCGCAATGCTGTCCATGGGCGTCTACGGCGTCGTGCTGGCGGGCTGGGCCTCCGCCAACAACTTCGCCCTGCTCGGCGGCCAGCGCGCGGCCGCGCTGATGATCTCGGCGGAGGTCGCCATCGGTGCCTCGATCATGGGCGTGTGCATGGTCTACGGGTCGCTCGACCTCCAGGAGATCGCGCGCGGCCAGGGAGCGCACTGGGGGGGAATCATCCCCAAGTGGGGCCTCTTCACGCAGCCGCTCGGGTTCCTGCTGTTCCTCACCGCCGGCATCGCCACGACCAAGCGGGCGCCGTTCGACTTCCCGGAGGGCGAGTCGGAGATCATCGGGTACAACGTCGAGTACAGCGGGATGAAGTTCGGGATGTTCCTGATGGCCGACTTCGTGGAGACCGTCGTGGTCGCCGGCATGGTCACCGCGCTGTTCCTCGGCGGCTGGCAGGTTCCCTGGCTCTTCCGGGATGGCCTCCACTTGCCCGGTGGCCTCGCGATCAGCCTGCCGCACCTCGCGGTCGTGCTCTTGCAGGTCGGAGCGTTCCTGACGAAGGTTGTCGTCATGATCTGGGTCCTGATGCTGATCCGGTGGACCCTGCCGCGCTTCCGGTACGACCAGGCGATGCGTCTGGGCTGGCTCGGGCTCCTGCCCCTGGCCGTGCTGAACATCATCCTCACCGCCGCGGTGCTGCTCCTCTAGGGCGGGATGACAGTGGCCACCGCGCCTGCGTCGCCTCCGCCCCTCAGGGTCCTGCCGGTCCGCCGGCAGGTGCCGGGGCGCCCGCGTCAGCGCTTCTACCTCGCCGAGGTGCTGGTCGGCCTCGGGGTGACCGCGGGCCACTTCTTCCGGAACATGGGGCGGTGGATCCGCGGCCAGAAGGGCGCGGTGACCTACCAGTGGCCGGAGGAGCGACGGCCGCTCGCCCCGCGGCTCCGGAGTCTCCACCGCCTGGTGCGGCGCGAGGACGGGTCGCCGCGCTGCGTGGCCTGCATGATGTGCGAGACCGTGTGTCCCGCCCACTGCATCTACATCGTGGCGGGCGAGCACCCGAACCCGGACATCGAGAAGTACCCCACGCGGTTCGACATCGACCTGGGCAAATGCGTGTTCTGTGGGTTCTGCGTCGAGGCCTGTCCCGAGGACGCGATCCGGATGGACACGGGCATCCTGGAGTTCTCGGCGTTCAGCCGCGAGGGCCTCGTCTACTCGAAGGACGTGCTCCTGGCGCTCGAGCCCGCCGGGGCCGACGGCCTGCCGACCACGGCGCCGCCGCCGGCCCTGGTCCGGCAAGGATTCGAGTGACCGAGTGGGCCGTCTTCAGCGTGGTGGCGATCGCCGCCATCGGCATGGCCGTGGGCCTGGTCGTCCGGCCGAACCCGCTCCACGGGGCGCTGTTCCTTGTCGGGAACCTCTTCTGCGTCGCCGTGCTGTTCCTGATGCTCGGCGCGGAGTTCCTGGCCCTCGCCCAGGTCATCGTCTACGCGGGGGCCATCATGGTGCTATTCATCCTCGCCATCATGCTCCTGATCCCTGGCCGGGCCGAGTCGGGCCCGGACCCCTTGGCCGGGGCGCGGCGCCTCGCCCTGCCCCTGGCGGCGGCCCTGGGGCTGGCCGTCGCCCTCGTGGCGGCCCGCACCGGCGGGCCAGCGCCCAGCGCCCCGCCCGGCGGGGCCGCGGCCATTGGTCGCCTGCTGTTCACGGACTACCTGTTCCCGTTCGAGGTGACCTCGCTCCTGCTCCTGGCGGCGCTGGTCGGGGCCCTGACCCTGGCCAAGCGCCGGGCGCGCGGGTGACCCCCTGACTGTCGTCCCGCTGGCGTACTATGTCGGACTGTCGGCGATCCTCTTCGCGATCGGCGTGATGGGCGTCCTTGTCCGGCGGAACCCGCTGGTGATCTTCATGTGCATCGAGCTCATGCTGAACGCCGCGAACCTGGCGTTCGTCGCCTTCGGGCGCGTCCACGGCGGGGCCGATGGGCAGGTCATCGTGTTCTTCGTCATGACGGTCGCAGCGGCCGAGGTCGCGGTCGGATTGGCCATCATCGTGGCGATCTTCCGGGCCCGCTTCCGCATCGATGTCGACGACCTGGCGTTGATGCGCTGGTGAGGGCCGGGAGGCCGCGCGAAAAGGGAGGTCGGGCAGTGGCGACGACGGAAGCGGTGGCGCGCGTGGACCCCGTGGTCGGGCTCGCTCTCCTCGAGCAGATGCAGCTGATCCGGCGGTTCGAGGAGAAGGCGGCCGAGATGTATGCCCTCGGCAAGATCGGGGGCTTCCTCCACCTTTACATCGGGCAGGAGGCGGTGGCGGTCGGAGCGATGTCGACCCTCCGCCCTGACGACTACACCATCGCGGGCTACCGCGAGCACGGGCACATCCTCGCCAAGGGCGGCGACCCGCGGCGCATCATGGCCGAGCTGTTCGGGCGCCGCGACGGCGTCTCCCGGGGGAAGGGCGGGTCGATGCACATGTTCGACCGGGCCATCAACTTCCTGGGCGGCCACGCGATCGTCGGCGGGTACCTGCCCATCGCGGCCGGCGTCGGGTTTGCCATTCGCTACGAGGACCGCGATCGGGTGATTCTCTGCTTCTTCGGCGACGGCTCGGTCCCCCAGGGGGAGTTCCACGAGTCGCTGAACCTGGCGGCTCTGTGGAAGCTGCCCGTCGTGTTCATCTGCGAGAACAACCGATACGCGATGGGGACCGCCATACAGCGGGCGCTCGCCCAGACCGACATCGCGAAGTTCGCCGACTCCTACGGGATGCCCGGGGAAGCGTGCGACGGGATGGACGTGCTGGCCGTGCGCGAGTGCGTGGGCCGCGCGGTGGCGCGCGCGCGGGAGAGCAAGACGCCGACCTTGGTCGAGGCGCGGACGTACCGGTTCCGAGGGCACTCGATGCGGGACCCCGCGGCGGCCGTGTACCGCACGAAGGAGGAAGTCGAGGAGGAGAAGCTTCGCGATCCCATCGTCGCCTTCCGCGAGCGGCTCCGGACGGCGGGCGCCCTCGACGAGGCCGCCTGGGCCGCTCTGGCCGAGCGGGTGGAGGCGCGCGTCAACGACGCGGTGGCGTTCGCGGACGCCTCGCCGGAGCCGCCGGCGGAGTGGCTGACCGCGGACGTCTACGCGTGAGGCGCGGCTGGGATCGGGGCGCGCGGAGAGGGAGGCAGGCATGGCGGTGATCACGTACCGGGAGGCGCTGAACCACGCCCTGCGCGAGGAGATGGAGCGGGACGACCGGGTGTTCCTGGTCGGTGAGGAGGTCGGGGTGTACGGCGGCGCCTACAAGGTGAGCCAGGGGCTCCTCGAGAAGTTCGGCGAGCGGCGCGTCGTCGACACGCCGATCTGCGAGTCCGGCTTCACGGGGGTCGGCATCGGCGCCGCAATGGTCGGCCTCCGACCCATCGTCGAGATGATGACCTTCAACTTCGCGCTGGTGGCCGTCGACCAGATCGTCAACCACGCGGCGAAGCTCTTTTACATGTCCGGCGGCCAGTTTCCGATCCCGCTCGTGATCCGGGGCCCGGGCGGCCCCGCGCACCAGCTGGCGGCCCAGCACTCGCAGTCGATGGAGTCGTACTTCTGCCACGTGCCGGGACTGAAGGTCGTGCGCCCGACGACGCCCCGCGACGCCAAGGGGCTCCTCAAGAGCGCGATCCGGGACGACAACCCGGTGATCTTCATCGAGGCGGAGACGCTCTACGGCCTCAAGGGCGAAGTGCCAGACGACGCCGAGTTCCTGATTCCCCTGGGGGTGGCCGAGGTCAAGCGAGAAGGGCGCGACGTGACGGCCATCGCGTACACGGGGATGTACTACCGAGTGCTCGAGGCCGCCGAGGAAGTCGAGAAGAGCGACGGCATCTCCGTGGAGATCGTCGACCCTCGCACGCTGCGCCCGATGGACACCGAGACCATCCTGGCCTCGGTGCGGAAGACCCATCGCGTCCTCGTGGCGGAATCCGGCGCCGGGTTCGCGGGCATGGGCTCCGAGATCGCAGCCTTCATCACGGAGAGCGCGTTCGACGACCTGGATGCTCCCGTGGCGCGCGTCTTCGGCGCCAACGCCCCGATGCCGTACGCCCGGAACCTCGAGCGCCTGAAGACCCCGTCGAAGGAACGGATCGTCGAGGCGATCCGCAAACTCTGTGCTGTCTGACGAGTCCCGAGGAGGGTGAGCCGGCCATGGCGGTGACCAAGGTTGTCATGCCGAAGCTGTCGGAGGCGATGGAGACGGGGAAGCTCCTCAGGTGGCTCAAGCAGGAGGGCGACCGGATCTCCGGGGGCGACATCGTCGCCGAGATCGAGACGGACAAGGCCGACATCGAGCTCGAGGCGTTCGGTTCCGGCGTCCTCAGGAAGCTCCTCGCGACCCCCGGGGCGGCGGTGCCGGTGGGGGGTCTGATCGCGGTCATCGCCGAGCCGGACGAGGACATCAGCGCGGTCGTCGGCGAGGCGGCCCCGGCTGGGTCCGCGTCTGCCGCGCCGTCCCCACCCCCTGCTCCCGCGGCGGCTTCCGCACCCGCTGCGGCACCGGCTTCCCCCACGGCGCCGGCCTCTCCCGCGGCGCCGGCTTCCCCCGCGGTGCCGGCTCCCGCTCCGGGGCCGGCTCCCGCTTCTCGCACGGCTCCCCCTCCGGCGGCGGTCGCCAGCCCGACCCCGGACGGGACGCCGGGTGCCGCCACTGTGCTGCCTCCTGGTCGGCTCCGAGTCTCGCCGCTCGCCCGGAAGCTCGCTGAGCGGGCGAGCATCGACCTCGCCCGGGTGACCGGCACCGGGCCAAGCGGTCGGATCATCCAGCGGGACATCGAGGCGTTCCTGGGCGCGCGTCCGACGGATGCCACCGTGGCCGGGCGACCCGCCACCGCGGCGCCGGCGATGCCCGCGACCGTGGGAGCGCCGGCCGTGGCCCGCACGGGCCCGGAGACCGAGGATGTCCCGCTCAGCCAGATCCGCGCGGCGATCGCGCGGCAAATGGTCCAGTCCAAGGCGCCGGTCCCGCACTTCTACATCACGACCGAGATCGCCATGGAGCGCGCGGCGGCGCTGCGCGAGGAGCTCCAGGCCCTGCCGGGAGCCCCGAAGGTGACGTTCACCGACCTCGTCGTCCGGGCCTGCGCGGCGACCCTCCAGAGGCACCCCGGGGTCAACGCGAGCTTCACGGGCGACGCCATCCGGCGGCACCGGGCCGCGCACATCGGCATCGCGGTTGCGCTCGAGGACGGGCTCATCACGCCCGTCCTCCGGGACTGCGACCGTAAGCCGCTCTTCCAGATCGCGACGGAGTCGCGGGACCTGGTCGAGCGGACCCGCGCCCGGAAGCTCCGTCAGCAGGAGCTGTCCGGCGCCACCTTCACGGTGTCGAATCTCGGGATGTTCCCGGTGGACGAGTTCAGCGCGATCATCAACCCTCCCGAGGGGGCGATCCTCGCGGTGGGGGCGATCGTCGACAAGCCCGTGGTGGTGGACGGGCAGCTGGCCGTCGGCAAGCGCATGCGCGTGACCCTGTCCGCCGATCACCGGGTCATGGACGGGGCCATGGGCGCCCGCTTCCTCGCCGATCTGAAGGCGGCCCTCGAGGCGCCGCTCGCGCTCCTGGTCTGAGGCCATGGCGAGCGAGCGCTTCGACGCCGTTGTCGTCGGCTCGGGGCCGGGCGGGTACGTCTCGGCGATCCGGGCGGCTCAGCTCGGCCAGCGGGTCGCCGTCGTCGAGGCCGACCGGCCCGGCGGGATCTGTCTGAACTGGGGCTGCATCCCGACGAAGGCGCTCCTCCGGAACGCGGAGGTGCTCCAGCTCTTCCAGCGGGCAGGAGAGTTCGGCGTGACGGTGGACAACCTCCGCGCCGACTACGGCGTCGCCTACGCGCGGAGCCGCCAGGTGGCCGACCGGATGTCCAAGGGCGTGGAGTTCCTGTTCCGAAAGAACAAGATCACCCTCGTTCCAGGGCGCGGCTCGCTAGCGGGCCCGGGCGCCGTGCGCGTTCAGGCCCCGGACGGAAGCTCCCGGACGATCGAGGCCCGGGCGGTCGTGCTGGCGACGGGTGCGGCGCCGAAGAGCCTGCCCGGCGTGGCGCTCGACAAGACCCGAGTCATCAGCTCAGACGAGGCGCTCCGGCTCGAGCGACTGCCGCCCTCCGTGGTGGTCATCGGGGCCGGGGCCGTCGGCGTCGAGTTCGCGGACGTCTTCGCGGCGTACGGAGTGCAGGTCACGATCATCGAGGCGCTCCCGCGAGTGCTCCCGATCGAGGACGAGGAGATCTCGAAGCTTCTCGCGCGGGCGTTGACCCGGCGGAAAATCGACGTGCGCGCGGGCGCCAAGGTCCACGCCGTCCACGTTGGTCGGGACGGGGTGTCGGTCGAGATCGAGCAGGAGGGCCAGGCGGCGCGGGTGGAGGCCGCCGTGGTACTGATGGCCGTGGGCCGCGGCGCCAACACAGAGGCCCTCGGACTCGACGCGCTGGGGGTCACCATGGACCGCGGGTTCGTCAAGGTCTCGCCGCGGATGGAGACGTCCGTGCCCGGCGTCTACGCGATCGGCGACCTGGCGGGCCCCCCGCTGCTCGCGCACAAGGCGAGCGCCGAGGGTGTCGTGGCCGCGGAAGCGCTGGCCGGGCATGCCGGCCGGCCCGTCGACTACGGAACGATCCCGAGCTGCACCTATTGCCATCCGCAGGTGGCGAGCCTCGGCCTCACGGAAGCGCAGGCCCGGGCGGACGGGCGCGCGGTGAAGGTCGGCAAGTACATGTTCCTGGCCAATGGCAAGGCCCAGGCGCTGGGCGAGCCCGAGGGCCTCGTCAAGATCGTCGCGGCCGGCGACACGGGCGAGATCCTGGGCGTCCACATCCTGGGAGCCGAGGCGACCGAACTCATCGCAGAACTCGTCCTTGGGAAGACTCTCGAGGCCACGGTGGAGGAGGTGGGCCACACGATCCACGCCCACCCGACGATGGCCGAAGCGGTGATGGAGGCTGCCCTCGACGCGATGGGACAGGCCATTCACCTTTGAGAGGCCGCGCGCCCGTCCGGCGTCGCGAACGTCGTCGTCCGCGGTACTGGACGGGCGCGCCCTACGACCCGATCAGATCGGAGCTCGTCTAGACCCCTTCGAGTGGCTCCTCCCGGCCGCGCAGCCGGGCGATCTCCTCCCGCATGGCGCCCCGCCCAGCCTCGAAGGCGGCCTTCAACTGGGCGGAGGTATCCCCGACGACCTCCCGTCCTCGCCCGAGATAGTCATGGGCGCGGATCTGAGCGTCGCCCAACGTTCCCTGGGCCCGCTTAGCCAGATCCGACCCCCGCTCGCGGGCTAAGCGGGCCCAGTCTGTCCCCTTCTCCCGGAGCAGCTCCCGGGTCTCGCCACCGGTCTTGGGGGCCAGCAGGAGGGCGGTGGCGGCCCCGATGATGGCGCCCACAGTGAGCAGGCCCAGCGCTCCCAGGAGGTGCAGATCATCCCGGTCGTCCGTCATGGCATTACTCCTTGTCGCGGCGTCCCAGGCGGTTGACAAACACGTCGATCCCCTTCTGGAGGCCACGCGCGACGCCGACCACGCGGCCTACCGTCCCAAAGCCCGTGAGCAGGCCCGTGAGGTCCGTCAGGCGTGCCAGGACGTCCTGCGTCATCAGGACCACGCCCTCCGCCTGCCGGAGGTCTTTGGTCGCCTGCTCGGCGAGTATGCGGTGCTCTTGGAGGAGTGCCTGAACCTGGGACGTCAGGGGGCGGACCTCGCGATCGAGGGACGCCAGCGTCTGCTCCGCCACGCGCGCGGTCCGGGCCACCTGAAGGACAGCCGGGATGACCGCGATCACGAGGGCGACGAAGGCGAGGCTGGCGATCAACGCCGCTACCTGTAGCACGGGGACCCCTTTGCCGTCGCGAGGTTGAGCCCTCACGCTAACAGAGCCGACTGACCGCGTCAAACTCGGCTAGTATCCGATCTGGCATCGACCAAGGGACTGATCATCAGCGGAACTGGCGCGGAATTCAACGGGCCGCGCGTCAGTCCGGACCGAACTCGCACCGGAGCCCACATGCCGCGCGCCAATCCGGACGGAACTCGCGCGGACGGAAGGCACGCCGGATCCCCGCGTCCCGACACGCCGATCCCGACGGAGCGCGCGCCGAGTCCCCCACCCCGACACACGAACTCCCGCAGGATCCCACGCGCCGCGCGGCAATCCGGATCGAGCTCGCGCTGGATCCGACGCCCGGCACGCCAATCCGGACGAAACTGGACATGAAAACACCCGAAAAATCGCGGAGTTCGGCCCCGGAAGACTAAGACTAAGAATAAGAAATAGAAGAAGAAAGAGACAGAGCCCCGGAGTGCGCACGCGCACAGGACCGCCGGAACGGAAGGAGCCGGACGGAAGCGCGAGCCCGCACCGAAGGACGAGAGCGACCAGACGAGCATGATGTCGCGCCGGGCTGGCGCGAGGGCATGACGGTTCCCGTGGCCATCCGAGAGCTGCTCGCCGCTCAGCCGTGGTGGCGACCACCCGCTCACGACGGCGCGAGCGCGAGCCTGCCGGACGCGGAGGGGAGATCGGCGGGCAGCAAAGCGACGGCCGCGAGCGGGAGCCGGGCGGACGCGGAGGGGAAATCGGCGGGCAGCAAAGCGACGGTCGCGAGCGGCCTGGCGGACGCGGAGGGGAGATCGGCCGGCCGCACAGCGACGGCCGCGAGCGGCCCTCCGTCGGGCGGAGCGCTGCGATGAGCCAGCGCCCACGCGCCCGATCCGCTCGACGGTCCAAATCAGCTGGCGTGTCTACTCTTTCCACCCTCGATTCCCCCACCCGATCCCCTCGAGGAGGCGATCCCGCCTGACGACGATCCGTTCCCGCATGATGCCCCGGATCCTCCGGCTCCACGCCCAGGCCATGCTCAAGCTCAACCGGATCTATGCCGCGAATCCCCATGCCGTGGCCATGCAGGTCTACGCGGCGGGGGTCTATCCCAACAGCCTTGGTTCATCGCTGGCATGCCATCATCCGGGACGGCGCTGTCCAAAGAAATCGGCTGCGGTCTAAAGAGAGGTTTCGATGGATCCAGGAGAAGTCCCTACCGTGTACCCTTGTCCTGGCCATGGGGCGTCGAAGAAGTGGGTACGTGCCAAGATAACGCGAGGCCTGCGGCTCCTGCGGCGCTGATGTGCTGAAGCGCTACCTCTGGGTCTTGGCTCTGTTCGCCGCCCTGGCCTACGCGGGGACCGACAGCTGGACACGCCTGCGCAGCATCTGGGTTCTGACCCAGGTGCGCGTCGCTGATTCTCCGGTGCCCGCGCTCGACCTGACATCCTCCACCGGATACGCCCTTGGCCAACGGAACCTCATCTTGCCGCACAACGGCATGGACGGCTTTCACTGGATCATGCAGGCCCAGTTGTCCTTGGCGGGCGAGGGCCCGCGCATCCGCAAGGTGGACTACGACAACCCGCCGGCCGGCCGCGAGGTGCATTGGAGTTCGTCGTTCCGCTGGTGGCTGATCGCAGTGGCGTGGCTGGATCATTTGGTGACTGGCGAGCCCATGCCCATCGCCGTGGAGAGCGTTGCGCCCTTCGCCAATACCGTGCTGCTGGGTCTCTTCATGCTCAGCCTCACGCCGCTGGTGGCGTGGCGCTTGGGCTCCGTGCCGGCGTCGCTGCTCGTGATGGGCATGGTCAGCGTCCAGCCCTTCTATCAGTTGTTCGTCGTCGGCAACCCAGACCACCACGGCCTGGCGGCGATCAGCGGATTGATGACCGTCTTGTTCTTGATCGGCGGCGGCGGCGGATGGGTCAAGGCCGAGCCGGCCGCGCCTGTGGGAAGATCCAAGGCCAGGCCAGTCCCGCCCAGCGCTCTCGCATTGTGGTTACCGGACCTGGCGGCGGCGCGGCGTTGGTTCATCGCGTCCGGCGTGGCGGGTGGGGCTGGCCTGTGGGTCAGCGCAGCCACCGTGGTCCCGGTGCTCATCGGCACCGGACTGGGCGCGCTAGGAGCGACGGGCGTGCTGGCCCGGTCGCCCAGGCCAACCGACGCGTGGCGGGCAGAGCCGCGTCTCTGGCGCGTGTGGGGCATTGCCGGAGCCGGCTCCAGCCTGTTCTTCTACGTGCTGGAGTATTTTCCGGCACATCTCGGCTGGCGGCTTGAGGTCAATCACCCGCTCTATGCCCTTGCTTGGCTCGGCGCGGGGGAATTGCTCTACCGGGTATGCCGCTGGGTGCGCGATGAGCAACGGAGAGGAAGCCGGCGTGATTGGCTTGCCGTGGCCTTCAGCGTCTTGGCGATCGCCGCGCTCCCGGTTGTCATCTCCCTCTGGCCCGCGCGCACCTTTTGGGTGTCCGACCGCTTCCTGTGGGATTTCCACGAGGACTACATTGTCGAGTTCAGGGGACTCATCCGATTTCTGGAACCCTTGCCTGCGCGGACGCGGCTTGCTCAAGCCAATATTCTGCCCCTGCTGGCGATCCCGACCGGCTATGCCGTGCTTCGCACCAAGCTGGCTGCTCCGGCCAAGGGACTGCTGATCCTGGCCTTGCTGCCCAGTTTGACGACGCTGGTCCTCCCCTTCGCGCAAGTGCGCTGGCTGGGCCTGGCCTACGGTATCTGGCTGGTGGCGCTTGCGGCCATCGCCATGGTTCTCTCTCGCGAGCCTTGGCTGCTCCAACGTCTCTGGGCAAGAGTCGGCGCCGGATTGTTCGTCACCGCCGTCTTGCTGGTCGCACCGCTCAATAACCTTGGCCTGTGGCTTCAGTTTCACTGGGTTGCGCCGACGGAATGGGAGGAGGTCGTGGAGATCGTCACTCGGGACGTCGCCCACCGGCTGCGCACGAGTCTGGGGGATGCCCCGGGGCTGGTGGTCAGCGGCCCGACAACGACGACCTGGCTCATCTACTACGGCGGGTTCCGCGGTCTCGGAACCCTGTACTGGGAGAACCTCCCCGGGCTCAAGGCGACCGCTCAGATCTACAGCGCCCCCAGCCAGGAAAGAGCTTACGAGGCGATCAAGAAACATGGCGTCACGCACCTTGTCATCTTCTCGTGGGATGCCTTCGCTAGAGAATACGCCCGGCTTTCCCGCGGCATGCGCCTCGGGCAAGAGCCGCCGGTGGACGCCTTCCTCTTGCGGCTCCTCGGCCCTTCCCCGCCCCGGCCGGCCTGGTTGCGCGAGCTGCCCTATGCGGTTCCGCAAGCAGCCGGGCTGAAGGGGCACTGGGTACGCATCTACGAGGTCAATACAAGCCACTGAGACTGATGGAGCGTTCCTCGACCCTCAGGACCCGGGCGCGCGTTGACGCCTTCGCGAGAGGCCCCGTATACTGGGCAACCGATGTTTCACTCCGGCTGCCTTCAGGTGGCCAGCGCCAGGCGGTCCCCGTGAGCCTCGACGAGCGATTCGCCGAGCTCGCCCGCCTGCGGGCGGCTTCGGAGCTCGGCGGCGGGACTGAGCGGATCGCCCGGCAGCATGGCGCCGGCAAGCGGACCGCCCGGGAGCGGATAGCCGGACTCGTCGACAAGGGCTCTTTCGAGGAGCTCGGCCGGTTCGTCGTCCACCAGGCCACCGACTTCGGCATGGCCGAGCAGCACGTGCTGGGCGATGGGGTCGTGACCGGGTCTGCACGGATCAACGGGCGCCCGGTCTATCTGTTCGCTCAGGACTTCACCGTCTTCGGCGGCTCGCTCTCGATGACCTACGCGCACAAGATCTGCAAGATCATGGACCTCGCGCTCAAGGTCGGCGTGCCCATCATCGGCCTGAACGACTCGGGGGGAGCGCGCATCCAGGAAGGTGTCGTCTCGCTGGCCGGCTACGCCGACATCTTCCTCCGGAACGTCCTGGCCTCGGGGGTGGTCCCGCAGGTGTCCGCGATCATGGGGCCGTGCGCGGGCGGGGCGGTGTACTCGCCGGCGATCACGGACTTCACCTTCATGGTCCGCGGCTCGTCGTACATGTTCGTGACCGGTCCGGAGGTTCTCAAGGCCGTGACCCACGAGGAGGTGAGCCTCGAGGAGCTTGGCGGGGCCGACACGCACGCGCGCGTCTCGGGCGTCGCCCACTTCGCCACGGAGAGCGAGGAGGCTTGTCTCGAGGGCATCCGGGAGCTCCTGACCTTCCTGCCGCCGAACAACCTCGAGGATCCCCCGCTTCGCCCGACCGCCGACCCTCCAGACCGAATGGACGAGAGCCTGCAACGGCTGGTGCCCGCGAACCCGACCCGCGCGTATGACATGAAGGCGCTCATCCAGACGGTCCTCGACGACCAGTATCTCTACGAGGTCCAGGCCGAGTACGCGCCGAACCTCGTCATCGGCTTCGGGCGCCTGGGGGGGCGACCCGTCGGGATCGTGGCCAACCAGCCGGCGCACCTGGCGGGGTGCCTCGACATCGCCGCGTCCCTCAAGGGAGCTCGCTTCGTCCGCTTTTGCGACTGCTTCAACATCCCTCTCGTGACATTCGAGGACGTGCCGGGGTTCCTGCCCGGCACCGCCCAGGAGCACGGCGGGATCATCAAGCACGGAGCCAAGCTGCTCTACGCCTTTGCCGAGGCCACCGTGCCGAAGCTCACCGTCATCACCCGCAAGGCCTATGGCGGCGCCTACTGCGTCATGGCGAGCAAGCACATCCGCGCCGACGCGAACTTCGCCTTCCCCACCGCCGAGATCGCAGTGATGGGGCCCGAGGGGGCCGTCAACATCCTCTACCGCCGCGAGCTGGGGGAGACGGACGATCCGGCGCGCTTCCGCGCGGAGCGCGTCGCTGAGTTTCGGGAGAAGTTCGCCAACCCCTACGTGGCGGCGGAGCGGGGTTACGTCGACGACGTCATCGAGCCCCGAGAGACGCGCCGCCGGCTCATCTCCGCGCTCGAGACCCTCTCTACGAAGCGCGATCAGAACCTTCCCCGGAAACACGGGAACCTGCCGCTGTGAGTCCGCCGCCCGAGCTCCCGCCCCGATCGCGGGTGCCCCACCCAGGCCAGCCGGGGCTGGACGACGCGTTGGCGCGCTGGGAGCGGGAGCGCTTGCGGCCCGCGGTCGAGCGGACGCCCGAGCGCGCCGGGCTCGAGACCTCCTGGGGCGCGCCGGTTCCCCGTCTGGCCACGCCGGCCGACCTCGGAGGCTTCGACTACCTCGCCGACCTGGGCTTCCCCGGAGAGTATCCCTACACGCGGGGGATCCAGCCGACGATGTACCGGGCGCGCCTCTGGACCATGCGGCAGTATGCCGGGTTCGGAACGGCGGCCGAGACGAATCGGCGGTTCCACTACCTCCTCGCCCAGGGGCAAACGGGACTGTCGGTCGCCTTCGACCTGCCGACCCAGATGGGCCACGATGCGGACGCCCCCGAGGCGCGGAGCGAGGTCGGGCGCGTGGGGGTGTCCATCTCCAGCGTCGGCGACATGGACGAGCTTCTCCGGGATCTGCCGCTCGACCGGGTGTCGACGTCCATGACGATCAACGCTACCGCCGCCACCCTGCTGGCCTTCTACCTCACGGTGGCCGAGCGCCGAGGCGTCCTCGCGATAGGTCGGAACCTTGCCATGAACATTGCGAAAATGCACGTATGCTAATTTTTTCTGGCGGCTGTATTGTTCGGTGGCCGCGTAAACGTCGCCATCTGTCATTTCGCCGAAGGAGCCCAAGCAGAACTCGGGCGCGAGTTCGCGGCGCTCGGCTGCAGATGGAGCAGCTGCTGTAAAGATCTTTGGTTGATACACGAGCCGCGGCTGACCGCGCATGATGGGCATTGGCGGATCATCCGGATGGGCGGCCAATGTAACGCCGCATTCTTCCGCAACCGGCACGACTTCATCGAAAAACTCCTGCAATCGCTGCCCAAGCTACGTCGTTGTAATCGAAGGTTCGTCGCCTCGCGGCCTAGCGCATCATAACCATGTTCCATGCCATGCCGCCCGGCATGGGCGTATCGACAGGCCCGTCCATCCCCACTGAAATCGCCTCGCCGCGGGCGAACGGGCCTTTCACGCGGCCACAAACTCCAGCAATGCTAAAGTTGTAACCGATAATAGGAATGCCGGCTTCCCCCACGCGCCGAATGATTGTTTTGATATTCTCAAGTGCTGCCGCTTTTTCGGCCCGTCGAGCAGCACATCGTGCCAATGCGCCGGGTCGAAGTTTTCAATGGCTTCTAACTCCATTCCTTCGAATTGATTTCTCGAGAGCGCGAGAGTTCGTCCACCGTCCATAGTCGATCCGGGTCGCCGGCCGATCCCCAGCCAGTATCGGTCCCCGTCGGCTGATCGATGCCGCGACTTCGGTGCCTTGGAAATAGTCGACCAGATGTGCGACGACGTGCGTAGCACCGGCCTGACGCGCAAACTGAAAGTTCTCCGCATAAGCATGTGGCGATAAAGTCCAAGACCGAGCTTCATAGGCTATCGTCGCGTGCCCTGCACTCGTTCAGACTTAACGCTCGACGACACCTCGATCGTAATTGTATTGGCTCAGGCCTTCGTTCCATACTCGCGCTCGAGATCACGCCGGGCGTCGGCACCGGATATCTTCCATCGGCATCCGGCATCACCGGAGCCGGGCCGTTGATCGTGAAGTCGGCCACGCCGGGCGCCATTTCGTGCGGGCAGGCGAGCATCTGCTCGAACGTGATTTCCTGTCCGGTGTGGGCCGCCATGCGGCCCATGTTCGTCACCAGGCAAGCCTCCACGGCGCGCGGCACTTCGTTGTACGGCTTATCTTGAATGATGGCTTCGATGAGATCCTTCCACTCCAGCATGTAGGGATTCTCCTCGGGCTGCGGGAACGCCCAGACGATCGTCTTGCGATCCTGCTTCTGGCCCTTGAAGGTGCGGCACTTGCCGGGAAAGTGGCCGGAGGTGCTGACGATGGCCGAACCTTTCGTGCCGTGCACGACGCTCGACATGTCGTTGCGAGTGCCGATCATCGTGCGGCCGTCGAAGAAGAACTTGGAGCCGTCGTCGAATGTGTACTCGACGGAATAGTTGTCGAAATTCTGATCGACGTAGTCGCCGCGGAAGTGGCGGCCGCCCAGCGCTTGCGCCTTCACCGGCCAGGCGTTTTTCATCCAGCAGACCTCGTCGATCTGATGAACGTAGAAGTCGTTGAACAGCCCGCCGCTGGCCCACAAGAAGCTGTGGAACCGCTCGATCTGCCACGGCAGCTCGTCGCGGTCCTTCGGCTTGCGCGTGGAGAAGCAGGTGCCGACCGGGCCGTGCATGCGATAGGCCCGCATCGCGATCAGGTCGCCGATCTCGCCGTCGCTGATTCGCTTGTGCAGCTCTTGGCGGCCGCGGCAGTGGCGAATCATGAGACCCACGCCGCACCTTCAGATTCTTTTCGTCGGCCTTCTTCGCCAGGTCGAGCATCCGCTTGGCGGTCGGCCCGTCGGCGACCAGCGGCTTTTCCATGAAGACGTTCAGTCCGCGGTCGATGGCGTATTGGAAGTGCACCCAGCGAAACGCCAGCGGAGTGGCGAAGATCGCGATGTCGCCGGGCTGCAAGGCGTCCATCGCCTTTTTGTAGGCGTCGAAGCCGACGAACTCGCTTGTCTTCGGGGACGTCGATCGAGATCGGGCTTGGCTTGATATTGCTGCTCGAGCGCCGCGTAGCTTTCATCGAGGCGGTGCTGGAAGAGGTCGGCCATGGCGACCAACTTGGTCGGGTAGCTGGCCGCCGTCAGCGCGTCGACGACGGCGCCCGTGCCGCGTCCGCCGCAGCCGATGAGCGCCATTTGCAGCTTGTGATTCGACGCCCGCCTGGCCGAAAACGCGCGGCACGTTCGAGCGCGGTCGAGAGCCGAAACGGCGCCGGCAAACTTGATGAACTGACGACGGTCGGTCTGATGATGTTGTTCGTTCATGGATTCACCCTTTACGTTGGTGTCGGGTTCGCCAACGTCAATGTTACCGGAAGCGGCTAATGTTTGTCTGTGGAACTATTCCAATAAAAGTACATTTCCTCGACCGACGGAATTTCGAGCGGCCGGGCAATGCGAAAGCCGAGCCAGTGGGCATCGGTAAGATACCAAATACTCTTGGGAAGTTGCGGGTCTTGTTGCTTCCAACTGGCTTCGGAACCCAGGCGAAAGGCCGAGCGGAGTTGCGCGGCGTCGTCGTCCCAGCCGCCGCCGCGGACGCTGCGGGGATAAAGCGACTCCGGCCGGACGAACGGGTTGGTCGCAGCGGCCGCGAGCCGCTGGAAATAATCCGGAACGAACTGGTCGGCCGTCCATTCCATCACGTTACCGTGCATGTCGTAAAGCCCCCACGGGTTTGGTTTCTTCTGCCGACCTTCTGATACTTTTCGTCGCTGTTGTCGTATGTACCAGGCGTATTCGCCGAGCTCTGCCGGATCGTCGCCGAACGAGTAGGCGGTGGTCGTTCCGGCTCGGCAGGCGTATTCCCATTCGGCCTCGGTCGGCAGCCGATAGAAGTGGCCGGTCTGGGCGCTGAGCCATTCGCAGTATTTGTTGGCGGCGTGCTGCGTCATGCAGATGGCCGGAAAGCCCTGCTGGCCCATGCCGAAACTCATATCGACATAGGGCGCCGTCGGCTCGCTAACGGCGTCGACGATGGGTATGCTGCCGGATCGAAATCCTTGCGGGTGCCGTTCTTGAATCGATCGACGTGCGTGATCATGAACGGTTCGTATTCGTCCCACGTCACTTCGTATTTGCCGAGCCAGAAGGGGGCGACTTTTACGCGCGCTTGCGGACCTTCGTTCTCGGCTGCGGCCTTTCTCCTGTCGGGGCTGCCCATCAAGAAGTCGCCGCCCTTGATGGCGACCATGTGGTAGGGTGCGCCGGTTTGCGGAACCTTCGCCGAGTAGTCGGCGAACTTGGCCTTCGTCTGCCTTCGCGCGCTCGACGATCCGGTCGTGAATTCTGCGAACCAAAGCCAAATCATCGGAATTAGGAGGGCCGACGATTTTTCGCCCGCGTCTCGAGGACCATGTCTTCGGCCAAATGGCTCCCTCAGAAATCCAGAGTCGCAAATTTCAATCGATTCCTTGTCGAGCGGCCCACCCTGCTCCGTCTGGCGGCATCAGCGTTGAGTCATCCTTCGGCACAATCGTAAGTATATAGAGGACTCGCCTCGGGTTCAAACGGCTTGATCGCCGGCGGATTGCTGCCGCTCTCAAACGCCGACTCGCGAGTCGAAAGATCGAAGTCGCCTTCGCGCTTCTCGGCGGAGTGGCACGAAACGCAATTCATCTCCAAGATTGGCTGCACGTCTTTCGCAAAATCGATTCGCGGCCGAATTTCGAGCTTGGAAGCTTGTGGCCACTTTCGCGCCCTCCTCGATCCATTCTTCAACAGCGCTGTTTGCGATTCATCCAGCCGAGCGCTCGGGTGGCATCACCTCCTTTCGTCCCCTTCGGACAGCACGGTCCGCGTGTAAAACGAGCTATTCTCTGGATCGCCGGCGACGATTGACCGCCCGCTTGCAGCATATGCGGTGGCAAATGCCAACGAATCCAGTCTTAATTCGCCTTCGGCCTTTGTTTCGTTGTGGCAATGGAGGCACGCCGATTCAATGATCGGCTTGATCTCCTCTCGAAATCGACCGCAGCGCTCGAGATGCCGCCCGCACAAGTGCGACCGCCATCGCAATGCTCAAGACGAAACGCCGTCGGAAAGTTCTTGAGCACATGGAGGACGGACGACAGGGCTTCTGGAATGCGGTGGGTGGGATGAAGCAATGCGCGAGGCAGATTCGAGGCAGGCCAATTCATTGTACACAATGACCGGGGGTGACCGGTACGTACATTGTGTGTCAAAAGTGTGGTGCGGCACCTCCCCTGACAAACTACCTTCGCCGGCCATGCGTCACAGTCGCAGCAGGACCTCAGTGCCGCCGCGCAACGTGGGATCGATCTCGCAGCCAAGCGGCGTGGTCGGCGGCTTGAGACGCGGATGTTTGATCTCGATTCGATAGATGCCGGGTTGCATCGAACGCAGGTCACGCTGGTCAGGTGGAAGTTCTTCGTCGGAAATTGCCATAACCGCAATGCCACTTGGATCGGTTGTGCCAACCGCCGGTTTCAATTCGTTTTCCAATAACGGATCAGCGGTGAACTGCACGGCAACGTCGGCAACAGGCTGTCCGCCCGATGTGATTCTGCACACGACAGGAGTTAAGCCGACACCGCTCGAAAAGATGGCCTTCGGCGCCGAGTGCGATCTCATACCGCGATACCTACATTGTCGCCGATCCTGCGGTGTGGCTGGCCCATCAGCCAGCACACGATGCCCGGGCAGGCAGCGAGTTCCACTTCATTGAGCGATTTGCTGCCGTCCAAGTCGTACAGCTGAAGCACTTATCAGCGGCGGCCGCGGGGCTAATGGATGGAATTTGGATCGCCGACGGACCGTCGGAAAGCAGCCTTTCAAACAGCCCTAAGGCCACTAGGAGTAACTTGAGCTCTCCGCGAATGAACTGCGAACGACTTCGCATAGATCGGTTTCGTCCAAAAATCGCCGTCTAAGGCCAGACCTCGCCGGCGACCGACCCATCTTTACGGTTTCCATAGGCTCGATGAAGCCGCGGCTCAATATCGTAGGCAATCGCTTCTACATGGCCGTCACAAAACGACATGTTAAGTATGGCCGAATGGATGCTGCCGAAACGGGTAGCGCTGGCAAAGCCCGGAGTGTCCTGTCGAGGCGGGTCAAAGGTCGTGCGGAAGTTGTCGTTGTTGTACCCTGTGCACCAGGTTTCATTGTCGCCGCCATCTGTGCCCGATTCATAGCTGAGGGGATTCAGATACTTCTCGCCGATTAAATAGGTTCGGCTTGTGCCATCGGTGACGTGATGGATCGCCACCTCGCTGCGCTGAAAACTTACGCCCGTAACGGACTTGGTATTATTCCCAGCGATAAGTTACTAATCAGAATTTTTCCGGCGGGGGACGTACACCATTGAAAGGATGCCTCACCGCCAAGGTTCGATGGTCCCGCATTGTGCTCGTTTTTCTCAGGGTCGCCGCAATTGATCGCATAATCACTGCGGCCGGCCATATTGCTGCCTGTTGGATTTTCAGCGGAGTTGTAGGCATGAAGAAACCGTCGATAGGCTTAGGAAATACCAGGCCGGTCCGGCGCGATGGGCAGTCGATGAGCAGCGGATTCACAACCATCACGAATCGCGTCGAGTTGCTTCGTCGTAATGTACTGGTCGCCGTCGGATGCGGACGCGTAGCGAGAATTCTCTTCCGTGAATGGCATCAGATTGAAGATCCAGCCGCCGGGCTGCTCTTCGCCGAAGCCACGATCGGGATCGCCAACCCAGAACCAGCCCCAGCCGCCGGTGGGAAAGTGCCCGCCGACGTCATGATGATTGATGCCGCCAGCGCTAGTTGCTTGAGATTGTTCTGCACTGAGCGCGCCGGGCGGCCTCGCGGGCGGCTTGAATCGCCGGCAGCAACAAAGCCACAAGATGCCGATGATCGCGATGACGACCAAGAGTTCGACAAGCGTAAAAGCTCGGCGGCTTCTCATCGGCAGACGCCCCTCTGGTAAAAATACTGGAGTACGACGGCGACCCGCTGCCGCCTCAATGCGGTAGAAAGTGACACCCGGGCCGTCGTGCGACACAGTCACATCATACCATCGGTTTGCAACAATAACATCTGCGGCCACCTTGCGCTGGCCGCAATGGTGAAGGCTGGTTACGATGACGTCGAGCGCTCGTGTATAACAGGATATCAATGAGCCATTACGTTGCGATGTGGTCGGGGCCCCGCAATATTTCGACGGCCATGATGCGCTCGTGGGGCAATCGGCCAGATACCGTCGTCTGCGACGAGCCGCTCTATGCACACTACTTGCTCGCCACGCGTCGCTCAGACCATCCCGGATACGAGGACACGATCCAGCGGCGCGAAACGGATTGGCGAAAGGTCATCAACCTGTTGACAGGACCGATTCCGGAAGGAAAACGCGTTTACTATCAAAAGCACATGGCACACCACGTGCTTGCGGGCATGGAAATCGATTGGATTCGAAAGCTTTCCAACTGCTTCCTGATTCGTGACCCGCGCAAAACGCTATTGTCTCTGATTGAATTCCTGCCGACGCCGACCGCCGAAGAAACGGGTCTTCCACAACAAGTAAAGCTGTTCGAGCACGGTTGACCGAACGGCCACAGCGGGGCAAGGCGCACGCCAGTGATTGACGCGCAGGACGTGCTGACCAATCCCGCCAGAATGCTCACCGCACTTTGTGGCCGGCTGGGCTTGCCGTTTTGTGACGAGATGCTTTCCTGGACGCCTGGGCCGCGCGACACCGACGGCGCTGGGCGCCCTATTGGTATTCTAAGGTTTACAAAACGACAACGTTCGGGCCGTATCAGCCCAACGACGGTCACGTGCCGGCACATTTGAATTCAGTGCTGGATGAATGTAGGAACTTTTACCAACAATTGTATGATTACCGGTTACGGCCTGAAGTTGAACATTCAGCCGTGGCGAAAGCGGCGTCCGATTCCCGTGGCTGAATATGCTGCAAACGTTCGACGAGCGAAATCGAATGCCGTCGTGAATATTAACGGCCGGCTGGTCCACCGCGACGACGCGGGCGTCAGCCCGTTCGATTCCGTCGTGCAGGGCGGCGACGCCGTCTGGGAAGGGTGAGCTTCTACGATGGCCGCATCTTTCGCCTTGCGGAGCACCTCGATCGGCTGCGACGATCGGCCTTAGCGTTATCGTTTGCCGAAATCCCGTCCGGCGAGCAAATAACGCAAGAAATACCGCGCACACTGGCTGCCAACGGCATGGAAAACGACGTGCACATTCGCCTGACACTGACGCGAGGTGTGAAATTCACCAGTGGCATGGACACGCGACTCAACCGCAGCGGAACCACGCTGATCGTGCTCGCCGATTTAAACGGTCCCGTCTACGACAAAACCGGCGTGCGATTGGTAACGTCCGCCTATCGCCGGCCTGGACCAGATGTGCTCGACCCGATCATCCATCACAACAA